>NZ_AWFI01000001.1 GCF_000682775.1 Hyphomonas sp. L-53-1-40
CGCGCCCCGTCTGCCCGCCCAGCGCCGGCAATTTCCGCCTCGGCGCAGAGCTGGGCAGCGTGGCCAGCGCCCTGCCGGGCCTTGTCAGCCGCGCCGTCGCGGACTGGCCCGACACGTCCTGACTTCTCGTGAAATTTGAACCCGTTTGCCGGGGCGCGGATCCGCGTCTCCGGTCACCGGCGCAGGCGGCAAGCTCTGAAATCTCCTGATCAAGGGGGCGGTGCCAAATGCGTAATCCGCCACAAGGCGGCATCACCATGCCGTCACCCGAGCCCCCGCGCCGTGGGCGGGTCACGCCGTGCAGGTCTCGGATTTCATTGCGGAAATTCACCCGCTTTACTTCTGAGGGGGCTGAGTCATCTTGCAAGTGAAAGTGACTATAATTCGCATAAGGAATAATTTTTCGCTGGCTTGCCTCAGCCGCCTTGTCCGCCCCGCCTGCTTGCGTCAGGACTGGGGAAAATGACGGAGGCCTGCCATGCTGAAACTGAACCTGCTTGCTGCGAGCGCTTGTGTCTTCGTGACCGAAAGCCTCGCGGAAACACGGCTCATCGGCGAGGCGGCCATTTCCAGCGGGCTCCATGATCGCGGCGAACAAATCGGCCCGCTGACACTGGAATCCGAACTCCTGCTGGAGACAACCGGCGCGCATGGCACGCTCTATGGCGGCCTCTATCGCTTGACCCCAATCGGCGCAGACCAGGCAGCCTTTGCGGACGAGACCGACTATTTCATCGGCTACCAGTTCGACACCCAGGGCGGCGTCGTGGACCTGACGGCAAGCTGGCTGACCTATCCGGGAACAGAGGATGAAAAAAGCCTGGAGCTTGCCGCAAGCTTCACGTCCGACTTGCCCTACAGCCCGGCGCTCGCCGTGTTTCACGATGCCACGCTGGGCGATTTCGGCGCCGAAGTCTCCGCCGGCCCCTCCTGGAAATCTGGCGCATGGGATACCTACGCCTTTGCCCGCGCGGGCTTTGTCGATGCCGGTGACGAGTCCGGCGACCGGTCCTATGCGGGCCTCGAACTGGGCGCGGCAAGGCCACTTGGCCAGCAGGCCGAAATCGGCCTCTACGCGCGCTACGACATATCCGATGCGGACAGTTTCGCCCGCGAGATAAATCAGGGCGTGATCACAGAGTTTGCCCGCTCAGGCCTCGCTGTCGGTGCCGTGATCGGCGTGGCGATCCCCTAGATCACCGCCCTTCACGTCGCCAGGCGAGCAGCAGCAGGCCAATTAGCAGCGCCGCCGCAATCACCCCCGGCAACAGGGGCTGGCTGGACGAAGACCGCACCGCATAGGCACCGCGCTCGCGCAGGCCAAGCCAGTTGCCGCCCGCCGAATTTCCCCGCGCGCTGGTGCGCCGAATGTCCGGCAAATTCGTACCGCTGGCATTGAGGCGGAAGACACCGCCACTGGTCGCATCTGCCAAAGGCTGCAGGACTTCGGTTGTGGATTGCAGGTCTGCATATTCCTTCGGATTGGCCGGCCCATTCAGGGCGACCGCTTCCAGCCCCCCCGCTTCGGCGCGATAGAGGCCCAGCTGGTCAATCGGCGCTTCAGCCACGAACCGGCCCGGCCCGTCCTGACGCCATTGCGGCTCTAGGAAGCTGCCTTCCGGCGTCTCGACCACCAGCGGCGGCGCCGAGTCCAGCAGCGTACGCAGTTCCACGCGCGCTGTATCGCCTTCGGCCACAAGGTTCAGCTTGCGCTCCTCCAGCTCCGGCTCCTTCATCATCCAGTGGACCACCCGGCGCATCAGTTCTGCAAACGGTCCGCCCCCATCATGCCCGCGCGCCCACAGCCAGATCTGGTCGGTCATCAGCATACCGACGCGGCCATCGCCCACCCGGTCCACGATCAGCAGCGGCTTGCCACGCGGCCCGCTCATCAGCACATCCCCGGCCTGCGCCTCGGCATCGACATAGCGCATCCAGCCGCCCCATTCGCGGCTGGCCAGCACGGCGTGGCGCTTGCCCGGCTCGGTCAGCTCCGGCGTGTATTCGCCAGTATAGATATCGCCCGTAGGGGAGGCGGGCAGCACTGAGGCCAGCGGTGAGCGCGCAAGGCTGCCTGGCCCGGCAAACGGCTCGCCCGCTCGGTCACATAGCGGGACATATTGGCGAGGTAGGACTGGGTGATCACGCCCCGGCGCTCATACTGGTCGAAGATGATGAGGTCGAATTCTTCCAGCTTCTCCTCGAACAATTCCTCGGTCGGGAAGGCAATCAGGGCGAGCTCTTCGGTTGGCGTATAGTCCAGCTTGTAGGGTGGGCGCAGGATGGTGAAATGAACAAGGTCCACCGACGGGTCCGATTTCAGAAGGTCGCGCCAGACCCGGCCGGCCTGGTTCGGCTTGCCGGTGACGAGCAGCACGCGCAGCCGGTCGCGCACTCCAGAAAGGGTCGCCGCCGTGCGATTGTTGGCCAGTGTCAGCTCCTCGCGCCCCTCTGGCGTCTCGACCACGATGACATTTTCTCCGCGTCGCTCAATCTCGATCGGTACGCTCGTATTTTCGCCGGGCGTCACATTCATCCGGCGCGGCGTGCCGCCATTGACCGACAGCTCAATCTCCACCTGCCGACCCTCTGGCAGGCCGGGATCATCCACTCGCACGACCAATTCAGCCATTTCGCCAACAATGCCAAAGTCCGGTGCATCGACAATCGACACGCGCCGATCACCCCGGTTCGGATCGCCTACGATCAGGCCATGCAACGGGCCGATATGGCGTTCGTCCGAGTCCGGTTCCGGCAGGTCATGTACTTGTCCGTCAGTGATCAGGATGGCGCCTGCAATCCGGTCGCGGGGCACATCAGCCATCAGGCCTTCCAGCGCGCCATAGAGATTGGTGCCATCCGCCCCCGGATCGCTTTCCAGGATGCGCACTTCCAGGGATGGGTCGGCTTCCAGTTCAGCATTCAGCGCGGCGAAAGCCGCTGAGGCCGCCGCTCATGCTCTCGGACCGGTCGAGAATGATCGCCGCCACCGAGGGCAGGGGCTCACGCTCTTCCTGTACGAGTGAGGGGTTCGATAATGCCGCAGCCAGCAAAGTCAGCGCCAGCCCTCGTGTCAGCCATGCCTTGCCGCGCAGAAACGCATAAGCGAGCCATGCCAGCGCAGCAAGCGCCACGACTGCCCACAGGATCGGCCAGCCAAGAAAGGGCTCAAAGCCGAGGCGCGTCGCGTCAATCATTGCGGCCCTCCATCGGGAATGCGGGTCGGCAGGCGGACCGGACTTTCATCCAGCTGATCTTCGTCGCCATTGCCGAGACGTTCCAGCAGAGCCGGGATGTGCACCTGGTCGTCCTTGTAGTTTCCAGTCAGCACATACATGACCAGATTCACGCCGAAGCGTCTCGCCATTTCACGCTGTTGCGCTCCGCCGTCCACGGAATAGAGGTCGCGGCCCTGTTCATCCACGGCCCAGGCCGAAGCCCAGTCGGCATCGCCGATAATGAGGCGTGAAACGCCGTCGCCGCGCGGTGCACTGGCATCGCCCGCCTGCTCGATCCAGAGATTGCGCTGCGCATAGCGCCCCGGAAAGTCGTCCAGCAAATAGAAGGTTCGCGTCAGAACATGGTTTTCGCCCACCGTCTGCAAGGGCGGTGCATCAAGCCCTTCCAGCAAGGTCTCCAGGCGAGTCACATCGGTCTGCGTTCCAATCGTTCCGCCTGCGCGCGTATCAATCACCAGCGCCCCACCAGAGCGCAGGTATGTATTGAGGTGGGCAATCGCAGTGTCCGACAGCGGCGGCATGGAGTCGGGTATGTTGAGATAGATCAGCGGGTACAGCTCCAGTGCGTCGGCCTCCAGATCGACACTATGGGGATCAGCCGGTTCGACGGACGTACGCAGGCGCAGGATATTGGACAGACCGAACAGGCCGGCGCGCGTACGCGCATTGAGTGAACGGTCAGGTGTTTCCACATAGGCCAGGCGCATCTCCAGCGCCGCGTCGATCTCCTTCTGGGTCGCGTTTCCGTTGGACGGCAGTCGGATCGTCTGCGGATTATTGTCCACCCGGCGATAGGTGCCGTCCGGCAACAATTCATACTGGAAGGGTTGGGCCGCCGCATCTGGTGTCGGCACCGAGACCAGCGCGCCACCAGCCACCACACATGCCATCGCTGCGCCCTTGCCAAACCGGCGCAGCCGTCCGGCCACGAACAGGGCGATGAAAAGGTCCAGCGCCAGCAATACGGCAGCAAGGGTCAGCAACGGCCCTGCAAGGCGCAACGACCGGGCCTCGGCATCGCCCAGCAGACGAGCCGAAATTGGCCAGTTCGCGATCAGCTCCGGCCGCTTGCCGGCACCCGCATTCAGGGCGCGCGATCCGGCTGGCCCACGATAGAGCCCCGGTGGGTGAGCTTCAGACGGTTCGGTCGTTGCAAAATCGGTGGCCTTCAAGGGCGCGGCATTGGCCCCCGCGGCCGACAGGCGCCCATAGCCGTCCAGGGTCAGGAAAGGGGCGTAAGCCCCCTCCGCATCGCCGACGGATTCGCCACGTCCGGCTGCAATCGACCGGCGCAGCATCTGCGAGAACGTGCCGGAATAGGCAAGATCTGCCCAGTCCGGCCCGGCGGTTGTGTGGAACAGTATCAGTGTGCCATCGCCGCGCATGTCGGCGGTCACCAGCGGAGAGCCATCTGCCAGTCGCGCCCACGTCTTCGATGCGAGTTCCGGCCCCGGCCGCGCGAGCACTTGCTGCTTGATGCGCACGTCACCGGGAATGGGCAGGCCTGCAAAGGGGGAGGTCTCCGGGAACGCTGCCATGGCTTGCGGCTCATCCCAAGCCAGCGCTCCGCCGAGCGCGCGAGAAGACCGGCGCAGCGCAACCGGCAGCAGGTCATCGCCCTGCGCGGCGAGGCGCGGACCGGCAAACCGGATTAGCGCACCACCTTCCTCGACCCAGGCATGCAGCAATTCGGCATCCTGCGGCAGGATCTGCCCGATATCACTCAGGATGATTGCATCCGGGGACGCGGCCACAAGGTTCTCGATACTGCCTTCGGATATCGTCGCGAACGGTTCCAGCGCCTTGCGGATATAGTGCATGTCCGACAGCAGCGGCTGGGCCGTGCTGCCCGCATCGACGAGGCCGACCCGGCGCGACCGATCTGCCGAATCCCATAGCCAGACCGTACCTGCGCCTTGCTGGCCTGTGACGCTGAACCGGGCAACGCGGGCGAGTGCTGCGGCAGGGATGGTAAACTCGGCGGCCGCTTCGGTCTGCCCATCGGCAAATTCCAGGGGCGCAGTCGCGAGGGCTGAACCATCAATCGTCATGGCAGATACATATCCGGTTGCGATGCCGCGCGTGGAAGCGCGGCGGGCGTGCGACCGAATGCCGGAAATCACGACCGGGCCCGTCGGCGCTGCGGCATAGACGGTCAGCGGCGCGAAACTTGACAGCTCCGCGGCAAAGGCCTGGCCGTCCTTGCCCTGCAAGCCGTCGCTTGCCCAGAAGATGCGGTCAGGCTTGAAACCTGAGTCATTCAACCGCCGCAACGCATCGGAACGGTCAGGGGCCCAGGCCTGCGGCCTCAGCGAGGTCAGGCGCTTGCCCATGTCGGCGCGGGAAATACGCTCGGCCGGGTCGGGATTGAATTGTTGCGGCGCGGTCAGCAACAGATGGACCGGCGCGTCGCGATTGCCCGTGTCCAGCGTTGCGGTCGCGGCATTGACGAGGTCCGGCCAGCGCGGGGCGGACGGCCAGCCATTGTCGACCACGATCAGCAAGCTGCCGGTGCCTTCCACGGTCTCGGTCTGCGCGCCCGGTGCATAGACGGGTTGGGACAGGCCGAGGATCGCGGCGGCAATCGCCAGCGTACGGATCAGCCAGACCCACCAGGGCGTGCGCGCGGGCGTCTCTTCCTGCGGCTCGATCCCGTCGAGCAATTGTAGCGACGGCAATTCCGCATGACGTGGGGCAGGGGGCGTTGCCCGCAGGATCCACCAGATGATTGGCAGCGCGGCCAAAGCGGCAAGCGCCCACGGCGCGCCGAGCAGGAATGGGCCGAGCGAGGTCATGCCTTGGCCCCGAACGTCTCGACCTGCGCCTTCAGCCGGGCGGCGCCTTCAAGGCTGGACGTTCCGACTGTATGCGTCACCAGCCGCCAGCCCATTTGCGTGGCCAGTCTGCGCAATCCGTCCCGCTGTTCGGCAAAGCGGCGCAGATAGGCCTCGCGCATCGTCTCGGCCCGGCCAAGGATGCGGTCGCCCTCCCCGCCGGGGCGGCTGAGCTTTGTCCGCCCTTCAAAGGGAAAGCGCTCCTCGATGGGTGCCGAGATCGCCAGCAGCACGCCTTCCGGGCATTTCGCGGCAAGCGGCGCAAGGCGGGCCTGCCACTCGGCGAGCGGCGCGTAAAAGTCAGATGCCAGAATAATCGTTGCCGCTGATTTCGGCGGGGAGGGGAATTGGCCATGTGTGCCGCGCTCAAGGTCTTCGGCGAGCCGCGCCACGGCCTTCTTGCCAAAGCTGGCCGTCCGGCCCGCGCCCAGCATGCCGATCCGTTCGCCATCCTTCGACATCATGATGCCGATGGCCAGCATCAGGAGCTGGGCTTCTTCGGCCTTGGTACGCAAGTCGCCCTTGCCCTTCCAGCGGAAACCCGGTGCATCATCGCTCCAGAACAGCACCGTGCGCGCGGTTTCCAGTTCTGTTTCGCGTACGAACAATTCCGTGCCCTTGGCGGAGCGGCGCCAGTCGACCCGGTCGGCCGCGTCTTCTTGCGCATAGCGCCGATACTGCCAGAAATGCTCGCCCGTGCCCGCGCGGCGTCGGCCAGCCGACCCGATATGCGCGGCTTCGCTCGCTTCGGCCTTGAAGTTCAGACCGGGCAATTGGCGGGCAAGGCTTTCAGCCTCAGAACGTAGATCGGCGGCGGGAGTCACAGCGGCAACTCGCAGGTTGCAGCATAGAATGCGTTAGCTACTGAATCGCTTCCAATTTGATCCATTTTATCGAACAGGGTCTGCACAAAATCCTTTGTTGAGAAGGATCCATTTGATTGGGCTTCCATCTCTTTCAGTGCATCGATGTAGCTCTCAATCTCGGCTTCGAGCCCAGGAAGACTTCGATTTCTGAGTTCACCATCCTCATCCAATCCCTCCTGAACGATCAATCGGTAGGTCACAATGGTGTTCAACTTGGCGACGGCACAGTCTTGAGCCCCCTGCGTTGTCAGGGGGGGTACCGCGCCTGAGCACGCGACCGCGGAAACGAGAATTGAACCAAAGCCCAATAGCCTACGCACTGATCACGAAACCTTCCGCGCAAGGTCATTGATCAGATCTGTCAGGCTCGGTGCCTCGCCGGTCGGGTCGTAGCGCATCGCCATCCGGTGGCCGAGGCAGGGTTCTGCGAGCGCTTCGACATCCTCGATGCTCGGCGCAAGACGGCCCCTCAAGAGCGCGCGGCTCCGTGCAGCCAGCATCAGCGCCTGACCGGCACGGGGCGAAGGCCCCCAATCCACCAGCCGCTTGACGCGCTCGTCGCTTGTCTGTTCCGGCCGGGCATCTCGCACCAGGCCGAGGATCGCCGAGACGATCTTCTCGCCCACCGGCATCCGACGCACGAGGCCTTGCAGCGCGATTAGCCGGTCGGCGTCCAGCGCCGGGCGCACCACGTCATCGTCGCCGGTCGTCGTCTCGATCAGGATGCGGCGCTCGGTGTCGAGGTCGGGATAGTTCACATCGACCTTCAGCAGGAAGCGATCCAGCTGGGCTTCGGGCAGGGGGTAGGTGCCTTCCTGCTCGATCGGGTTCTGCGTCGCCAAAACATGGAAAGGCGCGGGCAGGTCATGGCGCACACCGGCCACGGTGACATGGTGCTCCTGCATCGACTGAAGCAGGGCGGACTGCGTGCGCGGGCTGGCGCGGTTGATCTCGTCGGCCATCAGTAGCTGGGTGAAGATCGGCCCTTTGAGGAAGCGGAACGTGCGCTGCCCGCTCGGGCTTTCGTCCAGCACTTCAGAGCCGATAATGTCGGATGGCATCAAATCCGGAGTGAACTGGATGCGCTGGTTGGCGAGGCCCAGTGCCGTGCCCATCGCTTCGACCAGCCGTGTCTTGGCCAGGCCCGGCGCGCCGATCAGCAGGGCATGGCCCCCGGCCAGTACGGCCGCGAGCGCCAGCTCAACCACGCGGTCCTGTCCGAATACCGCCTTCGCAATTTCAGCTTTCACCTGCGCCAGCGTCTCGGCGGCGGATTCGGCTTCTGCGATGATTGCATCACTTACCTGGTCAGTATCGGCCATCAAAAGGGCGCCTCCGGGTTTTCGATCTGAATAAACAAACCTATGTCTAAGGCCGGATCATGGCGGAGCAAAACGTGAATTCCAGTGCCACAACCACAATCAGTCTCGAAGAGACGCTTAAAGCGATCCTTCCCGATGGCAAGGTAGAGGGCAAGCTGCCCCCCGTCCATTTGTGGAATCCGGACCGCACGGCAGACATCGACATGGAAATCCGCGCCGATGGCAGCTGGTGGCATGAGGGCGGCCGTATCAATCGCGAAAAGCTGGTGAAGCTGTTTTCCCGCATTCTAAGACAGGATCCCGACGGCAAGATCTGGCTGGTCACGCCCTACGAAAAAGTGATCGTCCACGTGGTCGATGCGCCGTTCCTTGCTGTGCGCGTCGAGCGGGCTGGCGAAGCCGGACCACAACAGACGCTGGCCTTCGTGACCAATCTGGGCGATGTGACCCTGGCAGGGCCGGATGCGCCGCTGCGCGTCGAGACCGATCCCGAGACCGGAGAGCCTTCCCCCTATGTATTGGTGCGCGGACAGCTCGAAGCCAAACTTGCCCGGCCGGTCTTCTACGAATTGGCCAATATGGCAGAACCTGCACCCGACGGATCAGATACTCTGGGCGTGTGGAGCCAGGGTGTCTTCTTTCCTCTCGGTCCGGCGGCCTGATCCGGCATGAGCTGGAACGGGCTGGACGATTTCCTGACGCGGGTCTCAGACCGGCTTGATCCGCCCCATGGCGAAGGGCGGCTGACCGAATATGGCGACCTCGATTTCCTGACGCCGGAAGAACTGGCGGTAATCCGCCCGGCGGCGGTGCTGTTTGGCGTCATCCCGCGCAAATCCGGTCCGACCGCGCTGCTCACCCTGCGCCCGGACACGATGGCCAATCATGCCGGACAGGTCGCCTTTCCGGGTGGCAAGATCGATCCGATTGACGTGGACGAAGTCGCCGCTGCCCTGCGCGAGGCCGAGGAAGAAGTCGGCGTGAACCCGGCAGAGGTGGAGGTGCTGGGTCGCGGCGCACCCTATGTCACGGGCACCATGTTTCGGATCACGCCGGTCGTGGGAATTCTGCCCGCCGATTTCGAGCCCAAACCCGACCCGACCGAAGTCGCGGACGTGTTCGAAACACCGCTCGATTTCCTGATGAACATTGCCAATCATCAGGTCGGCAGAGCGGTTTATCGGGGCAAGGAACGCCAGTTCTACGAGATGCCGCATGGCGGGTTTCGTATCTGGGGCGTGACCGCCGGGATTATCCGGAAACTGTATTATACACTGTACGACGATTGATCCAGCCCGGTTTTAGGGGTTTGTTCAATCCATCCGCGCCTTATCTAAGGTGTAACAACTGGAGGGAACCCTACCTTGGCCGGACGCATCGTCTTTGAGCTATTCATCTTCTCGATCCCGTTCATCGTGTTCGGGCTCTACCTGCTGGCAACATCGAATGCAGAGCAGGAGGGCAAACGCAAATGGCCCATCAATATCCTGTTCCTGTGCGGCATTGGCCTTGCGACCGTGGCCTGGTTCGTTCTGATCCTGATGGAGCCGAAAGAACGCGACATCTGCCACGAGCCGGCCCGTATGGAGAATGGCAAGCTGATCCCGGCCCGCGATTATCCATGCGTTCATGATGTCACCAATGTCGGCGTGCCGCGCGAGCGAGACAGTATCCGTTCCGCCACGGGCGCGACCGGGCCCGGCACGGATATCCATGATGCCGGCGAGATCCGCGCCACGGCGCCGGATACCGAAGATGCCGCGCGCCGGGAGGAAGAGCCGGTGATCCTGGCCCCGGACCCCGATGCCGACACACCGGAGATCGTGCGGCCGGACGATGACACGGACTGACCTGACGACCGCGCGCTGGCTGGACTGGCCGGGCACACGCGCCGTGATGGCTGCGCTGGAAGTGGCGCGTCCTGGTGGCGCGCGCTTCGTCGGCGGCTGTGTGCGCAACGAACTGCGCGGCGTGCCGGTCGATGACATCGATATTGCGACCCAACTGAAACCGGATGAAACCATCGCCGCGCTGCAAGCCGCTGGCATTCGTGCCATCCCGACTGGGCTGGAACATGGCACCATCACCGCAATTTGCGAGGGTCGCCCCTTCGAGATCACCAGCCTGCGCCGCGATGTCGAGACCGATGGCCGTCGCGCCGTGGTCGCCTTCACCGAGGATTGGGCCGAGGACGCTGAGCGCCGCGACTTTCGTCTCAATGCCATCTACGCCGCCGCCGATGGCCGCCTGCATGAGATCGTGCCGAACTCGGTGCAGGATGCCATTGATGGGCGGGTGATCTTCATTGGCGACGCAGACCAGCGCCTGCGCGAGGACTATCTGCGCATCCTGCGCTTCTTCCGCTTCAATGCCTGGTATGGCGCGGGCATGGATGCGGAGGGGCTTGCTGCGTGTGAGCGGCAAAAGGATGGACTCGCAAAGATTGCTTCCGAGCGGATATGGAAGGAATTGAAACGCCTGATGGAAGCGCCCGATCCGTCCGAAGCCATGCTGGCCATGGAAGAGACGGGCGTGCTGGGAGCTGTGTTGCCGGGCGCGAACGCATCGGAATTACCATCTCTTGTTTCGGTGGAGCAGGGGGCCGGCCTTGGGCCAGATCCGTTGCAGCGCTTGATGGCCATGCTTCCCCGTCGCGCCCGCGATGTGACCAGTGTCACGGCGCATCTGCGGCTATCCAATGCCGAGGCCAGCCGACTGGCCGAGTGGGCCGACCCTGCGCTAACTCATGTTCTTGGCGTCCAGGCAGACGCACTGCGCCGTCTGTTTTACCACTTTGGCCCACGTGCTGTGCTGGACCGCGCATTGATTGAGGCCGCGCAGGTTTCTGGAGCGGATGCCCTGACGACGATCAAGGCAGCGGCAGTCGACTGGCAGAAGCCGGACTTTCCGCTGGGCGGCGCAGATGCCCTTGCAGCAGGGCTTAGCGGTCCGGATGTCGGCGCAGTCCTGCGCACATTGGAGCAGAGCTGGGTGGCGTCGGATTTCAGTCTGACTCGAGACGAATTGGTCGCGCGCCTCAATTCGTGAAAAGGATATAGGCGTTGAGGTATCCGGCGAAACTGATCCAGACCAGATAAGGGATTTGCAGCAAGGCGGAGAGGTGCGAATAGCGCCAGAAGTCCTGCATCATGGCCACGATCAACAGCCAAAGCGCCACCAGAATGCCGAGCGCCAGCGCGACCTCGTTCATGCCAAAGAATGCAAGGCTCCAGCCCGCATTGAACACCAGCATCGAATAGTACAGCCCGAGCGGGCTGACGGCACGTTCAAATGAACCGGCCCGGTCCAGTACCAGCAGGGCGCCTGCCGCCATCAGTACGAACAGAATTGGCCAGACAAGGGCAAACAGAATGTCGGGTGGGGTTAGGGAAGGTTTGCTGAGCGCAGCGTACCAAGGGTCGGAGCTGCCGCCCGAAATCACTGCTCCTGCTGCGGCGGCTGTCACCGTCGCTAGCAGGAGCAGTATCCCTGCCCCCCAGGGAAAGGCTTTCGCGCTGGTGACCATCGACCACGCTTATACCTCCGAATGAAGTTTTCGTCATTTCCGAAACGTTAATTCGAGCCACAATGCTCTGATCGTCATCGCTTTTTTCCGTCGGTGCCCAAAATCCGGACGGGATTTCGCGACTGGTCCTCGTCCCGGTCCAGTATATCGCCCGGCTTGCAGTCCAGCGCGGCGCAGATCTTGTCCAGCGTCTCGAACCGCACGCCTTTGACGTGTCCCTGTCTTAGCTGCGACAGGTTCTGCTCCGAAATACCGATTGCCGCGGCCAGTTCTTTGGACTTCATCTTGCGCAAGGCAAGCATCACATCGAGGCGGACAATGATGGCCATCAGATGAACTGCTCGTTTTCATGGGCGATGTCGGTCGCCTGAGTCAGGATCTGACCGATTACCAGGACCACCGCGCCAATCATCAACAAGATGACGGTATTGGAATTGATTCCAAGTGTGAGTGCCCGGTTGCCCGGTCCATTGTCATAGGTCAGGCCGAGCACCATCAGCGTAGGCAGGATCAGTTGCACGGCAGCAAACAGGAAAATGGTCAGGCCCAGGAAGCGCACTGCCCGGACAGCGGCGGGCGCAAATACCACGCCTTTCTGGAACACGCTGAAGACACGCGCAGCGCCGATGACGATCAGGGTGAGGCTGAAATAGCCGACCGCTGCCAGGACATGCAGGAGCAGTTTCTTTCCCCCGGAATAAGAGACGTCCTCCCGGACATGCGGCTGAAGGCCCTCCCAGGCCGAATCCAGGATGGAGGTTGAAACATCCATCAGGAAATAGGCTGCCACTATCAGGACGAGGATGAGGAGTGCGAGCCATTTCAAGACGCGGCAGACGAGGCGTGTCCGGTCAGGCAGGAGTGTGGGAGTGTTCATTATTCGTCCTTGCCAATTAAAAATTCATGTTTTACGTGAATTAGTTATTGAAAGAAGGGTATCTGCATGTTCGCCATTATCGCAAGGATTTTCGTCATCGGCGCAGGTGTTTTTCTGCCCATTGCCTGCGCAAGCGTGCCGGTGACCAGCCTGCCGAAACTCGCTGCGCTGGATCCGACGACCATGGATGCCAGCCAGGTCGAGGTCGCTGTGCGCGCGCCGGATGACTACGACTTGCCTGAGGACGCAGCAACGCTCGTTTTGTCAGTCTGGCAGGAAGAGGGGGACAAGACCCGGGAAGAGCTGTTCCACCTTGTCCCCGTGCCGGACGCACCAGCCCGTTTCCTGAACAAGCGCGCAAAGGCAGGGTTCATGATCCATCGGCTGCATATCCACCCAAAGGACGCGCCGCGCATGGACGATTTCCGCGCGCATATGCTGAGCCTCAAGGAGGCACCGGGCCAGAAAAGCCTGTCCGTCAGCGTCACCACGCGGCCTTGCCTGAAGCATGGTGCCAATCCCTTCAAGGACCCCCGCATCGCCATCTATCTGCGCCCGGCACAGGATGAGGATTATTTCACCCTTGTGAAGGAGCGGAAAGTCTCGATTGAAATGCCGGATGGCGACGCGCGTTATTGCGCGGCGGATTAGAGCCTCACGGCCATTTCACCACGGGCGGCATTGAGGAGAGGATGCTCGTGACATTGCCGCCGGTCTTGAGGCCGAAGGTGGTGCCGCGGTCGTAGAGCAGGTTGAACTCGACATAGCGTCCGCGCTGGATCAGCTGTTCCTCGCGTTGGGCTTCGCTCCAGGTTTCGTTCATGCGGCGCGCGACGAGGGCAGGATAGACCGTCGCGAATTGCTTGCCGACTTCCTGTGTGAAGGCGAAATCGGCATTCCAGTCACCGGTATTGAACCGGTCATAGAAAATGCCGCCAGTGCCGCGTGGCTCATCCCGATGGGCGAGGTGAAAATATGTGTCACAGGTCTCTTTCATCTGCGCGTAGTCGGCGCCCGGATGCGTGTCGCAGGCGGATTTCATGGCGGCGTGGAAATCGACCGTGTCTTCAAATTCTTGATCGCGCTGATAGTCGAGCAGGGGATTAAGGTCTCCGCCGCCACCGAACCAGGACTGGCTGGTCACCAGCATGCGGGTATTCATGTGTGCGGCAGGCACTTTCGGATTGCGCGGATGCGCGATCAGCGAAATGCCGGATGCCCAGAATCGGCCATCTGACTTGTCCGCGCCGGGGATTTGGGCAGCGAAGGCTTCAGAGAATGTGCCGTGGACTTCGGAGAAGTGGACCCCGACTTTTTCGAACACCTTGCCGCGCATCAGGCCCATACGGCCGCCGCCCAAGTCTTCGCTGCCATCGCCGCGTTTCCACTCGGTCAGTTCGAACCGGCCCGGTTCGCCTGAATAAAGGGGGCGTTCCGCCGCATTTTCCAGCGCTTCGAACCGCGCGCAGATGTCTTCCTGCAACACCCTGAACCAGTCGCGTGCGCGAGTCTTCTTCGTTTCGAGATCACCATCTGTCATGGCGCGACACATGGGGCGAGGACTGCGACACTTGCAAGCGCCCTGTTGTCACAGGCGCCAAGTCAGGATAACGCGCTGCCAATAGTAGTTATTGGGGAGGCACCCGCGCCCACTTGCCGCAATGTGCAAGGGGGCGGGCTCCTGTATGACGGGCCCAGATTTCTGCCTTCGCAAGGGACGGGATAAGCGTGACTGACACACCTGCACACGAACACGGCGAGATGATCGACGACGATCGCCGCAATTTCATTCACATCGCCACTGGAGCGGTCGCCTTTGGCGGCGCTGCCATGTTTGCCTGGGCCGCTGTTGACCAGTGGAACCCGGCCGCTGACACAAAGGCCGCTTCGGCGCTGGATGTCGATGTGTCCAAAATCCCTCTGGGCGGCGAGATCCGCGTCCTGATCGGCGGCAAGCCGTTCTTCGTGCGCCACCGCACAGCGGCTGAGATTGCTGCGGCCGATTCGGTGAATGTCGCGACATTGCGTGATCCTGAGACCGATGATGCGCGTTTGCGTCCCAAGGCTGACGGGTCGTTGAACCCGGCCATTCTGGTCACCTCGGGCTCTTGTACCCACCTTGGCTGTGTTCCGGTTGGTCCGGCGCAAGGCAATACAGGCGATTTCGGTGGCTGGTACTGCCCATGCCACGGCTCGCACTACGATACGTCTGGCCGCATCCGCAAAGGCCCGGCCCCCACAAACCTCCCGGTTCCGGACTACAATTACGTGTCCGACTCCGTGATCAACATTTCGCTTTAAGGGAAGGATACCGCAGATGAGTGGACACGAATCCTCCTACACGCCGACCAATGCCTTTACGAAATGGCTTGATACGCGTTTGCCGCTGGTCCGGTTTGCCCAGGACACGGCGATCAATTTCCCGACCCCGAAGAATTTGAACTACTGGTACACGTTCGGCGGCATCCTTGCCGTCTGTCTCGTGATTCAGATTCTGACCGGTATCATCCTGGCCATGCACTATGAGGCCAGTGTCGACGGCGCGTTTGCGTCTGTTGAGCGTATCATGCGCGATGTGCCGTATGGCTGGCTGCTCCGCTACATTCACGCCAATGGCGCGTCGATGTTCTTCCTTGCCGTCTATATTCACATGTTCCGCGGGCTCTATTACGGCTCCTACAAGGCGCCGCGCGAAGTGCTGTGGATCCTTGGCTGTGTCATCTACCTTCTGATGATGGCCACCGCCTTCCTCGGCTACATGTTGCCTTGGGGCCAGATGTCCTATCACGGCGCCAACGTCATTACGTCGCTGTTCGGCGCCATCCCGCTGATCGGCGAGAGCCTCCAGACCTGGATCCTCGGCGGACCATCGATTGGTAACCAGACGCTGCAGCGCTTCTTCTCGCTGCACTATCTGCTGCCCTTCATGATCGCCGGCGCTGTCATCCTGCACGTCTGGGCGCTTCATGTGCCGGGCAACAACAACCCGACCGGTGTTGAGGTTCAGGACGTTGCAAAAGACACCGTACCATTCCACCCGTATTACACGGTGAAGGACGCCTTCGCGATCGTGATCTTCCTGATCATGTTTGCCGTCTTCGTCTTCTACGCACCGAACGTGCTGGGCCATGCTGACAACTATATCGAAGCCAACCCGCTGGTGACGCCTGCGCACATCGTGCCGGAATGGTACCTGCTGCCATTCTACGCCATCCTGCGCGCCATCACGTTCGATCTCGGCCCGATCCCGGCCAAGCTGCTCGGCGTGATCTTCATGTTCGCAGCCATCGCGGTCCTGTTCATCCTGCCTTGGCTCGACACGTCGAAAGTGAAGTCCATGCGCTACCGTCCGGTGGCCAAGCAGTTCTTCTTCGGCTTTGTCGCCGTCTGCCTGCTGCTCGGCTGGTGCGGCGCGGCCAATCCGGACGATGCCGTCATCCCGGCGCTGCAAGGTGACCCGAAACTCGTGGTCAGCTACACGGCGGATGGTCAGGAAGCGACCAGCGAATACAAGGGTGGTGGCGAAGCCTATATCGACGCGAAACGGTTCATGGAGAGCCTGCCAGCTGACGCGAACCCGTCTCTGTCGGCTGTGCCGGCTCCGACCTTCATGTTCCGTCACTTCTCGCTGATCCTGACCTTCTGTTACTTCGGCTTCTTCGTTCTTCTGTTCTTCCTTGGTCTGACCGAGAAGCCGAAGGAATTGCCGGAATCGATCCATAAATCCGTGCTGAAGCGCCACAAGGCGTCAGCGTCGGCCGTGCCGGCTGAATAGGGAGCTTTGGGGAAAATCATGAAAGCGTTCCGCATTCTTACTGCCGGTCTTGCCGGTCTCATGATCGCCGCGTCAGCGCATGCTGCCGGCGGCGCTGCTCACCCGCACGAACCGGAAGAGGGCTGGCCCTTTGAAGGCGTGACGGGTCAGTTCGACCAGGCCTCGCTGCAGCGTGGCTATCAGGTGTACCAGGAAGTCTGTTCGTCCTGTCACTCCATGAAGCTGCTCAGCTACCGCAACCTCGGCGATCCGGGTGGCCCGTTCTATGACGAGGCCTATCCGAACCCGAACGACAACCCGTATGTGAAGGCTCTGGCCGCGCAGAACGAAATCCTCAGCCCGACGCCAAATGAAGTCGGTGACTATGATTTCCGTCCGGCGACGCCCGCCGACACATTCCGCAGCCCATATGCGAATGACAGTGCGGCCCGTGCGGCCAATGGCGGCGCTGTGCCACCAGACCTGTCAGTGATCTACAAGGCCCGCCATGATGGCGCGTCTTATGTGTACAGCCTGCTGGCAGGCTATCCGGACGAGGACGTATTCTCGGAGCGCGTTGTAGCTGAAGCATCTGACGGGGGCACGCCGGATGATCCGAGCGACGATACGCCTGCCGAAGTTCAGACCGTTATCGACGCGTCCAAGCTGCATATTGGTCATGGTGACGACCATTACGAAGGCTACCTGATCCAGAATGCCGGCCAGTACTACAATCCGTACATGCCGGGCGACACGGTTCCACAATTCGAAGGCGATCCCCGCCATGCGCCTCCGGGTGGCTTCCTTGCCATGCCGCCGCAGCTCGTTCCGGGCCGCGTCGAGTATAGCGACGGCACCGAAGCGACCATCGATCAGATGGCCTATGATGTTGCGCAATTCCTCGCTTGGGCAGGTGAGCCGAAACAGACCAACCGCAAATCGCTTGGCCTTGCCGTGATGGTGTATTTTGGCATCCTCGCGATCCTGCTCTGGTTCTCCTACAAACGCATCTGGCGCAACGTAGAGCACTAGGCAGTTCTGACAGAACCTTGAATTGACGACCCCGCCCCTGGCTGATCCAAGGGCGGGGTTTTCTTTTTCCGGAGCAGATCATGAGCAAATGGACCCTCGGCATTATCGGAGGCTCGGGCCTTTACGAAATTGACGGCCTAGAAGACCGCCGCGAGGAACAGGCCGAAACGGCCTGGGGCAAGCCATCTGACGTGCTGGTGCGCGGCCGGATAGGGGAGGTGGAGCTGGTCTTCCTGCCGCGCCACGGAAGAGGTCACCGCATCACGCCGACCGAGGTGCCTTACCGCGCCAACATTGCTGCACTGAAGGCGGCGGGTGTGACGGACATCCTGTCAATTTCGGCTTGTGGCAGCCTGAAAGAGGAATACGCCCCCGGCGACTTTCTCGCCGCAGACCAGTTCATCGACCGCACCTTTGCGCGCGACAAAACCTTCTTCGGAACCGGCATGGTGGCGCATGTCTCCATGGCCTACCCAGTCTGCCCGCGCCTGTCGGGGCTTGCAGCAGATGCTGCGGAGGCTGTCGGCTCAAAGATGCATCGCGGCGGCACATATCTGGCCATGGAAGGCCCGCAATTCTCTTCGCTCGCAGAATCGAAGCTCTATCGGCAATGGGGTTGCGACGTGATTGGCATGACCGCGATGCCGGAAGCCAAGCTCGCCCGCGAGGCCGAGTTGCCCTATGCCATCCTGTGCATGGTCACCGATTATGATTGCTGGCGGGCAGAAACCGAGGCGGTATCGGTGACGAATGTGCTGGAAATCATGGGCCAGAACAGCGCGGTGGCCCGCAAGGCTGTTGTCCGACTTGCTGAAGCCATGTCCGGAATGGAGCGTACGCCGGATCCGAATGGCACGGATACGTGTCTGGATTATGCGTTGATTACTGCGCCACAGGCGCGCGACCCGGATTTGCTCGACCGTCTTCAAGTGATTGCAGGACGTGCGCTCAAGGGCTAAGGTTTACCAACACTTAACCGGTCGCCATGCGGGGGAAGCATGGTTTACGGTGGACGCGTTGAGGGGATCTCAGAATGAGTGAAGCGCAATTCTACACATTCTTCACCGGCGGGCTCGGCCTGCTTATCGCAGCGGCATTGATGATCGCC
The DNA here is from genome assembly GCF_000682775.1 of Hyphomonas sp. L-53-1-40. GTDB lineage: Bacteria > Pseudomonadota > Alphaproteobacteria > Caulobacterales > Hyphomonadaceae > Hyphomonas. Next base: position 18,559 of record NZ_AWFI01000001.1, read on the forward strand.
TGGCAGCTTTGGCGGCTGAGGGATGAAGAACGCGATGGCGCGATCTCCGCCCTCGACGGCATCAGCCATGAGATGCGAATCAATCTCCAGCGCATGGCGAATGAGGTCGCCCAGATCGTCGACACGCAGGAAGCCGGACCAGATGTCCTGCTGCCGGTCCAGCATCCGCAGCTCGACGGTGTAAACGCTTCCCTGATCAAGACCAATCGCAATGCGATCGCCGTGATCGGCGCGACCTATCAGGAACTTGAGGCGCGCAAGATGGCGTTGCGGGCGGTGCTGGCCCAGAAGCGCGATCTCAGCGCAACGCTCGACGACGCGATGGATGCGACGATCAACGGCATTGCGACGCTCTATATGTGGGAAGAGCACGCCGGTGTACGTCCTTCAGAGGCGGGCACTGTGCGCAGCTGGCACGTGCGCGACTGGATGAAAGCGCATGGCTTCTCGGCAAATTCCTTTCCGGGCATGCATCTGCGCGATGAAGTCGTTGAACGTCTGCGCCAGTACGGTTTGCACCTGACACCGCGCCCGCTGACCCATACCGCCCATGAATATTACAGCATGCAGTATGACCGGAAAGCCGATCCGCATGCGCCATTCTGGAAGCGCAAGCCGAAGACCGAAGAAGTCATGGCCGTCGCGGCAGCCGACGAAGCAGCTGAATATATCGATGAGGACTTCGAGGACACCCATGAGGGCGAAGCCGATATCACGCCGTCGGAAAACGTCGATGCCGCCCTGGCCGAGATTGAAGCGATGGACGACGACCTGCCGGAAGATGATGAGGCCTATGCCGAGGAAGACTCCGACGAAGCCGGCCGCTTGCCCAACTGATCCCCGCTAGCGTTTGAACGTGCCCATGATGCCGCGCAGGATGTAACGGACGATCTCCCGGCTGGCCGTTCGGGCGGCCTGATTTCCCGCTTTCTCGAGCGAACTCATCCTGCGGGAGCTACGGCGCGTGGTCGTTTTCTTTTTCTTCTTGTCCAGCTCGGCCTGAGCCTTGGCCTCTTTCTTGGCAAGTTCCTCAGCTTCCTTGGCGGCTTTCACTTCGCGTGCTTCGAGCACTTCATAGGCCGACTCACGGTCAATCGACTTTTCGTACTTTCCGGCGATGGGGCTGGCATTCTGGACCGATTTGCGCTCGGCATCCGTTGCCGGGCCAAGTCGTGAGGCTGGTGGGCGGATTACAGTCCATTGTACCACGCTTGGCGCGCCCTTGGCGTCCAGCGTTGAGACCAGTGCCTCGCCAACGCCAAGCTGGGTGATGACTTCCTCTGTGTCAAAAGTCTCATTCTCGCGGAAGGACTGCGCCGCGGCGCGTACGCCTTTGCGTTCGGCGGGCGTATAGGCGCGCAGGGCATGCTGCAGCCGGTTGCCCAGTTGTGCGAGCACGCTTTCCGGCAGGTCGCGCGGGTTTTGGGTGACGAAATAGACGCCCACACCCTTGGAGCGGATCAGCCGCACGACCTGCTCGATCTTCTGCATCAGCGCCGCAGGAGCGTCGTCGAACAACAGGTGGGCTTCATCAAAGAAGAAGACGAGGCGCGGCTTGTCCGGATCGCCAATCTCGGGAAGCTGCTCGAACAGTTCCGACAACAGCCAGAGCAGGAATGTGGAGTAGAGTTTTGGACTGTTGATCAGGCGGGTGGCATCCAGAACGTTCACGATGCCGCGCCCATCGGTATTGGTGCGCATCATGTCCGACAGTTCCAGTGCGGGCTCGCCGAAGAAGAAATCGGCACCTTCGCGCTCCATGACGAGCAAGTTGCGCTGTACCGCGCCAAGCGAAGCGGAGGCAATGTTGCCGTATTCCTTGCTGAGTTCGTCGCGGACCTCCTTGTCGCTCATATGAACGAGCAGCTTGCGCAGATCCTTCAGATCAAGCAGCAGCAGGCCATTATCGTCGGCATATTCGAACGCGATGTTCAGCACGCCTTCCTGCGCGTCGGTGAGGTCCATCAGCCGGGAGAGGAGCAGGGGCCCCATTTCGGAAATCGTGGTGCGGATCGGGTGACCCTTCTCGCCGAACACGTCCCAGAACACAGTTGGCGCAGACGTATACTCATACTCGCCAAGCCCGATCTTGTTGGCGCGTGCAACGAATTTGTCGTGCAGCTTGTGGTCCGTGCTGCCGGGTATGCAGATGCCCGAAAGGTCACCTTTCACGTCAGCGCAGAAGACAGGAACGCCCGCATCGGAAAAGCCCTGAGCCAGGTTTTGCAGGGTGACTGTTTTGCCGGTGCCGGTTGCGCCCGCGATCAGGCCATGCCGGTTTGCGATTTTCAGCAACAGGTTCTGCGCCACATTTGGTGTGCCGGTGCCCTCGGCATCTGCGCCCCCGATAAAGATGGAATCCATCATCCTGTCCCCTTCATTCCTTACAGGCTGCGACGCTAGAGAATTCGCCGGATTCGGCAAGGGTGGAGGCGCAGGCTCTTGACGGCGTGCGAGGCTCTCCTCACCCTGTGGTAACCACAGCTCCGGGGGATATTATGGATCGCGCGACGAAGACCGGCATCTGGATCATCGCGACCGGCGTCATCCTGACCTTCCTTCATTTTGGCCGCAGCATCCTCGCGCCCTTTGCGCTGGCTGTGTTCCTGTTCCTCGTCATCGAGGGCTTTGCCACGATGATCGATAATTGGTCTCGCGCGCTCAAGATCGGGCACGCCCGGGTTTTCGCGATCCTGATTGTTTTGGGTGGATTTTTCGGATTCATGGCACTGCTCGCAAATGGTATCGCCGAATTTGGTCGCGATGCCGGAGAGTATGAAAACCGGATCAACGCCATGATCGCGGACATGTATGAGGTTGTGCACATGTCGGGTGCGCCGACGCTGCAGGAACTGCTGTTCAACGAAACCGGACAACGTTTCTTTGCGACCATCGCCAACGAAACCGGTGACCTGTCCGGCGATCTGGTCCTGATCCTGATCTATGTCGCCTTCCTGTTCCTGGCGCAGTCCAGTTGGACGCGGAAACTGGATAATATCTTCCCCGGTTTCGAGCGACGCGCGCAGGTGCGTCAGGTGGGCGATGAGGCGCGGCGCAGCATTGAAACCTATCTGTGGACCCAGACCGTGATCTCCGCCCTGATCACCGCATTGACCTATTTCTCATTGCTGGCCTTGGGGGTGCAAAATGCGCTCTTCCTGTCGGCTTTGATATTTGTGCTCAATTATATCCCGACTGTGGGGTCAATTGTTGCGGCACTGGTGCCCCCGCTGTTTGCCATCGTGCAGCCGGAACTTCCGGCCTGGGTGCCGGGCACACCACCGCAAGACAACTACATCTATGCGGCGATCGTGTTTGCTGCCGTCAGTTTCTGGCAGTTTTCGATCGGCAATTTCATCCAGCCGCGCATGATGGGGGAGTCGCTGAATTTGTCAGCGTTGGTCGTCCTGCTTTCCTTGGCCATCTGGGGTGCCATCTGGGGCATTCCCGGCATGTTCCTGTCGGCACCTTTGACGGTTTTGATGATGATATTCTTTGCGCAATCTTCCAGCACCAGATGGATTGCAATCCTGCTTTCTGCAGATGGTAATCCACAAGGCAAGGGTACCAATACGGAGCTGCCGGATGCAGTCAGCGCTGCTCAGACCTATGGTGAAAATCGATAAATTATGCGAAGTGTTGGGCAAGTTAATAATTGCGAATCCGGTTCAGACCCCATACTCAATTATTGGTAACATCAGGCGCTGCTGACGAAGACTTGTATTCGGCACACCGCTTGCAAATTTAGTGAGATCAGGCCCTCCGCGTGCGTCCCCCCACCCAGCCTGCGGAATAGGCCTGTAGGACCCGCCGGACACGTCCCCGTTCGGCGGGTCCGTTTATATCGGGCCCTGAGGGCCCAAGATGCGTTCCCCAAAGACCCGTCATGACGCTGGGGCAATTCATTTGCCCCTATGTGTTGTGCCGGTGTGCCAACGCAGTCTAGATGGGAACATCGTTAAGTTCTTTCGCGAGACATCTGCATGACAGTAAATTCTGCTTCACATGAGCCGTTGGAGCAAGTTTTCGACCAGATTCAGCGAGAATCCGGGCACGAAGACCTCACCGGACTGACGGATGGCGACCTAAAGTTTCTTGCGCGCCGCCATTGGGAATGGGCAGAGGCGGTCTCTCCGGGGGAGCAGGATGTGCGCGTCCTGCTGGAGGTCGATGGGGAAAACGGGGACTCCCTGTCACGCACCATTCTGGAGACCGCCAGCCCTGACATGCCATTCCTCGTGGATTCGGTGCTTGGCGAGTGCGGCGCACAGGGGTTTGAGGTCGCGGCCCTGTTTCACCCGATTGTCAAACGACAGGACGGGCGCAGCGTGTCCATCATCCAGGTTCATTTGCCGATCTTGACCCATGATGAGGCAGCGCGCCTGAAAGCCGGAGTTCGCCTGGCGCTGGCGCACAATGCGGTTGCCGTGTCGGACTTTGAGCCCATGCGGGCGCGTATGCAGCAGGAGATCGACCGGCTGAAGGGCGTAACGCATCTCAAAGAGATGGATCGCGACGAGGCGGTTGCATTCCTGAAATGGCTATCGCGGGAACATTTTGTTTTCCTCGGTTGTCGCGAATACGAATTCGAGACAAATGCCGATGGGCAAGTGCTGCCCGAAGAGCCGATCATGGTGGAAGGCTCCAATCTGGGCGTGCTGCGCGATGAAGAACTGAACGTTCTGTCCCGCGAGGCCGAGCCTCTGGTGCTGACGCCCGAGATTGGCGCACATCTATCGGAACCGTATCCAATCCTTGTTGCCAAATCGACGCTGACCAGCCTCGTGCACCGCCGGGTCGCTTGCGACTATGTCGGCGTGAAGAAATATGATGCGCAGGGCAGGGTGAATGGCGAAGTCCGCTTCCTTGGCCTGTTCACCGCTGAGGCCTATGACGAAACGGCCCGCTCCATCCCGCTGATCCGCCGTCGAATCGCTGCCATTCTCGAGGCTTCCGGCGCAACGCCCGGCGGGCATACCGAAAAGGCGCTGACCAATCTGCTCGAAACCTGGCCGCGCGACGAGTTGTTCCAGACCTCTTCGAAAATCCTCCATCCGATCATTGTCGGCGCGCTTCATCTGATCGGGCGGCCACGCACGCGGCTGTTCGTGCAACAGGATCAGTTCGACCGGTTTGTCACCGCCATCGTCTACGTGCCGCGTGAAGCCTATGACACCGCCATGCGTCAACGCATCACGCAGGAACTGGTCACCGCTTATAATGGGCATGTGACGCGCTTCCGTCCGTATTTCGATTCCGAGACCCTGGTCCGGGTCCATTTCGAAATCTGGCTGGGACAGGGCCATCCCTTGCCGGACCTTGCGGCGCTCGAGAAGCGTATCGTCCAGATCACACGGACATGGGAGCAAGGCTTTCGGTCCGCGCTGGTCCAGTCTGACCTTGAACGCGCACATCAGGAAAATGCACGCTCATTCATCGGGGCTTTCAATGCGGCCTATCGCGAAGCCTTCGGGCCCGACGAGGCGATGCGCGATGTTGCGGCGATGGCAAATTTGTCAGCTGGCCACCCCATCCTGACGCGCGCCTACCGGCTGGAAGGGGACGCCGACAACAAGATACGGGTCAAGATATACTCCCGCAATGGTTCGATCCCGCTGTCTGCCTGTGTGCCAATCTTTGAGCAGATGGGCTTCTTCGTGGATTTCGAGACTGGCTATCCGGTCCGTCCGACGGAAAAGCCAGCCGACGATGCGCCCGAGACCTACTGGATCCACGATGTTGTCATGTGCGCGACCGCGGGCGCAGCAATTGACCTGGATGCAATCCGAACCGCGCTGGAGGATGCGTTTGTTGCGGTCTGGAGCGGACGGGCCGAAAATGACGGCTTCAACCGGCTGGTGCTCAGCGCTGACGCAAGCTGGCGCGATGCAGCCCTGATCCGGGCGCTCGCCGGATATCGCCGCCAGAGCGGCATGGATCAACCACAATATGTTCAGGAGACGGCGCTTTCGACCTATCCGGCGATTGCCCAGAAATTGCTGGACCTGTTCGCTATCCGCTTCGATCCGGCGCGCGATATGTCACTCGCCGAACGCACGCATGAAGCCGAGAAAATGCGCGCAGAGATCGAGGACGCATTGCGCGACGTGTCGGCGCTGGCAGACGATCAGGTGCTGCGCCGTCTCGCTGATCTGATCCTGGCCGTTCAGCGGACCAATTTCTACCAGACCAATGGCGATGGCGCGCCCTACAGTTTCGTCAGTCTCAAGATTGCCAGCCGTGAGCTGGAAGACCTGCCGGAGCCGAAACCTTTCCGCGAGATCTACATGTCCAGCCCGCGGGTCGAGGGCGTGCATTTGCGCTTTGGCGCGGTTGCACGGGGGGGACTGCGCTGGTCGGACCGCGCATCAGACTATCGCACCGAAGTTCTGGGCCTCGTGAAGGCGCAACAGGTGAAGAATGCGGTCATTGTTCCGGTCGGGTCGAAGGGGGGCTTCCTGCCGAAGCAATTGCCAGATCGGTCTGACCGCAATGCCTGGTTCGAAGCCGGGCGTGATGCCTACAAGGAATTCATCCGGGCGTTGCTCGGCATCACGGACAATCTCGTGGAGGGCGAGGTCACCCACCCGGCGGACACGATTGTCTGGGATGGCGAAGACCCCTACCTCGTCGTGGCGGCAGACAAAGGCACGGCCACCTTCTCTGACACCGCCAATGCGATCAGTGAAGAGATGGGCCACTGGCTGGGCGATGCGTTTGCGTCGGGTGGTTCGGTTGGCTACGATCACAAGAAGATGGGCATCACCGCGCGCGGCGGCTGGGAAGCGGTCAAACGCCACTTCCGCGAACTCGGCAAGAACATCCAGACCGAGCCTTTCACCGTGATCGGTGTTGGTGACATGAGCGGAGACGTGTTTGGCAATGGCATGTTGCTGTCGCCGGAAATCCGCTTGGTCGCGGCGTTTAACCATATGCACATCTTCATCGACCCTGACCCTCAGGATGCTGCCAAGAACCTGACCGAACGTCAGCGTCTTTTCGACAAGCCGCAATCGAGCTGGTCGGACTATAACAAGGGTATCCTGTCGAAAGGCGGCGGAATCTTCGAGCGTTCTGCCAAGGCGATCACGCTGAGCGATGAGATCAAGGCGCTGACTGGTCTGTCCAAGGATGCCGTCACACCCGACGAGTTGATCCACGCCCTGCTGAAGACGGATGCGGACTTGCTCTGGTTCGGCGGCATCGGCACCTATGTGAAAGCCGCCCATGAAACTCATGCGGCCGCCGGTGACCGTGCCAATGATGCGATCCGGGTTGATGCAAATCAGCTGAAGGTGAAAGTCATCGGGGAAGGGGCCAATCTGGGCGTCACCCAAGCCGGGCGGATTGAGTTTGCCCTGCATGGGGGACGGATCAATACGGACGCGATCGACAACTCCGCCGGCGTTGATTCGTCGGACCACGAAGTGAACATCAAGATTCTGGCTGCTGAGGCGATCCGCGAAGGCGACCTCGATCCGGCCGACCGCAATGATCTTCTCGCGGAGATGACCAGCGACGTGGCGGCGCTTGTCCTGCGTCATAATTATACGCAGACCTTTGCGCTGACCCTGGCCGAGACGACGGCCAAGGAAGACCATGATGCGCTTGAGCGCCTGATGGAATATCTTGAAGACCGGGGCGTGTTGAACCGGGCGCTGGAAACCCTGCCGGAGACCGGTGAGATGAAAGTCCGCGCTGAGCGCGGCCAGCCGTTGACCCGGCCGGAACTTGCCGTCTTGCTCGCTTGGTCGAAGATTACTCTGTTCGACGATATTGTGGCCTCCGATATTCCGGACGATCCGTATTTCGAAGACCTGTTGGTCAATTACTTCCCGAGTCCGATAAACACCTATTCAAAGGCCATGTCGAACCATCGCCTGAAGCGGGAAATTATCGCAACGATCATTGCCAATCGGGTGCTGGACATGGCCGGGCCCGTGGCCCTGCTGCGTCTGCGCGAAGTGACCGGCGGCGATAATGCGCAAGTCGCGCGCGGGCTCGAAGCGGCGCGCGCCGTCTTGAACTTTGATGGCTTCCAGCGCGAGGTCGACCAGCTCGACACGATCGTGCCTGCGGATGTGCAAATCGATCTGCGCCTGCATGCGGCAAGTGCCATGGTCGATGCGGCGCTCTGGTTCATTGAGACCCATCCGGACCTGCATGTCGGCGATGCCGTGCAACATACCGAAGCGCCTCTGAACGAGTTCAAGGCCATCCTTGCCGGCATTCACTCGCCGTTCCCGGCTGCGCGCATCGAGCGCGAAGTACGTAGCCTGATGAAGCGCGGTGCGTCGGAAGAGATTTCGCGTTGGGCCGCTGCGATGGGCCAGTTTGCCCAAGGGCTGCTCGTGGTCGATCTGGCTGGCAAGGCGGGTGTCAGTGTGGAGGCGGCCGGCAAGGCTTTCTACACGATTGGCGACCAGCTGCGCATCGACCGGCTTCGCGCCATGGCGCGGGACAATCTGCTGCATGCAGATTATTGGGATCGCGTGGCGGGCCGTCGCCTGTTGAACGAACTGGTTCGGATGCAGGCGGATGCAACAGAGAAGGCTCTCGCCGGAGACGGGGCAGATGCCTGGCTCGCCGAGCGCAATGATGCGCGCAAGGCATTGCTCGCAGAGTTGCATACGCTGGGCAAGGATCGCAATTGGGCGTTTGCGCGATTTGCGCTTGCGGCCGACGCGTTGCGCCAGTTCATGCGCCACTGATCGTTGCACCAAGAGCCGGACAGGGCGTGTGCCCTTCCGGTTTCCTGTCATCCAAGGTCCTTGCGGACGGAAGGCGGCGCCTTCGGCAGGGACGGTATTCATATTGGTGTGGGAAGTCGTGCCCCTGCAGCGGGCCGCCTCCCATCCGCTGGCCGGGGCCTGAGCATACCCCGACCGGACCGCCGCTTCCCATTTGGGCAAGAAGCGACCCGGACAAGATACAAGCCGGAGATCTCAGACAAATTCGATCAGCGACAAAGCCCGTTATCCGGGCCGTGCCGGGCCGATTACTGCTGGAAGAAGTTGTTCACATCCAACGCTTTCTGAGCCCTTAGCGCGCTGCAGAGTGTTGCCTTCTCCGTACCCTGGGCCAGGGATCGCTCATAGCCGGGGGTCAGCGGCGCATTCTGTTCAAAGAAGTCTTCCGCCTCTGCGGCCTTTCTGACGCTGCAGAAATATCCCGTCAGGCCCGCGAGCTTTGGCTGACGGATTTCGGGCATGCGCTCCACAACCGTCTCGAAGTTTGTGGTTATCAAATCCCATGCTGTGTCTTGTGCCACGGGGTTTGCCATGGCGCCGTAGACGACCGTGAAGACTTCGTCGGTTGAGTTCGAGCCGTTCAGAACGGACGGGAACAGGTCTGACACGACATCCTTGCTGCCACGGCTGGCTAACACTCTCAGGATCGTTGAGCGTTCATTCTGGTTGGTTGCTGTGGCCACATAGGCCTTGGCAGCTTCATAGAAGTCAGCGCCGCCATCCTCGACGCCGATCATCATAGCTGTTGAAAGATCTTCCGGCGCAATCGCCGTTGCGTCCGGGCTGCCTTTGAGCCCGACATATTGCCGGGCACGGGCGAGCAGGGCGCGGCGCTCAGCGGGGCGCTCGCCATATTCCAGCAACCAGCCATATAGCCTGTCGCGCAAAAGCATCTCCTGCTGGCTCAGCGCCGTGGCCGGACGGGATTCCAGATATTCGGCCAACGGTCCATAGGTGCGCTGGACCCACGCGCGAAGGCCCGCTTGCTCGGATGGCTCCAGCATGCGGTCGAGCGTGCCAATGATGCCGAACCCTTCAGAAACCGCATGCGGATGACCGCTTGAGGTTGCGGCCAGTCCAGCCATCAGGTCATCGGTGCTGATCCGCCCTGCACGGAAACCGGAGGTCAGTGCATCCGCAAACATGATCTGTTCGGCGTCAGACAAGCTGTCAAAGTTGGAAATCAGCGCCGTCAGGTTTTCCGCATTCGTATCGAAGCGCCAATAGCCCGTGCCGCCGGCATTTGGCATCACCCAGTCGGGGCAATCGCCATCCAGAGGAATCTCGGTGACCGGTGCGGTCAGCATCTGCCGGATCGTGCGATCACCCACAGGCCCTTTCAGGCGCGCAGCAAACGGCACGTTCCAGGTCTGAGCATTGGTATCAATATCAGAGCCAAGCGGCGCATAGCGCTTTTGAGTGATCGTGATCAGGCCCGCATCTGGAGCAGGGCAGGACACGGCGACATCCAGCGATGGGATGCCTGGCTGGTTGATATAGCTGGTGAAGGCTTCAACAATATCCGGCTGGCCGGACCCGTCGGCGAGGCTCTGCATGAAATCGTCGGCATCAGCGACGCCATCCTCGAAGCGACGCATGTGCAAGCGGATACCTTCGCGGAAGGCTTCTTCGCCCAGATAGGTCTCGAACATGTTCAACACGCTGCCGCCTTTGCGATAGGTAATGGAGTCGAACGCATCGAGAATATCGCCATTGGTATTGATCGGATTGCGAATCTGGCGCGCCGATTGAAGACTGTCGGCCCCCATCGCGCTGAGCCCTGCCAGGATTGGGCTGAGGCCCCACTCGCCGTCTGGGTCAACCCCGTCCATCGTCTTGTAACTGATCCAGGTCGCAAAGGCCTCGTTCAGCCAGATATCGTTCCACCATTTCGGCGTGACAAGATTGCCGAACCACTGATGGCCAAGCTCGTGGGCGTGCGTCGTCAGGATACCGCGGCGGCGGGACAAGCTGGTCTGCTCATTCATCAGCAGCGCGGCTTCGCGGTAGATGATCGCGCCGGCATTCTCCATCGCGCCAAAGGCAAATTCCGGTGCGGCGATCAGGTCCAGTTTTCCATAAGGGTACGGATAGTCGAAATAATCCTCCTGCCAGAGCAACATCTCGTCAGTGATGTCGAGTGCCTCGCTGAGCTGGTCTCTCTTGCCGCGGGCAGCAAAGCCGCGCAGGGGCACCGGCGCCTCGCGCAGGGCATTGGCCGGAATGGCCGGGGCGGGCCGCGTCTCGTAAGGACCGACTGCGAGCGCGATCAGATAGGACTGGATCGGGCGAGTTTCGGCGAAGATATGCCGGGTCCAACCGTCTTCGGCCGGTTCGGCGCTGATTTCCGCGCCATTGGAGACGACCTCCATGCCTTCTGGCGCGGTGACGGTCACGCTCCACGGTGTCTTGAAGCGCGGTTCGTCAAATGATGGCACCATCCGGCGCGCATCAATCGCTTCCATCTGGGTGGCAAGGTAGTCCGTATCGGATTGAACCGCCTTGTAGAGACCGGCAAGGCCCACATTGTAAGGCGCGGTGTAGCTGATTTCGAGCGTGGCTGTGCCCGCCGGGACGGGCGAGTCGAAGTCGAGTCGTGAAACTCCGCCAGGTGCCTGATTGCCGGTAAAAGTTGCCGGGATATCTGTTCCATTGTCCAGCACGGCCCTGGCCGACAGCACGGTCTGATCCAGCGAATGCAACCAGATGCGCTCGTGCGGCGCTGTCAGGGAGACGTCAATGGCTACATTGCCCGAGAAACTGTCGGCATCTGGATCAGTCTTCAGCTCCAGCCGGTAGGCCAGTGGCGTGACATCCGTCGGCAATTGTCCTGCAGGCGGCACCTGAATTCGGACCGGCTGGGTCTGGGAACCGAGGCTTGCGTCAGAAGCGGAGGTCGCATTTCCGCAGGCATTAAGTGCAAGGAGGGAGACCGCGCCAGCCAAAGCAGCGCGAAACCAGGAATTGTGCATGGATCTGGTCCTGTAACGGTGGAAACAGTTTGAAGCCAAAAAACATAGGATACGGCCCAGCAAAAGCGATCAGATGCAGCTGAATTTAACACCCCTTTCAGTGATGCCATGAGAAGTTGAACCCATGAAACGGCTCTACCATTGGCCTCTTGATCCGGCCGGACGGCTGGTCCGCCTCGCCTTGGGCGAGAAAGACGAGGGATTCGAGGCGTTGGAATCGCCGCCCTGGTCAGCCCATCCTGACGTACCCCGCCTCGCACATGGGGCTGTTGCGCCCGCTTTGGTTGAGATCGACAGCGAGCCACGCATGTTTGCCTGCGGCACGCGCGCCATATGCGAGTATCTTGAAGAGACCTCCAGCGGACGGGTCCTGTTGCCATCAGATCCGGCGGCGCGCGCTGAAGTCCGCCGCCTGTGGGCCTGGATTGAGGCTGCGTGTGAAGAGGTTACCGACACGCTACTGACTGAACGTGTGATGCAATGGGTGCGCCGCGACCGGCACCCCGATTCGGCGCGGTTGCGCCGGGGGGCGCATGCGCTGCGCGGACGTCTGACTTTCCTGAATGGCCTGCTGGAGCTCAATGGCTATCTTGCCTGCCGGGAGCTTACCCTGGCCGATCTGGCTGCAGCGGCACACTTGTCTGCCTATGACTATTTCGGCGATGTCGAATGGAATGCTGTGCCGGAGCTGAAAGACTGGTATGCCCGGATCAAGTCGCGTCCGAGCTTCAGGCCCTTGCTGGCCGACCGGTTGCAGGCGGTACGGCCCGTGGCCCATTATACCGATTTGGATTTCTAGACCTTGCCCGATCCCCTCCACATCCGCGTCAAGCACCTCGCCCGGTCGCTTGGCTTTGACGGCGTGGCGATTGCGCGGGCGGATGAGGCATGGGTGGCAGGCGAGCGGCTGGAAGCGTTCGTAGAGGCTGGCCATCATGGCAGCATGGATTGGATGGAGACGACGCTGGAGCGGCGCAAGGCGCCGACCGCGATGTGGCCGGATGCCAAATCTGCCGTCGTCGTCGCGCTCAATTACGGCCCGGACCATGATCCGCTCCGCACTCTGGAACAGAAGGCGCTCGGCAACATCTCCGTCTACGCACGGGGGAGGGACTATCACGATACGCTGAAGAAGCGGCTGAAACAGTTCGCCCGGGAGTTCGTGGCCGAGACCGGCGCAGAGGTGAAAGTCTTTGTCGATACCGCGCCGCTGATGGAAAAGCCGCTGGCCGAAAAGGCCGGCCTCGGCTGGCAGGGCAAGCACACCAATCTGGTCAGCCGTGAGCTGGGATCTTGGTTCTTTCTTGGTGTGATGCTGACGGTGGCGGAACTGGAACCCGATCAACCGGAGGCGGATCATTGCGGTTCGTGCCGCGCCTGTCAGGACGTCTGCCCGACCAATGCGTTTCCCGCGCCCTATCAACTCGATGCGCGGCGCTGCATCTCCTACCTCACCATTGAGCATTCGGGGCCGATCCCGGCAGAGTTTCGTGCGGCGATGGGCAACCGTATCTATGGGTGTGATGATTGCCTTGCCATCTGTCCGTGGAACAAGTTCGCCGAAGCCGCCAGCGAGATCGCCTTCCATGCGCGGCCCGAACTCAAGGCGCCGGGGCTGGATGAACTTGCCGCGCTGGACGATGCCACATTTCGGGAAGTGTTCTCCGGTTCGCCCGTCAAGCGGATCGGGCGGGACCGGTTCGTGCGCAATGTCTGTATCGCCATCGGCAATTCAGGGGAGGGGGCGCTGGTCGCCAGCCTGCTGCCGCTGCTGGATGATCCGGCGTCGGTGGTACGTGGGTCTGCTATCTGGGCGCTCGCCCGCCTTGATCGTGCCCGATTTGCGACGGAAAAGGCCGTCCGGATGGAGCCGGAAACGGATCCGGGCGTTCTGGCGGAATGGATGACAGAGTGATGAGCGGTTTCTGGACCTTCCTGACATGGGCGATGCGCATTCTGGCGGGCCTGTTTGTGGCGTTTCACCTCTATGCGCTGGCGCTGGTCTGGCTGCCCATTCCGGGCACGGTGCTGATGGTGCAGCGCGCGGCAGGTGGCGAGACGGTACGGCGCGACGCGGTGCCCTTGTCCGAGATTTCGCCTCACCTTGTGCGCGCGGTCATCGCGGCGGAGGATTCCCGCTTCTGCGAGCATAATGGAATTGACCGTGCCGCGATTGAAAAGGCGCTGGATGAACGCCGTCAGGGCAAGCGCACGCGCGGCGCTTCCACAATCACACAGCAGACCGCCAAGAATGTCTTTCTCTGGAATGGGGGCGGCGTACCGCGCAAGCTGGGCGACATGTGGATGGGAGTGTTCATCGACAAGTTCTGGGGCAAGGCCCGCGTCATGGAAGCCTATCTGAATGTCGCCGAATGGGGCGATGGCCTGTTCGGGGCCGAGGCCGCCGCGCAGGCGCGGTTTGGCAAGTCCGCGGCAGACCTGACAGAGCGCGAGGCCGCACTGCTGGCCGCTGTGCTGCCGAGCCCGAACAAATGGCGCGTCGATCCGCCGGGGCCTTATGTCAACAAACGCGCCGGCACGCTGCAGGCGCGCATGCGGGTTGTGCACAGCCAGGGCCTCGCGACCTGTGTGCTAGGCGATACGCCGCCTCCGGCACGCCCGCAGCCACAACAGGGCCAGCCGGCCCCGCAGCTTGAGCCCTTGCCGGACCTGCCACCTGAACCGGAGACCGGGCCCGAGGCAATCGAGCCTGAAGAGGTGCAGGCCGCGCCAGAAGATGACGAGTTCGATGCGTTTCTGGAAGGCGCGCAGGAACGGTTTGGCGAGGCCGGGCAATCCCCTGAACCCATCGAGGAAGCGCCTGAGCCGCTGGAGCCCGAAGCCGCAGCGAGCCAGTCGGAAGCGCGGGATGGCGGCCCGACCGATCTGCGTCCGCGGTCATTGGAGCCGGTTGAAGACCCCGCGAGCGAGGCGTTCCCCGACTAGTCAGATTGCCTTAATCGGCTTCTGGCGGTCGCGCTTTCGTTTCATCCTGTTTCACAGTGTCCGCTTCCGGCTCACTTTCCTCCGGTTCCGGAGTGGCGTTCAGATCAGGCGTGCGCTTGGGCCGGGAAATCTCGACCTTGAGCGCGGAGTCCGGTTCGATGAACAGCTCCTTGCGGCGCAGCGGCACGGACATGCCGTTTTCGGTAAAGCGTTTCCAGACTTCGCGCAGGATGTTGGAGCCGACATTGGCCGTGCCATTTTCCGGGTCGATGATCCAGAAGCGCATCTCCAGAACAATGCACTCATCGGTGAAGTCTTTGACGAGGCAGACGGGTTGCGGCCAGCTGATGACTCGCTCGGTCGCCTTGGCGGCGGCGATGACGATGGCAATCGCCTCTTCCAGGTCGGACGTGTAATCGATGCGCAACTCCTTGTGGATGCGCACGCGCTTGTTGGAAAAGCTCCAATTGATCACCGTATCGGTCATCAGCTTTTCGTTCGGGATCAGGAATTCCTTGCCTTCCTGCGTCGTGATCGACGTGTAGCGCAGGCCGAGGGATTCCACGACGCCGAACGTCTCGCCGACCTCGATCACGTCCTGCGGCTTGATCGAGCGCTCCGAGAGCAGGACGATGCCGGAGACAAAGTTCGAGACAACTTTCTGCATACCGAAGGCAAAGCCGAGGCCGATGGCACCGGAGATGACCGTTAGCGCGCCTAGCGGAATGCCGAGCCCTGCGAGGGTGAGCAGGGCAGCCGCAACAATGAAGACAATCTGTATGGCATTGCCAATCAGAATGCGGATGGACGGTTCGACTTTCGGGATGTGATTGACCCGCCGCTTCATCGATTTTGCGGCGCGGTTTGCAATGAACAGCAAGACAGCGGCGGTCAGGATAGCCTGAAAAATGAAGACCGGGCTGATCCGCCGATTCCCGAAGGACGGACCAATACTCGAAAGCCAGTTCATGACATCCGGCAAGACGCCGAGGGCGAAGAATATCGCGAACGTCCATGTCAGGAATGATGCAAGACCGCGCAATTCTTCCGGCAGGAAGGTCATGGTCACCCGGATGGCAAGCCAGGCAATCGCGAGTGACAAGGCCGTCCGAACCAGGATCAGCGAGTGGTCGATGGAGCTGAGCAATGAGACCGCCAGCGCCAGAAGGATGGACCAGAGCGCCGGACGAACCGCCTTGTGCAAGACGTCCAGTCCTTCGCGGCGGGGCGGCTCGACAAAGCGTCGCAGCGTGACCGTGATCAGGCGCTTGAAGGGTGGGGTGAGCAGGGCGCCCAGCGCGAGCGCCAGGATGATACAGCCGAGCTGGATCAGGATAGGATAGAGAAATTCAGGCTGTTGCGCCTTTGTCTGAAGCCAGCCGGCTGGGTCGTCGAGAAAGGGTCGAGCAGGCTCTATCCATTTGAGCAGCGGATTAATGACGTCTTCTACCGGCGGGAGGATATCCTCCGATGGCGGAGTGGCTTGTCCAGTCGCTTCCGTCGCATCCACCGGACGGCAATAGGTTTCCCCATCACCGCCGGTGATGCATTTCTGGTAGGTGACGCCATCTTCCGCCAAGCGCTATCCGCCTAGACTGGGTCGTAGGGGAAGACACTGGCCGAGGCGCCCATGTCGAAGAAGTTGGCTTTCATGGCGGGCATGGCCTGTTCGAGCAGGCTTTCCGGCGTCCAGCCCTCCATACGCGCCAGCGACTTGACCGGACGCGGCTGGTCGAACAGCACGACTTCATTGCCGCGCACGGCAAAAATCTGTCCGGACACGTCATTGGCCTTGTCGGCGCAAAGGGCCACAGCCAGTTGGGCAACCTGGTCGGCCCGCATGCCCTGGCGCATCCGCTCGACACGCTCTGCGCCGGCTTCGTCCTTGACCGGGATGGAGGCGATCATGCGCGTCCAGGCAAATGGCGCGATGACATTGGAGCGGACATTCTTGCGCGCGCCTTCCATGGCGACGATGCGCGACAGGCCGACAATGCCCATCTTGGCGGCGGCATAGTTCGCCTGGCCGATATTGCCGATCAGGCCGGATGTGGAGGTGAAGAGGACGAAATTGCCGTCTTCCTTTTCGCGGAACAGTTCGATGGCCGCGCGGGTGACGTTGAAGCTGCCCCGCAGGTGCACGTCGATGACGCTGTCCCAATCATCTTCGCTCATCTTGTGGAACATGCCGTCGCGCAGGATGCCGGCCGGGTTGATGATCGAGTGCAGGGCGCCGAACTCGTCCTTGGCCTGTTCGATCATGCCTTGGACCGCTTTCATGTCGGTCACGCTTTCCGAGTTCGAGACAGCCTCGCCGCCCGCCGCGCGGATTTCCTGAGCCACGGTTTCAGCCGGGCCTGCACTGCCTTCATCGGCGCCGGTCAGGCTGCCGCCCAGATCGTTGACGACCACTTTTGCGCCCTCGCGCGCCGCCAGCAGCGCGGTTTCCTTGCCGATGCCATTACCACCGCCGGTCACGAGGACCACTTTGCCTTCCAGAACGCCCATCAGACGAAACTCCCTTTATATGTTGCAGTCGCGGCCACACTAGAACTCGGCCCGCAATGTTCAAGGTTTGAAATCGTCGCTGGTGCGGGTAGAGGTGCTGGCATGACAAAGACATTCCAAGCTGTAATCTGGGATTTCGGGGGCGTATTCACGACCTCTCCCTTCGACGCCTTCACCCGCTACGAGGCCGAGCATGGCCTGCCAAAGGATTTCATCCGCACGGTCAATGCCACCAATCCGCTGGACAATGCCTGGGCCAAGCTTGAGCAGAGCCTCGTCACGGCGGCAGAGTTCGACGGCATGTTCCGCGAGGAATCAAAGGCGATGGGGCATGAGGTGCCCGGTGGGGAAGTGCTGGCGCTGTTGTCCGGCTCGCTGCGGCCGCGCGTGGTCAAGGCGCTGAGCGTCTGCAAGACCAAGGGCAAGGTTGGCTGCATCACCAACAATGCGCCGATCGGCAAAGGCGCCTCGATGACCAATGACGAGGCAAAAGCGCGTGAGGTGGCCAAGGTCTTCGACATGTTCGACCATGTGATCGAGAGTTCAAAGCTCGGCATTCGCAAGCCCGATCCGCGCATCTATGCTCTGATGTGCGAGACGCTCGATGTTGATCCGGCAAGCTGTGTCTATCTGGATGACCTCGGGCACAATCTGAAACCGGCCCGTGATATGGGCATGACAACGATCAAGGTGCTCAATGAAGACCAATTGTTGTCAGACCTTCAGGCGGCGACCGGGTATGAACTGGGCTAACGCCCTCATCGGCGCGCTGGCGGCCATGCTGCTGGCGGCATGCTCGCCTGCGGCCGAGCCGGAACGGCCATTGGTGCCGGATGAATCCCTGATGCAGCCGCCACAGGTGCCTGAGCCGGTTGTGCTGACCGAAGAAGCAGAGGCGATGCGGGACCAGCTATTGTCGCATGCAAAGGCAGGATCGTTGAGCCGTTTGTCGCGAGTGGCCAATGCGAATGACGGCTTTGTCTCCAATCTGGGCGGTACGCCGCACCGGCAGTATTGGGATCTGATGCGCCGGATTGGCGCCGATCCGAACCGCAGCCTGCGCAAGTTGTTCGAACTGCCTCCCGGCATGCGCGAGATTGATGGCGAAGTCTGGTATGTCTGGCCAGACCTAGCCGCGCGTGACGCTGAGGACCTGATCCCGGAGAAACTGTCCTTCCAGGACCGCCGGCGCCTCATGGAACTGATTGGCGAAGAGGGAATTGAGCGGATACGACAGGGTGAAGGCTATCCCGGCATGCGCACCGCCATCGCGGGCAATGGCCGATGGGTCTATTATGTGCTCGGTCAGGATGCAGAGGACTGAGCTATGACAGACAGGATTGGCGCAGATGCAGCGCTCTCAAAACTGGGCGGCTGGGCAAAAGGTGCCGGTGACCGTGACACGATCGAGAAGACGTTCAAGCTGGCCGATTTCAAGACGGCCTGGGGCTTCATGTCGGCTGTCGCACTAAAAGCCGAGCAGATGGACCATCATCCTGAATGGTTCAATGTCTATAACAAGGTCGAGGTCACGCTGACGACGCATGATGTGGACGGTGTGTCTGAAAAGGACGTTGAACTGGCCCGGTTCATGGATGAACTGGCTGCGAAACTTTCCTGATCCTCGCGGCAGAACTGTCGCCTCTCCCAAGGTCAAGCTGGCCCGGTTTCGAGTGCACTGTTACGGGTAGGAAAACCTGAAACAGTGGAGGAGACCGGCATGGGTCGCGTACAGGGCAAGAAGGCATTTATCACCGGCGGTGCGCAGGGGCTGGGCGAGGCAACGGCTCGCATGATGGCTCGCGAAGGCGCCAAGGTAACCGTCACCGATGTGAACGGGGCAGGGGCCGAAGCTGTTGCCGCCTCGATCAATGACGAACACGGCGCAGGCACGGCCTTTGCCTGGCAGCATGATGTGACCGACGAGGCGCAATGGCAGGAAGTGCTGCAAGCGGCGCATGATGCGATGGGCGGCCTGAACGTGCTGGTCAACAATGCCGGCATCGGCTCGCTCGGCTCGGTCGAAGACGAAAACTACGACATGTTCAAGAAAGTGCAGACGGTCGACGTCGATTCCATTTTTCTCGGCTGCAAGTACGCCATTCCGCTGATGCGCGCGCACGGGCTTGGTTCGATCATCAACATCTCGTCCATTGCCGGTATCATCGCGAGTGCGAACTACGTCTCCTACAACACCGCCAAGGCGGCCGTTCGGCATATCTCGAAATCCATTGCGCTGCATTGCGCCAAGGGCGGCCAGATTCGCTGCAACTCGGTGCATCCCGTCTTCATCAATACGCCGATCCTGGATCGGACGAAGGAAATGTTCGGCGAGGAAGAAGCGCTCGCCAAGCTTGGGCGCCAGATCCCGCTCGGGAAGGTCGGTGAGCCGGACGATATCGCCTATGCGGTGCTCTATCTCGCATCGGATGAGTCGAAGCTCGTCACCGGAATCGAGCTGAAAGTGGATGGTGGCATCTCGGCCATGTAAAGGCTTGTCGCTCCCGACTGTTCCTGTTATGTTCCGTTCTGTCCAGTTGATGGGAGGGACTTATGATCGGGTATGTAACAGTCGGGACGTCAGACCTGCAGCGCGCTGCGAAATTCTATGATGCCATTGCGGCCGAGATGGGCACCGGGCGGATGATGGATTTCGACACATTCATCGCCTGGGGCACGCCCGGTGGTGCAGCAGGCGTGGCGGCGACCCTGCCGTTCGACAAACAGCCCGCCACCGTCGGCAATGGCACGATGGTGGCGCTGCAGGCCAGGGACAAGGATCAGGTGCACAAGCTGTATGAGATCGCGCTGGCCAATGGCGGCAGTGATGAAGGCGCACCCGGACCGCGTGGCGATGAAGGGTTCTATGCCGCTTATTTCCGGGATCCGGATGGCAACAAGCTCAATGCTTTCACGATGGTGTAAGCGGGCGTTTCGACGTCACGATAACGGCATAGACGGCGAGTGTGCCGACCAGGCCTGCCGATACGTAGAGCGGGAGTTCCGGCATGAATGAGTACAGCATTGCCCCGATAAGGGGGCCGAAGATGAAGCCGGCCGGGGGCGCTGCCGCGAGCAGCGCTGCCGCTGAGCCCTGCTCCTCGCGAGAGACCGAAAGGCTGCCCAGCGCATTGGCGGCGGGCACGGCCAGCGCCGCACCACACCCAACGGCAAAGAAGCTGAGTGCGAGCGACCAGAACGGGAAGAAGAGGTCGGCTGAAACATAGCCCATGGCCACAATGGCGAGGCCAATCGGCAGGATGCGTCGCGGATCGGGTTTGCGCGGCTGAACAAAGCCGAATTGCACCATTATCATGCCCGCGGCGATGCAGGCGAAGGCAATCCCGGAATGAAGCACGACGGCTTCGCCGGCTGAGCGGGTGGCTGTGTCTATGAACTGGTAGCGATCTTCGATGAACCAGCTGACCGTCTGCTGTACGATTCCGATTCCAATGAAATAGGTGAACAGGAAAAGCAGGTGCGGGAAGACGCGCGGATCGCGCACCGCGAGTGGGGTCGGGCGCTTGGCAGATTTCGGGCGCGGCCTTGTTGGGGGCAAAACCACGGCCAGAATAAGGGCAACGGTCAGATTGAAGGCGATGGTGCCCCAGATCGGCATGAGGGCCCCAAACGGGGCAAGCACGGTGGCACCTGCCGGGCCGAGGATGGATCCGATGCTCATACAGGCGCCAAGCATGCCGAGCCCGCCGGCCCGGTCGAGCGGCGTGGTGGCATCCGTCATCGCAGCCATGGCGGCCGGTTGCAGACCGGGCGACAACAGGCCGAACCAGAGGCGCACGAAGACAAGCGTGAAAAAGGCGGTCAGCCCGGTCAGGATTCCTGCCAGCGCGGCGCTCAGGGCGAACACGAAGATCATGTTGGTCAGGCCCATGGCCGCCAGCGAGAAAACCATGACGCGTTTGCGGCCAAACCGGTCAGCCAGCCGGCCCCAGGTTGGAATGAGCAGCGCATAGACAGCAGCGGACAGGGTCAGGATACCCGCGACCTGAATTTCGGTCAGGCCGGCCTTGCGGGCGAGGGGGGCAACGACCACGAAGTTGATGCTCATGCCCGCGCCCATGGCCACCATGGCAATGCCGATCATCGCTTTCTGGACCCCGGTGAGCGGTAGCAGCGGCCTGTCCGGATCTGTCATGCAAGCGGGCTCCCTCGGCAATCGTTATAATTGTTTGTGTTTGCCCGCCTTGCCAAACGGAATGTGTTCCCAACTGGCAAAGCTAGAGAGAACGCCTTGCACAAGCTAGGGGCATCACCCTAAGTGAAGGCAACAACAGAAAAATCGGAGCGTTGCCCCATGGCCGCCATTCTTGATCTCATCATGGTCGTTCTGCGGATCGCCACATTCATCATCATCATTCAGGCTGTCTTGTCCTGGCTGGTCGGTTTCAATGTGCTGAGCCTCCAGAACCCCACCGTACGCAGTGTCTGGGGTGGATTGCAGCGTATTACCGAGCCGGTTTACCGCCCGATCCGCAACATCCTGCCGCCCATGGGTGGGCTGGACCTGACGCCTATGGTGGTTCTGCTGATCATTTTCTTCCTCGAGCGTGTGATCGCGCGCTACGGCTACGGCATCGTCCCGTTCTGATCGCATGCACAGGCTGATCGTCCGCGTTCAGCCGAACGCCTCGGCCGACCGGGTCGAAACATGGGAAACAGACGCTTCGGGCCGAACCTATCTGAAGGTTCGTGTGCGCGCTGTGCCCGAGGGTGGCAAGGCGAATGCAGCCGTCGAAAAGCTGATCGCGAAATGGCTGGGCGTGCCAAAGTCTGCGGTCAGGGTGGTGACGGGCACAAAGAACCGGTTAAAAGGCCTCGACATTGACGGGCCGCCCGATCTGGCGGCGAAGCTGGCCGGGGATCAGGGCAATGAGCGCGCAGGTAATTGACGGAAAATCGGTTGCGGCAGATGTCCGCTCAGACGTGGCAAAGGCGGTAAGCCAATTGCCCGGACAGCCTTCACTGGCTGTGGTCCTTGTGGGGGAAGACCCTGCGAGCCAGGTCTATGTGCGCAACAAAGTACGCCAGACCGAAGAGGTTGGCATGGTCTCCGTGCACCACCGCCTGCCGGATACGGCCAGCCAGGCCGATGTCGAGACCCTGATAGCAACCCTGAATGCCGATCAAAGCGTCGATGGCATCCTGTTGCAGTTGCCGCTGCCCAAGGGTCTCGATGCTGATGCGGCGATCGAGAAGATCGATCCCGACAAGGATGTCGACGGACTGACCGAAGTGTCTGCCGGTCGCCTGACGCTCGGCAAGCCGGGCCTGCGCCCGTGCACACCGACCGGCTGTGTGATCCTGGCCAAGCGCGCGCTGGGCAGTGACCTCTCCGGCAAACATGTCGTCGTGATTGGTCGCTCGATCCTCGTCGGCAAGCCGGCCGCGCTGTTGTTCCTGGCTGAGAACTGCACGGTCACCATCGCGCACAGCCGTACAAAGGACCTGCCGGCCATGTGCCGCGAGGCCGACATTCTCGTGCCTGCCGTCGGACGTCCGCAAATGGTCAAGGCCGACTGGGTGAAGCCCGGCGCGACCATTATCGATGTCGGGATCAACCGGATCGATGCGCCCGAAAAGGGCGAGGGGAAGACCCGTCTGGTGGGTGATGCCGACTATGCCGCCAGCGCGGAAGTTGCGGGTCACATCACGCCCGTGCCGGGCGGGGTCGGGCCCATGACCATTGCCTGCCTGTTGCGCAATACGGTGCTGGCCGCCTGCGCCCGGCGTGGCTGGAGTCCTTTTCCCCGCCGGACACGCCGCGATTCCGGCAACTTTGGGAAGATCAGGACGGCCTCTGCGCCCTGTGTGGAAAGCCCATGCCCCCCAGCCGGGCTGATGTGGCGCATTCCACGCTCTGGAAGAAATGGCGGCCGACATTCGACCATATCATACCGCGCGCGCATGAAGGGTCAGACGAGATCAACAATCTCCGTCTTGCCCATGCCATTTGCAACAAACGCCGAGGCACCGGAAAGGGCTAGGCGAGGCCTGCAGCCCGGACATTCGGCTGGTAGGTACGCGAAACCGGTGCTTCCTGACCGGATTTCAGGATGAGAACCAGTTTGCCATTGGTGCGCCGCGCATCGGCGACACCCTTGTGCGAGACCCACCATGAGCGATGAGTCTGCAGGCCGTTGTCTTCGCCCAGTTCTCGCATCGCATCGGCCAGCCGCATCAGGATCAGTTCTTCCCCCCGGTCTGTATGAACGCGCAGATAATGATCTTCCGAGGAGATGGCCCAGAGATCTGCGCCCCGATATCGCACTGGCAGGCGCGACAGGAAGCCCGCGACCCGGTCTTCCGGTTCGGCGTCTTCCAGCTCGGCCAGTTGACGGGCCCGATCAATGAGGAATCCGCCCGTCGTGATGACGAGCGAGATCGCCAGCACATAGGCAAACTGGATGGGGATGTGCACCAGGGAAATCGACGCGCCCAGAAAGGCCAGGAAAATACAGAGCGAGATCGTGACAGGAATCGTAAGCAAGACGGCGGCGGCTACAATTCTCAGGGCCGGGTGGGACGCCTTCATGTGCGTGTGGAAGACAAAGGGTACGACCCAATAGGATGCGACCGACCCGACCAGCATTGTGACGAACCACATCAGGAATCGGAGTTTGAGAGAGCCGCCGGTGCCATAGACTCCGAACCATGTGAAGCCAGCCGCCAGCAGGGTGACGATGCCGAGTGTTTTTCCAATATCCTTCAGGGCTGATGCCATCGTGTCATCCCGTGTATTTCGCGCTTCGTGAATGGGTTTGCAGGTATTTGGCGAAGGATTCCAGCCCGTCCGCGCAATCTCCGTAGCGCTGACCCGGCCCGCACCACACCCTGTCTTCATCACCCACCACGGGGCGACCGCCCCACACTATGGAGACATCAAATGAACATCAACCGCACACTCGTATCGATCCTGGCCGCCATCGCCATTGTGCCTGTTTCGGCGTCTGCCGCTGACCTGACGCTCAAGGTCGAAAATCTTGGTGAGAATACCGGGGCGCTCCACATTGCGATCTTCAACGAAGGCGGCTGGTCCGGAAATGACGCCGTTGCGGCGGACATTGTCGACGTTTCAGAAGGCGCTGATTCCGTCGTCTTCCAAGGGCTGGAGCCTAGGACATACGGTGTGAAGCTGTTTCACGACGTAGATGGCGACGGCAAACTGGCGCGTGGAAATTTCGGCATTCCGACAGAGCCCTATGGTTTCTCCAATGATGCGCCGGTCCGCTTTGGTCCGCCAAGCTTCGGCGATGCCGAGTTCGCCCTGCCGACCGATGGCGCCGTCCACACAATCACACTGCGCTAAGCCTGCCGTTAAGGAGACCTGTCATGAAAAGTCCTGCCTTTGCCCTGCCATCCGGACTGCCCCGCCTGTCGCCGGGACGGCCCAGCAACCGCACCGTGATCCTAATCGGCCTTGCCGCCTATGCGGTGATCAGCTGGATGATCCTGAAAAGCGCGGACAATCCTCCGATCCGGTTCAGGCTGGATGCCGCGCGTCTGGTCGAGTCGCCGGTCGTGCTCAAAATGCACCTGGCGGGAGCGCTCAGCGCGTTTGGTATCGGCACGGCTTTGATGATGGGCGTAAAGGGCAGGGGGCTGCACAAGCGGCTTGGCTATGCCTGGGTTGTGGCGATGGCGATCACGGCGATCAGTTCCTTCTTCCTGACAGGCCTCAATGGCAACAGCTTCAGCTGGATCCATGGCCTGTCAGCCTGGACAATCATCGGCCTGCCCATGGGCATCGCTGCGGCGCGCCGGAAGGATATCGCAAGGCATCGCAAGGAAATGACCGGAATGTTCACAGGGGGTATGTTGGTTGCTGGCCTGTTTACCTTCCTGCCGGGACGCATGATGTGGTCGATCTTCTTCGGAGTTTGATCGGAATAAGCCCCTTACCGACCCCTCCAAAGACCGCTACACCGATTGCAGGTAGAGGTGCCTTGGAGGGGTAATATGAAACGTATTGTCAGTGCGATTGTCGTTGCAGGGCTCGCGGCGTGCCAGGCGCCGGGGCCGATCACCATTCCGGGCATAACGCGCGCGCCGCAAAGTGCCGAAGAGGCGCTCGACGCCTATTACCGCACATTGCCGAAAGATTTTTATCCAACCGCCCCCGCCGGATTGCCCTTGCCTTCGAAAGACGCGGTCCTGTCGCGCGTGCTGGTGGGGTCTTGTCATGATGAGGAAGCAGCCGGACCGACCGATACATTGCAGCGCATTGCCGCCGAAGACGCGGATCTTTTCCTGATGATCGGCGACAATGTCTATGGCGACAAGGACGGCATGAGCTATGCCACCGATCAGGCCGAACTCGACGAACTTCGCGAGAGTTTTGCCGATCTTGCCGCCCGCAGCGATTTCCAGGCCTTGCGGGCGAGCCATCCCATGATGGTGGCGTGGGATGACCATGACTATGGCGCCAATGATGCGGGCCGCGAATTCCCGTTCCGTCGTCTTGCTGAGCGTGTGCACGAACGCTTCTGGGGGATCGAGAACATAGATGTCGGCGCCTGGCCCGGCACCTATTATGCGCGCACCTTTGGCCCGGAAGGCCAGCGCGCCCAGATCATCATGCTGGATACGCGGTTCTTCCGGTCGCCGCTGACCGCGACAGACGAATATGGCGTGACCGGCAAGGAGCGCTATGTCGCGTCCTCCGATCCCAATCAGGACATGCTGGGCAATGACCAGTGGACCTGGCTGGAAAACCAGTTGCAAAAGCCGGCAGATTTGCGCCTGATCGTCTCGTCGATCCAGGTCTTGCCGACCGACGGCCATGGCTGGGAAAGCTGGTCGCGCCTGCCGGCCGAACAGCAGCGTCTCTACAATCTGATCAGTGAGACAGGTGCGAACGGCGTGGTGTTCGTGTCAGGCGACCGGCATGCGTCCTTCCTCTATCGCAGTGAGACTGCGCTGCCATACCCTGCCTACGAGTTGACGGCTTCGTCGCTGAACGTGTCGTTCCAGGATACAACGGACGAGATGGACCCAGCACAGATCGGCGAAGGCTTTTCGCAGGATAATTATGGTGCAATCGGCATCGATTGGGCCGCTGGGGCTGTCGATCTTGAGATAAAAAACGCCGCAGGCGAGACGGTCCGTCAAACAACCGCCCAATTCCGGTAGCTATGCCACGCGGCAACGGAAAGGCCGCCTGTAGATTATGACTGATACCCGCAATGTCTTCGCCCTCATCCTGGCGGTGATGATCCTGCAAATCGCGGGCGGCTTGCTGAGCATGTTGACCCCGCTTGGGCTCGAAGCGCTGGGCACGGCGCCCCAATTCATCGGTGGCATCGCCGCGCTCTATGCGACGGGCTTCATGCTGGGGGCATGGACCGCACCTGCAGCGCTTGCCTCCTTTGGCAACATCCGCCTGTTCGCTGCTGCCGCAGCAGTCACTTCGGCGGGGTCCATTGCCTTGTCCCTGTGGTATGAGCCCGGCTTCTGGGCCATCGTACGCATCGTACAGGGTGTCAGTTTTGCCTATATGTTCACGAGCGTGGAGAGCTGGTTGGGGCAGGCCGTGCCGGACAAGTCGCGCGGCAATGTCATGGGCCTGTATCACATGGGCGCGAAACTCTCGCTGATGATTGGTCCGTTCTTCGTGGCGGGCCTGTCGCCGCTGCATTGTTTCTGACCTTGGCGCTCGTGCCGATCTGCCTCACACAACAGGAACAGCCGGAAGCGCCGGATCGCAAGGCAATGCCGATTGGGCGCCTGTACAAACTGGCCCCGGCGGCTGTCATCGGGGTGATGCTGGCGGGCGTGATCAATACCGGTACGCTCGCTTTGCTGCCGATCTATTTTGAAAGCTTCTCCATTGGCGGGGGAGGGACGGTGCGTGGCTGGGCGGCTTCATCATTCAATGGCCTGCAGGGCGGTTGTCCGACCGAATCGAGCGCCGATTGGTGATCGCGGTACTGTGCGCCATTTCGGGTATGGCTGCGATGGTGATCGCGATATTCGGACGCAGCCTTGGAGAGGTCGGCGTGATGATGGTGCTGGTCGTGTGGGGCGCCGGTGCATTGACGTTTTTTGGATTATGCGTGGCCCACGCCATCGACCGCACCCCCAAGGGAAAGATTCCGCAGGTCATGTCCGGTCTGCTTTTCATTTGGGCCGGTGGATCAATTGTGGGGCCACTTTTGTCGGGTATCGCCAT
The DNA here is from genome assembly GCF_000682775.1 of Hyphomonas sp. L-53-1-40. GTDB lineage: Bacteria > Pseudomonadota > Alphaproteobacteria > Caulobacterales > Hyphomonadaceae > Hyphomonas. Next base: position 45,924 of record NZ_AWFI01000001.1, read on the forward strand.
GCGCGGTGCAGGTGCGACAGGCCTGTTCGGTCTGTCTGGCTTGTTGCTCATCCTGTTGGCGTTGATTATGGTCTGGCGGGTTTCCGCAAGGGCAGCTCCGGAAGAGCACCAACAAGAGGATTGGAGCCCGATCCTGCCAACGCCTCTGGCCAGCGTGGAACTCGATCCGCGCAATCCGGACCGGGAAGCCGAAACCTGAGTCCAGACTTGAGTACTCAGCTGGTTTACGGGCCTGCCAAGACTGTTATATAGCGCGGACAATCAAACGGGCCGGCCTGTGCCGGCTCTTTCCGCAAGCCAGGGCAGACAAGGCAAGTTTCCATGAACATACACGAATACCAGGCCAAGGCCGTGCTGAAATCTTTCGGCGCTCCAGTGGCAGAAGGCGTACCCGTTCTTTCTCTCGATGATGTACAAAAGGCGGTCGATACGCTGCCGGGGCCGCTCTGGGTCGTGAAGTCCCAAATTCATGCCGGTGGACGCGGCAAGGGCAAGTTCATCGAAGCAGCAGCTGGCGAAAAGGGCGGCGTTCGCCTCGCCTTCTCCAAGGAAGACGTTCTGGAGCACGCCAAGGCGATGCTGGGCAATCACCTCGTCACCGCGCAGACCAGCGATGCTGGCAAACAGGTCAACCGCCTCTACATCGAAGACGGCGCCGACATTGATCGCGAACTCTATCTCTCCCTTCTGGTCGACCGCGCCACAGGCCGCCCGGCCTTTGTTGCCTCCACCGAAGGCGGCATGGACATTGAGGAAGTCGCGCACGAGACGCCTGAGAAAATCCTGACCCTGCCAATCGATCCGACGGCTGGTGTGACCGAAGCCGATGCTGCGCAGCTCTGCGACGCGCTGAAGCTGGACGGTGAGGCCCGCGAAGATGGCATGAAACTCTTCCCGATCCTCTACAAGGCCTTCATCGAGAAGGACATGGCGATGCTCGAGATCAACCCGCTGATCGTCATGGAAAATGGCCGTCTGCGCGTGCTCGACGCCAAGGTCAGCTTTGACGGCAACGCCCTGTTCCGCCACCCTGACATTGTCGAGCTGCGGGACACGACCGAGGAAGACGAAAAAGAGATCGAGGCCTCCGAATGGGACCTCGCCTATATCGCCCTCGACGGCACGATCGGTTGCATGGTCAACGGCGCGGGCCTCGCCATGGCGACGATGGACATCATCAAGCTGTACGGTGAAGAGCCAGCCAACTTCTGTGACGTTGGCGGCGGTGCAAACGCCGAGAAGGTCGCTGCGGCCTTCAAGATCATCATGAAGGACCCGAACGTGAAGGGCATCCTCGTGAATATCTTCGGCGGCATCATGAAATGTGACGTCATCGCCGAAGGCGTGATCGCCGCGGTGAAGGAGACCAACCTCGCTGTGCCGCTGGTTGTGCGCCTCGAAGGTACGAACGTCGAAATGGGCAAGGAAATCATCAAGAATTCCGGCCTGAACGTCATCCCCGCCGATGACCTCGACGACGCCGCCCAGAAAATTGTTGCCGCTGTTAAAGAGGCCTAAGGAAACATGTCCATTCTCATCGACAAGAATACCAAAGTCATCGTCCAGGGCCTGACCGGCAATACGGGCTCTTTCCACACCAATCAGGCGCTGGAGTATTACGGCACGCAAATGGTTGCCGGTACGCACCCGAAGAAGGCTGGCCAGAAATGGACCGCTGACAACGGCACCGAACTGCCGATCTTCGCCAATGCCGGTGAAGCCGCCAAGGCAACCGGCGCCAATGCGTCCGTGATCTACGTGCCGCCAGTCGGCGCCGCCGCCGCCATCGAAGAAGCCATCGATGCGGAAATCCCGCTGATCGTCTGCATCACCGAGGGCGTTCCTGTGCTCGACATGGTGCGTGTGAAGGCGAAACTAGAAAAATCCAAGTCACGCCTGATCGGTCCGAACTGCCCCGGCCTGTTGACGCCGGAACAGTGCAAGATCGGCATCATGCCCGGCAAGATCTTCCAGAAGGGCACTGTTGGCGTTGTGTCGCGCTCCGGTACGTTGACCTATGAAGCCGTTTACCAGACCTCTCAGGCGGGCCTCGGCCAGACATCTGCAGTCGGTATCGGCGGTGACCCGGTCAAAGGCACCGAGTTCATCGACGTGCTGGACATGTTCCTGTCCGATGATGAGACCCAATCGATCATCATGATCGGTGAAATTGGCGGCAGTGCCGAAGAGGAAGCTGCGCAATTCCTGATCGACGAAGCCAAAAAAGGCCGGAAAAAACCGATGGTCGGCTTTATTGCGGGTCGGACTGCGCCGAAGGGGCGCACGATGGGCCATGCCGGTGCTATCGTTTCAGGTGGCCAGGGTGATGCCGAGAGCAAGATTGCGGCGATGGAAGAGGCGGGTATTCGCGTCTCCCCGTCACCTGCGCGTCTCGGGACAACCATGGTTGACGTATTGAAGGGCTAGCGCCCGGATATACATCTAAGCCAGGACGGCCCGTCCGGGCCAGTCTGGCGAGGCCAGCATCTGTCCCCGCACAGGCCGTCCTAGAGAACTTCAGTTCCGGTAGGAACCGGGCAAGTATTTTGTTCCTTAATGTCAGGGAACAGGTCCCAAAGGACGGATTGAAAATGGCAGATGATGGCAGCCCAGTAGACGGCTCGCGCGGCGCAGGTAACAGCGCCATGCTGGAAACAGCGTTCCTGTATGGCGGCTCGGCCCAATGGCTGGAGCAGATGCAGGCTGCATATGCGAAGAATCCCGCGTCAGTTCCTGAGAGCTGGCGCGAATTCTTTGCGGAATTGGGCGATGATTCAGGTGATGCGGCGCGCAATGCCGACGGTGCCAGCTGGAAACGGGGCGACTGGCCCCGTCCGGTCAGCGACGAACAGGTCGCCGCCTTCGACGGCAACTGGGCGCTGGTCGAGCCAAAGCTCGAAAAGAAGCTGAAATCTGCCAAGCCGGGCGCCTCTGCCGAGGAAATCGCCCAGAACGTCAAGGATTCGATCCGCGCGATCATGATGATCCGCGCCTATCGCATGCGCGGCCACCTTGCTGCGCAGCTGGACCCGCTTTCGCTCGACACGCCTGAAAAACAGCCTGAACTGGACCCTGCCAGCTATGGCTTTGGTGCAGACGACATGGGCCGCAAGATCTTCATCGATGGCTATCTTGGTCTGGACCATGCGACGGTCAGCGAGATGCTCGACATCCTGCAGCGGACATATTGTTCGACCATAGGCATCGAGTTCATGCATATTTCCGATCCGGAAGAGAAGGCCTGGCTTCAGGAGCGGATCGAAGGCCCGGACAAGGGCGTTGCGTTCACGGATCAGGGCAAGAAGGCGATCCTCGCCAAGCTGATCGAAGCGGAAACCTTCGAACGCTTCCTGCACAAGCGGTATCCAGGCACGAAACGCTTCGGACTTGATGGCGGTGAAGCGGCGGTGCCCGCGCTGGAACAGATCATCAAACGTGGCGGCGCGCTTGGCGTGCGCGAGATCGTTGTCGGTATGCCGCACCGTGGTCGCCTCAACATGCTGGCCGCTGTGATGGGCAAGCCCTACGAGCAGATCTTCCACGAATTCCAGGGCGGTAACACGCAAGGCGCAGGCGAGTTTGGCTCGGGCGATGTGAAATACCATCTCGGCGCGTCGTCTGACCGCGAGTTCGACGGCAATGAAGTTCACCTCTCGATGAACGCCAACCCGTCCCACCTGGAAGCAGTGGACCCGGTTGTGCTGGGCAAGTCGCGCTCCAAGCAGGAAATGCTGCATCGTGAGAGCGGGACGCTGGACCGCTCGACCGTGTTGCCATTGTTGCTCCACGGCGACGCAGCCTTTGCGGGGCAGGGCGTCGTGTCCGAATGTTTCGCGCTGTCGGGCCTGTCGGGCTATCGCACGGGTGGCACGATCCACTTTATCGTGAACAACCAGATCGGCTTCACCACGAGCCCGATTTATTCCCGGTCTTCTCCGTACCCGTCGGATGTTGCCCTGATGGTTCAGGCACCGATCTTCCACGTGAATGGCGACGATCCGGAAGCGGTTACCTATGCGGCCAAGATCGCGACCGAGTACCGTCAGAAATTCGGCAAGGACGTTGTCATCGACATGTTCTGCTATCGCCGCTTCGGGCACAATGAGGGCGACGAGCCCATGTTCACCCAGCCGGTGATGTACACCAAGATCAAGGGCCATGCCTCGACCCGCGAGATCTATGCCGAGCGCCTCGTCAAGGAAGGCATCCTGACGGCCGAGCAGGTCGAGCAGCAAGTGGTTGATTTCGAAGCCTATCTCGACCGCGAGTTCGAAGCCGGCAAGACATTCGAAGCCAAGAAAGCCGACTGGCTGGACGGCGAGTGGAAAGGCCTCGGCCTGCCGGATGATGATGAGCGCCGCGGCAAGACCGGTGTTGCCAAGAAACGCCTGCAGGCGCTTGGCCAGACCATCACCACGGTGCCGGAAGGCGTCGACATTCACCGCACGCTTGCGCGCGTCATCGACGCACGCTCAACCGCCATCTCGAAAGGGAAGGGGCTCGATTGGGCGACGGCGGAGCATCTGGCGTTTGCGACCTTGCTGGACGAGGGCTTCCCGGTCCGTCTGTCCGGACAGGATAGCGGTCGTGGGACATTCTCCCAGCGCCACAGCCACATCATCGACCAGACAAATGGCGATCGCTACACGCCGCTGAACAATATCAGCGACAAGCAGGCCCATTACGAAGTGATCGACTCGCTTCTGTCGGAAGAGGCTGTTGTCGGATACGAGTACGGATATTCGCTAGCCGACCCGAACACGCTGACCATGTGGGAAGCCCAGTTCGGGGACTTCTCCAACGGTGCGCAGGTCTTCTTCGACCAGTTCATCTCGTCGGCTGAGCGCAAATGGCTGCGCATGTCGGGCCTGGTCCTGCTCCTGCCGCATGGCTATGAAGGTCAGGGTCCGGAGCACTCATCAGCCCGTCTGGAGCGCTTCCTGCAGATGTGTGCCGAAGACAATTGGCAAGTCTGCAATCTGACGACGCCGGCAAACTATTTCCATGCCCTGCGCCGCCAGATCCATCGCGACTTCCGCAAGCCGCTGATCATCATGACGCCGAAATCCCTTTTGCGTCACAAGCTGGCAACGTCCAGTCTGGACGATCTGAGCACGAAGTCATCCTTCCACCGTATCTTGTGGGATGATGCCGAGACGCCGGGCCGCGAAGGCAAGGTGAAACTCGTCAAGGACAACAAGGTGCGCCGCGTCGTGCTCTGTTCGGGCAAGGTCTATTATGATCTGTTCGAAGCGCGCGAGGAAAGCGGTGTGGACGATGTCTATCTGCTGCGCGTCGAGCAATTCTATCCGGTGCCACGCAAGTCGCTGATCCATGAGTTGAAGCGCTTCCCACAGGCCGAGATCGTCTGGTGTCAGGAAGAGCCACGCAACATGGGTGGCTGGACGTTCATTCGGGACGAGCTGGAATGGTGTGCAAACCAGGCCGGGTCCACCTCTCCGCGTCCATCCTATGCGGGCCGTCCGCCATCTGCTGCCACGGCAACAGGTTTGCTGTCCAAGCACAAGGCCGAGCAGGATTCCCTGATCTCAACGGCCCTTGGCAAAGACCCTGTAGCTGACAACATCGTCGCCACCTGATTCTGATTTATTACAAACGGACTGATTTCATGACCGATATCACAGTGCCTACTCTCGGCGAGAGCATCACCGAAGCCACAGTTGGCCAATGGCTGAAAGCCAAGGGCGACGCGGTAAAGAAAGACGAAGTGCTTGTTGAACTCGAAACAGACAAAGTGTCTGTTGAGGTTTCCGCCACCGAAGATGGCGTCCTGTCCGAGATTATCGCCAATGAGGGCGACACGGTCGAAATCGGCGCGCTGCTTGGCAAGCTCGGCGGCGGGTCCGGCGCATCGGCGAAGCCTGAAACGGCTGCGGCGGCGCTGCCGGAGCATGGCGGGCCGAAAGATCCGGGCGGCGTCCCGGGCAAGGCCGACAAGGGCGAACTGATGGATGTAGAAGTGCCGACCATGGGCGAAAGCGTCGCTGAGGGCACGCTGTCAACCTTCCTCAAGGCGCCAGGTGATGCGGTCAAGAAAGACGAGACAATCGCCGAGATCGAAACCGACAAGGTTGCACTGGAAGTGCCTTCACCCGCTGACGGCATCGTCGCCGAATTGCTGGTCGGTGAGGGTGACTCGGTTACGCCGGGATCTGTTATTGCGCGCATCAGCGCGGGCGGGTCGGCCGCGGCCGCTGCGCCGGCAGCGTCGAAGCCTGCAGCCACCACATCGGCTCCCGCTGCGACGGGCGAGCGCCCTGTCTCTCCATCCGTGCGCCGCATTTCATCAGAGGCTGGCGTGAACCCCGCTGATATTCCAGGCTCAGGCCGTGATGGCCGCGCGACAAAGGCTGACGCGATGAATTATGTGAACAGCGCGCCGAAGGCTGCTTCGGCTCCGGCAGAAGCCAAGGGACCGCGCGACATTGGTCCGCGGGAAGAGCGCGTCCGCATGACGCGCCTGCGCCAGACGATCGCTCGCCGCCTGAAAGAGGCTCAGGACAATGCGGCCATGCTGACGACATTCAACGATGTCGACATGGGCGCAATCATGGACCTTCGGAAAAAGCATCAGGAAGCCTTCGTTGCCAAGCACGGCATCAAGCTTGGCTTCATGAGCTTCTTCGTGAAAGCGTGCGTCAACGCGCTGAAGGAAGTGCCTGCGGTGAACGCCGAGATCGATGGCACGGACATCATCTACAAGAACTATTATGACATCGGCGTCGCGGTCGGCACCGACAAGGGCCTTGTTGTGCCCGTCGTGCGCGATTCCGACGACCTGTCGCTGGCCGGTATCGAGAAGTATATTGCCGATCTCGGCAAGCGCGCCCGCGATGGCTCGCTGACCATTGGCGACATGCAGGGCGGTACGTTCACCATCTCCAATGGCGGGATCTATGGCTCGCTGATGTCGACCCCGATCCTGAACCCCCCACAGTCCGGCGTGCTTGGCATGCACCGGATCGAACAGCGCCCTGTGGCCATCAATGGCGAAGTAAAGATTCGCCCCATGATGTATCTGGCGCTGTCCTATGACCACCGGATCGTTGACGGCAAGGAAGCGGTGACCTTCCTTGTCCGCGTCAAGGAAGCCCTGGAAGACCCAGAGCGGATGCTGCTCGAAGTCTAGGCCTTCGCGGTCAGCCAGCCTCGGATAAGTCCTGCCTGCATGCACTGTGCGGGCAGGGCAAATCCGGCACTCTCCATCATGTGTTCAACCTTTGCCGGTCCGTGGCAGGCAAACTGTGAGCCGAACATCTGCTGGTAGTGAGCCCGACCCTCCGGGGTCATGCCCGTACGGGACAAGAGGTTCAGCCAAAGCTCCATCACCATCGGGAAGTCGGGCGCGTTCATGTTGGCGCACAAGTCGGCATTGAAGAGCGGTGCGCCGGGGCGCAAGCGATCCGCGATGGAACGGAAGTAAGCGGTCCGCGAGTCGGCCTGGGTCAGGAAGTGCGAGACGAGCAGACTGGTTGCGCCATCAAAGTCGAATGCTTCGACCTCCGAGACATAAGCATTGTGAAACGTGCAGCGCGCCGCGAAGCCTTCAGCCTCCGCATGCCGGCGAGCGACATCCAACATGGCGTTGGAAGGATCAATGAGCGCAAACTGCCATTTGGGAAATCGTGTGGCGAGGTAGCGGACTTCAGCGCCGGTCCCGGCCCCGGCGACAAGAATGCGTGCATTGTCCGGCAGTTTTCCCAAACCGGTTTCCAGTATCAGATGCAGCAGCCCCTTGATGGCCTGCAATTCTTCGAACTGGTTGTCGTATGCTGCGGCATGATCCGGGCCGAAGGCTTCAGACAAAGCGAACTTGTCTTGCGACATGGGAAGCTCTCCATACATGTTATTTTATAACATATACGTTTGACCCATGTGACCGCAACAGGAAAAACGTTCGAGATCGCCGTTGCGAGATTTTTCGCGAAATTGACCTACGGGTTCACGAAAAAGGGCAGGTGCGTTTCTGCACCTGCCCATTCGCGTCGTCCCCTTATCGCGGCCTGCCAGGGGGGCGTCTCCCCACCCTCCGCGATGTGTTGTATTTATTACGCGTCACAACACAGGTTATGTACATAAGGGGGGCTGATTGAATGGTTCCCCAATGCCTTGTTATTTCACGTTCATTTGATCCGAGGTAGCAAAAGCGGTACGCTTTGGTGCGCTCCGTGGTCGAAATCGACTTCAATCCCTAGTGTGGGTGAGCGCACACAAACGGAGGCGGTGGGCATGTGCTGGGCTGGCATTTTCCAAGCGAAATTTGTTGGCACGCGCAACCAGGGGCTCCCCCAATGCGTATCTGATTGAGCCTCAACTGGCGCAACACAACTAAAGGGGACTAACTTCAATGGACGAATTCTGGCGAAATACGGTCGATCAGGCGCAGGCCTATGGTCCACAGCTGATCAAGGCCGCCTTGGTCATGATTGCCTTCATCATCGGCGCTTTCATCGTGCGCTGGCTGATTGCGGCAGCCATCGACCGGACAGGTCTGGCCAAGAAAGCCAACGCATCAACGGCCACCAGTGACAGCAAATCGCTTGGCACCAGCCTTGCGCAAGCGGCATTCTGGGTCACGATCCTGATAGGTTTGATGCAAGCGCTCGCGATCGCAGGCGCAACGCAGATTTCGAGCGCGCTACATGGCGTGATCGATCCGATCCTGTCCTATCTGCCAAATGTCATCGGTGCGGCACTGATCTTCGGAATTTTCATCATTATTGCCAATGTCGTGCGTGAGACGCTGAAAGCCGTACTTGTATTCGGTGACGGCATGCCGGAACGCTTCGGCTTGGCGACCGGACGCGTAAACATCTCCGGCATTGTGGCATCCGTGGCATTCGCCGTTCTGGTGATCATCGGCGCTATCATGGCGTTTGATGTGCTGGCCATCGAGGCGATCTCCGCCCCGGCAAATGAGCTGCTGACCGACATTATCGGCATTATCCCGAATGTACTGGCCGCCGGCGTGATCCTCGCAATCTTCGTGCTGATCGGCCGGTTTGTTGCCAATCTGGTGCTGAAGACGCTGCCAGGTACAGGTGTGGATTCGGCTGTTTCCGAACTTGGCCTGCTCAAGGGCGCAGATGGCGGGCTGACTGCCAGCACGGTAATTGCCCGGGTTGCGATGTTCCTGATCGTGCTGCTTGGCCTGGTGGCTGCGCTGAACGCGCTGGGAATTGAGTCGCTGACCTATGCGATGAATGTTGTGCTCGATATGGGCGTCCAGATCATCTTTGGCGCGCTGATCATCTTCGCAGGCGTGTTCATTGCCAAGCTTGTGAGCTCGGCCATGGATTCCACTGGGGCAGGGGCAACCGATGTCACTGCGCGCGTCATGAAATGGATCATCATCGTGCTTGCCGTGATCCTCGGCATCTCCCGCATGGGCCTCGACCCTACGGGTGGCGTGTTCATTCTGGAAGTGGCCAAATGGATTGTCATCGGCGGTGCCGCAGCCTTTGCCATCGCCTTTGGCTGGGGTGGCCGCGAATGGGCCGCCCGGATCCTCGAATCCTGGCGCAGCACACGCTAGACAGCGCTCAACCCATAAAACAGGGGGCCGCTCGAAAGGGCGGCCCTTTTTCATGTCCATGTGGTCTGGAGGCGCTTCGTCGCAGCTGCTTTGTTGCGGTGGCGATTGGGGTCATATATGCGCAAACCTCTCGGCAACAGGGCATATTCCGCATGACCACCTACACTTCCGATCAGCGACGTCACTCATCCGAGACGGCTGAAACCATGTCCGATGTTCGTTATGAGATCGACCGGATTGATCGTCTGCTCGTCGAAATCCTGGCAGAGCGCCAATCCTTCATGGATGCTGCGGCGCGTATCAAGCCGGACCGGTCGAAAGTGCATGACAGCGCGCGGATCGAAGATGTCGTGACAAAGGTCAAGGCTGCTTGCGAAGGCGCGGGCTTGTCGCCGGCCATCGCCGAGCCGGTCTGGCGGACCTTGATTGACCGTTGCATTGCGTACGAGTTCGGCAGCTATGACGCGCGGCGTGGCGGCGACGATGTAAACTCGTAAAGCACCTGGGCGACCTCTTCGAGTGTCTCCCCCAGCGCATCCTTGATATCGCTGATCATGACTGCAGCGGCCGTGACGCTGGGCGGGGTCTCTGACCGGCCTGCTTTTTCGGCTTTCTCACATTTCGACGCCAACAGGATGGCACCTATACCAAGGCTGGCGCCCTTGAGCGTGTGGGCGGCGTCGGCCCATTGGCTCGCCTCGGCGTGCGGATCCAGCATACGTGACCAGATTTCGGCCTGATGCCGGAAGATTTCGATGACTTCCACGGCGAGATCATTGTCGCCTCCGGTCATTGCTTTGAGGTGCTCGCGATCGAGTAAGGCAAAGGTCTCGGTCATGTCAGGCGTCTCCCACAGAATTTGACCGTGACACGAGGCTGCTGCCCAATCGTTAATGATTTTAGCTTTTCAGAGAATCTTTGATCGGGCTGAATTTATCGATTGTCGAAAAGGCAAACTTGAATTATTATTCATCTGTGCCGAGTTTTGACGTGGCACAATTCGTATTTGGCTCTGGGGAATTACGATGTTGGATTTCGTCGTGTTGGTTCGTAATCTGGTTTTGGCAGCTGCTTTGGCGTGGCTGGGACTGGAATTTGCGCCGGAGCAGGATGACAATTCCGAAGCGGCCCGTCAGGACTCTGTGGTCACGGCCCTGCTGGCCCGTTAACGCATTCGGCCTTCCAAACCTAGAAATGCACACATTCTGGTCTCGCGCCGGTCGAATTGTCGCGGTATACTCCGGCTATGACCGAGCCGTCTGCCGCTCGCCCGTCTGGCCGCGATCTGCTTGTCAGGCAAGAGGCGTCTGAAAACTTCGAGCTCGCCCGCAGTGGTGGCAGCTGGATGGTTGTGACCGGTTTTGTCGTTGCAATATTCTGGATATTCGGCGCGGCTGCGATGGCAGTTGGCCTTTGGGGTGTTGATGGCCTGAAGGAATTACAACCATTGGTCTTGGTCGGCGGAGCCATGGCATTGGTCGTCCCGGCGCTGCTGATGATCATGGCGGGCTATATGGGGCGCACCAATCGTCGCTCTTCTGCTTCGAATGCGCTGGTGATGGAAGCCGCCGTTCGCCTGATGGCTCCGGCGCGTGAAGCTGGCACCGAGGGCATCACTTTTGCCGAACAGATGAAACAGGCCGCAGCTGAAGTGGATCGCGCCATGGCGCATGCGCTGTCAGCGATGAAGGCCATGGCGGGAGAGATCGGAGACGAGCGCCTGCGGTTGGAATCGGTGGCTTATGCCAGCGCGGACAATGCCCGCGACCTGACCGAACGGCTTGGCCAGGAAAGACAGGCTCTGGAAGGACTCGCTCGAGACCTGCGCACGCATATGCAATCTCTGAACGAAGCCATCCCGCGACAGGCCCAGATGATGGTGAGTGCCACGCGTGAAGCCAGCGAAGAGGTTTCCCGCGCCGATGAAGCGCTGACGCGCCGTCTGGAAGCCATGCAGGTGGCGGGTCGCACATTGTCTGAGAAACTGATCGAGCTGGATGCGCTCGCAGGTGATGCTGCCACGCGCACCGAAACGCTTACCTTTGCGGTCACACGCGTCGAGGAAAAGCTCGACCAGTCCCGCCGCACGGTAGACGCTGCTGTGCGGGCAGGGGAGATCGCTGCAGCTGCCGCAATGACAACCGGCGACGCCTTGAAAGACGCCGTATCTTCAGCCCTGGATGGTGCTCGCCGGGCGAACAACGAAATCAATACTTCTACGCGCGAGGCCGCCGAAAACGCGGCGCACGCATTGGCCCGGCTGCGCGAAGCCGGTGAGGAAGCTGCCGCAGCGATCCGCTCGGCGGAGTATGCCGCCAAGGCCGACACGGTCCGGATGGACCACAAGACACGTGAAGCTGCGTCTCTGGCGTTGGCGAGGGATGATCTTGCGAAACCGGTCGTGCCTGAGCGCGCGCCTGAGCCGGAGCCAAAACCCAGCATCATTCCCGCGTCCGCACACCAGTCCGACGAGCTCCACGACGATGACGGTCTACATGATGACGAAGCGTTCGAGCCAATGCCTGTCCGCAATGGCAATGGGCATACGAATGGTTTCCATCTTGAGGACCGCAACGGCCACACGCCAGAAATGCCTGAGACCCCCGTCGCGCCAAAACCCAAGCCTGCGCCACGTGCCAGCATGGATGACGAACTGTTCGATGCGGCGGCCGACGCCTTGGCCAGCGCTGCGCTGACGGACAAGCCGGACACATCGGCGCAGGACGACACCTGGGATCTGAGCCGCGCCCTCGAAGAGAAGACACCTGAACCGGTGACGCAGCCCCTCCGCCGCCGCCATGATGACACACCCGCCGTTACCGAAAACCCATTCGATGAAACGCCGCGCCGGCGCGCAACAGACTTGGTCCCTGACGAATCTGATATTCTGGAGCCCGAGCCAGTAGACGAGCCGATGCCGCTCGTCCCTGTGCGGCCGTCCTCGCCGTCATCGGGTGCGGAAATGGGCTGGCGCGACATCATTTCGGATATGAGCCGCGAGGACAAACCCCTGCGCGACCGTGAAGATGTCGCCGACGAACTGATCGACCGGCTGCAGACGTCCGGTATCGTCCTGCCCGAGGCAATCCGCCCGAAAGCCAAACGCAAGATTGCCGAAGCCGCCCGGCGCGGCGACAAGGAGCGCAAGTCTGCAATCCTGTCCCAGGCGGGTCGCCAGGTGGAGCGCGTCACACAACGCCTGCGCAATGACCGCGACTTGATGGATCTGGCGCGGGACTTCCTCGATATGGAAGCTGACGACGCGTTGCACGCGCTGGAGCAAACGCAGAAGACTGGCCGCAATGCCAGCGCCCGGCTTGCCGCTTATCTGCTGCTTGATGCGGCAATCTGATCAGCCTCCAAGCAATACAATCCCAATCACACCCGAAGCCACGAGCAGGATACCTGCCAGTTCGCGCGCCGTAATGTGCTCGCGAAAGACCACATGTGATGCAATCAGGGTAAACAGGATTTCGACCTGACCAACAGCCTTTACGCTGGCAGCGTCCTTGAGCGTGAACGCCATGACCCATGCCATTGATCCGAGGAAGCCGATCAGGCCAACCCATCCGGCTTGTCGCCATGCCCCGAACAGCTTGGCGACCTGGCCGGGCTCGCGCAGTCCGAGCCAACCGAGCAACATGACCGACTGGATTATCGTGACGAAGGCGAGCGTGATTGAGGTGCTGAGTAGCAGGCCGACCTCGCCAAGCGACAAGGATGCGCCGCGAAGCGACACGGACGATACGGCGAAACAGGCTCCCGACAACAGCCCGATCCAGAGCGAACTGTCCGGCTTCAATTTGTGCCCGGCAGTTCTGGACAGCGAGATCAGGATGATCCCCAAAATGCTGGCAATGATCGCCAGAAGGGCGGGCAAGGTGAGCGTATCGCCGAGCAGGATAATGCCGACGAGCGCAGCCTGAACAGGTTCGGTCTTGGTAAAGGCCGTGGCAGCCGCGAAATTGGCCCTGGAGAACAGATGGATCAGCAGTCCGGTCGCGAGCACCTGACTGATTCCGCCTACAATCGCATAAGCAAAGAAGGCAGCGGGCGGCGCGGGCAGGGGCGTGCCCCGCTCGATGGTCAACACCGCCAGCAGGCCGACTGCCAGCGGCGCTGCATAGACGAAACGTGAGGCCGTCGCGCCCCATGTGTTCAGCGTCTGCTTCAGCTGTTTCTGAAGCGCTGAGCGACCATTCTGGCAGAATGCAGCCGCCAGCGTCATGGGAATCCAGAGATCCATGCAGCAATACTCTTTGAGAGAAGACGGGGCTTACTAGGCGGCCTGCGACCGCTTCGCTTTGCGCGCTTCCAACTTATTCACGGCGTGGAGGTAGGCTTTTGCACTCGCGACAAGCGTGTCCGGATCCGAGGAACGACCGGTCGACATGATGCCGTCGCTGTTGAGACGAACAGACACGGTCGCCTGGGCATCGGTGCCGCCAGTGACGGCGTGGACCTGATAAAGCTCCAGCTTGCCTTCATGCGGCACAATCTCACGAATGGCGTTGAACACCGCATCCACGGGGCCATTACCGCGGGCGATGGCGAATTTCTCTTCGCCGTCCACAACGAGATCAATCTCGGCCGTTTGAGGGGCGTCTGTTCCTGCAACCACACGGAGCCGCTTGAACGCGATCCGTTCGCCTTCTGCAGCCAACTGGTCATCGACCAGTGCGATAATGTCATCATCGAAGACGTGCTTCTTGCGGTCGGCGAGGGCCTTGAAGCGCTTGAACGCATCATTCAAGGGATCGCCTTCCATCGTGTATCCGAGCGCTTCCAGCTTGTCGCGGAAGGCGTGGCGACCGGAATGCTTGCCCATGACCAGTGACGTCTTGGCAACACCGACATCTTCGGGCCGCATGATCTCATAGGTCTCGGCATTCTTCAGCATGCCATCCTGATGGATGCCGCTTTCATGCGCGAAGGCGTTCTTGCCCACGATCGCCTTGTTGTACTGGACCGGGAAGCCGGTGATGCGGCTGACCATGGCAGAGGCACGGGAAAGATAGGCGGGCTTGATGTCAGTCTCGAAGGGCAGCGTATCGCTGCGCACTTTCATGGCCATGACAATCTCTTCCAGCGCGGCATTGCCGGCACGTTCGCCGAGACCGTTGATGGCGCATTCCACCTGACGCGCGCCATTGGCGACGGCATTGATGGAGTTCGCGACGGCCAAGCCGAGATCATTGTGGCAGTGGGCCGACCAGATGACCTTGTCAGAGTTCGGGATGGTCTCGATCACACGGCGGAACAGGGCACCATACTCATCCGGATGCGAATAGCCGACCGTGTCAGGCAAATTGATTGTGGTTGCACCGCTGGCGATGGCTACGTCGATACATTTGCACAGGAAGTCGAAATCGGTGCGCGTGGCGTCTTCGGCGCTCCATTCAACATCGTCGGTATGGTTGCGGGCCTGGGCGACCGAGCGGCCTACCGCTTCGAGCACGGCATTCGGCCCCATTTTCAACTTGTGTTTCATATGGACCGGGCTGGTCGAGATGAAGGTATGGATGCGTGGGCGAGCCGATTTCTTTACGGCTTCGGCGCAGCGCTCGATATCGTTCGGCGTCGAACGGGCCAAGCCGCAGATGATGGCTGACTTCGACTGTTCGGCAATGGCGCTGACGGCGGCGAAGTCGCCTTCGGAGGCGGCAGGAAAACCGGCTTCGATCACATCGACACCCATCGTTTCCATCAACTCGGCGAGTTCGAGCTTTTCATTATGGGTCATGGACGCGCCGGGTGACTGCTCACCGTCGCGCAGGGTCGTGTCGAAGATACGGATATGAGGATTGGATGACGTGGACATTTTGGAGCTACCGGGTCTGGGGATGGGAAATAAGGCTGGTGATAACCCCTGACCGCGCGGCTGCCCTGGCTGACCTAGGCAGACATCACCGGCCAGGGGCCGGTAAGCAGTAGCTGAAGAGGCATTTTATTCCACATGGGGTGTTACATCGGCCTATGGGGCGGCGGTGTCAACCTCGTTTTGCGGGATCAGGGCAACAGATTGCCCGGTTTTGCGCATTCGGGCACGAGCATAGGCGGCGATGGCAATATAAACGCCCACGGCGGCAGCGGCCTTCCCCTTGAGGGCGGCGAACAGGCTTTGGCCGGCGAAGGCGATCAGGGCGATCTTGGGAATGATCCCCACCCCCATGCCGGCCCAGTAATGGAGAAATTTCGCATGGCTCACGCCGAAGGCCATATTGACCAGCAGGGCAGGGCCCGCAGGCACATTGCGTACGATCGCGCTCGTCATCATGGCATTGCGTCCGACGAAGGTGGATAGCTTGTTGGCGGTTTCACCCGCATACTGGCGAAATGCTTTTTCGCCTGCGAGGCGCCCGGCATAGAAGGTGGCGGCGCCTGCGACCATGTTGGCGATCCAACCAAACATCGCGCCGAGCCATGGGCCAAACATGGCAATCGCGATGGCCAGCAATGCAAATTGGGGAATGCCGAGAAAGGCGCCGACCACAAATAGCAGGATCAAAGCTGGCAGGGCCCACGGGCTGGAGGCGATATCCTGCATGAGGGCCTGCAAGGTGGCGATATCCAGCAGATTGGTCATCTTGCCGATTGCGAACAGCAAGATGATTACAGCCAGCGCGATACCGCCAATAATAGCACCGCGACGGGCATTGGCATCGAGGACTTTCTTGGGGGCGGGCCGAGTATCCATGATGGGGGCTTTCAAGCTCGAGCCGATTTACGTCAATCCGCCGCCTGCCGCAAAGTCAATTTCAGCAGTGGTTGATCCTGTCGGCTCCCCCGGATACGTACTCCGCCGAACTCTAGTGTCGCTTAAAGGACCCCGCGCATGACAGACCTTTCCCCTCGCCATGACTGGACCCGAGACGATATCGCGAATCTCTACGCCTTGCCGTTGGACACGCTGATGGCGCACGCATTGACGGTGAAGCAGGCCAACTGGCCGGATGGGAAAGTTCAGAAGTCTCAACTGCTATCGATCAAGACGGGCGGCTGTGCTGAGGATTGCGGCTATTGCAGCCAGTCAGCCCATTTCGATACCGGGCTCGATGCCTCGAAACTGATGCCGCTGGATGAGGTGGTCACCGCCGCGCGCAGAGCCAAGGAAAATGGCGCGGACCGGTTCTGCATGGGAGCGGCCTGGCGCAGCCTGAAGGATCGCGATGTCCCCAAAGTTGCCGCCATGATCGAAGCCGTGAAGGCCGAAGGCCTGGAAACCTGCGTCACGCTGGGCATGCTGGATGACGGCCAAGCCGAAGCGCTGAAATCGGCCGGGCTCGATTACTACAATCACAACCTGGACACTTCACCGGAATATTACGGCAAGGTCGTCTCCACTCGCACCTATGATGATCGGCTTGAAACGCTGGGCCGTGCGCGAACGGCTGGCCTGAAGCTCTGTTGTGGCGGCATTCTGGGAATGGGTGAAAGCCGAGAGGACCGGATTGGCCTGATCCATGAATTATCCAAACTGACGCCGCACCCGGAAAGCGTTCCGGTGAACATGCTGGTGCCGATTGAAGGCACGCCGCTCGGCCACAGTCCGGCCATTTCGGTCATCGAGATGGCGCGGGCCATTGCCGTCTGCCGGGTCGTGTTCCCACAAAGCTGGGTACGTCTGTCCGCGGGCCGCGAAGGCATGACGGAAGAGGGGCAGGCACTCTGCCTGCTGGCGGGTGCGAACTCGATTTTTGTCGGCGACCGCCTACTGACAACCGACAATCCGGAAATCGACGAGGATGATGCGCTGATGGGTCAGATGGGCCTGGAGGCCGCCGGCCGGGCAGAAATGGAAGCCCCGGCGCGGCGGACCACGCTGATCGGCAGCTGATCCCTATCGGGTCTGCCCACCGTCCACAGGCACGATGGCACCGGTGATGAAGCTGGCCACGGGGCTAAGCAGGAAGGCTGCCGCTGAGCCGATCTCCTCCGGCTTGCCGAAGCGTTGGAGCGGGACTTCGCGCTTGATCCACCGGGTCCAAGCGTCTCCACGCTCACCATTGATGCGTTCTTCCCATTCTCCATCCGGGAAGATGATGTTGCCGGGGGCAATGGCGTTGATGCGCACATTGTTGCGACCGGATACCCGGGCGAGTTCCTTGGTGAGATGGTTCATCGCGGCTTTTGATGTGCCATAGGTCAGCGGCGTGCCGAGGCCGGTGAGGCCTGCAATCGAAGAGATCATCAGGATGGCGCCTTCACCCCGCGGGTCCATGCGACGCAAGGCTGACCGGGCAAGGAAGAAGGCAGAATCGAGATTTTGCGAAATGCCGGCATCCCAGGTGGCATCGTCGACTTCAAAACCGGGGGGGCACGGGTGCAGGCCGACATTGGCGACCGCGCCCCAAAGCTCGCCAAGTTCGTTCTCGATCGTATCGATCATGGTCTCGACCGTGCGGGAATCGCGCAGGTCTCCGGCGCGAGCCCAGACATTCTCCTCGCCGTACTCGGCGGCAAGGCGGGCACGTTCCTGTTCCAGCTTCTCTTCCCCGCGAGCGGCGAGGGCGACTTTCGCGCCTTCTGCGAGGCAGGCTTCAACGATGCCAAGGCCAATGCCCCGGCTGGCGCCTGCAACGAAGATGGTTTTTCCCTTTAGGCCCAGATCCATGTGCGTTTCTCCCTTTTGGTTATGCCCAGCAGACTAGACGCCGCGTCGACAAAGGAAATCCCCGCCCTCAGGGAAGGCGGGGAAGCATGAGGGGCGGGTCGCAGGATCAGGCTGCCTTGCGATAGCGTTCGTTCACGCTTTCATCGAGGCGCGGGACCCGGCCTGTCACAGCTTTCACAAGGCGTTCCAGGGCCGGGAAGAACCGGGCGCGCTCCAAGACCGGATTGGTGTAGTTGGTAATAACGCAATAATGGGTGTCCTTGCCCATGCGGTGATGGGCGGCGTGATGCTGGAAGGACTGGGCGAAGCCGGTTTTCTGCAAGGCGGTGATCAGTTTGCCATTCTCCTTCGGGCTGCGATGCGCTGCACGATGGAATTCATTAGCGAAGACGCCGAACAGAACGGCCGTACCGGTGAACAGGTTCAGCGTGCCCGTGGCCCAGAAGCCGGCAAGGGACAGGGCGCCAAGCACGAAGACTTCCTTGTTGCGTGACAGGAATGAGCCGGCCAGAAATGCACGCGGTTTGAAATGGTGTTCCTGATTGGCGCGGATAGTATGGCCCAGCAGAGGCCATTTCGGATTTCCGTACCGGTCTTCAAACCAGTGGATAAGACCTGAAATGAAATCGGCCAGAAACAAGCCTCCGAAAATGGATGCGGCGGATTTGAGGGCAGTCGCGACAATCGTGACCGGCATGGGGTAATCTCCTTCTTGCTGTCGAACACTCTTGCGAGCTCAGTGTGTGAGCGCTTGCTTTCAAAAGAAGGCGAAAGTGTGGCGAGTGAGAGAATAATCACTCGATTATTGTGCTGTGGTCTGAGAGCGGCAGGGGAGGGACCTATTCGTCGCGCAGGGGTTTGCGCGTGATCACATAGACAGCACCAACGGCGATGAGGCCGAGGCCTGAGCCAAGTACCCACGGCTTGTGAAAGGCAAACGCGGTGACAATCAACGCGGCCAGGCCCATACCGCAAACAGCGGCGATTTTCGCTTCACGCGCCATGGCGCCCGTTTCGAGGAAGGTCTTGATTGCCGGGCCGACGCCCGGCTGACGATATATCCAATCCGCCCAGCTGGGATTGGATTTGGCAAAGGCCAAAGCGGCGACAATCCAGAAAATGGTCGTGGGCCACACCGGTAAGGCAAGGCCTATCGCGCCGAGCGCGAATGCCACAACTCCGACTGCTCGCCAGATCCACATGAGAAACCCATTCCGCGCTGTGGGGTGGCTGGCAACCCCCAAAGCAGGCCACCTCAGCTGAATGCGGCTGAAATTTGCAAGAATTTCTTTGATTTGACCCATTCACGCCCTGTTCGCGCCGTGGCGAAGATGTGTAAGAGTTGTAAGAAAGCTCAAAGGAGAGGGTTTCCATGTCGCACTTCATATCGGGCACGCGGGGAATTGGTCGGACACTGGTCACAGCCATGATGATCGCCGTGCTCGCGGCGTGTGGAGGCAACAAGGAAGACCGACAATCTGATGCTGCCAGCGAGGAAGGCACGATTGTCACGCGGTCTGCCGCTGACAATGTGGCCGCTCGCCAGCGCGAACGCCGTCGTCAGGCCGCGATTGACGAGGTTGAGCAGGATTTCTCCTATTTCCGCTACCGTATCGATACCGCCACCGAGCAGCCGCTGGCGTGTTTCGTCTTTTCTGCGCCGCTTGATCCGGAAGCGGATTACTCGCCGTATCTCGAATTCCGTCCCGCTTTCCGACCTGCGCTCAGTGTTGAGGGACGCGAGCTGTGTGTTGGCGGTCTGACTTTTGGGTCGGAACGGTCTGCAACACTGCTTTCCGGCCTGCCTTCGGCTGATGGCCGCACATTGAAGAATGAGGAAGTTGTTCCGATCGATTTCGCCGACCGGCCACCTTATGTCGGCTTCAAGGGAGCAGGCGTGATCCTGCCGCGCGAAGATGCAGATGGTCTTCCGATTGAAACGGTGAATGTCGACGAAGTTGAAGTAACCGTGTCGCGTGTCAATGATCGCGCGCTTGCCTTCAAATCCATTACCGAAGGCCAAACCAATGCCCAGGGCCGCTATGCCTATACATGGGGTGAAGACAATCCGGAGGATGTTCAGGAAGTTCTCTTCAAGGGACGGATGGACGTGGCCAGCGAGCAGAATGCGCCCGTCGTGTCGGTCTTCCCCTTGCAGGACGTCGTCGGCCCGCTGGAGCCGGGCGCGTATTATGTTTCGGTCAGGGATGCCGCAGACCTGGATAGCGCCGAGCAGCCGCCAGCCTCTTCCAGTCGCTGGATCATGATGACCGATCTGGCCATCACTGCCTATGAAGGTGGCAATGGGCTCGATGTCACGCTGCGCTCACTGCAAGATGGTCGCCCAGTGCCCGATACAACCGTGCAGCTGGTCGCGCGCAACAATGACATTCTTGCGGAAGGCCGCACAAATGAAGTTGGCCGGGTGGCCTTTGATGCGCCGATCACGAATGGCCAGGGCAATATGGAGCCCAAACTGATCATGGCCTACAGCGCCAAGGGCGAACTCGCTGTGCTGGACTTGACCCGCGCGCCGGTGGACCTCTCAGAATATGCTGTCGGTGGCCGCCGGATCTCTGGTGACATCGATGCCTTCATGTATACCGAGCGTGGCATCTATCGCCCCGGCGAAACGGTGCAATTGACCGCGCTGCTGCGTGATCATACCGGCAAGGCTATTGAAGACCGTGCTGGCAATATCGTCATCTACCGCCCGAATGGGCTGGTGGCCGGGAAGATACGGTTCGATGATCCTGAAGCGTCTGCAGTCGTTGAGGACTATGAACTTACCAAGGGTGCATCTCGTGGCCAGTGGCGTGCGACGGTGGAAGTGGACGGAGTGTCGGGCGCATCCGGCTCAGTGAACTTCGCAGTCGAGGATTTCGTGCCGCAGCGGATTGCCGTTGACCTCGACACTGACAAGGACACGCCCGTCTTGTTGGGTGAGAGCCGCGGCGTCGAAGTTGCCTCGCGTTTCCTTTACGGCGCCCCAGGCGCCGGTCTGACGGTAAAATCCGAAGCCCGCATTGAAGCGGCGCCGACTCCGTTCCCGGAATACAAGGGATTCAAGTTCGGCAAGCATGATGAGAGTTTTCGTGAGCGTATCCTCGAAATGGATGATACGACTACGGACGGAGCCGGGGTCGCGACAGTCACGCTCGCGCCGGGAAATGCCGGTAGCAATGCTGGGCGACCGCTGCGCATCAATGCTGTGGTTAGTGTGCTTGAACCCGGCGGGCGAGCGGTCACAGAAAGCGTGCGCATCCCGTATCGTCCGGAACGCCTTTATGTCGGTCTGAAACCCGGTTTCGAGTATTCGGTCGAAGAAGGCCAGGATGCGGCCTACGAAGTCGTGGCCATGAATGAGAGGGGCCAGGCGATCGCGCAGCGGCTCAACTGGAAACTGCTTGCCATCGATTATCATTACGACTGGTACCGGGACGGCGACCAATGGCGCTGGCGCCGGTCTCGCACGGTGACCAAGGTCAATGAAGGCATCGTGACAACGCCGGAAGGCGGCAGTACCGAGATCCGCGTTTCCGGCCTGGATTGGGGCAGCCATGAACTGGTTGTCGAAGGCACCGACGCGAATGCGTCCGCTGCGTCCAGTGACGATTTCTATGTCGGCTGGGGCGGGGGTGTTTCAGAGGATGGTGCCGAGGCGCCAGACCGTGTCCGTATCATCGGACCTGAGAAAGCTCCCTCTGCAGGTCAGAGCGCCGATATCACCATTGTGCCGCCTTATGAAGGCCAAGCGCAGATCGTTGTGGCCACCGATCGCATTCTGTCGGTCCAGAATTTGTCCGTCAGTGCGCAGGGCACCAATGTGACCCTGCCGGTGACCGATGAATGGGGAGAGGGCGCCTATGTGATGGTCTCGGTCTATACCGAGCGCGATCCGATTCTGCGGGCAAAGCCGCGCCGTGCGGTTGGTGTGACACATGTGCCCGTTGATATGGGTTCGCGGACGTTCGAGTTGACGCTGAATGCGCCCGATATTGCCCGGCCTGTTGGTGAGCAGGTGGTTGAGGTCGAGTTTGATAGTGGCCCACGTGAGCCGGTCTTCCTGACACTTGCTGCTGTCGATGAAGGCATCCTGCGTCTCACCAAATTCGAGAGCCCTGACCCTGTCAGCTATTATTATGGCAAGAAGGCGCTCGGTGTTGAAATGTACGACGATTACGGTCGGTTGCTTGACCCGAATATGGGATTGCCAGCCGAAGTCCGCTCAGGGGGAGACCAACTTGGCGGTGAAGGGCTGTCGGTCGTCCCGGTGAAATCGGTCGCGCTCTTCTCTGGCTTGGTTGATGTCGGCCGGTCGGGTAAGGCAAAAGTTCGCCTTGAACTGCCGGAATTCAATGGTGAGCTACGCTTGATGGCCGTGGCCTGGTCGCGGTCTGGTCTGGGGTCAGCGGAGTCCAGCATGATCGTGCGCGAGAAAGCACCGTCGGATCTGATCATGCCGCGCTTCATGGCGCCTGGCGATGAAGCTCAAATTACTGCCAGTATCGACAATGTCGAAGTCGGGCCTGGAGCGTTCACAGCCGAGATTTCAGCGGACGGCCCGATTGATGTTGCGGATGGCAAGCTGACGCGTTCGCTTGCAACGGGTGCGCGCGCGGATGTGCCAGTTCGGATTGGTGCGGATTCAGAAGGTATCGCAACGGTCAGGTTGGCGGTGACTGGGCCAAATGATTTCGAAACGGACCGGACTTACCAGATACAGACCCGTTCGCCCTATCTGCCGGTAACAAAGATCAGTCGGCAATTGATGGAACCGGGCGAAAGCTATTCTGTTGGCGCTGATCTGCTGGAGGGCCTTGTGCCGGGGTCTGCTGCGATCAGTGTCGGCTTTTCGACGCTGCCAATGGATCCGGCGACGCTCTATGCTTCGCTCGACCGCTACCCTTATGGATGCACCGAGCAGACCACCAGCCGGGCCTTGCCATTGCTCTACTCCGAACAGCTGATTGCGATGGGGGCTCCAGAACGCCGCGACGATCCGAAAATGCGAATTCAAACCGCGGTGAACACGCTGCTCAACCGTCAGGGATCTGACGGTGCATTCGGCCTGTGGCGTGAAGGGGATGGCTATGCGTCCCCTTGGCTCGGTGCCTATGTGACGGACTTTGTCTATCGGGCGAAACAGGCTGGCTTCTCCGTGCCGGACGAGTCCTTGGAACGGGCCTATGGAGCCCTGCGGCAGGTTTCGACGGGCGATGCATGGCGCGTTTATGGGTACGACACGGATGTCTATGAGAGCCGCTATTCCAACGACACGACAGAGAAGCTGATGCAGCGCTCGTCGGCCTATGCACTTTACGTGCTCGCAAAGGCGGGCAAGGCCGACATTTCTCGCCTGCGCTACCTGCATGACCGCGAAGTCGATTCCATCGATAGCCCGTTGGCACGCGCCCATATCGGCGCAGGCCTTGCCATGCTGGGTGATCGGGCGCGGGCTGCCTCGGCCTTCAAGGCAGCGGAAGACGCGCTCGGTTACGAGAATACCGGCGATTACTACCAGACCCCGCTGCGCGATGAGGCGGCCATCCTGGCCCTCGCATCCGAAGCGGACATGCTGGATGTGGTAGAGCGTCTTTCCGCCAAGCTGGGCGAGGATGCGCCAGACCCGACCGGATTGACAACGCAGGAAAAGGCTTTCGCGCTGCTGGCTGTGGACTCCCTGAACGAGGGGGCTGAAGGCTTCCGGCTCACCGTCGAAGGGCTTGGCCGTGGTAATAATAATGACCGGCAATATGCCCTGACCGAAGCGCAGGCCACTGAAGGTGTGACGTTCACGCTGGAAGGCAAGGCGCCGATGTTCCGGACAGTTATGGTCAGCGGTTCGCCAGAAACGGCGCCGCCCGCTGCGACATCCAAGATGGGCGTCGACAAGACATTCTTTACACTGACCGGTGGTCGTGTGAATCTGTCCCGGGTCAGCCAGGGGGACCAGCTGATCGTGCGCTTGACGGTGTCGCCACATGAGCGCCGCCTGAACCCTGTGATCGTGGCGGACCTGCTGCCCGCCGGCTTCGAGATTGAATCGGTGCTGCGCCCTGCAGATGGCAGGCGTGAATATGGCGGATCGGGCGCGTTTGCCTATCTCGGCCAGATTGCGGATGCACAGACTGCCGAGGCACAGGATGATCGGTTTGTGGCCGCCGTCGATGTCTATGCGCAGCCGGTCACGCTTGCCTATGTCGTCAGAGCGGTAACGCCGGGCGATTTCGCAATGCCGGGTGTGGTGGCTGAGGACATGTATCGTCCGGAAGTGTTCGCCCGGTCCAAGCCTGGCCGCGTCACGATCAGCGCAGCGCCCGGAACGATGGGAGGCGGTCAGTAAGCCATGCTGACGCCTCGGCGTATCGTCATCGGGATAGCCGCAGTGTTTGCTGCGGTTGTCCTGATGGACTGGGTACTGCCGCCGCCAATTGACCGCGCGGGAGAAATCTCAGCGCTGGTGACCGACCGGGAGGGCAAGCCCCTGAGGGCCTTCCCGACCAAAGACGGGCGGTGGCGGTTCCGCGGGGATCTCGACAAGATCGATCCAGAGTTCATCGAGGCGCTGCTTCGGATCGAAGACAAACGTTTCTATAGCCATCGCGGGACAGATTGGATGGGGCTCGGCCGGGCTGTGGCAGATTCGGCACGCGCTGGGCGGATCGTGTCCGGTGGTTCCACGATCACGATGCAGACTGCGCGCCTGCTGGAACCACGGGACCGCAATGTAGGGTCCAAGCTGATCGAGATCGCGCGCGCTTGGCAGATCGAACGTCGCTTGTCGAAAGATGAGATTCTCGAACTCTACCTCACGCTAACGCCCTACGGCGGCAACCTGGAAGGCGTGCGGGCAGCGAGCTGGAGTTATTTCGGGCACGAGGCTGACCGCTTGTCCGCTGACGAGATCGCACTGCTGATTGCCCTGCCGCAATCGCCCGAAGTGCGCCGCCCGGACCGTCGGCCACACCAGGCGCAAAAGGCGCGCGACTGGGTCGCAACCAAGCTCGGTTGGTATGGTGTTTTCAGCGAGGCTGATGTGGAGGAAGTAGCGACATCGCCGGTCCCGGCGCGACGGCGTGATTTTCCGATGCGTGCCTGGCACGGCACAGAGAAAGCGCTGGCGAGCGGGCCGCGCGAGGATGTGCGCACCACGCTGGATGCTGGTCTTCAGGCTGAACTCGAATCCATGGCCTTGCGCAAGGCTGAGGCTGAAGGTCCTGACGTTCAGGTCTCGGCCATTGTGGTTCACATTCCGACACGTGGTGTGCGTGCTCTCGTCGGATCTGCCTCGCGCGACCGGGCAGGGGGCTGGCTTGACCTGACCGCGCAAGCCCGCTCACCGGGCTCCACCTTGAAACCGTTCATTTACGCCATGGCGTTCGATGACGGGCAGGCCGCGCCGGATACGCGCATTTCCGATCTGCCCAAACGGTTTGCGTCCTACCAGCCGGAAAACTTCGACCGGATGTTTCGCGGTGATGTGCGGGTTTCGGATGCTTTGCAGCATTCGCTCAATGTGCCGGCGGTACTTATGCTGGATCGGGTCGGACCGGAGCGGTTTGCGGCGCAGCTCGCGCTGGCGGGCGCGCGACCACGTATTGGCGGCGGCGCAAATCATGATGCCGGCCTTGCCCTCGCACTGGGTGGTGCGGGCCTGACAGCGCGCGAACTGGCCATCCTCTATGCTGCTCTGGGCGATGAGGGTGTAGCCAAGCCTCTGGTCTGGCGCGCCAGTCAAGAAGCTGCAAGTTATGAACGGATGGGACGGCGGCTGGTCAGCGCCGAGAGTGCGTCAGATATCGTCCGTATCCTGCAAAATGGACCCATGCCGGAGGGGCGTATGCCAGGGCGCCTGACTGCTGGCGCGCCACAAGTTGCGTTCAAGACCGGCACATCGTACGGCTTCCGCGATAGCTGGGCAGCCGCAGTTTCCGGCGAACATGCCATTGTCGTCTGGGTTGGCAGGGCCGATGGCGCGCCGCGACCTGGCAAGACTGGCCGGGTGACCGCATTGCCCTTCCTGTTCGAGGTTGCTGATCGAACTGCCCATCATTTACGGGATAAAGGTAAAGCTCGCACACGCCTTACCACGCAGCGCAAAATTGAAACACGTGGCGCGCTACATGACTTTTCGCCCGAAGCGCCACCCGAAATCATGTTTCCACCCGCGAGCGCGGAATTGTGGGCCGGCAGTGTTGATGGCAAGTCGGCCCGGCCCTTTGTGTTGGCTGGACGAGGGGAAGGGCGCGTCTCGTGGTATATTGATGGAAAGCCCAGTCAGATCGATGATGCCGGTGCACCGGTCTGGCAGCCGACGCAAGCGGGATTCTACACGATTACGGCCGTCGATCAGAGCGGGCGGTCCAGCCGGGTCAGGGTCCGTGTGCTGATGGGGCCATCCTGACGCACTTCCTGCCATGCCAGTCAGCCCCATTGCTGACGCAGTTTGGCAACACGCAGGCAACACATTTATGTTAAGACTGACTTTCTGGCCTTCACGGCGGACGGGAGACCGCCATATGACGGACAGAACGCAGCGTGTGTTTGCTGCGACTGTATAGAGTATCGGGAACTGCCATGCGAATGCCATCTGCCCCCACTTTCACCATCGCCGCTGGCTTGGCCGCCATGGCGCTTGCGTTCTTCTCGAATGCGGGCGCGCAGGACCAAACCGTGGCAGAAACTGCCCCCAAGCGGCTGTCTTCGGCCATTTTTGCGGGCGGGTGTTTCTGGTGCGTTGAGTCTGATTTCGACAAGGTTGATGGCGTGATCGACACCGTGTCCGGCTATACGGGCGGTGAAATCGCCAATCCGACTTACAAGCAGGTCTCCAAGGAGAACACCGGCCACTACGAAGCCGTAAAGGTTACCTACGATCCGGATCTGGTCAGCTACGACACTTTGGTAGAGTATTTTTTCCGGCACGTAGACCCCACCGATCCATATGGGCAGTTCTGCGACAAGGGCGACAGTTATCGTACCGCGATCTTCGTCAACACTGATGACGAGCGCGCGGTGGCTGAAGCCGAGATTGCCGAGATTGAGACGTCAGGTGTGCTAAAGGACCCGGTCGTGACACGGGTGGTTCAGGCCGAAACATTCTGGCCCGCTGAAGAGTATCATCAGAATTATTACAAGAAGAACCCGCTCAAATATCGCTACTATCGCGCTTCATGCGGCCGGGATGGCCGGGTCGAAGATCTTTGGGGCGAGTCAGTCGGTCATTGATCGGTTGGTGATGGGCAGGGCTCAGGGTTGAATTCCACCTGTCCATCAAAACGTTCCTCCCATTCGGGCGTCCGATCATGACGGTCATACCCGGTACCCAGATAAAGCTGGAATTCCCGCACGATCGGGCATCCATTGCTACGGGTTCCAAGCGGAATTGAGATCACGCCCACATGGTCGAAGGACTGGAAGTCGCTTCGCAGTTTTGGACGCATGCCGGGATGTAGCGACGCGATGAGTACGCGATCGGCCAAACTGCCCTCAAGTGGCCGGGCCTCTGAAAAACTCTTCGGTCCGGCATAGCGGCGCCATGAAACCATCGGCGTGGTGCGCTCGCGTGCGTAATAGTCCAGGCCGTGCCAGGCTTCTCGCTCATCCACGAGCACTGAGGTTGCGCCAAGTGCATCGGCGCGCGCAAACAATTGCTCAGCGGCGCTATCCCAGCCACGAGTGCGTTTGAGGGCGTTGTCGAAACCAAGCGAGGTCGACAGGGAGGCGGGCAGTAGCGCGAGGGTCAGCAGGGCCAGCATCAGAGCAGCGTGCAGAGACAAACTGGTCCAGAGCAGGCCGGACGGGGAATGCCGCACAAAATGGCCGTAACCCAGAATGGCTGCTGCGACTATGGCACCAATCATCAGGCGCGTGGCGAGCGATACATCCGGCGCGAGCAGGAAAGCGACGAAGCTGACCGCTGCAATGATGTACCAAAGATTCCGATTTGGCTTTGCCCGGGCGAGCCATGAGGCCACCAGCACGCTCGCAGCCGGATAGGCCGTCGCAGCCCAATTGGCATTGGCGCGCGACAGGACCGCTTGTGCCATGATGATCAGCAAGACCGGCAAGATAAAGCAGAGCAGCCAGCGGTCCCGGCCCATGATGCCATCATCCTCGCTACGCATGACGAAGATGCCGAAGATGAGCGCAAGGAAACTGATTGGCCCGAACACGCCGAGCTGATCGACCAGGAAGGTGAGGGCGTTCTCAGGATTGATGAGGTCGCCACCAAGATTGGCATTGTCGACCGTATGGCTCACCGTCTTGAAATCATTCGCGGCATTCCAGGCGAGGTGCGGCGCAAAGATCGCTGCTGCCACGGCCAAGGCTGTAAGGCCTTTCCAACTCAGCAAGGCACGACGACTCTGTACGTCGATCAACAGGACCAGCACGATGCCGATCGCGAAATAGAGCATTGCGTATTTCGACAGGAAGCCGAGCCCGACCGCGACGCCGAGACCCAGCGCGCTGACCCATGCGCCTTGCCCGCTGCGCAACCGCCACAGAGCCCAAAGGGCGGCGCACCAGAAAGGGATGAGCACGCCATCTGTAGAGATCACGACAGAAGACAATATGACAGCCGGCATCAGTGCATAGCCAAGGCTGGCAAACATGCCGACACGTGCACCATACATGTCTCGCGCGAGGAAATAGATGAAGGTGGCACCGGCCGTGTGCAGGAAGGCCGCGGGAAGCCGTACAGCCCATTCTGCATCACCCAATACAGCTGTCACAGCATGGATGACCCACGCAATCATGGGAGGCTTGGAATAATAGCCCCATTCCAGCGTATCGCCCCATCGCCAGTACTGCGCTTCATCTGCATATAGGTTCAGAGGCGAAATGCCTGTGAATACAACCCTCAGTACAAGCAGCATTGCCAGCGCGGTGAATGTGATGGTCTGCCAGCGGCCATGCGATTCGGATTCCTCGACGGTCATGGGGTGTTATTCCTTCTCAACTTGAGACTTATGCCGCCCCACCGAGGCAGAATATACCCTGAACCGCACGCAATCTGCGCATGTCCGCCTCCAAACCGTGTCTTTTTTGCATCGCAACATATCGATCCACCGCGATCGCGGCCTTATGTGCTGAACCTTCAAGATCTTGTCACTAATCTGTCATCCGGTGTCGTTATCCGACCCGCAGTACCGGCGACCCGCAAGGGGCGGTTGTCGGCGCATCACCGACTAGGGGAATAGTCATGACAAATTGGACCACTTTCGGGCGTGGGGCAGCAGTATCTGCCATTGCGCTGAGCATGGCCGGCGTCGCTATGGCGCAGGTTACAACTTCAGCCGTCCGCGGCGCAGTGACCGATGATGACGGCCAGGCCGTATCCGGTGCGCTGGTTACCATCACCGATCCTTCCACAGGGCTGACACGGACTGCGACGACCAACCAGACCGGTCTGTACAGCATCCGCAACCTGCCTGTTTCAAGCGGCTATGTCGTTACGGTGACTTCGTCAGAGTTCCAGGGCCAGTTCATCGAAGATGTGGGCCTGAACCTCGGCGATGCGACCCAGGTCGACTTCACGCTCACCAATGATGGTGAAGCGCGTCAGGAAACGATCGTTGTTACGGCTTCCGTCTCCGATCTCGCACCGACTGCTGCGGGTCCTTCGGCGACCTTCGGCCTGGAGACGCTGCAGAGGGCCCCGGCCATCAACCGCAACATCACGGATGTCCTGCGCCTCGACCCACGCATCTATGTTGACGAATCCCGTGGTGATATCAACGCAGTCCAGTGTGGCGGTAAGAACTCCCGCTTCAACTCGCTGACCGTTGACGGCATTCGCATGAATGACAATTTCGGCCTGAATTCGAATGGTTACCCAACTGAGCGCATCCCATTTTCTTATGATGCCATTGAGCAGGTTGCGGTCGAACTGGCTCCCTTCGATGTGCAGTATGGTGGCTTCTCCGCCTGTAACATCAACGCGGTCACGAAATCCGGTACAAATGAATTCCACGGCTACCTCTTCGGCGACTACACAAATGACGGCCTGCGCGCCGACAGCCTCGAAGGCGACGACATCACGACGGGTGAGTACGACGAAACTCGCTACGGCTTCGGCGTCGGTGGTCCGATCATCAAGGACAAGCTGTTCTTCTTCGCGGCCTACGAGAAACTTGACGGCGTGAACCTGTTTGACCGCGGCGCGATCGGCTCCGGCGCTGTCAACGAAGTGAACATCACTCAGGCGGAAGTCGACGAGATCCGCAACATCGCCATGGAACTCTATGGCTATGATCCGGGCACGATCCCGAGCAGCGCTGATAACTCCGACGAGAAGATCCTGGTCAAGCTCGACTGGAACATCAGCAACGATCACCGCGCATCCTTCACCTATAACTGGAATGATGGTTTCAACATCGCCCAGTCGGACGGTGACTCCGATGAGCTGGAATTCTCCAACCACCTCTATGAGCGTGGCGCGGAACTGACGTCCTATGCCGGTTCGCTTTATTCTGACTGGACGGACAATTTCTCCACTGAAGTCCGTCTTGCCTATTCCGAACTGGACAATCGTCAGATTTCTGTCGGCGGTACCGATTTCGGTGAGATCACGATCGAGACCGACGATGTTGATGTCTATCTCGGTGGCGACGATTCCCGCCAGGCAAACAAGCTGTACTACGAGACCCTCAGCCTCGCGCTGAAAGGTTACTACACGACGGGCAACCACAATTTCAGCTTCGGCTACGAGCGTGAAGCCCTCGACGTGTTCAACATGTTCGTCCAGCACGTCGAAACCGAAATCGACTTCGATGGCAATCCGTCCTCTGGCGGAGCATTCGACGATGCGATTGAGAACTTCCGTCTCGGCATCGCCGACAACGTGAACTACAACAACTCCCCAACAGGCGATCCGAATAATGCGGCTGCTGACTGGGGATATGAGATCAACACGCTGTACGCCCAGGACGAAATCGACTTCGGCAACGGTATCGTGGTGATCGGTGGCCTGCGCTACGACTGGTACACGACCGACGACGCACCTGAAACCAATGCAGACTTCCTGGCTGACTATGGCTTCACGAATGGTGAGACCCTGGATGGTGAAGGCCTGCTTCAGCCACGTCTCGGCTTCGAGTGGGACTTCTCCGACAATCTCGACTTGCGCGGTGGTGTCGGCCTCTACTCCGGTGGCAACCCGAACGTGTGGCTGTCCAACACCTACTCAGCAAACAACGTGCTGCAGTTCGGTTCGGACGGTGGTGCATTCGGTCTTGAAAATGGCGTGACATCGCTCTTCGACATTGACTACGGTCTTTGTGAAGACGGCGTGCCGACTGGACCAGGCTACTGTGTGCCACAAGACATGATCGACGCTGTCGCAGCTGGCGAAGGCTCGAACTTCGAGATCAACTACCTTGATCCGAACTTCGAAATTCCATCTGAGCTGAAATTTGCTTTCGGCGGTACATACTATGCTGACGCGCCTGGGCTCGGCGGCGAGTATGTCCTCTCGGGCGACATTCTGTACACCGTTGCTCAAGATAGCGCTGTCTGGATCCGCGGTGATCTCGAGCAGACTGGTACAACCACAGTCGACGGTCGCGAATACCCGACCTACAGCAGCGTTCGTGAGGCAGCCTTCGTGCTGACCAATGCGAAAGAAGATGCCAAGTCTCTGCTGGTTTCCGGCTCGATCTCGAAGTCCTATGACTTCGGTCTCGACTGGGCCCTGGGCTACGCCTACACGGACGCAGAAGATGTTCACCCGATGACGTCTTCGGTGGCCTTCTCGAACTATGTCAGCCGGGCATTTGGCGATCCACAGGATGTCAGCGCCGCAACGTCTGACTACAACACCAAGCACCGCTTCACGGCACTTACCAATTATGAACGCGCTTTCTTCGGCGACAACATGACCACGTTCTCGGCTTTCGGCCAGGCTGTGTCGGGTCGTCCATACAGCGTGGTGTACGGTGGTGACGCGAACGGTATCAGTGGCTTCAACCCTTACCTCGAAGGCAACCCGTACCTGGCTGCTGGTGCAGAGCGTAACGGCGAAGAAGGTTCCTGGTGGGGCAAGGTCGACATCAAGCTTGAGCAGGAATTCCCTGGCTTCCTTGATCACAAGGCTTCCGGCTTCATTGTTGTCGACAACTTCACAAATCTGCTGAACGACGAGTGGGGCGTACTGCGTGAGCCTGGCTTCCCGGCGGTTTGTACGGTTGACGACTTCCAGACTGGTGATTGTGAATCTCGTCAGGGCGACGCGTCGCGCTACGAAATTCGCTTCGGCCTGCGCTACGAGTTCTAGTCACTCGGAACTCCGAAACTCAAAATCGGGAAGGGTGGCTCTGAGAAGAGCCGCCCTTTTCCTTTGGAACAAGGTGTGGCATGGCGCGCTCAATGTCTGACATGAAACCCCGTCTCCTGCCCGAATGGACCCCTCATGCTGCTCTCTGGGTTGGCTGGCCGCGTCTTCTTGAAGAGTGGGGCGGCGACCTTGAAGGTCCACGCAAAGATATTTCCGGCTTCATCCGCGCCGCATCGGACTATGTGCCGATCCGGGTCGCGGTAGGGTCCGATGAAGCCGAGGCAGCGGCGGTTGAAGCCGTGGGTGATTGCGCTGAGGTCTGCCGAATTCCGACCGGTGACATCTGGATGCGCGACACCGGGCCAATCATTACAGGGACGGGGGATACGCGCTGCGCGCAGGCTTTTCGCTTCAATGGCTGGGGCGGAAAATACCTGATGCCGGGCGACACGGAAACGGCGATAGCAATTGCGCAGCATGAAGGCATTCCGGTGTCGCAGCACGAAATGGTTCTGGAGGGCGGGGGCATTGATGCGGACGGCACTGGCCGCCTGTTGACAACCGGACAGTGCCTGCTGAATCCAAACCGAAATCCGGGTATGGATCAGGCCACGATCGAGATGGCGATTGCAGAGGCGCTCGGCGTACTGGAATTCATTTGGCTCGGCGACGGCTTGCTCAATGACCATACAGATGGCCATGTCGATAATATCGCCCGTTTCATCGCGCCGGGACATGCAATCTGCCAGCACCCATCGGGCGCAGACGACCCGAATGCTGATACGTTGCAGGAGATTGAAACAGCGCTCCGCAGGGCTGGGCTCGAGGTTACCACCATTCCCTCGCCTGGGCTTGTGAAAGACGAGGATGGAAATCCGATTCCGGCAAGCCATATGAATTTCACGATCACGAACGGCGTGGTCCTCGTGCCCGTTTACGAAGATCGGTACAGCCTTGTGGCGCTGGCTGAACTGAGCGCTCTGTTCGAAGGTCGCAAGGTGATCGGCCTGCCGGCACGCAATATTCTCAATGGCGGAGGCAGTTTCCACTGCATGACCCGCGAAATTCCAGCTTGATCTCCAGGAGCGAGCCATGCCCCGTACCCTAACGCTTGCCTGCATCCAGTTTACGCCATCAGACGATGTGCAGGACAATATCCACCGCGTGGCGGAGCGCGTGCGCGAAGCCGCAGAGCAGGGTGCCGACGTTGTGCTGCCGCCGGAACTCTTCACGGGGTATTATTTCTGCAAGACACAGGAAGAAGAGCATTTCGCGCGCGCC
This sequence comes from Hyphomonas sp. L-53-1-40, assembly GCF_000682775.1. Classification (GTDB taxonomy): domain Bacteria; phylum Pseudomonadota; class Alphaproteobacteria; order Caulobacterales; family Hyphomonadaceae; genus Hyphomonas. The sequence goes on from NZ_AWFI01000001.1 coordinate 79,656, forward strand.
TATCCCTGGCGCGAGCATCCGGCTGTCGAGCAGCTATCGGCGCTGGCCGAGGAACTTGGCGTCGTCATTCCCGTCTCAATCTATGAGAAGGATGGCCCGCTCTATTACAATTCCCTGGTCATGATCGACGCGGATGGGTCGCCTCTAGGCGTATATCGCAAGAGCCACATTCCGGACGGGCCAGGCTATCAGGAAAAATACTATTTCCGCCCCGGCGATACCGGGTTTCGCGTATGGGACACAATGAAAGGCCGGATTGGCGTTGGCATCTGCTGGGACCAATGGTTCCCGGAAGCTGCGCGCGCCATGGCGCTAATGGGCGCGGATGCGTTGCTATATCCGACAGCGATTGGCGCTGAGCCGCAGGATGCGGGCCTCGATACGGCCGCCCGCTGGCGCCGCGCGATGCAGGGTCATGCCGTCTCGAACACCATCCCGGTCGTCGCGGCAAACCGGGTGGGCGATGAGGAAGGGCAGGTCTTTTACGGAACCAGCTTCATCGCGGACCCAACCGGCGAGATCGTGATTGATTTCGGACGTACCGAACAGGGCGTGCTGGTCGCAGAATTCGATCTGGACGAAATTGAACGCGAACGGGCGGCCTGGGGTTTTTTCCGGGATCGGCGGACCGACCTCTACGATATTCTCACCTAATTTCGGCGAAGCGGCGGATCATTGCGGACGAAGCGGGTCTCTTCCCGCTTTTCCGGCTTGGGCGCTTTCAGGTCGGCGACATGAATGATGCCGGATTCCGAGGCGTAGTCTGCGGCGAGGCTGGTGAGAACCGTGTCAAATTCGTCGAAACTGGCGCGCCGATCCAGATTGGGGTCGAAGCGGGCCGGATTTCCCAGCGTGTCATCGCGGGTTGGCTGGCTTTCCGCCCATGAGAGCTGTTCGAGCGGGTTGAGATAGCCGTCCTTATTGGAATCGGCCTCAAGGAATGCGGCCTCAATGCCCGTGGCGAGCTCTTCCGGCGTGACATTGCCGTCGAGGTTGGCATCGAAACTGACAATCAATCCACCTCCTGCCACCAGGCGTTCTGGGACATGTCCATTCGCTTTGGCACCGCGTCTTGTCGGGCCGGGATAAGACTGTCCCGGCAGGCGCACAAGATCGTCGCCCTCATCTTCGGCACCAGCAGATGCAGGTGCACCAAGGCAAACGAGTGCCGCAGCGGAAAGGGCAAGGGCCAGATTGCGCATGAAGAGACTCCCAAGAGGTTCGAGGGATCAGACTATGTCGGTGTGGCGTTTTTGCAACATGACGTTTCAGTTATCTTGTCTGGACATCGGTCTGGGATTAGCGTCTCGTTAACGCCGCCTTAACGCAAAGGGAGCAATCCGTTAACCAGTTGCGGCCGCCGACCGGTGGTCGATTCGTGCGATTTGGATTGAAGACACTATGGCAATCACGGCGGACCAGGTCCCTATCATCATGTCTGCTGGTGCGACCGCGCTGGGCCTCGCCGCCTTGCTATGGGCGCTGCGCGTGTCTGATGGGGCACGTGGCGCGGCGCGAAAATACAAAGACCGGTCATCCGATCTCGAGACTCTTCTGGCAGAGCACCGCTCAATCCTTGGCGCTCACCCGGGCGTAATCCTTGTCTGGCAGGGTGAAGCGCTTGAGCCCGACAGTGAAGAAATGACCCCGCCGGAGCTTTACGGTTCGCCGGTGGCATTGGCCGGCTTGCTCAGCTTCACCGATGATGCGATTTCGCCCGATCCGGCGGTGCGCATCATCGAAGGCCTTGCCGACCTCGAAGCGCGTGACAGTTCCGGACAGGACACGACGCTGCGGATTCGCATGCGCGAGCTGCGCGATACCGGACAGGCCTTCTCGCTCACCATCATCGGGCCGTCTGGCCGCTTCCTCGAAGCGGACGGGCGGACGGCTGGCGCCCGGGCTGTCGTCTGGGTCACCGACACGACCATCAAGGGATTGGAAGAAAGCTCCGCCCGCGGCAAGCTGGAAGAGGCGCGGCAGGTCATCGCGCGCGATCCCACTGCCTTCCTCGACATGTTGGGCAAGGCGCCGTTCCCGGCGTGGCGCGTATCCGGCATGGGCAAGCTGCAGTGGGTGAACCCGTCTTACATTGAGGCTGTCGATGGGGTGAACCTCGACCGCGTGCTGGATCGCCAGATCATGCTGGACCAAGCTTCAGCTGATCAGGCCCGCAAGACTATTTCTGAAGGCGCCGATATCGACGATACGCGTCATATGGTCGTGAATGGAGAGCGGCGCGCGATGCGTGTGCTGACTTTCCCGCTGTCCGGCGGGGCAGGGGCTATGGCCTTCGACGTGACCGCGCAGGAGAATGCGCGCGAGGAACTGAACCGCCATGTTCGCGCGCATGACGAGACGCTGAACCATGTTGCAGATGCTGTCGCCATCTTCGGGGCGGATCGCAAACTGACCTTCTACAACAAGGCCTTCCGCGACATGTGGGATCTCGATGAGAGCTTCCTGCTGGACCGCCCGAACCACGGGCAGTTGCTGGACCGCCTGCGCGAACGCCGCAAGTTGCCGGCCCGTACAAATTACGCCGAATGGCGCGCTGAGGAGCTGTCCTACTACCTCGATATTGATGGGGTAAAGGAAGATACATGGTCACTGCCGGATGACCGGACTCTGTCCGTTACACGCCAGCGCCACCCGATGGGCGGCCTGTTGCTGTTGTTCAAGGACATCACTGGCGAACTGAACCTTCAGACCAAGTTCAATGCGATTGTGAAGACGCAGGCGTCCACGCTCGACAATCTGCACGAGGCAGTTGTCGTGTTCGGCGGCGACGGGCGGCTGAAACTGTTCAACAAGGCTTTTGAACGTCTCTGGTCTCTGGACCATGACGAGTTGAAAGACCATCCGGACTATAGCGATGTGATCGAGGACTGCGTTCCGCTGTTCCATGACCTGGATGTCTGGGACGCGATCAAGGGCCATATTACGGACCCGTCCGCGCGCGCGCGCCAGTCCACCACAGGAGAGATGCGCAGGTCTGATGGATCAATCCTGACATATCTGACCCATCCGTTGCCGGATGGAAACACACTGATCGCCTTTGCGGATGTGACGGCCACACGCAGGGTTGAGTCCGCGCTGAGAGATCGCGCTGAAGCATTTGAGGCTGCTGACCGCCTGAAAACCGAGTTCGTACGTAATGTGTCCTACCAGTTGCGGTCTCCGCTCACGGTCATCTTTGGCTATGCTGAACTGCTGGAGACAAAGCGCAATGGCGATCTGACCGAGCGCCAGACAGACTATGTCAGCGCGATCCTGTCAGCTTCTGACCACCTGTCGAAACTGATCGAGAACATTCTCGATCTCGCCATGATCGAAGCAGGCCGAATGGATCTCGATCTAAAGGATGTGGATCTCAGTCATGTCATCGAGGAAAGCATCGACATGGTCGTGTCCAAGGCAGAGGACACGCAGATTTCCGTTCGCGCCGACATCAAGGGCAAGCTTGGAGTCATTCGCGCGGATGAGCGCCGTATCCGGCAGGTCCTGTTCAACCTTATTTCCAATTCGCTGCGCTTTACGGAATCCGGTGGTGAGATCGTCGTCTCGTCCCAGCGCGTAGGCGACATGGTGACCCTGTCTGTGCGAGACAATGGCCGCGGGCTTGCAGCCGACAAACGGGCCACCAGCTTTGACAGCTTCGTTTCGGGCGACCAGCGCGGGGCCGGCCTCGGTCTTGCGCTCGTGAAGCATTTCATCGATCTGCATGGCGGAACGGTCGGTATGAAACCGGTCGATGGCGGCGGTCTGGAAGTGACCTGCTGGCTGCCGGTGAAGGTCACGAAAGTTGTGCAGAACCAGGAAATGTTGCTGACCGAAAGCCTGCCAGCCTGATTATCTGAGGGCCTGTTTAGGACGTCTCACAAACAAGTTTACTGACTTTCTGCGCGCCATGCCTACATGTTGGTTTGACGAAACCAAGCAAGAGGGCACGCAACATGGCTGACGATACCTATATCCCACCGAAGGTCTGGAAGTGGGATGCTGAGAGCGGCGGGCGTTTCGCCAGCATCAACCGGCCGATTTCCGGCGCGACCCATGACAAGGATTTGCAGGTTGGGAAACATCCGCTGCAACTCTACTCTCTGGGCACACCGAACGGCGTCAAAGTTACTGTAATGCTCGAAGAACTGCTCGCGGCGGGCCATTCCGGTGCTGAGTATGATGCCTGGCTGGTCAACATCATGGAGGGCGACCAGTTTTCCAGCGGATTTGTTTCCGCCAACCCGAACTCCAAGATCCCGGCTCTGATGGACCATTCGACCAATCCGCCCACCCGCGTGTTCGAATCCGGATCGATCCTACTGTACCTGTCAGAGAAGTTTGACGCATTCCTGCCCAAAGACGCCCGCAAGCGTACGGAAGCGCTTTCCTGGCTGTTTTGGCAGATGGGATCGGCGCCTTATCTCGGCGGCGGCTTTGGACATTTTTACGCCTACGCGCCGATCAAGATCGAATACGCGATCGACCGGTTTGCGATGGAGGTGAAGCGGGAACTGGACGTGCTGGACAAGCGGCTCGCCGACAATGAATTCATGGCGGGTGACGAGTACTCGATTGCAGACATGGCAATCTGGCCCTGGTACGGCGCGCTTGCGTCCGGCGTCGTTTACGACGCGGGTGAATTCCTGCAGGTCCATGAGTACGAAAATGTCCAGCGCTGGACCAAGCAGATCGCCGAGCGTCCGGCAGTCAAGCGTGGCCGCATGGTGAACCGCACTTTTGGCAAGCCAGAAACCCAACTGCGCGAACGCCACGATGCCAGCGATTTTGATACCCGGACCCAAGACAAGCTGGATCCCGAAGGCTCCAGCTGATCCTGTCTTCGGTCAGGATTTCTCGAATTTGAGAATGTAACGATCCGTCTGTCTCCGGATAGACGGATCGAATACGTTCAGTGTGCCATCGTCGTTTGGGTTCGCGAGTAGGTCACTCTCCTCAACAAGGATGAGGCCGACATCGCCCATCATATCCATCAAGGTGTCTTGCGCCAGCCGATGCGTCACGCCGCCAGTTGTTGCAGGCGCACCGTCAGGCGCGCGGTGATCGATCACGACAAAATGCCCACCGGGTTTCAGGACGCGTGCGATTTCGGAAAACGCGACTTCCGGATCTCCGAGTGCGCCCGGCTCCGCGCCTTCCGGCGTGTACCAGAGCTCATGTGGACCGAGAAACCAGGTCACGAGATCCACCTCCATATCGCCAATGGGTTCGAAATCATCGAACGAGGTCTGGATGTGAGTCACATTGATCAGCCGGCCATCCATGCGTTTCTCGACCGCATCGCCGAGAAAGGTTTCAAACTCTGGCGGGTTCTGAAGGTAGACTTTTCCCTCTTCGCCCACGACCAGTGAGAAGAGTTCGGTATAGATGCCGCCGCCAGCTTCCATATCCAGTACGGTCATGCCCGGCATAACTCCGGTGAATGCGAGGATCTGCCGCGAATTGCGAAGTTCATATTGCTCGAAATCCGCTTCCGGGCGACCATCGTGCACGAAGACGGAATCGTAATCGAAGGCAGGGGCCGCTGTTTCCTGCGCTGTTGGCATGCTCCCGGGTATCGGAGCAGCACATGCGGCCAGGCTCAAGCAAGCAGCTGCGAAACGTAGTGAATGTCTCATTGGAGTGTCCTCTGTCCGCTCAGGCCTTGCTGAGCATGGTCTCGCTGATGTCCCAAAGCCGCTCGGCTTTTTCGTCATCACAGATCCAGGGTCGGGCATGCTCCCAGCGTTGACTCTCTTCGGTTGCAAGCTTGGCAATATCGCAGTCTTCGCAATAAACGCCGCCCTTGTCAGCAAGGGCAGGGGCAGTAGCGGCCCAAACGCTGGTGGATGCGCCCTGTTCTGGCGTCTTGAACATGGCCTGGACTTGAGGCGGGATTGTTCCGTCGGGGTTTTTCCAACCGAGTTCCGCCATTTCCTCATCAGTGAGGTGGCGTTGCAGAGGCGTGAAAATACCCCCCGGATGCACCGAGAAGGCCCGCACACCAATATCCTTGCCGCGATGGTCCACGCCGAGAGCAAACAGGGCGCACGCTGATTTGGACTGGCCGTAGGCTTCCCATTTGTCATAGGGATGGGATTCGTAATTGGGATCGTCCCAGATCACGTCGGAGCGCACATGCGCTGTTGATGAAAGGGCGACCAAGCGCGCGCCGTCCGCGCGTTCAAGAGCGGGGGCGAGCGCGAGGCTCATCGCCATGTGCGCGAGATGGTTCACGCCCAACTGGCGTTCCCAGCCGGGCCCAACCCGCGTTTCAGGGCAGGCCATGACACCCGCATTGTTGATAAGGATATCAAGTGCGCGGCCCGTGTCCTCAAAATCAGCGGTGAATTTTCGTACACTGGCGAGGTCTTCCAGATCCATCGCCGCAATCTCGATATCGCCGGGAATGTCAGCGAGCGCGGCCTCGGCGGCGTCGACACGTCGTGCAGGCACGGTCACGCGCGCGCCTGCACCCACCAAGGCGCGAACGGTCTCCAGACCAATTCCTGAATAGCCGCCGGTGACGATTGCATTGCGTCCGGTCAGGTCGATACCATCGATGACTTCCCGTGCCGTCGACTTCGCGTGAAAGCCTGATCCGATCGGCGTCTGGTCTGTTGCGGCCATGTGTTTCCCCTCTGGTCGTATGGTTTCTTATGCTGAGCCAGCCGGTGCAACGGCAAGCGATCATGCGTGATGTTACCAATCTGTAAGCAGCGGTTTACATGGACGCACTCCGTATCGCCACTTATATCCCGAATATAACCAAGGGAGAAATTGCATGCGTATTCTTGCCGCCGCGATATCTGTTGTCGCCATGTCAGTCGCTGTTCTTCCTGCTGCTGCACAGTATGGTCAGGTTGAGCGGACCCAAGCGGAAATTGCGCTCGAGGAAGCTACGGCTAACCTTGAGACCAATCGCGTCACACGCACCGAAGCCAGTCAGGCCTGTGACACCAGGGATTATCAAGCCTGCTTCGAGCTGGCCGATATGTATCGCAAGGGGCTTGGCGGCGACCAGGATTACAAGAGCGCTGCGGACAATTATCGCAAGGCGTGCGATGGAAAAGTCGCAGAGGCCTGTTCAGGACTTGCCTATCTGACTGTTCAAGGGCGCGGCATGGATGCCGATACCGCTCGGGCGCGCCAGCTTTATGATAAAGCGTGTGATTATGGCGACGTGAGCGGATGTGCAGCCTATGGCAACATGATCTATACCGGCCAAGGTGGTTCCAAGAACGTCGCGGAAGGCACGCGCCTTCTCCAGGAATCCTGCGATAAGGCGTATGAGTGGGCCTGCGAACGCCTGTCGACGCTGGGGGCCTATCAGCCCGATGACTCGACTTGGGAGCGTCTTGAAGACGTCAGGCGCCGCTACTGATTTTCGCTCAAGGTCGACAGTTTGCGCGCAAGGCTTGAGCCTGGCAGCGGGCTGGCGGGTCGGTTAGGGTCGATAGCGGGGGTCTCGGAAACTGTATCAGCAGTGATATGCTCAGGTGTGTCCACAGCCTCATGCGTCGGTATGGGACCGTCGGTTGCGACGTTGAGGTCAGCGGTCATCAGCGACCCTGCGTCAACCCGGATGCTGCGGGTGAACACCTTTCCGGTGACAACAGCTTCATTCCATATCTCGAGGCTCTCATGAGCAGTCACATTGCCCGTCAGCTTGCCATGTACGACGATGATTGCCGCCTCCAGCGATCCTTCGATATGACCGGTCGCTTCGATCAATACCAGCCCGTCCGATTTGACTGGGCCTTTCATATGGCCTGCTACGGTAAGCGGGCCAGAGAAATTGAAGCTGCCTTCCAGCGCGCATTCCGTGCCGATGAAGCTGCCCTGACCTGAGCGGCCCTTGCCGGCAGCATTGTCCGTTTCGAATTTGGCCATCGCCCGTACTTTCCCATGTTCTGACCTGGTGCGCCTGTTGTCGGCGTTGGGGTTTTCATCCGGGCCAGAGAATTGATTTCATTGCTCTTATAGCGCGCAATTGGCCGCGCGCACAGTTCCAAGCAGAGATTACCTTGCAAGATACGGGCAAGTTTTCCTCGCCATAAGGCCATATTCCCGTGTTGAAACAGTTCATGAGCCTGTTTCGGTCCGTTTCATTTACCTTGATGCTGGTTGCAGCGGCGTGTTCACAATCGTCTGAACCGGTTGCAGGCGGTGTTATCCCGTTGCAATCCGGTTTCACCGGCATTGACCTGTCGCACCATAATGGTCGCATCCGCTGGGACGAGTTCGAGGCCGCACCCGTCGATTTTCTTTACCTCAAGGCTACCGAAGGTCGGGACTGGAAAGATCCACGTTTCCTGGAAAACTGGCGCGAAGCGACAACGCGCGGCTGGATGGTCGGCGCTTATCATTTTTACCGACTCTGCCGGCCGGGAGCCGAGCAGGCTCAGAATTTCATTCAGTCGGTGGAAGTGCGGGCAGGGGCGCTGCCGCCCGCAGTTGATCTGGAATATGCGCACAATTGCGAGCCGCGCGGCAGCACGACTGAGACTTTGGGAGAATTGGACACATTCCTGACGGCGCTAGAGGCCGAATATGGCGTGCGGCCGGTGATCTACACGACGCCAGAGTTTCACACCGACTGGCTGGCCGGCAATTATGATGACTATCCGCTCTGGTTGCGCGGCCTTGGCGAGACGATGCCGCGGACCATCAACGGCCGCGTACCGGACATCTGGCAATACACGATGTCAGGCCGCGTACCGGGAATTGACGGCCGGGTGGACATGAACCGGGTTCCTTGAGCAAAGAGTCAGATGACTTCGATATCGGCAAGCACATCAAAATGGTCCGATCGAGGGCGCTGTCGCTCAGGGTCAATGGCACTCAACGATTTGACAGTTTTTGGGGTCAGGGTGGCTGAGATGGCGATATGATCGATCGTGGCCGCATTCTCTGGTTGTAATGTATTGGATGTGACAATGTTAAGCCCGTCGAACGCGTCCGTTAGCAGGTCGAAGCTCTCTATTGGGCCCCAACACCTCGGCACGCGTCGATTGAAATCACCGGCCACGATAAGCGGCGCATGCGTATGCTGTAGCTCGTGAAGCAGCGGCGCGAGCTCTTTCAGGAAAAGTTTATGTTGAGCCCAAGGAACAACTTTTCCATCCGCTTTCACGGTCGGGCACATGTGCCAAGGAATGCATATGCACAGGCAATAGACAGCGTGGCCGTCGGAGGTCGTCTTTCCAAAAATAGCGCCGCCAGTTGACTGAACATTCTGGGGTAGCGGAATCAATTCCCATGCTGAGCTACTCCATAGTAGCACCAATCGTTCGGATTCGGACTTGTGACCGGCGCCATAACCCGGATGGTCAAGCGTGAACCCGCCCAACTGATTGAGCGAGTGGTGGTGGCCTTCCGTCAGGAAGACAAGGTCCGGATCAAGGGATTGAATCTCGGAAACAAGAGACGCGGCCTGCCATGTGTGCGGACCGCGTCTCTCGATATTCCAGTTTACAACTCGCATTCGGCCTAGTTGCGGGATTTGTCGACCAGGCGATCGTTCTGGGCCCAGTGCATCATGCCGCGAAGTTTCTCGCCGACTTCTTCGATTTCGTGGCTGTTCATGCGCTGGCGCATGGCGTTGAAGCCCGGTGCGCCGGCCTGGTTTTCGAGGACCCAGTTGCGGGCAAACGTGCCGTTCTGGATGTCTTCGAGAACCTTTTTCATGTTGGCCTTGGCTTCGGAATTGATCACGCGCGGGCCGGAGACGTATTCGCCATATTCGGCCGTGTTGGAGATCGAGTAGTTCATGTTGGCGATGCCGCCTTCATAAATAAGGTCAACGATCAGTTTGGTCTCGTGAAGGCATTCGAAATAGGCCATTTCCGGCGCGTAGCCAGCCTCGACCAGGGTTTCATAGCCAGCCTTGATCAACTCGACGATGCCGCCACAGAGTACAGCCTGTTCGCCGAAGAGGTCTGTTTCGGTTTCTTCGCGGAATGAGGTCTCGATGACACCAGCGCGCGTATTGCCGATGGCCTTGGAATAGGACAGGGCAACATCCTGCGCGGTGCCGGTCGCGTCCTGATGGATTGCGATCAGACCCGGCAAGCCGAAGCCCATCTGGTACTGGGCGCGCAGCGTGTGGCCGGGGCCTTTCGGGGCGGAGAGTGAGACATCAACATCGGGGCGTGGACGGATGAGGTTGTAGTGCACGTTGAAGCCGTGGCCGAACATGACATGCTGGCCAGCGCGCAGATGCGGTTCGATCTCGTTTGCATAGAGCACGGCCTGCTTTTCGTCCGGGATAAGGATCATCAGCACGTCGGCCCACTGGGCGGCCTCGGCTGGCGTGACCACTTCAAGGCCCTCGGCTTCTGCTTTGGCGCGGCTGGCCGACCCCTCATAGAGGCCAACCTTCAACTGCTTCACGCCGCTGTCGCGCATGTTCAGAACGTGGGCGTGGCCCTGGCTGCCATAGCCGATCACGGCGACTTTCTTGCTCTGGATGAGGGAAAGGTCTGCATCCTGTTCGTAATAGATTTTCATGGGCCTCTACTTGCTCCGCTGGAGGATTGATTGTTGGGGTAAGGGTCTTCAGATCAGTTGGACTTGCACACCCAGCCATCTGAAAAATTGGCGACGCCGATAACGCTACGGTTCAATTCGGCAATTATGTCTGTGGCCTCCGAATGGCGCGAAAACTGTTTCAGGCCATTGGTGGTTTCAATTGAGGTGATGATGTCGTGCGACGCCAGCAGCAGCTCATAGCTGCGCGATCCGTCGGCATTGACCACCATTTTTTCCCGCGCGCCATAGGCGGGCAGTCCTGCATCGCTGGTGGTCAGGAGAGACAAGGCGACCTTGCTTGCGACGGGGGCAGGCAGTTGGGTCTGCAGGCGACAGAGCGGAATATGTGTGTTGGTGTCGGAATCGACCGGTACCGTTCGCGCATCCAGCATCATTGTGCCGTCCGCATCAACGATATCGTAGACATAAGCGGCCCCGCTGGGCGCTGCGGTGTCCACGATGCGCAGGATGGGGTCATTGGAGGAATCAAACGTTGCATCGGCCCGGTCGGCAATCAGGGCCGCACGGTCGATATCGCATTGCAGCTGAGCCTGATCGGCATCATCTGCAAGCGCCAGGGCCGAGCCGGCCACTTTCGGGCGGCAGCTTTCGGGCTGTTCTTCTATGGCGTGCGCATTGCTAGCGAGAAAAAGGACGCCGAGCGCAATCAGACTGGTGCGTGTCATCCCTTCTCCTTTCCCCTCTTGATCGACAGAACACCTGTCCGGCTTACCTCAACCAAGCCGAGCGGTCGCATCAGATCCACAAACTGGGTGATCTTTTCAGAGGCGCCTGTCAGCTCGAAAATGAAGCTCTCATTTGTCGTGTCTATCACATTCGCGCGGAAAATCTGAGATATGCGCAGCGCTTCAACACGGGCTTCGCCTTTGCCGGCGACCTTGATCAATGCCAGTTCGCGCTCGATGCCGCGCTTGGACTTGGTGATGTCGATCACCTGTTCCACGGGCACGATGCGCAAGAGCTGGGCTTCGATCTGCTCCAGAATATGCGGTGTGCCCTGGGTCACGATGGTGATCCGCGAGCGGCGCTCATTCACGTCGACCTCGGCCACGGTCAGGCTGTCGATATTGTAACCCCGGCCAGAGAACAGTCCCACAACTCGGGCCAGAACGCCCGGCTCGTTATCGACCATGACGGCCAGTGTGCGGCGTTCAACGGCCTCGTCCTCATGAGACAGGAAATAGGCCGATTTCGGATTGCCAGCGGGGGGCGTAGCTGTTGATCCATCGCTCATGGCTGTGTCTCCGGTTTCGAGGTGTCACGATTCCAGAAGTCGATGGAGAGGTCGGGACGGCGAGTCAATAGCTCGTCCCGCAACGCTCCAGACCGGCTGATCGCGTCGTCCTGGTGTTTCTGCTTTTGTTTGGTGTAGCGGCCCAATAGCTGGTCCATGCGCCGTGGATCGAGATGGGCTTGCAGTTCGGAGACCAGCAATTTGCGGCAAGCATCGATGAAAGCCGCGCTATCCTCGCTTGTTGGGCCGCCTTCGCGGGTCAGGGCCTGAACCTCTTCATGGGCCCAGACGAGGCTATCCAGGATCGGTGCGCGGAAGCCTTGATAGGCGCCATCCTTGTTGAGGCCGTGACGGTCAGGCGCAAGGTTTGGAAAGAACATCCGCCCACGGTCAATCAGGGTCGACAGGTTCGTCAGGCTGTCTGCGCGCGCCTCCTGGAAGGCGCGGTCGGAGTCCATCACGTGGCGGTTGCGCGCCAGCATGGCAGCAGAGGCCAGCGTTTCGATGGCGGTATTGCCCCAGTCGAGGCTGGCGCTGTCGATGCTCTGGCGCAGCTGTTCGGTGCGCAGCTGGTGTTGTTTGCGGGTTTCGGCGCGGCTTGCGAGCGCGCCAAGTACAGCCGCAATGGCGGAGACCACGGTCACGATCGTGCCGATATTCTCCATTCCCCACTGCCACAGTTCACTCGCAGCCATCACATACGTCCTATCAAGCTCCCGCCGGGTCTGGTCCGTCAGACCAGTCCCTTACCAGCTTCGCCGATCTCATCACCCTTGATTTCGCCAAGGATCATCTCGTTGTGCGCTGAACCCGACGGTATCATAGGCAGGCAGTTCTCGGCCTTTTCGACACGGCAATCGAACAAAACCGGCCCGGGATGGTCAATCATCTCGCGGATCTTGTCGTCCAGCTCCGCTGGATTGTCACAACGGATACCATGTCCGCCCATCGCTTCGGCAAGTTTCACGAAGTCGGGCAGGGTTTCCGAATAAGAGTGTGAATAACGCTCGCCATGCAGCAATTCCTGCCACTGGCGCACCATACCCATCCATTCATTGTTGAGGATGAAGACTTTGACCGGCAGCCTGTGTTGAACGGCGGTGGAGAGTTCCTGCGTCATCATCTGGATCGACGCTTCGCCCGCAATGTCGATCACGAGGGCGTCCGGATGCGCTGCCTGAACGCCCACTGCGGCGGGCAGACCATAGCCCATCGTGCCGAGGCCGCCGGAGGTCATCCACCGGTTCGGCTCGTCGAAATGATAGAATTGCGCCGCCCACATCTGGTGCTGGCCTACTTCGGTCGTGATGTAGGTCTCGCGATCACGGGTCAGCTCATACAGACGCTCAACGGCATGTTGGGGTTTGATGACCGAGTCGGAGTTTGCGTAGGTGAAGCATTTCCGGGCGCGCCAGATGTCGATTTCCTGACGCCAGGGTTTCAGGTCCGGCTTCTTCGCCTTGCGGGATTTGAACTCTTTCAGGATTGCGGCCAGCGCCTCTGCGCAGTCGGCAATCACGGGGATGTCGACCCGGACGATCTTGTTCACAGAGGAAGGATCGATGTCGATATGCACCTTCTTGGAGTTGGGTGAGAAGGCGTCGATACGGCCGGTCACCCGGTCATCGAAGCGCGCGCCCACGCAGATCATCAGGTCGCAATCGTGCATCGCATTATTGGCTTCGAAGCTGCCATGCATGCCGACCATGCCTAGCCAGTCCGGATGGGAGGCGGGGAAGGCGCCAAGCCCCATCAGGGTAGAGGTCACCGGATACCCCGTGACGTTCTGAAGCTCGCGCAGCAGGTCGGACGCCTTCGGACCGGAATTGATGATACCGCCGCCAGTGTAGAAGACTGGCCGCCGCGCGTGCATCATCAGATCCACTGTGGCCGAAATCGCATCCGGGTGCGGCTTGGTGGTGGGGTGATAGCTCGGTTTGTGAACGCCCTCCTTGCCGACATAGGTGCCGGTGGCGAACTGGATGTCCTTTGGAATGTCGACCACGACCGGGCCGGGCCGACCGGATTTGGCGATCAGGAAGGCTTCGTGAAGCGTGCGTGCGAGCTGGTTCACATCGGTAACCAGGTAATTGTGCTTGGCACAGGTGCGGGTGATGCCGGTTGTGTCGCATTCCTGGAACGCGTCGGTGCCGATCAGGTGTGTCGGAACCTGTCCGGTCAGGACCACCATCGGAATGGAATCCATCATCGCGTCTGCAATCGGGGTGACCATATTGGTCGCGCCGGGGCCGGAGGTGACGAGGCAGACGCCGGGTTTGCCTGTTGTGCGGGCATAGCCCTCGGCCGCGTGGCCAGCGCCTTGCTCGTGCCGCACCAGAATGTGGCGAATGCCATCGGAATTGTAGAGCGCATCATAGATCGGAAGAACCGCCCCACCCGGATAGCCGAACATGACTTCCACGCCCTGTTCCTTAAGCGCCGTGATGACGATTTCGGCGCCTGTCATGGTCAAGGTTTCAGCTGCGGGCTTGGTCTTGGTATCGGTTGTCATGGGGAGATCTCTGATGGAACTGAGTTTGGACTGTATCGGAAAAGAAAAAGGGCTCCAATGGAGCCCCGTTTTGTGCGCGCATCCGCAACTGGCTACTTAAAGCCAGCTACGGATGCTTAATAACGAGTACCACGTATTTGCGCACGGTGCGTTTCCTCCAACGTCGGGATTAGGAATAATCTGCCTCAACCGGCCTGTCAATCTCCCTATACAAGGCAAGAATAACCCTCAAACGATCCTCCGGCTCAGGTGAAGGAATGCGCGGCCAGAAGGGAAATTGGCGACCAATCCACGTGAATTGCCGTTTTGCGTAGCGTCTTGTGTCGCGTTTTGCGTTTTCTGCAGCAAATTCTGCCGTTATCTCGCCGCGTGCGAAGGCTGCGAGCCACGGCATTCCATGTGCTTTCATGGCAGGAAGTTCCGGGTCGAGGTCGCGTTTTATCAGTTGGCGGGCTTCTTCCATCGCGCCCTGCATCAGCATGCCTTCAAAGCGGCGGTCGATTTTCTGATAGAGTTTTGCGCGAGGTGGGGTCAGCGCAACGCCCATCCATTCATTCTCCTGCAGGACGGGCGGCTGACGGTTGCGCTGGAAATCGCTTAGCGGTTTGCCGGTGGCCAGATAGACCTCATAGGCGCGTGCGAGGCGCTGGCGGTCACCAGTGCCCAGTCGGTCAGCAACTTCCGGATCGACCGGGGCCAGTCGGGCACGCAGGCCGTCCGCGCCCTCGGCATCGGCAATGGCGCGCACATCGGCGCGGACATCGTCGGGTACGGGGGGAATATTCGACAGGCCTCGCGTCATTGCGAGCAGGTAAAGGCCCGTGCCGCCGACCAGGACAGCGCGCTTGCCGCGAAGTTCAAGGTTGCGAATGGTCGCGCGGACCTCTTCCAGCCATTCGCCAGTGGAATAGCGCTCGGCCGCGTTCACATGGCCGAAGAGGTGGTGCTTCACGCCGTCCATCTCTTCTTCGGTCGGGCGAGCTGAAATCACTTGCAGGTCGCGATAGACCTGCATGGAATCGGCATTGATGACCTCACCGCCCAGACGGCGCGCCACTTCGATGGCGAGCGCGGTCTTGCCGCTGGCCGTGGGTCCGTGAATGAGTATTGCCGGTGTCATCCTTATAGACGTAAGGGCTTGTCAGCGACGAGGAAACCCGTGAAGACGCGGGAATGGTTGAGAAAGCAGTTAATTCCATGATCCTGATCGCCGCCGCCAATGCCCCGGAAGACAATATTGCCTCGCGCCTGGGCATGATCCTCGGAGATCTCGGCATTTCCCAGACCTTGCCTCAGGTAACAGGGCTGGGACAGGTCGGAGATGTCAGCGCAGTGGAGATTCCGCTTGCTCCGATGGATGCCGATTTCCAGCACGCGGCGCTCGTTGCGCTTGAAGCGGAAGAAATGGACGTGGCTCTTGTGCCCGCAGGCAATCGTCGCAAACGGTTGCTGATCTCCGACATGGATTCCACGATTATCGGACAGGAATGCCTCGATGAATTGGCGGATTTCGCTGGTCTGAAAGCGGAGGTGTCCGCGATCACAGAACGTGCCATGCGGGGCGAGCTGGATTTCGAGGGCGCGCTGACAACCCGCGTGGCCATGCTGAAGGGGCTCGACCTCAAAGCGCTGCAAGACGCCTATGATGCGCGCATTTCGCTGAATACCGGCGCGAAGACACTGGTGAAGACGATGAAGGCGCAAGGCGCGATGACCGTGCTGGTCTCCGGCGGGTTCACCTTCTTCACGGGCCGGGTCGCCGATGAAGCCGGGTTTGCTGCCCACCGCGGCAATACGCTGATCGATGATGGTGCAGTGCTGACCGGGGAGGTGGGCATGCCGATCCTGGGACGCGAAGCGAAACTCTTGGCGCTGGATGAGTTTTCAGCGGAAGCGCGCCTCAGCCGGGCAGATTCACTTGCACTCGGCGATGGGGCGAATGATCTTGCCATGATCAAGGCGGCGGGCCTCGGAATTGCCTACAAAGCCAAGCCCATTGTCGCGGCTGAAGCGCATGCTGCGATCAATCATACCGATTTGCACACAGCGCTATTCTTCCAAGGCTATCACGCCGACGAATTCGTCACTGAATAGACTGTCGGATCAGGAATTGGTCAGGTCGACCGAGATGAATTGATCGAACCAGCCCGCTTCGCCACGACGCTTCACGCGCAGCAATAGTGGTTGGCGCGGTGTGGTCATCGCGGCTTCGACCTTGCTGATCGTGTCGGTAACGGTGGTGACGCGTTCAAAATTCACTTCAACCAAGACGTCGCCGCGTTGGAGCTTTCCAAAGGAGCGCCCACGCGCAGAGACCGTTGTAACCACAACGCCGTCAACATCCTTGGGTATGCCATAGCGGCGGCGGATATCATCGTCGAGGCTGGTCAGTTCTGCGCCGAGATCGTTGGAACTCGCCGGCGCATCCAGCGTGGCATCGGCGGCGGGCGTATCGGCCTCGTCTTCCAGTTCACCGAGCGTGACATTGACGGTGCGCCCCTTTCCATCTCGCACAATCGCGATGGGAACGGTGCGGCCGATCTCGGTATCGGAAATCAGGCGTGTCAGTTCGCGAACACTGGTCACGGTCTGGCCATCGAAGCGCAGAACCAAGTCGCCCACTTCCATATCGGATTTTGCCGCCGGTCCTTCATCGGAAATGCGGGTGATGATTACGCCGCCTTTTCCTGTCGCCTTGTACGCGCGCACGAGTGCTTCATCCGCATCCTGTACGTTGACGCCCAGCCAGGCGCGACGCACGCGGCCTTCCGTGATGAGTTGGTCGGAAATGCGTTTGACGAGGTTTGCCGGCACGGAGAAACCGATGCCGACCGAGCCGCCCGTAGGGGAGATGATCGCGGTGTTCACGCCGACGACTTCGCCGCCGAGATTGAACAAGGGTCCGCCGGAATTGCCGCGGTTGATGGCGGCATCGGTCTGAATGAAGTCATCTGAGCGACCGGCATTCAGGTCGCGATTGCGCGCCGAGATAATGCCAGCCGAGACAGAGCCGCCAAAGCCGAACGGGTTGCCGATGGCGATGACCCAGTCACCAACTTCCGCCTTGTCGCTGTCAGCCAGGTCCACATAGGGCAGCGGCGCGGAAGACTTAACCTTGAGGACGGCAAGATCAGTGTCGCGATCACGGCCGACGAGTTCCGCCTTCAGGACGCGGCCATTCGAGAAATTGACGTCGATCTCGTCGGCATTTTCGATGACGTGATTATTGGTGATGATGATGCCGTCAGCCGAGATGACAAAGCCGGAGCCGAGTGAACCTTCGCGCCGGAAACCGTCTTCATCCCGACCGAAGAACTCGTTGAAGCGCTCCATCGGAGAGCCTTCCGGAAAGGTCGGCATACCGTCTGGTGCAATGGTCTGAGACGTCGAAATATTGACCACGGCTGGCATCAGGCGCTTGGACAAGTCACGGAAGCTTTGCGGCTGGACCTTCTGATCAATTCCATCGACTGCCCTCGACAGGCTGTCCTGAGCATGGGCAGGCAGAACGGCAGATGCCGAACTCATCAGGAACAGGGCAGCAAGGGCCGGGATACGCATAGGCCGCTGAGCCTCCTTTCGAAGCACAATATACACTAATGTCCGTAAACTATGGCGCTTTGCAGGCGTCTTGCAACAGCTTCAACAGAACCGAACTGCAATGACGATGAAGATTGCGCCGATTGCCGCGGACCCGATTCCGGCAAGCGCAATTTCGCGTCCCGGCATACGCGCAAGAAACTCTGCCATACGCCGCATGAATTCGGGGGCGACCGCATAGATCGCCCCCTCAATGAATAGCCACATGCCGATCCCGATCAGGATCAGTTGTATGGACATGCCAAACCCGTCCTAGCGAGAGCCGCCATTGGCGCGTGCGCGATTGATGAACTCATCACACAAGCCCAGGGAGTCCGGCGCCACGACAATGCGTGTGCCTTCCTGAATGGAATTTTCACACGCGATGAGCGCACGCTGGAAGCGGAAGAATTCCGGGTCCTTGTTATAGGCATTGGCGTAGATCTCGGTGGAGCGGGCATCGCCTTCACCGCGAATTACTTCTGACTGTTCCCGGGCCTGGGCCTCAAGAACCGTCTTTTCACGTTCGGCTTGCGCGCGGATCAGACGGGCGCGTTCTTCACCTTCGGCACGGATGCGCTCGGCTTCCTGCTTACGGGCTGTTTGCATCCGGCTGTAGACCCCGTCCGCCACTTCGCGCGGCAGGTCTGCCTGACGAATGCGTACATCGATGATCGAAATCCCGGCATCTGCCAGTTCATTGGCAACCTTCTCGCGGATATTCTCCATCAGTTCGGACCGTTGGCCTGAAATGATCTCAGGAACTGGCACATCGCCCATGACTTCCCGAATGGACGCCTTGGTCACATCGTTCAGCTGGTTGGCGGCGCCCGGAATGGTCCGGAGGCTTTGATAGAATTGCAGCGGGTCGCTGATGCGCCAGCGTACGAACGCATCCACAGCAAGGCGACGCTGGTCGGATGCGAGAACCTGAATGTTCTCGATGTCGAGTCCCAGATTCTTGCGGTCGAGTTTTTCAACCGTCTGGATGACCGGAATCTTGAAATAAAGACCGGCTTCATCCGTACCCGGCGCGTTGATCACCGCACGTGGTTCACCAACTTGCAGGATCAGAGCCTGCTCGTCCTGGCGAACCACATAGAAAGAATTGAAGATAGCGACCAGTACGATCGCGACGATGGCAAGGGCAAACCAGCTCAAATTACGCATCAGTTCTGTCCTCCGCGGTTGGCAGGCTGCACCCGGTCGAGCGGCAGATAGGGAACCGCGCCGGAATTGCTATCGAGAATGGTCTTGTCAGTGCGTTCAAGCACGCGCTCCATGGTTTCGAGATACATACGCTCCCGCGTGACGCGTGGCGCCTTGCGGTACTCCTCATAGATTTGCTCAAAGCGGGACGCTTCACCTTGGGCGTCGGCGACGATCTGGTCACGATACCCTTCAGCTTCCTGCAGCAATCTCTGGGCCGTACCACGTGCCTGAGGCACGATCTGGTTGGCGTACTGGGTGGCCCGGTTGATATTGGTTTCGGCGTCTTGTTCGGCGACGTTCACATCATTGAAGGCCTCGATGACCTGCTGAGGCGGGTCGGCCTTGTCGATCTGAATACTAACGATCTGGATGCCTGCGCGATAATCGTTCAGCAGGGTCTGGACCTGGTTGGCCACTTCCGTCTGAACAACATCACGTTCGGTCGTGATGACACTTTGAAGGCGCGTTTTGCCGACAACTTCGCGCATCACGGACTCTGCCACCATTTCGACAGCGATGTCGGGCTGTTTCACATTCAGGATGTAATCCTGTGGTGCTTCAGGTTTCACGCGCCAGAAGACGGAGAACTGAATGTCGACGATGTTTTCATCTTCGGTCAGCATCAGGCTCTCGTCCATGGTCTGGCCGATCTGAGTTTTGCGGCGGGCTTCGACCTCGACCAGTTCATGCTCCTCGAAGGGTGCAGGCAGGTGGAAGTGGAGGCCGGGGCCAAAATTGGTCTGCCATTTGCCGAAGCGGAAGACGGAGGCCTGTTGGCCCGGATCGACCATCACGACACTGGTGGACAGCCAGGCAAGCAGGGCGATACCTGCGATGACCAGAAAGCCGAGCGGACCGAAATTGGTTCCGCCGCTGCCGCCGCCGCCGCCGCGTTTGCGACCACCGCCACCGCCGCGCTGCCGGAAACGTTCCTGCATGCGCCGCATCTGGTCTTCGAGGTCATTGCCCCCATTGCCGCCCGAGCCGCCGGGACGGTTCCAAGGAGAGCCGCCATCCTTGCCGCCTCCATTGTCATTTCCGCCCTCGCCGCCCCAAGGGCCGCTGGATTTAGTTTTGTCATCCCAGGGCATGAGCCCTCCCTGTATTGCTATGCATGGGTTCTATATAGGCGCTTTGGTGATAAGTGCATGCCTGTTTGCAGGCATCAAGAGCAGCGGAGTCGCAGATTTTGTTCGGATCCAGGGATAAATCACGCCGAAAACTCGAAGAAAAGATCATCGAAGCCCTCGATCGGCCCGATTGGCTCGAATCGGTTTCAGTGGGTGAAGACGGTCGCGCGGTGCTTGTGATCGAGGCGGACCCCTCCGCGCCAGAGGCCGCTGAGGCCCGCCGGATCGAGGCTGAAGGCAAGGTGGAACTGGTTTCCGGGGTCAAATCCGTGAGCAGCGTTCTGACCGCCGAACGCGCCGCGGCCGCTCCGGCTAAGGAGGTTCATCTGTCTCATACGCCCGCCTCAAAACGGGTGCGCAAGGGTGCCCGCCTATCGGATGAGGCGATGCAGCAAGGAAATGTTCCGGCCAGCACACCGAAGTCCTCAATCCCCGGTATTTCCCGGATTCTAGTCGTGGCGAGCGCCAAGGGCGGCGTCGGCAAGTCTACCGTCTCGGTCAATCTGGCTGCGGCGATGGCAAAAGCTGGCATGAAGGTCGGCCTGATGGATGCCGATATCTATGGCCCCTCTATCCCGACCATGCTGGGGACAGTGTCGGCAGAGCCGGTGACATCCAAGGATACGGGCAAACTGCAACCTGTCGAAGCCTTCGGCATGAAGACGCTGTCGATCGGATATTTGTCCGATCCGGACTCGCCGATGATCTGGCGTGGGCCCATTGTCATGTCAGCAATCACACAGATGTTGAATGATGCGGAATGGGGCACCGCTTATGATCCACTGGACGTGCTGATCATCGATACGCCCCCCGGAACAGGTGATGCACAGCTGACGATAGCCCAGCGCGTGCCGGTAACGGCGGCGTTGATCGTCACTACGCCCCAGGAAGTCGCGCTGGCCGATGTGCGCCGCGGCGCGGCCATGTTTGCGAAGACGGAAGTTCCGGTGCTCGGTATTGTCGAGACGATGAGCTGGTTCGAAGATCCGGCAGGCCAACGTCATTATCTGATGGGGCAGGGAGGTGGTGCGGCCACGGCGAACGCCCTTGGGCTGCCATTACTGGCTGAGCTTCCGATGCTGCAAGCGATCCGCGAAGGCGGCGACGCTGGTAAGCCCGCGGCATTGTCGGATGAAATGACGGGCCAGCTCTTTCATGAACTGGCCCGCCGTGTGGCGATCGAACTGGATGGTCTCCAGTCTAAGCCTGCGCCTGAAATCGTGTTCGAGGATTAGGTCGGCTCACCGAAACATTCTTCAGAGAGCCTGCTCGCTATGGTCAACAGGTTCTCGTAGCCGACCGTATTGTTGTTGAGGACGACGATGACACCGTCTTGTTCCGGAATGAGTAAAATAAGGCTGAGGTAGCCGATCAGACGTCCATTATAGAAGATGACCTCGGTCGGTTCTCCGCCGCCAATGGTCATTTCAGTCACTGTCCAGGCCATTGGCCCCTCCGGATTGAAGGCTTCCTTTTCGCCCGCTTCGGAGAAGACCTCTCCGGCGATGATGGCCTGTCCCCATGCAAACAGATCATCAATGGTTGAGTACATTGAGGCGGTTCCACGGAATAAGGCGGGGTTGGTGATCGGGATGATCTCGTAGCCGCCATCATCGGAGTGTAAATAGTTTGCCGCCAGACCACTGACGTCCTGATAGATCTGCCCGGTATCGGCGAGGCCGAGCGGATCGAGAATCTGTGACCGCAAATAGTCTTCGTACCCGCCACCCGCATGGCGGTCGATGATGCGCGCCAGCAGGTAATAATTCACGTTCGAATAGAGATAGTCGCTGCCAGGCTGGAATTTCAGCTCCAGCGCCTGAAGGGTGTCCAGAAAGGATTCCTCGGTGAAGGATCGCTTCACCTCATTGTCGAACCAACCGGGAATGTCGACATAGTGCGGAATGCCGGACCTGTTCTGGAGCAGGTGGCGCAGGGTGACGTCCTGCGCATAGGACACATCGAAGTCGGGCAGGAGTTCTTCCAGCGACTGGTCCAGATTGAGCTTTCCGTCATCCACCAGTCTCAGGACAAGGGCCGCGGTAAAGCTCTTGGTCATCGAAGCAATGGGGTAACGGGTCTCGGGAGTAACCGCCTCCACCTCTTCGATCCGTGACGCATTCACGGCCTGGCGCAGGATGATGTTCCCTTTCTTGCCAACAAGAATGGTGCCGGAGAACTCAAACTGCTCCAGAATTTCGACGATTTCCTGGGGGGGCTCGGCGATGGCCTCTATCGCTGGCGTGTCGTTGGAAGCGGCTTGTTTCGCTGCGCATCCAATGGTGAGGAGTGTAAATAGCAGGGCTGCGATAGCTGCGTAGTTCATATTTGTTCCAAATCTTCAAGTGCGTCGATCCAGCGGCGCTGGCTGGCATTGGATATAGGGAAGCTGAAAGTGTTTTCAGAACAGGACTGGGGAGAAACGGGAGTTAGTCCAGCCGATGCCGCACGATCCTTTCCGAACCCGCGGGTAGTTCAAACGCCATACCGTCTTCGCCCATTACTATGGGACCATCATATGCCTGACCCGTTCCCTTCAGGAATGCCGGGTATAGAATACGGCTCGGTACCGCCGGGACGATATGGCTGAAGACCAGCATGCGTGCACCTGCTTCGCTGGAGACTTCTGCGCCCTCGACCGGCGTCGTGTGGTAATCGAGGATATCGTTCATGATAGCCGCGACGCGGGCCTGTCCGTTCGCATCTAGCTGGTCGCGGATTTCGCTGACCATGTCGGCATTCAACGCTTCGTGGACGAGGATGTCTGTATCCCGCGCCAAGGCAACCATGCGTGGATCCCTGACCGTATCTCCGGAAATCGTTGCAGATCGGTCCTTATAGTCGAACCGGTAGGCTACAGCCGGTTCTATTGGGTCATGATCGACTGACACCGCAGTAACGCTCAGGCCATTGCGGTCATACACTTTGCCAGCTGTGCTCGCAGGCGTGAATGGAACAGCATCTGCGCCTTGTCCGGATGGGGACAGGATGTCCGCTCCGTGATGGGCGACACGATAGGTAGAATCCAGAGCATAAGCAGCGTCGAAGCCAGCGATGACCTGATCGACGCCATCTGGACCGTAAATGGGCAAGGGTGCCTGTGCACCGCCAGCTGCCCAGTGTTGCAGCATCACCTCGCCAAGCCCATCAATGTGATCGGAATGGAAATGGGTCAGGAACACCGCTTCCACATTGGCCCACGGCAGCCGCAACTCCCCGAATCTTCGGCCTGATCCCGCCCCAGCATCGATGATGAACACACGATCACCCGCCGCGACGACCGTCATGGGTCCCACACGCCCCGGATCGGGCAGGGGAGATCCCGTCCCGACAAGTATAACGGTCAGTCCATCAGGTGCGTCCGCAAGTGCATTTTGCCCCAAGGTCGATTTGACCGCAGCTTTGAATGCAAACTCGCCAATTTGTACGCCGAACAAGCTGCGTGCGCCAATCACGGCGAGCGCCAGGACTGTCGCGGCGATCAGAATGATTTTGAGAACTCTCACCGCTTATCCTCCCAAAGGTGCAGACTAGGCGTTGAAGTTCAGTTTCAGGCCCGGCTCCGGCCACCGGCATTTGGCAAGCTGTCCCGTGCTCGACAGGGTGATGTAGGCATCCTGCATGTCGTCGCCGCCAAAGGCGATATTGGTGACGATCAGGTCGGGGAAAGCCGTGTGGTGGAAATCACCGCCCGGCGTGATCGTTGTGATGCCGCCATTCAGAATGGTTGCAACACAGACATTGCCCGCCGCCGTCATGGCCAGGCTGTCGAAATACTGCAGGCCCGGCATGGTGGCGACGACCCGGCCGCCATTGAAAGGGGAGGCGGGTTTGATGACGCCCGGGCTCTCAAGATCAAACGCCCACATGCGTCCGGTCATGGTGTCCGCCATGAAGACAGTCTGCTCATCGGGAGCAAGGCCGACACCGTTCGGACTACTATAGTGGAAGTCCAGTTCGTTGGCCTCACTTGCGCCATTGGCGAGGAAAAAGAGCCCACCGAAATCGCGGTGGCGCGAGTAGGTTTTGCCATGATCGGTGAAGTAGAGATTGCCTGCCTTGTCGAAGACGAGATCGTTCGGGCCTTTCAGCGGATGGCCGTTGACCGTGTCCAGTACTCGCTCAATTTTGCCTGTAGAGAGATCGACCCGCTCGATGCGGCCACCATCATAATCGTCCGGACAGTTTCCGGGGATCAGTAATCCGTCCATGTTGGTATAGATGAAGCCGCCATTGTTGCAGACCCAGAGGGCACCGTCCGGGCCGATGGCCAAGCCATTGGGGCCGCCACCTGGCGTCGCGATCACTTCTGTCTTGCCGTCGCCCCAGCAGCGCGTGATGCATTTCTTTTCAATTTCGACAACAATGATGCTGCCATCGGCCATGACGACCGGGCCTTCCGGAAAGCGGAGTCCGCTTGTGATGATCTCGAATTCCATGTGGCTGTTTCCTCCTCGCCCTTTTTGGAAGGAGGTTAGGCGTCGCGATGGGGAAGGACAACGCGTATCCTAGGGGGAAGTGAACGTGCTGATCCGGTCAAGCTGGCGGATGGCGAAGGCGAAATCATTGCCTTCGCCGGCCTCGAACTGCTCTGCGCCGGTTTCTTTCCACTGGTTCGCGTCGAGTTCCGGGAAGTAAGCGTCTCCATCCGGCGCGGCATCGACTTCCGTAAGATAGAGACGGTCTGCGATGGGCAGGGCCAATTTGTAAATGGCTTCGCCACCGATCACGAAAACCTTGTCGGCGCCAGTTCTGGCGGCCACAGCGCGGGCCGAGTTGGTTGCCGCCGCAAAGCTTGAATAGACGCGGGCGCCTTCGGCATTGTAGGCCCAGTCGCGGGTCATCACGATGTTCTCGCGGCCTTTGAGCGGGCGCACCGGCAAACTTTCCCAGGTCTTTCGGCCCATGATGATTGGGCACCCAAGCGTCGCTTTCTTGAAGAATGCGAGGTCACTTTTCAGGCGCCAGGGCAGATCACCTCCTGAACCAATCACATTGTTGCTGGCCCTGGCGGCAATCAGGCAAAGTTTTACATGTGCCGACATAGTGACCGGTTCCAATCTACTTGCATCCAATTTCGCGCGCGGCCCTTGTGACCAGAAGCGTCTGCGTGAATACATGCAGAGCCGAGTTTGTATGGTGAATGCAACCTTCTTTCATCAGTTTTCACAAGCCCAAAGACAGTTCCGTGGGGGATAATCAGAATGAAATCGATTGTAGCGATTCTGACCAATGGAAACCCGGAACAAATCGGACTGGCAATTCCTGCTCTTCTGTTGTCGTTCTTGGCAATTTGGCTGCTCAGAGGGCGCGGATGGGCGCTCATTTATGTCGCACTCATTCCCTTTTTGAACTGGTCGTTCGGGATCATCCCGGAGTTTCAGATTCTTGCCCCGACAGGCACCGGACTGACCGCTCAAGGCGTGTCTCTCCATCCGATGACAATGGTAACTGGAATGGTGTTCGTGGTCCGCGATTTCGTGCAACGCGAAATGGGCCACCGGGTGTTGCTTGTGATGGCCATGGCGATCGCCTGGTCGTTTTACTATGCGTGGCCCGTGATTGCGCTGGCCAGCGGCATCGCATTTGCCATTTCCGAGGGGGTGGATTGGCTGATGTTCACCTTCACCAAATATCGGCTATCGACCCGGATTCTGCTCTCCAGCGCGCTGGCAGCGCCGGTCGATACGACTGTGTTCCTGTATGGCGCTGATCTCGCCAAGCAGATGGAACTTGGCATGGACCCCGGAAACTCGCTGCATGTGTGGAACTGGATCGTGTTCGTGATCGGCAAGATGGTCGGCGCGGTTATCGTTTCGGCAGTCATTCGGCGGCGGGAGAACCTCGGACTCGTGGATCCAGCAGCCGCCTGACTGTACTATCCGGGAATACCCATATTGCTGATGCTATAGAAATATGCATATTTGCGCAAATATGCAAATAAGGAATCGATCATGGCGGACGGCAAGAAGGACTATGGCGCGATAACGGGCGCGATCAGCGAGGGAATATCCGGGCTTCGCGGCACCGGGGCCAAGGAAACGCTGACGCAGTTCAATGCGATGGCCAAAGCCGCTCTGGCGGATGGCGCGCTCGATACGAAGACCAAGGAACTGATCGCGCTCGCCATCGGCGTGGCCAAGCAGTGCGATGGGTGTATCGGCTTTCACACCAAGGCGCTTAAGAGGCTGGGCGCGACCGACGAGGAAGTGGCCGAGGCGCTCGGCATGACTGTTTACATGGGCGGTGGCCCAAGCCTGATGTATGCGGGCGATGCCTGGACGGCTTGGCAGAGCCTCAATGATTCCTAGACGGCCACTGGCGCCTTGATGTGAGCGTGCGGTTCGTAGCCTTCGACCGTGAAGTCTGAATACTCCCAGCCGAACAGGTCGGTCTTGTCGGGATTCAGGATCATGCGGGGCAGGGTACGCGGCTCACGGGTCAGCTGGAGCCGGGTCTGCTCCATATGGTTCAGGTAGAGGTGCGCATCGCCGAATGTGTGGACGAACTCGCCAGCTTCCAGCCCGGTCGCGCGCGCCATCATCAGGGTGAGTAGCGCATAGGATGCGATGTTGAACGGTACGCCGAGGAAGACATCGGCCGAGCGCTGGTAGAGCTGGCAGTTCAGCTTGCCGTCCATGACATTGAACTGGAACAGGCAGTGACAAGGGGGCAGGGCCATGTCGTTCACATCGGCCGGGTTCCAGGCTGACACGATCAGGCGGCGGGAATTGGGATTGGTGCGGATTTCGTCCAGCACCCACTGGATCTGATCAATCACCCGGCCGTCCGGCGCGGCCCAACTGCGCCACTGCTTGCCATAGACCGGGCCAAGGTCGCCGTTTTCATCGGCCCATTCATCCCAGATCGAAACGCCGTTTTCCTTCAGATAGGCAATGTTCGTATCGCCCTTCAAAAACCAGAGCAGTTCGATGATGATCGAGCGCAAATGCAGCTTTTTCGTCGTTACCATCGGGAAGCCATCGGCGAGGTCAAAACGCATCTGACGACCGAATACAGCGCGCGTGCCTGTACCAGTGCGATCCCCGCGTTCATGGCCATTGTCCAAAATGTCCTGCAGGAGATTGAGATATTGCTGCATGTGGGCCTCGGTCGGGAATCGATTTTCAGAGTCCAAGATACCACGGAAACAGGCTGTGTAGGCAAGGCCCGACAGTGGGTTTTGCCTAGATGATCCGGGCTCAATCAGGGTAAATGCCGTCTTTCCCCACTGCGCCAATTTTGAGGGCATATCTGAAGACGCAGGAAATCAGTCTGAGCGAAACTCAGGATTTGCAGACAGGTGCTGATGATCGATGGGGCAAGTGATGGATATGTATCCTGCAAACAGGCAATCGCACTCACTCGCGCGCGATGATCGCGGCAATCTCACTGTGCTCACTGCGTTCATTCTGGCCTCCATGGTGGCGCTGGTTGGTTTGGCTGTCGATCTCGAGTTTATCTTCAGGCAACAGGCGCGCGTTCAATATGCGATGGACTCGGCGGTGCTGGCTGGGGCGTTGTCGCGCCAGGCGGGCGCGACAGATGAGGAAGTGACCGCAGACATTCGCGAATACATGAGCCCGCTGATTGCGAGCGCTGGCGGCGGTATGACATGTACACCCGTCACTGTGGTCTTCACCGATGACAGCGAAGACATTCTCGGGAAAATGAATTGCACCCAGCCGACCTTCATTTCCAACATCATGGGAAATGACGACATGAGCTTCAACGTCGCTTCGACCTCGACCTTCTCGGTCGGAAAGATCGATGTCTCGTTTGTGTTCGACGTATCGGGCTCCATGAACAGCAACAATCGGCTAACCCTGTTGAAAGAGGCTGCGGTCATCGCGTTTGATGAATTGCTGCCAGATGATCAGGTGCGGGATGGCACGGTCAGGCTGGGCATTGTGACCTACAATAATGCGGTCAATGCGGGGGCTTATTTTGATGAGGTGACGCGCGCGGTCACCATTCCGGCCGACACTTCCAACAGCAATGGGTTGAGCAATTACAATTCCTACAATAGCGCGCGGATGTATGACGACGCGACCGGCAAGCGTTTCATGTACTACGAAAACGGCACGTGCACCGAAAGCGATCCGGATGAGTGTGACCAGCATGGTGACTATGACTGGGACGTTGCCCGATGGTTCTGGGAAGACTCGTCAGCCACCGACACGTGTGTGTACGAGCGCACAGGCACCTATGCTGATAGCGATGCAGCGCCGGGCAGCTTCGCCTGGATCGGGGCAGGCAATCCACGCTGGAACTTCTATGATAGCGATCGCGACAAGTATCGCGGCGAAAACGAGATCGAAAATGGCGGCGCAAATGGCTCTACCGGCGCACTCGATTTCTACCATGCGACGTGCCGCGCCACCGGGCCGGTCCCATTGACCGAAGACAAGGCAGCGCTGACGGCCCATGTGAACAGCATGACGGCGAATGGCGGCACCGCCGGACATCTGGGAGTGGCGTGGGGGTGGTACCTGCTGTCGCCGAACTGGCAGAATGTCTGGCCGGAGACGGCCAAGCCCTGGGACTATGACGAGGTCAATGTGACCAAGGCCGTGATCCTGATGACAGATGGCGATTTCAACACAAACCATCCCAGCGCCAGCAAGAACTCCTTCAGGCAGGCCATGGATTTATGCGACGCCATGAAGGCCGAGCCGTCCAAGGTCCAGATTTACACGGTCGGTTTTCAGGTGCCATCCTATGTGCAGACCACGTCTGATGGGCAAACCATTATGGAATATTGCGCGACAAGCCCGTCTTATGCTTTTGATGCGTCGAGTGGGGACGAGTTGAAGGAAGTCTATCGCGAGATCGCCCAGTCGATTTCAGATCTGCGCATCAAGAGCTAGGTTTCAGGGACTACCATTCCGTCATCTACGCGCACGGTTTGCGCCCGGCCCCCAAATGCTTCGAACAGGAAGGCTTCGGTGCCGGTCAGCCAGGCTTGCCCTCCCAGCGCTGCCAGCTCATCAAACAGTGCGGCGCGCCTGTCGGCATCAAGGTGGGCGGCTGCCTCGTCCAACAGCAGCAGGGGAGAGGGGCCATCGCCGCCAGCGCGGAGCGCCGCAGCCGATGCTAGGATCAAGCCGATGAGCAGGGCCTTCTGCTGGCCGGTCGAGGCGTCCTTGGCGGGCGCACCGGTTGGCCGGTGAATGACCGTCAGGTCTGAGCGATGCGGACCATCAATGGTGCGTCCGGCGGCGATATCGCGGCGACGGGTCGTTCGGAAGGTTTCGGTCAGCGCTTCGAAGATCGTCTTGAAGTCATCACCGCGAATGGCGGCCTGTTCGGCTTTGCCCTCCAGTGCCAGGTCAGCCTTCGGGAAATAGCCTTCGGGTCTTGCATCAATCGCCACCTGCAGGGATTCCAGCACATGGGCGCGGTTGATGGCCATTTCTGCTCCGGACTCCGCCATGCGGGCCTCGATGGCATCGGCCCAGGCCGGATCCACATGACCGCGTTCCAGCAGGGCATTGCGTTCGCGCATCGCTTTCTCATAACGGCCCGCAGCGGTGCCATGGGTTGGCATATGCGCCATGACCTGACGGTCAAAGAAGCGCCGTCGGTCGGACGTGCTGCCACGAAACACACCGTCCATTGTGGGCGTTAGCCAGACGATGCGCACAAGATCTGCGAGGTCGGATGCGGTCGCTGGCGCGCCATCAATACGTACGGTACGCTTCGTACTGGGGCCGGTATCGACACCGACCCCAATCCGCTGGTCGTTTGCCAGTGCGGCGGAAACGGCCCAGCCGCCCGGCGCGTCTTTCCGTATCATTTCCGGCAGAGTGGCTGAACGCAGACCTCGGCCCGGCCCCAACTGGCTGACGGCTTCCAACAGGTTCGTCTTGCCTGCGCCATTCGACCCATAGAGACAGACATGTCGGCCATCGAGTGGCAAGCTGAGCGACTCGTAGTTGCGAAAATCAGTCAGAGTCAGGCGGGTCAGGGCGGTCATTCAGGCTGTATGGAGGGGCCAGAGGTCAGGAGTCGAGACCATGGCCGCCTTCGGGCCGGGTCTCTGCAATGCGTTCCATGCCAGCGATCATTGGGCGGCCCTTGACGATGGCACCCTGTACACTTGGCATCGTCAGGCTCGCCGTGTGGCTTTCCTGACTGTCCCAGGCTTCGGTTATCCAGATGGCATTCGCGTCTGTCGGATCGCTGGCCACGATATAGCTGAGGCAGCCGGGCATGCCCGAGACGCCATCAATCAGGATCCGCATCAGCGCGTCGCGGTTGCCATCCGTTGCCGTGAACTTTCCGATGAGGCCGTACATGCTTGTCTCCTTCCGGGTCTGGATGCCACAGGCCGCCAAGCCGGTCGCTGCTGTTGCGCTGGCAAGAAGGGTCCGGCGGTCCAGCGGCTCCACAGGCAAACTACACCCGCAGCGGCATCAGCACATAACGCGCGCTGTCGTCTGATGGGTCCAGCACGAGCGCAGGCGACGCAGGATCGCTGAACATGAACTCGGCTTCGACAGCCTCGATCTGGCCGGCAATGTCGAGCAGGTATTTCGCGTTGAATCCGATTTCCATCGCTTCGGAGCCATACTCGGCTTCGAGTTCTTCATTGCCGACACCCGTCTCAGCGTGATTGACGGCCAGCACCAGCTTGCCGTCAGACAGGGACATTTTTACCGAGCGTGAGCGCTCGGCCGACACGGTCGAAACGCGGTCGACGGCAGCTTCGAAGGCTTTGTTGTCGATGGTGAGCTTCCGGTCATTTCCTTTAGGGATCACGCGGCCGTAATCGGGGAAGGAGCCGTCGATCAGCTTGGACGTCAGGACAGCGCGGCCTGCACGGACAACGATCTTGGTGTCTGACACTTCAATCTCGATATCTTCGTCGACTGCATCCACCAGGCGGCGCGCTTCGGCGACAGCCTTACGGGGCACGATGATACCTTCCAGATCTTCCGAGCCAGCCGGCGCGGGCAGCTCTGCCAAGGCAAGACGATGACCGTCTGTGGCAACGGTGCGGAGCACAGCCGTACCGTCTTCGGTCTTGGCTCCGTGAAGATAAACGCCGTTTAGATAGTAGCGGGTTTCTTCAGTGGAGATCGCGAAGCGGGTCTTGTCGATCAAACGGGCGAATTCCTTGGCGCCAAGTGAGAACTTGGTCGGCGTGTCGTCAGAGCTCATGGTCTGGAAGTCGGATGCTGGCAGGGTCGGCAGCTCAAAGTGAGAGCGGCCTGCGGTGATCGCGAGGCGCTGGCCTTCGGGTTGGACTTCCAGTTCGACTTCGGAGCCAGCAGGCAGTTTGCGGACAACATCAAACAGCGTTCCGGCCGGCGCAGTGACTGCGCCTTCGCGCGTGACGGTTGCATCCGCGCTGTCTACGGCCTCGATGTCGAGATCGGTCGCAGTGAGTTTCAACTCGCCATTGCTTGCCTGAAGCAAGACATTGGAGAGGATCGGAATTGTGTTCCGGCGCTCCACCACATTCTGCACGTGAGAGAGTGCGTTCAGCAGGTCGCCGCGTTCAATCGTCAGTTTCATCGTCCGTTCCGTTCATCGGGGGGCCTTCGAAAAAGGCCCGGAATTCTTCACCAGTCCTGCCGCTTCCGCCCGGAACCGGCGGTCCGGAATGGAATCGGCCCGCTCTGCGGGGAGAGCGGGCCGAGCACACTTACTCAAACAAAGGCAAAAGCCAAGCGCCGATCGTAGATTCGCGGCTCTCAGCTGGGTTTGCCTAATTCATGCCTGCCGCCTGTAGCTCCAGGATGGTCTCGTTTACGGCTTTGATGTGGGCGCCCAACTCATTGTTCTCAGGCAGGGCCTTGGACACTTTGCGGTGCGCGTACAGGATCGTGGTGTGGTCACGCTTGCCGAAGCTGTAGCCGATCTGCGGGAAGGATTTCCCGGTCAGTTCGCGGCAAAGATACATGGCAATCTGGCGTGGATACACCACGGCGCGTGCCTTGCTCGGGCTCTCCATGTCAGCCTTGGAAACCTCGAACACTTTCATGGCAGCCTTCTTGACCAGTTCGATGGAGGGCTGGCGCACATCGCCTTCGGTCCGGCGGATGATCTTGTGAACCATTTCCATTGTGGGCGTGCGAATGCCGAAGGCCGCTTCAGTGTAGAGGTTCCAGATCGCCCCCGTCATCTCGCGGGCCTGACCCCGAATGCCGGCATTGAACTCTGCGATCATCTCGTCGGTGACCGCAAAGTTCGGGTGACCGGCCTCAATGTGATCAGCAAGATGGCGCATGATCTGGTGCCGCATGCCTGCATCCGGCGCGCCCACCTCAACAGTGGTTGCGCCTTTCAGCTCACTGATCATGCGCGGGCTGAACCCGGTGACATCGCCGGGGGCCTTGTCACCCGCCAGCACGACCTGGCCGCCATTGGCCGTGACTTCGCGAATGTTCTGAAACAGTTCAGTCTCGGTGCCGGGCTTGCCGCTGATGCGATGCAGATCGTCGATCATCAAGATGGTCGCTGCGCGCAAGCGCTTCTTGAGGGCGCTTGTATCCTTCACCTTCACGCCATCGGTGTAGGATGAGAGGAATTCCTCGGCCGTCAGATAGACAATGTGACAATCCTCGCCGCGCTGCTCTGCAGCGGTCTTCAATGCGTGCAGGATGTGTGTCTTGCCAGTGCCTTGCAGGCCGTAGAACAAGGTTGTCAGCGTTCCGACCGGCAACCCGCCCGCAATGCGTTTGGCCATCTGGACAGCCAGTTCGTTCGCCTCACCCGTGACGAGCGTGTCGAAGCTCATAACCGGCGCGCCGGAGCCGGAACCGACAGGTTTCGCCTGCACGGGAGCAGCTTCGGTGATCTCCGCCTTCGCCCATGGGTCCTCGACGATGTCGAGCAGCTCAGCGGGCGCGGTTCGCCAGCAGACAAGCTTGACCGCGCGGCTTGCCGGGTCATGCTCGCGCCAGATGCGTTGGATCGCATGGCGGTGAGCCCCGTATACGCGGTCAAATGACAGCGGGTCGCGTGCCGCGATCACCATCTCGCCATTGAACTCGGCGACCAGACGCAGGCCATCGATCCAGCGATCATAGTCGGCGGTGTTGAGGATTGTCGCAAGATGGGCTTTGACAGTGAGCCAAATCTCCTTGCCCGGAGCATTCTTGCCTTTATTCATCTTCTCGAAGTCTACGCCAGTTTTTGAATCAAAGAGTTTGTTCCCGTCCATGCCGAGCCCCATTTTCTAATTATAATTTCACCCTGACCAACTGGCACGCAGTTCCCCTTCCGAACCGAAATTCGGTCACACTTAATACTCCGTGTCGGGAGAACTTTTCTGTTGGTAAATTGAAATTACTCACTGGGGGTTTTGCTGACAAGTGCTACTTTTATGCGACAGCAGGATTTGGTGAGTTGACTCTTCGCACTGTACCTCAAACCGCAATCAAATCAGGTGCTTGAGCACTGATCTTTTTTTGTGAGTGAGTCGCCCCACACATTTGTTCGCACCTGTTCTGTCAACAGGGGGCGCGGGTATAAGGCTGTGGATATCTGCAGAAAATCGGCGCGTTTCTCAGGATCGTTAACGAGTTCTTACATTACCGCAACCCGGACCCCTTCAGTCAGCCCAAATTCGCAATCCTTCCATTAAACATCCAGTAGAAATGATGTTTCATTTCGAAAGGTCCAATTTGTTGTATTAGGAGATTGACAAGAAAAAACCCGCCTGAACGGTCAGGCGGGTTTCAAATTTTCAATCGGGAAAAGTCCGATCAGCCCATCGCTTTGACGCGAGCCGACAGACGCGAAACTTTCCGCGATGATGTATTTTTGTGCATGACGCCTTTGGTCACCGCGCGCATCAGTTCAGGCTGAGCAGAGCGCAGCGCTTCCTGGGCAGCAGACTTGTCGCCGGCTTCGATTGCTTCTTCGACCTTGCGAACAAAAGTACGCACGCGCGAGCGGCGGGCTTTGTTCACTTCGGTGCGGTTCGCAATCTTGCGGACCATTTTCTTGGCGGAACGGGTATTAGCCATATTAAACTCCTGTGGCCCAAAGGGCTCCCTTCGGGCTGAAGGCGGGGGAATACATAAACGGTGCGAAGGCGTCAACCGCGCAATTGAGGCTGGTCGCAGGAAATAGCAGGTGGGCCGGGGCTTTCAGCATCATTTGTCTTTGAAATGAGCTGAGCGTTTCTCGACATAGGCGGCCATGCCCTCTTTCTGGTCATCCGTGGAGAACAGGGACTGGAACATCCGGCGTTCAAACTGGATGCCTTGCGAAAGCGGAGTCTCATAGGCCACCTTGATGGCTTCCTTGGTCAGCATGGCGGCCGCCAGAGGCATTGAGGCGATCGTGCGGGCGAGCTCCCGCGCAGCATCCATCAGGTCGTCGGCAGGGACGACCCGGCTGACAAGGCCACAACGTTCGGCTTCTTCAGCCTCCATCATGCGACCAGTAAGGCAGAGTTCCATCGTCTTGGATTTGCCAATGACGCGGGCGAGACGCTGAGTGCCGCCGGCACCGGGCATGACGCCGAGGCGCACTTCCGGCTGTCCGAACCTGGCGGTATCCGCCGCCAGTATGATGTCGCACATCAGGGCCAGTTCGCATCCCCCGCCAATGGCATAGCCGGAAACGGCGGCCACAATGGGTTTGCGGGCGCGAGCTGCGCGTTCCCAGTTCCGGCTGATAAAATCTTCATAATAGGACTCAGGATAGGTTTTTTCCTGAATTTCCTTGATATCTGCGCCACCCGAAAAGGCCTTCTTGCCGCCCGTCAGGATGATGCAGCCAATGTCCGGATCGGCTTCAAATCGATCCAGCGCATCTGTCAGCTCATTCATCATCTCTTCGCAGAGGGCGTTCAGGCTCTCGGCGCGATTGAGCGTGATCACGGCGAAGCCGGCTTCCTGGTCAATCTCGGTGAGAAGCGTTTTGTAAGACATTCATTAAATCCTGCTCGTCGCGGTGTGGCGCTGGCAATTTGATCTGCAGCAGCCTTTAACTTTCGGGACACTCTACATTCGGCTGCCCGGAGCCGGCAAAATCTGGAGGGCGATGCGCTTTTTCTGTTGCGGATCAATTCGCGAAGGCGGGCCTATACCGCGAACATGACGCATTTGTCATCCATTGCGAGTCATATGGCGGGAAAGGGCGACAATATACGCGATTGGTTGTTTTCAAGGCAGCACCCTATATCCCACCCATGACGGACGACACACAAACACCCCGTGACCCGGAGCGCAACCGCTTGTCGGGCCGGATTGCGCGCAGCGCACGGGTTGGTGCCAACCTGTCTGGCGCGGGCCTCACCTTCGCCACGCAAAGCCTGTTTGGGGGGGATCAGGGGGATGAGAAGATTGCCCGTGCGCTGGCCGCTGCGCTCGGTAAGTCCAAAGGTCCGCTGATGAAGGTGGCCCAGATGGTGTCGACCATTCCGGATTTCCTACCGCCCGAATATGCCGCCGAACTCAGCCAGCTGCAGGCTGAAGCCCCTGCCATGGGATGGCCTTTCGTGAAACGCCGGATGCGCGCTGAACTGGGCGCCGACTGGCAGGAAAAGTTCGGCGCGTTCGAAAAGGAGGCCTCGCATGCCGCCTCGCTTGGCCAGGTCCATGGCGCGACCCTGCATGACGGGCGCCGGGTCGCCTGCAAGCTGCAATATCCTGATATGGCCAGCGCGGTGGAATCCGATATTGGCCAGCTCAAGACCATGCTTGGCCTGTTCAAGCGGATGGATGGCTCTATCGACCCGAGCGCGATGGTGGTCGAAATCACCGACCGCCTCCGTGAAGAGCTCGATTATGCGCGCGAGGCCAAGCATATGGCACTCTATGCGAACATGCTGGCGGATCGCGATTTCGTCACCGTGCCGGATCCGGTGCCGGAATTGTCCACCGACCGGTTGCTGACCATGAGCTGGGTATCCGGCAAGCGGCTGGATGCATTTGAGGATGCCCCCCAGGAAGTGCGCAACCGGATTGCGGAAATGTTGTTCTGGACATGGTGGGGGCCGTTCAACTCCCATGCCGTGATCCATGGGGACCCTCACCTCGGCAATTACCAGGTGACCGGGGAGGGGACCGGGCTGAACCTGCTCGATTTCGGCTGCATCCGTATCTTCCCGCCGGAGTTCGTCAGCGGCGTGGTCGATCTCTATCGCGCGATCCTGGCGGACGATTTCGACGCGGCCTATGCCGCCTATGAGAAATGGGGCTTCAGCGGCTTGTCCCGCGAGCTGGTCGAAGTGCTGAATATCTGGGCGCGCTTTATATATGGACCACTGTTGGACGACCGGGTGCGTTCGGTCGCAGACGGCGTGACGCCCGGTGAGTATGGCCGCAAAGAAGCCTTTGCCGTTCGCAAGCTGCTCAAGGAAAAGGGGCCCGTTAAGATCCCGCGCGAATTCGTCTTCATGGACCGGGCCGCCATAGGCCTCGGCGCGGCATATCTGCGGCTGGGGGCGGAACTCAACTTCTTCCAGCTGTTCAATGAGAGTCTCGAAGGCTTTGACACAGACAAGGTCGCCGCGCGACAGGCTGAGGCCAAGGCCGTCGTCGGGCTCGACTGACCCAAAGGAAGTTTGTCTCGCCTCTGGCACTCTCAGGCCGGAGGCGCTAATCCGATTTCCATGAGCGACGATCTTACCAGAAACCAGACTTTCGACACGCCTGAGGGCTATTCCATCCTGCCATGGCATCGCGGTTTTGGCCGCCAGATTGGGCCCCTCTTCGAGAAGCGGGACGAGACCGGCCTGACGCGGGCCTTCCGGGTCGAGGAATATCATACCAATGGCATGATGAACGCGCATGGCGGCATGATGATGACCTTTGCCGACATGGCGTGGGGCGCTGCGGTCGAAAAGGATGAGGACACGTGGTGGGTCACGGTCCGCCTGATGTGCGATTTTCTCTCCGGCGCGTCGATGGGCAGCTTCGTCGAAGGCAAGGCAGAAGTGGTCGGACGTCAGGGTGACATCTTCACGGTCGAAGGCCGCATATGGACGGGCGACAAATTGCTGATGCGGGGCACAGGCATATTCAAGGTGATCGAGCGCCGCGATGGCCAGCAGAAGCCCTTCAAGCGCGTCAGCCAGGACGCCTGACGGCCTTGCCAATGGTTGACTCCGGCCAGGCGGCTGCGTATCCGGCGACGCAATGAACATCGCACTGCAGCACCATCACCATCATTCGTGACGCGCCGACGAGGCGCGAACCGGTCCGGCTGCGCCTCCTGAAAGTGTTCATTCTTCCGAACCAGACCAGATGAGGCAGGCCGCGCCCGGTCCGCGCTGCGCCGACGTGTTGCCTTTCCAATCTGTGCGTCTCCGTCTATGCGGAGCGCGTCGGCAACCAGGACCTGAGACGATCATGAGCGACAAGGACACACCGCCCCTCACCGGCAAGGATCTTGCCCGCAAGCCGCGCGGCTTTCCGGACAAGCGCGAGAGCCTGATCCATGCCCAGGCCGGGCTGGTCGAGACGATCACCGGCGTCTACCGCCAATGGGGCTTCGAGGCGTTGGAAACCAGCGCCTTTGAGTATGCCGACGCGCTTGGCAAATTCTTGCCAGATGATGACCGTCCGAATGCCGGTGTCTTCGCCATTCAGGATGATGATGAGCAGTGGATGTCGCTGCGCTATGATTTGACCGCGCCGCTTGCCCGTTTCGTGGCCGAGGCGGGCCAGTCGCTGGGCAAGGGCCAGTCTGGCGCAATGAAAAACCGGGTCCCGGCCGGTTCCGCGAATTCTGGCAGTGCGATGCCGACACGATTGGCGCGCCGGGCTATCATGCTGACGCCGAGATGATCGCCATGGGCGCCGAAGCGCTGCGCGCGGTTGGCATCGCACCGGGCGAGTTCGTGATCCGCGTGAACACACGCCGCTTGCTCAATGGCGTGCTTGATGGAGTGGGCGCGACGAGCGCCGACACGCGCCTCGCTATCCTGCGCGCGCTGGACAAGCTGGACCGTCTTGGCGCCGAGGGCGTCGCGGACCTGCTCGGCGCAGGCCGTATGGATGAGAGCGGGGACTATACAAAAGGGGCGGGACTCGGCGCCTCAGAAGTGACCCGTGTACTCGCCTTCGCTCAGGCGGGAGCCGACACGCGCGCTGAAACGCTGGCCAATCTCGTCAAGGCGACGGGGGATACCGAAGAGGGCAAGGCTGGCCTTGTTGAACTTGAAGCCATCGCGAAGGCATTGGAAGCGCTCGGCGCGCCGGAAGGCGATGTCGTGATTGATCCATCCGTTGTGCGCGGGCTCGAATATTATACTGGGCCGGTCTATGAGGCGGAACTGTTGCGCGAAGTCACCGGCGAAGACGGCAAGACCTATCGCATCGGTTCCATCGGAGGCGGCGGTCGCTATGATGATCTCGTCGCGCGCTTCACGGGCGAAACAGTTCCGGCAACCGGTTTCTCTATTGGCATTTCCCGTCTCGCGGCCGCAATGCAGATTATGGGCGAGACCGAAAAACTCGATGGCCCGGTCGTCGTGCTGAATTTCGACAAGGAAGACCCGACCAGCGCCTTGCAGATCGCCACCGAACTGCGCCGGGCTGGTATCCGGGCCGAGGCCTATATGGGTGCCTCCGGCATGCGGCCGCAGATGAAATATGCTGACCGCCGATCATCGCCTGCCGTTGTCATGGTGGGAGAGGATGAACTGGCCAAAGGCACGGTCACGATCAAGGACCTTGAAATGGGCGCGCTGAAGGCGAAAGCCATCAAGTCCAACGAAGAATACCGGGAAGCCCGTCCGGGTCAGTTCGAAGTGCCCCGCGCCGAAATGGTCGAAGCCATTCGCAAGATTACCGAGGCCCAGAAATGACGCACGAGACTCTTGCCGCTGCAGCGCGCGGCATTTTCGAGGCAACGGGCGCCGAGCCATTGGACCCGGCCTACATCCTGCCGTCCGATATCCCACTTGAACTTTCCGGCGAAGCGGTGCGGGCGCGCCTCTGCGTGTTTTCCGATCATCGCGGCAATGAAATGGTCATGCGGCCAGATCTTACTCTGCCAGTGGCGGGGCAGGAGGCGGACAGGCGCGCTGCGGGTGGAGACGGGGCCAAGGCCTACACTTATGCCGCGCGGGCCTTCCGACTGCCGGCCTCTGCTGGCGACCCGATGGAATTCACGCAGGTCGGCTTTGAATGGTTCGGCAAGGAAAGCGGCGCAGATGCGGACGCCGAAGCTTTTGCGCTGGTACGCGAAGCCGTTGCCGCTTGCGATGTATCGCCCACGGCGACTGAAATGGGCGACCTCTCGATTTTTCCAGCCTTTGTGGACGCTCTTGGTCTTGCGCGTATCACGACAGACCTTTTGAAGCGGGCCTTCCGCCAGGAGGGCGGGGTCAGCGAGCTGCTCGATGCTGCGCCTCAACCGCCGGCGTCAGACCTTCAGCCCGTTCTGGATGCAGGCGGCGCGAAGGCGGCGGAAGACGCATTTTTGAAAGTTCTGAGTGATCGCGGCATTCCGATGATCGGTACCCGCAGTGTTGCCGAAATCGTCGCGGGTCTGCGCGGAAAGGCGGCGGTGCATGCCGCAGGTGGTGTGCCGGAGGCGGCGCGGGCAGCGCTGTCTGACCTTGCCGGTGTGAACTGCCCAGCAGGGGAGGCGGCTGACGTGCTTGCCACCATCAGTGACAAACACGGGCTCGCGGCCATGTCTTCCGTAATCGAACGGGTTGCCCGCCGAATGGAGGCGATCCTGTCTGCGGTGCCGGGCGTCGCCAGCGAGGCGCGCTTCCGGTCCGGCTTCGGTCGGCGGTTTACGTATTATGATGGCTTTGTCTTCGAATCGTTCGGTGAGAATTTGACCTCCCGCCAGCCGCTCGCCTCGGGCGGGCGCTATGATGGTCTGATCGAAGGCCTGTCCCGGTCCAGGGCCTCGGCGTCAGGTATTGGCGGCGTGGTCCGGCCAGATCGCATCCTGCGTGCGAAAGGAGAGGCGGCATGAGCGTCCTGTCACTTGCGATCCCCTCCAAGGGTCGGCTGAAGGAGAAATCCGAGGAGTGGCTGAAAGCCCGCGGATTTG
This sequence comes from Hyphomonas sp. L-53-1-40, assembly GCF_000682775.1. Lineage (GTDB taxonomy): Bacteria > Pseudomonadota > Alphaproteobacteria > Caulobacterales > Hyphomonadaceae > Hyphomonas. The sequence goes on from NZ_AWFI01000001.1 coordinate 119,860, forward strand.
AAGTGCGCCAGATTGGTGGCGAGCGCGGCTATCAGGCTGAAATCTCGGGATTGGGCGAAGTCGATATGCGGCTTCTCTCCGCGCGCGAGATCGCGCAGGGCCTGATCGATGGCAGTATCCATGCTGGTGTGACGGGCGAAGATTTATTGCAGGATCTCGCGCCGACGGGGCCAGAGGATTTCCATGTGCTGGAACGGCTCGGCTTTGGCGGTGCAGATGTGATCGTCGCCGTGCCGCAGGCCTGGATTGATGTGGACACGATGTCTGATCTGGAAGCGGCGGGGGCAGCATTCCGCAAGGCTCATCATCGCCGCCTCAGGGTAGCCACCAAATACATGCGGCTGACACGGCGCTTCTTTGCCGCCAAATCCGTGGGTGAATATCGCCTCGTCGAAAGCGCGGGGGCAACCGAAGCGGCGCCTGCCACTGGCGCAGCGGACGTGATTGTCGACATCACTTCGACCGGCGCGACGCTCAAGGCGAACGGGCTCAAAATTGTTTCAGATGGAATAATACTGAAAAGCGAGGCCGTTCTGGCGGTGTCTGCAAATTCGTCATGGAGTCAGGCTGCTCTGAAGTCCCTGTCACTATTGGGCGGTGCAGCAAATGTTGAAGAACTGCTCATATTGAAAAATTTGAATTCACAATCTTGACACACGCAATAAAGCGCGGCCATATGACACGGCAAGTTTCTGGGAGGAAACGCTGCAAACGGTGGAAGGCGCGGAAGCTGGTGGAAGCTCTCCGCGCCTTTTTTCATTTCTGATAAAATTTGGGTCCACCAGGACGGTCCGGAGCAACGGCTCAGGTGAGGTAGGGGGCGTTTTGGACATCACCCCGGCCCGTCTTGGCTTCCTGATTATCAATAAGGGATTATCGATAAACGTCAATCATAATTATCGTTTTTCGATTAAACTTTTTTCATGATGCGGATCAGTACAGCTTAATCGTTCGCTTGTAGCGGGCGTGCACCAGCCCGTGAGTTGACTTCGCCCATCGGCGCGGCCAAGCGTGGACCAAACAGGATTTTGCGCACGCAAGGAGTTATCATGAGCGATCCGCGCCAGCACATCATGCCGGTCTACCGGCCGCCAGAGCAGGTTTTCGAGAAGGGGGAGGGCGTCTGCCTCTTCACCGAGGACGGCACGCGATATCTCGATTTCATCGCCGGCATTGCCGTGAACGCGCTGGGCCACGCTCATCCCGCCATGGTCGAGGCCCTGCAGGAGCAGGCCGGCAAGCTGTGGCACACCTCCAACATGTTCCGCGTGCGCGGCGCCGAAGAACTGTCCGACAAGATTTGCCGTGACACGTTTGCGGACCGTGTCTTCTTCACCAATTCCGGCACCGAAGCCGTCGAATGCGCCATCAAGTCTGCCCGCAAATATCATTGGGCGAATGGCAATGAAGAACGCATAGACATCATTACCTTCACCGGTGCATTCCACGGTCGCTCGCTCGGCGCGATCAATGCCGGTGGCAATCCGAAATATCTCGAAGGCTTTGGTCCGAAATTGCCGGGCTTTGTGCACCTTGAATGGGGCGACCATGACGCTTTGAAGACGGCAGCGGCCCAGCCGACCACAGCTGCCATTTTCGTTGAGCCTGTCCAGGGTGAGGGTGGCGTACGTGCCATGCCCGACGCCTGCCTGATCGGGCTGCGCGAGCTTTGCGACGAGCACGGCATCCTGCTGATCTATGATGAAGTCCAGTGCGGCATGGGCCGGACAGGAAAACTGTTCGCTCACGAATGGGTTGAAGGCGCCGCGCCGGATATCCTGTGCTCGGCCAAGGGCATTGGCGGCGGTTTCCCGTTTGGCGCCTGCCTGACGACTGAAGCGGTCGGCGAACATATGCAGCCCGGCAGCCATGGATCGACCTATGGCGGCAACCCGCTCGCCATGGCGGTCGGCAATGTTGTCTGGGACATCATTTCCAGCGAAGACTTCCTGGCTGAAGTGCGCCGGGTCTCCGGTACGCTGGCGCAGGGCCTGAAAAGCCTCGCCGACAGCCATCCGGACAAGGTCGAAGCGGTGACAGGCAAAGGCCTGCTCACCGGCCTCAAGATGAAGTCCGATCCGAAAAGCCTGCAAGGCGTCTGCCGTGACAAGAACCTGCTGGTCGGTGTGGCCGGGAACATGGTTTTGCGTCTCGCGCCGCCATTGGTCATCACGGACGAAAATGTCCGCGAAGCCACCGGCATCATCGACGCCGCGCTGTCAGAATGGGAGCCAGCCTGATCCGGCGAGGCCAATGGCCATGACCCATCTTCGTGTTGCCTGTGTCCAGATGCGGTCTGGTGTGGAGATCGCGCCGAACATCGCGGCGGCCTCTGATCTGATCCGCGATGCGGCGGGGCAGGGCGCGCAGCTGGTTGCCACTCCCGAAATGACGAACCTGTTGGACATACGTCCCGGCAAGGCGCGTCCAAAGATTGTTCCGGAGGCAGATGACCAGACGCTCGCCGCGATGCGTTCCCTGGCGGCTGAGCTTGGCATCTGGGTGCTGATCGGCTCGATCGCCGTGACTCTCGAAGGCGAGGACCGGCTGGCCAATCGGTCTGTCCTGATCGCGCCGGATGGCAGCGTCCGGGCCCGCTATGACAAGATCCACATGTTCGATGTCGAAGTGGGCGACGGGCAGAGCTATCGCGAAAGCCGCGCTTACCGGCCGGGCGAGCGCGCCGTGCTGGCGGAGACCGAGTTCGGCAAGCTGGGGATGACCATCTGCTATGATGTTCGCTTCCCGCATCTCTATCGCAAGCTTGCGCAGGCGGGCGCAGGCATCCTGACGATCCCGGCAGCGTTCACGCGCGTGACGGGCAAGGCGCACTGGCATGTCCTCGTCCGGGCGCGCGCCATCGAGACCGGCAGCTTCATCATCGCCCCCGCGCAGAGCGGCAAGCATGAAGACGGCCGCGAGACCTTCGGCCACTCTCTGATCGTCTCCCCCTGGGGCGAGGTGCTGGCGGAGAAGGCGGATGATGAACCGGGTGTGATCCTTGCCGATCTGGATCTCGACGATGTGGCGAAAGCGCGGCGCCGCATCCCGTCGCTCGGGAATGATCAGGACATTCGCTTCAAGGACTGACGATCAGCGTCCCAAGCGCCGGCGGAATTCCTCATAGCCGAAATCGGACAGGCTCTCGATGATGCCGTCTTCCCAGCGGACCGCCAGATTTGCCAGCGGCGTGCCGTTAAACGTGTTCGTCTTGACGAAGGAATAATGCATCTGGTCGGTGAAGACGATCGTGTCTCCCGGCTTGAGTGGGGCATCGAAAGAGTATTCTCCAATCACGTCGCCGGTCATGCACGTCTTGCCACCGAAGCGATAGGTGTGCGCCTTCTGGCCGGGCTGGCCGCCCCCGATCACGTCCGGCCGATAGGGCACTTCCAGCACGTCTGGCATATGGGTTGAGGCGGAGGCATCGAGGATGGCGAGATCGACCTCGTTCCAGTGCAGCGCCAGCACGGTCGCGTACAACTCTCCCGTGTTCACGACGAGGCCCGCGCCCGGCTCCAGTACGACCTCCACGCCAAAGCGCGCCTTGAATGCCTTGATGGCCGCGATCAGCGCATCGACGTCATAGCCTTCCTTGTTGAGGAAGTGCCCGCCGCCGAAATTCACCGTATTCACCTGCTCGATATACTGACCGAAATTGTCGGCCACGAATTCGATCAGGCCGACCGAGCCTTCATGCAGGCTTTCGCACAGCGCATGGACGTGAAAGATGTCGATGCCGGACCAGTCGACCTGGTCGAGCTTTGACGGCACTTCGCCAAACCGGCTTCCGGGCGCACACGGATTGTACAGGTCTCCGCCCAGCGTCGCATTCGAATACCCGGGATTGACGCGCAGGCCGATCTTGGCGCCGCCGTCGCGGGCAATATCGCCAAAGCGTTCGATCTGTTCGAGGGAATTGAAATAGATGTGCTCGGCCACCTCTGTCAGGCGCCGCACTTCGGCCTCGGTATAGGCCGGGGAATAGACATGGACTTCCTTGCCGAAGCTCTCATGCCCCATGATGGCTTCCTGTTCGCCGCTGGCCGTGGTGCCGTCCAGATAGTCGGTCATCAGCGGGAAGGCCGCCGGCAGGGAGAAGGCCTTGGTCGCCAGCAAGATCTTGCATCCGGCCGCCTCGCGCACGCGCTGGGCCGTTTCCAGGTTTGCGCGCAGGCGCGCCGCGTCCAGCACGAAGACGGGCGTTGGGATGTGATCGGGCAGGGCGGGTGGGGTCATGGTGTCTGGTCCTTGGGTGCCCGCTTATGCCTTATCAACGGGCCTTGGGCGAACATTATTATCGGCAAGCGTGTTCCGGCTTTTGCCGGGCGCGGGACGCAGATAGGGTGCAGGCTTAATGACTGAAACACCTCCCCTGTATATGCGCGTCGCCACGCTGGACGACATTCCGGTAATCGAGGCGCTGATGGCGGAGTCCATGGCGCGACTCTTGCCACACTTCCTTGATTCAAAACAGGTCGAGCGTTCCAGCGAGAGCATGGGCGTTGATACATTGCTGGTGTCCGACGGCACCTACTTTCTCGCTTTCGCGGGTGATGCGCTGGCGGGGTGTGGGGGCTGGTCACGGCGGCGTACGCTCTATGGCGGCAACGCGACGGCCGGCCGGGACGATTCCCCGGCAGACCCCAAGACCGAGCCCGCCAAGATTCGCGCCATGTATACCCATCCGGATTTCGTCCGGCGCGGCATCGGCCGCATGTTGCTGGAGGCCAGCGAAGCTGCCGCGCGAGCCGAAGGGTTCTCGGCCATGGAAATGGGCTCCACCGCGCCCGGCGTGCCGCTTTATGAAGCGTGCGGCTACCGGCTGGTCGAAGACCTCTCCAGGCCCAGCGAGGATGGCACCATCGTACCGATCCTGCGCATGCGGAAAGAGCTGGCCTAGGTCTCGACCGCGAACAGATCTTCCTGATCGCCGCCGTCCACGTCGATGACATGCCATGGCAGGCCGCGTTTGGCGACGTCTTCAAGGAAGGGCTTGGCCGGGAACTGCTCGACATTGAACACGCCGTGGCCGGACCATTCCCCGCGGAAGAACATTGCCGCGCCTGAAACGGGCGGCACGCCGGTCGTATAGGAGACGGCCTGCGCGGAGACCTCTTCATTGGTCTTGGCATGATCGGACACGTTGTAGATCATCTTTGCCTGTGGCTGGCCGTCCTTGGTGCCGCGCACGATCACGCCAATGCTGGTCTTGCCGGTATAGCCTTCGGCCAGGGATGACGGGACGGGCAGCAGGTCTTTCAGGAACTCCATCGGGATGATGTCCATGCCCTTGTGTTTGATCGGTTCAAGGCCAATCAGGCCGATCGACTTAAATACTTCGAGGTGCTTGATGTAAGCCTCGCCAAAGGTCATCCAGAAGCGGATCTGTTTCAGGCCCTTGATGTGCTTGACGAGGCTTTCCTCTTCTTCGTGATAGATCAGGTAGGAGGCTTTCGGGCCGACTTCCGGGTAGTCGATCATCGTCTTGATCGACAGGGCCGGGATTTCTACCCACTCGCCGTCTTTCCAGTATTTGCCGTCCTGGGTCACTTCGCGGAGATTGATCTCCGGATTGAAGTTCGTGGCGAAGGTTTTGCCGTGATCGCCAGCATTGCAGTCGACGATGTCGATATATTCGATCTCGTCGAACAGGAATTCCTGCGCATAAGCGCAATAGATGTTCGTCACGCCCGGATCGAAGCCGCAGCCAAGAATGGCCGTGATGCCCTTGTCCTTGAACTTGTCCTGATAGGCCCACTGCCAGCTATACTCGAACTTCGCGACATCGCGTGGCTCGTAATTGGCCGTGTCCATATAGTTGCAGCCCGTTTCAAGGCACGCATCCATGATCGGCAGGTCCTGATAGGGCAAGGCCATGTTGATCAGCAGATCCGGCTTCACCTTGTTGATGAGCGCGACGACCTCCGCAACATTGTCGGCGTCGACTTGGCTGATCTCGATCGGCGTCTTGCAGAGCTTGGCGACCTTTTCGCAACTTTCCAGTCGGCGCGAGGCAAGGTGGATATGCTTGAACGTGTCGCGGTCCATGGCGCATTTCTGCGCGACGACGGATCCGGCGGCACCGGCACCGATGATGAGAACATTGTCCATGAGTGATGAAGCTCCCTGGCTGGATGGGCACTGATGTGCCCGTGACATAGGGCAATCACGTCATCTTCGCCAGTATCGATCTGCGGGGGAGTTTCGGAAAGGAATTGCCGCAACGCAGGTGAGCGTATGGGAGGAAACGAGGTGGGCAAAACCTCGCCCTGCGTTGCGGCAAAGGGGTATCAGGCAGCGCGCCGGGGCGTATCCAGGCGGGATATTTCTTCGCTCAACCATGTGTAGTGCTGCTCCACACGATTGATCATCGTGTCGGTGGTGTCCGGGCGGCAAGTCAGCTCATTTCGCCAGGCTTCCAGAACCGTCATCTGGCTCTTCAGCCAGCAAAGCATGGCGGTATCATCAATTGGCAGACACATGGGGCGCTCCTGTTGATTTGCGACTCGTTCTCAAATTATGTATTTCACGCTTGCTGGAGATTTGCAAGTCATTCTCAATTAGAATTTATTCATCTTGTCCGAAAGCTGGTGCAATCGCCCGGCCTGACTGGAATAATTGTCTGAAACAGGCTATCTGCCCCGCTTTCCCGCCCGCCTCAGGAGTATCTCCGGATGACAAGCTCAACCGCCCCGCGCCATTTCATCGACCTCTGGCATCTGGAGTCCGCCGAACTGCGCGAGATCCTGGATATGGCTCATGTGATGAAGAAAGCGCGTGCGGGTTGGCCAAAGGGACGGGTGGACACGGGGGCCCCGCTGGAAGGCCATACGCTGGCAATGGTCTTCGAGAAATCCTCAACCCGGACGCGCTTTTCATTCGACATGGCGATGCGCCAGCTTGGCGGCTCGTCGATCACCGCGACATCAAATGACATGCAGCTGGGACGGGGTGAAACGGTGGAAGACACTGCGCGCGTCCTGTCGCGCTTCGTCGATGCGGTGATGATCCGCGCCAATGATCATTCCGATGTCGAGACCTTTGCCGAGCATGCCACCGTGCCGGTCATCAACGGCCTGACAGATCGTTCGCATCCCTGCCAGATCATGGCGGACCTCCAGACACTGGAAGAGCATGGCCTCACACTTGAAGGTGCGCGGCTGGCCTGGGTTGGCGATGGCAACAATGTTTGCGCCAGCCTGATCCATGCCGCGCCGAAATTCGGCTATTCTCTTGCCATTGGTACACCTGCACGCTTTGCGCCGGATGATGAAGATGTTGAAATCGCCCGCGACCTGCAGGGGCGGATCGACCTCTATGAAACTGCGGAAGAAGCCGTGGCCGGCGCCGACGTCGTTATTGCTGACACATTTGTCTCCATGGGCGATGCGGACGCTGAACGTCGCCTTGAAATTCTTGAGCCCTATGCCGTGACCGAAGAATTGATGGAGATGGCCGCTGGTGGTGCGAAGTTCCTGCATTGCCTGCCGGCCCACCGGGGCGAAGAGGTCGACGCCGAAGTCATTGACGGGCCACAGAGCCTTGTCTTTGACGAGGCCGAGAACCGCATGCACGCCCAGAAAGCCATCCTGCGCTGGTGCCTCGGCAAATAGGCGTCAGCGCTCCTGCACTTCCTCAAGACCCATGGCGACCGGAATGGCGAGCGCGCTCATCAGGGCGAGCAAGCCGAGGACCGCTGCTTCTCCTGCCATGTGCGCAACGATGCTGAACCCGCCACCAAGAATGAGCAGCGTGCCGATGATTGTGTTGGAAAGGGCGGTATAGGCCGCGCGGTTTTCCTGGCTCGCCATATCCACCAGATGCGTGGAACGACCAAGGCGCACGCCCTGATAGGCTATCATCAAAACGAACAGAACAAGCGGGAGTGCCCAGACATCCTGCAGTCGCCCCGCCGCATTCAGGCCGAGTGTCGTCAACAGGGCAAGCGTTGCTGCGGCCGCTGTCAGGATTAACACCTTGCGGCTCGACCGGTCGGCAAGCCGTCCCCAGACATAGGAGCTGAGTAGGCCCGCGCCCGCAGATGCAATCACGAGCAGGCCGAGCCCCCCGAACATTTGGCCTGCCTCGTCGCGATTGGTGCCCATCGCGACCATGAAGGGCGGAGCAAGTGCAGTTGAGATCAACAGGCCACGGGTCAGGATGAAACGGCGTAATTGCTGGTCGTCTGCGAGCAGCTTGAAGTTGTCGCGGAAGGATTCGATGGGGTTGCCGCCGCCTTCGGTGGACCCCGGTTCTTCTTCCAGTGTCATGAAAAGCGCTGCGCCCGTCATCCAGAGCCCACCCGCAAGCAACAGCCCGCCAATTACGAGGCTCATCCGGTCAACCCAACCGACCGTTAGGAGCGCGCCATAGATCAGGACCGCTGCGGCACCGACCGTGCTGGCCGCGCCGGTTGCCGTACCGCGTCGGGATTTGGAGACCGTCTTGCCCAGCACATCCTTGTAGGTGACTGAGCAGACCGACCGCGCGAGCGCCAGAACCGCCAGCGCGCCAAGGATGGCATAACCCGCCGTCTTGCCCTCAAGTAAAAACGCTGCGAGCCCCATACCGGCAGCCGATAATCCCTGGATTGCCGAGCCGACTGACCAGGCCCATTTGCGCTGGGGCAAACGCCGCAGGGCCGCTGCAGTAAAGAGTTGGGGCAGTAGGGCTCCTGCCTCCCGGACCGGTACAAGCAGGCCGATAAGCCAGGTTGGGGTGCCTAGCGTGGTCATCAACCAACTCAATACGAGCTTGGGATCGATCAGGCCGTCGGAAATCTTCGTCGTCGACAGGCTGGTGATATGGGTAAAGAAGTTTCCGGCCTCTTCGCGGCAGGCGCTGTCGGGAATGTCTCTGCACACCCGGCCATCATCGCCTGAGGTGAGCATTTCGAACACTTTCTGCTGAGTGGTTTCGGACATGACGGCCAAACTAGCGCTCACGGGGCATACGGCAATCTTCACGATCGGGTGTGCTGCTGCAAAAGCGCTGGAAGCGCCGCCGGATCGCGCTAAACGTAGTTATATGGCCGATAGTGATTATGCCCCCACGAAATTTTCTGACCCGGACGTGACCGCGAAGGGCGAGACCCGCGCCAGCGTCGGATGGACGGGCTTGAAGACGCTCTGGTTGAACACCGGAACGTTGTGCAACATCGAATGCAGCAATTGCTATATTGAAAGTTCCCCCCGCAATGATCGACTGGTTTATCTCAGCCAGTCTGATGTGCGGCAGTTCCTCGACGAGATCGACCAGCCCATCGAGATCGGCATTACGGGCGGCGAGCCCTTCATGTGCCCGGACATTCTCCAGATCATGGAAGACGTTCTGGCGGATGGGCACAGCCTGCTCCTGCTGACCAATGCGATGCGCCCAATGATGCGACCGCGCATCCAGCAGGGTCTGGAGCGGCTGGCGGCGCACTATGGCGACCGGATGGTGCTGCGCGTCTCGCTGGATTCCCATGATCCGGCTATTCATGACGCTGAACGCGGAGAAGGGGCCTTTGAAGAGGCCTGCAAGGGCCTGAAATGGTTGGGGGAACGCGCCGTTCAGGTGGCGATTGCCGGACGTCAGGCCCTCAATGAGGGTGATGTCGAGGCCCGCGCAGCTTATGGCGCGCTTGCAGGCGCACTGGGTCTTTCGATAGATCCCACCAATACAAAGCAACTCGTCCTGTTTCCGGAAATGATCGCCCAGGACGACCCGCCAGAAATCACAACCGACTGCTGGGGCATTCTGAACAAGTCCCCTGACGACATCATGTGCGCCAACCAGCGCATGGTGATCCGCCGCAAGGGTGCCGGCAGGGCGACCGTGACAGCCTGCACGCTATTGGTGGACGATCCGACCTTCGAACTGGGCGCCACGCTTGCCGAGGCGACAGCCAATCCGGTCAAGCTGAACCATCCCTGGTGCGCCAGCTTCTGCGTGCTCGGCGGAGGTAGCTGCTCGGCCTGATCCCCCGTCTGACAGGTGGCCCTCTTGCGATAGGCGCATGCCGCTGCCACATGGGGGCACCTAATCGAGGTATTCTCCCATGACCGACGCTGCTTACGCCGTCACCGACTTTGTCACGAATTTCCAGATCGTGGACCGTCCCATTCGCGGGCGTGCCGTTCGTATGGGCGAGGGCAGCCTGTCGGGCATCCTGCAACGGCATGATTACCCCAAAAATCTGGCGCGGATTCTCGGCGAGGCCGTGACGCTCGCCGCTCTGGTCGGTGCGTCTTTGAAATTCGAGGGGCGGCTGCTGGTTCAGGCCGAAGGCGATGGCCCGGTCTCCATGCTGGTCGGCGAGTACCGTTCTGATGGCGGTGTGCGCGGCTATGCCAAATTCGATGCCGAAGCCTGGGCGCATCTGGACAAGGTGAACAAGGGCGACGCACCGCACATGCCGCAATTGTTCGGCCCGAGCGGGCGGCTGGCCCTGATCATCATTCAGGACAACCCGGCGATCCAGCCCTATCAGGGAATCGTGCCCCTTGCGAAAGGGACGTTGAGCGAATGCGCGGAGGACTATTTCGAGATGTCGGAACAGGTGCCGACGCGCCTCAAACTGTCGGTCGCCGAGCTGGACCGCAAAGACGGGCACCCGGTTTGGGTATCTGGCGGCATGATGGTGCAGAGGGTTGCGGCGGATGATGCGCGCGGCGAGACCGAAGAGCCGTGGCGGGAGGCCGAGGCCCTGTTTGCCACGCTGACCGATGCTGAACTGGCCGATCCGGACCTTCCAATGGAAGAGCTGCTCTATCGCCTGTTTCACGAGCAGGGTGTGACGATGGAAACGCCCCAAGCGCTGGACGACCGGTGCACTTGCAATCAGGAACGCCTTGTCGAGACGCTGAAACAGATGCCGGATGATTCCCTGCGCGAGATGATTGAACCGGACGGTACGCTGGGTATCGACTGCCAGTTCTGCAATCGCCACTATGACATCGCGATCGAGGATGTAACCGGCGATACCAACTGATGAGACTTTCGCCTCTCCCCCAGTAGAGTGGGGGAGGCGAGAGGCTCCACAGTTTCATGATTGCGTGGGCGCGCGGGCGCTGGCACAGGTGACAGCCATGAATTTCAAATGGCTCCCCAATGCGTTGACCATCGCCCGCTGTGTGTTTGCCGGCTTCGTTCTGGTCGGTTTCTGGCAGGCGATGAGCATTGATCTCACGCATACCGGATTTGAGACAGAAGACGTGTCGCGGCGGATCACGCTGCAACAGCTCTGGTTCCAGTTTGCCTTCCTCGCTTTCCTGGCCGGGGCGATCACCGATTTCCTGGATGGCTGGCTCGCCCGTAAGCTGGATGCGCACAGTCGATTTGGTGTCTGGCTGGACCCCATCGCCGACAAGTTGCTGATAGCGGCGGCCCTGCTGGGCCTGGGACTGAAATTCCAGACCTGGCTGATATATGTGCCAGCCGCAATGATTATTGCCCGCGACGTATTCATGACTTGGTTCCGCGCCACGCCGCGCGGACGCTCTGCCATCGTGCCGTCCAATCCGGCGAAGTGGAAAACAGGGTTTGAGATGGCTGCGATCATCGGCCTCATGTTGCCGCTTGCTGTCTTGCGCCCGGATGTGGGGGGCGACGTAGCTACAGGGGCTTCTGTCATGGCGATTATTGCCACGGTAGCGGTAATTGGTCTGCTGTGGATGGCGGCGACACTGTCCTGGTGGACGGCCGGACAATATATGAGAGCAGCAGGCCGGGTGAAATAGAACGCTGGCCCCAAGGGGAAGAGCCAGCGTTCCGCATTTCAATTCGCGAGCGCAAGGATGAGGGGCAACCTTGGCGCCCGGAAGGGCCGTTCATGCGATGGGGCGTGTCTGCTTTCATGCCCCACCACGCATTTACAATCATCCGCGATGGCAAAGGTTCCGTTAAAACTTGCGGCATCAATGGGGCGGCAAAATCACGAACTTTCCGGCGAATGGCCTGCATTGAGACTCAATGTCCGCAGACAAGGAGTGGATGAGATCACGCATCACTCCCACGACCCGTCTGGTCATTGTCGCGCTGGCGGCGCTGATGTTCCTGTGCCTGCCAGCTTTCCTCGCGATGGCCGGTGCCTGAACTCAGCGTTTTGAGCCCGTCCAATACGGGCTGAGGGGTGTTTTCTCGTAAAATTCTGCCAGTCTCTGGCGCGTCCCGTTGGTTGTTCCGTCAGGCAAGTCATCCGGCGAACACCATCGTGTTTCGGCGATCTCGGCGACTGCCGTTGCCTTGCCTTGCGTCCAAATCCCCGATGGAACGTGGTAGAGCAGGACATGGTCATTCGGGAAAGATGCGTGATTGGAGAACATCCCGACGAGGCTCGGGGTCCCGTTCAGCAGGATGCCGCCTTCTTCCTCCACTTCCCGGCGGAGCGACTCGATGCAGGGCTCGCCGCGCTCGACGCCGCCGCCGGGCATATGCCAGCCTGCAATATACGTGTGACGTACCAGCAGGATCTTTCCGTCTGGATTCTCGACGAGGCCGCGCACGCCCAGAGTCATGGGACGGCGAAGGCGAGCATAGATGTGGAACAACCTGATTCTAAGGGAAGGCATGCGGTGTCCTGACACTATGGGAGGAGCGCGTCCAATATGAAAATTTACGCAAAGAGAGGCCAAACTTCCTGCCGTTTGAGGCTCGCCAAGCCGTGCAACGCACGCTATTAGCGGTGCAAAGCATGGAAATGCTCAAGAAAACAACAGCGAGACGGCACCATGATCCATCCTTCTCTGATCGCCATTGCCTCCATAGTGGTCGTGTTCGGCATCCTGAATTTCATTGAATACAAGCGCCTCGACTAGAAGCGAGCTTGGCGAATGCCTGATTTAACCCTGATCGCCGCCCTGATCGGGGGGCTTGTTATTATGGCGTTTGCGGGGGATTTCCTGGTAAACGGCGCAGTTGCCGTTGCCCGGCGCCTTGGCGTTTCTCCCCTGATTGCCGGTATCTTCATTGTCGGTTTCGGTACGTCGGCCCCTGAAATGGTCGTGTCGCTGAATGCGGCTCTGGAAAACCGGGCCGGTCTCGCGTTGGGCAATATTGTCGGCTCCAATATAGCGAACATCTTTCTTGTGCTCGGCATTCCCGCGCTGATCATGCCGTTCGTGGCCGGTGGTCATGGGCAGGGCCGCGCGCTGACGGCGATGCTCGTTGCCACAGCCGTGTGGATCCTGCTGACCGGAATGGGCCCCCTGACTGTATTGGGCGGTATTCTGTTCCTGGCCATTCTGATCGCTTATTGTGTTGTCACTTTCTACATGGCGCGCAAGGCCGTTGCGACGGGCGAAGATCCCGGCGTGGAACTGGAAGAGGCGCCAAAACTCAGCCTGCCGCGCTCTCTCGCCTATATCGTTCTCGGCATTGGTGGTCTCGTGCTGGGCGCGCATCTGATCATTGCTGGCGGTGTCGGCATCGCCGAATTCTATCATGTGCCACAGGAATGGATCGGCCTGACCTTGTTGGCGATCGGGACCTCCCTGCCGGAGATTGGTGCAGCTGTTGCCGCCGCCCTTCGTCGGCATGGCGAAGTCGCCATTGGCAATGTGCTCGGCTCCAACGTCTTCAACATCCTTGGCGCAGGCGGCATAATTTCGCTCTTCGGCCCAATTGAGATCGCGGCGACTTTCACCCATTATGATCATTGGGTCATGACCTTTGCCGCGCTGTTGATCGGTGGGTTCATCCTGACCCGCGCGCGGCTTGGTCGCCTGATGGGGATATTGATGCTGCTGATCTATGCGGTCTACATCTACGGACTGGTGAACGGGTTCGACATATTGGGCCTGTTCCAGACCGTACCGGCATGAGGCCGGGCGCGGCGCTTGTCACCGGCGCGGGCGCGCGAGTGGGGCGGGCCATGGCCGAAGCGCTGGGCGCAGATGGCTGGCAGGTCATCGTCCATTACAATTCCTCCGCTGATGGCGCCGAAGAGACCGCCAAAGCCATTCGGGCGGCAGGTGGCGCGGCGATCACGCTTCAGGCCGACCTCTCGGATGAGACTGCAACTGGCGATCTGATCCTGCGCGCCGCTGAGAAGATCGGTCAGCCGGTGACTTTGCTGGTCAATTCCGCCTCCGTATTCGAGGAGGACTCTGTCACCAGCCATACGCGCGAGAGCTGGGACATGCACATGAATGCCAATCTCCGCGCGCCGGTGCATCTGGCGCAGGCCTTCGCGGATGCTCTGCCGAAAGGGGAGCAGGGGCTGGTCGTGAACATGATTGACCAGCGGGTCTGGAAACTGACACCGAACTTCTTCACCTACACGCTTTCCAAGGCCGCGCTCTGGCAGGCAACGCAGACCTTGGCGCAAGCGCTCGCGCCGGACATTCGCGTCAATGGCATCGGGCCAGGGCCGACGCTGCGGTCTAAACACCAAAACGAAGAAGAGTTCGCTGCCGAGAAAGCCGCGACTTTGACTCAGGAGGGCTCCAGCCCGGAAGAAATCATCAAGGCTTTGCGCTATCTCATTTCCGCCAGCAGCGTGACCGGCCAGATGATCGCCAGCGATGGTGGCCAGCATCTGATGTGGCAGACCCCGGACACGCAAATCTGATGAACTTCTCTTCCGACACATCCGCGCCAGCTCATCCAAATGTGCTGAAGGCGCTCTCCGCCGCGAATACGGGACTGGAGGCGAGTTACGGAATTGACGTCGTCACGCAGCGTTTGCGTGCCAGGCTGGCGGATGTGTTCAATACGGATGATTTCGACTATTGGCTGACCGCCTCCGGCACAGCGTCGAACGCTTTGGCACTGTCCTGCTTTTGTCCGCCTACCGGCGCTGTGCTTTGCCATGCCGGGGCGCATATTGCTGTGGACGAGCGCGGCGCGCCGGAATTTTTCTCTGGCGGCGGAAAGCTGCATTTGTTGCGGGGGCCAGATGGAAAGATCGGCGCGGCGCAGTTGGACGAGGCACTGGCTCGCATCAATCATGATTTCGTGCATGAGACGCCGGCGCATGTCCTGTCACTGACGAATTTAACGGAGAACGGCACAGCTTACAGCGTCGCGGAAGTTTCAGACTATGCCGCAAAGGCGCATGCGACGGGTTTGGTGGTTCATCTGGACGGCGCGCGGCTGGGAAATGCGTTGGTCGCGACCGGGGCCAGCGCAGCCGAGATGAGCTGGAAGGCAGGCGTGGACGTGCTCACCTTCGGCTTGACCAAGACCGGCGCGATGGGCTGTGAGATCATTCTGCTGTTCGGCGAGGCGCGGCAGAAGAAACGTGAACTCGAAGCGCGCGCCAAGCGCTCCGGCCACATGCCGCCCAAGATGCGTTATCTGGCTGCGCAGGCCGAAGCGATGCTGGCGGATCGGCTGTGGCTAGACCTTGCGACCCATGCGAACGAGATGGCGCGGCGCATGGCTGAGGGCTTGCGGCGGCAAGGCGTGGACTTGGCTTTCGAGCCACAAGGCAACGAAGTCTTCGCGCTGCTAAGCGAGGCGCAAGTCTCGGTACTCCACAATGCAGGTGCGGTGTTCTATCCCTGGATGGGCGGCAGCCAGCGGCTGGTCTGTTCCTGGGCCACAACGCCTGAGGAGGTTGATGCCTTCCTTGGTGTGCTGAAGGGCTGAAGGCGGACCTGTTCATAGCCCGCCTTCGCCAGATGGTAACTCAGATTGGGGTCAGTTGCCCCAAAGCTTTTGCCACCAGTTCTTTTTCTCTTTCGGCTCGACGCTGACATTGTTCAGGATCGCGTCGGAATAGCCGAGCGATGCCATTTTGGTCTTGATGGCATCGAAGTCGCGACCGGTCAGCTTGGCGAGCTCATTTGCTTCGTCGTCCCAGCGCTCGACCAGACTTACGGCATAGTCGCCAGCTGCTTCACACTCACCATAGTCGCCGCGCCAAGGGTGACGCAGGACGTAGCGACCCTGGTAATTGGAGCGGTCGCCGGTAACCTGGAATTCCAGATCTTCCGGGAATGTCTCGGCGTCATAGCGCACATGAAGGCGAGTCACGAATGCATCAACCGGCTGGGGACCGAAGCCGGGGCGCATGTCATCATCGGTGTCTTCGTCCAGCCACATCACGCCGAGTTCGCGCAGTTCCGAGCGAGAGAGCGGCTCGGCCGCACACGGATCGCACCAGGACATGTCCCAGGCATATTCCATGAACACGGCCTTGCCGTTTTGCTTTTCGACCTGATGGGCGAACATGTCCTTATAGAAATCGGCAAACTCGTCCTTGATATAGATCGGCACATCCATGTCAGAGGGTAGTTTCACGGTGCGGTAGTTCTTGGTTTCCACACGGCCTTCGCGAGTCAGGGCGAAGACGAACAATTCCTGCTTGCCTTCAGCGTTCACTGTGCCGAGACGAATCGGCAACATGAAGTCCTCATCCTCATAGGCAACCTGAAGCGGACGCAGCATGGACGAGCCGTCATGGCGTTCAAGGTTTACCTTGGCGACGAAGAATTTCATGTCGCGTTTCAGGTAAGCGCCGACGGTTTCTTCTGCGCCATCCGGAATCTTGTAACCATTATTGTTCAGCCAGGTGATCAGCCCGTCTGACTCTTCTGCTGACAGGATCAGGATATCATATTCACCAACCTCGTACTCGGCTTCGATGGTGACGCCGAGCTCTTCGGCTTCTTCCATCATGCCAGCCGCTGTTGGCGCAGGCATCATTGCCATGTCTTCCATCATCTTCTGGCGGCGCGCGATCTCGCAAGGGTTCTCGTCGTAATATTCCACAAGGCGCGGCGCGGTGTAGGCGTCGATATGGTCAATCAGGGCAGGGTTTGCGACGTGGATCTGTTCTTCTGTCGGAATATCGACCACGGGCACGACCATCGCGAATTCGGAAACATCACCGCGAAAGTCGGACGCCATCGTGATGACGGTGCGTTCGCCGTCACGGGCGAGCACGACCTTGGAGGCGTCGTTGAAGAGGTCGGTATCCGCCTTGGCGACATAGAAGCCGCAAAAGGCCGAAGCCGGCGCTGCGAAGGCGAGGCCGAGCGCGGGCAACGCCAAGGCTGCGGCTAGCGATTTGAGTCTCATGGGTGTGTCTCCTTTGTCCCCTGAAGTGGCATGAGCGAATAGTTCAACTGTTTGGGCGAAGCGGCCGACCGTGGCTGGCTCCACTGGAACCGGTGGGCGGGCAGAAACCGGTCCAGAACCGGTGTGGTCCAGGCGAGGGCGGCCAGCGCCATCAGCGGGGCGCCGCGCACATTCGGGCCGATTGTGAACCAGGCGGCGAGGCCGGCAACCATCACCGCGAACAGAATGCGGCCAAGGCGGCTGTCGGGGGTTGAGCGCGGGTCGGTGATCATGAAGAAAGCAAAGATCAGCAAAGCGCCGGAACTCATCTGGTGCATCGGAATCACCATCGGATCACCCAGCCAGGCCGCACGGGCAAACAGGATTGCGGCAAACCCGAGCAGGAAGCCAAGGGCGATATCGAGCCGCTTGGCGCTGGACAGGGTCAGTGCGGCCAGCGCCATCGCATAGCCGGCGACGAGGGGGGCCTGACCCCATTGACCGGGCGAGACCCAGGCCTTGTTGCCGAGCAGAAGCATCATGGTGACGATGCCGATGCAGCCGGGATTGAAAATGTGCTTACCATCAATGCGCACGAGAAATTTCAGGGAAATGCCGACAAAGCCCGCCGCGAACCATATCCACGGATCGGCCGCGCGTAGCAGGAGTGTGATTCCAAGTGCGGTGATCAGGGCAGACTTCCATTCGAAGCGATACAGGAAGGGATTGCCGTCTCGGGCATTTGATATTGTCGTGCCGAGCAGTTGCGCGATCATGGCTCCGGCAAATGAGAGACACAGGGTCAGCAGGGTGACGCCGAAATCGCTGGTTATCCAACTGAGGGTAAAAAGTCCGCCCAAGGCCGCGACCTGCCAATGGCGCGGATCGGCGTCCATCTGTCGGTAGAGGCGGAAGGGAAATCGGGCCACGGCGTCCATAAGTCTCAGAACATACAGCAAATGCGATCACATTACGGCAGGGTCATGAAACCTTTTTGCCCGCGCAACTGGACGGATCGGGCGACGCACGGCAAACAGGGGCGATTGAATTCACGGGGAAGGGGTTTCGTGTCCATCATGTCCAGTCGTCTACACGCTGCAATGCTCGCAGCAGCTCTCGCCACGTCCACACTGTCCGCTTGCTCGACTGCCTATTATGGCGCGATGGAGCAGTTCGGATATCAAAAGCGCGATCTGCTCGTGTCCAGGGTCAATGATGCAGCCGATGCCCAAGCAGACGCAAAAACGGAGTTTTCCAATGCGCTGGAAGCCTTCCGGTCGGTCGTGGCGTTTGATGCTGGCGAACTGGAAGCGTCTTACGACTCCCTGAATCGCGCCTATGAACGGTCAGAGGAGAAGGCGGATCGCGTGCGCGAGCGCATCAAGGACATGAAACAAGTCTCCCGCGACCTGTTTGTGGAATGGCGCAAGGAACTGGAAGAATATTCCGATCCGGGCCTGCGCCGGGCCTCGGCCGAGCAATTGGAAGCAACACGTGACCGCTATGCCGTGCTGGTCGAGAAGATGGACCGGGCCGCCGCCTCAATGGACCCGGTTCTGGCCGTGTTCAAGGACCGGGTCCTGTTCCTCAAGCACAATCTGAATGCGCGCGCGATCGCGGCGCTGGGGGATGAGACACGTAATATCGAGACCGATGTCGCGGCCCTGATTGCGGAGATGGAGCGCTCCATCGCCGAAGCCGATGCTTTCATCCAGGAAATGCAGGCCGGTTCGGTCTAGCGCACTTTCAACCGGAAACTTGTTCAGACAATGGGGCCGGATGGCCCCATTGTTATATCGTGCTTTGAATGCTGCACGATTGACGCCCGATGAGGCGCTTTTTTGGGAACCAAATTGGAAACCAACCGTTTGGATCATGTCTCTGGCAGGGGCAAGCTCACCGGAGTCTGCTCATTCCGGTCTCGGCCGGAATCTGGAATTGAGGGGACACATGTTTCAATTCCAGGCCTCGAATGCGTTCGGGGTGAGCAGATACCGTCCCGCTCGGGTTCAAATCCTGACATGGCTGCAAGAAATGCCCGCGAAGGCGTAAAGCTGAGCGGGTCAGCTTTGGCTGTGTCCGGCATATCACCAATGACCGCGATATGGACTGCGCCGGACGACGTGATTTGCACCAGCATCTGCCGCGCATCCCTGCGAACATGGCGCACATAGAAGGTCAGCACCACAATCTGCACCCATATCCAGAACCGATGGGTCTGGAGATGGGGCGGCAGATTTCGCAATGTGGCGAAGGCGTCAGTCATGTGCGCAGTGTAGGCCCGGCCATGGGTGCGTCGGATAAGTTTCTGGTCAGATCAATGGCGACACAGGGGCCGGACTCGTCATGTGTGGGATAATTCCTCTGGGCAAGGTAGGATAAGGCGGGCTCTGGCGGCTTGCCGGGCTAGAGGGAGGGATAGCTGATGACTTATGTCGATTGTTTCATGGCGGCCGTGCCGGAGGCGAACAAGGCGGCCTATCTGGCGCAGGCGAAGATGATGGCCGGCCTGATCAAGGAATACGGCGCGCTGAGCGTCACCGAATGCTGGGGCGTGGATGTTCCGGAGGGCAAGAAGACATCCATGCATCTGGCGGTCATGCGCGAAGCGGACGAAGGGATCGTGTTTTCCTGGGTGAGCTGGCCATCAAAGACGGTGCGTGATGCGGCCTGGGCAAAGCTGGAGGGTGACGAACGGATGCAGGGCATGGAGATGCCGTTCGACGGTGCGCGCCTGATCTTTGGCGGGTTCGAGACGATGCTGGAGGCTTAGGAAACGTTTCACGGCGTTTCAGTTCTTTTCATGGGGTTTCACATGCGGGGGCAGTGTGTGCGCATCGCGTCTCGCTTGCGCTTCGGGCCTTATTTTCCTTCATTCGATCCTCGATCAAATGCTGCCGCATGGCGGCACCGGGAAGTAAGACCAGACGGCCTGTAAGCCGGGTTCTGTTCGCCGTGTTGCCACGGTCCGGCAGCCATTCCTCTGGGATGCCTGTTGCCAGGCACCTCACGCGACACACCCGGGGCACGGGCGTGAAACAGCCCATATGTGCCCCCTATTCGGTCTTGCTCCGGGCGGGGTTTACCGTGCCAGTCCTGTCGCCAGGCCTGCGGTGGGCTCTTACCCCACCCTTTCACCCTTACCTCTCCCGAGGGGGAGGCGGTTTGCTTTCTGTGGCACTTTCCCTCGGCTCACGCCGGGCGGCCGTTAGCCGTCGCCCTGTTTCCCTGGAGCCCGGACTTTCCTCCAGTACGCAGTTACCCGCGTACCAGCGGCTGCCCGGCCGTCTGGTCTAAAGGGGATATAAGCGTGGAATCCGGAAATAGCCAGTGGGGTGCGCGTGTGGCCTGTTTTCTGGCCTAACGCCTTCATCGCGCCACGTCAGGACTGGGCAAGGGAAGGCGGGCTGGGGTAGCGTGACGTATGACTGACATTACGAATTACGAGACCTTGCAGGCGGCGCTGGACGCCCTGGTGCCGGAACTGGCCGACCGGGCGGCCGAGATGGAAGACGCGCGGCGGCTGCCTGCTGACCTTGCCGGGAAGATGGCGGCGGCGGGCGCGTTCCGCATGATGACGCCAAAGACCTATGGCGGGCTGGAGTTGACGGCGCGAGAATTCATCGAGGGCGTTGAACGGATTGCGCGCGCCAATGCCAGCGCCGGGTGGTGCTCCATGATTGCCTGCACGACCTCCATGAATGCCGCCTATATGGCGCCGGACATGGCGGCGGAGATCTATGCTGACCCGTTGACGATCACCGGCGGCGTGTTTGCGCCGATGGGCCGGGCCGATGTGGAAGGCGATGGCTATCGTGTCAGCGGGCGCTGGCAATGGGGCTCCGGCTCAGCCAATTGCAGCTGGCTGGCGGGCGGCTGCATGGTGTTCGAGAATGGCGAGCTGAAGCGTTTGCCATCCGGCGCGCCAGACCAACGCATGATGGTGTTCCCGGCCAGCGAGGCGACCCTGCACGACACATGGCATGTGATGGGCCTGAAAGGGACTGGTAGCGGCGATCTGTCGGTGGACAACATCTTCGTGCCGGCGGCGCGGTCTGTTTCTCTGATTACGGATGTTCCCCGCGAAACGGGGCCGCTCTACACGTTCCCGGCCTTTGGCCTGTTGTCGCTGGGTGTGTCGGCCGTGGCGATGGGCAATGCGCGGGCGAGCCTCGATGCCTTCAAGGATCTTGCCAGCGCCAAGAAGAGTCAGGGCAGCAAGAAAACGCTGGCCGAGCGCCAGACCATTCAGGCGAGCTTTGCCGAGGCCGAGGCACAGTGGCGCGCAGCCCGCGCCTATATGATGGCGGAGCTGGAAGACACTTGGGCCGCAGCCAAGGCTGCCAAGCCCGGCGAAGGCATTCCGGTGGAGCGACGCGCGGCGCTACGCATGGCGTGCACACATATGACACGGACCGGCGCAGACATCTGCCGTACCCTGTATGACCTTGGTGGCGGCGCGTCCCTGTTTGAGTCCTCTGATCTGCAGCGCCGCTTTCGCGACGCGCACGCCATGACGCAGCATATCGTGACCGCCCCCGCGACATGGGAACTGACCGGGCGATTGCTGCTGGACCTGCCGACCGATGGGGGCATGGTCTGACGGGTCAACTGTTCCCAAAAATCAGCGGCTCTGCTGCTGTGCGGATCAGGTCGACCAGATCGGTGTCCATGAATTTGTAGTCGTCCGGAATATCCAGCACGTGCAGGCGCTTGAACCGGATATCCTGGCGGAAATCGGCTTTGAGGCGTGCGGCATGCTTGTCCTCCATCACGAGGATGAGGTCAGCCCAGCGAATATCTTCCAGTGAAACCTGCCGCCGTGCACCACTTGCCGTGCCGGCGGAGCGTGTCGCCACGCCGTCGACTTTGGCGAAGATCGCCTCGCCAGTAGGGCTGCGCCACTGGTTTTTCGAGCAGACGAACAACACGTTTACGGGGTCGGCCTTGGCCATCAGTTTCTCCCATTCGCGGCGGGGCCACAGCTTTCCGAGCTGTTGCGCGCGGCGAAGTTTCACGCTTCGCCCATAAAGGTGTTTCCATTGCTTCTCAACGCCATAGCGGTCGATCCGCTGGCTGCGGGAATGATGTGTATCCGGGCGCTGGCGATTGATGCGCCGACGCGCCCCACGATCCTGTGGGTGTGTCATGGTGGTGATCCTCATACTGTGCGGGTCAGCAGCCGCGGCAATACGAGGAATGCGGGGTTCATAGCGCACTGCGTCCCTGTCCGGCAAGCGTCCGGAAAGGACCAGATAGGGAAAAGGTGGGACGGGGACGCGAATTGCCCCATATGGAAGGTCTCACCAATGGAGACCGTATGCTGAAGTGGATCAAGAAGCTGCCTGTGCCCCAGCCGGTCCGCCACTGGGTGATCTCGCCGTTCTGGTGCGCCATTGTCCGCCTGTCGAAGCCGGAAGTGCGGATTGTGACCGGTGGGATCAGCTTCTATGCCTTGTTCTCCATCTTTCCGATTGTCTATCTGACCCTGACCTTGCTGTTTGCACTTTTGCCTGCCGATCTCAGTCGCCAGCTGGGTGATACGGTGGACCAGGTGCTGGTCTCAGCTGTGGCCCCGCTCAGCAAGGCAGACCTTGATGTGATCCATGAATCCACGCCGCAGGGCGTAACCTTTCGCGCGCTGCTGGCGGTCATTGTGGTGTTCTACACTGCAAGCTCAGGCGCGAAGGCTGCGATAACCGGCATCCGCATGGTGGCAGGCAGTGAACGGCGCACACGGATCATCCGTTTTCAGGGCGTGTCGATCCTGATGACCGCGCTGCTGATCCTGTCGGTCTGGATCCTGGGCGCGCTGCAACTGATCCTGTCGCTGATCACCGAGCGTGAAGGCTATGTCGCGTTCGAGCTGGCGCAGACGATTTCCGACATCGCCTCGACCCTTTGGTTGGGCAAGGGGATCGCGTGCTTTGCGGTCTTCTACCTTATCATTGCGCTGTCGTTGCATGGGCGGGTCAGAGGGCACCGGGCGAAAGCGATGGGCGCGGCGGCTGGGGCACTGGCCTGGCTGGTCGCGACCTGGGGGTATCACCTCTACCTCAAATTCAGTGCGCTCGATACATTCTACGGCGCGCTGGCTTCGGTAATCCTTGGCTTCATCTGGCTGTCAGTGTCGGTTTCGGCGCTTCTGTTTGGTGCAGCGCTCGCCGTCGAATGGGCGGCTCGGATGCAGCGCGAAGAGGTGATTGCGGAAGATGAGGATGAAGAGATCGAAGCGGTTGAGGCTCAGGCCGTAAACAGCGCGTGAATGACACCGATACGGCGCAGCGTGGTCAAATCCGCCTGTCCGGTGACCTGCTCTGGCAGCCAGCGGCGCTGGAAGGCGGTGATCACTTTCTCGCAGGTCTCGCCATAGATGTCGGTCACGTCGAAACCGTAGCCGATTTCTGACAGCATGGTCTGGAGACGCCAGACGCTGGAGCCGGACGCGCCGCGCTCGAGCCCTTTGCCGACGATCTCTTTCGTCGTGCCGTCGAATTCAGGCCAGAGGCTGATGCCGGCGCGGGCGAGACGCTCCCACGGGAAGTGTTCGCCGGGGTCCTGCTTGCGCAGGGGGGCGATGTCGGAATGGCCGAGGATGCGCGTGGCCGGAATATCGTGGCGACCGAGAATGTCGTGGATCAGGTCCAGCAGCGCGTGGATTTGCGGGCGCGGATAGGGTGGCAGGCCGCCATCGGGCAGGGGGAAGTCATGCCCGCCATTGACGATCTCGATGCCGATAGAGCGGGAGTTGAGATCCTGCTGGCCTTTCCAGCTCGAAACACCCGCATGCCAGGCCCGTTTGTCCTCATCGACCAGCTGGGTGATGCGGCCGTCTTCCCAGACCATATAATGGGCAGAGACTTCGGCGGCCGGGTCGCACATGCGCTCCAGGGCCTCTTCGCCGGTCGCCATGCCGGTATAGTGCAGGACCAGCATGTCGAGCTTGTGCTTGCGCATGTTGAAGTTCGGACTCGGCGTTTGCGTGATTTCCATCAGCTGCCTCCGGATCCCATTTTCTTGACGATGGCCGCGTCCGGCAGGGTCTTGTTCTGGCGCACGGCGATGACAAATACGCCAGACAGCGAGATGACCGAACCGAGTATCAGGCGTGCCGTGATGGGTTCGTTCAGCAGGACGATGCCGAATACGACGCCCCAGACGGGCGTCATCAGGGTGAGCGGCGAGAGCAGCGAGATGTCATATTTCTTGATCAGCGTATAAAAGCCGCCATGGCCAAAAATGGACACGCCGACCACGGCGAACAGCCAGGCCACGGCCAGCTGCCATCCGCCGCGTGACAAGGCCTCCAACTGGCCTGTCTCGACCATGCTGGACGTAATCAGAAGCGGGGCGAAGCTGAACAGGCCGACCCAGGCCTGCAGGCGTAACGCCTTGATCGGGGCCATACGCTTCATCAGGATGCCGCCCACCGAGCCGACAAAGGCGGCGATGGTGATGTAGACCAGTCCGATGGAGATGGTGAAACTGGCTGGATCGAATGCGATCAGGACAACGCCAGCGAAGGACAGCATGATGCCAAGTCCGCGTCGCCAGCCGATGGTTTCGCCGAGAAATGCCATGCTCATCAATGTCGAGAAGGGCGCGCCCAATTGGCCGGTGATCGAGGCGGCGGACGCCTCGGCATTCTGCAAACCCATGAAGAGGAGAGAGAAGTGTACCGCGCCAATGAACATGGCGATCAGGAACAGCATTTTCAGGTCTTCGGGCTTTGGCCGCAGGAATGCGAGCAGCAGCAGGGCGACTCCGGCAAAGCGGATGCCGGCGAAGAAAATCGGCGGCACGCCGATATCGGCAACAACCCATCGTGTGACGACGATGTTGAGGCCCCAGACAAGGCACACGGCGAACAGGAGAATGAAATCGCGAAAGGACATGCTTTGGCGGTTAGCAGGATTTATCCGGGCTGGGCAGGGGGCTTTGGACTTTCTCTTGCTGAGCGGGCGGCTGTAGAGCAAATTGATATATTCAGCTTGCAGTCAGGTGCGGCTTGCGAGGGAACTGACGGCTGCGGGATGCGCTAAACAATCGTTAAGAAGATGTTATAGTCATTGGCAGGTGGAAGGCGGGGCCAATCCGGACCTGTTATCAGGAGGTGTGGTGTATGGGACTGATCTGGTGGATTTTGCCAGCAATTGCGGCCGTGATCGGCCTGATGTTGCTGTTTGCTGGCTTTGGCAAACTGGCACGCCTGAAAGCAGGTTCTGGCGCAGTCCGGCTGACCTTTGGCGCCGGTATGCTCGCTTTGGCGGGGGTCGTGGCCTTTGCTGGCCTCAACCTGCAGACCTACAAGCGCCTGACAAAGGAACGCTACGCCGCCAATATCAAGTTTGAAGCGGTCGAAGGCGAAGCAAACGCCTACACACTGGATCTGACATTTTCCGATGGTCGCAAACTGGTCGAGGCCAATGGGGCCCAGCCAGTGCTGCGCGGCAATGAATTCGAGATCGGTGCGCAGGTCATCAAGTTCAAACCAATGGCCAATATGCTGGGATATGACTCCATATACCGGCTCGACTTCATCGAAGGCCGGATGTCCCGTCGCTTCACACCGGATTCAGTGACCGAGGCGACAACCAACGGGATCGCCTTGGCCACCAATCCGGGGCTGGATGTGCATCGCCTCGCCGAGGAGCAGGGCGGGCGGTTCGGCATTGATGCGCAATACGGATCGGCCACTTACCAGCCAATGGGCGACCGGTTCGAGTATGTCGTAAACATCTCTCAGGACGCGCTCATTGCGCGCCCATCCGAGGCGACCAAGACGCTGATCCAGAAGCAGCGCTTTCCGGGCTACTCCGCCACTGAGGAGTCGGGTCAGTGAACCCGTGGGACCGCTACGTTGTTCCGCACATTGTAGCGTGTGCCTGCAGCACCAAGCCGATTATGAAACAGCGCGAGAAAGTCGTGCCGAAGGCTACCGGTCAGGTGCTGGAAATCGGTGCGGGATCGGGTACGAATTTCGCGCTCTATGATGGCAACAAGGTCGACCATCTCTACGCGCTGGAGCCTTCCGAATTGATGGTCAACAAGGCTCGCCGCGAAGCGGGGCGCCTCGGCATTGGCCACCATATCGATTTTCTTCAGACCGGCGCAGAATCCATTCCGCTGGAAGATGATTCCATCGACACGGTCGTCATAACCTTCGTCCTGTGCACAATTCCGGACTGGGAGGCGTCGCTGAAGGAAGTGCGCCGTGTTCTGAAGCCCGGCGGCAAGATCCTTTTCTCCGAACACGGCCTTGCGCCCGATGCAGGCGTGTCGAAGTGGCAGCGACGGATCGAACCTGTGTGGAAGCCGCTTGCGGGCGGTTGCCACCTGACGCGCGATACCGAGGCCATGTTTGCCTCGGCCGGGTTCCGGCTGGAAGACGCTGAGACGATGTATCTGCCATCAACGCCCAAAGTGGCTGGCTTCGTCAGCTGGGGCACAGCAGTTCCGGTCTGACACCAAGGCATGCGTGCACCACCCTATCTGCCTTTTCTGGACGGGCCGCCCAGCATTGCGCCGGGACTGAAGCCGATTGCCCCCGAAGCCTGGTTGTGGCCGGACACCGAGGCCGCGGTGTGGCTTGCCCCCAAACGTGAATTGATGCGAACGCGCCGATCAGACGTCTTTGCAGCCCATAACGCAGACGCCGAAATGACAGAGGCTGCGACGACTGTACTGGCAGAAACCGGTCCGGCAGTTGGGGATTGGTCCACCCCGCTGGAAGCGGCTTCCGCAATGGTTTCGGATGATCTTTGCATCATGGTGCGCGACGCTGAGGGGCTATGGAGACTGAAGGCCGCGAGCCTGTGCACGCCAACCTATTGGAGCCTCGCCGAGAAGTTTGGCAAGCCGCTTGGCGGACTGCACGCCCCTGTACCGGGTGGGGACCCGGGCCTTGCCGCGCGTATCTCCCGTATCTTTGATGGGCTCAGGCCGGGGCTCGTGCTGGAACGGCGCAATTGGTCGGTCCAGCCGGGCGATGAGCGGTTCACGCCCAGCTCTGCGCCCCTAAAAGCCCGCGCGCAAGCAATGCCAGAAGCAGACGCGCTGGACCAGCTGCACCTGCGCGTGGAGCGCCAGACAATCCGGAAATTGCCAGAGACGGGTGCATTGCTTTTTACCATCCGTATCGTGATGGATCCGCTGCGCGCAGCGATCTCGACGTCGCACCATGCAGAGGCTTTTGCATCGGCCTGGCAGAGTGTTGATCCGGCCATGGCACGCTATAAAGGCTGGGCAATCTATGATCGTCTGGTTCGGGCTGCACTGGACGCCAGCCTGAATCCGGTTACTTCCAAACGCAGCAGAAAAGACGAGGCAGGATAAATGAAATACTGGCTGTTCAAATCCGAACCCGACGCGTGGAGCTGGGACGAGCAGAAGGCCAAGGGCGATGAGGGCGAGGAATGGTCCGGCATCCGTAATTATCAGGCCCGCAATTTCATGCGCGACATGAAGATTGGTGACCGCGCCTTCTTCTACCACTCCAACAAGGGACTGGAAGTCGTGGGCGTGGTGGAGGTTTCCGCCGAAAGCGCCCCTGATTCCACGACCGATGATGAGCGCTGGGACTGTGTCTACCTGCGGGCCTTGGCCGACATGCCCAATCCCGTGAAGCTGAAAGACGTGAAGGCCAATCCGAAACTGGAAGACATGAGTCTGGTCACGTCATTTCGCCTGTCGGTTCAGCCTGTGAAACCGAATGAATGGAAGGAAGTCTGCCGGATGGGTGGGCTTGATCCGAAGACGTTAAAGCCGGTCTGACCGCAGGTAAAAAAGCCAAAAAAAGCGTCTGGCGTAAAAAATGTTAGCGTGCAACAATACGCCCCATAAGGGGGTGTATGCGCATGGTCGCCGCCCCTGAGAAACGTCACAGGGAGACCGGCATGGCTATGCAGCGGCATAAAATTCTGAATAAATTCAATCTTCTGGGGGCCGCGGCATCCATCGCGCTGTTGACCGGGTGCGCCAGTCTGGACGCACGGGAGACGCCTGCTGAGCTGGTGGAGACCACGGCCGAGACGGCGCCGGTAATCTTGCCCTATATGGACGCGTCCCTGAGCCCGGAAGCCCGCGCCAGGGATCTCGTTAGCCGCATGACGCTGGAAGAGAAAGCCGCCCAAATGTATGACAAGGCTGCCGGCATTCCGCGCCTTGGTCTGCACGAATACAATTGGTGGAACGAGGCCCTGCACGGGGTCGCCCGCGCCGGTCATGCGACCGTCTTCCCGCAGGCGATTGGTCTGGCGTCGACCTGGGATGAGGACCTGATGCTGGAGATCGCCACGACGATTTCCGATGAAGGTCGCGCCAAGCATCACTACTATGCGTCTGAAGATGTGTACGCCATGTATGGCGGGCTGACATTCTGGTCGCCGAACATCAACATCTTCCGGGATCCGCGCTGGGGCAGGGGCCAGGAAACCTATGGCGAAGACCCGTTCCTGACGGGCCGCATGGCCGTCAACTTCGTCAATGGCATTCAGGGCGATGATGACAAATACCTGAAAGCCATTGCGACCGTGAAGCATTATGCCGTCCATTCCGGTCCCGAGCCGTCGCGCCACCGCGACGATTATCACGCCTCCGATGCCGATCTCTGGGAAACCTATCTGCCAGCCTTCAAGATGGCGTTCGACGAGACGGATGTCGGCTCGGTCATGTGCGCCTATAATGCGGTCTGGGGCGCGCCGGCCTGTGGCAGCGAGCGGCTGATGGTGGATTTGCTGCGCGATGAATTGAAGTTCGACGGCTATGTCGTCTCCGACTGCGGCGCGATTGGCGACTTCTACTATGATGAAGCGAAGCATGAGGCAGGCGAAGCGCCCTATGCGGCGCATGACTATGTCGACACGCGCGCCGAAGCGGCCGCCCTGTCAGTCAAAATGGGAACCGACCTCAATTGCGGGGATGGCGAAGGCAACAAGATGGATGCCCTGCCGGACGCTGTGGCGCAGGGCCTGATCGACGAGGCCACCATCGACCAGTCGGTCGAGCGGCTCTACACGGCGCTGTTCCGCCTTGGCATGTATGACGATCCGGCGCTGGTGCCATGGGCGGATACGCCGCTCGATATTGTAGCGAGTGACGAACACATTGCCCTCTCCGAGCAGGCAGCACACCAGTCCCTCGTCCTGCTGAAGAATGACGGCATCCTGCCGCTGGCGCCCGAGACCAAGGTTGCCGTGATCGGTCCGAATGCCGACAATTGGTGGACGCTGGTGGCGAACTATTATGGTCGCCCGACCCAGCCCGTCACGGCGCTGGAAGGCGTGAAGGCCAAGATCGGCGCTGAGAACGTCACCTATGCGGTTGGCTCGACCATCGCGGGCGACAATTACTCCAATTACAAGCCTGTGCCGGCCTCGGCCCTGTTCCATGAGGATGCCGATGGCAATCTCGTGCCGGGGGTGCAGGCGGCCTACTATCCGAACAAGACGCTCGAAGGCGAGCCGACGCTGGAACAGGTCGAAGAGAAGATCGACTTCTATTGGGACCGTACGCCCAGCACAGGCGGACTGAATGACGAATTCAGCGCGACGTGGGACGGCGTGATCGTGCCCGAAACTGATGGCGTCTATCGTTTCCAGCCTTCGCGCTGGAGTGAGGTCGAAATCAACGGCCAGCCCGTTGGCGAGATGGACGGGATCGAGATGCAGGCCGGTGAGGCCTATTCGGTCCATATGGTACTGAAATTTGACAGTGGCTGGCCGCGCGACCAGCTCGATAAATACGCCTATCTGAACTGGACCGACGTTTCCCGCGATCTGAAAGCCGAAGCCATGGCGGCGGCAGAAGGCGCAGACGTGATCCTGTTCTTCGGTGGCATTGATGCCAATCTCGAAGGCGAGGAAATGGGCGTCGAGCTCGATGGCTTCCTCGGCGGTGACCGCACGCATATCAAGCTGCCGGAAAGTCAGGAGACGCTGCTGAAGGAATTGCATGCAACCGGCAAGCCGGTGGTGATGGTGAATTTCTCCGGCTCGGCCATGGGCCTGAACTGGGAGAACGAGAATTTGCCGGCCATCGTGCAGGCCTTCTATCCGGGCGAGCAGGCGGGCAAGGCCATTGCAGACCTGCTCTGGGGCGAATTCAGCCCGTCGGGCCGGCTGCCGGTGACCTTCTACAAGTCAGTCGATGATCTGCCGGACTTTGGCGACTATTCGATGGCGAACCGGACCTACAAATATTACGAGGGCGAACCGCTCTATCCGTTCGGTCACGGCCTGTCCTATACAAGCTTCGCCTATAGCGCCCTGTCGGTGCCAGAGGTGCATGACGCCTCCGAGCCTTTGCCGGTGAGTGTGACGGTGACAAATACGGGCGACATGCCCGGCCGGGAAGTGGTGCAGGCCTATATCCAGCATCAAGGCCGGGCACACGCTGGCGTTCCCCAAGTCGAGCTGGTGGCGTTCGATGTCGTGGAACTCGCCCCTGGAGAAA
This sequence comes from Hyphomonas sp. L-53-1-40, assembly GCF_000682775.1. GTDB lineage: Bacteria > Pseudomonadota > Alphaproteobacteria > Caulobacterales > Hyphomonadaceae > Hyphomonas. The sequence goes on from NZ_AWFI01000001.1 coordinate 150,304, forward strand.
GCCAAACCGTCAGCTTTGCGCTATCGTCAGAGCGCATCGGCTACTATGCGACCGATGGGAAGTTCATCACGCCGCAGGGCACCGAAGCCATCCTCACTTTGGGTAGTGGTCAGCCTGGTTTTGTAGCGGATAGTTCCATCGAAACCAGTTCTGTTCGCTTTGAGCGGAACGAGTAGTTCTACCTTACAAGGTGATGGATAGTTAAGACGGGTCTGCCCCCAAGCAGGTCCGTCGCCCTTTACATGACGGATGGATTCCAATTCTTGCAAATGACTTGCAGAATCCTTTCGATCCTGTAGTGTTTATTGCAGATTATGTGGGGGGATAGTTTCCAGAAGTGTCGACCTGTGCCGATAAGTGGAAAGACGGTTACGGTGTCAGGCAGTCTGCCCGTCTCCGTAACCGTCCCGCGTCCCACTTTGGCAATGCAGTGTCGGAATGCCACCCAGCCTGGTGTCTCGTTGGTGGTACCTTATCGGGAACGAACCGTTCTCGAGCCTCCACATTGGTAATTTTACATACCACTGGTATGTTAGATCGACAACCGAAAAGCTAAACATGCCCAATCGTCGATCAAAAAAGGCCAGTGAGACACGCTCAGCTATTCTGAGCGCGGCGCGGCAACGTTTTACTGATGAGGGATTCGAGGCAAGTCTCTCAAGTATCGTGGAAGATGCCGGGATCACCAAGGGTGCCCTGTTCCACCATTTCGAGAACAAGCAGGCGCTCTATTATGAGGTCTGGCGAACTTTGCAGCAGGAAATGAATCAGGACACGCAGGCAGCCGCCGCAGAGGGCCGGTTGCCGGGCGATCCCTACTCCGCAATGCTCGCCGGTGCACGTCGGTATCTGGAATGGGCTGCGCGGCCCGACTATCAGAGGATCGTGCTGATCGATGGTCGTGCAGCACTCGGGCAGGACTGGTACGAGGCTGATTTTGATCTCAGCCAGAAAAGTGTGCGGGTTGGAATCGAATACCTTGTCCAGCAGGGCGCGATAGCGACTGAAAATGCGGCATCATCTGCAGTCATTATGCAGGGTGCGTTAAATGGTGCGGGCGTCGCACTCAGTCGGAAGGTGCCGGGTGTAACGGTCGAGTTGGTCTACAACACGATTGAAGGCCTATTGCGGAAATTGTCCTGATTAGGCTGGCCGTCGCTCAGTCCAGAGGAATCGCCACACCATTGATCGCGGGATTTACGCGCCACCATCCTGCAAGGCCATAGCGCAGACGCGCCGTTGGCTCGACGGCATGCGGGATTGTCTCCGATAGCATGAACACCACGCCGCCGCCTTCCGGGACGATGGAGGCAATAGGGGAGGCTTCATCGGCGGCGCCTTCGGGCCAGACCAGCAGCGCGCCGCCATCGTCCACGCTCCAAGCCTCGTTCAGGTAGACCACGATCGACACGATCCGGTTTCTCGCGCCTTCGAAACTATCAAGATGGCGATCATAGAAGCCGCCTTCAGGATAGACGGCGTAGCAGGCTTCGAACTCGAACAGGCCAAGCAGAAGGGTGCGATTGAGGGACTCGCGCCAGTGTTCAGCCCATGCGGCAAAGGCCGATTGGGCGGCGCTGGATCCATCAAGCCATGTAATGCGTGTCTTGCGGATGGAGCGGTCGACCTGAAAGTCATCATCGCGCCCAATCCCGGCCGGGGCCAGCGTGGCGTCTGCGTCCAGTCTCTGAATCTCTTCGCGCATGGCGGCCAGCAAGGTGTCTGGCAGCAAGCCCGGCTGCCATGACCAGCCCTGACTTGCGAGGTCTGCAGCGACGCAGCCGAGGCGGTTGTCACCCGGGAGGGGAAGGGGAGCGTCCATGCTGGGTCGGAATATCGGGCGCGTTGGCCGGTATCAGGACTTGGGCGCGGCCATCAGGTCCGCAAAGCGCTGGAACAGATAGAAACTGTCCTGGGGGCCGGGGCTGGCTTCCGGGTGGTGCTGGACGGAAATGATCGGGCGGTTTTTCACGGCGAGGCCAGAATTGGTGCCATCAAAGAGCGAGCGATGGCTCTCCTCGACCCCCTCAGGCAGCGTGGCGGGATCAACTGTGAAGCCATGATTCATCGACACAATCTCGACCTTGCCGGTGACGAGGTCTTTTACCGGATGGTTCGCACCATGGTGACCCTGGGCCATCTTCATGGTCTTGGCGCCAAGTGCGAGGGCGAGCAGTTGATGGCCAAGGCAAATGCCGAGAATTGGCAGGCCCTTGTTGATGACTGCGCGGATCATGTCGCCGGAGCGGGCGATCGTCGCGGCGGGGTCGCCTGGACCGTTGGAAAAGACCACACCATCGGGATTCAGAGCGAAAATCTCGTCTGCGGTGGCATCGCCATTCACGACACTGGTGCGGATGCCAGTCTGGGCCAGATTGCGCAGGATGTTCTTCTTCACGCCGAAATCAACAACGACGACATGGTGCTGGGCGTCGGCCATGTCGCTATAGCCGCCGGAAACCTGCCAGAGGCGCTGGGCGTTCTCGAAGGGGGCATCGGTATCGACATCTGCGGCGAGGTCAGCCGTTTCCAGGCCGTTCCAGGCGCGCGCGGTCTCGATCAGTTCGTCGAGATCGATATTGCCGTCAGGCTTGTGGCAGATTGCAGCCTTCTGCATGCCCTTTTCGCGTACGATCCGTGTGATGGCGCGGGTATCGACGCCGGACAGGGCCACAATGTTGCGACGGGTCAGCCAGTCACCGAATTCCTCGCCAGACCGCCAGTTGGACGCCGCTGTGATCGGCTCGCGGAAAATCGTGCCGCGGGCCCCATTCGTGCCCGGAACCGAGGATTCCTCGTGATCGTCAGCATTTGCCCCGACATTGCCCACATGTGGGAAGGTGAAGAGCACGATCTGCGATGAGTAGGAGGGGTCTGTCAGGATCTCCTGATAGCCTGTGATGGCTGTGTTGAAACAGAGCTCGCCGACGTGCACACCCTCTGCGCCTGCACCTTTTCCCAAGAAAATAGTGCCGTCAGACAAGGCGATAGCTCCCGTGGCAGTTGAGCTGGCTTGCTTTTTGCTTTGTTCGGACATATTTGGCTGGCCTTCCGGGATCGTTGTCAGACGGTTAACTCTCTCCGCCGACATTTTTCCGGGTAATGGGACTGAGTCCCTGCAACGTCAAGCATAGACGAACGTTGCTGGTGTGAAAGGCGTATTTTGAATGGGCCACGAAGATAAATCTGACATGATGACGCTTAAGGCGCGCGTTGCGCAGGCATTGCATGCCGAGCGCGAAAAGGACGATGGCTGTACCACCCGCCTGTCGACCCTGCGCCTGATTGATGCGGCCATTCGTGACCGTGATGTTTGCGCCCGTGGGCGTGGCGACAGCGAGGGCTGTCCTGATGCCGACGTGCGCAATGTGCTCGAAATCATGATTGCACAGCGCGAAACAGCAGCCGACGAGCATGATGATGCCGGCCGTATCGAAGATGCCATTCGTGAGCGCGAAGAAATCGAGATTATCCGCAAATTCCTGCCCGAACCGCTCTGCACAAAGGCGCTTGAAGAGGCTGTTGAAGAAGTGGTCGAAGACCTCGGCGCCAGCAAGCTGAAGGATATCGGTCGGTGCATGTCGGCGCTGAAACAGCGCTATCCCGGAAAGATCGAATCCGGCACCGCTGGCAAGGTCATGCGCAGGGCGCTGACATCGAACAAGGTATCGGCAAAATAGTCCGCGACCCAGCTGGTTAATTCTGCGAAAGGTTGGAACAAAGGCCGCGAAAGGTCCGTTGGTTGTGCATTGATCACAACGAAAGGACTTTGAAATGAAACGGCTTTTTCTGACTACGAGTGCGGCTGCCCTGATGATGGGTGTTGTGGCCTGTTCTGGTGCTGATACCCACACGCAGACCGCCGAGACCGATACAACTGCGATGACCGAGACCGCGACATATGACGGTGAGTTCGACACCGAAAATGATGTTTACGGTGATGCGACGGCCGAGACCAATATGGCCGAGGCTGACCGCGACGATTATGTTCTGACATCCGGCGAATTCCTGACATCCGAGCTGATCGGCGAAGAAGTCATGGACTCCAATGGCGAGGAGGTTGGCGAAGTTGAAGACGTCATGCTGGCGTCGGGTACGATGGAACCAATGCTGATCATCCGTGATGGTTTTGCCGGTGATCTGCACGCCGTGTCATTCGAGCAAGCCTCAATCTGGTTCGACGAGGAAGGTGAACCTGCTGCGCGCATGGATCTGACCGAGGAAATGCTGGATGACCTCCAGGAGTTCGAGCAGAATGGCATGAACGACTATCGTCTTGCGTCAGAGCTGACTGGCACGAACATCAATCTGGCTTTCAATGACAAGGACGTGCGCGTCACAGACCTGATCATGAAGACAGACGGCCAGGCCAAGTATGCCGTTGTGTCCGATGGCATCGTCGAAGCTGTGACGGACAAACGCTTCCTGATCGATCCATCGAAAATCATGGTTGCCCAAGGCGACAGCGATGGCGAGATCGTCATCGACCTGAGCGAACAGGAATTCAACAGTGCTTTGGGTTTCACGGCTGACATCGACTAAGCCATTTCCTTTGGCATCAAGATCAGGCCCCGCTCGCGCGGGGCCTTTTTTGTGCAATTCCGGTTCCTCAGCAGGCAGGGGAGCGTTCCCCCAATTCCCCATTGAGGCTACACTGCGCCGCTATGAGTTCCCCTGTCCGCATTCCTGATGGCTTCGTCGATGAACTGAAGGCCCGTATCCGGCCTTCGGATGTGATCGGCCGCAAGGTGAAGCTGACCAAGAAGGGCAAGGAATGGGTCGGGCTGTCGCCGTTCACGGCCGAGAAGACACCGAGCTTCTACGTCAACGACCAGAAGCGCATCTTCAAATGTTTTTCGTCCGGCATGGGTGGTGATGTCATCAGTTTCGTAATGGAGACCGAGCGGCTCTCCTTCATGGAAGCGGTTGAGAAGCTGGCCGAAGAGGCCGGCATGGAATTGCCGAAGTCCGATCCGCGTGCCGCCGAAGCCTATGACCATCGCAAACGGTTGCAGGAAGTCTGCGAAGCAGCCGCGTCGTATTTCGAAGAACGACTTCAATCGTCCGAAGGCGCCGCGGCGCGCGAATACCTTGAGGGCAGGGGCCTGAAGCCTGCGGCCTGGAAGCGCCACAGGCTCGGCTATGCGCCGGATGATTGGCGCAAGACGAGCGCGCACCTGAAAGCTGAAGGCTTCACCGCTGCCGAGATTCTGGAAGCAGGCCTCACCAAGGAAAGCGACAAGGGCGGCGAGCCCTATGATGCGTTCCGGGGGCGACTGATGTTTCCGATCCCGGATAGCCGGGGCGGCATCATCGCCTTTGGCGGTCGCGGACTGACGCCGGATGCAAAGCCGAAATACCTCAATTCCGGCGACACGCCGCTGTTTCACAAATCCCGGGTACTCTATCGCTACAAGGCGGCACGCGAGGCACTGGGTCATGGTGAGGGCGGCGGCCTGATTGTCTGCGAAGGCTATATGGACGCCATCGCACTGACCGAGGCTGGCTTCGGTCAGGCCGTGGCGCCGCTTGGCACGGCGCTGACCGAGGAGCAGATCAGCCTGCTCTGGCGCGCTGGTCCGGAGCCGGTATTGTGTTTCGATGGTGACCGGGCTGGTCTTGGCGCCGCCTATCGCGCCGTTGATCGAGCGCTGCCGCATGTCGAGCCCGGCCGGTCCTTGTTCTTCGTGCTGTTGCCAGACGGCATGGACCCGGATGACCTGATCCGCGAGCGTGGACCGATGGCGATGGGCGAAGCGCTGGACGGGCGAATCGCCCTGTCGGAACTGCTCTGGCTGCGCGAGCGCGATGCCGAACCGCTGGACACGCCGGAACGTCAGGCCGGATTGGAGGCGCGGCTGATGCAGGCTGCAGCCCAGATCAAGCATCCCGGTGTCAAGGCAGCCTATGAGCGTGACTTGCGCGCGCGCATGAAGGATCATTTCTGGCAGATCCGTCAGGCCAAACGGCAGAGTTCCTTTACCAAGGGCAAGCCCGGAGGACGGGGGCAGGGCGGCGCGTCCCCCTATGGAGGCAGCCCATCGACGGGTCCGCAAACCGGCGGCAAACAGAGTCCCGGTGTCCTGTTGCTGATGCAGGCCATTGCCAGTCCTGCAATCTTGTCCGGGATGGAGGAGACGCTGATCGCGGCGGATTTCCGCAATGTGATGTCCAACCGGTTGCGTGACCTGCTCGTCGATTTCCTGATCGAAAACAGGGAGCTGACGTTTGACGCTGTGCTGGAATTGCTGGCGCGGGAGGGGCATGAGCGGGAAGTCTCCCAGATCGACATGACGCAGGTGTCGCGGATCAATGTTGACGATCCGGCCTACCGGTCCTGGAAAGCTGCGATCGAGGTGTTCATCCCGGTCGATACCGCCCCATCTGCGGATGACGAAGTGCGGCGTCTCAAATTGAAACGTCGACTGGTGGCCGAGAAGCGCAAGGCCTATGAGGAGCGTGTTCTGGTCGATCAGCAGGAAAAGGCGATGGGCAAGGCGAATATCGGCGATTTCTGGAAACAGTTCGAAGAGAAGAACCCCTGGTTCAAGCCAGATGGCTCCAGCAATTAGGCATCGCGGCTTCAAACGCAGGAAAACCTATTGACCGCAACGCAATCCATGCCCATTTACTGTAAGCAGGGAACATGCGCGCTGACAAACTGCTCAAACACTATCCTCATCTGCCTCTGAACGCGGTTTTTGAACCCGAGGCAAAGGACTGGCCAACGGCCATCGAGCAATTTCTGGAAGACGGACGTTCACACGAGCCTGCTCTTGACCGTGGCATGGATGCTGCGTGCAAGGGATCGACCCTGCCGTCATGTATATGGCACAGGCGTCTTCAGCTCGTTGAGAACCGAACGGTCCTGCGGGACCGCATGTACGAGGCAGCAGGAACAGTCAGCGAAAGCTAACAGGCAGGTATTATTTTGGGAGAGTTCTCGGCAAGCGCAGTCGGGGTCCTCACAGGAGAGATTTGAATGGCAACAGCCACCAAGAAAAAGAACGTCTCCGGCGATGGCGACCGTGATGACGACAAGGACAATGAAAACGGCCTGGTCGATTTCAATGCGACCGACGTCAAGAAAGTCCTGAAGCGCGCTCAGAAGCGCGGCTTCATCACGCATGACGAAATCAACGCTCTGCTTCCCAATGACGAAATGACCTCCGACCAGATTGAGGACGTGATGTCCCAGATCTCCGAGCAGGGCATTGCAGTGGTCGAGAGCGAAGAAGAAGCCGAAGCCGAAGGCAAGGCGCTCACCAAGATTGAAGACAAGAAAGTCGTTGCCAAGAAGGGCAATGCGCGCGGTTCTGACCGCACCGATGATCCGGTCCGCATGTACCTGCGCGAAATGGGCGCTGTTGAGCTGCTGTCGCGTGAAGGTGAGATCGCGATTGCCAAGCGCATCGAGGCTGGACGTGATGCGATGATCCGCGGCCTGTGCGAAAGCCCGCTGACCTTCGAAGCCATGATGGTCTGGCGCGACGAGCTTGTAAACGAGCGCATCCTGCTGCGTGACCTGATCGACCTTGAGGCCACCTATGGCGCGGAAAACCCGCCGCCTGAGCCAAAGCCCAAGGAAGAAGAAGACGAAGCGGACGAGGCGAAAGCCGAAGGCGAAGAATCCTCAGACGATGATGACGACGAGGACGAGGATGATGCTGCGGCAATGTCCATGTCCGCCATGGAAGCTGAACTGCGCGATGGCGTGCTGGCCAAGCTGGACGAGATTGCCGACGATTTCGCGAAATACCGCAAATTGCAGGACAAGCTGGTCGGCCGCCGCCTCGAAGGCAAGGACCTGACGCCGAAGGCGCAGGAAGAGTATGACGAGCTGTCAAACTCCATCGTCGAAAACCTCAAGACGATCCACATCAATAATGCCCGGATCGAAGCGCTGGTCGAACAGCTCTATGCCATCAACAAAAAGCTGATGGGCATGGAAGGCAAGCTGATGCGCATGGGCGATGCCTATGGTGTGCCGCGCAAGGAATTCCTCGAGAACTATTTCGGCCGCGAGCTGGAGCCGGACTGGATCGAGGCTGTTAAAGGCCGGTCGGCCAAGTGGAAGCGCTTTGCTGAAGGCAAGGAAGCCGAAATCACCGAGTCCCGCGACAACATTTCCGAAATCGCGCAGGAAATCGGTATTCCGATCGATGATTTCCGCCGCATCGTGCAGACGGTGCAGAAGGGCGAACGCGAAGCGCGCATCGCCAAGAAGGAAATGGTCGAGGCCAACCTGCGCCTCGTGATTTCCATCGCGAAGAAATACACAAATCGTGGCCTGCAATTCCTGGATCTGATTCAGGAAGGCAATATCGGCCTGATGAAGGCGGTCGATAAATTCGAATACCGTCGCGGTTACAAATTCTCGACCTATGCAACCTGGTGGATCCGTCAGGCGATTACCCGGTCCATTGCGGACCAGGCCCGCACGATCCGTATCCCGGTGCACATGATCGAGACGATCAACAAGATCATCCGTACCCAGCGCCAGATGCTGCACGAGATCGGCCGCGAGCCGACTCCGGAAGAGCTGGCCGAAAAGCTGGGCCTGCCGCTGGAGAAGATCCGCAAGGTTCTGAAGATCGCGAAAGAGCCAATTTCGCTGGAAACGCCGATTGGCGACGACGAGGATTCAAACCTCGGCGACTTCATCGAGGACAAGATGGCGCTTCTGCCCGTCGACGCCGCGATCCAGTCGAACCTGCGCGAAACGACGACCCGCGTGCTCGCCTCGCTTACGCCGCGTGAAGAACGCGTGCTGCGCATGCGCTTCGGTATCGGTATGAACACGGATCACACGCTGGAAGAAGTCGGCCAGCAATTCTCGGTGACCCGCGAACGAATCCGCCAGATCGAAGCCAAGGCGCTCCGCAAACTGAAGCATCCGAGCCGCAGCCGCAAACTGCGGAGCTTCCTGGATACATAAGGCGCAAGCGCCGATCCAAGTTTGAAAAAGGCGGCCCGTCGAGGCCGCCTTTTTTGTTTTCGTTTTTGGATTTGTCGAAGCGTGACTAGCCTGCCGCGTTTAGCGCCTGATCCAGATCTGCGATCAGGTCGTCCGCGTCTTCGATGCCGATGGAGAGGCGGACCGTGTTGGGCGCGGCGCCAGCGGCGATCTGCTGTTCTTCGGTCAACTGGCGGTGCGTGGTCGAGGCGGGGTGGATAACCAGGCTGCGCGCGTCACCGAGGTTCGCGACATGGCTGAACAGGTTCAGGCCGCCAACGAACTGCGTGCAGGCTTCATAGCCGCCTTTCAGCTGGACCGTGAACAGGGCGCCAGCCCCTTTCGGGCAGATTTTCGGGATGCGATCCTTGTAGGGCGAGGAGTCGAGCCCGGCATAGGTGACACCAGCAACCGCATCATGACCTTCCAGCCACGCGGCAACCTTCTCGGCGTTTGCAATGTGTTTCTCCATCCGCATGGAGAGCGTCTCGATGCCCATCAGCGTATAATGCGCCGCCTGAGGGTTGAGCGTCATGCCGAGGTCGCGCAGGCCGATGGCAATGCCGTGGAAGGTGAACGCGGCGGGGCCAAATGTCTCATGAAAGTTCAGGCCGTGATAGGCCGGTTCGGGCTGCGACAGGGACGGGAACTTGTCAGACGCCGACCAGTCGAACTTGCCGGAATCGATAATTGCGCCGCCGGTGACCGTGCCATTGCCGGTCATGTATTTCGTCAGCGAGTGAACGACCAGCGTCGCGCCATGCTCGATCGGACGGCAGAGATAGGGCGTGGCCGTCGTATTGTCGACGATCAGGGGGATGCCTGCGCCGTCGGCGATTTCGGCAATCGCGTCCAGATCGGTGATATAGCCGCCCGGATTGGCGATGGTCTCGCAGAAGATGGCGCGCGTGTCGTCGTCAATCGCGGCCTTCACGGCGTCGAGATCGTCAAAGTCCACGAAGGTGGCCGACCAGCCGAAGCGTTTGAAGGTCTGGCTGAACTGGGTGATCGTGCCGCCATAGAGGCGCGTCGAGGCGACGATGTTGCGGCCGGGGGCCATCAACGGGAACAGCGCCATGATCTGGGCCGCATGACCGGACGAACAGCAGACAGTGCCCGCGCCGCCTTCCAGCGCGGTGATCCGGTCGCCAAGGGCGGCCACGGTCGGATTGGTCAGGCGGGAATAGATATAGCCGACTTCCTGCAGGCCGAAGAGCGCGGCGGCATGGTCTGCGTCGCGGAAGACATAGGCCGTTGTCTGGTAAATCGGCACCTGGCGCGCGCCAGTGGCGGGGTCCGGGTTCGCGCCCGCATGAATTTGCAGGGTGTCGAACCCCATTGGCTTGCCGTCGGTCATGTCGGCTCTCCCTCTTTGAGTGGTGTTGCTTCCCCCGTTCGGGCAGGGGCTCAGTTGAACGTATCACACTGGCGGGGGTCACCGCTCTCATAACCCCGGGTCAGCCACTCCATGCGCTGTTCGGCTGAGCCATGCGTGAAGCCTTCGGGCGAGACGCGGCCCGTCGAGCGCTTTTGCAGCATGTCGTCGCCGATCGCATTGGCGGTTTTCAAGCCTTCTGCCATGTCGCCGCGTTCGAGCGCAACCTGGCCATTGGAGGCCTCTGCGGCGCGGGCAGCCCACACGCCAGCATAGCAGTCAGCCTGCAGCTCCAGCGCGACGGAGTATTTGTTTGCCGCGGCCTGATTGCGAGCCTGCTGCTGTGCCTTGCGCACCTGTTGCGAGGCCCCGGTCAGCGTCTGGACGTGGTGGCCGTATTCGTGCGCGATGACATATGCGCGCGCGAAATCTGCACCGGACGCGCCAAGTTGGGTTTCCATCTGCTGCCAGAAAGAAAGGTCCAGATAGATGGTCTGGTCGGCTGGGCAATAGAAAGGCCCCATCGCGGCCTGGCCATAGCCGCATCCGGTGCCCGTGCCTTCGGTATAGATCACGACATTTGGCTTCTTGTAGCCGTCCAGCAGTCCGGTCCAGACGTCATTGACGTTGGTGCCAACCACATCAACGAACTGGCCGGCCTCATCCTCTGGGGTGCCGACTTCGCCGGATTGCTGTTGCTGGCCGGATGACATGCCACTGCCCGCCTCAAGCAGGGGCTGGGGGTCAATGCCCAGAAAATAGGACACGACCAGCGCGATCAGGACAAAGCCGATTCCGCCGCCCGCAACCTTGCCCCCGCTAATGCCGCGTCTATCCTCGACGTTGCCGCCCTTGCGTCCACCCTTCCAGCGCATGTCCCACTCCGTTCACTTGGATTATACCGTCAATTCTTGAGATACAGGGCGTAACAGGGCCCGTCACCCCGGAAACTCATCCCCGATTGCCGGGCGGGGCGCCAGCGGCTATCCGGACATCATGCAGACCCAGCTCACGATTTCGACCCAAGGTTCCGGCCTTTTTGAGTTTACCCGCGATGCGGCGGAATTTGTCGCCGGTCGGGGCGACGGCCTTCTGACCCTGTTCTGCCAGCACACGTCCTGCTCGCTGCTGGTTCAGGAAAATGCCGATCCGGATGTGCAGCGGGATCTTCAGGCTTTCTTTCGCCGCCTCGCGCCGCATGCCGATGACCCCACGATGAACTATCTCGTCCATCGTACCGAGGGGCCAGACGATATGCCTGCCCATATCAAGTCCGCGCTGACACAGACCTCGCTCTCCATTCCCGTTTCGGCGGGGCGCATGGCGCTGGGCACTTGGCAGGGCATCTATTTGTTCGAGCATCGCGACGCCCCGCACACCCGGCGCGTGGTTGCCCACTTCCTCACATCAGGCTGATCGTGGATGGGCAGGCAAGCCAAACGCGCCTCGCAAATGCGCATCGAAGCGTTCGAAGTCTGCCGCGATTGTCGGCGCCTTGGAAACATCATATGCCGCAAAGCTCGGCAGGGCCTGCATACCGAAAAATCGGAAATTCAAATGCACCGGCCAGAGCAGGTCTTCGACGGAGCGACCTTCAAAGAAATTCTGGTTCGGATCGCCAAATGCCGTTCGCGGCGCATTGAGTGTGAGCGACAGCATGTATTGCGTTTCGGTCAGGTGACCGCCGCTGCCATATTGACGGGACGCGTCCTTGCGGCTGCGCCCGTCGCCCTTTGACAGGCGGCCATCCATGCCGGCGGTGTATACCTCATCGAGATAACGCTTCAGAGACCAGGGCAGGCCCATGGAATTCAGGGGGAACTGAAAGAGTATCTTATCGGCCCAGAGTTGATTGGCGACCTCTTCCTCCGTGTCCCATCCATCTGCCACATGAGTGGTGCGAATGTTCCAATCGGCCGCCTCGAATATGCGCCGAGCGCGTTCGACAAAGGCAGCGTTCAGCGTACCGGGAGAGGTTGGAAAGGGCTGGTGACCATTAACGATGAGGACGTTTGTCATCCTCTCCTTCTGGCTGGGCCATTCAAGAACCGCAACTGCATGGGGCCATAAGTGCTGCTAACAGGGGAGGGGTGGTGGTCGCGGGACCGGATCAGCCGCCCAGTGCTTTCCAGCGTATCATGGCCTCGCATGTGTTTTCGCCCTGGAAGGCAGACTTGGCGGCGCCATTGAACTGATCGGAGACGGATGCGGCCCAGACCGCAGCGGCCGCGTCATAGGAGGTAAACCCGATTTCGGAGAGGCCGCGTTCAATCCGGTTGCAGATCAGGCCGGCAACGTCCGGGTCAGCCGAGCTGTTGAGGTATGAAATACGATCTGACAGGTCGAGCCGCGAGAAGATGTAATCATACACGGTCAGGTCCTCACCAACATCAAAAGCCAGGATGTCGCCTGAAGTAACGCCGGTAAAGTCCGGGTATCCGGTATCCGAAACACCTGCTGTGAAGATGGAAGGGATCGGCTGGTCCAGATACACGGCCCATTGACCGATAGCGCCTTTACCGCGCGTGTCCTTGATATCGTTCGTGTCCGGCAATTGCGCGGAGACAACGAGGATTGGCTTGTCGCTCCATGCCTTCACGGAAAACGCGCTGACCGATTGCTCCGTGATCGACTGACCGAACAGGGTGCTGGTGGAGTTATTCAGGAAGTTGGAAGCCTCCATCATCAGGGGCGCATTGAAATAGGTGACCAGCGTGGAGGTCGGCGCAATCAGGTTGGCAGCGGTGGTCAGCGCCCCCATTACATTGGCGCTGGCTGAGGATTCCTTTTCATCCGACAGCTGAAGACGAAAGCGTGCCTCAATGGTCGTGTTGGGTCCGACCTTGAAGTAAGGCGTGGCATAGACCGAGATGCTCTCATTCGTTGTCCAGGATTCCCCCTCGCGGTTGTTCGAGGAGAAGGTAGACGAGAAGAGCGCATTGGTCGCAGTGATGTCTGGCTTGGCCACATCGAACTCGGCGATCAGGGTGCGGGTAATACTGCGCGATGACATCATGCGAGAGAACCAGCCCCGGCTCTCCTCGTCATAGTTGCGGGCCTCAACTTCCTGACTGCGTACGCCGGACGTCACGCCCTCCATGTCATAGGCATCGGGTTTCAGCGTGACGATCTGTATCCGCGTGTAACGGTCCTGCAGCATATCTCCGAACTCGGAATAGACGGCTGCCTCGTCGATCGCGACATCGATATAGGGGAGGTAGTCCTTGGCGGGCACGGCGCCGCCGCTGGCGCGGCCGGTATGGCGCCGCACGGTGGGGGTTGGCGCGCCGAGAAAATCATCATCACCGGGATTGGGTATGCCACGCACGGGTCCGTTGGGCACCTGACTGTCTGCGGGCGGCGGAGAGGCGGGTGCGGGGTCCGGGCTGGACGCGCAGCCGGCGACGATCATTGCGATGGCGATGGCGCTTGCTGACACCTGTTTCATGTCGTTTCTCCCCTGTATTATTCCCCAGCCTTACAGATTGTTAACAGACGAAATCCCGCAAGGCGACCCATTTTGGTACGGAATTCGCGCGACACGGGGTATGGGAGTGGGGGGACGTCATGACCTCGCGTGAAGGTGAGGCCCAAGCGTCCAATATCGTCTTTACTCACATTTGCTGCGATGCAATAAGCGCCTTGCGCAAGGCCGCAGGCCTTCCTATATGCTCATTATGAGCATAATGATGCGCTCACAATAATCCGGGAGGATCCATCCTTGTTGCTCAACATGCTGAAAGCGAAACTGCATTCTGCGACCGTCACGCAGTGTGACCTTCACTATGAAGGCTCGGTATCGATTGACCAGGACCTGCTGGATGCCTCGGGCATCCTGCCGAATGAGCGGGTGGATATCTGGAACGTCACCAATGGTGCCCGCATCCAGACCTATGCCCTGGAAGCACCGCGCGGTTCCAAGACGATCGGTGTGAACGGCGCGGCCGCGCGCCATTTTGCGGCCGGCGACAAAGTCATCATTGCGGCCTTCGCCGGGATTGATGCCGACAAGGCCCGCCAGCATGCGCCGACAATTGTGCTGCTGGACGACCACAACGAGATCAAACGCCCCGTCTAGCCGGGGCGATCATTAAACGACAATTCAGCCTTTCAGGACGTTCGCGATGATTTCAAACGAGCGCAGGCGCTTGTCGACGTCGTACATGTCGGAGACGATCATCAGCTCGTCGGCCTGTGTGCGGGCGAGCAGGGCCTCGACGCCGCGTTTCACCGTATCCGCGTCCCCAATGATGCTGAAATTCAGCATGTGTGACGCGCGCATTTTCTCTTCCGGCGTCCAATAGGTGTCGATGTCGTCAATCGGCGGCTGGGTCAGCTTGCGGTCGCCCCGCACGAGGTTTGCGAACGACATCTGCTGGGAGGTCGCGAGATACTTGGCTTCCTCGTTCGTCTCGGCAGCGATGATGTTCACGCCGATCAGCGCGTAGGGCGTCTTCTGCTGATCTGATGGCTGGAAGTTCGCACGATAGGTGGCCAGCGCATCATCCAGTGCCTGGGGTGCGAAATGCGAGGCAAACCCGTAAGGCAGGCCATAGGCCGCAGCGACCTGCGCGCCGAAAAGGCTGGAGCCAAGAATCCACAAAGGCACGTTCGAATTGGAGCCGGGGACGGCTTCGATCTGCTGGCCGGGCTCGACCGGGCCGAGGAAGGCCTGCAGTTCCAGCACATCCTGGGGGAAGCGGTCGGCGCTGTTGGGATCCCGACGCAGGGCACGCAGCGTCATCTGGTCGGTGCCGGGGGCACGGCCCAGGCCAAGGTCGATCCGGCCCGGATAGAGCGCCTCCAGCGTGCCGAACTGTTCGGCGATGATATAGGGCGCGTGATTGGGCAGCATGATGCCGCCAGCGCCCACGCGGAGGGTCTTCGTGCCAGCCGCAATGTGCGAGACGACGAGCGAGGTAGCTGCCGTCGTGACGGCTTTCATATTGTGGTGTTCGGCGACCCAAAGCCGCTTGTAGCCAAGGGCCTCGGCGTGCTGGCCGAGGCGGCGGGCATCATTCAGCGCGTCGGCGCGGGTAAAGCCTTCGCGCACGCGTCCGAGTTCAAGGATCGAAAGTTCAGCCACATCAAGGCCCCTTGCATTACGTTTCCAAGACATGGGGGCCAGCCCGCCAAAGCCAAGCCCGGCTTGCGCAGCGGAAGGGGGGAGTTGGTTGCAATTGGGCGGTTTCGGTGTTGCTTCGCCTTTCCATCCAAAATAGCCTGAATGTTATTGTTCGGGAGATCCTGCATGAGAGTATTGGTCTTGGCCGTTCTGGCGGCATGGCTCGGCTTTGGCTTCAACACGGCCAGCGCCGAGGTCACCCACCCGCCGCTGGAAGCCTATGGCGACCTGCCCTCAATCCGGTACATGGCCCTGTCTCCGGATGGATCGATCGTGGCCTTTGCCGAGCGCCGGGAAGGGGCGGATTATCTCGTCACGTTTGACTTTGCGACGCGACAGAAGACCTATCACGTGAAGATCGACGACGTTGCCACGCGGGACATTTGGTTCGCCGATGAGGAAAACATCGTCATCCTTGCGTCAGAAACGAAGTTTGTGATCGGGTTCCGGGGGGAGTTTGAATATTCTGGCGCTTTCTCTTTCAATTTGAAGACCAAGCACCTGAAATTTCTGTTGAGGGGCACTGACAACATCTATCCAGCCCAAGGCGGTCTTGGGCGGATTGTTGGTGACGATGCTGACCCCGGTCACATCTTTATGCCGGCCTATGTCGGAGATCGCTATTCTGATCCGAATTACAACCTACTGCGCGTGAACTTGAAAACCGGAAAAGGAAGACGGTTCAAGAGCGGTGTCGACAATACGGTTGATTGGTTCGTGGACAAGGATGGGACGGTACTTGCGCGGGAGGACTATAATAACACCACGGATACCTACAGGGTTTATACCTATGTGAACGGGAAGCGTGAGCTCATCTATGAACTCGAAACTTCGCAACTGCCCCCCGGTGTCACGGGTATCAAGGCTGACCGGTCCGCCTTGCTGTTTTCCGACGGTAGTGATGCCGATGATTCCGGAAACGTTTATGAGCTCGATTTCTCGGGGCAGTTGACGCCTGCATCGCTCGGCGGGAAGGGCGGTACGATCGAGCGGATCATCAAGGATGGGAACCGGTTCGTTCTCGGTGTCGAATATTCCGGCGCAGTGCCCTCGTACAAGTTTTATGATCCGGATGTGGACGCGGCCGTCTCGGGCATGGTGAACCAGTTTTCCACGGCCTCTGTAAATCTCGTATCCTGGACCGATGACTGGTCGAAGCTACTCTACCTGATCTATGGCAGCGACACGCCCGGCAGTTATGTCCTGCAGGACCGGGAAACTGGCCAATTGATGCTCGTCGCGGATGAGCGTGACAACATACCCCCAGACGCCGTCGGCCAGATGGTTTCTGTCAATTATAAAGCCCGGGATGGGCTCAACATTCCGTCGATCCTGACCTGGCCGGCGGGTGTGGATATTGAAACGGCCAGCAAGCTGCCTCTGGTCGTGATGCCACATGGCGGACCAGAATCGTATGACGCGGTGGGGTTCGATTGGATGGCGCAGTATTTCGCCAATCGGGGCTACCTCGTGCTTCAGCCGAATTTCCGGGGGTCGTCAGGCTACGGAACTGAGCACCGGATTCTTGGCAAAGGGGAGTGGGGCGGCAAGATGCAGGATGACATCACTGATGGCGTGCAGACGCTGGTGGAGCAGGGCCTGGCAGACCCGACACGTGTCTGCATTGTCGGGGCCAGTTATGGCGGCTATGCGGCGCTCGCGGGCGGTGCGTTCACACCCGACCTGTACAAATGCGTCGTGGCGATTGCACCCGTGTCGGACATTCGACCCCTCCTCGTGGATGTGAAGTGGGATAATGGGCGCAAGCATTGGGCGCTGGACTATTGGCAGGAAAACATAGGCGATCTTGATGAAGAGCGCGAGAAGCTGAATGCTATCTCGCCAGCCAGAGCCGCAGACAAGTTCACGGCACCCGTACTGCTGATCCATGGCAATGACGACACCGTCGTGCCGATCAAGCAGAGCGAGATCATGGAACGGGCTCTCGAAAAAGCCGGCAAGGATGTGACCTTCATCAAGCTTCCGGGCGAGGATCACTGGATGTCGGATGGCGATACGCGAATTGAAGCGTTGCGCGCGATGGCCAGTTTCGTGGACCAGCATATCGGGGCTGAAGCCGAGTAGGGGTGCCTAGAACCCAACCGGTGCGGGCAGGCCGCCACTCGACAGGCAGATTGCCTTGAAGCGGCTGCCCATGTCCTTCGGGTCGATCAGGCGCTGGGCATTGTCGAAGATCGCCTCGGCATGGTCGGGGTTGGCCTCGACCAGCTGGTTCAGCCTTGCCTGCGCGCCGAGCCCCATCAGGAACATGCCCTGCGGTGTCGGGCCAGCGACGTCCAGTCCCATACGGGCGGCGAGCCGTTGCAGGCGGCCGAAATCCACGTCCACGGTCAAATCTGTTTCGCCGGGACGGGCAAGGGGGGAGACCTGCTCGCCTTGGCTGAAAGCTCGCAAACTGTCGCCCGGCGTCGCGTCGGCCGGGCCGTAATCGATGAACAATGCGCGCATTGGAGCGGGACGCATCAGAAGGTCTGCAATCAGCAGGTCGAACCCGATCTGCACCTCGACGGACTCTGAGGTTTCGGCCGCGCCATCGGGTGCGCGCTGCTCGTCGGCCGCAAGCCCGAAGGCAAGCGCTCCATCAGAATCCAGCCCGACCACGCATTCGCGCCATTGGCCATCCGCCTTGCGGTATTGGCGGGCAGGTAGGCAGTCGAGATATTCGTTGGCGATCAGGATCATCGGCCCGGCGGGCACATTGCCGAGCGTATCGGCAAAGGATGGTGTATAATCGCTGAGACGCTCGACCTGTACCTTACGCAGTTCAGGGCTCGGCTCAACGAAAGTGAGCTGGGCAGCATCGGCAAATTCGCGACCGCCCGCGACATAGGCGAGACGCAGCGCATCCGCCATCAGCGTGCCGCGGCCGGGACCGATCTCAACCATATGAAACGCGTCCGGCGCGCCCATGGCCCGCCATTCATGCACGACCCACAGGCCGATCAGTTCGCCGAAGACCTGGCTGACTTCCGGCGCCGTAATGAAATCCGTGCCGAGGCCGGGGCGTGTGGCGTAATAGCCCTGTTGGGCGTCATGCAGGGCGAGCTGCATATAGGTTGAAACCGGGATGGGGCCGCCGGTTTCGATCAGGCGGGTGATGCGATCCTTCAGGGTCATGGCAGGCTCAGCTCGAGGTCGCGGGCTTTGACTTCAGCGCGTTCCAGACCAGCCAGATGCCGCCGATCCACATGGGGATGGAGAGCAACTGGCCCATCGTGATCCAGTCCGGCAGGCCTTCGACAAAACTGTCGGGCAGGCGGAAGTTCTCGACGATGGTGCGCCCGGTCGCGTATGTCAGCAGGAACAGGCCCGCGATAAGGCCGGGGCGCTTCAGCGCGCCGAAGCGCCAGATCAGGATCGATCCCACAATCAGCGGTAACCAGCCCTCCAGCACGCTTTCATAAAGCTGGCTGGGGTGGCGCGCAGTCTCGAAGCCTGTATAGGCCCATTCGCCGGTATCCCAATTATAGGCCGGCGGCGTCGAGCCGCGCACATAGCCTTCCGGGAATACCATGCCGATGGGCGCATCCGTGTGACGTCCATAGAGTTCGGCGTTCACGAAATTGGCGAGTCGGACGAGGCCGATGCCAATAGGCGCGACCACACCGGCAATATCGCCAATCGAGAGCAGAGACACTTTGCGACGGCGCGCAAACAGGATGAGCGCAATCGTGACGCCCAGAATGCCGCCATGAAATGCCATGCCCCCATCCCAGATCTTAAAAATGGTCAGCGGGTTCGCCGCGATCACATCAAACTGATAGGGCACCATATAGAACAGGACATAGCCGAAGCGTCCGCCCAGAATGATGCCGACAATGATCCAGAACATGATGTCGTCCAACTGGTCCTTGGTCAGCGGGCTGGTGCCGCCAAACAGGCGCGGACGCCGGATCATAGCGCTGGCATACCACCAGGCAAGCGCGATTCCGGCCATGTAGCCGAGCGCGTACCAGCGCAAATGGAAGGTGCCGAGCCCAAGAAAGCCGAGATCAATAGAGACCAAGGCCGGACTGACATCCGGGAAGGTCAGCGCCGCAGCGGGCAGGAGGGTTGCAGCGAAGCTCATCATATCCAGCATGCAGCGTCTTTTCCCTGTATGGATAAGGACCTATCTGTTAGGGGACCGAGAACTTGTCCGCCCGATGCCGCGAAGGAGTAGCCGCATGGCCACAACAAATCCACTGCTAGATGACATTGCAGGTCTGATGACCGGCGCAATGGGTGCTGCACGGGCCGCAAGCGAAGAGGCGAAGACCGCTGCCCAGGCCCGCGTGAAGGGCCTGATCGCCGATATGGACTTGGCGGGCCGCGACGAAGTCGAGGCACTGAAGACGCTCGCCACGGCGGCGCTGGAGCGTGTCGAAGCGCTGGAAGCGCGTGTGGCAGAGCTCGAAGCAGCTGCAAAATCCAAATAGCGCAACCCACAGACTTTGTATGCCTACCTGTTGTTCGGGGTGGACGCAGACCCTGCGCCGCGTTTCAACGGGGATGGCCATTGGGCACGAATCCTGTGTCCATGACTTCAGAAAGAAGGGGAGACTTTCATGAGCCTTGATCTTTCACGCGAAGAATTCGAAGGGATCGATCCGCTCGATCGCGTCGAAGAGGCCCTCGAAATCGCCGGGTGGCAGCACGAACGCGACGAAGAAGGCACAATTCAGGCTGTGGCTGAGACCCGTTGGGGTGATATGGGCGCGCTGTTCGCGTTTCGCCCTGAACCCGCCGCGATCCATTTTTCCGTCACCCTCGACATCAAACCGATAGCTGACAAACGCCGTCAACTGTCCGAACTGATCATCATGGCCAATGAGCGCCTCTGGCTCGGCCATTTTGATTACTGGGCAGACGAGGGTGTGGTCATCTTCCGATATACCTTTTCCATGATGGATCGTGACGAGGCCTCCCTGGGCGAGCTCCGGTCGACCATCGCGGCGGCCGTCAGCGCCGTTGACCGGTTTGTACCTGCGTTCAACTTCCTGATCTGGGCTGGCAAGAGCCCACGCGAAGCGATGGATGCGGTCATGTTCGAAACCCACGGCGAAGCCTGAGACCCGGCGCGTGGCGGCGGCACAGTCAATTGTCCTGATCGGGGCAGGCCGCATGGGCGGCGCACTGGCGTCCGGTTGGCTGTCGGGGCGTTCCAAGCCCAATATTTCTATCGTCGCACCGCGCCCGACGCCGCAAGTGCAAGAATGGGCTGAAGCCGGCCGCATCACGCTGAACCCGGATCCGTCGCCTGCGCGCATCGTCGTTCTGGGTATCAAGCCCCAGCAATTCGCGCGCGCTGCTGAAGGCATCAAGCAATACATCGACGAGAGAACACTGGTGATTTCCGTCATGGGCGGAATCAAGCTGAGCCAGCTCGAAGACCGCCTCGGCACACCGCATGTGATCCGCGCCATGCCGAATACGCCGGGGTCGATTGGAAAAGGGGTCACGCTTCTGTCAGCAGCTCCGTCGCTGGGCTCTTCGGATATTGAAGCCGCCCGCAAGCTGCTCACACCGCTTGGGCTTGTCGAGGGCCCGATGGACGAAAAGACAATGGTTGCCGCGACAGGTATTTCGGGGTGCGGCCCGGCCTATGTCTTCCTGCTTGCCGAGGTAATGGCCGAAGCCGGAGAAGCCGAAGGCGTGCCAAAGGACATGGCGGCGCGTCTTGCCATTGAGACGATCATCGGTGCGGCCGCTCTGATGGAACAATCCGGCCAGACTCCAAATGCGCTCAGAAAAATGGTCACTTCCCCCGGCGGCATCACCCAGGCCGCTCTTGACATCCTTATGGATGACGGTGGGATGCCTATATTGCTGAGGAAAGCCCTGCGCGCCGCTGTGACCCGCGACCGGGAGCTTTCCAGAGAGCCGGATTAGAGGACAGTTACCGATGACGACGCAGGCAGGCATATTGGAAAAGGGCCTGCTCGCCGCACTGGAACTTGCCGACGAGACGCCTTGGGCCGATCTGACACTGTCGGCCATTGCGGAGGCCGCAGATACCAGTCTTTCCGAATTTCATGGCCTTGCCGGCAAGGATGATCTTGCCGCACATGCCGATGCCTATTTCGACAAGGCCATGTCGGAAGAGGGCGTGTCGCATGACGAAAGCCCGCGGGAACGCCTGTTCGACGTTATCATGCTGCGGTTCGAGGCAATGGAAGCGCGCCGCGCCGGGCTCCTCTCGCTGATGAAGTATAGAGACCACACGCCATCGCTCTTGCTCGCGCTTCCCCTCGCTCGAAAGCACAGCGCCGATTGGGCGCTCGTCTCGGCCGGACTCGACACTCGTTCCGGCGCGCCGGTGGCGCTCAAATCCGTCGCGATTGGTTATGTGATCGACACAGCCGAACGCGCTTGGCGCAAGGAAACAAGCGGTGATTTCGCGCTGACCATGGCCGCGCTCGACAAGGGCCTGCGCGACGCCGAAGAGCGGATGGAGCAGCTTCAGCGCTTCACCGGCTGGGGAAAAAAGAAAACACGGCAGGACAACACTGCCGACGAGGAAACGAAACCGGAGGAAACATGAATGAGCCGACCAGGCCTCGACGCAGACCCGCTCTCATTGGGAGCGGATTGGTTCAATGCGCTATTTGGAGAGATCGGTATTGACGCCGAGGTTGCTGGCCTCACCGCAAAATCCATCGGCACCGGACAGATCGGCGAGAATGTCCGCTTTGTTTTCGACTATGCGCGCAAGGGGCCGAATGCTCCGGCGACACTGGTAGGCAAGTTTCCATCTGATAGCCCGGAAAGCCTGATGACCGCCAAGCTGCTTGGCCATTATGAGCGGGAAGTAAAATTCTATCGGACTTTCCCGAAAGTGGCCGGCGTAATTACACCAGCGGCATTTTACACAGATTATGACCCGGACACGAACCGGTTCGCGCTGATCATGGAAGACATGGCGCCGTCTGAGCAGGGCGACCAACTTCAGGGGTGTAGTGTCGCCGAGGCCGAGCGTGCCTTGTCGGCAGCGGCTGTGTTGCATGCGGCGTACTGGAATGATCCGTCACTTGATACGCACGCCTGGTTGCAGGGCAGTGACCTTGCGCCGCCGCCTGCGCTGACACCGGAAGCAGTGAGTGGCCTCTGGCATGGATTCAAGGATCGGTATGGTGAACGGCTGGAGGCTGACGACATCCTCGTGGGTGACGCGTATGCGGCGGCATTGCCAGCCTGGAGTGAGGGGTATGACGGCCCGCATGCGCTGACGCACAACGACTTCCGGCTGGACAATATGTTGTTCGGCGCGGACGCGGCACCCAAACCACTGGCCGTTGTAGACTGGCAAACAGCTGGCAAGGGCGCGCCAGCTGGTGATGTTGCATACTTCATCGGAGCGGGTCTGACGCGCGAAGATCGGCCAAAGCACGAGCAGGCATTGCTGCGCTTCTATCATGCGCGGCTGACCGAGCAGGGTATTTCCGACTACTCGTTCGAGGCGCTCTACGATCATTATCGCTGGTTCAGCTTTTACGGCATGTCGGTTGCTTTCGGGGCGGCAATGCTGGTGAAGCAGACGGATCGCGGAGACGAGATGTTCCTCACCATGCTGCGCCGTCACGCAGCGCAGGCGCGCGACAATGATGCGCTGGCATTGCTGCCGTAATCCGGGCGAAAGTTATACTTTCTGTAATGAATCCAGCTGATTCCCACGATCTGTCCCGGCCCGGTACAGCTTTCCAAACATTCCTCTAACCTGGGGAGTAAAACTGACATGGTCGCTTACGCCTCGGCTTAAACCCCACCCTGTATGTTGATTTCCATGGCGCCCGGAGAAGCCGGGCAGTCCTGTCATAGCAACTAGAATGGTGTGGACATGGAACAGCACAATGCTCGTAACATCAGCGTCCCCGGCCCGGATGGCCAGATGCTGACCCTGGCGGATCTTCCGTCACCCAACATTTTGCGTTGGGTTACGCGTCGCAAAGCTGAAGTCGTTGCAGCAGTCTCCGGGGGACTCCTGTCCCGCAAGGCTGCTTGTGATCGCTACAGCCTGAGCGAAGAAGAATTCGAGACGTGGGAGAAGCTTTATTCCCGTCACGGAACCAAGGGACTGCGGACCACACGTTTGCAGCAATACCGCCGCTAGGACGCGTCACGGTTAACGGATTCCTCTCCGTTAAACACAAATTTAAATGCCAGCGCCTATCACTGGTCCTGAATGCCGGAAGTTTACCCGGCAACAGGAGTAGCGAATGGATCATAGGCTCGCAAAATTCCAAGGCAGCGCGATGCTCTCCACACGAGCAGTCGCGCTGTTCGCGCTTGTCATAGCAGGCGTACTGGGCAGCTGGCGTGCCAGCGACCTGTTCACCCAGCCCGTTGAGGCCTGGGTCCCTGGATCAGCCATCGAAACTTCCCTGATGGGTATTCTTGAGCCGGTGGCCGGCACGGGAAACATCCGCCTCTCCGTGTCCGGCGATGGTCGCTCAGGCCGATCGGTCCTCATCCTGCTGGCGTCAGATGCGAGCGAGACCGCACCAACCCTGCAACGTCTTGCAAGTTCCGCCATTCTGCTGTCGCCTGAAACCGGCGATCAGTTGATCATCGAACAGGCTGACTTCGCGCGAGGTGTTGCCGGTCGTCCGGATGCAACTGGCTGGACTGAGCTTGGCCTGTACGCATTGCTTTGCGGTTTGTTGGCGTGGGTTGGTTTTCGTGCCCCCCTTGACGCAGCTCCAGCGGCGACGAGCACCGGCGCGCCAGCTGACCGAAAGTCGGCCCGCATGGAATCTGCGGACATCATTCCGGTGTCCAAACCACGCCCGGTCCGCCAGCCGGACCCGGACGCTGCATCCCTTGTGCGCAAGGATCCCGCGCGCACCGCATCAATCCTGCGCAGCTGGATGCGCGGTGAAGGAGATGCAGCATGAGCGCACTGGCGATTTCACGACCGCGCGGCACGACCGGGCTTGCTCGGTCGGCGCGACTGATGCGCGCTCTGGGGCCTGAGGCCGCGCCAGTCTGGAGCGAATTGAGTTCGCAGGAAGCCCGCGCACTTTCCGCCGCAATGGATGCGTTGGACGATGATTTGCGTGATGAGACTGATGCGCTGGAAAGCTACAAACAGGCGCATGCGCGCAGCGGCGCATCTTCCGAAGCCGATACGCCAATCTGGGCTGAAGTGTCTGAACTTGAAACGCGAGATTTGTTGAAACTGGCTGAGGGCCAGCACCCGCAAGCACTTGCCCTGATGCTTTCCCGTCTGGATGGCAAAGCCTCGGCGCGCATGTTGAAGGCGCTCGAGAAACCTGTCGCCGTCGACGTGATGCAACGCCTGTTACACTTGGGTCCGGCGCATCCAAGCGCGGTCGCAGCGCTCGAAACAGCCGTGTCGGCATGGATGGCCGGCGCCGCGCCAGCTTCCCGAACCGGTGGTCATGAAGGTGTCGCCCGTATCTTCGACCGGATGGATAGCCGTTCAGAACAAAGCCTTTTGTCTGCGCTGGAATCCGCTGTGCCAGGCGCCGGACAGCGCGTCCGCTCATTGATGTTCACTTTCGACGATCTGGCGAATCTGGATGCGGGGGGACTGCAGACCTTGCTGTCTGCCGCAGACCGTACACGCCTCACCTTTGCGCTGAAAGGCGCACGCGAAGAGACCCGCGCGGCCTTCTTCCGAAACATGACGCAACGCGCTGGAGAATTGCTGCGCGAGGAAATCGACATGCTTGGCGCCGTGCGCCGCAGCGAGATTGAAGCCGCACGAATGGAACTGGTTGATCTGGCCCGCACGCTGATCGAGCGCGGAGACATTCGCGCAGGGCGTCCGCAAGATGAGGATGAACTCGTCGAATGATCCACCGCGCTGTCAAATCTGTTACGCAATTTGAATTTCGCAGCGATTTCAGTCCGGGCGAAGCGGCTCCGGTCGAGCTCGACCCACCGGTGAAGCTGACCACGCCGGAATTGCTGGAAATGCTGGCGGAAGCCCGTGCGGAAGGCGCTGCCAGTGTGCGCGCCGAAGCGGCCCGCGCCGACAGCGAGCGCTTGCAGGGCGTGACGAATGCACTCAACGAAGCCCTCGCCAATCTCGTGGCGCTGACAGGTCATCTGGAGGCCTGCGCCTATGAGGAGGGTTTCAGTGACCGGGCCCATGCGTTAATAAGGGCCACCGCCCGCACCATTCTTGACGGGCAGGGTGATCTGTTCGACGCCCGGCAATCTCTCACGCGTGTTACACCCGAAGGTACCTCATGACTGATTCTGCCAATCCCGCGCTGAAAAAGAGCCTGATGGATGTGCCTGTCCGGGTGGATGTGGTGCTGGGTGAACTGCGGATGCCCATCGAGGAACTGATGGCCATGGCAGAAGGGGACATCGTTGCCCTGGAGCGCCATACGGGTGAGCCGGTTGACATCTATCTGTCAGATCGCCTGATGGCGCGGGGCAAACTGGTTATAGCGGATGGCCAATTGGGCGTGACCCTGTCGGAAATCGTCGACGATCGCGCGGCTGCCTGACGCTTAGGCAATTATCATTAAAACATTGCAAGGCCGCCCAATTCCTAACGGAAGAAAGGAAGTTGTTAACCTTTGCCGGTGTTAACTGCTTCCAACGAAAGCATGTCCTGTCGGCCTATTGGGGTGGCGATCGGCGGGGTGATCAACACAAGGGAACATGCAAACATGCGCATGAAGATGTTCGCCGCGGAGACCCTTGAGGCCGCCAAAGCGATGATTTTTGCCGAAATGGGAGCGGACGCGGTCATCCTGTCTGAACGGGAGATCGACGGCGGTGTGGAAGTTCGGGCTGCAACGGACAAGCTGGGAGGCGGCGTTGTTCCAAGCGAACCGCTATTCCTGCGAGAAGCCCGTGGCACCGGACATGGTCGTGGCTCTGAAAACCCTCTCTACAGTCGCGTTCGCGACGCTCTTCTATGGCATGGCGCCCCCAAGCGCTTTGCGGATCGGGTCGCTCATGAGGGCGCTGATCAGAATGCGGTTCCGGGCGACTCGCCAGAGGATTCGATCGCGGCCGGTCTGGAGCGCATCGTCACCTGCGATCCGATTGCGGCCCGCATGGAACGCGACATCATCCTCGTGGGGCCGCCAGGACATGGCCGGACCTCCACTGCAGCGAAACTGACCCGCCGGGCGGCGGTTGCCCGTACGGCCATCCTGCCAATCGCTGCAGACCTTGATGGAACTGCAGGCGGCGCTCAGCTCGCAGCCTATCTGGAACAGGAGCGTGGCCAGATTCGCACCGCTTTGACGCCAGATGCCCTTTTCGACACGTTGCGCACCGCACGGGCCGCCGGGCATCGCTGTGTGATTGACCTGCCATCGATCAATGCGTTCGACCAGGATGACATGGACAGTCTGCAGGACCTGATTCAGGTCGTGCGCGCCGAGCCCGTACTTGTCATGTCAGCCGAAGGTCACCCGGAAGATCAGGCAGATGCTGCCCGCATCTTTGCCCGCGCTGGCATACGCCGCGCTATCCTGACCAAACTCGATATTGCCCGCAGGCGGGGAGGGGCCATTTCGGCTCTGTCTTCTGCGGGAATCGCCTTCTCGCACCTTGCCGTTACGCCCTTTATAGGCGGCGGGCTGGTGCCGGCAGCGCCGTCCCGGCTGGCTGCCTTGTTGATGGAAGATGCCCCCGGCGATGTGATCGCCCTGAAAGGAGCTGCGTAGTCCTATGAGCTTCATGCTTCGAAAATCGCAGGAACGTCCGGCCCAGCGGCCGACCCCTCGCGTCGCGCCAGCCTCGATCATCGCTGTTGCGAGTGGCAAAGGCGGTGTCGGCAAGACGTTCATGGCAATTACCCTAGCCTCCGCTTTTGCACAGGCCGGCAAGCGCACACTGTTGGTGGATGGCGATTTGGGCCTCGCCAATGTCGATGTTCAGCTCGGCATCGCACCGGAAACCGACCTCGCTGCGGTAATCGCAGGCTGGGTCGAACTGGATGATGCTGTGACGGCCGTTGATGGCGGCGCAGCAGATGGCGGCTTTGACGTATTGCCTGGCCGATCCGGCTCTGGCGCGCTGGCTGAGCTTCCGCCTGAGGAAGTTGCCCGCCTTGCTGCAGGCCTTTCGGCGCTGGCGCTGCAATACGACCAGGTGGTCGTGGACCTTGGCGCCGGGATCGAAGCCAATTGCATGCGCTTGGCGCGCGCCGCCGACAAGGCGCTCATGGTCATTACCGACGAGCCGACCTCGATGACGGACGCTTATGCGTTCATCAAGGTGCTGCGCGGTTACGCGCCGAACGTCGAACCTGTCATCTGTATCAATCAGGCCGAGTCCCGGGCAGCAGGCCAGCGCACCTATGAAGCGATTGCGCGCGCTTGTCAGACCTTCCTCGGCTTCCGTCCGCATCTTGCGGGTACCGTAATGCGGGATCCGAAAGTGCGCGATGCGATCCGTTGCCAGAAGACGCTGATCTCCACAGACCAGCAGGCACAGCCGATCCAGGACGCAATTGCAATTTCCCAGATGCTCATAGGCGCCCGTCAGGGTGTCGATATTGGCTATTAATCTGTGTGAAGAAAGTAGAAGTTTTGGGGGTGGATCGTACGGCTTGTTAACCTTCGTTAAAGGAACAGCCCGTAGGATTCACATTGACAGGAAATGCGGCTAGCTTGGTCGTAATGATGATTCGGGAGACGAGAGATGCGCGTCCTGCTGATTGAAGATGATAGTGCGGTGGCTCGTTCCATCGAGTTGATGCTGAAGGCTGCAGGCTTCAACATCTACACCACCGACCTCGGCGAAGAGGGCGTGGACCTCGGCAAGGTCTATGAGTACGACATGATCGTGCTCGACCTCTCACTGCCTGATATTTCCGGGTACGAAGTGCTCAAACAGCTGCGCATGGGCCGTGTGAACACGCCTGTGATGATCCTCTCCGGCAATCCCGACATTGAAGCGAAGGTGAAGACGCTCGGCTACGGCGCTGACGACTATCTCACCAAGCCATTCAACAAGGACGAGCTGATCGCCCGCATCACCGCCATTGTGCGTCGCTCCAAAGGCCATGCCGAGAGCGTGATCCGCACGGGCGAAATCGTTGTGAATCTCGACGCGAAGACCGTGGAAGTGGACGACGAGCGCGTTCATCTGACCGGCAAGGAATACCAGATGTTCGAGCTTCTTTCCCTCCGGAAAGGCACGACGTTGACCAAGGAAATGTTCCTGAACCACCTCTATGGCGGCATGGACGAGCCAGAATTGAAGATCATCGACGTCTTCATCTGCAAGCTGCGCAAGAAGCTGCAGAATGCGACCAACGGCAACCACTATATCGAAACGGTCTGGGGGCGCGGTTATGTTCTGCGCGATCCGCGTCCAAGCTCGAAGACGGCGGAAGTCGAAGCGGCGGCCTGACGCCCAGAGTTTTGAAGCTTTAAGAGTGCTTCCCGAACCCCGGCCGAAAGGTCGGGGTTTTGTTTTGCGCGCAAATGGCTTTTGCACGTTCATGCTTGCAACCAGGCGCAAATAGCTGACATTGAACGACATGTCCCAGAATTCTGCCGGTCCTGAAATCCTTCGCCTGATTGAGCTGATCTCGCGCCTGCCGGGCCTCGGGCCCCGGTCTGCACGACGGGTTGCACTGTTCCTGCTCAAGCGTCGTGACACATTGCTCAAACCATTGGCGGACGCGCTGGCCGAAGCGGGCGAGAAGATCGAGCGGTGTAAGGTCTGCGGGAATTTCGACACGGTGCAGCCTTGCGCAGTGTGCCAGGCAGGTGGGCGCGAAGATGCGCTGGTGTGCGTGGTGGAGGACGTACCGGATCTCTGGGCGCTCGAGCGCGGTGGCGCGTTCCGGGGGCGATACCATGTGCTCGGCGGCGTGCTGTCGGCCATCGACGGTATTACGCCGGATGACCTCAACATTCCTTCACTGGTGACCCGCGTGGAGGCCGGCGGCATACGCGAAGTGATCCTGGCGCTCAATGCCACCGTTGATGGCCAGACCACAGCGCACTACGTGGCCGAGTTACTTGAGGGGAAGGGCGTCAGTGTCACGCGTCTGGCGCATGGCGTGCCTGTGGGCGGCGAACTGGACCATCTCGATGATGGTACGCTCGCAGCCGCACTCCGGTCACGCCGAGATATCTGATCGGGCCTATTCGGCTTCCGTTTCAGCGATATCCACGCGGAATATTCCGTCGAAATCCTTGGTCGCGACATAGAGGTGCCCATCGGGGCCCTGAACCACGTCACGGATTGCGTATTCTTCGTCAAACAGTGACTGTTTGCCGACCACTTCTCCATTTTCCATGTCGATCCGCGTCAACTCCAGTCCGGCCGGGCCATTCATGCCGCCCGTGAAAAGGTCGCCTTTCCAGCCCGGATAAACGTCGCTGGTCAGCATGGTGAGGCCTGAAGGGGCAATCGACGGCACCCAATAGGTGAGCGGTTGAACCATGCCTTCGGCTTCGGTCTCATTCGTGATGATCGTGCCGTCATAATTGACGCCATAGGTGATCTTGGGCCAGCCGTAATTTGCGCCGGGCGTGGAGATATTGAGTTCGTCGCCGCCTTTCGGGCCGTGTTCTGTCTCGTACAACGTGTCAGTGGAAGTGTCGTAGTACAGCCCTTGAACATTGCGGTGACCATAGGACCAGACTGCGGGCGCACCGGCTTCACCATCGGCAAACGGATTGTCTGCGGGGATAGAGCCGTCTGTGTTGATGCGGACGATGGTACCATGCGTATTGGTAGGATCCTGAGCATCCTTCATGAAGCTGAAGCCTTCGCCGAGGGAAACGAAGAGGGTGCCGTCATTCGCAAATTGCAGGCGCGATCCATAGTGATACGCGGTATCGCGCGCATCGGCCCAGAAGATTTCCTCGACGTTTTCCAGCGCGCTGGCATCGTCGCTGAGGCGGCCCTTGATGACGGCTGCTGCGTTCGCGGCACCATCGCCCTTGGAATAGGAGATGTAGACCATGCGGTTGGTCTCGAAGTCCGGATCCAGCACCAGGCCAAGATATCCTGCCTGACCTTCAATGAACGCTTCCGGCAGGCCGGTCACGGAAGAGGGGGTGCCCTCGCCTCCAGCCACGAATTTCAGGCCGCCTTCTTTCTCTGTGAACAGCAAATCGCCATTCGGCAGGAAGGCGAGGCCCCAGGGCCACTCGGCCTCGGTCACGACGGGCGTGAGTTTCACGTCAAAGTCGCTTGTTGCGACCGGCGTGGTTTCAGCTGGCCCGCCACAAGCGGCAACAATCAGTGCGAGCGGAAGCAGGGGGATGATAGGGCGCATGAGGGCGTCTCCGTTTGAGGCAGGGAGGTTTGCTGGGACCATAGGACGAGCCTGCCGATTGGCCAAACAAAAAGGGCGACCTCGAAAGGCCGCCCTTGGAATTCAGACGAGTCCGGGTCCTACCAGGACTTCTTGACCGTGACGCCGTAGAGGGCTGGCTCGGTCAGGAAGGCGTTGGTGAACAGGCCTGAGGAATCGTCGGTCAGGTAAGTACCGGTGATGACCTCCTCGTCGGTCAAGTTCTTGGCGAAGACTTCCACGCCCCATCCACTCTCTGCATTGTTGAGCAGGATGGACAGGTTGACGTTGGACCAGGATTCCAGTCCATCGCGCGGCGTGTTCCAGATACGGCTCTCGCTTTCCGACTGCATGTAGTAGTCGCCGCGGATCGTAAGGTCCCAGTTGGAATTGCTGATGGCTGGGAATGTATATTCCGCCGCCAGGTTCAGCGTCATGTCCGGGGCGCCCGGCATGGAGTTGCCATCCAGGTTCTTGGCGTCCCCTTCGATGGGCTGCAGGGCCGAGGCCGTCTGCGTGTCGCCATTGGAGTCCGTGTAGGTGACGGTGACGCCGTCCAGACCGAAGGCAGCTTCCTGCCCTGCGAATGCACCGGTACAGAGGCCAAGCGTAGAACCTGGGTCAAGCAGACCACCCTGAATGGCTCCCAGCACTGTGGCGTAGCCCTGAGCGGACACGACACAATTCGAGTAGCTGCTGGAATTCTTCAGCGCGACGAGATCTGCCCGTCCATTGGTGCGGTCGAGCACGTCGATGCCATAAGTGTCGACGACTTCGGCTTTGAGAAGACCAAGATTGGCCGTTAGCAGCCAATTGTCTGCTGGCGTCCACAGGGCTTCCAATTCAAGACCCTGAAGCTCTGCGTCCACGTTGATGTTCACCGACGAGCGGTTGATGATCTGCGTGATCTGATAGCCTTCATAGTCATACATGAAGCCGGTCAGGTTCAGCTGGGCTGTGCCGCCTGCAAACGTGTTCTTCGTACCGATTTCATACGAGTTGATGAATTCCGGATCGAAGGTCTGCGGGAACAGGTTTGCGCCTGCTGGCTGTGGCGGGTTGATGCCGCCTCCCTTGTAGCCCTTGGAATAGAAGCCGTAGATCAGCGTATCGTCTGTGAAGTCGAGATCGGCTGTGTAGTCGAAACCGATACGGCCAGTGATTTCCTGGAAGTCTGCTTTCAGCTTGCCTTGGGAAGCAAGTGGATCAGCACCCGCGGCTTGCGGTGTGAACAGGAAGGTCGAGACGATATCCTGTTCCTTTTGGTCATCCGTATAGCGAAGGCCCAGCGTGAGCTGGAGATCATCAGAGACGTCATAGTAGCCTTCACCAAAGACAGCGAAGGATTCCAGCTGGTAGGGCGACAGCGAGCGGAAATAGTTGCCGCCGTCACCATTCAGGGACAGGTCGAACAGGGACGCGCCATCGGAGGCCGTAGAGCCGCTATCAAGCGGAACGTTGCCACCAAACAAGGCGCCACCAGCCGCATTGTTGATCTGCGTCAGCGCCGTCAGCGCGTTCGACAGAACGTAGTAACCGTCTTCCGCATTGTACGGATCGATGGTTTCGAAGTCCACCTTGATGGCGCCAAGATTGAAGTTGAACGGACCATCATAGTCAGACTGGAGACGAAGTTCGTGGGTCGACTGCTCGCTGTTCGCACCAGACAGATCGAAGGTCCGGAAGGAATTGGCAGCGCCAAGTTCCGGATCGTTCACTACGCCGCCTGGGAACAGGAGGGGATAGAGGGGTGCCAGGGCCGGGTTGATGAAGGGGCCGGCCGTTGTGTTGAAGGTCAGCGATGCAGAGGCCTTGTTGTAATCCTCACGCGATACGACCGAGCTCTCACTATAGCTGCCGAGATAGGTCAGCAGCAGATTGTCGCCGATATCGGCTTCAGCCTTCCATGAATAGAGCGTCTGGTCGGCTTGGTACATCGGGTCGAAGGCAGACTCAATCTTGCGCAAGTCTGCAATGGCCGGATCGAGGTTCACATCGCCGTTCAGGAGGCCAGCAAAGATGCCGAGGCCGCCAGCGAGGGTGGCCTGCGAGTTCACGCGGTCACGGGACTGATCGAGCGGAGCGTCCACACAGCCAAGCGATGTTGCCAACTGGTCAACAGCTGAGACCGGAATGCCCATGAAGCTGTCGAAGCCTTCATCCTTGTCGCATAGCTGCTTGCCGGAGCGGAGGCGTGAATCGTCTTCTTCGAAGTGCTCAACCGAGATCCAGCCACGGGCCCAATCTGTGGGCTCGAATGCCAGGGTCGCCCGCACACTATAGAGGTCACGATCATCGACATCATTGCCGGTTGTCAGATTGTCCACATAGCCATCACGGCCAAGATAGGAGCCAGCCACACGCAGGGCGGCGTTTTCGCCAAGGGGCAGGTTGACCATGCCCTTACCTTTGAACGTGTTGTAATTGCCATAGGTGAGCTCGGCGTCAGCCTGGAATTCGCCCAGTACCGGCTTGGCAGTAATCAGGTTGAACACACCGCCAGTCGCGTTGCGTCCATAAAGCGTACCTTGTGGTCCACGCAGGACCTCGACACGCTCGACATCATAGAACTCGGCTTCGAAGAGGCGGTTGGCCGTAAGCGGAATGTCGTTCTGGTGAATACCCACACCCGCATCGCCGGATTGTGCAACCACGTCAGCGCCAATACCGCGGATCTTGAAGTTGAACGATGTGAAGTTGCCTTTGGTGAAGCTGACGTTCGGAATGGATTTTACAAGGTCAGGTCCACCGGCCAGCTGGAGCCGGTCGAGTGCATCTTCATCGAACGCGGAAACCGCGATCGGAACATCCTGAATGGATTCCTCGGTTTTCTGTGTCGTCACCGTGACCGTTGACAGGGTGCGCGGGCTCTCGTCGGAATCATCCTGAGCGGCGGCCATTGGCCCCACCAGTCCGACCACAAGAGCGGATGCCCCAGCCAGCCAGACGGATTTCGAGTGTCTGATATTTCGCATGTTTTGTTTCCTCCCCTCGGGCCGCTTTAGTGCTGCCTCGAGCAATTTTAGCCGAGCCGGCCTCTTTTGGGCCTGCTTCAATTGTCATCTGAATGCATTCGTGACGGGTCTGTCAACATGACGCTGGGGTAATGACGGGTTTTAAAATGCGGGTGTTAAAAATGTAACGCCCTTGCTTGGCCGCGTTGCCCATGCCTGTTACAGGCGCAGCATGTCACATTCTTCTACAGCCGCACTGGTCCTCTTCTCGGGAGGGCAGGATTCCACGACCTGTCTGGCATGGGCACTTGAGCGATTCGGGCGCGTAGAGACGGTTGGGTTTGACTACGGCCAACGCCACCGGATCGAACTCGATTGCCGGGAGACGGTGCGGCGGGGGCTGGCTGACCTCAATGCAGACTGGGGCAGCCGTCTTGGACCGGACCATATGCTGGATGCAACCGTGCTGAAGTCGCTTGGAGAAACGGCGATGACGCACGATGTCAGCATCGAGATGACAGAAGCTGGCTTGCCTTCCACCTTCGTGCCGGGTCGCAATCTGCTGTTCCTGACCCTGGCAGGCGCTCTGGCCAGCCGCCGGGGCATCTCTGTTCTGGTCGGCGGGATGTGTGAAACAGACTATTCTGGCTATCCCGATTGCCGCGCAACGACGATGGACGCCCAGGCTGAAACACTGAGGCTGGGCCTTGATGTTCCGATGCAAATCAACACGCCGCTAATGTATATAGACAAGGCAGGCACATGGGCCCTGGCAGACGAGCTTGGCGGACAGGCGTTGGTCGATCTGATCGCGGAAGATACCCATACGTGCTATCTGGGCGAGCGCGGCCAGCGCCATGCGTGGGGCTATGGCTGTGGGCAATGCCCGGCCTGTGAACTGCGCGCCAAGGGCTGGGCAGGCTGGAAAGCCGGCGTTTGAACACCCGATTCACTTGCAGAAGAAGCAGCCATAACAACTGGACTTTTCGGGCTTTTTCCAGCAATTGGGCCCCAATCCGCGCCTCAGGCACCTGTTGGCGCAAAACTGCGCAAGAATTGAAGCGAATTGATGACCACACAGATTGACCAGACCAGCACCTCATCCGCGGCGACCAGCCCGGAAGGCCGCATGTTTGCGATCTCGAAATCTGTGAATTTCGAGGCGGCCCATTATATGGGCGGCAAGCCTGAAGGGCATCCATACCGCAATGTGCACGGCCATTCCTTCGTACTGGAGGCGACGGTTGCGGGCACGGTCAAGCCAGGCGAGCAATGGGTTGAGGATTTCTCTCATCTGACCGCCTGCCTGCAGGCCACAGCCGCCAAGCTCGACCACAAGCTGTTGAACGATATTGAAGGGCTTGAAGTGCCCACGCTGGAGCGCATCTGCCTCTGGGCAGCAGCCGACCTCAAAGCTGGCCTGCCGGGCCTGACGAAAGTCGCCATTTCCCGGCCAAGCCTGAATGAGCGGTGCGAGCTGGTTCTCTAGCTGCCCGAAGGCGTACCGGCTGTCAGTTCTTTCACGAATTTGCGGGCAAACCGGTCAGAGGCGCGCTTGGCGTCCTGCCAGGTGGAGATGCCGGCATAGCGGATATCATTCTCGTACCAGTCATAGGTCAGGTCGCCTGTCGCTTTGCCGCTGGCATCAAAGGCCGTTGCTGACAGTTTCATGCCGCCAATGCTTTTGGAGTCGCCATAATCAAGGCCCGGCGTATCGCCCAATTGCTTGAACGTCGGCTTGTTGGGCTTGGCGTCAAGGATGGTCACATCAATGCGGGCTATGTCGAGCCCGGCCTTGCCGAGTTCGCGGGTCAGGTCTTCCTGCACTTCTTCTATCAGGTAATCAGCTTCACGCATGCCATATTCATCGTTCAGCTCCTCGGTGAATTCCGGGCTGAAGGTGACATTGATTTCGCCTGCGAGCGCGGCCGGGGCGGCCAGCAAGGCTAGGGCGGCGAGGGGAACTAGTCGTTTCATCGAAGTCTCTCCAAAACTGCTATAGATTCATCCTACCACGCTGCCCATGCCCGTAGAAGTCACAGGCCTGTGAGCGTGGAGTGCGCCTGTCAGGGGTTCAAACACTGCCTTCCTGCTCGACCACAAGGATGCGGGCTTCACCCCGGGGGTGAGCGACATGTTCGCATCCAATCCCGGCGAAGAAAATGTCTCCTGTTTCCAGCGTCACGATCTTCTCTGCACCGTCTTCGCGGTAGTGCATGTCCACGATCCCATCGAGGACCGCGAACACCTCCTCGCCCTCATTGACGTGCCAGATATAGGGCTGGTCGGTCCAGTGAAGGCGTGTGGTGATCCCGTCCATGTTTGCGACATTGATCGCACCCCAGGCCTTGGGCGCGGTAAACGCCTTGCCGCGGATAACTTGCATCGTGTGACCTCCCACAACCAATAAGACCGAGCCGCATTGCGCTGCGGCCCGGTCTTCGAAGTAACGTGGCCGGAGGCAGAGATCAAACCGTGTCGACGAACACGATCTCGGCGTCGGCAATGCCCTTCACTGTCAGGGTCTCGGGGCCGGTGATGGCGGCCCCGTCGCGTCCGGTCATGACAATGCCGTTCAACTCGACAGATCCGTCGGCCAGCACCAGATATCCATGACGGCCTTCCTTCACTTCATAGGTCAGCGTTTCGCCTTCCTTCAGTGTCGCGCCGAGCACATTGGCGTCCTGATTGATGACGAGGCTGTCGTCTGCGCCGTCACCTGAGGCCAGCACCGCCCAATTGCCGGACCGTTCCCCTTTGGGAAATTTCCGGGCGCCCCAACCAGGCTTGCCGCCTGCTTCACGCGGCAGGATCCAGATCTGGAACAGGGTGGTTTCCTCGTCTTCGGCGTTCCACTCGGAATGCTGCACACCGTCGCCAGCGCTCATGACCTGGACGTCCCCGGCCTCGGTACGGCCGGTATTGCCCATGGAATCCTTGTGCGTGATCGCGCCTGTGCGGACATAGGTGATGATTTCCATCGACTGGTGCCCGTGGGGGGGGAAGCCGGTATGCGGCTGGATCGTGTCGTCATTCCAGACGCGCAAGGCGCCTTCGCCCATGCGCTCCGGGTCGTGATATCCGGAAAAGGAGAAATGGTAATTGGCGTTCAGCCAGTCATTCTGGAACCGGCCGAGCTGTTTGAAGGGTCTGTGTTCAATCATGGCGATTTCCTTTCGCGCTCGTGTTGCAGCGAATATGACGCGTCCGGGCGCTGCCTGTAGATTGCGGCCAGCCATCACACCTATGCATGCCGTGCATAAGTGGAAACGGGCCCGAAACCCGCTAGGTTCCGCCCGATATGACACTGCCCATTATCCACCATCTCGATTATGACGCGAAAACGGTCGCCGATGACCATCGCTTCCCGATGCGCAAATATGCGCTCGTGGCCGAATTTCTCCGCGACGCGGGCCACAATTTCATAGCGCCGGAGGCCGCGCTGGAAGACTGGCTGCACCTCGCGCATGACGAGGCCTATGTCAGCGCCATCATGACCCAGACGCTGGACGCGAAGGCCGCGCGCAAGGTCGGGTTCGAGATCACGCCCGCCATTGCCCGGCGCTCGGCTGCATCGGTCGGCGGCACATGTCTCGCCGCGCGCCTTGCTCTGGAGCAGGGGGCCGCTGTGAACCTTGCCGGCGGCAGCCATCATGCCGGGCCCGAGTGTTCAACGATGTCGGCGTTGCCGGAAAGCTCTTGCTGGAAACGAAGGAAGTGCGCCGTGTGGCGGTCATCGATTGCGACGTCCATCATGGCGACGGCACGGCGCTGATCTTCCGCTATGATCCGCGCGTCTTCACCGCCTCGCTGCATTGCGAACAGAACTGGCCGCGCGAGAAGCCGCCCTCTGATCTGGACATCGGCCTGCCGAAGGGCACGGGCGATGCCGCCTATCTGGCCGTGCTGGAAGACTTGGTCGAGGCCGCGCTCGGCACATCGCCGGATATCGTCTTCTACAATGCCGGGGTCGATCCGCATGCAGAAGACCGTCTGGGCCTTTTGTCCCTCAGCGATGAGGGGCTGCGCGCGCGAGATGGATTCGTGGCGCGGGCCTGCCGCTCAGCCGGTATCCCGCTCTGCGGCGTCCTCGGCGGCGGCTATGCCCGCGACGCCCGCGCCGTCGCCCGTCGCCATACGTTTCTTGTTGAGGCGCTCGGCGCGGCTTTCCAGCGCGTCCCGGACTGACTGGAAGACGAGCAGGACCGGTGCCAGCAGGATAATCAGCACGGCCAGTCCGACCATGCACATGAAAAACCATCCCAGCCAGCCGGGCATATCTCCGACACCGGAGATTTCATCGGATTTCAGGAAGGCGAAGGACAAAGGAAACCCGACAAACAGCAATGCCCCAATCGCCAATCCGACAACCAAATTCGGACGGGATGAGTCACCTGTCGGCGTATATTCCACATTGCTGTACTCGGACCAGGTCTTGATACACGTTTTGGGATTCGCGCCCAGCTTGTTGCGACGCCCCCGGCGGCGGAGCAGGCGTTTGAGTTGCTTTGTCCGGTCACGCGAAGGAGTTCGACTGGTGGTCACGCCTCGGTCTCCTGTCTCTTTTCAGAGGGCGAAGGATCGCTGTTGGTGGCTTTGGCCTGACGTTTCGCGATGATGCGATCGGCCCGCGCGATGAGCCGTTTCCGGACGGCCGGGCTGTCCCCATCCAGCTGTTTCCAGAACCACATGAGCGGCGCGAGCAATGCCAACCCAAAGACACTGGCAACCAGCAGTAGCGCCAGAACAATGGTCGTGCGGATCAACATCTCTATGACATCACGAGAAAGGGATTCCAGATTGTGAGGGTCTACATTGATGATCAGAGGGCGCATCAGCGCGATGGCGACCGGAAGGACATAGATGAAAATGATGGCCAGAATAGCGACAATCCAGCGTGTGGTCGGCGAATGGCTGGACCCGGGCGTGTGCGTATAGCTGCTGTGCCAGGCATGCAGGGTCGTGTCGGTGTGGGGATTTGCACCGGCCTTGCCGCGACGTCCACGGCGGCGGAGCAGGCGCCTGAGACTTTCAGTGTGATCACGGTTCGGCGTGTTGCCGGATGTCATGTCCTGTCATCCCTCCCTCTCTTCAATCTGGGGGCGATTTGCACCTTCTGCAAGGCGTTGCACATGCCGCTCTTGCCCCGACTCACTTGCGTCGCCACAAGAGGCTGATGCCTGCCCAGCCAACTCTTGATGATGCCCGCGCGCTGCTGAAGCGCGTCTATGGCTATGACGCCTTTCGGGGGTTGCAGGAGGCGGTGATCTCGGATGCGCTGGCGGGCAAGGACGGCCTCGCCGTGCTGCCGACCGGCGGCGGCAAGTCGCTCTGCTACCAGATCCCGGCGCTGTTGCGCGACGGTATCGGCATTGTGGTTTCGCCGCTGATCGCGCTGATGGCCGATCAGGTTGATGCGCTGAAACAGGTCGGCGTGCGCGCCGAACGGCTCGACTCCTCGATGGATTTCAATGCCCGCGCCGAAGCGCTGGAGGCGGCCGCGCGTGGCGAGATGGATCTGCTCTATGTCTCGCCCGAAGGCATGGGCACGGGGCTCGCCCAGCGCCTCGCCCAGATGAAGGTCTCGCTGATTGCCGTGGACGAGGCCCACTGTGTCAGCCAATGGGGCCATGATTTCCGCCCGGACTATCGCGCGCTGGGCCGGCTGAAGGATATGTTTCCCGGCGTGCCGCGCCTGGCCGTCACCGCCACGGCCGACACCCGTACGCGCGACGACATTCTCGCCCAGCTCGACCTGACGCAACCAGCGGTCCATGTGGCGAGCTTCGACCGGCCCAATCTCGCCCTCGCCGCCGAGCCGAAGGAGGGCAACCGCGCCCAGCGGGTCGTCTCCCTCGTCAAGGCGCGTCCGGGCCTGTCCGGCATCGTCTATGCCGCCACCCGCAACGCCACCGAAGACCTCGCCGAGGCCATCGAACGTGCGGGCATCACGGCGCTCGCCTATCATGCGGGGCTGGATGCCGATGTGCGGGCCGAGCGCCAGCGGCGTTTCCTGCTGGAAGATGGCCTCGTCATGTGTGCCACCGTTGCCTTCGGCATGGGGGTCGACAAGCCGGACGTCCGCTTCGTCATCCATGCTGATCCGCCAAAGACGATGGAAGCCTATTGGCAGGAAGTCGGCCGCGCGGGCCGCGATGGAGAGCCCGCCGAGGGTGTCGCGCTCTACGGCCCCGCCGACATGCGCCGCTCGCTCAGCTGGACCTATGAGGGGGACGCGCCCGAAGCGGTCAAGCGGGTGCAGATCACCAAGACTCGCCAATTGTTTGCCTTCTTCGATGGCGATGAATGCCGCCGCGCCGCCGTGCGCCGCTATTTCGGGGAAGAGGGGGTCGAGGCCTGCGGCGCGTGCGATACCTGCCGGGGTGAGACCGGCGAGCCCTATGATGCAACCCGCTGGGCACAGATGGCGGTCTCCGCCGTGTTGCGCTGCGGCCAGAAGATCGGGCGCGGCCGCCTGATCAACCATTTGCTCGGACAGGCCAAGGACAGTTTCGACGAGGAACTCTCCACCCAGTCGACCTATGGCATCGGCAAGGACATGCCGAAACAGGGCTGGGGGCGCGTGTTCGATGCCTTGCTCTATGATGGCTTGCTGGCCGAAGGCGGTGAGATGAACCGGCCTGCAGTCGTGGTGCCGGATGCCGAGGCCGCCCGCGCCCTGTTCCGGGGCGACCGCACCCTGATGCTGCGCGCTGACCCCGCCGCCACCCGCAAGCGCGCCAAGGGCAAGAGCCGCGTGGCGGCGCAAGCGCTGGCTGACATGTCGGAGCGCGACCAGATCCTGTTCGACATGCTGCGCAGCTGGCGCACCGAGATCGCCAAGACGCGCGGCGTGCCGCCCTATGTCATCTTCCATGACCGGACCCTCGCCGAAATCGCCCGCGAGCGCCCCGTCGACGCCGACGAGCTGCGCCTGATCAGCGGCGTCGGCGAAAAAAAGGCCCAGCGCTACGCCGAAGACGTGTCCCGCATCGTCGGCGAGGCGGCCTGATCACGCCTGCCTCTGTCACAGGTTTTCGCGCGGACAGGCAGGTCCAGCCTTGACCCGGCGCGCGTGGCACCTCACCTATAGGCTCAACCAGATTTCCCGCCTTTCGGAGTCCTCATGAACCTTTTGCACCGCCTCGATGACGAGACAGAAGAAAAGCCCCAGTCCGAGCCGAATGCCTTCCTTGAGGAAGCGCTGTTCAAGGCCCGCACCATCCTGCTGACAGGCGGCATCGATTTCCATGCCGCACGCCGCGTCAGCCAGCGCCTGCTGGCCCTGTCGGCCGAAAGCAAGGAGCCGATCCTGCTGGTCCTCTCCTCGCCCGGCGGTCACGTCGAAAGCGGCGACATGATCCACGACATGATCAAATTCGTCGAAGCGCCCGTGAAGATCCTCGGCACCGGCTGGGTCGCCTCGGCTGGCGCGCTGATCTATGCGGCGGCGAAGAAGGAAAACCGCTTCTGCCTGCCGAACACTCGTTTCCTGCTTCATGAACCGCGGGGCGGCGTTGGCGGCCAGGCCACGGATGTTGAAATCCAGGCCCGCGAGATCATCAAGATGCGCGAACGCCTCAACAAGATCTTCGCAGCCGCCACGGGCAAGTCGCTGGAACAGATCAAGGAAGACACCGATCGTGACTTCTGGATGAGCGCGGAAGAAGCCGTCAAATACGGCCTCGTCGGCAAGGTCGTGAACCATCGCAGCGACGTCAACTAGGCGCGCCCCCGCGCTGAAAGATTACCGAATTGAACGCCCGGTCCTCCAAAAGGATCGGGCGTTCATTTTTGGTTAGGGATGTGTTTGCCGCACGTAAAGGTTTATGGAGCAAGGTGTCTTCTTAACCTGTGTAAGGACACCGTCGCTTTCATGCCGGTACGAGTAGAAGACATTGCGGTCGCTGTGCGGCCTGTACCCACAGCTGCGACCGTGTCAGCGGTCTTTACGCGGTTGCTCGCCCATCCTGATGTATTTGCCGTGCCGATTGTCAGCGATGGCGCTGCGCTGGGCATGGTCTCGCGCCGGTCCGTGTTTGAGGCGCTCGCAACCCCCAGCGCCCGTCAGGCTAATGGCACCACGCGCATTACCGAAATCATGATCGAGCATCCCATCATGTGCGAAGCTGGAACACCGATCGGCCTGGTGGCAAAGCTCGCCGCGGACGGCTCGACCTCGGCGCTGACCGATGGCGTGATCGTCCTGTCTGACGGCAAGTATCTCGGCCTGATCAGCCCTGCGGCGCTGCTGTCTGCCGTCGCGCTGGAAAACGCCGCCCGCGCCCGCGCCATGCAGGTCGCCCAAAAGCGGCTACAGAAGACACGGACGGATACGGGCGCCTTCGAACAAGAGAAGGCGCGCTTCCTGGCATTTGTCGGGCATGAGATCCGCACGCCACTGACCGGCATTCTCGGCGTTGCTGACCTGTTGCAGGACAGCGTGAGCGGCGGTGAGCCGAAACGCCTCGCACGCACCATCTCGGAAAGCGGGCACCATCTCGACCGACTGCTGAGCGACCTGCTCGATCTGTCAC
Source organism: Hyphomonas sp. L-53-1-40 (assembly GCF_000682775.1). GTDB lineage: Bacteria > Pseudomonadota > Alphaproteobacteria > Caulobacterales > Hyphomonadaceae > Hyphomonas. Next base: position 192,507 of record NZ_AWFI01000001.1, read on the forward strand.
GCCTGGAAGCTGGCAAGCTTTCCGTGAACAATGCGCCGTTTGACCTGCACGATTTCGCGAATGAGGCGCGCGATCTCTGGCAGTCGCGTATCGCCGGCAAACGGCTGGACCTGCGCATCAAGGTCGCCGGCGGCGCTGTGGCAAGGCTGGAAGCCGACGCGATGCGGCTTCGCCAGATATTGTTCAATCTGATGAGCAATGCGCTGAAATTTACCGAGCGCGGATATATCGGCGTCGAGCTGTCCACATTCGAAGCCGCGGGAAACCTTAAATTGCGGATGACGGTGGAAGACACTGGCTGTGGCATCAACGATCTCGACAAGGCGCGCCTGTTTGAAGCCTTTGAACAGGCCAATGCCTCTACCGCCACCACGCATGGCGGATCCGGCCTGGGTCTGTCCATTGCCAAGGGGCTGGCCAAGCGTCTTGGCGGAGAAATCCTGCTGACGGACAATCCCAATGGCGGATCAATCTTTACGGTCACCATGCCCGTCGAACGGGCGGGGCCGCGGCTCCGCCGAAGCCCCGCATGCGCGCCTTTGATCTGGGCCGCATCCTGCTGGCCGAAGATCATGCCGTCAGCGCCCTTGTCGTCACCCGCGCCCTGTCGGCGGCAGGCTGGCAGGTGGATTCAGTCCAGACCGCCGAAGACGCAATCGACCGCGCCGCGACCAACACGTATCAGGCCATCCTGACAGATATTCACTTGCCGGGGGCCACCGGCGACGAGGTCCTCAAGGCCATTCGCGATGGGCGAGGCCCGAATGCACTCGCGCCGGTCATTGCGGTGACCGCGGATGTCAGCCCGGAGCGCCGTCTGGCGTGCGAAGAGGCGGGCTTCACCACAATCATCGAAAAGCCGATCCGGCCGCGTGCGCTGGTCGCGACGCTTGTCGACATCCTCCTTGCGGATCGCGCAGCAGCGGCCGAAGCAGACCACCGCCAATTGGCCTGATCCGGGCATGACGGGTCACACGCCTGCGCAAGACCAGAAACCGAGCCTGATGACCGCCATAGGGCGAGGGCTTCGATTTCGGTGTCCCAAATGCGGGCAGGGGCGGATTTTCCGCGCATACCTGAAACAGGCCGATGCGTGCGATCATTGCGGCGAACCGCTTGGCAGCATTCGCGCCGATGATGGCCCGGCCTGGTTGACCGTTCTGTCGCTCGGTCCATTCCTCGTGGCAATAACCTTCTTTGTTTCGTTCGGCCACTTCCCGCTCTGGGCCGCTCTGCCGGTGGCCGCCATCGCCGTCACCGGGGCGGTGCTCCTCCTGCTTCCCCGCATCAAGGGTGCCTTCATCGCGGCGCTCTGGGTCTCCGGTATGGGCACTGGGGCAGGGAAGGCCGATTGAGGGCCCGGAATTCTCCTGCATCGCGTGCAGGCCGGGTGCTTGCGGAGGCGGGAAACCGCGTGTATGAGGCGCGCTTCGCAACAGCGAAACGGTTCGGTAGCTCAGCTGGTTAGAGCGCGCGACTCATAATCGCGAGGTCGGGAGTTCAAGTCTCCCCCGAACCACCACCTGCCTTTTTAGGCCCTGACTCCATTGAATTTTTTCGTCAGATTGCCCCGCACGGGCATTTTGCGGGGCACTTTGTTCCGTATATCTTCTAATTGCGGCGTCTGCGAGCCGCTGTTGGTCGGCGCCTTTCGTGTAGATCGAAGCCGATCTTGTGTCGCTATGGCCCAATTTTGCAGCGATTTCATTTTCGGTCGCGCCGCTTTCCGCCATGCGGATTCCATCAGCTTTTCTGACGCCGTGAAGCGTCAGGCCAGGCGGGAGGTCAGCCTCTTTCACCCAACGCCTTACCGCCGCGCCGAAACCCTTTTCCGAGTAGGGTTTTCCGTTGGCGGTTTGGATGTAGTGGAGGCCGCTGGATGGCGCTGTATCTAGGGCTTCGGCCATGTCCGACGTGACCATGATGGCGACCATCTTGCCGGTTTTCTTCTGCTCAATACGCAAATGCGTATCGTCACGATGCTGGCGCCCAATGCGAACCACATCGGACCGTCGCAATCCACCATCGAATGCCAAGTGGAAAGCCGTCCTAGCTGTTGTACCGTATGGATGCGCCGCTTTGAACGCTTCGCGCTGCGTGGCTGTCCACGGCTTCCAGGTGCTGTCACCCATTTTCAGGCGCTTCACGCCTTCTGCTGGATTGTATGAGACGTGCCCCGCGTCGATGCCCCAAGCATAGAGCAATTTCACTATTTTGATCATGTTGTTCGCCGCGCCAGGCGTCTTGGCGCGCCTGTCGCGCCCGGCCTGAACGGCTTCGCGCGTGAGTGTTCGGCAATCGAGTTGGCCGGTTTCTCGAGCAATACGCAGCAAGATCGAGCGCCGCTGAGTTTGGGTAGCCGGTTTCGCTTCGGCAAACTCTGCACTGGTCAGGTAGTGGTTGATGAGCCAGTGCAGCGAGTAAACCGTGACATAGGGATTTTTGGGACGGGCGACCACGCTTGATCTGAAATCTTCGAGAATAGCGTTGTATTCGGCAACCCAAGCTTCGCTTCCTTCTTTGGCGCGTATCCTGCGTTTCTTGTTCTTACCGTCCACGACCAGACGCACATACCAGCGCTTTCGCCCGGACCGGTCACGGTCACACATGGTGAAAGGGTATCGGATCGCTGCCACAGAAGACCTCATATCGCTTGGCCAGACCAATCACTTGCAATCGGCTCGCCATTACGGGCCAGACTCTCTGCATGTTCGTCAAGGTCTCGGATATCCCAGAGCCGTTCGCCGCCGCGCAACAATGGCTGCGCAAGTTCGCCTCTATCGACCAGCCGACGCAGATTCGTCGGTGATGTGCCGATATAGGCAGCGGCATCGTTCGCCTTCATAAGACGCGGCCAAGCGCTGATTGTCTTTCTCTTCGTCACGGGCTCGGGCTCTCGGCTCCTTGTTCGCCAATAGGTTTGGCGCCAGACTCCATGAGATCAGGAAATCGCAATCGGCGCAGCAATATCCGCTGACAGGAATGATGCTTTAAAACGCACCATAGTTTCTGTGAGCGCGCGGCATGATTGCCGGGTTATTGACCGCGTTCTTTAATAATCGTCCGCATTGCGGTGATAATTTCAGTTTCAGTTATTGCAGAGTCTATTTGCGCTACGACCAAATTTACAAAGGCAAAGGCTTCAGTAAGTCCGCTACCTTGATGATAATCGACCGTAAATTGCCGTTCCAACATGTCCGTCCAAACATAAGCCACGCGCCTTACGAGGTTTTCCAAGGCGTGTTTGCGCTTGCGGCCTTTAGCTGGTGCAAATCTAGCAACACCTAAATCGGCGGCAGTATCTAAAAGTGCTAAAAGGTTTTCTAGTTATACGAGATAGGAACTTCTTGGATATTCTTGAGCGTGGCCAATCACAGGAATGTTGGCATCAGATACTGGCGCGATCTTGTGGCGCGCGGCCCAATACAGATCGGTTTCCAGATCTTCGAATTTCGGCGCTGACAGGAAATCCCTAAAACGGGCCGTTTCAGATTTCAGCGCTTGATAGCTGGATCGAAGCCTTCGTTCTGACGCCTCGTCGTCAAAGATGCGCAAATCCACCGCATATCGGCGCGCTATCAGCTTTAGTTCATCAACTAAGGTCGAAGTTTCGAGAGTTATCTCAAACCGCGTTCCAAGATCGGCAACGAACTGTTCGGTTATCATCTTATCCGGTGTAGCTGAGTTGATCATATCATGCCGCCCTAGACCTTCTTGATGCGAGTTTGGGCTGGTTCCTTCGCGGATTTAGATTTGCGAAGCTTTGTCTTGCCAAGAGGTGCTGACAGAAGTTTTACGATAGTAGCGCGATACCCCGAAAGACTAAGCGGTGCCGGTAGGGCCCAAGAAATCACGGCGTCTGTCAAGATCCCAAATGATGCCTGGATTGCGATAGCCAGTTCGGCTTTCTGATTTCTATCGGAATCAGCTGGCAATATCTCAACCATCTGATCCACAACAAAAGACCGGTACAAATCAAAGGATTCGCGGTGCTTCAAATCAGAAAAGCCGCGCTTCACCGCCATGCGCACGATACCGGCAAACTCTTCGCTTGCGAATTGGGCGACAAGTGTGTCGGCAACAGCTGCGGCAAGTTGGGAATTTGAAACTATAGATGCGCTGGCGCGTTCAAAGCCCTGCTGCGCGGTCAGAAACGTATGAAGCGTTGCGAAGTCCAAGAACGCATCCTTGTCAGAGAATCGGACGTAGAACGCACCGACCGATATTCCTGCAACTTTCGAAAATTGGGCAACTGATATCTGCTCGAAGTCGGATTGGGCTAGCAGATATACCCCCTCTTGATAGAGCTTCAGCGTTTTCGTTTCACCCAAGCTCACCAAGATGCGGTGACGTCCACGCTTGCCAAGGGATTTCCGCGCATGCTTGGCCATAGATCTAGCGTTGTCACAGAAATAACAGAATCCGAATTCTTATTTCATATCAATATATGGCTAGGGTGACTATCGGAATGAATGAACGCCGTGTCTTGGTGGTGCATCTAATAACGATTGGAGCCGAGTCTAACGCCAAACTTTGCCTACCGCTCTCGACCAACCTGAACAACCTATTGAGTGGGATACCTGCCTAGTTGAAGAGCAAGACGTGCGTTAGACCACGACAGGTCGTTGCGGTGATCTCAGCTAAGAAGTGGCACAAGTGGCTGGCCGCGGTCACAGCATGACATCGGTCGGCAACCTGTGCCGCCGCTTTGCGCTTCAACTCGTCTGCATTTCGATTCCGTCTCAGCCAACCGACTGCTGTATGCCTCCAATTTTACATTGGAATGCGTCCACCGCTCAGTGGCGAACATCAGAAGTTACAGCGATGTCTCAGCTGGCCCGCGCTGGCGATCACACGGCATGTCTGACTATGTGCAAAGGCGCGAGACGGCATTGAATCTGAATTTTCTCTTGTAGTTGTATGAAAATTAACAACAAATTGTATTTCTGGCGCAACAGAGGATCGTCCCGAAGCACAGAACGTCGATTTTGAAGCGCGGAAATATAGGTGGAGGAGTCTATAGATGACCATGAGTACTACGATGCACGTCGGCGATGTTTGATAGATATGGCTAGAGAACGTCGCTTAGAGGACTTTCACATATTAAGTGAAACGAATGCGCAAAACATATCGGCAAATAGGCGCGCGCTGCTGAATGTTCTCAGAAAAAGCTTGCACGATTGCGAGGATCTTATCTGGCTTGCCGATCGCGATGGCAATAACGAGTATCTCGCATTATCCTATTGCTCCATTGCCGACACTGATGCTTCCAGGGAAAGCCCCTTTTCAGAAGTGTTTGTACAGTGCTCACTATCTCAAAGCTCTGATCAATTTCGTCGAAATTGTGAAGCCGCAATAGAATCGATCACAAGAAATCTTTTGCGTCGATCAGGTAAGCGCGATCTCGTATTGCATCACAAGGTAATAGAAGACTTCATAGATACGTCCGCTGATGATGATCACCTGCCGAGCCGAAAAATACTCGGCTGGTTCACAGTTGCGATACCAAAAGACGAAGTCCTATCCAATAGGCAAGAACGACTGATCGAATTCTCAAGCCGGGTTCTCGCAATCGCACTGAGGCAAGGGAGAGACAACAGGCAGCTCAACGCGATTCAACAGATACACAATATACTTAGCTCAAGCAATGATCCCAGTGTTGCCTTAGCCAGAGCGGAAGAACTATTGATGGATTTCTGCTCTATGTCGGAAGCAAAATTCTGGACGACACAAAGCAATGACCGGATAATTTCGGGGAGCAAACGCGGCCTTCGTTCGCCGAAAGAAAAAAAACTACGGGGTCGAACAGTATCGATCGACATACTCAATACGCTGAAGTCGGCCCCAGAGTTCACATTGGACCTGGATGAAAAATCCGCTCTGACCGTGCAAAAGCAAAATCACCTAAGGGCATCGACAAATGCGGGAGGGCACCAGATTTATGAGCCACAAGATGGAGAACAACAAGGATACATCTATATCCCGCTAGTAGAAGCAGGACTAAAGATCGAGAGCCATAAGTTCAGCCCACTGAAGGATGCGCCGAAGCTCTTTGAAAAGACCTCCGTAGTATCTCACGCGATAACGCTCCACAAAAAGCGATCGCCTCTTTTCCTAGCCGGAACTATTAGCGCGACAGACGCAAAAGTTGCCAACGGGATTCGTCGAGCTTTTCAGGGTTTTTTTTCCGCGGCTCTATACGAAGAGAAATTCACAAAAATATCAGAGTTTTTTCAGTCGAGATCGGTTGACGCTGAATTGAATGAGGACACGCTCCTTGGGTTCATCAATGAGTTTATTGTCGAGGCCCGGAATATTTTTCTCCTAGAGTACAAAGCGAAGTCGACGGGCGAAACGATTGAACAAATAAAACTTGGGTCTTCTTCGCTCCCATCGGACTACCTAGGCAACCTTCAAGCCTATTTGCGCAACAAGCAAATGGATCAAACTGACACCCACAAACCGCCAAATGGGGACGCGGTCAACATGGTGGGCGCCGACCTAAAGTATGAGCGACACACGCTTCTCGAATTTCACCTCAACAACACATTCTCATCAAACCGAGTGTTGGTCATCGATCTTCATCGACCAAGTATATCCCTCAATGATTTTCGCATTCTGCAGCACTTGGTCAGCGAACTCGAATTGTTTTTTAGGAACCGAGATAGTGTGTTACGAAGATTCAGTGATCTTGCGCAAATACGACATGCAATAATCGCTCCCGTCTCTGCAGCAAATGCGGAAATCATTGCTTTTCAAAAAGTGCTTGCGGCAAGCCGCCACTCTGAAAAGCAATGGCTGCGGCTCCTCAAGCGTCGAAACATTTGGGAAGGCCTTGATCTCGCAGTTGATCTCGGGGAGATCGCCAAGTTGCTAGCGGAAAGTGGGCGTTACCTTTTTTCGCGACCCACCCACAATCAGCTCAACATTAAGAACTTCGACATCGAAGTTCTTATGCACTTAGCTTTGCAGACGTTCAATAGTCGTCGAAGACTACAAAAGTTCGTATTCCGACAGTCTGTGGTAGGAACGCCAAAGGTTCACAATGGCGATCGACCGCTGATGTTTGTCGTCCTCGTAAATTTGCTCGACAATGCCATTAAGTATTCTCAGCCTCGAGTTTCAAAGCAGTACTATGACCGAAAGTACCCAAGCCTCAATCTTTCAGACCAATTTCTGGTGGAAACAAAAATCGCATATGAGGATGATGGATATCGAGTCGAGGTTTCGAATGTTGGAAGATATCTGCCCGCTCGTATGCGAAGAGTCATCTTCCAGGAATTTGGTCGTGGGGAGCAAACCAGTAATCTAAACTTGTCGCATGGGACGGGCATAGGCCTTGCTGCAGCTCGCCAGATCCTTCTCGCCCACCATCAATCAGCAGAACTGAAATACGAATCGAAACCTTTGGAAGGCCCAGGTGGTCCCGCATACACAACATTTCACTTCAGGCTTCCATATTTGATCGGAGAACGAAATGGCTAAAGCGAATAAGGCTCGAAAACGAATAGTGCTTCATATAGAAGACGAGTTCAGTCATTGGGCAAATCTAAACGAAACGATAGAGGCATCGATATTAGAATACCTGATTCTTATCGGCCAGCAATACTACGACTCATTTGAGTACTTTGAGCCCGTGAACGAAACACGGTCGCCGGTCATAACGAGAATGACTTGGGAGGACAGTGTCGGCAAGCAGGAGTTAGTCTGGATTCTCAACTATGATGATGATCTTTCATCACTTGTGGCCGACAAAGTATTTAAGGATACGGATCCGCTCGATCGATTCTTCATTCTCGATGCATCAAAAAGATCCGAGGATTCAGATCCAAAGAAGACACTACTCGACAACTTTCTGGCTATCGATCCTTTTCTTCATGATACTGAGGAGTGCGTTCGGGTGTTTACCGCTTACAAGCGAGATATGACCTCAGGCGCCTGGGACATGATGATCCCTATAAGGAGGAGGGGCCAGGAATCCGAAGAGGTCAACATTAACGATCTTAGTCACTTGATCATAAGCAAAACGGGCATTCGAGGTAGGAACTCAGAATTTCCGGGAGATCTTCAAGAAACTGTGATGAAGTTTGTAACAGGTAGCTGAAATGACCAAGCAGTACTCTCTTTATGACATGTTCCGGCAGCGAGATTTTTTTACGCTGGATGATTGGTGGCGTATACTTAGTAAGGAGAAATTCGCTCAAGCCTCACGGTTGTCCGACGCCATGAATGTCCTTAGATATCAGGAAGGAGAGGTTTTTCCAGATGTAATATGGGGATACGAAGCAGAGTCGGCCACACCTCGTTTCTTTTTTTTTGGAGGTAGGCCCAGCGCGTCGAATATCTCAAAAGCTGACCAACTAATTCATCTTAAGTGGGCGTTCTTTGGGCTATGGATTCCATATCTTGCTTCGGTTGCGCGTGCGACGCCCAATGCGGATGCGGTCTACGAAGGGCTCGTCTATCCTAAGGGACGCACATCTCTGAAAGAGAATGTTTGGAAGGATTTGTTAGGGCGGACGCGCAATACCTTAACTGGCGAATGGCAAAAGTTTGAAGACTTGATTGTATTTGGTCTGTACAGAGAACGACTTGACCCCGAAACAGGCAACCCAATAAGCTTCGATGATGCATCCTTCAAAAGAGCTAGAGAGGAAATTGCATCCAGTTACTACGACCAACACAACCTAAAACAGGCGGTAAATCGTAACATCCCCTGGGAAAGTATCTATCGTTCTAGAAAAGATGAGCCGGACGCTGTTACATCTATATTTCTCGACCCCAAAACTTTTTACCCATCCGGTACTCAAGACACGACTAAGTTTGCTTGGCCATGGCAGAGATGTATTCGGGTGTGCAGGGGCGATCCGTCAGGAGATATCGTGGGGCTTGAGTACGGGTCTATTCGGACCGCCTCCCTAGTTTGCGACTTGAGATTCTCGACGGCTGCAATGCAATTATTTCTGTCACCGCAGGATTACGCCATCTTTATCGACAAAATTGTAAACTGCACGAAGTCCATAGTTTTGCGCAATGGCGGCTTTTTCGACAAAGAAACAGGAGATGGGCTGGTAGCACATTTCTGTTCAGGTAATGGCCACGATTGTGGTTCAGACGAAGAGAGCTGCGATCTCGTCGAGCTGGCGCTCGCAGCTGCCAGAGATATCCGCCAAGCGACGAAGCAAATTTGCGCCGACGCGCAGTCGCATTTAGGACAGGGTATAGGCGCGCTTCAAATTTCAATCGGGATCCATGTCGATGACGCGGTATGGATCGCCGACGAAGGGCAGATTAAGGCAATAGGCCCTTCGGTTGTGTGGGCAGCCCGGCTCTGTAGTTCGGCTAAGCCTCTTGAAATCTTGATTTCCAATGCGAGCTATCAATGCTTTGTTCGAACAAAACGGATGCCGACAGTTTTAGCTTTCAAGAAGCGATATGTTGAGTTCAAGGAATATCGCTCTGAGAGCAAGCTGTTCTGCTACTCAGATCAAATCGAAGAGAACATCAATGACATCTGATAGAATGAATTTTCTGAAGGAATTACTTGCCAGACAATTTGAAGTGCAGAAATTTGCGGAGGCAAAGAATGCCGCGCTTCTCGCGGCAAACTTGGCAAGCCTGACCATATACCTGAGCATTCTTTTTGCTGATCATGTATACTCAGTATTCAGAGTTTATGCGGCGACTTCTCTTTTTTTCTTCGCGGTATCCATCGCCTTTTGCGTGCATTCTTTTTTGCCAAAAAGTCGGCCCAACGAAGTCAGTGCGGACGACAATGATGGAAATGGCAGCCTGTTGTTCTATGAAGATCTCAGTGGTCTAAGCATCTCCAAGTTTTCATCGATCTTAAATGAATCAGGAAGCTGGTCGGAAGGTTTAAGCGGCCTTGAGAAGGATTATGTCGAGCAGATCATTATCAACGCCAGAATAACTCGGAGAAAAATGACACTGTTTAAATTTGGAATGTATGCATTCGTCCTAGGATTTTTCTCCCCCATAGTCGGCGCTCTATTTCTTCTATGGAACACGATTAGTGATCATCGCTTCAAAAATGGTGCTTCCTTTTAGAGTCTCAGCTCAAGGAAGCATTCGGATTGATTTGTACCCTAAATATTGCAAATTCATTTTTATATCTTGTCAGTGTCACACATGACGAGAATAGGATATTCGACCAGGTCGCTAGCCGTCCAGATAGTACGGGGTGATGTTTAATCAACGCCATATACCCCTGCACTAGAATTTGGACGAATTCCCACTTTGGAGCTTGCAAGCACGAATGAACCGACGCTAGTTAAGGTTGTGAGCAGCCCAAACCTCCCTATCGAGTCAATCGAAGACAGCGGCGAACTATCCAATTGGCTGGATGACCCTTCGAATGATGGGCAGTTGGTGAAGACGAAGCTCAGCACGAGTGATCGTGTGATCGCTCGCGTCACTGACGGAATTTACCGACAGCCGGCTTCGGCTCTGCGTGAACTCATTTCCAATGCCTGGGATGCTGATGCGTCAACCGTAACCATATTAACTGACGCACCACGATTCTCGCGCATATATATCCGAGACAACGGACGCGGAATGTCGAATGAGGCGCTAACGCGCCTCATCAAGAATATAGGAGGAAGCGCCAAGCGCCGCGAGGAGGGGCAGTCTCTTGGAATAACCGCATCTCACGACACCAATCTAACACCCGGCGGACGACCCATAATTGGGAAGATAGGGATTGGACTATTTTCAGTTAGTCAGTTGGCAAGAAACTTCCAAATTACGACGAAGGTCAAAGGTTCAAATTACCGCATGATAGCGGAGGTTCGCCTAAGACAATATTCTGAAGATGGAGAAGACGAAGCCGACACTGAATCTGAGGATAAGTACATGAGCGGAGACGTATTTCTCCGTCGTGATAACACTGACGATACCGAAGCCCATGGCACCGATATCGTCTTGGAAGAAGTTAAAAAGCCAGTGCGCGATTTGTTGCGGAGCGCATCTCGCTGGCAGAGTGTCGAAGAAAAGCAAACAGCAGAATCGAACGGCGAAGCCGACGATCTATCGATTGCCGATGTTGAACCGCCCATCTTTCATTCCGGCTACATTAAAAACCTCAACGATCCAATTGAGCAACCAAGTTTGTTGAAAATTGCGCCTGAATATCCATGGACCAACGATGACGCCCCGGCAGTGCGAATGGATAAACTCGTCGATGCCGTGGAAGGCCAGTTTACACGAACTGCTCGTCCTGATCTCAACTCGACTTTAGATACATACTTAGAGATGATCTGGTCGTTAGGATTGTCCGCACCAGTTCAGTATGTGTCAAAGCACCCATTCGATTTGTCTACGCATGATTTGCCGCTCAGGGCGTTTTGGATAACTGACGGCCGAGGACGAGGGAAAGAGATCAATTTAGAATCCGGCAGATCGATTCGAGAAGCCGTAAGTGAGCAAATCGATGGCGCTCCGAAACTAGTTTCTGGAGATGATCCCTTAGGTGGCTTTAAAGTCTTTATTGATGGTCTGGAACTTAGACGTCCAATTCGGTTTAAGTATCACAGTACTGGTGAGCGTGGGTTGAACCATGCAGTCATGTTTGTTGGGGCCTATGCTCCAGATCTGTCGCAAGTATCGAATGTCTATCGGGGTGGAAAACTGTCGCTAGAGGGATACTTGTTTTGGACCGGCCGGGTCATTCCGAAAGAAAATAACGGCGTGCTTGTTCGCATTCGTGATACTAGCGGCGCTCTGTTTGATCCGACCTTCTTTAACTACCAGGTTTCGGAACTAACGCGACTGAGACAGATCACTTCGGAATTGTTTGTTATTCGAGGCCTAGATGCCGCTTTGAACATTGATCGAGAATCATTCAATTACGCCCATCCTCACGTTCAACTGGTCGCGCGCTGGCAACATGCCGCCATTCGGCAACTGACTAATAGGGTCAAATCCATGGCCGCAGACAAGCTGCTTGAACGAAGAAACCAAAAAGCTTCGGAGGTTGCTTCTGAGCTGATGGACGAGGCAGCAAAATTATGGAGACAAAGACAAGGATCTGAACCACCGCCGGTGGTAGTGCTCGCCAATTCACCAATAGAAGCGCTTGCGGCCCGACAAGATGGCGCAATCGCGGTAGAAAGATCAGCACTATCGATACCGGTGGGAAGAAAGTCTTCGACTGAAATGGATTCGAAGACGACCGCCCTCATTACAGCTCTCGCAGCATTTGGGGTCCTAGAAGATCGGACCTACGATGAGCAGCAAAAACTCATCCGAGCCATTTTGGCCATATTTGCTGACGGCGCAACGTGATCGGGTCCCCAATGGATGAAATCGAAGAGGTCTATGGGGCTGGGTCTGATCAACCAACGCCTGCCCCGCAAGCCGGACTAAAAGCCAATTTTTCTGCTTGGCACCATCCGGTAAAACAGTTGATTCGAGACCAGCAATGGGCGGCTCTAACTGAAAAGCTCTTACTCAAGGATCGAAGTGAAACAGAACAAAAGGCTCTCAACTACTTCACGCTTCCTGGAGCTGATCTGCTCGATGTTCGCACACTGAGTCTTAGACTAAAAAGTCTTGGCACGGTTATAGAGTATTTTGGCTTTGATATAGGGCAGTCTAGGACAGCTGATGGTGACGGAATGCCTAGTTACCTTCTGGCAGAATCAGAGCTGAGGCAAGCCGGTCACGTAAGTGACAATTCAGAGGTGCTGGGAGACGCCCTTGAAGACATTGCATCGGTAACTTCACAAGCAGCAAATCGGCTTAGACAAAAGCCTGTATTTGACGTGATCAATATCGATGGGTGCAATCATTTGAGTTTTGTTCAGTCCAAGCGAGACAAGTCGGTTTTCGACGCAGTCACAACGCTTCTAGCGCACCAGATGCTGTCAAAAAAAACTTGGCTACTCTTCCTAACAACACGGGTCGATCCCGAGTTAATGGGCGCACCAGGCGTAACATTGCAGAAGGCTATTCTGGAAAATGTTGAAGCTCACGGCATTTCGTTTTCGGGCCCTGTCGCACAAATGTTGTCGGGCACACCCGAGAATATTGGCAGCCTGCTAACAAACGGATGGAACACCCCAGGAGCTCCTCTTCTACGTCTTGTCAGTGTGGGTTTGGGCAAGCACATTCTGCAATTCTACCACGCCCAACACAACCACCCAGCCAAAGTGGAACTAGCCAGCGCATACGCGTACTGCGTCCACGGAAACACTCCGGACATGCTGTCGTTGGCATTCAGAGTAACACCGTCCGGTGTCAGAATTCAAAGTCCGACAGCGAAACCAGTTAGTGTGATTGAGCCACTTGAGTTGAATTCGGCAATCCCGATTGTGACGCGCGCTCAAAATTTGTGGGATATTGATGCGGCAATAAAAGCCGACCCTGAACTCGAAGCGAAATGTATTAGCGGTTCCGAAAATTTACTTCGCGCTGCAAATTTTGACATCGAAGTCTGGAGAGACTGGGTTGCAGGGCACCCCGAACGTCCAATTCCCAAAGAACGAATGATTAGCGCGACCAAAATTGGGCAAAAGACGTAGGATTACTCTGCTGCAATTTTTGCTGATGCGTCGGAAACATCTTCAGGTGATATCGACTGGAAGATTCTTAACGCTATGGCTTTGGCAAGCGGAGGTGGGACCGCCTCGCTGACTTGGGAAAACTGAGCGGACATAGTTCCCTTCAGAACGAATTCATCGGGAAAACCTTGTAGTCGCATGGCTTCAAAAACACTCAGCCTTCGATTGCAGCGGGGGTGCACGTGAACCTCTCGGTGCCCATAGGAAACTGTGTAACTTGGCTTATCCCACGCTAAGCTCTTAAAGCTTCGCCCCGTTGATCGCCCTGGTTTTAGCTGGTTATTAAAAAATTTGGACGATCTGGGGGTCATACACCAGTGGTTTGGGTGTTCGGGATATGTATCCGCCTTCTTCGCGTCTTCGAAATATACCGGCTCCTTTAAATTACCGATCGCATCTCTTACCGTGCACAAATCTTCAGTGACCGGCGGGATTATCCATTCGCGCGCCAACCGACTTCGGTTCAGGGCAACTAATATCAGGCGCCGTCGATTTTGAGCGACCCCATAATTCTTAGCATTGTAAATGTGTTTGGAGACTCGGAAGCCAGCTCGCTCAAGCCGATTTATTTCAGTTTGAAGCAACTTTCCCTCTTCGGCAGAGGCAACTTCGGGAACATTCTCCATCACGATGAAATCGAGCTCTGATCGTGATCGATGTATCTTCAATGCCAAACTGAAGAAGACCCTCACCATCGCTCGCCTTGGGTCGTCTTCGGTCTTCGATGAATTGCCCCGACTGAAGCTCTGACACGGTGGACCTCCAATCACGCCTTTTGGAACGAATTCGCGGCCAAAGTCTGAATCAAGATCGGCGAATTTGATTCGGCCAACATCTCGAACGAAACCCGAATTTGTCGCCCGGTTGTAGTTGTACGACTCGATGGCGGGGGCTCGCAGGTCATAGGCCAGCCCCACCTCGAAGCCGGCTTGCTCAAATCCCAGATCCAAGCCTCCACAGCCACAAAACAGGCTGAGAACCAAGGGCTTAGCCCGTTTCAAATCCTTGCGATCCTTACTCATAAAGTTCCCCGAAATAATTCGCATCAACGAAAGTCGCCTGGAAATTTTGATCGATAAATTTCTCCGCACTCAAGAAGCCCTAAGGCGTAACGTCAGATAAGCAAAGAGGTAGGCACAATGCCTTTGAAGGGATTGTTAGACCAGTAGTTCGGCAGGGCCATAGCATCCAAAAATAAAGTGGGGCACTTTCGCTTTTTGTTCATGGCGAAACATGGGGGCATACGAGTGCCCCGCACGGCCTTAACTCATTGATCTGGTTCGGTTTCGTCAGTCTCCCCCGAACCACCATTTGCGGTTCCCCGAATTGTCGTGTTGCGCAGCATTCTGTCGCACTAACGTACTTTCTTGGCGTAATTTTCCCATTCCTAGGTTGACGGCCCACCTCTTGGCTCGCCAAAGTATGGCGACGTATTGCAAAGGGGAAGACCGGGGGAAAGTCGGTAATTCATCTTTGAAATCAATCGCCTGACCGGGCGCGTGGTTAACGGAACAGTTCTCGGGGAACTGGTGCCGGGACGGCGTATCTTGTCTGGACATTTTCACAGGGGAGGGGCTGGAACCCGCGCCTTCCCAAAACTGACGGCTGGCCCGAAGGCCGGCTCAACACTGGTGCCTGGGCCTGCTGTCAGGCGGGCCCGGACAAGGCAAAGGACTGTAGAATGCTGCCGTTTTCCACCTCTCATCACGCGCTTAGAAAATGGTATCCTGGTCTGATCGCCCTGGTGTGTGCGGTCCTGCTTGCGGCCTGCGGTGGCGGAGGAGGAAGTGGCGGGTCCGATCCGGCGCCGGCGCCGCCACCTGCGCCACCCGCTCCGAGCGGTATCAGTTTCGAACTGGAGGGCACTGCGACAAAGGGCGTGATACTGGGCGGCACGGTTCGCGTGCTGGATGCGAATGACGCGTCCGTCGAGATTGCGACCGGCACGACCACGACATTCGACGGCAGTTTTGACCTGTCGGTTCTCGGCTCCACCGGCTTCGGGGGCCAGGTCGTGAAAATCGTGGTGACCGGCGGCAGTGGTGCCGTCATGGTCTGTGACGCGCCTTCGGGTTGTTACGATGTGGATTTTGGCGAGACATTCGAAATCAGCGACGAGTTCGAACTCTCTGCAATCATTGAAACGCCCACTGACGGAGGCAGTGCGACGGTTCACGTCAACGCCATTACCACGTTGGCCGCAGAGCTTATGGAATACAATGCCAACGGTGATGTACTGGACCGGACAGACATTGTCGCCGCGAACAGCCAGGTGGCCGACCTGTTCGGTCTCGAGAGCGAAGACCTGACCAGCCTGCCGGGGGTCGATGTGACGGCGGCGGAACCCGGCAATGATCTGCCCGCAGATATCTTGCGGGCCGCCTATGTCAATGCCGGCTTCCTCGGCGCGCTGCTGGAAGGGTCGGGCCCCTTGGACCAGCGTATGGACGCGCTGATCCAGGACTTCACCGAGAATGGCGGCCAGATGATCATGAACGAGGCTGAGGACAATCCGGCTGTCCTCAGCATGGAAGATGTTTTCGTGAGCGCAGTGGAAACCACGGAACGCTTCCCGCGTGAAGGAGAAGCGTTCTCCGAAGCAAACGAGAAATTGGAAGCAGATTATCTTGCCATCGTGGCCACGGCCGCCGGTACGCGATCTTCCGACCTTCCTGAGCGTCCCGTTCTGAAAGTGTCGACGACGGAAATGTCGTTCAGGGGCGTTCGGGGTCGAACCATCGAGGGGGCTGAGATTCACATCGCGGGCGAGGGTATTCCGTGGAAGATCAAACAGGTGGCCCCGTGGCTGACCTTCAGCAGGACGGAAGGAACAGGCCATGCCACCGTCAGGGTCACGCCCCTTACCGATATGGCAGAGGCAGGCCAGAATGAGGGCATCTTCATCGTCTATGATACCAAGGCCCCCAAGCAACACATTGTCGATGTCTCCTTTGCGATGGGAAATGAACTGATCGTGTCGGTGCTTGACGGGCCTGATCTTGAGGCCGTGCAAGGATCAACGGAGGCCCTGACACGGCGAGTGAGTGTTGAAGGCCTGGACGTATCCTGGAAGGCCGAGCCGCTGCAGGATTGGGTCAGCGTGACACCGTCCAGCGCAAGCCAGCCTGACTTCGCCACGATCACTATGAGCCCGACAGATCTGGCGCCCGGCAAGTACAGGGCGGATGTAAAGTTCGTGGACACCAATTTCGACCAGTCCTTCACGGTCGGACTCGATGTGTATATTGAGCCCCGCCGAATCCTGGTCGAAGAAACGGGCGTGAGCTTTTCGCACTTTCCTGCCAAATCCATATTGGATCGGGAGATCACCGTCTCCGAAAATTCGGGTGATCCGCTGGACTGGACAGCGACCGACAATGCGGCTTGGCTAACTGTCACACCCTCCGGCCAGACCCTAGGTGTGCTGACTCTTCAGGCGGACCCTACCGGCCTTGCCGCCGGTGTGGTGCATATGGCTCAGGTCGAGGTTAGGACGGACAACACTTTCGTGCAAAATACTGAACATGTCGAGGTCTCCCTCTGGATTGGGGTAGAGGACCCTGAAGCTCGGATCGAGGTCACAAATAATGCAATTGGTGCCAGGAATATTGTTGCAGATCCTGTGAGACCATACTTTTACGCTAATACGACGGACCGCGATTACATAGTTGATAAGAACGTGGACATTTTCAATGTCTATACCGGAGAGCTCGTGGAAACGATTGAGAATGTGTCACCTAAGAATGGTGTCATGACCATCAGTCCTGACGGCTCATTCCTGTATGTCTTCGACGAGACGAATAACAACATCGTTCCAGTAGACCTGTCCACATACGAGGTCCAGGAAGGGTGGAGTACTGAGTACTTCGATTCAATGGTGGTCAGGCGAGTAAATGGAAAGGAAATTCTTTTTACCGGTTCGGGGCTGGCGTACGATCTCGCGAATAGAGAGCAGTTGGATGTGGACTTTGGCCTGTACACCTACAACAACAGAAACTCGGTTGATGTCAGCAGAAACGGTGAGAAGCTATGCCTCTTGGACGAGGGCTTGAGCCCGTTTTCGCTGTACTGTTTCAGCCTGACATATCGCCATCGGGATGGCGGGACACTTCACTCCCTTTATCATGGGGACGTTGATCATGGTGTGGGATCTGGTGGGGCGGACACCGCATTGTCACTTGACGGTACCGTAGCCTACACCGCTTCCGGGTCCCCCTATCAGTTCAATGTGTTCGACACGACGACGTTGAAACAGGTCCAGACGCTCGCGGGCAATCCGTATCCTACTGCGGCTGAGGTCGACGTGAATGGCATCTTCTATGGTGGGTTTCGTATTACCAGAGACCAGGGAGATGTGTGGGCATATGACCGCGAAGGAAGCTTGATAAAAAAATATTCGGTCGGGAAGTCTTCGGACCAGTTGCGACAGAGGCAATTGATTATTTCGGGAGACGGCAGCAGGATCATCGGTGCGATATCCGATTACTTTGATCCGGTAGACGGCTACACGGCGATTCTGGCGGCCGAGTAGGGGATTAAAATTCGCGAGAATGACTGGCCGCACAAGATGCCGCGCTCTATCATGTTCATCCATGAGGCGATCAGTTTTCCTTGCATTCGTACTGGCGGGCCTGGCCTTTGCGCCCTTGGCGGTGGCTGATGAGGCAGCGGCGGAGGCGGCCTTTGTGCGTGGGGAGTATGATACTGCCCTCACGGAACTGTCGGATAGCAAAACTGCAGATGCGCTGGCCTTTCGCGCGCGGGCGCTGTTGGCAGAGGCGATGTCAGGGCCGGCTGACCCACCGGAGGATGTGCTGCACCGGGCATTGGATGACGCCAATGTCGCCCTCATCATGGACCCGGCCCATGCCGAGGGGCGCTTGCAGCGGGCGATTGCGTTGTCGCTGATCCTGAGACCGATGAGCACGCGTGAGGCGCGCAAGACAGGCTGGGCGGAAGAGGCGCGAGACCTCGCGCGGGGTGTGCTGGACGACGAGCCCGGCAATGTCTATGCGCACGGTTTCCTGTCGGTCTGGAATCTGGAAGTCGTCAATCGTGGCGGTCGGATCGGGGCGATGATCATGGGGGCGGGGGTCTCTGACGGACGCGACCATTATGAGGCTGCGATAGCCGCTGCGCCGGATGATGCGTCGGTTCACTGGCAATGGGCGCGGGCGCTGGCGGCACTAAACGCGCGCAAGTATCATGACGAGGTTGTGGCCGCGCTGGACGCAGCGCTTGCCGCAGCCGTCGATTCCGAGCTGGAGCGCGTCATGCAGGCGCGCGCCGCCATGTTGAAAGCCGAGATGCTGAGAGATGACCGCCGCGCTCAGGAGATCGCGGCGGGTATGCTCTAGGGCGCTATTCCGCTGCAACGGCTTCGGCGTGGGCCTCTTGTTCAGAGAGGAAGCGCTCGGCTTCGAGCGCCGCCATGCAGCCCATGCCAGCAGCCGTGACAGCCTGGCGATAGGTCTCGTCTGTGACATCGCCCGCTGCGAATACGCCGGGGATTTCCGTCGCGGTCGAGTCTGGCGCCGTGATCAGATAGCCATTGTCCTTCATCTCCAGCTTGCCCTTGAACAGCTCGGTCGATGGAGCGTGGCCGATGGCAATAAAGACACCGTGGACGGGCAGGTCTGTGGTCTCGCCAGTCTCGACATTCTTGATGCGCGCGCCGGTAACGCCAGCCGGGTCGCCGCCGCCGAGGACTTCGTCGAGCACGCTGTTCCAGATGACTTCGACCTTCGGGTTCTTGAACAGGCGGTCCTGCAGGATTTTCTCCGCACGGAAGCCTTCGCGGCGGTGCACGACCGTGACCTTGGACGCAAAATTGGTGAGGAACAGGGCCTCTTCAACGGCCGTATTGCCGCCGCCGACGACGAGCACTTCCTTGCCGCGATAGAAGAAGCCGTCACAGGTGGCACAAGCGGAGACGCCGAAGCCCTTGTATTTCTCTTCGCTGGGGATGCCGAGCCATTTGGCCTGTGCGCCCGTGGAGATGACAACGGAATCCGCCGTGTAAGTGGTGCCGCTCTCGCCGACGGCCTTGAACGGGCGCGAGGAGAAGTCGACTTCGGCGATATGATCATTGATCACGTTTGCGCCCATGGCTTCGGCGTGTTCCTGCATCTTCACCATCAGTTCCGGGCCCTGGATCTCGGTGAAGCCGGGATAGTTCTCGACCTCGGTCGTGATGGTCAGCTGGCCACCGGGCTGCATGCCGGTCACCACGGTCACATCGCGCATGGCGCGCGCGCCATAGACGGCGGCAGTCCAGCCAGCGGGGCCAGAGCCGATGATCAGGATTTCGGTGTGTTTCGTGTCAGCCATTGCGAAGGATCCGCCATCTGTTCTTGTCATGTCGGCCCGGCATATGGGGCCTGCGGAATGAGCCTTAAAGTGCTGCGGGCATCATATCAATGTGAACACTGCCCGGCGGGGCCCAAAGCCCCGTTATTGCCGTCGCAGACGACTTCCACCGTGGCATGGGAGACATCGAACCGGTCAGCGAGGCGGGCCTTTACCGCGCGGCGCAGCTGGTCAGGATCGGCGCCAGGGGCGGCGGTGACTTCCAGCGTGATCAGGGGCTTGGATTCGGTCAGGGCCCAGGCATGGAAATGGGCCACGCTCGCGATGCCGTCGATCTCGGCCAGCAGGTCGGCCTGTATGTCTTCGGGATCGAGCCCGGCAGGCGTGCCTTCCAGAAGGATATGGCCGGACTTGCGGGCAATGCGCACCCCAGCGACGAGGACCAACAGGGCCACCAGCGCTGACAGGATGGGGTCGGCGGCCATCCAGCCGGTGGTCATGATGATGATCGCCGCGCCAATGGCCGCGATCGAGCCGAGCAGGTCGCCCGCGACATGCCAGAGCGCCCCTTGCAGGTTCAGGTCTTCCTTGCTGCCACCATGCAGGATGGCAAAGGCAAGAATGTTGACGAGCAGGCCGCCCACTGCGACGGCCATCAGCACGCCGCCCATTACATCAACCGGGTCTAGCAAGCGATGGACCGCTTCCCACATGATCCAGCAGGCCAGGGCGACCAGAAGGATGCCATTGGTAAAGGCGGCGAGAATCTTCATCCGCGCAAAACCGTAGGAGCGCTGCGGGTCGGCCGGGCGTTCGGCCAGCTTGTACCCCACCCAGGCGAGGGCCAGCGAGCCGGCATCGGTCAGCATGTGCGCGGCATCGGCCAGCAGGGCCAGCGAGCCGGAGATCAGGCCGCCCGCCACTTCGGCAAACATGAAGGCGGCTGTCAGCAACCCGGCTATGGCGACGCGGCGACGCGAGTCGGCGCTGGTCATGTCGGCATGATGCTCATGGCTGTGGCCATGTGCGTGATCATGTTCGTGATGGTGAGAATGGGAGTGATCGCTCATATCGGCTGTACTGGCGGGTCTGGGGGAAGGGGTCAATCGGCCTGTGATAGCGTTGCGTTCGTGACGCTATAGCATCAGCATCGGGCAGGCCGTCATTCCGGCAGGTCACTGGCGGGCATGCGCGCTTCGCGGCGGGTGCGGAACCGGCCTTCAAAGGCGACGACCAGGCAAGCCGTGATGATCACAACCGCGCCGACCCAGAGCTGCCAGCCCGGCATCTCATCGAAGAAAATCAGGCCGAGCAGGGCGGACCAGACCAGCGAAGTGTATTCCAGAGGGGCCAGCCGCTGCGCCGGGGCGCGGGCATAGGCCAGCGTTGCCAGATACCAGACCCCATAGCCGAGCAGGCCAAGCAGCGCGAAGATCGGCAGGTCGGTCCAGTCCGGCGCGCCGAACAAGCCGAACGTGACCGGCAGCATGGCCAGCGCGGGCACGATATTGGTGAACAGCGCAATCGTGGTGGCGTCCTCGATCAGCGCGCGCATGCGCAACAGGACGAGCACAAACGCGTAGCCGATGGTTGAGCTGAACAGCGCGATCAGGCCCAGCGTCTGGTTGTCCGCGCCTTCGCCCGCGCCGGACTGGCCAGAGAGGGCAAAGGCGACGCCCGCAAAGCCCAGCAGGGTGGCGCCCGCGGCAACAGGGCTGATCTTCTCCCCCAGCAGGAGGCGCGCGACCGGCGCAACCAGCAGCGCCGCCGTGAAGCCGAGCGTCGTGGCCACGGCCAGAGGCAGCTGGGTGAGGGCATAGAAGAAGGTGACCGCGCAGAACAGTTGCAGCAGGCCGCGCAATGTGTGGAACCGGATTGCCGCCCAGCCGGGCACAGGCTTGCGCTGGGCCAGGAAGACCGCAAAGGCGATCACCGTGCCGAACAGGAAACGCCAGGCCACCAGATGCTGCAGCCCCGCATCGGGCGCAACGCCCTTCACCAGCGCGTCGACGCCCGTGCCGACAAGGATGGCAAAGGCGGCGATCAGCATGGGGGCGGAGAGGAGGCGGGCGGTCATTGGCCGCGGACCGTAGACCAGCGGTGCGCGACCGGAAACGGATTATTTCGCCACCATATTTTCGAGACGGTCTGTGTGGCCCTTGGGGCAGGTATGGTATGGAGCGCGAAAGAGGTGGCCGTGACACAGTGAGCCGCCCGCGAAGGGGAGACGACGAGATGACTGCACCACGCTTGCGCCAATTGGTGATTGCGGCCGAGACGCTGGAGACGGCCGACCGGCTGGGCGAGTTGCTGGGTCTGGGAGCGCCCTTTATTGATCCGGGCGTGAAGGAGTTCGGTCTTGAAAACCGCGTTTATGCGATTGGCGACCAGTTCCTGGAAGTGGTCGTGCCGATGACGGACAGCGCGCCCGCGCGCCGCTTCATCGACCGGGGCGGGGAGGGCGGCTATATGGCGATCTTCCAGACGGATGACCTTGAGGGTCTGCGCACACGCGTGGACGGTATGGGCATTCGCCGGGTCTGGAATATTGACCTGCCGGATATTTCAGCCAGCCATCTGCACCCGGCCGATATTGGCGGGGCGATTGTGTCGGTCGACGAGGCGCGTCCGGCAGGCAGCTGGCGCTGGGGCGGGCCGGACTGGCGCGAGCGCGCCGTGGCCGGACGGTTGACCGCGCTGGCCGTGGAGTCGCCTGAGCCCGAAGCGCTGGCCACGCGTTGGGCCCTGGCATTGGGCCAGACGGTGGACCGTGACAGCATCTTCCTGGCCGATGGCGTGATACAGTTCCGCAAGGGCGAGACGGAACGGGTGGCCGCCTTTGGCATCCAGACGCCCGATTATGCCGCCGTTCTGGAACGCGCCGGCAAGATGGGGCTGGACGTTGACTGGCGCGAAGTGAAGTTTGCCGGGGTGGGGCTCAGCCTTGTGGGGTGAACCTTTCTTGGGACGCTGAGCTAAAATTCCAGCACCCGTATCTCCGGCGCATGCCGGAGTCCCGTGCGGGTGGCTTGGGAGAGAGGTCCCGGATCAGGTCCGGGGATGCGGGTTATGGTCGAATTGATCCGTCTCAGGACGTATCGGGATTTTCCCGCACGGCGGCTTCATGCAGCTCTGTCAGCGTCGCCTGTTCGGCCTGTGTCACCGGCAAGCGTTTGAAGGCGGGCGGCAAGGCGCGGGCGATGACCGGGCGCGGGCCGGCCAGAAGGCGGCGCATCGCCTCAACATAGCGGGGCAGGTTTTCCAGTGCATGTTCCAGCGCCAGCAGGCGGCGGACCTGCCGCGTCGCGGGCAGGATATCGTCCGGTTCAGCCGGATATTCGGACAGGTCTATGGGCGCATCCGCATCGAGGAGGCGAATGCGCGGCCCGGTGCGAAAGCGTTTGGGCGGCGGCGTTCGAGGCGTTTTGCCGGGCAGGGCTTCACAGAGGCGGAAGTGCGGGGTGGGGAAAAGCGCGCGTTTCGGCGCGGCCTTGCCGGGCGCGGCATGCGGGGTTGGATCTGTCTGCGGAGGGGCGGCCAGCGCGCCAAGGTCTGCCGCCATCAAGAGGATCAGGCGGCGCAGCAGTGGCTCGGCATGGGCCAGGAACCGCGTCAGCTGGCGCAACTGCCAGCGCGCCAGGAAGGGCAGGCAAGGCAGGCGGCCCAGCCCCAGCGCGCGGCGCATGTCGCCGGCCAGCCACTCAAGGCTGAACCGGGCCGCATGAAACAGAAGGTCCGCAGGCGTGGTCATGCAGGACAGCATGAGGGGGTGGGCTGTCAGACGGATTGGGGGAGCCATGTCCCCCACCCAGCAGCGGGCGGGCGCTTGCGCCGGGCAGCTTGACCATGGTCAATTCCGGGAGGCGTGGCCCTGATAGGGCTGCGGCGTAGACTCATCACGGCCTGATAGCGAGGAGTCCCGGATGACCGCCCTCTTCGGGCCGGTCTCAGCCAGCAATCCGCTGTTCATCCTGGCGGTCTGGGCACCGGCGATCAGCGCGGTGGTGCTGGTGCTGGCGGCCCGTGCCGTGTCGTTAGACGTTTGACCTGGCGCATCCGGGTCCCGTAGTCTGCGGGCTGACACAGGATATGGGGACGACTCGAAATGACGATCAGATTTATGGCAGCGCTTGGCGTTGCTGCCGCGCTCGCCGGCATGGCCGCAGCGCAAGGTGCGCTTGGGATTTTTGGCGAAACGGAAGAGGTTGAACTGGAAGGCCTGAATGTTCGTCCGGGGCTTTACGATGTGACGATCACGCAAACCCAGTCCGGATATGCGAATGGTGAGCGGATCGAGCGGCCCCCACAAACCCAGTCCGGGCAGATGTGCATTCGTCCAGAGGGTGATCTCTTGCGGGCGGAGGATTTCAATAGACCTGGCTGTGAAGTCGACACGCGCAGCGTGGAAGTCACTGGCGTGTATTTCAGCATGAGCTGCAACTTGGGCGGACAGGAGATGGGGGGCCGGTGGAGAATCGGGGTTGGCCACCCGACGAAAATAAGCCTGGAGCGGGACTATTTCGTCCTGCCCGACGGGCGCATGGCGTCGTCAACATTTTTCGTCGCCGGCAGTCTGCATAGCCAGGAGGATGAAGTCTCAGCGACCCTGGAGGTTGAGCAGCTATTCAAGTATGCGGGCGAGTGCCCGGCATAGCGATGGATGCGGGGGGGAGCATTATGCGTCATCCCCGGTGCACCTCGTTGCTTCGTGTCGTGTCGCGGTCGGTCGCCGTCAGTCGCCCTTCCGTTCCGGGAGGTTGTCGTGGCGCGTCGAGGCGAGGTCTTCGAGTTCGGACTCGCTCATCGAATCGTACATGTCTTTCGAGGCGCCTTGCAGGTCGCTGACTTTCGTCTCGCCGCGCTTGGCGGACAGGGCCGCGCCGGCAGCCTTCTGCTGGGCTTCGGACTTGGCAGGCATAAGAGGCTCCTTCTCGCTTAAGGTTTGCGGAAGGAACGGGGGAGCGGGGGATGGGTTCCGGAACTCGCCTCCGCCGCATCTCCGGGCTTGACCCGCCGCGGGAGACCCCGGATCAAGTCCGGGGACGCGGCGTGTGGGAAGTTGTCAAGCGATGGCGGGTCGTGACCCGCCCTACAGATTACACATCCACCTCGGCTTCCAGCGCGAACTCTTCAATGAACTCGCGCCTTGGTTCCACGACGTCGCCCATCAGTTTGGTGAACATTTCGTCGGCTTCTTCCATATGGTCGACCTTGACCTGAAGGAGGGTGCGAGCGTTGGAGTCGAGCGTGGTTTCCCAGAGTTGGTCGGCGTTCATCTCGCCGAGGCCCTTATAGCGCTGGATCTTGATGCCGTCGCGGCCGGAGTCGAGTACGGCCTGGAACAGGGCGCATGGTCCGTGGACGGTAATGTCTCCGCCTTTTTCGCGGCGCAGGACGAGCGGCTCTTCGTACAGGTCTTTCAGCGTCGCCGCGCGCTCGGCCAGGCGGATCGCGTCCTGGCTGGCCAGCAGGGGCGCAGGCAGGATGGCATTCTCTTCAACGCCGCGCACGGTGCGCTGCAGGACCAGCGCGCCTTCGGCAAACCGGCCAGCCCAATTGTCTTCGCCTTCTTCCGCAAAGCGGTTGAGGCGTTCGGCGGTCTTCTCGGCTTCGGCGCGCCCGCCATGGCAGCCTGTTCCAGAAGGTCAGCCGGGGCGCGCAGGGCGAGCCGGGCAAGATTTGCCTTGAAGTTTGAAGCCGCGCGCACGCGGTCGCGCAGGTCTTCGCCCGCAATCTGGGTGCCGTCCGGCAGGATCAGCGCTTCGCCGCTCGTGCCTTCGTCGATCAGGTAGGAATCCAGCTCGGCATCATCCTTGAGATAGCGTTCCGAACGGCCGCGCGTCACCTTGTAGAGCGGTGGCTGGGCGATGTAGAGATAGCCCTTCTCGATCAGCTCCGGCATCTGACGATAGAAGAAGGTCAGCAGCAGGGTGCGGATGTGCGCGCCGTCGACATCAGCATCGGTCATGATGATGATCTTGTGATAGCGCAGTTTCTCGATGTTGAACTCATCCCGGCCAATGCCCGCGCCGAGCGCCATGATCAGCGTACCGACCTGATCAGATGACAGCATCTTGTCAAAGCGGGCGCGTTCCACGTTCAGGATCTTGCCGCGCAGTGGCAGGATGGCCTGGTTGTCACGCGACCGGCCCTGCTTGGCAGAGCCACCAGCAGAATCACCCTCGACGATGAAAAGTTCGGATTTCGCCGGGTCTTTTTCCTGACAGTCGGCCAGCTTGCCGGGCAGGGAGGTGATGTCGAGCGCAGACTTGCGGCGGGTCAGCTCGCGCGCCTTGCGGGCTGCTTCGCGCGCAGCGGCTGCCTCTACGATCTTCATCATGATTTCCTGAGCTTCCTTCGGATGCTCCTCGAACCATTCTGCCAGTTTCTCGCCCATCAGGCTCTCGACGACCGGGCGGACCTCGGAGGAGACCAGCTTGTCTTTCGTCTGCGAGCTGAATTTCGGGTCCGGCACTTTCACGCTGAGCACGCAGGTCAGGCCCTCGCGCGCATCATCGCCGGAAATCTCGACCTTGGACTTCTTGGCGATGCCGGTTTCGTTGGCGTATTTGTTGATCAGGCGGGTCAGCGCGCCGCGGAAGCCGGCAAGGTGGGTGCCGCCATCGCGCTGGGGGATGTTGTTGGTGAAGCAGAGCACGTTCTCGTGGTAGCTGTCATTCCATTCCATCGCGACCTCGACCGTGATGCCGTCCTTCTCGCCAATGGCGTAGACGGGTTCGGGGATCAGCTTGGACTTGGTCTTGTCGAGATGCTCGACGAAGGCCTTCACGCCACCCTCATACATCAGGTCGATTTCGTAAGGCTCTGCGTCGCGCTCGTCGCGGAAGATGATATGGACGCCGCTGTTCAGGAAGGCCAGCTCGCGCAGGCGGTGTTCCAGCGTCTTGCGGTCGTAATCGGTCATCGTGAACGTGCTGGCAGAGGCCAGGAAGCGCACCGCCGTGCCGGTATAGGGCTTGCCCTTGTCGGTCATCGGGGAGGGGCCACGCGTGACCAGCGGGGCCTCGACGCGGCCACCTTCGACAAAGCGCACCCAGTGTTCATTGCCTTCGCGGTGGATGGTCAGTTCCAGCCAGTCCGACAGGGCGTTCACAACCGACACGCCGACGCCGTGCAGGCCGCCGGAAACCTTGTAGGAGTTCTGGTCGAATTTCCCGCCCGCATGCAGCTGGGTCATGATGACTTCCGCTGCTGAGGCGCCCTCTGTGGGGTGCATGCCAACGGGGATGCCGCGGCCATTATCGGTGATTTCAGCCGAGCCGTCGGGGAAGAGGGTGACCGTGACGCGGTCTGCATGGCCAGCAAGCGCTTCATCGATGGCGTTGTCCACGACCTCGTAGATCATGTGGTGCAGGCCCGAACCGTCATCGGTGTCACCGATATACATGCCGGGGCGTTTGCGGACCGCTTCGAGGCCCTTCAGGACCTTGATCGAACCAGCGCCATATTCCGGATTTTCAGCTTGCGTGCTTTCGGCCATTTAGGCGTCCTCATCGATTCGTAAATTCACCTTTGTTTATAGGCGATTGGCGCCAAAAAGGGAAACCCTAAGCTGCGTTTCCGGGGTGGTATTTGGGGGGCAGAAAACTCTTTTTTATCAATGCGATACAGGCCTTGGCAAATGCGGCTCGCCGTGCTCCGTCCCGATCCGTCCGAAAGGGGGGCGTCAGCCAAGGTTTGCGGGCGTCGGCATGGGGAGAAAATCAGGCAGACGGGCCAGGATCTGAGGGTTTCCTGACACCGTGATTCCGGGCCGTTTGAGCCAGTCAGGCAGGCGGGCGCCATTGTAGACAAGCTCTGCAATATCCTCTGTTGAGGCTGTCACCTCGACATCCGGGTCGGGGATCGTGCCACGCGCTGCACTAATGGCCTGCCGGGCGATGATGACATGACAGGGCTCGCCCTCCAGCGTCAGGGCAATACGGGCCGTGACGCCTTTCGCCAGGGACGGGTTGAACATGGTCGCGAAGGACATCATCAGGGAGTTCACGCTCATCGGCCCCGGCCCCTTGAAGGGGGAGCGTACCGCCCAGCGGCCAAGCGTCTGGAAGACGGGTTCCAGTTCCCGGCCCCACTCTGTCAGGTCATAGACCTGAAACGCGGCGGGGCGCGGCAATTGTCTGCGGACGACGATACCGAGGCGCTCCAGTTCTTCCAGCCGCTGGGTCAGCACATTGGCGCTGATCCCGTGCAGGTCGCGCTTGATGTCGGAGAACCGTTTCGGGCCGAGCATGAGTTCCCGCGCGACCAGCAAGGCCCAGCGTTCTCCGATCAGGTCCATGGCGTGCGCGGCGGCGCAGCCATCATTGTATTGCTTGTTCTTCTCGAGGGGGCGCGGAGTCATGATGGCCATTAGATGGTGAGTTGCCTCGACTTTCAACAGGTAGTTATTTTTAATAACATTGTAGTTGTAAATAATAACCAATTGTGCGACATGGGTTTGGTCGAACACAGGAGAGATGTGACATGTCATTTGCACAAATCATGGTGGCGGCCGTGCCCACCGCAAAGAAGGAAGCCTATCTGGCGCATGCCAAACAGATGCTGCCACTGTTCAGGAAGCATGGGGCACTGGCCGTTGCAGAGAACTGGGGAGTTGAGGTTCCAGATGGCGAGGTCACGTCTTTCCCCATGGCTGTCAAATGTAAGTCTGACGAGACCGTCGTCGTTTCCTGGATCATCTGGCCGGACAAAGCCACTCAGGATCAAGCCTGGGAAGACATGATGCCGGAAATGCAGAAGATGGGCGACATGCCGTTTGACGGCAAGCGCATGATCTTCGGCACTTTCGACATGGTCCTTGAGGGCTAGTCCTGCCTAGTCGTCGAAGACCGGCTTGCGCTTTTGCATGAAGGCGGCGGCGGCCTCGGCGAAGTCCGGGGATTTGAGTTGTTCGGCGAAGGCCTTGCCTTCGGCTTCCATACGGTCCTTCACGGCGTCGCGATTCATGCGGATCAGCGCCTTGGAGCGGCGAATGGCGGTGGGCGCGGCGGCAGCCACCTGCTCGGCACAGGCGAGCGCAGCGGCCATCAGGCCCGCATCTGGCACGACGCGAGAGACAAGGCCGCACTCTAGCGCTTCCTGCGCTGTCAGGATGCGACCCGCCAGCAGGATCTCATTGGCCATGGAATTGCCCACAGACAGCGGCAGGAGCAGCGAGGAGCCGGCCTCCGGCACGAGGCCTAGGGCGGTGAAAGGCGCGCGGAAGTTGGCGCTCTCGGCCGCATAGGCGATGTCACAGTGCAGCAGCATGGTCAGGCCAACGCCCACGGCGGGGCCGTTGACGGCAGCGATCAGCGGCGTCTCGGCGTCGCGGATACCATTCAGGAAGCGTGTAACCGGCGGTTCGCCAGAGGAGCGCTCGGAATCGGAGGCAAAGTCGGTCAGGTCGTTGCCCGCGGTGAACATGTCGCCTTCGCCGGTGATGATGATGGCGCGGATGGCCTTGTCATCATTGGCAGCGTTGATGGCATCGGCCAGCGCGCCATACATGGCCTGGGTGAGCGCATTCTTGCGCTCGGGCCGGTTGATGGTGAGCGTCAGGACGCGATTTTCGAGGCTCTGGGTGATGTGGTCAGTCATGGGGCGCTCCGCTTCGGGTTTCCTGCAGGGGTGTGCGGGGTCCGGGGCGGAGCGTCAATCTCTGACCGTGCGGGAGTGTCAGTCCCGGGGCTTTTTCGGGCCCTTCTTGAAGGGTTTCTTGCCACCCTGCGGCTTGGGACGCTTATAGGTCTTGTCGCCGCCGGTGGGTTTGCCCTTGCCATGCGCGTGCGGCTTGTCCTTGCGGGGCTTGCCGGCGGGGCGGTCGTCCTGGATGTAATCCGTCAGCGGGTCGAAGGCCTTTTCCGGCGCCGCGGCGGCGGGCTTTGGCTTCTTGTTCAGGTGCGGTTTGCGCGGCGGCTTGCCGGGCGTGCGTTCGCGGGAGGGGGCATAATCCTGGCGCGGCGGCTGGGCAGGCGGCGGGCCATCCAGCGCAAAGGCGCGCAGGCCCTTTTCCAGCATGCCGTCATTGCCGATCACTTCGAACAGGCGTTTGGCGGCGTCGGGCTTCAGCTCGACATGCGTGTCGGCCGGGTTGATGCGGATCGCGCCGATATCGTCACGGCCAAGGCCCCCGGCCTTGCACAGCATGGGCAACAGCCAGCGCGGCTCGGCGTTTTTCTTGCGACCGACATTGATGCCGATCCATGTTGCGTCGTCAAAGCCCTTGCGGTCCTGACGCTCGCGCTTTTCGCGGGGCGGACGGTCGTCGCGGTCACGCCGGTCTCCACGTTCCTTACGGTCGCGGGCAGGGGGGCGATCATCGACATCGCGCAGGTCTTCTGGCGCGGTGCGGCCCGCGCGGTGACGGCGCACGAAGGCGGCGGCAACCTGTTCGGCGCCATATGTGTCGATCAGCGTACGGGCGAGTTCGGCCTCATTGGCGCTGGAATCTTCGGTAAAGATCGGGTCGGCCATCAGGCGGGCATCATCGAGCGCGTTGATTTCGTCCGCAGACGGCGGTTTGCCCCAGCTGGCTTCGATCTTGGCATCACGCAGCAGGCGCTCGACGCGGCGGCGGGCACGCGGGGCGACCAGCAGGGCGCTGACGCCCTTGCGGCCAGCCCGGCCGGTGCGGCCTGAGCGGTGGAGCAGGGTGGCCGGATCGCGCGGCAGGTCTGCATGGATAACGAGGCCGAGGTTCTGCAGGTCCAGGCCGCGGGCGGCGACGTCAGTGGCGATACAGACGCGGGCGCGGCCATCGCGCAGGGCCTGGAGCGCGTTGCCGCGTTCCTTCTGGCTCAGTTCACCCGAAAGGGCGACAACCGGGAAGCCGCGATTGCCCATGCGGCTGATCAGCTTGTTGACGGCGGCGCGCGTCGTGCAGAACACGATGGCGGTCTCACTGTCGGAATGGCGGACAATATTGACGATGGCGTTCTCTTCATCGCCGGGGGCGACGAGCAGGGCGCGGTATTCAATATCGACATGTTGTTGCTGTTCGGCGGCCGTGGTGATGCGCATGGCATCTTTCTGGTAGCGCGCAGCAAGGGCGGCGATGCCCTTGGGCACGGTGGCTGAGAACATCAGCGTGCGGCGGGTATCCGGCGTCCCTTCGAGAATATGTTCGAGTTCCTCGCGGAAGCCCATGTCGAGCATTTCGTCGGCCTCGTCCAGCACGACAACGCGGACGTTCGAGGCATCCAGCGAGCCGCGACGGATATGGTCTGACAGGCGGCCGGGTGTGCCGACCACGATGTGCGCGCCACGGGCGAGCGTGCGGCGCTCCTCGCGCATGTCCATGCCGCCGACACAGGTGGCCATGCGGGCGCCGGACTTGGTGTAGAGCCATTCCAGTTCGCGGGCGACCTGTTGGGCGAGTTCGCGGGTTGGCGCGACGATGACGGCCAGTGGTGTGTCGGATTTGTCGAAGCGTTCTGCCCCGGCCAGCAGATCCCCGGCCATGGCGAGACCGAAGGCGACGGTCTTGCCGGAGCCGGTCTGGGCGGAGACGAGGAGGTCCTTGCCGTCGAGTTCTGCTTCAATGACAGAGGACTGGACGGGGGTGAGCGTCTCGTAGCCACGCTGTGCGAGGGCCTCGGCGAGCGCCGATGGGATAGAAGGGGTATCGGTCATTTGGTAGGGCTTTCTGGGGCGCTGGCGCAGCTTTCGTGCGCGGCGCGGGAAGATTTTGCCCCGTATGGCACGTTTTTGCAGTCTGCGCCATAAACAGCGCGCAGGCGAGGGGTTAACCGTATGGCGGCCTGCGTAAGCCATTCCGCCCGAGCGATTTGCAAGGCGGTGGAAAGGCCATTTTAAGGGTCCTGCGGTAAGGGGTATCCATTGACCGTCTCAAATGGGCACCCGGACCATGAATATCTCTTCCAATGTCATCCCTTTCAGCCCGTCGGCCCTCGCACGCCAGCCGCAGGGCGGGGCGCAGCAGGCGACTGATGCGCCGACCCCATCCGGGCCAGCGGAGGGCGCCAAAGGCCCCGGCGGCGCAGGCGGTCCTCCTCCGGGTGGGCCACCTCCAGGGGGTGACGCGGACTCATCGACGGCAGACTCAGAGTCGCTTTTCCTGTCGCTGTTCACGACGGAGTCCACCGAAACAAGTGAGACCTCGACCGAGAGCAGCATTGTGCAGACCTTGTACGCACAAATGCAGGACGCTCTGGGCGCCGTCTAATAGTCTTCAGAACCAGATAGACTGTCCCTCTAGCCCGTCACGTCGAGCTGTTCGAGGCCGCGGAAGAAGGGCAGGGCACGCCAGACCAAGTCTTGCGGGGGCAGGGACAGGTCTGGATAGCGCGCGAACAGCTTTTCGAAGACGCGCCGGGCCTCCATGCGGGCGAGCGGCGCGCCGATGCAGATGTGGGGTCCACCGCCGAAGGCAACATGGCTGGCGCGTTTCTGCGTGATGTCGAAGCGTTCCGAGCTCTCGAACATGGTCTCGTCGCGATTGGCCGAGGCCAGCGAGCAGAAGACGACCTGACGCGCTTTCATCGGACAGCCGGCAACCGTCCTGTCGGCCTCAACGATCCGGGATGTGGCCGAGACGGGGGCCTCGAAGCGCAGGACTTCCTCCACCGCCTGTCCGGCAAGGGCAGGATTGGATTTCAGTACGGCGAGTTGCTCGGGATGGCTCAGGAACAACCAGACGCCATTTCCGATCAGGTCGGTCGTGGTGAGATTGCCGCCGACCAGAAGCGCGCCCAGATTGATGCGAATTTCATCATCCGACAGCGGAGCATCACCGCTGGCCTGCAGCTGGACCATATCGGTGATGAGATCATCGCCCGGCACTTTGCGGCGGGCTTCCATCAATTCGGTAAAATAGGCATCCAGCGCGTGACTGCCTTGTTCCATCCGGGCGGTTTCTTCAGGTGTCCGCACAGGGTTCAGGCTGAGGATTACGTCCTCTGACCATTGCCGGAAATCGGGAAGGCGGTCTTCATCCACGCCGAGGATGCGCGCGATGACAAGGACCGGAATCGGCACGGCAATCTCTGACATCAGGTCGAAAGTGCCGGACGCGGGCGCGGCGTTGATCGTGTCGTCGATGATAGCCTCGATCTGGGGCTTCATCTTCTGGATGCGCGTGTAGAACGCCTTGGCCAGTGGGGGCCGCACGCGGGCATGGTCGGGATCGTCAAGGAAGAGGATGGAGGTGCGGCGGGGCTGGTCCTCGTCCTCGACCAGCTGGCGTGAGATGGAGCCTTCCTCGGCATTCAGGGGATGGCGGACAAAGCTGCGATCATTCACCGTTTCGCGAATGTCGGCATAGCGCGTCAGAAACCAGGTCTTGGCCATCTCGTCACGCAGTACGGGGCAATTATGGCGCAGGGCCTCCAGTGGCGGGTGAGGGTCGTTGCGTGCGTCGGGTGAGAAAGCGGTCACTTCCAGCACGGATTGCGGCACGCGCGGTGTGCCCGGATCATCGGCCATGTTTTCCTCCCTGTCCGGTCTTTGCGCCGGATCATATGAAGGAAGCCTAGCATGGATTTGCGCTGAAATCGTGGGTGACCCTGCGGGAAGGCGTTGAGGGCCAAGAGGCTCGGATGTCTATTTTCCCCTTGAATGTCGTAGGGAGAGCGCAGGCTAAATGATTCTGTAACCCCTTGTCGCTTGCCTTGACGCGCAACTGCGCCAACTTCAGTGACGGCCTTACGGAGCTTGTAATGACTCAACTCGTCAGCGATCACATCCTGGAAGATACCGGCGCGGATATGCCGGTACACGCCAGCGCATATCCCATGCTGGAAACCGACTTCGAGCTTTGGAATCCCAATTCCTGGACGCGGGGCCACCCTCATGACCTGTATGCGCGAATGCGCAGCGAGGCGCCGGTCATGTGGTCGAAAATGGGCCGGGGCGGCAGCGGTTTCTGGTCGGTTACGAGATATGAAGACATCAAGACAGTCGAGTTGAACCCGGCAATCTTTTCGTCCGAGCGGGGCGGTATCAATATGGCCGTGCCACCGCGTGAGCATTGGCGGCCCGAAGTCCTGATCCGCGCGGCGATGGACAATCTGATTTCGATGGACGAGCCGCGCCACATGCAGATGCGGATCCAGCAGAAGGACTTCTTCATTCCGGCTTATGTCAAAGAGCTGCGTGAGAAGGTCAGCGTGAAAGTCGAGTCGCTGCTTGACGATCTGGAGGCGAACGGACCTGAACTGGATTTTGTCAAATTCTTCTCCAACCAGTTGCCGCTCTATACGCTGTGCGAAATGCTGGGCGTGGACGAGGAAGACCGCCAGAAAATCGTCTACTGGATGCACTATCTGGAAATGGCCAGCCAGTTCATGACCAACCCGTTCCGGACCTTCCTCAGCGAACCGCTGTTTCCGCTGCGGTTCAAGAAAGTGGTCGAGGAGATGTTTGCCTATGGTGCGAGTGTCATGGCCGACCGCCGGGCCAATCCGCGCCATGACCTGTTGACCGTGATCGCGCATTCAAAGCTGGATGATGAGCAATTGCCGCAGGAATACCTGGACGGCTCCTGGTTGCTGATTATCTTCGCCGGCAATGACACGACGCGGAACTCGCTGTCGGGTACGATCAAGCTGATGACCGAGTGGCCGGACCAGCGCGCAATGGTGCTGGATGACCCGTCTCTCATTCCGCGCATGTCGGAAGAGGCCTTGCGCATGGTTTCGCCGGTGAAGCATATGCGCCGCACCGCGCTGGAAGAGACAGACCTCAACGGCCAGATCATCGCCAAGGATGAGAAGGTCGTCATGTGGTATGGGGCAGGCAATCGCGACCCGGACGTATTTCCGGACCCGGACAGGTTCGACATGATGCGTGACAATGTCGACAAGCATATCGCCTTTGGGCACGGCATTCACAAATGCCTCGGTTCGCGCGTGGCACAGATGCAGCTGCGCGTTGCCTATGAGCAGATCTTCCAGCGTTTCCCGAACATCGAATTCACCGGCGACATCAAATACGGGCCGAACGCGCTCGTCCATGCGATCTCGAAGCTGAAAGTGAATCTCTACGGCAAGGGCAATTCGCGGCCGACACAGGTTCAGGTGAAAGCGATGGAGTCGGCTTAGGCCACCTGCGCCTTGAAGGCTTTGTGTTCCGGTTCGATCAGGCCGAGTTTCCAATAGGAGCTGATATAAGTCAGGTCCTTTCGGGTCGGCTGCTGTTTGCGGAAATAGGTGCGTAGCGCGCCTGCGAGGGCGAATTCACCGGCAACGAACACGCTGGGCTCACCGCTGTGCCAGTCTGTATTCTGCACGGCATGGATCAGCGCGTCGCTCGGAGCATGTGGGTCAGCTTTGATGATCCAGTGCATGCGGATACCCGTTGGTGTGCGGATAGGTTGCCGGTCCTCGTCGCTGGGGATTTCGAAGAAAGCGTCACCGATGGCATCCGAGGGGAGCGCTTCAAGCTCTACCGCAGCGGCGGGGATGGAGGAAAGGTCCGCAACAAAGAGGTGCCAATTCGCCCCCTCAGTGGAAAATTTCAATGCGCCGGGGCGGGAGACCAGAATGCGGTCGCCGCTCTTGGCCAGCCTGGCCCAGGGGCCTGCAATGCCTTCATCGCCATGCACGACAAAATCCACGTCGAACTCATTTTCAGCTGGTCGGACATGGCGCAGCGTGTAGGTGCGCATGGCGCGCTTGGCGGTCTGCAAGTCCAATGGTGGCGGGCCGACTTCTCCGGGTGCCGGGGCGAGGATTTTCAGATAGCCCCCCGGCGCGCCGGGCGAGAAGTCAGTCGCGAACTCGGATTGGAAGGTGAGGCGGACCATGTGCGGGGTCAATTGCGCGCGGCGCAGGACAATGGCTTCGGCGAAATTCGGTGTGGACATGAGTGGCATACCTGTATTGAGAATTATTCTCATTATCAGATAACGATTATGCTTGCGGGATCAACCTTCAGGCCGGCAATTGGTCCGGCATAACACTTATGTGCCTGCAGGCATGGCGCGCGGGATACAGCTGGCCGTGGCTTGCGCGAGCAGGGTGCCATCTTCGCGGCGCAGGAAGCCCTGTGTGAAAATACCGGCACGTCCGCGGCGCACACACTCGCCGCGCC
The DNA here is from genome assembly GCF_000682775.1 of Hyphomonas sp. L-53-1-40. GTDB lineage: Bacteria > Pseudomonadota > Alphaproteobacteria > Caulobacterales > Hyphomonadaceae > Hyphomonas. The sequence continues at coordinate 228,452 of NZ_AWFI01000001.1, forward strand.
CAATCAATCGCTGGCCGACCGGGACCGGGCGAATATAGCTGGTCGTCATTTGCAGGGTTGGTGACATGGCAGGTCCATCCTGCACGATAGATCCTGCAAGGCTCATCACTTCGTCCAGCATTGCCGAAACGAAGCCGCCCTGCGCATCACCGCCTGGGTTGGTGGCCTGCACCGGCAGGGTAAAGGCGGCATCGACCCAGCCGGCGTCGGGATCGAAAGCGATCAGTTCAAAACCCAAAAAGGCCGTGGCTTCGGGCGGCGTCGTGTTGGTCAGCAGGTTCTGCCAATAGGCACGCTTGTCAAACGTCATCAGCCGAGCCGTTTGAACAGCATCGGAATGGCGGTGGCAGTGGCCTTGGCCACGAGCTGACCGTCCGCGTCAAAGCATTCAGCTTCCATGAAGGCGGCCGATTTGCCGAGTTTCAGGATGCGCGCTTCGACGCTGGCCTTGCCCGGCATCAGGCGGCGCAGATAGCTGGTCTTCATTTCGAGCGTCGGCGCGGTCATCGTGATGTTGGAAGCAATGATGACGCAGGTGCTCATCGCCTCATCCATCATGGCGGAGATGAAGCCGCCCTGAATCGCACCGGTCGGGTTGGCAAAGCTGGGGGAGACGTCGAAATCCATGCGGATGCGCTGAGCGTCCTGCTCGACTTCAGCCAGGCGCATACCGAGCGTATCGGAGCAGGGAGGGCGCTTCTTTGAATTCTGGAAGCGCGCGAGCATGTCGGCGTCCGAGACGCGGGGTTTTTCAGTATCTGCCATCAGGTCGGTTGCAACCTATTTCCGGCGGAACGCGTCGAGATTGACGACCGTGCCAGGCTCTTCCTCGGCCTCAATAGGCGGCGCATCAGCGGCAGTGGCTTCACCCGCTGGCGAAATGACCGACGCGTCCTTGTCCGGCGATTCGAAGGTCAGTCCGAAGTTCACAGACGGGTCAACGAAGCGCGTGATCGCGGCGTATGGAATGTGCAGGTGCTGTGGCACGCCCGAGAATTTGAGGATAATCTCGAAATGGCTGTCTTCGACTTCGAGATCCCAATACTGGTGCTGGATAACGATGGTCATTTCTTCGGGGAACCGCTCAACAAGATAATCGGCAATCTTCACCCCCGGCGCCTTGGTGCGGAAGGTGAGATAGAAGTGATGATCACCCGGCAGGCCATTTGTGTTGTAGCCCTTGCGCAGGGCTTCGCGGACGACACCGCGCATGGCAGCCTGGGTGAGCGCTTCGTAGCCGATATAGTCCGTCATAGGCGCGCGAGTTCCCGGTTTTGTATGGTTGAACCTGTGGCTCTTACAGTAAGGTCCGGAAAACAGGCCCGCAACGGCCTTCGCACAAGGGGCGAGCAAAAAATTGCTGCTCGCTTGTTAGCCGCTGTGACTAACCCCTTGTGGTCATGGCGATCTTTCCCGCCATGGCGCCTTGATATTTTCTGTTAGTAATTTGCAGGCGGGTCGCTGGCCGGAAACGACTCGTCGAGCTCCTCGTCCACTTCGTCCCACTCTTCGGGCGGGTGTTCCATGTTTTCTGCGCCAGCCGGACGGACCTTCTTGTGATTGGTCGGTTCATCCTGATTGTCTGTCTCTTGATCGGGCTTGCGGGTTTTGGGATCAACTTGCTGGGTCATGTGAGTCTCCTTCGTGCCGGATCAACGCATTTGGCGGCGTTCGGTTGCGTTGGAAGGCAATCTCTCTAGGCTGCTGGTGACAGACCAGAAGACTGGCAACAGGGGAGGACAGGTCGAATGATCATGCAGATGCCGGAGACAGGGCGCGACTGGAAAGATGTGCGCGCAGAAATGGTTGCGCGCGGTGGGGGCGATGCGCAATGGCGCGACGGACGCACAGCGGTTTATGTCTTCAATGCCGGGCCGGAAATTTCAGCCGTCCAGCATGACGCCTATGGGCTTTACATGGCGGAGAATGGTCTGGGACCGCTGGCCTTTCCAAGCCTGGCGCAGATGGAAAAGGAAGTCATTGGCATGGGGTTGGGCCTGCTCCACGGGCCAGACGGATCCACCGGGGCGATGACATCCGGCGGGACCGACTCGATCACGATGGCGATGAAGACCGCCCGCGACTATGCCCGGTCGCTGGGCAAGCCGCGCGAAGGCCAGAATGTCGTGCTGCCGCAATCGGCACATCTGGCGTTCGACAAGGCGGCGCATTTGATGGACATCGAAATCCGCCGCGTGCCGCTGAAGACGGATGGGTCTTATGAGGCCGATCCGGTTGCCATGGGTGACGCGGTGGATGCAGCCACCATCATGATGGTCGGTTCTGCGCCGAACTTCCCGCACGGCATTATCGACCCGATTGCGGCACTGGGCGAGGTGGCCGCGAAGACGGGCGTCTGGCTGCATGTAGATGCATGTGTGGGCGGATATTTCGCGCCATTCGCGCGGATGAATGGTGTGCCGGTGCCAGCCTTTGATTTCGAAGTGCCAGCGGTTCAGTCGATGAGCGCGGACCTTCACAAATATGGCTATTGCGCCAAGGGCGCCTCCACCGTGCTGTTCCGGAGTGAGGAGCTTTACGCCCACATGCCGTTCGACATGGCGGGCTGGAGCGGCGCGCCGATGAAGACGCCGACGCTGGCGGGCACGCGGCCGGGCGGGGCGATCTCCGCGGCTTGGGGCGTGATGAACACGCTGGGCGTCGAAGGGTACAAGCGGTTGCAGGGGCAGGTCTGTGCGACGCGGGAGCGAATGGAAGACGGCGTGAAGCGGCTCGGCTTCGAGATTGTCGGAAATCCGATGCTGGGCCTTATGGCTTTTTACCATCCCGATGCCCATGCTTTCGCGGTTTACGGTGAGATTTTCCGGCGTGGCTGGTTCACCTCTGTCACGAAAGAGCCGCCGAGCCTGCACCTGATGCTGAGCCCCAAACATGCCGATGTGGCCGACGCCTATCTCGCAGACCTCGAAGCCAGCGTGAAGGCGGTGCAGGCTGGCAAGGCCGGCGAAAAGGTCGAAGCGCGCTATAGCTAGGCGCCAGACAACAGGGGAGGAGACGAGATGAAAACCGAGGGCAGAACGGCGGTCATCACGGGCGGTGCAAGTGGCATTGGCGCAGCGCTTGCCGAAGCGATGGTGGCCGATGGCGGCCGCGTCGTGATTGTGGACATCAACAAGGATGCGGCCGAGGCGCATGCCGCCAAGCTGGGCGAAGCTGCCCGCGCCCTGGCGTGCAATGTTGCCGATGTGGCGGGGGTCGAGGCCATGGCTGGCGAGGCCTGGAATTGGTTCGGCGGGGTGGACCTTGTGTTCGCCAATGCCGGAATCAGCGTGGCGCGGCCCCTGATGAAGGCAAGCGAGGCGGAGTTCGACGTAACAATGGGCGTCAACCTCAAAGGCGTCTGGGCGACAGCCAAGGCGTTCGCCGCGCGCATGATTGATGCGGACCATGCCGGACACCTCTGCCTGACAGCATCTGAGCATGCGCTGGGCCTGCAGCATCCGGGCAATGGGTTTTACACGGCGTCAAAGCATGGCGTGCTGGCGCTGGGCGATGTGTTCCGCGCCGAATTGCCGGAGTCGATTGGCGTCAGCGTGCTTTGTCCAGGCCTGACGGCAACGCACATGCCGGATACGAGCCCCGTGGCGACGGGTATGTCGGCAGATGAACGCCGCAGCGACATGGCACGCGCCGTGATGGCCGAAGGCAAACCGCCTCTCGAGGTCGCGCGACATACGTTGGACGAGATTGCGCGCGGCACATTCCTGATCGTGCCGGAGCCATCGGCCTGGCTGGCGGCGGAAAAACGCGCAGATGAAGTACAAGACGAATTCGCCCGGCAGGCACCGATGGGGCCGGACGCGATGAAGTATCATGTCGGCGCGGTGGTCGAGCGGCTGATGAAGAAATCCGGGCCCGGTCTGATGTGATCCAATTGTGATCCGGACCGCTCGGCTTTTTCCTTGACCGGTTCGGCGGCCTGCGGTTTTCTTGAGATAGCGCTAACAGAAGACTGTGGCCTTCAGGGAGATTGTCATGACCAAATTCACGCATTCACGCAGGCGTTTCATGGTGCTGAGCAGCGCCACGCTGGCAGCAGCGCCATGGCTGGCAAGTTGCGCGAGCGCAGAAGGCAGCGCGGCGATCCCGGCCAAGGCGATTGGCATGCCCTGGCCCAATTGGGGTGAACTGCCTGACACTCCGCCATCCGCGCCCAATGCAGGCAGTGTCGGCTTCGCGGTGATGGGGCTCGGCGGCTATGGCATTGGCAAGGTCCTGCCTGCGCTGGCGAATGGTGAACGCTGCCATGTTGCGGCGGTTGTGTCCGGTAATCCGGAGAAGGCGAAGACCGTGGCCGCCGCCTATGGCCTGCCGGAAGATGCTATTTATTCGTATGAAGACTTTGACCGGATCGCAGACGATGACCGGGTAGATGCAGTTTACAATGTGCTCCCGACAGGGCTGCATCTGGAGTGGACCGAAAAGAGTTTTGCGGCAGGCAAGCATGTACTGTGCGAAAAGCCGATGGCCCTGTCCGTGGCCGAGTGTGAGCAGATGATCGCGGCCTCGGAAGCGTCAGGCAAGAAGCTGATGATTGCGTATCGCTGCCATTTCGAGCCGTTCAACCTGCGCGCCATGGAACTGATGCGTGAGGGTGCGGTTGGCAAGATCAAGACGATCGAGACGGCTCAGACCTATCGGATGGGTCCGACCAGCGTGGCGGAAAACTGGCGGGTTGTCCGGGCGCTTGCGGGGGGTGGTCCGCTGGAAGACTACGGTATCTACGGCTTGCAGTCGGCGCTGTACCTCTCCGGCGAAATGCCGGTCTCTGTAAAGGCCGTAACAGAGCAACCGGCGAATGATCCGCGTTTTGCAGAAATCTTCTCTACAGTGACAACAGAGATGCGTTTCCCGTCCGGAGCCGTGGCCAATATGGTCACGTCCTATGACACGACGCCCGGCCGCAACCTTGCGCGGGTCGAAGGGGAGAGCGGTGTGCTGATGATGGAGCCTGCAACCGGCTATGGTGGGCATAAGATGTCGCTGGTGCGCGATGGTGTCAGCGAAGACCTCGTGCCCGGCGATCCCGGTGTGCAGTTTGCCCGCATGTGTGACCATATGGCGGATGCGATCCGGGATGATGCAGGGATCCTCACACCGGGCGAAATGGGCCTTCGCGACATGGCCCTGATCGAGGCGATCTATCGCTCTGCCGCTGAAGGGCGTGAAATCACGCTCTGATTGTTACAGGAAATTCGTGCTTCCCTCGCGGGATCGTGGCTGGACGTGGGGCCGTCGCGCCCTACAGTCCTTCTGTCGCCAATATTGGGCTGAGGGGCCAAACCATGATTACGCTGCACCATCTCGAAAAGTCGCAATCCATCCGTATCCTCTGGCTGTTGGAGGAATTGGGCGTGCCGTACGAGGTCAAGCTCTATGACCGTGATCCGAACACGCGGCTGGCCCCGGCTGAGTACAAAGCGGTCTCGCCGCTGGGAACGGCGCCCTGCATTACCGATGGCGACATTACGCTGTCGGAGACGAATGCGATCATGGACTATATCCTGGATACGCATGATGATGGCCGCCTGCGCCCCGCGCCGGGCACACCGAACCGGGCCGATTACCTTTTCTGGTTTCATGTCTCGCAGGGAAGCCTGCAGCCTTTGCTGACCAACAAATTCGTCATGATGGCAATGACAGCGCGTGCGCCATTCTTCCTGAAGCCCGCAGCGAAGATGCTGGTCGGCGGATTGGACAAGGCGTTCTTCGGTCCGCGCCTGAAGGCGTTGATGACCGAGATCGAAAAATCACTTGGCAAGAGTACATGGTTTGCCGGTGACAATCTGACAGCGGCAGATATCGTGATGGGATACTCGATGGAGTTGGCGGCGCACCGGGCCGGCATGGATGCCGGGAACTATCCGAATGCGCACAGATTCCTGCAACAGATGCGCGCTTACCCGTCCTACCAGCGCGCGCTGGAAAAGGATGGCAAGGGCACGATCCTGCTCTGATTTGACCTTGCGGTTCCAATGAGGGCGTGTGTAATGCTCCCACGACGGAGGCGCGGATGCGGGAGCTTTCCACGACATGCTGTATTGCCGGGGGCGGACCGGCGGGAATGATGCTCGGCTATCTGCTGGCGCGGCAGGGCGTGGATGTCATGGTGCTGGAAAAGCATGAGGATTTCTTCCGCGACTTCAGGGGCGATACGGTGCACCCTTCGACCTTGCAGGCGTTTGACGAGATGGGCCTGCTGGAAGGATATCTGAAGCGTCCCTTCCAGAAGACGGACAGGCTGGCCGTCGAGATCGAGGGCGAGACGGTGCCGCTGGCCGATTTCAGGCATTTGCCCGTGGCGGCTCCCTTCATCGCCATGATGCCGCAATGGGAATTCCTGGACCATCTGGCCAATGCCGGTCGCGAGATGGACGAGTTCCACCTGATGATGTCGGCCAAGGCAGAGCGGTATACGGAGGAGGCAGGCCGCGTGACCGGTCTGGACGTCTCCACGCCGGATGGGCCGGTGCGCATAAAGGCAGATCTGGTCGTTGGCGCAGACGGGCGCGGATCGGCGCTGCGTGCGCAGAGCGGGTTACTTGTAAAAGATCTGGGCGCGCCGATAGACGTATTCTGGTTTCGCTTGCCGCGTTCATCTGGTGAAGCGGCGGAATCGCTTGGGCGCGTGTCAGCCGATGGCATGATGGTAATGATCAATCGCGGAGACTATTGGCAATGCGCTTTGCCATTTCCCAAAGGGGCCGATGATGAGATTCGTGCGCAGGGCCTGCCAGCACTGCGCGAGCGGATTAAGCGGATGGCACCCGAATTGGCGTCAACTGTAGACGCACTGGCCTCATGGGACGACTTGAAGCTGTTGACGGTTCAGGTGAACCGGCTGGACCTCTGGTGGCGGACGGGCCTGTTATTCATCGGTGATGCTGCACATGCCATGTCGCCTGTGGGGGGGGTAGGTGTGAACCTTGCGGTGCAGGATGCGATTGCGGCGGCGCGCATTCTTGGCAGGTCTTTGCGCGAAGGCGCGCTGACAGACGGTGATCTCGCATCGGTTCAGAAACGCCGGGAATGGCCGACCAAGGTCACGCAATCGGCGCAAGTGTTTGCGCATGATTTCGTTCTGGTTCCGGCAATCACGGCCAAGCGGAAAATCCGTATGCCGTTATTTCTGCGCCTGTTCAAATGGGTGCCGCTCTTGCGGCGCCTGCCTGCGCGCGCGGTCGGTATGGGCGTGCGTCCCGAACATTGGGATACACAACTCGACCGGAATTAGCGGCGGCGCATGGCTTTGGAAATGTCGGGGAGGTCTTCGGCTGTCTGCATGTATGTCGGCTCAGCGCGGGCTTGCGTCCGCTGCTCATAAGCATAGCCGAGCGAGAGGATCGCCGCGTCCTGGTCCTTGCCGCCCATGAAGGACAGGCCAATGGGGATGCCCCGAACAGTGCCCATTGGAACCGTCAGGTGTGGATAACCGGCGATGGCCGCCGCATAGACATCGCCATTGACCGGATCAGCGCGCGGGGCAAGGGGCCCTGAGGGAGCGACGAGGGCGACCACATCATACTCTGCCAACAAACGGTCTATGCCTTTCTCGCGGGTGGCGGTCTGGACGAAGGCAACGGCCTCTTTATAGCTCTCGGACTCAAGACCTTCCATGCCTTCCGACTGTTCGAAAATATCCTGATTGAACAAGGCGAGTTCGATGTCTGCATGTTCTGCATTGAAAGCGATCAAGTCGGCCAGCGTACGCGTAGTGACCGTGTCCGGCGTGCTCGCGAGATAGGCATTCAGTGTCGCCTTGAACTCATATTTTAACACATCGAATGACTTTCCCCAAAAGCCGTCGGGCATGTCGATGTCGTCGATATCAACCAGAATTGCGCCTGCCGCTTCCATGTCCGAAAGAGCCTGTTCGAAGCTGTCTTTGATGAGCGGGCTGCTGCCTTGGGCGCCGCGCAGGACGCCGATGCGCTTGCCTTGCAATGCGGCGGCATCAAGGGTGGCGGCATAGTCTGTCTTCGCTGCGCCGGTCGCCATGGCGTTGAGCATCATGGCCGCGCCCCTGACCGTCTTCGTCATCGGACCGGCTGTGTCCTGTGAGGAGGAGATGGGAATGATGAAGTCCTGCGAGACAAGGCCGACGGTTGGCTTGAAGCCGACGACGCCATTCACGTTGGATGGGCAGATGATCGAGCCATTGGTTTCGGTGCCGACCGTGCCCGCGGCGAGGGAGGCGGCGGCGTGAGCCACAGGGATTGCGGTCCAGCATGTGCGGATTGCGCACCTGTCCGCCGAGGGCGGACCAGCCGCTCATCGAACTATTGGAGCGGAAGTTTGCCCATTGGCTGAGATTGGTCTTGCCGAGGATGATCGCGCCCTCGGCGCGCAGGCCCGCGACGAGCGGGGAGTCGCGGTCCGTGACATTGTCCTTCAGGGCGAGAGCGCCAGCCGTGGTGGGCATGTTGTCTGCTGTTTCGATATTGTCCTTGAGCAGGATCGGCAGGCCGTGGAGCGCGCCGAGTGGCTCGCCGGCGTCCCGCTTTGCGTCTAGCGCGCGGGCGGCCTCTAGCGCATCCGGGTTCAGGGTGAGGACCGCTTGCAGCGTGGGGCCGGAGCGGTCGACCAACTCGATCCGGTCCAGATAGGCCCGGGTCAGCGCTTCGGCGGAGACATCACCAGCCTTCAGGGCTTCGGCGAGTTCCGGCAGGGATTTTGCGGTCCAGCCTTCGGCGGCATAGCTGATCGGCGCTTTGGTATCCGGCATCGACGTGTCTCCAGTCTGCGGGGAACAGGCGGTCAGGGCGAGGGCCGATAAGGCGGCGACGAGATAATGTTTCATGGTGGCCAGCTCCCTCAGCGTGTTCGATCCGAACGCTAGCGACAAAGTTCCAGACTGGCCAGCGCGCGGCGGCCACGAATTTGCGAGGAAAAGGATAAGGTGGAGGCTTCTGTTGCCAGGCGCCTCCGGGCCCCGCCTAGGGGTCTGAAACCCTAGGAGTTAAGTCGGTAAATACCGGACCGCTTACGCAGCCAGGAGTTCACCTTCAGCAAAGTTGTCATTTGCAACTATGTGATATGGGCTTCTGAGGGGGCCCAATCCGGCAAAGGCATCGTCTTTACACGTCCGTCGATCCTATTTCGGCCCCGTCAGAAACAGGCCGGTGAAAGCCTGAACCTGCTTTTGGTGGAGCCGCCGGGTACCGCCCCCGGGTCCGAACCGCTTATTGCACGCGCGTTTATCGCCATAGTCCGAAGACATGACCAATATAGGGATGATTTGGGGGTTTTGAAAGGGGGGAGGTGCCCAGGCAGGCTGTCCCTGATTTTCTTCTTTATGGAGGGCGGATTTCTATCTATAAGGGCGCGTCCCGTCGAACGTATGCAGGTTCCACATGTCGGTTATCAGGAGATTTCTGCCCGCATTTATGCTCCTGCTGGCTGTATCATACGCCTTCGTGACGTGTAATTTCGACGCTGTCGATTCAAGATATTGCGCCGCTGAAACCCGAAACCTGACCGACGATGAACTTGTCGAACGGATCATGACCCGTCAGGCCCGTAGCATAGCAGCTGGGAGTGGTGTGCCCCCATCGCTTGAGGGAAAAGATTCCGGGTACGAAACCTATCTTGAGCTGACTCAGGCGAATCCCGATTGCTGCACTTTTCACGAAATTACAGCGGCAGATCCCCCAAATTTTCGTAAAGCTCAACAACAGCGCAGCGCAGTCGGAATTGTCTCGTACCAATATCGTGTTCCCTATATGGAAGACGGCATACGAAAGTATCATCAACGCGGACCGGCAAGGGTGCTTGTATCTGCCTGCGGTTTGAGTGTGAGCAAATGAAGCTCAGCAGATCGTGTCGGCGTCGCCCTGTTCGCCGAAGCCGTCGGCGATGAGTCTGGCAAAGGCGAATTCAGATCGTCCGCCTTATGATAGCATCAGCGCCGAGCCCGGCATCGACCCGCGGTCGTTTTGACAAGGCCTTGGATATCTTCGACAAGTGAACTCCAGACTTCACGGGGACAGTGAATGCGCTCACACAACATTCTGATACTGGCCGCAGCACTGACAACGCTCACGAGCTGTACCCTCTTGTCGCCAGCGTATGGTGACGGCACGGAAGAGCGGCCGGAACCTGTCGCGAAGATCATTGACGTGCATCGCCATGGCACCTGGCCGACAGGGGATGATGATGCTTACCGCTCGCAAATGTTGAGTGAGATGTCGCAGAATGGTGTGCGGTTGGCGGTAATTTCCATCACGGACTATGACGATGTCGAAACCTGGAAGAATGTGGCACCGGATGCATTTCTGGTTGGCGTCATGCTGGGGTGTCCTCGAAATCTTGCGGAGCCCCGGTACAACTGCTTCCCGGCGGATGAGGGGTGGGTCGATATCGAATGGCTGCGGACAATGGTCGAGCACGGAAAAATCGAGGCCATCCACGAGGTCATTCCGAATTATTACGGTGTTTCGGTCGGTAATCCGAGATATGATCCATATTTCGCATTGGCGGAGGAATACGATCTACCCGTCGGCGTCCACACTCAGCGCGGCCCGCCACCAAAAGCGATAAACTCCATGCGCAGTGATTCCGATTGTTGCCCGGACTATGATCCTGAAATGGGCAATCCGGCATTGTTGCGCCGGGTGCTGGAGCGTCATCCCAATCTGAGAGTCTGGATACAGCATGTCGGAGCCGGACGCGCAGGGAGCTATGAGCCGCACTGGGACGAGACCTTGGCGCTGTTACGCGATTATCCGCAGGTCAATGTCGATCTTTCGATCACAAATGGTCCGCTGCCTATTGAACTGTACGATGAAAGCTTGCGAATTCTGATTGAGGCCGGTTTCGAAGACCGGATCATGATGGGGACGGACAATATTCCAACCGCATTGGTCCTGGGCCGCCTGGAATCCATCGAATGGCTGAGCGAAGATCAACGCGAAGCGATCCTCTACAAGAACGCTGAGCGCTTCTTTCAGTTGAAATAGACGCACAATACGGGTCCGGGTCCGCCTCCCTTCCGTGTCGAGGCCCATGACCGGCTTGTGGTTTCCGATTGGGCCCTGATTTTCAGCAGATCGTATCGGCTTCGCCCTGTTCGCCGAAGCCGTCGGCGATGAGGCTGGCGATGGCGGTGACGGCCTCGGCCGCATCGGGGCCTTCGGCGTTGATGTCGACTTCGCAGCCCTTGTGGGCGACCAGCATCATGAGATCCATGATGGAGCGCGCATCGGCGGTTTCGCCCTCATGCGAGACGATGATGCGGGATTGAAACTCACCGGCAAGGCGGGACAGGCGGGCAGAGGCGCGCGCGTGCAAGCCCTTGCGGTTGACGATCATGGCGCGCTGGCTGGCGGTGAGGGTTTCCGTGTCAGGCATCAGTTCGACTTCGCGAGGAGTTCGGAGGCGATGTTGATATACTTGCGGCCAGCTTCTGCGGCGACTTTGGCGGCGTCCTTGAGGGTCATCTCGCCGCGCACTTCGGCCAGCTTGATCAGCATGGGCAGGTTGACGCCGGACAGGACTTCGACATTGCCGGCATTCATTACCGACATGGCGAGGTTTGAGGGCGTGCCGCCAAACATGTCTGTCAGGATGATGACGCCCTTGCCAGCATCGCAGGACTTGGCCGTTTCGCGGATCTGATCGCGGCGCGCCTCGATGTCGTCTTCCACTTCGATCGAGATCGAGCGGAATCGATCCTGCTCCCCCACCACGTGCTCCGTGGCGGCGACGAGTTCGCGGGCAAGCTTTCCGTGGCTGACAACCACAATTCCGATCATATGCCGGTCCCAGTGCTCAAACTTTACGAACTTGTCATGCTGCCACTGCGAACACGAGCGTCAACCCTGATTCAGCTGTTGGGAGAATGGTGACCTGCGGGCGTTGCTTCAAAGCCCCAGCACGTCATTCATGTCGTAGAGGCCCGGATCCTGGCGCATCGCCCACGCGGCCGCGCCCAGGGCGCCATGCGCGAAGACCGCGCGGTCAATGGCAGTATGGCTGAGCGAGAGGATTTCCATGTCCGAGCCGAAGCTGACTTCATGCTCGCCGATCACCCCGCCAGACCGGCGTACGGCAAAGCCGATGCTGCCCGCGCGGCGTTTGGCGTCTGGGCCATCATAGGGGCCAGCCCGCAGGTCTGACAGCGGCTTTCCGCGGCCTGCAGCGGCGGCCTCGCCCACCATGAGCGCGGTGCCCGAGGGGGCGTCGACCTTGCGGCGATGATGCGTTTCGAGGATTTCGATATCCCAATCCGGACCGAGCCGTTCGGCCGCCATGCGGGTGAGGGCCTGCAGCAGATTGATGCCCACCGAGAAATTGCCCGCCTTGACGATGGCAAGGGACTGCGCGGCCTGCGCAATCTCGGCCTCTTCTTCATCAGTGAAGCCGGTCGTGCCGATGATGGCGGCGCGCACGCTTGTGTGTTTCAGGGAGTCTAGCGCAGCCAGCGTGGCGGCAGGGCGGGTGAAGTCGATCCAGACATCCGCCTTCGCCGCAGCCGCGACCGGATCGGTCGCCGGTTTCAGATCCAGCAGGCGACGGCCTGCCAGTTCGCCAATATCCTCGCCGAGATGTTCGGAAGCGGGAGCCTCGCTGCCGCCCACCACGGTAAGGCCAGCATCAAGCGCGGCGCCGACCAGCTGGCGGCCCATGCGACCCGCGACGCCGGCTATGGCGACGCGGAGCGAATCGGAAGGTGTCATTTCTGTCATGCGCGCCGTTATAGCGAGGTTTTCCCGCAGGGCGAGAGCTTGCTGAACGCCGGGAACAAATTTGTCATCTGGCGCGTTCTACGCACATGACCCCAACAGATGTGCTTTCGCGGCTTGGCCGTGTGTCCTGTGTGATCAATCCGCTCTCGGGCAGCACGCCTGAGGGAGCCGCTGATCTCATGCGTGAAAAACTCTCCGGCCTGCCGGACGCCGCCTCGATCCATACGGTCGGGGAGGATGACCTTGCGCTGCTTGTGGAAGCGGCGCTGGCTGAGGAGCCGGACACGCTGATTGTCTGGGGCGGGGATGGAACGATTGCCTGCGCATTGTCGCATGCCGGTCTGCTCGGCCCGGCGGTCTTGCCATTGCCAGGCGGGACGATGAATATGTTGCCGACTCGCGCCCTGGGCGGCGACCATGAGTGGGATGCGCTGATCGATCGTGCGCTGCAGGGTGGCAAGGTACGCCCGATGCCATGTGGCGAGATTGTCGGCGGACCCCGCTTCTTCGTGGCGGCCATGCTGGGTGACATGACCCGCTTTACCAATTCGCGCGAAGCCTTGCGCGAGGGGAAAATTCTTGAGGCCGCGGAGATCGTGCACGACTCTTCCGCTCTCGCCCTGAAATCCAACATTGCCTGGAACGTCCCCGGCAAGGCTGCCGAGACCGCCACAACGCTGACAGTGAACATCAATCCGGACACGCCCGGCAAGCTGGAGATCGCGAGTATTGACCCTCAGGGATTGCTGGACCTCGCCAAGCTTGGCCTGGAGATGATGTTCGATGGCTGGCGCAATGCTGAGGATGTTGCGCTGAAACTTGCCGACGAGATCGAGGTGCACCAGACCGAGAAGGGGCGCATCAATGTCACGCTTGATGGCGAGCTTAAAGAGATGGACACGCCGCTCAGGTTCCAGCGCATCGATTCTGCGGTGAAAATCTTCGTTCCAGACATGTCCTGATGACGGTTATTGCACAGATTTCAGATATTCATTTCGGCGCCGAAGACGAAAATGCGATTGAAGCCGCCGAAGCCTGTATCAAGTTCACCGAACCTGACATGTTAGTCGTATGCGGAGATTTGACCCAGCGGGGACGCACACGTGAGTTCGATGCTGCGGCCGAGTGGCTGGACGGGTTCGACATTCCGAAACTTGTTGTGCCCGGCAATCATGACACACCCATGTTCAATGTTGCGGCGCGGGCGGCGGAACCCTTCAAACGCTTCAAGCGGCGCTTCAATCAGCAATTTGAGGTCGTCGAGGCGGGCGGCGCGATCGCTGTCGGCCTCAACACGGCGCGCGGCTGGCAGGCGCGGAGAAACTGGGCCGAGGGGTCTGTCAATCTGGACGATCTGGATGAGGCGATTGTTCGCGCGGGCAAGTCACGGGCAGAGGTCAAACTGATTGCGTGCCATCATCCGTTTCATTCCCTGCCGGGCGCGCCGCTCCGGACACGGACCCGGAGAGGCCGACGCGCCAGCGATATGGTGGCGGCGAGCCATGTGCAGATGGTGCTGACCGGGCATGTCCACACGCCCTCGGTTGTCGTGCGCCAGCGCGCCAATGGTTGCTATCTCGCCGTCTCGTCCGGGACGTTGTCGGTGCGCCTGCGGGCCGAGCCGCCTTCGTTCAACCTGATCCGTCTGGAAGAGGGGGAGTTGCGGATCGATCGCTGCGATATTCATGAAGACGGGCCGAAAATCTCACGCATGGGCGCGTTTGATCCCAATCTGGAGTCCTGCGCCTAGCCGGGGAGACCGGGTTATCCTCGCAGGTGATGCTGGATGCCCACTTCGAACGCGGGCTGCAATTGCGCACGGATGCGATCTACCAGCAAGTGCACCTTGGGCTGAAGGTGACGGGCTTGGGGATAGACCGCCCAGATGGGTTCTGGCTCGGGCCGGAATTCCCTGAACAGTTCGACCAGTCGCCCGTTCTCGAGATACGGCGCGACATAAAAAAGTGGTAGCTGTCCAATCCCTTTGCCTGCGAGCAAGCCGTCCAGCACGGATGCGCCGGAATTTGAGCGCCAATTTCCCCGTGGGCGGAGGGTTTCATGCTGGCCGCCCTGCCGAAAGCGCCATGTGCTGGAGGAGCCTGTCAGGCAATTATGTATTTTCAGGTCGTCAAGGCGTTCGGGCGTGCCGTGGGCGTCCAGATAGGCAGGGGATGCGCAAACCAAAAATTGTCGACTGGCGACCCGCGAACTGATCAGGCGGGAATCCTCCAGCATGCCGGTACGGATCGCAAGATCGACGCCCTCTGCGATCAGGTCGACCAGCCGGTTGGAGAGGTCGAGCGTAATCTCCACTTTCGGATAGTCCTGGCTGAATTCCCGGACGATGGGCGAGATGTAGCGTTCGCCCAGAGATGTGGGGCAGGTGATCTTGATCTCTCCCTGCGGTTCATTGGTGCCGCCCACGACGGCATATAGCTCGTCACGCGACTCGATGAGTTGTTGGCAATGGCTGAGCACGGTGCGGCCCGTATCTGTCAGCGAGACCTTGCGGGTCGTCCGGTAGAATAGCGGCGCGCCAATGGCGTTTTCCAGTCTGGTAACGGCGCGGCTCACATGCGAGGTTGAGACATTCAACATTTCCGCCGCGGGCTTGAAGCCCATGCACGTAGCAACAGCCACGAACTCCTCAATACCATCCCAATCCGTTTGCATTATCCCAGTCCTGCAACAATGAATTGCGAATTACGTACTTTATCGCGCAGAGCGCAAGAGTAGTATGGCACCCAAACATTATGGAGCTCCCTCATGAAGACTCGCGCCGCTGTCGCCTTTGAAGCCAAGAAACCGCTGGAAATCGTCGAACTGGATCTGGAAGGCCCGAAGGCCGGGGAAGTCCTGGTCGAGATCATGGCGACTGGCATCTGCCATACCGATGCCTACACGCTGGACGGGCTCGACAGTGAGGGCCTCTTCCCGAGCGTGCTTGGCCATGAGGGCGCAGGCATTATACGCGAAGTCGGCGCGGGCGTGACCAGCGTGCAGCCGGGCGACCATGTCATCCCGCTCTACACGCCCGAATGCCGCCAGTGCAAAAGCTGTCTCTCAGGCAAGACCAATCTCTGCACCGCGATCCGCGCGACGCAGGGCAAGGGCTTGATGCCTGATGGGACGAGCCGGTTCAGCTACAAGGGCAAGACGATCTATCATTATATGGGCTGTTCGACGTTTTCGAACTTCACGGTCCTGCCGGAAATCGCGGTTGCGAAAATCCGCACCGACGCGCCGTTCGACAAGGCCTGCTATGTCGGCTGCGGCGTGACCACAGGTGTTGGCGCGGTGACCAATACGGCCAAGGTGCAGGTCGGCGACAATGTCGTCGTGTTCGGCCTTGGCGGCATTGGTCTCAACGTGCTGCAGGGCGCGAAGATGGCGGGCGCCGACAAGATCATCGGCGTCGACATCAACAACTCCAAGAAGGAATGGGGCGAGAAATTCGGGATGACGCATTTCGTCAATCCGAAGGAGACCGCTGATGTGGTCGCGCACCTCGTCGAGCTGACCGATGGCGGTGCGGACTATTCCTTCGACTGTACCGGCAATACGGACGTGATGCGCCAGGCGCTGGAATGCTGTCATCGCGGCTGGGGCACCTCGATCATTATCGGCGTGGCCGAGGCCGGCAAGGAAATCAGTACACGGCCCTTCCAGCTGGTAACGGGACGCAACTGGCGCGGCACGGCCTTCGGTGGCGCCAAGGGGCGCACCGACGTGCCCAAGATCGTCGACTGGTACATGAACGGCAAGATCCAGATCGACCCGATGATCACCCACGTCATGAAGCTGGACAAGATCAATGACGCGTTCGACCTGATGCATGCGGGCGAGAGCATCCGGAGCGTGGTGGTTTACGACTAGGGCGGACACGTTCAGAGTGACCGGGGAGGAACTATCCAATGACCATCGTAAAACGCAATCTCGACATCTATCGCACGCGCCTGATCACGCTGCAGAATATTCTTGGCCGGGCCCAGGCGGAGCTGTTTCCGGACGACGCGGCGAAGACAGCCCTGCTGACGGCGCGGCTGGCGGAAGACATGCTGCCTCTGCCGAACCAGATATGGTTCACGTGCCGTCAGGCAGAATTACTTCTGGGCAAGCTAAACGACACGCCTGTGAAAGAGTTCGAGGTTGATACGGCGAGCTTCGCGGACCTGAAAGCCCTTGTGGCCGAGACGATTTCCCGGATCGAGGCGCAGACCGACACGAAGGAAAGCTTCGCCGAGGCGAAGACCTCTCTCGAACTGCCAAGCATGCCGACGCTTTCCATGACCGGCCAAGACTATATCGACGAATGGCTGACGCCGAACTTCTATTTCCATCTCGTCACCGCCTACGACATCCTGCGGGCCGAAGGTCTGGCCATCGGCAAAGCAGACTATTTGAGCCATCTGCGTCCGCTGCTGGCGGCGGCTATGGCAAGCTGACGCGGGGGGAGGCCGAAATCCCTCTGGCGCTGTTTCGGCGGCTGAGGCACAAATTCCCGATCCACAAGGAGGAAACACATGTTCAGTCACGTCATGGTCGGCACGAACGATCTGGAAAAATCAAAGAAATTCTACGACGCGCTTTTCAAGTCGCTGGGCGGGCGCGAGGCGATTGTCGATCCGAAGGGGCGACTGATCTATCTCCACAATGGCGGAACATTCCTTGTCACGCCGCCGATTGATGGCGAGTCAGCCTGTCATGCCAATGGCGGCACGATCGGTTTCGCGGTCGACAGCACCGAACAGGCCGATGCCTGGCACAAGGCCGGGATCGAGGCAGGCGGCAAGGCCATCGAAGACCCACCGGGCTGGCGAGAAGGCGGCGGCATGAAGCTCTATCTCGCCTATCTGCGCGATCCGGACGGCAACAAGATCTGCACCATGTTGCGCGGCTAGCGTGGGACGCACGTCAACTTTGGAGGGCGGCGCTGTACGCGTCGCCCTTTTTTGTGCGCGCCAGCCCCCGGAAATTGGCCCCACGGGCTCGACCTTGGCTGCAAAGCGGGTAATGATTTCTCCATGACGGAGTTTACTCACTATACGCTGATTGCGGACGGGCAGGTGTTCGAGCCGAACGCCGATTACGAGACCGAGATCGGTCCGTGCATCATGGGCATGAAGGTCTGGGCAACCGACCCGGAACAGGCCGCGGACATGATTTCTGTCATCGGCAAGCGGCTTGGCTTCAAGATGGACGGCGAGTTGCAGGTCTATGTGACCGAGCCGGACGTGCCAGCGGAAGACCAGCCCTTCGGATACGATGTTCAGTTCACGACCTATTCAGACCTTGACGATGACGAGGAGGATGGGATCGAGGGCGAAGAGCCAAAATGGATTCACTGAGGGGAAGGCGGACATGATGAGAATTTTGGGGGTGAGCGCGGCGGCCATGCTGTTGAGTGGCTGCGTCGCTATGGATGTTCAGGACATTCAGGTGAACACCTCGCCCGAAGTTTCCCATTTTGCCGGCATCACCAAAGCGGGAACGGATCTGCCCTTTTCCAAGGCAGTGCGTGTCGGCGACGTAATCTATCTTTCCGGAGAACTGGGCATTGATCCGGCAACGAATGAACTCGCGTCCGGAGGCGTAGGCCCTGAAACCAGCATGATCTTTGCGAATATCGAACGGACCCTTGCCGAGTTCGATGCCGACCTTTCTGATGTGGTAAAATGTTCAGTTTTCCTGGACGACATGGCGGCTTATGGCGCAATGAATGCAGCTTATGACGCAGCGCTGCCGGACCCCAAACCGGCGCGGTCGACCTTTGGTGTCAATGGTCTGGCTCTTGGGGCAGAGGTCGAGATCGAGTGTCTCGCCGTCACGCCCTGACCCTATCAGGCGAGTGCGAGGCGATAGTCTGCGCGCGCAAGCCGGGCCGGCAAGCTGAACTCTTTTAGCGCGCTGCCGCGAACACGTTCCAGCAGATCATCGGCGCGGGCGAGGGCGTCGCCGTCAAGCGCCGCATAGGCGTCGAGCGCTGCCTGCAAACGCCATAGCGGGAAGGTGCGCGCAGCGGCTGGACCTTGCGTATCCTCAATGTCGATCTCGATCTGGCCGACCGCGCGCGGCACATGTGTGCCGGGGGAAGCGGTCTCGGCCCAGTTGGCGAAGAGTTGCGCGGTCTGGTGCAGGGCCGGGAACTGCTCGCGCATCTGGCGGGCGAGGATGGGCACCAGCGTAACGGGGATTTCCTCATTGGCGGGCAGGTCGCCCTGAGGCGGGGAGCCCGCCTTCACGCGTTCGACCCAGTCGGCGACCTTGGGCGCATAGCGCCGCATCAAATCGCCGGAGGCGGGGTCTCGGTACAGGTGTGCATAGAGCGGGCCATAGAGCGCGAAGTCCGCCAGCGTGGCGCGGCCGCCCAGCGCATACGGGTGCACTTCCAGATGCGCAGAGAATTCGCGGAGGAATGCCTCATAGCTCTGCTCGATGGCGGGCGCAGTGGTCGGGGAAACGCCAAGCGGCGGCAGAGCGCCCTTGAAACGTTCGCCATTGCGCTTGCCGATCTCGTATTGCTCTGGCGCCGGGCGGTCCGGGGCCGAGATTGCCCCGAATTCCTGATAGGCCCAGTCTTCATTATAGTTCCAGCGATAGTGCATGGCGGGAATGACCAGCCACTCATCGGCATAGAGTTGCAGCAGCTGGGCGACAAAGGCCTGCATCGGGCCGTCCGGGATCGCAGGCGGGGAGAGGCCTTCGGCGGCTTCGATGTGTTCGATGATGTCGGTCGTGTCCTGGACAATCTCGCCGTCCGGCGTCTTCATCACCGGGATCACGGGCCAGCCGACAGTCGGCAGGATGATGTCGCGATAGACCTGCTGGGTTGCGACTTCTTCGGTATAGTCGACGCCGCGCCAGTCGAGATAAGCGCGCGCTTTGCCCGTGTAATAGCTGACGTCGGCGCCGTACAATGTATAGCCGGGCATAGATCCTCCGAAGGCTTTGGTGGGCTGGGCCCTGTTTTGGGCTAGCGGGGCGAGGCTGGCAAGGCTGACCTCGGGCGACCATGTGCGCGGCGGGGCCTTGTCCTGCAGGCTCAACCGGGCCACATCAGTGAGGTTACTTTCACTCGAATGGACAGGACCTCAGCACATGACCCTCACTCAGGTATCCGCATGGCAATCCTTTGGCGGCATGCTGTCCGTGCATGACCATGACAGCGCGCTGCAGAACTGCACGATGCGGTTCGCGGTCTACACGCCGTCACAGGCGAATCCGGAAAAGGTGCCGGTGCTGTGGTATCTCTCCGGCCTGACCTGCAGCTGGGCGAATGTGATGGAGAAATCGGGGCTGCAACGCGCTGCCTCCAAGCATGGCATCATGATCATCGCGCCGGATACGAGCCCGCGCGGCGATGACGTGCCGGATGATGATTCCTATGATCTGGGGCAAGGCGCCGGCTTCTACCTGACGGCCACGCAAGAGCCGTGGGCGAAGCACTACAAGATGGACCAGTACATCACGGATGAACTTCCGAAAGTGATCGCGGAACACTTCCCCTATGCGGACATGGACCGGCAAGGCATCTTCGGCCATTCCATGGGCGGCCATGGCGCGATCACGCTGCACCTGAAGCATCCGAAAATATACAAATCCTGTTCGGCGTTCAGCCCGATCACAAGCCCGGCGCAGGTTCCGTGGGGCCAGAAGGCCTTCACCGCCTATCTCGGCGAACCTTCCGTGGCATGGGAGCAGTATGATGCGACCGAACTCGTCAAGGAGCGCCAGACCAAGGCGACGATCCTCGTGGATACCGGCACGGCCGACACATTTCTGGAGCGCGAACTGAAGCCGGAAATCTTCACCGACGCCTGCGCAAAGCATGGCCAGCGGCTGGATTACAATATGCGCGATGGCTACGGCCACGATTACTATTTCATCGCGACCTATATGGATGAGCATATTGCCCATCATGCGCGGGCGCTGGGCGCTTAGGCGACGTAGAGCGTCTCTGGCTAAACCTGTTCAGCTTCCAGAAAAGTGATCAGGTCATCCAGATCTTCCCGAACCAGGAGGCTGGATATTTCGCTGTCGCCACCAAATTCCAGCCACGTGCCAGCTTCGTCATGGGGCCGCAGCATGCGTACATGCTCGATATTCACGACGCGCACCTTGTTATTATTTTTCTGATGCAGGACCAGGAATTCAGCCATGGGATTTCACGCTCCGGATTGTAGAGCCTGCGTGTAACACCAGATCGAGTATCTGCAAGGGATGCCGTATGTCCAAACGCGCGGGATTAGACTGCCTTGGCATGGCGCCGCGGCGCGGGCTTGTAGCGACCATCAAGACACTGGGCGACCGTGCGCAGGAAAAGGCGTGCGTCTGGTGGTACTTGGATAGTGCTGCCGTCGATCCGGCAAAGGCCTGCGGACTGGAGAAAGCGGGCAGTTTCCAGCGCGTCGGCGAGGCTGTCGGGAGCAGCGCCCATTTCGCGGCAGAGCGCGTCCAAATCCACTTCCATCTGGCACATCAGCGTCTCGATGGCGCGGGCGCGCAGACGGTCATCCTCAGTCAGGGCGACACCGCGCTCGACCGGCAGGCGACCCGCTTCAATCGCTGCGCGCCATGCCATGCGCTCCTTGAAGTTCTGGATGTAACCGCCTGAAAACTGGGAGATTGCCGTGCTGCCTATGCCGACCAGCGTGTCGCACGGATCGTCCGTATAACCCTGGAAATTACGGTGAAGCGCACCGGTTCGGGCGGCTTGGGTGAGCGAGTCGTCAGCGCGGGCGAAATGATCGAGGCCGATGACCTGGTAGCCTGCCAGTTCCAGCGTGCGTGCGCCCGCCTCGGCCTGTTCAAAGCGGGCTTCAAGGCCGGGCAGGGCATCTTCGTCGATGGCGGCCTGGTGCTTGGCAAACCATGGCACATGCGCATAGCCGAACAGGGAGATGCGGGCGGCGCCCATCTCGGCGGCGAAGTGTGCGGCCTCCTCGACGTCGGTGAAGGTCTGGTGCGGCAGGCCGTACATGAGGTCCATGTTGATCGCGCCGATGCCTGCTTCATGCAGTCGGGCGATACCCTCGCTGAGGAGGACTTTCGGTTGGATCCGGCCCACGGCTTGCTGCACGGTGGGGGAGAGGGTCTGGACCCCGAAGCTGACGCGATTGACGCCTGACGCAGCCATGGCATGGATGAAATCCGGGGTCAGGCTACGCGGATCGATCTCGACGGCGATCTCCGCGCCGGGGCGAAGACCGAAGGCCCGGCAGGCGTGCGCGATAAGGTCTTTGAAGTCCTCGGCAGACAGCGCATTGGGAGAGCCGCCCCCGAAATGCAGGTGAGCCATACCGGCATGGGTCCCCAGCGCCTTGGCCCAGAGGTCGATTTCGCGATGTAATGTCTCCAGGTAGGCGGCGATGCGCGTATAACCATTCGGCACGCTGGTCGCGCATCCGCAATAGAAGCAAAGCTTCTCGCAGAACGGCACGTGGATATAGACCGAGATCGGTTTGTCCGACGCAGTCTGGCTGGCCCAGATCTCGGCCTCCGTCTCCGCCACCTGCGGCGTGAAATCAGCCGCCGTGGGATAGCTTGTATAGCGCGGGACGGGGCGCGACGCTAAGGGAATCCATGCCTGTTTCATGGCGATGTTCCTAGCAATGGTGGGCGGCCCGGTGACTACGCAAAAGCCCGTACATCAAATGCGGCTCGACGTCGCTGGCGCCACCGCCTAGGGTCAGTGGCACTCAGAGGAGATGTCCATGATACGATCAATCCTTTCCGCTACCGCGGCTTTGCTGCTGGTTGCGCCTGCGCTGGCGGGTCCTGATGATTTCAAACCCGGTATGGCGATCCCTGCATTCGGGAAAGTGGCAAGTGTGCCGGACGCCGAGCGGCTGTCGAAGGACGCCGTGTTCAAGATCGCATTCGACACCGCGGCGCCTGCTGAGCCGGGCAAGGTGAACCGGACATTGGAAAGCGCAGCGCGTTTCCTGAACATGCACGAGGCGGTCGGTATCCCTGCTGCCAACATCAAGCTGGCGGTGGTTGTGCATGGCGGAGCCTCGGCGGACCTCGTGGTAGGAGAGGGTAATGCGAATGCGCCTTTGGTGGCCGCGCTTATCAAGCACCGGGTCCGGATTATTCTGTGTGGCCAGACTGCGGCCTATCGTGACATCGAGAAATCAGATTTGCTGCCGGGTGTCGAAATCGCGCTTTCGGCGATGACCGCGCACGCGAAACTGCAACAGGATGGCTACACGCTGAACCCGTTCTGACGGGTCAGTCCAGCGCTTCGGCTTTCAGCCAGATGCCTTCGCGTTCTCCCACGCGCCGCTCGACCAGCAGGCGGGCGACTTGGTGGTCGTCCTCGAAGACATTGCCGGTCAGGCTGTCGAGCAGCGCCTTGGCGAGATTGTCGAGGTCCATCCATGGCGCATCGCCGGTATATTCCATCATGATGTGGACTGAGTAATCCCCATAGCCGGGCCGCAGGGGTGGGAACTCCTTCCGGAAGAATTCCTTGAGCAAGGTTTTGTAGTATTTCGCCTGCGTCGTCAGTCCGTGACAGCGTACTTCCAACGCGCCTTCATCGGTGATGCGCGCGCGCACCTTTCCGGCGGAAACCCATTCGGCAAGGCTCATCCCCGCATCCGATGACGTGATTGCATGCGTGCCTCCACGGCTTCCTTCGAGGCCTTCAGGCCGAGACCCGTTTGTTCGCGCAGCAGTTTGATAGCAAGGATTTTCTTGCGGTCGTCGGTTGCCCGGTCGATCTCGGCCCACTTGGCCTTGGTGACTTTCGAAAGGGCTTCTTCGATCTGGGTCT
This sequence comes from Hyphomonas sp. L-53-1-40, assembly GCF_000682775.1. Taxonomy (GTDB): domain Bacteria; phylum Pseudomonadota; class Alphaproteobacteria; order Caulobacterales; family Hyphomonadaceae; genus Hyphomonas. The sequence continues at coordinate 251,939 of NZ_AWFI01000001.1, forward strand.
CGGTCATGAGGGGTGGCGACAAGGAGTTAAGCCCGATGCCGCGCACGAGAAAACCGAGGAAAAACGCAATCACGACCAGAAAGAGCGTGGCCGGTTGCGTCAGGGCGTGGGCGAATGCGTTCAATGGGTAACCCGTCTCTTGTTTATGGGCTCTGACCGACCCGGTTGAACAATAATCTAGGCGGGCGGGGCCGTCGCAGGCAAGCCGTGAATCGGTACGACGAACTGCGACCGATCCGGCCCGCGACCGGGATGCACCTTGTCTTGTGCGCCCACTTGGCTAAACCCGGCGCGAAAGCTCTCCACGCAAGAGGATACGAGATCATGACGACGCGCACCGAAACCGACACGATGGGCCCTATTGAGGTCTCTGATGACGCCTATTGGGGCGCGCAGGCTCAGCGCAGCCTTGGAAACTTCAAGATCGGCTGGGAAAAACAGCCAGAGCCAATCATCCGTGCCCTTGGCATCGTCAAGAAGGCCGCCGCCGAAGCCAATATGGACCTCGGCAAGATGGACCCGGACCTGGGCAAGTTCATCGTACAGGCCGCCGAAGAAGTCATTGACGGCAAGCTGAACGATCATTTCCCGCTCGTCGTCTGGCAGACCGGCTCGGGCACGCAGTCGAACATGAACTCGAACGAAGTCATCTCGAACCGCTCGATCGAAATCCTTGGCGGTGAAAAAGGCTCCAAGAAGCCGGTTCACCCGAATGACCATGTGAACATGTCCCAGTCGTCAAACGACACATTCCCCACCGCGATGCACATTGCATGCGCCGAGGAAGTCGTTCATCGCCTGATTCCGGCGCTGCAGGTCTTGCACAATGCGCTCGATTCCAAAGCCAAGGAGTGGGCTGACATCATCAAGATTGGCCGCACGCATACGCAAGACGCCACGCCGGTCACGCTCGGCCAGGAATTCTCCGGCTATGCCCAGCAGCTGAAGAACGGCATCGAGCGGATCGAGTTGACCCTGCCAAAGCTGATGGAACTCGCGCAAGGCGGCACGGCCGTCGGCACGGGCCTCGCCTCGCCGGTCGGATTTGCAGAAAAGGTCGCCGAGAAGATCGCTGGCATTACCGGCCTGAAATTCACCACCGCGCCGAACAAGTTCGAAGCGCTCGCCGCCCATGACGCGATGGTGTTCACGCATGGCGCAATCACGACGGTCGCCATGTCCTGCTTCAAGATCGCCAATGATATTCGTTTCCTCGGGTCCGGCCCGCGTTCCGGCCTTGGCGAACTGGCCCTGCCGGAAAACGAGCCGGGCAGCTCGATCATGCCGGGCAAGGTCAACCCGACCCAGTGCGAAGCGCTGACCCAGGTTTGCGCGCACATTCATGGCAACAATGCCGCCATCGGCTTTGCCGACAGTCAGGGCCATTTCGAGCTGAACGTGTTCAACCCGATGATGGCCTACAACTTCCTCCAGTCGGTGCGCCTGCTTGCCGATGCGGCGGTGAGCTTCACGGAGAATTGCGTTGTGGGAATCGAGCCACGGCTGGAGAATATCCAGCGCGGCCTCGAGAATTCCCTCATGTTGGTGACGCCGCTGAAGGAAAAATATGGTTACGACCGCGCGGCCAAGATCGCCAAGACGGCCCACAAGAACGGGACGACGCTTCGCGAGGAAGCGATCAAGGACGGCATTCCCGGCGAAGATTTCGACAATATCGTCGATCCGTCCAAGATGATCTCGCCTGGCTGATATGCTATGAGCGGGCATGCTGGATTTTGATCCCGAGACGTTTGGCGCGCTCAATGCGGATGATTATGACGCTCTCCATGATCCGGGGACGACGGAGGATTCTGTCGCCCTGATTGCGGAGCTGGCTGGCAAGGGCCGCATTCTTGAGTTGGCAATCGGCACAGGCCGCATGGCCCTGCCACTGGCAAAGCGCGGCTTTGCCATATCCGGCATCGAAGGCTCTGCCGCCATGGTGGAGAAACTGCGCGAAAAGCCGGGCGGGGCAGACATTCCGGTCGTCATCGGCGATATGGCCGACTGTGCCATAGACGGCGATTTCGAGTTTGCTTTCCTCGTCTTCAACACGCTGTTCAACCTGACCAGTCAGGACGCTCAGGTGCGCTGTTTCCGCCATGTTGCTGACAGGCTGGTACCCGGCGGTGGGTTTCTGGTGGAAACCTTTGTGCCGGATTTTTCCGCGTATCACGACAATCAGAGCATGCGCACGACGCAGATTGGCTTCAAGTCCCTTTGGTTTGAAGCGAAGATGCATGATCCAACCCGGCAAGTGATCCAATACCAGCGCGTGCGTATCACCGAGGGCGGTACAAAACTTGTGCCGCTGGTCATGCGCTATGCCTGGCCGCAGGAAATGGACCTGATGGCAGAGTTGGGCGGCCTGATGCTGGAACACCGCTGGGGCGGATGGAAGCGAGAGCCTTTCACCCCCGAAAGCAGGATGCACGTTTCATTGTACAGGAAACCGGCAGACTGAAGTCTCCCGGCCAGTTTCTTCACGCCTGCGGTTGCGCCGCAGGGGGAAGATCGCCATACGGCGGCAAACATCTTCCTGCCCTCAGATCGAAGAGTGTCATCCCGTGGTAAAATCGACTTTTGCAGCCTTCGCAGATCGCCTTGGCGCCCAGGGCCTGTCGCAGGCCAGCTTCACGCAGTTCACGCCGAACCGGATCAAGATCGAATTGCTGTCCGGCCTGACAGTCGCATTGGCGCTCGTGCCGGAGGCCGTGGCCTTCGCTTTCGTGGCCGGTGTGCACCCGCTGGTCGGGCTGTATGCGGCCTTCATTGTCGGCCTCGTGACGGCCGTGATTGGTGGCCGTCCGGGCATGATATCGGGCGCGACCGGCGCTCTGGCCGTGGTGATGGTTTCTCTGGTGGCGCAGCATGGCGTTGAGTACCTGTTCGCGACTGTTGTGCTGATGGGTATCCTCCAGCTGGCGGCGGGCATTTTCCGGTTCGGAAAATTCATCCGCCTCGTACCGCATCCGGTGATGCTCGGCTTCGTGAACGGCCTCGCCATCGTGATCTTCATGGCGCAGCTGACCCAGTTCCAAGTGCCGGGCACGGCTGAAGTGTCGGCGCACGGCATGTCCGGCGGGGAATGGATGAGCGGCTGGCCGCTCGCGGTCATGCTGGCGCTGGTTGGCCTGACCATGGCGATCATCTGGCTGTTGCCGAAATTCACCAAAATCATTCCTGCGCCACTGGCCGGGATCGGCATTGTCGCCGCCGTGGTCATCGGCTTCGGCCTTGATGTCCCGCGCGTGGGCGATCTCGCCTCCATTCAGGGCGGCCTGCCGAGTTTCCATATGCCGAGCGTGCCGCTGACATTTGAGACGTTCAAGATCATCCTGCCCTACGCGGTCATTCTCGCAGCTATCGGCCTCATCGAGAGCCTGCTGACGCTCAATCTTGTCGGGGAGATCACCGGCAAGCGAGGCGGAGCGAGCCAGGAGTGCGTGGCGCAGGGCACCGCAAACCTGATCACAGGCTTCTTTGGCGGCATGGGCGGCTGCGCCATGATCGGCCAGTCGATGATCAATGTGAAATCCGGCGGGCGTACGCGCCTCGCAGGCATCGCCGCCGCACTGTTCCTGCTGGCCTTCATTCTCGTTGGTTCTGGCCTCATCGAACAGATCCCGTTGGCCGCGCTGGTCGGCGTCATGTTCATGGTCGTGATCGGCACATTCGCATGGAACAGCCTGCGCATCATGACGCGGATCCCGCTGCTGGACGCCGCCGTGATCGTACTGGTGACCATCGTCACCGTCTTCTATGACCTGGCGACGGCTGTGGTCGTTGGAGTGATTGTCTCGGCGCTCGCCTATGCGTGGAACAATGCCCGCCGCATCCACGTCATCGAACGTGACAGCGTGCGCACACCGGGCGCGCATGTCTACGAGATCGAAGGCCCGCTTTTCTTCGGATCGACCGATGGTTTTGCCGAACTGTTCCATCCGGAAACCGACCCAGATGTGGTGATCGTGGATTTCATGCGCTCGCGTGTTGTGGACCAGTCCGCATTGCAAGCAATCGAAGACCTTGCGCGTCGCTATGAGGCCCTCGGGAAGACCCTGCAGCTGCGCCATCTCTCGCGTGATTGCCACAAGTTGCTCAGCAAGGCCGGGCAGCTAATGGTCGATTCCGACGATGATCCTGAATACGCGATTGCGGTGGATTACTCAGTCAAGACGGGTGCCTTCGGCGGAGCGCACTGACGCGCCCCTGCGACGTAATCTCCTTGCCTCGGATCGGCAGTTCCGCCACTAGGAACGCCAATCAGAAACTTGGAGGAACAGTCGCATGGATATGGATTTCAGCAATTTGTTTTCGGTGGCCGGCAAGACCGTTGTGATTACGGGCGGCTCGCGCGGCATTGGCGAAATGATCGCGGCAGGCTTTCTAGCCAATGGCGCGAAGGTCATCATCTCCTCGCGCAAGGCCGACGCCTGTGAGGAAACGGTTGAGCGCCTGAAAGCGAAATATGGTGGCGAGATCTATGCCATTCCTTCCGATGTAGGCCAGATGGTCGGCATCGAACATCTCGCGAATACGCTCGCCGAGCGGGAAGAAAAGGTCGACGTTCTGGTCAACAATGCCGGTGTGGCTTGGGGTGCCAAGCTGGAAGACTTCCCGGAGCATGGCTGGGACAAGGTGATGGACGTCAATGTGAAGGGGCTCTTCTTCCTGACCCAGAAGCTGATGCCGCTGCTGCGCAAGGCGGCAAGCGCGGACTCTCCGGCCCGCGTGATCAACATCGCCTCGATTGACGGCATGCACACCTCACCGATGAGCGGCTTTGCCTATGGCACGTCCAAAGCGGCCGTCATCCATCTGACGCGCTTCATGGGCGCGCATCTGGCCGGTGAGCATATTCTCTGCAACGGTATCGCGCCGGGCCCATTCCCGACCTATATGTTATCCACCGGCGTCGGCTTCAAAGGCGAAACCGAAGGCGTCGACTGGCAGAAGATTGGCGACCAGAATCCGTCTGGCCGGGTGGGCCAGCCCTCCGACATTGCCGGCCTCGCCATGTTCCTGTCATCCAAGGCCTCCAATTATATCACCGGGCACACCGTCCCGTGCGATGGCGGCATTGTCTCGTCCAGCTAGAGCTGCGGGAACCAGAGAAACGTCGACGCTCCGAAAATGCCGATCGCGGTGAAGACGGTGGCCGCTGCGACAAGCAGACTGGCTCCCGCCTTTGCGGCGGCGGAGCGACTCCGGCGGGCGGCACAATAGAGTTCAAGCACGGCCAGCGGAATCAGGTAGCTGCCATAGGTGATGATGATGTCGGCAGGACCGCTCATCGTGCTGTTCATCCAGCGAGGGGACTGGTTGATCATTATCCAGCCCATCAGGCCGACCCGAACGAACCAGACGCCATTGGCAACCATGAACAGGCGCATGGCCCAGCGTTGATGGTCGGCGAGTCGGCGCGCCAACGCAAAGCGGATTGTGTAGACGGCGCAGACCAGAATCAGCACGGCGTTCAGCGACACGCTGGCGGCTCCCACCAGAGACAGGTATGTGTCGCGCCCCCACGTCAGCCAGAGCCCACCCAGTGCAAGGGTGCAAGCCAGCACCAAAAAGATGCGGCCAGACCATCTGTGCAGGGTTGGGAACCGCCGTCGCAGAGCCGGAATGAGCTGTATGAGGCCGGTCAGCGTCATTGCGGCCGCCAGCAAGACGTGACTTGCAAACATCAGATTGCCCGCATCGTCTCCCGGAACATGGCCTTTGATGAGTTGCTTGTCGTTCCACCCTGCGAAATTTCCCGTGGCTGTGCGGGTGCCATAATGAGCAATGATAAAGGCGATGAAGGCCAGTTGGCCGATCGCAGCAATGCAAAACCACGCTATGCCTGTGCGGCTCAGGAGCTTGTTCCATTTTCCGAGATTTTGTGAAGTGGGTGCCACCGATAATCCTTCCATGTTTCAAACAGGGGAGGTGTGGTTGGGATCGGTGACATCGTCTTGCCGATTTGGAAATCGGCGAGGATTTCCGCAGAAAATCGTCGATATTACTCCGATATGCTTCTAAACTCGTCCCAGTTGCTGGCCGACTGGAAGACATGCTTATGAAGATCGCCCACATACGCATCGAGAACGATGACATGTTCAGGCAAGGCCTGCCATTTGGTCCGGTTGCTCCGCTGACCCTATATTGGGCGGCATTTGCGCTTTCGGTATGTGCTTTCATTGCCGAGTATTTCGTCGGCGGCATTGTCCCCCAGCTCGGTATTGTGCTGGTGCTTATCGGTTTCGTGCCTTGCGGTATGGCCTGGCTTTTGTCGCGCGAATTGTTCCGGCAGGAGACCGAGCGAAAAGCCTGGCCGCTCGTTGTGGTCGTGACGCTGTATCTGACCTGCCTGATCAGCTACGTCGTCCCGGAAGGGCATGCGGGCAGACTGGTCGGAATGGTGGCCAGCATGAAGGGGCTGATTGGGTCAGCCATGCTGCTCATGACTTTCGTGGAGGCCATTGATGGCTTGAAGGCCTCATCTGCGGAGCGACGGTTCCGCTTATGCTTTGCGGGTGGCTATGCCGCGATCGTCTTTGTTTCCCTCATGAACGACCAGCGCGGACTCGATGTTTGGCAGGAAGAGTTCAGGATTGTCGCCGCCACGCTCGCATTGGTCGGTGCAAGCGCGGCAGTGCTCTATCGAAGGCAACATCCTCTTGCACAGACCAAGCGGCAAAAGTCAGCGGCAGGACATCCGGCGCTCGCCTTGCGACTAGTGCGTCTGATTGAGACTGATCACGTGTTTCTGGAGCCCCAGATAAAAGTCGCCGATGTAGCCGAACGTTTGCGTGAACCGGAATACAAGATCAGCCAATGCATCGTTTCCGATCTTGGCTTCGCCAATTTCAACCAGATGATCAATTCCTACCGCATAGACGAGGCGAAGCGCAGGCTTGCCCGTCCTGATCTTGAGGATCAGCCTATCCTGTCCATTGCGATGGATTGCGGATTTGGCTCGCTGGGCCCATTCAACAGGTCATTCAAGGCGATGACGGGCCTGACGCCGAGCGCATATCGCCGGCAAGCGGCGGTGCAGTGAGGGCTGGCGATTGGCGCGCTGAAGACTAGACTGCACGACACAGAATCACTTCCCGCCAAGAAAGGCCGTCTCCATGGCAAACGCTCCCGTCGGATCCAAATCCAACCCGTCCCAGTTCGATATCCTGGACAAGCTGGCCGAGGACGAGCCGTACTTCGTGATCCGAGCGCATGATCCGCTATCTTCTGCGCTGGTCGAGCTGCACGCCTATATCGGCGCAGGCCAGTCCGGCGCGGCCCACAACAAGCTGGCCGAGATCATGGCGATGACGGCCGCCAAGGCTCCGCGCCCGGCCTCCAGCCCGAAATATCGCGAAACCTTTGCCATCTCGCTGGCCATGGAACAGTGGCGCGAAACGCATTCCGACGATTAAGGGATTTGCCGGTTTGCAGATTGCGCCCGTCACGCTGGAAAACCGTTTCGTACGGATCGTTCCGTTTGATATTGACGCGCATGTCGAAGCGTTGCGGGACATGGCTGAGCGGTCTGGCCAGCGGCTGGCGACGTGGCCGTATTTCAATCCGCCGGGCGACTGGATTTCGGTTTGGGTGAAAGCGATCCGGAAACGCGCAGAGGCTGGCACGCTGGTGCCGTTTGCCGTTCTGACGCCGGAGGGTCACTTCGCTGGGATGAGTGCCTATCTCAACCCGGATGCAGTGTCGAAGAATGTCGAGGTCGGCATGACGATATATGCGCCCGAATTTCAGGGTGGCGCGACAAATCCCGCTTGCAAGCACCTGCTGCTCGGCCATGCCTTCGGGCAGGGAGCAATCCGAGTCTGTTTCAATGTGGATGAACGCAACGCCCGGTCTCGTGCAGCAGTGACCAAGCTGGGCGGCGTGCAGGAAGGCGTTCTGCGCGACAATCGTATCCTGCCAGATGGCTTTGTCCGCACCACTGTGGTGTTTTCGATCCTGGCCCGCGAATGGCCTGGCGTGAAAGAGGGCCTAGAGGCGCGGCTGGCGCGTTTCGAGAGGAAGGACTGATGGCGGAACCGATCAATCTCAACAAGTTTCGAAAAGCGAAAGCCAAGGCCGAGAAAGACAAGTTGGCCAAGGAAAACCGCGCGAAATTTGGCCGCACCAAGTCTGATCGATCCCTGGAGCAAGCGCGCGCGGACAAAGCGCGCCGCGAGACCGATGCCCACCGCCGGGACGATGATCCCGAAGATCATGGTTAATCAGGTCTTACTAACCGGCCTCTGACTTGCAGTGTGTCTTCCGACTTTGTTTCAAAGCGGGAGGACACGCCGATGGGTCGCATTCTGGGGAAATTCGTGCTGGCCGGTATCGCATTTGCGGCCGGAATCACTTGGGGCATCGTGGCAGACGCGGCTGAAGCCGGTATTCCGATCCGCGCGCTGCTTGGCTTTTAGGCTTCCATTCAGCTGGCTGGTTCTTCCGGGTAGAGGATCGAATTGATCAGGGCATCATCCATGCGGCGGCCCGAAACGCGCTCCAGTGCGCTGAAGATCGGCTTGGCCTGTTTGTCTTCGAGCAGGGGGATTGACTGGGCCAATTCGGCGGCGCGGGCATAACGCAACTGGGCCGTGGCCATGTCGCCGCGCGCCTCGGCGCAGGCGCCCAGATTGTGGAGCACGGCTGGCGCATGAGTCCATTCCCGTCCCAATTCGTCCCATTGCGCACAGGCGCCCATGAAATTCCCGTCCTTGGTGGCCTTCACGGCAGCAGCGAAGCGAGGGTCGTTCTGGGCTTCTGGGGTCAGGCCGTCCGTCATGATTTCGGCGCGCATGGTCTGGTAGTAAGGCGCGATATCATTGCGGAACCGGCGAACGGCTTCCACGGTCGCATCCCGCACCATGCCAATCGGGGCATTGTAGGGATCGTAGCTGGACTGGTGAGGGTCGCGCCAAACGCCGAGGTCATGGCCGCGATCTTCATATTCGGCCACGTCGACACATGTTTCCCGATTTGCCCCGCCGAGTTGTTGCTGGCTGAAGACCAGCCGGTTGGTGCGATAGTCCACCAGATTGGCGGTGACAACGACTTCGACGGTTTCTTCGCGACATTCCGTTTCAACGATGGCGCGGTGCTCGCAATCGAACAGGCCGTCATATTCAACGCATCGCTTCTCGCGTTCAAAGCGCGTTTCGGCATCCCAGGACTCTATGTCGACCCGGCCCTCATAAATTCCGTCCGGATCGCCGGACGGCAAGGTGAACCAGTAGGATCCATCCAGCGTAACCTGTTCGATCATGTCGGCGAACTCGGCTTCGGCGACATTCCCGGCTGGCCCGCGGAACTGGCCCACGGCGACATCGCGATATTCTGCGGCCTGAGGAAAGCCGGGCGCCATGCGCGCCTCATAGTCATATCCGGGCGTGGCACAGGCAGCGGCCAAAGCGGGCAGGAAGAATAACAGGGCGTGTCTCATGTGGAGAGCCTTCAACAGTTTCAAGTCAGTAGCGTTGAGAGATACTGAACAGACACTGAACCATGCAATGGCTGTCTTTGCGTAGGGGAAAATCTTGACCTTGGGGGAGGGTGCCGCCACCTGTCTCGCAACATTGATGGAGCCCTAAATGACAAGTTCACTGTTCACCCCCTTCAAGATGAAGTCCCTCGACTTGCCTAACCGCATCGTGATGGCCCCGATGACGCGGTCGAAGTCGCCGAACGGCGTGCCGGGCAATGATGTTGCAGACTATTATGCGCGTCGCGCCGAAAACGAGGTTGGCCTGATCCTGACCGAAGGCACCACAATCCGCCGTGGTGGGGCATCGAACGACCCGAACGTTCCGAACTTCCATGAGCCGGACTCCCTGGCTGGTTGGAAAAATGTGGTTGAGAAGGTCCACGCCAAGGGTGGCAAGATCGCGCCCCAGATCTGGCATATGGGCATGGTGCGCAAGGAAGGCAGTGGTCCGAATCCGGACGCGCCGACCGACAGCCCTTCGGGCATGACGCATACCGGTAAAGCTGTGATTGAGGCACCCACATCAGCTGAAGTCGACGACATGGTGCTCGCATATGCTGACGCCGCCGCTGAAGCGGAAAAGCTCGGTTTTGACTGTGTCGAAGTGCATGGCGCGCATGGCTACCTGATCGACCAGTTCTTCTGGGATGTCATGAACAAGCGCGATGACAAGTTTGGCGGCACATCGCTGGTCGACCGCGCCAGCTTTGCCTCTGATATCCTGAAGGAAATTCGCAAGCGTGTCTCTCCGGATTTCCCGATCATCCTGCGCTACTCGCAGTGGAAACAACAGCAATATGATGCGCGCCTGGCTACGACGCCGGAAGACCTCGAAGCTTTCCTGAAAGTGTTTGTCGATGGCGGCGTGGACGTATTGCACGCCTCCCAGCGCCGCTACTGGGAACCCGAATTCCCTGAGGTCGATGGCGAAAACGGTCTGAACGGTGCAGGTTGGGCCAAGAAGCTGACTGGCCTGCCCACCATTACCGTCGGGTCGGTTGGCCTGTCAGGCGATTTCATCAAGGCTTTCCAGGGTGAGGGTTCGGGGACACGGTCGCTCGATGACCTCGAAGAGCGCTTGTCGCGCGGTGAGTTTGACCTTGTTGCGGTTGGGCGCGCGCTGCTTCAGGATCCGGCATGGGCCCGCAAGGTGCATGAAGGTCGCCTTGATGAGTTGAACGATTATGATGCCGCGAGTTTGGCAACGCTATCTTAGGTCGATTTGGACTTGCATCCGATCGTCAGGAATGGTTTTGGTTAATTCAGCTGGGCCGAAGGTGGCTATTCCGCCAAGGTCCAGTTGGATGGTGGGGACAGTTTAGGCCATCCCGATACAATTTGACGATGAAGGCGTGTGGGGGACCCGTACATCACACGCACTTTGTCCGCGCTTCGACGCCACCTGCGCGATAGCCGTCTTGTTCGGATGACCTTTTCCCCCTTCTGACGCGGGCCAAGCCCGTACCAAAGTGAGATGCCTTCACACCAGCATCTCGCTCGACCCTGCAAGGCTGCGTCCCGCACACCTGACGCATCCCTGCAGGGTTTTTTTGGTGTGCATATCAGGCCTGGGTGTAAGCCTCTGCCAACCAGACCTTTAGCTCAGCGTCGACGTCTGCGACGGATGTGAGCCGAACTTTGTGCGTACACATGCCGCCGGGCTTTTCCTCCAGCAAACGGTTGGTGCCCCGCGTCCCCTTGAGGTTAAGGCCCAGATCAACGCGTGTCTTCGTTGCCGGCGTTACCACGGCAAAGTTCTTGGAGCGACGGAACGCGACCGAGGTCTTTTTCGGCGCGACCTCGACATCTTTGCCAAGAGCGCCAGCATGGGCCGCAAGTGCGTCAAAGATCGGTCGCAGGCTTTCCTTGCCGCTGTACTGGTTGGCCAACATAACACCCTCATTTGCATCCAGTCGGCCCTTGGCCGCCTGGCAGGCGAGGTTGGCATAGCCGTGGGTCAGGCCGTGCTCGGTCTTGAGCAGTTTCATCTGGTCGCCGAATTTTTCCAGCCCGCTCTTGCGGACGAGGTCTGTCCAGTGATCCAGCGGCTTGCCGGTGTTTTCCAGCAGGCCCTGTTTCATGCTTTCTAGCATTTGTTCAGGCGATTTAGCCATGCGGCGTCTCCTTTTCCGGGGTGGGCATTTCTAGGGTCGGCTCGACAAGGGGCCAGTGGTCGAGACGACACTGCGCCGGCGTGAACAGGGCCATGACAGGCCCCAGCATCATCACCATGCGACCGGAAAATCTGGGCTTGCCGGTCTCGACCAGCGCCTTGAGATTCTCGGTGATGAACTTGCCTCCAGGCACCATGGACTTTTCTGTCTTCGTACCGGCGGGCACGTTTTCCGTGATCAGGCGGAACCGGGTGCCGCCGTCTATCTCGGCCAATTCGTAGATGACCGTGCAGGGGGCATCTTCGTATTGGGTGAACTTCAGCGTGTGCGCATAGCGGTGAGGTGGGGAGAATTCCAGCACTTCGCCTACGACGGAGGCAAACTTCCGATTGGGCGTGATCATGCGCATCGGCTTGCCGGGTTTCAGCCCGTCGACCGTGTCGCACACGGCCCCGAAAAAGAAGGGCAGGGCTTCGTCGGTTTTGACTAGCGTATCCCAGACAGTGTGAATGGGCGCTTCGATAAAGACTTCGTAGATGGCGCGGTCGGCAATCATGGCCGCGTCGGCGGATGTGGCAGTCATTGAGGGTCCTCCTTCTGCCGGGCGGCCGCCTCGGCGGCATCGCGAATTGACTGGAATAGGCACTCATCCAACGATCCTGGATCATCTGGATGGGCGCCGCGTTGAGATAGAGCCGACGGCTGCGGCCGTCCTTCTCACTGACCACGAGGCCCGCCTTCTCAAGCACGGCCAGATGGTTCATCACCGCAATGCGGCTGACATCGAAATGCTTTGCCAGTTCTCCCACCGGACAGCCGGGATTGGCTTTCAATATGTCGAGGATTTGCCGCCGGCTCTCATGGGCGAGTGCGTGGAAAACAGCAGACATGTCCTGATCAGTAATCATGTAATTACTAAATTACATATAAAGGTGTGAGTCAACACCCTTTGGTTCACAATGGTCAGGAGAGGGGATCAGCTGATCTTGTCGCTATTGTCGAAGGGTTTGGTTGGCGTGCATCGGGCCCCGTCATTGTTCTCCCCGGACAATTGCTCGCCTTTCAAGTCCCGCAGATTGGTCTCAAACTCTTTCAGCAATACGGCATCCTGTTCGGTAGGATTTTCCAGTTGCTGCAGGGCGGTCACGCGATCTTCAAGCCATTCGACTACCCTGGCCGCGCCTTCACCCACCACGGCGTTGCATGCGGTTGGATGGGACGGCGCATCAGCCTGCGCGGGCAATAGGGAAGACGCGATGGCAGCGGCTATGAGAAAGCTGGCCTTCTTCATCTTGGGGTCTCCAAGTTCTACTTCCAAGAGCATGACAGGGTGCTGGCACATGCACAACACCCGTCTGTGCCGCAAACCCTGCCCAACGGGGCATTCGGTGCTATATGTTCGCTATGAGTTCTAATCCGAATCGCCTGTCCATTTCCCAAATGGCCGCCGTCAAACCGCCCGCTGCCAAGAGCGAGGCGGAGTATCTGGACGGCCTGAACCCGGAGCAGCGCGAGGCCGTGCTGACGACCGAAGGCCCTCTGCTGGTGCTTGCCGGTGCCGGCACGGGCAAGACGCGCGTGCTGACCACGCGTCTCGCGCACATCATCGGCACGCGGCTGGCCTGGCCGTCGCAGACGCTGACCGTGACCTTCACCAACAAGGCCGCCCGGGAAATGCGCGAGCGGGCGCTGAACATGCTGGGCGAGGCGGGCGAGGGCCTGCGCTGGCTTGGCACGTTCCACTCGATCAGCGCGCAGATTTTGCGCAAACATGCCGAACTGGCAGGGCTTAAATCGACTTTCACCATCATCGACACCGATGATCAGGTGCGCCTGTGCAAACAGATCATTCAGGCCGAGAACATTGATCCGAAACGCTGGACGCCGCGCTATCTCGCCAGCCTCATTGATGGCTGGAAGAACCGGGCGCTGACGCCGGACAAGGTGCCGCCGGAAGAGGCTCACCAGTTCGCTGACGGCAAGGGCATCACCTGTTACCAGATTTATCAGGCGCGGCTGAAAGTGCTGAATGCGTGCGACTTTGGCGATTTGCTGATCCACAACATCACGATCTTCCAGAAAAACCCTGATTTGTTGAAGGAATATCACGACAAGTTTCGTTATGTTTTGGTCGACGAATATCAGGATACGAACGTTGCGCAGTATCTGTGGCTGCGCCTTCTGGCGCAGGGCTCGCAGAATATATGCTGTGTGGGCGATGACGATCAGTCGATCTATGGCTGGCGCGGGGCGGAAGTCGACAACATCCTCCGCTTCGAGAAGGATTTCCCCGGCGCGCATGTGATCCGGCTGGAAAAGAACTACCGTTCGACCAAGCATATTCTTGCCGCTGCTTCCTCGGTGATCAGTCACAACAAGAGCCGTCTCGGCAAAACGCTCTATGTCGGCGACGACAATGCAATTGATGATATTGACGCCTCCAAGGTGAAGGTGCGCGGCCTGTGGGATGGCGAGGCCGAGAGCCGCCTGATCGCGGATGATATCGAAAGTTGGGTGTCGAAAGGCGGCAGCCATGAGGATTGCGCCGTGCTGGTGCGCGCTTCGTGGCAGATGCGGGCCTTTGAGGAACGCTTCATCATGCTGGGCATCCCATACCGTGTAATCGGAGGTCCGCGCTTCTTCGAGCGCGCCGAGATCCGCGATGCGCTGGCCTATTTGCGGCTCGTGCGGTCGCCGGATGATGATCTTGCGTTCGAGCGAGTCGTGAACCAGCCGAAGCGCGGCGTGGGCAATACATCGCTCGCCAAGCTGCAATCCTATGCGCGCGAGGATGGCCGCAGCCTGTTCGTGCTGACGCCAATGGTGCTGCAGACTGACGAGATCAAGGGCGGCGCGAAGCGCGGGCTGAACCAGTTCATCGACCAGATCAATCTCTGGCGAGACAAATTGGCCAATGGCATGCCGCATACGGAACTTGCCGAAACGATTCTCGAAGAGTCCGGCTATACCGACATGCTTCAGAAGGACCGCAGCCCGCAGGCACAGACACGGCTCGACAACCTGAAGGAACTGGTCCGCGCGATGAGCGAGTTCGACTCACTGGCCGGCTTCCTGGAACATATCGAACTGGTCATGGACGCTTCGACCGGCGGGGCCGGTGAAGACCAGGTGCAGATCCTGACCCTGCACGGCGCCAAAGGGCTGGAATGGCCCGTCGTCTTCTTGCCCGGCTGGGAAGAGGAAGTCTTCCCATCCCGCCGCAGCCTGGATGAAAGCGGCATGAAGGGGCTCGAGGAAGAGCGTCGGCTGGCCTATGTCGGCATCACCCGCGCGCGTCAGCACGCCTATATTTCCTTCGTCGCAAACCGCCAGATCTATGGGCGCTGGCAGAGCGTGCTGCCGAGCCGTTTTGTCGATGAGTTGCCACATGACCATGTCGAGGCGATTTCGGAGACGGGCTTTTCCGGCATGCCCGGAGGCGAGAGCGGATTTAGCGGATCTGTCGAAGACCTTGGCGAACGTTCGAACTACAAGAGCCCGGGCTGGCAGCGCCTGAAGGAAAATGCGGGCCGGTTCGACACGCGCCCGCCGCGAGACAACACGACCCTGTCGGCCACTTCAGGCGGACCGGCAACTTTCAAGGTCGGCACACGTATCTTCCATGACAAGTTCGGCTATGGCCGGGTGGCTCATACGGAAGGCAACAAGCTGACCGTGGATTTCGAAAAGTCCGGACGGAAGAAGGTGATCGCCACATTCGTGCAACCCGTTTGATGGTTGACCGCGCGTTCCATTCCGAATTGGATGGGTAAGGCAAAGCGGCGAGGCAGTCATGGCCGGTTATCTTGAGAAGCGGCTCTATGAGGGCGAGGTCCTGCGCTATCGCGGCCAGTTCCATTGGCTGGAATATGCCAAGGCATGGGCGATGCTGATCATCTTTGGCATCATCATCTTCGGGATTTTCTATTTTATCGCCCAGATGATCCGGCTGAACACGACCGAGTTTGTGGTGACAGATCGCCGGGTTGTGAAGAAAACCGGGCTTTGGTCGGCCAATGTCGAGGAGATCACGCTCGATTCCATAGAAGGCAGTTCTCTCAATCAAGGCATCCTGGGGCGTATATTCGGCTTCGGAAAACTGTCGGTCCATGGGCGTGGTGAAACCCACATCAACTTCCCCAACATGGCCCATCCCCAGAGGTTTCGGGCTGAAGCGGAAAAGTCCAAGCAGACAGCGCTTGCGCCGGGCGGGCCTCTGGTCGGCTGATCTGTTTCGCGAGAAAGGATATGCAGCACCGGGGGCCTGGTCAGGGGGGAGGGAGTCCGGCCGGCCTCATGAAGCGCGATGGGTGGAGGCGCTTGCCCGGAAGGGCGAAGGCTGACCCGGTGCTGCAGGACCTGTTCTCGCATGAACCACGCGAACGCAAACCGAATGGCGCGTTCATCTGAGGCTCATCTGGATTCCTATTCAGCGGCGGGCAGGGACCGGTCAGACGGCTCGTTCTCGTTGGCTGTGGTATGTTCGGATATACTGCCGGTCGCTGCCTGTTTGCCCCGGACCCGATCCTTCAGGCGACCTGCCCAACGGCGAATACGGTGTGGTGCAAGCAGCCAGACAGGCGTCACCAGCAAGATCATGATTGTGGAGAAGCCAAGGCCAAATACCACGGCCGTTGCCAGTTGTACCCACCATTCGGAGCTGGCACCCCCGAAATTGATCGAGCCTTCGAAGAAGTTCACGTTCATCTGGATGATCATCGGCAACAGGCCACAGATCGTCGTGCCGGTCGTCAGCAGGATCGGACGAATACGCTGGGCGGCTGTCGCGACGGCGGCTTCTTCCGGCGTGCGGCCATCGCTGAGCAGACGGTTATACGTGTCGATGAGGACGATATTGTTGTTCACCACGATCCCGGCGAGCGCGACAATGCCCGTACCGATCATCAACTGGGAAACGTAAGGCAGGACAAGCTGGATACCCACGAGCACACCAGCGGTCGAAATGATTACGGCCGTCAGGGTCAGGAAGACCTGCCAGAAATTGTTGAACTCCCACAGCAGGATGATGGCCATCATGAACAGCATGGCGAGCAGGGCTCCTTGGAAGAAAGCAGCCGCATCGGCGCTATCTTCATCCGCGCCTTCAAAGCGCACTTCGACCGTGCCGGGAATATCCTGTTCGGCAACCCAGGCCTTGACCTCTTCGACGATCGCAGCGCCTGCACCCTGTTCCACGGCATTGGCGCGGACATCCACCACCCGGGCTCCATCACGGCGCGTAATCTGGCTGACCCGCGGGGCGGGCACGCGCTCGACAAACAATGAGAGCGGAACATTGCCGCGCGGCGTGGCGATACGAAGATCGTCAATTGCGCTGGCGCTGCGGTCTGCCTGTGGGAAGCGGACGCGGATGTCGACTTCGTCATTGGCATCGTCCGGCCGATAGCGACCGACGAGCACGCCATTTGTAATCAGCTGCACGGCTGCGCCGACCTGGCTGATGTCCAGTCCATACTTGCCAGCTTCGGCGCGGTCGACTTCGAGCTGGTATTCGATACCGGGCAGAGGGCGCGTGTCTTCAACTTCGCGCAGGTCAGGTCGGGAATCGAGGTAGTTGCGGATCATGCGCGCAGTGGAATTGAGGGAGGCGGCATCCTCGGAGAGTAGAGCGATCTGAATGTCCTTGCCCGAGGGTGGGCCTTGTTCGCGGGCGGCGATTTCGAAGCGAAGGCCAGGAATTTCAGCCAGCCGGGTGCGGATGTTCGCGAGTGTGCGGCGGCCATTGTGCACGCCATCTGCCGTGGCCAAGTCGACCAGTAGCTGCCCAACCGTGTCGGTCGGCTTGCTGGACGATCCGTCAGGCGAAAAGATCGCGCCACCGGAGGCGCCGGCTTCGGTCGAGATGTCTTCAACGCCGTCCATGCCGGTAATCGCCACTTCGGCCCGTTTGACGAGAGAAAGCTGTTCCGCGGTGGAGAGGCTGCCCTGAGCCTGTACGAAAACAAAGGCTTGTTCCGGTTCGACATCCAGAAACAGTTCGGTCTTGTGCGGTGTCGAGCCAAACCAGACAAAGATCATCATGACCCCGGAAATGGCGACGCCTGTCACAGCCAAAGGGCGCGCCAGCAGCACTTTCAGCAGGCGAACATATCCGCCGAGCCAACCGGTGGCTTCCGATGGATCGGCGTCTGCCGCCAATGCCGCAAGGCTTTCATCGGTGCCGTCCGGCCGTGCGCCGATCACCGATCCGAGCACCGGCAGGAAGATCAGCGCCATAACCAGCGACGCCGACAAGACGAAAATCAGCGTAATCGGCAAATAGGCCATGAACTTGCCAGGCATTGAGTTCCAGAACAGGAATGGAATGAAAGCCGCAAGGGTTGTCGCGGTCGATGCAACCACTGGCCAGAACATTCGCTTGCCGGCCATGCCGTAAGCCTCTTTTCGGTCGAGGCCCTCGGCCATTTTGCGGTCGGCATATTCGGTTACGACAATGGCGCCATCGACCAGAATACCTACCGCGATGACCATGCCGAACATGACCATCATGTTGATCGTGTAACCAAATGCCCCAAGAAGCAGGAACGCCATCACGAAGGAGGCGGGGATGGAGATACCCACCAGCAGCGCGGAACGCCAACCAAGTGCGGCCACACAGATGATCATCACCAGCATGACAGCGGTGATGATCGAGTTCTGGAGTTGTCCCAGCTGATCCCCAATCAGTTCCGAGGCGTCTGATGTGATGCGGACATCTACCGTGCTGGGCCAGCTTTCCTGCTGGGCCGCGACGGTGTCGCGCACGAAATTTGCCGTGTCGAGAATGTTGGCACCGGAGCGTTTGACGATCTGCAATTGCAGGGAGGGTTGGCCGTTGAACGTCGCGTAGCCGGTTGCATCCTTGTAGGTGCGGCGAATTTCGGCCACGTCCGACAGGGTCACCGTGGCATTGTCAGAGCGTTTGACCGGCAGGTTGAGCGCATCCTGGGCGGATCGGATCAGGCCGGGTACCTTGACCGCAAAGCTGCCTTCGCCGGTGTCGATCTGGCCAGCCGGGACGAGCTGGTTGTTCGCGGTCACGACGGCGTAGATGTCCTGATAGGACAGATTGTAAGTTTCGAGTTTGACGGGGTCGACGACGATTTCGAGCACGTCTTCGCGTTGCCCGATAATGTTGGCTTCCAGCACGCCCGGATTGCGCTCCAGCATGTCCTGCAGGGTCTCGGCGATCTGGTTCAGTCCGCGCTCAGGCGCCTGGCCGAACAGGTTCACGACCATGATCGGGAATTGTGAAGCATTCACCTCGGTGATGATGGGCTCGCGTGCATCAGCCGGGAAGAAACGCTTGGCAAGGTCGACCTTGTCCTTCACGTCCAACACTGCCTGGTCGACATCGGTTTCGATTTCGAATTCCAGAACCAGTTGGCCAGCGCCCTCTGCGCCGATGCCGATAAAGGTTTTCAGCCCTTCAAGAGATTGGATTTCCTGTTCGATGGGTTTGACCAGAAGGCGCTCGGCATCTTCCGGCGTCACGCCAGCCAGCGGCACCGTGATGCCAACAAAAGGAATTGGAATGTCCGGATCCGCTTCTTTGGGCAATCCGATATACGTCGCCGTACCGGCAATGATGGCGCAGATCAGGATGGACAACACCATCCGCGCACGGCCGATGGCACCCTCGACGATCTGGGTCATGGCTGGGCACCGCCTTGGGGAACAGGTTTCACTTCGACCCCTTCAGCCAGATAGTCCTGGCCAATCGAGATCAGTCTGACAGTAGCAGGCAGGCCTGTGACCCACGCGCCCTGAGGCGTCTCATCAATCACTTTGATGGGCGCGAACTGTACCGTGTTCTGGTCGTCAACATAGCGTACGCCGAGTTCGCCAGCGTCTGACAAGGTCAGAAGGCCGGGAGAGATCAGCGTAGCGGGAACTTCGCCCATTGGAATAAAGAGTTCTGCAGTGACACCCGCAGCGACCGGATCGTCACCCGTGTCGAGTTCACCTTCGATCAAGAAGGTACGTGTGCCCTCGTCAGCCGTGCGTGAGACATAGCGCAGTGTCGCAGGATAGGTCTTGCCGCTGGGCAGGCGGGCTGTCCCAGTCATACCAGTCGTCAGTTGGCCAGCATTGGCCTCGGCCACTTCGACGGCGACAATGACCGGGTCCATGTCGACCATGGTGCCACAAGGCTGACCGGGTGAAAGATAATCACCCGCCTCGGCGAGGCGGTTTTCAAAGATACCGTCGAACGGGGCCCGTATCTGCGTCTTGGAAAGTTCCACCCGCGCGGCATTCACCGAGGCTTCTGCAGCGTCGAGAGCTGCCTTCGCAGAGGCTTCATTATTGGCGGGGGCCAGGCCCTTTTCGGCCAGGGTTCTTGCCGCCTCGAAATCAATCCGTGCAGCGTCGCGGCGAGCTTCGGCCTCTTCCAGACGGGCGGCGCGGGCTTCAACATCCAGCCCGCAGAGCAGCGTGCCTCGTGAGACGCGCGTACCTTCACGTACGGGCGTCGATGTGACGTTGCCCGCGGTTCCAGCTTTTACCGTCACCGATTTATCAGGGGCCGTAAGTCCCTTGGCCTTGAGGCGGATGCCGTGAGTTTGTGCCGAAACCGTGAAAGTGACCGCTTCGGGCGCGACCTCGCTGGCTTCCAGTCGAACATCTTCATGCTGCGTGCTGATGTCGCCCCGAATGACACTCCGGATCACGAACCAGGCCAATAGGCCCACAAAGATAGCGATGGCAATTTTTAAGGATCGGTTCACGGTTCAGTCTTTCGCACGGCTGGCGCTGTATCAGATATAGGGCGCGGCGTCGCCTGAATAAGGTCGCCGCTCGATCATAGTTAACAGCCGATTGTTGCAATCCGGCAAAGCTGGCGCGCAGATTTCGGGTTTCAGTGCAAGGTGTGATTAATAAATGCCGCGATCAGCGTGGGCAGAATCAGATCCAGCGTCGCCAGCGGAAGATAGCCAGCATCAGGATCGTCGCCACTGCGAGAGCTCCGACGAGGATGGCAAATGCGCCAGTGCTTTGAACCCCCGGCATGCCGCCGACATTTACGCCGAAAAGGCCCGTCACAAAGCTGATCGGCAGGAAGACCGCTGACAGGATCGACAGAACGAAGAGGCGTTGGTTCATCACTTCCGCGCGCTCCTCTATCACCTGTTCCTGCAACACGGTGCAGCGGTCCCGGATCGTGTCGAGTTCTTCCGCCAGCCGTGTGACCCGATCAGCGGACTCGCGGAGGAACAGCAGATCGTGATCGGAGAACAGGCCGGACTGGGTGCCTTCGCGGACGAGTTGGGAAAGCGCCTCGCGCTGGGGCAAAATATAGCGACGTACCTGCAATACGCGGCGGCGCAACTCCGACAGTTTCGAGCGCGGCAGACGCGTGCCAGGATCGAGCAGATCATCCTCGAACTGGTCCGCCTGTTCATCGAAACGCGACACTTCCGGTTCCATCCGGTCGGTCAACGCATCGGCAAGTGCGGCAACAAGGCCGCCTGTAGAATTGGGCGCATTGCCCTCTTTGACTTTTTGTTCGACATCGCGCGTCGCCTGGATGGGTTTGGCGCGCAACGTGATCAGAGAGCTTTCACTGGCCCACATGCGCAAAGCCAGCATGTCTTCCAGTGCTTCGCCTTCGTTCAGGTTCATGCCGCGCAAATTGATCAGGAAACCTGCACCATGCCGGGTCGAGCGCGGGCGAGTGTCTTCCTGAAGCAGTGCCTCGGTGGCGATACGGTCCAGTCCGCTCTGGCGAGCGAGCCAGGTTCTCACCTCCGACGACAAACGGTTGAGGTGCAACCAGTGGCGACTGAACTCGTTCAACCGGCCGGAGGTCACATCCTCCCAGTTCAGCGATGCGATCGTGCCGTCAGCCGCCATTCCGTAGCCGAAGACCAGCGGCGCCGTCATTGCGTCAGTTGAGGAAACAGCGGGCGACACCATGCAGGATCAGAGCGCCGAGACTGGCGGCGTGCGCGCAATCCAGGGGCGTGTCATTTCGAGCTGCATGGCCAGTTCAAACAGCAGGCCATCCTCGCCCCGTTTGGCAGAGAACATGGAGCCGATCGGCAGGCCGCCCGACGACCATGACAAGGGCACGCTCATCGAGGCTGCGCCTGCAACGTTCATCGGCGCAGTGAAAGCGGCAAAGTTCAGAACACTCTCCATGACGGCGTCGAAATCTCCATCCGGGGCCTGTTCGCCAATCGGTACGGCGGGGCTGCCTGTTACGGGTGTGAGTAGCACATCCATGTCGCTGAACCAGTCGTCATAGACGGCTTCGAATGCCTTGAGATACGTGATTGTGTCTTCCATTTCCGACTGTCGGGCCTGGAACATGGCAGCCAGGCCGAGCGTCCATGGTTCAACAATGTCGGGACCGACTGGCTTGCCGGAATAGGCACTGGCCTGCTGGGTGAACTCAGCGGCGCCAGCAGCCCAGTAGAGGAGGAACTTGTCAGTGAACTCCTTGCCGTCGAGCGGAATTTTGAAACCTATCACCTCATGGCCCAAATCGCGGCAGAGCTGAGCGACGTCCTCAAGCGCTGCGGTGGTTTCAGGGGATACGCGTGTGCCGCTGATCGAGTCAGGTGCGAAGCCGATCCGTAGCGGACGGTTTAGGGTCGATATATCTCCCAGCGGTGCATAGGTCCCGTCATTGATCTCCGCCACACGAAACAGCTCAATGGAATCCTGCACCGTGATGGTCACGGCATGGTTGACCGAGATATCGACGGGCGGAGCGTTGGCCGCGTCCCGCTTGTCCAGTCGGGCACGTGATGGCTTCAGCCCAAAAACACCACACGTAGAAGCGGGAATGCGGATGGATCCGCCGCCATCGCTGGCATGCGCGAACGGGACGACACGTGCGGCCACGAGGGCGGCTGCGCCACCGGAGGATCCACCCGGAATTCGGGATAGGTCCCAAGGATTGCGGGTCGGGCCTGTTACGAGCGGCTCGGTTGATGAAATGAGCCCCATTTCGGGTGTCGTGGATTTACCGAGAGAAACGACGCCTGCCTTTCTCCACGCTGCGGCAAAGGGGGAATCCTCCTGGGAAATATTGCCCACGAAAGCGCGGCTACCCCACATGGATTGCGTGCCCTTCCACCCGACAAGGTCTTTCATGAATGTGGGCACGCCACTGAACGTTCCCGGCGCGGGGGCGGCTGCGTCGCGCAAGGCCTGGTCAAAGCTGTCGGTGGCGATCGCATTGAGATCGCCATTCACGGCCTTGGCGCGAGCGATGGCTTTTTCCGTTTCAGCGAGCGAAGTGGTTTCGCCGGAGGCAATTCGGGCGGCGATGGTGAGACCGCTTTCCCAACCGGCTGGTGGGACCGCTTTTGCTGCCACGGGACCTGTCGGCACGGTGGCCGCGGCGTCGCTCGGCGTTTGTCCACATGCCGCAAGTGTCGCGATGGCTGCCCCGCCCAGCAGAGCTTCCCGCCGTGAAAATCCAGTCATTCTATTCCTCCCAATTCCCATTTTTAGCGAAGCCTGTAACGGGAATTGGAATTTCGCAACCACCAAATCGTGGAAAAGCCGCGCGAAATTGCGCGGCTTTTCAATATTTCTGATCTGGTGGTGCCTATTGAATAACGCCGCACGCCACTCGCGCACCGGCGCCGCCAATAGGCTGGGTCATGTGGTCGTCTTCGGCCTCATGGATGATGAGCGCCGAGCCGTCTTCATCCAACAGGGAGTCGAGTGCGGTCAGGCGTGTGAACGCCTCATATCCGGCCGAACCATCTTCCGCGACCCAGATATTTGGCAGGTCGCCGGCTTCCGGTCCCTTCGGATTGAGCAGGCCATGCGCACCTTCGATCTTTCCATGATGACCACCGGATGCCTTGAACACGCCAACATCTTCACACGTGCCGGTGCCGTGTAAGTGGATGCCGTGCCAGCCGGGCGTCAAGCTGCCGGAATTGAGTTCAACACGAATCATTTCGCCATTCGGACCATCGAGAAAATTCGCGGTGCCGATCTCCGTGCCTTCCGCGCCAATGATGGAGGCCGTCGCGGTCATCATGGACGGGAACACGCCCTCATCCGGCCCGGGCATTTCGTTTGTCGTTGGCAATCCATTGTCGCTGTCGGGCATCTCCTGCGGGGTCGCGCCTTGCTGTCCGCAAGCGGCAAGGGCGATGGCGAGTGAGGCGATTGCAGTTCGAGTGATCATGGGGGTCTCCTGTCAGCGGGGTTCTGATATAGGCGTAACGTCTATTTGGCAGGAAGGCTCCATGTCGTGAAGGACCGCGCGGATAAATTGCTCGTTAGTCTGGGGTTGTTCGACAGCCGAGCCTCTGCGCGCGCCGCGATTGAGGCAGGCAATGTGACGGCTGGCGGCGTCGTGGTAACCAAACCATCGCAAATGCTGTCACGCGACGACCGCATCGAGGCACAACCGGCGCACCCTTACGTATCGCGAGGAGGATTGAAACTGGCGCACGGCCTGAGCGCTTTTGGCGTTGATCCGGCTGGGCGCGTTTGCCTTGACATCGGGGCGTCCACAGGCGGTTTCACAGACGTGCTGTTGCGGGCCGGTGCGACGCATGTCGTCGCGGTCGATGTCGGGCGAGGCCAGCTTCACTCCTCTCTTTCCGATGAGGACCGCGTCACGAGCCTGGAAGCTCAAGACGCCCGGACCCTGACCGGAGGGATGCTGGGCGACACGCCTTCCTTGCTCGTATGCGATGCGAGCTTCATTGCGCTCGAAAAGCTGCTGGCCGTTCCTCTGTCGCTCGCGGCTGAGCGGGCGGAAATTGTCGGCCTGTTCAAGCCGCAATTCCAGGTTGGTCGGGAGCACATCGGCAAGGGTGGACTGGTCACAGATTCCGAAAAGGCAGACTCAGCGGCGGCCGTTTTTGCGGAATGGATGGCGGGGCAGGGGTGGCCAATCCAGTCATGGACGCAAAGCCCTATCACCGGGGGCGACGGCAATGCAGAACGCCTGTTTTATGCGGTGCGAACCTAGTTCCGGCGCCTAGTAGTTCTCGTCCCCGAAACCGTCATTGATCTCCCATGTGCCATCATAGGGATCGCGGCATGCGGTGATCGGGTCGCGGATGACCTGACCATCGGGCAGCCGCGTTTCGCGCTCAATCGTGCGGCACTCGATATCTGTGCCCGGTTGGGGCGGCAGGGTCGGTCCCGCAGTCGTTGACGCCGGATATGTGCGGCTTGGCGGCGGCGTGTTGGGATAGTTCATGATCTCCGGTCCGCCATACAGGCCGTCGGTCGTGCGCGGAATGCCGCCGGCTGGATAGGTACCGCTCGTGGCCGATCCATAAGGTGTTGCAACCTTACAGGGTCGGCTTGTGTCTTCTGCAATGGCTCCGCCAGCAAGACCGCCCACGATCGCGCCAAGAATGGCGCCCGCAGCGACTTCATCAGAGTTTCCGTTGCCATGATGGTATCCGCCGTGACGCCGATGACCGCGATAGCCTCTATGGCCCCGATACCCTCTGTGACCCCGGTAGTGGTATGCGTCACCATCATCCACATTATTGCCAATCGCACCGCCGATCAGGCCGCCAGCAATGGCGCCGACCAGCACACCCGCAAACTGGTCATCCTTGCGCTGGCGCTCGCATTGGACGTTCTGTACGGGGGGATTATAGGTGTAGCCATATCCGCTTTGGGCCGAGGCCGTGGCTGGTATGGCAAGGCTGGCCATGGCCAGCGCACCGATCAACAGCGATTGGGATTTCATCGCAATACTCCTTGTCGCGGATACACGCCCGCCAGTGTCAGACTAGCATACTGCCGGGCCGAACCTGAACAGTAGGTGAAAACTGGACGCCGGGTACACCTGACCACATATTGAATATATGGGAGTGTTCGACATCGCCACCCGCACCGCCGGTCGGGCGCGTTACGCCGCTGCACAAGGGCTGCGGTCGGCTTGGTATGGCGCGCAGATGAGCGCGGCGCGTCGGCGTGCCAGTGGTTTTGATCGCCCGGGCGAACCAGCGTTCCAGCCCACCCGAGGCCAGCCCGACCTTGCTGTCCTGCGCCGAGCCTATTTCGAACTGTTCATCAAGGACCGCCTGAATGTTGAGGCAGGGCTGTATCCAGCGCCATCGGATGTGCGCCTGAAGGATTTGCCGAAAGCGTTGAGATCGGCGCGGGCTTTCCGGGAAGATGTCGAGGACGTTGATCGGCGCCGATTGGAACGCAATGGAACGGAAGTACGGCAACAAGTGACCGACGGGCATAACCGGTATCCCGCCTACTATCTCCAGAATTTCCACTATCAGTCCGGCGGCTGGTTTACCGAGGACAGCGCCGATATCTATGACACTCAGGTCGAAGCATTGTTTACTGGCACAGCAGATGCGATGCGCCGCGCCGTTCTGGCCGAGATTTCACGAGAGCTCAGGGGACGCGACCAACGCGGTGTCAGCCTGTTGGATGTGGCGTGCGGCAATGGCCGCTTCCTGTCGCAAGTGATGCAGGTATATCCAAGGTTAATGGCGAGCGGGCTGGACCTGTCACCGACCTATACCGACGCCGCCCGCACACGTCTGAAACCGTGGAAACAGGTAGAGATCCTGCACGAGGCGGCCGAGGCGATGGCCGTAGAGGACAATAGCCTCGATATGGTGGTCTCCATTTTCCTGTTCCACGAATTGCCGCCCCGCGTGAGGGAGAAGGTGTTGGCGGAAATTCGACGAGTCCTGAAGCCGGGCGGTCTGTTTGTCCTGGCAGATAGCGCGCAATTTGGAGACTATTCGGACCTTGATGGACTGTTGGAATATTTTCCCCACGGTTTCCACGAGCCATACTACAAGAGCTATCTGTCCTGGGACGCCGTACAAGCATGCGATTTGGCAGGATTGGTGCCTGAAACGCAGTCACTGGCATTTCTTACAAAAATCAGCACCTTCCGGCTATCAACATAACGCCTTGAAATAAAACTTTTTTCCAGAGATGCGGGCGCTGCTTAATCCTGGATGAAAAAATATTGATTTGCGCGAATGGAACATGACAGTAATATGACAGTTACGTTACGGTCATGTGACACGAACTATATACCAGGAATGAAAGGAGCTACCTATGGCAGTCCTAGATCATAATGATAATCACGTTTCCTGGCTGGCGCACAGGGACCTGACCCTCAACGAGTCGAGCCTGCGCGTCCTGCGGGGAGCCATGCTGGCACTGGCAGGCGTCGTCGGGGTAAGTCTCGCGATCGCGCTCGATCCGATCTTTAACCTGTTCGCCTAAACGCCAACGGGGCTAGAAGCTCGGAAGCTTACCTGTCCCCATGAGGGGCATGGCAAAAGCCAGAATGATCGAAATAATGAGGCCGAGGAAGGCACGTCCGGCATCGCCGAGAACGTCTTTCACGGCCTCATTCTTTTCGCGCAGATGCGCGACGTAGGAGATCGCGAGTTCGCGACCGGCCAACAGGCCAAGGAATACCCAAGTCGTGCTCATCGGCACATTGCTGACCTCTTTGAACAGGAACAAGATGATTCCGTAGATCAGGTCGACGATTGTCGCGGCGCGGACATCCACCGTATTGATCTTGCGTTCCACAATCTTCTGAATCTGGCCGCCGCGCGTGGCGAAGATGTAGCCTTGGATGGCCACAAGCAGGACTGCGCCGAAAATGACGTAGCCGAGCGAGAAGGCCACATGCGTCTCGTCACCAGTGACTGTAACCGTCCGCGGCAGGTAAACGAAGATATTCGCCAGATCCTGCATCAGCCATTGTGACCAGAGGAAAGTCGTCGTCAGCCACTGGAATGTGATCCAGTAGGGCCAAGGCAATTCGTCTTTCGTATGAAAGACCCAACGCTCGAACGTGCGGGAAATTATTATCCAGATCACAGCGCCGCACGCGAACGCCACGACATAGCCCATTGCCGACTTGATGATCATTTTCTCAAGGATGCCATCGCTGGCAGACCCGCCCGACAAGGCAAACAGGGTCAGCACCAGGAAGGTCGTCGACACAGGGATGCCAAATCGAGTCAGGAATAGCAGGACCAGTGGAGGCAGGGCGTGCCACCATTGAATGCCGGGCATCAGCACCGCGGTGCGATCCCCTTCACCGGGCAGCACAGACAATTTGTCGAGACGTTCGTAGGCAACGTCTCCCTGACCATTGAAATACCCGTAAAAGAGCACGGCCAGCAAAATTGCGCTGGCAAAAATCCAAAGGACCCACCAGGGACGCTTTGCGTTCGAGGACAGGAACGTCCCCAGTGTCTGGATCGAATCATTCGCGACGACGGCGTAGCACGCCAGCATAAATCCAATGATGCCGAAAACTTCTACGCCACCCATTACGCCAACCCATCGCTATGTGAATAATGAACGCGAGGTAGCAGGTTCAATGTGCAATGCCGATAGCAGGTATGTGAACTTACTGTGACATGCGCATTTGCGGTCATTTTCCCGTCTGCCCTCTATGTCGCAACTTCGCGTCGGCCAGCACACAGGCGAGCATTGCCTCCGCCACCGGCACCGCACGAATGCCAACACAGGGATCATGCCGTCCGACGGTCCGCACGTCTACCTCTTCACCGTCACGCGTCACACTCTGGACGGGCGTGAGAATGGAAGACGTAGGCTTGATAGCGATTCGCACGATAACAGGCTGACCCGTCGAAATGCCGCCCGCGATGCCGCCATTATGGTTCGACAGGAAACGGGCGCCGTCATTGCCAGTGCGCATCTGGTCGGCGTTTTCCTCGCCGGACAAAGCCGCAGCTGCAAAGCCTTCGCCGATTTCCACGCCTTTGGCCGCGTTGATGCTCATCATGGCACCCGCGAGTTCGCTGTCCAGTTTTCCGTATATGGGCGCGCCCCAACCGGCAGGAATCCCCGTCGCTTCGACCTCTACAATTGCGCCTGCAGAGCTTCCAGCCTTGCGAGTCTCGTCGAGAAAGGTCTCCCAGACCGGCACCATTTCGGCGTCAGGACACCAAAATGGGTTTGATTTGGTCGAATCCCAGCTCCATCGGGAGCGATCAATCGCGTGCGGTCCGATCTGGACGACAGCGCCGCGCAAGATGATTCCGTCGCCAAGCACGCGGCGCGCCACCGCGCCTGCAGCTACCCGCGCGGCGGTCTCGCGCGCGCTGGACCTATTTCTGATCGTAGGAATAGTCGGCATGACCGGGGCGGTACCGATCACGGATCTCACCATAATCTTTCGACCGTTGATCTGTATTTTCGATCATCAGAGAGATGGGCGTGCCCGTGGTGACAGGGCCGCCGGTCCGGTCATCCTCAAAGACGCCAGACAGGATTTTCACCTGATCGGATTCCTGGCGCTGGGTCACGAATCGCGAGGTGCCGGGGCGGCGCTGGTCTAGGAATTGCTGAATGAAGGCCTCATCCAGCGGAAGATTCGGCGGGCAGCCATCCACCACGCATCCGAGTGCGGGCCCGTGGCTTTCGCCCCAAGTGGTCACGCGGAAGAGGTGGCCGAACGTGTTGTGAGACATGGCTGCCCGTTTCAGTATTGAGTCAGGGCCTAGCCGAGCAGGTCCTGAACAGCTTCGCGCTCTTCGCGCAGTTCTTTCTCGGTCGCATCCATGCGGGCGCGCGAGAATTCACCGATTTCGAGGCCTTGGACGATCTCGTACTTGCCGTCCTTGCAGGTGCACGGGTAGCCGTAGATGACGCCCGGCTCAATGCCGTAGGAGCCATCGGACGGGATACCCATGGATACCCAGTCACCAGCTTCTGTGCCGAGGGCCCAGCTGCGCATATGATCGATGGCGGCTGAGGCAGCTGAAGCGGCTGAAGAGGCACCACGTGCCTTGATGATGGCGGCGCCTCGCTGCTGCACGTCCGGGATGAAGGTGTTTTCGTACCAGTCCTGATCGACCTTGGAGAGGGCAGCTTCGCCTTTGATGGTGGCGTGATGCAGGTCTGGGTACTGAGTTGAGGAATGGTTGCCCCAGATTGTCATCTTCTTGATGTCGGTATTGTGGGCGCCCGTCTTCTCGGCCAGTTGGCTCATCGCGCGGTTATGGTCGAGGCGGACCATGGCGGTGAAGCATTTCGGATCCAGATCAGGCGCATTCTGTTGCGCGATCAGGGCATTGGTGTTGGCTGGGTTGCCGACGACAAGCACTTTCACGTCTCGGCTGGCATGATCATTGATCGCCTTGCCCTGTGGGCCGAAGATGCCGCCATTTGCGGACAGCAGGTCCTTGCGTTCCATGCCCTGTTTGCGTGGCATGGCGCCGACGAGCAGGGCAAAGTCGCAATCCTTGAACGCAACGTTCGGGTCGTCAGTGGCGACGATGTTGTTCAGCAGCGGGAAGGCACAATCGTTCAATTCCATGACCACGCCCTCGAGCGCGCCGAGCGCAGGGGTGATTTCCAGCAGGTGAAGGTCGACCGGCTGGTCAGGTCCAAGCATGTTTCCAGCGGCAATGCGGAACAGGAGCGCATAACCGATCTGGCCTGCAGCGCCAGTTACAGCGACTTTCACGGGCTTTTTCATGGGAGAGTCCTTCTTGCATAGGGTGATTTCGCGGCATCAATGACGAATTTGTCAGAGAAGGGCAAGCGGCCATGCGCCTATGCCGCAGGATGTCGCCGCCGTAGCGGTATGACTCCGCGCCCGATTGGCCTATATGACGGCCAGCCCCCACAGCCTGACGAGCGGACAGATCGATGAGCCAGAGCGACCAACCCGACATCATTCCCCCTTCACCCAGCGCGACGGATTATCTGACCGACCCGTCGGGAAAACCCCTGATTCCAGACGTGGCTGACCCGATAGCCCTGTTCAAAGAGTGGATGGCGGCGGCGCGCGAAGCCGAACCGAATGATTCCAACGCAATGTCTCTGGCGACCGTGGACGCTGACGGCATGCCGGATGTCCGTATTGTATTGTTGAAAGAGGTGACTGAGGCGGGGTTTGTTTTCTTCACCAATCTCGAAAGTGCCAAAGGCCAGCAACTGACCGAGACCCCCAAAGCAGCGCTTGGCTTTCATTGGAAGAGCCAGCGCCGGCAGGTGCGGGTGCGCGGGACGGTTATGCCAGTCTCCGATGAGGCCGCCGATGAGTATTTTGCCACCCGTGCCGCCCAGAGCCGTATCAGCGCCATAGCGTCTGACCAGTCGCGTCCACTGGCCGATCGGGCCGAGTTTGAACAGCGCGTGGCTGAACTCTCGGAAATCTTCGGCGACGGACCAGACATTCCCCGCCCCGAATTCTGGGGCGGGTTCCGTATCGTGCCGGTCGAGATCGAGTTCTGGCAGGACCAGGCTTTCCGGATGCACGACCGGCTGAAGTTTGTCCGTTCAAATGATGGTTGGACCACCGGTCGACTCTATCCGTAGCGTTTCGCTGCCAGATCAAACGATCCCGTTTGAGACGGCTTCGATGACGAGGTGGGGGACGCCATCACTGGTCTTTGCCCATGAGATGCCATCACCGCTCACCATGGCGGTCACGCGCTGGCGAAATCCCGAGAAGCTCTCGAACTCAACCACATCTACCGGCGTGTCGAAGTGCAGGGTCACTTCGTACCCCATGCCACCCGCCAGTTCGCGGATTGCATGCACGCGCCCCTCAAAGGATTGTTTGAGGTAGCGGCCCGAGATGCGGTCACCCAGCTGGCAGGGTGCCTCGGGTTTGTTCGACAGGCGCGCCGATGCGGTATTCCAGTCGCGGTAGCCGAGTTCAGTCGCGACGAGCTCAAGTGCTCTCGCATGTGAGATGGACCTACCGGCATTTGCCTGTTCTGTCCGTATGTCGCGGGCACGGGCCTTCGCCTGTTCGCGCGTTGTTATTGAAATAGACATTGGAAACATCCTTGTCCGGGCAGTCACTTCTCAGCGGGAGCTCGCCTTGCCGCGGGACTGCCGGATGGACCGGTGTTCCGTGATCAAAAGTCGCGGCGCGGTGTGCGCCGGGGGATCTTCACCGAAAGACTAAAGGCCTTGCGAGCGGCGGGCGTCCCAGAGCCACGCCTGGGAAGACGTTGCGTCAATCATTGTCACCAGACATTTGCCGTGAGTAGGTGACGGCAGGGCGTACGGAAACGATGCGCCATTAGGGGAGGTACACCACATAATGAAACGCGGACTTCAGATTGCCCTTGGCATTTTCTCACTCATTCCCGTTATTTTTGCCCTAATGGGCTTTCTGCACGGGGCGGAACGATTGTCCCCGGCAGGCGTCACGACAGAACTGGACAATCAGTATCGGTACTTCTCCGGTATGTATCTTGTGGTGAGCTTCCTGATTTGGTCGATCATTCCATCCATCGAAAAACAAGGGCGGCTTCTTCTGGTGGTTAGCGCAGCCATCTTTATCGGAGGGCTCGGTCGTCTTGTCTCAGTGGTGACCGTCGGTCAGCCCGCGCAGGACCAGATGGTCGCGCTGGGTATCGAGCTGGTTGTGCCTGTGATCTTTGTGCTCTGGCAACGGATGGTTTCTGCCCGAGCCTAGCCACCACACGCGGCGATGGCGGTGTCATCTGCGGTCATTGCCGCGGCCATGACGAGGCCGTCATCGGCAAGATCCTGAAACTCCGATCCGTTGCCGTCGGCCAGATAGATATCGTCCAATCGCTCGCCGGAACGACCCAGCGTGCCGAAAGCGGATTCGACATCATTGCGGGCATTGCGATCCCAAGCTGCGGCGTCGGGGCGGCCAGTGCCGGTCCAAGCGATCAGCCGACGGGAGTCCACACCGCGTGCCTCAAGTGCCGCAATGTCACGGCCGCCGCGTGCCGAGGCGGTCATCATGAATTGAGGGTCAATGGCCGCGATTTCGGCGGCTTCGTCATCATTGTAGGAAATCATGATGATGTTCTCTTCCGCGCCCGCTGCATAGACGGCCTCGGCCATATTGGCGAAGCTTGTGGTCTTCTTGCGGTCGAGTTCCAGAATGGCGCCGCTGTTTCGGGCCCAGATCAGGGCGTCGGTCAGCTTGGGCGGGCTAAAGCGCGTGTGACGATCATCATTGTCGACCAGGGTCAGGCCCGAGAGTTCTTCCCAGCTGATATCGGAGACATAGCCCCGGCCGGTCGTCGTTCGGTTCAGCCGGTCATCATGCATCAGGGTCAACACGCCGTCTCGAGTTTCGGCAACATCAATCTCGAAGACCCGGACTCCCTTGTCGAAATTGAACTGCATCGTCTCAATGGCATTCTCAGGATAGCCCGGCGCAGGGCCCCCGCGATGCGCAGCGATCACCACGCCTCCGTTTTCACGCAGGCAGTCGAAATAGTCGGGCAGGCGCATGCGCGCAGAAGCTTCGGTGAGTGCGGGCTCCACGGCCCCTGACTGTGGGGTATCGCTTGACGGGCCGCAGCCAGACAGCAGGATGAGAGCGATAACAAGCAGTGCGGAGTGGTTCATTCGGGTGGTCCTCTTCTTGCGCTGCAGCAATCGCACGCATAAACCGGTTCTAAATCAGGCAATTATTGCCGAAGACAAAAACATTACAGGGAGACTTACCATGCTGGGTATCATGCAGGACTGGCCGCTGACGGTTAACAAAATCCTCGAACACGCCAAGCGCATCAATCCTACACGAGAAATCATCACTCGGCGCGTGGAAGGCCATATTGTCCGCACGACCTATGCCAATCTCTTTGACCAGTCCAAGCAGGTCTCGAATGCGCTTATCGATAGCGGCATTCAGTTGGGCGACCGCGTGGCGACGCTGGGCTGGAACTCTGAACGACATATGGCCTCCTGGTATGGCGCCATGGGCATTGGCGCGGTGCTCCACACGATCAATCCACGCCTGCACCCTGAACAGGTCGCCTGGATCGCAAATCACGCCGAAGACAAGGTGCTCATCTTCGACAAGACCTTCCTGCCTATTGTGGAGGCCATCAAGGACCATCTGCAGACGGTGAAGACTTTCGTCATATACGCTGATGCTGACACGATGCCGGAAAACTCTCTCGGTGCAATCCCGTTTGATATCTGGATTGATGGTCGCTCGACCGAGGTCCGCTGGGGCGACTTCCCGGAAGATACCGCATGTGGCCTTTGTTATACGTCGGGCACTACAGGCGATCCGAAAGGAGTTCTCTACTCCCACCGCTCGAACGTGTTGCACACGCTGATCACGATGGGCAAGGATGTGATGGGCATGGGCGCTGACGATGTGGTGCTGCCGGTTGTGCCGATGTTCCACGCCAATGCCTGGGGCCTCGCACTGTCCTGTCCTGCTGTCGGCTCGAACATGGTAATGCCGGGGGCACAGATGGATGGCGCATCCATCTATGAATTGCTGGATACGGAAAAGGTGACGATCACCGCCGCGGTTCCAACCGTCTGGCTGATGCTGCTGACACATTTGCAGGAAAACAACCTGAAGCTGCCGCACTTGAAGAAGGTACTCATCGGGGGCTCAGCCATTCCGGAAAAGATTCTTCGTGCCTTCGAGCAGGATTATGAAGTGGACGTTGTCCACGCTTGGGGCATGACCGAAACCTCGCCGCTAGGAACGCTGGGCGCCTTGCCGCCCCATCTCGTGAATGCCGACATCGACACGCGTATGGAGCAGAAGCTCAAGCAGGGGCGCCCGCCATTCGGCGTGGAGCTCAAGATCGTCGATGACGAAGGCAAGGTGCTGCCGAATGATGGCGAGACGTCTGGCCGGTTGATGGTGAGCGGCGCTGCGATTGCAGCCGGATACTTCAAGGGCGTCGGCGGGGACGTGCTGGATGATGAGGGTTATTTCGATACCGGCGACGTCGCCAATATCGATGAGTACGGTACGATGACGATCACCGATCGCGCGAAGGATGTGATCAAGTCAGGCGGCGAGTGGATTTCCTCCATCGACATCGAGAACATCGCAGTCGGCCACCCGAAAGTGGCCAATGCGGCCGCTATCGGCATCTATCACCCGAAATGGGACGAGCGCCCACTGCTGGTGGTTCAAGCTGCGCCGGGCGAAACGCCGAGCAAGGAAGATGTGCTGGCCCAACTGGAAGGCAAGATCGCCAAATGGTGGACACCGGACGATGTCGTCTTTGTTGATGAAATTCCGCTTGGCGCCACGGGCAAGATCAACAAGCTGGCCCTGCGCAACCAGTTCAAGGACTACAAGCTGCCGACGGCCTAGTTTGGGCTGAACTCGGGAACAGGACGGGCGGCCGCTTCTTCGGGAGTGGCCGCTTTTCCATTTCTGGAGATGTCATCGATTAGCCATTCCATTTCGGCTATTTCCACCTTCTGAGCCTTGAGGATGTCATCGGCTAATTGCCGAACGCGTACGTCTTCTATGCCCGCCCTTTCGCTGGTCATGATGGCGATGGAATGATGCGGAATCATGGCGCGCATGTATGATTGGTCGCCTACAGTTGCTTGCGAGCGCACCAGAAGCAGGGCAGCAACAAAGAGCAGCCCACTGCCGACGAATATAGCGAGGTTCTTGCGGCTATCCTGATACATGTTGAGCATGAAGGCCAACATTACGATCGCCATCGACGCGGCCATGATGAGGGTCATGTAGAAGCGGGTCTCACTCCAATGCACATGAGGCAGGGCGTAAGTGTTTAGATACATAAGTCCGAACATGACAATGGCGGAGGTCGTGATCATCAGGCCGAAGCGAAGATAGCTGCCGGAATGGTCCATGGTCTTTCCTTTCGAATTAACGCTCAGGAGGTTCAGTTTGAACGTGAAGCAGCGGGCGCTGTTCCGAACGAATCTGTTTCATGAGACTGGTTGAGCTGGGCAGTGTGATCTATGTCAGGTGACAGGGATCATCCGGAGAGGGTTGAAAATACAATGGATACGACAGAACAGACACAGGATGCCGGATGGCGCGGTATGGTTGCCAAGGCGTCGCTTGCTTTGTCCATCTTTACCATTCTCTGGTTCATCATCGCAGCGCTTGGCACCAAGCTGGGCCTGTGGAACTGGCAGGTCGGGCTAGGTCTGATGACGATAAATTGGGGCCTCAAGCTGATCTTCGTGGCGCTCGGTGTCTCGGTTATTGCGGTGATCTTGTCATTGATCAAAGCCCCTCGCAAACGCGCTTTCATTCTGGCGTTCGCCTCGCTCTTGATTGCCGGGCTCAGCTTTGGACGTGTCGCAGCGTTTGGCGGGGAAGCGTCCCGCTTGCCGCCGATCCACGACGTTCAGACTGACTGGTCCAATCCGATCATGCCGAGCGATGCCCTGCTGGCCGTCCGGGCCGAGACCGAGGCCATGAACCCGGTCGAAGCTGCACCGATTGTTCCGGAATATGCTGAAGACCGTTGGCCGGGCACACCGGGGCGCCTCGTGTCCGAATTGCAGGAAGAAGCCGAATTCGATCCGACCCAGCAGGAAGACCGTGCGGACGCTCCTTATCCGAAACTCGACTCCTATATCACTCAAGCTCCCTCGGAAGCTGCATTCGAGGCCATCCTCACGCTTGTGAAGGAGCGCGGCTGGGCAATCGTTACCAGTGATGAGGCGACCGGTCGCATCGAGGCGACCGAAACGAGCTTCTGGTTTGATTTCAAGGACGACGTCATGATCCGTATCCAGCCGACCGAAGAGGGCGGTTCACGCATTGATGTGCGTTCCACCAGTCGGGTGGGCCTGTCTGACCTTGGTGCGAATGCCAAACGGGTCCGCAATCTGCTCGACGATATCGAGATCACGCTGCGCTAGGTATCGGTTGTTTCCTTTGCCTGGGCTTCCGGGCCCAGGCGGAGGAGTCGTGCCGCCGGGGCAATGGTCCAGCCCTGAATGGTCAGCGAAATTGCCACGATCACGAACACGACGTTGAAAAAGCCAATGGAAATGGGTCCTGGTGCGATCACAGGATAGATCGCGAGAAGGATCGGTACGGCGCCGCGCAGGCCGACCCAGCTCAGGAAGACATTCTCACGGAAAGAAAAGCCCATCCATCCCACGCTGGCAAATACGGCGAGCGGTCGAGCGATCAGCATCAATACGGCGGCGCATCCGATGGCAGGCCAGATGTCCTCCAACAACGCACTCGGTGTGACGAGCAGGCCGAGAGTCAGGAATAGCACCATCTGACAGAGCCACTGGAAGGCTTCGTTGAAGTCAACAATGCGATCAATGGGGCGCTTCAATTTGGCCTTGAGACTGAGGCCGGCAAGATATGCCGCGAGAAAGCCGCTGCCCCCAGCCAGCGAAACGCCGGTAAAGATGACGAGGGCGCCTGCAAGCGTCATGATGGGATACGTGCCCATTGGCAGGAAAAGGCGATCAAGAATGCGGGCCAGAAGCCTGCCGCCAAGGACGCCGCCCAAAATGCCGATACCGGCTTGCATGAGCAGAAACAGAGCCATGCCGGGGAGGTCCGCCGGCGCATTGGTCTGTATGGAGGCGACCAGCGTGGTAAGCGACACTGTCAGGAAAATGGCCATCGGGTCGTTCAGGCCGGATTCCAACAGCAGCGTATCCTTCAGGCGTTGTCTCAGGGCTATGCCGCTTTGCTGAACGAGAAGGAAGGTCGCGGCCGCGTCGGTAGAGGCGACCGCTGCGCCAAGCAATAGACCAACTTGCCAGGGCAGGCCCATGAATAGACAGGCCGCAACACCCGTGATGCCTGCTGTAATCAGCACACCGATGGTTGCGAGTAGGGATGCCGGCGCACCAGCGGAACGGAAGACGCTGCGTCCAGTTTCCAATCCGCCAGCAAACAGGATGACGGCCAGGGCCACGCTGCCAAGGTCGAACGCAAAGTTGAAATTACTGAATTGAATACGGCCGGGACCATCTTCTCCCAGCAGCATGCCGATGAGAAGTGCGATCAAGAGAAATGGAGCTCCTGCTCGCCTTGCCAGCGGCATCAGCGCAAAGCTGACAAATATGATGAGGCTGCAAAGGAAGACAAAGAGTTCCAACGGGCATCCTCGGGTCTGAAATGGGGGAACTCTTTAGATAAGAGTGCCGCACCGCGTACCGCAAGGTGCAGATTCATTCGAATTCAAATAAGTTCGACTCCGCAGACTCTAATCGCGCGCGTATTTATCTTCGTATCGTATGATGTCATCCTCACCGAGATAGCTGCCAGTTTGAACTTCGATGAGGACGACGGGCAATTTCCCCGGATTTTCCAGCCGGTGAACGGATCCTACAGGGATGTATACGGACTGGTTCTCGGTGACGATCTTGACGTCCTCATTGATCGTGACCTTGGCTGTTCCGGATACGACAATCCAGTGCTCGGCGCGATGATGGTGCGATTGAAGGGACAGCGACTGGCCTGGCTTTACCTGGATGCGCTTGACCTGAAAACGTTCGCCCATCGCAATGGACTCAAACCAGCCCCAGGGGCGATAGTCCCGCGGAAATTGCTCGGCCTGGCGTGCCTGCTTGGCCTTGAGCTCGGTAACGGCCAGTTTCACGTCCTGTGCGCGGGACGCATCCGCGATCAGCACCGCATCCGGCATGGCAACGGCTATGATGTTCTTCAGACCGATACCGACGACTTCCAGTCCATTGTCTTCGGACCTGATCAGGGAGTCTTGGCAATCCATGACCGTGACATGTCCGCTGGTCGAAACCCCATGCTTGTCCGGCCCGGTTTCGCGCAATACGGCGTCCCAGCCGCCAAGGTCTGACCATCCGCCCGAAAATGGCACGACGCTAAGATTTTCGGTGCGTTCCATGACTGCATAGTCGATCGAGATCGACTGGGCCCGGTTCCAGCTCTCCGGATCGAGCCTCATAAAGCCGAGATCCATCTGCAGGTCATCGACAGACTTGCTCACGCATTCAACCATGCCCGGTTCATGTTTCTGGAAAGCTTCGACAATGCTTTTGACGCTGAACAGGAAGATCCCTGCGTTCCAGAGGTAGTCACCACTATTCACCATTTTAAGGGCATTGGTCGCAGAGGGCTTCTCCACGAAACGCTTCAACTTGATGGGGGACAGACTATTGTCTTCCACCGGCTTGCTGAGCTCCAGATATCCGTATCCGGTTTCGGGATGTGTGGGCTGGATTCCGAACGTGACGAGCTGGCCTTTTTGGGCCGCATCGACGGCCGCATTGATTGACTCCAGAAATGCATCACTGTCCGGGATGACATGGTCGGATGGTGCGATCAGCATCAGGGCATCTGGTTGGGTCTTTTGCAGATGCAGAGCCGCAGCCAGGATTGCCGGGGCCGTGTTGCGCGCGTCTGGCTCGATCATGATGGAAGCGTCATCGATTTCGATGTCGGTGAGCTGTTCTTGCACGATGAACCGGAAATCCGCATTGGTGAGGACAAGCGGCGGCGTGAAGGCGCCTCCGGTCAATCTCAGCGCGGATGCCTGGAACAGGGATGTATCGCCGATCAGTGGAACAAATTGCTTGGGATAGCTCTTTCGCGACAGCGGCCAGAGCCGCGTGCCTGCTCCACCGCACATCAGTACCGGAACGATGCTGGTCATCGATTTTGCCATCGTTTGCTCTTTCAAATTACCCGCGAATCTCTTGCCTCAGCGCACCAGCAAAGGCCACCCTGAACACCAAGATTTTCCCTGTGTGACGGGCATTTGGTCCAGTCTGTCCAGGTGCCGGGTGAATACTGTCTAGCGGTCTTTCGGATCCAGCGCATCGCGCAGGCCGTCGCCGATGAAGTTGAGGCACAACAAGGTGACTGCCATCGTGACGGCGGGTGCCAGCAGCATCCAGGGCTTTTCTTCCATCCGGTGTGCGCCGTCCGAAATCAGCACGCCAAGTGAGGTAAGGGGCTCGTTCACACCGAGGCCGAGGAAGGACAGGAAGCTCTCGGCGAGGATCACCACCGGGATGGTCAGTGTGACATAGACAGCGACCGGGCCGATCACGTTCGGCAGGATGTGGCGCACAATGATGTCCATGCGGCTGACGCCAGAGGCGCGCGCCGCTTCAATGAACTCCTTGCCCTTGATGGCGAGCGTCTGGCCACGCACAATCCGCGCCATGGTCAGCCACTCAATGGCGCCAATGGCTGCGAAGATCAGTACGATATTGCGCTCGAATACGGTGAGCAGCAGGATCACGAAGAAGATGAAGGGCAGAGCGTAGAGCACGTCGACAATGCGCATCATGAAATTATCGACGCGACCACCGAGATAACCTGCCGTGGCACCCCAACTGACGCCGATCACGAGGCTGACAGCCGTGGCGACAATGCCGACCATGAGCGAGATACGCAGGCCGATCATCAGGCGCGCAAGCAGGTCTCGTCCCTGCAGGTCGGTTCCGAGCGGATGCAGGCCTTCCAGCGTCGGCGCAATGGTGCGCAGGTCAGAAATGGTGCTGTATTTGTGGACCCAGACAAACGGCCCGACGACTGCAAACAGAATGAGGAAGCCGAGAATCCACATGGAGACGACGGCGGCGCGGTTGCGGAACAGGCGCGCCCGGGCATCTTCCCATAGCGAGCGCCCCCCAATAATGGCATTCTGGACCGGTTCGATGCGACCAGTCGGGTCGAGGAGAGGATCAAGATCCGTCATCAATCGTACTTCACTTTCGGATCAAGCAGGGCGTAGAGAATGTCTGCTACAAGATTGAGCAGTACGATCAGGCCCGCATAGACAATGATTGCGCCCATCACGAGCGTGTAGTCCCGGTTGAGGGCGCCATCGACAAAATAAGAGCCCAGACCGGGCAGGCCGAAAATCTTTTCGATCACCACTGACCCGGTCATGACGCGTGCCATTGCGGGACCGGCATACGAGATCAGTGGCAGCAGGGCCGATGGCAGGGCGTGACGGGCAATTACCTGGCGTTCGGTCAGACCCTTGGAACGCGCCGTTCGAATATGGTTGGAGCGCATGGTCTCGATGATCGAAGCGCGCATCAGGCGGGAGATGATCGCAATCTGCGGCAGGGCCAGCGTGATCACCGGCAACGTCATGTTATGCCAGTTCATCCCGATATTCGGATAGGTTCCGAGACCGCCGACCGCGAAGATGCCGGCACCAAGGGCAAAGATCAGGATCAGGATCGGGCCGGTAACAAAGGTAGGGATCGAAATCCCTGCCATCGCAATGCCCATCACACCGTAATCGGCCGCTGAATTCTGCCTGAGTCCCGCAAAGACACCCAGCAATGTGCCCACCGCTATGCCCAGGCCCATGGAGAGAAACCCGATGGTAAGGGAGATTGGAAGCCCGTCGGCTATCAGGTCGTTCACGCTCTTGCCGAGCGTTTTGTAGGACGGTCCGAAATCACCTGTGACTACGCCGCCAACATAGCTCAGATATTGTTCGTGAAGTGGTTTGTCGAAACCGAACTTGGCTGCAATGGCAGCTTCGGTCGCAGGCGGCAGTTTCCGCTCACCATCGAACGGACCGCCCGGAGCGGCGCGCATCATCAGGAAAGCCATCGTTATGATGGCGAGCATTGTGGGGATTGCAATTAGCAGACGCCTGAACGTATAGGCCCACGGAATTCGGCTGATGACACGTTGAAATGAGGACACGTACTTAAGTTATTCCGCTGCTGGTAGTAGGAATTTGATCATGCTGCCGTCACCGACGCTTGGCATAACGATCTGCAATCCTTAGCTTGTAGCGACAGCCGATCAAGACCGCAGACTCAGGCAGGGACACTAAAATATGGCCGATATTCGCCGCGTTACGGAAGCTTTTGCTGTCGCCCCCCAGATTAATGAGGAGGATGTTGCGCAAATTCAGGCTGCAGGCTTCAAAACCATCGTCGCGAACCGCCCAGATGGCGAAGGCGGCGTGGACCAGCCCCGGATGGGCGCTATTCGTGCCAAAGCCGAATCCTTGGGTTTGGCTTTTGTGGCGCTGCCTTTCTCAGGCGCACCCACCCCAGAAGTCGTCGAGCGGATGAGCAATATCCTGAACGAAGCGCCTCAGCCAGTGTTGGCGTATTGCCGCACCGGGACACGATGCATTACGGCGTGGGCCCTGACCCATGCCGGGCAGGGTACAGGTCAGGAAATCGTCGATGCTGCCGCAGATGCGGGCTATGATCTGTCGAGTCTGCAATCGCTGCTCTGATCATCCTCCCAGCAGGCATTGTGAGCAAGTGGTCACACTTGCGCCGCATTATGTGTGTTGTCAGTGATGACCGGTCATGCGAAGGCCAAGACAGGGAGGCGCTGGCCATGAGGCTGTATGCGCAAGAGGAGTGGAATGGATGAGCGATCGTCTGTGGATCACCGATTTCAAATACGATGACGGCGCCATGCTGGTGAAGAAGACCGGGCACCGCGTTCCGCTCACATTTTCGCTCGCGCACGACATCTTCACCTGGTTCTGTTTCTATTTCTTTGCGCAGACATGGCGCACCTGGCGCCGGGTCACCGGACACAAGCGCCCCACGATTGCATTCTATCCTGACAAGCCACGCCCATGGTATTTCATCTGGCCCGTGACACATGTGTCAGGTGCCAAATTGATTGATGACGTCGCGACGGCCGACATTGTCATGCAGTTTGATGACTCCACCGAAACCGACAATACGGTCCCGATGGTTCGTGATGGGGCGAAACTGGTCAATTTCACCTGCGACGATATTTCAAAATCGACTGTCGCAGCCGCTTTTGGTCAGGCTGCGGGATATTCTCTCTCCGTTGATCCTACGACTCACCAGGGCCGCATGGTCGAAAAGTCTGAATTGAACGCCGCGCATGATGGCCGAATTCTGGAAGGTCCGCTGGATACGCCGCTGCCGGGCAAGACCTATCAGCGCCTCGTCGACAATGAGATCGAAGGCGGTCTGGTCGAGGATCTGCGCTGTTGCATCGTGGCCGGCTCACCCGTCATCGTGTTCCGCAAGCGTCGGCCCTTGGAGCGCCGTTTCCTGAATGAGAATGTTCAGGTTTTGCTCGACGAGCCTCGCAATTGCTACACGAGCGATGAAATTGCCGTGATTGAGCGGTTTGCTGCATCTATCGGACTGGACTGGGGCGGCGTTGACGTCCTACGTGACCGCTCATCCGGACGAATCTACATCGTCGATGCAAACAAGACGGATATGGGTCCGCCAGTGGCGCTGAAGCTTGGCGCCAAGCTGAGGGCCACACGCCGCATGGCGCAAGCCTTTGCCGTCGCCTTTGCTTCGAAGAAGCGTTGATCGCTCCGGCAGGCCAGGATCGCTGCAAGAGACTAAAATAATATGGCAATTCCCTACGTTCGCGAAATCGAGTTTGAATACGGCATTGTAGAGCAGGTCTCCCCGCTCATCCGCCGTGTAATCGCGAACAATCCCGGGCCGTTCACCTATGTTGGCACCGGCGTCTACATCATCGGTCATGGCGAAGTGGCCGTCATTGATCCCGGTCCGGAAGATGCTGAGCATTTCGAAGCCCTGAAGCGGGCGCTGGAGGGGGAGACGGTCACCCACGTTCTGGTCACTCATGGCCATTCCGACCATTCCCCGCTGGCGACGCCTTTGGCCGAGTGGGCTGGTTGCAAGACTTACGCGAAAAATTGCGGCGTGCCGACCGCCAAGGGCGAGCTTGGCAGTGCAGACGACCTTGGCTTCATGCCGGATGTCAAAGTTGGCGATGGCGACGTGATTTCGGGCCCCGGCTGGACACTCGATGTGATTGAGACGCCGGGTCATACTTGCAACCATCTCTGCTTTGGTTTGCGCGAAGAGAATGCTTGCCTGTCGGGTGATCACATCATGGGCTGGTCGACGACCGTTGTCGCGCCGCCCGATGGTGACATGGGTGACTACATGCGCAGCCTCGACAAGATTCAAGCTAGGAAATTCGACACGCTTTGGCCAACCCATGGTGATCCGGTGCGTGGCCGTGAATTCGTCGACCACTTCATCACTGAGTACGCCAATCATCGCCGGGCTCGCGAGGCTGCGATTCTGGACCAGCTTCGGGCGGGTCAGTCCTCGATCCCTGAAATGGTCAAGGTGATGTACGCCGAGGTCGACAAGCGCCTGCATCCCGCGGCGGCCATGTCTGTGCTCGGTCATATGATCGAGCTTATCAAGACCGGTGTTGCGGTCTCGCCGGATGACAAACCCACCGTCCGGTCTCATTTCGAACTGGTGAAAACCCCGGTGTGACGGGCTTGGTGTTGGTAAACGCGTCCTAGACTGTTTCAACCTTGTTCGGACGCATCAGCAGGCGTTGAATCGCTTCATCGACGCTGATCGCGCCTTCAATCACATCCGCAACTGCATCACAGATCGGCATGTCGACGCTGTAATCTGCTGCGATCCGTTTCAGAACCGGCGCCGTTGCGACGCCTTCGGTCACGGCGTTTCGCGCGCCCATGATGTCTTCGAGCGGCTCACCTCTGCCCAAAGCCAGTCCGCAGCTCATGTTGCGGCTGGTCTCGGAAGAACAGGTCAGGACGAGGTCGCCCAGCCCTGACAGGCCGGAAAGGGTTTCGCGCTCGGCGCCCAGGGCAAGAGCGAGCCGGGTCATTTCCGCGCTGCCGCGGGCAATCAGCGCTGCATGAGCCGAGCGGCCCAGGCCCTTGCCAAGTGCGATACCACACGCAATGGCGAGCACATTCTTCACCGCGCCGCCGATCTCCGCGCCCAGCAGATCGTGTGCTAGGTACGGGCGGAAATTCGGGGTCGCAACAGCGGCGATCAGTTCGGCGCCGAGGGTTTCATTTTCGAT
The DNA here is from genome assembly GCF_000682775.1 of Hyphomonas sp. L-53-1-40. Classification (GTDB taxonomy): domain Bacteria; phylum Pseudomonadota; class Alphaproteobacteria; order Caulobacterales; family Hyphomonadaceae; genus Hyphomonas. Next base: position 296,043 of record NZ_AWFI01000001.1, read on the forward strand.
GGCAAAGGTCACAGCCGTCGGCAGGCCCTTGGCCACATCGATGGCAAAGCTCGGGCCGGACATCACGGCCGGAACCGCTTCGGGAAGTTCGTCGGCGAGCACTTGCGTCATGAATTCGCCAGTCTTCAGTTCGATGCCTTTAGAACACAGGACAACCGGTGTGCCGGGGCGGATATGCTCTTTCAGCGCCTGCAAGGTTGCGCGCGTGTGCTGGGCAGGGGCGACAGAAAAAAGCGCGTCCATCAAGTGCAGGTCTGCAAGGTCCGATGTTGCCTTGAGCGCGGGGTTCAAAGATACGCCCGGCAGGAAGACCGTATTCTCATGGTGCGTATTGATGGCTTCAGCCACCTCCGCTTCGCGGCACCAAATCAGCACGTCCTGGGCCTCACGGGTCAGCATCTGGGCAATCGCTGTGCCCCATGCGCCGCCGCCAATGACGCCGAATGTCTTGAAGTGTTTCGTCATGCGCCGGAGATTGGTCGAAACCGGGGGGCGGGGCAAGCGCCTCGGTCAGATGAAACTGAACGTGCCACGCTCCTTTTCAGAGTCGACGCTGACGGCAACCTTGCGGCCGACCGGCGAGGCATCTTCACGTAACGTCGCGAGCGCAGCGGGGGATGCGACGGCAAGTGCCCGGCGCCCATCCTCGAGGCGTACGAACGCGATGCCCTTGTTCGGCCCCTCCTTCCCATGCGTAACCGTGAAGGTTTCCAGCACGCCCTCGCAATCCTCGCCGCAAAGCGTGACTTGCTCGGTCGGTGTTGCGTAGGATTCTGCGGGTGTGAAACGGGTCGGCTTCTGGGTCGAATAGATACCCACCGCTTCCTTTGTCATCCAGCCACCATTGGCGAGGACAAGGCCATAGCTGCCGGGATCGGCGCGAAGTGTTGACACCATTTCGGCGATGCCGTGGAGAGAATAATTGTTTCCGGGGCCACCAAAGAAGGGCAGGCCGCCCGTCAGGGTAAGGGAGCGTGGATCATTCTTCCAGTCGATGCCCAACGCGGCGGTCGAGGAGAACACGGCGCAAGGGAAGCAGGAATAGAGATCCAGATGCTTGATATCGCCGGGGGTCTTTGCAGCCTGATCCAATGCGCGATCTATGGCGGTTTGCATCGCCCATGAGCCGTCGAGTCTTGGGCGCAGCGAGATCAGATCGTCGGCGGCTTCGCCTGCGCCGTGAAGATAGACACGCTTGTCTTCCGGAATACCCATTGCGTCGGCTTTGGAGCTACTCATCAGTATCGCAGCAGCGCCTTGATTGACCGCGTCCTGGGCGATGAACCATTTCAGGAAGGGATCAGCATACTCGTAATTCGCCTTGGACGGTGTTGAAAGAAACTCAACCGAGCGTTCCTCCGGGAATTGAGAATATGGGTTCTTTGCGGCAACAGCAGAGAAGGGCTGGAACAGTTCGGCCATGGCCTTGCGGTGCTGGCTGCGCGAATGGCCTTCGCGGGCGGCGATGGCGTTTTCGAACAGGCCATAGAAATAAGCTGGCGCGACGATGCCGTGCTTGATTTCTTCACGCGACAGCATCATCGGACCCATGCCGCGATCTTCGTAATCCGCATCAGCGCTGTCGGCCCAGTCAATTTCCACATCATTCCGGCGCGCGCCCTTTGAGGCCCGATTTGCCTCCGAACCGGAAATCAGCACGCAGTCAGCATCGCCCGCATGGATGCGTGCGGCCATCTCATTGACAAGGGCCTGCGGGCTTTGACCGCCAACGGTTTCATAGATCAGCGTGTCAGGTGCAGCGCCAATATCGCGCGCCAGTGTGCCGGGAAGATTGGTGTTATGTCCGTGCGGGTGTGGTGCGCCACCGACTGAATCTTCAAAGATGCGAACAACCGCAATCGTGTCGATGGCCTTGGCGAGGTCTGCACCACTGTCAGAGAGAGCCGCCTTGGACGCGTCGACCATGAGTGACAGGGGCGACGGCGCACCGTCTGGTCCGCTTGTTCCATCCCACTGGCTGAGGCTTTGTCCCACGCCAACCAGAACCGGCTGATCACCTTTTGCCATGACACGCTCCCTTATCGTTGTGTGGAACGACACCTAGCGTGCGAAATTCGGCAAGGCGAGCCGGTACGTTGGGGAAGGAGGCAATGATCGGCGCCGTGCCCGGTCAGGTGGGCGCGGCGCCATCAATACTGGATCACCCGCCGTTCAGCAGACCCTTTTCGCGCATGAAACCAAGGATGACTTCAGCGGCTTCTTCCGGAGAATTGTTCACCGTGTCGATGCGCAGTTCAGGCGCCCGAGGTGGCTCGTACGGACTATCGATGCCGGTGAAGTTCTTGATCTCTCCAGCGCGGGCTTTCTTGTAGAGGCCCTTCACGTCCCGGTCCTCCGCGACGCTGAGTGGTGTGTCGACATAGACTTCAATAAACTCGCCATCAGCCATCAGGTTGCGCGCCATTTGACGCTCAGACCGGAACGGCGAGATGAACGAGACCAGTGTGATCAATCCGGCGTCGGACATCAGGCGTGCGACATTGGCGACGCGGCGAATGTTCTCGACGCGGTCAGCATCGGTAAATCCGAGATCGCGGTTCAGGCCGTGACGGACATTGTCCCCGTCCAGCGTGAAAGTGTGCTTGCCTTGGGCAAACAACAGCTTCTGCAGGGCGTTGGCGATGGTCGACTTGCCGGATCCAGACAGGCCGGTAAACCAGAGCACGGCTGGCTTCTGGCCCTTCTGTTCCGCAAGCGCAGACCGATCAACATCCATGGCTTGCCAGTGGATGTTTGATGCGCGGCGGAGTGCGAAGTCGACAAGGCCGAGACCAACCGTGTCATTCGTCATCCGGTCGATCAGAATGAAGCCGCCCATCTCACGATTGACATCATACGGATCATACGGGATGGCTTGGTCTAGAGACAGGGTTGTAACGCCAATCTGGTTGAGCTCCAGCGTCTTCGCTGGAACATCGTTCAGTGTATTGACATCAATGCCATACTTCGGCGCGTTGACCGTGGCCGTGACAGTTTTCGCCCCCATCTTCAGCAGGTAGCGGCGACCGGGCAGGAGTGGCGTTTCGCTCATCCAAAGCAGGCGAGCCTGAAATTGGTCAGACACTTCGGAAGGGTCTTCGGCTGAAACGAGAACGTCGCCGCGCGAACAGTCGATTTCGTCATCCAGTGTGATCGTAACGGATTGTCCGGCGATTGCCTGCTCAAGGTCACCCGTCGCCGTGACAATTCTCTGGACGGTGGACTGCTTCCCGGACGGCATGGATTTGACGCGGTCACCAGGTTGGATCGTGCCCGCAGCAATCTGTCCGGAGAAACCCCGGAAGTCGAGATTGGGGCGATTGACCCATTGGACAGGCATACGGAAAGGCGTGTTCAGTCGGCGATCGCCAACCGGCACGGTTTCCAGATAATCCATCAAGCTTGGGCCATCATACCAGTCTGTTTCGTTGGATTTGCTGGTAATATTCACGCCCTCGAGGGCAGACATCGGGATTGGCTGGATTTCCAAATCCGTCGCCAACTCGTCTGCGAAGGCGTAGAAATCATCTACGATGTCGTCATAGGCCTGTTGGCTATAATTGATCAGGTCCATCTTGTTGATGGCCAGCACGACCTTGCGAATGCCCAGCAGAGACGTGATGAAGCTGTGGCGCCGGGTTTGCGTCAAGATGCCCTTGCGCGCATCCACCATCAGGATGGCCACATCTGCAGTTGATGCGCCGGTGGCCATATTGCGCGTATACTGTTCATGTCCAGGGGTATCGGCCACGATGAATTTACGTTTCTCGGTGGCGAAAAAGCGATAGGCCACGTCGATCGTGATGCCTTGTTCCCGTTCAGCCGTCAGTCCGTCAACGAGCAGGGCAAAGTCGATATTCTCGCCCTGAGTTCCGACTTTCTTGGAGTCGCTTTCGAGGGACGCCAGCTGATCCTCGAAGATCATCTTTGCGTCATAGAGCAGGCGGCCGATCAGCGTCGACTTGCCATCATCTACGGATCCACAGGTGATGAAGCGAAGCAGGGATTTATGCTCATGCTTCTCCAGATAGGCGGCGATATCTGATTCAATCAGGTCGTCATTGAGGCGCATCAGAAATAGCCTTCCTGTTTCTTCTTTTCCATGGATCCGGACTGGTCGGCGTCGATAACGCGGCCCTGGCGTTCGGATGTGGTGGTCAGGAGCATTTCCTGGATGATGTCTTCGAGGGTTGCGGCTGTGCTTTCGACCGCGCCGGTCAGCGGGTAGCAGCCAAGTGTACGGAAGCGGACGGATTTGGTGACCGCCGTGCTGCGCAGTTCTTCCGGCATTCGGTCATCATCAACCATGATGTCCACACCATTCCAGTTCACGACGGGACGCGGGGCAGCAAAGTAGAGCGGGACAATCTCGATGTTTTCGCGGCGTATATACTGCCAGATGTCCAGTTCGGTCCAGTTGGACAGCGGGAAGACTCGAACGCTTTCGCCCTGATTGATGCGGGTATTGTAAACGTTCCACGGCTCTGGCCGCTGGCGTTTCGGGTCCCACCGGTGCTCGGCTGAGCGAAAGGAGAAAATGCGTTCCTTGGCGCGAGATTTTTCCTCGTCGCGTCGGGCACCGCCAAAGGCTGCATCGAACTTGTACTTGTCGAGCGCCTGTTTCAGGGCGAGCGTTTTCATCACATCTGTGTGCACAGCTGATCCGTGGCTGAACGGTCCGACGCCATCGCGGACGCCATCTTCGTTCACATGTACCAGCAGATCGAAGCCCAGCTCCTTGGCTTTCCGGTCGCGGAACTCGATCATTTCCCGGAATTTCCAGGTTGTATCGACGTGCATCAGCGGGAAGGGAGGGCGCGATGGATAGAACGCCTTCATCGCAAGATGCAGCATCACCGCCGAATCCTTGCCAACGGAATAGAGCATGACCGGATTTTCGCACTCGGCGGCCACTTCGCGGATGATGTGCAGGCTTTCAGCCTCCAGCCTGTCGAGGTGGGTGAGGTTTTTCAAAACGCGTACAGTCCTTCAAGCATCATCGGTATATGTAAGTTCTTGATATCCCAGATATAGCGGGCTTGCGTGGGCGATAGACCCGAATGTGTGTGACATCCATAATTTGATCGTTCAGCAGAGCTAAAGCATGCAATATGCCCGCCATGAGACGGTTTTGCCCGTCTGTTGTCGCATTCCTACACAAAGTGTCATTATCCTGGCGGATTCAGGCGGTCTAAATACGCTTTACCCGAATGGAGGTAGAGTATGTGCGGAATTGTTGCGATCACAGGTACGGAAACCGTTGCCGGGCGTCTCGTCGATGGCCTGAAGCGTTTGGAGTATCGTGGCTATGACAGCGCCGGCATAGCTGTGCTGGCCGGAGATGCGATTGAGCGGCGCCGCGCCGAGGGCAAGATCGTCAATCTGGAAGCCCTTATCGACGACGCACCGGCAGATGGCCCGACTGGCATCGCCCATACGCGCTGGGCCACGCATGGTAAGCCGAACGAGACCAACGCTCATCCCCACATGTCGGGCAAGGTCGCGATTGTGCACAATGGCATCATCGAAAACTTCCGCGAGTTGCGTGAAGATCTGCAGGCTCGCGGACGGACATTCGAATCCGAGACGGACAGTGAAGTCATCGCACAGCTGATCGATCAGAACATGGCCGAAGGCATGGACGCGGTTGATGCGTTCGAGGCCGCACTCAAGAAACTATCGGGCGCTTTCGCCATCGCTGCCATCTTTTCCGGCAAGACGGACTTGCTGATGGGTGCGCGCAAGGGCAGCCCGCTGGTCCTCGGATACGGGCAAGGCGAAATGTTTCTTGGCTCAGACGCTATCGCGCTGGCGCCTCTCACCCGCGACGTCACTTATCTGGAAGAGGGCGACTGGGTCGTTCTGACACACGATAGTCATGATGTCCGAAATGCCAATGGGGACCGCGTAAACCGTCCCCGCGTGAAATCTGCTGTGAACGAAGGCCTGATTGAGCGTGGTGAGTATGATCATTTCATGCTGAAGGAAATTCACGAGCAACCGGAATCTCTCGCGCGCTCGATCCTGCCTTATATCGATCAGGCAACGCAGACGCTCAATCTGGGCGAAGTGGCCGATACGATGTTCGCCAAGGCTGATCGGGCTGTCGCGATTGCCTGTGGCACAGCGTATTATGCCGCCCATACAGCGAAATACTGGTTTGAACAGAAAGCCAGACTGGCGTTCGAGACCGATATCGCATCGGAATTCCGCTATCGTGAACCTGTACTGCCGCAGACCGGTCCAGCAATGTTTGTCAGCCAATCCGGAGAGACAGCAGATACATTGGCGGCCCTGCGGTACTGTCGTCAGAACGGCACGCCAGCCGTGGCCGTGGTGAACGTGCCGGAAAGCTCGATTGCCCGTGAAGCGGCCGCGATCGTGCCAACCTATGCCGGGCCAGAGATTGGCGTAGCCTCCACGAAGGCTTTCACCGCGCAATTGTCTGTTCTGGCTGTGCTCGCCCTTAATGCAGCCAAGGCTCGGGGGCATCTTTTGCCTGGTGATGAGGTAATGGCGGTCAAAAGTCTGATGGCGTTGCCACGCAAGGTGACCGAGGCACTTGAGGCACAAGATGATATCCGCGAGATCGCAAAGACGTTGGCCCCTTGCCGGGATGTCTTGTTTCTTGGGCGGGGGCGGTACTTTCCGCTGGCGCTGGAAGGTGCACTCAAGCTGAAGGAAGTGTCCTATATTCACGCCGAAGGCTATGCCGCCGGCGAGTTGAAGCATGGCCCCATCGCGCTGATCGAAAAAGACCTTCCGGTCGTTGTAATCGCGCCAAAAGACGAGCTGTTCGAGAAGACCATTTCAAATGTCGAGGAAATCCGCGCACGTGGCGCGCGTGTCATCCTCATTTCGGATGAAGCCGGCATCAAAGCTGCCGGTAACCGGGCTGATCATGTGATTTGCTTGCCGGATGGTGATGATATCAGCCTGCCAGTGCTGGCCGCAGTGCCGTTGCAATTGCTGGCCTATCATGTGGCTGTTGCCAAAGGGACTGATGTCGACCAGCCACGCAACCTCGCCAAGTCAGTGACCGTTGAGTGATGAGACGCGCCTGATCGTATCAAATGCGGATCGTGACCACCTGACCTTGCTGGACAGCGTCTTCCTGGCCTGCCTTACTCCTGCAGAATGTAGGAGATTCGTGCGTGCCAACCTATGATTTGAAAGATATTGAAGCCCGGATCGAGACGGTCCTGGCGGAGAAGGGGCCCCGGCTTGGCAAGGAGTTGGCTGACGATCTTTATGGCGTTCCACATCTGGCCTTGTGGCAAGCCTGTTATCAGAGCCGCAAGCTGCACGTGTCCCATTTCGCCAGCTACTATTTGCGATTTGATATCACGCGCGACGATCAGGTGCGGCTGAGCCCGTCCATCCTGCGGGATTTTCTGTCCTTCACCTTGTTCGGCTTGCCGGGCCAACGCGACAAGATGATCGAGCGGCAGGGCACCCTGTCGAACATGCATCGGGAGATCAGCCGCGAAAAGTTGTCGGTTGCCCAAGCCGTGATGAAGCAGGTATTCGTCACTCTGGGACGCGATATTCGCAGCCAACTCTGCGCCTTTATCGCAGGCGATCTCGCCTACTATCTTGCGCACAATGAGCCTCGGGAACACGTCGCGAGCGGGGAGATGGTGAAGGGCTCGGATATCGATATCATCATCATTCTCAGTGAATCCCTGCCGGAAGATGTGCAGGCCCGGATCGACACGGAGATGACCGCGCTGAAGAATTTCTACTTGCGCCATCCTGAACACCGGCACGAGATTGATTTCATCTGCAAGCGCAAATCGGTGATGGAGCGGCAATTCCAGTATTCTGACATCCATGACAAAATCGCCAGCAAGATTGCCTATGAGTCCATGTTTCTCGGCGGATCGCTGACGCTGTATATGGAAGTGCGCGATGCGATGGTTCGGACCGGTGTTGACCGCATGATTGAGGGTGATTTCGATCACGCGCTCAAGGATCGCAAAAACGCCATGCACAAATTGCTGGAAGCCCACAATGACACAATTGATGAGGAGACGCGCTCGCTGTTCTACTTCTCGCAAGAACGTGTCGAATTTTCCTGACAAGCTGAGCGAAGTGTTTGCCCCGTGGTTATCTTTGGGGTGGAATATTGCTTGGAAGGCACCGGCCGCAGGACGAGTTGGATGCCGCTATGGGAGGAATCTGCATGAACCGGTATCGCAATGTAAAGTCAGCGAAGCCCATTCCGCGGTCCATGCTGGCGGCTGCCATGCTGGGTGCGTCGGCCATTGTGCTGGGGGCATGCGCAGGCGGCGGTGGAGGCGGCGGCAGTTCCGCTGTCACGCCGATGCCTCCTCCACCGCCGCCGCCTCCACCGCCGCCGCCTTCGAATCCGTTTCCTGACTCGATTGCCGAGCCGGAACAGTTTGAAACACGCGAGTATAATGCCACAGTAGGCCTGCCCATCATCGGTGCGTCAGCAGCCTATGCACTTGGCGCGACAGGCCAGGGGCAGACTGTGGCGGTCATCGATACGGGGACGGATTCTGATCATCCCGATCTCCAAGGGGCTGTTGTGCAGATGTTCGATGTCTGTGCGGACACCGCCTGTGCTGGCTTCAACGCTGCGGGAGACCGGGTCACCATCACTCGTCAGGATGGCGATATCGACACTGAAGGCCATGGCACACTGGTTACGGGCGTCATTGCTGCGCGTAGGCAGGACAATTTCAACAGCGTGTTGGACGACGACACGCCGAACGGCATTCAGGGCGCCGCATATGAGGCTTCCATACTCGATATCCGGGCTGACTCGCCCGGCAGCTGTGCGCGCACCGGGGAAGATGAAGGTTGCGTCTACAACGATGATACGCTGGTCCGTGCGATCGAATACGCCGTGGCTCAGGGTGCTTCGATCATCAACATGTCTCTCGGTGGCGAGATCGACAATGATCCGCGACTGGAGAACGCCGTCCGCGCTGCGGCCGCGGCGGGTGTGCTGGTCGTCATCTCTGCCGGCAATGAAGCTGAACCGGCAGGGACAGATGAAGATGGCAATGACACCGAGGCGGTCGGGGAACGCCCAACCGAGCCTGCGTATATCGCAGGTGAAACATCTTCACTCGGGCGGGTTGTCGCCGTGGGCGCGGTCGACCCGAATGGCATTCTGTCGGACTTCTCGAACAGGGCAGGCAGTGCGGCGCAGAACTTCTACCTGCTCGCACCCGGTGAGGACGTAATCTCGACTGGCCCGGACGATGATGTTGCATTCCCGGGCGACCCGACGAATGATGCCGACAGTGATGGAGACTATTATCGCATTTCGGGGACATCATTTGCAGCCCCCTATGTTGCCGGCGCATTGGCGCTCTTGCTGGACGCGTTCCCGAACTTGCAGTCCCAACCTGAAGTCGCTCTCCAGATCCTGCTGGATACCGCGACAGACTATGTAGACACATCACCCGACCTGATCACGGGTGAGATCGCGGGTGCTGGTACTGACAGCGTTTCCGGTGTGGGCCTCTTGAACCTCGAAGAAGCATTCCGCCCACAAGGCCAGCAGAATCTGGACTTCGGTCTCGAGAAAGTCAGCTTTACCGACGCGCTAGCGCCCAGCGGTGGCGCGTTTGGGGATTGGGCCACCAATTCCGGCGCGTTCAACAGCCTCGTCTTTCAGGACCAGTACCAACGCGGTTTCCGCCTGAATGCCGATGCCATTGCTGCGACCCTGCCGTCAGATGCGCTCGGCTCACGCCTGGTGAATTTTGAAACCCGCGCTGATTGGGCGGCGGGCGAATCCTATGCCGTTAATGCTGGAAACATGTCGTTCAGCTGGTCCCAGGCGCGGTTGCAGGATGATCCGACAGCCCCTTATCAGGAAGACCCGCAATCAACATTCCAGATGCGCTACAGTTTCGGCGAGAGCCAGGTGGAATTGGGACGAGGTGGATCATTGACGCATCTGGCGCCAGATATTTCCCTGCTCAACGAACCCGGTGTCGGGAACGCTTTTTCGACCGGCGGTGCATGGGCGAAATTCAGTCATGCCGTTACGGATGACCTCGTCATGGACATATTCTCTGCCGAGCAGGGCGGTCGCAGTCAGTCCGGCTTCATGTTCGGCCGCGATGCCCAGGACTGGTCAATTCGTGCAGGCGCATCCTTCATTTCGGATGAGGGTACGGCGCTCGGTGGAACACTGCAGGAGCGCTTTGGCGCGCGAGACCAGACCGAGATGACGGCATATTCGCTGGAGGGAGCATGGTTCGCTGGTTCCGACTGGGTCCTGTCTTCAGGAGTGGAAATGGCGAGCGTCGACCTGCCAGGTGTTGATGTGGAAGGCATCTGGACGAGCCGCTGGTCGGTGGGCGCAGACCGATCACTGGGTGAAGGGCGGGTACACTTCATCATGGCGCAGCCACGGCGAGCCGAAACCGGATTCTTGAACCTTGATGCGCCGATTGGTGTGGATATGAACAGTCAATTGATCCGGGATCTGGTGCAGGCTGAATTGACCCCCAGCGGTCGGCAAATCGATTTTGAAACGCGCTACACATTCGGACTGACCGACACGTGGTCTGGCGAGGCCGCAGCTGTGGTCTCCACGTCGCCCAACCATATCAGCAGTGCTGAAGACCAAGAGGCGCTGTGGATGCGGCTGTCGACCCCATGGTAGGCCGCAGGTCATTGCTGGCAGTCGCGAGTGGGTTCATCCTGACCGGATGCGCCTGGCTGCCGTTTGGCGAAACCGCGTGCCCGGAAATCACGGACACGTCGGCATGGATCAATCGTATGCCGGGCCCGGGTCAGTCCGGGGGCAAATTGCACGTTGTTGTCCGTGTTGCGGATGAGCAGTCCTGGCGGCTTGGCTCTGTTCCGACTGAGGATGAGGGCTTGCTGATCCTCAACCTCACGGAAGGTGGGCCGTCCGTTCCCGGAACGGCAGCTTACCAGCAGTCGCGGAAGCCATTGCCCCAGCGAGTCAAAATAGAATGCCACGGCAAGACCGTGGCATTCATTGACAAAATCACTGTCGCGTATTGAGGCGGCGCTAATTCGCGAGGCGCTTCAGTTCGTCTACAAGGTCCGTCTTTTCCCAGCTGAACCCACCATTTTCGGTTGGGGTCCGGCCGAAATGCCCGTAGGCCGCGGACGGGCCGTAGATCGCCTGATTCAGCTTGAGGTGCGTGCGAATGCCTTTGGGCGACAGGTCGAACAATTCGCGCAGCGCCGCGGCGATACGGTCCTCGTCTGCATTGCCCGTATCATGCGTGTCCACATAGATTGAGAGCGGCTGCGCCACACCGATCGCATAGCTGACCTGAATGGTACAGCGATCAGCGAGGCCAGCGGCCACAATGTTCTTGGCAAGGTAGCGCGTGGCGTACGCGGCCGACCGGTCCACTTTGGACGGGTCCTTGCCGGAGAATGCACCGCCGCCATGGGGCGCAGCGCCACCATACGTGTCAACAATGATCTTGCGGCCGGTCAGGCCGGCGTCGCCGTCAGGTCCGCCAATGACAAAGCGTCCGGTGGGGTTCACGAAAAACTTGTCTTCGTCCGGAAACCAACCATCGGGAAGGATATCTTTGATCACAGGGCGGACGATTTCACGCAATTGTTCCAGCGTGGCGCTATCCTTGTGCTGATGGGATACGACAAGCGCGTTTACACCGACAGGCTTTGACCCTTCATACTGCAGCGTAACCTGGCTTTTTGCATCAGGCTCGAGCTCGGGGTGTGTGCCATCATGGCGAAGTTGCGCGAGGCGCTGAAGGATCTGGTGCGAATAGACCAGTGTGGCTGGCATCAGTTCCGGGGTCTCGTTCGTGGCATAGCCAAACATGATGCCCTGGTCGCCTGCACCTTCCTCAGCATAGAGGCCTTGTCCAGCTTCGACACCTTGCGCGATCTCAACCGACTGGCCGTGGACGTGATTGGCGATTTCCATGTTTTCCCAATGGAAGCCGTCCTGCTCATAGCCGATCCGTTTGACCACATCGCGGGCCGCCTGGTTCATTTGGTCGTGCGTGATGACGGCGCCGTTATTGGTGCGCACTTCACCGGCAAGGACGACACGATTGGTCGTCGTAAGGGTCTCGACGGCGACTTTCGCTGTTGGATCGCGCGACAGGAACAGGTCGACAATTGCGTCTGAAATCTGGTCAGCCACCTTGTCCGGATGGCCTTCGGAAACGCTCTCGCTGGTAAATTCGTGGCTGGCAAGTTTCATGTCTGGCTCTCTATCAGTGTTCTTTTACCGGGCAAAAACGACCGTCTTTCCGGAATTTATGAAGATGCGGTGCTCTGCATGAGCCTTGACCGCGCGAAGCAGGGCGTTGCCCTCCAGATGCCGTCCGCTCTCGATCATGTCAGCCGGGCTGAACGTATGGTCGATGGCTTCGGTGAGCTGGGTAATGATTGGCCCTTCATCCAGATCGGCCGTCACATAGTGCGCCGTCGCGCCGATCATTTTCACGCCGCGGGCATGGGCCTGATGATAGGGGCGTGCGCCCTTGAATCCCGGCAGGAAGGAGTGATGGATATTGATGCACCGCTTTTCGAGACGACGGCAGGCTTCATCACTCAGTACCTGCATATACCTGGCGAGTACGACGAGATCAGCTTGCGTGTCTTCAACGATGTTGAACAGTCGAGCTTCAGCTTCCGGCTTTGTGTCCTTTGTTACTGGAACATGAAACCAGGGAAGGCCCCAATGGGCAAAATCATCCTTGAGCGTCTCATTATTGGAGACGATACCGACGACATCGATTGGCAACTCACCCCGACGCGCCGCGTAGAGGAGCGTGTTTGCGCAATGCTCTGATTTCGACACCATCAACAGTGTCCGTACGGCCTCACCTTCGGGATGGACTGTCCAGTCAGCACCCAACTCGTGAGCCATTTCAGCTAGATCATCTTCAAGTCCAGCTGGCAGGGCGTCGGTCGTCCCGTGGAAGACCAGTCGTGCAAAGAAGCGGCTGGTTTCCGTATCCCCAAATGTACGCGACGCGGCGATGAAGCAATCATGACGCTCCATCAGTTTTGCCAGCCCTGCGACCAGTCCAACGCGGTCGGGGCAGGCAAATTTGAGGATATAGGGACGTGCCACGGAAGAAGGTTTCCCCTAGTAGCGGTAGTGTTCAGGCTTGAACGGACCGGTCGTCTGAACGCCGATATAGTCAGCCTGTTCGCCGGAAAGCTCTGTCAGCTGAACGCCAAGCTTTTCGAGATGAAGCAGGGCGACTTTCTCGTCGAGGTGCTTGGGCAGCGTGTAGACCTTGTTCTCATACTGCTCACCGCGCACATGCAGTTCGATCTGCGCCAGCGTCTGGTTGGTGAAGGATGCCGACATCACGAAGGAAGGGTGACCCGTGGCATTGCCGAGGTTCACGAGGCGGCCTTCAGAAAGCAGGATGATCCGCTTGCCATCCGGAAAGGTGATCATGTCGACTTGCGGCTTGATGTTCGTCCATTCGAAATTGCGCAGACCTTCGACCTGAATTTCATTGTCGAAGTGACCAATGTTGCAGACGATGGCCATGTCCTTCATCGCACGCATATGGTCGACGGTCAGAATATCCTTGTTGCCAGTCGCGGTGACAAAGATGTCGAATTTCGGTGCGGCTTCATCGACCGTCAGGACTTCATAGCCGTCCATCGCGGCCTGAAGGGCGCAGATCGGGTCAACTTCGGAAACGGCAACGCGCGCGCCGGAACCGGACAGCGACGCAGCCGAGCCTTTGCCAACATCGCCATAACCGGCGACGAAGGCTTTCTTGCCAGCCATCATCACATCCGTGCCGCGACGGATCGCGTCGACCAGAGATTCCTTGCAACCATACTTGTTGTCGAATTTCGACTTGGTGACGGAGTCGTTCACATTGATGGCCGGGAAGGGCAGCTCACCCTTCTTCTCAAGCTGGTAGAGACGGTTCACGCCGGTCGTTGTTTCTTCCGACACGCCGCGGATCGCTGCCTTGGTCTTGGCGAACCAGCCCGGCGAAGCGGCGAGACGCTTCTTGATCTGCGCGAAGAGGAATTTCTCTTCTTCCGAGCCCGGCTTCTCTAGGAAGGCCGGGTCGGATTCGGCACGCTCGCCGAGGATCAGGTACATGGTGGCATCGCCGCCATCATCGAGGATCAGGTTTGCGCCGGTGCCGTCATGCCAGTGGAACATGCGGTCGGTGAATTCCCAGTACTCTTCCAGCGTTTCACCTTTATAGGCGAAGACAGGCGTGCCATTTGCCGCGATGGCGGCGGCGGCATGGTCTTGCGTTGAGTAGATGTTGCACGACACCCACTGAACGTCGGCGCCGAGGGCTTCGAGCGTCTGGATCAGCACAGCCGTCTGGATCGTCATGTGCAGGGAGCCAGCGATCTTCGCGCCCTTGAGCGGCTGCGACGGGCCGAACTCTTCGCGCGCGGCCATCAGACCCGGCATTTCTGTCTCGGCGATGGCGATTTCCTTGCGACCATACTCGGCGAGGGAAATATCGGCGACGCGGTAGTTTTCAGCCATATCAATGATCCTTTATATGTTTGTATCGCGGCTAACATGACGCACAAAAAAAGGCAACGCGCGAAGTGCGCGTTACCCGTACTGAGTTCTGATTTCGCGGACGGCTTATCCGTTGAATGCCCGGATCGTATCTATGACGCGTGTCTGGTCCGCCTCTTCCAGATAGGGGTGCATCGGCAGCGCAATCACTTGTTCGCTCGCAGCTTCGGTTACCGGCAGGGTGCCGTCGGCGGGTTTGAAACGGGCGCAGAAATCCTGCTCGTGGATCGGCACCGGATAGTAGACGGCGGTGGGGATCCCCTGCGCCGAGAGATGCGCCTGAAGGCCGTCGCGGTTTTCATGCTCGATGACATATTGCGCCCAGACGCTCTTGCCGCCCTCAATGACGCTCGGCACGCGTTTGACATGGCCGGTCAGGCCCGCGGCATAGCGATCTGCCACGATCTGGCGTTTCTCGATCTCGTCAGCGAAGATTTTCAGTTTCTCCAGCAGGACTGCGGCCTGGATCGTGTCGAGGCGGGAGTTCATACCGACGCGCAGGGAGAGGTATTTCGGATCATGATGGAAATTGCGCTCGGCCGCGTCGGTCGGAGTGACTTTGCCATAGACGCGCAGCGATTCGATCCGCTCGGCGAGTTTGGCGTCATTCGTGATAATCGCGCCGCCATCGCCGTAACAGCCCAGCGGCTTGGCAGGGAAGAAGCTGGTCGTGGCAATATCGGCCCAATCGGACGGGTGCTTGCCGTTCAGCGTACAGCCATAGCCCTGCGCCGTATCGGCGATCAGTTTAAGGCCGAACTCGTCACAGATTGCCTTGATTTCAGGATAGTTGGCGGGCTGGCCGAACAGGTCGACGGCGATTACGACTTTCGGCGTCAGCTTGCCCTCGGCTTTCACGGCCTCGATCTGCTTGCGCAGATGTGCCGGGTCGATGTTGTAGGTCTCTGGCAGAATGTCGACAAAGACCGGCGCAGCACCAAGCCAAGGCACGACTTGCGCCGTCGCGACGAAGGTGAAGGATGGGCAGAAAACGGCGTCGCCGGGCTTCAGTTCCCACGCCATCAGCGCGAGCGCGAGGGCGTCTGTGCCGTTGGCGCAGCTGACGGAATGCGCAGCGCCACACCAGGCCGCAAGCTGGTTTTCCAACTCGGTGACTTCGGGGCCAAGGACGTATCGCCCGCTTTCCACCACGCCCTGAATGGCCGTATTGATTTCGGCTTCGATGCGCTTGCGCTGTGCTTGAAGGTCAATGAAGGGAATGGACACGAGGAACCTGCCTGTTCTGCGATCTGATGTTGGCCGAATACGATCAACCCAAAATGGGTGCAAGTCACGAGCAGTTACAGACTAATTCCGCGAATGCTTTCACACTCACGCCTCCGGGAAGTCATGGCGCGAGGGATTGTGACCGAATGCTACCGAATAATGTGCCGATTGGTTGCTGTGACAGCGGACTTGGTGTAGCCCGGAAGTCGGGCCGGGGCGACCATGACAGGGGCGTAATGTCTGGAATTGAACGACTGGCAAAAGCCGATAGGGCGTCGCTTTTTCATCTCGGTTGCGGGCATGTCGGGCAGTTTGCTCTGATACGGAGTCGCAAACCAATCCCTTTTTGCGAAATTACAGGATTTGCTAAATGAAACGATATGTCGTGACGGGTGGCGCCGGATTCATCGGATCTGCGCTTTGCCACCTGCTATTGTCGGAAAGCGACGCCGAAGTCGTGGCTGTGGACCGCATGACTTATGCGGCCAATCAGGTCACGCTTGACGAATTGAGCTCCCAGGCCGGTTTCCGTCACATAGACGCTGATGTTCGAGATGTTGCGCGCATGACGGAGATCGTTCAGTCGGTCAAACCAGACGTCATTTTTCATCTGGCCGCTGAGACGCATGTTGATCGTTCGATTGATGGGCCTGCTGAATTCGTCACGACCAATGTTGTGGGCACGTATGCTATGCTCGAAGCGGCTCGGACATATTGGTCTGACCTGCCGGGCGATGCAAATCAACAATTTCGCTTCGTACACATTTCGACTGACGAGGTATTCGGCTCTCTGGGTGCGGAAGGCCATTTCAGCGAGACGACGCCGTATGATCCGTCATCGCCTTATTCTGCCAGCAAGGCCGGGTCGGACCATCTGGCAAGGGCGTGGCAGCGCACTTATGGATTGCCGGTTGTGGTCTCGAATTGTTCAAACAATTACGGACCGCGTCAGTTCCCCGAGAAACTCATACCTTTGATGGTCCTGAATGCTCTGGAAGGAAAAGCCCTTCCGGTGTACGGCACAGGAACCAATGTGCGCGACTGGCTGCATGTTGAAGATCACGCCCGCGCCCTGAAGATGATGGCTGAACAGGGTGTGCCTGGTGAGGTCTACTGTGTTGGCGGTGGCAGCGAGCGGACAAATCTGCAGATCGTGCACGAGGTCTGCCGAATTCTGGATGCCCGGCGTCCGGAGAGTGCTCCTCATGCAGATCTGATTGAGTTTGTAACCGATCGTCCGGGGCATGATTTCCGGTATGCGATTGATGCGTCCAAGATCGATACGAAATTGGGCTGGACTCCAAGGCAGGATTTCGAAGCTGGTCTTGAAGAGACAATTGACTGGTATTTGACGCATGAGGCCTGGTGGCGGCCCCTGCGCGACAAAAACTATAGTGGCGAGAGGCTGGGTGTTAAGGCATGACGCGCATTCTTGTTGTTGGAAGGTCGGGACAAGTCGCGCAGGCGCTAGTTTCAGTAGGGGGTGAGCGGATCATTTGTCCGGGGCGTCCGGTGGTGGACTTGCTGGACGCAGACTCGCACCTCAGCGCGCTTGACCGTTATGAGCCCATGGCAGTGATCAATACTGGGGCATTTACCGCAGTCGATGGCGCCGAGGCAGATGCTGACGGCGCTTATGCTCTGAATGCTAAAGGACCGGGCAACCTGGCGGTTGCGTGCGCGCGGCGTGGCGTGCCGCTCATCCACATGTCGACAGACTGTGTGTTTGATGGCGCGAAGGACGGCCCTTACACGCCGAATGATGCACCGAATCCGTTGGGCGTGTATGGCAAGACGAAACTTCAGGGGGAGGTGGCTGTCCGCGAACGGGCTGAACGATCCCTGGTCGTGCGGGTGTCGTGGATATTTTCGCGATTTGGTGGCAATTTCGTGCGGACCATGTTGAGGGTGGCACAGACCCGCGACGCAGTGAGTGTTGTGAGTGATCAAGTTGGTTGTCCAACGCATGCGCCCGATCTCGCACGGGCTCTGATCACAATCGCTGAACAGGCGACTAAGCCTGGCTTTGATAATTGGGGTGTTTACCATGCTGCCGGGGCGGGAGAGACCGACCGCGCGTCCATGACGCGGCGGATCTATGAGGTCAGCAAGGAACTGGGCGGACCGGTCGCCGATGTGAACGGTATTTTGACGGCGGACTATCCTACGCCGGCGCAAAGGCCCCTGAATGCGCGGCTTGATATGTCTGAGACCCGGCGTGTTTTCGGGATTGAAATGCCGGACTGGAATATTGGCCTTTCCGAGACGGTTTCCGCGATTATTGCGGAACCTGCACGATAAGGCTTTTGACCCGTGCGAAGACACTTTTCAGCGGCACATTCGGCGTCGAATTCTCATCTTCTTCGCCGGCCCCCGATGAAAATCGGCATGTCTATACGTAAGACGCGCGGCCGGGCGATGGCAGTGCAGCTTAAATTCAGTTAGCGGTTGACCAGCCTCGGCGAGATGGTCCAAACCAAGTGGGTAATTGCTATGTGGAGTTTTGGCGGATGAAGGGCATCGTTCTGGCAGGCGGGACGGGGTCTCGATTGTTCCCGTTGACCAAGGCTGTCTCAAAACAACTGATGCCGGTTTACGATAAGCCGATGATCTACTACCCACTAAGCGTGCTGATGCTGGCCGGTATTCGAGACGTTCTCATCATCACAACGCCCGAGGATCAGTCCCAGTTCAAGCGACTGCTGGGAGATGGGTCGATGTTCGGAATCAACATCGAGTTTGCCGTTCAAGAGCAACCGAACGGTCTGGCTGAAGCGTTCATTATCGGCGAGGACTTTGTGAAGGGCGGCCCGTCAGCGCTGGTCCTTGGGGACAACATATTTTACGGTGCCAATCTCGGCTTGATGTGCGCGCAGGCGGCTGCACAGGCCGACGGAGCGACGATCTTTGCCTACAAGGTTGCGCACCCGCAGCGCTATGGTGTTGTGTCCTTTGACAAGGACTTCAAGGCGTTGACGCTGGAAGAAAAGCCGAGCGCGCCCAAGTCGAACTGGGCGATTACCGGCCTGTATTTCTATGATGAACAGGTCGTCGATATCGCACGCGAATTGAAACCTTCCGAACGAGGTGAGCTCGAAATCACCGACGTCAACCGCGCCTATCTGGAAATGGACAAGCTGAAAGTGAAGCAGCTGGGCAGGGGATATGCCTGGTTGGACACCGGAACACATGACAGTCTGCACGAGGCATCCAGCTTTGTGCGTACGATCGAGCACCGGCAGGGCGTCAAGATCGCCTGTCCGGAGGAGATTGCTTTCGAAAAGGGCTATCTCGGGCGCGAAGAATTGCTTCATGCCGCAGACCAGCTCGGCAAGACAGAATACGCCGTTTACCTGCGTACACTTGCAAATCAGAATTGAGGACAGTGACTGATGAATGTGCGTGACCTTGGCCTTGATGGCGTCAAGGAAATCGTCCCGGCGCGCTATGGCGATGCCCGTGGCTATTTCAGCGAAACCTACAATCACCAACGTTTTGTTGACGCTGGAATTGAACTGAACTGGATTCAGGACAATCACTCCTTCTCTGCAGAGAAGCACGTGTTGCGAGGTCTCCACTTCCAGACCCCTCCATTCGCCCAGGATAAGCTTGTGCGCGTCGTTACCGGTGCGGTATTCGATGTGGCCGTGGATATTCGCAAGGGATCACCGGACTTCGGCCGGTGGACGGGGGTCACACTGACCGCGGAAGCGGGAAATCAAATCCTGGTACCGAAGGGCTTCGCGCACGGCTTCTTGACGCTGACGCCAGATGTACATGTCATCTACAAGGTCACGGCGCCCTATGCCCCGGACAATGATCGCTCTATTCGGTATGATGATGCGGAAATTGGAATTGAATGGCCTCTGGACGGCGCCGTGCCGCAACTCTCCCAGAAAGATGAACAGGCCGGCAGTCTGCAGGACACTGACACGGGATTTGTGTATCAGGGCTGATCAATCGATACCGTGATACTCCTTGTACCACGCGACAAATCTTTCGACGCCATCCTTGACGGATGTGGAGGGCCGGTACCCGACGGCTTCCGTCAGCTTGGTGACATCGGCATAGGTGTTTTTCACATCACCCGGCTGCATCGGCATCAAGTTGCGTGTGGCCTTGCGCCCCAGGGAATTTTCCAGAGCCTCCACATAATCGAGCAGTTTTACGGGCTGGTTGTTGCCGATATTGTAAATCCGGTACGGAGCATTTGACGTTGCCGGGTCTGGCGCGCTCGCGTCCCAGTCCGGATCAGGCTCCGCGACCTTTTCTGCAATTCGAAGGACGCCCTCAACGATGTCATCGACATAGGTGAAATCGCGAGACATTTCTCCATTGTTGAAGATGTTTATTGCCTCACCGCGGACGATCGCGTCCGTAAACAGGTACAGCGCCATATCGGGCCGCCCCCATGGTCCGTAGACGGTAAAAAATCGTAATCCTGTGGTGGGTAGGCGATACAGGTGGCTGTAGGCATGTGCCATCAACTCATTTGCCTTCTTGGTGGCGGAATAGAGTTGTAGCGGATGGTTCGCCCCGTGAGATTCACTGTAGGGAGATGTCGTATTCGCGCCATAGGCGCTTGATGTCGACGCGTAGACCAGATGGGGCGTTTTGGCTGTTCGGCAAGCTTCCAGCATGTTGGCAAAGCCGACCAGATTCGACGATACGTATTCTTCAGGATGGGTGATCGAATGGCGCACCCCAGCCTGAGCGGCCAGATGAATCACGCGATGAAATTCATGTGACGCAAAGCAGGCATTCAGCTCTGCTGCGTTCTCTAGATTTCCCTCGACAAAGTTGAACGAAACGCCTTCTTTTGCCGATGTGTTTTCCAGCTCTTTCAGGCGCGCGCGTTTCAAGGCGGGATCGTAATACGTATTTAGATTGTCGAACCCCACGACGGGCACGCCCCGTTTCAGAAGCGTGTTTGCCACATGAAATCCGATGAACCCTGCGCTGCCGGTGACCAGGTAGGTTTTGCTATCTGTGGCTGAGGGCATTTAATCGAATTCCGTGATGGTTCAGGTGAGGGCAGGGACCAATCCAGTTGGTCGTTGCGATACAGAGCGGGCAATCTTGTTGATACTGCGTCGCGGGCGGGCAGGCTAGGTGTCGCGTTTTGCCCAGAAGTTCAAAGTTCCCAGCTCTCCCAAGTGCGACATGGGTTTGCTGCGGCTGCGCTTGGCATAATTGCCAGACTTCCCGATCTGGTACCGGAAGCCGAGGCGCGTGAGGGTCGAAAGAACATCGTCCAGGGCAATATCTGACGGGTTTGCGCCCAGATGCCATTCCACGCACATTTGTTTGACATTGGCGAGAGCATCCCCGGCGGCCATTAGGACTTCTCCTTCAGCGCCTTCGATATCCAGTTTCAGGAATTCCACTTCGCGATCGAGATAATCTGCCAGAGGTACTGTTTCGATTGTCAGCTCCTCAATTTCATCGCCAAATGTCTTGCGTCGCTCGGTAAGGGATCCTGCCATACTGTAGTCGCCGGACATGAAGAATGTGGCGATGCCCGGCTTTGCGGCCAAGCCTTTCTTCAACACTGTTACGTCACTCAGCTTGTTGCGGACGATATTTTTCGACGCCAGATCGTGAAGGA
Organism: Hyphomonas sp. L-53-1-40; assembly: GCF_000682775.1. GTDB lineage: Bacteria > Pseudomonadota > Alphaproteobacteria > Caulobacterales > Hyphomonadaceae > Hyphomonas. The sequence goes on from NZ_AWFI01000001.1 coordinate 317,417, forward strand.
AGGGGACAGGTTCGAATGCCAGAACCTCTGCATCCGGATAAAGTTCCTTGAAGTACACGCTCGACATCCCGAAATTGGCGCCAGCGTCGATAATGTAAGGCTTCATCTGATCGGTATCGAAATAGTATTCCTGATCCATGAGGATTTCATGGATCAGTGTCCAGATCGCATGCTTGTCAACATAGGTCAGCGTTGAATCGCGCATCAGGAATTCCTGCCCGCGGCACAAATGCTCGGTGAAGAAATCTCGCAGTACGATGTCGTTTGGAAAACCACCATCGGGAATGGGAGCTGTCTGCAAATCTTTCAGGACCGGGCTGTCGCCGTAATACACTTTCAGTCTGGAAATCATGTCCAGGTACTTCGAAAATCCGTCCAACTGGCGCTGCTTCATTGGCCAGGCGCCGGACAGGATGCCCACTGCTTCTCTCTCGTTGAGTTGAGAGGTCAGGATGGAATTCCGGACGGAGGAAAGTTCACCAATAGCGGCCTGAACTTCTCCGTTTCCAAAGAAAGCCTTTCGGTTGTCATCGCTCAGAGCGTACTCGGTGAGGAATCGGAGATCGCTTCCGAGCGCGTTTCGGATTGAAGTAGTCGCAATAGCTGCGGTTTGGACTTCTCCGTTTCCAAAGAAGGCGTTCCGGTTGTCATCGTTCAGAGCGTACTCAGTGAGGAAGCGGAGATCGTTTCCGAGTGCGCTTCGGATTGACGTCGTCGCCGTGGCCGCAACCTGAACTTCTTCCTTCCCGAAGAAGGCTTTTCGGTTCTCATCGCTCAAGGCAAATTCGGTAAGGAATCGAACGTCATTCCCAAGCGTGCGACGGATAGATGTGGTCGCGGTTGCGGCGGCCTGAATTTCTCCATTTCCGAAGAACGCTTTGCGATTTTCGTCGGATAAAGCGGACTGCACAAGAAAACGGACATCTTTGCCAAATTTGTCGCGGATGCCGGTCTGCTTCGATGCAATGGTTCGGATACGGCCATCCGCGAAGAACGCATTGCGGTTCTTGTCGGCCAAGACTGAATTGATCAGAAACTCGACATCTCTTCCAAGCCTTTCCCGAATCCAGGGCAGGGCAAGAAATCGATCGCGCATACTGGGTCGGCTGGCTACGCCATCAAAGAGCTCCGGCGAATCATCGACGAACGCGCTCAAAAGATCGGACTTTTCTTCAACAGATGTCGTGCGTTTGACTTCAGCCAGCAGGAGTTGCCTGAACCTGCTGCTTTTCAACAGCAGTCGGCAGAGTTTGGAAATCAGTCTCTTCATAATCGGGCGCTTTGGCTACTTGCGATGAGGAATGGCGGCAGTGTATCTGACCCGCCCGTACAATTGGGGGCGTTAATTCGACACTTTGAAGATATTGTATTGATACTGCATGCTGATCGGGTTCCACACCATGAAGCGGTTGGGCGATACTTTGAATTCAAGGATCGCGTCGCGCCACAGATATGCATTGCCTTCGTGGATGGATATCGTGACAACATAATACCCAGCGGCAAATGGAATGTCGGCAATATTCACACGACAGAGGACCCTGCTGTCGCCATTCTGCTTCAATAGGTCACCGTTCAAGGTAGAGATGGTTGAAAGGCGTTTGCCGTCCTTGGTGTGGAAGACGAGAGAGACGTTCAGGTCGTTGATGGGTCGTTGTGGCGTGAAGCCGAATTCAATGGCGAATGGCTTGTTTACCTGAAGCGTATTGGTCGGCTGGCCATCGGAAAGCACGACAGCGCGAAAATCCTGAAAGCCCGTGGGTTCTATGTGCCCACCATAAAGCTCTTCGACCTGATTTTCGGATATGGTCGGTCGTTTCCACTGAAGCTGTGGGTTCTGGGCCAGGAAGCTCTTGTCTGGATCGTCGATGACCTTGTTGTCCTTCGGCGTCAGATTGCTCCAACGCTGCGCGACTTTCGCCGAAAGTGGCCGGGCAGGCTGTGTTGGAGCGTGCTGCATCGGGGGGCTGGCCTCGGTCAGGGCCGCTGCCGGCTCTTCATTGCGCGACATCTCCTGATCAATGAATTCGAGATATTGCGCCGTAACTTGGTCGACCGGGCCGTCAGCCTGCAGTTCGCCCGCATGAATCCAGAGTGCACGGTCGCAGAACTGCCTGATGCTCGTCATCGAGTGTGACACCAGCAGCATGGCAACGCCCTGCTGTTTCATGGCCTGCAAGTGCAGCTTGCATTTGTTCTGGAAGGCCAGGTCTCCCACGGACAAGGCTTCGTCGATCACAATGAGATCGGGCCGCAGGAATATGCAGAGTGCGAAACCAAGCCGCGATTTCATGCCGGAGCTATAGGTTTCCACTGGTCCATCAATAAAGGCGCCGACCTCGGCAAAGTCTATGATCTGTTCCACAAGCTCTGGACTGCGCTTTGGACTGATTCCGCGCATGCGCATGCCGTTGAGAATGTTTTCACGACCGCTGAGCCGTTGATTGAATCCCGCCCCCAGATTGATCAGTGCCTGAATCTCACCATTGATCGAGACGTGTCCCTTTGTCGGGGCAAGAAGGCCCGACAACAGCTTCATGAGCGTTGTCTTTCCGCTGCCGTTTCGGCCGATCACGCCCACGGCATCTCCGGGGCGGATATCCAGGCTCACATCACGCAGGGCCCAGAATTCTTCTTCATCGCGGTCATGCTTTGGAGGGAGGCAGAAGATGTTGCCCAGTATGTCGTTGAAATTGCGCGACACATTGTTCTGCCGCCGTCTGGGAAAACTACGGCCGATCTGCGAGGCGGAGATGATGGGGCGTTGCGTACTCACGTCAGACATAAGCTCTCATGGTACGATGATAAGCGAACCAGCTGACGCAGAAGAGCGCCATGATGCCGAGGGCAACATAAAAAAGCGGCAGGATGTGGGACAGGCTGGGCGAGAGCAGGCAAAAGCGCAATTCCTCGATCGTCAGAGCAACCGGATTGCCATGCTTGAAAATGGCGAGCCCTCCGGTGAGCGGGAAGACCGCGCCCGAGAGGTACAGCATCGGCCGGGCAATCACGCCAACGGCCAGCTTCAAGTCGCCGGAAACGAGCGTAAATGGCGCAAAAAACAGACCTACCGCGACTCCGCCGAGGGCGCAGATTGGCGACATGGCAATAAACAGCAACGCATTCTGCCATTCCAGCAATCCCTGAGCGGCCGCGAGGCCGAGCACGATTGGGACACGCATGCAGAGCAGGAACAGGGATCTGAACACCATGGCCATCATCAGGCTTTCAGGCGGCATGGCATAATTGCCGATAAGTCCACTCGCGCGCTGAAGCGATGTCAGGGACATCATCATGCCGTCGAAGAATGTTTGCCAGATCAGGATGCCACTGACAGCAAAGAGGGAAAACGGCATGTTGAGCCCGCTGACTTCCAGCGACCCACTGCTGCGCAGGGCGATGAAAACGCCAGCGATCGCGAGGGGCTCGATAAAAGCCCAGAACAGGCCCATCTTCGTGTGAACATATTCGATGCGAATATCACGGGCGGCAAGGTTCCAACCCTGTCGTGGTGCGCTGGAGACTCCGCCGAACATGTCGGCGAGGGTCTGCTTTGCCTTGCTGAAAGCCGCTGAACTCAACTGCACTACTCCTTCGTCTCCATTATCGTCATTGACGCAATGGGCCGATGTATTTTTACGGCTCGAAATGCGGACACCGGAATTTGGCCCAGTTTAGGGTATTTTTCGCTGGTTTGGAGTCGCAGGCAAGGCGGTCAAGCATGAAAAATAAAATAGAATTCAAGGTTTTACGGCCTTTTTGTGTGGTTCCGTCTGATGGGCTGTGCCCGCCACAGATTCAAACAGCGCCACGATCCGTGACGCACTTGCTGACGGGTTATGCCCCCGCGATACGCGCTTTGACAAGTTCTCATCAACGGTCCCGTTGGCCGTCACCAGAGCGCTGACGTCGCGCCCCATTGCCTTTGCGTCGAAGTCGGCAATGAGATGTCCGGCTTCATAATTCCGCACAAGGTCAGCAGCGCCGCCCCCATCTGCAAAGGCCAGCACAGGCACCCCAAGCATACCGGCCTCGATGGCGACGCGCGGATAGGGGTCTTCGCGCGAAGTGATCAGCACGGCGGACGCTCTGCGAAAGTAAGCATATGGGTGAGCTTTGACGCCTGGAAACAGCACATTTGATTCAAGGCCAGCCTCATGGACGGTGTGTTTGAGGCTCTGCATCATGTCGCCATCGCCGAGCCACGCAAAGACCAGCCGGCCAGCGCCGTCATGCATGTTGAGGGCTGTTTTGGCAGCCTCAACGAACAGGTCGGGTCCCTTGCGAGGGATCAGGCTTCCAGCGCCAATAATGAGTGTGTCCAGCTCGCCAAGTTTCAGGTCGTCATTCACGTCGCCGCGCGCTGCATCAGCAGCAGCCATTTGCTCCGGGGGTATTTTAACGGCCGGAGGTTCGACCCGAAGTTTTTCGTCCGGCACGGAGAAGTCCTGCGACAGGTCCCTCATGACGCTGCGGGACGCGCACAGAAACATGTCCGTCTTGTTCATCGTGCTCTTGAGACGCCGCGCATCAAGCGCGCGGATTGTCGGCCCCATTTCACGCACGTGCGTGACGATTGGGGTGTCGAGGTCAAGCTCGTCAACGACATCGCCGCAATGCGTTGTATTTGCGTAGATGATGTCGGGCTTCCAGTTCCGGATCTCCTGTCGGAGTCTTGCGGTGCGCTGCCGATCTTGCCGTCCGAGACAATAGGGTCTGTCCGGGGAGCGCACGCATTTTATTGCCATAAGTGGGTCGAATCGCAGGGCTGTGCTCAATCCGTCGGACAGGTCGAATTGCGGTGACTCACGCCAGATATGGGTTGGGGCCGTTTCGCGATAGGCCTCGCCCAACTCGCCACCGCGCCGAAGGATGATCGTCAACTCATGGCCCAGCGATATCATCTCCCGTGCCAATTGCAGCGCACTGATCGGGGCGCCGGTACGATCGGCAGCATGGGAAATCATGAGAATGCGCATGACTATGACTTGTCAGGGAACAGTGAGTGAAAGTCGACTCTGTCGAACACGTCCAGCTTTCCCCCGATACCTGCATTGTATATATGACGTCCTGCGTCTTCAAATGCAGCGCGGGCAACGCCAAAGGCCTGATTTTGCAGGTCAAAATTTGGTATGCCGATGACATCCCCGACTTGATAATAGTCTTTCGTGAAATGCGCTTGATTCACCAGATCGATATTCTCTTCCGACACGTGGATCTTACCCGGCGGGAATTGTTCCGCCAGCGGTCCATAGTCCATATCTACGCCGATCAGATAAACCGGATCGCAGCCAAGATGGTAGGCGAGCTGGAGCGCGATGTAGCTGATCGTGGATCCAAGGTAGACCGAATGAGAAAAGTCACGCGAGAACTGAATGCCGGGATCTGTCCAATAGGCTTCGTCGGCAAGCCGCGCATTCATGAACAGAAGGTTGTTCCAGGGGCGCGCGATCCCATGCGCATTATAGATGGCGGCAATCTTCAGCGGCCCATCTATATTTCGAATATCCTGACCACGAATTTCGGTCTGCTCAATGTCCTCGAACAACAGGTAATCCGGGGTAAAGCCCCATTCCTGAAACGCCTTGTAGGCGCCGTTTGAGGCAATCGTGATCTCGTCCTTCAGCGCGGAAAGGTCCATGTTGCGAAGGCTGGGGCCATTGCCCAGTACGAAGGCGCGGCGGCCCTTGCCCGAATTCTTCAGTGCCGCAAGCTTGCGCTCGTCGCCCGGCACGATGCCGATGCGAAGACCGCGTGCATCCTGTTTCAGGCCGATACGATCATAATAACGCTGGCGCGCAGCGCGCAGGCGCAGATACCCCAGCGGGTACTTCCATTTCGGAAAGTTGCGGGACCAGCTGATCATTGGGCGACCGCTTTGGTACTGAGAGGAGCAGGTTGGCTTGTGCGATCGGCGTGAAGGTGACGCATGATCCTTGATAGGGGCCGTTCATGATCAGGATTAATACACATGAACTCAAAGCGATCTTTTGGCGAATCGGTCAGGGCGAAAGCACCTGCACGCTAGACGCCTCCGATCCCCGTTTCAATCTGCTAGCAGGTAAGGCGGCTGCGTGTGTTCAGGCAACGCTGGTGGTTGAAGTGTTCAAGCGCTGTGGCAGTCGGCCATCATACTTGATAATTTGAGGGACACGGCCTATCGCTGGCCCGGACGAGCCCTGACCTCTTCTGGGGGCGCAACTTACAGATTGAAAGTGAGACTATCGTGGCTGCAGATACCCAGTTCCTGAACGATTATTTCGGCAGATTGGAAACCTTCGCGCGCCCCAATGACGCGGTATTCGAGCAATTGGGGCAGGTGCGTGACCTGTGGGTCCGGTCGAAAAACGCAGGTGGCAAGGTGATCTTCATCGGCAATGGTGGGTCTGCAGGAATTGCATCGCATCTCGCGATTGATCTTGGCAAGAACGGCCACATTCCGGCGGCATGTTTCAATGATGGCGCTCAAATCACCTGTCTCTCCAATGATTACGGATTCGAGAACTGGATTGCCCACGCTCTGCGGATTCAGGGCAAGCCAGAAGATACGCTGGTTGCGATCAGCTCGTCCGGTGGCTCAAAGAATATTCTCAATGCTGTCGAGCAGGCCCGCAAAATGGGGATCTCCGTTACGACGTGTTCTGCAATGAACCCGGAAAACCCGCTTCGCAAACTCGGAGATGTAAACCTCTGGGCCGACAGTCACGCCTACAATATCGTCGAGACGGTTCACCAGTTCTGGATGATGGCCGTTATCGACATGATCATCGGCAAGGCCGAGTATCCGCCGAATTGATCGGCAAAAAATTCAGATACCAGAGCTATTGTTCTGGTGTCTGGCCTAGGGCGGACTCGGCAAGTGCCGGTGAAGAATCCAGCGCAAAAAGTGTTTCGAATACCGTATCGCCAATCAGCTTGTTTCCCTGATGGTTGGGGTGGCGGGGATCGTGGTAGAGTCCTGTTTTTCCTGCAAATACGTCGCTGATGTCCGTGCAGTACATAAGTTCTTCGCAATGGCGACGTGCTGCCGTGTAAAAAGCTGCCGCTTTTTCAGCGTAGTCAGGTTTTGAGCTGAGCATTGCGGCGTAAAGCTCGGCTTCCGAATCGGTCGGCATGTAACCTGGTTCGATTCCCATGGCTGGCTGCAGGAATACATGGAAGCGTGCGCCCATTTGCGCGCTGGCCGCATTCATCAGCTCAACGTTGCGGCGCCACATTTCTGCATCTGTCATTTCGTAGCTAGAGCCTGCTGTCACGGTGAGCTGAGTATCTTTCTCGCCGCCTGATTTCATGGCGGCCACCAGGTTCGGCATGAAGCGTGGCGGTTGGTGTCCTTTGCCGGCGAGTGTTCTGAGCATCACGAGCTGATAGGGGCTGACCATGGGGTGCTCGCGCAGGCTGTGTGAGAAGTTCAGATCATTGACGCCGCTGAGTGAGACCACAACATCTGGCGCAAGCGCCGGGACATCGCGAATAAGCTTTAGCAGTTCCTGATTGGTCGAGTATCCGGATACCGCGCCATTGTAGACGACCGCAGGTCCTGTCGGGCCTTCATTGAGGCGCGTGAAAAGGGTTTCGCTCCAGGCCCCCCAATCGCTCTCATAGTAGGGATCGCTCGTACTGCCACCGAGCACAACCAAGCGCAGCGCAGCGCCACTCGTCTCGTCGCCTGACGTCCGGAAACCGGGCCGGCGCCAAGCGGGCTCAGACGTAGGGCCGCCTGCCGGTCGCGCATATCCAAGTTGCGGGTCGAGTACGTTCAGTCCCTGCGACAACCGACGGTCTACGACGGTTTCCTTTTTGCCCTGCTTGTCGGAAGACTGCCAGACCAGTGAGTATTGAGGTGCACCCTTTGCGCCCAGATACGCTCTCGCCATCAGGTCGGTAGCCAACAACAGAATCAGCGTTGCCAAGATTGTGAGGATACCGAGCACGATCTTTGCCTGTCGGCTCAAGACAACGCTATGCGGTGTTTCCGAAAGTGGTTGTTCGTTCATGTCTCAGGCACCGCTCGGTGTTGTCTTTGGTGATCGTGTCAATCGAGATCGAAAGCGTTCTTGTAGTCAAGCACGAGGGCAGGATCCTGATCCGACTTGCGCAGTATGGCGCGGCCGCAGACCAGTAGATCCATCTCCGTTCCCATCAGGCAGCGGAATGCGTCGCCAGGAGATTCCACAATGGGCTCCCCGCGAACATTGAAACTGGTGTTCACAACAACTGCGCAGCCGGTCCTCTGCTTAAACGCGCTGAGCAGCTTGTGGTAGAGCGGGTTCGTCTCGGCATGCACCGTTTGCACGCGCGCGGAATAATCAAGATGGGTTATTGCCGGGAGCGTCGAGCGGATGTCGTTCACGCGATCGATGCCATGTTTGGAAGAGCTGTCTGACTCAGGCTGTACGCGCAGTCGATCGACAACATCAGCGACGAGCAGCATGTATGGACTGTCGCTGTTCAGGTCGAAATAGTCTGCTGCATCTTCGGCCAGTACGGACGGGGCAAAGGGGCGGAAACTTTCGCGAAACTTGATCTTCAGGTTCAGGTTGCGCTGGGTTTCGGGATTTCGTGGGTCGGCAATGATCGACCGGCCGCCCAATGCGCGAGGGCCAAATTCCATACGCCCCTGAAACCAGCCAATTGCCATACCGCTATCCAGCGCTTTGGCGGTGGTTTGGATCATCGTGTCCTCGTCCACGACCTCGAATACAGCGCCAGCTGAGGTCAAGGCTGCGTTGATATCTTCCTGCGAATAGTCCGGGCCGAGATAGGCGCCGCTCATGGCATCGCCGTCACCCGTCAGGAGGCGATCGGTGTCCAGATAACGATGGTGGGCTAGCAAGGCCGCGCCGAGCGCGCCGCCGGCATCACCTGCTGCGGGCTGGACCCAGATATTCTTGAAGTGGCCGTCCCGCAGGATTTTGCCATTGGCAACACAATTGAGGGCGACGCCGCCGGCCATGCAGAGATTGTCGATGGCGAACTCAGCGTGTAGCGCGCGGGTCATGCGCAGCATCACATTCTCTGTCACTTTCTGGATCGATGCAGCCATGTCGAAGTGGAACTGCGTCAGCTGGCTCTCAGACGTGCGCGCAGGCTCACCAAACAGGTCGTGGAAAGCCTTGTTGGTCATTTGCAGGCCGGTGACATAGTCGAAATAGCGCATGTCCAGCCAGAAGCTGCCATCATCGGCAATGGAGATCAGCTTCTCTTCCATGAGGTCTGCAAATCGCGGCTCGCCATATGGTGCGAGCCCCATAACCTTGTACTCGCCGGAATTGACCTTGAAACCGAGATACCCCGTGATCGCGGAATAGAGCAGGCCCAGTGAGTGCGGGAAGCGGATCTCCCGAATGCGCCGTAATTCCTTGCCTCTGCCGACAGAGACCGACGTGGTGGCCCATTCGCCGACCCCGTCCATTGTCAGGACAATCGCTTCGTCGAAAGGCGAGGGATAAAATGCCGATGCCGCGTGACTGTCATGATGCTGGGCAAACACCATACGGTTGCCCGCATCAGGATCATTGAAATCATCCCGGAAGATCTTTGCCATGTTCGACTTCTGGAAGAGCTTTCCCTTGATCCAACTCGGCATGGCGATCGCAAATGTCTTGCGACCGCGCGGGGCGCTGGTCAGGTAGGTCTCGATCAGGCGCTCAAACTTGAGCAGCGGTTTCTCGAAATAGGCGATGTGTTGCACGTCGCTGAGCTCGATGCCCGCTTCGTCGAGACAATAGCGCGTCGCTTTTGCCGGAAAGCCTGCATCATGCTTGACCCGGGTGAAGCGTTCTTCCTGGGCGGCTGCGACGATCTTGCCGTCGCACAGCAGAACGGCCGCGCTGTCATGGAAGTAGGCTGAAATGCCCAGGATATATGTCGGCATCACTTAGAACAGGGAGTAAATGAACGGGGCTAATGGTGAGCCTTGTGCAAACACCAGCGCCCCGCCAATCAGCAAAACGAACAGGAATACAGGCAACAACCAGAATTTCCTGCGCTGCGAAAAGTATAACGCCAGCTCTTTCAGAATCTCTTTCATCTCAGAACTGTCTCTCCATTGCGGCCCGGTCCTGAGGATCCGTCGATTCGCACCAGTATGAGCCGGTTTGGGGCCTCTTGTGAATGCGCAATGGATCGCGCCCCATACGCAAGAGCAGGCCGTAGGGCGTAATGAAGCCGTAATACATGATGCCCATCACAAGCGGGTTGACGATCTTGGCCAGACCCAGTGCAAGCAAGCCCCACAAATATGCGAGTCCCTTCAGCCAACGCGGCGCGACGAAGGCGACGAGCGCAAACAACAGGGCTGCGCCCGCGAGGGCCAATGATAGCTGAACATGGTTGCGCAGCAGGACGGCCGCGATCGCGGAAACGGCTGCGAATGTGTATCCGACACTACGGGGGGAGGCCGGAGGCGGTGCAGTGTGTTCGACCTTTTCGAAGGCACTCATCCTGTCGTCCCGCTTCTCACTTCGGCTTCGCGCTCGTCTACCCCGATTGGTTCCTGGCGGCAATGTCTTGCACGTCTGGTACGCGTTGCGGAATTTTACGGACTGCTGGTTGCTCCCAAGCCACTGCTGGCAAGCATGCCAGTTTCGCTGAAGCGCTTTGCAAGAAAGGCGGAGCCCTCGGGTGTGAGGTGGCCCGAATCCCATTGAAACAGCAGCGGCATCTCCTCTGCTATGAGGCAAATGTCGCCTTCCGTACAGAAGATATCAAGGGGATCAAAATAGGCAACTTCTTCCTCTCTTGCGAGTGCTTCCAATTCTCCGTTTACGATACGTAGGCCGCGCAACATGAAACGAGACGTGTTCATCTGATTGGCGGTAACACCGCGGCGTTGCACAATATCCGGCAGCGAATGTTGGTACTCCGCGCTTCGGCCGAAAATTATGGGCTTAACACCCAGCGCCTTGAGATGACGTATGGTTTCACGAAGAGGTTTAATGTCGGTTCTGCTCCATCTCGCGGCGAGGATTGCGTTTTGAGGGCGTATGCGCGGCAGGTCGACCGAATAGATGTGGTCCATGAATGAGGCGCAGGGCGTGTCCGCCGGTTCATGCCCCATAATCGGCGAGCATGACGAAAAATTACCCTGCATTATATTTATGCTTGGAAAGGTCGCAATCAGGCCAGGATACAGGTGGGCGGCATGGCTATCTCCGAGAAGAATAATATTTTGCTTCCCTGGTACAGTGGTAAGGCATTTTTCGCGACTGATCTTGTTTTCGAAACCTACGGCACCTGAGTAGCAAACGCTTGAGCGATAAGTTGCAAAAATTGCAAGTTTATCCACATTCATCAGCTCAAGTTCGGGCTTCGTGTACCGCGACGTCCAGCCGCCTGACAACCATGCGCCGGTAGAAGGTAGTGCAATCAGAGCCAAACTGGCGACAAGACCAGCAATAAAGATACGATTGCTTCTCTGGGGCTGGGATTGAGATGGGTGCCGGAATGGTTGTTCGATGAAATGGTACATTAGGGCGCCGGCGGCCATTGCCGCGAGCACAAGTACGACGCTTTCCGTCGGACTGAGCTCTACAAATCGCCAGTATGTGTAGAACACAATGATAGGCCAATGAGCCAAGTAAACTGAGTAGGATATTTTCCCAAGATAAACAGCTACAGGATTTCCCAAAATAAATCCCAGCCGGCCCGGTGCACGTGCGATGTGGATAATCATCGCCGCCCCCAAACATGGGAGTATGGCGTTTAGGCCAGGAAATCTTGTGCTACCATTATATAAGAAGATGGCGGTGGTGACGGCAGTCAGCCCGAGCGCAAATATGATATCTCTTACCCACCGGTTCCAAGCGGACGGAGCAGGAAAGAATGCCAAAACCGCGCCGATACAGAACTCAAAAGCTCGAAACGGGGTTAGGTAAAACACAGCTGTAGGATGATCCGGAAGCATCGCTTCGGACGCGCAGAGGGAGCCAATCGACAGAATGGCTATAATGCTCAGCGCCGTTCGACGTCCTCCGAATCGCAGTGATACGGCAAGCATTGCAGGCCAGACAAGGTAGAACTGTTCTTCAACACCCAGCGACCAAAAATGAAGCAACGGCTTAGTCTCTGCCGCAGCATCCCAGTAGCCTGTTTGCAGCCAGAAATATATGTTCGGGAGCGAGAATAAAGAATAGACTGATGAGATGCCCAATTCTTCAAGGTGCTCAGGCGAGAGCAACCAAGATCCTATCAGAAGGCATGCGGCCAAGGTAAAGAATCCCGCCGGCAAGAGCCGCCTTGCCCTGCGAAGATAGAACTTCCCGAAGCTGAATTCGCCCCTCTCCTGGTCGGTAAGAAGGTGACCTGTGATCAGGTAGCCGGAGATTACAAAGAAGACGTCGACACCGACGTAACCGCCGGAAAATACTGAGAATCCGGCATGAAATAACAGCACAGACATGACGGCGACGGAACGCAGTCCGTCAACCGCAGGAAGATATGTTCGCTTCATATGATTTCTTTGTTTCGCTGGCTTCAAGTCTTGGTACGGTCTCATGAGGTCGCTGCCAAGAAATGACCGCTGTCAATGTTGTCCGTCTAGAGTTTATTGCCTAAGGGAGTCTAATTGCTTGCCTTTGACTGGCAAGACACGTGCGGGGCTGTTTCGTGCATATTGAGCGACGTTTTACGTCGGTGGGAGTTTCCGAGAAAATGATTGTTTGGACCAACAGGTTTCCTGAAAAGGAAAAGGCTGCCGGTTATTTGCGTCTCGTGCGGGCGCGCATGAATTTCTTTGACCAGATCAAGCCGGGTCGCAACGGTGCTGGCAAGTTCGGGTTTTATCGCCGGCCGGGATTCCAGACGACGCTGCGCCACATGCGCAACAAGCACCAGGGCAAGCCGGGATTCATTATCGGGAATGGTCCGAGCCTGAAGGAAATGGACCTGACGCCGCTGCGCGACCAGATCACGTTCGGGGCCAATGGCATCTACCAGATGTTCGACGAATGGGGCTTCCACACCAAATATCTCCTGTTCGAAGATACAGAGCAGACCGAGTTGCGCCGCAAGGAAATCCACAATGTTGTGGGGCCGACCAAAATGGCGGCGATCTACAACGCGTACTGTTTCAAGAATTTCAACGACACGCTGTTTTTCAATGCGCGCCGGGGAGACCCGTACTATTTCGACGAAATGGGAATCCAGTTCTCCCGTGACTTTTCCAACATCGTGTATCTGGGCTCGACCATCACTTATATCGCGTTGCAGCTGGCCTACTATCTGGGCTGCAATCCGGTCTACCTGATTGGCGTCGATCACAGTTATGGTGCGCTGGCCAAGAATTTTCCGCCCGGCAAGATCGAGGTGACCAAGGAGAACTACGAACTCGTTCGGCAGTGCCACATGAACCCCGATTATTACCAGATCGGAGACGTGATCGGCGTGCCAAACACCTCACTTCAGGACAAGGCTTATGAAGTGGCCGCCGACGCCTACAAGCAGGCTGGCCGCGAAATCTACAATGCCGGCGTCAACAGCTTCCTTGATGCATTTCCCCGAACAGATTTTGACAGCATTTTCAAAAAGTAGACATGACCGAAAAGAAACGCATCCTGTTCATATCGCATCACGGCACGATGAGTGGCGCGCCCATAAGCCTGCTTACGCTGATGAAGCATTTTGCCGCCAATCGGGACTGGGAATTCCAGGTTCTGATGCGCAAGGAAGGTCCGCTGCGCAGTGAGTTTGAAAAACTCGCGCCAACTCATGTCTACTACCAGCATTTTTTGGATCCGGCCGATATGCGCCCGGAAGGGGCGAAACGACCGCCTCTGCCAGAAGACGTTCGGCGGCGAAAATTCCGCCAGTGGCGACATGAACAGCGCCTGCGGCTGAAACTGCGTCAATTCAAGCCTGATCTTGTGTATTCCAACACGACTGTGAACGGGGACTTGCTGGCCAAGCTAGGCATCAAGGCACCGACGCTCATCCATGTGCGGGAATTATGGACGACGATCGCGCTGTACAATCAGGTCCAATTGAATGCGTTCAAGCAGCCGGATTACAAATATTTCGCCGTTTCCGAATTTGTTCGGAATTATCTGAAAGATACATTCTCCATCCCACATGAGCGCATCGGGATCGTGCCCGGCTCCATGGAGCCGGAAGTTTTCGACAAGAAGGCTGAAGATCTCACCGTCGGCGAGATGCGCAAGGAACTCGCACTGCCTGAAGATGCTGTGATCATTGGCGGTCTGGGGTCAGTCGATAGCCGGAAGGGGGTCGATTATTTCGTCGATACCGCCCTGGATGTCCTGCGTTCCGAACCGAAGGGGCGGCCCGTCTACTTCGTCTGGATAGGTGATGGCGGTATGCGGCAGGATATGTTGAAGAAAGTGGAAGATGCGGGATTTTCCGGTCGGGTCGTCTTCCCGGGCGCGCGCAAGAACCCCTATCCATATTTGAAACTGTTTGAAATTGGATTGATGACATCGCGCGATGACCCCTTTCCACGCTCGGTCATGGAAATGGCTGCGTTTGGCGCGCCAATTATCTGTTTCAAGGGTTCAGGCGGCGCGGCAGAATTCGTGCTGGATGATGCCGGGATTGTGCTGGATGATTTCAGCGCAGCTGACATGGCCGACGCCGTTCGAAGCATACTGGCGAATGACGCGGCAAAAGCAGCTTTTGCAATTGCTGCTCGCCGCAAAGCGCGCGAAGACTATGAGACGACACGTATAGGAGAAAGTGCTGCCATCCTGCTCGACAAGATGATGGCAGGCGCACGTTCCTAAGGCTTGAACCAAGTGGGGTATCCAGTGACGGATGTACAAGACAACAAGGATGAACTTGAGGTGCTGCAGAAGGAAAATGCTGCGTTGAAAAAGATAGTCCGCTCATTGAAAGACAAGATCAACAAGGTCGGCGTCGATGAGGAGAAGAGCCCACTGTGGCGCGCACTCGGGCATTTCTATTCTCCGGTCGCCAACATTGAAGACATCAAGGCCGACGAAGCGCGAATTTTCAATCGTGATCGGCGTACCCTGCCTGGCATCGGCCTGAACGAAGACAAGCAATTGGCCGTGCTTGAAGAGTTTGCGTCCTTCTATGACGATATTCCATTTGGCGACGAGCCTTCTGACAAGATGCGCTACGGCTTCCTGAATGGGGGCTACTCCTACTCCGATGCCATCTCGCTTTACAGCATGATGCGCCGCGTCAAACCCAAGCGCATCGTCGAGGTCGGGTCCGGGTATTCCTCGTGCTGTATGCTCGATACCAATGACGCATTCTTCAATGGTGATATCGATATCCGTTTCGTCGAACCCTATCCGCAATTGTTGAAATCGCTGGTGCGTCCTTCCGATCTCGAGACCCGTGAAATCATCGAAAAGCGGGTTCAGGACGTCGATATCGAAGTCTTCACCTCGCTGCAGGAAAACGACATTCTGTTTGTCGATTCGACACACGTCTCTCGCGTGGGCAGTGATGTGAACCACATGTTCTTCGAGATACTCCCGCACATCAATGAGGGGGTGTACGTTCATTTCCACGATATCCACTATCCGTTCGAGTATCCCGAGCATTGGGTGTATCAGGGCCGCTGGTGGACAGAGACCTATCTCCTTCGGGCGTTTCTCGAATTCAATAGCGACTTCGAAATCGTCTACACGAATACATTCATGCAGAGGTTCCACCGCGAGTTTTTCGAGGAGCGCATGCCATTGTGCCTGAAGAACCAAGGGGCCAGTATCTGGCTTCGGCGCAAGAAAAAGTCGACTGAAGAGTAGGCTTGTCCGCACGTGCTTGTTCAGGGGCTGGCATGAAAATCCTTATTTGCAGCATCATGCCTCAAGGTGCCTATTCGGGCGGGCGCTACCATGCGTGGATGATGGCACAGGCGTTTGCCGCGCTTGGTCACCAGGTCACGTTTTGGACGAACAATACGCCGATTTTCATTGACGACTTCGAGGATTTCGACTTCGGCGACCGGTTTGCGTTGCGGCTGACGCGGGATTTTTCGGACACACCCGATGGGCCGTGGGATTTTGTCTGGATTATTCCGCACAAGCATCCGCCAGTGAAAGTGTTCCGGCGGGCGCTGGACATTTCCGTCGCGAATAAGGCGAAGCTCGGAATGCTGAGTTTCGAGACCCCCAACTGGATTGCGAAGACCGCAGAACACGGCACAAACCAGAAGCCCTGGGACGCGTGGAAGGCTATTGGGCCGCACTTGGATGTGGTTCTCGCGTCGACACTGGAAGGTGAGACGCATGCGGAAGAATACTTTGCTGATACAGGTGCCCGCTTTCATCACATCAATCCACCCATCAATGATCTGGCCGCTGCGGAGGCCAAAGCCCTTGCAGTAAAGTCCGATGATCGCCGATCCGTCATCTGTATCACGCGTTTCGGGGGCGCGTTCGGATACAAGGGCGGTATGGAATTGCTCGATCATGCTGGACCCGCCCTGTCGGGATGCCGGCTGACATTTATTGTCGGAACAGCGACGATGGATGAATCCATTGCTTCAGCTTACCATGCATGGGGCGAAGAGCACGATGTGGAGGTCCACTTCCAGCATCGTGTGACTGATGTCGAGAAGTTCAAATTGCTGTACGAAGCAGATTTGATGCTCTTTCTGTCGAGGTTTGAGGGGTTTGGTTATCCGCCGGTCGAGGCGCTCTATTGTGGTGTACCGTGTGTCGTGTACGATCTTCCTGTGTTGAGAGAGGTCAGCGGAGACAAGCTGATTTACGCGTCAATGGACGAGCCAGAAGAGCTTGCGCCCATTATCTCCGATGTGCTCGACAATCTGCCTGCACGTCAGTCCGAAATCCGGCAGCATGATTATTCCAGCTTGGGCTTTGATGCTTATGTCCGCCTGATCGACGACCTGCTCGGACGCGAGGCCGAGTATGCACCCAAGGCGAACGTGACCTCCGAAGACGAGTTGCAGGCAACATGCAAAACACTCGTCGCCATCGACCAAGCGACTGCGAAACC
This sequence comes from Hyphomonas sp. L-53-1-40, assembly GCF_000682775.1. GTDB lineage: Bacteria > Pseudomonadota > Alphaproteobacteria > Caulobacterales > Hyphomonadaceae > Hyphomonas. The sequence goes on from NZ_AWFI01000001.1 coordinate 334,364, forward strand.
AGTCGGACGCAGCGGTACGCCATCGCTGAAGCATAGGATCAAGCAGAACTTCGTCCGCTTGCTTGCTGGAACATTCCGCCGTGTGCCTGTCCTGAGGAAACTGTTCGGTCAGGCGATTTTGTCCCATCACAATCTTTCTCTTCTTCTGGAAGATCGGGCGATGGCGACGCTGATGTTCGAGAACAGGAAAGCGCTTACGCTGGCTATTCGGCGTAACCCAGGATTCCTCAAGCATCTCATGCTCTCACCACAAGCGCAGGAACTGTTACCTGAAGTGTTGGCCAGCCTTCGCGAGAAAGAGGCAGTTTCCGTCTCTCAGATTGCTGAGGAATTTCAAGAGACGAAGAATAGTTGAGTATGTTCAAGGTCTTGCTCAATGAGCGCTAATGGTGTGCCCAGCCGCGACGACCGTCTGCAGGGGGCAGGGGAACGTGCCTTCAGGGTGCTTGTCCTGTTCCTGACATTCGATCCAGAGAAAACCAAAGGCGTGCGTGCAGTTCTCGGAGATTTCTTCAGGGCGCGCGAAGGCATAGAGTTCACGGTTGTCGAGATCGACAATGCGAACGAACAACGCGAGTGGCAATCGGTATCGAATGAGGGCTGGCCATGCCGCGCCTTTGCGGTCGGCGGCGATAATACCGCTCATGAGTTTACCGGCTGGGATCGCGGCTGGCGGGAAGTGCGGACGAGGCTGCCGGAAACTTTCGACGTCGTATTGATGGTCAATGATGCCTTGGCCAATTCAAAGCCGCTGGAGGCGCTGGCAGCGATCGACGGCGACCTTATTCGCCAATTGCCAGCACAGAATACCGTGTTGGGATGGGTAGATACATTCTCCAGAGTCAATCCGGCTCCGCTTGATACGCTGGCCCAGCCAATGCGTATCGGCGGGGAGGCCTGTCGGAAATGGTTGTGCACGACCTTCTTCATGGCGCCGAGATCCGTATTTGAGAAGCTATACCCTGTGACCAGTTTCTCGACGGCAAACGAAGTATTCACGCGCTATTGTCCAGAAAAACCTTTTCGGGAAAGCGCTCCGCTTTCGCAGAACTATCAGGAGTTTCTCTACACGCACCAGACCAAAGTCTGGCGACGAGGAGACAAGCGGGGCTATGTCCTGAACGAAACAACCTTTCCGCTCTTCAAGAACAAGGTGCGCAACATACTCAATGAGCACGCATTGAGCATCAAGCTATGGAAACTGGGTGTGGGCCATGTGAACTTGGCCATATTCGACCGGCCGTCGCGTGGGCTGGGAATCAAGCACGACCAAATCAAGGGGTCGGCAGGAACACGGCTCAGAAAGTTGCGCCTGTTGTCATGGCGCCAATTCTTTCATGAAGTAATCCCGCCACTGCTAAAGCGGCGCGGCTTGCGCTCGTCATAAAGGGCTCACTGCGCCATGCTGTTCAATTCTGTCCCGTTCCTCGCCTATTTTTTACCGGTCGTGCTGGTTGTTGCTTTGCTGCTTGGACGTGCCGGACAGAAGGATGCCGTTAAGATTTGGCTACTGCTGTCCTCTGCGTTTTTCTACGGGTATTGGGAGTGGCGGTACCTGTTCCTGTTGTTTGGAACTATCATTGTCAATTACTTCGTGGGCAGGGCGCTTTCCGCGCACGACCGTCCGCCTGGACAGCGGCGTTTTTTGCTTATCTGTAGCGTGACGTTCAATCTCGGCCTGCTGTTTGTCTTCAAATATTTCAACTTCTTCATCGGCAATATAGAATTCTTGTTCGGTTTCGATATCGAGGTGTTCAAGGTCATCCTGCCGCTGGGAATTTCGTTCTTCACATTCCAGCAAATCGCGTTCCTGGTAGATGCCTACAAACGCAAGCTCGGTGAAGAATACAGCTTTGTAGACTATGCCCTGTTCATCTCATTCTTTCCGCAGTTGATTGCGGGCCCGATCGTTCATCACAAGGATCTGGTGCCCCAGTTCAAGACCAGGCTGTTTGCGCGCCCCACCGCCGCCATGTTCGCAAGCGGGCTCGCAATTATCATCATCGGCCTGTTCAAGAAGGCCGTCCTGGCAGATGGCATTTCACCTGCGGTGAACCAGCTGTTCGGTGAAGCTGCTGCGGGTGCGCAACTAACTTTGATCGAGGCGTGGTTGGCAACGCTTGGATTTGCCGGACAGATATATTTTGATTTTTCCGGCTATTCGGACATCGCCATTGGGCTTGCCTTGCTGGTAGGCTTGAAGATGCCTGAGAACTTTGCAGCCCCTTATCGCGCATCCAGTATTATCGATTTCTGGCGCCGGTGGCACATCACACTGTCTGACTTCCTGCGCGACTATCTGTACATCCCTCTCGGCGGTAACCGCCGATATCAACCTGATGACAACCATGCTGCTTGGCGGTCTCTGGCATGGCGCGGCATGGACTTTCGTGATCTGGGGAGGGCTGCACGGAGCATATCTGACGGTGAACCATCTGTTCAACTCGGTGATCAAGGGGAGCGGGCTTGAGGCCGCCGTTGGAAGCCTGCCGGGCAGGGTGTTTGGCTGGGCTGTCACGTTCTTTGCGGTCTGTGTGGCATGGATCTATTTCCGCGCAGAAAGCCTGGAAGCGGCAAACAATGTTCTGGCCGGTTTCCTCGGCATGAATGGATTCCATATGCCGCCTCATCTCAATGCGCTGCTGGGGCTCCCCGTGAAGTATGCGTCCTTGACCCCTGCCGGTTCGACCCTCTTCTCCGATCCGGCCCAATGGACCAGCTTGGTGCAGGCGTTCTGTTTCTCCCTGCTCGGGCTTGTCGTGGCATTCGCGCAGACGAAGGAACGGGGCGGTCAGCGCGCACGCCTCGTGGGAGTTGCGCTGGTAATCGGCTTCGTCATTCAGGCGGTGTTCTTCGGAACAGCGTCTGAAGAATTCATCTACTTCCAGTTTTAGGGAGGCGCGTAAATGAAACCTATCCTGAGTGTTATTGCCGCCAGCCTTCTGGGACTTGTGCTGTATTTTGGCCTGTTCGGTGTGGTTATCGACAAGCCATTGTCGGTCGGGATTTTCGACCGCGTATATTCACAGAAGAGAGCTTACGGCCAAGCGCTGGACAAGCCGAAAATTGTCCTCGCTGCCGGGAGTAGCGGATTTTACAGCGACCGCTGCGAGACGATTGCCGAGGAATCCGGAATACCATGTGTGAATCTGTCCATTGCGCTGGCATTGGGGCGCGAGACAATTCTTCAGCAAGTAAAGCAAGTTGCAGAACCTGGCGATATCGTTCTGCTGCCGTGGGAGTACCGGCTCTACTTCCTGAATGCCGAGGATATGCGGGCTCGCATTTCATATCCCTACATTGTGCGTCATGAGAAAAGCTTTCTGAAGGGGCTGGGTGTCAGGCGTTCATTGGACGCGCTATTCTATTTCGACCTCGATTATTTGTTCGCCGCCCTGCTGGAAACTGAGAACTATGTCGGTGGCAAACGCCATGGATTCGACAAGGAAGGACGTATGACTTTGCAGGGGGACTATCGCGGACACACTGCGGAGGTCGCTGCCAAATACCGCGAGAAAGTCGAAACGGCCGGATCTTCTGCAGCGGAAACGCGAAGGATTGCAGAGATGGTCGAACCTCCTGCCGGCTTGATGGAATTCATCAAGTGGGCCAACGCCAATGACATTACCGTATATGGTTTGCTCAGCCCTTCCGTTGACTCGGGCGAGCTGTCTCCGGAGGCGCTCGACAAGATGCGTGCTTGGTTTGGGATGGCAGAAAAGGGAGGCTTCCTGGAGTTCAAGGGCAACTTACAATATCCGTACACATGCTTTTTTGATTCCCGTGAGCATTTGCAGGAGGAGTGCCAGATTCAGCACAGTCGCGTGATCGGAAAAGGATTGGTTGAACAACTGCGGTCCAACTCCCAACCCGAGGACTAAACTCTGCCAATCCGACCGTAACCGCACGGAGCTATAGATGTCTGAAAAGCATCAAAGGAGCTCCACATGGACGAGTCTGCACGTCTTGGTCTGCCATACCTGATACCCAATCAGGCCCAGAAACATGTCACCGTAAACGAGGCGTTCCGCAAGCTGGACCAGATGGTTCAGCTGTGCGTGCAATCGAAAGCAATTTCGATCCAGCCCGAGGCGCCTTTGGACGGCGAGGCCTACATCATTCCTGCCAGCGCGACGGGCGAGAACTGGTCCGGCTATGCCGTGAATACAATCGCCACATTCCAGGATGGTGCATGGGCCGTATTCCAGGCACTGGCGGGTATGCGGGCTTACATTCTGGATGAAGCGGTGATGCGCGTTTTCAATGGCGCTGACTGGGTGGCTATGGCGGGCGCCGCGCCATCGGAAGAGAGCCCGGTATTGGGGATCAACACGATAGCCGACCTTTCCAATCGCTTGTCTGTGAAATCTGACTCTGTCCTGTTGCAGCATGATGACGTCACACCCGGTAACGGAGATTGTCGCTTAAACGTCAACAAGAGTGCCCCGGCCGCGACTGCCTCTCTTCTCATGCAATCGGGCGCATCAGGGCGCGCGGAGATTGGTCTGACGGGTGATGACGATTTCCACATAAAGGTCAGCAATGATGGAAGCGTGTGGCGGGATGCAATTTCGGTCGACAAGGATACCGGCTTCGTCGGTATCGGGACGGATGCGCCAGCGACACCTTTCCATGTCAATGCGGGCTTGGCGAATGTTGCCTTCAAGCTCGAGGGAACCGATCCGACCATTGTGTTTCAGATGCAGGATGACACGACCACTTCAACTGGCAATGGTCCGATCCTGTTCGCACGCACTGGCGACAACACGCAGTTCTACACGGCGGGCTCTGATCGATGCGGATGGCCAGGTCGGGATAGGGACATCAAATCCCTCGGCGCGGTTGAATGTTCTTGCCGGCGGCATCGTTGCCGGGTCGCCAACCGGCGGTGACAAGGGCGCCGGCACGATCAACGCCGAGGCTCTATATGATGATAACGCATTGTTGAGCTGTTATGTGCTGGATCAGGCGATCGACGGACGTGTGGATATAAACAAGTGGGATGCGCGCACGCCAGACCGGCATGTTCCCCCGGCAGCGGCAATTGCCCGCCATCACGAGCCAGCGCGCCGGTTTGTGGCGCGTATCGGCGGTTCACATGACCCGCTCACACTGGACGGTTACGCCCGGCACTGGAAAGACAAACGCCATCTGACCTCGATGCCGAACGAGGCAACCTATGATCCCGTCAACGGACCGCTCACAATGGGTGAGTGGATTCAGAGACTGGTGGAAACCGCCGAAATTTACGCCGTACTGATCGACACCCTCCATCAGATGCTGAAAGCGGCAGAAAAGACGCCGAAGCCGGAGCGTCCGGGCTAGGTCAGTTCCTTGACGGTCATGTTGAGTTGGTCTGCGAGGTTTGGTGCCTGATGCAGATCATGTTCGTAAATCATGTCTATCAGGGACATGACTTCAAGGGCTTGATCAGAGGACCCGAATTTAACCGGGGCACCGTTCTGGACGCTGTCAAAGAAGAGCTCGATCTCCCGTGCCCATGACTGGTCGATGTGGAAGGTCAGGCGTTCTTCGTCTTCCCATGTTGCCGCTGGCGCCGTTGTGCGGTTCTGAGCGATGGTAAGGATCTCGTCGCCATAGGTCCCTGACGACGTCTTCAAACCGTTCAGCACCATATAGCCGCGCTCCATGAAGACTTCGAGCGAGAACAGGTGTCTCCATTGCGTCATGGTGGAGTGGACTGACGCAGTGACGCCCGTTTGCGTGTTGCGCATGATCGCAAAGACATTGTCTTCGATGCCGGGGGTTTTCCAGTACATGTTGGAGACCATGGCGTGAACTTCGTCGAACGGCTTGCCGGTCAGGTAGAGCAGGAGGTCGAGCATGTGGATGCCCTGATCCAGCAGAATGCCGCCGCCAGCCAGTTCCTTCTTGGCTCGCCATGTGTTCAGATAGTCACCATCCACACTTTTGCCGTAGCGGCTACGCATCCAGAGAATGGAGCCGAACTTGCGGGAGTCCACGATGCTCTTCATCTTGTCGATTGCACCGTGCTGACGGTGATTGAAACCGTACATCAGTACTTTGCCGCTGGCGCGTTCGACTTCCTGAATATCGCGCACATCCTGAGCGCTGAAAGCGGGGGGCTTTTCGCAGAAGACGTGCTTGCCAGCCTTCAGTGCCATGATCGTTTTCGGCTTGTTGAAATAGTTGGGCAGGCAAAGAAAGACAATGTCGATGTCCGGGTCTTCGATGATCTCGTCAATGGAATTGGCGACCGGGTATTTGCAGTCATCGGGGATGTTGACGTCGAAGACGGATTTGATCTGGGCGAAGCCGTGCGTTTCGATCGCATCGGCACGAATTTGTCCCATTTTGCCGAATCCGCAAATTCCAACATTCATTGACATTTCTTCACTCCTAAAACTCTACGCTGGGCGTCGCTAACGGCCATTGGCCGAAACTTCCAGCGGTGACCATATATCGTCGTTTGCAACGGTGAAATTTCCGCCAGAGGCCCGCACCAATGCGAGGCCGCCGGCGACATCCCACCATCTGATCCCTTTTTCTTGGTATCCGTCCAGTTTCCCCTGAGCGACCCATGAGAGGGACAGGGCGGCCGAGCCAATCATCCGCACCTTGCCCCAGGCGTTCAGTGCCTCGGCATTCTTTGCCGCGGCTTCGGCATTGGAGCGTGTGGCGGCGGGGATACCTGTTGAGAGGGACGACGGGCCGCCAAGGGCCGCGCGGTCAATGCGTTCGCCGTTGCGATACAGCCCGGCTGTCTCATTCGTGTGGACAAGTTCGTCCCGGACAAAATCATATACCGCGCCCGCTAGCGGCGTCATTCCCTGACAAAGCGCAATGGAAACAGCGCACAAGGGGATTCCGCGCATGAAATTGTAGCTTCCATCCAAGGGGTCGATCACCCAATAGGGGTCATCCGGGCTCGCTGGCTCTCGGAGCCATCCGCCCTCTTCAGACATGACGCCCCACGGACTATCGGAAAGCAGTCCGGCGGCCACCATTTCTTCTGATTGGCGATCTTCGGCAAGTTTCACATCTCGCGCCAGCGCGGTGTCTATTGCGGCGTCTGCGAATCGTGAGCGGAGGAAGTCGCCGCTTGCCTTGGCGCTCGCCAGCAAGAGTTCGTAATTGATCACGATGGACATAGCTGGATTATCTACTCGCGTATCAATTCGGTACGGAATTCGAAGCCGTGAGGTGTTCCCTGACCTGAGGGGCTTTTGATAGGGTAGTTGCTCCCCTAGAACAAGGCGTAATGCAGGAGCAAACGGCATGACTCATTCAGGCATTCTGATTTCATGAAACACTTCGAAAATCTTTCCGACGCGCTTGTCTCAGCAGCCCGAACGGGCACCATCTGTTCCTTCCCAACGCACCAGTTGCCGGCCGATTACGAGTCCGCCGAAGACGTGCAGGACTCCTATCTGAGGGCGTTGGGATTGAAAGGCGGCCACTGGAAGCTGGGCGCAAGCAATCAGGGTTCGCGCGACGGGCTCGGGCTTGCACGGCCTTTCTCGGGACTGATCCCTTCGACGAACATGATCTCGTCCGGTAACACTCGGCCTATGACCGACTTCAGGCAGCCCGGCGCGGAATGTGAACTGGCGGTCGTCCTGGGGACTGACCTGCCGCTGAAGCCCGGCGGATATACCCGCACTGAGGTGCTGGACGCGGTGGCGCGAACCATTGCCGCTATCGAGGTTCCCGAAACCCGCTTCTCTGCGCTGGGAATCCATGGCGGCCTGGCGCTGGTCGCGGACAATGGTGCAGCAGGTTATGCGGTTGCCGGAGAGGGCGTAGAGGGTGCCGATAGCTTAGATGATCGTGATCGTGTGGGTCGGCTGATTGTTGACGGTGTCGTGAAGGAGGAGGGTGATGTCAGGCAGTTGGTTGCGTTGCCGTCTGAATTGCTCACCGATCATGTGAATCGCATGGCAGCGAGAGGATGGGAACATCGGCGCGGCGACGTAATCCTGCTTGGGGCGCTGGCCCCGCGTGTGGGCCTTGATGGGCCTGCCAGAATTGTGGCAAGTGTCGACGGTCTTGGGGAGGCCGAGTTGCATTTCGCAGCCGGTTCGTAAGCGGGATACGCATCTCGGGACAGGAGAAACTTCAATGAACAACACAGCCTCCGTCGCCGTGCTATCGCGTTCCTTTTCCGCGCATGAAAAGTTGGCCGCTGAACTCAATCGCCGCTATAGCGACGTCACTTTGAACGACACCGGTCGCACCTTGGCAGGTGACGAACTCGTCGCCTTTCTGCAGGGCAAGTCCCACGTCGTAGTCGCGCTCGAGAAGATCACCGATGACATCCTTGCGCGGCTGCCTGATTTGAAAGTCATCGGCAAATATGGCGTAGGCCTGAACAATGTGGACCTGCATGCGTGTGAAGCCCGCGGAGTCCACGTTGGCTGGACAGGCGGCGTGAATCGCCGGTCTGTCGCGGAGCTTGTGATTGCACTCAGTATCGCCAGCCTGCGCCATGTTGTGAGGTCACATATGGAAATCGTGGGTGGTGAATTTCGTCAGATCAAGGGTCGTCAGTTGCAAGGCCGCAAAGTGGGCCTGCTGGGGTGCGGACATGTCGGCAAGGAAGTGGCGCGGCTCATGCTGGCGCTTGGCTGCGAAGTCCAGGCGCATGATATTCGCGACCTGTCGGAGTTCTGTGAGGAAACTGGCGTGAAAAGCGTTTCACTGGATGAACTAGTCGAGACCAGTGAAGTCCTTTCGCTGCACGTGCCGTTCACACCTGCCACGTCGATGATCATCAATGCTGATCGCCTGGCTCGCATGCGGACTGATGCGGTACTGGTCAATACGGCGCGTGGCGGATTGGTGGACGAGGCAGCGCTGAAGCGTGCGTTGCACAATGAGAACATTGCGGCGGCTGCGTTTGACGTGTTTGAACCGGAACCCCCGACGGACATGGATCTGCTGCGACTGCCGAACTTCATCGCTACAGGCCATATTGGCGGTAGCGCTGAAGAAGCCATTTTCATGATGGGCATGGCTGCGATTGAAGGGCTGGAAAACGCCCAACCTGCATTGAGCCATATTCCAGACTATTTGCGCTAAACCGAAAGGCTTGTTGCCGCATGACCAATATCGCGATGATCCCCGCCCGCATGGGCAGCCAGCGTCTGCAAAAGAAGAACCTGGCGCCGTTGAAAGGCGTTCCGTTGATCGTGCACGCGATCCGGAAATGCCGCGAGGCGGGTGTCTTCGACCGCATCATCGTGAATTCCGAACATCCGGACTTCGGGCCGATTGCGCAAGCCGAGGGTGTTGAGTTCCATCAGCGCCCGGAGGAGCTTGGATCCAACAACGCAACGAGTGAAGACTTCGTGACAGAGTTCCTGAAGGCCAATCCCTGTGATCGCGTGTTCCAAGTACACTCGATTGCGCCATTGCTGACAACCGCTGAGGTGCGCGACTTTGTAAGTGCAATGATTGAAACCGATGTCGACGTGCTGCTCAGCGTGGTCGATGATCAGCTGGAATGCCTCTACCATGATGAACCTGTGAACTTCACGTTTTCCGAGAAGACGAACTCGCAGGATCTCGATCCTGTTCGGAAGGTTTCCTGGTCAATCACAGGGTGGCGCTCTGCGACATTCCTCGCCGCAAAAGAGTCCGGCGGCTGCGCGACATATGCGGGCCGACGAGGCGTGTTTACCGTCAACAAGATGGCAGGGCATGTCATCAAGACTGAGGAAGATTTGCGGATTGCAGAAGCCTTGTATGATTTCGTCCATCAAGGCGGTTCGGTTGAGGGTGACTGACGGAGTCTGTCGCCTGTCCTAGTGTGCTTCTCGGGCGATCAGGGGCTGATCCGCGTCAGAAGGCAGGGGCCGGACATGAGGCAGTCTCTGGTTCATGCGTAGTGGATTCCACGTCATCGTGCGTAGAAGGTCGATCATCGAACGCTTTCTCTTCCGAACACGCCAGCGTGGGTCTGACAGGATCGCCGGTAGATCTCGCACGCCGTGCCAGGTTCCACGTAGTGTGGGTTTGAAACATCCGATCATGGCACTCCGGAAAATGAGATACACCGACAGAACGAGATGAACCGGAGCAGTTAGGACCAGCAAAGGAGTCGGCATATTCTTCGCATAGGTCCAGATGCGGTTGCGTGTTCCGTGATAGGATGAAAAGGCGCTGTGGCGACCAGAAATGGCACTGCCCGCATGGTGCACAACCGCATCCTTGAGGAAGACGCACGGCTCCCCTTCAAGCTGCAGGCGGAAGCCGATGTCGACATCTTCGCAATAACAGAAAAAGCGTTCGTCAAAGCCGCCGATACGCAGGAAAAGTTCCCGGTCATACATTGCCGCAGCGCCGCATGGACTGAAGCAGAGACCCGTTTCGGGTAGCCGGGAAACCGGGTGGCCGAAGCCACCCCGCCAAGGGATACCGAAGATCAAATACGCATCGCCCACGCCGTCCAGCATATCCGGGTCGTCGAGGCAGTATTGGGTCGAGGCGAACACACGGCAGCCCGCATGGTGCCGGGAGGCGGCTTGAAGCTTCTCCAGCCAGTTGGCGGACGCTGTGGCGTCCGGATTGAGCAATGCGAGCCATTGTCCGCGCGCCAGATTTGCGGCTTGGTTGTTGGCCACCGCAAAGCCGACATTGTCGGAGTTCCTTATGAGCCTGGCTTGTGCGATACCAGAGAGATCCAACGTATCTGGCGACCCGTCGGTCGATGCATTGTCGATGACAATCAGCTCAAAGTCCTGAAATGTCTGAGTCTTCAGCGAATCGACGGCGGCCTGCAAATACGCGCCCCCATTGTAGTTCACAATGATCACAGAGAAGCTTATCGCTGAAGACTTGAAGGGCTTGGGCGCGGCGCTCGCGGGGGAAATTGATTCTGTCATACCGATTACAATTGTACGCCCCACTTAATTCCCGAAACCTTACTGACATGTTCGCGTAACGCCGTCGACCCGAGTGCTGGAAGCCGCTCAAGAGAGGGACATATAGTTTCATATGGAACTATATGTCGATTTGCTGTACAGTCCGGCCATGACAACTTCACCTGCCAAGAACCGCTACCATGACGCTCCGCGCGCCGCTGATTTCACGATCGATCAGGCGTGGGATACCTACAGTGCGGCAGAGCATGATCGCTGGGATCGGTTGTTCCTGCGTCAGCGAGAGATTGCGAAAGGCCGGGCCTCGGAAGTGGCCCTGAAAGCAATGGCAGAGCTTGAGCTGTCCGCGTCGGGTATTCCGAACATGGCTGAACTGTCGGACAAGCTTGAGAAGATCACGGGCTGGCGCGTCGTGCCTGTGGCGGAATTGGTGCCGGATGAGATTTTCTTTGACCATCTCGCCAATCGCCGGTTTCCGGCCGGGGCCTTCATTCGACCCGAGGCGGAGTTTGACTACCTCCAGGAGCCGGATATTTTTCACGACATTTTCGGTCATGTGCCGATGCTGGCTGATCCTGTATTTGCTGACTTCATGGAAGCCTATGGAAAGGGCGGACAGCGGGCCATGCAACTCGGCCAGCTGCACAACCTCGCGCGACTCTACTGGTACACGGTCGAGTTCGGCCTCATCCGCGAAGCGGGCGGTCTGCGCATCTATGGTGCCGGTATTCTCTCAAGTCCCAACGAAACCGTGTTTGCGCTTGAGAATGACAGCCCCAACCGGGTCGCCTTCGACCTGCAGCGTATCATGCGCACCAAATACATCATCGACGACTTCCAGCAGACCTATTTCGTCATCGACAGCTTCGACGCCTTGCTGGACGCCTGCTATCAGGATTTCGGCGGCGTCTATGATGAGGTGAAAAACAAGCCCGACATCGAGGCCCATGAAACCCTGCCAGGCGATGCGCTGATCCATCGTGGATCGCTCGACTATTTTCGCCAGAAGGCGCAGGTCTAGCCGACGCTGAGCGCCAGAATGCGGCTGATCTGGGCATAAGGCAGGCCGCTCTCGGCATGCCAGTGATTGAAGGCTACCTGTACTTTCTTCATCGCGGATTTGGATTTGGCCTCTGGCTTATCCAGCACCTCCTCCTGTACCAGGGCGCGGCAGACATCCCCAGACATGATCCAGGCATCCCAGCCCGAGAAGCGCAGGAAATACTGCCCCGTCGCTCCGCCAAGGCGTGAGCCCTTTTCGTTCAGGTAGCCGAGAAGTCCGGCCTGGTCGTCAGCGGGCCAGGCAGAGAGGAACGCGCCGAAGCTGCCATGCGCTTTGGCGGTGTCCGCCACGAATTTCGCATTCTCAAGCGTCGCCTTGATCTTCTGGCCATTGCGCACGATGCGCGTGTCCGACACGAGCTGACCCAGCATCTCGTCGCCAAAGAAGGCGAGCCTGTTTGGATCGAAGCCCTCGAAGGCCAGTTCAAACCCGTCCCATTTCGCATCAATGACTTTCCAGTTGAAGCCGGCATTGAACACGCAGCGCGACATCGTGGCGAGATACCGGTCGTCGGGTATTTTCTTCAGGGATTTTGCCTGATGGGCATTCTGCGACATCTCAAGAACAGCGGCGCGATCTCCATGATGCTGCGCGGCGAAATCCACGATGCGGTCAAAAGGGTTCATCTGTCAGGCCTCCCATGAGCAGTCTGTCACAAGGCCCGGAAATGTCTAAGAGTCTTGACCCCATAGGGAAAAGCAGGGATCGCTGGGGGATGCATTATGTCCCCCGAATTCTCGTCACCGGCGGTGCCGGCTTTATCGGCTCCTTCTTGTGCGAGCGCCTGCTGGATACCGGGGCTGAAGTGCTCTGCGTGGACAACTTCTTCACCGGTCGGCGCACCAACGTAGCGCATCTGCTCGACAATCCCCGTTTCGAAGTGATGCGCCATGACGTGACCGTGCCGCTCTTTGTAGAAGTGGACCAGATCTACAACATGGCCTGCCCGGCCAGTCCGGTGCATTACCAGTTCGATCCGGTTCAGACGACCAAGACCAGCGTGCATGGCGCGATCAACATGCTGGGCTTGGCCAAGCGAACACGGGCCAAAATTCTTCAAGCCTCGACGTCCGAAGTGTACGGCGATCCGGAGATCCATCCCCAGACCGAAGATTATTGGGGCAATGTGAACCCGCTGGGGCCGCGTGCCTGTTATGACGAAGGCAAACGCTGTGCGGAGACGCTGTTCTTCGATTATTATCGACAGCACAAGGTCCAGATCAAAGTCGCGCGTATCTTCAACACGTATGGGCCGCGCATGCATCCGAATGACGGGCGTGTGGTTTCCAACTTCATCGTTCAGGCGCTGAAGGGCGAAGACATCACGCTTTACGGCGATGGCGAACAAACCCGCAGCTTCTGCTATGTTTCGGATCTTGTTGAAGGTCTGATCCGGCTGATGAATACGAGCGACGACGTGACCGGTCCGATCAATCTCGGCAATCCGGGCGAGTTCACGATCCGCCAACTCGCCGAGAAAATCATCGAGATGACCGGTGCGCGATCCAAGCTGGTGCACAAGCCACTACCGCAAGATGACCCCCGTCAGCGCCAGCCGGACATCACCCGTGCGCGCGATACGCTCGACTGGGAACCGACGATTGCGCTGGAGGAAGGCTTGAAGCCGACGATTGCGTATTTTGACGAAGAAGTCCGGGCGATGCTGGGCTGATCCCGCATTTGCGGGCGCTTTGAGAATTTCCAGCTTCAATCTGCTCCGCCGAAGCAGGTTGTGCGCAAAGGCGCTTTCACAGGAAAATGGTGGGCCCGGCAGGATTTGAACCCGCGACCAAACCGTTATGAGCGGTCCGCTCTAACCAACTGAGCTACAGGCCCCAGCGGCCCGTTTTAGCGTGCTTCTTTGGCAAGGCAATGTGCTGTCTGCCACGCTCTTGCGAATTACGTGCGTAAATGTGGCAGATCGTTTGCATGATCATTGGACACGACCTACACGATGGAGTTGGGGACAAGTCAGGGATGTCAAAATTCATGCAAGGCAACTCAAAGCGGATTCTCGTGCCGGGGGGGGGCTGGATATATCGGCTCGCACACATGTGTCGAGTTGCTGAACCGAGGATATACGCCGGTAATTGTAGACAATTTCGTCAATTCCAGCATGGCCGCCATCGATCGGATTTGTCAGATTACGGGCGCGAATGATGTGCCAGTCATCGAAGCAGACATTCGCGACACCGACGCCATGATATGTGCTCTGCGCGAGCACGAATGCGGGGCCGTGATTCACTTCGCCGGCCTGAAGGCCGTTGGGGAATCGACCGCCAACCCGCTCGATTATTACAGCAATAATGTTCAGGGCTCACTCAGCCTGCTCGACGCCATGAAACAGGCGGGTGTGGGCCATATCGTGTTTTCGTCGTCTGCCACTGTCTATGGCACACCGGTTTCGCTGCCCTACACCGAAGACCATCCGCTGGCGCCCACCAATCCCTATGGCATGACCAAATATGCGGTTGAGCTGATGCTGAATGACCTCGTCGCATCGGGCGCAGGCATTAATGCAGGCATCCTGCGCTACTTCAACCCGATTGGTGCGCATCCTACCGGTCTGATTGGAGAGGATCCGAACGGGGTGCCGAATAATCTGATGCCGTTCGTTGCCCAGGTGGCGGTGGGGCGTCGCCCCCATCTCAACGTGTTCGGCAACGACTACGATACGCCGGACGGCACGGGTGTGCGCGACTATATCCACGTCGTCGACCTCGCCGAAGCGCACATCGTTGCGCTTGAGAAGCTGCTGGAAAGTCCGGACAGTTTCACAGTCAATCTCGGGTCCGGGAACGGCTATTCGGTCCTGGATGTGGTGAAAGCGTTTGAACAGGCAAGCGGTCGGGAGATCCCGCTCAACTTCGCCGAGCGCCGCGCTGGCGATTTGCCGGCCTATTGGGCTGATCCCTCCTATGCGATGGAACTTCTTGGCTGGAAGACTCGTTTGACGTTGGAAGACATGTGCCGAGATCAATGGGCCTGGCAAAGCGGCAATCCGGAAGGGTATCCGCAACGCGAAGTCGGAGCCGCCTGACGCGAGTTTGACACAATGCGCTGGTAGCCATCGGTCTCGATCAATAAACCGAGGAGACAACATGCGCACTTTCCGGAATCTGTTCATCGCATCCAGCGCCATCGCCCTGGCAGGAACCCTGTCTGCCTGTGCGCAGATGCCGTCCCAATCGGTTCCAACCGGGACGAGCCAGATGACCTACCACCCCAATTCGATCCAGCCCGAAACCACATTGGACATTTCCGCGACCGCCAATGTGAAGCGCGCGCCGGACATTGCCTACATCACGGCCGGTGTAAACGAGGAAGCCAAGACCGCAGTTGCTGCAATGGCGGCGCAGGCTGAGGCGATGACAAGCATGATGAACGCGCTGAAGTCCGCAGGCGTCGCCGACAAGGACATGCAGACGTCGAATATTTCTCTCAATCCGGTCTACGACTATGTCGAGGAAACCGATGCCAATGGGCGTCGCAACGGCAAACAGGTTCTGCGCGGCTATTCGGCATCAAACCAGCTAACCGTCAAAGTGACCAATCTGGATGGTTTGGGTGAAACGCTTGATAGCCTCGTTGCCGCAGGCGGTAACACGTTCTCGGGCCTGAATTTCGCTCTAGAAGATGCCAGTGATGCCCGTGACGAAGCGCGGCGCAAGGCCGTTGCGGACGCAACTGCGCGCGCTGAGCTCTATGCTGAAGCTGTCGGCATGCGGGTGTCGCGCATCGTCAACATCTCCGAAAGCGGCGGGTATGAACCTTCGCCTGCGCCGATGGGCAGGATGATGGCCATGAGCGAGTCTGCCGATATGGCATCCACGCCGATTTCAGGCGGTGAAATTGGCTATTCGGCCCAAGTGAACATCCGGTTCGAACTGACCAAATAGGCCGATCAGACATAGCCTTCGGCGAGAAGGTCTTTCATGTCGACAATTCCCACCGGGCGTCCATCTTCCACAACGAATGCGTTGGAGATGCGATGCTCGGTCAATCTCTTGATGACTGCGGACATGCGCTCGTCGAGTGAAATCGTGCGGGGTGATGGTGTCATGATCGCGGCGGCATTTCCCGTCAGCTTTCCTGCCAGCATGGCACGTCGCAAGTCGCCGTCGGTGACCATTCCCACGATCACGCCAGTCGCATCCAGCACGGCCACGCATCCCTTGCGGCCTTCCGAGATGGCCAAGATAACCTCTTCGACTGCCGCGGTTTCGCTGACCGATGGCATATCGTCCGTGCGGCCGGCCACATAGTCGCCGGCAGTCTGGAGGGAGCGGCCAAGTTTCCCCCCCGGGTGGCGAAACCCGAACTCTTCCCGTGAGAAGCCCCGTCGCGCCATCAGGACTATGGTCAACGCATCGCCCAGCGCGAGTGCCATTGTCGTTGAGGAGGTTGGCGCGAGCCCGTTGGGGCAGGCTTCCGCAACAGTTGGCAGCGTCAGCAACACATCCGACCCGCGACCAAGCGTCGACTCTGCCGCGCGTGACATGCCGATCAGGGGTACCGAATTGGTGCGGCAATAGCGGATCAAATCGACCAGTTCGCGGCTCTCGCCCGAATAGGATATCGCGATCACGACGGAGCCTGGAACGATCATTCCAAGGTCACCATGACTGGCTTCGGTCGGATGGAGGAAGAATGAGGGCGTGCCCGTCGATGCGAGACTGGCCGCGATCTTCTGGCCGATATGTCCAGACTTGCCCACACCCGCCACGATGATGTGCCGGTCCGTGGCCATGATGAGGTCTGCGGCCTTTTCGATGGCCGCGTCCAGACCGGCCTCAAGTTGTTCAAGGGCTTCGCGCTCAATGCGAATTACATTGCGCGCAATATCGATGTCGCTTTCACGGGTCACGTCTGTTCGCTCCTGATGGCTGGAAAGCCTTCTGGGTCAGCCCGCTTGGGCTTGCAAGGGTTGCGTTTCAGATTGGAAACTTGAACTCGGGCGTTATTTCGCGTTCTGCATCTGGCGCGCTTCGTATTCCGAAACGCTCATGATGTGGGTCTTGGGCTGCACAAACGGCTCAACCGGAGTTTCCATTTTAGTGTGTTCGGCAACCTCTGGTGTTGGCGCTGCAACAGGTGCCGTTTCAGCCACGACCAGTTTGTCGTCATCTGTTTCACCACCACCTTCAGCGATGATAACGCTGATGCGTTTTCCATTCAGCATCGGTTCTGCCGCATCGTTCGGGTGTACTGGCTGCAGAACGCCCGCAAAGGCGAGTTGGGTGTCGTGAGCAGGATCGGTGAGCGTCGTAAAGGCAGCTTCAACAAGATCCTCGACATGTGCGTTGCGAGATCGGGACGTGTTCCCGCCCAGCATGATCGCAATGATACGGCTATCGTCGCGCTTGGCAGAGGTCATCAGGTTGAAACCGGAGGCGCGGGTATAGCCGGTCTTGATGCCGTCCACGCCGTCTACTTTGCCGAGCAGCTCATTGTGGTTCTTGTAGGTGCGTCCAGCCCACTGGAAGCTGCTGGACGAGAAGTAATGATAATAGTCAGCATGATCGGTGAGCATCGCATCGGCCAGGATGGCCAGGTCACGCGCGGTCGTCAGCTGCTGTGTGTTGGGCAGGCCCGACGCGTTCATGAAGCGGGTATGGTTCATTCCGAGCGATTTGGCCTTCACAGTCATCAATTGGGCAAAGCGGCTTTCGGTGCGCCCGAGACGCTCAGCCACAACCACAGCGACATCATTGGCTGATTTGCTGACCAGCGCGCCGATTGCGTCGCGAACTGTCATGGTCGAGCCGGTGCGAAGCTTGAGGTTTGAAGGGGGTTGGCTGGCCGCGTGGCGCGAGACAACGAGGCGTTCGTCCAGAGTGACCTCGCCTGTCTTCAGCGCGTCAAACAGCATGTAGAGGGTCATCACCTTGGTGAGGGAGGCCGGGTAGCGCGCTTCATCGGCATTGCGGGCATGAAGCACTTCATGAGTATCCGCATCGATCACGATGGAGGCGTACTTCTCGGCGTGAGCAGATTGGGCAAACAGGCCTGCCGCCATCAGCGCCACCGCTATAGTGAGTGCTTTCAGGACAGGTGGTAGTGCGAGCCGCATCATGTTCTCTCCAAAATGAGTTAACCCCGGCACCCGGAGATTAAACTAGAGTCCGTCAAATCGGTTGACCACATCTTAACGCAGGCCCCAGCCTCACAAATCTGTAATCAGGTTTCAAGCTTTGCAATTTTCATGCGAATTTAAAAATGCTGCGCCGCACAATAATTGTTGCAATTGCTCATATTTTACGCTACGTTAGGGCATCCAGCGTGAAAAGGATCCTCCCCATGGCGACAACAAAAAAGACCACTCCCAAGTCTTCTCCGAAAGCCAAAGCGGAAGCGCGTGTGGCAGATTCGGCAACCAAAATGATTGATGAAGGCATGGAACAAATGACAGGTTTCGCAGGCAAGTTCGGTGGTTATGCTGAAGGCGGCATGAAGGCCCTCGCAGAACAAGCAGCATCTTCTTCGGAAATGATGCGCACCATTGGGGCCCGCAACATGGACTTCTTTGCTCGCACGCTCGAACAGGGTGTTGAAGCCACGCAGTCGCTGACCGGTGCAAAAGATCCACGCGAAGCAATGGAAATACAGTCCGGCTTCGCCAAGAACCTTCTCTCGGCTTACACGTCCGAAGTCAGCGCGCAGGCTGAACTCTGCATGTCTGCTTGGCGCGACGCGACGAAGCCGTTCATGGCGTTCGCACCCAAGTAAGCTCTTCCTGTTTCCCGGCCAAGCTAGCGGGCTGGGGCGTAGAGTGGCGTAGATAGTTTTGAGCCGGGCCTGTTTGGCCCGGTTCTTTTTTGCCACGACTTCTTTCAAGTTTAGATGCAGAATGCTCTGGCGAAACCGCTGCGCATGCTTCTACAGTTGTGCATGAGCGATTTTCTCGATTTCCAAACCCTTAAGCGACCCAAGTCGCCGAATACGTATCTAGTCGCACCAGCCGGCTTTGCTGACCAGGCTAGCCCGGACGAAGAAGGCCCGATTTTCTTCTGCAGCACAGACAGTCTGTTCAGCCAGGTCGAGGCCCTTGTGGCCATGCGCAAGGACTGGAGGCTGAAGGCGCTCGACGCCCAGGCGGGTCGCATCAGCTTCATCGCGGTATCGAAACTGTTCAAATTCAAGGATGATGTGGATATTGCCATCCTGCCTTCAGACGGGAAATCCACGCTCGCAGTCTATTCTGCATCCCGCGTGGGCTATAGCGATATGGGGGCGAATGCTAAGCGCGTGAATGATCTCCTCGCCAGTCTCCAAGTGACCTGAATTCAG
Source organism: Hyphomonas sp. L-53-1-40 (assembly GCF_000682775.1). GTDB lineage: Bacteria > Pseudomonadota > Alphaproteobacteria > Caulobacterales > Hyphomonadaceae > Hyphomonas. Next base: position 353,582 of record NZ_AWFI01000001.1, read on the forward strand.
GCAGATTGTGCTTTTGCCGCGTATCCGCTCTTCAAAGTCGGGCAAGAACGTATATCTTGGTAACTATGAGCGGTGACCTGAACCATTCCAGCACGGATCCAATACGGCTAAATCGGCCCGGACCCGGCGACCCACCAGGGGGCGGGCAGACTGGCGATGATGATGGGACGAATTTTGGTCTGTCCACGCAAACGCGCGTACGGACCAAGAAGCCGTCGCTCTACCGTGTGCTTCTGTTGAATGACGATTACACGCCGATGGAGTTTGTCGTCTACGTCCTGGAACATTTCTTCAATCGTTCCCGGGAACAGGCCACGCGCATCATGCTTCATGTCCACCAAAAGGGCGTGGGGTTGTGCGGTGTCTATACTTACGAAGTGGCCGAAACAAAGGTCGCGCAGGTATTGGACCTTGCCAAACGCCATGAACATCCTCTCCAATGTGTCATGGAGAAAGACGACTAGAAACACTCACTCCGGAAGGCCAGTCACTTGCCACGTTTGTCCCCCTCCCTAGAGACCGCACTCGAAAAGGCCCTGACGTTCGCATCAGAGCGTGATCATGAATATGCCACACTGGAACATTTGCTTCTGGCGCTGACGGAAGATGAGCATGCCCGCGAAGTGATGGGCGCCTGCAAGGTCAACATTGACGCCCTCAGCGCCGACCTCAGCCGATACATTGATGAAGAGCTTTCCAGCCTGACAGTGGATGAAGGCGAAGGCCGCGTTCAGCCGACCGCTGCGTTCCAGCGTGTTGTCCAACGCGCCATCCTTCACGTTGAGAGCTCGGGCCGCGATGAAGTTACCGGCGCGAATGTGCTGGTCTCGATCTTCTCTGAACGTGAAAGTCACGCTGCCTACTTCCTGCAAGAGCAGGACATGACTCGTTATGATGCGGTGAATTTCATCTCGCATGGCGTTGCCAAACAACCGGGCATGTCGCGCCCATCCAGTCCACGCGGTGCGGAGGCCTCGGAAGAAGAGCCGGTCAAGCAGGGTCATGAGGCGCTCGACGCTTACTGTGTGAACCTGAATGACAAGGCGCGCTCCGGCAAGATCGATCCGCTGATCGGCCGGGACATGGAAGTGAACCGTTGCATTGAGGTGCTCTGCCGTCGCAGCAAGAACAATCCGATCCTCGTCGGCGATCCCGGTGTGGGCAAGACGGCGATTGCCGAAGGCCTGGCCAAGAAGATTGTCGATGGTGAAGCCCCTGAGATCCTGGATGAGGCTGTCATCTGGTCGCTCGACATGGGCGCCCTGTTGGCAGGTACGCGCTATCGCGGTGATTTCGAGGAACGCCTCAAATCCGTGATGAAGGAATTGGAGCAGCAGGAAAAAGCCATCCTGTTCATTGATGAGATCCACACCATCATTGGCGCCGGGGCGACCTCCGGCGGCGCGATGGATGCGTCAAATTTGCTGAAGCCTGCGCTTCAGTCCGGTGGCTTACGGTGCATGGGGTCCACAACCTTCAAGGAATACAAGCAGCATTTCGAAAAGGACCGGGCCCTGTCGCGCCGGTTCCGGAAGATCGATGTGGTTGAGCCGACTGTTCCGGATACGATCAAGATTCTCACGGGTCTTAAATCGCGCTTCGAGGATTTCCACGGCCTGCGCTACACAAATGACGCCATCAAGTCAGCTGTTGAACTCGCAGATCGCTACATCACCGACCGCAAATTGCCGGACAAGGCGATTGACGTGATCGACGAGGCCGGCGCCGCGCAGTGGTTGTTGCCTACGTCGAAACGCAAGAAGACGGTGGGGCAGAAGGATATCGAGGCTGTCGTCGCCAAGATTGCCCGCATCCCCCCCAAACAGGTTTCGACCGACGATGCAGCCGCGCTCAAATCGCTGGAGACAGATTTGCAGCGAGTCGTGTTTGGCCAGAACGATGCCATCACGGCGCTTTCGGCAGCCATCAAACTCGCGCGTGCCGGCTTGCGTGAACCGAACAAGCCAATTGGCTCGTACCTGTTCACCGGTCCAACCGGCGTCGGCAAGACCGAAGTTGCCAAACAGCTTGCCTCCATCATGGGCGTCGAGATGCTGCGCTTCGACATGTCGGAATATATGGAGCGCCACACCGTTTCCCGTCTGATCGGCGCGCCTCCGGGCTATGTCGGCTATGATGAGGGTGGCCTGCTGACCGATGGCGTGGACCAGCATCCGCACTGCGTGCTGCTCCTCGATGAAATCGAGAAGGCCCATCCGGACCTGTTCAACATCCTGCTTCAGGTCATGGACAATGGCACACTGACGGACGCCAATGGCCGCAAGGTCGATTTCCGGAATGTCATCCTGATCATGACAACGAATGCTGGGGCGTCTGATGCGTCCAAGAATTCGATCGGCTTTGGCCGCGGCAAGAAGGACGACGAGCAGGAAGAGGCGCTCAAGCGTCTGTTCACGCCGGAATTCCGTAATCGTCTTGATGCGACGATCACTTTCGGCGGCCTGACGCCAGAGATCATTGATCGTGTGGTCGAGAAGTTCATTCTTCAGCTCGAAGTGCAGCTGGAAGATCGCAACGTCTCCATCGAGATCACCAAGCCTGCACGCGACTGGCTCGCCAAGCGCGGCTTCGATGCCGACATGGGTGCCAGGCCGCTGGCGCGGACGATCCAGGAGCACGTCAAGAAGCCGATGGCGGAAGAACTCCTGTTCGGCTCACTCCAGAAGGGCGGCGTGGTCAAGATCGACATCGACAAAAAGGACGAGGAGAAGCTCGCCTTCAAATATGTTGCCGAGAAGCCGAAGAAGAAGCCTGTCGCCAAGAAAGGCTCTGCTGAAGAGCCAGCCTAGAATACTGGCAGTATGATTTCAGAAATGCCCGCAACGTCCTGTTGCGGGCATTTGTTTGCCTGCGATCTGGAGACGGTGGCTGAAGTCGCATCAACCTTGTGCAGGAACATGCTGTTTTCGAAGGAAATTCGCTGATCGCGTTTGGATTGTCACAATGGTTCACTAGGAGTAACGCTACGGCAAGCATGGTCTAGAGGTGACGAGATGACCGATGCAATTTTGACGACAGGTTCGGCCATGACGGCGCCAACGCAGAAGGCGTCGCGATTGGTGCATATTGATGGGGCGCGGGGCTATCTGCTCATCGCCATGTTCATCGCACACTTCAATTTCACGCACTGGACGCCTGTGATCCGGTTTCATCACGGGAATTTCTCGCCTGTTTGGGATGGCGAGTTTTTTGTTCTCTTGTCCGGTTTTGTCTGCGCGCTGAGCTATCTTCGGCCCTTCTCCAAAGGCGGTATGGTCGCCTGCGAACTGGCCGTTTTGAAGCGGCTACGATGGGTCTATCTCTATCAGATCATCGTCGCGCTCTCGATGCTGTATCTGTTCGTGTCAGCATGGCCGATGCGGCTGGATTCCCAATATGTGCCAGACCTCGAAACACCGCTGTTCTTGCAGAGTCTTCAGGTTTTCACCTTCGCCAAGCAGCCGCTCTATCTCGGCATTCTGATCCTCTACATGATGCTGATGCTGTTCATTCCGGTCGGGTTTTGGTTTCTGGAGACAAAGCGGACGCGCCTGTTCTTCGGAATTCTTGCGGCCTGCTGGCTGGTTGCCGCAGCTCGTCTCGATCAAGCCGTGTTGGGCTGGATCTTCGCGCATGTCTTCGACACGCGGCCTTTCCTGTCTCTGACGGGTATCTTCAATCCTTTGTCTTATGCGGTTATTTTCTATGGCGGATTCTATCTCGGCTACCGGTACAAGACGGAAGGCTGGGACTATTTCAAATCCAGCATACTGCCCGCCAGCTATCCGGTCTTTTATGCGGCGCTTGCCATCACAGTGGCCTTTGCAGCTGCGGAAGCCGGGCGAGGCATGCTTGGGTCGCCTGAATGGCTGATTGAACCAAAGCGCCGGAATGTGTCTGGCATCGGCCTGATCAGTCTCGCTGCGATCTCATATGTCTTCTACTTCCTGCTGAACAGGGAAGACTTGCCAAGGCCCCTTAAGTGGGCACGGGCTGTGGTGGATTCTGTGTTGAGATTCCCGCCTCTGGTAACGGTCGGCCGAAATTCCCTGTTTGTGTATAGCGGCCATGTCGTGGCGGTCTTTATGGCCAGTTACTTCATTCTCTCCAACGGGTTTGAAGACAATCGGATTGCGGTTATGGTTGTCCAGATCTGTGCTCTGGCGGTTTTGCTTGGCGCGGCAAGCCTGAAGAAACGCTACCTCCCGGCCCTGCCATAGGGCTTGCCTTCCCGTGGGGAGGGCACATCACACTGGCATCAATAAAATCCTCGGGAGGGAACATATGTCAGGATCCATTGTCGGGGCGTGCGAGTCAAAATTCGCCGCCGTGAAGGAAGAGTTCGAACGCAATTTTGCAGAGCGTGGAGAGGTTGGCGCCTCAGTCTGCCTGTCAGTGAATGGCGAGACGCAGGTGGACCTCTGGGGCGGCATGGCAAATCCGGAAACCGATGATGCCTGGCGTGAGGATACGATCTCCATCGTCTTTTCCTGCTCCAAGGCCGCCACCGCGCTGTGCGCCCATATCCTAATCGACCGGGGTGAGCTGAATCCCGAGGCGCTGGTCGCTGACTACTGGCCGGAATTTGCCAAGAACGGCAAAGAGAAGACCACAGTTCGCATGATGCTGAACCATGAAAGCGCGCTGCCAACCCTGCGCGATCCGGTCCGGCCTGGCGGATTCGAGGACTGGGACTACATGATCCAGCGGCTGGAAGATGAGGAAGCCTTCTGGGAGCCGGGCACCCGCAATGGCTATCACATGATCAATTTTGGCTGGACGGTTGGCGAACTGGTCCGCCGCGTGTCTGGCAAGTCGCTCGGCACCTTCTTCCGCGAGGAAGTGGCTGACAAGACCGGCGCGCGCTTCTGGCTAGGCCTGCCCGAAACTGAAGACGTTCATATCGCGCCGATCATTCCGTACGCGCCGAAGCCCGATGATGTTCCGACCGAGTTTGCCATCAAGCTGATGACCGAGCCGGAATCCATCCAGCACAAGAGCTTCATGAATAATGGCGGCTGGGACTTCAACGACCGCAAATCGCAAGCCGCTGAAATAGGCGGTGGGGGCGGCCTGTCGAATGCGCGCGGGCAGGTGGCAATGTATACGCCACTGGCGACCGACGACGGCACGCTCGTCTCGTCTGACCGTCTGAAGGCCATGAGCATGGTGACGACGGCGACGCAACGCGATGCAACCCTCCTGGTCCCGACCCGGTTCGGGCCGGGTTTCATGAAGTCCATGGACAATCGCGCGCTGAACCTCGGCCCCGGCACCAGCGTCATCATGGGCGAGCAGGCCTTTGGCCATGTCGGGGCGGGCGGATCAATTGGCTTCGCCGACCCCGAAGCGGGCCTCGCCTTCAGCTACACGATGAACCAGATGGGCAGTGGCATCCTCGTGAATGACCGCGCGCAAAGCCTGATTGATGCGGCCTATCGCTCGTTGGGGTATCGCACCAATGCCCCGGGTGTCTGGGTGAAATAGGCTGCGACCTGATCAGCCATCGTCGCTGGCTTCGCCAATCCCGCCTACCTGGAGCATGCCTTCCTTGGCGGCTTGCGCCCGTGCGACGCCTTCGCTGCGCGCGGGCGGGGCCATGATTTCCGGCGGGTCGGTTTCCTGTAGATAGATGGTGCGGCTCGGAAAGGCGAAGCCCGTGCCCGCCTTTTCGATAATGTCCATCACGGCGACGGCGAACTCTTCCTTGATCTCCAGCCACTCGCCCCAATTCTTCGTGTGGGTGAAAGTGTAGATCAGGAAGTCGATGGAGCTGGCATTAAAGCTGTCCACACGCACGAACAATGCGGCTTCCGGCGGCTTGGCGAACCGGTCATCATTCCAGAGCCAGGCCTCGATTTCGTCGCGGATATATTTCAGCTGGTCCACGGTCGTGCGATATTCCACGCCGACCACCCATTTGATGCGCCGGTGCGTCATGCGCGAGAAATTGGTCACGGCCGCATCTGACAGTGCGCTGTTGGGAACATAGACCGGGCTTTTGTCGAACCGACGGATAAGGGTCGAACGGAAATTGATCTTCTCGACCGTTCCTTCGACCACACCGTCTGCCTTGACCCACTCGCCGGGAATGAAACGCTTCTCTGAAATGATCAGCAAGCCGGAGATAAGGTTCTTGAACAAGTCCTGCGCGCCGAGGCCGACGGCGATGCCGAGCACGCCAAGGCCGGCCAGCAGAGGCGCGATCTGGATTCCCCATTGCTCCGCCACGGCGCCGAGACCCAGTACGATCAAGATGATCTGCAACGCCTTGACCATCCAGTCGACAGCAGCTGGCGACAACGCGTCTCTCAGACCCGCGAACAGATATTCGAAGGCATGCACCGCGCGAGACAGCGTCCAGAATACGGCAAGCGTGATGATCGAGCGCAGAATGCGAGTCGCGTAGATTTCCGCCTCGCCGGAAATATTGGTCACCTGCAGCGCGATATAGATGCCGATGATGACCGGGACGATCTTGAGCGGCGTCGCGATGGATTGAACGAGCGCGTCATCAAAGCCCGACTTGGTGCCGGACGCCAGGCGCATGATGGTCTTCACGATCAGCCGTGCGAACAGGCCGCGGATCATCAGTGCGATCATGATGATCACAACAGCGATGGTGATCTCGCCATAGGTCAGACCATAAGCGCCATCATTCCAGATGTTTCCGATGAAGGTTGCGGACTCGCGCGCCCAGTCGGGGGCATTCTGGTCAAACCAGCTCGAAGATTGTGTTAGGGCCATGCGGCGCTCCATCTGTTTCATCCGGTTGCGACCGGGCCTGTGGAGTGCCGTTTGCTAATCTGTGTTATGCGGCCTGTGAAGGGTTGGGGGTCAGCCCTTTATGTCGCGCCACTCGCCGGGGGCAAGGCCATTCAGGGTCCAATCGCCGATTTGCGCGCGCACAAGGCGCAAGGTTGGATGCCCGACTGCGGCGGTCATGCGCCGGACCTGTCGGTTGCGGCCTTCGGTAATGGTCAGTTCGATCCAGCAATCTGGTACCGATTTTCGAAACCGGATTGGCGGGTCGCGCGGCCAGAGATCTTCTGGCTCGTCCATCCGTCTCACCTTTGCAGGAGCGGTGCGACCATCATTCAGGTCTACGCCGGAGCGGAGGGCCTGCAATGCCGTGTCATCCGGAATACCCTCGATCTGGGCCCAGTAGACCTTGGCCATCTTGGCTTTCGGATCGGAAATGCGGGCCTGCAACTTGCCATCATCGGTGAGGAGCAGCAGGCCCTCGCTATCCCGGTCGAGCCGGCCAGCGGGATAGACGCGTGGGACGTCCATATAGTCCGACAGCGTCTCGCGCGAACTTGCCAGTGTGCTCTTGTCGGTGAATTGGGAGAGCACATTGAACGGTTTGTTGAAGGCGATAAGGCGGGTCATGCGTCAGGGCCTTCGGGCAACAGGCCGAGCGCGGATGCGGCGGCGGGTGTTCGGATCCAGATCCAGTCACCAATCCCTTCGCTGGTGCCGCCAGGTTCGTCCGTCTCGATCCAGCCCATTGCACGGTAAAACGTGCGGGCAGTGGTGTTGGATGTATTGCACTTCAGTGAGAGCGCGCTGCCATAGCGCATCATTGTAGCAACCATCAGCGACCGCCCAATGCCGTGGCGGTGATAGGCCGGGTCGATGAAGAAATGATGCAGGAAGTGGTCGGGGTCCCAGACGCTGGAAAAGCCGACCGGTCGGTCATCCTTTTCTGCAACCAGAATGCTCTCGCCAGCCGTTTGGCGGTCAAACTCGGCGGCATCAACGCGTTCGATGCCAGCCAGCGGGAATACGTCACGGCTCGCCCGATAGAGGATGGTAGCAAGAGCCTCCCGGTCTGATGCTACAGCCTCCCTGATCACGCGTTCACGACCTCATGCAGGGATTTCAACGTGCTGAGCAGGCCTTCGGCTGACGAGATCGGCAGGCAGCTCGGTCCATCGCACAGGGCCTTGTCCGGGTCGGTATGGAATTCGAGGAAGACGCCATCAGCGCCGGCGGCAATGGCCGACTTGGCGATGATGGCCACGCCGTCGCGTCGCCCGCCGGTGGACGCGCCGCCCGTGCGCGGGTCTGCGCCTGGAAGCTGGACAGCATGGGTCGCGTCGATAGTCACCGGGCAGCCGAGCTTCTGCATCTCGGGAATGCCGAGCATGTCGACGACGAGATTGTTGTAGCCAAAGCTGGAGCCGCGCTCGCACAGGATCACGCCGACATCTGCGGCTTCACCGATCTTGGAGACGATGTTCTTTGTATCCCACGGTGCGATGAACTGAGCTTTCTTGACCTGGATGATCCCGCCCGCTGCGGCAGTGGCCTTGGCGGTGGCGACAACCAGATCAGTCTGGCGGCACAGGAAAGCCGGGATCTGGACGATGTCGGCCACGTCTGCGACGGCTTCGGCCTGACCGGCTTCATGCAGATCGGTGCAGATCGGCACGCCGAGCTTGGCCTTCACGCTGGCCAGCATTTTCAGGCCATTCTCAAGGCCGGGGCCGCGAAATGACTTGATCGAGGAACGGTTCGCCTTGTCGAAGCTGGCCTTGAAGACATAGGGCAGACCCAATTGTTCGCAAACGCGCTTCAACTCGGTGCCAACTTCAAGGGAAAGGCCCTCGTCTTCGAGGACGTTGAGGCCCGCAATCACTGAAAGCGGTTTGCCGGTGCCGATCGTCCAGCCGGAAGTCTTGTGGGTCAGCACGTTCATCTGGGTCTCTCCGCTCAGGTGTTTTTCCAGCAAATAGCGTTGTTTCAGGCAAAAGGTAAGTCGGAGCGTTCATGCCGTTTCCACAAACAAAGAAGCCGCCCTCAGGGGCGGCTTCCGTGAGTCCTCGGGACCCAACAAGTCTGGCAGCGTTTCAGCGTGCCTTCAAATATCTCTATGCGCCGACAGGAGGCTGCTCCGGCCGGGCACCACAGGATATAAACTTGTTGATCCCTCTGGTTTTCTCACTCGACATGAATCACCTCCTTTCAAGCGTGCAACAGGCACGAACTTTGTCCAGAACCGTTCCGGACGAATCAAAGTTAAGCATGATTTGCGCCATTACAAAGTTAACTTCGCGGCTTTTTTGAATGACTGTTTCATGACGCACAAAAAACGCCCGGACCTTGGGCCCGGGCGCAGTCAGTTTTCATACGCTGATCATGTGTCAATCATAGGCCAGCGCGCCGACAACCAGTCCGATGATGGCCCCCGTTGCGACGGAGGCGAGAATCGCGTCTCCGCTATGATGGTCCCGCGCCCAGTAGTGTCCCGGTGGCGGCGCATAGAGGCCGTAGGTGTGATAGTCGCGGATATAGACCGTATGCTGGTGGGGGCGATACCAGCCACCGACATGGTAGCGCGGTTGGTAGCCGTGACGATAATAGGGTCCATAAGCCCGGCTGTAGCGCACATAATTGTGACGGGGCGGTGCATAATGGCGATGCGAACGCGCGGGCGCGCGATAGACATGGCGCGGCGCGGGGCGGTAGTCGCGGCGCGGGGCATGGTGGCCGCGATTGTAATGGCCTCTATTATTGTGGCCATTATTATAGCCTCGATTGCCACGATTATGGTCACCGCGGTGACCATTGTCGCGTCGACCATTGTCCCGGTGTCCCCGGTCTCCACCGCGATGGCCGCCATCATGATAACCGCCGCCGCGATTGTGATCGCCGCGTCCCCGTTCTGCATAGGCAGCGGGAGCGGCAAGAAGTCCGATCGTGGCCGTCGTGGCCACCAATGTGGTGAGTGTCTTGAACAGCTTCATATCGGGCAAAGCCTCCGAAGATTGGCCCCTTGGAAACCGTTTCCGGGGCAGCCATTTCCCGCATCCTGCGGGCTTATGACAGTCAGGCTAGGCCTGCGGGGCTGAACTCTGGCTGAACACCGTGTTAAGGAAACTCCATGGCTGAATTCGGCGACATCCGTATCAATGACGAACTGACACTGCCCGCATGGGAAGTGTCAGAGGCATTCGTGCGCGCGTCCGGGCCAGGTGGGCAGAACGTGAACAAGGTGTCGACTGCGGTGCAGCTGACCTGGCACGTCGAAGCGTCATCTCTGCCACCTGATGTGAAGGCGCGCTTCGCCAAACTGTATGCCAACCGGATAACCAAGGATGGCCGGCTGATGCTGGAGGCTTCGGAGCATCGGAGCCAGGCGCTCAACCGGGAATCTGCACGCAAGCGGCTTGCCGAGATGATCCTTCGTGCCAGCCGTCGTCCGAAACGGCGCATCAAGACCAAGCCGACCTATGGCAGCGTCAAACGTCGCATCGCCACAAAAAAACGCCGTGGCGAGATCAAATCGCTGCGCGGGTCCGTCGATCCGACGGAATAGACGCCGCTGCAGCTAGCCCTTCTTGTTCGGCTTGCCGCGATAAGGGCCCTTGCCTTGGGGCTTGCGCGCGCCGTCGGCCTTGTCAGCATAGGGGTTCTTGCCCTGCCGGACGAACAGACGGATCGGCACGCCATGCATGTCGAAGGCATCGCGCAGATTGTTGATCAGATAGCGCTTGTAGGTTTCCGGCATCTGGTCACCGCGCGAGGCGATGAGCACGAAGGTCGGTGGGCGGGCTTTCATCTGGGCCATGTAGCGTGGCTTGATGCGCTTGCCCTGAACACTTGGCGGCGGATGACGCTCAACCGTGTGGCGCAGCCAGCGGTTCAGATCACCCGTCTTCACGCGCGCGGTCCAATCCTGATACACCTTGACCACGGCTGGCATCAGCCTGTCCGTATGCCGACCTGTCAGGCCGGACAGGAACACGACGGGTGCACCGCCAGCATTCGGCATCAGCCGGTTGGCAAGATCCCGGATATGTTTGGCGGCTTCATCCGGCTTTTTCACCGTGTCCCATTTGGAAATGACCAGTACGACGCCGCGGCCTTCGCGCAGGGCGAGGTCGGCAATCAGCAGGTCCTGCTTTTCCATCGCCTCGTGGGCGTCCATGACAAGGGCAATGATATCGGCATATTTCAGCGAGCGGATGGTCTCGCCGGTCGACATACGTTCAAGACGCTCCTGCACCTTGTTTTTGCGGCGCAGGCCTGCCGTGTCGACCAGGCGAATGCGGCGGCCTTCCCATTCCCAGTCAATAGAGATGGAGTCGCGCGTGATGCCAGCTTCGGGCCCAGTTAGCAGGCGGTCCGATTGTAGCAGTTGGTTGATCAGCGTGGACTTGCCGGCATTCGGGCGGCCGACAATGGCCAGTTTGATCGGCTTGTCGTCTTTTTGCGGCTCGGGTTCGACGTCTACGTCCGCCGCTTCAATAGCGGCGACGAGATCATCGTCGGACACAGAGAAATCGTCGATATCGATATGGGCCAGCTTCTCGATGATGTCCTCGGCGGCGCGGGGATCATAATCCAGTTCGGCTTCCTGCAGGGCGAGCTCAAATGCTTCCTCGCCCAGTGCCTGACGAATGGCTTCGTAAAGTTCGGCCATGCCCTCGCCATGCTCGGCAGACAAGCCAATCGGTTCACCCAGGCCCAGCGACCAGGCATCCATCACGCCGACCGTGCCCTGTTTGCCTTCAGCCTTGTTGGCCGCCAGAACGATCGGGATATTGGCCTTGCGCAGCAGGGCGGCAAAGTTCTCGTCTTCCGGGGTGACGCCAACGCGGGCATCAATCAGGAAGAGGGCCAGTTCAGCCTCGGCAATCGCCGCCTCGGTCTGTTGGCGCATGCGGGATTCGAGACTGTCGTCATAGGACGTCTCATAGCCCGCTGTGTCGATCAGGACCAATGGCAGGGAGGCGAGGCGCCCTTCCGCCTGTTTGCGGTCCCGCGTCACGCCCGGCTGGTCATCGACCAGCGCGATCTTCTTGCCGACGAGGCGGTTGAACAGGGTCGACTTGCCCACATTGGGGCGTCCGACGATGGCGAGTTTCAAAGGCATGGCGGGGCCCGCTCCTATGCGTTCAGGCGAGGCGCGCCAGCCCGGCGCAGCCTGCTACTGAATCGCAACCAGTTTTGCTTCATCGGTCAGCAGGAAGACTTTTCCCTGCACGGCGATGGGTTCGATATAAGTCGTGTCCTTGATATCCAGAGACGCGGTCTGTTCGCCCGTCTGCGGATCAAACGCGAGCAGCTCGCCATAGGACGAAACGATCAGGATGCGTCCTGACGCGAGAAGCGGACCGGAATAGCTGATCCGTTTCTTCTTTTTCCTCTCGTTCTTGTACTGCGGCAGCTCGGTGACCCAATAGGCGTCGCCTGAGCCAGCATCCAGCGCCGCCAGAGTGGCATTGGTGCCGATGACAAACAGGAATTTCCCGCTGAGCGCTGGGGCTTGGGTCGAGCCGATGGGGCGCGCCCAGACGCGATTGCCGCTGCGCCCGTCAATGGCGACCGTGATGCCGGACTGGCTGGACGCGAAGACGAGGCCACCGGCCAGAACCGGACGTGAGCCGATATCGTTGATCTCGGAAATCGGGGTGAAGCGGCCAGCCTGCGAAATGGCATCCGTCCAGAGTCGACGGCCATTATTGGCAAGATAGGCAATGATCTCGCCGGAGGAGTAAGGCGCGATCACAAAGTCTTCGATGGCGGCCGGGCTTGGGCTGCCGAGGACGCGGGCGGATTCCGCAATTGCCTGATCGCTCCAATCGGTCTCGCCGGTCTCGAGGTCCAGCGCGAACACTTCATTATTGTTGGAGGCGACAAAGATCGTGCCGTCCTTGACGGTGGGGGCACCCGTCATGGGCACGCCAAGCTCGCGCTTCCACAATTCGGTCCCGTCTTCGGCGCTGACGCGTGTGACATAGCCAAAGCCACTTGCGACGATCAGCGTACCATCTGTCACGGCAAGACCGCCGCCGAGCGCGGTCTTGTCGCGCTTGGTCAGGCCTTTGAGTTCCTTTTTCCAGAGCGTGCGGCCGCTGGAGATTTCCGTCGAATAGATCGTCTGGTCTGCATCCAATGTGTAAATGGCCGTCTCGCTGGCGACCGGTGGCGTGGTCACGGCAGACTTGTTGCTGGAGCCTTTGCCGACCGAATTGCGCCAGGCGATTTTCAGGTCAGGCGCTGCGTTGACGTGGCCTGGTGCCTTGGCGGGGGTCCCGCCTGCTTCCGGCCAGGATGCCATATCCGTGGGAGGCAACAGTTCGATGGATTCCGTGGCCAGCTCAGGCTTGGCCTCAACCGCTTCCTCCGCGAGCACCATCGTGACACGGCCAGCCTTGTCGAGCTGTTCCTTGTCGTCATTGCCGGAATTGCCGAAGAACGGAATGCTGCTGCAGGCCGTCAGGGCGACGAACGCCGTTGCGGTTGCGGTCAGCTTGAGTGGGCGTGAAAGCCTCATTGGCCGGTCTCCTCGATATCGGCAGTTTCAGCGGGCGCTTCGCCCTCAACTGGTGTCTCAGTGTCGCTTGCGGCCGCTTCTTCAGCTGGCGCTGGCGGGATCGCAGCAAGGGCGATCTCGGCGCGGCGCTTCACGCCTTCGGGCGCAGCCGCGTCAAAGCGGAGACGGTTGAACTCGGTTCGGGCGCGGGCAATGTCACCGCTCTCGAAAGCTTTCGCCGCGATCAGTTCACGGGCAAGCGCGCCGAGCGGGCCTTCATCCTGAACGAGGCTGCCCAACGTAGCTTCAAGGTCTGCCATGGATTGGGTATCGACCGAGAAATACGCGGTCTTCAGGATGGACAGGCGCTCGTAGGGGCTGCCTTCCACGGCAGCCACGGTTGGCGTCGCCGCCGCCCTCATATTGGGTCTGCGCCAGATATTGCGCTGCCAAAGGCGCGATCCTGCCGTTGCCTTCGGCCAATTCACGGAACGCGGCTTCGGCTTCGACATAGTTGTCTTCTTCCAGCAGGGTCAGGGCGTTCTCGAAGGCGAGCGCGCGTTCGGCGCGGGCCTGTTCAGCCTGTGGACGCAACACGAATTCATTCAGGGCCACCGCCCCGATGAGCAGCGCCGCCGCGCCATAGATAAAGGGCCTGTAGCGTGTCCACAGGCCTTCCATCTTGTCCTGGCGCAGGCTTTCATCGACTTCGTCAAAAATGTCGCTCAACGTGGCGCTCCGATCGGGTAATCTGACTTCGGGGGGAACCTAGACGCGCCTGCGCCCAGCTGCAACGTGTCAGGGCTGTTTCGCCTCAGGTTTTCGCAGGGAATAGGTCTCGGCTTCGCCGGGGAATTCGCGGGACCGGACGTCAACAGCAAACTGGCCGAGGGCGGTGTCGATCTCGCTGCGGAGGTCGGCGTAACGGCGCACGAATTTCGGCGCCCAGTCGAACAGGCCCAACATGTCCTGTGTGACCAGTACCTGGCCATCGCAGCTGGCGGACGCGCCGATGCCGATTGTGGGGCAGCTGACGGCCTTGGTAATCTCGTCGGCGAGATCGCGCGCAACGCCTTCGATGACAATGGCAAATGCGCCCGCGTCGTCTGCAGCGCGCGCCTCGTTCAGCACGATGTCGCGTTCGGATTCGGTGCGGCCCTTGGCGCGGAAACCACCATCGACATTCACCGCCTGCGGGCGCAGGCCGACATGGCCCATGACCGGAATGCCACGCTCCACAAGATGGGCGATCTGGGTAGCGGCATAGGCGCCGCTCTCGATCTTGACCGCCTGACAGCCGGTTTCCTTCATGATGCGGGCGGCATTCAAAAAGGCCTGATCTTCACTCGTCTCGTAGCTGCCAAAGGGCATATCGACGACGACGAAGGCCTGCTGGCTGCCGCGCATCACGGCCTGCCCGTGCAGGATCATCATCTCCATCGTCACGCCTACGGTCGAGGGCAGGCCATGCACCACCATGCCGACGCTGTCGCCAACGAGGATAAGGTCGGCATGCGGGTCCATGATCTCGGCCATTGGCGCGTCATAGGCGGTCAGGCAAACCAGCGGCTCACCCCCTTTGGCGGCGGCGATATCCTTGACGGTTTTGCGGGAAATACGGGTTTGTTTCGACATGGTCAGCGACTTAGCCTGCCTCAGACCGGCGGGCAAGCGCATGTGAACGGTCGCTCCGGCACCTTCGGATCAGCTGCGACCTTTGGGAAAGTGCTGCAGGGCGGTGGGTATGTCCACCCACTCATGCCGGGTCTCTTCCCAGACCGAGCGTATCGGCCCGGGAAAGCGCGGATTCGCGATCGCCCCTACGGCTATACCCGCTGCTTCCGGGTGCTTCTCGGTGACCCAGTAGACGGTAGACCCGCAGGTGGGACAAAAGTAGGTCGTGAAGGTGCCCCCGCTGTCAGCTTCGCGTGTCCACGAGGTAGCCTTGCCTGCAATGGTCAAAGCAGTGAGCAGGTAATATGCACCCACTCCGAAGGGGGAGCCGGTGCGACGCTGGCACGCGGTACAGTGACAGGCGACGACGGCCGGCGTGATATCGTCAGGCAGCGTGACTTTCACGGCGCCGCAAGCGCATTGCGCATCCATGTGACTACACTCCCGGCACGACAGGCACGCCGATCAGCCATTGATGCAGGTGGAAGACGAACGCGACATACACGCCGGTTCCGATCACCAGCGCGCCAATGTCTCCCATATTGGACACCGCCACATCAGCCGGCGGGCCATTGTCGCCGCGCTTCTTCACTGCGATCCGGTCGATCACGGCATAGGCGAGGAAGCTGCCGAACAGGATGATCGAGTTCCACTCGCCATTGGCCAGAAGGTGACCAAGCGCCCAGAGCTTCACCGCCACCAACATGGGGTGCTTCAGGGCTTTCTTGATCCGGCCTGTCGGCAGGTTGGCAGCGACGAGGAAGATCAAGGCTGGCAGCATCAGCGCCATGTTGACGTGTGAGCCCCAACTGGGCGCGAAATAGAGCGATCCCATCCAGCGCGCTGCGTCATAGCCATAGATGATCAGGACCAATCCGATCAACGAAATCAGGCTGTAGAGCCCCATATAGGGGCCGTAGCCTATACGTTGTTTCAGATCCTCTCCCGGTTTTCGGCTTCGAAACGCGGAAAACAGATGGACCCCAAAGAACACGACCAGCCCGGCAATCAGATACGGCATGACGATTTCCTCCCGAGCGGGAGTCTATGCGGAGTCCGGGATGTGGGAAAGTGGAAAGCCTGAAGGCGGCCTCAGCCCTCGGGCTGATCCTTGAGCCAGACTTCGACATTGCCTTTCAGCTTCAGCGTGAGGGGCTTGCCCTTGCGGTCGAGCGCCTTGCCAGCCGCGACGCGGATCCAGCCTTCAGACACACAATATTCCTCGACATTGGTTTTCTCGGTTCCATTGAAGCGGACGCCGATCTCGCGTTGCAGCAAATCTGCATCGTGAAACTTGCTGTCTGGATCGAGGGCGAGGCGGTCTGGAAGTGTGTCGGTCATGCGATGCTGTTTGCCAGCGAATGAGGGAATTGCAAGAGCCCAGACGCAACTTGATGGCCCAAGGTGGGAATGAAGACATGGTTAATGGAAAGTAGTGGAATTATTTCCCCACTAAACCGGGCTTTATGGAACTGTCGCTATTGGTTACCGCAGAACAGAACGGGCTGATATGCGAAGTATATCCGACATCAAGCATTACCGCACAATGCTCCAGAATGCACGTACGCTCGAAGAAGCGGTCGTCATGGAGCAAATGCGCGCGACCGCAAAGAATTTGTCCGCTCTCTATGCGATGTTGTGTGTCGCGTCGCTTTCGCTGGGGATGAGCTTCCTGAACCATGCGCCGCTATATCTGACACTCGGCCTGCCATGCCTGTTCATCGTGGGAAGTATACTGCGGATCAATCATTGGCGCGATTCGCAGGCTGAATTTACAGATCCGCTGCGCGCTCAGCGTGATTTCGCGGTGATAGAAATTGGCTCGCTGATCATCTTTGCCGTCATGGGCGGCTGGATTGCTCTATTGTGGCCGTACGCGATCGGTCGACAGGAAGCGCAACTGGCCCTGTTTACCGGCCTGATCGGCCCGGTTGGCATGATGTGCTCGATGCCGCGGCCGCGTATTGTCGCAGCTGGCTTGTCGGGGACGTTGCTGATATTCTGCATGATCTTCGTACGCCATGATCCGTTTTACTACGGCTATATGGCCCTGCCGATGGCCGTGTCGTATGCAGCATTCCTGAAAGTGTCCCTGACTTACAAGCAACGCATCGCGGAATCGGTGATGCTGCACAATGAGCTGGTCTCCGAGAATGAGCGGGCTTCGGGCCTGGCGGAATCCAATCGCTTCCTGGCCTTGTCAGACACTCTGACCGGCCTGCCAAACCGGCGCCGGTTCTTTGAACAGATCAACCTTTTCTTCGAACGAAGCCCGGATGGGGAATTGCCGATTGTCGGACTGGTTGACCTGGACGGCTTCAAGCCCTTGAATGACGTGTTCGGACATTCGGCAGGCGATGCCATGCTGGTGGAAACAGCGAACCGAATGAAGGCGGCAGCGGCCCGATATGGTGGCTCAGTAGCGCGTCTTGGCGGGGATGAGTTCGCCTATGTCCTGCCGTGGAATACATCGCGCGAGGAAGCCATGAAGTTCTCGCTGGAACTGGTCGCTTCGATCAGTCACCCGGTTGTTCTGCCGAGTGGAGATATCAGCCGCGTATCAGCGTCGGTCGGCATGTCTTCGCGCGGCTTCGACGTCGCCTCGGCAAAAGACCTGCTTGAGCAGGCAGATTTCGCCCTGTTCCGCGCCAAGGAAGCGACCTCCGGCCCCGTGGTCGAGTTTTCGTCTCATCATGCCGCCAGCAAACGCCGCGAAGTGCTTGTGCACCAAGCGTTCAAGAATGCGGATCTCGACAAGGAAATTCATCTGGTTTTCCAGCCGATCATCGACACACGCGATGGTGCCATTCGACGTTGTGAGGCATTGGCGCGCTGGGACAGTCCGGAAATTGGTATGGTGCCGCCGGGAGAGTTTGTGCCGATTGCCGAGAAAGCTGGCATGACCCAGGAAATGACTCTGGCAGTCTTCCGCAAAGTGATTGCCCAGCTGAAGGTTTGGCCGGAAACGGCACGCATTGCGGTCAACCTGTCCGCACAGGACGTGAACAGCCGGCAGTGTACGGACCTGCTTGCTTCGATGCTAATCCGCCAACCGCCGAGCCTGCGCCAGCGCATTTCGATTGAGGTGACGGAATCCTCTTTGCTGACGGATTTCACCGAGGTTCACAACAACCTGCTGAAATTCCGGGAACTGGGTGTGAAGATCGCGCTGGATGATTTCGGCACAGGATTTTCCTCTCTGCGATACTTGCAGGAATTGGAATTCGACATTGTGAAGATCGACCGAAGCTTCATTTCGTCAATCGAGCACAATCAAAAAAGCTTTGGCCTTGTCCGGACGATCAGTCGTTTGTGTCGCTCCCTGTCGATTGCCTGTGTGGCAGAAGGCGTGGAGACCCGCGAAGAACTGGACCATGTTCGCACGGCCGGGTGTCATCTGGTCCAGGGCTATATCTTCACCAAGCCCCTGATGGCTGAGAAGATGCTGCCTTACCTGACCGGCGAGCTGAAATTTGATGGCATGGGCGTCATGCTGTCCGTGCCGACCAAGGATGTGGCCTGACCGGGTTTGGGTTGATCTTACCCGGTTCTTCTGGACGATTTCCTTGATCGCCTCCTCGCCCTGCGGGGTGGATTTCCGGTTCTCACCATTCAAAGCCGTGCTAAGATGAAGCAAGGACGCCGTTCTGGCGGGTGAGGGAACAACACAATGACACTATCCGTAATCAGCGCCGGCTTCGGGCGTACAGGCACAATGTCGCTTAAACTGGCGCTTGAGCAACTCGGCCGGGGGCCGTGCCATCACATGATCGAGGTCATCGAGAATGGTGAGGCGCAGGTTCCGCTCTGGAATGATGCGCTGGCGGGCAAGCCCGACTTTGCCGCCATCTATGACGGGTACAATTCCGCCGTGGACTGGCCAACCGCGGCCTTCTGGCAGGAGACGGCCGATGCCTATCCTGAGGCGAAGATCATCCTTTCGACGCGTTCCGCCGAGAGTTGGTACAGCAGTATTTCCGAGACCATTCTGGCAACCGTCTGGGCGCCGGAGACCTGGCCGCCGCAAGCCACCGAATGGTTCAAGATGGTGACAAAGGTGCTCGAGCGCAGCTTTGGCGGGGCGAAAGACAAAGACAGCCTGATCGCCGCATTCAACGCGCACGAAGCCAAGGTGAAGGCCACCATTCCCGCCGAGCGCCTTCTGGTCCATTCGGCCAAGGATGGCTGGGAACCGCTCTGCGCCTTCCTCGGCGTGCCCGTGCCCGCCGAGCCTTATCCGCGTACCAACAGCAAGGAAGAATTCTTCCAGCACATGACCAAGGCCGACGACCTGTAGGCTGGCCGCGCCAGCAGGTGCGACGCCTGTGAGGGCGCTTCGGGGGAGTTTGAATTTTCGTGAAAGGTGGTGCGGTCAGGGGTCCGGACCAGGCAGGGCGTAGTTCTGGCTGAACGGCATCTGGCAGCTTGGTTCGCCCGCATCAAGTCGCACACGGTTCCGGTGTTCGCCCGGATGAGCGGACTTCAGTTCGCCAATTGCCAGGCGGAAAGCCTTTGACCATGTGAAGGCCAGCGGGTCCGGTTCGCGCTCATGCGGCGCGTCGCCGATCCATTGAAGATACACGGTGCCGCGATGGTCGATGACCGTCATGAACGGAACGCCCCGGCCCTTCAGCGCCCGCACATACAGGCGCAGGGCCACCGTCTGCAGCCAGATCCAGAACCGATAGGGTTCCAGATGTGCTGGCAGCGGTGTTGCAAGGGGCCGAAACAGCGAGTCCATGCAGCCAATCCTGCCACGGCGCCAAGTCCGGTTGGATAGGGCGTAGAAAAAACCCTGACCTGAGCGGCAGGTCAGGGGTTTTGACGTTAAAGGGCCGGGGACAGGCCGGGTGGTCTCCCCGGATCAATTAGTAACTCTTCGGCAGGCCGAGGACCCGTTCGGCGATGAAGTTGAGGATCATTTCGCGGCTGACCGGGGCGATGCGGGCGAGCATGGCTTCGCGCATCATGCGCTCGACATGGTACTCTTTCGCATAGCCCATGCCGCCATGTGTCAGCACAGCGGTCTCGCAAGCGCGGAAGCCAGCTTCGGTGCCGAGATATTTCGCGGAATTGGCCTCGGCGCCGCAATCCTGTCCGGCATCGTAGAGTCCTGCCGCCTTGTAGGCGAGCAGTTCGGCGGCGGAGAGTTCGGCCCAGGATTTTGCCAGCGGATGCTGGATGCCCTGATTCTGACCAATCGGACGGCCGAAGACGACGCGCTCTTTCGCATAGGTCGCGGCCCGCTCCAGCGCGGAAAAGCCAAGCCCGATGGATTCGACGGCGAACAGGACACGCTCGGGGTTCAGGCCCTGAAGCAGGTATTTGAAGCCTTCGCCTTCCTCGCCGATCAGGTGGTCTTTCGGCACTTCGAGCCCGTCAATATAGAGCATGTTGCACTCCACCGCCTTGCGGCCCATTTTCGGGATCGGCTGGCGCTCGATCTTGTTTGGGTCGAGATCGGTGTAGAACAGGGAGAGGCCCAGATAGGGCTTGGCGCACTGGTCCTTGGGGGTGGTGCGCGCGATGATCAGGATCTTGTCGGCGCGCTGGGCGCCAGTCGTCCAGATCTTGCGGCCATTGATCGTGTAGCCGGTATTGGTGCGCTCGGCCTTGGTTTCGAGGCTGGACGTGTCGAGGCCGGAATTCGGCTCGGTCACGGCAAAGCACATCTTCTCCTCGCCAGAGATGATCTTGGGCAGGTTTTCGCGCTTCTGTTCCGGATTGCCGAAGCGCTCCAGGGGCTTCGGCCCGAAAATGTTGAGATGGATGGCCGAGGCGCCGGAATAGCCCGCGCCGGTGCGCGTGACGGTCTGCATCATCAGCGCCGCTTCGGTCAGGCCAAGGCCCGCGCCGCCATATTCCTCCGGGAAGGCAATGCCGAGCCAGCCGCCCGCGGCCATGGCGTCACAGAATTCCTCCGGCCAGTCGCCGGTCTCGTCCGTCTTCGCCCAATAATCATCCCCAAAGGGTTCGAGCGTTTTTTCGACGGCGGCCTTGATGGCGGCCTGATCTTCACTCATCGGCGCGATCTGATGCATGTGACGTAATCCTCCTGAGGGCCAGACTTAAGGCGGCCATGCAGGCCCGTCCAGCGATTGCCCTGCGTCAGGGGAGCACAATTGTGCGCCTGATGCCGATGGCTGCGAGAAAGGCCGGGTCGTGGCTGATGACGAGGAGGGCGCCATCATAGGCTTTGAGGGCGGTTTCCAATGCTTCAATCGTGGCCATGTCGAGATGGTTGGTCGGCTCGTCCAGCAAGAGGAGTTCGGGCGGCTCGGGCGCGGCAAAGATGGCGGCGAGGCCCGCGCGCAGGCGTTCGCCGCCGCTGAGCGTCGCCACGGACTGGTGGGCAGCCTCATTTCGGAAGGCGAAGCGGGCGAGGGCGGCATGGGTTTCATTCTTTGTCAGGTGCGGCTGGACGGCGCGGATGGCCTCGAGAATCGAGCCGCCCGAGGGCAGCAGGCTGACATGCTGGTCGAGCCGGGCGATCCGGGGCGTCAGCATCTCGACCGTGCCGGAAGCGGGGGCGATTTCGCCAAGGATCATGCGCATCAAGGTCGACTTGCCGGCGCCATTCTGGCCGGCAATGGCGATCCGCTCCGGCCCCCTTATGTCGAAGCTGAGCGGACCGAACAGGCGGCGGTTGCCGAAGGCGGCGACGGCCTCGGTCACGCGCAGGATGTCCTTTGACCGGGGCAGGTGGACGTGCGGCAGGTCCATCGTGACGGGCGCGGTAACTTCGACCCTGGCGCGGGCGGCTTCCAGTACGGCAGCGCTTTCATTGGTCTGGCGGCTGGCAAGGTCGCCGCCCCGTGCGGCGGTAGCCTCGGCGCGTTCCTGTCGTTTGTCGAGCAGCATCTTGGGGGCATCACCCTTTGCGCGGGCGGTGCGGCCCGCCTTGTCGCGCCGGTCCTGTTTTTCCTTTGCGCGCTGGGCGTCTGCCTGTGTGCGACGCAGGGTGGTCTGGGATCTGGCGAGATCAGCTTCGGCCTGTGCGCGCGCCGCGTCGCGGGCTTCGCGGAAGTCGCTCCACCCGCCACCGAACACCGTGACGCCTACAGGCGAGAGTTCCACAATCCGGTCCATGTGTTCCAGCAAGTCGCGGTCATGGCTGGCAATGATTGCGCCACCGCGCCAATCGCGCAGGAGCTTCGCGATGGCGGCACGGCCATCCGTGTCAAGATTGTTGGTGGGTTCGTCCAGCAGCAATATGTCGGGCTGTTCCAACAGGAGCCGGGCGATCATGATTCGTGTGCGTTCGCCGCCGCTGAGCCGGGACAGGCGGGTGTCCCATGGCATGTCGCGGAGACCGGTCGATGCCAGAGCGGATTCGAGCCGGGACTCCAGCGTCCAGTCGGCCAAATCGGCATCTTCCAGTGAACCTTCACCAGCGGCCAGGCGCGCAAGTCGGGCAAGGCCGTCTGCCGCACCGAGCGCTTCGGAGATGGTCTGGGCTTCGTCCGCGATCTGGGCGAGGCGGCCCAGGCGGCCGCGCACGGACAGGCTGCCACGTGCAGGCTCCACATCGCCGGCTATGGCGCGCAACAGGGTGGACTTGCCACAGCCATTGCGGCCGACAAGGCCGATGCGTTCGCGACTGAGCGACAAGGTCAGGCCGTCAAAGAGCGGCGTGCCGTCAGGCGTGGTGAGGGAAAGGGAATCGAGCGTGAGAAAGGAAGACATGGACAGGCCGTGCAATCATGGAAAGGGTCAGCGAAGCATTGGGCTTTGCGTAATCCATGTCTTTGGCCTCCATAGGTTTCTCTGCGGATCGAAGCGCCTACATACGCATTCCTGCACGCAGTTCAAGGAAAATCAGGCTTGGGCCGGAAGCGCGCGAGATGGCGCGAAGGCAGCGGCAAGGTCGCTGGAGTCGCCACCCAGTATCAGGTCAGCCACGATCCTTGCTGTGATGGGAGTCAAAAGGATGCCATTGCGATAATGGCCTGCGGCGACGAACATGTTGGGCTGGCGCGTGCGACCGAGAAAGGGCGCGAAGTCCGGCGTGCCGGGACGTATACCGGACCATGCGGAGGTGATGCGGGCATCCGTCAGCGAGGGCACGATGTGGGAGGCGTTTTGCAGAAGGTTGGCAACATCATCCGTATTCGGCATACCTGTCGTGCGGCCGGGCTCCATCGTGGCGCCGATGACAAGCTGGTCGCCGCGCGGCACCATGTAGATCGGACCGGCGCGCAGTGTGGTGGCGGGGTGGTCTGCCCGGCGCTCAACTGACAGCATCTGGCCGCCATAAGTGTCGATCTCATCCAGCGACGAGTCCCAGTTTGCCAGGCTGAATTGCTTGCCATGTTCGGTCACTTTCAACTCGCCGCTCTGCCAGCCGGCTGTGATCAGAATGACATCATGGCCTTCCACATCCAGCGCGTCGCCGTGTGACTGCAACGGTGCGGGCGTGCGTTCCAGCATGATGCGTGGGTGGCGTTCACACAGTGCGAGCAGCGCCGAGACGACGGCGCGATTGTTCACTTGGCCATCCGTGGTGAGCTGCAGGACGCCGCGCAGGTCAGGCGACAGGGCCGGTTCGATCCGGCGTGCGGTATCCATGTCCAGCCGCTGGCCAGGCAGGCCGCGATTGGTCAGCGTGTCGAGGATTCCGTCGAGGTGGGCTGCCATTGCTTCACTCGCGGCGACCGCCAGGGATGGTCCGGCCGCATATCCGACAGTTTCTCCGCTTTCGGTTTCAAGGTGCGCTGCAAATTCCGGCCAGAGCCGCGCGCTTTCAAGACAGAGATCAAAAAGTTGGGGGTGAACGCCCGGCTCTGAGGCGGCCTCGAAGGCGGGGGCAATCATGCCAGCAGCAGCCCAGCTGGCGCCGCGACCGGGTGTGTTGGGATCGTAGAGCGTGATGGCCGCGCCGCGCCGGGCGAGTTCGAGCGCGCAGCTGAGGCCGATAATGCCCGCGCCAGCGATGGCAATGTGGGGGGAAGATGATTCGGGGCGGGCGGCGCAGGTCATCTGCGCTATCTATGCCATTCTGCAAGGGAATTGAACGCTCAGGCGGCGGAGACCTGCATTTTCTGGCTTTCCCAATAGGATTGGAAAGCTTCGGCCCATTTCTGGCTCTGGAACACGATTTCCTTGCACATCTCGCCGGTCGGACGGAATGCGGTGCGTACCATCATTTCGGGGCCTTCATCGGCGTCGCGCTCAAGCTGTTCGATGACGAACGCGTCGAGCGTCGCTGACAAAAGCGCGTCCTCTTCCGGTGACCCTAAATCGAGATCCACTACGATATCTTTCATTGTCATCCCCAAGCACCTGATTGTTGCGTCCGGTTTTCCGGACTCATTTTGTATCTTCAGATCAATATCGCATTTTGTGCGATGCAGCATAAGATTCTTGCTTTTGACCGTCCCAATCCGGGGGTCTGTGCAAATTTCGGGCAAAAAGGTCGCGCATGTCGTTCGTTGCGATCCATTCTCAAATGTGATTGAACAGATCATCAATGCCCCTCAAAGAGAGTTTGTTCCATGAAATGGTATGCATCCCTGGCCACCGCCTGCGTTTTTCTTGCCGCTTGCGGGGCACCCTCTGGAGATTCCGGGGAGCCCGAAGCCGCTGCAGAATCTGTGGCTGAGCCCACCGGCCTGCTGAATGTGTATTCGGCCCGGCACTATGATTCCGACAAGGAGCTCTACAAACGCTTCGAGGATGAGACCGGCATCCGCGTTCGGTTTCGCGAATCCGGCGCGGCCGAACTGCTTGAGGCGATGAAGGCCGAAGGCGACAATAGTCCGGCGGATGTCATTATCTCGTCCGATGCTGGCACACTTTACCGATTCAAGGATGCGGGCCTGATGCAGCCCGTCGAGTCCGAATTGCTAGCGACGCGCATTCCCGAGCATTTCCGCGATCCGGACAATCATTGGTACGGTCTGGCCAAACGGCTGCGCGTGATCGTGTATGATCCTGCCCGTGTCGAGCCGGAGCAAGTGGATGAATATGCCGACCTCGCCAGCGCCAATCTCGAGGGCGATGTCTGCATGCGGTCCAGCACGAACATCTACAATCTCTCCCTGATGGGGGAATTGATTGATCGACTTGGCAAGGATACGGCCGAGGCTTGGGCGCGCAGCGTGGTGGCGAACTTCGCACGTCCGCCCCAGGGCGGCGACACCGGGCAGATTGAGGCAATTGCCGCTGGCCAATGCTCGGTCGCGCTGGTGAACCATTATTACTGGGTGCGCATGACGCAAGGCTCCGACGCCCAGCGCAAATCGGTCGAAAAGACCATGCTGTCCTTCCCGCAGCAGGATAGCTGGGGCGCGCATGTGAATGTCACCGGCGCGGGGGTTGCGGCCCATGCACCGCACAAGGAGGCTGCCATCCAGTTCATTGAATGGCTGGCCGGTGAGGAGGGCCAGTTCCTGCTGACCACCGAGACCAAGGAAATCCCGCTGGTCGCTGGCGCCGAGATGCCGGAAGGGCTCGACCGCCTGCCGCCTGATTTCAAGGAGAGCATATTCCCGCTCAACCAGCTTGGAGAGAATCAGGCTGAGGCACAGGCCATCTACGACCGGGCTGGATGGAACTGATCTCGCTTGAGCGCTCTGGCCGCCATACGCCGCTTCCGATTCAGGAGCATTGACGGGCCCGCCTTATTGGCGGGCTTGATCATTGCTGTACCTGTCGTCGTGACCCTGTTTGCGGGCCTGATGAATGGTGGCGGTGAAGCGTGGACCCATATCCGCGACACGCTGCTGACCGGCTACACGACCGGCACGCTCGGCACGCTGCTGTTAACCGCGCTCATGACGCTCGCCGTTGCGGTTCCGGCGGCTTGGCTGGTGACGATGTACCAGTTTCCGGGACGGGGCCTGTTCGAATGGTTGCTGATCCTGCCTCTGGCGGCGCCCGGCTACGTGCTTGCCTATGCCTATGCCGATCTGATGGGCCTGATGGGGCCGTTCCAGACAGCGATCCGGGATGTTACCGGCTGGACCGCGCGGGACTATTGGTTTCCGGACATGCGCAGCCTGCCGGGGCTCGCCTTCGTGCTGACCTGCGCGCTTTATCCTTATGTCTATCTGACGGCCCGAGCGGCCTTCGTCTCGCAATCTGTCTGCGCTCTGGAGGCGGCGCGCAGTCTGGGTGCCAGCAGTGCCCGGCGGTTCTGGCAGGTCGCCCTTCCGGCCGCCCGACCGGCCATCGCAGCCGGCCTTGCCCTGACCCTGATGGAAGCGGCGGCCGATTATGGCGCAGCGGAGTTTCTCGGTGTGCCCACTCTGACCTTCGGCATTGTGCGCGCCTGGCAGAGCTTTGGCGAACCCGCGGCAGCGGCGCGGCTTGCTTTGGTTCTGGTCGTGATCGTGATCGCGTTGATCCTGACCGAACGTCATACGCGGGGCCGCGCCGGCAGCCAGCAAAGTTCGACCCGGTGGCGTAGCGTGTCACGTGCGCGCCTGCCACGTTGGGCCGGCCTGGGCGCAATGGCGGCCTGTGCGCTCCTGTTCCTTACTACTTTCGTTTTGCCAATGTCGCGCCTGGTCTGGCTTGTCATGGAATCGCAAGACCAGATCGCGCCAATCGGGCGGGCGTTGGTGAACACGCTGATCCTTGCCGGGTCAGGTGCGGCGCTGGCGTTCGTGCTGGCGATGGTCATCGCGCTGACGGCCCGGCAGAGCGGACTGATCGCCGGCTTTGCGCGTCTGATGGCCTCGACCGGCTACGCCATTCCGGGTGCTGTTCTCGCGCTCGGCGCGCTGTTGGTGATGGGATATCTTGACATCACGCTGACCGGGGCGGGAGCAATCGTGGCCTTGGCATGGGTCTATGCCAGCCGGTTCACCACGTCGGGCGCAGAGCCGATGGTGGCAGCGCTCGGTCGCGCTCCGGCCTCCATGGGCTATGCCGCCGAGAGCCTTGGGGCTTCGCCGCTGCGCCGCGCGGTTTCCGTTGACCTGCCGGTCGCGCTATCAGGCGCCATGGCTGGTGCACTGATCCTGTTCGTTGAATCCCTGAAAGAGCTGCCGGCTACCTTGATGCTGCGACCTTTCAATTGGGACACACTGTCTGTTCGGGCGAATGCCTATGCCACGGATGAGCGTCTGGCGGCGGCGGCCTTGCCGTCCCTGCTCATCACGCTGGCAGGCTTGCTGCCCGTGATCCTGCTATCGTGGCGGCTCAGCCATTCGCGTCCGGGGGACACGCAATGAGCGTGCATTTGACCGCGACGAACGTAACCCGCCGCTATGGGCCAACCGCTGTAGTGGAGGGCGTAAGCCTCACTCTGGAACCCGGCAACATCACAGCATTGCTCGGTGGGTCCGGCGCGGGAAAATCGACTTTGTTGCGCTTGTTCGCCGGACTTGAACCGCTCGATGGTGGTGAGATCCGGCTGGGAGATGAGTTGCTCTCTGCGCCGGGCAAGACGGTCCCGGCCGAGAAACGCCGCATCGGGCTGATCTTTCAGGATTTCGCCTTGTTCCCGCATTTGACCGCCGCGCAGAATGTGGCCTTCGGGCTCAAATCGCGCGGCAAGGAAGCGGCCCGCCTGCTGGCGGCCGAATGGCTGGAGCGGCTTGGTCTGACAGATCGGGCCGGCGCATACCCGCACGAACTCTCGGGCGGCGAACAACAGCGCGTGGCCATTGCCCGCGCACTTGCGCCGGAGCCTGCCGCGATCCTGATGGATGAGCCATTTTCCGGTCTCGACCCGGCATTGCGTGGCAGTGTGCGGGATACGGCGCTTGCCGCGATCCGGGAGGCTGGCATTCCGGCACTGCTGGTGACGCATGACCCGACCGAGGCGCTCGAAAGCGCCGATTGCATTGCCATTCTTCAGGGCGGGCACTTGTTGCAGCAGGGTGAAGCGGCTGAAATCTACCAGAGACCGCAAAGCGCGGCGATTGCCGCCGCTCTCGGTCCAGTCAGCCGCATACGGGCCGCAGACCTGCCGACCGGACTTGTCGGGCAGGATGTACCAGTCGGAGCGGAACTGATCGTACGCCCGGAAGGCGTGTTGCAGGATGAGAGTTCAACGGTAAGGGCGAGCGTAACAGCCAGCCAGCTGACCGGACCTCTTTGTCGTTTGTTGCTGGAGTGCCAGGGACAATCCCTTACCGCGCTCGTGCCGCGCATGACGGCACCCAAAGCAGGAACGGAGATTGGTATTCGGCTCGATCCAACCCTGACATTCATCTTCCAGTCAGCCGATTCCTGACAAATCCGTTATAGTGCGAGGAAGCCCTCGCCAATCGGTAAGGCATCCCATAAAATCAGGGATGTAGATGCAATCAACAGGAGGCGCTTTGCATGGCGCGAAATTTCCTGAAACTGGCCGCGACCGCAGCGCTCGCCGCAATGATGGCAGCAAGCGCCACGGCCCAAAGCCTGATCCGCGATGCGGAGATCGAGGAGACGCTGCGCGAATGGACCAATCCCATTCTCGAAGTGGCTGGGCTGAAGCCGAACGATGTCGGCCTGTACCTGATCAATGATCCTTCATTGAACGCGTTCGTGGCGAACGGCCAGAACATACACCTTCATACCGGCCTTATAATCGCTGCGGATTCCTCGCTGCAGATCAAGGGCGTGATCGGGCATGAGACCTGTCACATCGCCTGTGGCCACTCGGTCAGCCGTTCGCGCGCGGCCGGGGTCGCCATGCGCCCGGCGCTGCTCTCTATCGGTCTTGGTATTCTGGCCATGGCCGCCGGTGAAGGGGGGGCAGGTGCAGCCCTGATCGGTTCATCACAACAATTTGCTGCGCTGAACTTCTTCACCCACACGCGTTCGGAAGAGGCCACAGCCGATGCCGCGGCAGTCGAATACCTCACGCAGCTGGGGCAATCGCCCCGCGGGATCGTCGAATTCTTCGAGAATTTCCGCTATCAGGAAGTGCTCTCCAGCGCGCGCCGGTATCCGTATTTCCGGGCTCACCCGCTCGCATCGGACCGGATTCGCACCGTGCGCCAGTTGGCCGAAGATTCCGGCATGATGGACACGCCGCAAACCGATCGTGAGCTGCACCAATACCAGATGATGCGTGCCAAGCTCATCGGCTTCCTCGACACACCGAACAAGGTGGCGCGGGAGTACCCGGCCAGTGACCAGAGCCAGCCAGCACGATATGCGCGTTCCATCGCCGCCATGCAGGTTTCTGATATTGATCGCGCGCTGATCGAGGTGAACTCATTGCTTGAAGACGATCCGGAGAATCCCTTTTTCTGGGAGCTTAAAGGCCAGATCCTGTTCGAGAGCGGCCGTGCGGCCGAATCTGTTGCGCCGCACGAGAAATCGCTCGAATTGAAGCCGGGCCAGCCCCTGCTGCTGATCAACCTTGCCCGGTCGTTGAATGCGCGTGACGAAGCAGGCGATGTCGAAGCCGCCGAAAAGGCTTTGCATGATGCGTTGATTGCCGAGCCGAACAATGCGTTCGCCTGGGCTCAGCTGGCCATCACATATGAAAAGCAGGGGCGCCGCGCCGATGCCCAGCTGGCCACAGCCGAGTCTGCCTATGCTGTTGGCGACATTGTGCGAGCCAACCGGTTTGCCCATTTTGCTGTCCAGAGCCTGGAGCCTGGCACGCCGGATTATCGCCGCGCTGACGACATCCTGTTGGTGACCGATGCCAACAATCCGGACAATCGCGACATGTATCGCCGCAATCGGCGTTTCTCGCTCACGGTCGAATAGTCCTGATCAACTTTGTGTTAGGCTGGATAGACGTGCGGAATTCAGGCCGTATATCTGGCCTGAACCGACTTTGACCTGAATATGACAGGAAACCACGCATGACTTTCAGACTGACCACGATGACGGCCGCCATGGCTGCGCTCGCCCTGACGCCCGCCTGTGCCGAGAGCAAGGCGGCGCCGGTCGCCGATCGCGAAGCCATGGAGCAAGTTGTGCGGGAGTACATTCTCGAGAACCCGGAAATCATCGAGGAGGCGCTGATCAAGCTGTCCGCGAAGCAACAGGCTGCAGCCTCTCAAGAGGCGCAGAAAGCCATCGCGAGCAATTTCGACGCGATCTACAATAATGAGAATGATTATTTCATCGGCCCGGCCGATGCAGAGATCACCGTGGTCGAATTCTTCGACTATCGCTGCGGCTGGTGCAAACGGTCGGTCGAATGGATTCAGGCATTGCCGGAAGACTATGACGGTAATGTCCGGGTCGTCTTCAAGGAACTGCCAATCTTTGGCGGCATCAGTGAGACCGCTTCGCTTGCGGCGCTCGCCGCCGGCAAGCAAGGCAAGTATCGCGAATTCCATCTGGCTTTGATGGCCATCAAGAACAATGACGACCTGACTGAAGCCAAGCTCGACGAAGTGGCCAGGGATGTGGGCATGAACGTCCAGAAAATGCGCGCCGATATGGGCTCGATCGACATTCAGCGCAAACTGTCTGAGTCCAAGCAACTTGCCCGCGCCGTAGGTGTCGAGGCCACGCCGAGCTTCCTGATTGGCAATGAGTTCATCGAAGGCGCAAATCGCGACCGGCTGAATGAGGCGATCAAGGCCGAGATCAAGGGCTGATCAGAACCAGACGAATCTCAGCAGGGCAGTGACGTCTCGTACGGGCTGTCCAGTGAGAACATCGGAATGGTCGCGATCAATACGCGGCCATCATCCCCTTTGAGATCATAGGTGCCACCCATGATTCCGGACGGGGCCGCCAGTGGCGCGCCAGACGTGTAGCTGAAGCGTTCGCCCGGCCCGAGGGTTGGGGTCTGGCCGATCACGCCTTCACCTTCGACTTCCTGACGACGGCCTTCGGCATCCACGATGCGCCAGTGACGGCGCACGATGGTCCAGGTCTGCTCGCTCTCATTCTCAACGTCGACCGTGTAGGACCACATGAACCGGGCGCGCGCCGGTTCGGATTCGTCATGCATGAACTTCGGACGCACACGAATGCGCACACCATCGGTGATCTGTTCGTATTGTGGAGGAGGAACCCGTCTGCCCATCATGTGAAATTCAATCCAATTCGTTCACACACTGTTAAGGGCGCGCGTCAAATCCATTACAAGATCGTCAGAATCTTCCAGACCGACCGACATCCGTATCCAGCTGCGGTCGAGTCCCATCGAGGCCTGCTCCTCATCGCTGAGCGCGCGGTGCGTGGTGGAGGAGGGATGACAGGCCAGCGACTTGGTGTCGCCGAGATTGTTGCAGATATCGACAAGCTCCAATGAATTCAGAAGCTTGAAGGCTTCTTCCTGTCCACCTTTCACCGAAAAGGCGATCATGGTGCCGCCTGCGCTCATCTGGCGCTTGTGGATGTCGTAGTGTGGATGGTCCTCGCGATGGGGGTAGCGCACGGCGGCTATCGCCGGATGATCCGCAATAATGTCTGCCAGGCGGGCAGCATTTTTTGTTTGCTGGTCGACGCGCAATTTAAGTGTTTCGAGTCCCTTCAGCACAACCCAGGCGTTGAACGGCGACGCAGCCGGGCCGAGATGGCGCAGCCACGGATCGTAGATTTCCTCCATCCGCGCCGAATCGCACAGGATTGCCCCGCCCATGACGCGGCCCTGGCCGTCCATATGCTTGGTGGTGGAATAGACGACGACATCCGCGCCAAGCTCCAGAGGCTTCTGAAGGATTGGCGTCGCGAACACATTGTCGACCACCAGAATCGCGCCGGCGGCCTTGCAGAGCTTGGCGACCGCCTCGATGTCGACGCCGTCCAGCAGCGGGTTGGCCGGGCTCTCGATCAGGACGAGCTGGCAGCCCTTGGCGATCTCCCGCTCCCAGGCCTCAAGGTCAGCGCCATCCACGAAAACCGTCTCGATGCCAAATTTGGGCATCTGATTGGCGATGATCCAGCGGCAGGAGCCGAACAGGGCCGTCGCGGCCACGACGCGGTCCCCCGCTTTCAGCGGTGCCAGGATCGCGGTTGAGATGGCGCCCATGCCGGAGGCAGCAACGCGGCAGGCCTCGGCATTTTCGATCAGGGCGAGTCGCTGTTGCAACATCTCACATGTCGGGCTGCCATAGCGGGAATAGACAAAGCCATCCTCTTCACCCGCCATACGGCGCATGGCCTGTTCAGCGCTGTCATAGGAAAAGCCGGATGTCAGGTAGATCGCTTCGGAAATCTCGCCATGTTCGGAACGCATAAGGCCGCCGCGCACCGCTTTGGTCGCGGGCTTCCAGCCCTTTTTTCCGTCGTCGCCCGGTGCATCTGCCATGACACGATAGTCCCTTGTGTTTCCTGTAACGGGTCTTATGCCTGAGAGGGTAAGGGGTGCAAGTGATGGCCGTCGATTCTGGTGTATTGTCTGATCATGAGATTGAAGCGCTTCTCGGCGCTGATGCGATCCGGACGGACCTGCCGCTGGATGAGGGGCAGGTGCAGCCGGCAAGCCTTGATCTCCGCCTGGCCGAAGATGCTTATCGGCTGAGGGCGAGCTTCCTGCCGGGCAAGGATCGTACAGTCGCCGAGATGTTGCAGGAGCCGGGCATCCATATGCATCGGATCGATTTGACCAAGGAAGGCGCGGTGCTTGAGACCGGTTGTGTCTATCTTGTGCCATTGATGGAATCCCTGCGCCTGCCTGCCGGCATTGCGGCGCGGGCCAATCCGAAAAGCTCGACGGGTCGGATTGATGTGTTTACGCGGCTCGTCACCAATCGCTCCCGCGCCTTTGACGAAGTGCCGACGGGCTATTCCGGTCCGCTCTACCTGGAAGTCAGCCCGCGCACTTTCCCGATCATGGTGCGCCCTGGTGACCGGCTCGCGCAGATACGGTTCAAGCGCAAGAAGCCTGAGACGCTGAAGGAAAAAGTGGTCTCGATCGATCTCGAGTCCACGGGCGACCAGCCAGTTGGCTATCGTGCCAAGCATCATTCGGGCATTGTCGACCTGCGCGGCATTGGCGCGCATGAAGCGAGCCAGTTCTGGGAGCCGATCTGGCCGCGCGATGGTCGAATTGTTCTGAACCCGGAGGAGTTCTACATTCTGGTCAGCCGCGAAACGGTGAAAGTGGGCGCGATGGAGGCCGCCGAGATGGCACCGATCGCTCCGGAACTCGGCGAATTCCGCGCGCACTATGCAGGCTTTTTCGATCCCGGCTTCGGCATGAATAGTGGCGGTAGCCGCGCTGTGCTGGAAGTGCGGTCGCGGGATGTCCCCTTTATCCTCGAACACGGCCAGCCCGTCGCCAAGCTGGTGTATGAAAGCATGGCTTCGAAGCCCAAGGGTCTCTATGGCGGCAAGGGCTCCAACTATCAGGGGCAGGGCCTGAAATTGTCCAAGCATTTCAATACCTGAAGGTGCATGTCATGAAGCTCTACTATTCCGCAACGTCTCCTTATGCCCGCAAGGTGCGGGTGCTGATCATTGAGCATGGATTGCAGGAGGCGGTGGAATTGGTACGAGCTGATCCTATGGCGGAGAATGCTACGTCGAAAATTGGGAACCCCCTGAGCAAGGTCCCCGCGCTTGAGCTGGATGACGGCGCTCACCTGTTCGATAGTCCGGTGATCTGCGAGTATCTCGATCATCAGGCGGCGGGAGAGCCCTTGCTGGCGCGCGAAGGCACCGCTCGCTGGACGGTGCTGACGGCCCAGGCGCTTGGTGATGGCATTCTGGATGCTGCGCTCAGTCTCGTCATGGAATCGCGACGTCCTGAAACCGAGCGCTCCGCCTACTGGCAAGATCGGTGGACGGCAGCAATTCATCGCGGCGTGGATCAGATCGCCGAAGATGTTGCGTCAGACCGGGAAACATTCGACCTTGGGCGGATCGCCTATGCCTGCGCGCTTGGCTATCTCGACTTTCGCTTGCCCGACCTCGACTGGCGTGGCCCGCATCCGAACCTGCTGGCCTGGTATGAAGATATGTCGGCGCGCGAGAGCTTTGCTCTCACCACGCCGCCGGAATAGATTCATTCGTCCAGATTGAGTCGCATCTCGGTTATGTAGGGTTTGAAACCTGCCTTCTCGTACGCGCGGATGGCGGGATCATTGCCGCTATAGACGGTCAGCCGTATCTCGGTAAGGCCGCGCATGCGGGCCCAGTCGAGCAAATAGTCCGTCAGGATACGGTTCAGTCCCTTGCCGCGATGATCAGGGTGCACGAACATGAATCCCAGAAAGGCGTGATAGTCAGAGGCAATGTAGGGTTTTGACGCCCGCTTTTCTGCATAGCCCGTCGCAATGATGGTGCCGTCCAGCTCAATCACGGCGACTTCTGCATCCTCGGACCGGACGCGTTCGCCAAGATCATAATAGCTGATCGGATCCGGCTTCAGCGTATGGTCGTAGGGCCGCTCGGCGGCGATGATTCCCTGTTCGCATTCTTTCAAGGCGGGCAAGTCGTCCAGTGTGGCGGATCGAACAGGATAGTCCCGATCACTCACGCGATCAGCCTTTCGCCTTGGCCAGTTCGCGATAGGTGACCAATTGGCCGGTGCGCGTCTCGCTCGGGCTGACCAGTTTGACCAGTTCGGCGGCAACCTCTTCCGGGGTCGGAAGGGTCAGCGGATCTTCGCCGGGCATGGCCTCGGCGCGCATGCCGGTGCGTGTGCCGCCCGGATCGAAAATATTGGCGCGCAGTTTCATATTCTCATTCTCGTCGGCCCAGCCGATGACGAGTGCTTCCATCCCTGCCTTGGCGGCCTGGTAAGGGCCCCAGAATGCACGCGGCTTGCGGGCAACGCTGGACGTGACAAAGACGGCGCGAGGTGCATCGGACTGGTGCATCCATGGCGACAGCGACCGGATCAGGTGGAAGTTGGAAGTGAGGTTCACCGCAATCGTCTCTTCAAAGCTGCGGGGACCACACGTCTCGACCGGGCCAAGCGTGCCAAGAATGCCGGCATTGGCAACGAGACCATCCAGACGACCAAAGCGTTCGCCGATCACCTTGCCGAGCGTCTCGATGCCCTTGGTGTCTTTAATGTCCATCGGCACAAGAACAGCTTCGCTGCCAAACGCGCGGATCTCGTCGTCAAGCTTCTGCAGCGCGGCCTTGGAGCGGGCAACCGCAATGACGATGTTGCCTTGACGGGCAAGCTCCAGCGCGGCGGCGCGGCCAATGCCACGCGAGGCGCCGGTGACAAGGACGAGCCTCGGGGAAGCGGAAGGGGTATCTGTCATGGCGCGGCTCAGGAAAGGCGATCAAGCGTCGTCCAGCAGGGAGAGCTGACGCTCCTTGTCGGATTCGGCATGTTCGTTATCGACCAGCGGCGTTGGATAGTCACCCGTGAAGCAATGGTCGGAGAATTGTGGTTGCATCGGATTGCGCTGTGGCTCTCCAATGGCGGTGTAGAGCCCCGGTACCGACAGGAAGCCGAGCGAGTCGACGTTCAGTTCCCTGACCATTTCCTCGTGCGTATGGATCGCCGCGAACAGTTCGGACTTGGCGGCCATGTCGATGCCGTAAAAGTCCGGGTTCAGGATGGGTGGGCTGGCCGAACGGAAATGAATTTCCTTGGCGCCGGCATCACGCACCATCTGGACGATCTTTTTCGACGTGTTGCCCCGCACGATGGAATCGTCGACGAGAATGACACGTTTGCCTTCCAGAACGGCGCGATTGGGGCTGTGCTTCTTGGAGACCGCGCTCTGACGTCCTGTCTGGGTCGGCTGGATGAAGGTTCGGCCGACATAGTGGTTCCGGATGATACCCATCTGGAACGGGATGCCGGACGCTTCGGAAAATCCGAGTGCAGCGGGCACGCCCGAATCCGGCACCGGTACGATGACATCCGCATCGGCGGGTGTTTCGGCGGCCAGCTGGTGTCCCATGCGGCGGCGTACTTCATAAATCGAGCGGCCCTGAACGATGCTGTCCGGCCGGGCGAAATAGACGTACTCGAATACACAGGGGCTGGTCGGGCGCTGCGGAGCAAAGCGGTAGGACTCGACACCCTTGTCGCTGATGATGACGATTTCGCCATTCTCGACTTCGCGCACGAACTCGGCGCCGATAATGTCCAGCGCGCAGGTTTCAGACGCCAGTACATAAGCGTCGCCCAATTTTCCAAGGATCAATGGACGCAGTCCAACCGGATCACGTGCGCCGACCAGCTTCTTGCCGGTCAGGCCGACCAGCGCGTAGCCGCCTTCGATTCTCTGAAGAGCGTCCACCAGACGGGCGAGGAAATCCTTGCCCGTGCTGCGCGCGACGAGGTGAAGGATGACTTCCGTGTCCATGGTAGACTGGAAGATGGCGCCGTCCTTGACGAGGTCATGGCGCAGCTTGCGGGAGTTGGTGAGGTTCCCATTGTGCGCCACGGCGAACCCGCCCCCGGCGAGGTCGGCGAAGATCGGCTGCACGTTCCGCAATATGGTGCGGCCCTGCGTTGAGTATCGGTTGTGGCCGATGGCGGCATGGCCCGGCAGGCGCGTTCGGAGATCACCCCCGAAATGCTCTCCTACCATGCCCAAATGACGTTCCGAGGGGAATCGCTTGCCGTCAAAGGTAATCATCCCGCAGGCTTCCTGCCCGCGATGCTGGAGGGCATGCAAGCCAAGCGCTGTCAGCAGGCTGGCTTCATGATTTCCAAAGATACCGAAGACGCCACATTCCTCGCGGGGCTTGTCGTCATCATGATCGAAAAGGACCATTTGAGACGCACCTCCTGAGTGACGGTATTGCGACACGGGCCTATTGCCCTGTTTTGCCCTCTGAGGGAAGGGCGGCTTGCACATCTTTTCCGACTTTTGACGCATTGTCGTTCACATAGTTCGCCATCTCGGCAAGCGGTGGGTACGTCATCGAGTTCCGGATGAAGTCCGGGATGCGGCTTTCATCGAGGGCCAGATTAAGAAGTACGGCAAAGAAAACGAGGGCGATGGCACCGCGTGCGATGCCAAAAAACAGACCGGCGAAATGGTCGAACATACCAATGCCGTCGGCGCCCTGAATATTCTTGGACAGGCGCTGGCCAAACCATGCGACCAGAACATAAACGATGATGAACGCGACGACGACCAGGGCAAGATCGCCCAGTAACGGATCGACGCCTTCCGGCACCAGCGTGCGCACGCCGTCTGCAAAGAAGCGGCGCGCATAGAAGGCGGCGGCCAAGGCGGCGATGAATGATCCGAGTGTCGCAATCTCGCGCAGAAAGCCTCTTGCGAATGCCATGATCGCGGAGATCACGATGACCGCGACGGCAATGGCGTCGAAAGCTGTAATGGACTCAAGCATTTTGGGCGTCCGGAGCGAGAAGGTGGGCGAGATCGATAAGCCGTTTAATTGGGGTGATCGTCAAGCCATCCACTGAAGTCGGACTGCCTTCGGGCACATAGGCATGGGTGAAGCCAAGCCGGACGGCTTCCTTGAGACGTTGCTCCATGCGGGCCACCGGGCGTACCGCGCCCGACAGGGCCACTTCGCCGAAGAACACAGTCCGTTCGGGTACAGGCGTATCGGCAAGGGAGGTCAGCAGGGCCGCTGCCGCGCCAAGGTCTCCGGCTGGCTCGCCAATGCGATAGCCGCCTGCGACCGAGAGATAGACATCCATGCCCGACAAGCTGATCCCGCAGCGCGCTTCCAGTACGGCGAGCAGCATGGCAAGACGCCCGCCATCCCAGCCCACGACACTGCGCCGGGGCGTGCCATAGGCGCTCTTTGCGACCAATGCCTGCACTTCGGCGAGCACAGGACGCGAGCCCTCCATGGCGGCATAGACGGCTGCGCCACCTTCGCCATCACCATCGGCCGACAGGAAAAGGGCAGAGGGTTCCTTGGCCGGGGCAAGGCCATATTGGTGCATTTCGAAGATGCCGATCTCGTCAGTCGGGCCGAAGCGATTCTTCACAGCGCGCAGGATGCGAAACTGGTGTCCGCGCTCACCCTCGAAATAGAAGACGGCATCGACCATGTGCTCAACCACGCGCGGCCCGGCAATGTTGCCCTCCTTTGTGACGTGCCCGACGAGCACCAGCGCGGCGCCGGATTTCTTGGCCCAGCGGGTCAGTTCCTGCGAGCAGGCCCGGACTTGGCTGACCGAGCCGGGCGCGGCCTCGAGACTGTCAGACCACATGGTCTGGATGGAGTCGATCACCACGAAATCCGGTTTGGCCGCTTTCAGCGCAGAAAGGATCTTGCGGAGGTCGGTTTCGGTGGCGAGGTCGACCGGGCTTTCAGCAACCTTCAGACGCTTGGCGCGCTCCTGGATTTGCGCGGCAGCTTCCTCGCCAGATACATAGACCGTTTTCACGCCATTGCGGGCGAGCCGCGCGGCGACCTGCAACAGGAGGGTCGATTTGCCGATACCGGGATCGCCACCAATCAGCGTGGCGGATGAGGGCACGATGCCGCCGCCGAACACGCGGTCGAGTTCCTCCACGCCCATCACGATGCGGGCAGGCGTTTCGGTCTCGGCGTTCAGCGCGACGAATTCGGTCTTGCTGGACCGCTTGGTGCCAGCCTTGGGCGCAGCGAGGCCGCCCGGCGTGCCGCCCACCGTCTCCTCGACCAATGTATTCCACTCGCCACAGCCTGCGCATTTGCCACTCCACTTGGAGTGAACCTCGCCACAGGATTGGCACACAAAGGCAGTCGTCGCGGTCTTGGCCATGGTCAGAGAGATATGAGGGTTTGCGGGCAGGGGAAAGGGTTCGCTTTCGGTCCGGGCTGCAAAAGTGAGGACGCGGGATGCTGGTTGCATTGCTGCAGACGGTCAGGTTCGCAGTCTCTTGTGTTCGCACGCCGGGGGCGGCAAACATCGGCCGCATGTCGACTGATAATCAAAATCCCGGAAACGACGGCCGCAGTTCAGGCCGACCGTTCGTGCCGCTGCAGCCTGCGCGGCAATTGCTGGGAGAGAAGCGTTACCGGGAGGCCCATGCTTATT
The DNA here is from genome assembly GCF_000682775.1 of Hyphomonas sp. L-53-1-40. GTDB lineage: Bacteria > Pseudomonadota > Alphaproteobacteria > Caulobacterales > Hyphomonadaceae > Hyphomonas. Next base: position 392,311 of record NZ_AWFI01000001.1, read on the forward strand.
GCCGGAACGCGCTGGAGCAGGACCCAGACTGCGCCGATGCTTTTTTTGTGCTTGGTATCATCAATTATGAACACAAACAGTTCGAGCGCGCCCTGAAGCTGTTCGAACGCGCGCTTGAGAAAGGCCATCCCGAGCCGGGAGCGCACGTTCAGGCCGCGCGATGCTACGCCAAGCTGACTTTGCCGAAGCAGGCGCTCATACATATTGAAGCCGCCATAAAACTACAGCCATCGGACGGTTTCACGCTGGCATCTATCGGCGCCACGTTGAGCGCACTGGATCGGCATGAGGAAGCGGTCGCCTTTCACAGGCAGGCCGCGACCGCCTCTTCAAATGACCCGATCGTCTTCTTCAATCTTGGTTCGTCCCTGCAATTCATTGGTGATTTTGAGGGTGCAAGGAAAGCGTACCGAACCTGCCTCCAATTGGCGCCTCAGTACATTCCGGCGCGCGCCTATCTCGCGCTGATCACGAAACAGAGCCCAGAGCAGAACGCAGTCGCGGAGCTTGAGGCCGCTTGGCAGCAGCGGCACCCGCGAGACATTGAAGGCGGGCTTCAACTCGCCCATGCCATTGCAAAAGTGCATGAGGACCTGGCCGACCCGGCAGCAGCCATGGACTGGCTGGACAAGGGCAAAGCCCTGGTGCGTCAGAATATTCCCAGTCAGCGAATGCAGAATCAGGCCAGTTTTGAGGCCGCCGAAGCGCTGTGCCATAAGCTCGGCGTGAACAGTGAGGTTCAAACTGGCGGCCCGATTTTCATTGTCGGCCTGCCGCGCACCGGCACCACACTTGTCGACCGTATCATTTCCAGCCACTCCGGCATCGTGTCTGCGGGAGAACGCCCAGAGTTCGGGGCTTTCCTGAAGCGCGCGGTCGGCAATGACAGCGCGGACATGCTGGACGCTGGTACGATCAAGGGGGCGGCCGGAACCGACCTGTTGGCGGTCGGAAAAAACTATATCGAAAGTGTGCAGGGAATACTGAACGGCGCGCAGCGCTTCACCGACAAGATGCCGATCAATGCCTTACTTGTTCCGGCCATACTTGCCGCCTTGCCGAATGCGCGCGTGATCTGTTTGCGGCGACAGCCTGCCGATAGTGTGTTGAGCATCTATCGCCAGCTGCTTGCCCTGTCGGCATTGCACTATCGTTGCGCGCATAGTCTTGAAGACTTGGCGGATTATGTGGCGCGCTTTCATGGTCTTGTTGAGACTTACACGGGCGCGCTCCCGTCCTCGCGGTTCACTCTGGTTGACTATGAGACCCTGGTGGAGGAACCGGAGGCGGAAACCCGGCGGCTTCTGGAATTTTGCGGTCTCGACTTCGAGCAGGCATGTCTGGACTTTCAGGAGAATAGCGCGCCCGTGGCCACCGCCAGCGTCGCCCAGGTGCGCCAGCCCATGTATCGATCATCTGTGGACCGTTGGAAACGCTATCAGCCCCAGCTTGAGCCAGCCCTTGAGATACTTCGGAAGGCTGGACGACTCTAGGCGTCGCGTCTCAGAGCTGTGCCGGGGGAGACGCATCAGGGGTGTCCGTTTCGGGAGGAGACGTCTCGGTCGCCGCGCTGTCGCCACAGGTGAAAGCGGCAAGCCCTTCCGGCATTTTCCCGTCTGTCAGACGCACGGCGCGGGCCGGTCCTCGGGCATTGCCCGCGGTAAAGGCAAAGCGTCCATCCAACACGTCGACATTGCGCTGGTAAAACGGGATGTATCCCGAGCAGAGACGTTTGGAGAGGCTGGGCGCAAATTCGAACCGCCCGGTAGACGCACGGCGGGAGCCCTCGAACCGGCCCGTCAAAGTGACAGAGTTGATCTCTTTCGTGCCGACCAGACGGACCGGGAAACGCGCGGTGGCAGGGATCGGTTTGAAGGCTTCCTGGATCTTCTCGCCATCGCCCACCACCGGGGCAGACAGGGGATCATCTGACAGGAAAACCCGCCAGGCCAGGTGCAAGCCCTCATAGCGTGTGAAGTCGGCTTCTTCGGTGCAGGTATCGATGTGCCATTCCCCGTCGAGACGGAATTTCTCGTATTGCAGCCAGCCCGTAAAGGCGAGCGACAGCGCCGTGAAGGCCACCGAAATATATTTGATGAAGTCCATCATGACCGGTCTCCCCGTGTTCCCGGAAAGGACTGCGCCTGAAGATCAGGTGCGGGTCAAGTAGCAGAAACCAAGCTAGATCGCCGGCTGGATTGGGCCTTCGGCGCGTCCGTGGACGAACTGGTCGACATATTCGCTTCCGCTATTGTCGATGATGTCAGCCGGGCCGTGCCAGATGATCTTGCCTTCATAGAGCATGGCGATGTTATCCGCGATCTTGCGCGCCGAGGCCATGTCATGCGTGATCGAGACGGCGGCTGCGCCAAGGCCGCGTACCTGCTCGAGGATGAGGTCATTGATCGCATCAGCGGTGATCGGGTCGAGACCCGTGGTCGGCTCATCGAAGAAGATCAGGTCCGGCTTGGAGATGATCGAGCGGGCAAGCGAGACGCGCTTCTGCATGCCGCCGGAAATCTCAGCCGGGTAGAGGTCGGCAACGTCTGAGCCTAAGCGGACCTTTTTCAGCGTCTCGATGGCAAGCTCTCGTGCATCCTTGCGCCGCATCTTGTCGACCTGCAGCAGGCGGAAGCCGACATTCTCCCAGACTGTGAGCGAGTCGAACAGCGCGCCGGATTGGAACAGCATGCCAATGCGGGCGCGCATCTTCTCGCGTGTCCTGCCGGTCGCCTTGGTCACGTCCTGCCCATCAAACCAGATCGTGCCAGCCGTTGGTGTCATGAGGCCAAGCGCATTTTTCAGCATCACGGACTTGCCCGAGCCTGAGCCGCCCAGCACGACGAGGCTCTCACCCTTCTGGACTTCGATGTCGACGCCCTTGAGCACTTCCTTGGAGCCGAAGGACTTCTTGACGTTTTCGAGTTTCAGAATGGGTGTACTCACAGGCCAATCTCCACGAACAAGGTGGACAGGAGGTAGTTGGTGGCGAGGACCAGTACGGCCGCGCCAACCATGGAGAGCGTGGCCGCCCGGCCGACGCCGGTCGCGCCGGCTTCGGAGCGATCACCCTGGTAACAGCCCATGATGGCAATCACCGCGCCGAATACGACCGCCTTGATGACGCCGACAAGCACGTCTTCAGTCGTCATGAAATCCAGCGTGTTGCGCAGATAGGTCGTGGAGTCGAAATCAAGGCCATAGACGCTGACCAGCCAGCCCCCCATTACGCCGATTGTGTCGGCCACCAATACCAGAAGGGGCAATGACACGATCGCGGCAAGGAAGCGCGGCGCGTATAGATAACGATAGGGCGACGCAGAAAGCGTCTCCAGCGCGTCAATCTGTTCGGTCACCCGCATGGCACCGATTTCGGCGGAGATGCCAGCGGAAACCCGTCCGGCCAGCATCAGGCCGGTGATCGTGACGCCCAGCTCACGCGTAATACCAAGCACAACAATGTTTGGCACGAATTGCTCCGCGCCGTATCGGCTTCCGCCCTCGTAGATGTTGAGCGCCAGTGCCGCCCCGATGAAGACTGCTGACAGCCCAACCACAGGCAGGGAATAGAAGCCAATATTGATGATCTGCCGCCAGATCTGTCCGGCATACCAGCGAGGCGTGAACGCGGCGAATTTCACGCGAGCGGAAAATACCGTCAGTCGGCCAATCTCCGCGAAGAAGCCAAGCACGGCAGCGCCGATCCATTGAAGGGGATTGGGAATCCCGCGCTTACGGGTAGACACGTTCGACACGATTGCTGAGTCCTGTAAGTAATTCATACCCAAGCGTACCAGCGCGGGCCGCTTGATCTTCAAGTTTGGCATGCGCGCCGAGGAATTCAACGCGCGCCCCGGATTTAGCGACGCCCTGTGCTTTTGAGACATCAATTGTGATGAGGTCCATAGAGATGCGACCGAGCACTGGGCAAGGCGTGCCATCAAGATAGGCAATCAGCGTGTCGCTACCGGATCGCGGAATGCCGTCGGCATAGCCCAGCGCAACCGTGGCCAGCGCTGTGTTGCCATCCAGCGTATGGGTTGCCCCATAGCCCACGGTTTCGCCTGCTTTGGCATGAAAGACGCTGAGGATGCGCGCGTCCAGTGTCACCACAGGCTCCAGATCCACCGCGTCAGGTGGCGTCGAGCCGCCATAGAGTGCGATGCCCGGACGGGTCAGGTCGAACGCATATTTCGGGCCCAGATAGCACCCGGCGGAGTTGGCGAGGCTGGCGGGCGTGTCGGGGAAGGCGGAGGAAATCTCTGTGAACCGGTCGAGCTGGACACGATTGAGGGCATGGTCCGGCGTGTCGCCGCAGGCCAGATGGCTCATCACCAGGACAGGTTGCAGCTTGTGTAGCTCGTCGCGCCGATGCGTCAGCACACTGGAGGCAAGGCCGAGCCGGTTCATGCCGGTATCAAAATGCAGCGCGCAGGCCCCGCGCGGCGTGCGGGCCCAGAGTTCTACCTGTTCCTCGCTGGACAAGACCGGCGTCAGGTCTGCCTCGCGATAGGTTCGAAGATGGCTGCCGGTCGGTCCGTTCAAGACAAAGATGCGCGGACCAAAGCCCAGCGCTTTGCGCAGGGCCGTGCCTTCTTCGAGATGGGCGACAAAGAATGTGCTGCAGCCTGCCTTGGCCAGCGTCTGGGACACTTTTGCCGCGCCAAGCCCATAGCCATCTGCCTTGACCACGGCGGCCGTGGTGGCGGTCGGATTCAACCGGTCAATGGCCTGCCAATTGGCGGCAATGTTCGACAGGTGAATAGTGGCGCGCGGGCGGGAAGTCATGAAGGTTTCGATAGAAGCGTTTGGCCCCCGTGTCATCTACACAAAGCCGTCAGCTTCGCTCCTGATGCTCCAGCCAGGCGGAGCCCTTCATGTTCCAGACGGGCGTGAAAAAGACCATCCAGATGATCAGCGCGATCATGCCGCCTGCCGGGACGATAGCGATCTTCTGGGGGCCGAACAGGTCGACCAGTGCGCCCATGATGGCGGCACCGAACGGCGCACCGGCCATGAAGCCGAGCTGATAGATAGACAGGACGCGGGCGAGCTTTTCCTTTGGCGCGGCGTCTTGCACGATCGAGCGGCTCATCGCGATGGAGATGCCGGCGGCGAGGCCCCAGATGAAGACGATGCCGAGGAAGACATAGTGCGGCACCTGCCACATCATGGCGAGGATGCTGACTGAGGCGAGGAATTGCGCGATCAGCAACAGGCGGCCCTGACGCTTGATGCGCTTGAAGATCGATAGCACGACGGACGAAACAAACGCGCCCATCCAGAAAGTGACGAACATGTCCCGGATGCCATCCGAGCCGAAGCCGTAGACGTCGCGGTTCACGATCGGCAGCACGACCAGGAACGCACCGATCACAAAGATCCCGACGCCGAACATCAGCGCAGTCATTGCCCACAGCTTTCCGTCTGAGCGCACGGCATGGAAGCCCTCGGCGATATCGCCCAGAGCGGATTTGATGCCCTTGCCGCTGGTCGCGATCTGGCGGCCCCGGCCCAGCCAGAGGGCGAAGCCTGCGCCAAGCGCCAGGATGATGCCCTGAATGGCGAGCAGCTGTTCTGCCGGAATCGGGCCGATGCCAAACCCGCCGAGCCAGTCGGGCATCAGTGTACGCTTGTCAGCATAGCCGCCCACGATGAGTCCGCCGATCTGTGCCAGGAATTGCGCCATTGTCGCGAGCGTTACACCGAGTTGCAGGGTGACACCGGAGCCAACACGCATGCGCCGCTCCACGACCTCGTTTACGATGGAATCGCGCGCGGGCATCATGAAAGCGCCAACCGTGCCGATGGTCAGGCCGTAGATGATCATTGCGGGATAGGAGAGTTCGCCACGCGCAACAGCCAATGCGAGGAACAAGGCAGGTGTAGCGGCCAGCAGGTGCAGAATAATGAGCAGACGTTTGCCATCTGCGCGCTCGGCCACCACGCCGCCGATCAGCAGGAAGATGACCGACGGTGCCGACAGAGCCATATTGGCGAGGCCAAGGGCCAGGCCGTCCATGTGGAGGTGCTCCTTGCCCGTGATCAGATAGGGGAACAGGACCATCTGGAGGCCAAAGGCCATGAACCAGCTGAGTTGGACCATCAGATAGGCGGGCAGTTCGATTTTCACGCCACGGCGTAGCTGGCGGGCGCGCCAATGGTTCGCCGTTGCCAGCAGGGAGGCACCAGCCCCAATCGCTTCGCTGACGCCGCTGACGGGGGACGTGATGTCCTCGGCCGCGTCTTCGGCCATCTCGTCGATGAAGTCGTCCATCTTGTCTGGCATGCGCGCTCCGGAGCAATTGGCGGGACTGTATGAAGGCGGCCCCGAGAAGGAAAGCCCCCGGCCTTGCGACACATGAAGACTGATGTCCATGACCGATGCGCAAGAAACGGGTGGGACGCCATACGCACATGTGCTGATCCTTGCTGGCACCAAGGAGAGCAGGACATGATTTCACAAACAGCCCGCGGCAAGGCCCGCTGGAGCTGGTGTCACCGGATCTTCGCGCATAGTTCAGTTGCCACGACGCCGAGGTATGGTTAGCTTCCATCTACTGGCCCCCGGTAAAAGGTATGTAGAATGCGTCTGTTCCGGCATATTGTGAGTTGGGCCCTGGCCCTGTTCCTGATCGCGATGTTCGTTCAGGCGACCATTCACCCGCTGCCCAACCCGCCGGAAGGTATGGTGAAATTCTTCGACCTGCCGGGCGAGAATATTGTATTCCAGACCATCGCAGCGAAATCAGGCATCAGTCTTTATGAACCGGCCGGCCGTGTTGTTGTGGGCTTGCTGGAACTGATTGCGGTGCTGTTCCTGATTCTGCCGATGACGCGCCGGTTCGGGGCGTTCATGTCTGCGGGCGTGCTCGGCGGGGCAGTTGCGATGCATCTGTCGCCTTGGCTGGGCCGGGAAGTGCCGGTGTCGCTGGATCCGCAGAACACCGCCACCGATGGCGGCATGCTGTTCATGCTCGCGATCGTCATGCTGGTGTGCAGCCTGTTGCTGATGGTTGTGCACCCCGGTTCTCAAGAGCGGAACTAGTGCTCAGCACCATCTCCACAGACCGTTAACCGTTTGCTGCAACAGTTTTCGTCATTGCGAAAACGGCCACACGTATGGAAGATCCCTTGGAACCGCTGCAGATGCCACCGATCGGTCGCGCGCGGAACGCATTGTTCCGGCGATTGCTGGACCTTGTTGCCATGCCAGCGTCCCGATTGGCCCATCAGGACCGCCATATGGTGGGCGATATCCTGTTGGAAGTGTTGTTTCACGCCGAAGAAACCGATCGGGAAATGTGCGCCCGTCGCCTGTCGAACCACCGCGAAGCTCCAAAGCGTGTCTTGCGCTATCTCGGCCAGTGCTCATTCCGCGTTGCGCAGCATGTGCTTGAGGAGAATGAGGGCTTTGACGCCTGCGACCTGCGGGAAATCTGCATGTCCGGGACCCAGGAACACCGAAGGGTCATCGCCGAGCGCAAGCTTGTGCCGGATTCCGTCTGTGAGTATCTGGCGGAATTCGCCGAAATTCCTGTCGTGAAGGCGATGCTGGCCAATAATGGTGCGATCATGCCTGAACAGGCGATCGACAAGCTGGTGGCCCGGTCGCGCGGGGATGAGTCCCTCTGCGCGCTCTTGGTTGAGCGACTGGAAACCAAACCGTCTCAAGCCATGGCCATGTTCTGGTGGAGCGACAGCGCGACCCGGAAGAAAATCCTGCAGCGCCATGCCGCCGACCGCCTGGAAGTAATCGACACTTGCCGCGACGTGTTTGAACTTGCCGCAGAAGAGAATTGGGCCGATCCGGTTACGCGCAAGGCGATTCAACTGATCGAACGGCGCCAGCGCAATCGCGCGGCGATCGACAAGAGTCCCTATGACAGTCTCGAGGACGCAATCAACGCATCCGCGCTGGAGGGACTGGATTCCGAACTCGCGCAGGAAATCGGGTACCTCGCGGGCCTGAAGCCCGTGACGGCGGCAAAGATCTTGACGGACAAGGGCGGGGAGGGGATCGCGGTGCTGTGCAAGGGCACCGGGGTCAAGCGCGACTTTCTCCCCGTCCTGTGGGCGGGCTTGAAACGCGATCTGGAAACCGAAATGGGAGAGATCGATCCCGATTTTGCCCGTGTGGCCGAGATCTATGAAATCATGACCGTCGCCAAGGCGCAGACCACGCTGCGCTACTGGAACTGGTCGCTGTCTTCGGCCTTCTCGCCGAACGCTCTGTCATCCGCCATCGACGATGTGCCGGCCAATGAGGAAGCCAGCTTTTCCTCGCCGCAACGTACCGCACGACTCGTTTTTGGCAGGTAGCGACACAAAACCATCCGAAAAGCACTTTCCAAGACGCGCGCAGGCCTTTAGGTCAGGGCGTTCATTGTATTGGGTCAATCATGAAAGGGGCGCATGTGCCGTACTTTCTGGGGTTGCTGGTTGCGCTGGTCGGCTTCTGGCTGGGCATGTCCGGCCACTACACACCATTGTTGCTGTCGCTGGGCGCTGTGTCAGTGGCTGTCTGTCTAATCCTGGCATACCGGCTCGACATTATTGATCGTGAGGGCTCGCCTTATGTGCGCATCGTTGGGTTTGCGCTCTACTTTCCTTGGCTGATGAAAGAAATTGCGAAAGCCAACTGGACCGTGGTCAAGGCCTGTCTGAAAGCCGAAATGGACATAGCTCCGGCCTTGGTGAAGGTTAAGACCGCCTGTGAATCAGATCTCGCAAAAGTCACTTTCGCAAACTCGATCACGCTGACTCCGGGCACCGTCACCGTTGAGATTGAAGGTGACAAGATGCTGGTGCATGCCCTTTACGAACAGGAAGCCCAGCCCGAAGCATTCGCCGAGATGGATCGCCGGTCTCGCCGCGCTGCCGATGGCAAGGGAGGCCCCGCATGACCGCTGCTGCCCTTATCGCCGTCCTGTTCGGCATGCTCCTGCTGCTGATACGCGCTATTGCCGGTCCTACGCTGTATGACCGCGTGCTGGCCGTGAACTCATTCGGCACCAAGACCGTGCTGGCTCTCGGCCTGCTTGGCTTCGTGATGGGGCGCCCACAATTCCTCGACATCGCCATTCTCTACGCATTGATCAATTTCGTTTCGACGATCGCGATCCTGAAATTCTTCCGCTACCGGTCATTCCAGGTTCCACTGGTGCGTCGCGGACAGGGAGGTGGCAATGGCTGATTTCCTCGCAACGCTTGCAACAGGATGGGAAGTCATCCGGTTCCCGCTCGGCGCCGCACTGTGCCTCGCAGGTGCGCTGCTGTGTGTAATCGGGACCGTAGGCATGCTGCGCTTTCCGGATTTCTACACCCGCCTTCATGCGGCCAGTATCACAGACACGTCTGGCGCGACGCTACTATTGCTCGGCATGGCCATGATGGCGCCCGACTGGATGGTCGTCAGCAAACTGGGGGCGATCTTCATCTTCATCTATCTGACCAGCCCGGCATCGTCGCATGCTGCTGCGAATGCGGCGCATACAGCCGGCCTTCAGCCCCTGATCGGGCCGGTCGATACACATGACAAGGAAGGGCAGGATTCCTGATGGCCATGAGTGAACCAGATATCGGCCTAGCGCTGGTCAACATCGTCCTGCTCGGCCTCTTGTTTGTTGTGGCGATCGCGATTGCGCGCTTGCGCAGCCTGTTTGCCATCGTGATGCTGTCGGGCATCTATTCGCTGGTTTCGGCGGCTTGGTATGTCGCCGTGGATGCGGTGGATGTCGGCTTCACTGAGGCAGCCGTCGGTGCGGGCATGTCCACCGCGGTCCTGCTGGGTGCCATGCTGCTCACATCACGCACCGCGAAGCCGGAGAAATCCCTGCGCCAGCTCGGGCCTCTGCTCGTCTGCGTCGCCACCGGCATCATGCTGATCTATGCGACGGTCGATTTGCCAGCCGTGGGCGATCCGAACTCACCTGCCAATACTGGCGTCGGCCTCACCTATCTGCGGGTGGCCTGGTATGACACCGGCATCGAGAACGTCGTGACCCCCGTCCTCGGCAGCTATCGCGGGTTTGATACGCTGGGCGAGACGACGGTTGTGTTTGTAGCCGGTATTGCTGTTGCGCTCTTGCTCGGCTTCGGCGAGCGCTCGCTGGCCGAGACAATCCGCAACGAAGACAAGAGCCTGCCCAAGGCCAACAAGAAACCTGAGGCAGAAGATGGGGAGACGGACTCATGAAGAGCGACCATCACGTCATCTTGCGGGTGATCACCAAAACGTTGATTCCGGTCATCGTTCTGTTCGGTCTGTATGTTCAGTTCCATGGTGATTTCGGGCCGGGCGGCGGCTTCCAGGCCGGCGTGATTCTGGCCGTCGCCATCATTCTCTACGCGCTTGTCTTTGGTGTGCCGTCTGCCATGCGGGCCGTGCCACCCGCCTTCACCCGCTCAGTCGCGGCTGTTGGGGTGCTGCTCTATGCTGGCGTTGGCTTTTGGGCATTGCTCCAAGGTGGTCAGTACCTTGAATATCAGGCGCTTTTCGGCGAGGAGCCGGGTGGTCATCATGGCCAGCATGTCGGGATTATCCTGATCGAACTGGGCGTTCTGTTTGGTGTGTCCGGTGCGATGTTGACCATTTTTTACGCTTTCGCTGGCCGCGTGGCCGAAATTCGCGACGAGGACTGGTAGGCCGATGCTGCTATTCATTCTAGAGCGCGCAAACTATTGGGCGGTCATCGGGCTGATGATGATCGGCCTGTACATCACTTTTGCGTCCGGAAATCTGATCAAGCGGCTGGTGGGCCTGTCTCTGTTTCAGACATCGATCTGCCTGTTTTACGTGACCCTTGGCATCGTGGCCGGCGGAACCGCGCCAATCCTGATGGATCCTGATACATCTGGGGGGCATGGCGGTGGTCATGGCGAAGAAGTTCCTCACGCTGCCGTCGATGCCGTACTCACGGCGTCTGCTGGTGGCGACCGCGTGGCCGATCTGGTGCATACCTATTCCAACCCCTTGCCGCACGTCCTGATGCTGACCGCGATTGTGGTGGGCGTCGCGACCCTGTCGGTCGGGCTCGCCCTGATCGTCCGCATTCGCGAAGCCTATGGCACAATCGAGGCAGATGAAGTGCGCGAGATCGACATGCAGACCGCCATCGCTCAGGAAGCCGAACAGGAAGCAGCTGAAAAAGAGGCACTGGCATGATCGACCTGCTTCTGGATACCGCGCCCCGCTGGGCGTTGCTTCACGCACCCGCACTATTGATCATGGTGCCGTTGTTCCTGGCGCCTCTGCTGGCGATCCTGCCAAGTGGTCGGCTGTCCTGGCTGATCAGTATTGCGGCCACAGTGTTTTCGCTGTTCTGCGCGCTGATCCTCGTGGGACAGGTGCAGGCCTCTCCGGTTGGCGTCGTCGGCTATGACGTTGGCAACTGGCCCATGCCCATCGGTATCACGCTTCGGGTTGATGCGCTCAATTCCATGATCCTGTTGCTGGTGGCTGCCATTGGTGTGCTGTCCACGATCTTTTCATGGCCGACGGTCAAGGCAGAGATCCCTGAGCGCAAGCACCCGCTGTTCTACTCCGCCTTTCTCGTCTGCTTTGCGGGCCTCAGCGGCGTTGCGATCACGGGAGATGCGTTTAACCTCTTCGTCTTCCTCGAGATTTCGTCGATTTCCACCTATGTGCTGGTCGCGCTGGGGGCGGGCCGGGATCGCCGCGCTCTTCCGGCCGCGTTCAACTACCTCATCATGGGTACGCTCGGCGCCAGCTTCTACATTATTGGTGTGGGCTTCCTCTATTCCGCCACGGGTACGTTGAACATCGCCCAAATTGCCGAAATGCTGCCTTCGCTGGCGGGCAATCGCAGTGTTGAGGCGGGCTTTGCGTTCATCATTGTCGGGCTCGGCCTGAAAGCAGCGGTCTGGCCGCTGCATCAATGGCTGCCAAACGCCTATGCCTACTCACCAAGCTTCGTGACCATGTTCCTGTCGGCTACGGCGACGAAGGTTGCGCTCTATGCGCTGATCCGGTTCTTGTTCACCGTGTTCCGTCCGGAATTCGCATTCGAGCAGGCGACTTTCACCTACTTGCTGATGCCGCTGGGCCTCGCCGCGATGATAACCTGCAGCTTCCAGGCAGTCTTCCAGACCGATGTGCGCCGGACGCTGGCTTACTCCTCTGTTGCGCAAGTCGGTTACATGATCCTCGGCGTGTCCATTGGCACAGTTGCAGGCGTCAGTGCGGGCCTGTTCCACTTGCTGAACCATGCGATGATCAAGGGTGCACTCTTCATGGCAGTCGCTGGCGTAGTCCTGACGTTCCAGGGCACGACCATTCGCGATTTCGCCGGCTTGGGCCGCACGGCGCCCTGGACAATGACCGGCTTCGCGATCGCGGGGCTGTCTTTGATCGGTGTGCCGCTGACCGCAGGCTTCCAGTCAAAGCTCCAGCTCGGCTACGCCCTGTTCGACCAAGGTATGTGGTGGGGCGTCGTTTTTGTCGTGTTCTCCAGTTTCCTGGCGGTGATCTATATGGGCCGCATTCTGGAGGCGATCTTCTTCCGGCCGCCGATCAATCCGCGCAAATCGCGCAAGGAAGCGCCGATCCTGTTGCTTGTGCCGCTCTGGATACTGGCCCTTGCAAACATCTATTTCGGTATCACGACCGAACTGCCGCTCGGACTGGCGCGTGACGCCGCTGCGGCCGCGTTCGGACTGGAGGCCTTCTGATGAACTCTGAGCTGTTGATCTGGGCCGCCCTGTGCCTGCCATTGCTGATTGCGATCGGCATTGCCGTGACGGGAGCGTTCTCGAACGTCCGTGAAGGCGTTACACTGGTCGGCGCGACCGTGCTGTTCGGTGTGGTCATCGCGCTTGCCATGAAAGTGGCAGGCGGCGAGGTGCCTGAACTCTATGTGGGGCAGGCTGCGCCGGGACTCGATTTCGCGTTCAAGCTGGAACCGCTGGGTGCTTTGTTCGCACTGGTCGCCAGCGGCCTGTGGATCGTCAACTCGTTCTATTCCATCGGCTATATGCGTGGAAACCGCGAACGCAATCAGACGCGCTTCTACATCTGTTTCGCCATCGCCATATTCGGCGCGATGGGCGTCGCCATGTCGGCGAACCTGTTCACGCTGTTTGTGTTTTATGAAGTGCTGACCCTGTCGACCTATCCACTGGTGGCGCACAAAGGCGATGCGGCGGCCAAGCGCGGCGGGCGCATCTATTTGCTGACCCTGTTAGGCACATCCATCGGCCTGTTCCTGATGGCGGTCATGTGGACCTGGGCCCTGGCTGGCCAGAACCTGGATTTTGTTCAGGGTGGCCTGCTTGCCGGACGCAATCTCGATCCGGCCGTGGCCAGTGCCTTGCTCATCCTGTTTGCTTTCGGCATCGGCAAGGCGGCATTGATGCCGTTCCATTTCTGGCTGCCCAATGCGATGGTCGCACCAACGCCGGTTTCCGCCCTGTTGCACGCCGTCGCGGTTGTGAAGGCGGGCGTCTTCACCGTGATGAAAGTGTCGATCTACATTTTCGGCGAGGACTTGCTGAACGCGACGCCGGGCCGCGAATTCGTGCTCTGGGTAGCGTGCTTCACCATCATCGTTGCGTCGCTCGTCGCAATGACAAAAGACAATCTCAAGGCACGTCTGGCCTATTCGACGATTGCACAGCTGTCCTACATCACGCTTGGGGCGATGCTGGCCACGCAGGCCGGTTTCATGGGCGGGGCGTTGCAGATCGCCGCGCACGCAGTTGGCAAGATGACATTGTTCATGTGTGCTGGTGCCATCTATGTCGCCACCGGGCTGACGAATATATCCGACATGAAGGGCCTTGGCCGGAAGATGCCGATTGTCTTCATCGCCTTCTTCATTGCGACCCTCTCGATCATTGGCATTCCACCGATGGCAGGGGCTTGGGCCAAGTATGAGCTGATGCAGGGGGCCATTGATCGCGGCACGGGCTTCGTACCTTACGTGCTGATTGGCTCATCTTTGCTGAACATCGCTTATCTGTTGCCGATCCCGATCTTGGCGCTGATGCCGACGCCGGGCACACCAGAGCCGAAACCGTTCAAGCGACCGGACGGCGCGCCATTCTTCACTGTGGCAGCCCCGGTCGTGACGGCGGGCCTCTGTGTGGTCTTGTTCTTCCTCGTCGGGCCGCTGGCGGACTTCCTGTCGCCTGCGTTTGAAGCCCCGTCATCCCCTGCCTTCGCTGGAGGTCAGCCATGAGCGACGAAACGCCGAATGATACCCGCGATACCAGCGGACGCTTCGTGAAGCGCGCCGCAGAGAAGGCGCATCGGCTGCACACGCCGTCAGAAGACGGGGTGCATCCTGTGGCCAAGATCCTGTTCGGATGGACCGAGGCAAAAGTCGCTGGAACGGCGATCTTCTGGGGCATCGGCCTGCTCTCGGCCTTCCTGATTGTCATCGATCTGGCCGTTGATCGGCACGAATATGTTCACATGGCCGAAGCGACCGGATTCTATGCGCTGTGGGGCTTTGCCGCCTTTGCTTTCGTTGTGCTGATGGGCTGGCCGCTGGGCCGGCTGCTGCGTCGCAGTGAAACCTATTACGGAGATCCGGGCGGCCCGCCGTCGGATATCGACCCGGATATACCCGCTGTGCCTGACGCTGTCCCGACCTATCCTGACGAAGGAGAAGAGCACTGATGACTGGTTTGCTCTCCATGCTGAATCCCGGCTGGCTCCTGATCGCTGTAGGACTTGGGGCTCTTTTCCTGCCTGTTCGCCGCGTGCGTCAGGGGCTGACCATTGCCGCGCCCATCATTGCGATACTGTTGATTTCGGTCGCGGATCGGAACGTGAATCTGTTGACCGGCCACGCGCTGGGTATCGAGATGATCCTCTATCGGGTCGACAATCTCAGCTACATTTTCGGCCTCGCTTTCCTGCTCGCGGCGCTGCTGAACGCGATCTATGCGTGGCACACTGACGACCGGCTGCAGGATGGCATGTCGATTGCCTATGCTGGTGCCGCTGTTGCGGCGACCTTCTCGGGCGACATGATGACCCTGTTCGTGTTCTGGGAACTGACGGCCATTACATCTGTCTTCCTGATTTTGAGGGCAGGGACGCGCGCCGCTTATTTCGCCTCCATGCGATATCTGGGCGTCCAGATCCTGTCCGGCGTACTGCTGCTGGCCGGTATCGGCTATGTCTACCAATCGCGCGGTGACCTATCGATCTCGGCCTTTACCAGTCTGAATGAACCGGGCGCACTGCTTGTCTTCATTGCGCTGGGCATCAAGGCAGCCTTTCCCTTCCTGCACAACTGGCTGCAGGATTCCTATCCGAAGGCCACGGTGGTCGGCGCGGTTGTCCTGTCGGCCTTTACGACAAAGCTGGCCGTCTACGCTTTCGCGCGGATGTTCCCTGGCCATGACGCGTTGATCTGGATCGGCGCCGTGATGACCGTGTTCCCGGTCTTCTTCGCCGTTATCGAAAACGACCTGCGCAAGGTGTTGGCCTATTCGCTGAACAATCAGGTCGGCTTCATGATCTGTGCCATCGGCCTCGGCACGGCGGGGGTCGGCAATGCGCTCGCGCTCAACGGCGCATCGGCGCATGCCTTCTGCCACATCATCTACAAGGGCCTGCTGTTCATGAGCATGGGCGCCGTGCTCTATCGCACCGGAACGACCAAGGCGTCTGAACTGGGCGGGCTCTACAAGTCCATGCCGTGGACGACGATCTTCTGCATCATTGGAGCAATGTCGATCTCGGCGTTCCCGCTCTTCTCGGGCTTTGCGGCCAAGTCGCTGACCATGAGCGCGGTGGGCAAGGAGGGCTACACGATTGTTTGGCTGATGCTGTTGTTCGCGTCAGCCGGTGTGCTGGAGCATTCGGGCATCAAGATTCCGTATTTTGCCTTCTTCGGCCATGACAGCGGCAAGCGGGTGAAAGAAGCGCCCTTCAACATGCTACTCGCCATGGGGCTTGCCTCCTTCATCTGTATTGCTGTGGGTGTGCCAGCCATTGTTCCGGGCTTCGGCTATGAGTGGCTCTACAATCTGCTGCCGTATCGCGAGGAGGCGATGGCGTATCATCCGTTCACGCTGGATCATGTATTGACCCAGATGCAATTGCTCGTGCTGGCCATCTTTGCCTTCGTGATGCTGAAGCGCCTTGGCTGGTACCCACCGGAGAAGCCGGGCGTCGTGCTCGACAGCGACTGGCTCTACCGCAAGGCAGGCTATGGTATGGCGACATGGACTGGTACGGTTTGGCAGAAGGTGGGACCAGCCATGTCCGCTATCTTCTTCAAGCTGACCGGCCGGGCCTATGAGCGGATCGAGAATACGTTCAGTCCAAGGGGCGAATTGGCCCGTGGAGGTCTTGCCAGCGGCATGGCGATCTGGACCGCAATCCTGCTTGGTTTTGTCCTGCTTCTATCCTTCATAACGACCGGATAATCAGCCTTACGGCGAAATTTAACATACCGATGGTATGCGAGCAAAATCCGGATCGTGTAGTAAATACTGCGATTTATACGTGAGTCATTCTCAATCTTAAGCTAATCCCGATTGGTTAATCGCAATGACGGGGATGCGAGATGACTGATACTGAGAGTGCAGTGACCGACAGGATTGAGTTCCTGGAGATGACAACAAGAATAGTTGCGGCCTATGTGAGCAATAATGCGCTGCAAGCCGATGAGCTGCCGCAGCTCATCCAGCTGGTCCATTCTTCGCTGGAGGGTGTGCGTGGCACCGACGAAATGTCGGAACCACCCAAGCCCGCTGTGTCTATCCGGAAATCCATTGGCGAGGAGTATCTGATCTGTCTGGAAGATGGATTGAAGTTCAAATCGCTAAAACGCCACCTGCGCACCAAATACGATATGACGCCCGAAGAATACCGCGAGAAGTGGGGGCTTCCCGGCGATTATCCGATGGTTGCACCAGGCTATTCAAAGCAACGCTCAATGCTCGCCAAGCAAATGGGGCTCGGTAAGTCCGAGCGCGACTAGTATTCAAAATCGAATACTTTTGTTTCGATATCGAAATGAAAGCATTTGGTAGGAATGGTTAAGAAAAACTCACCAGGACTCTTGATCCGCGACTCAACTCGCGCGATAGGTGATTCTATCGAATCACCTGGGGGTGACTGAAATGACCAAACAGAATGTCTTCAAAGGCGTAACCGATTCGCAGCAGAAGCTGATCGAGTATTGGTGTGGCTTGCGCGATTCGCACGGTCTTGTGCGGCGCGAATCAATGGATCCGGGCCAGTTCCGTGCCATGCTCGCCAGTATCTCCATTGTGGAGTTCGACCGATTCGGTACCGGGCGGTTTCGAATCGCTGGCTCCCGTCTGCGTGAGATTTTCGGTATGGAGGCCCGTGGCCGCCAGATCGAGGATGTCCTGGGCGAACATGGCGAAGCCTATTGCCTCGGTCTGGCTGCAGCGCTGGAACGTGGCGCGCCTGTTGGCGGGATGATCGAACAGGAAGATGGTCGCATGCACGCATGGACGCGTTTGCCCTTGGCCGGACCTGACGGTCAGCTGACTCAAGTACTCTGCCATGATGAACTGGTGCGCGCCCGACCAAAAAAGGGCCGTCCGGACCCGGCCGGCAAGGATATAACCGGCAACCATGATCGCGCCGCCGCCTAGGCAGGCGAAGCGAACCAGGTTCAATAAAACGCAGAAACGGCGCGGCCCGCAAGTGGGCTCTATCCCTCGAATTCCTGACGGTGGCTGCGCCGTAATCCCCAGACATTGCGGGCATTCAACTTGTTGTAATAGGAAAGTTATCCCAATTATATACCTGACAAAGCTTGCGCTGAGTCGGGAGACAGGATAACCCTCATGGCCGACAGGCCGGTGCTTTTAGAAGAGATTGAGATTACGCCAGAGATGCTTGAGGCGGGCGCATCTATTCTTGCCGAGGAGGTTGGCGGGATTTTTCCAGCAGAAGCGCGTTATTCAGATCGCGGTTTTCAGTTGTTAGCTGCGTCAGTCTATCGAGCAATGATTGAATCTCTTCGGAATACCGACCGCGCCCGCGTTTAACCGCGTGAAGGCAACCCTCAAGTTTGCTTCGGACGGCAGTGCATCTTCGAGTCAGGTCCCCCAAGTCGGAAAGAGTGAAGATGAATTTGACTCGTTCGGATTTTCCTTTAGCGGTTTCCTCTGATATTCTGCTGAGGTGGGAAGATGTAAGGCCCTGCCAAAACCGAGCGGGCTGGCCATTAAATAAGCCCCAGCTCGCATGCACTAACTTGTTTCTTGCTTTTGAAAGATTGTTGGCCTCGTCGAGTAGTCCCGGAAGCGCTGCGGCGGCTGGGTCATCCGAAAGCTCAACCAGGGCGCCTAAGATATCGATCTGCTCCCTCACACCGACACGATCGAAGATAGCTCCGCCAATATCTGCTTCCAGATTGGCGAACCCTCTGAAGAGAAACCCGCAAACAACTTCCACTTCACTCCATGCAGTCATGAAGCGACCAAGCGCAGCATTGCGCTCGTCATCAGCAAGATTGTTAGGGTCAAAAGGGATATTATTTAGTATGATACCTGCCATGACCGGCTCCAAAGAAGACAAACAGTTCAACGAAACCCTCAAGCGGATGATGGAGAAGAAGCCAAAGCCGCATGAGGAGATGAAGAAGGGCAAGGATGGGCGTTCACCCAGCGCACACCCGGATGATAGTAAAAAAGACCATGACCAACGATCATGACACAGACGCCTTCATTCAGCACTGTCGTCTCGAAGACGTTCTAGGCGCTGAATTTCGTCGCCTACTAGAGTTCGCAGTTCGCGAAGGGCTGCTATCCGAAGTGCTGCAAACGTCACCCGTTCAGTGCACGAAACTACAACACGGCCCTTCAACCATGTTTCTGATTGGTCCAGATCCGGCTGATCACTCAGCACAATCTCAACCGGACCATCCGGGCCGCCCGTCAGAAGTGCAAACGATGATACTTTAGCCGTAGCGCCCGTTCTGTCCGTCATTGCTGCCTCCTATCGTATAGAGGGGCGCGAGCCGAAGCCCGCGCCCCCAAATCAAAGCCTACTTTTTCGGCTTCTTGATGGTCTCCACCACAGTGGTATTCGGGCGGCGCTTAGCCTCCTTTACCGGGATGAACTCACCAGTCTTGGCGTCGCGGCCAATCTTTACGGTAGTCGTCTTTTTGGTAGCCATTTTTGGCTCCTTCACTTTAAAGCGAGGGGCCGTTGACTGCAGAGCGCCTTTGCGATTCAATGGAATCGCTTCACGAAAGCACACGTCGGCACGGCCCCTCAAATGGGTTTGCCGATTGCTGATTCGGGTTTGTGACGAACCCGAATCAGCGCAATCGTTTACCATACTGATGATGTTCGGATCGGGAGTCGAGTCCCTGAGGCCGACGATGCCCCCTATTTGTTCCGCGAAGCACGCCAGCGCTTAAAGCGCCTCACTCGCTGCTTATGCGAGCGCGGCTTCACCAGTCCGCCGATAGGTTAGGCGCTTGCCTGCAACCATTTTGAGAAGCGCGTTGTGGCGATCCTCATCCGTAAAGCCAAGCTTGGTGCGACGGTTATAACGGAAGTCAAACTCAGTCAGGTAGCGTTGCAGGTGGGCTTCCCCACAGTGCTGGTACACGCCGATCATGCCGCGCTTGAAGATGGAGAACACATTCTCGATTGAGTTCGAGTTCACGTCGCCACGGGCATACTCGCCAGCGGAGTGATTGGTAGTCTGGTGACGGGCGAACTCTTGGCCTGTCGTCGTGTAGAGGCGAGATTCATCGGTGTGCAGGCGCGACTTGCGGTCTGCATTCTTCACGAGGATCTCACGAACGGTTTTCTTGGTGGCCACGTTCACATGAAAGGTGCGGGTCTGGCCGCCGCGCTCGATAAGGCCAACGATAACGCGCTTCTGTGCGCCGCCTGATTTACCGGACTTGGTGTAAGGCGTTCTGCGGTTGGGCGACTTGTAAGGCACGTCACGCTTGCCGTGGTACATTTCGTCAGCCTCGATCACCTTGCCTTTGCCACCCAGAGGGCCGGACGTGCCATCCTCTTTCATGGCTTCGCGGATGCGATGGAACATGAACCACGCAGTCTTGTAGGTAACGCCAATCGTGCGGTGCAACTGGTGGGCTGACATGCCCTTCTTGGAGGAGGTCAGCAGGTAGGTTGCCAGAAGCCACTTATGAAGCGGAACCTTGGAGCGCTCGAAGACGGTGCCGACCGTGACCGTGAATTGCTTGCGGCAGGCATTGCACTGGTACAGGCCCTTACGCTCCTTGCCTTCCGGGTGCGCGGCAGACGGGCGGGATCGAGCGCCCTTGATGGCCGTGACGTGCTTATCCCCCACGCATCCGCAGTGTGGGCAGACCGCGCCATCAGGCCAGCGCTGGGCTTCCAGATGCTCTCTGGCGGCGTCTTCGGATTGAAAAATTGGGGAATTTAGATTGGTCATGACTGGCTCCGTTGAGAAATATGTATGATTTCAACGATGCTTTGTCAAGTATATAATTAGGAAAGTTATCCTACATCTCAAGAAAGCGGGTAGTCTGATGCCTGTCATCACAGGAGAAAGACATGCAGGATTTCGATCCCCAGAAAGACGAGGACAGGGCCTATCTCGCCGCTGCGCTGACGGCATACGCGCTGGGCCTGAAGACCGAGGCGATCCTCAGCCGCCAGCGCCGTTCGCCCGCAGAAGCCCGTGGTCGCCAGATTGCCATGTATCTGTTGCGCACGGCGCTGGGTATGAGCCTCAGCCGCGTGGCCCGCGCCTTCAATCGCGATCGCACCACGGTCGCTTATGGCTGCAACCTCATCGAGGATTGCCGCGATGATCCGGATTTCGATGTCTGGATCGAGCAATTGGCCGTCGGCCTGTCGAGCGTCGTCGTGCTCGACGGTGCTGCGATGGCGGTCTAGGGAATGGCGATGCGGCGGGTCCTGACCGAGTATCGGTTGCGGACGGTGCTGACGCATGGTGGCATGGTTGCGCCAGTGCGGCAGATATATTTGGCCTATCGCGGTCCGGACACTCGACGACAAGTCGCCGGTTGGGTGTCGCCGCACATCGTCGCGCGGTTGAAGGCGGACGCGTGCCTTCGGGCGCAGGTCGCGTTTCCGGACAGATTGGCCGCCGGGCCGACGCTGATGCTTGAGTTGGATTCGCGTGCAACCTCCCGGCCGTCAGACTGGCTGAATGTGCGCGCGGATTGTCGACATGGATTGATGGTTGAGTTGGTTGCCGACACGCATGCGCCGGAAGTGATCCGACAAAGTGCGGCGGCGGGGCGCTACCGGGATGAGTTCATTCGCGCCAGCCAACCGGCTTCCGCTCGCGCACGCCCGGTCTTCGACAAATCCACACACCAGCGCGCGTCGGATCGTTTGGCCGAGCTGGAAACAGAGATGGGTGTGCTGGCCATGCGACAGCTGGAGGATTTGCTGATCGACCGGGCAACTGTCACAGCGCTGACGGCGCGGTGGCGCATGAAAGCCGAACATGTGAAACAGGTTGCGCAGGAGGCGCTTGCCCGATTGGCCGTGGCCTACGAGCTTTCGCGAGTGGTCGACAGCCCGGCCTGAGCATCATGGCGAATACGTTCCAGCATGGAGGCGAGGCCGTTCGAGCGTTGAGCCGTGAGCGCGCCGCTGACGCCGATCTCGTCCAGCAGGGCCTTGGCGTCAAATCCGTTGATTTCTTCCAGCTGCGCGCCGGAATAGAGCCGGACCAGCAAGGCGATCAGACCGGATACGATCATCGCGTCGGATTCTGCCCGCACCTTCATGCGACCGTCCTCAAGATCGGTTACCATCCAGACCTGTGACGCACAGCCACGCACCCGCGTCTCTTCGGTGCGCTCTTCCGGCCCTAGCGCGGGGTTCGCCTTACCCAGATCAATGATGTGCGCATAGCGCGCTTCCCAATCGTCGAGCCAGGAAAACTCTTCGCGGATTTCATCAGCAGTTTCAGCAATGGTCATGACCGCCAGATGGGGCATCTTCTCTAAAAAAGAAACCCCCGGTACCGATTGTGGTGCCGGGGGCGAGAGAGAGACTTGTTTGCTGGGGCTTATTGGTAGACGCCGCCAATGCATTGTCCGACGTCGGCGAGCGCGTGCTCCCCAATGCAGAACGGAACTTCATATTGCTGGTTCGCTGCAGCAACACATTGCTGCAGGTTCAGGTTTGCCATGTTCAGGCAACCGCGGGTTTCGCGCTCAGCCATGGCGGAGTTTACCTGGCTGGACGAGGCGGCCGTCTGGCCGAGGATGCGGTAGGCGGCAAGCGTGGCGATCTGGTCGGCCACAGGCTCCTTGCCGTACTGCACACGCTTTTTCTTGGACAGGCCAAGGCCGCTGGTGACGGCGGCCGGGAAGCGAATTGCGTCAGCTGCGCCGGAGACGTTGTCCCACAGTGATGGCGCGCCCGAGCGTCCGGCACCGGCCAGGATGCTGTCTATGTCAGAGGCCGAGAAGGCGGAGATCAGCTGGCCGCGGGCGGGCGTGCCGACCGTCTGGATGCTGTTCAGTCGTGTCGCTTTTGCGCCGGAGTTTCCGATCTTGGCTTTCGCCCAGCCGGAGCCTTGCAGGCTGTAGGCTTGTTCTTTCACATAGGCCGCCGTGGCGCTGAGGCGCTGGCTGTCGGCTTCTGTTGCGGCGAGCGATGAGCTGACCGCATTGTCGCCGCCACTGAGCTGGCGTGCATAGCGCACATCATTCTTCAGGCCGGTCAGCAGCGCGTCGTTGCCGTAGAAACTTGCAATGTCGCGAACAGCGGCCCGGTATTCAGGGTCCTGTGAGGCGATCAAGGCGGAATAGGAGATCCACCCCTTCGACAATTGGTCGGGATTGTGCCCGCCCAGAGAGTTCAGGGCGTGGTCGATGTCTTTGGCGGAGGCGAAAGGCTTCTCTTTCACATCCGTTACATCGGACTGGTATGTCCCATATACGGCGGCCGATTCCGAAATCGGGTCGCCTGACTGCGCTGATGCCCCCATGGCCAAGCCAAGGGCAACCACTGCAGTACCGATCATTCTGATGGATTTCATGTGCTACTTCTCCCTCACGCGTCACGCGACAGTGTTGCATGAACTTCCCCCCATGGGGAACCTCACCTTGCCTGCTGCACACATTACAAATACAGCAAAGTATGCGTGACACAGGCAGAATGCCTAAGGAATCTCACCGGGGTGTTAACGACTTGCCCGAACTGATGCGAAAGAGATTACAGTTCATCCATCTTGTCTGGCTCGTCCTGACAGTGGCACTGGGGATCTCAGCGTTAATAGGCGGGCTTGCCGATAACGCGCTCCTGGCCGGACTCGGCCTCGCTGCGCTTCCGGGCGTGGTGGGGGCAGCGCTGTTGCATTCCAAAATACGCGCTGAGGATCTCATCGGGCCATTTCTGGTGATCGGTTGGACACTGTTGGCCATGCTCGGTATCGCCTCGACCGGTGCGGCCTTGTCGCCTTTGACCATATTGTTTGCCATCGCACCGCTGACGGCGATGAATCTGGGTAAGCCCGGCATGGCGGCCTCGGCAAGGGTCACCTCGTGAGAGAGATCGATGCGCTGGACGGCCTCATGGGACGGCTGGCAGCGTATCAGGTGCCGGCCATGTTGCTGGCTTTTGCAGGTCTGGTCATGATCGGATTGCTGGCTTGGACGTTCCTGAAGGCTCGCGAGGAAGAAGCTGCAATGCCAGCAGAGACGACGACGGAGATGGTGACAATCCGACAGGATGTGGGCCTGCCGGAAGAGTCCGGCCTGTTGCTGCTGGATGTGTCTGAGTTTGGTCGTATCCGAACGCTCAGCGGCGACTTGTTGGGCCTGGACAATGTGAGGGCAGGCGGCTTGCTCGCAAATCTGCTGCAGGATGAGAACGAAGTCAGCCTGCTGAAGCCCGCCAATGGCCGCACGCATGGCGAAGTAACTCTGAGCAATGGCCGCGAGGCTGCGTTTGTTGCCGAGGCGCATGAGGCCGGTGCGGTGCTGGTGCTGCGGGACCTGACTGAGGCGCGGGCGATGACGCTGGATACACGTGCCAGACTGGAAGAGGCTGAAGCGCGCCTGAAAGGTCGGACGGCCTTTTTCGCGTCCCTTGGCCATGAACTGAAAACCCCGCTCAATGCCATTCTTGGCTATGCCGACATGATGCGGGCCGGCATTCGCGGCCCGATGCCTGAGCCCTACAAGGACTATCCAGAAATCATTCATGAGAGCGGACAGGACCTGCTCTTGCTGGTCGATGATATTCTGGACCTCGCGAAGGCCGAGGCCGACCGTCAGCGGCTGGAGTGCGCAATCCATCCTGAGACAGCTCGACAACCAGGCTGAACGTGCTGGCGTCAAACTGAAACTGAAGGCAACCAGCGAGGTCTGGGCCGAAGCTGATGCGCGCGCCGTGCGACAGATCTGGCAGAACCTCGTTTCCAATGCGATCAAGTATTCCTCTTCCGGCGGCACGGTCACGCTGGATGCGCGCGACGAAGGAAATGCGACCGTGCTGAGCGTCACCGACAAGGGCGCAGGTATGTCATCGGAAGATGTACGCCGTGTGCTTGAGCCATTCTCTCAAGGCAGCAATTCCAAAGGTCGTCAGGGCACCGGGCTGGGTCTTGCCGTGGTGAATTCCTTCGCCCAGTTGCATGGCGGTCAGGTCGTGATCGACTCCGCGCCCGGCAAGGGCACCAAGGTCGAAGTGAGCCTGCCACGCGCCAACCCGGCCGACATCCAGCCAATGGAAGATGCCGCGCAATAAGCTAACCGCTTTCCGGATTGGCCTGAACGCGTCTATGGAGTTTCCCATCCGCAATAACCGGGCAGGCGGCCCTTAACAGGATTTCGGACCATGATGATGGAAAGATTGCCCACGAAGCTCTGGGTTGAAGCGCTGGTCCGGCGGGCACAGGTTGCGGGCGCCGCAGCATTTGTTCTGCAAAAGGGCGACGCCGAACGTGGTGATGTTCTGATCAAGGTCGCGCGTCTGGATGGCACTGCGGCTGTCTATGTGCCCAGCATGAATATGGAGGGCGAACGCATCTTTATTGACCTGCGTGTGCAGGGGATCGGGCCTGAGGAAGCGACTGTGGACGCCCATGTGCGCAAGGCGCAGGATCGCGACCCCGATCTTTGGGCTATCGAGATCGAGGACCGGGACGGCAGGCACTTCCTGACCGAGCATGTGGACAGTCCCGAATAGGCGCTGACCAAGGCCGCAGATTCACAGAACTCTTTAACCGGCAGTAGGTCTTTATTAACCGTGAGAGGGCAGCTTCGGCCTGAATTCTAGTTGGGGCGCGCCAAGTCATGCTGTTTCTGATAAATGATCAGATCACCGAGATCGAAATACCCGAGATGCACCTTGCCAAACGGTGGCAGTCGCTTGGCTGCGGAGACCCTTACGGCATGCGGGCACGCGAAGCGCTGAATTTCGCCAGCCGGGTCGTTGGCGAGCATCTGAAAGAGCACATTCCCCTCGAAGACTCCCTCCTGCAGGATCTTGGGTCCCTGATCATCGCCAAGACCGGCGCCAATGCTGTGCTTTTCCCGATTTTCGGGGACGTTGTCGGCGAACCTCGCCTGACCATTTTGCCAGAAACCATCCTGGAATCCCTGCGGGACCGGCACCATCGCGAGGGAAAAGCCCCCGACGTGCGAGAGATCTGGCCGAACGCAGCCTGATACTGGTGCTTCATTCGGCGGTTCAAATGGGCTAGGGCCTCTGCCCAGCACGAAAGAGCCCAGATCACATGTCCCATGAACAGGAAGCCGCCCGCCGGCGCACCTTTGCCATCATCTCCCACCCGGACGCCGGTAAGACGACGCTGACGGAGAATCTGCTGCTTGCTGGCGGTGCCATCCGCGCCGCCGGTGAAGTTGCTGCGCGTGGGCAGGCTCGCCGCACGACGTCGGACTGGATGAAGATCGAGCGGGATCGCGGCATCTCGGTCTCTGCCTCGGTCATGACGTTTGAGTTCGACGGTCTGGTATTCAATCTGCTCGATACGCCAGGCCACGAAGACTTCTCCGAAGATACTTACCGCACGCTCACCGCGGCCGACTGTGCCGTGATGGTGCTGGATGCCGCAAAGGGCATCGAGCCACAGACGCTGAAACTGTTCGAAGTGTGCCGCCTGCGCGACATTCCCATCGTGACCTTCATCAACAAGATGGACCGCGAAGCACAGGATCCGATCGCCTTGCTGGACGAAATCCAGGACAAGCTGCAGCTGGATACCGCACCCCTCTATTGGCCCGCGGCCAGTGGCCAGCGTTTCTCAGGCATGATGGACCTCCAGAAGCAGGAATTCTGCGTCTTTGAACGCAAACCCGGAGAAGCGCCCCGCATTGGCGCAGCTGAGCGAATCCAGGGCGATGATGCCACCCTGAAGGGGGCGTTGGATGAAAGCGTCTTTGACGAGCTTAGCGAAGGCGCAGAAATGGCGACGACCCTGTTGCCGGAATTTGACATTGAAGCCTTTCTCGGCGGACACATGACGCCGGTCGTGTTCGGTTCGGCGCTGCGCCATTTCGGCGTTTTGGAATTGCTGCGTACACTGCATTCCTATGCGCCCGCGCCGCGTGATCAGAAGGCCGAGAAAAAAGGTGAGTCCGTGATGATCCATGCGGGCGACAAGCCGGTCTCCGGCTTTGTCTTCAAGATTCAGGCGAACATGGATCCGAACCATCGTGACCGGGTGGCTTTCTTGCGACTGTGCTCCGGCGAGTTCAAGCGTGGCATGCGCCTGAAGACGACAGCTGGCAAACAGTTGAACATCCACAATCCAATGATGTTCCTGGCCCAAGACCGCGAGATTGCGGAGACGGCTTATGCGGGCGATGTCATTGGTGTGCCGAACCACGGCCAACTACGTGTTGGTGACAGCCTCTCTGAGAGCGGAGATATTCAGTTTGGTGGCATTCCGAACTTTGCGCCCGAACTGCTCCGCCGCGCGCGGGTGAAAGACCCGATGAAAGCCAAGCATTTGCGCAAGGCACTCGAAAGCCTTGCCGAAGAAGGGGTGACCCAACTCTTCAAGCCGGCCATCGGTTCTGACATGATTGTCGGCGCGGTTGGCCAGCTACAGTTTGAGGTGATGACGGAGCGAGTAGCAGCAGAATACAATCTCGAAGTCGTCTTCGAGCCTGCACCCTACAATGTCGCACGCTGGATGAGTTCAGATGACGACAAGAAGCTTGAAGACTTTCTGGACAGGAACAAGTCCGCCAGCGGAACAGATTTGGATGGCGCGCCGGTCTATCTGGCAAAGAATGCCTGGGATGTGGGCTATGCTCAGGAAAAGAACCCGGACATTCGCTTCACGGCCACCAAGGAACGTCTGGTCTAGGCTGGGTCGGTCGCGACCAGAGGTTCCGGCTTGTCACTCGGTGGCGAGGCGAGGTTTGATCCGCCTTGCAATTCTTCCTGAACTTCAAGCACGGGCTGATGGCGATCTTCATGCTGGGAAGACAGACCTGACGTGGCGAGCGGATTGTGCTCTACCTTACCTGCGCCGCGTTTAAGCTCACAGCGCGACGCGCCTTCATCGAGTGCTTCTATGTAGCTCCAGGCAAGACAGGCAGGCCGCGTATTGCAGAGCTGTTGGCAGTCATCGACGGTCGCGGTGTTTGTAAATTCATACGTCGCGCCAAAGCGGTATATGCCAGATTGCTGCCCCGGAGCGGCCTGTATCGCTTCAGCCGATGCCGACTCTGCCTCAAGACTATCGGCCATGACAGGCAGGCTGAAACAGGCGGCGAGCAAAAGGGCTGGAAAAAGGCGCATTTCGAAGGACTCCCTCAATCATCGGCGAATCCTAGGCAGCCTGTCTTAAGGAAAGGTTGTTCAGGCACCTGACAGGCTTTCGCGCTTTTCCTCGATCTCTAGCCATTCCATTTCGATCATGTCGAGTTCGTCGCGTGCTGATCCGATTCTGGCAGATGCCTTCGCGAAGGCGTCTGGGTCTCGCGTGTAGAGTTCTGGATCGCCCATCTTGGCTTCGAGGATCTTGATCTCCGCCTGGAGTTTCGGGATCAGATCATTGATCTCTTTCTGGCGATGCTCATCCTTGTAGGACAATTTCTTCTGAGGTTTCGGACGGGATGACGTCTCAGTTTTGCTCTTTTCGGATTTCTGGGCGGTCTCGTCCTGTTGGCGAAAATGTTTCAGTTGGTCCTGCGCATCGGTCCAACCGCCGGCAGTGACCACCCATCTGCCATCGCCCACAGGGCAGAGGCAGCTCGTCACGGTGGCATCCAGGAAGGCCCGGTCGTGGCTGACCAGGATCAGCGTGCCGTCATAGGAGAGCAGCATATCCTCCAGCAATTCCAGCGTCTGCATGTCGAGATCATTGGTGGGTTCATCCATCACCATCAAATTCGATGATTTGGCGAGGCCAATCGCAAGGGCGAGCCGGTTGCGTTCACCGCCGGAGAGGGCGCCGACGGGCTGGCGCAGTTGTTCCGGTTTGAACAGGAAGTCCTTGGCATAGGCGGCAACATGGCGCTGGTTGCCCTGAACCATGATCGAGTCGCCGCCAGCGGGGGCCAGTGCTTCCCAGACGGTATCTTTCGGATTCAGCGTGTCGCGTGTCTGGTCCTGATAGGTCACTTCCAGCGTCTTGGACTGGCGCACACTGCCCGCATCGGGTTCGATTTCGCCCAGCAGCAGGCGTACCAGCGTTGTCTTGCCCGCGCCGTTAGGGCCGATGATGCCGATCCGGTCGCCGCGCAGGATGCGCAGGGAAAGGTCTTCAGCAATCATGAGCGGGCCGTTCGGCGTATCGAAGGTCTTCGACAGATCCTTGGCCTCGATCACCTTCTTGCTCATTGAATCACCGCTGGAGACTGACAGGTCGGCCGTATTCTTGCGGTCCTGTAGCGCGCCACGCATTTCGGCATGCTGCACGCGCATCTGTTTCAGTCGGGCGAGGCGGCCTTGGTTGCGCTTGCGGCGCCCGGTCACGCCGCGTGCCAGCCAATGATGCTCGTCTTTCAGCTGTGTCGTCATGCGGCGAAGCTGACGTTCCTCTTCCTGTTCGACCTGTTCGGCCCATTCATCGAACTTGGAATAGCCTTCCGGGCTTTTCAGTACCTTGCCCTGACGCAGCCAGAGTGTGTTGGTCGAGACATTCTCCAGGAAACGTCGGTCGTGGCTGACCAGAAGGACGACGCCATGGAAGCCCTTGAGGCGACGCTCCAGCGTTTCGATCATGGGCACATCGAGATGGTTGGTCGGCTCATCCAGCAACAGGACATCAGGCTCGCGCGCAAATGCTTTGGCAAGGGCCGCGCGGCGCTGTTGTCCTCCCGACAGGGTGGTTGGGTCTGCCGCGCCATCAACGCCGAATTCCATCAGTTCCGCTTCGGCCATGTAGCTGGCCTCAAGGCCTTCCGATACATAGTCCAGAACCGTCTCGAACCCTGCCAGACTGGGTTCTTGGGAAACAATGGCATAGGTGATGCCAGGCTGACGCCAGACGTCTCCGCTGTCGGATTCGACACTTTCGGAGATAATTTTCATCAATGTCGACTTGCCGGCGCCATTTCGCCCGACCAAAGCGACTCGTTCGCCCTTGGATAGGGAGAAGCTGACCCCCGTAAACAGGGGCTTGCCCCCAAAGGTGAGGCGAAGGTCGTTCAGGGTGATCAATGGGGGCTGTGCCATAGGCGCGATGTAGCGTGTGCTACAGGTTCGCGCTAGGGGGCGCATGCGGTGTCTGGGCACACCGGGCCGCAGAATTTTGGGCCAGAACCGACGCGCGAAAACGCTATTGGGCAAGTTTGAATCTAGGCTTCGAGCGAGCCGGGAGGTACGCCATGCGCCCGCGAAATTCTACCTTCCGTATGCGTTGCGTGATCCGAAATGCAGACGATTGCAGTGAATCCGGTCCGCGTTCAGGTAGCGTTCATTGCGAAACTTTCATCTCTTTCCCCGTTGCCTCAGCACCGGCGTTTTAATCGCTAGGCTGACGGATGACGAAGTGTTGGGGGGATACATGACAATACAACTGTTCCTCCAGCTTTATCTTGGTGCACGTTAATTCGAGAACGAATTATGCGTGTTGAATAGGGGACAAATTATGTCAAAGAAAATTCTCATCGCTACCGTTGCTGTTGCCACGCTTGTAGGCGCCGCATCTGCTGCTGAATCCAGCGATTATCCGCCGGCATCCGATCCGGGTACATGCTATGCGCGGGTCCTGATTCCTGAGCAGATCAATGTTCAGACAGAGCAGGTTGTGGACCGTCCGGAGAGCACCGAAATCAAGCTGGTTCCTGCAACTTATGAAACCGTGACCGAGCAGGTCCTGGTCAAGGAGGAGACCAAGAATATCCGCGTCATTCCGGCCACATACGAGACAGTGACCGAACAAGTTCTCGTGGCACCTGAGCGCGTCGAGACGACCGTCGTTCCGGCAGAATATGAAACCTATACAGAACAGGTTCTCATCCGCGAAGCTTACACGACCTGGAAGCCTGGCAATGGCTTGTATGGTCGCGCGACGGACGCATCGGCGTCATCCAATGGTGTGTCCACCGGCGAATTGCTGTGCCGTGTCGAAGTGCCAGCCGAGTACGAAACCGTGACGCGCACACGTCTCCTTTCGCCAGAGCGCACGGAGACCCGCACCATTCCGTCCACCTACGAAACCGTGACCAAGGAAGTCGTGGTTGAAGAAGCACAAGTGGTAGAAGAGATCGTGCCGGCTGTCTACAATACTGTGACTGTCGAGAAACTGGTCACGCCAGCCAGCGAGGAAACCCTCGTTGTTCCCGCCACATACAAGGCGATCGACAAGCGCGTCGTCAGCGGCGGTGGCG
This sequence comes from Hyphomonas sp. L-53-1-40, assembly GCF_000682775.1. Lineage (GTDB taxonomy): Bacteria > Pseudomonadota > Alphaproteobacteria > Caulobacterales > Hyphomonadaceae > Hyphomonas. Next base: position 423,088 of record NZ_AWFI01000001.1, read on the forward strand.
CTCTGGAGTGGCGTGAAGTCCTCTGTGATACGAACGCTACCTCGTCCAAGATCCGCAGCGTTCAGCAGGCGCTCTCCGATGCGGGCTATTCGAACCCGGTCGATGGCGAATTCGGCCCGGCCACGCTTACCGCAATGGAATCCTACCAGCGGTCCAACAATTTGCCGGTTGGCTACCTGACCATCTCTACGGTCGAGTCGCTGGGTCTGACCAAGAACTAGGCCCCTGACCCCGGCGACTTGCCCCGCGCGTCTTCGGACGTGCGGGGTTTTTCATGCACCAAGCCGTGTAAGGTCGTCTTCATCCAGCACGCGCCACTCGCCTTCCGGAAGACTGCCAAGCTCCAGCGCGCCAAAGCCGGCGCGGTGTAGAGCCTCTACGTGATTGCCTGCGGCAGCAAACATGCGGCGGACCTGATGGTATCGGCCTTCCGTAATGGTCAGGCGAGCCGAGCGCTCGCCGGTGACTTCGAGACGCGCTGGCAATAGAGGTTTTTCTTCACCTCGCAACATTAGCGTGCCGCTGGCAAACAGGTCGGCCTCATGACCCTCCAGCGGGCGCGCCAGAGCTGCCTCATAGGTTTTCTCGGTTGCTGATTTTGGTGAGATCAGTTTGTGAAGCAGTTTACCATCATCCGTGAACAGCAAAAGTCCTGTCGTATCTGCATCCAGTCGCCCGATCGTTGAGAGGGGCGGGCTGCGTTGGAGGAAGCGTGATGGCAGCAATTCATAGACCAGTCGGCCCTGGTCCGCCCGCGAGCAGGTAAAGCCCGCCGGCTTGTTCATTATCAGCACCATGCCGGGCGCCGGGTCGAGCGGTTCGCCGTTGAAGCGAAGATCGTTGCCTGTGCCGGTCACGCGGCCCGCGCGGATCGCGGCCTCCATCTCCTTGCGGCTGCCATATCCGAGGTTAGCCAGGTATTTCGCCAGCTGACGGTCCTGTTTCATCGCTTCCGTTTCGGCTTCTCTGCGCGGAGAATCTTGTAGCCGCCTGAGTCTTCCAGCATTTCGAACGTCTTGAAGCATTCGCCAAGAACTTCCTCATACGGCAGATGGCGATTGGCAACCAGCCAGAGTTGCCCGCTACCGCGTAGCGCCTTTGCCGCAGAACGTATGAAATCCTGACCCAGCGATGCGGCATCGGCGCGGCCAACATGGAAGGGTGGATTCATCACGATGAAATCGTACAGTGTGCTGCCACCTTCTTTGGTCGCATCAGCCCATTTCATGTCCCAGTTCTCAAAGCCGGAGAGTGTTTGCGCGATACAGGGTAGGGCGCGATTTTCAGCTTCCAGCAGGGTCATGTGCTCGACGTGACGGCAATGCTGGAGGATCTCGCGGGAAAGGAATCCCTGGCCTGCGCCAAAATCTGCGCCGCGTCCGCGAATGTTTTCCGGTACGCTGTCCGCAAGCAGTTCAGACCCCGCATCAATCCGGTTCCACGAGAACAGGCCGGGGCGGCTCCACACACCGGCTTCCATTTCCAGCGGGGCATCGCGTGCGATCCATTCTTCCATCAGGTCTTTGTTGATCTGTGAGCTGTTCTTGACCGTCCAGAAGGCGCGACATTTGTTCTTTGACAGCGCCTCTGTCTCGCCAGCGATCTCGCGCAGCAGTTTCTCAATCGTCTTCGACCCGAGCGTGTTGGGCAGGCAGGCGAGGATCACACCGCCCTCGGGCGCATCACGCAGCGCGCGAGCAAAAAGGGCGCGCGTCTCATCCTTCTGGCGCGGTGGCAAGAGCAGGGTGAGCTGGCTCGCCGGGAATGTTTCGGTTTCAGGTGGCAGGACATCAAACCCGGCCGCTTTCAACGCTTCATGATCGGGTTTGAAACTGTTCTGGCAGACAAGGCGCTCTTTCGGGAGGCGCGCGAGGTGCGGCGACAGCTCTGCGCGCAGGAACAGGATCGGCCCCTCATCGGGCAAGGTTACGGCCCCCTCATCAAGGGCCAGCATCAGGGTTTCGTAGACAGGGGTATCAAACATGCGCGGTCTTTAATGGGTTTGTCCGGCGCGGGAAAGTCCCGGCCATCATACCGCACTACTGGCGGATGATCCGCACGCCATTGCTGGTTCCGCTGCGCGAGCTGGACGCTGTACCAAACGCCTGTGCCATGCCGCGATAGAACGTCACGCGTTCTTCGGCGGCTTCGCTCATTTCGATGCCTGCTTCTGCGCCAAGCAGGGGCTCTGGCGGCATACCCGCATGCGCAATTTCCATGATATCCGACCAGAGATCGGCCGGCAGGCCTGGGGCTGTCATCATCATTGCCGACCCAAACGCCACCGACATATGCGTTGGTAAACCCGATGAACCAGGCATCGCGCCAGTCCTGGCTGGTGCCGGTCTTGCCGGCGACCATCCAGTTGCCAAACCGCGCACGGCGGCCGGTACCAAACCTGGCATTGACGACACGGGCGAGCATGCCGTTCATTTCCTTGGCGAGTTCATGATCATAGACCCGGTCGCGATTATAATCGGGACGCGTGTAGAGCACATCGCCGCGCGAATTTTCGATTTTCTCGATCAGCCACGGATCCATGCGCAGCCCGCCCGACTGGAACGTGCCAAATGCGCGGGTGATTTCCCACAGGGAGACTTCCTGGCTGCCCAGCGCAATGGAGGGGAAGGGCTGCAGCGGCGTCGTGATGCCAAAGCGACGCGCAATATTGATGACGCTTTCTTCGCTGGCTTCCTGCGTCAGTTCAGCGGCAATCGTATTGGTTGAGCGCGCCATGGCCTCGCTCAATGTCATGGGCCCCAGGAAGCCGCCGCCATAGTTTTCGGGTTGCCATTTGCCAATGGCGAGCGGGGCATCCTCGAATACGTCATAGGGTGAATAACCATTCTCCAGCGCCGCGGCATAGACAAAGGGCTTGAAACTGGAACCCGGCTGACGCTTGGCTTGCGTCACACGGTTGAATTCTGACTCTGTGAAATCGCGCCCGCCGACCAGCGCCACAACGCGACCCTCGCGGTCGATAACGAGGGCAGAGGCCTGGCTCGCATTTGCGTCCTTGCCATCTTTCTCCATGCGCGCGTCCAGCTTTGCGCGTATCTTGTCCTGCATCTCGATATCGAGCGACAGGGTCACCACCATATCACCCGGCGGCCGCGGCAGCATAAGCTTCACCCGGTCGGCAACCGTGTCCATCACATAGCCAAGTTGGGGATCATAGGCGGGCGCGTCGATGATGGTGATGTCTGTCTCAATGGCGTCGGTCACTTCATCGGCCGTGATAAAGCCAAGATCGGCCATTTGTTCCAGAACATAGAGCTGGCGTGACTTGGCGCCTTCCAGGTTCTCCCGCAAGTTCAGCTTCGACGGTGCTTTTGGCAGCGCAGCCAGAATGGCGGCTTCCGGTATGGACAAGTCTTCCGGTGGCTTGCCGAAATAGTAGCGCGAGGCCGCATCGATCCCATACAGACCCGCGCCGAAATAGACTCGGTTCAGATAGAGCGTGAGAATTTCGTCCTTGCCGAGCTTCTTTTCGAGTTCGCGCGCCAGTTTCATTTCCTGCGCTTTGCGGGACATGGTCTGACGGCTGTCCAGAACAAGATTCTTGATGAGCTGTTGGGTGATCGTGGACGCACCGGACACGGTCTCCCCGGCGCGCATGTTCGACCAGGCTGCACGTGCGATGGCGGCATCGTCTGCCCCATCATGTTCGTAGAAGCGCTTGTCTTCGGCGGCGATGAAGGCTTGCGGCACATGCGGGGGCAGGCGGTTGATGTCAGTCGCGCGGCCATAGCGCGGCCCACGCACGTCCAGTGTGTTGCCATCGCGGTCAACGAATTCGATCGCGGCTTCACGCTTGGCGTCCCACAGCTCAGCGACCGGCGGCAGGCTCGGCATGCCGAAATAGAGCGAGCGCCACTTCCAGAAAGCCCACCCAGCGCCAACCAGCATCACGACAAGGATGAACAGCATCAGGTAGCGGCCCGCACGTGTGCCGAGAAAGCCAAAGCGTGACCGCGGCACCTTAATCGCCCGCGTTCCGCCCGCCTTGGCCGCCTTTTTGGGCGTGTTGCGTGGTGTTTTCGCCATGTTTTCCAGATACCTGAATTCGGGTTTCCAGCAAGCTAAATGCCGAAGGAATTGGGCGAGGTGAAGGCACCGCTTGCAGCGCGCGCCCTGCCGCGAGGTCACGCCTTACAATAGGGGCTATTCCTGAGTGATATGGGATCAACAAGCTGGTTCAATGAAGTCAGCAAGATCAGGGCTAGACAAAAAGGCCCGGCACTCCGGAGGAAATCATGCCCACATCGCCCGCCGCCATGCCCGCAGATCATTTTGACGTGCTGATCATAGGCGCAGGGATTTCGGGCGTCGGCGCAGCATGGCACATGCAACACCAGAGCCCGGACAAGAGTTTCTGCGTGCTTGAAGCCCAGGGCGGCTTCGGTGGTACATGGCGCACGCATACCTATCCCGGTATCCGCTCAGACAGTGACCTCTACACGTTCGGCTACCGTTTCAAGCCGTGGACCGGTGCGCCCATCGCGGCGGCGCAAGAGATCATGACGTATATGGGCGAAGTGATCGAGGAGAACGGTCTGGATCGCCACATCCGGTATAATCACCGGATCATCGGTGCCGACTGGTCATCCCGTGACAAGCTCTGGATGGTAACCGCCAAGCGCGAAGATACGGGCGACACGCAGACTTTCACCGCAAACTTTCTCTGGATGTGCCAAGGCTACTACAATCATCAGAAGGGCTACACGCCTGAATGGGACGGCATGGAGGATTTCCGGGGGCAGATCATTCACCCCCAGACCTGGCCAGAAGATGTCGATCTCAAAGGCAAGAAAGTTATCTGTATCGGTTCCGGCGCCACGGCAGCGACAATCGTGCCTGCCATCGCCGAGGATTGCGAACATGTCACGCTATTGCAGCGCTCGCCGACCTATTTCACGCCCGGCCGCAATGTGAATGAGCTGGCGGATGCCCTGCGCGAGCAAAATGTTGATCCGGCATGGATCCACCAGATCATCCGCCGCCGGGTCCTGTTTGATCAGACGAAGTTCATGAACCTGGCTGAGGAACAGCCGGATCTTGTGCGAGCCGAGTTGCTCAAGGGTGTGCGCGAATTCCTTGGGCCTCACTACCCGATCGATCCGCACTTCACGCCACACTATCGCCCGTGGCAACAGCGCATCGCCTTTGTGCCCGATGGTGACCTGTTCCAGGGCATCGCAAGCGGCAAGGCCAGCGTCGTCACCGATCATATCGATCACTTCACTGAAAAGGGCATCCTGCTGAAATCGGGCGAAGAGCTTGAGGCTGACATCATCATCACGGCGACGGGCTTCAACCTGTCGGTGTTGGGAGACATCCCGTTTTCCAAAGATGGAGCGCCCATCGATTTCAGCCAGACGGTTACCTATCGCGGTATGATGTTCACCGGCGTGCCCAACATGGCATGGGTGTTTGGCTATTTCCGCGCCAGCTGGACGTTGCGTGTAGATCTTATGGGGGATTTTATCAGCCGCATGCTGAAGCATATGGATGATATCGGTGCAAAGGAAGTGCGTGTCGAATTGCGCGAGGAAGACAAGGGGATGGATATCCTGCCCTGGATGGATACGGACAATTTCAATCCTGGCTACATGATGCGCTCGCTTCACATGATGCCCAAGCGAGGCTCGCATGACATCTGGCAACACTCGCAGGACTACTGGCGCGAGAAAGACGAGATGCCGCTCATAGATCTGGACGGCGAGGAGTTTGTCTATGATGGGATTGCGGCGCGCGCCAAATCAAAGGATGATGCGCTCGTCTGAGTTTGGTCTGGCCAAGCCCGATATCACCGTCTAGCGTTTCCTCTCATACATAAGGGAGGGACGCATGATGCGCCGAATACTGATTTCCGCAACGCTGCTGATGACCACTGGACTGGTCGCGCACGGGCAAGAGGCGAAACCGACAATGGGGCTGGAAACAGCTGGCACGATTGTCAAAGCCTGTCTCGACCATGCCGAAGCACAGGCCGAGTCCGTCGCGATCGCGGTCTATGACCAGCATGGCAACTTGCGTGCCTTTGCGCGCATGGACGATGCCAGCGCAGGTGTGTCTGACATTGCCATGTGGAAGGGCAAGTCAGCTGGTAAATATGGATACGCCACCGCTATGAGCGCCGATTGGGGCCCGGGCCCGGGAGACGTTGCCAACTGGCGTGGCGGGCTACCGATCCATCTGGAAGGCGGTGAACTGATCGGCGGCGTTGGTGTGTCCGGTGCGCCATCGGTGTTCGATGAAGAATGTGGCAATGTCGGCATAGCTGCGGCCGGCCTCCCAATGGCAGACATCATGGAAGTGAACGCCGAGGACTAGGGACAGCCAATGGCATGGGCCAGAATGTTTCGGTGCACTTCGCTCGTACCGGAATAGATCGTCGCGGCGCGCGTGGAGAGATATTTCGCCTGCGCGAACTGGCTGTTCGGTGACAGGTCGAGCCCGACTTTGGTGATGGCCTGATGCAATTCCGTCGCGAGCAGTTTCAGGACCGACGATGTCGCCGCGGCGCTGATGGGTATCTCGCCGTCGGCGGCGCGCGCCTCAAGGGCTTCGAAGGCATCAACTCTCATGGCCAGTTCCAGCAACTGCTGTGATGACGCGTTTCCAGCCACCCCGCGCGCTGCTGCTCGCAAGGCCCGTCTCAGCAGGCCGGTCGTTGTGTTGTTGGAGCGGGCAATCGCCATCAAGGCTTTTGCTGCCGGCCAGCCCTCATCGATCTCGCCCACCCGATCAGCGACTGGAGTGCGGACATCGTCGAAGAAAACTTCATTTGTCTCTTGTTCGCCGCTAATGAATTCGATCGGACGTATACGGATTCCGGGTCGATTCATTTCCACCAATAGGAAGACAAGTCCACCACGGCCTGTGCTGCCCGGCTTGCATCGCGCCAACAGGAACATGTGGGTGGCGTATTGGGCAAAGCTCGTCCAGACCTTGGTGCCGTTCAACACAAATTCCTCACCGTCACGGGTCGCACGCAGGGCAAGCGCGCTCAAGTCTGACCCGGCTTGGGGCTCGGAAAAGCCTTGGCACCATTCGTGCTCGCCATTCAGGATGGCGGGCAGGTAGTGCGCTTTCTGTTCGTCCGAGCCTTCGGCAATGATCAGCGGGCCAATCGTGCGTACACCGGAATTCATAACAATGGGCGCATCGCGGGCCGCTGAGGCATTTTCGAAATAGAGCCGTTGTTCGGCGCTCCAGCCTGCGCCGCCATATTCAACAGGCCATGAGGGAGCAAACCAGCCCCGCGCGTTTAGCCGCTTGCGCCAAGCCTCGCAGGCCCAGCGCGGCGATTTCAGCCCGGTGGTTTCCCGACCGGCTGCGCGCAGTTCCTCGGTCAGTTCAGCGTCGAGAAAGGCATCCACCTCGGCGCGGAAGGCGGCGTCGGCCTGACCTTCCACAAGGTCGGGAGCTGGAAAATTTCCGTCCATGTCGCTCTCCTGTGTTTCGAGCGTATGGCCAGTGTCTGGGGCAGCGGCGCAGGCCGCAATCAGGGGAAATACGGGGTGCGGCACGTGCGCCGCCATTGAATGAACCTTGTAGGGCCCGGTGTTCCCCGGCTAGGACTGGACAAAAGGGAGCGCGACATGGGTATCAGGACAACACTATTGGCATCATCAATTCTCGGCCTGTTGGCGGTCGGCTGTGCAAAGCCGGTGGCTGAGACGGCGCCCGTCGTCGCGGCCACGCCAGAAGTTGTGTCCACCGCCGCGCCGTTACCAGCCTTGACCGGGACAGAAGCGTTCAAAGTGTTCGTTTCAGGAACTGAGATTGGCCACCTGAATGTCGACCATTCCGACGGGGTGACCAAGGTGGACTATGAGTATCGCAACAATGGTCGCGGCCCGACCATTCTTGAGACGGTGACGCTGGACTCATCCGGCCTGCCGATGGGGTGGGATATTGCTGGCGCAACGACGTTTGGGAACAAGGTAGAGGAGTCCTTCACACAGGATGGCCTTGAGGCGAGGTGGACAGATGCGACCGGCAGCGATTCCCGCACGCTCGATTCGGCGACGCTCTACGTGGCCCAGAATGCCAGCCCTTACGCCCTTTGGCTTTATGCCCGGATCCTGATGGCGGATGCCGATCAATCCGTTGGTGTTTTGCCTGGCGGTACACTTCGGCTTGAAAAGATGGAGGACCTGACCGTCGCCGGGCCGGAAGGAGATGTGGCGATCAGCGCCTATGCGCTGTCCGGGATCGAGTTGAACCCGACTTACATTCTGATGGATTCGAGTGATGCGTTTGTGGGCGTTATTTCGCCGCGCTTTGCCATCTTGCGGGACAGTCTGGAAGCGCATGATGAAATGCTGCGCGCCCGGTCGGTCGAGTATTCCGCCAAGCGGTTTGAGAATATCCAGGCTGAAACGGCGCACAATTACGACGCGCCCGTCCGCATTTCGGATGTCCGCGTGTTCGATCCGGAGACACGGGCCCTGACGTATCCGGTCTCGGTCATGTTCGAAGGCAATCGGATCCGGTCGATCGACGCCCCGGATACGCACCATGAAGGCGAAGTGCTGATTGATGGAGATGGCGGCACGCTGGTGGCGGGCCTTTATGAAATGCACGGGCATCTCGGTCAGAATAGCGCGCTGCTCAACATCGCTGCGGGGGTGACGTCCGTCCGGGACATGGGCAACAACAACGACGTGCTCAGTGAGTTGAATGAAAACATACAGTCCGGGCGTCTCGCCGGTCCGCGTATCATCCGCAGCGGGTTCATCGAAGGAAAGAGCCCGTTCAGCTCCAACAATGGGACTCTCGTATCGAGTGAGGAGGAGGCGCTCGAAGCCGTTCGCAAGTATGGCGGTGGAGAATTCCATCAGATCAAGATCTACAATTCCATGAAAGGCGAATGGGTGCCGGCCATGGTTGCAGAAGCACGACGCCTCGGCTTGAAAGTGGCCGGGCATGTGCCGGCCTTCTCCAATGCCGACCAGATGATTGCTGCGGGTTATGACGAGATGACCCATATCAATCAGGTCATGCTGGGCTGGGTGCTGGATGAGGGAGAAGACACACGCACCTTGCTGCGCCTGACCGCGTTGAAGCGTCTCCCATCCTTGGAGATCAGTGATCCAAAGGTACAGGCAACGATCAATGCCATGGCGGAGCATGAAACCGCGATTGATCCGACCCTCGCCATCCATGAAGCTCTGCTCAGGTCTCGCAATGGCCAGCTCCGGGCGGGTGTGGTCGACTATATCGATCACATGCCGGTTGGCGAGCAGCGCTCGGCCAAGACAGCATGGGCCGATATTTCCTCTCCCGAGGATGACGCGGCCTACTGGCAGGCTTTCGACAAGATCATTGCAACGGTCACCGCAATGCATGAGGCGGGCATACTGCTCGTTCCGGGAACGGATATGGGCGGATCCTTCGTCTATCACCGCGAGCTTGAGCTTTATCAGCAGGTCGGCATGACAGCGCCTGAAATCCTCGCCTGGGCCAGCCATGGTATGGCCGAATATGTGGGGCAGTCGGACGAGCTTGGGTCTATCGCGCCCGGCAAACTGGCCGATTTCTTTCTTGTTCCAGGTGACCCGACAGCGGACCTGAAAGCGATCAAGACCATCTCCATGGTTGTGAAGGATGGCACGGTCTATTTCCCGAGCGAAATATATCCTTCATTTGGAATCGAGCCCTTCGCAGCGGCGCCGACTTTGACCGAGTAGGCGGGGGATTCCCCTTGCGCAGATGCGCGGCTCAGGCTTGGTTGACAGTAGCAGTGGAGGTTTCTACAGGCGCGATCGGAACACACTTTTCCGCATCGGGTTAGCCTGAAGACGGCTCGCCCTCCCTGAAATCCCAGCACGCCCTGGAGGCTGGAATGTTCAAGTCTATCTCCGCCATCGCTGCCCTGCTGTTTGCTGCTGCCATCCTCTATGCCGGCAACGGCTTGCAGAGCACGCTCCTGTCTGTGCGCGGCGACCTGGAAGGCTTCCCGACCGCAGTTATCGGTCTTCTGGCCTCAGCCTATTATGCCGGCTTCATCCTCGGTTGCCGCTTTGTGCCTGGCATGATCAAGGGCGTAGGGCATATCCGGGCCTTTGTGGCACTCGCCTCGATCGCATCGTCCAGTGCGCTGGCGCATATCCTGTTCGTCGATGCCACGCCATGGGCCGTGTTGCGCTTCATTACAGGCTTCAGCTTTGCGGGGCTGACCATGGTGCTGGAAAGCTGGATCAATGAGCGCGCGACGAACGAGAACCGCGGCAAGGTGCTGTCAGTCTATCGCATTGTCGATCTTGGCGCCGTGACCATCGGCAACGGCCTGCTCGCGATTGCGCCGCCGTCGGGCTTCCAGCTGTTCGTTCTGGTTTCCATCCTGATCTCCATCGCACTCGTCCCGGTGGCGCTGACGCGCTCGGATTCGCCTGCACCGCTGGAGACGGCGAAGCTCGACATTGTTCAGCTTTATCGCGTCTCGCCCGTCGGCGCCGTCGGTGCAGCTGCCGCCGGACTCGCCAATGCCGCTTTCTGGGGCATGGCACCGGTCTATGTTCAGGAAATCGGGTATGGCTCGGCCATGATCGCGGCCTTCATGAGTGCCGCGATCATCGGAGCAGGCTTGTTCCAGTTCCCCATGGGCTCGCTCTCTGACAAGGTAGACCGGCGTTTCGTGATCGTGGGCAGCTCGCTGCTCGGCGCTGGGGCTTCGGCATTGTTGGCAAGCTTTGCTGGCCTGTCCCAAAACGCCTTGCTTGGCTTCAGCTTCCTGTTTGGCGCTTTCATCATACCCGTCTTCGGCATTTGCGCTGCGCATGCCAATGACCATTCCGCGCTCGGCAAGGCCGTCGCCACGAGTGGCGGCCTGCTCCTGCTCTATGGGGTTGGATCGGTGATTGGCGCCCTGGTTGGCGCTCTCGTGATGAGCGCATTTCATCCGGCCGCACTGTTCTGGTATATCTCGGGTGTATATCTCGTTTTGGCCGTGTTCAGTCTTCTGCGCATAGGCATCAACCGCCCAAGCATCGTCGGCAAGAAAACTCGCTTCATTCCGATGGCGAAAAGCCCGCTAACGCGCGTCTATCGCAAGCGTGCGAAGCCCCAGCCCAAAGCCTAGGCCAGCCCCGGCCGCCACGCATCGCGCAGATGAACGGGCAGGCGACTCGGCGCGATGGCAATGATGTCGTATCGCCAGCCATGGTCTGAATAGCTGGGATGCTTGGCCATCCAATGGTCGGCCGCGCGGGAAATTCGATTCCAGGCATGAAGTGTCACGGCGCCGAGCGCTGCGTTTGCTCGCCGACGTGCCTTCACTTCGACAAAAGCAACTATGCCGGATTTCTCCGCAATCAGATCAATCTCGCCAACCGGCGTGCGCACGCGTTGCGCGAGGATGCGATAGCCCTTGAGGCGGAGGTACAAGGCGGCAAGTGTCTCGCCCGCGCGGCCACGTTTTTCGGCAGCCGTGCGCTTGGCGCTGGGGGCGCGCCCTTCAGCCATCGGCTTTCAGTTGCAGCGCCCGCTGGTAAACGTCGCGCTTCGGCAGACCCAGCGCTTCGGCTACGGCATTGGCTGCGGCCTTGGTCGGCTGGCCATCCAGTGCGTCGCGCAGGGCCGCATCGAGGCGTTGGGGCGTGACTTCATGTTCGCCCGGCGGGCCGACCAGCAATACAATTTCGCCACGTGGCGGGCCGGACTCGGCATAATGCGTGGCCAAATCAGCAAGCGTGCCTCGGCGGGTTTCCTCGAACATCTTGGTCAATTCCCGCGCCACCGCCGCGTCACGGTCCCCCAGCACAGAGGCAAGGTCTGCCAGCGCATCGGCGAGGCGCGGCCCGCTCTCATAGAAGATCAACGTGCCCGGCACCGCCTTTAGCGCTTCGGCGGCAGATTTCCGCGCGCCGGATTTTGGCGGCAGGAAGCCTGCGAAAAGGAATTTGTCACTTGGCAGGCCGCTGGCGACCAATCCCGCCAGCATGGCCGAGGCGCCCGGAATGGGGATGACCTTTACGCCAGCCTCCAGGGCTTCATGCGCCAGTTTCCAGCCCGGATCGGAAACAAGCGGCGTGCCAGCGTCGGAAATCAGTGCGATCTTCGCGCCGCCTTGTAGTGCCCGTATCAAGCCCGGTCTCCGTTCCGCCCCATTATGGTCATGATAGGGGCTGAGGCGAGCCTTAAGGCCATAGGCAGACATCAGCTTTCCAGCGACGCGTGTGTCCTCTGCCAGCACTTCATCGGCAGCGGCCAGCACGTCCAGCGCGCGCAGGGTGATGTCGCGCAGATTGCCGATCGGGGTGGAGACCACATACAGGCCCGGATCCAGAGATACAGCCGGTTGCCCCTTGGGGAGACCGCGCCTAGAGTCGCCACCGGCGGGAATCGCCCCGGAGTCAGAAGGATCAGGAGATGACATTGCTTCAACCATTGCTCAGGAAGCTTCCCGCGCCAAGTCTTCTGTTGGCATCGCTGCTTCTGGCCACCGCCTGTGCCACAGCGCCTGCTCGCCAGCCAGTGCCCATCGGCACCGGACAGCCCCGCGAGGAGCCTGTTACGGGCGTGCCGCGCGACTTGGGCGACATACCGGGCGAAGAAATCGAAATCGGCGACATGGAAGATTTGGGCGACGCAACGCGCGGCCGAGGCGACCGTGGCCTGACCCCACCCTTCATGCAGGGACGTGAGATCAAGCGGGCAGCCGTGCTGCTGCCCTTTTCTCATCCGAACGCCAATGTCCGCGCCGAGGCCGAAAGCATGCTGGCAGGGATTGAACTTGCCTTGTTTGAATATGCCGACAAGGATTTCCTGATTATCCCGAAGGATACCGCCGGCAAGACCTCCGTGGCCGAGGCGCGCACGGACGAAGCCTTTGAAGACAAAGTGGATGTGATCCTTGGCCCGCTCTTTGGCGCAAACGTGAAAACCGTGCGGGAAATGGCGCGCGAGGAAGATATTCCCGTCATTGCCTTCTCCAACGACCGGTCTGCGGCAGGTGGCGGAGCCTATCTCGCTTCCATCTCACCGGACGAGGAAGTCCGCCGGGTCATGGAATATGTGGCCGCGCGCGGCGTAGACACGTTTGTTTTTCTGGGCCCACGCTCGGATTACGGGCGTCAGGTTGAGGCCGCAATGCGGTTTGAAGCCTCCCGGCTTGGCGCCGTCATGGCCGCCTCAGCCTTCTATGGCGAGGATAGCGGCGCAGGTGCCGAAGCGCGCCAGATCGCCAGCGTCCTCAAATCCGAACTGGCCGGCCGTCCCGGTCGCGTGGCCGTGATGATCCCTGAACGAGGCGTCAAATTGCTCTCGGTAGCGCCGTTGCTGCCTTACAACGGCGTCGATATGCGCCAAGTGAAGCTGATCGGCACCTCTTATTGGGATGATTCCAGCATCTGGCGCGAACCGACCCTGCGCGGCGGCTATTATGCTGCCACAGACCCCGGCAACAAGAGCGCCTTCACCGAAACCTATCGTCGGATCTATGGCCGCGCGCCAACCGATCTGGCTGCACTGGCCTATGATGCAGCCGCATTGACCGTTCGCCTCGCCGCAGATGACAGTCTGACCTATGGCGGCGTGACCGATCCGGACGGCTTTTTCGGAGTAAATGGCCTGTTCCGCTTCCGCATTGACGGCACGTCCGAGCGCGGCTTGGCGGTCATGCAGATCCAGCCCGGTGGCCCTGAACTCGTCGAAGGGGGCGTTCAGTCCTTTCCCACAGGCCAGACCGGCCCAAGCTGAGCCTGATCATTACGTGGCGCGACCTGTGACATTCCCTTGCACCGGCCGGTCACGTCCCCCACATGTGCGGCTGATCTGAGACAATTCTGGAAGACGATAGCCATTCCATGAGCAAGCGCGACTATTACGAGATTTTGGGCGTATCCAAGGATGCGGACGAGAAGCAACTCAAGTCCGCCTACCGCAAGCTGGCGATGAAGTATCATCCGGACCAGAATGCCGGGAATCCTGAAGCCGAAGAGAAATTCAAGGAAGTGGGCGAAGCCTATGCGGTTCTGAGCGATGCTCAGAAGCGTGGTGCCTATGACCGGTTTGGCCATGCCGCCTTTGAAAATGGCGGTGGGGGCGGGGGCAACCCGTTTGGCCAGGGCGGCAATCCGGACGATATTTTCTCCGACCTGTTCAGCCAGGTTTTCGGCGCAGGTGGCTTTGGTGGTGGACGTCGCCGTGGCGGGCCACAGCGCGGTGCAGATTTGCGCTATGATCTGGAAATCACTCTGGCTGAAGCGTGGGCCGGCAAGGAAGAAACCATTCACGTGCCCCAGGCCGTGCCATGTACAGGCTGTGACGGCTCCGGCGCAGCGCCCGGCACCAAGCCGGAAACCTGCGAGACGTGTGACGGCCATGGCCGCGTGCGCGCCCAGCAAGGCTTCTTCACGATGGAGCGCACCTGTGTGCGGTGTTCCGGCAAGGGAAAGATCATCAAGAAGCCCTGTAAGGAATGTGGCGGCGCAGGGCAGGTTCGCGAGGAGCGCAAGCTCCAGGTGAAAATCCCGGCAGGCGTCGAAAGCGGTATGCGCATCCGCCTGTCCGGCGAAGGTGAGCCTGGCGATCAGGGCGGGCCGAGCGGCGACCTCTACATCTTCGTCGATGTCGTCGAGCATGACATCTTCGAACGCGACGGACCAAACCTCTATTGCCGCGCGCCCGTGCCGATGGCGACGGCTGCACTTGGCGGCGAAATCGAAATCCCGACCATTGATGGCGGCCGTGCCCGCGTCGTGGTGCCGGAAGGCGCCCAGACCGGCCGCAAACTGCGTCTGCGTGGCAAGGGCATGCCCTCGGTGCGCCAGTCAGGCCATACCGGCGACCTGTTCGTGGAAATGTTCGTGGAAACCCCGCGCAACATGACCGCCCGCCAGAAAGAACTGCTGCGCGAATTCTGCGACTGCACCGGCGCCGATTGCCACCCGGAAAGCGAAGGCTTCCTCGGCCGCATCAAACGCTTCTGGAGCGGCGACGCCGACGAGCACCACCGCCCGAATTAGCGGCAGCCTTCCGCCCAGTTCAGCACCGTGTCGATCAGCGCATCTCGTGACCACGAGAACGAATGATCGCCCGACAGGATTGCACTGGTTGCATCGACACCCGGCTCTGCTTCGTAGGCTGCGATTAGCGGCTTGATGATGGCGTCCAACGGCACGGCTTCATCCTTGTCTGCTCCAACAATCAGGACCGACCGTCCGGCATAATTTGGCGCATAGGTCAGAGCATCAAAAGCCTCGCGATTATCGATCAGTTCGCTGACCATGGTCGTGCCATTTGTGCCTGCCAGCATCTGCAAGGAATCGCCATAGGCGATAAAGCCCGCTTTCCTATCCGGATCTGCCGCGAGAACATTCGCCACGACGCCAAAATTCGCAGGAGCCAGCCCGGCGGTGCAGGCAATGGTTTCATCCTTCGCGCCCGCGGCGAGGGCTGCCAATCAGGATCAGCCTTTCAGAATCGGTCCGGTAGGTCTCCGCATTGGCTCGCAGGAAGTCCGTCGCGGCGGCCACGTCTTCGATCACATGCGTGAATGAGAATGTTCCCTCACTGCCCCATGCGCCGCGATAGTGAAAGAACAAGACGTTGAACCCGTCCGCGCGCAGATCCTGCGCCAAGTCGAGATTTTTTTCGTTGCCGGGAAATCCATGCAGCAACAGAACGGTGGGATGGGGGCCGGGTCCTTCAGCGACATAGATCAGCCCGTTGAGCCGTTGCCCATGGCTCCGAAAGTTCAACTCGTTCAGTGCTGGCGGAAACTCGGTATCGTATGTCGGCGAAGTTTCAGTTGCCTCTTTCAGACTGGTGCAACCTGACATGAGCGCGAGCACTGCGGCGATCAGAAACAAACTTCTCATAGTGTTCTCCCCTCCAACCACCCTACCTGAAATCTGCCTCAGCCCAAACATGCTCGCGCGGGAACCGTCGCGACAGATGGATCGTTGATCGGGGCATTCATCACCCGAGAGACACGCCATGCCCTTCAGTTCAGACCCGGAGACGCTCTGCCGCGAAGGCGTGACGGCAGAGGCCATTGGCCTTGTCCGGTCAGACCCATCCAAGCCCGGCTGGACGCGGCGGCGGTGCGGCACAGGCTTTACCTACAAGGACGACAAGGGCCAGACCCTGAAGGGTGCGCGGGCCGAACGATGCCGCGCGCTGGTCCTGCCGCCGGCCTGGGACGAGATATGGATCTGTCCCCATCCACGCGGTCACATCCAGGCCACCGGACGCGACGAAGCGGGGCGACTGCAGTATCGCTATCACCCCACATGGTCGGCCGCGCGCAACTCGGCCAAGTTCGATGACCTGATCGCCTTTGGGCATGCCTTGCCGGAACTGCGCCGCCGCGTGCGTCATGATCTCACCTATTCGGATTGCCCGCGTGAGTTGCGCCTCGCTGCCATTGTCCGCCTGCTGGACCGGGGCGCACTGCGCATCGGCCGGTCGGGCCGCAAGACCTATGGCGCGGTCAGCCTGCGCAAGTCGCATGTCCAGATCGACGGCCACAAGATCATGTGCGCCTACAAGGGCAAGGGCGGCACGCCTCGTCGCGTCATTGTGAAAGATAAATTGTTGGCGAAGACCCTGGATGGTCTGATGGCCGAGCGCGGCGCGTTCCTCTTCCGCTCGCGCAAGGTCCGGCCCGCTGCGCAAGATGTAAACGCGTACATCCAGGAAACACTGGGCCTGTCCTTTACCGCCAAGGATTTCAGGACATGGAAGGGCAGCGTTGCCGCGATCGATGCCCTGACCAAGGCAGAGGACATCACCATCAAGGCGATCACGCAGGCCGCGGCCAACGTACTCGGCAACACACCTGCAATTGCCAAATCGTCCTATATCCATCCCGTTCTGCTTGATCTGGCCCGCGATAAATGCCGCCCGGATCAGGTTTGCGACGAGGCAGAGTCTCTTGCCGGGGAAGACCTGTTGCTCGCCGTGCTGGAGGCCGTGCAGCCCTTGGCCTGACAAAGGCTGCGCGCTGCAATTGCCCTGATGGGCCAAGCCTCTATGGTGACGGCGAAGGCGGCTGGAGCAGGGGGCAGATTTGGATATTTCACATCTTGATTGGGACAGGCGGCGCTGGGTACGCGAGGCGGTGCAGCGCATCAATGCGGATTTCAATCGCTCGGCTGACACTCATTTGATCAAGGTGGATCTGCCCGGTTTTCCGGAGCAGACTCTCTATTTGAAGGATGAGTCCACGCATCCGACCGGCAGTCTGAAACACAGACTTGCGCGCTCGCTCTACCTGTTCGCCCTCTGCAATGGTTGGATCGGGCCAGACACGGTTATCGTGGAAAGCTCGTCCGGCTCCACCGCCGTCTCGGAGGCCTATTTTGCGCGCTTGCTGGGCCTGCGTTTCATCGCGGTGGTTCAAGAAGGCGTCTCGCGCAGCAAGATCGACCAGATCGCCTTCTATGGCGGCGAGACCCGCGCCGTGCCGCCTGCGGACATCTATGCCGAGGCGCAGCGCATCACGACTGAACTTGGCGGCCACTATATGGACCAGTTCACTTATGCCGAGCGGGTTACTGACTGGCGTGGCAACAACAACATTGCCGAAAGCCTGTTCTCGCAATTGTCGATGGAGGCCCATGCCCTGCCGGACTGGGTGGTGATGAGCGCTGGTACGGGCGGCACATCGGCCACGATCGGCCGGTTTATCCGCTATCGCTGTGACATCGCCGCGAAGACGTCGCTCTGCGTCGCGGACCCGGAAAACTCGGTCTTTTATGATCATTATGAGACGGGCGACCCGGATATCCGTATCGGGACGAAGTCTCGTATTGAAGGTATTGGGCGCCCGCGCGTTGAAGCTTCATTCCAGCCAGATGTGATAGACCGAATGATGCGCGTGCCGGATGCGGCGTCCATCGCCACGATCCACTGGCTGCAGGATATTCTTGGCCGACGTTGTGGCGGTTCGACCGGCACCAATGTCTGGGCAGCACTAACTCTGATGCGCGAAATGCGCGCCGCCGGACAGGCGGGCAGCGTCGCGACCCTCATTTGCGATGGTGGCGAGCGCTATCTTGATACCTATTATGATGATGCCTGGATCGCCTCTCAGGGGTTGGACCTCACGCCACACCTCGCCAGCCTGCAAGAATTCACGCGAGATTGATTGCTCCATCGGATGGGCAACATGACGCCGCTTCGCATTTCCAACCGAGACGCTCGCCGCCTTTGGTTATGGACCAATGGGCTAGCCGAAACGCCTACCGGACAGCTCGATGTGATGGGCATGCTCCACGCCCTTGGCTTCGTGCAGATTGATACAATTCGCAATGTGACCCGTGCCCACCACCACATCCTGTGGAGCCGAAACCAGAACTATCGAGAAGAGATGCTTTGGCCGCTTTTGGGCAGAGATCGTCAGATCTTTGAACATTTCACCCATGATGCCTCGCTCATTCCCATGGCGTATTTGCCATACTGGCAGCGGCAATTCCGTCGCCTCGGTGCCAAAGTGGCCCGGCATGAATGGTTCCAATCCGGCCTTGCGCAAGAACAGATTGCCCAGATCCGCGCCCGGATCGAAGCTGAAGGCGCTTTGTCGACGCACGCCTTCGACACCAAGGCCACCAGTCGCGAAATGTGGGCCCGGCCACCGCACAAGAGAGCACTCGACCAGATGTGGTATGCGGGAGACCTCGCCACCTGTTACCGACAGAATTTCGTCAAATACTACAATCTTCCAGATCGTGTTTTTCCTGCCCATCTTCGCGATGGGCCGCCGGATCACGAGCAGATAGACTGGCTCTGCCAGAACGCGATCGATCGGCTCAGCTTTGGCACAACCGGCGAAATCCAGCGCTTCTGGGAAGCGATGAGTTCGGCAGAGGCAAAGTCATGGGTGATGAGCGCCAAGCATCTGGTTCCGGTCGAGATCGAGTGCGCAAATCGGCGAACGTTTCTCGCCTATGCAGTCCCGGAGATCGAAGCCCGGCTGGCGACCGCTGCGGCGCCGACGAGTCGCTTGCGCATCCTCAATCCATTTGATCCGGCGGTGCGAGATCGAAACCGCCTCGAACGGCTCTTTGGGTTTGATTATCGCAATGAAATGTTTGTTCCCGCCGCCAAGCGGCGCTGGGGGTACTATGTCTACCCGCTTCTCGAAGGGTACCGTTTCACGGGGCGTATCGAAATCAAGGCAGATCGGGCGAAGGGGTGGATGAGCGTGACCGGCTTTTGGCCCGAGCCGAACGTCAAATGGACCCCGGCTCGCCACGATAAACTGAACGCCGAGCTTACCCGATTTGCCCGCCTCGCCGGGATTGCGGATGTTAGATGGGCCATCTGAGTCACAACGGGACACCAGACATACGCTGCGGTTTATTCCGGGTGGGGTGGTGGCGGACCACGTCGCTGGCTGGCGTCGCAGCTGGCCGAAGGGGAATCCAGTACGCATCCGGTCTGGCCAGTGTGACAGCCAATGATGGCGTTACTGCCGGGCGTGTCGACGTGATAGTGATAGCCCAGCCCCGAAATATCATGTCCACGACAGGTATCCAGATCCGTGGGCTCGGTACCATCCGTATTCAAACGCTCATGGATTGCGTAGCCATCCATCGCCAGTCCGATCATGGGGGCGTGCCCATCGGGGCTTTCCACGCCTTTGAGGCAGTCTGTCGCCGCGTGCAAATGGTAACCCGCGAATGGGTTTACATGTCCGCCGCAATCGTCAAATGGCGCCAGTGTGTGCGCGGACAGGATCGCGTCTGTAGGCGCGGACGCATCCATTTTTGCGCCGCTGAAGGCGACCCCGACGCCACCGTGATCCACGCGAGGGGCGATACGTGAGGCCGCAGTGCTCTCCAAGGGGATCACAAATGTCTGGGTCAAGCCTTCATCGAGGTATGAAATCTGGCATTCGACGCAATGATTTTCATAGGCCAAGTCGACATCGGACCTTGCCGCGGCCTCGCAAGCAATTTTGTTGTCGGTGACATTTATCTTTCCGGTCTCCGGGTCGAACATCTGCCAGACATCGTCCTTGTAGAATTCCGGCAAATTCTGGATGAAGCTGCCATCGGCGTCATAGACTTTACCGCCGTCCAGCCAGATGCCAGCCATGTCCGGACCGTCGGAAATATTGCGCGGGCACCAGGGGCCAATATCGAATTCTGATGGTTCAGGATTCAGGGTCAGTGAAAGGCATTGGGTCTCAGTGCCTTCTGATAATGTACAATCGACGACACTTGGGCCTTTTGAAAGTGCCGCCGGGTCGAACAAGGCGGCAATTGGGGGCAGTTCGGTGGGGGCGACGGCGTGAGCGACATCGGGCTGATCCTGTTGACCTGTCGCTTTCGTGGGTTCGGCGCAACCAGCCAACAAGCAGGCTGCCGAATAAGCGCCCGCGACTTTCAGGGTGAAATAAATGCGCACGGTGAAGGCTCCCGGAATGGTAAGATATTCAGAGCCACACCGAACGAAGGGTGAAGGGCCTGTGATCGTGTCTATTCTCGTTGAAATGTTGTCACACTTTGTCAGCATAGTCTAAAAGAGCAGCGACCAACCGCCCGAATAGCGAGTTTATCATGAGCATTACGATCTATCACAATGCAGACTGCGGCACGTCTCGCAATGTGCTTGAAATTATCCGCCAAAGTGGCGTTGAGCCGGATGTCGTTCAATACCTTCAGCGCGGTTGGACGCGAGAACTGCTGGCGGGTTTGCTGGCCGCAGCGGGTCTGACACCGCGCGAGGCTTTGCGAACATCCAAGAGCCCGGCTGAGGAGCTTGGTCTGACAGATCCGGCGGTGGATGATTCCATACTTTTCGAAGCCATGCTGAAACATCCCATTCTCGTGAACCGACCCATTGTTGTTACCAAAAAAGGGACGGCTCTGTGCCGTCCCTCTGAGAAAGTGTTCGATCTGTTGGATAACCCGCCTGCCAGCTTCACAAAGGAAGACGGCGAGACGATCCAGTCTGGTCCGGTTTGAACCTAGGCCATTTCGGTTTCGGCCTTTGCCTGTTCCAGCCAGACACGTGCGTCGGCTTCATCGGCAAGCTCATAGACTTTCAACTCGGTGTCGGGCAGGGCCACCGCCTGCATCTTCGCCGACTGGCGTACCCATGCCTGGTCGGTGAGAACAGCGACCTTGCCAAAGCGTTTCTGTAGGGCAAAGAACTCAGCCTTGCGTGACCAGTCGCTGGCGACATTGTGGAGCGTGCCCAGATCCATATGCTGCAATCGCACCAGCAGGCTGCCGGGATCCTCCGCGTCAGTCTGCTCCATGATTTCATCAACAGCTTCCGGCATGGTGTCGGGGTTCAGTTCGCCCTGCGCGTCGATGGTGGTGAGGTGATTGGTTTCAGCTTGGATTGTATAAGGCATGAGTCTCCTGATGGGGTTGCTTCTTCATAAGCAACGCTTTGAGGAGGGAGGCGTTCCCGCCCAATTGCATATCGGCGGAAGCGCGAAAAAAAAGCCCGGCCCAGGCAAGCCTGGACCGGGAGAGGATTGAACAGATTGGAGTAAGCTTCTGGGAGGAAGTTTAAATCCGTTCAATGATGATTGCCGGAGCCATGCCGCCAGCAGCGCACATGGTGACCAGGCCATAGCGACCGCCAGAACGTTCGAGTTCGTCGAGTGCGGTGCCGATCAGGATGGAGCCAGTGGCACCAATCGGGTGGCCAAGCGCCATAGCGCCGCCATTGATGTTCACTTTTTCCCGGTCGAGCTTGAGATCGCGGATGAACTTTTCGGCCACCACCGAGAAGGCTTCGTTGATTTCATAAACGTCGATGTCGTCTGTGGTCAGGCCAGCTTTTTCCAGCACTTTCTTGGCCGCCGGAACCGGCGCGTTCAGCATCAGGGTTGGATCGTCGCCCATATTTGCCGTGGCCACGATGCGGGCACGTGGCTTCAGGCCGTTCTTGTCGGCATACTCTTTCGAGGTGACGAGGATGGCGGCTGCGCCGTCCACAACACCGGAAGAGTTACCGGCATGATGGACATGGTTCATCTTGCCTTCGAGTTGTGGATATTTCTTGGTGACCATCGCGCCATAGGTGTTTCCCTGATCGTCGACCGGAATTTCCATGAACATGTTGAAGACGGTTTTCAGGCCGGACAGGCTTTCCATGGTTGTGCTGGGACGCGGAAACTCGTCCTTGTCGAGCGCCAGTGTGCCGTCGCGATTGTAAACAGGGATCAGGGACTTGTCGAAACGCCCTTCATCCATGGCGCGCTTGGCGCGCTGCTGGGAGGTCACGGCCAGCTGGTCAACGGCTTCGCGGTCGATGCCTTCCAGCGTGGCGATCGCATCGGCGCAGACGCCTTGCTGGGATTGTGGGTGCATCTCGCGCAAGTGAAGGTTACCGGCGTCCATCATTGGTGGATTTTTTGGATCAGCCGTCGATGCGGTGTAGCTCATCATCTCACAGCCGCCCGCGACAACGCAGTCTTCCATACCGGACATGATCTGCGCGGCAGCAAGGGAAACGGTCGTAATGCCAGAGCCGCAGAAGCGGTCCAGCGTAACGCCGGAGGCTTTCACGTCGAAGCCGGCATCGAGGGCAGACATACGGCCCATATCGGCGCCTTGTGCGCCGCGCTGGCTGGATGTGCCCCAGATGACATCATCTACGGTGGCCGTATCAAGATTATTGCGGTCTCGGATCGCGCTCAGCACGGTTGCGCCCAGATGCTGGGGGTGCAGGTGCGCGAGCGACCCTTTTCCAACCTTGCCAATGCCTCGCGGTGTGCGCACGGCGTCGATGATATAGGCCTCAGCCATCTGATCTCTCCCTTGGGTTTATGATTTTCCCAAGTTTACGCGCACGTAAGCGTAAATCCAGCCGTGACGTCGGGTTATGCAGGTCAACTGTTTTTGGGGCTGTTCGGAACGGTCCAGTTTGTATTTCATTAACTATCGGGTAATCGGGAACAAACGGGGAGATCTGCATGGCCGACGACGCGAACGACCTGTCTCAGGATGACATCGCCTATTTCGCGAACCGCCCGTCACCCGAATACGACGAAGTGGTATTGCAGGCCGATTATGCCGCGCGCGCAGCAATCAGCTTCTATCGGTTCCGCCAGCTGGGCGGTGGTCGCAACGGCACAACGCCCGAGACCAAAATGAAATTCGGCAAATCGACAGGACGGGGCATCCACTATGTCTCCGATCATCCGCAGGTCCGTATTTTGAACTTGTCGGTCATCGCATTGCTCATCCTGTTTGAAAGCGCGGCCAATGCGTACTTCTTTGCGCAGCAGAGCGAGTTCGGCATCTCCGGCGGCATCTTCCAGGCTGCGGCGGTCTCGCTCGCCAATGTCGCCACCAGCTATTTCATTATCGGTTTCTGGGGCCTGCGCCATGCCTCGATCGGACTGGATCCAAACAAGTCCTTGCTCGGTTTCGACAACCGGAACGTCATCAAGGCCTTCGGCGTTCTCGCCGTGATGATAGGGATCGTTATTGTGCTGCTGGTGAATTTATCAGCTGCGCACTATCGCAACCTGCTCGATCTCAAGGCCACGCTTGGGGATACTCCAGGTGCTTTCAAAGCCTTCAATCAGCACACATCTACGCTCCCGCGCTTCTTCATAGATTCAGATATTTGCCAATCCATCCTGCAATCGCCCATGGGCGAGTCCATAGGCAGCGCCGCCACGAATGCCATGTGCCGCCCGTTCGCTCTGCATTCTCTGGATGCGATGGTCCTGTTTGCCCTCGGCCTTGCCATATCGGCCATCGCCGCCTTCGAGGGGCGCAAGGCGGATGCATCTTTCCCCGGCTTCAGCGACGCTGCCCGTGGCATCGAGCGCTCTCGCAGAGACCTTCAGGATGCGCTGGACGACTACTATGACAGCTATGAAGACGCGCTTGAGGATGCCGAGAAGGATTTTGGCAAGCTGAGCCCGAAACAGAAGGTGGGGCTCCGTAGAGCGATGGATGCGCGGGTGTCGCCCTTCCGCCGCCTGCTTGAGACAGACCCTGACATCATGCGTGATGAATTCGACGTGCCGGAAGAGGTTGTCGAGCATATTTCCGGCAAGAAACCAAAAATCATGCCGCGCGCGGAGAATGACGCATGAGCCGCAGGCGCAGACAACGCCAGCGCCGGATGGCCTATATCAATTTCGCGATAATCGCCCTGCTGATCGCCGGCGGCGTGGCGGCGTTCCAGTTCCTCAAGCCCGTCCCCTATGACGAGCAAACGCTCTGTCTGCTGAGCGACGAGTTGCCGCCCCACACCGCCATTATCCTAGACAAGACGGATGAGTATGATGAGAGCCAGGCCGATCTCATTGCCGACCTGATCCGCCGCTCGCGTGACCGCCTCGAAGTGGGCGAGCGCCTTTCCATGTTCGAGCTCGACGCTGAAGGCCAGTTCGATCCGCGCGGCGAATTCTCGCTGTGCAATCCGGGCCGGGGCGGGCAGGTGAACCCACTCTTTCGCAATCCCCGGATGATCGAAGAGCGCTATGCGACCCTTTTCGAAACGCCGATGGATGCCGTGATCGAAGATCTTGTCGTGCCAAAGGAAGCGCCCTCCAGCCCGATCCTCGAAGCAATGGCACGGCTCGGCCAGACGGAGAACTTCTCACCCGACGCGCCCGCCCGCCGGATCGTGATCGTATCTGATATGCTCCAGAATTCCGATTTGTTCTCCGCCTATGGCGGCGGAGGCGTGCTTCCTGCCAACATGCCGCGCGCGCGTGATGTGGCTGAGGCGGTCGAGCGACGTTATGGGCGGTCCCTATCCGGCGTGGAGCTGGAGATTCGCTTGATTCCGCGCGGACGCTATACCGACATGCAACGCGGCGCTCTGAAGGAATACTGGAGCGAGGTATTTTCGGAACTGGGCCTGCAAGCCGACTGGCGAGACCTGTAGCGCCCACGGCCATTCTTCCCTGCATTTTGTCCGCACGCCCGCTTGTGGCATAATGTGGGAAAAGGATGCATCCATGGGAGGATTGCCAACAACCCGGACCGACGAGCCTCGTCTCGTTCAGCACGCTGTTTTGCTCAGCCTGTTGCTCGGCCTCTTGTTGTTTCTTGGCCCGCCAGCCTGGTCGAATACCAATGAGCAGCAAATCATCCCGTTCGAGATGGATTCCCAAGACCGGTTGATGGCCGAAATCTCATTTGAAAACGGGTCAACCGCTACGGCGCTTATCGATACGGCCGCCACTTTGCCGATGATTGGCGGGGCCACAGCGCGCTCGGCCAATGTCGGGGTGATCGAGGGACAGGAGCAATTTGTCGAGATACTTGGCCTTGGCGGCAAGGAAACGTTCCCCTTGATCGATTTGCCAAGTCTAAGGACAGGCTCGATTGCCCTGAGCCAGGTGCCTGCCGCCCTTGATAGCAAGATCGCCGTCAGCGGCGTGCGCAATGTACTGCCCATCAGTGCGCTGACGGGCAATGTCGTGGATTTCGATTTCGACCAGGGACATGTGACCGCCTATGATCGGCGCCCGGCCGGGCGAATGCGAGAAGTCCTCTGCAAACGGCCCCTCGTTGTTCGCAACGGGCTCTATTTCGTGCAGGTTACGATCAATGGCCGGCGGGGGCTCGCCCTCATAGATACAGGTTCGACCATTACTTACATGAATTCGAAATTTGCGAGCCATGCAGGCACCAAAGTCAATGAGGATGAAACCAAGCGCCTGCTTGGGATAACCGGCGACGACTACAATATGCACGTTGCCCACGTTTCCCGTTTTGAACTGGATGACGTCGACATGACGGGGTTCAACATGATCGTATCAGACCCCGCCCTGTTCGAACATCTGGGCATGGCTGACGAACCGGTCATGATCCTTGGTATGGACTTTCTGTCACAATTCCGTGTACAGATAGATCGCGAGCATAATCTGCTCTATTTGCGAATTCGTCATAGCACAGCCAAGAAATGCCTGGTCTGCATGGAAGTGCAGTCCTATCGCAGGCGGTAATGTACCCCTAGCCGAACGCACCATAGGCATGCGTCACCGACAGGCTGATCCCGTGCAGAATCCGGTCGATGTCATCCAGCGGCGCAATGATATCCTTGTGAATGCGATCATACCCGTAGCCAGCTTGGCTCTTGGTATCATTTCCGGCCTCGGTCAGGGCTTTCAGCGGCGTATCCTGATCGCGGGAGTGCGGGAAGATCTCACGCAGCAATTCCACCGCTTCCTTGATCCGCAATTCCGCAACCATCTCGACCAGGTCGCGGCTGCTCGCATCGTGACGTTCCGACAGGCGGGGCACTTTCATGATCAGCGCCTGACGCACGGCATGCAGGACGTGCAGGTCCAATCTGCCCTCATGGCGTTCTTCCAGTGAAGGAGAGGTCTTGAGTTGGGCCAGAAGACGGTCAAACTTTCCAAGGTCCACGGACAAATAGTTCGCGATCTGGTTCATCGAAACGGACGTCTCATTGTTGCGCAGCGCGTAATAAACCCCGCGATAGGCATTCGCCTTGTCAGGGTCGGCCAGTTTCGAGTGTGCCACCCAGACGCCCGGATCATAAACGCGGGCATAGGCGCGTAGCGCGGGCAGGCTGGTCAAAAGCCGCGCGCGGGTCGCCAGCAGGATCAGGCCCTTCATGCGTGGGCTGTCATCAATCAGGTCAACCAGCCGCTCCATTTCGCGCTGCAGGGAGGAGCCGATGCCAGCGGCCACATTCACTGGCATGCTGAGCTGTTGCAGCGTCGCATTGTGAGAGATCGCGCGCAGGGAGCGCGGGCCGACTGGTCCAGCGGCGCGGCGTTTCGGTCGCGAGCCCGCCTTTACCGTCAAGCCGCTGGAAAAGGCGCCCAGCAATCGACCATAGTCTGCATTGTCGAACAGGCGTTCCTGCCAGGCTCGCAGCGACCGGTAGAAGTCCCAGACAAGGTCCGTGCGCGTATAGAATGGATCCTTGGTGCGGTCGGCCGGGTCAGACAGTGTGTGGCTGCACCAGGCGGCCATCGTCGTTTCGGCCAGCGCCGGGTTGGCGAAGTGAAGGAAGCCATCACCGCCCTGAAAACTGACCTCATGACGGAGCTGCAGGCCCCGTGCGCGGGCACCGCCACGGGTCCATGGTGTCAGCAGATGATCAAAGCGCTGCTCGAACGTACCCGGCCATGCGCCGCGGCCCATGCTTTCGCCATGCGTGTTGAAAATCAGGAGGTCGACATTTACGCCCTTGGCGGCCAGCGCCCGGGCGATCAGGTTGTGGATGCGCTCGATGGCCATGTCGGCGGCGACTTGTCCGATGAACCGTCCGGCATCGGAGAAACCCAACTGGATCGAAAGATAGCCGCGCTGTTGCACATAGGCGAGGAATTCCGGCTCTTCCAGCAAGCGCTCGATGAAGCGGCCGCCGGTCTCCAGCGCTTCCGGCGTTTCGAATAGCGGAGAGATATCGAGCTTGTCATCGACACCATATTGCCGCGCAAGGTACAGCGCGCCCATCACGGTGGCCGGATTCTCACTCTCGGCGATCAGGAAGCGGATGACCGAGCCGGAATCGATATGTTTCAGGATCTGTGCGCACATCATGAACTGACGTCGCGCCGTGGATTGTTCCAGGAACAGGTCGGCAAAGTTCACCTGAACCGGTTTGGACTTGCGGGCCTTTTGCGCCAGTTCAGCCAGGGCAAGACGACCAAGTTCCCGGTCTTCAGTCTGCAGGCCCAGATCGCGGTTGATCACCGTGCGCACCTGCGCTGCGTTCACCCGCAAGTGAATGCGCGCCGTGCCCAATTGCAGCGCTTCGACCTGCGCCCTGACCGCCATCAGGTCTGCAGCAAGGCTGTCTTCGGCTTCGGGAATGACGCTGTCCAGCACGTCGAGGATTTCAGACGCGTCCAGCACGTTTCGCTTGGAATGCTCGGTCAGCGCATTTGCCGCCGGCACCAGATTGTCCGGATCGGTCAGATCCGCTGCAAACAGGGCCGCATGGCGTGCGGTATCTTCCGACGCGGTCTTGAGGCGCTGGGTCAGCTTGGCGATGGGGCCGATCTTCTGGCTGCCGCTGATGGATTCCAGCTGCGCTGCATAGCGATCAAGCTGGACCGCCTTTTCCGTCAGGCGGAAGGTAAGCGATTGGGACCAGTGGATATCGGCGCGGCCATCAAGGTCATATCCGACCCAACAGGCGAGCGTCGGTACGAAGATTTTCAGCGACCGCCACTCATTCGGGAAGGCCTTGCGGGCAACCGAAATCAGCACGGTTGCGTAGGCCAGTTGTGCATTGGCCGCGTGAGCAATCGCGCCCTGCACCTCATCATGTTCGCCCTGAAGGCTGATCTGCTGGTTCCACGCACGGGAGTCGGCACGGATCTGGCGCATCAGCATGTTGCGGCTGGTCTTTGTCGCGCTCACCACATGGTCGGCCAGCGCCGTGCGCAGATCCTTCGACAGGGCAAAGGTCGGGTGACCGGTAAACACGATGCCGCCGGTTGCCTGTTCGACGCGTGCCTTGAAGGCGTCAAATCCTTGAGCGGCCAGTGTTTCCAATTCTTCGGTGAGGCTCGCCCAGGCATTCTTCGCCTTGCCGCCAGCATGTTGGTTGCGAAAGCGGTCAGCGCGCTCCTCAATCAGGTCCAGATGCACCTCATCGGCCAGCTTCGACAGATCGGCCAGCTTGGCCTTTCCGGTTTCAAGGTCGCGTAACAAGGTCTGCGCCAGCGCGAAGACCGAATTGGTCAGCGGATCGATCTCAATCCGGGCGGCCTGTGCACGCAGGAAGGATTGGGCGGTCTCGAGGGTCGTAGGGGATGTTGTCGTTGTCATGCCGCCAAAAAGACGGAAATTGACGTAAAGTCAAAGCCCTGCTGACCGCGACTTGAAATAAATCTGCGGATCGCCTCGCCGGAGGCCTATCTGCGCCCGAAAAAGCGGACGACGCCGATCAGTCCCGCAATCGCCGAGCCAAGCCCGCCAAGCAACACAAACAGGGGATTAGCCTGGTCAGCAAAGGCGATGGCGCGATTGATCCCCGAGACCTGTACGGTCACCGTGTCCCGGAAAGTGCGCAGCGGCACGACCGCGTCCTCATCAATCGCATAGATCTCAAAGACGAGATCATGGCTGCCGGCCGTCAATGGCAGCACCGACCAGCGCCAGACATTCTCGGTCAGCGGGGACAATGCCTGAACTTCCGGCGACATGGACACGATCTCGAAATTCGCGCCACTGAGACGCGCTTCAACACGATCGGACACCAGCGCTTCGCCTTCAATCACATTGCCGCGGCCGGGCAGTGCGTCGACCGCGGTGTCATCGCCAGTGGAGTCGATGGCCAGAGTCACATCAAAAGCGCGCTTGTATTCGGCAGAACTGGGTGTTTCGTGCGCTACCGGCACGCTTTTAAGCGTCTCGACAAAGGATTCATTGGCTTGAGGCATCACATTCGCCGACCGGCTGGTCATGGGGGGCGCGTCAAAGCCCGGCGAGGAGCCGGCAGATTCCGGGAACACATCGCCCGGCAGGCTAGAGCCGAGGCTGCGGGCCGGGCCGGCTGCGGGCGCGCTGTCCGGCGCCTCCATCATCATCTCTTCGCTCTGCAGGGGCTCCAACTCAGCCATTTCCTCTTCCAGGGCGGGCGGCATGGCCGTCTCTGCATACGCCTCTTCAAAAGCTTCCTCGGTCGCCATCTCCTGAGGTGTGGCGGCTTCGACCATCTCGTCGCGTGGCGCATAGGTGTCCATCAGGACAGACCCGGCATAGCCCGCAGCCACGAGGCCGCAGAGCAGAAGGATAATGGACAGCAGTCTCAGCATGGCGGTTCGCGCTCCGTCAGTTTTCCCCACAGCGTGGTTAATCCCTAGCAGAGCTTTATGACAGGGGGAAACGTTTACGGCTGCTTTCATAAAAGGCGACCGCGGCTGCGTTGGAGACGTTCAGGCTCTCCATTTCAGGGGCTATCGGGATGCGTGCGAGTTCGGCGCAGGCCTTGGCCACGGCGGGTCGAATGCCCGGGCCTTCGGCACCCAGCACGATGGCGAGTTTCTGTGCCCCTTCGACCGCATCCGCGATCAGGCGCTCGCCTTCGCCAGCCAGACCTACCGTGTGGTATCCGGCGTCCCCCAGCTGCTCCAGCGCGCGGGCAATGTTCACCACGCGCGCCTCGCGAACGGTTTCGATCGCGCCCACGGCGGCCTTTGCCGCGACACCGGTCACATTCGGTGCATTGCGCGTCTGCAACACCAGTCCACCAAAGCCAAAGGCGGCGGCCGAGCGATAGACTGCGCCCAGATTGTGCGGGTCGGATACCTGATCCAGCACGGCA
The DNA here is from genome assembly GCF_000682775.1 of Hyphomonas sp. L-53-1-40. Classification (GTDB taxonomy): domain Bacteria; phylum Pseudomonadota; class Alphaproteobacteria; order Caulobacterales; family Hyphomonadaceae; genus Hyphomonas. Next base: position 453,295 of record NZ_AWFI01000001.1, read on the forward strand.
ATGTGGCTGATTCCGGCATCGATCAGGTCTTCAAGGGCGCCCGCTTCCAGCGGATCAACCTTCACGGCGATGCCTTGATGGACCGCGCCATCGGGCAGGCGGGCATCAATGTCGCGCGCCGTCACCAGAACTGGCGCAATGGGCCCGGTGGCAGGCAGGCGCTGGGCGGCGTTTTCGGTGGCCAGCAATTCGTGACATTTGCGCGCGGGATTGGCCAGGGCGGCAGCCACTGCATGCGTGCCCCAGATCCAGAGCGGGCCGCCATCTGCGCCGCTGCCATCGCGTCCGGCTCCGGCTCGACGCGGCGGCCGGGCAGGGCCGCGGCGTGGATTATCTGCGCCAGCGTGTGCTTTTCGCGGTTTAGAATGGTTGCGCGCCATTTCGGGTTTCCTTATAAGGCCGCTTCCGGTGTGGATCGGCGGTGCTTCGGCGCCTATGTGAAGCGCTGCTGCGACGGCGTCAAACGGCGTGTGGTCGCGGGTCCCGTGGAGGGGTGGCCGAGTGGTTAAAGGCAGCAGACTGTAAATCTGCCCGCATAGCGTACACAGGTTCGAATCCTGTCCCCTCCACCACCCGCACCAGATGGTGTAAGGTGTCTTCGCAAGGCCCTGACTGGGCGGGTATAGCATAATGGTAATGCACCAGCCTTCCAAGCTGTGTATGTCGGTTCGATTCCGTCTACCCGCTCCAGACAAAATTATCATGATTTACAACGAACTAGCGCTTGTTCAGGCAGGTGATTACTGCGCGTCAGTCCACGCCGCGGCGGCGCCCGCAAAAGGGCTGCGCCAAGCGCCGCTGGTCCTGGATTTTGCCATGCCGGGAGCAGGGCGCGCGAGGGCGCAGTTGCGTGCGCAAATACGACAGTTTTACCGTTGACGGCTCGCGGATCAGCCTATACATCGGCGCCTTCCTACCCCGTACCCAGATGGCGGAATTGGTAGACGCGCTACGTTCAGGTCGTAGTTCTCGCAAGGGAGTGGAGGTTCGAGTCCTCTTCTGGGCACCAGCGGCTTCTCCGAGACAGTCCGAAAAGCTCCAAAAACCCTTGAAAAATATAGATATTTTCGCCCGGCGAGCGGTTTCTTTGTCCGATGCCGTGCGGGGGTATGCGCTCGCATCCGGCTTTATTGGGGGTAGATTAGGGGGTATGGTGGCATTTCCTGTCCCAATCCTGAGTGATCGATACCCCCAAAACTGCCATGCCCCTGACAGACACACAGCTTCGCCAACTCAAACCGAAAGCCAAGCAATACAAGGTGTCGGATAGCGGCGGCCTTTATGTGCTTGTGACTCCGAATGGATCCAAGCTTTGGCGGCTCAAATATCGGTACAATGGCAAGGAAAAGGTGCTGGCATTCGGGGGGTACCCAGATACGAGTCTGGCGCGAGCCCGAGCGCGGCGAAACGATGCAAAGACGTTACTGGCTGATGGAAAGGATCCGGCCGAGACCGCCAAAGCGAACAAGGAAGAAGCCGCTGCGCTGAACGAACACACTTTCGCAAACATTGCCGCCGAATTGATGGAAAAGCTGCGAAAGGAAGGGAAGGCCGATACCACCCTCAAGAAGAAGCAATGGCTCCTGGACAAGGCGATTGCTGATTTTGGTGACCTTCCAATCACACAGCTAAAGCCTGCCACCGTGCTTGTGACGCTTCGAAAGGTTGAGGCGCTGGGCAAATATGAGAGCGCCAAAAGGCTACGCTCTACCATTGGCCAAGTTTGCCGTTACGCGGTTGCCACCGCCCGCGCCGACGATGACCCAACGTACGCACTACGCGGCGCGCTGATTGCGCCGAAGGTCACCCATATGGCGGCGGCAACAACCCAAGACGAGTTTGCAGAAGTGGTGCAGGCGGTTTGGGACTATGAGGGCGGGGCACCGTCTACCCGCGCGGCGCTGAAGCTCATGGCCTTGCTATATACCCGGCCTGGTGAGTTGCGTCTGGCGCTCTGGGACGAGTTCGATCTGGAGGCGGCAACTTGGACCATCCCAGCCAGCCGCACCAAGATGCGCCGCGAACACGTCAAACCCCTCGCGCCGATGGCTATTCAGATATTGCAGGATCTTCGGCGCGAAACCGGAAGCAACTATCGCGTCTTTCCGTCTTCCATTGCCCGCGACAAGCCGATCAGTGAAAACACGCTCAATCAAGCTTTGCGGCGAATGGGGTTTGAGAAAGATCAACATACGTCTCACGGCTTCCGAGCCAGCGCGTCCACTCTGCTGAATGAATGCGGACTATGGGACAAGGACGCCATCGAAGCCGAGCTTGCCCATATTGGAGCCGATCAGGTTAGGCGGGCCTATCACCGCGCGCTCTATTGGGAAGATCGCGTGAAGATGGCGAACTGGTGGGCGGACGAGATCGCTGCAATGGTGGCTGGAGCCCACTAACAGGTTTTCTTCGTACCCTCTCGCATTACAAAAACTCGTATCGTACGGTTGGGCTGGAATGGCGGCGGGAGCGTTACGAGACACATATGCAACACTACTATTTTAGCCGTCACGCCAAGATCAACTGGCTGACGCTGGACCAGTTTTCCTACTATTCGTCCGAAGACCTGTTGAATGGTGCTTTCTCGATACATTGGGAAAGTGAGGGTGATCACATTTTGGAGTTTCGTAATCAGCTGGAACAGCTGACGGACGACATACTGGAACAGCGATTTTCCGAGCGAATAGAGTTTCGAATTGCTGACCGGAAACGGCACCGAGAAGAGATTGACGCAGGGCTGTTCTTTAATGCGCCTGCCGCGTTTGCAGACTATGGGCGATGGGCTCGCAACCTGACTTGGACAATTGAGCAGTGTATCGCTTTGTCTATGGGGCGTTCGCCGGATGTGCTGTCATTAGAAGCTTTGAAATCCGCAGGCAGTGAAGCGTTACGTTCGGATTTGGGAAAGGAATACATAGGTCGCCTGGAAATTGCCTGGAACTGGATTTCAATTGGCCAACTGGCTGAAGTAGCCATACCCGCAGAGTATCTGGTTTGGCTCAACCAATTACATTTGGACTTTCCGCCGGGACTCATACAGGCGCTTGAAGCTTTCGGAAATGAGATCATCGATTGGAAAGCGCAAAGCCAAACTCTGACAGGCCAAGTGGAACAGTTGCGGGAAGAAATCGACGCGCTGCATCAAGAGAACCGAAAATGGGCAGTTTCGTACGAGAGTCTGCAGACAGCTTCTGGCGGGCTGATAGCGGAATTGCAGGATCAACTCAGGCAGGCTGAACTTGCTTTGAGGGTATCCAGTCTTGATGAAACTACGAGTGAAGAAAGCGACAGTCCCGATCCACGCGTGCTGAAAAGCCTGCACAAGATTGTCTATGCGATAGCGCTGAAGAAATACCATCTCGACGTGACACAGGAGGAATGGCCAGCCGTCACCAAGATCCTGAACGATCTTGAGCTGGCAGGATTGCAAATGTCGAGAAAGACTGTGCGCGGACACCTTATAAACTCAGTGGAGACAGCCGAGAAGGAGCTAGGGAAATAGGCTTATTGCCCACGCTATAGGCAGGTACTAGCGCCTGTTCCCCCAGCATATACTGGACCTGTGCAAGCTTCCTCGCATCGAAACGAACGGAGAGAATCGATGCGAGACGTCACTGAACTACCCAAGACGGGGTTTTTGCGCCTGAAGGATATTCTGGCCCCAGTCGGCCCAATTCCTGTCAGCAAATCGACCTGGTGGGCGGGCGTGAAAGACGGGCGGTTTCCCAAGCCGCTCAAGTTGGGCGCACGTGTCACGGTCTGGCGTGTGGAAGACATACGCGAGCTGATCGAAAATGGCGCGTAGGCTGAACTGGCGCGCAATCCGTATCCATCGCAGTTATTCAGTAGACGAGGCGGCGCGCGCGTTGGGAGTGGCGAAGGTGACTGTGCGGCGCTGGATCGCGTCGGGCGACTTGCCAGCAATCGATAATTGCAAACCCATATTGATCCTGGGTGACGAGCTATCGGCTTACCTTCGAAAGCGGCGCTCACGGAAGCACAAGTGCCATCTCGATCAGTGCTACTGCATGAAATGTCGCGCGCCGAAGCGTGCCGCGTTTTCCGAAGCAGAATTGATCGGGGCAAGTGGTAAAACGGCGATGGTGCGTATGCTGTGCGAGACGTGCACGACAGTCATGCACAAGCGCGTCAGCTGGCAACAGGTTTCGCGTCTATCTGCCCTTGTCAGCCTGTCAGGCACGCATCGCTTCAAACACCTAGGTGAGACCAATCAGCCCTGCGTGAATGATCACTGCAAGACGGAGGTGTGAAAGATGAAAAAGGCACAAGCGAAGAACGCCCGTATAAAGCGCAAATACCTGCAATGGCTGGAGACCGCCAAAGGCATGACGCCCGCCACAGCTGACCAAGTCGCCGCCGCCATTTCTGCATTCGAAAAGTCTACGAATGGCAAGGACTTTGCCGCGTTTCACATTGAACAGCCACAGAAGTTCCAGCGAGACCTGAAGGCGGCGATCAATGTCCGCACCGGCCAGCCACTCGCGAAGTCCACAATCCGTTCGCGGCTAATGGCAGTGAAGTCGTTCTTCAAATGGCTGGCCGATCAGCAGGGTTACAAGAGCCGCATCAGCCATTCGGATTGCGAGTATTTCAACGTGACAGCCAATGATCGGAGAATTGCCACCGCCGAGCGGAAACAGAATGTGCCAAGCGTTGAGCAGATCCATCATGTCATCGACGCTGCGCCGCATGAGACCGCGATCCAGAAACGCGACCGCGCTGTGATTGCCTTCACCTTTTTGACTGGCATGCGCGACGCGGCGATTGCGTCCCTGCCTCTAGGCAAGGTGAGTCCGGAGCGCCGTGAAGTGTTTCAGGATGCGCGCCAGGTGAAGACCAAGAACGCCAAGACGATGACGACCTATTTCTTCCCGGTCGGCGGCGAGGCGGAAGAGATCGTCGCTGAATGGATCCGCTGCCTTCGTGCTGAGCTGTTGTTTGCGGACACGGACCCGCTCTTTCCGAAAACCAAGACCGGGCTGAATGAAGAGGGGGTATTCGCGCCCATCGGCCTGACTCGCGACTATTGGAGCGACGCGGCCGGAATCCGCCGCATCTTCCGCGAACGCTTCGAAGCAGCAGGCTTACCCTATGCCAACCCGCACAGTGTCCGCAAAACGCTGATGCAACTCGCCTTTCGGAAGCAACTGGACCCGGAGGCCCTGAAAGCCTGGAGCCAGAATCTGGGCCATGAAGACCTTGCCACCAGCCTGAATAGCTACGGAAAGGTCACAGATTGGCGAACATCAGAGATCATGGAGCGGCTCGCTGCTAACGAAGAACGATTTGTCACTCACGAAGAAACCGGAAATTTGCCGCCTGAGATGGTTGCCTGGATGGAGGAACAGGTGCGTCGCCACAAATCCTAGTCTGTGAATTTGGAATAGGGAGCCGTTGCGGCTGGAGATCCTTTGCGGCACTACAAAAGCCGGGAATCGAATCAATAGGGGCAGATATGCCAACACTGGACTGGATCGGGAAACAGGCGGTTGTAAATCATCACCGCGAGGTGCCTTACCGTCTGGTGCATTGCGATAGTGAGCTATCAGCGGGCGATCCCGATGCGGGCAATCTGCTGGTGCAGGGCGACAATCTGGAGGCCTTGCGCGCCCTGTTGCCGTATTATGCGGGAAAGGTGAAATGCATCTACATCGACCCGCCCTACAACACCGGAAACGAGGGGTGGGTTTACAATGACAATGTGAACTCGCCCGAGATCAAGGCTTGGCTGGGCAATGTCGTAGGCAAGGAAGCGGAAGACCTGTCACGTCATGATAAATGGCTTTGCATGATGTACCCGCGCATGAGGTTATTGCGGGACTTTCTGCGCGAAGACGGCGTGATTTTCATATCTATGGATGACAACGCTTCAGGTCCCTTGCGTTTCCTGATGGACGAGATATTTGGCGCATCAAATTTTCTTGCCTGTGCCATATGGCAAAAGGTCTTTTCACCCAAGAACTCTGCCCGCTTTTTCTCCGATGACCACGAATACGTTTATGTGTACGCGCGCAACATATCACGCTGCGAACTGAATCTTCTCGACCGAAGCGCAGAGCAAGATTCCCGATACAGCAATGTAGACAACGACCCGCGCGGCCCTTGGACCTCTGGCGACCTTTCGGCACGGAACTACTACAGCGAAGGCACTTACCCGATAACAACACCATCGGGACGGGTAATAGAAGGGCCACCTACTGGAATGTATTGGCGCATATCGAAAGATCGCTTCGCTGAGCTGGACCGAGACGGTCGCTTATGGTGGGGTGAGCGCGGCGACAATGTCCCGAGGCTGAAGCGCTTTTTGTCCGAGGTAAAACAAGGCGTTGTTCCGCAAACGCTGTGGTTTCACAAAGATGTGGGCAACACTCAAGAGGGCAAGAAGCAGCTACTTGAAGCGGTAAAGTTTGACGACAGCCAGTCCGTCTTCATTACGCCGAAGCCAACTAGGCTGATCGAACGGGTGCTGAAGATCGGTGCCGGGCCGGAAGATATTATCATGGATTCATTCGCCGGTTCCGGCACAACCGGGCATGCTATTCTGGAGCAAAACAAGCGAGATGGCGGCAACCGCAAATTCATTCTTGTGGAAATGGATGACACTATTGCGCGTAATGTGACGGCTGAACGTCTGCGCCGAGTTATCAAGGGCTACGACAAGGGCGATGACCCGGCCAAGCCGGTGGAAGGTCTCGGTGGCGGCTTCCGTTTCTGCCGAATGGGTACGCCGCTGTTTGACGAGTTTGGCGACGTGGCTACGGAAGTGACTTTTCCAGATCTCGCCGCGCACATCTTCTTTTCTGAAACCGGCGTACCGATACCGCAAAAGGCCAAAGGCGATTTTCTGGGCGTATTTCAGGATCGCGCTGTTTATTTACTGTTCGACGCGGCCCACGCGGAGACACCACGCGAGGCGGCGGGCAATGTGCTGACGCCTGACAGGCTTGATGCTCTACCCGCGCCGCCGGAGCCTTTTGAAGGCCAGCGCGTGATCTATGCTGAAGGGTGTACAGTATCCAAGGACCGTCTGAAGAGCGCCGGAGCTGTATTCAAACAAATTCCCTACCAGATATACGGAGTATAGCGCATGGCGGCGGTAAACTTCGAACTGCGCAGCTATCAACAAGACGCTCTTGACGCCTTGCGAGGCTATCTGGAAGACGTGCCCACGATGGGTGCGCGCACGGCCTTCATAAGCGCCGCGAACATGCTCTACACGCCAGCGCCCTTTCTAAATGAAGACGCACCCTATGTGTGCATCCGCATTCCCACTGGGGGCGGGAAGACCATCGTGGCGGCGCACTCAATTGGTGTTGCGGCAAAAGCCTATCTTCATACAGATAGCCCTATGGTGCTTTGGCTGGTGCCCTCAAAAGCCATCCTGAATCAAACCCTGGATGCATTGCGCGATCTGGATCATCCCTACCGTGCCGCACTTGTCGCCGATTTCGGCCGAAACCTGACAGTACTCACGGTAGAGGAAGCCCTCTCCCTGTCCCGGCCCGATGCCAGTGGCGGGGCCTGTATCATTGTTTCCACCCTGCAAGCCTTCCGCGTCGAAGAAACCGATGGCCGCAAAGTATATCAGGATGCAGGCGCGCTGATGGATCACTTCAGCGGCTTGAATGAAGAGCAGATCGCCAGACTGGAGAAAGTGGACGGAACACACCGCCCAGTTGCCTCACTCGCCAACGTACTGAAACTGCACCGCCCCATGATCATCGTTGACGAAGCGCACAACAACCAGACCGCACTTTCGTTTGATACGTTAAGCCGTTTTGATCCATCACTCATCTTGGAAATGACGGCGACTCCGCAGACTAAGATCGACCCGGCCAAGAATCTTTATCCATCCAACGTGCTGTATCACGTATCGGCGGCGGAGCTTAAAGCAGCGGAAATGATTAAGCTGCCAATCCGTCTGCAAACGGATGCCGATTGGAAAAAGGTCATTGGGCAGGCCTATGATTGCCGTGAAGCGCTGGAAAGTGAGGCGAAGAAAGAGCAGGCCGAGACCGGCGAGTATATTCGGCCAATTATTCTGTTCCAGGCGCAATCGAAATCAAAGACCGACCCCGATCGCCTGACCATCGACAAGGTCACAGAATACTTGACTGAGAAGATGCGTATTCCACGCGAACAAATTGCGTTGCATGGCGGCGGTTACAAGGAACTGGATAGTCTGGACGATGTGGCTGACCCGTCTTGCGATGTGCGCTACGTCATTACAATTCAGGCGCTGCGCGAGGGATGGGATTGCCCGTTCGCCTACGTGCTTTGCTCTGTCGGCGAACTGAAATCGGCAACTGCGGTTGAGCAGATTCTTGGCCGTGTTCTGAGAATGCCACAGGCGCGGCGCAAGACCCGCGATACGTTGAACCGTGCCTATGCATTTGTCGCGTCGAAAAACTTCAACGACACGGCGGGCAATTTGAAAGACGGGCTTGTCGTCGGCGCAGGGTTTGACCGACTGGAAGCTGAAGAGCTTGTGAAGGCGCACAGTGGATTCCAATTCTCGGAGGAACGCGGCGACTATCAGCACGAGTCAGACGCAATTCCACATACGCCCGATTCCAAGCCAGCGGACGTGGTAAACGCTATTCAGAAGCTGCCGCCATCCATAAGAAACAAGGTGGAGTTTGACCCCGAAAGCCGAAAATTGAAGGTCACTGGTGTGGTCTCCAGAGATCAGCGCAACACAATGCTGATGACCTTCAACAAAGTGCCCGGCGCAGAGAGAGCCGTTGAGAGCCTGTTTATTCGCAGTAACCGCATACAGGCGAGCGAACTTCCCCAAGGTGACAAGCTGCCTTTCATTGTGCCGCAACTGTGCATTTACCGCCAAGGCGAGCTAGAGCTTTTGAGCCGGGACCATTTCTTGGACCTGCCCTGGAACCTCGCCGACTGCGACCCGGCAAACTTCGTTGATCGATACAGGATCAAGGACGCCTCAACCGTTGGGCTGATCGACACAAGCAATGAAGGCCGGATGACCGTTGCGTTTGTCGGCGACGTTCAGGAACAGCTTTCCATGCTGGTGCATGAGCCCGCGTGGACATTGCCGCGCCTCGTGAACTGGATTGATCAGGGTATACCGCACCCTGACGTAACCAAACCCGCCGCCAAGGTGTTCATCAGCAACGCACTCGAAGGGCTGATGCAGCGAAAGAATTATGCTCTAGATGAGCTGGCACGCTATCGCGCCGAGATCCGGCGGGCCTTGAAGGAAGAAATCGACAAGCTGCGCAAGGAACGCGAAGCCGGGAGTTATGACGCCCTGTTTGCAGCTGATGCCCAGAAGTTCGAAACCGCAGCTGACAAAGCAATCGTATTCGATGCGCAGAGCTACGCCTACAACCAGCCTTATCGCGGCGGGCATAAGTTCCAGAAGCACTATTTTCAGGAAATTGGTGACCTCAAGGAAGCCGGCGAAGAGTTCCAGTGTGCTCAATATCTCGATAATCACAAGGACGTTCGCTATTGGGTGCGCAACGTGGATCGGAAGCCGAACGCATTCTGGCTCCAGTTGCCAAGCGGCAAGTTCTATCCTGACTTCGTCGCGCTCTTGACCGATGGCCGAATACTGGCCGTCGAATACAAGGGTGCGCATCTTATGGAGGAATCCCGCGACAAGCTTAGAATTGGCGAGCTATGGGCTGATGCAAGCAATGGGCGGTGCCTCTTTGCCATGCCGAGGGCCAAGGACTTTGACGAGATCCGGCGCGTGATTGAACTAGAGCAATCCGACACCCGTTAGGCCGCCCTTTCCAAACCTTTGAAAGCGCTCAAGACTGGCTGCGATGCCTTCGTGAAAATCTTTGTGCCTTCCGGCACGGCAGATTCTAACGCGCTTTTTGCGTTGTTGTAGTCGCATGAATAGAGTTCGTAAGTGATGTGAGTTTCTCCCGCCCGGCAAGACTTTCCCGTGACGCGGTGCGCTTCCAGAATATTGTGAGCGGCGGCCTCGATTTTGCCGGCCCCGTTGATCTTTTCTGTCACAGCGAGCGGCTGCCAGTCTGACGCATTTCCATATTGCATCGAAACCACATTAGCGACTCGAGAAGCAAGTTCTGTCGTGACCCCGATCTTGATAAGTTTTCCGGTAAGGGAGCCAAGAATGTAAACGTGTCCCGGCTTTGAGAAGCGAAGTGCATAGGCGATACGGGAAGGATCACATTGTATGCAATGCCCATGACGGCTGCGAAGAGTGTGCCCTTCAGCGCCGCAAGGTGAAGTTCCGAACGCGAACTTCTTGCCGATCTTTTTCATTGCGCCTCGCCAATCTGAGCTTGATTGGCCGCTTGCATCGTACAGAAGCGACGGATCGATCTTGTGCGCCTTAAGAAATTGAATTTGTGCCTCACTCAGTTTCGCCATGAGATCCTCGCTTTCGAATTTTACCGAGGATCGCTCCAATTCGTTAGCATTTTGATACCTACGGTTAACCCTATACCGAACAACGGTGTGAGCATGGGGGTATATTTGGGGGTATCAATTCGGCAAGAAAAAATAATATATAATAATTACAATGTTTTGTGAATTATATTTGATGCCTCTTCTGGCACCAGGTATTTCGGTTGGCCGTCCTGTGGGGCGGCCTTTTTTGTGGGGTCAGGGGGCGGCGGTCAGGTCGCGATAGGTCCCGGGGGTCTGGCCCGCCCAGCGCTTGAAGGCGCGGGTGAAGGCGCTCTGTTCGGAAAACCCTGTCAGGAAAGCCACTTCCGCAATGGAATAGCGCGTGTTGGCGAGAAAGCGCTCGGCCGTCTCGCGCCGCGCCTGGTCCACCAGGGCCTGGAAGGTCAGCCCCTGGTCCGACAGCCGGCGCTGCAGCGTCCGGGCACTCATGCCGAGATCCGAGGCAACTTGCGCCAGCGATGGAGTGCCATCGGTCAGCACATCGGCAATCTGCAGCACGACCTGCCGGTCCAGCTGGCGATCCCCGGACTCGGCCGGCAGCATTCCCTCGGCCTGGGCGCTCAGGAATTTCCAGATGCTTTCGTCGCCGACCAGGTTCGGCTTGTCGAGCCTCAGTGCGTCAATGTCCGCCCCGAAAGTGATCGGACAGCGAAAGTGTGCCTCCAGTAGCTCACGCGAGCCGGCCGGTTCCGGGTGGCAGAACTGTACCGCGCCCGGTTTTGAATTCGGGCCGGTCGCCTCCCGGCACAGCGTGACATAGGTGGCCAGCGCGCCCTCGCTCGACAGGTCCAGGCCGAGGCGCGGCGTGTCTGGCCGCCGGTGCGTCCACCAGAATGTGTCGCCCTTGTCATACAGTTTGAACGTCGAGGCCGTGTTGTAGGCGCGCGCATGGCGGTCCATCCGCAGGAAGGACTGGCGCAGCGTCGGTGCCGATTTCCAAGCCAGGCCCACAGCGCCGAAATCGGAGCAGGTGGCCGACATGCTGACGCCGAGCAGGAAGCGGATATCCGGTGTCTCGGTCTCGGCGATGGTTTCCAGCAGGCTGTAATAATCGGCGGCGTTGATCATGGCGGGCGGGGGGCTGGCCGATGGCGACGGGTCGAGTCCGGCCACACGGCACAGCATGTCCCGGTCCATCCGGTCGCTGAGCCGCTCAATGATCCTCAATACGAAGACGGTTGAAACTGTTGCCATCTCCCTCGCGCTCCCCGCTCTGGCCTTCCCCCCAAGGGCGCGATCCCCATCGCACCTCACGCTTTCACATTGCGCCAAAGGGATTGTCGCGTCCAGTCAACAGGATGTCGCGACCGGTCAATACGCTCATCGTTGCCCCTCATACGATGAGTACAGATCAGCTCAGGGTGACGCTCCAGACCGGGAGTATCTCCCCGCCGGGCTGGCAAACTGGACCACCAGACCCAACAGCCGCGAGGAAAAAGACCCATGTTGAATTCACCCAGTGCGCCACAAGCGCTTCTCAAGTTCATCGCGACGGCCACGGCTGTCATTGCCCTGATCGGCGTTGCAGCCGAAGCCGAGAGCCAAGGCGCCCGCCCGGCGTCGGCCAAGATGCCGCCGGTCAATGATGGCTTGCCCATGCCAGGATTTGTAGTGACCACGGATGGTACAGCCATCGTTGTCACTGATCCGCAGAATGATTTCCTGTCTCCTGACGGCGTCACTTGGGGCGTGGTCGGGCAAAGCATCACGGAGAACGGCACGGTCGAAAATATCGGCGATTTGTTCAAGATTGCCGAGGAAACCGGCATGCCCGTATTCGTCTCGCCGCATTACTATTATGAGCACGATCATGAGTGGCTCTTCGAGGGCACGCTCGAGACCTTGATGCACTCCATCGGCATGTTCGACCGTCCATCCGCCTTGAACCTTGAAGGATTCGAAGGGTCTGGTGCTGACTGGCTGGACCAGTACAAGCCCTATATCGAGAATGGTGAGACGGTGGTGACCAGCCCGCACAAAGTCTATGGCCCGGATAGCAATGACCTTGCGCTCCAACTGCGTAAAGCCGGCATCAACAAGGTCATTCTTGCAGGAATGTCATCAAATCTGTGCACGGAGTCCCACATGCGTAGCCTGATCGAATCAGGTTTCGAGGTCATGGTTGTGACTGATGCAACGGCCGGAGCCATCACAGAGCATTACAATGGTTATAACGCATCCCTCACCAATTTTCGAATGATTGCCAGTGCCGTTGATAATACCGCCAACACGGTGAAGGCGATCAGGTCCGCCTACAAGAAATAGGCTTCGGAGCCATCTTTCCTGCGCCCTCTCCCCGGATGGCTCCCTTGGCGCCCAGTTGAACTCACCCACCCACACCCATCAGCCGGGCGCCCTCTTGTTTCGTCGGCGGATATTTACAGGCCTTCCGCCGCCCGAAAATGCGTACTCCTTCGCGCAGCCCCTGAACCATCGGCCTGTTCCGCCAGATGACTGGCATTCACCCCTCAAGGATATCTGACATGACCAAGAAACTTTATCTCACCGGAATGGCCATCGCGATTGCGATGTCGGCCTCTATGCCCGCTTTCGCAGAAGACGAATACAATGTGTCGAACGGCGTAACGACAGCGGGCGTTCCCCTAGGCCTGCACGGCGTCGACGCTGTCGCCCTGACAACCTATAACGCAGTCGCCGAAGGCGACGCTGCGTATACGGTCGTTGAAGATGGCGTCGCCTACTATTTCGCGTCTGCGGAATCGGCTCGTAAATTCAAGACTGATCCGGCTCGCTTTGCCCCACAATATGGTGGCTTCTGCGCCTATGCTGTTGCCCTCGGCAAGAAGTTCGACGGCGATCCTCACTATGCAGACATTGTTGACGGCAAGCTCTACCTGTTCGTGAACGCAGACGTCTTTGAAAAGTACAAAAAAGACGAGGTGCAAATTCTCAAACGCGCTGAAAAGACCTGGCCATCCATCCAGCACAAGGCTGTTGGCGATCTCTGATCCTTTCATTGGCGGCCGGGCGGTGCGTCCGGTCGCATTTCTCCCTCCAGATATTGCAGGAGTCCAATATGCGTCCCCCTTCACCTCCTTTCACATTGCAAGCGGCCACCGAGAAAGTCCGCCTCGCCGAAGACGCGTGGAACGGGCAGGACCCCGAGAAAGTGTCGCTGGCCTATACCGAGGATAGCGTCTGGCGAAATCGTGACCTCTTCATCAATGGTCGCGCCGAAATCGTCAGCTTCTTGACTGCCAAGTGGCGGCGAGAGATCCAGTATCGATTGATCAAGGAGTTGTTCGCCTTTTCGGATGACCGGATTGCTGTGCGATATGCGTATGAATTTCACGACCGGACCGGTCAATGGTATCGGGCATATGGCAACGAGAATTGGGAGTTCAACGAGTCTGGCTTGATGCAACGACGGCATGCCAGCATCAATAACCTGCCCATCTCGGTAGGTGAAAGAAAGCTCCGCTGGCTGATGGGCCGTCGTCCCGACGATTATCCCGGTCTCAGCGAGTTGGGGCTGTAGGGTAGGCGCCGAGGCCGCCCTAATCCCCGGCGATCACCAGTGTCAGGCGGTCGGTGTACTTGCCGGCCGGGGCGTGGGTCGTGTCGGGGCGGATCAGAATGCCCAGTCGGTGTTGCGAGCTGGTGGCGCCTTTGACCAGCGCGGTTTCGGCTCCCGGCGCAGGCGCCACCAGCTTGCCATCAATCCGCAAGTCATAGGCGATGCCCGTGGACGTGAACTCGTGACGCAGCTCTCCACCATTCTGTGACAGAAGATAGATGGAGTAGAGCGTGTTGGCGTCCACAGCGAAATCGACCGACTTCTCCAATCCCTTCCTCATGGGACCGAAATCGAGCGTGGTTGACCGCAAACCGCCACGCGCATCGCTGCCAAATGAGGCAGTGACGCTCGGCGCGACGCGGGTGACCACTTCTACCGATTGCCGCGTGACCAGCTCCTGTCCGCCATCCCGGCTGTCATACAGGGAGACCATGACGCGGCCTGTATATTGACCGGCCGGAACAAGTTGGCCCGGTGGCAACGAGATCTGGAATTGCGCCTGGCGCTGGCGCTGTCCCCGCGGAATGGACCCCTGTATTTCCACGACATTGCCAGCCTGTACGCTGTCGCGTCCGGCATGGTCGATCTGGAAGGCGAGTGCGTTCGGTCCGGAATGCATTTGCGCTTGTCCCGGCCCGCCATCCGGCTCGATACGGACGATATAGGTGCACCCATCTCCCCCATGCTCAATTGCGATTGTGGCAAGCTCCGAATGGATCCGGTCGCTGGCGCTTTCATAGCCGCGACTACGGGCGCCGCGATAGTGAATGGCCCGTGTCGGAACCGGGCGCAGCTGGCAGGGGTCAGTGGTCGATGGCTCGCCCGGCACGGCCATACTGGCAGGTGACTGGGCGATATCGTCCTGCGCCGAGGCGGCGTTTGCGAGGGTGAGGGCCATTATGGCCAGCCAAAGTCTTGCGAGCAACATGTCACGCGCCCTCCTTGTTCATCACGTGCACCGTCACGTCATAGGGCGCTGTGGTCTTGCGGGTCTTGATTTGTACCGGTTTGGGCAGGCGTATGACGCCAATTTCGCCTTCGGGTACGCTGAAACTCGCGGTCGCCCCTTCGGGCGAGTCAAACTCCAGCGTCACCGTCTCTCCATGCTGCAGGCCATCAATATAGAAGCGGCCGCCGCGATTGGTGAACATCTGGTGACGTGTTCCATCACTGGTGATCGCATAGCCGGCCGCAAACGAGATAGGCTCGCCCAGCTCATCGACCAGCACCGACATCACCGCCACGTTCCGATCATCGCCGATCTTCACGACATAGCCGGCCCGATAGCTCGGCAGGAATGTCAGGGCCTGGCCCCCCAGCGAGGTGCCGGCAGGGGCGTCCGGGGCATCAACCTCAATTGTGCGTAAGTAATATGAGTTCAGATCCGGGACGACCGCCGGGCCTATCGCGGAAGAATGTGCGGCATAGGCAGGCCGCGTGTCGAAGACCGAGCCTAGCGGGTCGACAGCAATGTCAAAGCCTTTCACTGCATCATTCTTGGAAAAGATCGCGAAACTGTCATAGACCGGTCGCGACATGGCCACTGCGCCGTCCGCGAAGACGATCGCCGACCCGAAGGCAAGCTCGGTCGTATTCTCGGAGCCGAAATCGTCTTGCGGTGTTGCGGCGCCCAGAACCTGCTCAATGCGTGCTTCAAACCGGTTTCCGACATATGATCCGCCGGCCCGCAATTCGTCTGAATTGCTTTGATGCGTGTAGGTCGTGTCCCATCCAAAACTGCCGACGCTGCGATCCTGTCGCGACGTGTAGCCCGCGCGGGTCGAGGGCGTTCGGGTATCATGATAGACTTGGGCAAAGCCGTCGCCGAGGCGCACATTGAAGGACAGCCCGCCCGACCATCCGGTGCGGCCCGGCGCATCCTCATAGCGCACAGCCGTCCCGAATGTGCCGTAGCGGGTGGCCCATGTCATATTCAGGGAATGGGACTGTTCAAACTCGCTGGTATCATGACGCTGGCTGAACCGAGTGCCCATTTGGATGCGCGTGGTAGGCGTGAGCGTGCGGGAGGCGCGCGCGGAGATATCATATCGGTAGAGCGTTCGGGATCCGCCCAGTGCCATGAAGTCTTCTTCCTGGTACCGGACCTGAAGATCAAACCGGGTCTGGTGGGCCATGTCGGTATCGTTCCAGCGATACAGGCCGGTCAGCGCGCTGCCCTTTCCGTCATCATGGTCGCTATAACTGGTCAGCAGGCCGAACGTGCCGATGCCTGTCGAATAGAAAGCTTCTGCGCCGAGATTGACGAGATGTGTGTCCGCCTGGAAATTGAGGCCGGAGGTGAACCGGTCGGTCCAGCCCTTGCGATAGAATCCGCTGGCGGCGGGATTATCCATGTCATATTCGCGCTCGCCCTCATTGAGCTCGGATGTCGGGCCAATGCTGAAGGCGAAATCGGTCGTGCCTTTCTTCAGCAGGCTAAAATCATAAAAAGCTGAAAAGACGACGCGGTCGACGTCACCACTGTCATATTCGATCTCGAGCACCACATCATTGCCGGCCGCGCTTTGCAGCGGCAGATCGGTCAGATTGTACCGGCCCGGCTGCAAACGAAAATCGCGAATATACTGGCCATTGATGTAGACGAGTACGCGGGCTGAGCGCTGCAGTTCGAATTGTTGCGACGGGTTCGTGCGATATTCCTTGTAGGGCTGCAGCCCGAAACTGCGGAACCCGGCAATCCCGAGAATATCGGGATTGCCCTGCAGGCCCGATGTTGGAACCGACAGGTCACCCGCTTCAAGACGAATACGCTTGTTGACGAAATCCTTGGTCAGGCGCGTATCATTTCTGACGAGCCCTGTCTCTGATGTATCGCTGTAGCGGGCGCCCGTTTCGAGTACGAGGCCGAGCGCGTTGACTGCGATGCCCATATTCACCTGGGTGGCGGCAAACCCGGTCGGCGCATATTGGCTGGCGTGGACATATTGTGAGCCCGCCGCGATGTTGACGACGGCGCTCGTGCTTGCCTGTTCGACCGTATCCAGATTGTTTACCTTGAAACGGGGCTGAACCGGCACGAGCACGACCGCACGCATTTCAATAGGAACTTCTATCTCTAGATACAGGTTGGCATGATTGAATTCCGCTACCAGGCCAAGACTGTGGAGGTCGGCAGTCGTGATCTCATCGCGTGTCGAAAAGGCCTCCAGAAATTCAAGTTGCTTCTCATCAATCAGGAAGGGCAGCAGGAGATCAATCAGCGGCCTGCGGTCTATGCGGGTCTCGCCCGGAACCGTGCTGGGCGCCATCACAACATCGCCCTTGTTCAGTCCGGAAATGACAACCGGGTAGGGCAGGCTGACCGTGCTTTGCGCCTTGGCACCAAATAGCGCGCCAAATATTTCGTCGGGCGACGCATCTTTTGACAATTCCCGACTTTCAGGGTTTCCGGAATCCTGACCGGGTGTGTCCGCATGGGCCGCAAAGCCGGTCAGTTTGAACGCTGTCGCAGACGCCGCGAACAGCATGAGCTGCTGGAAGGGTTTGGAGTGTTTCGGTCTGCACACCGGGCCGCAGCGGGAGGCGGGGTGGCGGCTCGCCTTGGAGGAAATTGACTTGGTCACCCTTCACGAAACCAATCAGTTGCGGAAATAGTCTGTTTTGAGCGACGCAGATACAGGCCCAGGGGATAGCGAGTCCGCAACGGGCAGGTCGATAACGGCCTGCGTTCCGGCAATGATGTTGCGATTGTTGAGGGCTTCAGCAGCCTCGTCGGAAAGCTCTATAGTCTGACCTCCGGTCTGTAGCGTCACGACCGGGCGCTGAAGAATGGCGCGGCGCTGGCCAATGTTTTCCACGGTCAGGCGGAGCAAATTTTCGCCGGTTTCGGATTTCACAATCTCACCATATGAAATTCGGGCGTCAGGTGCGCCGGAGGCCGGCACGACGTACAGCGCGGCCTCATATCGGAAGCCGAGCTTCACATCGACGGAGACGCCCTCCGGTGTGCTGCCGTCACCCTTATAGGGTATAGGCAATTGTTCGACGACGAGGCGGTAGGCGAGTTCTGTGTCCGGATTGGAATCTCCGACCCACTGAACCCGTATGGATTGGCTTTGCCCGGGTGCCAGGACCATTTGAGGCGGGGTGACGATGAAATCATCATAGTCGATTTCGCGCGTTTCATTGCCCATCTCGTCGGCAGACCGGCTGTAGACCTCGATCTGGAGCGCGATGGGCTCCTTATGTGTGTTCCGAACAACAAAGGTCTTTGCGGCGCCTGATCCGGTGGGAGAAAACTGCGCCACGATCGGGGCAAATTCATAGGCGGCGGCTGGCGCCGAAACTGCGGCAGCGATACAGGCGGCGAATACGAATAGTGATCGAAAAAACATGTTTTCCGTCCTCAGACAATCTACGGTGACAAAAAGTGGCCAGGCGATGCCTGGAAAGACCAGACACCGCCTGACGCTGAAGACTCTGACTTAGTAGTTGGCAGCCAGCGTGATGGTCAGCGTATCTTCGTACGTACCAGCCACGGCATATTCCGCCACGGAGTCGAACGACAGGTCGAGATTGCCGTTGCGGCTTCCGCCATTGGTCAGGATGTTTTGCCAGTCATTGTCGGTGACGATCGTCGCGCCAGCACCGGACAGGTCAGCCTGGGAGTTGTAGCTTCCGGTAGGGAAGATCCAGAAACGGGTGTCGACATCATAATCGATGTTGACGGCGCCAGAGCTTTCCTGGTGCTCCATGCCGCCATTGGCGGACTGCAACGTCACCGTGTAAGGCGAGTTACAGGAATAGGCGATCGCCAGGAAGCCCTGGTCGCCAGAATCCAGCATGTCTACATTGTAGGAAGCCGAACCCTCAGGAATGAGTTCGCAATTGCTTTCAACTTCGCCAGACAGGTTGATGACCAGGCTCTCGGAGTCCTGAGCGGCAGCCGTGCCGGCGAGTACGGCAACTGCCGCAATAGCTGTAAGTGTACGCTTCATTGTGGTACCCTCGATTTTCCTGGCATGGGTGCAAGCCATAGCCAGGGTGTTCTGCCGCGCCACTATTGGCAGGGCAGTTCATCCCACGTGAGTGGGCAGGAAAGGCGGATTTCCGCCGATTCAGGTCACGGGGCACACGTGTCCCGTGACCACACTCCGGATCCGGAAGGCAGATCCGTTAGTGATCTCAAATTTCGCGATATGGTCGAACTGGTCTCAGCCAGGTTCTAAATTTTTGATGTCCCCGAGATTTCTTCTCTCCGATCCCTTGCCGTTTCTACGCTCATCAAGTTCGTTTCATGCTTCCGGCATTTGGCATGCAAGAAGATGCGTCCCCGAACTTACCCTTCATTTTTGAATACTATCGAAGGTTAAACGAATATTAACCGCCCTCTCCGGGCTTCTCAACCTCAGAATTATTAAAATCGAAGGATTGCGCGTGGAGGAGACGCCTTGAGAGCGAGTTTTGCGGACCTCGACTGAGCAGTTCAAAAGATCGTGTGCAGATTTTTTGTATCGCATTGCGCGCGAGCAGGAAGTTCTCAGTCATGTGAGTAGTTGGGGCCAGAGGAAATGACCCCTGCAAGGAAATCAGCAGGTTGGGGCCACTTCAAAATGTGAAACGCAATGGTTCAGCCTGGCGCTCCGTGATGTTTGCGCTACCGCTGCCCCAGGATAGCCTGTCAGCTTGATCATTCGCGATTCCCCGGGCGCACGAATTTTTTTGTTCAATCGTTTGATCGAAAGTTTTTTTCGCCAGAGCCGCAGAATGGCAAATTCAGCATTCGCGACAGATTGGTTTGGTTGCTTTCCGGGGTCTAAGTGCGATTGCTGGACGACAATCGAGCGGCCAGTGCACGTCTAGTGCATTGTCTGAACTCTGCCTCAATCGTTTGTATTGTGAGTATCTATGTTTCCAAGCATGTTCAGCGCGCTGATCAGGGCGTCCCATTGCGCCGTTCCAACCTTTTTCATGAGCGCTGTCTGGGCATCATTCCATCGGGTGACGATGTCGGCTAGCAGGGAACGCCCCTGTTCGGTCAAGCGGACATGTCGGGCGCGCAAGCCCTCTGGCGTGAAGGTTTCGACCTGGCCTGTGCGTTCAAGCGCCGCGATGTTTCTGACCATGGTTGTGCGCTCGGTGCGCATGCGCGCTGCGAAATCGGCGACGGAGGTATCTTGCAGATAGTAGAGCTGCATCAAAAGAGAGGCCTGTCCGGGAGCGATGCCGGCTCCGTCCAGATAGGCACCGTAATGACGGGCAAGCGCGCGATTTGCGGCGCGGGCCGCCTCGGCCATGCACACGTGAGGGCTGTGGCGGAGGTCTTCCAACAGCGGGATCTTGTCTGTCTTGTCCGTCAGCATGACGCATGTCCTGCACTGATTTTCTAGGTCGTCGATGATTGGGGGATTTACCGCGACGCCATTAAGTGTGCATATACACACAAATTGATCAAGAATACCAGACGTCAAGAAGGAGGCGTGACATGGCGCATTTGGACAAAAGCGTCGCGATTGTGGGGGCGGGCGATTACATTGGCTCGGCGATTGCGAAAAAATTCGCATCTGAGGGGTATTTGGTCGTGGCAGGGCGGCGCAATGGCGACAAGCTTGAGCCTCTGGTCGCCGAGATCGAGGCGGCCGGTGGCAGGATCTCGGCCCGATCTCTGGATGCGCGCGAACCAGAAGATGTCACCGCTTTCCTTGCCGAAGCGGACGCGTTGGCACCGCTCGCCCTTACCATTTTCAATGTGGGGGCCAATGTAAATTTTCCCATACTTGAGACGACGGATCGCGTGTTCCGCAAGGTCTGGGAGATGGCCTGCTTCGCCGGCTTCGTGACGGGGCGCGAATCTGCGCGGCTGATGCTTGAGCGTGGAGAGGGCAAGATCTTCTTTACCGGTGCAACCGCAGGGCGACGCGGGGGGAATGGCTACGCCGCCTTTGCCGCGGCCAAGTTCGGATTGCGCGCCGTTGCCGAATCCATGGCGCGGGAGTTGTGGCCACAACATATCCATGTGGCGCATCTCATCATTGACGCTGGCGTCGATACCGAATGGGTGCGCGAACGGATCAGGCAGGCAGGTGGGTCGAACAATCCGTCGGGCCTGATGCCACCCGAAGCCATTGCGGATGCCTATTGGCAATTGTTCCAACAACCGGAAACAGCCTGGACCTTCGAACAGGAAATCCGTCCCTATGGGGAGACATGGTAGTATGTGTCAAACGGCGGATGCGAGTTGATTGGTTGCCGCCGACCCATGCGGATCGAACATCCGAGACGAATACGCGCTACTGGGTCTGCGTTCTCGCGAGCCCCGCCTTCTCGTCTCCCCTTTCCAGTTCAGCCTCGAATTTGGTGATATATTCGTGCAGCCACGGCAAAAACCCGTCGCCGTCTGCTTTTCCCGCTCTGCTATTCGCCTCTGCGTCCAGGAAAAATCCGTGTGCCGATAGAACGTCTTTTTCTACCTGTACAACAAAGAATGGAGATGGTCGCAATTTCCTGTCTACTACTTTCTTGGGTCTGATGACTTCCGGTACATCAACGCATTCTGTGTCAAATTCGAATGGCTCCGAATTATCCGTCTCTTTGGCCTGAGTAGAAACAAGCACATGATTCTCTCGCTTTCTCTTTGCAGGCGGAACATCCTTTGTGCTGGTGTTTGGTTTTGGGCAATAGATGAGTTTCACCCTGCCGTGACAGAAGGATCCTGTAAGCGTTACCTTCTTTGTTTCTCCGATACATGGGCTGTCTAATTTGACGAGCTTATGCGTAACAAACTGTGGGGAATGACCTATAGTGCGACGTCTTTGTGCGCTTTGATAGGGATCGTTAAGGCGGCCAAAGGATTCGGCAATCGCGAAGGCGGACCTAGTTGCCCAGTCGCCTTCCGACTGGATAACAAGCATTTGGGGCAAATGAGACTCAACGAATCTCCGGTCAGAATATCGAAACTCGTCGATCGATTTGTATGACGCCGCCTCGAGTGCAGGGCTGATCATCAGCACGAGATCGGGTCCTCTTGGAATAGCCGCATACGGTGCTGTCTTATCGATCGGGTAGGCACGTTGGACATTGTAGGTAAACCTTGGGGCCATCGCACCATAGAGAACCCGTGCGCCCATACTGTGGCTCATGTATATGAGCTTGGTATCGGATCGTTTGGTCCCGGTCTTTGTGCTTGGATCATTGCACATCTCTGAGCTAGCCGGACACTCCTGTCCGATAATGTTCTCCATTGCTCCAAACAGCCGAGCCACTTGCGCGCTCCGGGCCAACTTGTCAGCACCGGAACGCCGGCTCCAATAATCCAGATATGGGATACCTGAGCGCCCCTTCCAGCTAACGAAAACACCTATGACCACCGCTGGGTCTTTATCTGTGCGCTCGCGTTCCATTCTTTGCCGCTCGCGCAAAAACTCGCGGAATTTGTGGAGGTCCTTGCCGCCCGTTTCTTGTTGGGTGGGAAACTTCCCGTAGTTGTAAGCCTTGTTATTCTCTTTCCCGGAATCGTTTCGCCATCCATGTATGTAGACGAAGACAACGCGTTTCTTGTCATTGGTGTTGATCAGCGCATGTAGCACCCGGCTATAGTCACACCGGGAGACGAGATCGCCGCCTTCACTGTAGCGTACAATTATCGGGTCGATGTGTGAAAGATGCTCTTCTTTTGGATGTGGTGTCCATTTTTTGTTGCGGTCCTCCAGGCCGAACTTATCCTCGGCACCAGGATTGGCATCATCTTCGTCGGCGAGGGGACCGGACTGAATCAAGCTCTTTTGATCTGGGTACTTGCTGTAGAGATATCTGTCATAATCTTCGCAGGATGACATGGTTGCGGTGGGAGCGCGGTAGGCCGTGAGGCAGGCTGGCAGGCATGACAAGAGTGCCACAATGGTCAGAAATTGTATCAGTCGCATAGTGAAATCCCTTCGGAGGATTACTGCTTCGAACGTATTGCCGCGTTGAATACTTCCAGGGCTCGCGTAGCGGCTGGCTGGATCTGCTTTACATCAGTGTTCGGAGGGTTCGGGCCCGGTTGATTTCGCAAGGCCAACTGGGCCATCGCGACGGCGGGGTCGGGTGACAGCTGATCGTCAAACAAAAAGGTGTCGGTGATCTGAAGCTCATCAAAACTTTGCTGGCTGAGTGTGGGCGTTGCGAGTATGCGCAAGAAGGTTGCTGCAAGGTGACGGCGCGCCGTCATCTCTTGCTTTTTCGCCTCTAGGGCCTTCTGCAACTCGGCAGAAAATGCCTGGCTGTTTGCCTCTAGGCGGGCTTTCTTTTGATCGGCAGTTTCCCCTGCGGGCGCCGCCTTCAGCAGGGCTTTCGCCGCCGAGAACCATGCGGAATCCAGAGGCTTGGAGAGCTCGCAGGAGACTTGGCTGGAAAGTCCTTCTGGTGATGCGCAATAGCCCGTCGCAAGCTTCTCGACGGCATCGACTTTGGATGCTTCATCGACATCGCCCGGCTTGAGAATCGTGATGAGAAGAATCTCCGCCTGTGAGACTCCGTCCTCAATGGCCGATGACGCAATTGCACCCGGTTCGTCGCTGGGAAGGCCGAAATGGCTCTCTTCAAGTCCCGTGAGTGCAGCAACGATTTGACGGCCATCGGCACCCGTATCATTCAGCCGCGCGGCAATGTTTCGTGCCCCCCGGATTGCCGTCTCACGATCTATGATGGCCTCCTTGGTATCGGCCAACCCCTCCATCAAGCTGCATGAGGAGTGGAACTGAACAATATCAGCCATCGCGATTCCAAACGGATACTCGGCATACGTTGATACCAGTTTTTTCCTTAGCGCATTGCGCTTTTCGGTGCGATTTTTGTCTATCGCCAGACGGATCACTTCCACGGCCTGATTGGCAAAATAGTTTCGGTCCAGCGAGGCGCTGCCCATGATCGAGAGTGCACTCAGAGCGGAGTAGAGATTTGATGGATCCGTTGCATCTGTAAGGCTGGCCGCAGTCGATGCTATGCCAGCAAACATTTCCGTTCCAAATCGCGTATTGGTTTGGACACCGACGAGGGTGAAAAGGTAATTGCGGCAAGCATGTTCTGAGGCGAAAATCAGCTGGTTGGCTGTCGCATTCCGTATCGCAAGCTTTCGGTCGTCTGGCAGATGTTCCAGCGCCATAATAAGGCTTGAAAATACTTGATTTCCGTCTGTGTTCCATGTCTGAAATTCGAGCGTGCTGGGGGTGTTGGTGTCCTCGACCTTAGCGCGCTTCTGTTCTTCAGTGTCGCCTGGAAGGAGGCCGCCTTCAACTTTGAAGCACTCGTCAGGAATTTCGAAGGGCGTTCCAAGACGATCCTTCTTGGGGACGCAGATCTCGTTGAATAGAACTCGGTTTATATCTATCTCAATGCGCGTGGACTGATCGTCACTAAACTCATATATCGCGCCTGGATATGTGCGCAGCGGCCCCTTCGATATGCAAGCGGTCATGAAGAGCATGAGTGTGATTGCGATAGCTGTGCTGATGTTTTTCATTATCGGCCCCCCAGCCGAGTTTGAAGTAGACCCACTACCTATGGTTAGGTACCATAAACCTATGGTTATGTCGAATCGTTCTGGGCCCGAAATAAAAAGCCCGCCCTCCAAAGACGGAGGGCGGGCTTTCGTGACTCTGGAGTAACGCTCAGGCTTAGTCGAGGCCGAGGGCGGATTCGATCAGGGACCAGTCGACCAGCTTGAAGTTCTGGTCGACGCCGGAAGCCGGATTGCCGTCATCCTGAACGACGAGAATGCCTTTCGGGAACCCTGGCAACGCCGCGGAGCTGACATCCAGACCGTCCGTGTGCGTTACAGCGTCGATGCTGCCATCGGCATTGGCGGTGACCGTGAAGACGCCGCGCGGCGCATGGGGCGCTTTCAGGTTATAAACGACGAACCGGTCTGCGGCCTGGGACGACGCGACAAGGTAACCTGCGCCATCTGCACCGGCCCAGATGTCCATGCCTTCAACATCGGCGACCAGACCATTCTGTGCGGCGATCGTGTCGACGCTGACCGGGGCGGCAGACCAGTCATTCAGATCGAGCTTCCAGATGCCGTGCTCTTCCTCACCGAGAAAGACTTGCCCATTGGCTTCGTCGAATACGCAGCCTTCCAGTTGTAGCTGGCCGAACTGGCCAACCTGGATTTCAGCGACCAGCTCAGGGCCTTCGCTCATCTTGTCGGTCTGCACAGACCAGACCTGGGCCATGCCGTCCTTATAGGTGGGCATTGCGTAATAGGTGGTGCCGACCTGACCGGCACAAATGCCATAGGGCTCGTCTTTCTGCGTTGGCGTGTCGCCAACATGGCCGATCGTGGCGGTGGCAGGGTCGATGGCGAACCAGCTGATGGAATTGGTTTCGTCATTCGAGGCGACGGCGACATCGCCGCGCAAGTCGACATTGTTGACGCGGCCGACATCAAGGAATTGAAGCTCTTCGCCAGCGAGATTGTAGACATGGAGGCCTTCATCCTTGTTGGTGCCGAGGACCAGGCTGTGAGCCGGGTTTGCAACATTCACCCAGACAGCCGGGTCGTCCGCCTTGTCGCCTGTGCCTGTCATGGGCGCCGTTTCGACGGCGGCCGGAATAGGCGCTGTGTCGATGGCGTAAATCTGTTGGGCGGGCTCTGTGGCGCAGGCAGACAGAAGCAGGGCGGCGAGGGGAATACAGCGTTTCATGAACACTCCTCAGGGGCTGGGATAAACAGGGTTCGGGCCGGTATTCCCTGCGTCCGGCACAAGATCAAGGCGCGCGGGCGAGTTTTCACAAATGTGCCATGTTCCGAGACTGTCGGACATGAAAAAAGCAGGCCAATGGGCCTGCTTTCTCCGGAGTTCAAGGCATTCGAAAGCGTTTAGCCGCCACCGCCAGGTGCTGGGGATGACAGGGCGCGGCGTTGCGTTTCTGACGCTGCGTCACGACCGGCCGCTTCGTGGCGAGCCCATTGTTCCTTGGTCATGCAGATCTTGCCTGGATATACTTTGCCGGGAACCGGCACGCGTTCACAGACCATGTCTGGATTTTCGCCCCCATCGGCGACCGAGTAGCCCTCTTTCTTCTTGAGGGCGCAGCCGGATACCGCGATCAGGGCGGCCAGGGCCAGAATTGGTGCTTTCATGAAAGATTCTCCCGCTAATTGTATCCTTCTAGCAGGAAAAACACCGGGTGCACCCCCTTATGTAAGGAAAATGTACCCAAACGATTGCAGATGCACAGGGTTTTGGCTGGGTGCCATGCCTTCATGCAAAACCGGGCGAGGATCGCTCCCCGCCCGGCTTTTGGTAAGGTTCGTCAACCGAGCCTAGTACGTCAGGCGGGCACCGATAACGTAGCGGGCACCATATTCGTCATATTGCGACAGGCGGCTCTCTGCCCCGAAATAGTAGAATTCCGGTTCGTCAGTGATGTTCTTGCCTTCCACATACACTTGGAAATTGTCGTTCACGTCATACTTGGCCGACGCTTCGATGCTGAGATGATCGCCGGTATAGCGGTCGAGGTTTGCACCGAAGAGTTCGTCCAGATAATCGTCACGGAAGTTTGCGGAAATGCGCAGGTC
This sequence comes from Hyphomonas sp. L-53-1-40, assembly GCF_000682775.1. GTDB lineage: Bacteria > Pseudomonadota > Alphaproteobacteria > Caulobacterales > Hyphomonadaceae > Hyphomonas. The sequence continues at coordinate 479,796 of NZ_AWFI01000001.1, forward strand.
CCATGGGCCTTTGTCGTAGCCGATCGACGCATTCCAGATCAGGTCGTTCTGCTTGAGCAGCGGAACATCGCGGGTCAGGAGCGGGTCTTCCTCATCCGGCACAGATGCTTCGGATTCGGCGATCGTCACATTTGCGGACACCAGGAAGCCTTCCCAGAAGTCGCCAATAAAATCGAGCTGCTGGACGTAGTTGAACTCGATGCCCTGCACCGTGGCGTTGTCGCCGTTGACGTAGGTGAAGACTTCTTCAACCGTGTCAGGCAGCAAGGACAGGTCGACCGATCCGGGTACGTCGCCGATGTCGTAGTTTGCACCGAAGATCGGGTCTGAGATGTCCTTGTAGAACACGCCGGCCGACAGGACTGAGAGCTTGGTTGGGTAGTATTCTATCGAGAGATCGAAATTGTCCGCTTCATACGGGTCAAGGGCCGGGTTCCCGATTTCGGCTTCGTCGCGATCATCATTCAGGGCGATGGTCGGACGCATTTCACCGAAGGCCGGACGTACGATGGACGCATAGTAAGCGGCGCGACCGATCAGATTGTCGGAGAAGGCATATTTCAGGTTCACACTTGGCAGGACGTGCGTGTAATCGTCGTCATACTTGCGAATGGCGACGTTCTCAGGATCGTCACCCTCGAAGAAGATGTTGCCGGTTGCCGAAACGTCTGTGGCTTCGATACGCACGCCAGCAACGACGGTCAGATCGTCGAGCTGGAACGTTCCCATGCCGTAACCGGCAATGATCATTTCCTCAATCGTGTAGTCTTCTGACAAGCTGTCGAAATTCGTACCGTCTTCATCCAGTTCATCATCCGTGAACGTGTTGCGCAGGGCGCTCGTCAGACCGGCATTTGGCCATTCGTACATCGGATTGTTCATGCGCCAGCCATCAACCAAGGCGTTCGCGTTGATATAATCTGACATCAGAACGTCGTCGCGTTCCCAGATCATCAGGTTCTGGTCACGTACTTTTTCACGGTCGCGAATTTTCACACCCATTTTCCAGGTCACTGGCGTGCTGCCAATGGAGGAATCATTCGTCAGGTCGAGCTTGTAGGCCCATTCAGTGTCTTCATTGACAGTGGCTTCCTGTTCGAAGGCATCCATCTCGTAGCTGGATGGGTCGTAGACGAAGTCCACGCCGGTTCCGGTGAGGCGCGGCTTTTTCGGGTCAGAATTGTCCCAGACAATGATGCTGTCGCCGTCCATGTCGTCGGAGCGGAACGCCACGTCGTGGTTGTTGGAATCGTCTTCTTCGGCATAGGCGTAGGAGACTTCGTAGTCGACCGTCCAGCTGCCGGCATAGGTTTTGCCGCCGAGTGCGTAAGTCTGGATATTGCGGGTTTCTTCTCTCTGGCGAACTTCGGCGTCGACTTCAGCGAAGTTGAAATTGTAATTGTTGCCATCGATACTGACGCCTTCTTCGGCCAGGTCGCGGAACTCGAACTTGTTGCGGACTTCGTCATCTGTGTACTGGTTGAACAGTGTACGCAGGTAGAGCTCTGTATTCTCGGTCATGCGGTAGTCGACATTGAAGACGAGACCGACGCGTTCGCGGGTCAGATCGTACCAACGCATTTCGTAGTCGTCATTCGGAACATAGGCGTTCAGGTCGTCATCAAAGCCCCATTCGCCGATTTCGTTATTGTGTGCCACGATGCCGAGCTTCTGATAGTTCAGCGAGGCGGCAACGCCCAGCTTTTCACCGAAGACGTTGGAATAGGTCAGCGTGGCCTTTGGCGAAATTTCTTCCGTGATCTCGTTATAGGAACCCTCGACTTTGGCGCGGATGAACTGGCCGTCGCGGTCGAACGCCGAAATGGTCTTGAGGTTGATGACGCCGCCGATTGTGTCAGCGTCGACATCCGGGGTCAGGGATTTCTGGACTTCGATACCGTCCAGAAGGTCAGATGGTACACCATCCAGAAGGACGCCGCGGCGATCTTCCGGAGATGGCGTGCGCACGCCGTTGATGGTGGCTGAGATCAGGTCAGAGTTGATGCCGCGGATCGAGACGTAGCGGCCTTCGCCCTGGTCATTCTCAATGGACAGGCCGGCCACACGGGATAGCGAATCTGCCACCGTCGTGTCAGGGAAGTTGCCGAGGCCATCGGAGTCGATGACGCTGATGATGGCGTCGGAGGCGCGCTGCTGGTTGATCGCGCCAGCCTGGGCAGCGGTGGAGCCCACGACCAGGATGTTGTCGAGATAGCGAACGTCACTGCCGAGCTGGATGCTGAAATCCGTGTCGCCGGACACGGTGACTGTATCGACGAGCGTGTCTGCACCGACATACGAGATGCTGATCGTGTATTCACCAGCCGGGACGTTGCCGAAGCGATACTTGCCGAAGCGGTCGGACGAGGCGGTACGGTCCAGCCCTTCGAGGGTAACGAGTGCGCCCTGCAGGCCGGCTTCGCCGGTGGCGTCGGTGACGGTCCCTTGCAGGACGTCGGCAGCGGCAGCCTGCGCCAGCACGGCAGTGGCAGCTCCAAGCAGGAGAAGCTTGCGGGAGGTAAAGGTCATGGGAGGTCGTCCTTGCTCTGGGAATCCGTATTAAGAAGTCTACGCTTCGAAAACTGCGGCCCCGTCCCACGCCAGAGTTACGTCTGGATGACAGATGCGTAATGTTTTTGTGACGCACCCGGAATTCTCAGGAAACAGAGGCAAAGGCCTGCCATGCGGGGAAAAATTCGTGCTTTTCCTGCAACACTTATTGGAGTCGCGCTCAGGTAGAGCGAGCGAATCATACCGAAATCTAGAGGGTTTTCGGAGCCTGAATTCGATGGGGTTCGCACCCATGCGACACTGCCCCTCTCACCGCAGGAGGCCCGCATGACCCGACAGCCCCATCGCCAACGCCTAATCCGGCAGGTCCGGCTCCAGCGCCTGCTGGGGCGGAGCATGGCGGAGATCGCAACGCAGGTTGGCCGGGGCGCCAGCACCGTCTGGCGTGTGATCCGGGACAATGGGCTCGACGCTCCGGAGATGCCGCTGGAGCGCCAGCGCCTGTCGCTGAGCGAGGCACACGACAAGGCGGTGGACCGCATGATGGCGGCGGATGTGACGCCGGAGGAGTTACGCGGGCTGAGTGGCCTGATCATGCGGCTGGCGGCGGAAATTCGGCGGATGGAAATGGCGGTGGCGACTTGGGAAGGGGATGAGGATGTGCGGATTGCCGGACGTGCCGACGAAGACGAAGCGGGCGAAGACGCCGAAGACGAACTCTCCCCAGCCGCTGAACAATGCCGGCTGGACGCCCTTGCTGCCGGATTTCAAACAAAGGGCGCGTCAGGCGGCGCAGAGCAACGACTGGAGCACGCTGGCGGAATGGGAGTGCAGCCTGGTCAGCCAGAATCCGTGGATTCTGCACGCCCGCGATATACAGGTGCCGCCGCCGGGCGGATGGCGGAGCTTCGTGTTCATGGGCGGACGCGGCGCTGGGAAGACGCGGGCGGGGGCCGAATGGCTCCGCTGGTCGATGATTCACGGGCGGTGTCACCGGGCGGCGCTGGTGGGGCCAGCCCTGCACGATGTGCGCGAAGTGATGATCGATGGGCCGAGCGGGCTGAAATGGATCGAGCCGCTGAAGTGCCGCCGCCCGCACTACTCACCCAGCCGGCGTATCCTGAGCTTTGACAATGGGGCGGAAGCGCATGTGTTCTCTGCCGAAGATCCGGACAGTTTGCGCGGGCCGCAATTTGATGTGGCCTGGTGTGATGAGATCGCGGCCTGGATGCGCGGGCAGGCCGTGTGGGACACGTTGCAAATGGGGCTGAGGCTGGGGGCGGAGCCGCGCGTGATGGCGACGACCACGCCGCGACCGACGGATTTCTTCAAGGGGCTGCTCACCGGGCCGGGGACATTGGTGCGTCAGGCCAGCATGGCCGAGAATGCGGAGAATCTGTCAGATGGGTTCGTGGCGGCCATGCAGGCGGCCTATGGCAATAGCGCGCTGGCCCGGCAGGAGATTCATGGCGAATTGCTGGAAGATGCCGAAGGCGCGCTGTTCCGCCGACAGATGATTGATGCGGCACGGGTGAGCGCGCCGCCCATGCTGGAAGATGTGATCGTGGCTGTGGACCCGCCCGCAACGAGCGGGCCTGCGGCGGATGCCTGCGGGATTATTGCGGCGGGCGTGCGCGACGGGGTCGCCTATGTGCTGGCCGATGCGTCGGCGCCGGGCCTGAAGCCGCTCGACTGGGCAAGGCGGGCGGTGGCGGTGTGCCGCGAGGTTGGCGCGCGAGAGATCATTGCCGAGTCCAATCAGGGCGGGGAGATGGTGCGGCAGGTGCTGGAAAGCGCCGGGGCGGATGTGCCGGTGCGTCTGGTGCATGCGCGGCTGGGCAAGCGCGCACGGGCCGCGCCGGTGGCGACGCTGTATGAGCAACGCCGTGTCGCGCATGTCGGCCTGTTGCCGACACTGGAAGATCAGATGTGCCAGTTCGGCGCGGAAGGGTTTCGCGGATCGCCTGACCGGGTGGATGCGCTGGTCTGGGCCATCTGGGCACTTTTGCAGCAGGGCAGTGGGCCTTGGGTACGGGTCTTGTGATCTGCCTTGATCTTGCCAGACCCGTGATCGAAGGTGCGGGTCGAAAGCGAGGGATTTCAGATGAGCCAGATGACACGCCGGGCCTTTACCGCCACCGGACTGACGGCTGCAGTGGCCGGATGTGCAAGTGTTCCGCAGACGCCGGGCATGGTGATGAAGCCTGTGCCGCCGGTGCGCGTGTCTGCGGACCGGATCGTGCGCGTGGACGTGGGGCTGAGGCCCTATCGGGCGTCCGGTTTCCGCGTGGAGCGGGAGATGCTGGGCGAGACGACGGTGGTCCACAATTACGGACATGGCGGCGGCGGGATCACCCTGTCCTGGGGCTCGGCGCAGCTGGCCGTGGAGGAAGGGTTTGATCCGGATGTGGCGGAATATGCCGTGCTGGGCGCGGGGGCGCTGGGCCTGTCGACGGCGATGTTGTTGCTGGAACGCGGGGCGAAGGTGACGCTCTATGCCAAGGCGCTGAGCCCGAACACGACCTCCAACATCGCAGGCGGGCAGTGGTGGCCGGCTTCGGTGTATGACAGTGCGGCCATCGCCCCCGGATACATGGACCGGCATGTCGCGGCGGCGCGTCATTCTTTCCGGCGGTTCCAGTTACTGACAGGGCCGGAGTACGGCATCAGTTGGGAAGTGAACTATGTCTTGTCTGACCGGCCCGTGACCAACCATCCGGCGCGGGCGGGCCACCCGATGGAGGAGTTTGCCATCAATGTTGTCGACTATGCGCCGGGCGAATTGCCCTTCACGACCGCGCATGCACGCAGCTTCGACACGATGATGGTGGATACGCCGCATTATCTGCGCAAGCTGGAAGAGGATATCAGGGAACGGGGTGGACGGATCATTGTGCGCGAGTTTCAGGATGCGGCGCAGGTGGCGGCGCTGGATGAGGCGGTTGTGTTCAACTGTACCGGGCTTGGCGCGGGCAAACTGTTTGGTGATACCGAAATCCATCCGGTGCGCGGCCAGCTGGTCATCCTCGAGCCGCAGGCCGAGATCGACTACAATATCATCACTGGCGGCTCGGCCTACATGTTTGCTGGGCGGAACTTTCCAGCACCATAACTGGTCGCTGGAACCGAGCGATGCCGACACCGCCGCGATCCTCGCCGCGAACCGGCGCCTGTTTGCGGGTGGGGTTGGGGCCTAGCCCCCGGTGCGGAAGGCTTTCCGGCCGAAATAGGCGTTCTTGGGGGCGGGGGGCGTGTCGTCCGCGCTCGCGTCTTCGGCGGCCTTGGCGGGTTCGGTCGGCAGCGGATTGGTGCCGTTCATCAAGCCGCGGATCCAGGCGCAGGCGGCACCAGCCGTCGAGACTTCAAGGTCCGGGACAGATCGGTCCATGCGGCGCGCCAACTGGCGGGCCTGGTGGGCGGTCAGCGATTTCAGCGTGGTTTCGAACAGGTCGGCCCCGACGGTATCGCGCAGGTGCTTCATGTCGTCCGTGGTCTGGCCAGCGGAGATCATCAGCTTTTTTACCAGCAGCATTGTCGCCGCCGCAAAATCCTTCTCGCCCAGCTTGGCAAAGCGATCGCGTTGGTTGAGCAGGGATTCCAGCGCTACGGCGCTGCGGGGAGTGGCGGTGTCGCTCATTGAATTTTCTCTCGTACTTCCTTGAGCAGGCTCTCGATGATGCCGAGCGCGTCACCGGGCCATTTGGCCTGCAGCGTCGGCTCCGGGCCAAGCTCGATCGGGTTGGTGGCAAAGCCCTGCTTCATCGGGATGACCGTGTCGAACATGTCGAACTCGGTTTCCTTGGCGCTGGCGGCCTCGCGCATGGCATTCAGCACGACTTGCTGGTGCGGCGTGCCATCATAGCGGGTGGCGAGCACGCAGGGCAGGTTCTCGATATCGCGATTGCGGAGGTTTCGCATGATATCGCCCGTGAACAGGTCGAGGCCGAGTGTGGACATAAAGTCCGGAATGGTTGGTACAATGATCAGGTGGCTGGCGGCGAGGACGGTTTCGGTCATCACCGAAATGCCGGGAGGGCAGTCGCAGATGATGACGTCATAATCGGCCTTCAGCTTCTCGAAATCATCGCGCATGCGGCGGCCAACCTGGCCCTGCAGCGCTTCCATGGAATAGCCCTTGGCGGTAAGCTCATAGATCAGCTCGCGCTCGGTCTTGCGCAGGCGCGGCGAGGACGGGATCAGGTCCAGTTCGAGCGGCTTGCCATTATAGCTGACATCAGACGCGTCGGTGACGATGAATTCCGACAGGCGCTTGTGCTCGCCAGCGAAGAAATTCTCCAGCAGCCAGTCGGAAATCGTGACGTAATCATTGATGGCCTGAAAGAGGTGCTCGTCGCCTTCATGACCGTAGACCAGCAGGGACGCATTGGCCTGTGTATCCAGGTCCACCACCAGTGTGCGAAAGCCATTGGCCGCAAAAGCTTCTGCCAGACTGACACAAGTAGTGGTTTTGCCAACGCCGCCCTTGGAGTTGGCGACGGAAATGACACGTGCCGACATTCTGTAAGCTCCTTTGCCCCTGATCGAATGGCGAAAGAGCAGATTTGCGCCCGTCTGGCTATGGCTGCGGGCCAAGAAAATACAGGGATAGTGACCGGTTAATCCTCAACTATTTCGCCATAGCGGACTGATTTTTCGCGACTTTTCCAAGCTGAATCCGATGGGGGTGGCGAGGATTTAATTTCTGCTCATCAACGCAAATGGAGCAGCGCCCCTCATGAACCCGATCTGGCCCTTCAACCGTCGCCCGCGCGAGGCGAAATCCGCGCCCCCTCTGGTTGCGCTATCCGAGGTAGGTGAGGCCCGTTGGGGCAGCCGGGACGGCGCGGCCCTGACGCGGGACGGATATCTGGCCAATGCCATTGCCTATCGGGCGGTCCGCATGGTGGCGGAGGCGGCGGCTGCGGTGCCGCTGGTCACGGCGCATGAGGGCGCGAGTCGCCTGTTGCGACGGCCCCAGCCGGACGGCATTGCGACAGAATTGTTCGAGACGGCCTATTCCCAGCTCCAGTTGACCGGGAATGCGTTCCTGGAAGGGGTGCGACTGGAGGCGGCGGACGGGGCGGGAGTGTCGGCGCTTTATGCGCTGGCCCCGTCCGCCATGCGGCCGGTTGCGGATGCGCGCGGATGGGTCGAGGCTTGGGCCGTGCGTGAGCGTCATGGCGAGCGACTGATCCGGCGCGATGCCGAGACCGGCTGGAGCCCCGTGCTGCACCTGAAACTGTTCAACCCGGTCAGTGACACGATGGGGCTTCCGCCGCTTGGCGCCGCAAGGCGGGCGCTGGACCTGCACAATGCGAGCGCCGACTGGGCCAAGGCCCTGATCGACAATTCGGCCAAACCCTCCGGCGCGCTGGTCTATGGCGGGCATGGGCGGATGCCGCCGGACCAGTTCGACGCGCTGAAGGCCGAACTGGAAGGCATGTATTCCGGCGCGGCGAATGCGGGGCGGCCGCTATTGCTGGAGGGCGGGCTGGACTGGCGGCCGATGTCGCTCTCGCCGGCAGAGATGGATTTCCTTCAGGCGCGGCATGGCGCGGCGCGGGAGATCGCGCTGGCGCTGGGCGTGCCGCCCATGCTGATCGGCATTCCGGGAGATAATACGTATTCAAACTACAAGGAAGCAAACCTCGCTTTCTGGCGGATGACCGTATTGCCGCTGGTGCAGAAGATGGCTGCGGCGCTGTCGGCCTGGCTGGATGTGCCGTTCGGCGCGGAAGTCGAGGTTCGCGCGGACATTGATCGCGTGCCCGCCCTATCGGCCGAGCGCGATGCGCTCTGGGCGCGCCTCGAGGGCGCGAGCTTTGCGACAGGCGAAGAGAAGCGAAAGCTTGCGGGGTTGCAGCCATGAAGCTCGACCGGAAAGTGACGATCGGATTCCTCGTCGCCGTGCTGGTGCAGACCGGCGGGGCGCTGGTCTGGGCGGGCGCGGCAGCGGAGCGGATTTCAACGCTGGAAGACACGGTGCGCGACCGTCGCGGCGTGGTCGAGCGGCTGGCGCGTGTCGAGGAGGGCGTGGACCGGATGGAAAGCCAGCTGGACCGGATCGAGCGGCGATTGGAGGGCGCGGATGAATAGGGATACGCCCCTCCTGATCGAAGGCTATGCCTCGCTGTTCGGTGTGCCGGATGCGAGCGGAGATGTCGTGCGGGCGGGCGCCTTTGCCCGCAGCCTGCAGCGGGGCACGCAACTGCCCATGCTGTTGCAGCACAGGCCCGGCGCCATGGCCGGACGCTGGGTGCGGATGATCGAGGATGGGCGGGGGCTCTATGTGCGCGGTCTCGTCGAAGGTGTCGCGGCGCGGTCGCTGGTGGCGCAGGGGCTCAGCGGCCTCTCCATCGGGTTTCGCCCACGCCTCTGGAACGCACGGCGCCCGGATGGGCGGGAACTGGTCGAGGTGGACCTCGTCGAAGTTTCCCTCGTGACCAGTCCGATGCAGGCACGGGCGCGGTTTTCCCTGCTGGGGGCGGAGGCAAAAGCGGCGTGACTGGGAAGCCCGCGCGCGTGCTTCGACCCCGGCCATCGCTGGGGCAGGCTTCGCTCAGCATGAGCGCTTTGAAAGTACGGAACTCATCCTGAGCGACGTCGAAGGATGATGAATTTGAGAGGAATGGAGACAACATGACCAAGGAAACCAAGATGGCGGGCGGCGGCGATGCCGAACTGATGGCCGCCTTTGCCGCCTATACCGAGGCGAATGATGCCCGGCTGGCCGAGATCGAAGCCAAGGGTGCAAGCGATCCGCTGACGGATGAGCGGCTGTCGCGCATTGATCGGCGGCTCGAAGCGCTGAGCCTGAAAATGGCCCGGCCGGAGGCAGGCGAGGGGAAGACCGCCGACGAGGATGCGCGCAGCGCGGCCTGGGGACGTTATTTGCGCAGCGGCGATGATAGCGGGCTGTCGCGGCTGGATGTGAAGGCGCTGAACACCGGTACGGATGAGCAGGGCGGCTATATTGCGCCGCCGGAACTGGACCGACTGATCGAGTCGCGCCTGCTGGCCGCGAGCCCGATGCGCCAGATCGCGACCGTGCGGCAGACCTCTGCGGGCGTCTACAAGAAGCCGGTCGGGCTTGGCGCGGCGGCGAGCTGGGTCGGCGAACAGGTTGCGCGGACGGAGACGGCGCAATCTGGGCTGTCGCTGCTCGAATTCCCGGCGGGCGAGCTTTACGCCATGCCGGCGGCGACGCAGACCCTGCTGGAAGATTCCTATGCCGATATAGATGCCTGGCTGGCCGATGAGGTGGAAGCCGCCTTTGCGGCGCAGGAATCAGCTGCCTTCATCAGCGGCGATGGCGACGGCAAGCCGAAGGGCTTTCTCGACTATGATATTGTTGCCGAGGCGAGCCATGTCTGGGGCAAGGTGGGCTCGGTGGCCGGGGACTTTACCGCCGCCGATGCGGCTGACCAGCTGATCGATTTGATTTACACACCGAAAGCGCAGTTCCGCGCCAATGGCCGTTTCGTGATGAACCGGCGCACCGTGGCATCCGTCCGCAAGCTGAAGGATGTGGACGGGCGCTATATCTGGCAGCCCGGCACGGGTGGCGAGCCCGCCACGATCATGGGCTATCCGGTGACCGAGGCCGAGGACATGCCGGATATCGGCACGGGCAATGCGGCCATCGCCTTCGGGGATTTCCGGCGCTTCTACCTGATCGCCGACCGGCAGGGCGCGCGTGTGTTGCGCGATCCATATTCCGCCAAGCCCTTCGTGCTGTTCTACACGACCAAGCGCGTTGGCGGCGGCGTGCAGAATTTCGACGCTGCGAAAGTGATGGTGTTTTAGCGCGTCGCTTACCTGCGTCATCCCCGACCGCGGAGCGGTCTGGGGACCCATCTCCGGAGGCTGCCTCGCAAACATGGAGCGCGTTCGGGAGCGGGGCCCCCAGACGGGCGTGGCCCGTCGGGGGTGACGCGCCCCTGAATATTCAATCTCAATCCAATCGAAGGAAACCAGACATGTTCGAATCCATTCTCACCACCCTCATCCGCCAGGCCGCTTTGTTGACCGGCCCGCAGCAGGAGGAATTCACGACCAAGATTGCCGAGGCGCTCTCGACCCTGATCAATTCCACCGAGACCGAGATCGACAATGAACTCGTCCGCAGCGTTGCCCTGCCCATTGGCGGCGCGCTGATCGGGAAGCTGGAGGGGATGGTTTAGGGTAGCTTTTGCATGAGTTCCAAGCTCAGCAGCAGCAGTCCAAGTAGTATTCGAAGCCAGTCCATCCATTCACGCAGTTTCTTGGCAATCTTCATCACATCACTCCATTGATTCGATGTGGTTCAAGCTCCCATGAAGGCTGTATATCCAGAGTGTACGGCGAATAAGCCCATAAAAACAAAGGGTAAGAGATGAACAATCTGACGGTGATCTCACCGCCGGACGGGGAGGCTTTGTCTCTCGGCGCGGCGAAGGACTATCTCCGCATCGGCCATGCGGGCGAGGATGAGCTCGTCACAGGCCTGATCGCGTCGGCGCGGGCGCGGCTGGAGGCCGAGACGGGCTTGGCGCTCCTCACGCGCACGGTGAAGCGGTGGTTCGACCGCTGGCCATCGGGCGTGACGCGGACCGGCATGCGGCTGGTGCCCGGGCCGGCCTCGGCGCTGGTCTCGGTCGAGACCGTCGATGCAGACGGTGCAGCACAACTCTACACCGCGCGGTTCGCGCTCAGCGGCGGGCGGCTGGTGGCGCTGCCATCCATTCCGCCGGGCGGAAATGCGGATGTGACCTTTGTCACTGGCTTCGGCGCGGCGGCGGATGTGCCGGAGGATCTGGTGCAGGCGCTGAAGCGGCTGGTGCTGGCAGCCTATCGGCGCGAGAGGGGCGAGGCCCTGCCGGACGAGGTCCGCGACATCCTCGCCGCGCGGCGGGAGCGGAGACTATGAGCGCCGAGGCCGCCATCGAAAGCGCGCTGATGGATTTGCTGCGCGCAGATGCAGGCGTGCAATCCGTGTTCGGCAATCCGGCACGCGTGTTCGACGCCGAAAGCGATGCGCCGATCTTCCCCTATGCCCAATTGGAGCGCCATGAAGTGACCCCCGCCGGGGCGGCTCAGGCTGACGCATGTTGATCTGGAGGCGGACTATCAGCCGGGCATGGCGGAGGCGCGAATTAACGGCGGTGATGCAAGGCTGGTGCAGGACGTGGCCGTCGGGCGGAAGCTGTTGCAGCCGCGCTGCTGGCATCGGCAGCGAGCGGGGAGACGACGACCTGTGCGGTGTCACTCTCGGCGCTCGCATTGGAGCCGGGGGATGGGTTGCGCGTTGAGGGCGGGCAGGTCTGGCGTGTCACGGATGTAGTCGACCGGGGCGGCGTGCGGGCGCTGACCTGCCGGGAGGAGGTTGCTGCGGTGCCGCGCGTGCGGGCTGGCGAGACGGGCAGCGCGCCGCCGGCTGCGGACCTTGTCGTCATGGATGCGCCGAGCCTGCCGGAGCTTGGCGAAGGCGTTGGGCCGCTGGCGGCGGCATGGGCCGATCCGTGGCCAGGTGAGGTGGTCGTGTCTGCCGGTCTGGCCGACGACGCGCTGAGCGAGGCGGTGCGACTGGACCGGCCGGCGGGAAGCGTGCGGCGCGGGGCCGGTGGGGCGGTGGGACCGCGCAAATGCGCTGGATGTGTATTGTCCGGGCGGAGAGTTTGCGAGCCTGCCGGAAGATCGTGTCCTGTCGGGCAGCAACGCCGCGCTGCTGGAGACGGCGACGGGGTGGGAATGTGTGCAGTTTGAACGAGCTGACCTGATCGCGCCGGACACATGGCGTCTGACCAGGCTGTTGCGGGGGCAGCGAGGGAGTGTGCCCGGCGACGCAGCGATTGGCGCGCGGTTGGTTATGCTGGATGCGGCGGTGGCGCGGGCACGCCTTGGCGGGGAGGCCTATGGGGCGGAGCTGGTCTGGCAGGCCAGGGCGGATGATATCCCACAGACGGCCATGTTCGAGGACCGTGCGGGCTTGCCCTGGCCAGTGACGCACCTGCGGGTGCAGGATGGCCAGCTCAGCTGGACCCGGCGCGGATCGGATGTTCCAGAAAGCTGGGCCATGCCGGAGGCGGAGAATGTTGGCCGGTTTGCCGTCGCATTCGATATGGGGGCGGGATTTGGCGCGCAAACTGTGGTGGAGGCGCCCTTTGCAGACTGGGTAGAGGGCGCAAATGCGGCGCGGGTGGCTGAGATCGGACCGGATGGGCGGACGGGCTTTTGGACCGTCATTTGACGAGTTGCTAGCTGCCAAACCGGGATGCATTGCGGCGCGGGTCGATCCGGTAAGGTAATATCCGGGTTTCATTACGGTTCCGGACATCCTAACTGTGATCGGATATCAGATTCGTGACTGGAAGGATTTTCCGCCCTTGGCCCTCGATCCCTATAAAGTGCTCGGCGTTGACCGCTCGGCCAGCGAGGCCGAAATCAAGAAGGCGCATCGCCGGAAGGCGAAGGATTTGCATCCGGACCAGAATCCGGACGATCCCAAAAAGCTGGAAGCTTTCAAGCAGGTCTCGCAGGCATGGGACATTCTTGGCGACAAGGAAAAGAGAGCCAAGTTCGACCGCGGCGAGATTGACGGAGACGGCAATCCGACCGGCTTTGGCGGCGGCTATCCGGGCGGCGGGCCCGGCGGCGGGGGACAGCGCTGGGAAACACGCGGCGGTGGCAATCCGTTTGGCGGCGCACAGGGCGACCCGTTCGAGGATATCCTCTCTGGCATGTTCGGCGGTGGCGGCCGGTCGCGTCGCAGCGGGCCGGTCAAGGGCCGTGATGTACGCTATCGCGTGACGATCGACTTTGCGGATTCAGTCACGGGCGCGCGGCGGCGCATGACCATGGCCGACAATACAGCGCTGGATGTGAATATTCCGGCAGGCATTGAATCTGGGCAGACGCTACGTCTGAAAAGTCAGGGGCAGGCATCGCCCAATGGCGGACCGCCCGGAGACGCCTTGCTGGAGGTTGAAGTGAAGCCCAGCAGCGTCTGGGAACGCGATGGCAAGGATCTGCGCATGTCAGTACCGATTGATCTCAAGATCGCGGTGCTCGGCGGCAGTGTCGAGGTGAAGACACCGTCCGGCCCGGTGACTTTGAAAGTTCCTGCGGGCTCCAATACCGGCTCTCAATTGCGTTTGCGCGGCAAGGGTGTGCAGACATCCACGCCGGGCAATCTCTACGCTCGACTTGAAATCGTGCTGGATGATCCGAAAGATGACGGGCTGAAAGCCTGGGCTGAAGGGCGCTAGGCGACCTCGATCTCGAAAATCGGATTGTCGGCCAGCACGCGGGCAACCATGTCCTCGAATGGGGCGGGAGCGGCAATCAGGTAGCCCTGCAATTCCTCGCATGCCAGCAGGGCCAGCGCTTCGGCCTGGTCTTCGGTTTCAACACCTTCGGCCACGACCGGAATGTCCAGCGAATGGGCAAGGTGGATGATCGCCTCGACAATGGCGCGGGATTTTACGTTGGCATTCATGGACGTCACGAAGGACCGGTCGATCTTGATCCGGTCGAACGGGAATTCCTGAATATAGCTCATTGACGAATAGCCGGTCCCGAAATCATCCAGAGAAATCTTGATGCCGAGCGCTTTCAGATCAAGCAGGATGCTGGTGGCGAGCTGGGTGTTGTGGATGATTGCGGTTTCCGTGATCTCCAACTCAAAGCGCTCTGGATCAAGTCCGGTCTGTTCGAGTGCGGTGCGAACATGGTCGACCAAGTCCGGATCGAGCAACTGGCGGGCAGACAGATTTACGGCCACCGTCTCCTTGCCCGACCATTGGCTGGCTGCAGAACATGCAGCGAAGATGGTCCAACGTCCGATATCATTGATCAGCATGCTCTGCTCTGCCAGGGGAATGAACTCATCCGGGCCGATCAGGCCGACATTCGGTCGATTCCAGCGGATCAGCGCTTCCCGGCCGACAATGGCACGCGAGGATGCGCTGACTTTCGGCTGGAAGTGCAGCACGAATTCGTCATTCTCTATCGCCTTGTGGAGCGCGCGTTCGAGATTGCGCTTTTCGATCTGGCGTTTGTGCAGAATGGCATCATAGAACCGTACGCAGCCGCGTCCGTCAGCCTTGGCGGAGTAAAGCGCGCGGTCGGCAAAGGTGAGGATGCGGGCAGGGCTGGTCGCGCGTTGTGGGACGATTGCGATGCCGATACTGCCGCCGCAGTTCAGCGTTCGCTTGCCCATGGCCAGTGGTTCGGAAATGGCGGCCAGTATGTTGTTCGCAACCCGGGTAACCTCTTCGGGTGTGGATCGGCCGCGCACCAGAACGGCAAATTCATCCCCCCCGAGACGAGCCACCATGTCCTTGTCAGACAGCTCGTTGGAAATGCGGCGGCCCATCGCCTTGAGGAGCGTGTCTCCAGCGCCGTGGCCGTACTGATCGTTGACTTCCTTGAACTCGTCCAGATCAATGATCATGACGGCCAGGTTCTTGCGATGCTCAGCGTCTTTGCTGACCGACGATTCAAGCGCCATATTGAAGGCGACCCGGTTGGGCAGGCCTGTCAGAGTGTCACGGTAAGCGAGTGCGCGCACACGGGCTTCGGCGCGGATGCGCTGGGTCATGTCATGAACCGCAAAGAAGACGAAATCTTCGTTCGTATCCTCAGTGCGCCGACTGGAGATCGTGGCGATCATCTCACGGCCATCTGCAAACCGGATGCGGCGTTCGCCATAATCCCGGTTTTCCTTCAGGGAGAAGGTCTCGTCTTCAATCTGGAAAAGGTCCTGAACAGAGCGACCCGACAGCTTTGGCAATCGATCTACATCCGCCAGATGGCCCAGATCCTTCAGGTCTTCGAGGTCGCTCAAGCGGTCGCTGAACATGATCCGTGCGGCCATGTTGGTCTGAAGGACGAGACCATCAGCTGACACCATGAAGAGACCTTCGCTGCTTGAATCAGCCAGCACGGACAATTTGCGTTGTTCCTTGTGGCGAAGTCGCTGGAAATTACTATCGAGGCCGGCCGCAAGGGCGGAGAGGACCACCACGACCAGCATGGCGACGGCGATGATTGCGCTGAGGCCGGTGGTGTGAAGGGCAACTATCGGCGTACTCAGGCCCCTGATCGGGATCAGGGTTGTGCCGGATGCGCTGACAAAGTGAATAGAGATGACTGCCAGAACGCTGGTGACTGTGGCGATCGCCGTGCTCCAGCGGACCTTCGGGTTCGCGCCGAGCAAATAGGTGCCAGCATAGCCCAGAAAGCCGAGCACCATCGCGGCTGTGATGGTCAGTGTATCGTACTCGATGACAGCAGAGGCGCTCAGCGCCGACATGCCATAGAAGTGCATTCCGGCGACGGCGGCGGTCGCGATGCCTGCGCATGCCAGACGAAGCGTGCCATCCGCATTCAGGCGCAGCAACAACGCGGTGGTGACGAAGCCAGCGATAGAGATAAGGGCGGACACAATTGTGCGACCGGCATCGAAGACGATTTCGAAGCCGGGTTTGTAACCGAGCAGCGCGATGAAATGGGTGGCCCAGACTCCGAGGCCCACAACCGTGCCGGCGGCAATCGCCCACAGGATCTTGTTGCGGGTCAACAGTGCAGCCTGGCTGCGATAGTAGATGATCAGGGAACAACAATTGCTGAATGCCAAGACGAACAAGGATGCAAGCACATGCTTCCAGTCGTGCTCCGTCGTTATGCAGTTCAACACTTCGTACATCTGAGAGTAAAATCCTTTTACGGGATTTTCATGCGGATGATTACGTTACCAAAAAACAAATCCTACTGTGCCAATCCGGGGCCGCTCTGCGGGGTTTGGAGAATGTGAGCAAATTGCGGTAACTCGTCGAAAACGTTACTTCTGTAATCTTCACTACAGTTTCAGGTGAGGGGCGCAGTTCTTGGCGGGTGCTGGAAATGTGTACGTAAATATATCGGGGAGAAATGTTAATGACCTACCGCCGGAAAAATGTGAGGCGCCGTCAAAATGTGAAGCTTGCGCTCGCCAGCCTGGCTGTTCTGGCTGCGTGCGCCCATCCGAACCGGCCGGTTTCTCCCATTGAATCCGACATGCTTGCCTATTCTTCGGCCATTTCAGATGCCCGGCAGGAACAATTGCTGATGAACATTGTTCGTCTGCGATACAATGATCCTGTCACCTTTGTTGACGCTGAGCGGATCACCACGACCGAAAATACCCAGATCAATGGCATGTTGGCGTCAGCGCTGGCGCTGGGCGGGCAGGATCTGGATGAAGTTCTGAACGGAAATGTCGGGACCAATATGAGTAGCCAGCCCTCGATCGCGTATTCGGCGTTGAGGGGGTCGGACTATGCCCAACAGATCCTGCAGCCATTGCCGCCGGCAACCATCTTCCTGATGAGCCAGTCGGGTTGGAGCGTTGAACGATTGATGTTGTGTTGCGTCTCCCGGATCGGTGATCTGGAGAATGCGCGGGCAGCCGCCGGGCCAACCCCGCCCGTCATGCCGGATAATGCGCGCTTTCGCGAACTGGCCGCGCTGATGCGTTCGCTTCAGGAACGGGGGCAATTGATGGTGCAGGTCGTGGATGCGGACACATCGGAAACCGATGGAGACGGCAAGCCGCGCGTGATCCTCAAATGGAATCGGACCTCCGAACTTGGCCAGCAACTTGCCGATTTCTTTCGTCGCTATTGGGTATCGGATGTCAGCGTGATTCCCGGTGACCGCTACATCACGGAGATATCCACGCGGGGGAATTCCCTTGGCGATTATGCGGCGCGCGGGCGATCTCTGCTCGGCGTGTTGTCGGCGCTGTCGCAATCGGTTCACGTTCCCGAGGCGCACCGAGACATCGCCCGTGCCTCGCAACCTGTCTCGGAATATTCGGACGACCCATGTCGGGCACCGGGAGGCTGGCATGATGTGAATGGCGGCCTGTTTGCCGTGCAATCGGCGGAGGCGCGCCCAGCTAGTGCGACGATTGCGGTCGAGTATCGTGACTATTGGTTTTATGTCGATGACCGGTGCCATGATGCCAAGGAAACCCTGAATTTGCTGGATCACCTCTATGCCTTGCAGGCGGGTATCAGTTCCGACGCGACGACGCTGCTGCTGCTTGGCGGCTAGGTCTGTCGTGGGTGTTACAGAGCTGAGGCCATCGTCTCGCGAGCGAGGCTGCAGGCCCATCAATATTCAACCCTAAAGCGGGCGAATATGATTGCCGTAGAGCGGGTTTGGACTATCTTCCCATTCGAAAAATGGGATTGGACCAATGGTGGGCCATCTACGCCATATAGTTCGATCACGCACGGTCGAAGACATATTTGACAGATCTGTTGTCGCCTTGCGCGAGATAGGGCTGACCCGGGTCTATTTTCAGGGGCCTATTGGAAGTGACCGGTCCCTGACCCGAAACACGGCGAGCTTCGGGTTTCCTGAAGCATGGGAGAAATCATACGAATTGAACTGGCAGGTTCACGACCCGATTCCGGACGCCGCGTCCCGGATCGGAGGACCACTATACTGGCACCGCCTGCCATCATCGGTGTCACTCTCCGAGAATGAACTCGCCTATATGGAGTTCCTGAGAGAGATGCAGATGGGCCAGGGAGTCTGCATGCTCCAATATGGCAATGTGTCGAGAGTGGGTTTGATCGCGGCCAGCACGGATCCTGACGGACCGGAAGTCGAGAGCATCGACCGCGAGTTCTTTCAGTTTGTGGGCATGTCGTCATTCATGCGGTATTGCCAGTTGGTAACCATGGACCCGGAAATTCCGGTCCAGCTTTCCGGCCGCGAGCAGGACGTCCTCTACTGGATGGCGCAGGGACGCAGTAATGGCGCCATCGCTGATGTACTCGGAATCCGTCAGGATACGGTCAATACATATGTAAAGCGTATCTTCGCCAAGCTGGAAGTGTTCGACCGTACCTCGGCCGTGATGAAGGGGGTCCGTCAGGGAATGGTCATCGTGTCCGACCCGATTTCTGAACTTGTCGCCGACCAGATGAGAGCGAAACGCCGAAGAGATGGATAGTATTTCTACTATTCTGCTTGAAAATATCGCGCGAGACCTCACAATCCTCCTCGAGTCCGGGGAGGCAGTGGCGTGCTCAACAAATTGAAGGGCCTGATAGAGGCGCGGTCGTTGCAGGACCTGCGTGAAGCGGCCGTCTCGGCCTTTGGCGAGATGGGTGTGCCGCGGCTTTTATGTCTATCCCCGGTTGGTCATGATCGCTCGGTGGGCCGCGGGCTGACCAATGCGGGCTTTCCGGAAGAGTGGGAAACCGCCTATCGCGACGCTCGCCATATGGACGACCCTCTGCCAGACATTTCGGTGCGGATCGGAACGGCCTTTCACTGGCATGACTTGCCAAGCGATGTCGTGCTGAATGAGCGGGAAACCCGATACCTTTCAGACTTGTCCAAATGGGACATGGCGAAGGGCATATGCGTCGCCACTTACGGGTCGGCGGCGCGCGTGAATCCGGAGAAGATGATCTGGACGGAGTTGATCTGTCGCTTTTCCAGATTGGCGCCGAGACCGCCTATCTGCGTTATTGCCAGCTGATGTCGGCTGAGCTGCAATATGACATGAACCTCTCTAGCCGCGAACTCGACGTGCTGCACTGGATGGCGCAAGGCCGCAGCAATGCGGGCATCGCGGACATGCTGGACCTCAGCCAGGAGACCGTTGGCACCTATGTGAAGCGGATCTTTGCCAAGCTGGACGTATTCGACCGAACCTCCGCCGTGATGAAGGGGGTGATGCGCGGGCTCGTGATCGCGTCAGACCCGAATGTTGAGGCAGCCGCGCAACAGCGTCGTGCGCGTTCGAAACGTGCTTGATCGCCCATCCTGTTGGCACCAATCGCAGCCTGAACGAATCCGACGGCATATGTTCACTTGGTATTCAGAGCCTGATGCCTATACAGCCATGGTATGAAACGGATTTCTGCCCTTCTTCTGGCCTTGGGCCTTGTGGTGACGCCTCCGGCGACCGCTCAGGACTGGCGTAACCAATGGTCGCCTGGCCAGGCGCGCGATTCGGTGCGGCAGGGCAAAACCGTTCCCCTCAGCCAGATTTTCCAGAGCCTGAAGCGGCAATATGGCGGCTATCAACTCGGTGCAGACCTCTTCGATAACGGCGGCAAGCCGCAATACAAGATCGACTGGATGACGGGGGATGGCCGCAAGATGCGCTTTACGGTGGACGCCCGCACGGGCGCAGTCCTTGACCGTCAGGGTGCTTGACCCGACATTGCTTACTAGATCGGAGGGACGTGTAGATGCGTATCCTGGTAGTTGAAGATGATTCAGACTTGCGCCGCCAGTTGGCCGATGTGCTCTCACAGTCAGGCTATGCTGTGGACCTTGCCGCAGATGGCGAGGACGGCCATTTTCTGGGCGACACCGAACCCTACGATGCGGTGATCCTGGACCTCGGCCTGCCGAAGATGGACGGCGTCAGCGTTCTGAAGAAATGGCGTGCGGACGGAAAATCCTTCCCGGTCCTGATTCTGACCGCCCGCGATTCGTGGAGCGAGAAGGTGGCTGGCTTTGATGCCGGCGCTGACGATTACCTCACCAAGCCGTTCATTACCGAAGAGTTGCTGGCGCGCTTGCGCGCCCTGTTGCGCCGCGCCGCCGGTCACTCTGCCGCGACGCTGGAGGCTGGCAAGCTGGTGGTCGATACGCGCGCCGCCCGTGCCAGTGTGAATGGCGAACCTGTGAAACTGACCGCGCATGAATATCGCGTTCTGTCTTACCTGATGCATCATATGGGCCGCGTCGTGCCGCGCACGGAACTGGTCGAGCATATCTATGATCAGGATTTTGACCGCGACTCGAACACGATCGAGGTCTTTATCGGTCGCCTGCGCCGGAAGATCGGCCAAGATCGCATTCAGACCGAGCGGGGCCTTGGTTACCGTCTGGTCGTGCCGGACGCTGAAACCCGCGTCGCCGGATAAGACCCGCCCCGCGCCGGAGCCCGGACCATGAGCGACAGCGCCCCTTCAAACCCGACCCTGCTGGACCGCTGGACGCGCTTGTCATTGGCGCGGCGGATCATGCTGGCGGCGGCGGTGTGGGGCCTGGTCGTGCTGGTTGGAGGCGCGCTCGCCTTGTCAGCGGTCTATCGCGCGCAGACGCTCAGCTTGCTGGAAGAGGATCTGGAACAGAATCTTGTTGGCCTGACCCGCGAGATGACTCGGGAAGGGGCGTTTCTCGAAGACGGCCAGGTCACGGATTCCCAGCGCGAATTCTTTCTCGGGGATGTGCGTTTTCGCACGCAATATTCCGGGCGCTACTGGGCCATTGTGGGGGTCAGCTCCGAAGGCGACATCGCGGGAGACATTCGCTCGCGCAGCCTCTGGGACGAGCCCGTTCCCCTCAGCGACGGTCAACTGGATCGGACGCTGGCCAATCCCGGCATGACGCAGTTCGGGGACTTTGACCTTGTTGGTCCGGCCGGACAGCATGTGCGCGTGGCGTCTCGTGCGATCCTGATCGCCAATCGTGACACGCCGCTTGTTCTGGTGGCGGCGGCTGACCGCGCGGCCAATGATGCGGCGGCAACGCGCTTCCGGAATTTGTTGCTGGGCACGATGATTGCCCTGTTCGGCGGTGTGTTCGCGGCGATGGTCGCGGGCATATCGTTCTCGCTGCGTCCGTTGCGGCGTATCGGGGATGATGTCGCTGAGGTGCGTGAAGGCACGCGGCAGAAACTGTCTGAGGATTATCCGGCCGAAGTGCGCCCGCTCGCCGATGAATTGAACAAGCTGCTGGAGCATAACCGGCAGGTGGTCGAGCGCGCGCGGACGCATGTCGGTAACCTTGCCCATGCCCTGAAGACGCCGCTGGCCGTGCTGCGCAATGAGGCGACCGGTGATACTTTGCTGGATGATGTGGTGCGTCGCCAGTCGGAAAACATGCAGACCAATGTCGAGCATTACCTGAAGCGCGCGCAGATGGTGGCGCGGGCGCAGACATTGGGCGCACGGACTGAATTGCGCCCTGTGATCGATGGCATCGCACGCATGCTGAACCGACTCTATGATGCCAGGGGCGTCAACGTGTCCGTTGACGGCGGGGTCGGGGCCGTGTTCCGGGGAGAGAAACAAGATCTGGAAGAAATGGTCGGCAATCTGATGGAAAACGCCTGCAAATGGGCCCGGAGCGAAGTGATGGTGCGGGTTCGCGATGGGGCAGACGCGCTGACCATAGAGGTAGAGGATGACGGCAAGGGCCTGACGCAGGAAGAACGGGCAGGCGCCCTGAAACGTGGCGTACGCCTCGATGAGACCACCCCCGGCACCGGGCTGGGCCTGTCTATCGTCAAGGAACTGGCCGAACTGCATCGCGGCAGTCTCGATCTGGGGGATTCCGGCATGGGTGGCCTGAAGGCCGTGTTGAAGTTTCCAAAATCATGACACGTCGGAACGGTATCATCCTCGCACTTTGTCTGGCGGTGGCGATTGGTGGATATCTGCTGGTTGGCAAACCCGGTATGGGCGATTTGCCGATGAAAGACCGGCAGGCTGGCCTGATGGAGAAAATCCGCACCGATCCGGGCGCGCTGACCCAGGCTGAAACCCTGTCGCGTCTTGAGGCGACCGTGGTGGAACGCCCTGAAGATCCCCAGCCACACTATTTCATTGGTGAAATCCTGCGCGCGCAGGGACGCACGTCGGATGCCGCAAGGGCCTACCAGTCTGCCTTGCGGCGGGACAATGAATTCATGCCAGCCTTGCTGGCGCTTGGCGATGCGCTGGTCGAGCTGAACAATGGCGCGGTCTCGCCAGAGGCCACGCGCCTGTTCGCCAAGGCCTATGAACTCGATGAAACCCAGGTGCGCGCGGGTATGTGGGCGGCCATGGGTGCGTCGCAGGCAGGCGATCAGGAAAAGGCCGAACAGGCCATGCGCTATATCTATTCCCGCCTGCCGGAAGATGATCCGCGCCGCGAACGGTTCGCGCCGATGATCGAAGCGCTGGGCATTGGTGATGCTGCCTCAGAGCCGCGTCCTGAGGCACCTGAACCTGCTGACACGCAATAGCGAGATCATCTCACAATCTGGGCATCAGATTTCTCGAACACGACGGGTTCGCTGGCCAGATTCATCGAAAGAGAATCTTCCTCAAAGGTGACTTCAAAAAAATCGAGATTGATTCCCATCGGAACGGACTCGGTGGTACCCAGACTGAATACCGTACCCTCACGATGTGAGAGCACAAAATCGGCAGCGGGAGTACGCAGTTTGAGAACGTCGTCATCCAATCGGATTTCGATCGTACCATAACCGGGTGCGCTATATCTGCCCGGTAGCGTCGTGAGCTCCAGCGGGAACGGCGCATCCCTATTCAGGTTCAGTTTCGCTGTGGTGTCTGACAGAAGCGGCGCTGACGTACCGACCACGACCGGATATTCGTCAACACCGGTTTCTGGAAGGGACAGGTTTCGGCGCAATAGCAGGTCATTGACGACGTAAGGCAGGATGGAGTCTTGTTGATTGGTCAGCGTGACGACGCCGATGCCAGATGCCGGAACGAACAGAATCTGAGCCGAGAAACCATTTTCATTGCCGCCATGGTGTACGACAAAATTGCCCTCCACCGACTTAACGCTCCACCCGTAGCCGTACCCAAATAGATATGCGCCGGGTTCATCCTTGCTGGGAGCGCTGCCATTCTCAATCGCCTGCATGGATATGGCACGCTGAACATAGTCAGCCGGAATAATACCGCCCCCTTCGGTCATCCAGAGATTTAGCCAGCGGGCCATGTCTGATGCCGTTGCGTACACTTGTTCTCCGAACAGATACTCCGTTGCGGCGGGTCTCATATCATCTCCGGCCTTGGTGTACCCGGTGGCGGCGTTGGCAGATCTGGAAAATGCTTCGGTCGAACTGACTGTGCTTTTCATCCCGGCACCCACCAGAAGTCTGTCCATGAGCATCTGGCTTTTCGATTGTCCGGTGACGCTTTCGGCGATCATATCCAGCATGATGAAATTCATGTTGTTGTAAGACCAGCAATCGCCCACCCGACAAGACGCACCGAAATGGAGGAACCGTGGTGCCAGATCTACCTGATCCTTTTCCGGAAAGAATACGTAAGAGCCATCGAGTCTAGGCAGCCCGGATGTTTGTGACAGCAGGTTGGCCACGCTGAGATTGGCTGAAAGCTCTTCCGAGCGGAACTGCAGATCATGTACATGTCTGGACGGATGATCGGTGAGAGCGAGTTTGCCTTCGTTTTCCAGTGTCCCGATCAGCGCGCTCGTGAACGTCTTCGAAATTGACCCCACCGCGTACATTGTCTCGAGGCTTGCCGGAGTGTGGGTTTCAATTTCCTGCAGACCGAAACTCTGCGCATAAACAATCTCCCCATCAGAGATAACTGCCACCGCCGCCGAAGGTGCGTTGTAGCGCTCAACCAGCCGGTTGATGTCATCTGTTGTCTGGTCCCAGTTGACAGTTTCAGCCTGCCACGGGGTATCAACCTCCGCGATGTCACCACCTTCAGTGATCGAGGGAGCCGCGCAAGCGGAAACAAAAATGCAAAATGCGGCTGCATTCACGGCGTGAATACGTTTTATCATGGTGGCTTTCCTTGTTTCCCCGACACGAAGTTTTCCAACTATGAGGCTGCGTTTTGTGACTGTGGGCAAGCTTGTAGAATTTGAAAACTGCTTTTGGGCTGCAATTTACCGGACTGCCTGACAGGATGCTTTGCCGGTCCTTGAAATCGGGTTGCTTTCGCCGCACTCCCCACGCGGCACAACTGCCCTTATAAGACCCTTCATGCGCGCACGGACACGACGACTATATACTTTTGGCATTGCGGCGCTGCTGCTCCTGGCGGCGGCGGTGCTGGCTTTCTTTGCCTTGCGCGAGAATGCCAACCTGTTTTACACGCCGGAAATTCTGGCCGAGAAAGGCCAACCGGAAGACGGCAAGGTTGTGAAGGTTGGCGGATGGGTCGAACCGGGATCACTGGCCTATTCCGAAGATGGCGCGACCATGATTTTCACCGTCATCGACAACAGCCCCCACACGATTCGTGTCAGCTATACCGGCATCGCGCCAGACCTGTTCCGCGAAGGACAGGGCGTGGTGGCGACCGGCCAGTTTGGGCCAGAGGGCGCGTTCACTGCGCGACAGATCCTCGCCAAGCATGATGAAAACTACCAGCCGCGGGAACTGAAGCCGCTGGACGTGGCCGGATGATCGAACTCGGCCATTTTGCGGCCTTCTTGGCGCTGGCAGCGGCGCTGGCGCAGGGCATGTTCGGCCTGATGGGCCAACGGCGGATGGCGGGGCTTGCCGCTTATGCCGGTTTCGCGGTGATGATCCTGTCTTTTGTAACGCTGGTCGTGGCCTTTGCCCGGTCTGATTTCTCGGTCGCGCTGGTGGCCAACAATTCGCACACGTTGAAGCCGATGATCTACAAGATCGCTGGCGCCTGGGGGAACCATGAAGGTTCGATGGCGCTCTGGTGTCTTGTCACGCTTGGCTTTGGCGCGGCAGGCGCGCTGTGGATGCGCACCGGGCGCGACCTGTTCGAGGCGCGCGCGCTCGGCATTCAGGGCCTGCTGGCGGTCGGCGCACTGGCCTATTTGTTGTTTGCGTCGTCGCCCTTCCTGCGGCTGGATCCGGCTCCGTTTCAGGGCGCAGGGCTGAACCCGCTCTTGCAGGATCCGGCGCTCAGCATTCATCCGCCCATGCTGTATCTTGGCTATGTCGGATATTCCTTTGTGTTTGCGCTGGCGGCGGCTGGCCTGATGGAAGCGCGGGTCGATTCTGTCTGGGCGAAGGAGGCGCGGCGCTGGTCGTTGGCTGCTTTCATTCCGCTTACGCTCGGCATCGCGCTCGGCTCCTACTGGGCCTATTACGAGCTTGGCTGGGGTGGCTGGTGGTTCTGGGACCCGGTGGAAAATGCTTCGCTGATGCCGTGGCTGATCGGGGCTGCGCTGTTGCATTCGGTTGTCGTGACAGAGAAGCGCGAGGGCTTCGGGGCCTGGTCGGCGCTGCTGGCGGTGCTGGCCTTCTTGTTCTCGATCATGGGCGCATTCCTCGTGCGCTCGGGCATCCTCACGTCTGTGCACGCCTTCGCCGTGGACCCGGAGCGGGGCATGCTCTTGCTGTTCGGCCTGCTGACCTATGGCGGCTTTGCGCTGGTGCTGTTTGCCATGCGGGCACCGAAACTGTCGGGCGGCAAGCCGTGGATGTTGCTCAGCCGCGAAGGCGCGCTGATGGCGAACAATATCGTTTTGATCGTGGCGGCGTTGACTGTGTTACTCGGTACGCTTTTTCCGCTGATGGCGGAGGCAGCCGGCCGGACGATTTCTGTTGGCGAGCCCTACTTCAATCTGACGTTTACGCCGATGCTGGCACTGCTGCTGCTCATATTGCCGGTAGTTCAGGCTTGGGCGTGGGGCAAGGCGGATTTGAAGAACTGGTCCAAATGGGCGATCGCTGGCGGCGCGCTGGCGCTGGTCTTCCTCGCCTTGGGGGTCGGCCTTTGGGACATTTCCATCGGCGCAGCACTTGGCCTCGCGCTAGGTGCGTGGCTGGTGATTGGCGCACTGTGGGAATTGAAGCGCCGGGCGATCACGCCGGGGCGGATCTTCCGCCTGCCGCCGCGCGTCTGGGGCATGACGCTGGCCCATATGGGCCTCGGCCTGTTTGTGATTGGTGCGGTGGTCGAGACCACGGGACGGTATGAGACGACGGTGGCGCTGGCAGAAGGCGGATCAGGCACGGTGGCGGGCTGGACGCTGACCCTTGATCAGGTGCGCGCAATCGAAGGCCCGAACTGGTATGCCGACCGGGCGCAACTGACCGCGACGCGCGGCAGCGCCAAGGCGATCATGACGCCCATGAAACGGTATTATCCGGCGGCACAAATGCCGACCACGGAAACTGCGATTCACAAGACGGGCACCGGCGATCTCTATGCAGCGCTGGGCGAGCAGCGCATGGTGGACGGCGCGCCCCGCTGGGTGTTCCGAGTCTACTATAATCCGATGATTGACCTGTTATATTTCGGCGTGATCCTGATGGCATTGGGCGGTGCCTTCAGCCTGTGGCCAAGGCGCAAAGCATGAAACAGCTCGTTGTGATCCTGATCAGTCTGGTGCTTGCCGGGTTCGCCGTGGCCGAAGATGTTGCGCTCGATGACCCGCAACAGGAGGCCCGCGCGCAATCTCTGATGCGCGAGCTGCGCTGTGTCGCCTGCGAGAATGAACCGATTTCCCAGTCCGCCGCGCCAATTGCCGAAGACATGCGCGCGCGGGTACGCGTGATGATCGAGGATGGCGCGAGCGACGAAGAAGTGCGCGGCTGGTTCGAGGACCGGTATGGCGAGTTCGTCCTGTTCCGTCCGAAGGCGGACGGTGTAGCGGGCTGGCTACTATGGGGTGGTCCGTTCCTGCTATTGCTGTTTGGCGCGTTCATTGGCGTCGCGATTGCGCGCTCGCGCAGGGCGCAGGTGGACCCGGTCGAACCGGAAGACGCCTAGTAGAGTCCGGTTGGCAGGAAGAAACGTCCGCCAAGCCAGACAACCCATCCGCCCAGCGCGATGAACGGCCCGAATGGAATGGGCGTATCGGCATCGACCTTGCGGATTCCGAGCGCCGACAGTCCGATCACGCCCACCAGTGCGGAGGCCGACGCGACGAGCATAATGGGGGCAAGGCCCGCCCAACCAGTCCATACGCCAAGCGCGCCGAGCAGTTTGGCGTCACCCCGTCCGAGTCCGTCTTTGCCACGCAAGTGGCGATAGCCGAGTTCCACCATCACCAGAATGCCATAGCCGACCAGTCCGCCGATCAGGTGCGCGCGCCACGCTTCAGGCCGGGTCAGCCAGACCATCAGGATGCCGAGCAGGACCGTTGAGGCCGTCAGGGCATCCGGAAGTGTTAGCGTGCGAATATCAATGACGCTGAGTCCAAGCAGAAGGACGCCGAGGCAGAGGGTCAATACCACTGTGCCGGGCGGCGCGAAGCAGATGCCGCTTGCCAGTAGAGCGCACCCGGCCAATCCGGTCAGAATGATTGTCAGCTTATTATGCAACTGCTCGTCCTTCTGCCCCACCAGAGGGCATCTGGTTGAAGACCATTCGCTTGGCCAGAAATCAATGCTTGTCGAAGCCTGTATGTGAGACTGTGGGAAAGGATGCCGACGCCGCTCCATAACATTCGTCAGCTGGGTGGGGACGCGCTTGACGACTGCAATGGCCCGGAGATGACGTCCTGGCAGGGACACATTGCCTCCGGAGGCGAATGCCGCAGAACCTGAAACAGGGCCTGTGCGACGCCGGCAAGGGGTAGGGGCGCTTGCGTAAAGAGTAGCAGGCAACCCAACACTCAGCCTGGCACGATGTGCCGGTTGAGAGGGTGTCCTGATCTTCGCTCAAAGCCCCATTGCCTTGTTCCGCGATTAGAATGAGCGCAAAATTCGTGGCTTACAAGGGCCTTTTGATCCGCCTTGCGTAAACTTCATTAAAAAACAGGTTTCTGTAGAGTTACCTTCAGATTCACACTGTTGGCGCATGTCGACCTTACGAAGTCGCGTCAATCCGAGATATTTCCGGGACGATTCCCTTACAGACGCGCGAAAATCGCCTTACTGTCTTTTAATGACCACAATGCTTGTGGCAGGCTTATGCTGGCCCACATGCCCAATACAGGCAAATTTTTCAGTGACTTGGAGACAGGAATGAAGACAATCGGCATATCGAGACAGGCCATGGTAGCTGCGCTGGTGGGCGTGGCGATGGTAGGCTCTTTCTCCCTCGCCCCACAGATCTTCAGCCCGGAGGCGGGTGCCCAGCCGATCCAGATTGAAGCGCCACGGGGCGCACCGCTCAGTTTTGCCGATTTGATCGAACAAGTTGAGCCTGCCGTGGTCAGCGTCAACGTCACCACCGAGCGCGAAGTCGGCCGTATGGCTGACATGCAGGAATTCTTCGAACAATTCCGCGGCATGCCTGGCCTGGATGAGTTCATGGAACAGCGCCGTCAGGAAGAGGAAGAAGAACCTGAAACGCGCGAGGGTCGTTCGCTTGGTTCGGGTTTCTTCATCTCCAAGGACGGCTACATTGTCACCAACAATCACGTCGTTGATGGTGCCACCGCCATTCAAGTCGTTCTGAAGGACGGTACGGAGCTCGATGCCGAACTGGTCGGCACCGATGCGCAAACGGATCTCGCTGTGCTGCGTGTCACAGAGCCGGGTGAGTATCGCTTCGTCAGCTTTGGCGACTCCCACACTATGCGCAAGGGCGACTGGGTGGTCGCGCTTGGCAATCCATTCGGACTTGGTGGCACTGCCACTGCGGGCATCTTGTCAGCCGATGGCCGCGAGATTGGCCCGGACAGCCCCTATACAGATTTCCTCCAGATCGATGCCTCCATCAACCGGGGCAATTCCGGTGGCCCCACCTTTGACCTCAATGGCAATGTGATTGGTGTGAACACGGCGATCTTTTCGCCGACGGGCGGTTCTGTCGGGATCGGCTTTGCGATTCCGGCAGAGCTCGCCAGTGAAGTGACCAAGTCCCTGATCAAGGACGGCAAGGTCTCACGCGGCTGGCTGGGTGTTGCCATCCAGGACCTGACAGATGACATGGCCGAGGCCCAAGGCATCAAGGATGCCAAAGGTGCAATCATTGCCGATGTCACCAATGGCAGCCCGGCAGAAAAAGGCGGCCTCGCACGTGGCGACATCATCCTGTCCGTCAATGGCGACAAGGTCACCGATGCAACATCGACGACGCGGCTAGTCGGCAAACTGATCGCCAATACGCAGAACAAGTTCGAGATTATTCGCGGCGGCAAGAAGCAGACCCTAAATGTCACCGTTGGCGAGCGTCCGAGCAATCCGAATGCGATCGTCGAACCGGCGCTTTCTTCGTCAGCCACGACGGCGCCGGATACCGGCAAGGAAGTGAAGGAAGTTGGCGCGACGTTCGAGAAGATGGACGACGAATTGCGCACCCGTCTTGGCTTGCGTGCCGGCGAAAATGGCCTGCTTGTGTCGGGCATCACCAAGGACGGCGTCATGGAAGAGGCTGGTATTCAGGAAGGCATGGTCATCCTGGAAGTGAACAACAAGCCGGCCACATCCGTCGAAGCCTTCCGCAAGGCAATTACCGACGCCAAGAACGCCAAGCGCACGAAAATTCTGATCGCAGTCCGTATTGGCCAGATCACGAATTATCGCACCATTGACCTGTCGGACGCCGAATAGGAGATTCCGATGCTTGATACGGTTCAGGAAGACACCATGCATGTTCTCGTAATTGAAGATGACATCGAAATGGCCAGCTTCATCGAGAAGGTTCTGGTCGAGGCGGGCCACCGCGTCGACATGGCAACCGATGGTGATAGCGGCCTGGCCATGGCGCGGGCGTCTGAGTTCGACGCGCTTGTCGTAGACCGGATGCTGCCGGAAAAAGATGGCCTGACCTTGGTCAAGGAATACCGGGAAGCGGGCGGCAAGACGCCGACCCTCTTCCTGTCAGCTCTGGGCGATGTCCAAAATCGGGTGCAGGGGCTGAAGGTTGGCGCGGATGACTATCTCGCCAAGCCATTTGCTCCGGCCGAACTTGCTGCACGGGTCGAGGCACTCGGCCGTCGCCTGCCGGTGGAGCAACAGGTGACGGTCCTGAAAGCCGGTGATCTTGAAATGAATCTGCTGACCCGCAAAGTGACGCGGGCCGGGCAGAAGATCGACCTCCAGCCGCGCGAGTTCCGTCTGCTGGAATATCTTATGCGCCATGCCGGACAGGTCGTGACGCGTACCATGTTGCTGGAGAAGGTGTGGGATTATAATTTCGACCCCCAGACCAATGTGATCGACGTCCACATCTCGCGCCTGCGCGCGAAGATCGACAAGGAATTCGAAGAGCCACTTCTGCATACGGTGCGCGGGGCAGGGTATCGCCTGCAGGGCTAGACGCCCGGGCAGGCGACTGGCACCTAGCACCACATGAGACTCGCACTGCCGACCTTTCTGAAGACGACGACGTTCAAACTGGCGCTGATCTACAGCGCCATGTTTGCGGCGTTTTCGGCTGCGTTGCTGGTCTATCTCTATTATTCGACGGTCTACTATATCCGCACGGAGAGCGAGCGGCGGATGGATCTCGAATTCGAGCAGCTTGGAAACGCCTATTTCACAGGCGGAATGGAGCGTCTCAGCCAGTCCGTTCTGGAGCGGATGACGCGCACCGGCTCTACATATTTCTACTATCTTGAAGACTCTTCGGGCCGAAAGATTGCGGGCCATTTCGGGCGGATGCCGACGGCGCCGCCAGCAGCAGACGTGCAGACCGTTTATTTCGAGTTCCGCCAGCAGGAGCCGGACGGAACCGAGATCCTGCGGCAGGCAGCAGGTCGTATCGTGCGCCTGCGTGACAATGGTGGTGCTTTGCTGGTGGCATTTGACACCGAACAGCAGACGGCGATTGTGGGGCGCATACAGCGCGCAATCTTCATTGCCGCTCCCATCGGGTTGGTCTTCTCATTGCTGGGGGGAATCCTGATTTCGCGCGGAGCCGCGCGACGGGCAGATGAACTCGCGCGGACGGCCGAGGCCGTGATGGGCGGGGAATTAGGCAGGCGCGCACCCGTGCGCGGATCTGGCGACGAGTTCGACCGGCTGGCGTCCCGGCTGAATGCCATGCTCGACCAGATCGAGAAGCTGGTGGATTCCACGCGCCATACAGGGAACGCAATTGCGCATGACCTGCGCTCGCCGCTCTCGCGCCTTCGCAATCGACTGGAGATCGCCCTGTCCGAACCGATGTCACGCGAAAGCGCCGAGGCTACTCTGGAAGTGACGGTCGAGGAGGTGGACCGGGTGCTCGGCACGTTCAACGCAATCCTCCGCCTTGCGCGGTTGGAAGCGGGCGCGGAAGGCGAGCGTGTACGGATGGACGTGTCGGAACTCGGCGAAGAACTGGCCGAACTCTTCGACCCGGCCTGCGAGGAAGCGGGACTTTCCTTCAAGAGCCAGATTTCTCGCAACCTCACCATTCTTGCGGATCGTGACCTTGTGGGTCAGGCCTTGTCGAACTTGCTCGACAATGCCGTGAAGTACACGCCCGAAGGCGGTGCCATCACATTCTCCATTACGCGCGGCCCGAATGGCACTGTCGATATGACTGTGGTGGATTCCGGGCCCGGTGTGCCGGAAGGGTCGCGCGAACTGGTCGTACAGCGCTTCCAGCGTATGGATTCGGCGCGTACCCAGCCTGGATCCGGCCTTGGTCTCGCGCTCGTCGATTCCGTGGCAGACATGCATGGCGGCAGTTTGATCCTGAGTGATGCGGGCGGCGATCCGGACATGCCGGGTCTGAAGGCCACGCTGCGACTGCCGAGAGTGTGATGCCCGTATGCTGACGATCCTGCCAATCGCAGATACCGCCGAAGCCGCGCTGGAGCGGGCTCTGCCAGCGGCGCCCTATTTGCGGCGCCTGCATGAGACGGGCGTGCGCGGGCATTGGCGCGATGCCTTGCAGGCCGTCAGGGATATTCCAGCCGATTTGCCCGAAGCCGATGTCATGGCAACGATGCGCAAGGCCAAGGCGCAACTGCATCTATCGGTCGCAGCAGAAGACCTGGCCGGCGTGTTGCCGGTGATGGGTGTGACGCGCGCGCTCAGCGAGTTTGCCGAAGAGTGCCTTGAAGCAGTATTGCGTGCGTCTCTCGCCAAACGGGAGCTTGGCGGCGCGGGCATCTTCGCGGTCGCCCTTGGCAAGATGGGCGCGTATGAGCTGAACTATTCAAG
This sequence comes from Hyphomonas sp. L-53-1-40, assembly GCF_000682775.1. GTDB lineage: Bacteria > Pseudomonadota > Alphaproteobacteria > Caulobacterales > Hyphomonadaceae > Hyphomonas. The sequence continues at coordinate 512,059 of NZ_AWFI01000001.1, forward strand.
CGATATCGATATCTGCGTGTTCTATGAGCCGGGTGTGTTCATGGACGGTGACTTTTCCGCCGGGGAGACCGCACAGCGTATCGCACGGGACCTCGTCCGCATGATGCAGGAAGCGACGGGTGACGGTTATGTGTTCCGAACCGACCTTCGATTGCGGCCCGATCCGTCGTCGACGCCCCTGGCGGTCTCAACGAAGATGGCGGACCTTTACTATGAAAGTGTGGGTCAGAACTGGGAGCGGATGGTCTGGATCAAGGCGCGTCCGACCGCCGGAGACCATGCGAGTGCGGACCGTTTCCTGAAAATCCTGCAACCTTTTGTCTGGCGCCGTAATCTCGACTATTGGGCGATTGGCGACATCCAGGCCATCAAGCGGATGATCAACAGCAAAGTGGGGCGCGCCGATTTCGAGACCGTCTCGCCGGACGTGAAGCTGGGGCCGGGCGGCATTCGCGAGATCGAATTCTTTGCCCAGACGCAACAATTGATCCTTGGTGGGCGACAGTCGGAACTGCGCGATAATTCCACGCTCGGGGCGCTCGCCGCGCTAACGGGTGCAGGTGTGGTCGAACGCAACACGGCCGAGGAATTGGAGACGGCCTATCTCGCCTTGCGCAATCTGGAGCACAGGGTCCAGATGCGCCGCGACGAGCAGACCCATACCGTCCCGGCGGGCGAAGATGACCGCAAGGACGTGGCCATGCTTTGCGGCTATGCCGATCTTGCCTCATTCGACCGGGACTTGCAGGCCACACGCCGCTGCGTTCAGGCGCACTATGACGGTTTGTTTGCTCATGAAGACCGGGCACTGGACGCCAGTCCGCTGGGCAATCTTGTCTTCACGGGTGTTGATGATGATCCGGGGACGATTGAAACGCTTGCTTCGCTGGGCTTCAGCAACCCAAGCGCGGCTATTGAGTCGATCCGGTCCTGGCATCGGGGGCGCGTGCCAGCAACGCGCACGGCGCGGGGCCGGGAACTGTTGACGGCCTTGCTGCCAAGCATGCTGGAAGCGATGGGCAAGACGGGTGAGCCCGACGAGGCGTTTCGCTGGTTCTCGCGTTTCTTCGAAGGGATGTCCTCTGGCGTGCAGACGCTGTCCATGCTGTTGGCAGAACAGACCCTGCTGGATGATCTTGTATCCACGCTCGCGCTCGCGCCGCGCCTCGCGCAGATTCTGTCACGCCGCCCAGACCTGTTGGAAGCCTTGGTCAGTCGTCAGGAACCGCCACGTCCGGTGATTGACGACTCGGTCAGTTTCGATGGCGCGCTGGATGCGTGGCGACGCTACCACCGGGAACAGAATTTCCTGATCGGGCACCGCTTGTTGCATGGCCTGATCAATGCGCGCGATGCCGGGGCGCACTGGTCAGACCTTGCCGATGAGACCATTCAGGAAATGGCCAGTGCCGCTGAGCGTGAAACCGAAGATCGCTATGGCCCGCGACCGGGCAGTTGGGCCATCTTCGCCATGGGCAAGCTGGGCGGGCGGGAACTGACGGCCGGGTCCGATCTCGACATTATCGTGATCTACGACGCAGACCCGATGGTGGCGCAGACCTGGTACACGCGATTTACGCAGCGCCTGATCACGGCCTTGACGGCTCCCACAGCTGAGGGGGATCTCTACGAAGTCGACATGCGATTGCGGCCTTCCGGCGGCGCCGGACCCGTTGCGGTCAGCGTGCCGGCTTTCGAGCGCTACCAAAATCATGATGCCTGGACCTGGGAGCATATGGCGCTTACGCGCCTGCGACCGGTCACGGGCGACGAGGCGCTCTGCTATCGCATCATGAAGATCGCCTGCGAAGCTATCGTCGCGCGCGCGGGCAAGACGGATGGTACGATCTCGCAGGACGTGGCGAACATGCGCCAGAGGCTCTATCGCGAGAAGCCGGGGACAGGCCTTTGGGACCTGAAAACTGCCGAGGGCGGATTGGTCGATGCCGAGTTTGTCGTTCAGCGCGATATGCTGTTGCGTGGCGAACCGGATGCGATCCGTTCCAATACGCGCGAGGCGATTTCCTGCTCGTCCCTGCCGGAGGCGGAAAGGACGTTACTTGAAGAGGGAGTCACCTTTCTTCAATCGCTCCAGCAGGTTCACAGATTGGCGCTCGGCAGCGAAATGGCGGGCGGGCACATACCGGAAGGCTTGAAGGACAGGCTTTGTCGGTCGGTAGATATGGAGACCTTCGATGCACTTGAGGCGGAAATATCTTCAGTGAAATCAAAGGTTCACATGCTGGCGGTGAAAAAACTTCAGCTTTGAGCGACGGAAACTCCGGGCCAACCCGTTCAATACGCGATGGGTGAGTAAAACAAACGGAGTTTTCTCAATGAAACGTACTACGATTGCAACCGCTTCGATCGCCGCCATTGCGGCCCTGGCCCTGCCAATGATCGCCATTGCCCAACCGGGCGACGGTCATCGCGGCAAGGGACATCATGGCCAACGCGGCAATATGGAAGCCATGATTGCTGAAATCGACACCAATGGCGATGGAGACCTCTCCAAGGCAGAAATCGATGCGCACCGCGCTGCGAGATTTGCAGAGGTTGACGCCAATGGCGATGGCGCCGTGACGCAAGCCGAACTGGATGCGCATCACGAAGCCAAGCGCGCTGAGCGCATGGCGGAACGCAAAGCCAAGATGTTCGCGAAGCTGGACACTGACGGTAACGGCACGATCAGCGCCGAGGAGTTTGCCAGCAAGGAACGTCCCGGCTTTGACAAGGTCGATGCCGATGGCGATGGCATTGTGACCAAGGAAGAAATGGACGCCATGAAGTCGAAGATGAAAGATCGTCGCGGCGGTAAGCACAAGCGCGGCGACGGCCCGCAGCCTGAATAAGGACGACCTCCCGATGGGCCGGAAGCCAGAGATGTATCAACGTGATTTACCGCGATATGACGATGTTCTTCCGGCCCGTTTTCGGTTAAGTCCTCTGCCTTGGCTTTCAGTTCAGACCTCGACCGGATCACACGAGCAGCAGCGGGCGACCCCGCTGCTGTCTCCAGCCTTGTCGACCGCTACAGCAGCGGCGTCCTTGCCTTGGCAACGCGCATGCTCGGCGACCCTTCAGAGGCTGAAGACGTGACACAGGAAACCTTCCTCCGCGCCTGGAAGGCGCTGCCGGGATGGGAACCGCGTGCGAAATTCTCAACCTGGCTGCACCGGGTTGCCCTGAATCTCTGTTACGATCGGCTGCGCAAGCGCCGTGAAGTGACCATGGAACACCTGCCGGAGCGCACTGATCCGGCCATGACCCCGGCAGAATTGCTGGATCAGTCCCAGCGGGTCCGTGCGGTGGAAGATGCAATCTCCCACTTGCCGGAACGCCAGGCCGCAGCATTGACGCTATGCGCCCTGCAGGGACATTCTCAAGCCGAAGCCGCAGACATCATGGATGTCAGCGTGGAGGCACTGGAAAGTTTGCTGGCACGTGCACGACGCACGCTTCGCGCCAGCCTGTTGGAGAGGGCCGCATCATGAGCGGACAATTGATTTCAGACGACCGGATCCTGGCCCTGATCGAGACCTATGGTGCCGATCCCCACATGTTTCCCGAGGAAGAGCGGGCGGCTGCCCGTGCGCGCATGACGGCGCATCCAGAACATTTTTCTGGTGCAATTGCCGCTGCCCGCGAGATTGATGCCCTTTTGGGTGAGGTCCCGGATGTTGTGACCTCTGAGAGTTTGCGCGACGCCTTGATTGCGTCTGCGCCAAAGGCGGCCCCTGCACGCAAATCCGGCTGGAAGTTGCCGGTCTGGATTCCCGCAGGCGCGTTGGCATCGCTGACGGTCGGTGTGTTCGCCGGTATGAGCGTAGCCCAACCGATCACGACGCAAGACGAGCAGGCCGAAGCGGCAGTTTATGCTGCGCTTGGATTTGATACGTACACACTGGTACTGGAAGATGAGGCGACGCAATGAATGAGACCCCGGCCCGAGCGCCGCGCCGAATTTCTTTCTGGATGACGATTTCCCTGTTGTTCAACCTGCTCCTGTTGGGGCTGGTTGTTGGCATGCTGGTGCGCCAGATACCTGATCGTGGCCATCGTGAAGAGCGGCCCCAGTTGACCCAAGACATAGATACTGAAACACGCCGGGCTATGTTTGGCCTGATGCGGGAATCCTATCGCGAATCCCGAACAGAACGCGATGCGCGCAATGCGGTGCGTGCGCAATTGGCAGACGCGCTGAAAGCGGATCCTTTCGATGCAGAGGCCGTCCGCGCGGCATTTGCCGATCTGCGCGCGGCGGAGGGGTCGGTTCATGCGGCCACGCATAAGGCGATGATTGCCCGGCTCGAAGCGCTTCCCCCAGAGCAGCGCCGTGCCATGGCCGACATGTTGGCCCGTGGGCCGGAACGGGACCGGCGCAATCGCCGGAATTCACGCCCGCCCAAAGACTAGGGGTTTTCTTCTGACCGCGGGCGCTCCAGACTGCCTTGAAACAGGAGGGCAGGATGAAGGAATATGCGGCGTTTGATGCGATGGGGTTGGCCGAACTGGTCCGCGCCGGTGAAGTCTCTTCAAAAGAATTGCTGGACGAGGCAGTGTCGCGGGCCCATGCCGCGCAGTCTGAACTGAATTGCTTTTCCAGCCTTTATCCCGACCTTGCCGAAGCCCAGCTGGCAGATTTGCCAGCTGACGGGCCGTTTGCCGGCGTGCCTTTCATCACCAAGGATCTCGCCGTGATGATCGATGGCGCGCCTCTGACCAATGGGTCAGTCAGCTGGAAGGGGCATGTCTCGTCGCAGGATTCGGTGCTGACGGAACGTTATCGCAGGGCGGGGCTCGTCATGTTCGGCCAGACGACCAGTCCCGAATTCGGCCTGACCACAACCACCGAGTCCACGCTCTATGGCCAGACGCGCAATCCGTGGGACGTGACGCGCACATCGGGTGGCTCGTCGGGCGGGGCGTCGGCGGCTGTTGCGGCAGGCGTCGTGCCATTGGCGCAAGCGAGTGATGGTGGGGGCTCAATCCGCATTCCAGCCGCCTGCACCGGTCTGTTTGGCATGAAGCCGTCGCGCGGGCGCACGCCGATGGGGCCTCTTCAGACTGAAGGCTGGAACGGTATGTCTACGGTTCACGCGGTCAGCCGCACGGTGCGTGACAATGCGGCCTTGCTGGACGCCTCACATGGCCGCGAGACCGGCAGCCGCTATGTGGCACCAGCTCCGGAGGGCTCCTTCCTGGAGGCCGTGTCGCGAGACCCTGTGCCGCTGAAGATCGCACTTTGGCGTACCGCGCCGAATGGCACCGAATTGAGCCCCGAAGCAGCCGAGGGTCTGAAGGCAACGGGGCATCTGCTGGAAAGCCTCGGCCACACAGTGGTTGAAGCCGCGCCTGTATTGAATGGGGAGGAGCTCGGCAAGGCGGCGCTGTTCACCATCTCCGCGAATGTCGCCGCCGCAATTGATGCGCGCTCGGTGATGCTCGGCCGTGACGTGCGCGAGGACGAGCTGGAGCCGATTACGTTTGCGATGGCCAATCTGGGTCGGACCGTACCCATGCTGGAGCTGGCGCGCGCGAATAATTTGTTCAATTCGGCGGCCATCACTTTTGAGCGCTTCCTAGATGATCAGAAGTTCGACCTGATCCTGACGCCGACCCTGTTCCGCCCGCCAGAGAAATTGGGTGTGCTCGCACTGACGGCCTCCCCCGAGCAAATGAATGCAGCCGTGTCGACTTTTGCGCCGCTCTGTCCATTGTTCAACCAGATCGGCGCACCGGCCATGTCTGTGCCATTGCACTGGACCGACCCGACCGAAACTGCGCCGCAGGGGCTGCCGCTTGGCATGATGTTTGGCGGGCGCTGTGGCAGCGAAGAATTGCTGTACTCCCTCGCCGGACAGTTGGAGCGCGCCGACCCTTGGGTCGACCGTTTCCCACCTGTATGGGTTGGGTAGAGCAGTCAGATGAGCGAGTTCACGACACATCAGGGCGGATGCCATTGCGGCGCAGTGCGGTTTGAGGTGGACCTGCCGGCGGCTTTCGAGGTCGAGGATTGCAACTGCTCGATCTGCGCGATGAGTGGCAATATTCACGTCATCGTCCCGGCCAGCCGGTTCCGTCTTCTTCAGGGGGCAGACGTCCTCACTGAATACACATTCAACACGGGCGGCGCCAAGCACCGTTTCTGCAGGACCTGCGGGATCAAGAGCTTCTATGTGCCCCGCTCAAATCAGGATGGATTTGCCGTGACATGGCGGTGTATCGATAATTGGCAGGCGCTGGACGTGACGGTGAATGCGTTCGATGGTCAGAATTGGGAGGCCAATGCCGCAGCATTGGCCCAAAAGTCGAAGGACTAGCCAGCCGTAACGGCGGGGCCGGAGACGGCGACCATCATCATGGAGCCATTCTGACCGATGACCGTGTAGTCGAATTTTGCGCCAACAATCGCATTCGCGCCGAGCTTGCGGGCTTCCTCGATCATCTCGTCCATGGCGCCGTCGCGGGTTTCCCGCAGCGTGCTCTCATAGGCATTGGACCGGCCGCCAACGAGATTGGTGAAGCTGGCAAGAATGTCCTTGCCGAGATGTGCGCCGATTACGACTTCCCCGCAGACAATGCCGCGATATTCCGTAATCTCATGGCCCTGCAGGGTCGGCGTGGTAGATACGATCATGTCTTGCTCCATTATTATTGATTATCAATAATAATTGGGTTGGGCGATCACTGCTTTCAAGAGGTCTTTTCGAAAACCAGCTTGGTCCACTCGATGCCGCGCGCCATGTTTTCAGCCTGGATCGAGCCGGTGCGCTCGTGGAACAGATTTGCCAGGCCGAGCGGGGCGGCGAGGGCGATTGTCTCCTCACCGGAAATGTCGAACATGCATCGGCCTTCCGGGATCGGTCCGTGGCGTTGGCTCATGAACAGGCGCCCGCCGGGAGTCAGCAGGTTGGCAACATGCGCCATGCCGGTGTCGCGTTCTTCTTCGGTCAGATGCATCCAGACAGCATGCATCAGGATCATGTCAAAAGTCTCTCCGCGTGCGCGGGTGGCGGTCAGGTCGGGCAAGGCGTCATCCAGCCAAATGATGCCGGACTCAGGATGAAGCTTGGCTGCGCCGGTGCGCAGGGCGTCGACAGGCTCGACCGCGAGCACGGAATGGCCCGTGCGTGCGAACCAGGCCGCATCCCGTCCCGTGCCTGCGCCAATGTCCAAAATGCGGGCAGGCGGCTTGGGCAGGAACTCCGCCCACGGCGCATGCACCGCCGCCGGGTCGCGTAGTTCGTAGCGGACGAACAGGTCGGGCGCCTCCTCGGCATAGCCTGCTGTGGAAGGGTGGGATGCCATATCAGGTTGATCTCCCATTCAGGAAAATCATTTTGATTGGCCTAGCCCACAATCCGATGATCGAAGGGCGGGGTGCCACGGCAAACTTCTGCGCCAACAGTCCACCCCATAAGAATGGGAGCGACAACCATGCCAGGCTGTCATTCAATGGACGTAAAAGTGCGAACAGGCCAGCATTGGCAACAGCCAGAAAAATCAGGACGCATGTGAAGGAAGCGAGTTCCGCCAGAATTTCCTCAGCGGCTGTTGGCTTCCGGTCCAATTCCTATTCCGCCGCTGTCTTGGAGCCGTCGTCTCCGTCCAGCACTTCCAGCATGCGGATGGCACTGTCGGCGATGACCGTGCCCGGTGGGAAGATGGCAGAAGCGCCAGCGGCGTAGAGCGCATCGAAATCCTGTGGCGGGATCACGCCGCCCACAATGATCTGCGTGTGCGCCGCGCCTTCATTGCCGAGCGCGCGTTTCAGTTCCGGCACAAGCGTCAAATGACCCGCCGCGAGCGAGGAGGCGGCGACAATGTCGACCCCGGCTTTCCGGGCGTCCGCGGCGGCCTCTTCCGGTGTCTGGAAGAGCGGGCCGATCTCGACATCCCAGCCAAGGTCCATCAGCGCGGACGCGACCACCTTCTGTCCACGGTCATGCCCGTCCTGACCCATCTTGGCGATGTAGACCTTCGGCCTGCGACCATGTTTCTTTTCGAACTCGGAGGCGAGCGTGGCAGCGGCCTCGGCCTTGTCGTCGCCCTTCACGCCGCCGCCATAGACGCCCTTGATGGAGCGGATAACGGCCTGATGGCGGCCCTGGCTGCGCTCAACGGCTTCGGAAATCTCGCCCACAGTCGCCTTGGCGCGGGCGGCATCCACAGCCAGCGCGAGCAAATTGCCTTCGGTACCAGCGGCGGCCTTGGCAATCGCGTCGAGCTTGGCAGTGACTTCGGCCTCGTCGCGTTCGGATTTCAGGCGTGCCAGCTTGTCCAGCTGCATGCGGCGCACGGCGGCATTGTCCACCTTCAGCACAGGCACGTCTTCGTCTTCGTCCAGCAGGAACTTGTTCACACCGACCACAGTCTGCGTGCCGCTGTCGATGCGCGCCTGCGTATTTGCGGCGGCTTCCTCAATGCGCAGTTTGGGCAGGCCCTCCTCGATGGCCTTGGCCATGCCGCCCATCTTCTCGACTTCGGCGATATGGGCGAGGGCTTTTTCGGCAAGGTCGTGCGTCAGGCGTTCGACATAGTAGGAGCCGCCCCACATATCGATCGTCTGGCAGGCGCCGCCCTCCTGTTGAAGGAAGAGCTGCGTGTTGCGGCTGATCCGGGCGGAGAAGTCGGTTGGCAGGGCGAGCGCCTCGTCGAAGCTGTTCGTGTGCAGTGATTGGGTCTGGCCGCCTGTGGCCGCGATGGCCTCAAGGCAGGTGCGGATGACATTGTTGTAGACGTCCTGCGCGGTCAGCGACCAGCCGGAGGTCTGCGAATGCGTCCGCAGGCTGAGGGATTTCGGGTTCTTCGGATTGAACTCTTCCTTCACCAGCTTCGCCCAGAGCAGGCGCGCCGCCCGCATCTTGGCGACTTCCATGAACGTGTTCATGCCGATGGCCCAGAAGAAGGACAAGCGCGGCGCGAAGGCATCGACGTCCAGCCCGGCGGCGACGCCCGCGCGGATATATTCGATACCGTCGGCGAGCGTGTAGGCCAGTTCAAGGTCTGCCGAGGCGCCCGCTTCCTGCATGTGATAGCCGGAAATCGAGATGGAATTGTATTTCGGCATGTTCTGCGACGTGTAGGCGAAGATGTCCGAAATGATCCGCATCGAGGGCTTGGGCGGATAGATATAGGTGTTCCGTACCATGAACTCTTTGAGGATGTCGTTTTGGATCGTCCCGGCCAGCTTGTCTGGCGTCACGCCCTGTTCTTCGGCGGCGGCAATGTAAAGCGCGAGGATCGGCAGCACGGCGCCATTCATCGTCATGGACACCGACATCTTGTCCAGCGGAATGCCGGAGAAGAGGGTGCGCATGTCATAGATGGAGTCGATGGCAACGCCCGCCATGCCGACATCGCCGGAGACGCGGACATGATCGGAATCATAGCCGCGATGCGTCGCCAGGTCGAACGCGACCGAGAGGCCCTTTTGCCCAGCGGCAAGGTTGCGGCGGTAAAAGGCGTTGGAGTCTTCTGCGGTGGAGAATCCCGCATACTGACGAACCGTCCAGGGCTGGTTCGTGTACATGGTCGGGTAAGGCCCGCGACCAAACGGGGCAAGGCCCGGATAATCGTCAAGGAAGTCGAGGCCCTTGGTGTCGTCCGCTGTATAGGCTGATTTGACGTCGACGCCTTCGGGCGTTTCCCAAGCTTCGCCCAGCTCAGGCGATTTCGCCTTGGCGTCCGGTGTGCCGAGATCGAGTTTCGTGAAGTCGGGGAAATTGGTCATTGGGCCACTCCCAGGGTTGCGTGGGCAAGTTTCAGCGTGTGCAGCACATCGCAGCCCATGAAGATGTTGGAATCGATGCCGTCGCCCTCGAACTTGCCGGCGAGCCAGACATGGTCTGCGCCAGCCGCTTTCAGGGCCTTGGCGGTTTCAGCGGCTTCGTCCTCATAGCGGGCATCCGCGCCACAGATACAGGCGATCCGCGTGCCGGAGGCCTTGAAGGCGGCGACCGCTTCGGAGACCGATTTTGGTGGGACAGGCGGCTGGGCGGCCTCAAGGCCGCCAGCGGCGAATAGGTTACGCGCGAAATCCGCGCGCGCATTGTGCTCGGCAATCGGGCCGAGCGTGGCAAGGAAAATGGTCGGGCGCTTGGGCGCAGCGCTCGCCGCATCGCGCAGGACTTCATAGTCTTCCGCAAGACGAATGCGCGGCAGGGCTTCGGCGGTGGCGTCGGCCTCATCGGCCGGCAGGTCCACTTTCACGAAATGAACGAAGCCTTCAGTGGAAACGCCATCCTTTGGCGTAACGGAAGGCGCGTCCGCGATCGGCGCGGCGATTTCGTCGAGCAGCGGGAACTCGCTGACGCCCGTGATCGGCACCTTGCGTTTGGCAATGTCCTTGGCGCGCGCCTGGCGCACATCTGCGATACGTTTCTGAAATGCGCCGGAAACCAGCGTCTCGGCATAGCCGCCTTCGGCTTCTATGGTCTGGAACTCTTTCCACGCGGCTTCGGCAAGGTCGTCGGCGAAGGTCTCTGTGAACCAAGCGCCGCCGGTCGGGTCGGCCACGCGGCCAAGCTGGCTTTCTTCCATGGCGATGATCTGGGTGTTGCGCGCGATGCGCCGGCCCAGCTCTTCCGGAATGCCGAGCGCCTCGTTGAAGGGGCGGATGGTCAGGATGTCTGCGCCGCCGATGGCTCCTGCAAAGGCTGCCGCCGTATTGCGCAGCATGTTGGTCCACGCATCATAGCGCGTCAGCATGCGACCCGATGAAACGGCCTGAAGACGCATCGGAACGGCTTGCTGATCCATTGCATCCAGAATGCGTGCCCAGAGACGCCTTGCCGCGCGCAGCTTCGCAACACCGAGGCCATAATTGCCATCAAGGGACAGCGCGAAACTCATGCGCGGAATGAGCGCGGAAATGTCCGTGCGGTTGTCGAGCCGGCGCAGCGTGTCCACGGCGCTGGCGATCAGCGCGGCCAGTTCCTGCGCGTCGGATCCGCCGGCCTCATGAACCATGCGCGCATCGATGCGGATCAGGCCCGCTTCGGGATAGGCCTCACCAAGAGCGGTGGCGGCCGCCGACAGGCGCGCAAAGGCAGCGTTCAGGCCGCCGGACAGCTTTCCCGTCCGCGCAAGGGAACCGAGCGGGTCCATATTGAAATCGAATTTGAGGTTTGCAGGAGAGTTCTGCTCCTGTCCCCACAGGCCGAGTAGCGTTGCCGCCGTGACACCGGAGCCACCGCCATGATCCAGCGATATTGTGGCGATGTCGGCACGCAGGCCTTTCAGCGCGGTGCGCAGATCGTCCAGTGTCGTGATCTGGATGCCGTGTTCGCCCGTGCAGTCGAGTTTGAGTTCGACGGACATGACGCCGCGCTCAAGATCCCGCAGCAGTTCTTCATGGGTTGCTGCGGGCGATGGGTGGGCAAAGGCTTGCCGGATATCCCAGGGCATGAACCGGTCGGGCGCCGCCGTGGCCCCGCGCAGATAGGGTGCCTTGCCCGGCGTGCCGAGCGGGTCGGTCGCGGAATCAAAGTCGCTTTCCCGGTAAAGCGGGTGAATTGCCAGGCCATCCACGGTCTTGCGTGTGATGGATTCAATACCGCGGCCCTTAAGGACCTTGTCGACGCTTGCGAGCCATTCGGCTTCGGTCGCGTCGGGAAACCCGCTGCTCAGGGGAAGGAGATCGTCTGCCATGACGGGGATTTAGTCTGAACCGGGGGGCTTGTGAACTGCTGACTGAACGTCAGGGTCGTTTGGTCGCTTGACTCTGGTAACACAAAGTATGAGAATGAGAACAATTCGCAAATGAGGAGTGAGTCATGTCCGCCGAACTCTTGAGGTTTCCAGCCACTGCCCAGACAGAAATGCCTGAGGGGATGCGCCACGAAGCGTTGAGAGACTGGATGGAAACGCACACACGTATTCTCGGCTTCTGGATGGATCGTCTCATCGAGGACGGCGACTCAGAAGACATCGTATCCATGCTTCATCGCCAGCAAAGCTGGCTGGCCATGATGCAGGGCCGGCTGGTCCGGGGTTGAGGGATCCCTGGCCAGCCGGAAATTCTTTCCGCGCCAACAAAAAGCCGGTGCAGGGCAATCCGCACCGGCTTTTCATTGAGGAGGTTGGACGCGGTTACTCGCCCGGCATTGGGTCGACAGGGTCAAATGTGCCGTCCTCATTCAGGGTCAGCTCTGCGATCTTTACATTGCGGAGATGGCTTTTCCCCGACAGCTGAACGTCATGATAGGCAAGATAGTATTTGCCATTGTGCTCGAAGATCGAGTGATGGTTGGTCCAGCCTTCCACGGGTTGGTTGATCACGCCCTGATAGGTGAACGGGCCGTACGGGTTGTCGCCCGTCGCGTATACGATCAGGTGAGTATCGCCCGTTGAATAGGACAAGTAGTAGGTGTCGCCGATCTTGTTCATCCAGGCGGCTTCGAAGAATCGGCGGTCATGATCCTTGGCTTTGATCGGATCGCCATGCTCGTCGAGGATCATCACATCCTTCGGCGCTTCGGCAAAGGAAACCATGTCCTCGCCCATTTTGGCGATCTTCGGCATTAGCGCGACATCGTCAGGCTGGCCGGCTTCATCGTCACTGGTCAGTGGGTCATCATTGACCAGATCCGTGTTAAGGTTCGGGTCGGCATTGTACTTGCCGGTCGCCCAGCGTTGCAGTTGCCCGCCCCAGATGCCGCCAAAATACATGTAGTATTCGCCGTCCGTGTCCTCATAGACGGTCGGATCCATGGAGTAGGAGCCTTCGATTGGCTCGGGCTCTGCGGTGAATGGCCCGGTAGGACTGGCGGAGACAGCTGCGCCAATATGGAAGACGCCATCGGCATCCTTGGCCGGGAAATAGAGATAGTATTTGCCATCCTTGTGGGCTGCGTCCGGGGCCCACATCTGCTGGGCGGCCCAGGCCACATCGTCGACATCCAGCGCGACGTCATGAATGGTCACCTCGCCGCCGACTTCGTCCATGGAAAGGACGATATAGTCACGCATCGCATACTGGCTGCCGAGATCGTCTTCGGGGATGCCCGCATCATAATCATGGCTCGGATACACATAGATGCGGCCATCATCCCAGACATGGACGCTCGGGTCTGCGGTGAAGATCTCGCTGACCAGCGGCTCATTCAGGTACTTTGACTCCGTCGAACCTGCCTCCACGGTTTCGACCGGCGGTGCGGCGACTTCTGTTTCGGTGCTCGTCGTTGGCGCATCGCCAGAGCAGGCAGCCAGAGTCGCGGCAGCGAAGCCTGTTTTTTCGCATTCCGTTTTCTCCCTCGGATATTTTTTTTGAAACTGTCTTGGATGTTCGCCAGTCTGGCCCGAACCACAGCTTTGGGCAAGAGGTGTCCGCAACGTCACGCCTTGCCCAACATGGATCAAACGCTAGTTTCCGTTTACGTAAACTGCATCCCTTTCCGTTTGAGGTAATTTCTCATGGCACTACCCCCCATTCTCCAGAATTTGCGCATCCCGGTTATCGGATCGCCGCTTTTCATCATCTCCAACCCGGAGCTTGTGATCGCCCAGTGCAAGGCCGGCGTCGTCGGCAGCTTCCCGGCGCTGAACGCGCGGCCCGGCCCGGTGCTGGACGAGTGGCTGGACCGGATCACCACGGAATTGGCTGAATGGGACGAGAAGAACCCGGACCGCAAGGCCGCACCCTTCGCCGTCAACCAGATCGTCCACAAGACGAACAACCGTCTCGATCATGATGTGGAGATGTGCGTGAAGCACAAGGTGCCGATCGTGATCACCTCGCTCGGCGCGCGTCAGGAAGTGAATGACGCGATCCACTCCTATGGCGGCATTGTGCTGCACGACATCATCAATGTCGTCTTCGCGCACAAGGCGTTGGAAAAAGGCGCAGATGGCCTGATCGCGGTGTGCACCGGCGCGGGCGGCCATGCCGGCACGCTTTCGCCCTTCGCGCTGATCCAGGAGATCCGCCAGTTCTTTGATGGCCCGCTGGCCCTGTCAGGCTCTATCGCCAATGGCGGCGCGGTCGCGGCGGCGCAGGCGCTTGGCGCTGACCTTGGCTATATCGGCTCGGCCTTCATCTCGTGTGACGAGGCCAATGCGGTCGACGGCTACAAGGACATGATTGTCGACTCCAAGGCGGGAGATATTGTCTATTCCAACCTGTTCACCGGCGTTCACGGAAATTATCTCGCGCCATCCATCGCCAAGGCCGGGCTTGACCCGAATGATCTGCCGGAAAGCGACCCGAGCGCGATGAATTTCGGCTCCGGCGGCAATCAGGAAGCCAAGGCGTGGAAAGACATCTGGGGCTGTGGTCAGGGCATCGGCGCAATTGACAAGCGCATGTCCACTCAGGAGTTCGTGGACAAGCTGGTGCGGGAATATGACGAGGCCCGCGCAGCGCTCGCCAAGCGCCAGGCCTTTGGAGTAGCGCCTGTCGCGGCGGAGTAAGCTCGGCGTCTCCCCGACTGAAAATGTCAGAATGCCCCTGAAGTCTCAGTGACTTCGGGGGCATTTTCTTTTGCGTGGCGATCTGAATCCGACAGGGTCGTGAGCATGTCAGCCTTTGGGGCATGTTGATACGCTCTGTCTCCCTGTTTGATACGACTGGCTGGCGCTGGCCGCATTTTTCGCCGCGAGAACTTGCCTGCAAATGCAGAGGCCAGTTCTGCGATGGTGCGTACTGGCACGATCCGGCGTTTCTCGATGCGCTGGAAAAATTGCGGGGGGCGGTCGATCGTCCGCTGGTCATCAATTCGGGCCACCGCTGTCGCCGCTGGAATGCCAAAATGGGTGGCGCTGAGCATTCCATGCACAAGCAGATCGCGGTCGATATCGCGCTGGATGGCCATGACCGGTTTGCACTGCTGGCGGCAGCCGAATCGCTTGGTTTCAACGGGATCGGACTTGGCCGGAATTTCCTTCATCTCGACCGGAGGGCCCGTCCGGCACAGTGGTATTACAAGGGGAGCCGTGCGCTATGGCAGACATAGTTGGACTGGCGGCCAGCGCGGCCGGGGGCGGCGTCTTCGGCCTGCTCGGTACGGTGATCGGCCGGGCAGCAGGATATTTTGAGCAACGCCAATTACAGGCGCATGAGCGGGCACGCTGGCAGAACGAAGCGCAGCTGATCGCCTTGCACAGACAGGCCCAGCGCGAGGAGCACGCGGCGGCGGAGCAGCTGGCCGAGACGAGTGGCAGTTGGGCGGGGCTTGCCGCCTCTCTTCAGGCCGAGGCCGCGATTGGCGACAGCTATGCTTGGGTGAATGCGGTGCGCGCGCTGACCCGGCCCGTGCTGACACTCTTGCTCTGGCTTATCACCTGGCTGGTGTTCGTGGCTTCGCCGGAGGCCGAACAGGTCAAGATTGTGGAAACCGCCACCTTTGCCGCAACGGCAGCGACCCTCTGGTGGTTCGGGGATCGCGGGGCGCAGCGCACGGCGCGTTGACGTTCCGCATCGCGCCGGTCCATCCTGCCGGAAACATTGAAGGGCAGGCGACATGGGCGACTATATTCTCGTCATTGATGATGGCACCACTTCCACACGAGCGATTGTTTTTGATCGCGATCTGAATGAGGTCGCGCTCGCACAACAGGAAGTGCCGCTGTCCTATCCGAATGATGGTTGGGTCGAGCAGGACGGCGAGGAGATCTGGGACAAGACGGTGGATGTCTGCCGTAAAGCGATCGCCGAAGCGGGCGGTGTGGACCGCATTGCGGGGATCGGTATCACCAACCAGCGAGAGACGACGCTGGTCTGGGATCGCGTAACTGGCAAACCCATCGCGCCAGCAATCATCTGGCAGGACCGTCGTACGGCCGAGACGTGCGAGGCTTTGCGCAAGGCGGGTCATGAAGCGACCGTTCAGGACGAGACCGGTCTGCTGATCGATCCCTATTTTTCCGGCACCAAAATTGGATGGGTGCTCGACAATGTGGAGGGTGCCCGAGCCCGCGCCGAAGCAGGCGAACTGGCTTTCGGAACCGTAGAAAGCTTCCTGATCTGGAAACTGACCGGAGGCAATTCGCACGTCACCGATGTCACCAACGCGTCGCGAACATTGCTTTATCGGCTTGGGCTCGGAGATGCTGGCGGATGGAGCGACAAGATGTGCGCCACGCTGGGTGTGCCGATGAGCATGTTGCCGCAGATTCGGCAGAATGCTGATGATTTCGGCACCAGCGAGGAAAGCCTCTTCGGCAAGGCGCTGCCGATCCTGTCCGCGGCGGGCGATCAGCAATCCGCGCTTGTGGGACAAGCTTGCCTGGAGCCCGGTACCGCCAAGATCACTTATGGCACCGGGGCGTTTCTCGTGGCTAACTGCGGTACTATTCGTCCGCAGTCGGCAAATCGCTTGTTGGGCACGGTCGGCTATGAAGTGGCGGGCAGGGGTGCGATGGCCCTGGAGGGCTCAATCTTCAATGCCGGAACCATAGTGCAATGGCTGCGTGACGATTTGCGCCTGATCGAGGATGCGGCCGAAAGTGCGGACGTGGCGGCGGCGCTCAGTGGCAATGGCGGGGTCTATATCGTCCCGGCCTTTACCGGGCTTGGCGCTCCGCATTGGGCGGCCGATGCGCGCGGCACGATCAGCGGCATTACCCGCGCCACCAAGGCCGAACATCTGGTGCGGGCGGGGCTGGAATCGGTCGCCTATCAGACGCGTGACTTGCTCGATGCTTTTGAAGCCGATGGCGTTGCGATCAAGGAACTGCGCGTCGATGGGGGCATGGTGGCGAATGACTGGTTGATGCAGTTCACGGCCGACATTTGCGAGCGTCCGATCCTGCGCCCTGACTATCGCGAGATGACGGCGCTTGGGGCCGCAGCTCTGGCGGCTATGCAGCTTGGATGGTTGGCTGCCGACGCGTGGGCCAACCGCACTGTGCCCGGCACCCGGTTCGAACCGAAAATGGAAAAGACCGCTTCGGCCCGTTTGCGACGCGGCTGGGCGACGGCGCTTCGCAAGACGCTGGCCTGAGCGTCTATCAAGCGAAAACAAAAAAAGGGCGGACACGAAGTCCGCCCTTTTCTCATTTGTCGTTTGCGATCACTTACATGCCGCAGGTATTGGTCAGGAAGGTCTCGATTTCTTCCAGAACCTGTTCCTTGTGCTCAGGCAACCATTTGGCGCTCTGGTGACCCATCTGCTTCATGACAAGAAACTTGCTGTCAGGCTGCTTGTCCTTGATGGCATTGTAGAAGTCGCGGCTGTGGAAGATCGGCACGCGGACATCGTAGTCACCATGATAGATCAGGATAGGGATGTTGATCTTGTCCGTGTTCTTCATCGGGTCCATGCCCTTGACGGTGTCACCCTGAACAATGCGCTGGATGCGATTGTCGCCCCATTCATTGCCGAGCTTGGCAAGGTTCGAAACGCCGGCCCCAGCAATGGCGCACTGGTAAGGGCTGTTCGGACGAACGGACGCGGCAAATGCTGCAAACCCGCCATAGGAATAGCCATGAATGGCGATCTTGTCGGCATCGACATAACCATTCTCGACCAGCCAGGCTGCGCCATCATCCTTGTCGTCCTGCATCTTCTGGCCCCATTCGCCGTCGCCAGCGCGCCAGAGTGCACGGCCCCAGCCATCACTTCCGCGATATTGCGGCTGCATGATGATGTATCCGCGGCTCGCGAAGTATTGCGTCCAGCCTGACGAATCAAACCCGGCGCTATCACGGGCCCAGGGACCACCGTGCGGCACGATGATTGCGCCTTTGGCCTTCTGGCCTTCTTCATAGCCAGCGGGCAGGGTGATGATCGCAGGGATCTGCAGGCCGTCGCGTGCAGAATAGTAGACGAACTTCGACTTGCCGAGATCCTCTACGTCGATCCACGGACGCTGGGATCCGATGACGGCGACCTTGGACTTGTCGACCAGCAGGAAGTAAGCGGGCGGCATGTCGGCGGCGCTGACCGCAAAGAGGACGCGATTGCGATCTGCCGTATAGTCGCTGATAGCCACATTCTTGCCCGGGAAGGCCGCATCCAGACCATCCTGAATGCTCTTCATCTCAGGATCGAGCCAATAGGTTTCCTGAACAGGGCCGCTGTAGGTAAATCCAAGAATGGCACCGAAGTCCTGCGCGCGATCAGAGAAGATCATGCCCGAGGCGTTGAACTCGGGATGTGCGAATACGGGATCGTCACTGAAGGAGTCTGTGGACGCATCATACAGATAGATCGCGACCTTGTCGTCGAACTTGTCGGTCGCGACAAAGTAGTTTTCGGTATCGTTCTGCTTGCCGAGCACTTCCATATTGAAGCGATTGGCAATTTCGGTCGTCAGTGGCTCTTCTATCCGGAAATTGCCGTCATTATCCAGCAAGCTGATATATTGGCGCCAGGCACCACCTTCATATTCGAGTTCCGTCCGTGCAACAGGCTCACCGGTTCGGGTGCTGACTTCAATTTGCTGCGTATCGCTTGCCTTGAAGAGGAATTTCTCGCGGCCATTCGAAAGATCATGTTCGAAATAGCTTGTTCCGTTCTTCGTGGAGGTACGGCGAAGGACGATCTTGGTTGGATCGAGCGGAAGCAGTGAGGCAATGCCGGTATCGCCTTCCAGTTCGAAACAGCGGAGCAACATCTTGTTTGCGCCAATTTCAGCGCGGCCATCCGGGAGGTCATCAATCTTCTTGATGCGCTCGTTCCCCATATAGACCTTTTGAAGGTATTTCTTGGTCGAGCCGGTTGTCTTGCCTTCGCCACAACCCTCAAGGGCGCCGATATAGGGCTGGACCGTGAACCAGAGAGACTTCTTGTTCTTCAGCGCGCTTGCGCCGTAGAATTTGGTCTTCCCGCTGGATGGCGTGATGTTCGAAGGGACGAGCGGCTTGGTGGTGTCAATCTCGCCAGACAGGTCCCAATAGGCTGCTGCGCGCGCATCGCCATCCTTCGAGGGATCAGCAATCACGCCAACCAGCATGTCACCCTCAAGTGACATGGAGACACTGGAAACTGACGGGAATTTTGCGAAGTCTTCTGCGGTCACCGGTTCAGCCTGTGCGGCCAATGATCCCGCAAGCGCACTGATCATTCCAGCCGCCAAAATGCGATAGCGCATCAATGTATTCCTCCGAATTGGTTATGTTTACTATTTAAGTCGGGGCGAGGAGCGTCAAGCACGGTCATGCACTTATGCGACAAGAACACGTCCGCAACTTCTGGGAGCGTGGCAAGATTGTGTCCCAAACAACACAGTTTGGTGGCAGAAAGTGCCTCGTGGGTGAAATTTGTGTCATGAAATCTTGTCACTTCCAAAACCGACGTTCAACGTAGCGGCAAGGCCTGCTGTAAATGCGGGTGCTGGGTGGAAAACACCGGGCTAATAGGTGAGCAAAAACATATTTCAGGGGAAATACTGATGAACAAACGACTGTTCCGTCGGTCGGTTTTCGGCAGTGTCGCTGTAGGCGCACTTGTCATTTCCGGCGCGGCTCAAGCCCAGGACGCAGATGCAGAATCTGAAGACGTTCTGGAAATCATTGACGAGGCTCCTCAGGATGAGTCCCGCCAAGAGAAGATCGTGGTTACCGGCTCCCTGCTGGCTCGCGATTCGTTCTCTTCGTCTTCGCCGATTCAGGTGATCACGGCCGAAGTCGCAACGCTCGAAGGCCTGGTCGATACGGCCGCGCTTTTGCAGGGCTCTTCGCTCGCATCGGGCTCGACCCAGCTGAACAACACATTCCAGAACTTCGTCACCAATGGTGGTGTCGGTACGCAAACGCTCGACCTTCGCGGTTGTGGTGACACGCGTACGCTGGTTCTGGTCGACGGTAAGCGCCCAGGCGCTTCAGGTACGCGCGGCGCAGTTTCCGCACTCGACCTGAACGTCGTTCCACAGTCCATCATCTCCCGTGTTGAGATCCTCAAAGACGGTGCTTCGACCATCTATGGTTCGGACGCTGTTTGCGGCGTGGTCAACATCATCACACGTGATTCCGTGGATGACCTGGAACTGAACTTCAATGTCACGCAGCCCTTCGAAGAAGGTGGCGAGCAGTATTCCGCCAGCGCGGCATGGGGTTTTGAGCTTGGCGACAATGCGGCATTCACCCTGTCGGCTGAGTATCGTCTCTCCGAAGAGCTCGACGCCAGCCAGCGCGATTACCTGTCCTGCCCACGCGATCTCGTGCGTGACCCGCAGACCGGTGGCCTGCTTGACCGTCTGAACTATTCGGCTACGGCGACAGACCCGCGCAACAACTGTAACAACCTGTACCACAATACAGCCATCGACCTGTTCTCAAGTGAGCGTCTCGTGCCTTCCCCGGACGGTGTGACCGGCACGACGGCTTTCGGTGGTTCGATCCCGGGTTACCGCCCACGCGTCGGTACGGGCTATCTGGCCAGCGGCCAGCCATACTATGAAGACATTCTCGATGCGGCCTTCCTGGACAACTCGGACTTCATCCCGCGCAACGAGAACATTTCTCTGTTCGGCTCTGCCGATGTGACCTTTGCCGGTGTCGAATGGGATACGGAACTTCTCTTCAGCCGTCGTACGACGGACATCGAAGGTTGGCGCCAGTTCTTCCCGATCGTTGGCTCTTCGCAAACGCCGTTTGGTGTTCTGCCGCAGTATGGCTACATCGCTGATCCGACCTATTCGAATGACATGAATTCGCTGGTCCAGATCGTGGCACCATTCCCGACGACCGATAAGGTTGAAGTCGACTACTTCTACGGCAGCACGTCGTTCTCCGGCGGCTTTGCTCCGGGCGTTCTCGACGCATGGTCCTGGAAAATCGACGGCACCTATTCGCGCGGCGAAGGTACCTATGAAGGCAGCGAGATCCTGATCTCCCAGTCGGGTGACTGGAACTTTGACGGCGTCGACTACGACAATGACGGCGTGCCGAATCTTGTCGGTCCTCCAAGCATCAACCTGCTGGATCCCGATATCCTCAGCGGTGCTGCTGTAAACGACCTGGTTGCGGCCATCGGTGGCTACCAGTCTGGTGAAACGGTCTATGAGCAGACCACATTGACCGCGGTCGTCGCGGGTGAGCTGTTCGAACTGCCAGCTGGTCCAATCGGCCTTGGTATCGGCGCTGAGTATCGCGAATTCAGCATCGATGACACGCCAGGTGAACTGACCCAAAGCGGCGACATCTGGGGTTCTTCGACCGCAGGCCCGACCCGCGGCGAGAACACTGTCACCGAACTGTTCGCTGAAGTCGAAGTGCCGATCTTCAAAGGTCAGCCTTTTGCTGAAGACGTCACGTTCAACGGTTCTGTGCGTGGCTTCGAATACGACATCGGTGGTTCCGACTCGATCTACAAGGTCGGTCTGAACTGGCAGGTTAACCCGATCCTTCGGGCCCGTTCGAGCTTTGGTACGTCTTACCGCGCACCAGCGCTGTTCGAACTGTTCCTTCAGGACCAGACCGGTTTCCTGTCGCAGACCTCCATCGACCCATGTATCAACTGGGGCGATACCAATAACCAGAACATCCGTACCAACTGTGCCGCGGCAGGTATTCCTGACGACTTCACAGGCGGTCTTGGCGGTTCTGCTCTGATCACGACCTCAGGTGGGGGCGATCAGCTTGAATCCGAATCCGGTGAAACCTTCACCGCGGGTATCATCCTGACGCCAACTTTCGCCAACCTGAACATCGCGATCGACTACTACGAAGTTGAAATTCAGGACCAGATCACCAGCCTGAGCGGTGCTCAGATCGTCGGGGGTTGTTATGCAACAACGACCTTCCCGAACGATTTCTGTAACCTGTTCGAGCGTGACTCTGCGACGTCGCTGACGCCGTTCCAGCTCGACAACATTCAGGCCCTTACCCTGAACGTTGACTCCCAGCAGCAGCGCGGCATCGACCTTGAAGTTCGCTACGAAGAAGACTTCAACTTCGGTACGCTGACTGTCGAAACCTCGATGAACTGGGCTCTGGAGCGTTACATCAACGTCTTCGGTTCGGACTTCGTCACGGGTGTGGAAGACAACGACTTCAACGGCACAATCGGTTATCCGAGTGTCGTAGGTGATGCGAACGTCCGTCTGGACCGTGGAGACTGGACCTATTCCTGGTTCACGACCTTCATTGGCCGTCAGGACAACAACCGCAACTTCGACGACGACCTGAACGAGCCAGCGGCCTATTTTGGTCTCGATGGACAGTACAAGGTCTTCACCGAAGCTCAGTTCGAACATGGTGCTTCTGTCCGCTGGACAGGCGACACATGGACGATCACTGGCGGTATCCGCAACATCTTCGACGAAGCGCCACCGCAAGTGTCTGACATCATCACGACCAGCGCAGGCAACACGCCGCTCAGCGCAACGGCCTACGACCTCCGCGGTCGCCGTGCCTTCGTGAGCGTGTCCAAGACCTTCTAGGGTCGAAGACAAGTCCAATATTGCGAAAGGGCGGACCATATGGTCTTGAGGCTGAATGCGATGGACAAACAGCCCGCGCGCGCCGGAAGACGCGCGCTCAGTGTCGCTGATTGTCGGGAAATTCCTGGTGCCGCGAGGGAGAATTGAACTCCCGGCCTCATCATTACCAATGATGCGCTCTACCACTGAGCTACCGCGGCATTGCAGGAATGGAAAGCGGGCTTTAGCTTATGCAGACTGACATGAAAAGGCCGTTTTGCTGCGAAAAGCACCTCATATGAAAGACAAGGTAACAGGACAGGATAATGCCGCACGCCGGGCCGAGGCTCTGCGGGCGAATTTGCGACGCCGCAAGGCGGCTACGCGCAAGGCAAAGGCGCCCCCGGCTGAGCCGGATACAGAGAAGAAATGAGCCTGCCGCTCAACTCTCAGGCTTATCTGCGTGGGCCGCACGGCTTTCTCGCTGCGGCCAGGGAAGAGAGCCTGTTCGTTCGGCAGAAACTGCCCTTCCTCGGCAAGTGCACGCTGGTACTGGGACATGCTGAATGTCTGGAATTCCTCAAGGATTCGGATCGTTTTGCGGTGGACGCGCGAAACGCCGGGTTTGATTCACCGTTCGGCCTCAGATTTCTGCCCAAATCCCTGAAGACGCTGTCCAACAATCTGCTGTCGCTGGATGACCCTGACCATCTGCGCTTGCGGCGTCTGGTCGACCAGCCCTTCCGGCGCGTCTCGATCGACGCATTGAAGCCGCGTATTCGCGAAACCTGTGATCGGCTGGTGGCGGAGATGGTTGAAGCAGGCGAAGCGGATCTGGTTGAGGGGCTGTGCCGACAGCTGCCATTATTGGTGATCTATGACCTGCTGGGGTTCTCGGGTGAGATTCGAAACAAGCTTGATTCTGTCCTGCATGGCCTGACCGCGACAGCGAACATATTCAATGTGCTGCGCGGCCTGATGAAGCTTGGCGCGGTTCAGAGAATGCTGGCGGAGGAATTCGAGCGCGTCCGGCATGAACCCGGGCCAGGCCTCGTCACCGAGCTCGTCCATGCTGAAGCCGATGGCGACCGCATGAGCAATGACGAGTTGGTTGCCATGGTGTTTGTCCTCTTCATCGCCGGACATGAGACGACGAAGCACCTGATCTCGTCAGCTGTCTACACGCTGCTGACCGAGCCGGACGCAGCGGATCAGTATCGGGGCATGGATGACGATGCGCGCGGCATCGCCGTGGATGAGCTCTTGCGCTACTGCGCGCCGGTGCAGATGACCAAGCCGCGGCATGCACGCGAGGATCTGGAGTTCCACGGCTTGTCAATGAAACGCGGCGAACGCCTTGTTGCCTTGCTTGCGGCGGCCAATATTGATCAGCGTGTGTTTGAGGGCCCTCGAAACCTGGACCTGACCCGCAGGCCAAATCGCCATCTTGGCTGGGGTGGCGGGCCGCATATCTGCCTCGGCCTGCACTTGGCACGCGCCGAAGCACAGGCGGCGCTCGATTGTCTTCTGGACGGCTGGCCGGGCCTCGCCCTGGGCGTTGAGCCGGAACGGCTGAAGTGGATTCCGCGCTCCGGCTTGCGGGGGCTTAAGCAACTGCCGGTAATATTTGGATAAAGTCTGTGCAGCCTTGCCACATTCAGGCCCTTCCAAAGCCGCGAAGCGCTGTATAAGGGCAATCCATGGATAAATTGCACATCAAGGGCGGCGCTCATCTGAATGGCCGCATTCCGGTTTCCGGCGCGAAGAACTCCGCTCTGAAGCTGATGGTCGCATGCTTGCTGACTGACGAACCCATCACGCTCACCAATATGCCGAATTTGGCTGATACGCGCTTCCTCGCGCAATTGCTGGAAACGCTGGGCGTTGAAGTCTATTGGCCAAAGGGCGATTCGACCTGTCATTTGAACGGTGCCGAACTGAAAAGCACGATCGCGCCATATGATCAGGTCCGCAAGATGCGGGCGAGTTTCAACGTGTTGGGGCCTCTGATTGCGCGTTCTGGCCATGCAACAGTCTCGCTGCCGGGTGGCTGTGCGATTGGTGCCCGGCCGGTCGATCTGCACTTGCAGGCCCTGGAAGCGATGGGCGCGGATCTGCGTGTGGAGCAGGGGTATGTGAAGGCCGCCGCCATTCATGGCCTGAAGGGCGCGCACGTTAATTTTGCCATGCCGAGCGTTGGTGCGACCGAGCATGCCATGCTGACTGCGACGCTTGCGCAGGGCGAGACCGTTCTGGAGAACGCCGCACGCGAGCCCGAGATTGAAGACCTTGCGGTTTGCCTGAATTCCATGGGCGCGAAGATCACCGGCGCTGGCACATCCAAAATTCGCATCGAAGGCGTCGAGAAACTGAGCGGCACGACGCATTCCGTCATGCCGGACAGGATTGAGGCGGGCACATATGCCATGGCGGCTGCAGCGGCCGGTGGCGATGTCACGCTTGAGGGCGCACCGGTGGCGGCCCTTGGCGCAATGATTGGCAAGCTGAGAGAGGCTGGCGTCACGGTCGAGGCCGACGAGGCCGCGGCCACTCTGCGCATCATACGGAATGGCTCGCGGCTCAAATCCGTCAGCGTATCGACCCAGCCGCATCCAGGCTTCCCGACTGACCTTCAGGCTCAGTTCATGGCCCTGATGAGCCTCGCGGACGGTACCAGCATCATTCGCGAAACGATTTTCGAGAACCGTTTCATGCACGCACCGGAACTCTCGCGTCTTGGCGCAGACATCACAGTGCGTGGGCAGGAGGCGGTCGTGAAAGGTGTGCCTCAGCTGACCGCAGCGCCAGTCATGGCGACAGATTTGCGCGCATCGGTCTCTCTAGTGATTGCAGGGCTTGCCGCAGAGGGGGAGACTGTGGTGAACCGTATCTACCACCTCGATCGTGGATTTGAGCGGCTGGAAGCGAAACTTAACGCCTGTGGCGCTAGCATTGAACGCCGATCCGAGGACGAAGACTAGGAATTGCTCAAGGGGCACTGATGGCTGATCACAAACCACTTCGTCTCCTCGCCGAAACGGCCGAGGATCTGGAAGTCATTTCCGCCGCCATTCAGGACAGTGTCGTGAAAGCGGGAAACCTGAAATATGAGTCCCGCCACAACCGGTTTGCGCTGGAAATAAACCGCTTTCGCTGGGAAGCGGGCGCGAAACGCGGCGACGGCCAGCGTGTGCGGTCGCTGCTGGCCTTCGATGGCGTGCTGGGCGCGAAGACCCGCGCTATCACCAAGACAGACCCGGAAATGATCCTGTCGCTGTTGCAGGTGACCTTCACCCCGGCAGATGAGCCGCCGGGTGGAAAGATCACGCTGATCTTCGCAGGCGACGGAGAAATCGTCCTTGAGGTTGAAGTTCTGGATGCAACCTTGCTGGACAGTGACTATGTGTGGCCGACGCGCCGCCTTCCCAGCCACGAGCGGCGCCGGAGATAGACATGGTCCGCAGGTTTTTTGCCTCAAACGACGCCTTCAATGGTGAATTCGCCCAGTTCTTGGAGCAGGAACGCGGCACGGGTGAAGACGTTGCGAATACCGTAACGGGCATCCTGAAGGATGTGCAGGCACGCGGCGGCGAGGCCGTGGCCGAATACACGGCCAGGTTTGACGGTCTGCAACTGGACCCATCGATGCTGACATCCGACAATGTGAACCTGCACAGCCTGGCCGCGCAATGCCCGGCTGATTTGCGCGAAGCCATCGATTTTGCGCATGATCGGATCGCCACTTATCATGCGGAGCAGCGGCCCGCAGACCACAGTTTTACCGACTCAGCGGGAGTAGAACTCGGCTGGCGCTGGACGGCGCTGGAAAGCGTCGGCGTCTATGTGCCGGGCGGCCGCGCGAGTTACCCCTCTTCGGTTCTGATGAATGTCGTGCCGGCCAAGATCGCCGGCGTTGAGCGCATCGTCATGGTTGCGCCCGCGCCTCAGGGGGAGCTGTCGCCCGCGGTGGCATATGCTGCGCTGAAAGCCGGCGTCGAGGAGTTCTACCCGATTGGCGGCGCTCAGGCTGTGGCCGCGCTGGCTTTTGGCACATCAAACATGCCCCCGGTCGATAAGATTGTCGGCCCCGGTAATGCTTTCGTCGCAGAGGCCAAGCGCCAGGTATTTGGCCGCGTCGGCATCGACACGATTGCTGGCCCCTCTGAGATTTTGGTTATCGCAGACCATACGGCAAACCCGGACTGGATTGCCGCCGACCTGCTGTCTCAGGCCGAGCATGATCCCAGCAGCCAGTCGATCCTCATTGTTGTGGATCAGGCTGTGGGGGATTCTGTGGAAACGGCTGTGGAAAACCAGTTGAAAACCCTGCCAACTGGCGAGCGTGCGCGCGAAAGCTGGACGAATAATGGTGCAATTGTTGTCGCACCTGATTTGCCTGCTGCAGCCTCCATCGCCAACCGGATTGCGGCCGAGCATCTGGAACTCGCCATCGAAGACCCGGACGCCTTGTTGCCGTTGATCCGTCATGCCGGTGCAGTCTTTCTTGGTCACTACACGCCCGAGGCGCTTGGAGATTACGTCACCGGATCCAATCATGTCCTGCCAACCAGCCGCGCTGCGCGCTTCTCGTCAGGCCTTGGCCTGTATGATTTTCTGAAGCGCATGAGTGTTCAGCGTGTGGGGCCTGAGGGGTTTGCCGCGATTGCGCCCGCCGCCTTGCGCCTCGCCGAGGCAGAGCGCTTACCCGCCCATGCGCGCTCCATCTCCATTCGGTCCAATCAGGGTACGGACGGGTGAGCAATGATCGGCTCATCGGCGTCGATATCGACGATGAGACCCTGG
Source organism: Hyphomonas sp. L-53-1-40 (assembly GCF_000682775.1). Classification (GTDB taxonomy): domain Bacteria; phylum Pseudomonadota; class Alphaproteobacteria; order Caulobacterales; family Hyphomonadaceae; genus Hyphomonas. The sequence continues at coordinate 539,170 of NZ_AWFI01000001.1, forward strand.
GCGCATCGGGCCCGGACGCCGAGCATGAGCGCCGCGTTGCCATTTTTGATCTGTTGGAAAGCAATTCCTTCAAGGTGATCGGTCAGGACAGGGGGCCGTATCAACTGAACCTGTCCAAAGCCGAGCGTCGGCTCGTCTTTGCCATTCGTACCGAGGCAGGCGAGGAGGTGCACACTTTCATCCTTTCACTCGGGCCGTTCCGGGGCGTGATCCGTGACTATTTCATGATCTGCGACAGCTATTATGATGCGATCCGAACCCAGTCGCCGCACCAGATCGAAGCCATCGATATGGCGCGGCGTGGCATACATAATGAGGGTTCAGAGCTTCTTGCCGAACGCCTCGAAGGCAAGGTCGAAGTCGACTTCTCCACGTCGCGGCGGCTATTCACGCTGATCTGCGCCCTCCATGCCGGCCAAACGCGCGCAGCGGGCTAAGGAAATAATTCAAAGTCACCGAAGCGTATCCACTTGCCACACAAGATCGCTCACGCAATGATACCGCTATCATAAAGAAGCGGAGGAAAGTCATGGCGAAACGGATTCTGATTGGGTTCGCGGGGCTCGTGTCAGCAATTGCGCCTAGTGCGTGCAGTGCCATGGGGCAAGTTATGCCCGCCGACGAATTGGTGGCTGAACAGGTGCCAGTGGCGCTGGAAAAGCACCGCGTCGTGATCCTGACGGATATGGAAGCCGACCCGGACGATACGCAATCGCTGATCCGTCTCCTGCTCTATTCCAATGAGATCGACATCGAGGCGCTGGTGGCGACCACATCTATCTGGAAGAAAAAGGATATTCGGCCCGATTCCATCCGCACGACACTTGGAAAGTATGGCGAGGTCTACGATACGCTCAGCCAGCACGCGCCGGATTATCCGGCGGAATCAGAGCTGCAGGACCTCGTGATGAGTGGCCAGCCCGGCTACGGAATGGAAAGTGTGGGGGCTGGCCAGTCGACCGAAGGGTCCGACGCCATCATTCGCCTGCTGGAAGTCGAGGATGACCGGCCACTATGGATCTCCGTCTGGGGTGGAGCGAACACGCTGGCCCAGGCGCTGCATGATGTCCGCGAAGCGAATAGCGAGACAGAGGCTGCACGCCTGATCTCGAAACTCCGTGTCTATACAATTTCAGATCAGGACGATAGCGGCATCTGGATGCGCCGCGAGTTTCCGAGCCTGTTTTACATTGTCAGCCCGGGCGAGTATGGCCGCTCCACCTGGACCGCTATAACGCGTGGCTTTCCCGGCTTCGAGGACCATATTTCCAATCAGTGGATCGCCGAAAACATCCAGCAAGATCATGGCCCGCTTGGCGCGCGCTATCCGGACGTGGTCTGGGGTATGGAAGGCGATACACCTGCCTATCTCTCCCTGATCCCGAACGGGCTCAACGTGCCGGACCGTCCGGACTGGGGCGGCTGGGGTGGTCGGTACGAACTCTATACGCCGAGTGCGGATGAGATCGGTGTCGGTCCCGGAAAGCTTGGTTCGGGCGGTGTGCCGCTGGACCCGGAACCGCGCCCGATCTGGACGAATGCGACCGACACCTACACGCCCTGGGTGGCGCAGAAGGATGGTCGGGCGATTGGCCCTGCAGAGGAAACCTATCACGACAATCATGTCACGTTGCTGCGGTGGAGAAGCGACCTCCAGCGTGACTTTGCTGCGCGCATGGACTGGACCATTTCATCCTATGAAGATGCGAACCATCCGCCGGTCGTGAAACTGGCTCATGCGCGCCAGCTCACCGCGAAGTCCGGAGAGCATATCGGACTGGATGCGTCTGGTACGTATGATCCGGATGGCGACAGCCTCAGCTATCACTGGTTCAATTATGCCGAAGCGGGGACGTTGGAGGCGCCCATAGACATGGGGCACGCCGTCAATGATTTCGATATCTGGTTCCAGTTGCCGGAAGTGGAACAGACGGAAACTGCGCACTTCATCGTGAAAGTCACCGATAAGGGAACGCCATCGCTGACACGCTATGAACGGGTGATTGTCACAATCGAGCCCTAAGCTGAGGAAAGTTCAGGTAAAACGGGCAAGGCTTGCCCCAGCGTCCGGTCTTTGTGACGTAGCGACACCGTGTATGATCGGACAAAACGATCCGGAGGAAACATGCACTACACCGAACTCCTGAAAGCACGGGAAGAACTGACAGGCCCCGGCGGCGAATTCGAGATCGTCGAGGCCGAAGTTCTGGGCAACCGGCTCCGCGTCTACAAGAACGCCCCGCCCAGTGTGCGGGAAGTCTGGATGTCGACGCTCCAATTCCCCGAACGCGACTATCTGGTCTACCAGGATGAGCGTTGGACTTATGCGGATGCACATCGCGATGTGGCGTCGGCCGCCGCTTGGATGTTTGACCAAGGCGTAAAGCCCGGCGACCGTGTGGCGATCGCCATGCGCAACTATCCTGAATGGATGCTGCTATATTGGGCCTGTGTCTCGGTTGGAATTGCCGTGGTTGGCATGAATGCCTGGTGGACACCTGAGGAAATGGAATACGCGCTAAAGGACTCCGAACCCAAGATCCTGTTTGCGGACTCAGAGCGGCTGGAGCGGGTGCTCGCCATTTCCGGCGCGGCCGACAAGATGAAGATCGTCGGTGTACGCGCGCCGGATGCGCCATCGCCTGTCATCCAATGGTCAGACGTGTTGGCCCATGGCGGCGCATTGCCGGACGTCAGTGTCGACCCCGACGCGGATGCGTGCATCTTCTATACATCCGGCACGACCGGTTTCCCGAAAGGCGCACAGCTGACCCATCGGGGCTGTGTGTCCAACTTGCTGAACATGGCATTTGCGGGGGCTTCCACCCAGCTCGCGACCGCGCGCGCCACGGGGGAAATGCCACCTGAAGAAGCGCCGGTTCCGGTTGGCCTGATCACGACGCCGCTCTTCCATGTCACGGCGAACAATTGCGCCGCGTATCTCATTACCGCTGCGGGCGGCAAGATCGTGCTGATGTATCGCTGGGACGCGGGCGAGGCATTGAAACTGGTTGAGACCGAGAAGGTCACGGCGATGAGCGGTGTCCCCATCATGGCCCGCGAACTGATCAACCATCCGGACTTCGAAAAGACAGACACGTCCAGCCTGGCAACGCTGGGCGGCGGTGGTGCGCAATTGCCGCCAGACCTTGTTCAGAAGATCGACTCCACGGTGGCAACCGCTCGGCCGAATACCGGTTACGGCATGACCGAAACCTGCGGCATCATTACATCTGTTGCGGCGGACTTCTTCATCGACAAGCCCGACAGCGCTGGCCCGGCCATGCCCAATTTCGAGGCCAAGTGCGTCAATGATCTTGGTGAGACCGTCGCGCAGGGCGAAGTTGGCGAGCTGTGGGTGCGCGGCTCTTCGGTCATCAAAGGCTATATCAACCGGCCTGAGGCGACGGCAGAATCGATTACCGATGGGTGGTTGCACACCGGCGACATTGCCCGGATCGACGAGCATGGTTTCATCTTTATTGTGGACCGCAAGAAAGACATGGTGCTGCGCGGCGGCGAGAACGTCTATTGCGCCGAGGTCGAGGCGGCGATCTATCGTCACCCGTCCGTGGCAGAGTGCAGCGTCTTCGGCGTACCGGATGACCGGTTGGGCGAAGAGGTCGGCGTGGCCGTCGTGTTGAAACCGGGCGAAGACCTGGCTGCCGTCACGCTTCGTGAGCATTGCGCGGGCATCATGGCGAAGCACAAGGTGCCACGTTATGTCTGGTTCCTCACCGCACTGCCGCGTAATGCCAGCGGCAAGTTCATCAAGCGCGACCTGAAAGAACAGCTGACCAAGGAACTGGATAGCGCAGCGGCGAACTAGCGCCTGACAGTAGCGATTATTTTGAGCAAGCCCTCCAGCCTCTGGTGGGCTTGTTTCATTTTAGGGAAAGCCATTCTGCCGCGCGCCAGGAATGGCGACCCCGGCAGGATTCGAACCTGCGACCGTCCGATTAGAAGTCGGGTGCTCTATCCAGCTGAGCTACGGGGCCGGATTGTTGCCGGCGGGCATCCTAGTGAGTCCAAGGCTGCTTGCGATTGGCGTCGAAATTAGCGCTATAGGACTTTACAAGCCGTTTCCGCTCTTCAGATGGCGTAACCGTGAATGTCAGACCCTTGCTCTTGGCATACTCGATTGCCTGTTCCTGCGTCTCGAAGGAAAGGCGGATCTGTCCGGACGTGTCGTCAATGCTGGTCCAGCCCATGAGGGGGTCTGCCGAGCGCTTGGCGTCATTGTTCACGAATTCGAGAATCCAGGCTTTGGTCTTGCCTCTGCCGGAGGTCATCGCGCTTTTGGCGGGCTTGTAGATACGCGCTTGCATGATGAACCTCACCGCTAAGAAAGTGAATGGTCGGAGCGAGAGGATTCGAACCTCCGACCCTCTGGTCCCAAACCAGATGCGCTACCAGGCTGCGCTACGCTCCGGACTCCCGTAATAATGGGGTCGCGCTACGGCGCAAGCCCCTTTCGGCTGTGAATTCAGTCTTTTGTGCGCAAGCGTCGCACCAGACCCTCTTGCGCAACGCTTGCCACGAGGTCTCCGGCCATATTGAAGATCATTCCGCGATTGAATCCACGCCCTTTGCCGGCAAATGGGCTGTCCATGGAGTAGAGGTGCCATTCATCGAATTTGATGGGTCCATGCAGCCACATCGCGTGATCCAGGCTGGCCGACATCAATTCCTTGTGGTTCAGCCAGGTAATGCCGTGCGGGCGATAGCTGGAGCTGAGCAGAGCCATGTCGGAGGCATAGGCCAACAGGCAATGGTGCAGCGCCGGCGGTACGTCGATGGGGCGGCTGACCCGGAACCAGATATTGTGGTGATCGTCTGCGATTTCGGGATGGATCAGGTCCAGAGGCGCCACATCACGGATTTCGATGTCGCGTTCCCGCGCAAAATCTTCGCGCAGGGCCTCGGGCAGGCGGTCGGCGATTTCCAGGCGGCGTTCGCGAAGATCCTTCAGGCCGTCGGGGCCGTCCACTTCCGGCATCTTGTGCTGGTGTTCCCAGCTCTCCTCGTCGGTCTGGAAGCTCGCCGCCATGTTGAAAATCTGTTTTCCGTGCTGGATCGCCACCACGCGCCGCGTCGTGAAGCTGCCGCCATCACGGGAATGGTCAACCTGATAGATGATCGGCACTTTCGGATCGCCGGGACGGATGAAATAGGCATGGAGCGAGTGGCATGTCCGGTCTTCCGGCACGGTGCGGTAGGCCGCCACCAGCGACTGAGCGATGACCTGACCACCGAAAACCCGCTGGCTGGCGCGCTCATCCGGGCTCTGGCCGCGGAACAGGTCCAGTTCCAGGCGCTCGATATCGAGCAGGGACAGAAGGTCTCCAACAGGGTCGGTCATGCGTGGTCTCCAAATCGTGTGATCAGCAGCTAGCAGAGGCATTCGTGGATGCAAACTGTGCAAGTGCGCGATTCCTGTCCAATCCACCTTTCTCTGGTCACAACATGTTCACCATATTCCGGTATTGGCAGGTATCATGGTTAATCCCTCCGCTCTTCCTGCCGCCGTCCCGTTCCGCGATTCCTTCTCGCAAATGAAGCGTGATCTCGATTTTTTACGCATGGCGATCCGGATGCACAAGCTGATCGGCGACGTTACGCCGGACTCCCGGCAACTCGTTGCGGACGATTTCGAGGAGAGTGTCGACAAGCATGCCGGGAACATTGCGTTTCGGTTCGAAGGCAAGCTCACCACATATGCCGAATTCGATGCCACGGCGAACCGGATTGCCCATTGGGCGCTGGCGCACGGCCTGGAAGCGGGCGACCGCGTCGCGCTTTGCATGGAGAATTGCCCGGAATACGTCGCGATCTGGGCTGGGCTGGCAAAGGTCGGCGTCATCACGGCTCTGGTGAATACGCATCTTGATGGCGATCCGCTCAAACACTGCCTGACCATTTCCGAAGCCGCGCACATTATTGCAGGCCCGCGTCGGGATCGATCCGTCAGCAAGGTCGCCGCCGAGATGGAATCTGCGCCAAAAGTTTGGACAATGGGCGGCGAGCACGGCGAAGATCTTGCGGCCATGTTGCCAAACCTGTCAGCAGAGCGCCCATCACGTGATTTGCGCGCGCATCTGCGTGGTAAAGACATGTGCCTGTATATCTTCACCTCGGGTACGACGGGGTTGCCCAAGGCGACCCGCATTACCAATTCCCGTCTCCAGATCATGATGCGCACCTTCATTGCGCCTTGCTACACAGGCCCGCGCGATCGCGTTTATCTGACTTTGCCGTTGTATCACGCCACTGGCGGAGTCTGCGGCGTCGGGCAGGCCATGATGACGGGGGCGAGTATAATTCTGCGCCGCAAATTTTCGGCGAGCGCATTCTGGGATGATGTCGCCGATGAGGGCGCAACCTCCATTGTCTATATCGGCGAATTGTGCCGCTATCTCCTGAACCAACCCGTTCATCCGAAAGAACGTGCCCATCGCCTGCAGACTGGCTTTGGCAACGGGATGCGCCCGGAAATCTGGACGGAGTTCCGTGAGCGGTTCAACATCACAAATCTGGTTGAGTTCTATGGCGCGACAGATGGCAATGTGAATTTGATGAGTATCGACGGCACGGTCGGCGCGGTTGGCCGCATTCCGAAATGGCTCAAGGCCCGGTTCGATCATGTCGAGTTCGTGAAGTATGATCTCGAAACGGAAGATGTAGTCCGCGGTGACGATGGCTTTGTCATTCGGGCCGAGCCGAACGAAGCCGGTGAGATGCTGGGGCGCATTACTGAAAACGAATTCGAGTTTGCTGGATACCAGGACCCAAAAGCGACGGAGAAGAAAATTCTCCGAGACGTGTTCGAACCCGGAGACAAATGGTTCCGGACGGGGGATTTGATGCGCAAGTGCGAAAATGGCTATGTATTCTTCGTGGACCGGATCGGCGACACGTTCCGTTGGAAGGGCGAAAACGTTTCCACCAGCGAAGTCAGTGACGCAATGATCCGTTCGAAGGGAATCGAAACATCCAACGTCTATGGTGTGGAAATTCCGGGGACGGAAGGCAAGGCTGGCATGGCGGCGGTTACGCTGAATGGCGATGTCGATTTCGAAAGCCTGCACTATGAACTGTCAGCCAATCTTCCATCCTACGCCATCCCGATTTTTATTCGTATCCAGCGCGAGCCCGACACGACCGGCACGATGAAGTATCGCAAAGTGGAACTGATGAAAGAGGGCTACAATCCGGACATGGTGGATGACCCGATCTGGATGTACCATCCCGACCGGCGCCAATATGTGCCGTTCACGCAGGACCGGTATGACTCACTGATCTCCGGCGCGTTCCGCTTCTAGGTCTCAGGCGACCCGGCCCATGCGCTCTTCGAGCCGCGTGGAAAACCAGGAAATGATCCGCCGCCACAGCTCGTCTTTCAGGATGGCGCCTTCCACATCATGGTCAATTGACGGGTTGTCGTTGATCTCGATGATCACGACGCCCTGGTCGGTTTCCTTCAGGTCGACGCCGTAGAGGCCATCGCCGATCAGGCGCGCGCCGCGCACCGCCGCATCCACCACCTCGGGCGGTGCATCCTCGACTGGGAAGGTGGTGAAGCCTCCCTCGCTCGTCTTGCCGTCCGGACCATGTTTCACAATTTGCCAGTGGCCGCGTGCCATACGGTATTGGCAGGCATAGAGCGGTTCGCCATTGAGGACCCCGATACGCCAATCGAACTTCGTCGGAATGAATTCCTGAGCAATGATCAGGGCCGTGTCCTTGAACATCTGCTTTGCGCCTGCGCGGAGTTCCTCGAGAGAGCGAGCCTTGACCATATTGGTACCAAAGGAACCGTCTGGCGTCTTCAGCACGACGGGATTGCCCAAGGTCTCGAACACGGCAGCAAGGTCAGACTTCTCATCGAGAATGAGCGTGTGTGGAATAGGCAAGCCAGCCTTCTCGAGTATCTCCTTGAGGAAGACCTTGTTGGTGCACCGGATCATGGATTGCGTGTCGTCAATGACGGGCATGCCTTCCTGTTCGGCGCGGCGGGCGAATTTGTAGGTGTAGTTATCAATCTGGGTCGTGGCGCGGATGAACAGGGCGTCAAACTCGGCAAGACTGGTCAGGTCCGATGGTTCGATTGTCTCAACCTCAACGCCCATCTTGGCAGCGACATCTGCGAGGCGCTTGATCGAAGACGGCTTTGACGGCGCGGTCTTCTCATGCGGATCGACCAGCACGGCCAGCGCCCATTTGGCGGGGGCTTTGGACTTCGGCTCGCTGATGCGCCCGCTTGTGTAAGCCTGCATTGCCTCAAGGAAGAAGTCCCGGCGTTCGCCTTTCAGCTTGTGAGGTGGCACCATCCGGACACGGCCAATGCCGTGCGGAGATTTCGGGTCCAGTTCGACTTCAAGCGCCGGCACGCGGAACCAGTCGGAGACCTCGCGGGCAAGACGCTCATAACCTGGCGTTTCCGGCTTGGAAAAGGCAACGAAGAGACGCTCGATCTCCGGCGCGCCCTTGGCGCGGGCTTCGCGCAGGCGTTCGCCCAGATCGGGCAGGGCGTGCCTGTAGAGTCCCTTGGCCGATAGTTCCACCATGGTCTGGACGCTGGGGCTGACCCGGTGCCCGCGCGCTTCGGCCAGCAGCGAGGCGTAATAGCCTTCTGACTGGTAACCATAGGACCGGCAGAGATTCAGGATGTAGGGCCGTCGCCCGGAAAACAGCGCCGGCTTGGTGATATAGTCTGATACCTTCAGCACCTTGTGAGGCGTCTCAGCCTGAGAGATGTCGTTGGCGGATTCTACGAGTACGACCCAATCGGTCATTGATCCTCTCTCGAGACGCCGCCCAGCGGCTTCTCTAATCTAAGTGCGGCTTCTCCATCGGGATAATAGCCTGCGGCGCGCGCCATTACGCGATAACCATGGCGTTCGTAAAGACGCTTTGCGCGGCTATTTGTTTCGCGCACTTCGAGCCTGAGTGTATCGCAGCTTCGCTGCTTTGAAATGTCTTCGCATTTTTCAAGGAAAAGGTCGGAAAGCCCGGTGCCGCGCGCAGCTTCTGCGACGGACAGGGAATAGAGTCGCGCGGCTTTGCTGTTGCGGCGGAACAGGAGGACAGCTGCACCGGTCAGGCCATCCTTTCCGTCGGATACGAGGATTGCCGAATTCCCGCTCAGCAAGCGCCGCCACGTGCGTCGCGAAAACCGGTCTTCCTCCGGAAAGGCAAGCTCCAGGTCTGTCAGCGCTGCGATGTCGTCCAGGGTGGCGGCGCGAATGTCGTGCATCGGGGCGGGGCTAGCGGAGCAGAACCATGTCGTCACGATGGACGATGGCCGGGCGGCCGCGATAGCCGAGGATCGCCTCGACCTCTTCGCTATGGCGGCCGATGACGCGGGCGATCTCGCCCGAACTGTAGGCGGTGACGCCCTTGCCGACCATCTGGCCGGAGGGCGCGTTCAAGGCGACGGCGGCCCCGCGCTCGAAAGTGCCCGTGACGGCGGTGATCCCCACGGCCAGCAGGCTCGCCCCACTGCGCAGGGCCTTGGCCGCGCCTTCGTCCAGTTCGATTGAGCCTTCGGGTGTCAAATGACCTGACAGCCAGGCTGCACGGGCATTGGCGGGCGTGGTGGCGGCGGAAATCAGCGTCGCGCGCGCGCCGTCTTCGATGGCAAGCAGGGGATGGTCCCGATTGCCGAGCGTGATCAGCGTGGAGCAGCCGGCCGCATGCGCAATTCGCGCGGCGGCGAGCTTGGTTGCCATGCCGCCAGAGCCGACACCGGCATCAGCGTTCGCGCCGGTCGCCATCGCGTCATGTTCGGCGGTCAGCTGGTCGAGGCGGGGAATATGCGTTGCCTCCGGGTGGGTGCGCGGATCCGCCGTGTAGAGGCCGTCAATATCCGACAGGAGCACCAGCACATCCGCGCCCATCATCTGGGCGACGCGCGCGGCCAGCCGGTCATTGTCGCCATAGCGAATCTCGTCAGTCGCCACCGTGTCATTCTCATTGATGACCGGCACCACGCCTGATTCCAGCAAGGTCTCGAGGGTTGCGCGTGCGTTCAGCCAGCGCCGGCGATTTTCGGTATCGCCAAGCGTCAGCAGTGCCTGGCCGATGGTGACATCATGCGGCTCGAAGGCTTGGCCGATGGCAGACATCAAGCGCAGCTGGCCGATCGCGGCGGCGGCCTGTTTCTGGTCGAGACGGTTTGAAACAGAATTGCCAAGACTTTTGCGACCCAATGCAACCGCGCCGGACGAAACGAGAATGATTTGAAACCCTCTGGAACGCAGTGAAACAATATCGAATGCGAGTTTCTCCAGCCAGGCATGGCGCGGTTGGCCGTGCTCTGCGACAAGGGCAGAGCCGGTCTTCACCACGATACGCTTGGCAGAAGCAAAAGGCGTTTCAGTCATCTGGCGGAGCGATACACTGCGGCGGCAAATGCCGAAAGCGAAAATGAAGCCGTTGACAAGCCGGGCGATTGACCGTCACGACAGTTGAAAAGACGAGGTTTTCTGAAATGCCCCAATTCGACATGATCCTGCTGACCCCTGCCCAGGCCGAAGGCGCCGATGTGGTGGAACACACTGCTGGCTCGCCCGCCCGCGAAGGTGGCGGTGACGAGACCTATCGCTGTGGATCGTGCAAGACCAAGCTGCTGGTCAACGTAGCGCACCATGATGCGCACGGCGTGGTCGTGAAGTGCGGCAAGTGCGGACGATACAATACCGAGCCGCATCATCACCACTAAAGCGGCGTCCAGTCGGCGTCTTCGCCAGCATTCTCTTCCTCAGCTATGAGTCCGAGGTGGCGAGAGATCTCCGAAAGGGCTTTTTTCACGCCAACACGGGTCACCCCAGAGATCAGCAGCGGGTCGCCGTCATATACGGTCTTCAGTTTTGCGAGCTGCTCCTCGACCTGCTCAGGTAGCAGCGCGTCGATCTTGTTCAACGCGACCACTTCCGGCCTCTGGGCCAGTTCAGGGCTGTAGGCCTCCAGCTCGTTGCGAATCGTCATGTAGGCGCCCGCCACATCGTCCTGCGTGCAATCGATCAGGTGCAGCAACACCTTGCAGCGCTCGACATGGCCAAGGAAGCGATGGCCGAGTCCAGCACCGTCCGCAGCACCTTCAATCAGGCCGGGAATGTCCGCCAGCACAAACCGGCTGCCAGGCCCCAGATCGACCACGCCAAGTCCGGGGTTCAGCGTCGTGAAGGGATAGTCGGCAATTTTGGGCGTCGCGGCGGTTACAACGCTCAGGAAGGTAGATTTGCCGGCATTCGGCAGACCCAGCAGGCCTGCATCCGCGATCAGTTTCAGGCGTAGCCAGATCCAGCGTTCCTCGCCGTCTTCACCGGGGTTGGCGCGGCGTGGTGCCTGATTGGTTGAAGACTTGAACCGTGTATTGCCCCAGCCGCCATTACCGCCAACGGCGAGCAGGACGCGCTGGCCGACCTCTGTGAGGTCCGCAATCAGGGTTTCCTGATCATCTTCGAATATCTGGGTACCCACAGGCAGTTTCAGCACGACGTCATCGCCGCCCGCGCCGGTGCGCTCCTTGCCCATGCCGTGGCCGCCACGCTTGGCTTTGTAATGTTGCTGGTAGCGGTAATCGATTAGCGTATTCAGCCCCTCAACAGCTTCCGCCCAGACATCGCCGCCGCGTCCGCCATCGCCGCCGTTCGGACCGCCATACTCGACGTATTTCTCACGGCGAAATGAGACGCAGCCCGCGCCGCCACCGCCGGACTTGATGAACACTTTGGCCTGATCGAGAAATTTCATGTCTGTACTCTTACGTGTTTCAGTCGATCCGCGCCATATTGACGTGGCCTACCATCTCTCCGCGACCAAGGCAGAAGACCTTGATCCGATCTGCCTTCATGAAGGCCAGTTTTTCCAGAACGCGGCCCGAGGCCGGATTATCATCCAGATAGCCTGACACAAAGCCGCGTTCGCCGCGCTGCTTCAGCCAGCCCACAAGCGCCTCGGTGGCCTCTGTCATGAGACCATTGCCCCAGCGGTCCGGCGAGAGCCAGTATCCGATCTCGAAGGGCAACCAGGTGCTGTCGCGATGCGCGCTGGTCACGCCTACCAATTCCCCGTTCTCGACAATCGCATAGGGGTGTTTGGTATTCTCTTCACGCCCTGCAGTGTGACCGGCAATCCAGGCAAGCGTCTGAGCCACCGTCTGGTTCGCGGGAATGCGCGCCACCATGCGGTAAACTTTCGGATCATTGACCAGATCGGCGATCCGTGCCGCGTCGCTGGCCTCCACCGGGCGCAGGACCAGCCGGTCGGTCGTGATTTGCGTACTCATGCCGTAACTCCCTCCATGAGGACCAAGCGGGCAGGGGAGGACATAATAAAGGGGAGGCAGTGGCCTGCCTCCCCTTGGAAACTGATCGTCTGAAGCGATCCGGCCACGTATCCCGCGGCCGCGCTGTCAGCCGCTTATTCTGCTGCTTCCGCAACCGGTACAATGTTCACGTAGAGACGGCCGCCCGTCTTGCGCGTGAACTCAACCTTGCCTTCGGAAAGCGCAAACAGGGTGTGGTCGCGGCCAATGCCGACGCCCTTGCCTGGGTATTTCTGCGTACCGCGCTGGCGCACGATGATGTTGCCCGGAATGACATGCTCGCCGCCAAATTTCTTGACGCCAAGATATTTCGGGTTTGAGTCGCGGCCGTTACGGGACGAACCACCTGATTTCTTATGAGCCATGCTTTGCTCCGATCCTCTATAAAGGGCTTATAGCGCCCTTATGCGTCCTTGGCGAATTCTTCGGCCTGCTTGATCCACTCATCGCGAGTGATGCGGCCTGGGAAGCTCATTTCTTCTTCCAGCTCAGTGATCTGCTCTTCTTTCAGGGCAGCGACCTGCCAGAAGAAGTAGATGCCAGCTTCGTGGAGCTTTTTCTCGAGAACCGGGCCGACGCCTGAAATCTTTTTCAGATTGTCCGGCTTGCCTTCGAGATTGGCGATACGACCGCGGGAATCGACTTCCGGCTTGGCTGCGGGTGCAGCAGCTTCGGCGGCGGGGGTCTCGGCCTTTGGAGCGGCGGCCTTCTTTGGCGCGGCTTTCTTGGCTGGCTTCTTGCCGTCGGTGCTGATGCCAGTGATCTTGACGACCGTCAGGTGCTGGCGGTGGCCTTGCGTACGGCGATAGGTCTGGCGCTGGCGCTTCTTGCGAATGATGACTTTGTCACCGCGCGTTTGCTCCTCGACTTCACCGAACACGCTTGCACCGTCAACCAGGGGAGCGCCAACAGTTACGTCGTCGCCATTGCCCAGCATGAGCACGGTTTCAAAGGTTACGTCCTTACCGGCTTCAGTATCCAGCTTTTCGACGGTGATCGTATCACCTTCCGCGACTTTATACTGCTTGCCGCCTGTTTTGATGACCGCGAACATGGGTCTCGTCCTTCCGGAATGGTAAGCGAAATGAATTGCGCGCGAAGCCGTTGCCGGTTCCGCGCTCGAAGCGGCGGGTAAACACCAATCAGGGCGCGCTGTCAAATGTCATCTTCAGGCGATTTCAGGTGCTTGCATGTGGCGCGCATATTATATAGTGCAGGCAGCCGTCCACAGGCTCCGCGGAGAGGTGCTAGAGTGGTTGAATAGGCTAGTCTCGAAAACTAGTGAACTCGCAAGGGTTCCGAGGGTTCGAATCCCTCTCTCTCCGCCAGCCAGACGGTATTGTCAAAGGAACCGGGCTTGAGGTGAGCATATCTGGCGTTTGACCTCGGTATATGAGCAAGAACCCGTTCCGCTACTTCAAGACGTCCCCCGAAATCATCCAGCTTGCGGTCATGATGTATGTCCGATTCCCGCTGTCTTTGCGGAATGTCGAAGACCTGCTTCACGAGTGCGGGATCGAGATTTGCCACGAGACGGTTCGTCACTGGGTGGACCGCTTCGGCACTTATTTCGCGCACAAGATCCGCAAGCGTCGATCGGAGGGCATGAAGCATAGTCCGCAGTGGCAATGGCACCTGGACGAGGTCTTTGTGAAGATCCGTGGTCAGACTCATTACCTTTGGCGAGCGGTCGATCACGAGGGTGAGGTTCTGGAGTCCTTCGTCACGAAAACTCGGGATAAGGCTTCCGCATTGAAATTTATGAGAAAAGCCATGAGGCGCTACGGCAATCCGAAAATCGTGGTGACGGACAAATGTCCATCATATCGGGCGGCGATGAAGGTGATCGGGAGCGAGGGGCGCCAAGAGACCGGCCGGCACCTGAACAATCGCGCCGAAAACTCACACTTGCCATTCCGACGAAGAGAACGCGCCATGTCTCGTTTCCGGCGTATGCGAAGTTTGCAAAAATTCGTCTCAATCCATTCGTTGGTGCACAACCACTTCAATCATCAAAGGAATATCGAGAGCAGGGCCAGGTTCAAATCTCTACGCGACGCCGCTCTTCTCGAATGGCGCGAGCTAGTCGCTGCCTAAGGCCTGCTCGTTCGCGAAAAACGGAGACTGGTTCGAGTTTGTCTGACAGCACCCGTTGAGCGGCTCAAGGCCGAGGCACAGCGCCTCTTCGCCAATCGTGGTATTGACGGCGTTACTGTACGTGACATCGCCAAGGCGGCTGGCCAAAAGAACCCTGCTGCTGTCGGGTATCACTTCGGCTCCAAGGAGGCGTTGATCCGCGAGCTTATCGTGGATAGCGCTAAAGTTATTGACGCCCGGAGAAACGAGCAACTTGATGCTCTGGAAGAGGGGGGAGGCCCGGCAAGCATTTCTCAGATCGTCGACATTCTGATTTACCCGGCCGTCAATTTGGCCGCACCTGGCGAAACAGACACATACAACCGATTTCTCCGTATGCTTACAATGTCGCACAGGACCCTGTTCAATGACGCTTTGGGAGACCGTTGGAACTCAGGTTATCAGCGCTGCCTGAAACATCTACGCGTGCTGATGCCATCAGAAAGTCGGACTATACAAAACCAGCGCTTTATCTTCCTGGAAGCCTATCTTGGTGGTGTGCTCAGCGCGCGTGAGGCAAGGCTGGATGACAAGAGCCGTGCTCACTCAACATGGAACGACAAATCAACACTCGCGCATTTCGCAGCCACGGTTACCTGCATGCTGGAAATGGAATGAGCCGCAAATCGAGAGCCCAAAGACCAAGCCTTTCCGAGGGCCCTAAATAGGGAAACATACGACAATGGACGCTTCTTTTCTTTATCACAATGCCAGTTGAGCGGACAATGCAGCCATCCATGATCTGTTCACCCAGATGCGGGATCAGGACCCGGTCCATTTTTGCGAAACCGAAACCCATCCAAATTTATGGCATGTGACCAAGCATGCTGATATTTTTGATGTTGAACGCCGAACAAAGGACTTTCTGAACGAGCCGCGTCTTACGATTTTGACTCGCGACCAAGAGGACAGAGTACGGAGCGAAACGCCAGATGGCTCGCTCAATCGCATTCGCTTTCTGGTTACATATGACGCGCCGGAGCATCAGAAACTAAGGCTGCTCACCCAAGCCTGGTTCATGCCTAAAAATCTCGGCAACCTGCAGAGCCGGATTGAGGCGTCAGTTGAGACTGGCATTAAAGCGCTTGCCGGCGCCGGTGGCGTGACTGACTTTGCCAAAGAGGTGGCACTCCAGTACCCGTTACGTGTGATCATGGCGGTCCTGGGTGTGCCTGAAGATGACTACGGGACGATGTTGCTGAGCCTTTTGAGGCCTTGTCGTTCCGGACTTCAGAGGGCCTCCGTATCCCTTTAACAATTGTTGAATGCGGAAGGGTGATTTCGATGGCTGCGCTTTTACAGATCTAAACTACGCGCTGATAACTGTAGATTCCACTACAGGTGTCAGACATGCAAGATTATGGACCACCAGCTGCCCCACGACGTGCACGCACGTTTGTGATTGCCGCGTTGTTTTTCGGCTTTGCTGGCCTGGTGAATCTGTTCTCCCCATTGGATTTGGTGTTCAACGGAATATCAAACGGGCTCCGATCTCCGGCGGTTGACGACCGGTTTGTCATTCTCGAAGTAAATGATGGATTCGAACACGTCGCGGCAGGCGATACCTGGTCGGATATGTTCACCAGTGAGCTTGTGTCATTTCTGAATGCGCTTGATGTGGAGTCGGCTGTCATTGTCGAACCCGTTTTCACATCGACATCTCAATTTCCCTTGCTGACAAGGGCGCTGGAACAGCCCACGAATACTGTGTCAGTGTCCGCCGCTCCAAATCTAGAGCTGGACATTCCATCAGAGACAATACGAGACCACCTAACGTCGTCAAACTATTTCAAACGATACTGGGGGGGAGTCGAATTCGGGTCTTTTGGTGCCACTTACGGCAATGTTTTCCTGCAGTCTCCGGAGAGTAGGCTCTCCGACAAAATTGACAAGATCGGCGCCTCATTCGAAATTGACTATGCTTTTGACATTGAGGCATTTCAACGGCTTGATTTGAGCACTGTGCTGGCGCCTGACTTCGACCCGGCGCTTGTCCGAGGGAAGCGCCTTGTCGTGGCGCAAGCCAGTCAAGGTGACAACCATCCCTATTTGATGCCCTCACAAGGAAATGGCTCGCTGGCAGAAGTCATATTGATGGCGGCGATGACTCTTGGCGAAGAGCGTCCTCTGAACGCTGGATTTCTTCCGGCTTGGATATTTTCAGTAGGCGTAGTGGGCTTGATGCTCAGTCGACGCTTTGGCTCCATTGCGCTGCGTTGGGCGCCAGTCGCGCTGGCATGCATGGTTGTCTTTCCCATTGTCATGGACATGTTTTCCATTCGCACAAGTAGCGGCCATGCGATCGGAATGATTTCGTTCGGGACATTGATCGCTTGGATGCGCCTAAAAAAGCGGGAAACTGCAAACAAGGCGTTCACGCACAACCTCTCTCATCTTCCCAGTGCGCAGTGCCTGAGCGCTCATGTCGGCCGAGACGAGCGTGTGATGGTCGCAGCAGTGGTTACAAACTACGCGGCTATTTCGACTGGCCTCACACCTGAGCAGGAGGGGATCACCGCCAATACGATAGCGAATGCCTTGCCGAGTTCAGGGGCTGTGTATCAAGGTGACCTCGGCCAATTCTATTGGCTGCAAAGCGAGTTTGACGAAGCAACGATGGAAGAGTTGTTCGAAACCGCAGCGAACCACCTCAACAAGGGAGTTATCGTTGGAGAGAGAACACTGATAGTTCAAGTCGCCTTTGGTGTTGAACGCATCGCCTCTGCGTCTTTGGCATCGCGGCTGAAAACGGCGGAATCTGCTGCTCAGGCTGCCGCGCGCCAACGAAGAACGTACAAAGTGCACGATCAGGATGCCCAAGACGCGCTGCGATGGCAGAGCCGGGTTCTGTTCGAAATGGATGAGGCGCTTCGTAACCGCGAGATCGACATAGCACTTCAACCCCAGCTGAATATCGCTTCCGGAAGGATATCGAGCGCTGAGGTATTGGTACGCTGGACCCACCCAGAAATGGGTGTCATCTCACCAGCCGAATTCGTCCAGATGGCTGAACGGGGGAAACGCATCGATCAACTCACGCAATATGTCATTCAGTCGTCATTTCATTTTCTGCGTGACGCTCAGAAGGTTGATCCCGGATTCAGCATCGCTGTGAACATCTCGCCCAGTCTCATCGGTAGCGCCGAATTTGAGTTCAAGCTGCACGCGGCCCTCCGAGTGTATGCGGTCAAGGCTAGCAGCATCATGCTTGAGATCACTGAAAACGAGCAACTACTCAACAATTCCGGAGCTCAGGATGCTATGAAACGGCTGAGAGACGCCGGCTTTGGCATATCCATTGATGATTACGGAGCTGGCATGTCCACGCTTACTTATCTGCTGAAGGTGCCGGCCAACGAGGTCAAACTTGATCGAACGCTCATCAGTACACTTCGGCACAATGAGCGTAGCCAACTCTTGATTCAGTCTACCATCAGCGTTGCCCAGTCACTGGGAATGAATGTTGTCGCTGAGGGTGTGGAAGATCCGGATACACTGGCAATTCTTCGCAGATTGGATTGCAATCTGGCGCAGGGGTATCTTATCGGCCATCCTGTCGGTTCCCAAGAAATCCTGTCTATTCTTGAAAGCTCAAGTAGTGTGCGAGCTGTAGCGCAAGCTTAACATTTCCATAAAATTACTTTGAAATTTGCAAAATTCAG
The DNA here is from genome assembly GCF_000682775.1 of Hyphomonas sp. L-53-1-40. Classification (GTDB taxonomy): domain Bacteria; phylum Pseudomonadota; class Alphaproteobacteria; order Caulobacterales; family Hyphomonadaceae; genus Hyphomonas. The sequence goes on from NZ_AWFI01000001.1 coordinate 557,299, forward strand.
TTAACCTTTGACGTCTGGGGCAGATGGACTGCTCTTTAACATGTCAAAGGTTACATCATGCAGAAGCAAACAAAACCAACACAGCGCGACATCTGGGACTGGATTTTCGGAAAGCGCCCATAGGGGTAGAAGTGCTTTTAAAATAAGCGCTTACCAGCACAGCTGGTGCAAACATCGCCACCAAACGGCAGCCCTGTGTGAGGTCAGTCGTTCGGTGGTTTTTTGTATTTGGACTCTGTGAGAACACCAGAGCAAATCACCAGCAGCGAGCGGATGAGAGATTCGGTGCTGGAAACCATGGCTCGACAGCCGGGTAAGCGAACGGGCGAACATTGGAGATGGTCTTGCGGGCTAATCGAGACAGGCCTGACTTGTCTGAGCATACATGACGAATACTGCCCGATATTCGGAGCTAACGAAGATGTGAGGAGTTTGGCGCCCGATTGTAACTGGATACTAAGGTCAGTTAGGGTACATGAGCCCTATGAGGTACGTCTCTTGTCACGCGTCCATAGGTGCCGCTGCCATAATGCTGGCGGGGTGCGTTACTGCGCCTGATGGTCCGACGATGCCGGATGTGCCGGTTCAGGGAACCTATCTGGCAGACGATGCCAATTTGAGCCTTGAGCTGGAGTGGTGGAAACAATTTCGAGATCCGGTACTCGATAGCCTCATCGCGCAGGCCTTATCCGCAAACAAGTCTCTCGAACAAGCAGCTGCAAATGTGAGAGTTGCTGAAGCGATTGCATCTGGAGCTCGGCTTGATCGCAGTTATTCCATATCTACGTCGCTTGATGGAGATGTGGGGCGGTCCGCTCAGCCAGGCCAAGATGTGACTGCCTCAGTTCAGGGAGCGCTTGCAGCGAGTTGGGAGTACGATGCATTCGGTCGGATTGAAGCCCAAATCGCCGCCGCAGAATTTGATGTCGAAGCGGCTCGGCAGGCTCGCCGAGATGTTGCGGTGATCGTCGCCAGTGAGACGGCTCTGAATTATGTGCAATTGCGCGGTGCGCAAAGACGACTTGCGGTTGCGCGCAAGAATGCCGACACCCAATCCGAAGGATTGGACCTGTTACAAACGCTTCTGGATAATGGTCGGGCAACCCGTCTGGATATGGAGCGAGCCGAGGCTCAGTACCGTACAACGCTCGCGTCGCTTCCCCGCTACGAAGCGGCGATAGAATCGGCCAAGAGCGCGCTCGCCGCGTTGACTGGACAGCCGGCAAATTCACGATCGAGCCTCGTGATGGAATTGGTGACCAGCGAGGGTGATATTCCAGAGCACCGCGGCGCGATCATGGCAGGGTCGGTTGAAGATCTGGTCCGCCGTCGTCCGGATATTCGCAGCGCAGAAGTGGTGATCGCGCGCCAACTAGCATTGGGCGACGCTGCACGTGCGGACTTGTTTCCGACGATAACCGTCAATGCGAACGTTCTGGCGCTGTTTGATGATGCCAATGATATCGGCGATTTGACGAGCTTTGGATTTGGCGTTGGCCCTTCGATAAGTTGGGCGTGGCCTGATCTCAGGCGAGTGCGGGCAAACATAGATGCGACCGACGCACGAACAGACGCGGCGATTGCGCAATATGAACAGACCGTGTTGAATGCTTTGAGCGAAGTTGAGTCCGCTCTCTCGGAATACACGAATGAGTTGAAGCGCCGCGACGATCTAAAGAGAGCGGCGGCATCAGCGCAGCGGGCGATAGAACTTGCGCGTCTACGGTTCGAAGAAGGTCTCGACGATTATCTGGATGTGCTGGAAGCGCAGCGAACATTGTTGACGGCGGAAGATCAGTTGGCTGAAAGCCGACTTCAGTCATCTAGCCGGGCGATTGCCGCGTATCGAGCATTGGGAGGTATAGAAATGCCGAATGAATATGGGACAGAACCCGCAATCGCGTTGGAATAGATATGTTTACCAGAAACCTGCTTTTCATTTTAGCTGTCGTGTTTGTATCGTCGCTACCAGCTCAGGCGCAGCGGGGTGGTCCCGCGAGTGTCTTCGTTGAGCCGGTACAAGAACGCAGTTTTGCGATGAGGATTGAGGCGTTGGGCACGCTAGAACCCAACGAGCAAGTCGATCTGACCCTGAATGCGGCTGACCGAGTACGGGCGATTTATTTCGACGATGGTGATCGCGTGAAGCAGGGCAAGACCTTGCTCTCGCTTGCGCAGCGCGAACAGGCAGCACTTGTAGAAGCTGCTGAAGCAACGCTCGATGAAGCGCGGCGCCAGCAGGAACGGCTCGCTCGCCTGGCAGATCAGCAGGCTGTATCCCAGTCAGAACTCGATCAGGCAAATCGTAATCTTGATAGCGCTGCGGCACAGTTGCGTGCGGTGCAATCTCGCCAACAGGATCGCGTTCTCGTTGCTCCTTTTGATGGCGTGCTAGGCTTCCGGATGGTCAGTGTTGGATCATATGTTCAGCCAGGGGATATCGTTGCGCGGCTGATAGATGACAGCGAAATGAATCTGGACTTTTCCGTGCCGTCGACGTTCTTGAGAACCTTGGCCAAAGGTACGGAAATTGAAGCAAGAACAGCGGATCTTCCCGGGGAAACTTTCAATGGAGTGATTGCGTCAATTGACAACGCAATTGATCCTGTGACGCGTTCCGTTCGTGTGCGTGCCACTTTGCCCAACCCGGAGCGTCTGCTGATCTCTGGCATGTTTGTGCAGGTAACCTTGGTGGCGGATCCACGACAAGCTCTAGCTGTACCTGAAGAAGCAATACAGCCGGTAGGGCCGCGCACATTTGTATTCGTCGTTGAAAACGAAGGTGGACAACTCATCGCGCGGCGTAAGGAAGTCGAACTCGGGCTACGCCAGGCGGGGTATGTGGAAGTGATGTCAGGTCTAACGGCTGGCGACGACGTGATTACCGAAGGTATCATCCGTGTTCGCGAGGGTGCCGCCGTGGAAATTCAGGACCAGTCAATGCTCCTTCCCAAGGCCATCAGCGGCAAGAATCGTAGCGGGGGTGCAGCCGGGTCTCCTGCTTCTACAGGTCGCTGACGATGTTGCTGTCGGATACCTCGATCAAGCGGCCCGTATTCGCGTCGGTGCTTGCGCTTATACTCGTAATTTTTGGCATGGTAGCGTTCGATCGGTTGCCCCTGAGAGAATACCCTGACATCGATGCGCCAATCGTCTCCATCGATACGAACTATCCAGGGGCGTCTGCCAGTGTTGTAGAAACACGGATCACCCAAATTATCGAAGATCGCATCGCTGGTGTTGAGGGCATTCGCTACATCGATTCCAATTCGAGCGATGGCCGCTCGCGTATAAGCGTGGAGTTTGGCATAGACCAGGACATTGATGTGGCCGCGAACGATATCCGCGACCGGATTTCTGGTGTGCTGGACAATCTTCCTGAGGATACCGACCCGCCAGAGGTCGAAAAAGCCGACTCCAATGATGATGTCATTATCTGGCTGAACCTTGCCAGCGAGGCAATGACTACGCCGGAATTGTCAGATTATGCTCAGCGCTATCTTGTCGACCGGTTCTCCGCCCTGGATGGGGTGGCACGCGTACGAGTTGGTGGCTCCAGAGACTATGCCCTTCGCGTCTGGATAGATCGTAGAGCCTTGGCGGCACGCAATCTGACCGTAGCCGAGATCGAGCAAGCGTTGCGAAGTGAGAATATCGAAGCGCCCGCCGGCAGTCTTGAATCGGAAAAGCGCACTTTCACGGTCCGAATTGATCGCACTTTCAAGACGCCGGAAGAGTTCTCTGCGCTTGTGATCGCTGAAGGCGAAGACGGATATTTGGTGCGACTGGGAGACGTGGCACGGGTTGAGCGTGGGACGGTCGAGGACCGCAACATGTTCAGAGGCAACGGCGTTCCAATGGTGGGGCTGGGCATCATCAAGCAGTCGACTGCGAATACAGTCGAGGTTGCGGCTGGAGCGCGGGAACTTGCTGACCGGCTGAATGAGACGCTTCCAGAAGGCATGGTGATCGCGCGTAGTTTCGACAGTTCAGTCTTTATCGACGCTTCGATTCGAGAAGTTTACACCACGCTTGCCATCGCAGTGGCGCTGGTGACCCTGGTGATATTCATGTTTCTCGGCAGCGTCAGGGCAACCATTATCCCGGCAATCACTGTTCCGGTCTCGATCATCGCCACTTTCATTGTGCTCTACGCACTGGGCCTGTCAGTCAACTTGCTGACACTGCTGGCGCTTGTTCTCGCAATCGGACTGGTCGTGGATGATGCCATTGTTGTGCTGGAGAACATCGTTCGCCGCATGGAAGAAGAAGGCGAGACGCCGCTGGTTGCCGCGTTTCGCGGTACCCGACAGGTTGGTTTTGCGGTTGTGGCCACAACCCTCGTCCTGATCGCGGTCTTCGTGCCGATCACCTTCATGCAAGGCGATGTCGGGCGGCTATTCACCGAGTTCGCCCTGACGATGGCTGCAGCCGTTGCATTCTCCAGCATCCTGGCTCTGACCTTGGCGCCCATGCTCGCCTCTAAACTCCTGAAGCGTGAGAGGAGTGGAGGGTGGCTTGCGGTTGTCCCGAACGCGATAGACGGCGCATTCGGTCGCCTTCGAACGGGATATGGCTGGGTACTGGATCGATTGATCATGAGGCCGATAGCGGTCGGCCTCGTACTTGTTGCCTTGTTTGCGGGGGCATACAGCCTTTCGCAAACGATTGAGCAGGAGTATGTTCCGGTCGAAGACCGCGGGGCATTTTTCGTCAGTATACGGGGTCCTGAAGGCGCGTCCTTTGAGTATATGGAACGCTATATGGACGAAATTGAGCGGCGATTGATCCCATATGCAGAGAGTGGTGAGGTGAGCCGCTTGTTGCTGCGGGCGCCTGGATTTGGCAGTTCGTCATTCAATCAGGGCTTCGTGGTTGTGGTGTTGGATGACTGGTCCAGGCGGCGTCCGGCGGACGAAATCATAGCGGAAGTGAACGGCAAGTTATCCAACCTGCCGGGCATTAGAGCTTTCGCAATCATGCGGCAGGGACTTGGTGGTGGCACTGGCAAGCCTGTTCAGTTTGTCCTTGGTGGACCGTCCTACGAACTGTTGACCGAATGGCGAGACCTGTTGGTCACTGCGTTAGAAGATGACAATCCCGGATTGGTTGATATTGACTGGGATTACAAGGAAACCCAACCGCAATACAGGGTTCAGGTCGACTATGATCGCGCGGCTGATCTTGGTGTGACGGTGACCGATATTGGCGTCACGCTTCAAACCATGCTGGGCTCGCGACGCGTTACGACCTATATCGATGATGGCGAAGAATATGATGTCATCCTGGAAGGTCTGAGGTCTGAGCAAAATACGCCCAACGATGTTCAGAATATCTATGTGCGATCCACACGGTCAGGTGAATTGATCCCCCTCTCCAATCTGGTCACAATTCGTCCGATTGCGGATAGCCCGACTTTGAACCGGTATAATCGCGTGCGCGCAATCACGATCGAGGCGGGGTTGGCGGATGGTGCATCGCTGGGCACTGCGCTCGACGCCATGCAGGCCAAGGCTCGTGAAGTGTTGCCGCAAGAGGCCACATTGGACTTCAAAGGGCAGTCGCTCGACTTCAAGACGTCTGGCCAGTCCCTCATATTCGTATTCATCACGGGTTTGGTGATCGTGTTCCTTGTGCTTGCAGCGCAATTTGAGAGCTACCGCCACCCGGTCATCATCATGCTGTGCGTGCCTGCGACATTGGCTGGAGGGATGCTTGGTATCTGGCTGACCGGAAATTCGCTGAACATCTACACGCAGATAGGCTTGATTATGTTGATTGGCCTTGCAGCGAAGAACGGCATTCTGATCGTGGAGTTCGCGAACCAGTTGCGCGACGAAGGCCGCCCCTTTTACGAAGCCATCAAGGAAGCATCGCTCGCGCGCTTCAGGCCAATCGTGATGACGAGTTTGACCACAGCTGCCGGTGCTCTCCCACTTATCCTGTCCAGCGGTGCAGGCGCCGAAACCCGATCAGCGATTGGTATCCTGATCCTGTTTGGAGTGATCGCCGCTGCGCTGGTGACCGTGTTGTTCGTGCCGACAGCCTATGCTCTGATCGCTCGAGGGTCCGGGTCTCCAGGAGATGTTGCGCGCAAGCTGGAGTTGGAGAGCCAGGGGGCGGACCGGGCCGCCATTCCAGCAGAGTAGACTTTGCCTGTTGTCGCTCGGCGCTCAAGCATCATAGCCAGTGCTCGCTTTTCTTGCGTGTCTGCTGCAACAATCCGTGCGGCGGTAATCAAGACTTGTGAGGCGCAAGAATGCTCCCTTGAATGCTCAGCTAGTGGCAATTCGAAAGCAAATCATGAACAGTTGGGCCGGCCTTGAGTGAAACATTCGACAATCTTCCGCCCGTAAACTACGTGGTCAGCGAAGAAGAGTGCGCCGCACTATCCGCAGCTATTGATATCGAAGAGCTAACCCAGACCGCACTTGCTCTTGGGAACGTTGATAGCCCATCCATGAGCGAGGCATCAGCTGCAGAGTTTGTGTTTGATTGGTTGCAAACAGAAGGTTTTGCACCGCGAAAAGTTGGCGCAACGCCTGAACGGCCGAACGTTATCGCTACTTATGGCGGCAAGGGTGACGGAAAGAGCCTGCTCTACACTGCGCACCTTGATACTGAAAGTCCGACCTGGAATGCGGATCTGGACGCCCACAAGTTCCGTCCTGAAACGCTGGCGAACCCGGAATGGAACCAGTGCTGGCTACAGGATGGGGCATTCCACGGCTACCCAATCTCGAATGATCGCGGGCCGATGGTGTGCTTCCTTATGGCCGCAAAGGCGCTGAAATCCTGCGGTATTGATCTGTCGGGACGGCTGTACCTTACCGCATCTCCCGGCGAGATCGGTCCTGAGCCGATCGAGGAGGCTCGCGGCGTACAGTATATGGGCAAGGAAATCGGCACGCACTACGTGTTCTATCATGGCGGTGTGTCACCCGATTATGCGATCGCGGCCGAGGGGTGTGACTTCGGATTGACGTGGGTTGCATGCGGTTATGCCGTATTCCGCATCCAGCTATTTGGCGAAGGCGTATTCACACCACTTCTCGAAAGCCCAGAAAAGGCCGCTGATCACCCCAACCCGATCTATCGTCTCGGTGACACCATCCAGTCGATTTTGGACTGGGGGCGCACTTATGAGCAGGAGAACATCTACACGTCGTCTGGCGGTGTGGCCAAACCCAAGACGCAAATCTCCTCTGTCCGTGGTGGCGTTCCATATGCGTTCGGGGCCGGAACGGAAATTTGCTCACTCTATCTTGAAGTCGGTTTGCCGCCGCATGTAGAAATCGGGCAGGTCCATAGAAGCCTTGAGAGTCATTTGAGACGCCAAGGCATAGGTGAGTTCGGCCTGGAGCCAGTCGTGGTCCGGCACGGATTTGCTGCGGATGAAGAACGCGTGTCCCCGCTCGTTTCGGCCGTTGATGCTGCGACCCGGCATACACTGGGCGAGCCTCTGAAGCTGGCGCATCCTGTTTATTCGAGCATGTGGCGCGACCACAACGTCTTCAACATGAACCGCATTCCCGCCGTCACAACCGGCTTTCCACGCTGGCGTCCGACGCCAGAGGATATGGTTAAAAGCACTTTGATCTATGCGCTGACCGCGTTGTCGATTTGTGGGCGTGCGCCCACATCCGAAAACAAAAAGCCGCTGAGCGGTTCCGATGTCTATGGCGACAACCCATTTTCGTCCGCTGGAGTATCCTGACCCATGAGTGCAAGAATTCCTTTCAAGGCAGGCAGCCAATTGCTGGCAATGAGTTCGCTTGAGCTTTTGCTGGCCGCGGCGACATATTCTTCACTTGGCGTGGTCCTCCCATTTATGGTGATGGATCTGGAGTGGAGCTGGGCGCAGGCTGGGTTTGGATTTACGGTGCTCGGTGCAGTTACCGGCGTCGCGTCATCTGTGCCGCCATTTCTCATCCGCCGGGTGGGGGTGCGGAACACAATCCTGATTGGTGGTGTTCTGGCCTGCATCGGTTTGTACCTTCTGCATGGGGTGGAGAGCCTGCCCCAGTACTATATTGCGGCAGCAATCTGCGGTTTGGCCTACCCCATGATGGCGTCCATCCCGACAACCTTCCTCGTGAGCCGACTGTTCCAGCGGCAATCGACCGCGCTCGGCGTGGCGGCTACGATCAGCGGAATAGGGACGGTGGTCGGGCCATTGATGGTACTTGGCGTATTGGCTCTTGAAGGTCAGACGTGGCGGAATTATTGGGAATATCAGGCAATCGCCCTACTGGCTGCGGCCGTTTTGTGCGCGATCATCGTTGGTTTGGAGCGCAGATTCACTCGGCCCGCACGTGAGGAACTCGTCGCAGCACAGGCTGAAGCGGCGGCACCGACCGTCATGCCTGACCAAGTCGAACTGCCCCCGACACGGAGCAGTCGCCATATTTACCGGACGACTGTGGACTGGACGACCAAGGCTGCGATGCGGACGACGCAGTTCAAGATTCTTGCCGCCGCATATTGCCTGAACATGATGTGCCTGGTGACGGTAACCAGCCTCTCGGTGGGCCATTTGATTGAGCGCGGTGTTTCCGAGACTGTTGCCGGAGGCATGTTGAGCATCGAGGCGTTGATCGCGGTTTTGATCCGGGCATTTTCCGGTGTTCTGGGGGATATCTTCGATCCCAAGCATCTTGTGAGCTTTGCGTTGTTTGCGACGATGATTGGTTGCGCTGTGCTCGCACTCACAACAGATCATGTCATGCTGCTGTTCTACGCGGTGGGAACAGGTATTGGTTTTGGCACGACGCAACTCGCGTGCACGGTGCTGCTGCTCAACTACTTTGGTCGCAAGTACAATCTCGAACTGTTCTCCGCCATGTGTGTTACCGGCGCGATCTCGGCGCTCGGACCTCTGATCGGAGGCGTGATCCGCGACGTTTCGGGAAGCTTCTCGCTCATCTTCATATTGCTGTCGGTTCTATCAGCCGGCGTCTTCATGGTCGTGCTTTTCATGAAGCCGCCATATCCCGAGGATCTGTCCTCCACTGAAGGCGACCCAGTTGGCGACGCCGACATCAAGTACGGGCAGATGGCTGAGTAATCTCAATAACCTGACCAGCTTCGATCAAGTCTCAATTTCGATTTCCTCCGATGGAGTCTGCCATGCCGTCAGATCGCGCACCCAATTTGCCAGGCCAGAAGGCAGCTTCGTCTAAAACACCCTGGACGAAGTGGCTGAAGCCAGATCCGTACGCACTTGTGCTGCTGTCCGTGGTGGTTACGGCGAGCATTTTGCCATGTCGTGGAGATGCAGCGGTCGGCTTCGAGTGGCTGACCAAAGTTGCCATTTTCCTGTTGTTCTTCATGCACGGTGCAAAGCTGTCTCGCGCAGCCATCCTCGGAGGTATTGGTGCCTGGAGACTCCACACGCTCGTTCTGATGAGCACCTTTCTATTGTTTCCGGCGCTCGGTCTTCTGGTGAGCACACTGCCTAATTCTCTGCTGAGCCCTACAGTCAAGATGGGTTTCCTATTCCTCACTATATTACCCTCCACAGTGCAGTCCTCAATCGCATTCACCTCCATGGCCAGAGGGAATGTAGCAGCAGCAGTTTGCACGGCATCACTGTCGAATATGCTTGGTGTGTTCATCACGCCGCTTCTGGCGGGCCTCCTGATGCGGTCTGAGCTTCAGTCGGGTGGGGGAGATCTGTTGGGGGTGATGCAGTCCATCATATTGACCCTGCTTGCCCCCTTCCTTGTCGGCCATCTCAGCAGGCCCCTCATCGGCGCATGGATTGACCGGAACAAGGGCGTTCTTTCAAAGCTCGATCGTGGCGCGATCCTGCTTGTTGTCTACACTGCATTCAGCGCGGCCGTCGTAGATGGAATTTGGTTGCGCGTATCGGGATTTGATATTGTTACGATCCTCTTCCTGAGCGCACTGGTGCTCTCAGTGGTATTGTTCCTGACGCGCAAGACGGCGCAAGTGGCCAGGCTGAACAAGGCGGACGAGATCACCTTGGTCATGTGCGGATCGAAGAAGAGTCTCGCAAGCGGTGTGCCGATGGCTGCGGCATTGTTTGCTCCAGCGCAAGTTGGCGTCATCATACTGCCCTTGATGATATTCCATCAGATGCAGTTGATCGTATGCGCCATGATCGCGCGAAGCTATGGCGAGCGGACTGAAATACCCGATGAGACAGAGGTGCTCGGCGACGCGAGCGCCTAGCCGAACTGAAACGCCGATACGGTCGAGTTCATGACATTGTCTGAAAAGACTTTGCGGCCTGTCTCGTCATGGCCCGCGCCAGCTGCGACCATGAGTGGAAGCAAGTGCTCTTCACGAGGATGCGAGTTCCGGCCCTGAGGTGCGTCCAGCCATCGGCTAAGCTTGGCCCAGCGTTCGTCAAGATCGCGGGTTTCGAGTACATCTGTCAGCCAGGTGTCGAATTCAGCAGACGGTGCGGTGGCCATGGGCGTCCGGAACGCTCGCATGTTGTGATAGCTCATGCCGCTGCCAATGATAAGGACGCCTTCTTCTCTCAATTGGCTGATTGCCTTGCCGACCTTCAGATGTTTTTCCGGAGAGAGGTCGCGGGTGAGTGACAGGGTCAATATCGGAATATCGGCATCAGGGAATGCAACCAGTAGCGGCACGAACACGCCATGATCATAGCCCCGGGAACTTTTCAACGGCGCACCAAGGCCTTGCTCCACCATCAATTCCTGAACGCGATTTGCGAGATCCGGTGCGCCCGGAGCAGGATAGTTGAGCTCATAAGTGTGAGCCGGAAACCCGGAATAGTCGTAGATCATGTCTGGCGAGGCGGCCGTGGAGACGGTGAACTCCTGCTCCTCCCAATGGGCTGACACAACCAAAAGGGCTTTTGGTTTCTCGGGCAGGCTGGATGGTATGCTTTTCAGCCATTCGGCTGTCTTGTCCCACGTATCGGCCGGTCCGCCCATCAGCGTCCAGTCCATGAAAAAGCATGGGCCACCTCCATGTGGAATGAACAGGGTGGGCATTTTCGTGGAGGAAGCAGTCATTTTCTATTCCCGATGCTGATCGATATATGGTGTCTTTAGTGTATGTGGCTGCCGGGTGTCTTGCTTTCTCGCGTCCGCAAACTTGTCCGCGCCGGGGACAATCATGTGTGAGCCCGAAATCAGTGCCGCAACTAGTTGGGCGCATATGAACAAGACCAAATAGCGGGCTTGAACTCTGATCCGATCGGTAGGCGATTTGGTTCAAGGAGTAAGTTATGGCGTTGGTGGAAGAGACACGAACAAGCAAGATCAAGGTTCAGCCGGAAAATCTGCACCATTTGAAAGCGACACCGGAAACCGTGCACTGGGGATACTTCCACCCCAATATCAAGCCAGCGCTCCGCGTTAAAAGTGGGGATCTCATCCAGGCTGAAGCGATCACGCACCATGCCGGGGATGCTCCGGAGTTGATGATGGATGAAACCGTCAAGGCAATCTGGGAGGGCGTTCAACCCGAAGATCGTGCGCCGGGTGTCCACATCATGACCGGTCCGATCTATGTAGAGGGGGCCGAACCAGGTGACATGCTGGAAGTGCGCTATTTTCGTATGGTTCCACGCTGCAATTACGGATCCAACCTCGCAGCGAACTGGGGCCACCTCTATCAGGAGTTTGATGAGAAGGAACGAGTGACGATCTATGAGCTTGATCCGAATGCGAACACGGCTCACGCACTCTACGCCTATGATTTCGAAGGCAAGTATCTGATCCCCGGGACCATTACGCATTGTCCTGAGTGTGACCGCGAACCTGCTTTGGTTGGCGTCCGCGTGCCGGCAAGGCCGCATTTGGGAACTGCGGGTGTCGCGCCCGCCATTGACGAGCGTGTCAGCACAATTCCCCCAGGCCTGCATGGCGGAAATATTGACAACTGGCGCATCGGAGCCGGCGCCACGATGTACTATCCTGTGCAAGTAAAGGGCGGGCTGTTTTCGATCGGCGATCCCCATGTCAGCCAAGGCGACGGTGAGATCAGCGGCACGGCAATCGAAGCTTCACTCGACGTGCTGTTCCAGATCGTGCTCCGCAAGGACTTCAAGTTTCCTTCGCCGCTTCTTGAAACCCCGGATCACTGGATTGTCCATGGGTTTGACGAAGACCTGAACCAAGCCATGAAGAATGCCTCACTGGACATGCTTCATCTGCTTACAGAACATCAGGAGCTTAGTAGAAATGATGCCTACTCTCTCATGAGCGTTGCGACTGATTTTGGGGTGACCCAAGTCGTAGACGGCACGCAAGGAATTCACGTCAAGATTGACCGTGGCATCTTCCCAGAAAAAGGCGTTGTCAAAGACATCGACTAGATTGGACGTCATTGATTTATGAAGATTTTATCCAGGTGAACGCAGTATTCAGGCGAGGCTTGATCAGGACTGCTCGACTTTTAGGCAGTCGCAGTCATCAACCGGATCGGCATGGGCGGGATGCGTTGACCGACGGTACGGCAAACTGAGGATCAAGGATGTTGATGGCTGGGTGCCATAATCCGATCGGAGCCAAACTGTGCAGTTTACAACCAACGCGTATCCAAAAGAGCAGAGAAAGGATGCCTGGCACTTCGCGCTACAGCGATTTTCGATGGAGTTGCTTGCGCATGAGGGTGAGCTCTACGGAGAACTTGTAAGCTTTCGCAGCGCCCAGGATTTCACATTTGTCAGGATCACCTCAACCCAGCACCGGATAAGGCTCGATCTATCGCAAGGCCCATCCCAGTTCTGGCTGATAATGCTGTTGGAGGGCGATCTCGTCGCCAAGACTGACACCACGACGATTGAAGTCTCCGAGGGCGATGTTGTGTACGGGGTCGGTGATCTGGACGTGTCGCTCGACTTCAAGCGAGACAACCGGTTTTTGATGGTACAGATCCCGGTCTCTCATCCAGCGTTGAGGATAAGGTCCAAGCCGCAAGCGGACATTTCGAATTTGGTATCGGAAGCTGGAGTTGGCCGCATGCTGTCAGGCCTGCTGCGCTCTGTTGCGGATACGATCACGGATGTTGATGACGATCAGATGCGTCCGACTGAGGTTGCGCTGCCAGAGTTCATCTCGACAGCCTTGATGAGCGAGGCCTCAACCAAGGAACTGGGCGGCGCTGCTGGCGTGCGCGCAGCTCTGCTGGAGCGGATATTCCAAACCATCGAGATGAGATTGAGCGATCCAGAGTTGAATCTCCATCAGGTCGCCAAAGAACACAATATTTCCCCGCGTTATCTGCAAAAGCTGTTTGAATCCGTGGGAGACAGCTTCGGACATTTTGTAAAATTGCGGCGATTGGAGAGATGCCGCCTGGATCTCAGAAGCCCTTTGCACGCGCAGAGATCGATTTCGGATATCCTGTTCCAATGGGGCTTCAATGACAGTGCGTCATTCAGCCGGGCATTTCGCGAACAGTACGGTATGAGCCCGCGGGAATATCGCCGGATGCCGCCGGGCGACGAATTCGAATCCGAAGTACTGCAGCGCGGGCGGCCTCCTACGGCGAAGGATCAGGTTATAGAGCCTGAAGAGCCTGACGAAGCGGATGACTATCGCGATGCCGATGATGAGTCTGCTGAGAGAGCTGCTGTCGCACCGGTGCCCGTAAAACGGGGCGCACGACACCATTATCTGCCGGTTACACCCGATACGATCCATTGGGGCCATTTCAGCAGCTCGCTCAAACCAGTCCTTACGGTGGAATCCGGTGATTATGTGACGGTGGAGACACTAACGCATCACGCCAATGACGATCACGATCGCATGGTGAAGGGTGATCAGGCTGTTGAGGACATCTATCACTGGACTGCGGAGGGCAAAACCGTCAATCGTCGGGGCGCTGGCGCACTCGACTCATCTTCGTCGACGGGCCGCGGGGCAGGCGAGGGGTTTGGCGTCCACATCTGTACTGGTCCAATCGAGATTGCCGGCGCAGAACCCAATGACATTGTTGAAATCCGTATTCTGGAACTGAAGCCGAGAACGAGTGCCAACCCAAAGTATTCTGGGCAGTCTTTCGGGAGCAACGCGGCCGCGTATTGGGGATTTCAGTACAATGACCTGCTGACCGAGCCGAAACAGCGGGAAGTGATCACGATTTACGAAGTCGAAAGTGAGATGGGGCGCTCGTGCGCACGCGCGGTATATAACTATCGCTGGACCCCTCAGACTGATCCCTTCGGGGTTGTGCATGAGTTGTATGATTATCCCGGCCTCCCAGTGGACACCAGCACGATCGAAAAGAACTATGATGTATTGCGGAACATCGAAATACCGGTTCGTCCTCATTTCGGGGTAATCGGGCTGGCACCGCCGCAGACGAAACTCGTGGATTCGATCCCGCCAGGAAATTTTGGCGGAAATCTCGACAATTGGCGAATTGCTCCGGGATCCAGCCTGTTCCTGCCTGTTGGTGTGCCTGGTGCGCTTCTTTCGCTTGGCGACCCGCACGCATCGCAAGGTGACTCAGAACTCTGCGGTACGGCGATCGAGTGTTCGATGACTGCTTTGATACAGCCGATCCTGCATCGTGCGAGCGAGAAGATGGGGCATATCCGCGATCTTGATTATCCGTTGTTGGAAACTTCCGATGCATGGGTGATCTTCGGATTCAGCCATCCGAATTATCTGAAGGAGCTCGGTTCTTCGGCGCAAAGCGATATCTATAAGAAGTCCTCGATTGACCTCGCGATGAGGGATGCCTTCCGCAAAGCGCGACGGTTTCTGATGACGGCTTGCGACCTCGACGAAGATGAGGCGATCTCGCTGCTCTCTGTTGGTGTCGACTTCGGTATCACACAAGTCGTCAACGGAAATTGGGGCGTTCACGCGATCATCCGGAAAGAACTGTTCACTGCGTGATCCGAGCGCGATGTTCTCGCGCTGTTTCCCTTAAAAAGGCCGCCGAGAAACATGTTGTGCGCGCAGAGACAAGAATGTGCGCGCTGTGGATGACAAATTGAGACTGACAGAAGCAGGAAGGACCGGACAATGCCGATCACCATCACTGAGCAATTCATCCAGTCCCTGGCGACATCCAAGCAGGACGTGCTGGACGCTGAAACATTGCCGCCCGAATGCTACACAGACGCCAATTTCTACGAATTCGAGAAAGAGGCGCTCTTCACGCACGATTGGCTGTGTGTTGGTCGGGAAGAATGGGTTTCGGAGCCCGGTGACTATTTCACGACTTCGACCGTGAATGAACCGATCGTTGTTGCGCGGAATCGCAAGGGCGAGTTGAAGGCGATGTCATCCGTATGCCAGCACCGCGCCATGCTCGTGGCCGAGGGTAGCGGGAATGCGCGTGGGTTTGTATGTCCCTATCACCATTGGAGCTATTCGCTTGACGGCGACCTTGTGGGTGCCCCTGCAATGAACAAGACGTGCGAATTTGATCGCAAGGCGAATGGGCTCCCGAACTTCAAGGTTGAGGTCTGGGAAGGTTTCATCTTCATCAATTTTGATCAGCATGCAGCGCCACTGGCACCCAGGTTGGTCCACGTGCAGGAGGCAATCAGGGGGTATGACCTTGCCAGTGCTGAAGGTCCGCGCCCGGATCCGGCGCCGCGCCTGATGTGGAATTGGAAGGTCATGTTCGAGAATAATAATGACGGTTACCACGCCAGCCGGCTACATCATGGACCACTGCATGACTTTGTACCTTCCGAGCGTGCAAGCTTTCCGGACGCACCGGAGGGAGCGGCAGGTTATCTGAGGTTCAATGGTACGCTCCATCCGGATGCGAGTTTCAATCCGACCCAGAAGGCTGTGCTGCCCGTCTTCCCCGGCCTCTCTGATGAGGCGCGCCAGCGGATGACGTTTGCGAACATTCCACCGAGCCTATCGCTCGTGATGACAAGCGACATGGTGATCTATCTGATCATTCGCCCTGACAGCCCGGAAACGCATTATATGGACACGGGCGTGCTTGTTGCGCCTGGGGCCATGGAGGACGAAGCCTATGAGCACAAGATGGAGATGATCATGAATTCGACATCCCATATCATTGCTCAGGATTGGCATGTTGACGAAATGGTCCAGCTTGGACTGCGGTCGCGCTTTGCCAAACGGGGGCGCTATTCCTGGCAGGAAGGAGCGCAAGCGCAATTCAATGAATGGCTCGTTGACCGGTATGTTTCGGAGTGGAACCGCCGTGCCGAGCCGACGGATGATGCCAACATCGCGGCAGAGTAGAGTAGGCCGATCACGTGAGGCCGCCCGAGCATCCTACCACTTGGAGATTCAACACACGGTCGGTCCCGCCAGCTGATAGAAATGCAGCATGGGCGAATGCAATGCGCAGATTGCGGTTACCCTTTGTGTCTGATCCGGGTGGCCAGCCCGTTGATGGACAGATGATTATTCAGACGTCCACCATGGGTCTGCAGTTCGCCTGGATTGAGTCTGGTCGTCAGGTGATTGATGGTCGGGAACTTGAGCAGGGCGAGGGCCTCTGGGTACTCGTTCTGTTGAAGGGGGATGCAAGGTTCAGCACAGACAAATTCTCGGTGAATGTTGACAACAAGATGATCGTCTTTGGCGCGACACGTCATGACTCCCGTCTGGAAGTGAGTGAAAACAACGCGATACTATTCGTCCGAATTCCAGCAGTGGCGCTGGGCGGACGATTGATTGCACCGACCCATTATCAAGCTGGTACGCTCGACGGGAATTCTGGAGTTGGACGTATGCTGATCAGCATACTTCACATATTGGCTGATGAGATTGGAGATATATCCACGCAAGATCTGCGACCGGTCGAGCTTTCCCTGATCGAGATGTTATCCAGCAAACTGCTTGGTGTTGCCGGAAAACGCTCTTTGGGTGGTGCGGAAGGTGCGCGCGCTGCCCACCTGCACAGAATCCAACAGTCGCTGGAAACACTAATATGGGATCCCGACCTGACAATCGCAAAAGCGGCAGACGAAGTCGGCGTTTCGCCACGGTATCTGCAGCGTCTGTTTGCCGCCGATAACCGGAGCTTTAGCGGCTACCTCAAGAAGAGGCGACTGGAGCGCTGTCATGCCGATCTAATCAGCCCGCTGCATGCGCAGGAATCCATTTCGGAAGTTGCATACCGCTGGGGTTTCAGCAGTTCGGCACATTTCAGCCGGAGTTTCCGTGACCATTTCGGGCTGTCGCCACGAGAGCATCGCCGCTCCGGTCTGGCGAACCAGATCGAGGATGAAATGAAGGTCAACAAATTGTGGGGGCAGTATCAAGAGCTCTCGAAAGAACGCCTTTAAGTTTGGCTTCAGCATATGGCGTCCCGGAAGGGCGCATGAAAGTAAGTATAGGGATTATATATGACTTCTCCGAACACTCTGATTTTCGTCGACCTCATGTCTGACGATCCGGTCAAGGCCGGAAAATTCTATGCAGCTGTCATGGGCTGGGAAGACGATGTTCGAATGGATGGCCAGTTTTGCCGCATGGTGCCGGGCGGAAACTTCAAAAATCCCGACGGATCTGACAGCGAGATCGGAAATCTGCATATGGGCATTGGGGATGTCGCAAACTTGCGCCCGAATCCCAACCCCGCTGGCGTGGATCCGAGGACCTTGTCTCCATTTGCGAGATCGTCGCGTCTATGGGTTCTGGTAAGCGAAGACGACTCTGTCGACAGGATCATGACCGCCGCCGTTGAGCATGGAGCGGAAGTTCTGTGGCGGAACCATTACTGGAAAGAGTTTAACGGTTTCAATGACGCATTCCGCGATCCTTGGGGGAATGAAATCATCCTGTGGAGGAAGGGTGGCGTCGATCCAGTCATTCCGGAAGGCTATACGAGCGAGTGACCCAAGTGATGGGAGCGGATGTGGCCGGGAAACCGGGAAGTGGTAGCCGGGCAGGTGTAGTTATAGCTGCAACTGTCGGCAACATTGTCAGCACCACTCCCGCCATCAGTGCCGTCTTCAGCCTGTTCCTGATTCCTATTTCAACAGAATTCGGATGGCCGCGGGCAGTCGTATCAGGCGTGCTGCTTCTCACTGCGGTGATGTCCGCCATCATCTATCCCTTGGCTGGTCGGCTGTCGGATCGTTGGGGATCTCGCCGAGTTATTCTTGTCGGAAACGCACTTTTCGCTCCGGCGATTGCGGGTTTGGCTCTGGCCGATGGTTCAGTGGTCCAATTCTACTTGTTGTTCGCCATCGTAGGAGCGACTGGTGCAATCCCATCCACACCAGCCTATTCCAAAGTCATATCCGAATGGTTCGATGAGAAGCGGGGGCTGATGCTCGGCGTAGCCGCGGGATTCGGAAACGGCATCGGGTCAACTTTCATGCCCATCGCGGCTGGTCTTATGCTGGTCCAGTTCGGGTGGCGCGGCGCATATATCGGAATCGGTTTGATCGTATTCTGCCTGGGCTTCCCAACGCTTCTCGCCTTGCTAAGGGATGCGCCTGGGAGGGTCGAGGAAATCAAACTCCGCGAGCGACAGCTTGATGTGCCGGACATTCCTGCGGCTCCTCTGCCCGGCGTCAATCTCGCAGAGGCAACTTCAACTCGGACATTCTGGATTTTGATGGCTGCAGTCGCACTCGGAGCGGGCTGTATGACGGCCATCTTTACCCATGTGGTTCCGATGCTCATGGATCGAGGTATCGTTATCCAGCAGGCCACACTTGCAATCAGCATCTTCGCGCTGGTCACAGCGGGATGGCAGGTGGTGACGGGATATCTGCTCGATAAATTCTACACGCCAATTGTCGCGGTACCCATGTTCGCGGCCGCGATACTGGGCCTTCTATGCTTTCAGTTCAGCCAGTCTATGGTGGTGATATATTTCGGCGCGGCCTTGATGGGAGTTGGGCTTGGCGCAGAGTTCGGATGTCTGTCCTATTTTGTGTCTCGATACTTTGGTCTCAAAGCCTTCGGTATCATCATCGGCGTGTACTACTCCGTGGTCATTATATTTCAGGGTGGCGCACCAGTCCTTATGGATGTGGGGTTCGATGTCACGGGCAGTTACGAGGCGTCAGTGTGGGTGCTGTCTGTTTTGTTGGCCATCGGGGCCGCGCTCATCCTCCTGTTGCCGGCGTTTGAGATACAGCGACCCTCCGCATCACTGGAGGCATCTGCGTCATGAGCAAGCTGGACATTCTTGGAAGCGTGAATCTGGACGTAGTTTTGCGAGTGCATGACCTTCCGCGACCGGGCGAAACTGTGCACGCGATACAATCTGAGCGGTATCTTGGCGGCAAGGGCGCCAACCAAGCGGTGAGCGCCGCCCGAACGGGTGCCGATTTGCGGTTTCGCGCGTGTGTGGGCGACGACGAGGATGGCGAATGGCTTACTGCGCAATTGGCCGCACACGCGGTGACGCCTGCAGACGTGGAAGTCATTTCCGGTGAAGCGAGTGGACGCGCCTATGTATGCGTTGATCAGGCCGGCGAAAATCTTATCATCGTACATGCTGGCGCAAATGACCGTTTAAGCCTAACGGCAGATCCGGTTGAGCCAAGCCGGGTTGCGCTTGCCCAACTGGAAACGCCTATCGCTTCGACCGTGGACTTTTTCCGGACACACCGGGACCGGGGAACAATTACAGTACTAAACGCCGCCCCAGCCGTGGCTGAAGCCCGGAATTCCCTTTTCGCGCTGACAGACATCCTTGTTCTGAATGAATCCGAGTTGGCCTTCTACGCTGGAAGAGAGGTTCTGCCAGAAGATGTCGAGGATATTACAATGCTTGCGAGAGAACTTATTGCTCACGAAAACCAGGTCATTATTCTCACCTGTGGTGCTGCTGGTGCTTTGGCCATCACCCGGAACGGACTCGACTTCACACCGGCTCGCCTCACAAAGGTTCGCGACACAACGGGGTCGGGCGATTGCTTTTGCGGCGCGCTCTGTGCGCGATTGGCAACGGGAGCTGAACTTGATCAAGCGATCTACTTCGCCTCGGTTGCAGCGTCCTTGTCTGTGGAAAAGAACGGCGCAGCTGCATCAATGCCAAGTCTGGAAGACGTTGAGCTTGCGATTTTTGAAATGACCGCAGCGGAGGTATCAGGATGAAAACCTGGCTAATAACAGGCGTGGGAAAAGGTTTGGGAAAAGACCTTGCCGAGACGGTCCTGCAACGCGGAGATCGGGTTGTCGGCACTGTGCGGTCCGAACGCGATGCGCAAGTCTTCGCGGAGACTGATCCGCAACTTGCCGTGCCGATTTTTCTGGACGTCACACACTTTGACGACATCCGTGAAACGATCAACGAGGTCGAGAAGCGTTTTGGCCAAATCGACGTACTCGTGAACAATGCGGGCTATGGGCTCACCGGTGCGATCGAGGAGACGCCGCTGGACAAGATCAAGGCTTTGTTTGAGGTCAACGTGCTCGGCGCGGTTGCCATGATCCAGGCGGTGCTGCCGGGCATGCGCCAACATCGAAGCGGTCATATCATCAACATCACGTCGGTGAGTGGTCTGGCACCTTGGGCCGGCACTGGAATATATGGAGCCAGCAAATATGCTATGGAGTGCATTGGGCAGACACTCGCTGATGAGGTGCAGCCCCTGGGTATCCATGTGACCAATGTGGCGCCGGGTGGCATGCGCACCGAATTTTCAGGTGGATCGCTGGATTCGGCCCCGCCGAGTATATCGGACTATGATGGCACGGCGCATTTGGCTCATGAGGTTCTGACGGAAGGCAAAGGAAAGGAACCGAGTTCCCCCACGAAGATTGCCCACGCCATATGCGAGATGACCGAAATGGATATTCCACCTACGCTGCTCGTTCTTGGGAGTGATGCCTACAAGTACGCTACAGGCCATTTGGCGAAATTGAGTGATGGCATCGAAGCGTTCAAAAATGTCAGTCTGGCCGTCTCAGCAGACAGCATGTGAGAATTCCGATGCCTTCATTATTGTCGGAAAGAATTTGTGTGACACCGGGCAAGACCGCGTCACCCTTCCATTCTAGCATCTCCACGATGCAAAACCTTGTAAACCGAGTTTGGAGATCATCATGAGCACGATGGAAATATGTGAGCCTGTCACCAGCGCCGCTGCGTGGAGGGGCGACCAGATCAAGGCAGGCGAAGATTGGATCTACCATTTGTCTCCAGTGCAGATCAAAGAGCTCGAGGAGCTGGGTTCAAAGTTGGTCGAAGACGACCCAGACCTGCGGTTCGTTCAAGCCTCCGAATATCCGCTGAAGACCTGTGCCGACGCGATCGCGGAATGGGGGCGGGATGTAGATACAGGCCGCGGGTTTGTGCTGGTTCGTGGATTGAGAACACATCTCTACTCGGACGCACTTTCGTCAGCGATCTATTATATTCTCGGACTGCATATGGGCGATCCGATCCGACAGAACGAGATGGGCGACCTGCTGGATCACATTTACGCAACATCCGACAAAACGATGGATGACCCAACAGCGCTATCGTCCAAGGTGCGTGACAAGCTGGTCTTTCACTCCGACAGCTCGGATGTCGTGGCCCTGATGTGCTTGAGGCCTGCAAAAGCCGGGGGGGCATCCTGCCTCGTTTCGGGCGCCGAAATTTATAACGAGATTTTGCGACGCCGACCGGACCTTGCGCCGCTTTTGCTTGAGCCTTTCCATTGGGACTGGCGCAGGCAAGACCACAATGCGCCAGCGAACACTTATACTTCGCCGATCATTAGCATCGAAGAAGGTGTGTTCAGCATGTATGCAGGCTCATTGTACATTCTGACGGCTCAGGATTATCCCGGCGTCCCGCAATTGAGCGACGCGCAGAAAGAGGTGCTGGAGCTGTTTGACGAGATCACATATGAACCTGGCATGGCCATCGAGATGGATTTCCGGCCCGGTGATATTCAGTGGCTCTCTAACTATGGCGCGCTACATTCTCGAACCGAATTCTTCGACTTCCCGGAACCACAACGCAAGCGTCACCTGTTAAGGCTCTGGCTGAGCCGGGATGCAGGACGACCTGTCGTCGAAGGATTTGGAAAGAATGGAGTTGTCCAGGTTCGCGAAAAGCCGCGCGAGGGTGCAGACGATGACAATGCGGGGAAATTCAAGATTGCGGACGCCGCTGTTCCACGAATGATATCCTGAGGTATCCGAGCAATCGGAACGCCGCGCGTAGCCGTTAAAAACAGAGGATGACCTGAATGCCGCAACTACGCATCGTCAAAAGATCCGGAGAAGAAGCGATCATCGACGCAACCGCTGGACATAGTGTGATGGAAGCCATCACCAATTCGGGCGTAGAGGACATTGCTGCGATTTGCGGAGGAGCATGCGCGTGCGCGACCTGTCACGTGTATGTGGCGGAAGAATATGGCGAGCTTGCCGGTGCCGCTTCGGAATCCGAGCGAGAATTGCTGGACTTTTCAGATAATGCACGCCCGCAATCGCGGCTATCTTGCCAGATCATCATCACCGAGGCCTTGGCAGGTTTGCGAGTGGAAGTGGCGCCGGAAGAAGATTGAGCAAATGCGCTCTGAAGCGAGCCGATCAATAGTTGAGGCGCGAATAGTCAAGAATGCTGGGTAAATGTCGGGTGATATTCCAGTCAGGAAATGAGGGAAGTGAAGCATGTCTCAGCAACTGGTGCCAACAAAATTCGATCTGCCGTCCGATGCTGGAGGCAAGGATCTTGGTATCTTCATGCCGATTGCGAATGGCGGATGGATTTTGTCGAAGAACAAGCCAGAGCTTGATGGGTCGTATGCCTACAACCGCCAGGTGGCGGTCCTAGCCGAGAAGTATGGATATGACTTCATCATGTCTATGGCGAAGTATCGCGGCTACGGTGGTGAAACCGAGCACTGGAATTCTACGCTTGATGCGACGGTGACGATGGCTGCACTTGCGGAGGTGACTGAGCGGGTAAAGGTCTGGACAACGGTTCATACCATTCTGCAGAATCCGGGCACCGTGGCCAAGATGATTGCAACGCTGGATCAGGTCACCAAAGGACGGGCCGGCCTGAATGTGGTGACCGGTGCCTACAAGGGCGAGTTCTCGCAAATGGGTATGTGGCCGGAAGGTGTCGATCACGACGCCCGGTACGATCTCGCCAAGGAATGGATTCAGGCGATCAAAGCCCTTTGGACCCAGCCGTCGGTGACGATGCAGGGGGATTATTTTCAATTGGAGGATTGTGTGTCCGACCCCAAGCCATCGACCAAGCCTTTCTTGGTTTGTGCCGGTTCGTCGGAAGTGGGCATGCGCTTCAGCGCCAATGAAATGGACGCCATTTTTCTCTCCGGTGATGTGCCTGAAAAGCTGGCGCAGTCGAGTAACAAGGTAAAGGGCATCGCTGCTGATATGGGGCGTTATATCCGCACATATGCCATGCAGACCATCGTGCTGGGCGAGACCGAAGCGGAAGCCGAGGCGACCGCCCTGCATTATCGCGAAGGCTTGGATGAAGAAGCCCTGCGCGGAATGATGCGCGCTTACGGCTTTCTCGATGCAGAGATTGGCGAGGAGAATGCCTTCGTGAAAAAGGCACGCTCATCCTTTATGGCGCCTCATGTGGCTGGCTCGCCAGACACTGTTATCGAAAAAATTGGTGAGTTGCTGGAAGTTTCGGGAATCGATGGGCTCATGCTGATCTTCCCGGACTATATTTCTGCCATGCCTTTGTTTGCAGAACACGTCATGCCCAAATTGCGGGCCAAGTTTCCTGCGCTTGCCGGGGCAGCTTAGATGACGTCGCCGCTTTCTGTTGAGGCGCTGCCGCATGTCGACCCAACCCTCTTGAAGGAGATCATTGAGCCAGCGCGAACAGCTCTCTTGTTGATTGATGTGCAGGTTGACTTCGTATCGCCAGATGGCGTGATCGGAATGGCGGGCGTCGACATGTCCGGTATCAACTCTGCCATCGACAAGATGGAGATAGTGCGCGCTACAGCGAAGACGCAAGGGGCTGCCATAGCTTTCGTCCGAGTGGTCACACGGGAGGAAACAGATTCTACCGCCCTCAAGAATCTGTATGCTCGGCGCGGACGTCCTGGCCAGCATGCAATCTGCCGCGCAGACGAGCCAGGTTCGGACTATTATCGATTATTCCCTGAGGACGGAGACATCGAGATCGAGAAAGTCCTGTTTGACGGCTTTTATGGGACGGATCTCGAAGAACAGTTGCGCGCGCGTGGAATCGACACAGTTTTGGTCGCGGGTGTGACGACTGATTGCTGTGTTGACCAGACCGCGCGCTCGGCCTTCCATCGGAACTTCAATGTGATTGTGGTGTCTGACGCATGCGCAGCTTATGAAGATGCGCTGCACACCGGGGGGTTGTTGGCGCTCGAAAAGAACTGCGCTTTGCTGGCAGATACTGAGTCAGTGCTTTCTGCTTGGAGCAGCGCTTCGGACAAAGCCTGACGAGGAAGCTGTCGAGGCAATTTCGCATTCTGTTCGAAGATCAAAAAATCAGTTCGCATGCCGTCAATAATGCGCCGCCAACATGTGCGATCGTAAGGTCGTGGCGGGCGTGCGGTATCAGGCTGTATCTGACCGGCGTCTCGTCCCTTTTGTGAAGGGAAGCGGACATGTATCGAAAATGGATAATCTTTGCGGTTATCGTTGTCGGATTTTTTGTCTTGAATGCGAGTACATTTGCTTCTCTCGGAGTGGTTTTATTCGTCATGGCGGATGATCTGGGTTGGTCCTACACATCCGCAGGTTTGAGTTTCACGATTTTAGGGCTGGCCGTGGGCTTGACCAGCTTCCTGCCAGCCATCCTGTTGCAACGGATTGGCGCGCGCCTGACCTTCTGTCTCGGGTTTTTCTGCGTTGCTTTGGGATTCGGGCTGGCCAGCGCCAGCCAGGGGCTTGGCATGTTCTTCGCGGCAATGTGCCTTGCGGGTGCCGGATTCTCGCTGGCCGGGAACGTCACGGCCGTCTGGCTCATCGGTGAATGGTTTCCCGAGCATACCGGCCGCATGATTGGTCTCTATCTCATGCTGGGTGGAATTGGAGATATTCTGGGTCCCAGCCTCAGCCACTACATGATGGAATGGACAAATTGGCGTTTCAATTGGATGCTGCTGGCTGTCATCTGCGGCGTTCTCATCCTTATTGGTGGAGCATTCATCACAGAGCGCCGAGGCGTATCCGGGGGCACGGCGACGACTGACAACTCGCGCGGGGGCGACGATGCAAAGGAAGTCGACGGGGCCATTCCATCCTGGAGAGTGGCTATCGGACGGCCTCTGTTTCTGGTTATCGCGGCCGCCATCACGTTCAATCTCGCCTGCGTTACGACGGTGCATTCCATCGCGGTGAGCCACTTGAAGCTCCTTGGCCTGTCTCCGGCTGTCGGGGCCTTGGGGCTCAGCTTCATGGCGTTCGTGTCGCTCGCGTTCAAAGGACTGGCAGGTCCGCTCTGCGAGCGCTTCTCGTCCCGCCACATGTTGGCATTGAGTATGGCGCTGCAGGCTGTCGGGGTCATCATGTTTGCTATCGCGACCAACCCGGCCCTTGTTTTGGTGTCATCACTAATGTTTGGCGCTGGCTGGGGTATCACTGTTGTCGCAACCATGGTCCTGCTTGTGGACTGCTTTGGGCGTGTAATTGGTGCACAATTGCTAGGCGCGGCTCACCAGATATCGTCTATTGCTGCCTTTGGCCCGTTGGCAGCTGGCGTGGCAGCTGACAAAATCGGCTCGTTCGCGCCCGTCTTCTTTGCGTTCGCGGTGGCCCTTGGTGTGCTGGCTTTGATTATACAGGTTCTTCGCGACCCTGGAATGTTGAAACCTTCTCAGGTGCTCACTCGACCGGTTTAGAATGCGGCAAGAATAACCATTGTTCGATCATTTTGCACGGCCTGTCCAGCGAGGTGGTGGGCGGCGTTTGTGGGTGTAGAGAATAGGTGTTAAGTGCCAATTTTAAAGAGTTTTCAATTATTTTGGCGCTGGAAATCAAGTCAGACCCAAAACCCGGACATAGCGTAGGGTATCGCAAATTCTGTGATTTCTGCAGCTTGAGGGATAATGTCATGGGTCGGAACAAAAAAGTCATTTTGAAGTATAGCGTCGCATGTGCGGCAATGAGTTTGGCCTTTATTCAGGGTGGAAGCGCGTTTGCGGACGATGCTGCTGGTGATGACGATTCGGTTCGTAATATGAACCAAATAACCGTTTACGGAGAAAAGCGCGAAACTACTCTCCAGGATGCGCCAATCGCATTGAGCGCGATCACGAGTGATATTCTTGACCAGGCTGGCATTACGGACCCCAGCCAATTGAATGGCTATGTGCCTGGCCTGATGATCACCAAGAGTGGTGGGTCCGAGCGCATCGTGACAATCCGGGGAGTGGGCCAGCAGACGCCAGAAAACTTTGCAACCATTCCGGGCGTCTCCTTTCACGTAGATGGTGCGTTCCTGCCGAATTCAATCGCGTTGAATATGGGCTTTTTCGACGTTGACCGCATTGAGGTTCTGAGAGGTCCGCAAGGCACCGTGTTCGGGCAGAGCTCAACGGGCGGATCGATCAACATTATCACCAAGCAGCCGACCCTTGATGAGTACAAGGGCACCTTCAAGGCAACGCTCGGCGACTACAATTACGTCCAAGGATTTGCGTCTTACAACGTCCCCATCGGTGAAACGGCAGCTATTCGCGGCTCCATTCAGCAAACGTCCCATGATGGCTATGCGACTGCCACCAGCGTAGATGGCGGATATGAGCTCGATGATGCCGACAATGAGCACTATCGCATTGCGGGGCTTTGGGAGCCGACAGACAAGCTGTCCACGACGCTTTCCTATACGCTCTACAATGACAAGCATAATGGCGGTGCCTTGAAGAATCTCGAGGACCCAAACCCCGACATTCGAGAGCTAACTCAGGACTTCCCTGCCAAGTTCAAACTGCGTTCAGAGCTGGCGACGTTGAACGTCGCTTACGAACTGCCGTTCGCGACACTCAAGTCGGTGACAAGCTATCAAGATCTGACGCACGACCAGTCATTCGATGCTGATCGGTTGGATATTGCGACATATGGTGGATATGACCATGTTGCGACTTGGGCGACAGATGCCGAGACCTTCATGGAAGAGTTGACGATCAGCTCACTGCCGGAGGCCCCAATTGATTGGATCGCGGGTGTTTTTTACTCCAACACAGATTCCGCTCAATACGTGGTCGAGTATCGTGAGTTGGGGGTCACCTCCATTCCGCCCCTACTTGTGCTTCCGAAGGATACGCCTCAATCGGCAATCCCGGGTAATCTGGCTTATGAAAACATCTCCTCGGTGAACCGGGAATCCATCGCCCCATTCTTTCAGGCGACGGTGCCAATCATGACAAATCTGAACGCCACCATCGGCGCTCGCTACAATGATGATAAATATGAGGGCGAAGGCGCTTCCTATTACTCAACTCCTACTCAGAGCTCTTTCGATACCCAGACTTGGACTGGGAAAGTCGGGCTGGACTATGATCTTTCCGAAGACTCCATGCTGTATGCGAGTTGGTCGCGAGGGTACAAGCCGGGTGGCCTGAACGGAGGCTCCTCTGGTGCACTGACCGTGTCAACGACCTATGATGAGGAAGTCGTCGAGGCGATTGAGTTCGGTTCGAAGAATACTTTCCTGGAGGGGCGCGCGACACTGAACGCTTCCATCTTCTTCAACCAGTATGAAAACATGCAGTTCATTGAAGAGGATCCGATCCCGTATTCGGGTGGCATCGGGAATATTCCTGAGGCGGAGACTTATGGTCTGGAACTCGAAGGTAGCTATCTGGCATTTGATGACCAGCTGATGCTTGGTGGTAATATGGCTTTGCTGGACGGCGAAGTTACAGCGGACTATGAGGCGTTGGATCGTCGTTTGGCGGATATCGCTGCTGCGTCGGCCGAGGCGACCGGTACGATTTACCCTTGGACATTCGATTGGTTCCTGGCGCGCCAATCCGCTGCGGTACAAGTCAATGGCAACACGCCACCAAATCTGGCTGACTTGACCTATAATCTGTATGCCGCATGGTTCCAGCCGATTGGCGATCATGGAGAGCTCACGTCTCGGATCGAGAATGTGTATGTGGGTGAATACGAAGCTCGTATCTTTAATACGGACGGAGCCGACGATGTATCTTCCTACAGCCTCTGGAATGCCTATTTCCAATACAAGCCTGATGAAGGTCCGTGGTACGTTTCTGCTTCGGTGACAAACATCGCAGATGAGGAAGGCGTGTCTGGCCGGTTTGTGGATCCATACTCTAGTGGAACGGTTAGTAATGAGTATGTGCCACCGCGCCAGCTGCTCGTTACGTTTGGCTTCGAATTTTGATCCAGACACTATGCTAATCGAAACGAAAGGTAACTGACGTGTCAGACTTTGAAGGTGACAAGGACTATAGTAGTTTTAAGGCCAAACGGATGACACCCTATCTTGGCGCAGAACTTGAGGGCATAAACCTGACGAAGCCCTTGTCACCGGCTCAGGCTGATGAACTACGCGATGCGCTGGCCCGGTTTCAGGTGATATTTTTCCGGGACCAGCCCATCAGCCATGATGCCCATAAGGATCTGGGGCGGCTATTTGGGCCGTTGGCTATCCATTCGGCCGTTGCAGGGATTGACGGGCACCCGGAGATCGTCGCCATTCATGCGGATGCGGATTCCAAATATGTTGCCGGTGAAGGGTGGCATTCTGACTTAAGCGCTGATGAGGCGCCGCCGCTGGGAAGCATTCTCTACTTGCATACGATCCCGGAAACGGGCGGAGACACAATGTTCTCCAGCATGTACAAGGCCTATGATGCGCTGTCTGATCGGATGAAGGCCTATCTCGAAGGGCTTGAAGCGGTACATGATGCCAATCCGGTTTATCATGCTCTGTTCAAGGACTATGATACGAGGTACCCGGTTGCGACGCATCCGGTTATCCGCACCCACCCTGTCACCGGAAAGAAGTGTATTTTCGTCAATTCGTCTTACACGACCCGGATCGAGGGAATTCCTTCAGAGGAAAGTGACGCGCTTCTCAAGTTTCTGTTTGACCATGTCAAGAACCCGAACTTTCAGGTTCGGTTTCAGTGGCAACCACACTCGATCGCTTTCTGGGACAATCGTGCCGTTCAGCATCTGGCGGTGTGGGATTATTTTCCAGAGGTTCGGTCCGGTTACAGGGTGACAATAGCCGGCGACAAACCATTCAGCGGCACACTTCAAAATCGAAAACTGGAGACAGTTGCTGCAACTGTTTGACCTCTGACTCATCGCGGTAGTGCGAGTTAATTATGACGACGGTTCAAAACTACCGTGAAGCTGCTCGATGCGTCTCGGTCTACAACACACAGTCCAGACCCAGCAGGGGCCAATAGGTTCCCTGCCGGGTCTGATGTGGATTGACGTGTGCGAGTCGGACCAGCTACGCTCCGACCACTTCAGGAAGAGCTTTGCAGAACCGTTCTACATCTTCGATCTTTCCCATCGAAACTCGCGTCCATTCATTGTAGTCCATATACTGTCCGCGAACGGATATGAGTTTTGCCGCCATGGCTTTTTGAATATCGTTCGCTTCCTTGCCAGACTTGAAGTAAACGAAATTGGTTTGGGACGGTAGCCGCTCAAGACCGAGCGTATCGATGGTCATGTTCACCATCTCACGAGCTTCGACAATTTTCTGTTTCGAATAGGCTATGAACGCCTCATCCTGGTAGGCACCTATAGCGGCAGCATAAGAAGTGCAGGGAGACCATGACATCACGACACCTCTGATTTTCTCCGCCGTTTCTGCGGATGAAATTGAATATCCCATGCGCAAGCCAGCCATGCCAAAAATCTTCGAGAAGGTGCGTGTCACAATGACATCGTGGCCCTCATCAATCAGCCCGATACAGGTATTGCCTTCGGGATCGTCGGCGAGCTCCATATAGGCTTCGTCGACCAGAACCGTCGTTTTTGCAGCCATGCGCTTCACGGCCGATTTCAGCGTTGCCGCGTCTGACACCATACCCGTAGGATTGTTGGGATTACACAGCTGGACGATGCCTGTTTCTGATGTGACTTTCGCCTCGATCGCCGCGAGGTCCACGCTCATATCGGCTGCAAGTGGCACCCGATCGATGCTTCCGACGCCTTGGTTGACGGCATACAGAGCAGTCGTATCCCAGAAAAGACGGGGGGCGACAATTGGGCCCGTCTTGCCGTAGATCATCGCGATAGCGCTGAGCACCTCGCCGGATCCGGTGGTCAGAACGACTTGCTCAGGTGTAACACCATTCTTGTCCGCGATGAGCTGTGCAAGCATCTGAATGGCCTCAGGCGAGGTGTAGTACGCGCCCTTGTTGGCTGCGTACTCTACCATCTTCAATGCGGCCTTGGAGGGGCCGTATGGGTTCTCGTTGCGGGAGAGCAGTGCCACTCCTTCCTTGGGCCCCAGCAGATACGGGTCCGGCGTTGCAGTCGCGGGAAAGGCGCCTTGTGTTTCGGCTGCTGTGGTTGCGCAACCGGCAAGGCTCGCCGTGGCGAGTCCGCCCGCCATCAAGAACCGTCTCGATACGTCAAATGCCATTTTCATTTCCTTCCTGATTTCACTTTTAACTCAACGTGTTTGCTTTTGCTTCACCCCGTATCAGGTGAACGAATTCCATAGAACGATTGCGGATGTTGCAACCAAGTATACTCCGAACACTCGCTTCAAGGCGGGCCCGTTCAATGCGTGGGCAGCCCGCGCGCCGAGTGGCGCGGTAATGAACGACATTGCCGTGATGGCAACGACAGCTAGAATATTCACATATCCAAAAGAGCCAACGGGTAGCTGGCTGGCGCCTAACCCCAGAAGCGCAAATCCGATTGCGCCGGGGACTGCGATGATCACGCCAAACCCGGAGGCTGTCCCGACAGCCTGGTGTATGGGGCGGCCACACATGGTCATGGTAAGTATGGCAATCGTTCCGCCACCTATGCCTAACAGAGCCGAGAAACCTCCAAGAAAGGAAGCAAGCCCGGCTAAAGCTACCCCTTTGGGCATTTCGTTAGACAGTTTTACATCCTTCAGAACGGGCATGATGAAGTGCAGGCCCATCAGAAAAACACCAATCGAGAAAACCCACTTCAAAGATCTGCCATCCATGAATTGGGCCAGAATGATGCCACCGATGACGCCGACGAGCAGCCAGGGTGCCCAGTCCTTTATTATTTGAAGGTCGACAGCACCCCGTTTGTTGTGGGCGTGAACCGATCGGGATGAGGTAACAATAATGGTGGCCAGCGATGTGCCGATGGCCACATGTGTCAGCACTTCGCCATCTACGCCGAAGAAGCTGAAAACCAGAAGCAAAGCAGGTACCACGACGAACCCGCCGCCAATTCCAAATAATCCTGCGACAAAGCCGGCGATCAAACCGGCGATCATCAAAACACTGATTAACTGTGCCAATTGCAATGGATCGTATTCAAGTCCCAGCATTCAAGGTCCAGTTCTGAAAAGAATGAGTTTCGATGATGAAGTAGGTGTGGGGGGCGCCCGGGAGCGCCCCCCAACTCCAAGTTAACCTGTACGGTGGCTCGGTTGATAAACATCAGAATGTCGCTGATGCCTTGACGTAGTAGTAGCCACCTTGCCAGTCGACGACGGAGTCAGATCGATAGATCCGTCCACAGCAGGTTTCGCCAATCGCCGCATCGCCTGCATCTGGATAGTTGTCGAATGCGTTTCTGACACCAGCGGAGAGGGTGAGAGCATCGTCGACTTCATAGGATGCTTCGAAATCAAACAGGATTTCTCCGTCCCATTCCTGGATATCGGCGAGGGTGGATGAGGCCGCATTTTCATATCCACCATAATAGTTGGCGCGACCAAGGAGACTGATCGGACCAGCCTGGTGGAGTACGGTGAACACGCCCCGCCAGTTGGGTGTGCCATTCAGGAAGTCGAATTGGCTCTCGTCATTGAAGAGTGCGTCCACGTCGCTGTCAAATTCAGTCTTGTTATAGTTGACCGATCCAGTGAAGCTTGTGTTTTGGCCATTCGCCCATGGCATGGTGTATGTTGCCACGATGTCGACGCCAGATGTGGTCGTGTCGAAAGCATTGGTGAAATAGAACACGCCGCCAATCGACTCAGCACCGGTGACACCGGCAGCGACGAGCGCGAGATAGTTGTCATAGGCTGTCCCTGAAGCCGGATCGCTTGAAACGTCCTGAGTGGAGATTGCATTGACCCGATCAGCCAAGTCGATCTGGTAGAAGTCGACTGTCAAACTCATATTCTCGAAGTTCGAGGTCATGCCGAGTGTGTAGTTTGTGGATGTCTCAGGTTCGAGAGGTGTCGCTCCCAGTGCCTGCGCTACTGGTCCACTGGCCGGGAAAAGACCAGTCGCTACCGGGAAGCCATTGGGCAGTCGGGTAGAGACGTTAGTGGTACCCTGCTGTCCCGGCGTCGGCGCGCGGAAACCGGTGCCGATCGAACTGCGAAGCGCCAGGATGTCATTGATCTCGTAGCGGCCAGCAATTTTCCAGACGGTTTCAGCATCAAAGTCTGAATAGCTTTCGTAGCGCAGAGCGCCTTGCAAGAAGAGTTTCTCAGTGACATCCGCACTCAGATCCGCATAGACCGAATGAGAGTCCCGCGTATAGTCTTCTGAAAAGGCGGGTGAATAACCAGGAAAGCCATTCGATCCTACACCGACGACCTGGTATACGGGATCATCCGGATCGGAGCAGTCGAGCGTGGATCCTGCAGCCATGACCGCCACACCGGCCGCAGTCGGAGCCATGGAATCGCAGAAGCCGAACGGGTCTGCACCGGCAAACGGACCATCTTCATAAGACGCCTTGTCACCTTCCACCAGTTCATAGGCTTCGTCCAGATAGCTAAGGCCCACTGCGAATAGGAGCGGGCTCGCAAGCCCGACTTCGAATTCTTTTGAGAAGTCAGCCTGAAGTTGTGCCTCTTCGTTGATCAGGTCGCCAGGACGGAACACGGTCGGCGTGTCGGGGCCCATGGACGGGTTGATTGTATTTGCCAGCGTGTACTCGATCTCGTTATGTCCGTAGCGCGCGCTAAGGTCATAGTCGAACCCGGCAATGAGGCCTCGCAAGCCACCAACGAAGGAATAGTCAGTTACATCACCGAAGAATCGCGGGGTGAAACCACCCGGGAAAATCTCCAGCGGCGAATAAATTGATCCATCTTCAAGTCGCAAGTCTTCAATCGTGCCGTTACCGGGATAGCGATAGAAGAAGCCGCCATCTGATTTGCTGCTGGAATAGTTGCCGAAGGAATAGAGTTCGGCTGTGTCGTTGATCGTGTAGGCGGAGTTGTAAAATAGCCGAACGGCTTCGCTGTTGGGTTGGCCCCAGGGTTGAACGGCGCCGAAGTCACCAAGTGACGCAGACGGGACGCCTTCGATGAACTCGGGCGTGAGGCTGGCCGCGTAACCGGCTGTGGGATCGAAGTCCGGATTGCTCGGGTCGAGACAGAACCAGGACTCACAATACTGTTCGCTTCGACTGGTCGCGTCCGCCTTGCTGACTTCACCGGAAACGCTGAGGAAACCTTTCCCACCCAGATCGAAGCCGTAATTGCCCGATACCGTGTATTGGAAGCCATCACCTTCATAATACTGGCCGACATCGACGCTGACCGAACCACCTTCCGAATTGTCTTTGAGCAGGAAGTTGATGACTCCAGCAATAGCATCCGACCCGTATTGCGCCGCGGCGCCATCCCGGAGGACTTCGATGCTTTTGAGGGCAGAAGCCGGAATGGTGGCCACGTCCGGGCCTTGCGTTCCAGATCCACCAATGGTCACGAGTGCGGCGCGATGGCGCCGTTTCGAGTTCACCAGCACAAGCGTCTTGTCTGTTGGCAAGCCACGCATTTCAGCGGGGCGGACAAAAGAACTACCATCAGAAATTGGCTGGCGAGTAAGGGAATAGGATGGAATGAGTGTTTTCAGAACATCATTCGTGTCCGTGAACGGCACCGCGCTGAGTTCATCTTCACTTAGAACATCAATTGGGACAGGCGAGTCCTGGATGGAGCGAGGTTTTCCGCGAGACCCCGTTACCGTGACCGCTTCCTGAACCGAGACATCATCTGTCTCTCCCTCTTGGGCTTGCGCCGCTGTGATCATGGAAAGGCTGACTGTGGCGAAGGCACACGACAGTAGTTGTGTTCGCAGTTTGGATACTTTCATAATGTATTGACCCCTCTATTCGCCGCACGACGAATATGATTTGACCGCCTAAGGACGGACTGGAAATCGAACACCAAGGCACAGCAAAAGCGCTGGTGATCGAGTCGGTTTTGAGAGGCCCGCCTTTGGGCCAAGGCAGCTATCTGCTGCAGAAGACACCCCCTTGTGCCTTCAGAACTGAAGCCCGCCTTTGGGCTTGAAGAGAAGCTTTTCAGGTCATAAAAAAGCTGGGTAGCGGAACGTATTCTGCGATGATGAATGAACACAGTTTGCCAGATTTTCACGCACCCTCGCTCAGCTTAGGTGAAACTTCGAGCAGTGAGGCTGGTTCACGTCAGCCAGGCTGGCATCGTCATATCAAGGCAGCAGGTCCGACAGTGAGATCACGGCATCGCAGACGCTTTTCAGAGATTTTCCTTGGCGCATGGCCGTGGACCGGAGTGACTGATAGGCCTCCTGCTCGCTCATGCCGCGGGTTTGCATCAGAAGGCCTTTTGCGCGTTCCACAGTCTTGCGCGCAGCCAGGTTGTCTTTTGATTTCTGCAATTCACCCTGTAGCGTCGATACGAGTTTGTGCCGTTCCAGCGCGATTGTGATCAGGGGATTTATTCGTGAGGCATTGAGCCCGTCTACCACGAACGACGTCACGCCACCCCGAATAGCCTGCGGCGCAAGGTTTTCCTCGTCACGCTCGACGAACCAGAGGATTGGAAGCTGAGTTGATGCAGCCAGACGCTCGCTGATCGATATCTGCTCGGGGCGTGCCGACTCTGACGAAAGAATTAGCAGGTCGGGCCTGATTCCCTCAAGTTCGGCCGATATGCCCGCGAACGAGAATTCATCAACCAATCTTATCGTGAGGCTTTCTGGCAAACCCTCCAGTATATTTGCGACGTCGTCCTGTGCGTTGGCGACAACAAGCACAGACAGTGCTGATAAATCGGCTCGGTCCGGCATGTTCAATATAGTCTCCCTCCTAGTCTCACATGATAGAAAGGGACTTTTTTTCCAAATCTCTTAGTTTGAATAGCAATACTGGCTGCATTTTTCGTGCCTTTGAGCAAGAAAAGGACAAGTCTGCCTGTTGTTTGATGTCCTGAGGTAGGTGTTTTGATGCTGCGTATCCTAGAAGTATGACAGCACAGACTCGTGATGCGACGCAGCGACCATGAATGGGCTTGCCCTAGAACTCCAGCGCGTGCGCAGCCGAATCGCAGGGTATACTTCGCTGTTTTGCGCTTGCGTCGACGAGCTCGGTTTCCCTCCAAGAGGCTTGCTCAGACAAGCCGTTTTCGAAAGCGGGCGGAGATGAGGTCGAGCGCCATTACGGTCAAAAAGATAACCAGCAACATAGTCCCGACCCGATCATACTGGAACATGTCGAACCGGCCTTTCAATTCCTGTCCGATGCCCCCTGCACCTACAAGGCCGATCACCGTGGCCATGCGTATATTTCGGTCGAGAATGTAAAGGGAGAGGCCTGTATAACTCGGCAGAACTTGGGGGAGGACGGCGATCCTGAGGATAGCAAAATCGCTGGCTCCGGTGGCCTTCAGCGCTTGTTGAGGACTCTTGTTTGCCGCTTCAATATCTTCGGCGTAGAATTTTCCCAGAAAGCCTATGCTGTGAAATGACAGAGCCAGTATACCCGCGATCGGGCCGAACCCAAAAGCAAGCACGAGGAACAGTGCGCTGATCAGTTCGGGAATTGAGCGAAGCAGGGACACGAGTGATCGCGCCACGCCGTAGATGAGGGGATGTGGTGAGTAATTACTGGAGCATAGCCACGCCAGCGGCAGGCTTACCAGTATGGCAATCAGACTGGCCCAGATCGCAATTTCGATTGTCTCCACCATCTTGCCGAGCACGAAGAGAAGATACCCGATCGGTTCGACGAGAAACTGCCGCTCGGACACTTTCGTGGTCATTTGCAATGTGTCCGGATCAAGCTCGGTTGTTTCAATTTCTACCGTCTCAATGTGCGCCAAGAAGGGCAATCTAGATTCATCCAGTCTATCCATCAGGTCTGTGGGGCGACGGTCTGAGATGGCTATAGGGAACATGTCGCGAGTCACACTCTCCATTCCCCTGCTGATTTGTGAACTTTCGCGCAGACCGATCGTCTCAAGCGCAAAATCGCCGATCTGACTGACCATCCGATCCAATTGCATACGCTCTGCGGAGATGCTGGCGGCACTGATGATGAGGAACAATACAAGTAGTGATTTCCACCCGAAAGGCTGTTTCAGATGCCAGGTGTGAGGTTGAGAGTCGTGCGCAGTATCCATCATGTCACGCGACCTCCCTCCGCAGAGCGGATGAAGTTTCGTCGAATTCAAAAATTGCCCGAATCGCATCGTGGGTGAGAGCAGCTGGCGGGCCATCGAATACGATAGTGCCATTGTTGAGACCGATAATTCGGTCCGCATATTCGCGAGCAAGATCGATTTGATGGAGCGAGCAGAGCACGGCTGCATCACGTTCCTGAGCCGCGCTCTTCAGCAGGTCCATTACATCCGCAGACGATCTGGGATCAAGGCTGGCGACGGGCTCATCGGCGAGAATGAG
Source organism: Hyphomonas sp. L-53-1-40 (assembly GCF_000682775.1). Taxonomy (GTDB): domain Bacteria; phylum Pseudomonadota; class Alphaproteobacteria; order Caulobacterales; family Hyphomonadaceae; genus Hyphomonas. Next base: position 593,966 of record NZ_AWFI01000001.1, read on the forward strand.
ACTCGGATCGCACATCAATGCGCGCGCAATGCCCACGCGTTGTTTCTGGCCGCCAGACAGTTGGCCAGTACGCCGATTGGCATGGTCTTCCGACAAGCCGACACGCGAAAGCAGAGCGCAGGCTTTTTGTTGAATCAAGTGGGGGTAAAATTGAAACGCGATACGCCACCAGGAAAGTGCCGTAAGGCTGCCCGACATCACGTTTTGCGCTGTCGTCAATCTGTCGGTCAGGCCAAAGTCCTGATGCACCATCCCGACACGACGTCGTTGCTTTTTTGTGAGGCGCACTCCGTGAAGCCGAATGTCACCGGAGTCTACAGACGTTAGCTCAACAATGACCCTCAGCAAAGTAGATTTTCCCGATCCGGATGATCCAAGTAGAACGCAGAAGCAACCAGGCCTCAGGTCCAACGAAAAATCATCGAGAATTCTCGGACCGTCTTTGTACGATTTGAACACATTGGAGATTTCCAGCGTCGGGACGGTGGAGGCGGAAGTGGGTTTGTCTGTCATATTGAAAATTGTGCCGTGGTGAAAAGACATCAGCCGCGTTGGGCTGCGTCGGCCTTGCGCAGGATCGCGGCCATATAGTCATCATCCAGAAATGATGTCGCGGAGATCACGCTATCAAACAAAGCTTCACCGGCTTCGGTATTATAGCGATCCACACGCTTGCCGCCGTATCCCCGAATGGCGGCCGGACCAATGCCTTCAGCCTCATGTACATTTGCCATGGCGCGCTTGAGCTTTGCTTTGATGTCCGCTGGCAATGCAGTGTTCATCGCTATGGGGGGATTCGGAATTGGTTGCGATTTGGCGAGCACCCGAAATGCGCGTGGATCCAGACTGCCTTGGTTCACCGCGCGCTCGAAAGACACAAAAGACGCGCCTGCGGCATCTACCAACCCGTTCTTCAATGCCAACAGGCTGTTGGTGTGGCTTCCCGTGATCCGCAAGGCTGATAGATCCTTTAGCGGATCGAGCCCTTCGTCTCTCAACATAACAAGCGGATACGCAAAGCTGCTGGCGGAGTGACTTGACCCCAGTGCGAGCGACCCTCCCGAAAGGTCAAATACAGAACTTGCGTCAGAATCTGCCGCGATGAACAGGCCAGCATAGTAAGTGGATGCACCATTACGTTCTTCGACGGCCAGCAACTGAGCGCACCCGCGGTCTCGCGCTTCTATATAGGAGGCCGGGCCATACCAAACGACATCTGTCAGGCCAGCGCACATGGCTTCTATTACGGAGGCATAGCTTTGCCCGGTACTGACGGTAAAGTGCAGGTCACTGGACCGCGTAATGGCATCAAACAGTGGTTGAAAATCGGCTTTTGTGCCGTCTTCCGTACCGCCATCTGCGGGGATAAGCATGACGCGGAGCGGCTTTTGCGGGCTGCCGACCTCCTGAGTGTGTGCTGTGAAAGCGAACATGGCGGTTAGCAGGAGAAACACTATGATCGACAGAATGCGCATATCCGAGTTCCCAATATCACCTCGCTGCGTCTGAGCTTGGTGCGCCGCAGCATCGATAGTGAGAGACGTAGCATTGGCTTGTGACATTGGTGTTACGCAATTCATATATCCTTGATAATAATTGAGTAGAATTCAATTCTAAGAGTATGAAATCCAGAGGGGCGTGTATGTCTGAGAGCAAAGCAAAGCGGAAAGTGGCGCCGAAACGACGGTCTGATGTTGCGATCGTAGACAATGTCATGACGCGCATCCGGGTGCGCCATCCCTCGCTTGGGCCGAGTACGCGTTCGATTGCGGACTTCGTTCTTGCCAATCCCCGACAAGTGGTGGGGATGTCGGTTACTGAGCTGGCTGAGGCAACCGGTGCCAGTGATGGAAGTGTCATCAATTTTTGCCGCCAGTTGGACCTTTCCGGTTTCCAGCAACTGAAGCTCAGCCTCGCCCAAGAGGTGGTGCAGCCGGTTCAATTCATTCATGAGGATCTCCAGCCGACCGATGATACGCCGACTGTGTGTCGCAAGACCTTCCATGCAGGGGTTCAGGCGCTGAAGGACACGCTCTCGATTTTGGACGCCGACGCCGTATCTGCGGCGGTGGATATTATTCGGGCAGCCAAGCGGGTTGAAATCTACGGAGTAGGCTCGTCCGCGCCTATTGCGGAGGATGCACAATATCGGATGCTACGAATAGGTCTTGATGCGCGGGTCGTCGTGGACAGTCATGTTCAGGCCATCAGCGCGTCGCAAACGGGTCCCGATGTAGCGGTGCTGACCATTTCGCACTCTGGTGCAACGCATGAGACACTTGCTGCAACCAGGTTGGCCAAGGATGCGGGCGCGAAGACAATCATCGTGACCAATTTTTCGAGTTCGCCGTTGCAGGCCTACGCGGATGTGAAACTCTTCACCATGGCTCGGGAAACCAAGTTCCGGACCGAGGCTATGACTAGCCGGATCGCCCAGCTATGTGTGCTGGATGCACTGATTGCAGCACTCGCGCTGGCCGATTATGACCGAGCGACCGAAACGCTCCGCAAAACCTTCGATGTGTTGTCGCTAAAGCGTTTCTAGCCTGTTGCGTCTTTTAGCAGTATCTCAAACACATCTGGTGACTTTGCTGAGGTCAAGATCGCCTTGATTCCCAGTGCGTTTGCGCCAGCGAGGTCCGTCGCTGGGTTGTCGCCCAGCATCACAACCTGATCCGCTGGCAGGTCAAGCGCCTGGCATCCCATCTGGAACAGATGTGGGGAGGGCTTTCCCACGACGTCGATTTTCGTTTCTTCCAGTTCCACACACGCTCTGATGGCTGCCAACAGGGCGCCCGTTTCGGGTTTGATTCCACCGTCTTTCCCAGGATGGGTCTGGTCGGGGTTGGCCACGATAAGGTGGGCGCCGTTGTGCAGGGAGTTTACCGCGCGTTCCAGACGGCGATAGGTGAACCGTACATCGCGGAGCAGTACGACCACGTCTGCGGCTTCCTGAGTCAGGTCGATCCCCATCTTCTTGGCGGTTCCGCGCATGTGCGGATCACCGAGCACCATGACCTTTGCGCCAGCAAAGCCGGTTGCGCGTCTGAGCGCTTCCATTCCAGCGAGAACCACTTGGTTGCGGTCCAGCTGAATTTCGTTGCAGGCCAGTATGTGCAAGAAGTCGTCCGGTGTGCATGTGGAGTTGTTCGAGACAATCGCGGTGCGTGTTTGATTGGCGCGCAGAAAATCTGCAGCCTCGGGCACCAGAGTGTTGCCGAGTGCGCAGCAGCCATCCCAGTCTACGAGAAACCCTTTGGCCGACCGGCCCATGTTGGCTATTTCTTCAGATCGCGGCGTAGCGAACGCGTAAGGCATATTCCACTCCGTTGAAGGACAATCTATTATTGAGTAATTCTCAATTACAAATTGGGATCGAAGTAAATATCATTCACGCAATGTTTTTCAAATCTTCATCTAAGTGTCGCGTTCGACCTCTAGAGCAGCCTCGTGGCAAGCGGCGTCAATCGCGCTCGGCCACAGCCCGCTGATGGTTGGCGGGTGTTGGGGTTAGATGGAGAGACCAGCGATGAGACTTGATAAGAACAGAAGTTTGAAATTCGGTTTGAGCGTCCTGATGGCAAGTGCGGCGATCCCGGCTGCTTTGGCTCAGCAGGGAGCCAGCACGGAAGATTCCCGCCGCCTTGAAACCATTCGTGTCGAAGGCCAGACTGTCGATGCGTCCGCATCCGACATCGCCGTGGACTTCGCTGAATACGGCACGCAAGTGCAGTTGATCAGTTCGGAAGAAATTGAAACGGGCGGGTTCACGAACTTTGGCGAATTGGCCTCTGGCCTGATCCGCGGTGCGAATATTGGCTATTCGCCGGACGAAGGCGAGTTCACCATCCGCATTGATGGCGGTACTGATCGCGATACCTTGTTGCTGGTCGATGGCGTCCCATTCTTCGATCGCTCATCTCCGTTGGAAGACTTATGGCCCGCGACAGCCATTGATCCCCGCATGATTGACGGCGTCGAAGTTTATCGTGGTGGCAACAGTCTCTATTTTGGATCCAATGGTGGCCTGGGTGTCGTGAGCGTGAAAACGAAGCGCCCCGACGGCACGCAGAAGGGCGAATTCGGTGTCTATGCCGGTTCGTTCAAAACCCGCGAGTATTATGGCAACATGTCGTTCCCACTGGACAAGGCAGGTAAACACTCCGTGCTGGTCTATGGCCGCTCCTACGAGACGGATGCGCACGAACTCTTCGACGAGGAAGCCTATGGCGACAATGTGCTTGCGCTCGGCGGACGTCACGAATTCCCATACAGCTTCAATAGTCTGGGCATCAAATATTTGTGGGATATTGCACCTGAGACAGAGCTTCTGCTCGGTGCTTCGTACACGACGATCGATTTCAGAGACTCCTTCCCGCAAAGCACTATATTTCAGCCGAACTTCACAGAGTTCCCGATTTACACCGGAGAATTCAAGCATCGCTTCAATGACAAGCTCAAGCTGAATATCGAGGCGCACTATCAGGACCCTCAGCTCAAGAATAACGAGATTGATGCCCGTATCTGCCAGATCCCCCGTCTTTCTGATCTACCGGATGATATTCAGACCATTGCGGCCGGTCAGGGTATTTCGAGCTTCTCTACGGCAACTGAATTTGAGAGCTTTGCAGCGGGTATTCCCGGTCTGGCTGCAGGTTGTGTCACGAATCCGGTCGGGAGCGCCGGCGGCGCATCTGATGATCGTTTGAATGGCGGTAGCAATTTCTATATCAATCAGGATCCAGACAGCCCGTACTTCGGCCAGCCTTACGGAACGCACCAGAATCCATTCCCAATCGGTGCACCCATTGGATATGTCGTGCAATCTACCGCCAGCTTCGGCGATGGTGGTCTGACGAAAGGCTTCGGGACGACTGATCAGAGGGAGTCTGGTTATGTCGATTACGGTCTGAATGCACGGGCCACTTTTACGGTCAATGAGTATATCGAACTCGTCGCAGGTCTCCAGAATACTACCTATAAAGACAATTCTGACGACTCATTCGGCGTCAAGGATGTCAAGCTCACGAGTACGGGTGTCTACGGGGACCTGAGGCTCTCCCTGCCAGTGCTGGATGGTTTCAGTGGGTCATTTGCCGCTCGTCAGGACTTCAACGACAATTTCGATGATCAGTCGATCTGGAAAGTCGGGCTTCGTCAAAACTTGGGATACGGTATCTATGCGCGGGGGTCTGGCGGCACGTCGTACAGTCTGCCGAAGATCGACGAAATCGGCGCATTCGGATCGGGCGCGAACATCAACCCTGGTCTGGAACCACAGGAAGTCAGCGCGTTTAACGTCGGGGCCGGTATCGATGGTGACATTTTTGGCGGAACCTACAATGTCGAGATCGGGTACTTTGAAACAGAAATCGAAAATCTTTTCTCCAGCAGGGCTATTGGTGCGGTTTGTTATGAATATGCCAATGATGTTGCAAACCCATTGTTCAACAATCTGAACAATGACACCGCAGCGATTGAACAGAACCGTCGGAACATCATTCCGCCGAGCGAGTTCTGCGCCACGGCTGCAGCCGGCCTGAATGATCCTGGCGAAACAGTTGCGGTGAACGCGCTGCGTCAGCAGGATATTGAAGGCTTTACGATTGACGTCGCCTTCGACTTTGATCAGTGGCAGGCAGACTTCAGCTATACTGATATGGAGTCGCTGGAGCCGAACCCAGTCTTTGGAACGATGGCGCGCCTGGATGGCTCCACTACCGACCTTGGCTTTGTCGTGCCGGGGAAGGCTGGAAGCGCGGAGTATCGCCAATCTTCAGAACGTCCGGAGTGGACGCTGTCCGGCCTCATCACCTACACGCCAACAGACCGCTGGACATTTGCACTGAACCCGCGCCTGCAAGGGCCGGAATGGGCATATGCGGGCACCAGCCTGGCGCGCATGGTGGATGAGAACGGAAACCGAGTCGTCGAAGATCTGAACTTCGGTGACTATTTCGTCCTCAATGGATCTGTTCAGTATTTCCTTGGCGAGGAGAAACAGCACCGTTTCCTCATTCGCGGCGTGAACTTGCTGGATGAAGAATATTACGAGCGAGCTTCCGGTGGCTCGGGCTATAGCCGGGACCGTGCCGTGGTGCGCGGAGAAGTGGGCCCGAACGACAGTGCATACTACCGCCAGTATGGGTGGAACGGCAAACCGCGTTCGTTCTGGATCCAGTACGAGTACTCGTTCTAGTCATCCGATGGTCTGACCCTGTGTGAACAGGGGCAGGCTCGCCCCGATTGGATGATTAAAGGCTGCCGGCGTCTGTCCCACATGTCGGCAGCCACCCCTCTTCGCGTGTGGATGGAAGGACTCTCAATGTTTTCTCGTCGATTGTTTCTGGCGTCTTCTGGCGCTGCTCTTTGGGTGCCTAAACTGGCAAACGCTCAAAACGGCAAGCAGCACTTCACGTTGGGGGTCGCATCAGGATCGCCCCGGCCCAGCAGTGTGATTTTGTGGACGCGACTGGCCCCCAATCCGCTGCAAGGCGGCGGTATGCCGTCGGGCGTGGCGCAAGTGCGATATCGTGTGTGCACTGATGAGGAAATGCGAAAGACGTTGATGGATGGCATCGCCACCACATCCGAAGAAAAGGCACATTCGGTGCATGTGCGTATCGAAGGCTTGCGGCCGGGTCGGGAGTATTTCTATCAATTTTATTATGGCGATGAGGAAAGTCCTGTCGGGCGGACACGAACCTCAAGTCCTGATAACGACTCAGCCAGGATCGCGCTGGCGTATTGCCAGCACTACGAGTCCGGCCACTACGCAGCCTATCGTGATCTTGCGGAGTGGGTGCCTGACTGCGTGCTTCATACCGGAGATTATATCTATGAGGGCGCCATCAGTCCGCTTGGCGCGCGGCTGCGCGATGTGGGGGGCGGGGAGCGGCGTTTGTTTGAGACCGTGCGCCAGCACAATAGCGACGAAATTACCACCTTATGGGACTATCGAAATCGTTATGCGCTCTACCGTTCCGATCCACACCTTCAGGCGGCACACGCTATTGCGCCCTGGATCGTCGCGATGGATGATCACGAGGTCGACAATAACTGGGCCTCAAACACGCCTCAGGACCCGGAAAAGCAGACGCGGCTCGAATTCCAGGTTCGTAAATATGCAGCTTTCAAGGCCTATTATGAGCATATGCCGATCGAAGAGCCGCCCACTCTGCGAGATATGAGGCCTGCGCTGAAGCTCTACAACAAGTATGTGTTCGGCCCTGCTCAGATACATTTGCTGGATACGCGTCAGTTCCGGTCGGACCAGCCATGTGGCGATGGCCGCAAGCCGCTTTGTTCAGATGCGGCAGATCCGGCTCGCACCATGTTGGGTGCAGGACAGGAGGCTTGGTTGAGCCGTGAGCTCAGACAGTCCAACTCCGCTTTCAATGTCATCGCAACGCAAACCTGGTTCACCCCTTATCGCTACAACGCGCCGCCTGACGGTCCGGTCACCAATTTGGATAGCTGGGACGGTTATCCGGCTGCGCGCAACCGGCTTTCCTCCGTTTTGGCAAATGATGTGTCGAACCCAGTTTTCCTTACAGGGGATTGGCACACCGCTATGGCATCGACTCTGTATGAAAAGCCCTTTGACCCGACATCGAAGCGCATCGGCCATGAGCTCGTGGGTGGTCCCATTTCCTCAGGATGCCCCTGGGCGCGGGATATGGAGGTCATGCGGAGCGCGAACCCCCACGTTTCCCATTTGAATGGGCAGCAACGGGGCTATCTGCGTGCCACGTTTACATCTGCCAATTGTCATGCCGAGTTTCGCGTCGTTGAGGATGCTGGACGAGCCAACTCACCCGTCTTCACCGATACGGAAATGCGAACCAAAGACATCTAACGCTTCCCGAACCCGGCATCAGTCAAGCCAGATGCCAATTCCCCTGAAGGACCAAGACCATGTTTTCAAAGATTTTCCTGATTGCTACGTGTACGGCACTCTATGTTTCAGTCGCGGTTGCGCGTGAACGCGCGGTGGAGTTTCCTGACGCGAAGGATGGCAGCGTCGTTCTGGCTGCTGATCTGCACACTCATTCGGTGTTTTCGGATGGCGAAGTCTGGCCATCCATCAGGGTCAAGGAGGCCCATCTGGACGGGCTGGAAGTTCTGGCGGTAACTGAGCATTTGGAGCATCAGCCACACAAGGCCGACATACCGCACCCTGACCGGAACAGATCTTATGAGATTGCCGAGGGCGTGCGTGCAGATTCCGAGTTCGACCTGATGATTATCAACGGCGCCGAGGTCACTCGCGATATGCCCTATGGGCACATCAACGCCATCTTCCTGAATGATGCGAACGCGCTTCTGACAGAAGAACCAAAGCAGGCCATGGAAGCGGCGAGGGCCCAAGGGGCCTTTGTGTTCTTGAACCACCCGAACTGGCTGCCGCATGTGTCGGATGGGATTGCGCGTCTCAGTGACTATCACAAGGATCTGATCGCGGAAGGCCTGCTTCAGGGCATTGAGGTTGTGAATGGCACGTTGGATGGGCATTCCGAACATGCGCTCCAGATTGCTCTAGACAATAATCTGACCGTGATGGGCACGTCCGACATTCATGGCTTAGTAGACTGGACCCACGACGCAGGAACCGGTGGGCATCGCCCGATGACGCTCGTATTGGCGTCGGATCGTAGCGAAGCGGCCTTCAAACGGGCCTTGTTTGAAGGCCGCACAGTGGCTTGGTCTTATGATGACCTGCTCGGCCGGGAAGAGCATGTGAAGGCAGTTGTTGATGCCTGTCTGACCCTTGAGGCTGAGCCCGCCCTACGTGACTACACAGTAATCTCCGCCAAAATTGTCAATGCTTGTCCGGTAAATTTCACTCTGCTTAATCAAGGAGAGGAAACCTTCCAGAACACCGGCGATGTGCTGAACGTAAAACGCGATGGGGAGACGGCGGTCGCTGTGCGCACCAAAACCGGTAAAGGCCAGATGGTTCTGACCGTTGATGTGCTGAATGCCCAGATTGGCTTTCGCAAGGCTTTGACGACACGTCTTGTGACAGTAATCCCCACCCAATAGCCCCAGGATCGTTCCTGAAATTTGCATATTCTTGGAGAGCGCAAATCCCGATGGGATGTGCGCTCTCCTCGTCATGGCGGCAAAGCTCACCTCAAATCCAAAGATGCAATTGACTTGCAATAACATTTCCCCTAGTCGGCAATTAATATTGAGACACATTCTCATAAATGCTAATCCAAGGGGTGAATTAGATGCGAGTATCGCGGGCCAGCGCTGTCAGTACTGTTGCGCTTCTTATAGGTGTGGCGTCTGCCGCTCCAGTCTGGGCGCAGTCTTCTGACACGGACACGGCCGAAGAGAGTCGTCAGGAAACGGTGATCGTGACCGGTACGACCGGATCTTTCGGTGCCACCAAGAATGAAACTCCTATCGTCGAGACAGCACGCTCGCTCTCCGTTGAAACCTCCGACATGTTCATAGACAAGGGTGCCTTGCGGTTGGTCGATACGCTGACCTACGTGGCGGGTGTGACTGCCGAGCCATATGGTTTCTCAACCCGCGGTGATTTCCCATTCTCCCGTGGTCTAAGCATTCCGCGTTATCGTGATTCCATTCAGGAACTTTTCGGTAGCTACAACTCCACTCGTGCCGACGTATACACGATTGAGCAAGTGGAAGTGCTCAAAGGTCCAGCTTCGGTACTCTATGGTCAGGGGTCACCGGGCGGTATCGTTAACTACGTGTCGAAAACGCCTTTGGAAGACTTTGGCGGCGAGATTGCGGCACAAGTGGGAAACAATGATCACTATCAGATTGCCGGTGACGTAACCGGGCCAGTCGCAGGTTCAGATGGTAAGCTGCTCTATCGTCTGGTTGGGCTCTATCGCGACACAGGTACGCAGATTGATCAGGTTGATGAGACGACGACGGTTTTCATGCCATCACTCAGCTGGCTGCCGACCACAGATACCAAGTTTACAGTAATCGGACTTCTTCAGGACACCGATAGCGATGCAGCCGCCCAGTTCATTCCGGTCCAAGGTACGCTCAATCCGCTCAGTTCTTCAGGCGGTTACCTGGACACCAATGTCTATGCCGGTGAGCCTGGCTTCAACCGTTATAATACGGACTCGCAGCAAATTACCTTGTTGGGTGAACATCGCATCAATGATGTATTCAAGCTGGAAGGCACGGCGCTTTGGCGGTCCGGCGAGGCCGACTATCAACAAGCTTGGCCGGTCTTCTACGGTCCGCGCTATCTGAACCAGATTCTCGATGCCACACCTGCCTTGCAGGCTGCGGCAGACCTGCAGGGACTGACGTTCACCGACACGACGGTGCCCCGCACATTCTATCAAGGTGACAATACCTTCGACCAGATGGCAGGTGACTTGCGACTCCGCGCTGAATTTGCCACCGGAAAGTTCGATCACCATGTCCTTGCCGGGATCCAGTATCAAGATGTCGAAACTGATAGTGACTCCGCATATTACTTTGGCGGCGGGGTTCTGGCTGGTGACTTCCGATATGTTCTCGACCTGGCGAACCCGGTTTATGGAAACTATCCGGACCAGGCGGCATTTGACGCGATCTACAGTGACACACCCGCTTCAAACGTCGAAGACTTCGGCATCTATCTTTCCGACCAGATATCTTACGAAAACTGGCGTTTCACGCTGGGCGTGCGCAGCGATAGTGTCGAGAATGACAGCGGTACGGCTGTGCAGGATGACGACGCGATATCGACCAGCGTCGGCGTGCTCTATCACTTCGACAACGGCTTTGCGCCATATGCCAGCTATTCGGAATCCTTCGAGACCGTTGTCGGGACTGATACGCTAACCAACAATCCGCTCAAACCTCAGGAAGCCCGTCAGTACGAAGTAGGTATCAAGTATGAGCCGGAAGCCTTCCCGGGATTGATCACGGTCAACTATTTCGACATTGAAATCTCGAATTTGTCCAACCCGAACTCCCTGCCGGGCGCCGCTTCGCAACAGGAAGGCGTTGGCAAGCTGAAAGGCTTCGAGTTCGAGAGCCACGTTCAGATTGATGAAGTCTATCTGCAAGCATCAATTTCCACGCTGGATGCGGAAGACCCGAACGGATTCCAGTTGGCTGCTGCACCAGAAACGCAGGCATCTTTTTGGAGCACATGGCGTCCAGACGGCCGTTGGTCCGGGTTCAAATCGGGCGCAGGTATCCGCTATGTGGGCGAGACCGTTTCGGAGAACGGAACCGTCCGCTACGTGACACCAGACTATACGCTGGGCGACCTGATGGTCGGTTACGAATGGGACACATGGGATTTTCAGGTCAATGCACGCAATCTGACCGACGAAGACTATCTTACGGGCTGCCTGACGCGGGGAGATTGTTTCCCTGGCCAGCGCCGGACGGTCGTTGCCAGCCTGCGCTACAAATTCTAAGGCGGGCGCTATATGAGCCATGCTGACTATATCTTGGCGATCCTTGCCGCGGTTGGAGGCTTGTTCGGTCTTGCGCTGCTCTTCGCAGTGTGGCGCAAGCCGGGGCGCCCCGTCCTTCTGGTGCTGGGATGGGCGCTGGTGGCCGCAAGTCTTGTCGTATGGTTTGTTGTCAATTTTGATCGAGGTGTCGCACAGGTCGCCTCACTCCTGATGCTGATCGTGGCGGGCGCGATCACTCTGCCGGGGCTGCGCGGAACCAATGGCCTGCAAGCGCCTGTCCGAAACCGCGAGGTACCTGATAACGCACGCCGGTCGACCTTGCAGATGACAGCCGACATCGGTTCCGGAATTTGGATGTTTCTGCTGGCTGGGCCGGCAGCAGGTGCGATCTCGCTCTATGCTGGAGGGGCGCTCCTGCGCCTTACCAAACCGGAAATAGGCAATCCGACGAATGCTGTGGTGGTGGCCTTCCTCGTCAGCTTATCCCTGTGGGCCGTATTGAGCACGTTGGTGCTCATGGAAAAACGCAAATTACGTCGCAGCGTCTATGTGATGGTCGCCTTGGCGGCCGTGCTCTGCGCCGCTCTCATTTAGCTTGTCGAGACTCTTCCTATGGCAAAATCCCTCTGGCCAAAATCTTCAAGTGAACGTGTTGATTCCGCCCTGTCGGCGCACTCTGTCATGGGGCTGGTAATCAGCGCTTTGCTGTTTGTCATCTGTGTGAGTGGCACAATTGCCGTGTTCGAGGACGAGCTGGAATGGTGGGAGCAAGCGGGCACTCCGACGGTGCACGAAGTTTCTCCATCCGTGATGCAAGCGACTGCCGAGGAAGTGCTCAAGCGCGATCCCGAAACGACACATCTCTACATGTATCCTCCGCGGGAAAACTGGCCCCGGTTTGTGGCTGGTGGGGACAATGGCATATTCGTGTTGAATAAGTCCGGTGAATTCGTGCGCCAGCTGGAGGCGCCTTGGAACGATTTCCTTATTGAACTCCATTACTATCTCACCATGCCGCACAGTTTCGGCATCATCATTGTTGCCATCTTCGGTGTCATGCTCGTGTCTATGGCAGTCTCGGGATTGCTTGCACATCCGCGTATCTTCCGGGATGCTTTCCGATTTCGCCGCACAGGTCAGGCGCGGCTGGCTCAGGCCGACCTTCATAATCGTCTCAGCGTCTGGACCACGCCGTTCCTCGTTGCTGTGGCGGGAACTGGCGCGATGATCGGACTGTTCGGTGTCGTGGCGTTCGTTTTTGCGCAGACCAATTTTGGTGGCGACACGAAGAAGCTTAGTGAGGCGATCTTCGGCGGTGAAGTCCTTGAAGCTGACGCTACGCCTGCACCCATTACCGGCGTGGATACGGCGCTCGTCAATCTCGATCGCGATATACCTGGCGCAAACCCTTTCATCGTGATCATTCATGAGCCTGGAACCAAAAGTCAGCACATCGAGATCTATGGCGACGAGACCAATCGCCTGATCTATGGTGAAACCTACACCTACTCGACGGATGGCGAGTTGCTGGCGACCGGGCACAATTCCGACGGGCCGGTTGGTCAACAGATCGCCATGTCGATGTATCGGCTTCATTTCGGTGATTTCGGCGGCGCGCTGATGAAGTCGATCTATTTCGTGTTGGGCATCATGCTCTGCATTGTCGTTGCCACCGGCTTGAACATCTATTTCCTCAAGCGCCGCGAGAAGGGGCGTGCGGCACCGCGTCTGGAAGCGATGTGGAGTGGTTGGATCTGGGGCAGTATGGCCATGTTCCCGATTACGCTGACGGTTAGTCTTCTGGGTGTCAGTGGCGGTTGGCTCATCGCGATGTTCTGGCTTGGATCAATCGTGTTTTCAGGTGTTGCAACTGCATGGATGAGTGCAGCGTCGGCGGGCCTTATGTTCCGCGCAATCTTTGGCGCGGCCTTGCTCTCTGCATCTCTGGTTCACCTGCTGCGCGGCGACATGGATTGGACTAATGCCTACATGGTGACTATCTCCGTGGCTCTGCTTGCCACAGGGGGAGCTTTTGTTGCGAAGGCGCTTTGGTCCAAGCGGTTTAGTGCAGAGCCAGCGACGACTGTTCAGGCTGGCTGAGGCAAACTATGCCTGACTTCAATGAAAATCCCTGCTTCGCGGGATCACTCGTATATTGCGGGGGTGTTGACCGCTTGTCCGTTGTGTTGGGCCCTTGCGTTCGGGAATTGGGCGTATGACCTCGTCGGCGCGGTCGAGAACCCTTTTCAACGGATCGTCTCCAATATCTTCTGACAGCTGAACAAGGTCTCCCGTCCGGTCTATCAACTGGTTCGCCACGATGTGGGTGACATTGTCGGCGGTTTGAACGCGGCCCTTCACCATCAAGACACGCGCACCCATCACGACTGGCCGAAAGCGTTCGAACACGTTCGGCCAGACAACCAGATTGGCGATGCCGGTCTCGTCCTCAATCGTGATGAAACAGACCCCGCTGGCCGAACCTGGGCGTTGACGCACCAGTACGACACCGGCCGTTTGGACCCGTGCGCCATTTGGCAAATGGCAAGCCTCCTGCGTTGAGACGACGCCCATCCTGTTATAGCCCGCTCTCAGAAAGGAAACCGGATGATCCTTCAATGAGAGGCGGGTCGTTTGGTAATCCTGCAGGACTTGTTCTGAGCGCGGCATGAGGGGAAGTCGTGGTACTTGTTCGGCTCCCTGTTCTGCCGCATCAGCTGCGGCGAACAGGGGCAGCGTGTTGCCGCTGGTTTCGCCGCGTACGCTCCATAGGGCTTCGCGCCGGCTAAGCTGCATTGAGCCGAATGCATCCGCTGCGGCGAGCAGTTCAAGCGACCGGCGGCTGACTCTTGCTCGTCGGCGAATATCCTCCGGGCGGTCGTAGGCATTGCCCCGGGCAATCATCATGGCTTCCATCTCGTCCTCGCGCAGACCGTCCACCTGTCTGAAACCGAGACGAACAGCACAATATGTCCCGTCCGTTGGTTCCAGTGTATTGTTCCAGTCCGAAAGGTTCACATCCACGGGACGGATTTCCACGCCATGCTCGCGTGCATCCCGTACAATCTGCGCGGGCGCATAGAAGCCCATAGGCTGGCTGTTCAGCAGCGCTGCACAGAAAACATCCGGATGATGACTTTTTAGCCAACTCGAGATGTACACAAGGTGGGCAAAGGAAGCAGCATGGCTTTCTGGAAATCCATACTCGCCGAAGCCCTTCACCTGATCAAAGCATCGTGCCGCGAAGATCGCATCATAGCCGCGCGCGATCATGCGCTCGACCATCATGTCCTGATAGTTGCCAATCGTCCCCATCTTGCGAAAAGTGGCCATCGCCCGGCGCAGACCGTTGGCTTCATCGGCTGAGAACTTTGCAGCATCCATGGCGATCTGCATCGCCTGCTCCTGAAACAAGGGCACGCCCAACGTGCGACTGAGGATACGTTCGAGTTCATCCGGCGGTCCGTGCTCAGGTGATGGTGCAGGATAGGTTACGGTTTCAAGGCCTTTCCGGCGGCGTAGATAGGGATGCACCATATCCCCCTGAATGGGGCCGGGCCGGACGATCGCGACCTCGATCACAAGGTCATAGAAAGTGCGTGGTCGCAGGCGCGGCAGCATGTTCATCTGTGCCCGGCTTTCCACCTGAAATACACCGAGGCTGTCACCTTCGCAGAGCATCTCATACGTGGCCTCATCATCCTGTGGGATGGTGGCGAGTGTGTACTCCAGTCCCTTGTGCAGCTGAAGCAGGTCAAATGCCTTCCGGATACAGGTCAGCATGCCGAGGGCCAGAATATCCACCTTCATGATGCCGAGGGCATTGATATCGTCCTTGTCCCATTCAATGAAAGTGCGCTCGTCCATGGCGGCATTGCCGATGGGGACTGTCTCGACCAAGGGTCCGCGCGTCAGCACAAAGCCACCGACATGCTGTGACAGATGACGCGGGAAACCAATCAGCTGCTGGGTGAGCAGAATGGCCCGGCGGATCATTGGATTGGCCGGGTCGAGCCCGGCTTGGCGGATCTGACCCGGATTGATGGCGCTGCCCCAACTGCCCCAGACCGTTCCGGCGAGGGCGGCGGAGATGTCTTCGGTCAGGCCGAGCGCCTTGCAGACCTCTCGCACGGCCGAGCGGGGGCGATAGGAAATCACTGTTGCTGTCAGGGCCGCTTTGTGGCGACCATAGCGACGATAGACATACTGGATGACTTCCTCGCGGCGCTCATGTTCGAAGTCGACATCGATATCCGGTGGCTCTTTGCGTTCCTTTGACAGGAAACGTTCGAACAGGAGGCTGGTCAGGGCCGGGTCTACATTTGTAATTCCTATACAATAGCAGACGGCCGAATTCGCTGCGGAGCCACGCCCCTGACACAGGATGTCCTGCTTGCGTGCCCAAGCCACGATATCGTTCACGGTCAGGAAATAGCGCGCATAATCCAGCTCCTCGATCAGGGCGAGCTCCTTGTCGAGGGCGGCGCTGACTTTACCTGGAATGCCATCCGGGTAGCGCCATCGCGCGCCTTTCCAGGTGAGGTCATGAAGGTGTTCCTGCGGTGTCTTTCCCACCGGGACAGGTTCGTCCGGATACTCATAGGAAAGCTCATCGAGGCTGAATTCGCAGCGGTCTGCGATCTCGACGGTTCGGCGCAAGGCTGGCTCGAACCCTTTGAAAAGGCGAGCCATTTCATCCGGTGACTTCAAATGACGTTCAGCATTGGCCTCCAGTCGGTAGCCAGCTTGTTCTACTGTGCAATGCATGCGGATGCAGGTGAGCACGTCCTGCAGCGGGCGGCGTTCCGGGGTATGGTAGAGCACATCATTTGTCGCTACGATCGGGATATCCTGCCGGGTGCAAAAATCGGCAAGGCGGGCAATCCGTTCCCGATTACGGCCATGATAAGCATAGCTGGCCGCCACATAGACGTTGCCTGGCGCGCGTGCCGCGAACCGCTTCAGGACTTCGGCAAAGGTCGTGCCCAGCTTATCCGGCGGCTGGAAAATGAAGACCTGTCCTTCGGCATGGGCAAGAATATCTTCCAGAGTGATCAGGCAGTCGCCTTTTTCCGCTTGCAATTTACCGGCCGATAAAAGGTGCGAAAGGTGTCCATAAGCTGTCCGGCTTTTTGGGTAGCAAATCACTTCCGGACCATCCGTCGGCACGAGGCGCGCACCGACGAGAAGACGCAGGTCGGCTTCTTTTGCCGCGATATGAGCACGCACGACACCGGCTAGCGTATTATGGTCTGCAACACCGATAGCGACATGCCCCAATTGTTTGGCGACCAGGACGAGTTCTTCTGCATGTGAGGCACCGTGCAAAAAAGAAAAATTCGTCGTAAGGGAGAGCTCGGCATAGTCGGTCATGCGAAGAGGCCGTGTACATACCATTCGGGTGCCCCGCCACGTCCATCACCGTAAAGCCCTTCGCGGAACAGCCAATAGCGCCGCCCGGTCGCGTCCTCGACGCGGTAATAGTCCCGCGCGCGGGGCAGTAGCTTTACTGGCTCGGATGGGGCATCCAGCATGGCCTCGAGATCTGCGCGGACATGCGCGATCTGGGCAGCATCGGCCCGCGGATCCATTTTGGGGGTAAGCCAATAGCGGGCTTGGCCTCTCAGTGCGGGTGGGGCTTGTGGTGTGGCAATATGGGTCCACCATTCCGGAGCGATCCGTTCAGGTCCGTCGGCCCGCGTCACTGTACGCGGC
The DNA here is from genome assembly GCF_000682775.1 of Hyphomonas sp. L-53-1-40. GTDB lineage: Bacteria > Pseudomonadota > Alphaproteobacteria > Caulobacterales > Hyphomonadaceae > Hyphomonas. Next base: position 611,095 of record NZ_AWFI01000001.1, read on the forward strand.
ACGCGACGCCAGATGAAGCGCAGAGGCGGGCCGTCCGGCACTTCGGCCATGACTGTGACTCGTTCCGGGGAGGACAGGAGGCGAATGGGGCGCGGTCCGGCAGCCGGGCTGTGGATAGCAAGGGCCGGGACATCGCCGGTGAACTGCACTTGGCGTTCGGCGCGTTCCGGCACATGACTCTCTCGTGGTTGGACAAGGCTTACGGTGTGTTCGCCCAGCCGGGCCATGATCCGGTCGGCCAGCGCGGACAGGGCGGCAACGTTCATGTCCGTCGAGGCGAGGTCGCCCGACAGCGCCATGGGGCTGGTCTCCATCTTGTCTGTGCGATGGGCTTCGAGCAGAAGCAGGTCGATACCAAAGCCGGGGTCAATCGAATCGATCCGTTCACGAAACAGGCGGAGAATGTGTTTCGGCTCACGCGCAGGGCGGGCGGTCTTCACTTCCAGTTCGGAGCGTGTTCCGTCAGACTTGAATGCCACGAGCAGAAAGTGCCGCGCGCCGAGACCGGTCGCACTGAGGGCCTTACAAAGATTCTGCGTCAATTGTTCGAGGCCAATTTCGATGGCTTCGTTGGTGGCAATCGGTTCTGGACAGTTCAACCGAGCGGATCGGATCGGCAGGGGGCGCAGGGGCGCCAGTGGTTCATGGCGCAGGCCTAGGGCCTGGTCGAGCCTTAAGAGTACCGCATCGGCGGCAGATCTTGACTGGAAGCGCCGTCCCAGAGCTTTTCGATCGATGCCGTAAAGCTGGCCGATCCGCGTGAGGCCGAAGCGGCGCAGCAGGGTTTCAGCGTCAGGCGACAGGCGCAGGGCTGCGACGGGAAGCTCAGCAAGGCCAGCCTCTTCTTCACCTGCCTGCAGGCAGGTGCCTGGCGCGGCCCGGGAGAGAGCGGAGGCTGCGCCCGGCGTACCGGCAAGGCCCAGCCGGTGCGGGATGGCATTACGCTCCAGCAGACCGGATAGTGCCTCCATCATGGCCAGTTCGCCGCCATAGAGGTGTTCGCACCCCGTGGTCTCCAGGATGAGGCCGTCAGTGCCATCGATCGCGATCAGCGGCGCAAACCGGATCATCCAGTCGCCGAGTGCGGACAGGGCGCGGGTGTCGGCGACCGGGTCCATGTCCTCGGTAACAAGGTTGGGCACGCGGGCCCGTGCATCGGTGAAGGCCAACCCTTCTGCTATGCCAAGCTGACGGGCAGGGTCATTGGCAGCGGCGATGCGCAGACCCTTGGTGCTGTTTTCAAGCAGGGCAAAGGGCAGGTGAGGGTCAGGCGGTTTGCCGGAGGCCGGGCGGGCCGATCCGGTCCTGAGAGCGCGGCGAGCGCGCCGGAGTCGGGTCAGCGGCCAGTCCGGAAACCACACGCAAAGATAGCGTTTCATCGTCAAGCTCCAGATCAAATGATTGCCCTGCCATGTGTGGGGCCTGGCGGGACCGTTCGAGCACAGCCTTCCAGCGGAGCGCTCCGGGGGCATGCGTGTCGTAGCGGTTAGGGGATGAGGGGCGCGGGGAAAGGCGCCATCGGGCACTGGCAGCGGTGGCGCCGTCCCGCGTATAGGGCATCAGCAGAATAACCGGCGTGCCATGCCGCCCGGATACAAGCGCGAGCCGGCGCGAGGCGGTGAAATTGGCATCCTCCAATTCTGCAATCACCAGTGAGGCCACACCGGAGCGGATGGCTTCTTCGGTGGCCCAGAGAGCTTCTGCAGGCTTGCGGGGGGTGATGTTCAGGTTTGGGGGCATGTCTGGGGCGACTTCTCGGCAGCCAGCCTGAAGGAGGACACCATGGGCCTGTTTCAGGCTGGACTGGCGGATCCAGATAACAGGGCCCTTGCGACGTGCGCGTGCCGCGAGCGCAAAGCCGGTCATCGCCGGAAAATCCCCGTGTGAAGCCTCGCAGATCTCATGGACACCTGCCTCTCCCAGACCCAGTGGAAAAGGCATGCTCGGCTGCTGCTGAGGCGGGAAGCAATGAAAAGCGTCCTTTAGGGAAGATGGGATTGATGCCATTTGTTCATTATTTGTTCTTATCGCGTTGAGTCAACTGACTCCGTCGAGCAGAAAGGATTTCAACAGGTACAGTGGCGGTTTCTGACGGACTTGTCCTGTAATGGATTATTCAGGACGAGGTTGGCCTAGCCGTAGCAGAAAGATCTGTGGACAGTGCTGACGCTGGCGACAAATGCCCTCGTGTCGGCCGTCAGGTATGTGTGAAAACAAGAAGCAGCAGGATCGGCAAGGCAAAGCCCGCAATCGTAAGTGGCCATGTGCTGGGGCGGCGCGTGGAATGCATCTGCAACAGCCAGAGCCCAGACGCACAGAACAAGACAACTGCAATGGCGAACAGGTCGAGAAACAATGTCCAGGCGAAGCCAGTATTTCGGCCCTTGTGCAGGTCGTTGAGATAGGCGACCGCGCCGCGACTGGTTTTTTCGAACATGACTTCGCCGGTCTCACGGTCAATGCTGATCCAGGCATCTCCACCGGGCCGGGGCAGGGTGATATACGCGTCAAAATCGGTCCATTCGACCGGGCGGCCTGTTGTATCAAAGCTCGTCTCAGATTTGAGATAGGTCGCGACCTCGGCGGGCAGGCTGGACTCGGCGCCAGTCTTCGCATGTTCATCAAGTAGCGTGACCAGCTCGCCTGGCAGGATGCTCTCGCCTTCGATGGTTTTTGGCTTTGAGGTAAGATCGCTGGCATGATTGAGCGTAATGCCAGTCGCCGCAAACAGCATCATGCCGACAAGACAGAGCGCGCCAGACATCCAGTGAACGGTTCGCACCTGACGCTTGATGAACATTTTCAAGGAGGCGCGTTTCGCGGGGGCGGTCTGGGAGAGGCTCATTCCGTCAGGGCTCATTATCTGTAGTGCGCCGTCTGAAGTTGGGCGCGGTCTGGTGGAGTTTCGCCTCCTAACATGCGCGAATATGCGCCTGCAAGTCATTCTCAATGCGTGTGTGCAATTGACTTGCTGCGGGCCTGTTGGTCTAGCCAAGACGTATACGTTTCCTGACCAGGCATCTGAATGCGCTACGCTCTTCTAGACTCATGTGATCCCGTCCGGGCCGCCACACTTTTCTATGGCGATGCGGCAACCCTCTGGCTCGATAGCGCGGATACCGATCACCCTTCATCACGCTGGTCATATCTCTGCATTGCACCAATCGCGACTTTGCAGGTTCGTGCGGAGGAGCTGTCACGCGGTAAGGATGGCTTCGCAGACAGGGCGGACGAAGTAAGGGCCTGGATACGCAGCACCGAACGGCAGCGCATTGCGGAAGGTCCCCCGTTCCAAGGCGGCGCGGCGGGCTATGTTTCCTATGATGCTGCGCCACTCTTCCTTGAGCGATTCAAATCGCGGCACGTGCCGCGCTCTGACCTGATCGAACTCAACCTTTATGACACGTTGCTGGCATTCGATTTGGAGGGTCAGAAGACTTGGGTCATGTCGGCCGGGCTGAGGGCGGCGAACGCAGAAGAGGATGACGCGCTGGCAGATGCGAAGATTGCGGAGGTGCTGACCCGTCTGGGCGACACGCGGCGTGCCCCGGATGTGGACGTGCCATTGGGCTGGTCACGCCCGGATCAGGCTATTGATTACATTGCGGCCGTAAAGTGTACACAGGATTATATTCTGGATGGCGACATTTATCAGGCCAACATTGCGCAGAATTGGGTGGCATCGCATTGCGACGTGTCGTCGGCTTTTTCCAACTATCTGCAGATGCGCGAGCGGACGCCTGCGCCCTTCGCGGCGTTCGGCCATTTTGAAGGGCGTGTTCTGGCAAGCGCATCGCCAGAGCGCTTGATCTCCGCTTCGGCTACGGGGCGAGTCGTGGCGGAGCCGATCAAGGGAACCGTCAGACGCGAGGCTGACCTGATCGAGGACGATCTGGCGCAGGCAGGCCTGTTGGCCTCTGAGAAGGATCGCGCCGAGAACATCATGATAACTGACCTTCTACGGAATGATTTGTCCATCGTGTGCGAACCTGAATCGGTTGAAGTGACATCGCTTTGCCGCTTGGAGACATTCTCCAATCTTCATCACCTCGTCTCGACCATTGAGGGCGACTTGTCGGACGACAAGGATGGCATTGACCTGTTCAAGGCAGTGTTTCCCGGTGGATCCATCACAGGCGCGCCGAAATTGCGCGCGATGGAAATCATTGACGAACTGGAGCAACGTCCTCGTGGCGCGTATTGCGGAGCTATTGGCTATGTCGGTTTTGATGGTGCATTGGATTTCAACATCCTGATCCGTACCATTGATCATTTGCCGAAAGAGAGCACGCTATTAGCCGGCGGGGGGATCACATTGATGTCGGACCCGGGTGGCGAACTAGCAGAGTCAGAGTTGAAAGCAGAGCGGATCGCGCCGTCCCTGTTCCGGGTGGGGAAGAAGGTATGATCCTCGTGCTCAACAATCGCGACAGTTTCGTTCATAATCTCGCGCGCTATCTGACATGCGAAGGCGCGGATGTGACGGTCGTTGATAGTGACCGGATTACTCTCCATGAAATCACCGATCTTGCGCCTCAAGCGCTCGTCCTGTCGCCGGGACCATGTACACCGAATGAGGCAGGGATCTGCTTGGAAGCAGTTCAGTACTTCGCTGGGAAGCTGCCAGTTCTCGGAGTGTGTCTTGGGCACCAGGCGATCGCGCAGGTTTATGGGGGCAAGATTGTCAGGTCCAATTTTCCCCGCCATGGACGCACCACGACGTTGTCAGTGCAGGGCGGAGCCTTGTTTGCTGGCTTGCCCCGCGCTTTTGATGTCAGTCTGTACAATTCTCTCGTGGCAACATTTGATGATTTTCCGGACCAATTTCAAATTGATGCGGTATCTGCGGAGGGAGACATTATGGCGCTGTCACACACATCCTTTCCGCTATTCAGTGTTCAGTTTCACCCAGAGTCTGTGCTTACCGAGCATGGCGCTGAGCTGATCAGGAATTTTGTACAGCTCGCGAAGAACTGGAAACCGTAATGATCTTGTCTCAGCCGTCTGCCTTGTCTGACCAGTCGGAACTGTTTGACCTTCGGGACCGCGGCTTGTTGTTGGCAGATGGCGTGTTCGATACGTCGCTCGTCAGCGATGGACGCGTCATTCTGCGCGATGCACACTTGGACCGGCTTACCGAAGGGGCCACTGCGCTGGGTATTGAACTTGAGCGCAAGACTGTTACCCGTGTGATGGATGCGGCGATTGAGGGCACTGTGTCGGGTGCATTGCGTATCACGGTCACACGCGGCGCCGGGGTCCGCGGGCTCGCGGATGACATGGCGGCTTCGCCAACCCTCATCGCGCGTGTTTCAGAATATGATGGGAGTCTGACGCCAGAGGCTTTGCGAGCGCATAAAAGTACAATCCAACGCAATCCAACTTCCATCACCGCTCGCTACAAGACCTTATCCTACACAGACAATATCGCAGCGTTGCGTGGGGCTATTCATGCTGGCTTTAATGAGGCATTCTTTTTCTCGCCTGATGGGCATCTTGCCTGCGCCAGTGTGGCGAATGTGTTCGTGCAGATGGATGAAGCTATCTTTACGCCGCCCGTTGGGGATGGTGCTCTGCCGGGTGTGGTGCGGAACTGGATTTTGGGAAAAGGACGTATCGGCGATTTCGCCGTTTCGGAACGGTCCATCTCGCTTGGTGACCTTCGATCCGCAGACAGGGTTTTCCTAACCAACAGTCTGCGCCTGTTCCAACCGGTCTCAGTGTTTGAAACCAGGACTTTCAATACTGACTTGCCTGCGGGCTGTGCCGAATTGCGAGCAGAACTACTTACCAACTGACCCCGCTTTTCCGGAATGCTAGGCGAGGGCTTCCGCCAATGGCGTTAGCTCTAGTTCCAGACTTTCCGCAACAGCTTCGCACGTTACTTTGCCATCCCAGACATTGAGGCCTGCTGCCAAATGCGGGTCTGACTTGAGCGCGGCTTTCCATCTCTTGTCGGCAATTCGCAAAGCATGGGGCAGGGTCGCATTGTTGAGCGCGTAGGTGGACGTGCGCGCTACGGCGCCGGGCATGTTCGCCACGCAATAGTGGACAATGTCATCGACCACATAAGTTGGAGCATCATGCGTGGTCGGATGGGACGTTTCGAAACAACCGCCTTGGTCGATCGCGACATCCACCATCACTGCGCCGGGCTGCATGATGGAGAGCATTTGGCGGGTGATGAGTTTGGGCGCTGCAGAACCGGGGACGAGCACCGCGCCGATTACGAGATCGGCCTGGGCAATTTCCTGTTCCAGCGTTGCGCGGGTTGAGTAAACTGTGTTGGCGCCCGCCTCGAAATGCGTGGCGAGGCGTTCGAGTACATCTGGATTACGGTCGAGAATGGTAACGTCCGCATGCATGCCGACGGCCATCTGTGCCGCATTGAAGCCGACCACGCCGCCGCCAATGATCACGACCCGGCTGGCATGTACGCCCGGCACGCCGCCAATCAGAACACCGCGGCCGCCTTTTGCTTTTTCGAGGGCTGAGGCACCGGCTTGAACGGCCAGACGACCCGCGACCTGGCTCATGGGTTTAAGCAGAGGCAGGCCACCGGTGCGGTCGGTCACAGTCTCATAGGCGATACACGTCGCACCGGATGCCATCAGATCCTGCGTCTGCTCAGGATCGGGAGCCAGGTGGAGATAGGTGAAGAGAATCTGACCAGGGCGAAGTTGGGCGCGCTCTGGTGCGAGCGGCTCTTTCACCTTGATGATCATTTCGCACGTGCTGAACACGTCTGCAGCGGTATTTGCGATCTCGGCACCAACGGCGCGGTAGGCATCGTCAGTCGCACCGATGCCCATGCCCGCCTGGGTTTCCACCAAAACTTTGTGCCCGCGCGCGGTGAACTCGCTTACGCTTTCCGGCGTGAGTCCGACCCTGAACTCATTGTTTTTGATTTCTTTTGGAACGCCAATCTGCATGCGGAGACTCCCAGAGGGTAATATAACCTAATTTCTCGGGGATATCGTATATAATATGCCTTCATGTCCAGAGAAATCGCGCATCTTGTTTCAATGCGCGGTTTCTCTTTCAAATTTTATTTCGTCTTGAGGGCGGGTCTGCCGGTTTATTCCACCACATTGTCTTCCAGTGAAGCATCCCAGACCGCCAGTGCGCGGTAAAGAGCAAGACTATTCAGGCCGCGATCCAGGTTGGCGAGAATGAGCTGTTGCTGAGCATTGTAGTTTTCACGCTGGGCATCCAGCACCGTCAGATAATCATCAAGGCCCGATTTGAAGCGCTCCTGCGACAGATAGAACGTGACGCCTGTATCGTCTGCAAGCTGTTCCAGAGCATCCAGTCTGCTGGAGATAGTCTCTGATACGGCAAGGGCGTTTGCAACTTCGCGAAACGCTTGCTGAATGGTGCCTTCATAGGTCGCGAGGGCCGCGTCGGCATTCGCGCGGGCTGCGTCCAGATTTCCGCGTCTCGTGCCGAAGTCGAAGATGGGCACCGAAACGCTCGGGGTGAAGGTCCAGCCCGTCGCATAGTCGCCTTCAAACAGGTCCGCCAGGTCGCCGCCGACCACGCCCGCGCCGCCTGTCAGGGAGACAGATGGGAAATAGGCAGCGCGCGCGGCGCCTATATCGGCATTGGCCGCCAACAGATTGCGTTCTGCCTGAATGACATCCGGGCGGCGCAACAGAACTGAGGAAGTTTGGCCAACCGGCAGGTCCAGCACAACGGGAGATGGGGTCAGTTCGACGTGCGCTTCAATGGACGGTGGCAAGTCTGTTCCCACCAGATAGCGCAGGGTATTCAGGTCTCGGCGGACAGTTGCCCGGAATTCTGCCGCTTGTGCCTGGGCTGACGCAACAGACGCGGACGCGCGACGCAAGTCAATTTCGCTGGCAGTGCCTGCATCGAACAGAGCCTGTGTGAGGTCCAGGCTTTCATTCTGACTGCTCGCCGTCTGTTCTGCCAGTCTCAGCAATTCCTGGTCTGCGGCGAGTTGGAGCCACGCTTCCGCGACAGATGCCACAAGGGAAATCTTGGTGGCGCGTTCGCCTTCGACACTCGCCAGATAGGTCTGCAGGGCGGCGTCATTGGTGTTCCGGATACGCCCGAAGAAATCGAGTTCCCAGGCAGAGACCCCTATTTGCGCCGAAGTGCTGTCACCGAAAGAAGACGAATATGTTGCGTCATCCCGAAAGGTGTCGCCCATCTGCGCGCTACCGGACCCGGTGAAGGTAGGCCAGAAACCTGACCGGGACGTGACGAGGTTCGCACGTGCCACCTCGACAGTCGCGGCGACAGTTCGCAGGTCGCGGTTCTGGTCCAGCGACAGATCGATCAGTGTACGCAACTCATCCGACTGAACGATGTCTTGCCATGTGAGTGTCGAAACTCCACTCACCGAAGGCTCCGAAACGGGAAGCTCGGTGGGCACGGGCGCTGTCGGGCGCTCATAGTCTGGCGCCAGATTGACGCAGCCGGTCAGGACAAGCGCACTGAGCGGGGAGGCGAGATATTTTTGACGGCTCATGCTTGATCTCCGGATGCGGCAGGGCGTTGACCGCGCAGGCGTGTCGTAACCTGGCGAACTAGAACATAGAAGAGAGGGGCGAACAGCAGGCTGAAGGTCATGGCGGCTATAACGCCGCCCACCATGATCCAGCCCATTGCATTACGGCTTTCTGAGCCTGCGCCGGTACTGAGGGCCAATGGCAAGACACCAAAGCCGAAAGCAAACGACGTCATCAAGACGGGACGAATGCGCTGTCGTACGGCTTCGATGGTTGCCGTGACAACATCCTTGCCTTGATCTTCGAGGGTCCGCGCGAACTCAACGATCAGGATCGCGTTCTTGGAGGCCAGACCAACAGTCATCAAGAGGCCGACCTGGAAGAAGACGTCATTAGCGAGACCAAAGAGATTTGCCGCAGTTACAGCGCCAGTAACGCCAAGTGGGGCGACCAGCAGGACCGATACTGGAATTGTCCAGCTTTCATACAGGGCAGCGAGGCAGAGGAACACGAACAGAAGAGACAGGATGTATAGCATCGTTGCCTGGTTGCCTGCTTGACGTTCCTGACGGCTGAGCCCGCTCCATTCAAGAGAGATGTTGCCAGGCAACTGGCTGACCATGTCTTCCATGATCTGCATGGCTACACCGGAACTTTCGCCCTCTGCAGGAGATCCCTGGATATTGATGGCAGGAACGCCGCCAAATCGTTGGAGTTGAGGAGAACCATAGGACCATTCGCCGGACACGATCTCGTCAAGCGGAGTCATCTCGCCGGACGAGGTACGCACGTGCCACTTGGAAATGTCTTCCGGTTGCATGCGGTCTTCCGCATCCCCCTGAACATAGACGCGCTTGATACGGCCCCGATCGATGAAGTCGTTCACATAGCTTCCCCCGAAGGCCACGGACAGGACGCTTGTGGCATCGGCAACAGACACGCCCAGAGCTTGAGCTTTCTGGTAGTCGAGATTCATCTTGAACTGTGGGCCATCGTCACTGCCATTTGGACGGACACCTACCAGGCGCTGATCCTGAGATGCCATACCAAGAAGTTGGTTGCGGGCATCCACGAATTCAGCATGGGTAAGTCCAGCTGTGTTCTGGATATAGAGATCGAAGCCATTCGAGTTGCCCATTTCCCGAATAGGCGGTGGGACAATCGGGAAAATTTGAGCTTCGTCGATTTGGGACAGCCCGCCGAACGCGCGGCCTGCGATGGACTGGACGGAGTTTTCCGCGCCTGGGCGTTCAGACCAATCATTCATGGCTGCGAAAGCCATGCCATTGTTCTGGCCCTGACCGACCACGCTGAAGCCAGCGACGGTGAACAGGCCTTTGATATTTCCCTGCTCACTCTCGGCGTAATATTCCCGGACATCATCCATTACGGCGGCCGTCCGTTCGAGTGTTGCGCTTTCGGGCAATTGAACAATTGTCATCAATGTGCCCTGGTCCTCGTCAGGCAGGAACGCCGTGGGCAGGCGCACAAATAACAGCCCGGTAACAGCGATGATCGCCGCAAACGTTCCGAGCATGATCCATCTGCGACGAATGATCCGTGTGACCGCGCCTTCATATGCATTGGTGAGTTTGTCGAAGCCGGAATTGAATGCGCGCGCCGGGGTCATATACCATGACTTTCCGTTCCCGGAGGATGGCTTCAATAGTGTGGCGCACAAGGCCGGTGACAATACCACCGCGACTAGCACGGACAGCGCCATGGCGGACACGATCGTAACCGAGAACTGGCGATAGATAATGCCGGCAGACCCCGGGAAAAAGGCCATAGGCACGAAGACGGCGGATAGGACCACGGCAATACCTACCAGGGCTCCAGTGATCTGCTGCATGGATTTCACGGTGGCGTCATAGGGGGAGAGGCCATCTTCATGCATGACCCGTTCAACATTCTCCACCACAACGATGGCATCGTCCACGAGTAGGCCAATGGCCAGCACCATGGCGAACATGGTGAGTGTGTTGATGGACATGCCGAACAGGAGGAGCACGGCGAACGTGCCGAGCAAGACAACCGGAACCGCAATGATCGGGATCAGCGACGCGCGAAAGCTTTGCAGGAAGATCAGGATAACCACAAATACGAGGACAATCGCTTCGTACAGCGTTTTTTGGACTTCATGGATCGAGGTTTCGATGAAGGGTGTTGAGTCAACGGGGAACTGGTACTCCAGATCGTCTGGAAAGGATGGCGACATGTTCCTGACGGCTTCCTTGACTCGCTCGGCTGTTTCGAGCGCGTTTGCGCCCGTCGCCAAGGAGATTGCCACACCCGTTGCCGGCTTGCCATTGAAGCGGGCGATGGTTGAATAATCCTGGGCGCCGAGTTCGACCCGCGCGACATCTTCCAGCCGGACGGATCCACCCGCAGGCGTTGTGCGGATCAGCAGCTTCTCGAATTGCTCTGGAGTGGACAACAGGGATTGAAGCGTCACGGTGACGTTGATTTCCTGGCCTGGCACTGAAGGGGCTCCGCCAAGGGCGCCCGTGGCGACTTGTGCGTTCTGAGCCTGGATGGCTTGCGTCACGTCGGATGGAGTAAGCTGGTATTGGGCAAGCTTTTCAGGCTGTAGCCAGATACGCATCGCATATTGCGATCCGAACACCTGAACGCTGCCGACACCGTCAATGCGGCTGACTGTGTCATAGACGGTCGAGCGAACAAAGTCGCCGATGTCGATCTGGCTGAGTGTGCTGTTTGGAGAATAAAACGCTGTTACCAGCAGGAAGCTGCCGCTTGCCTTGCTGACGGTCACGCCCTGGCGCTGCACTTCTTCCGGGAGAAGCGGGGTTGCAAGCGAGATCTTGTTCTGGGTTTGAACCTGAGCGATGTCGGCATCGGTGCCAGGTTCGAAAGATAGCGTGATCGACATAGACCCGTCAGAACTCGACGAAGACGTGATATAGTCTAGCCCATCCAGACCGGTAAGTTGCTGCTCAATGATCTGCGTGACCGCATTTTCCACCGCTTCAGCGGATGCACCCGGATAGCTTGCTGAGATACTGACCGTTGTGGGAGCGATATCTGGATACTGAGCGATTGGGAGCGCGCGGAGCGCCATACCGCCCGCAAGCATGATAATGATTGCAATCACCCAGGCGAACACCGGGCGGTCAATGAAGAATTTAGCCATGTCGAGTGTCCAGGTTTCGCTAGTTCAGTTCGCTGCGCGAGTCGCGGGCGGCGGAGATTTGTTCTACGTTCGAGATCGGATCAACTGTCACACCTGAACGCAAGTTTTGCAGATTCGAGATGGCAATTTTTTCACCTTCCTCCAAGCCGTCCAGCACAATCCATGAATTGTCGTTGTATTGCTCTACCTTGATGGCGCGCTGCTCGATTGTATTGTCATCTTTGACAACCATGACGGAGGCTTCGCCCGTGGGCGTCCGTGAGACGACCGATTGCGGGAGCGTGATGACATTTTCGTACATGCCAGCAACGAAGTTTGCGCGGACGAACATGCCCGGCAGGATGATGCCATCCGGATTTGGCACGAGCGCGCGCACCGCTACTGTGCCGGCACTTTCGTCGACATTGATTTCGCTGAATTCGAGCTCACCTTGCAGTGGATAGGTCGTATCGTCGCTGAGGATAATGTTCACTGGTACCGTGTCGATCCCGTTGGAGGCAACCCGCCCGGAGGCAATCTGGCGGCGCATGTTGAGTACGCGATTGCTGGAGACGGTCAGGTCTACATAGATCGGATCGATTTGAAGAACGTTGGCGAGTGATTCAGTCTGGTTCTGAGTGACCAGCGCGCCTTGTGTGACGGATGATCGTCCAATGCGCCCCGCGATGGGGGAAGAGATCCTGGTACGGGCAAGGTCAATCCGTGCGCGGTCCAGAGCAGCCTTTTGAAGCGCGATATCCGCTTCGGCTTCCTGGGCCGTGGCCGCAGCCTGGTCATACTCCTGCTGGCTGACGGCGTTGATCTTTGCGAGGTCGGCGAACCGGTTGGCGGTTTCCTTGGCCACGTTTGCAGAAGCCTGTGCACGGGCCAATGCGGCCTCGGCACTTCTCACGTCGGCGGCGTACTCGTCTGCATCAATCTGATAGAGTGCCTGACCGCGGGAGACGAGGTCGCCTTCCTTGAACAGCCGCTCCTTAATGATGCCGGTGACTTGCGGGCGGATCTCGGCTTCGGCGTGGGCCCGCGCGCGTCCAGTCAGCTCAACGGCATTGGGGACAGATACCAGTTCGGTCGTGAGGATCTTTACAACTGGCGCTGGCTGTTGCGGAACCTCTACTGTACTGCCCTCGTTACCACAGGCCGTCAGCAGGAAGGCGACGGACAAGGTCGCGGCCGAAATACTTTTTCTTAGAACTTCCATGAGGATTCCTTGACGAGCCGAATGGCTTCCATATAACAATTCTAGAATGAACGCTCTATCTAGTGTTGCGGTGCAGCATGTCAAGGATAGGGCATAGTGGAATTTAGGTGTTTTTCTGCATGACAGTTATGAGCAAATCGAAGACGGCCGCTAAACGAGAGAGTCGCGTTGCAGAAATTCTGGACTGCGCTGAGATTCACTTCGTCGAGAAGGGATTCCATGGCGCGGGTATTTCGGGGATTGCCAAAGAATGTGGCATCAGTGTTGGCCATCTGTATCACTACTTTGCGTCTAAGGACCTGTTGATAGAGGCTGTGGTGGAGCGCGAACTATTGCGCCAAAAAGACAGAATGGAAGACTTCCGCAATCTGGACGGCGCTGAAATCCGAGATCAAATCGCTCCACTCGTCATCGACATTATTATTAAGCATCAGGACCCGTTCCGCACGGTTTTGAATTTCGAGATACTTGCCGAGGCGCAGAGAAATCCGTCGGTTGCGGAGATCTTGCAGAACTATGATCGTGAAATACGGGAAGAGTTTTGTGGCGTCTTGGAGAATGCCGGAATTACAACGCCTGTTTTGCGGACGGAGATGTTGTTTACCTTGTTTGGCGGCATCCCGGCCCGCACGCTGAGGCATCCCGAGCATGAACGTCCGCAATTTATCGAAATGATGAAGCCGATCATCACGAAGATTCTTGCAAGTGACGACCTTCCTGTAGAGTAGAGCGAAACCATAGCGATATCGCGGTTCATTCTTCCGCATCGATGAATATGTCCAAGCTCGCTCTGAGAGTGGAGTTGCTGGAGCCACTCGTACTCGCCAGCTGGACGGCGCGAGTGTCACTGGTTGGATCCAGCACCGGGAGCTGGAATCTCAACGCAGCATATTTGTCTAAGCTATCGGCATAGGCCGGGTCCCGAGTATAGACGGATCGGGAAACCATGTCGGGAAACAGGATGCTGGACCGTATCAATGGTGCCACTCCCAACCTCAGAGTATCGAGGCTCCGATAGACCTCGAAATGGATATGTGGCGGACGTCCTCGATAAGTGCCTGGGTACACAGTCCGAAAGTTTACGCGCCCTCGTTGGCCTGTGATCCCTATACCACGTAGATAGTTTGTATCCGGGCGATTGAAGACGGAGTACTCGCCAGCTGCGTCGGCGTGCCAGACATACATGGCATAACGGGAAAGCGGCTGTTGATCTTCCGATAGAGACTGCAAGCGCAAGTGCAAGTCGAGAGGCGCGCCATACGCCTCTCCTGAGAAGCCATTGAAGCCACGTGTTATATCGGTTCGAATAAGGCCTGCGCTGGCCCACAGACTTGCCAGGCTCGGGCCAGGCTGGAACACTTGCTCTTTCGGATACGCTTCGGGCTTGTTGGCCGCTGGCGGGAGGGCTGGTGTCCGGGTAAGTGCCGAGGGTCTCGTGATAGGCACTTGGGACTATTGCCGGCGTCCGGGAGGAGGTCCGCGGCGCTGGCTATCTTGCGGCATGGTGGGTTCGCTGGAATCGACTGCGCGCGGCGCTGTCAGAAGTTCTGCGCGTGATAGAAGCTCATCTTGGTTTTTATCGATCCGATCGAACGTATCGATTAGCCGTATTCGGAATTCTGAGGCCGTGATGGCTCCATCAAGATTGCTGTCGAAGGCAATAGGGCTGGGGAGCGCATTCAGGTCGCCAAGGGTCTCAGCTGCCCAATTTGACATCTGCACCGCAGATTGATGTACCGGATTGGGCCCAGCCAAGGCGCGCCATTCGAGATCAATACCATTGTCAACTTCTTCGTGTGATACGAAGTGATCGTGATTACTGTCCATGCTGACGAAGAGTAGTGCCACTGGTGGGGCAGACAGGCCTTGCGACCGAGCCGGGCGTGCGCGGTCTCCGCCATCGCGACCGCTGGCACCTGGCCCCTTGCGCGGGGAGGATGTGCATGCGGCCACCAAGGACATTCCAGCAACCATCAGGACGGTGGCTTTCATTATTCCTGACAGTCGTTTGCGACGGGAGGAAGAGGGGGTGAGGGAGGTGTCACAGGGTGAGACGTAGGGGGGGTGTGACACCTCCCTCTCATCGCATCGGTCTTGGCACCCAAAGGGAGGCTCGGTGTTCAAGGGGCGGACGGGGACTGTCCTGGTGGATGCGATGATTTCGGTGTTTGAGATCGAGACTTTCTCTTCAGAGCGAACGGAAAAGGGGGTGGAGTTAGACATATTGGGCGCTCTTGATGCAGTCTCTGGGGACGAAGTGCCGGGAAGTTTCCCTGCGTCGATGAGAACAAGATGCCTCAGCCATGTTGAGAGGATATGCCAGTTAAGAGGAAAGTGATGGCAATATATGTCAGGCTGCAACATGACATTACAGGCTTGAAAGGTATGGGTTTTCAGCTGCAACATCCGCCATTCAGAGTGACCTGCTGCGGCGGCGTTCGAAGCGCGGTTTAACTGCAGTCACGACACACCTTGGCAACAAGTTTATCCTATTTGTAATCATCAGATCGACGACACATATTCAGGAGACTGTGGAGATGCCTGATCCAGAGACCACAACACCCGAACACATTCTTGTCATTGATGATGACCGCGATATTCGGGAAGATTTGAAATCTTATCTAACGGAAAATGGCTATCGCGTGTCGACGGCCGAGAATGCACCTGCTGCGCGCCGGGCAATCCATTCCGAAGAACCGGACCTGATCCTGCTCGACGTAATGATGCCGGGCGAGGACGGAATCAGTCTTTGTCGCTCGATCGTTCGGCTTACCGCAATTCCGATCGTTTTCATCAGCGCGAGAACAGATGAGATTGACCGGATTGTCGGTTTGGAAGTCGGTGCAGATGACTATGTTTGCAAGCCATTCAACCCGCGTGAGCTGCTTGCGCGGGTGCGGTCTGTCCTGCGGCGCGCGAATGGTCGCGAAAGAGAAATGACGCCTGAGAAAACGCGCTATTTTGAGTTTGACCGTTGGACGCTTGACACGGCGAAACGCACAATGACCCGCGATGATGGCGTGATCGTCTCCTTAAGCACTGGCGAATTCCAATTATTGATGATCTTTATAGCCCGACCACAGATCGTGCTGTCGCGCGAGCGGATCGTGGAACTGTCTCATGCCGAAGGTGCAGATGTGTTCGACCGCAGTGTCGACAGTCAGGTGAGTCGATTCCGGAAAAAGATCGAACGGGACCCCAAGAACCCGGATATTGTCCAGACCGTTTGGGGCGGAGGATATGTTTTCGCAGCTGATGTGAAGAAACTGTGATGCTGGCAAGGTTTGATACGCTTCTTGCACGGATTGTAATTCTGGTGTCCGCCGCACTTCTATCGACGTTTCTCGTGGTTTACCTTCTGGTTCAGTTCGAGATGTCCTCACAGAAATTGCAGCCGCGCACGGCACTTCATGTGGCAGCGATCGCCTTGGAAGAGCTGCAGGCTGACGGTTGGCCCGAGACACTCTCCGAGCAGGAGCTGAAGCGGCTAAGCGTGGACGAATACATGCTTTCCGAATTCCCGAATGTTGAACCATTTAATTGGGTTTTGGCAGATCGGATGCTGGAGCGATTGGGGCTGGCCGCGAATACACCAATCGGTATTTCCTTAACCGGCATCCCCAATCATCGCCCGGACGATTTTGGCGGCCGTCCAAATCGACCAGATCGATACTCGGATAATCTGTCAGGCGCTCCCAGGCCGCCACCGGGAGGCGGCCCAAGACCTTCGAGCCGCCCATACCCCGGTACGCAGCAGCGAGCCGCAGTCTCACTAATGGTCTCAGACGGTGTCTGGGCAAATCTGCGAACTGTAAACATCACGACCAAAGGGTCAGGACCGGGGCTGTTGCCGGTGATCGTTCTGGTCGTATTCATGGTAGGGATCGGCATCTGGGCGGCTTTGAATGCGATCAATCCGTTGCGGCAGATGGCCAAGGCTGCCGACACACTTGCGGCGGATTACAAACACGCACCACTGGTTGAAGAGGGCCCGTATGACGTGCGTGAATCGCTGCGAGCTTTCAATCGCATGGGCCGCCGCCTCGAGACCACGGTGGCTGGCCAGCGCCAGCTGCTCGCAGCGATTGGTCATGATTTGCGGACACCCATTACCTCGTTGAAACTGAAAGTCGAGATGCTGTCAGATACGAGTGAGCGCGAGCGGATGAGTCGTGCTTTAGCGGAGTTGGAGCGCATCACTGAGGCCGCACTTGCTGCGGCGACGGCTGGCCAATCAGATGAGCCTTTCCAGCCGCTGGACATGTATTCGTTGGTCGACAGCCTTATTGAAGACTTGCGGGATCTGGGCCTCTCTGTCTCGTTCGATGAAACCGATGTACGCCCGATTGTCATGGGTCGATCAGATGAACTGACACGCGCCTTGCGCAACTTGATTGAAAATGCGGTGCGCTATGGAGACACGGCGCATGTTTGTCTCAGTGAGCAAGCCAGCAAGGCTATTGTGACGATCCATGACACTGGTCCGGGAATCCCGGAGGATGCTTTGGAGCGTGTATTCGAACCTCTTGTTCGATTGGAACAGTCACGCAATCGCGAGACCGGTGGGCATGGGCTCGGACTTCATATCGCGAAGAATCTGATTGAGGCCCATAGTGGATACATCGAACTGTCGAACTCCCCTGCTGGGGGGCTGCTCGTCACGCTGACCCTACCCCTGAAGGCCGCTGGCTGACACGTGGTCAGAACCGGGTGGAGGTGCTGAAACGGAAGGATTCGGTGCGGTCATACTCTTCGCTCTTGAGGATATGGCTGAAGTCGAAGCGGATTGGGCCGAAAGGGGAGGTCCAGTAGACGCTGAGGCCCGTAGATGCACGCAACGACAAGTCATCTTCGATCAACTGAACAGCGTCACGGCCATAGGTGTCCGTGAACTCGACCGGGTCACTCTTGTCTATGTCGCTCAACAGGCCGACCGCGCCCGCTTCCAGGAACAGCCCCGTCTTGATGCCGTATTCTTCCGGCAGATAGTTTGGCATCGAGATGTCGAGGCTGGATTGATAGAATGCGTTCCCGCCAAGCGCGTTGAGACGCTTTACGGTTTCTGTGCCGTCATCATTCTGGATAATCTGCACAATGCGCGGCCCGAGACCCGCCGTGTCGAACCCGCGGAAGCTGTTGCCGCCCTTGAAGAAGCGATTATTGATGCGCACGCCTTGGGGGGTGGTCTGTCCGTATTCGGATTCGGCATCGCTGGTGCCATAGGGTTCGATATATCCACCTGATAGACGCAGACTGGCTGTTATGCCCTTCGCAATACCCTGGTAGATATTCATCGAAGCGTTGGTGCGAATGAAGTTCACGTCTCCGCCGAGGCCTGCAACGTCTTGACCAAACATGAGGTCGAAACCACCAGTGGGCTCTATAGGATCATTCTTCATGTCGAGAAGGAGATTGTACCCGACGATTGAGGAAATCTCTGATCGTTCACTGGAGCAAAGCGTGTACCTGTTGAGATAGCGCGCGTCGCAGACATCCACGATCAGCGAGCCATCCGGCAACGGCACGTCATCAGCGGTGAGGTAGGCGACACCCACGATGTCATCGCTTGTGTCTCCCGGAGTGTCATTGTCATCAACAGTGTATTCGGTTGTCAGGCGCTCGCCGCTGTCGGAGTCAATCACGATGCTCTGATCGACGACGTCGATCTTGTCGTTTTGCAACGTATATTTCAAGCCAAGTTGCAGCCGGTCTGACAAGGGAAAACCTAGCTGCCCGCTGACACCTACAGATTCAGTCGTGTAGCCGCCAAGATCGGTGTCAGAATAATCGAGTCGGGTAGCAAACGCACTCACACCTGCGGACATGTCACGGTCGAGGAAACGTGGCTCCGTATACTGCAAGTCCACAATTTGCTGCAGGCTGGATGTGGACAGGCGGGCAGACGCGGATTGCCCGCGCCCGAGCACATTGCGCTGTGCCACGCTCACATCTACGAGGAAAGATTCTGAGGATGAGAAGCCAGCCGAGAAGCTCATCTCACCAGTGGGCTGCTCAGTGACTTTTACATTCACGTCAATTTGGTCAGGGTCCGCAGTGGGAACCTCGGTAACTTCGACGTCCTTGAAGTAGCCAAGGGCTCGTGCGCGGTTGCGCGAGCGATCCAGCAAGATGCGGTTGAAGGCATCACCTTCAGTTACGCGCAATTCCCGCCGGATCACGCGATCGAGCGTTTGGGTATTACCGACAATATTGATGCGATTGATGTAAACGCGTGGACCTTCATTGATATGAAAAGTCACGTTGACTGTATGCGTTTCGAGATCGGCAGAGATTTCAGGGCGCACATCAATAAAGGCGTAACCTCCGATCCCCGCGACATAGGTCAGGCCATCAATTGAGTTTTCAATTGTGTCGCCGCGGAACAGGTCACCGGATCGCGCTACCAGTGACGCTTTCAAGGCGTCCGTGTTGAGCTTTTCCAGCTCGGTTTCCACATTGATCTCGCCGAAGCGATAAATCTCGCCCTCGTCGATTGTGTAGGTAATGTAGAAATCCTTCTGATCAGGTGTGAGTTCTGCCACGGCTGACTCCACGCGGAAGTCGTAATACCCCTTGTTCTGGTAAAATTGACGAAGCAATTCGCGGTCATATTCCAAGCGACCTGGGTCGTAATTGTCGTTTGATGAGAAGAACTGCCACCAACGTGATTGACGGGTGACAATCTCCGACCGAAGACGGTCGTCTGAATACGTTTCATTTCCCAGGAAGTTGATCGCTCGTACACCAGACACAGGTCCCTCTGTTATCGAAAAGACCACATCCACACGGTTCTGATCGAGCGGCACATATTCGGGCGCTACTTTCGCCGCGAACCGGCCGGATTGGCGGTAGAGTTCCATCACGCGCTGCACGTCTGCCTGCACGCGAGCGGCGGTGAATACGCCGCGCGGCGATATCTGGATTTCTTCGCGGATCTTTTCTTCCCCGAGCGATTTGCTTCCTTCAATCATGACCCGATTTACAATTGGGTTTTCGACCAACGTGATGATGAGTTGGTTCCCGACCCGGTCAAAATTTGCATCAGCAAAGAGGCCGGTTGCGAAGAGAGATTTGAGGGACAAGTCGATACGGTTCGCGTCAAAAGGTGAGCCAGGTTCGACAAGAAGGTAGGACATCACGGTTCGGTCTTCGATCCGCTGATTGCCATTGACAATGATGGCTTCGATACTTCCTGTGCTGTCTTCTGCGCCCACCTGCGCAAGCGCCGTCGGTTGCAGCGGAGCGGCGAGCGCAGAGAGTATCAGGGAGAGCGCAAGTGTTTTGTTTTTGTGGCTCATGAAGTCGGCATCCAGAAGAGAGAAATGGTGTCTGAGAGATCAGAAGCGGAGTTTGACGGCGGCGTTAGCCGTCAGGGCGGTTGCGTCGGCTGAAAACTCACCATCCACGCCAAACCGGATTTTCAGGAGTTCGGACCCAGCCAGCAGCGAGAGTCCCACCGTGGCGGCATCTTCGAACACCTCGGTCGCGCTAAGTGTAAAACTGTCCTCATAGCCGACAAATCCAGCGTCGACCTCGTAAGGTGTCGAAGACAGCGTGGAGCGATAACCAATATCCAAACCAGCCCGGACCATCGGCTGGTAGCGATTGGAGTTGTTGTGACTGGTATAGGCCGGGCCCGTGCGAGACGAGTCTGCGCCCCCCCGCCAGACATAGGCAAAGCCGAGTCCGGCATCAGCGGTTACACGGTCAGTGCTGGCGTCGCTGACCCATAGGTTCAATCCGTTTGATGCCGTTTCTGAATATCCGTCCTGATCAAGTTTGAAATAGTCCAGACCAATTGATGGCGTCATCCTGAACGCTCCGGACCCGAATTCGGTCGATGCCAGGAGTGAAGCCGCGGTGGTCATCCCATCCCACGTGCCGCTGACCTCTGAAACATACTCGTCGAACTCGATTTCTCTGTAGCTGGAATGGTCGACCTTCGCGATCTGGCCAACGGCCTGAAGATTTACGCGCCCGATCTGTTCCGTCGCATACACCCCGACCCCCAGGCTTTTCATGGTCACAGGATTCTCGCCGCCAGTTTTTTCCTCGAACTTGCCGTCGCTCATCGTCCCCATGATGCCTATTGCATCTATGCCTAGCAGTGAGCGATCGTACCCTAGAGCGATGCCGAGGCCGCGGCCGTCATATCCCGGCCCATCGTCAGACCCGTCATAGCTGACATGGGAATAGGTCTCCTGCACCCATACACCATTTCCGGATTCACTGGAGCTACGGGTGAACTCCAGATGGCTTCTCAGCGCGCCAAAAGCGGCGTTCGACTGGGATTCCAGATAGCGCGTTGCGGCATCAGTGCGCTGAGGCAGTAGCAAATTGTAGGCCTCAAGAAAGTCATGTTCGGTCGAAAGCTGCGTGATGGCAGATCCGACATCATCGTCATTCGTGGCAACGTTGAGTATAGCGGAGAGGGCGCGGGACTGGTTCGTGTCGAGACTGAGTTCCTCCGCAGTCTTGAGGCGAAAGTCCAGATTGAGTTTATCTGTATCAGACGTCTCTGTCTCCAGCGATACATTGTATATCCACGGTACATTTTCGGTCGACAACTCAGCGGTGTCTTCTTCGTATGTCAGTGTACCCGCTTCGATCAGTGTTACCCCAAAATCACCGTCGATGAATGACGTAAGTGTTGGGCGTACCAAAGTATCGCTGCCCAGTGCTGCGGCTCCGGAAACAGATAGAAAGGCTGTGGTCCGCAGGTTCTGAGGATCAATTTCGAATTCAAGCGTTGAGCCATCCGTGACGGAGAGGGAGGCAAGCTGCAAGGACGTGTCTTCAAGCAGGACAATTTCAGAATCTGAAATTGTCGCGGCCAGTCTGTAAGCATCGCTCGTCAGATTACCCGTGAGCAACGTTGAAGATAGGAAGTCGATCGTTCCACTCGCAGAGCCGAAGTCGAAATCTCCCTCGATCTCACTCTCCTCAATACGCAGGTTGAGTGTGTCGCCCTCGAAATAGGTGTCTCCCAGAAACTCGGCATCAGATAGGTCGAAAGTTGCGGCGCCGGCACCAAAGTAGATGTCGCCTGCCAGACCCCCGTCCAGAATCTGCAGTATGTCATCGCCGGTTCCGAACCGGACGTCGCCATAGATTGTAGGTTCGGTCACATCGTCTTCATCGATTTCGTCATCGCCGTTCACATCTTCAGTGGGAGTTTCCTGATACTGGATGATGGTTGCGCCGGCCGTTTGTGCGGACAGGTCAATGGCGATGGACGATCCTGTTTCCGAATCTTCCCGTCCGTCTGAAATGAGTAGGCCTGATATCGCGCCGGTATTGGTTATGTATCTTAGCGTATCACTTTCATCGGTGATCGCCGTTGCTGCGCCACCATAGCCATTCGATGAAGCGGTGATGGATCCACTATTCAGGATCGCTTCCAGCGTACTTCCATTGGAAATGAACAACGCTTTGGCGGTGTCGTCCGTTAACGTATAGGTCGTTGCGGCGATGGATCCGGAGTTTTCGAGAGTGCCGATTGTGGTGCCATTGCCGAGCAGAAGGCCTACGGCGGAAGCCTCGTAGGCGGTTCCTTGAATTGTGCCGGAATTCAGTATACCGCCGTCAATTGTGACCGTTCCGGTTCCGTCTTCTGATCCGGAGATGGAGAGCGCCGTCGCGTCGAATCCGATATTCATGCCACTGGCATAAATCGTCCCGCGATTGATGAGTCCCTGATCAAAAGAAAACGTGGCGAGTACTTCATCCACGTCATCGTCGTCATCATCATCGGTGGTATCGCGAACGGTTTCTACGACGCTCGAGAAGACTACATTCTCGCCAGCTTCGGCTTCGATGGCGAGCGCGGGGGCTGAACCATAACTGTAGATTCTTCCAGCAGTTCGATTCTCATCAAAATCGTCGACGGTATCCTTCGTCTCGTCATCCTCATCCTCTTCGGATGTGAAGTCGTCGACCGCGCCATTGATCAGCAAGCCTTGTCCCAGACTGCCCGTGATGCGGACGCCGTTCGCATTGTCGTAAAGGTCGTCTGCATCGCGGCGATTCTCCACCGCGTCAGTATCGTCATCGATATAGACGGGCGCGATATAGTTGGAAGAACTGGTGCTGGTGAATCCGGTCGAGCTGATTGAACTCTCAATCGTCACATTGCCGGAAACATTCCCATCAATTGTGACAGCTGATGCATTCTCACCCTGAACCGTAATGGCGCCGCTGATCAATACATCACTGGCGACGTCATCTTCGAGGCTCAGACCCAGGGCGTTGTCGCCGATAACCGAAATTGTGCCCTGTTGCGTGTAATCGCCATCGAGTGCGGATCCGATGTGTACGCCCGCTGAATCATTGCCTTCTATGTATAGCGTGGAGCCATGATCGAGCAGGATATTACCTGTGATCGTGCCACCATTCTCGACGTCGATGCCCACGCGGTTCGTCCCGATGGCGAGTGGCCCGTCCACATCGTCATCATCGTCTTCGTCTTCCCGGTCATAGTCTTCCGACAATTCGATGGAACCCGTGTGGGTGATGCCTGTCGTCGTACCCGTTCGGACAGCAATAGCGGTGACGTAGTCGGTGTCTTCTGCGAGAATTTCGCCATCATTGGTGATGGTATTGTCGGAGTCGACCGTAATCGCGGTGGTACCTGGCAGGTCGCTGAGATCAATTTCCCCATCTTCAGTGATTGTAATGTCGTCGGGCTGTCCGTCATTCGCGGTGGAGGTCTCGACGGGGGCGACGGTGGATTCCTCGATTTCGACGGCCCATGCAGGGAGGGCCGAAGCCATACCCAGAACAATAATCAGTCCACGTGCAACCACCTCAGGAGCGGATTCCTGTGGACCGGAAGCGTGCATCCTTAAAGGATTGTTATTTAATGAAAAAATGTTCATGTTGGCGCGCTCCAGATCGTCCTGTCCCAATGCGTTACGGGAGCGTCTTGTCTGAACTTTGCCGAAATGTGCGGCTTGTCAGCGAGAGTGTGTCAGCCTGACATAATTGGCGGGACATTGCTGTCGTCTTCCGCTTTCAGGATTCATGCGCAAGCAAATGATCTGCAACATTCTGGTGACAAAGCTGTGGTGAAGGAGCGGGCTTGAGCCGGGTTTGCTGGAAAGTGCAATAAAATGCCGGTCTTCGCGACGGAATTTGAAACTTGGGTCGTTTAACCCGGGAACATGTTCACAGCCAGAATTGCTGGAAAGAGACAAGAATGAGAGTTTTTGGGAAACGATCCCGCTGGATCATCGCGATTATTGTCGTATTGGCAGCAGGCGGTGCCGTATGGTTTGCGAAGTCAAACTTGGCGAACTCCACAACGCCGACTTATGAAACATCAGCCGCACGCACGGGTGATATTGAAGTTACGATCTCGGCAGCAGGTACTCTTGCGCCAAAGGAGATGGTTGAGGTTGGCGCACAGGTCTCGGGTCAATTGGAAGAGTTGTTCGTTGATGTCGGCGACGAGGTCGAGAAGGGCCAACTCCTTGCGCAGATCGATGCCACGATTGCACAGAACACGGTCGAAGCCCAACAAGCTCAGTTAAACTCGCTATATGCCTCGAAACGTCAACAGGTGGCTTCTCTGAAACTTGCAAGGGCCGAGTCTGAACGCGCCAATATGCTGTTTGAGGCCGATGCCATTGCGCGCGCTGACTATGAGGCCACGGTATCGGAATTGGAGATCGCGGAAGGGAAGCTCGACGCTATCAATGCGCAGATCGCGCAGCAGACCTCCAGCCTCCGTGCCGATGAAGCCAATCTGGAATTTACAAAGATTTACGCTCCGATGGCTGGTACAGTCGTTTCGCTCAGTGCGTCCGAGGGCCAGACCCTCAATGCCAACCAGACCGCACCCGTCATCATGACCATCGCGGATCTCGGTATAATGACGGTGGAGGCCGATGTCTCCGAAGCAGATGTGTTGCGCGTATCAAAGGGGCAGCAAGCCTGGTTCACCACGCTGGGCGATTCTGATCACAAGTGGCAAACCGAAGTTCGTCAGGTTCTTCCCACGCCCGAAGTTGTCAATGACGTCGTGCTCTACAAGGCGCTGCTCGATATTGAGAACCCCGACGGAATTCTACGAAGTGATATGACTGCTCAGGTCTTCTTCATTCTGGGGCAAGCCGAAGATGCCGTCCTGATCCCGGTAACGGCCTTGCAATCACGTCCCGAGCGCCCGGAGGGCGCACAAGCTCGGCGGCCTGCGAGACCTGAAGGCGAAGCCGCCCACGGTGATCGTGTTGGCGACGGCAGAGGCCAGGCTATCCGTGAGGCACGCGCGCAATATCCCGACGCAGAAATGGGTATGGTTCTGAAAATGGATGCGAATGGCGAAGCTGTCCCTCAGCCTGTTTTGGTTGGTCTTCAGACGCGTACAATTGCCGAAATATTGTTCGGCTTGTCTGAGGGTGATGAGGTCGTGACCGGGCAAGTGAGCATTCGTCCGAAACAGGCGACCGAGCGTGCCGGAAATGACCGGCCGCGCCCTATGGGTCCACCCCCGGTTTAGGACTTCAAATCATGTCAGAACCCTTGCTACATTTGCAGGACATAAAGCGCGTCTACGGACGGGGTGACGCAGAGGTCCGCGCCCTTGATGGCGTCGACCTGACCATTCGCGAAGGCGAGTTCGTTGCAATTGTCGGACAGTCGGGTTCCGGCAAGTCGACTTTGATGAACTTGCTTGGTTGTCTCGACCGCCCGACCTCCGGAACCTACCGCATTCATGGGCAGGATGTGTCCGAGATGGACGCCGATGCACTGGCCTCCTTGCGCAGGCGGACATTCGGCTTTGTGTTTCAGCGCTATAATCTCCTCGCCAATGTCAGCGCATCGGAGAACGTGGAGATACCTGCGGTCTATGCCGGGATTCGCCAATCGGAACGGAAGGCTCGCGCACAGGAATTGCTCGGTCGGCTTGGCCTTGGCGGGCGCGAGAAAAGTCGCCCCGGTCAATTGTCCGGGGGACAGCAGCAACGTGTGGCTGTTGCCCGAGCTCTGATGAATGACGCCGAAGTCATCCTTGCGGATGAGCCGACGGGAGCGCTCGATTCCGGCACGAGTGAAGAACTTCTGGAATTGCTGGAAGAGCTGCATCGCTCCGGCCGCACAGTCATCCTGATTACCCATGACCAGGAAGTCGCTGAACGCGCAGACCGCACGATTGAAATTCGCGACGGCAAAATCATTTCCGATTCCGGTTCAGTAGAGCGGTCTCTGGAGTCGTTTGAGCAACGCGCCGTGAAATCCTCCCCATCCTTCTTTCTTCAGCTTACGGAATCCATCAAGACGGCCTTCAGGTCATTGCGCGCGAACCTGTTTCGCACCGCACTGACCTTGCTGGGCGTGGTGATCGGCGTTGCGGCGGTGGTCGCAATGCTGGCGGTCGGGCAAGGTAGCCAGCGCGAGGTTATGGCGCGGTTTGAGGACATGGGCGCGAACCTGCTCTTCGTTCAGCCGGGGGGGGACCGGGGCGCGCGAATGCGCGGTGATGCCATCGCAACCCTTTCACTCGTAGATGCTGAGAGATTGGGAGAATTGGACAATGTCCTGGCTGCGGTGCCATCGCGGTCCGGATCCGCAACATTGCGACGAGGAAGTAATGATCATCGTGGCTCCGTGGAGGGGGTTTCGGAAGACTGGTTGCTCGCGAACACTCGCAATATTGAATACGGCTCCTTCTTCACGGCTGAAGATGTCGACCGACGCGTAGGTGTGGTTGTGCTGGGCACGACGACCGCGGGGGAATTGTTTGACAATGTCTCGGAAGCCGTCGGCGAGTATGTCTTCCTTGCGGGCGCACCATTTGAGGTCGCTGGCGTACTCGAGGAAGAAGGTGCCAGCTCATTCGGCCGTGATCAGGATGATATCGCGCTTATTCCCATCACGACCGGCATGATGCGCGTGTTCGGCAGTTCCTACCTGTCGAGTGTAACCATCGCCGTGGAAGACACGGGCGTTATTTCCACAACCGAAACCGAAGCAAACGAACTGCTGCTTCAACGCCACGGCACACAGGATTTCCGTATACGAAATACGGCATCGATCCTGGAGTCCGTTCAGGAGACACAGAATTCGTTCTCGATCCTGCTAGGCGCGGTAGCCTCTATTTCGTTGCTCGTCGGCGGTATCGGTGTGATGAACATCATGCTTGTCAGCGTATCAGAACGCACGCGCGAGATCGGTGTGCGCATGGCAACGGGTGCGCGTCGGTCTGATATTCTTGTCCAATTCATTGTGGAGGCCGTCGTGGTCTGCGCGCTGGGCGGTGTGATCGGTATTCTTTCGGGCTTTGCGATTTGTGCAATCCTCGCCAATCTCGGCACCAGCATCGCGGTTACGCCCATGCCGGCGATCCTCGCCTTTTCAACAGCTTTCCTTACCGGGTTCGTGTTCGGCTTCCTGCCGGCGCGCAATGCCTCGCGGCTTGATCCGGTCCGGGCCCTTGCGGCGGAGTAATCATGACCAGACGTCCTCTTCTTCCCTTCAGTCTGCTTGTCGTCCTTGCCGGATGTACCACGACGCAATCGTCCGATATGCCTCTGCCCTCGGTTGAGCTTCCGGCGTCCTATGAAACCTCAATGCAGGCGGAAACAGAATTGTCGGCCACAGGGCTCTGGTGGTCGACTTTCGGCGATGAATCATTGAATGCATTGGTCAGCACCGCACTCACACGGAACAAATCACTCGAAGCTGGACTTGCCAATGTCACCTCTGCACGCGCCGCGTTGCGTGTTGCCGATTCCAGCGCCCTGCCATCTGTTTCGGCTGGGGCGTCAGTTTCCACCGACAGTGATTCCGACTTCAGTGATTTTTCTCGCAGTGCCCGGTTGTCGGCCAGCTATCAGCTCGATCTGTTTGGCAGTGTTGCAGCGTCACGAGATGCCGCAGGTGCCAATCTTGAATCGGCTGAGTTCGCGCAAAGAGCGCTTGAGCTGAGTGTTGCATCTGATCTGGCAGCGAACTATTTCGACCTTCAGGTTGCGCGTAAGCAGTTTGAAGTCGCGCAAGACAATCTGGAAATTGCCGAGCGTATCTTCGAAATCGTGCAGGTAAGGTACGATGCGGGCGAGATTTCCGGATTTGATTTTGCCAGCCAGGAAGCTGCATTGGCCAATTCGCGTGCGCAACTCCCGCAGATCGAGCAGCAGATACTCTCTCTGCGGACGGCGATTGCGATACTTGTAGGGCAGGTGCCGCAAAGTTTCGAAGTGTCCGATGTAGATCTTTACGAGACTGGCTTGCCAGTACCGGAAGCAGGCTTGCCATCTGAGCTTCTGGTGCGCCGCCCGGACTTGCTGCAGGCCGAGGCGGATCTGCGGGCGGCGCAGGCCAATGTGCATATTGCGAGAGCAGCCATGCTGCCAAGTGTCGATCTTGGCGCGGGCGTGACGACACTCCTGACCTCTATGTCTGATCCGACCGCCAGTCTTTCGGCGGCACTTGCGCAGACTGTGTTTTCTGGGGGAGCGCTGGAGGCTCAGCTCGACAGTGCCAAAGCGCGAAGGGAGGCGTTGCTGTCGAATTATGAGCAGGCCATTCTCAGCGCGTTACGCGATGTTGATGTTGCGCTGTCTGCAATCAATACCAGCGCCCAACGTGAAGAACAGCTCCAGATTGCACTCGTTGCCAGTCGCCGCGCACTGGATTCCGCTGAACTGCGATATCGTGTCGGCACGGACGATTTGACGAGTCTCTTGTCTGCACAACAGAACTATTATTCTGCAACGCAAAGCGCCCTCGAGGCGCGTCGGGACCGGTTGGCTGCGGCCATTGATCTCTACGTCTCAGTGGGAGGCGGGTTCTAACCCCCTCAGCGCCAGCTGAATTTGGCCGGGCGCTTTGCGAGGAAGGCCCTGTAACCTTCCTGGAAGTCCTCATTCTCGAAGCTTTCCAGGAACAGGGCTTTCGCTTCAGGACTATCGTCTCGCCAGCCCATCTTGATCGCATCGAAGGTGCGCTTCATCGCGCTATGTGACCAGAGAGAATTGGCTGAAACCTGGCGCGCCGTTTCTCGCGCCGATTTCAAGGCTGATTTAGGCTCTGCCACATGCGTAACCAGACCGATACGATGGGCCTCGTCACAATCAAACAAACGACCCGTCAGCAAGATGTCCTTGGCGGCCGGAACACCAACGGTTTCTATCAAGCGCCGCGTATCGTTCACTGGATATACAAGCCCCAGCTTCGCCGGAGGTATGCCGAACTTAGACTCCGGACTGGCGATGCGAATGTCTGCCGTCAGAGCAAGTGCGACGCCGCCACCCACGCAAGCGCCGTTGATCGCAGCGATGATCGGCTTTGAGCATTGGGCGAGACATGTAACCGCATCGGAAATCAGGTTTGCCGAACGCTTTGCGCTTTCGGGCGTGGCATAGATCGTTTCGAACTCCGAAATGTCTGCGCCCGCCGCGAATGCGCCTGCCGTTCCGCCGTGCATGATCACGCATGTGACTTCAGGATCGGCCTCCAGCTGCTTCACCATGCTGGGGATTGCTGCCCACATATCACTCGACAGAGCGTTGCGGCGTTCGGGCTTGTTCAGGATCAGTTCGCCAATCCCATTACTGACCTCGATGCGGATGCGTTGGGAAGTCATGCTCAAATCCTTCAGATGTGTCCTGTTGGACAATTTCTGTATGCGAGCATTGGCTGTTCGGCCACCCCGAGCCGGCCTTCTGAACAGTTGTGGGAATTGACGCAGCGCCGAGTGTCTCTTTAGGTGCGGGCATGGCCCACCGCAAAGACCTCCTGACCGCAATTCGACAGATTACGCGTGCGATCGACCTGAATTCCAAGCAATTGGCGAAAACGACCGGCCTCACGGCGCCGCAACTCATTGTATTGCAAACCTTGTCCGGTGCCGGATCGGTCAAGCCATCGGAGATCGCCCGCGAAGTGCATTTGTCCCAGGCGACGATCACTTCCATCGTCGATCGATTGGAGGCAGCGGGCCTTGTCGAACGACAGAAGAACGAAACAGATCGCCGCGCCGTGGATGTCTCGATTACGGAGACTGGTCGCAGAAGCCTCGAAGATGCGCCGGAAGCGCTTCAGGAAGGGTTCCTGAAGCGTTTTGACTCGCTGGAGTTGTGGGAGCAGAGCCTGCTCATCTCATCGGTGCAGCGGCTGGCTGCCATGATGAATGCGGGAAGCCTTGATGCGGCGCCAATCCTGGAGGTTGGGGATTTGCAGAAAGAGGGCTGATCAGCTCTCGGAGACTTCCACCATTGTTTCCTCTTCCGGCTTGTCCCAGAGGAGGTGGCGATCTTCCAGAACAATCAGATTCTCGCGGCTGATGACTGTGCCACCAGTCTGGTAACCGAGCAGTTCTTTCGGTGAAATTTCCGGATGACGCGCGAGTACCATGGTTTCTTCTGACGAGAAGTTGGTCATGCCGCGGGCGATCTCGGCGCCGCTTTCATCATAGACGTGGATCACGTCGCCCTTGAGGTACTGGCCCTGAATTGACTTGATGTCTTCATGCAGGACATGTTCTGGGCTGTCGGCCAGCGTGTTTGCCAACTCGTCACGGATCACGATACTGCCGGCAATCTGAAGGCGATCAGTCAGCCACGTCGCCCAAGCTGAAGCTGGTTTGGTGTGCGCGATGCATTTGGTGTGCGGGCGCTGATTATAGAGAACCGAAGACACGGGCGCGTCGTGTTCCCCATTCGCGATGAGGGTCGTGCATCCGGCATTCTGTGCCATGTTGGCCGCCTGCATCTTGGTGAGCATACCGCCGCTACCGAGACTGCTGGTGCCTTCCGTAACCGCGATATACTCGCTGACATCATGGACTTCTTCGACCAGTTTGGCGCCTGGCTCTTCAGGGTTCTTGTCGTAGAGGCCGTCAATGCAGGTCAGGATCACCAGATGGTCCGCCTGGATCATCTGGGCGACTTTTGCGGCGAGGCGGTCATTGTCGCCCACGCGGATTTCTTCGGTCGTGATCGAGTCATTTTCGTTCACGATTGGCAGAATATCGCCCTGCAACAGGCGGTGGACAGTGTTCTTGGTGTTCAAGAAGCGCTTGCGCTCTTCCATGTCCTGAAGGGTGACGAGCACCTGTGCGATATCGAATCCAAACTCATGGGCAACTTGTTTGTAGGCGTTCAGCAGCAGGGGCATGCCACACGCAGCAGCGGCCTGTTTGTCGCGCAGCCCGGCGGTTTCCGGCTTCTCGTTCAACATGTTCAAACCGAGCGCCACCGCGCCTGACGAACACAGGACAACTTCGTAGCCGTCATTCCGTAATTTGGTGACGTCTTCCAATAGCCGTTGCATGAATGCCCAGCGCGGTGTGAGAAGGTCTGGATTGGCAAGTAGGCTCGATCCGATTTTCACGACGATGCGTTTCTTGGAAGGCAAATTAGGCTCCGGTGGTTGCTTAGGGGCGGACATAAGAAGGTTTGGGTTACGATGCAAATAATTAGCTTACAAAATACCTTCAGACTTTCTTCAAGGTCTCAATACCTAGTCTGAAAAGTCACGAATCAGGGAAATTCGACTATTTTGCGGCATCCGCCGAAAGCTTGAGTTTCTGTAATAGATGGTTTGAATTCTAAACAAATATCATTATCTCGCGGGTCAGGTGAGCAAAGGAATAGTATAGCATGAAGGTACTTCTCGTTGGATGTGGAAAGATGGGCGGCGCGCTTCTGACGCAGTGGATGCGCGCGGTGGAGGATGAGTTCACCATTATCGATCCTTTCTTGGACCAACCTGTGGAAGGTGCCCGTCTATTCAAGGATATCAATGCCCTTGGAGACGAGAAGTTCGATCTACTGATCGTCGCGATCAAGCCGCAAATGGTTGATGAGATACTGCCGGCCTATAAGGACGTGCTCAATCCGGATGGGGCCGTTGCGTCGATCGCTGCGGGGTGTTCGGTACAGCGCCTGCAGACTGCGCTGGCGGGCTATCCGATTATACGGATCATGCCGAACCTCCCATCTGCCATCGGGGCGGGGGTGGCGGGCCTTTACGCCAGCAGCGCGGCAAGTGCCTACCAAAGGGATACTGTCGAAACCCTGATGCAGGCCGCAGGAACAGCTGTCTGGGTAGATGACGAAGACCAGATTGACCGGGTAACCGCCGTCGCCGGCAGTGGTCCGGGTTATGTCTTCGAGATCGCCCGCGCCTATATCGAGGCAGCCAAGGAACTTGGCTTCAGTGACGAACAGGCCAGCGATCTTGTGCTCGGCACGCTGGATGGGTCCATCCGCATGATCCTTGAAACCGGCGACAATCCGGAAAATCTCCGCAATTCCGTCACCAGCAAGAATGGCACGACGGAAGCCGGTCTGAAGGCCCTGAATGGAGACGGAAAGTTGTCGGATCTCCTGAAAGCCACCACCGACGCGGCCTACAAGCGCGCAATTGAGCTGCGCTAGGCACCTGAACACGAACCATGAAGGACGAAACGTGACCACATTGGATTCCCGTTTGAACGCATATATTTCCGGTCTGGGCCAAAATGCCCGCGGCGCCGCAAAGGCACTGCTGACGGCGACGACCGAGCAGAAAAATGACGCCCTTCGCGCATCCGCCAAGGCATTGCGTGAGGCAAAAGCGGACCTTCTTGCCGCCAATAAGGAAGATGTCGACAGCGTCGGCGACAGCCGACCGGACTCCTTCATCGACCGGCTGCGTCTTACCGACGAACGGGTCGAGGCGATGGCAAGCGCCCTGGAACAGATTGCCGAGCTGCCGGATCCTGTCGGGCGGCTGCTTTCGACCACCGAACGCCCCAACGGCCTGACCATTGAGCGCGTGGCCGTGCCAATTGGTGTAATCGGGATGATCTACGAATCTCGTCCGAATGTCGGCGCCGATGCCAGTGCGCTGTGCCTGAAATCCGGCAATGCCGTGATCCTGCGCGGCGGCTCCGAAAGCAAGAATTCAACGCTTGAAATTGTAGCCTGCATGCAGGCTGGGCTCGAAGCTGCTGGCCTGCCGAAAGGCGCCGTTCAGACGGTGGAGACCACCGACCGGAACGCCGTTACTGCGCTGCTGCATGCCGTGGACTATGTCGACCTCGTCATTCCGCGCGGCGGGCGCGGTCTGGTGGAGCTGGTGCGTGACGAAGCCAAGGTTCCGACGCTGCTTCACCTCGACGGCAACTGCCACAGCTATATCCATGCTGATGCCGATATCGAGAAGTCACTCGACGTTGTTCGCAATGCCAAACTGCGCCGCACCGGCGTCTGCGGTGCGACAGAGAGCATCGTGGTGGATCGGGCGATCGCCGAAATTGTCATTCCGCGCTTGGTCAAAACGATGGAAGGCTGCGAATTGCGCGGGGATGTTGAGGCGCGTCGTATTGCGCCCGATCTTGTCGAAGCGACCGACGAAGATTGGTCGACCGAATATCTCGACCCGATTGCATCGGTGAAGATCGTCGGTGGACTTCAGGAAGCGATCAACTTTGTGAGCGAGCACTCCTCCGGTCACACGGATGCCATCCTGACTGAAAATGCCGATGCAGCCCGCCGTTTCATGACCTCCATCGACAGCGCCGTCGTAATGCACAATGCTTCAACCCAATTCTCCGATGGCGGGGAGTTTGGCATGGGTGCCGAGATTGGCATTGCAACGGGCAAGATGCACGCGCGTGGGCCGGTGGGATTGGAGCAACTGACCAGTTTCAAATATCTGGTACATGGCAACGGCCAGACCCGGCCTTGATCTAAATGATACGCGCGGCCACGGGGGGCGCGCTTTTCCGTAATTTTACGAGGACAGCGAGAAATATATGACAATCAGCGTTCCCGAATTGATATCGCTTGGGACGTATTTCGTCCTGATGATGGCCATCGGACTTTATGCCTACAAAACGTCTACCAGCGACGTGTCCGAATACATGCTTGGCGGTCGCAATCTTCACCCAGCTGTCGGTGCCTTGTCTGCCGGGGCCTCTGATATGAGTGGCTGGATGTTGATGGGGTTGCCCGGTGCGATCTATGTGAGCGGCTTTTCTGCAGCCTGGATTGCCGTTGGTTTGGTAATCGGGGCGTATCTGAATTATCGATTCGTCGCGCCACGTTTGCGTATCTATACAGAGATGGCGGATGACTCGATTACCATTCCCGACTTCTTCGAGAAGCGCTTTCACGATTCCTCGCACGCCTTGCGCACAATCTCTGCGCTGGTGATCATTGTTTTCTTCACCGTCTACACTTCTTCCGGCATCGTCGCGGGCGGCAAGCTATTTGAATCCGCCTTTGGCCTGAACTACCAGCTCGGCTTGTTTGTCACCGCTGGCGTAGTGCTTGCCTATACGGTTGTTGGTGGCTTTCTGGCGGTCAGCCTGACGGACTTCGTGCAAGGCTGCATCATGTTCATCGCGCTCATCCTCGTGCCCGTTATCGCATACTTCGTGATTGGTGGGTGGAGCGGCATGGAAAGTGCGATCACAAGCGCGCCTTCGTATGTGGATGCTGACAGTGGAGCTGTTGGTCCGGCGCGTAGTCAGTTTTTCGACATGTGGCCCGAGAGTATGACCGTAGTGGGCCTCGTTTCCCTCCTCGCTTGGGGGCTTGGCTATTTCGGTCAGCCGCACATTATTGTGCGTTTCATGGCCATCCGGTCACTCAAGGACATCAAGACGGCTCGCATTATCGGCATGAGTTGGATGCTAGTGACTGTCATCGGAGCCGTGTTTGTCGGTGCGGTAGGCGTTGCCTATGTCCAGCAACATGACCTCGGCGCGCAGCTGACCGACTCTGAAGCCATCTTCATCCTGCTTTCGCAAATCATCTTCCATCCGCTCGTCGCCGGCTTCCTGCTCGCGGCGATCCTCGCGGCGATCATGAGCACGATCTCTTCGCAGCTGCTCGTGTCTTCCAGCTCGATCACCGAAGATGTCTACAAGACCTTCTTCCGGCGCGAGGCTTCGCAGTCGGAGCTGGTGATGATCGGCCGGATTGCGACGGTTGTGGTCAGCCTCGTAGCCATCGCGCTCGCCTTCGATCCCAACAGCAACATTCTTGATCTAGTATCAAATGCGTGGGCCGGGTTCGGTTCGGCCTTTGGCCCGATCATTTTGCTTAGCCTGTTCTGGCGCCATCTGACGCGTGATGGGGCGCTGGCTGGTATGATTGTTGGCGCGGTTACGGTTCTGGTCTGGCTCTACGTACCGCTCCTGCCAGCTGAGGGCGGTGCAGTGCCGCTCGAAACTCTTGTCTATGCCATGATCCCCGGCTTCCTGCTGTCAGGCCTCGCGGCCTATCTTGTCAGTGTGATTGGCCGCTCGGTGAAGCCGAAAGTGGCCGCCGGGTTTGATGACATGAGCGAGGTGATGAACGACGCCCCCTGATCTGGTGCCGCTCCTCTGACAAAGAGGGGCGGTGACACATCCCGCCTGTCGCGTTAGATAATGATAACGCAAACATTCGGGGACGGCGGTCGCACGGCTGTCGCTTCTCGATACATAAATGGGTCAAGGGTTGTGAAGAATCTGCTGAAGCGCGTCGCTAGTCTGTTCATTTCGGTTTCAATTGGTTTCGGCGTGTTGCCGGCTGTCGCAGAGGATGGCTACGAACTCTGGCTTCGGTATGAACAGCTTGAGGCCCGGCCCGACGACGCGCCGCGCCATGTGATGGCCGCCTGCGCTGAGCCGTCGGAGACGCTTCAGGCTGCGCTTGCCGAAATCGACCGGGCCACGGAGTCCCTGCTGGGGACTGCCCTCAAATCCACGGACAAGCTGCGCAGCCGGACGCTCGTCCTCGCCAGCGCGGACTGCGCCGACGCGATTGATGAGGCGGACCTGCCAACCACTGAAACCGTCGGAGCCGAGGGCTTCGCCCTGCGGGCAACGAAACTGAACGGGAAGCGCGTAACGCTGATCGCTGCACAATCCGACCTTGGCGTCCTCTATGGCACGTTCGACTATCTCCAGCGCATGTCGCGCGGGGAGGCGCTCACGGATCTCGACATCATTTCACGTCCCAAGACCAAGCTGCGCCTGCTCAACCATTGGGACAATCTGGATCGCCATGTCGAGCGTGGCTATGCGGGCCAGTCGATCTGGGACTGGCACCGGCTGCCAGGCTATCTCGACCCGAAATACACCGACTATGCCCGAGCCAATGCATCCATCGGCCTCAATGGAGTTTCGCTGACCAATGTGAACGCTGATGCGACCGTGCTGACCGCGCCATACCTAAAGAAGGTCGCAGCCCTCGCAGATGTTTTCCGGCCCTATGGGATCAGGGTCTATCTGACCGCGCGCTTCTCTGCGCCGATGGAACTGGGCGGGCTCGACACAGCCGATCCACGCGACGCCGAGGTGCAGGCCTGGTGGCAGGCCAAGGTGGACGAGATATATACCCATGTGCCGGATTTCGGCGGCTTCCTCGTGAAAGCGAACTCCGAAGGCCAGCCCGGCCCACAGGATTATGAGCGCAGCCATGCCGAAGGCGCGAACATGCTGGCCACCGCGCTTGCCCCGCATGAAGGCATCGTGATGTGGCGCGCCTTCGTCTATTCGGCCGAAGAACCCGAAGACCGCGTGAAGCAGGCCTATACCGAATTCGTGCCTCTGGATGGTCAGTTTGCAGACAATGTTCTGGTGCAGGTCAAGAACGGCCCGCTGGACTTCCAGCCGCGCGAGCCCTTCCATCCACTGTTCGGCGCGATGCCGGAAACGCCGCTGATGATGGAACTCCAGATTACCAAGGAATATCTCGGCTTCTCCACCCATCTCGCTTATCTGGGCACGCTCTGGGAAGAGGTGTTGTCGGCCGATACGCACGCCCAGGGTGAGGGCACAAGCGTTGCCTCGGTGATCGACGGCGCTGCGCATGAGTACGAGCTTACCGGCATGGCAGGTGTTGCCAATATCGGCAGTGATCGGAACTGGTCAGGCTCAGTCTTCGATCAGGCGAACTGGTACGCTTTCGGGCGACTTGCCTGGGATCCTGACGCCTCCTCTGAGGCCATCGCGCGCGATTGGGTGGAACAGACTCTCAGCCGTGCGCCAGAAGTCGCCGACGAAATTACCGGCATGATGATGGGCTCACGCGAGGCGGTCGTGAACTATATGACGCCGCTTGGTCTCACCCATCTCATGGGAACCGGACACCATTATGGCCCCGCGCCTTGGGTCGATGATCTCGGACGGGCAGACTGGACCCCATATTATTATCACAAGGCCACAAAGGATGCGGTCGGCTTTGACCGGACCGAAACAGGCTCTGGCGCAGTCGATCAGTATGCCGGGCCGGTGGCGCAGGAATGGGCGAGTCTCGACACGGTGCCGGATGAATTGCTGCTCTGGTTCCATCGCGTGCCGTGGGACTACCAATTCTCGAACGGCCAGACGCTCTGGCAGGAACTTGTGAACCGCTATGACCGAGGTGTCAGCGCGGTGGGGGTGATGCAGGCGCAATGGGCGAGCCTGGAGAACGAGATCGATGCCGAGCGGTTCGCGCAGGTCTCGGCTTTCCTCGGCATTCAGCATCAGGAAGCCATCTGGTGGCGTGACGCCTCCATCGCCTACTGGCAGAGTGTGAACGGCCTGCCATTGCCTGAGGGTACAGAGCCGCCCGCGCACGACCTGGCTTATTACAAGAGCCTGTCATTCCCGAATGCGCCGGGGCAGGGTGAATAGGCTAGCTGGTGCCGGTCAGCCGTTCGGCTGAGGTGGCGAACAGATCATCCAGAAAGCTGCTGACGGCGCGCACACGGGTTGTTCCGTGTACATCTTCATGGACCGCAAGCCAGAAGGCGCGCTCAATGCGGACTTCCTCTGGCAACACATGAACGAGGTTCGGATCGCCGGCGGCGATGAAGTGCGGCAGTACGGCAATCCCTGCGCCTTCACGGGCCATCTGCCACTGCGCCACGATTGACGGGCTGCAGAATCGCGGCGTCAGGCCGGGGGCGATGTCTTCGTGATAACGCAGCTGGGTTGAGTAAATGAGGTCGTCGACATAGCCGATGAGATCATGCTCGCTGAGGTCGCTGACGTGTTCGACCGGGCGCGTGCGGGCGAGGTAATCCGGGTGGGCGTACATCTGCAGCACATAGTCAGACATCTTGCGCACCTTCACGCGGCCTGTCTTTGGCCGTGTCAGCATGATCGACATGTCGGCTTCGCGCTTTGGCACGCTGACAAAGCCGGAGACGGCAATGATGTCGAGCCCGATATGCGGATTCTGCGCGGCGAAGTCGGCCATGGCGGGCGCAATCAGGAGACTGCCGAGTCCTTCGGTCACGCCGAGCCGGACGCGTCCGGCGGCGAGCGGGCCGTCATTGTCTGACAGGGCGGCGATCTCTGACGCCGTATGCTCCAGCCCCTCCACCTTGTCAGCCACGGTCTGGCCGACCGGCGTCAGGACATGGCCTTTGGGCGTTCGCTCGAACAATTCGAGGCCCAACTCGGTCTCCAGCCGCCGCAGGCGCCGACTGATCGTGGTCGGGTCGAGCCCGGTACGTGTGGCCACATCCGCGAGACGCGGATGGCGGCTCACATCGAGTAGGAGGCGGAGGTCGTCCCAATTCATCGCTCATTGCCTGCAATTTTGCAGCTCGTAGCTGCGATATTGTCCATTTACCGGAATTTATACGCGCGTTACGGTCCGGTCAAAATCAAAGGGAGTTTGTTATGCGCGAAGTGCACCACTTCATCGGCGGAAAGTCTGTCACCGGCACGTCGGGCCGGTTCGGCGACATCTACAATCCCAATACGGGTGAGGTTCAGGCTCGCGTTGCGCTGGCGACCAGTAATGAAGTTTCACAGGCCATCATGAATGCGTCCGAGGCGTTCCCGGCCTGGTCCATGATGAACCCCCAGCGCCGCGCGCGGGTCATGTTCGAATTCAAGCGCCTGCTGGAAGCCAATATTGATGAGCTGGCCGAGTTGTTGTCGGCCGAGCATGGCAAAGTGGTCGCGGATTCGCGCGGTGACGTGCAGCGCGGCATTGATGTTGTCGAGTTTGCCTGCGGCATCCCGCATTTGCAGAAGGGCGAGTATACCGAGGGCGCGGGCCCCGGTATCGATGTCTACTCGATGCGCCAGCCTCTGGGCGTGGTGGCCGGTATCACGCCGTTCAATTTCCCTGCCATGATCCCGTGCTGGATGGCCGCCGTGGCGATTGCCTGTGGCAACACCTTCATCCTCAAGCCGTCCGAGAAGGACCCCTCCGTGCCCATGCGCCTCGGCGAGCTGTTTCTGGAGGCCGGCGCCCCGGAAGGCGTGCTCAATGTGGTCAATGGAGACAAGGTGGCGGTTGACGCCATCCTCACCCACCCGGACATCAAGGCCGTCAGCTTTGTCGGGTCATCCGATATCGCACAATATGTCTATTCCACTGGCACAGCACACGGCAAACGCGTGCAGGCCATGGGCGGGGCAAAGAACCACGGCATCATCATGCCCGACTGCAACATGGAGCAGGCGGTAAAGGACATTGTCGGCGCGGCCTACGGCTCGGCGGGCGAACGCTGCATGGCGCTGCCGGTGGCCGTCACCGTCGGCAAGAAGACCGGCGACGAGTTCGTGGAGCGCATGGTGGACGCCGCGCGCAACCTGAAAGTCGGCATCTCGACCGATACGGATGCGCATTATGGCCCGGTCGTTTCGGCCGCTCAAAAGGCCAAGGTCGAAAGCTACATCCAGATGGGTGTCGATGAGGGCGCAGACCTTGTGCTCGACGGTCGCGGCCTGCAGTTGCAGGGCAATGAGAACGGATATTTTATTGGCCCGAACCTGTTCGACAATGTGAAGCCTACGATGCAATCCTACAAGGAAGAGATTTTTGGTCCGGTGTTGCAGGTTGTG
Source organism: Hyphomonas sp. L-53-1-40 (assembly GCF_000682775.1). GTDB lineage: Bacteria > Pseudomonadota > Alphaproteobacteria > Caulobacterales > Hyphomonadaceae > Hyphomonas. The sequence goes on from NZ_AWFI01000001.1 coordinate 650,703, forward strand.
CGCGCCGAGACGCTGGAAGAGGCCGCCGCGCTGCCGAGCAATCACCAATACGGAAACGGTGTTGCGATCTTTACCTCGAATGGCCGCGCCGCGCGCGAGTTTGCCGCGCAGGTCAATGTCGGCATGGTAGGTGTGAACGTGCCGATCCCGGTGCCGGTCTCGTATCACACGTTTGGGGGCTGGAAGCGGTCGGCCTTTGGCGATACCAACCAGCATGGCCCGGAAGGCGTGCGTTTCTGGACAAAGATCAAGACCGTCACCCAGCGCTGGCCCGAAGGCGACATTGGCGATCAGGCCTTTATCATTCCGACGATGGGATAGAGATTTGAAGAAAGCCGCCTCGCTAGTTTTCCGATTAGGTATCATCGCTGCAGTCGCTGGCTTTGCCGTGTTTGTGCTGGGATGGATGGAGCGCGATAGCTGTGCAAGGGGCGGCGGGCTATGGCTGAAAGCTTCCGAAGAATGTGTTTGTACCCATTTCCTGCGGGGCGAGTATGCCGATACGCCAACACCTGAACAGATAGCGCACCGAATGGAATGCGAGCTGAAACCCACTGCTTCTGATTGGATTGAATGATGAGCACTTACGACACGATCACTTTTGAACATTCCAACCGCATTGCGCTGGTCACGATCAACCGGCCCGACAGCCTCAATGCGCTGAACCAACAGGTCATGGCAGAAGTTGCCGACGTCTTTGCGCGCATTGACCGCGACAAGGACATTGCCGTCAGCGTGCTGACCGGCGAGGGCCGCGCCTTTGCTGCCGGTGCCGACATCAAGGAAATGCTGCCGCAAAGTTTTTCCGACATGTATGTCGAGGACTTCTTCGGCCTCTGGGATCGTTTCGCAGCATGCCGCAAGCCGGTGATTGCGGCGGTGAATGGTTTCGCGCTCGGCGGCGGCTGTGAGCTGGCGATGATGTGCGACATGATCATTGCCTCGGACAAGGCGAAGTTCGGCCAGCCGGAAATCAAGCTGGGCGTCACGCCCGGCATGGGCGGTTCCATCCGCCTGACCAAGGCCGTCGGCAAAGCCAAAGCCATGGACATGGTGCTCACCGGCCGCATGATCGACGCCGCTGAGGCTGACCGGATCGGCCTCGTCTCTCGCGTAGTCGAGCATGACGCGTTGATGGATACGGCCATGGGCGCGGCGAAGGAGATCGCGGGCTTCTCCATCCCGTCCATCATGGCGGCCAAGGAAATGGTCGGCCGCGCGCTGGAAGTCTCCACCGCTGAAGGCGTAAAGTTCGAACGCCGCCTGTTCCAGGGCCTGTTTGGAACCGCAGACCAGAAGGAAGGCATGGCCGCCTTCACAGAGAAGCGCGCGCCGGACTTCAAGGACAAATAAGCCTGCACCGGAGTGCATAAACACCGCGCCGCAAGAGCGCGGGGACAAGGGAGTATCGCATGACAAAGATCGCATTTATCGGGCTCGGAAACATGGGCTCGGGCATGTGTGCCAATCTCTGCAGGGCGGGCCATGAGGTCCGTGCCTTCGACCTCAATGCCGAGGCGGTGAAGGCCGCCAAAGGCCATGGGGCAATTGCTGTGGCCACAATCGCGGATGCGGTGAAGGACTCCGAAATCGTGGTCACCATGCTGCCCGCTGGCAAGCATGTCCTGGCGGTTTATTTCGGCGAGGATGGCGTGGCGTCTCATGCGGCCACGGGCACGCTGTTCCTCGATTGCTCCACCATCGCTGTTGAGCATGCCCGCGAAGCGGCGTCCAAGGCCGAAGCGGCAGGCTTCCTGATGGCGGATGCACCCGTGTCCGGCGGGACGGCTGCGGCAGATGCCGGTACGCTGACCTTCATGGTGGGCGGCCCCGATGAAGCCTATGCCAAGGCCAAGCCGATCCTCGACGCAATGGGCAAGAACATCTTCCATGCGGGCGGCAGCGGGAACGGCCAGGCGGCCAAGATCGCCAACAATATGCTGCTCGGCATCTCCATGATCGGCACATGCGAAGCGTTCAATCTCGCGGAAAAGCTGGGTCTCGACGCGCAGACCTTCTTCGATATCTCCTCCACAGCCTCCGGCCAGTGCTGGAGCATGACGAGCTATTGCCCGGCGCCGGGACCGGTGCCTACCGCCCCATCAAACCGGGACTATCAGCCCGGTTTTGCGGTCACGATGATGTTAAAAGATCTTCATCTGGCGGCGGCTGCAGCAAGAGCTGCGGGGGCAGAGGTGACGCTGGGTGAAATGGCGGAAAAAATCTATCAGGATCTGGACACTAGAGGGCATGGCGGGCTCGATTTTTCAGGTGTCATGAAGGATCTCCAGCAACGACTAGACTAGACTCAAGTAGCTAAGTTGGGCCGCCCACGATCCGACCAATCCCGGACCGGGCGGCCCATTTTGCAACCATTCGCAGGCTCGCTCATTCATTCGTCTCGGAATGTATTGCGCTGCAGCATTCATGATGGGAATCATGGGGGCGCGAGCTGGCGAATAGGTGAGACTTGAGCAGGCAATTTTTGTTTCGGCCGAAATATATTCGTGTGTTCACACTCGCGATGATTCTCGCTGCGTGTTCTCCCGACGATGATGCATCAGCTCCGGTGGCAATAGATGAGGCGCCGATCCTCCCGTCAGAATCAGAGCCATCCGAGCAGGTGCCGCCAGCCAAGAGCCAGCCAGCACCTTCATCTATCTACAACTTGGAACGTGTCCAGCCCGAGCCGGCATCTGTGCCGGTGCGGCCTCAGCCCGAAGATATGGCGGATGCCAATACCGAGGCCGCATTCGGCTTGCCTGAGATACGTCAGAAGGCCCGGCGGCTGGCCGCAGAGCCATATGAGCCATCTCGACCCCTTCCGGATGATGCGAAGCGTTTGAACTATGATCAGTACCGACGCATCCTTCCGGTTGCTGGCGACATGGGGTGGTCCGACCCTGCGACAGGATCGCGTGTCTCGTTCGATCCTCGTGGCTACCTGTTTGATCAAGAGGTCCGCATTAACATTATCGACGGGGATACAGTCACGCCCCATAATTACTCTGCCGACGCATTTGATTTCAAGGATTTGCCCCTTTCCGAGGAGACGCGGGAAACACTCGGCTTCGCAGGTTTGCGATTGCTGGCGCCCATCAACAAGGCCGGGAAGTTCGATGAAGTGCTCAGCTTCAAGGGCGCTAGTTTCTTCCGGGCACTGGGAGCGGGCAGCGTGTACGGCGCATCGGCGCGGGGGCTGGGTATTGGAACCGCATCTGCGGATGGGGAGGAATTTCCTGCGTTTCGCGAGTTCTGGGTTGTCCGTCCAGACCCTGCGTCTCAGGGCGTCAGCATTTATGCGCTCATGAACAGCCCGAGCGTAACGGGCGCGTTTGCCTTTGAGGTTTCGGCGGGTCCGCGCACCCAAGTCGAAGTGGAGGCGACTTTTTTCCCCCGAAAGGAAATCGATGGTGTCGGCCTGTCACCACTGACCTCCATGTATTATTTTTCGCCACATGACGTGATCAAGCAGGGCGATGATTTTCGCCCAGCCGTGCACGACTCCGAGGGGTTGGCGATCCAGATGTCGAACGGCGAATGGGTTTGGCGTCCTCTCCAGAACCCCGCCGATCTGGAAGTATCGGTGCTGGCAGGAACACAGCCGATGGGCTTTGGCCTGCTGCAGCGGCATCGGAAATTTGATGACTATTCGGATGTTGAGGCCGCATATCATCAGCGTCCGGACGTCTGGGTGGAGCCACATGGAGACTGGGGCGAAGGTCAGTTGATGCTCGTCGAGATTCCTACGGTGAACGAGTACAATGACAATATCGCCGTATTCTGGCGCCCGGCATCCGGTTGGCGACCCGGTGGCACACATACGATTTCCTATACGATGAACTGGGGACACAGGCCGGGTGCCCTGGCCGAAGTCATGTCCGTGTCGGACACGCGTGCTGGCCGTAAGCCAGGCGGCAAGGCGCGCATGTTCGTGCTCGACTACGAGGATGTCCCGGAAGGATTCTTCGAGAATGCCGAACTGGAGATCAGCACATCAGCGGGAAAAATCCTCAATCCGGTGATGCGTCGCCATCCTTCCAGTGACAATTACCGGATGAGTTTCGAGCTCGATCCCGAAGGCGCGGACATGGCGGAATTGCGTGCGGTTGTGGTGCGGGGTGGTCGCCCGCTGACGGAGACATGGCTTTATCGGTGGAGCACAAAATGAGGGACCTTCGCCCGCGCCCGACGGAGTTTCCGCTTACCATGCCCAATCAACCCTTGCAGTCACGGATTGCCAGTGTGCGGGCTGGCACAACGTCTCATGTCTGGCGGAAGCTGTTCGTGCTGGGGGCTTCAGTTCTTCTGACCCTTTGGACAACGCGGGAGATGTACGAGGTTCTGGCCGTGTCGGGAATGACATTGCTGGAATGGGTTCTGCTGTTTGTGTTCGCAATCAATATCAGCTGGATTTGCTTTGCCTTCGTGAACGCAACCATTGGCTTTGCCTGCGCCGTGGCGCCAAGGCATGCGGCGCGCTCGGCCGACCCCGTCTGTATCCGAAACGTGCGCACCGTCCTTACGTTTCCAATCTACAATGAGGCGGTTGAAGATGTCTTCGCAACTGTGTCCGCTACGGCGCGGATGCTCGAAGATGCGCCGGGTTTCTATGAGTGTTTCATCCTGAGCGACACGACTGATCCCGAAATCGCGCTTGCCGAAGAGGTGGCGTATGCAGAATTGTTGAAGACGGTCAGGGGCAATGTTTCTGTTCGCTATCGTCGGCGCACAATCAATCACCATCGCAAATCCGGTAACATTCGCGATTTCGTCATGCGGTGGGGTGGGCGCTACGACCATATGATTGTTTTCGACGCTGACAGCTATATGGAGCGCGACACGATTGTGCATCTCGTGGAGGAGATGGAGCGCGCGCCTCATACTGCGCTGATCCAGACCATTCCTCAGCTTGTCGGTGGGCGCACCCTGCTGGCACGTTGTCAGCAATTTGCGTCTGCGCTTTACGGCCCGATCCTGGGGGGTGGGATGGCCTGGTGGGCGCAGAATGAAGGAAATTTCTGGGGACACAACGCCATCATCAGAATTTCAGCTCTGGCCGAGGCTGCTGGACTGCCGGAAATGCCAGGTAAAGCGCCTTTTGGCGGCTCGATCCTGAGCCATGACTTCGTTGAGGCTGCGTTCTTGCGCCGCGCTGGCTGGAATGTGGAAATTCGCCCCGAAATCGGCGGATCCTATGAGCAGGGGCCGCCCACTATTGTTGAACTGGTCAAGCGCGACCGACGCTGGTGCCAAGGCAATATGCAGCACATGGCGGTTCTCTTGAAAACAGGCGGGCTCAGCTGGACCAATCGCTTCCACCTCATCACGGGCATCTTTTCCTACCTTGCCTCACCGCTCTGGCTGATCTTCATCACACTTGGTATGCTGTTGTCGCTCCAGAACAGCTTCATGCAACCCGCGTATTTTGGGGATGAGGCATCGCTCTTCCCAACCTGGCCGGTGATCGACTCTGAGCGTGCGCTGACCCTCTTCTTCGTCACGATGGGACTGTTGTTCGCCCCCAAGATGTATGGGTTGGTCTACGGACTGGTGTCGCGCGAGTGGCGTCGGAGCGTGGGCGCCGGCAAGACGATTCTTGGCGCTCTGACGGAGACGGCATTGTCGGTCCTGATCGCCCCGATTCTCATGGCGACGCAAACGGGCGCAGTTATCAATGTCTTCCGGGGCAAGGATAGCGGATGGTCGCCGCAGGAACGCGCGCAGGGCGGGTACAGCTTCCTTGCGACGCTGCGCCATAATATTCCAGCCACGCTGCTGGGTGCGGCGCTGATGATGGCGGCTACCGCAATCTCACCCGTCTATGCGGCATGGCTGGCTCCGGCAACGGTCGGCATGGTCCTTGCGGCTCCATTATCCTATTGGACCGCGAAAGAGTCGGCGGGGCAGAGGGCACGTCAGGCAGGTTTGCTGGTCAGCCCTGTCGAGGTCCGTCTGCCGGACAGCGTCGGCCTGTCCTGGGCGGAAGTACGCGCTTTTTCAGCGCTGCCCAAGACCGACATGGTTTCCCTATTGCGTGATCGCGTCAGCCAGCGGAAGCGGCGACCGCTGATTGATCCATATTGGCCCTTGCAGCGACACGAGGTTCACGAACCACTGGCGCTCGCTCGTGCGCGTGTAACACGCGTGCTCACGCTTGAAGAATATATCAAGGCCATATCCAAAGCTGAATTGATGGCTATCCTGAATTCCTCACAGGATCTTGAAAGCATCAGTTTCAGGTTCGCCGTTGCCGGGCGGGTCGCCGGGGATGTCTCTGCTTATGAAAGACTGATGTCCAGCGAGCGAGCAGGCGGGCGTACGACAACCTCCAGCGGAGGACAGCGAAGTGGCACCTGACTTCTCTATTTTGGAAGTGTCACTTAAGCGTTGTTGAGATGAACTTCCTGATCGCATGTAGCGACTCCGGCTCATTGAGGAACGGCGTATGGCCTCGCCCCGGCACAGTCAGCAATCGGCTGCCCTTATGCCGCTTCAGCATGCGGTTCGCGGTTTTTTCTGTGAGGATATCCGAGGTTTCACCGCGAACAATCAGTAGCGGGATGGCCTTGAGCGCCGAGTAGATACGCCACATCGCGAAGTTGACGCGCCAGCTCGGCTTCGTACTGCCCATGCCCCGCACAATTACCGGATCATAGTCGAATATGATCTTCCCATCATCGCGTACCGTGCAAGTTCGCTTGGCAAATTCGAGCCAGTCGTCTGCGTTATAGTCCGGGTAGACGCTCGCCTGTGTTCGGCCAATTGCTGTAGCGGCATCGTCCAGATTGTCGAATGTTTCATTCCCGCCAGCATAGCCGGCTATGCGTTTGAGGCCCGCGGGATTTACTTCGGGTCCGACATCATTGATCACGATGCTCTTGATTTTATCCGGGAAAGCCTTGGCCATCAGCATGGCCATCAGCCCTCCCATCGATGTGCCGATCAGAATCAGATTGTCCAGTTTCAGGTGCGCAATCAGCGCAGCCATGTCTTGTACATAAACTGGTGGCGCATAGGTCTCGCCACTCGGGTCGCGATCCGACCGGCCGCGCCCGCGCACATCGACCGAGATGTACCGGGCGGGTAATTCCAAGCCGCGTATCATGGGCTCGAAATCCTTATGGTTTCGGGTCAGGCCGTGCATGCACAGCACAGTGAGGTTGCTGTCATGTGGGCCATACTCGGCGGCGTAGAGTTTCAGTCCGTCATGCGCAGTGTAGTAGATATCCCGTTTTTCCATGGCGGGGCTCAGACCAGCTTGGCCGCGCGGGCAGCGTCGCGGGCATAATAGCGTCCCGACAGGACGAGGAAGAGGATGCTCGCAGCGTTCAGCAGGAGGATGATCTCCAGCGCCGATTTCAGCGGGGTTGTCGAACCCGCATCAGAGAACTGAACACTGAGCCAACCAGCAAAGGTCGGGCCGCCGCCAATGCCAATCAGGGTCAGGCAGAGCAGCATGAAGGCAGATGCGAAGGAGCGCATGCGCAAACCCACCAATTCCTGAGAGGCCGTATAGGCAACGCTGGCATAGATCAGGCCGACAAAGCTGGGCACCACGTTCCACGCATAGGCAAGGCCGATGCTGTCTGCCTGAAGGAACATCCATGCGAATGGCAGGGCAAGTGCGCCACAGGCTGCAATTGTCCACGGGCGCCAGGCCAGATTCTTCGAAGACATGCGGTCACAGATCTTGCCGACGACGACTGCACCGACCCCGCCGACGCCACCAATCAACAGGCCGAGTGGGATGGAGACATCCCCGGGGCCGACATCGAATGTGCGCTGGAGGTGGCTGGACGTGAAGACAAGGAAGGCGTTCGCCGAGACACAAATGAGGCAACAGCCTAACAGCAACAGCAGGAATGAGGTCTGACCTGAAATGAATTTCAGGGTTTCGCCAATCGATGGCGCTTCGCCATCATCGACGCGCTGTTCAATGGCACCGCGTTTCGGCTCTTTCAGTGTGAAGCGAACCAGCAGGGCCAGGATCAGGCCCGGTATACCCGCGATAAAGAATGCCGCGCGCCAGCCAAACGCTTCATACACCAAACCGCCCAGCGCGAAGCCGCCAAGGATGCCGAAGCCAATCCCCGTCGTATAGATGCCGAGCGCGGTGGCGCGTTCGTGGGGCGCGTAGAGATCAGAAATGATGGATGTGGCAGGTGGAGTACCGCCCGCTTCGCCCACGCCAACACCCATGCGGGCGACCAGCAAGTGCCAGAAATTCTGTGCGAGGCCGGAGATGGCGGTCATACCCGACCAGACGGCCAGTGACAGAGAAATGATGGTGCGGCGATTGCCCCGGTCGGCCCACATTGCCATCGGAATGCCAAGGGTTGCGTAGAAAGCCGCAAAAGCGAGGCCTGTCAGCAAGCCGAGTTGAGCGTCGTCCAGTTTCAGGTCGGCCTTGATCGGCTCCAGCAGGATCACGAGGACCTGCCGGTCGATATGGTTGAATGTGTAGACCAGCGTAAGCAATGCCAGCACATAGGCGCGAGATGCATTACGGGACGTCGAAGAGGGTGGGGCCGCGAGATCGGTCATGGCTGTCCTTCAGGCTACGCCGAAGCGGTTACCGGTATCTGCAAGGTTTGGGAGGGACGGACCGGCGACCTACGGAGGTAAAGGTCGCCGGCCCGCTCGGTTGACTAGAAGTCGACCGAGATTGAGGCGGTAAGCGTGCGCGGTGGGCCGTAGAAGGCCGAATACGCACTGTCGAAGCCAAGCTGGCTCGGCGTCACGAAGTTGTAGGCCGCGACGCGGTATTCCTCGTCCGTGAGGTTCCGGCCGTGGATACCGAAACGCAGGCGCTCGGACGGCGATGTCCAGACGAAGCTGAGGTCCAGCAACGTATAGGAGTCCGGATCCAGCGCCGGACCCCCATTCGGGAACAGCACGTTCGTGCCCGGAGCGAAGCCTGGGTTCTCCACGTTGAAGAGATAATAGGCGTCGCGATAGGAAGCCGATCCTGTGATCGAGATCGCACCAAATTCAGGCCCGAAGTCGCGCATATAATTCAGCGAGAGCTGGCCCTGCAGTTCCGGTGTATTCTGCGTCACGAACTGGTCGGCGATATTGGTGCCGGCGGACAGGATTTCCTGAATTTCAGCATCGATATAGCCGAGGTTCCCCATCAGGGTGAACTCATCATTGATGAACCAGCTGCCCTCAAGTTCGAGGCCGGTGTATTCCGATGAGCCCGCATTAAAGACCGAGGAAACAAACGTGTCGTTCACGCCGTCATTGTCGGAATCGGCGCCACTCTGAACTGTGATCTGCTGATCGGTATATTCAGCAAAGAAGACGGCTGTGTTCAGCAAAAGGCGATCATCGAAGAAGCTGCCTTTGATACCGATTTCATAACTGTCGACCTTCTCCGGTCCGAAACCTTCCTGTGAAAGTCCCAGCGTATCGAGGTCAGCACGGGCCCGCGGGTCAAAGCCGCCTGCCTTGAAGCCCTGAGCGTAGGTTGCGTAGATGTTCAGGTCGTCCGTTGGCTTGTAGGAAACCGAAATGCGCGGAGTGAACTCCTCGTCTTCCCGGTTCAGGCCTTCATAGCCGGTCTGGGTGACGAAGAAGATTGAGCTGGTATTGGTCGGGTCGAACGAGCCGGAGCCCATGCCGAGCCAAAGCTCACGCGTCACGTCTGCAGTGGTTTCATCCTTGGTGAAGCGACCACCGAGGGACACGCTCCACTGGTCAGTCAGGTCATAGGTGAAATCACCGTAGACGGAGAAGTTTTCCTTGTCCTGCTTGCCGGCCTGGTAGACCGTCAGGCCCAACGCGCTGAGCAACAGATCGAACGCACCGTCGGCACTGCCATCAAGATAGTAGATGCCTGCGACGCCAGACAGGCGGTCGCCATTGTACAGCATCTGGAATTCCTGGCTGAACTGGTCGTCACTATAGTAAGCCGGGACATCGAAATCCTGACCGGGCAGGGCGTCGAAGTCGATCGGCGTAACCGTTGCGCCTTCACGATAGGCCGTGACCGATTTCAGCGTGATCTCGTTATTGACGTCCCACTCGCCCGTGAAGGAGTAGCCCTCGGTTTCGACAGAGTTGTCATCGCCGATACCGGCGCGGGTGTCATAGACATTGTCCGTGACCGGCAGGGTGCCGTCACCGCTCGGGATCAGGCGGTGACCATGCTTGGCGTTGGAGTTGTCTTCAGATTTGTCATAGGCAAAACGGAAGAACAGTGAGTCGGTTGGTGCCCATTCGGCGCTCACGCGGTAGGCGAGGACGTCCTTGTCGTAATGATCTGCACCGGTGAAGAGGTTCTCCCCGTAACCGTCGCGTTGGTAGTTGGCGATGGCACCGCCGACCTTGAATGTGTCGCTGAGCGGTACCGAACCGGATACGATCGTGTCGAGCTGGCTGTAGGAGCCGACATTGACCTTGGCTTTCAGGTCCGGCTCGTCGTCCATCTTGGCGGTGACGTATTTAATCGCTCCGCCAATCGTATTGCGGCCATAGAGCGTACCTTGCGGTCCGCGCAGAACTTCGATCCGTTCAATGTCGAATATGTCCAGGATCGCGCCTTGTGGGCGTGCAATGTAGACATCATCAACGTAGAGACCGACGCCGGGCTCGAAGCCCCAGAGCGGGTCCTGCTGGCCGACGCCGCGAATGAAGGCGATCAGGGTGGAGTTGGAGCCGCGTGCCACTTCGATCGTTGCGTTCGGGGTCGAGCGTTGGATGGAAGTGATATCGACCGCGCCGGTGGCTTCCAGCTGGTCAGCGCTGAACGCAGAAACGGATAGCGGTACATCGATCAGGTCTTCTTCGCGGCGTTGGGCGGTAACCGTCACCCGGCCGAGCGTGCGGGCCTCTTCCGGGGCCTCATCATCCGCATCCTGCGCATGCGCAGCGTACTGGCCCGCGGTCAGCGCCAGCGCCGACACGAGACCGAATCTCAGCGTATTCATTTTGTGATTTCCCAATTTTTCCTCCCGAGGATTCTTTGTATTTGACGGGATTTATCCAGAACATGCGCGCTTGGGCGATGACCTGAGGGCTCAACACAAGTGAACATTTTCGCTCAGGCGCGTCAGGCTTGAGCAGTTTCCATGCTGGACCTGGCATAGACGGCAGGCGAAACACCGCGCATCTTCTTGAACGCCCGATTGAAGGCGCGCACATCGGAATAGCCAAGAAATTCCGCAACTTGGGTGACGCTTGTGCCTTGTGCCAGCATCAGGCCGGCCCGTTCGGCGCGGCTTTCCTGGAGGATGTCCCGGAAACTTGTGTGCTCTTCGCTCAGGCGGCGGCGCAAGGTTGCAACGCTCACGTCCAGATGCCGGGCGACAGCTTGCTGGGTTTCGTGTCCATCCGAGATCAGGTCGGCTGTGCGTACTGAATAGCTTCGCGAGTCGGAAGAAGGCGCGATGGCTTCAAGATGGCGGATGACGCGCGCGAAAATCCCGTCAGCGGTCAGATCGACTTCCGGGGTGGCGGGAATGGTCTCGCAGGCTATGTCGATATCATAGATCAGCTCATAGGCTGCATGACCGTAGCCGATGGGCACCTGCCAGAATTGCAGCTGGCCATTGCCGGCATCATTCCGGTTCCTGAGCAGGCTCACCCGTTTGAGCGCCCGGCCTGCGGCGCCGCCGGTCAGGCTGTCGAGCAGGGCATGAGTCTTGATCAGCAAGGCGTCGCCGACGAAATGCGTCAACGCACGATCATCGCGAAAGCGATAGGGGAAAGTCGAATCATCCACCACCAGCGCCAGCATCGAGTCGGTCTGGCGGACATAGTTGTAGCGCCCGCCATGCATCATGTTGAAATGCGAAGCGAGGCTCCGGATTGCGTCTTGCAGGGTCGAGGCCGCCTGGATCTGCGTCACGACAAATGTGCCGGTCTGGTAGAGCAGCTTTCGTTCAGAAAGTTGCGCAGTCAGGTCGTCGAAGGACCGGGCGATCTCGCGTTGGATGCGATAATAGTCGACCAGATCAATCTGCGTGCCGGGTTGGCTTGTGCGTTTGCCCGGATCGATGCCCAGTCGATCCAGCAGGCCGTCAACGTCCACACCCGACGTTCCGGCCCATGACAGGATCGGTTCAATCTGGTGGAGTTCGAAACTCGCCCGGGTCAGTGACTGCGACATGCGGGTCTTATAGCAGGAATCTGTATCGAAAACGTATCCTGATTCAAAAGGATGTTTTCAAATATGGCGTTGCTGCAACAGGCCTAGCGGTAATAGGCGCACAGCGTGTCGACCAGCGCCCGGCCGATCCCGCCCGCACAACGATAATAGATCGTCTGCGCATCCCGGCGGCTTTCAACCAGACCGGCCGCGCGCAGCTTTGCCAGATGCTGGGATACAGCGGAATGCGATTGGCCGGTCATGTCGGCCAGCTGATGAACAGGGTGCTCGCCCTCATTCAGCGCGCACATGATCTTCAACCGCGTATCACTCGACATGGCCTTCAGCACTTCTGAGGCCTCGTGAATGCGCTCCGACATGAGGTCAAAGGCATCCTTCGTCTGGGGTTTGTGCTGGGCTTTCATCAGGATGTGCTCGTAGTTATTGTTGCGGGCGGCGTATCAGCTAATATGCGAATATAAGCATTAAGATGGTGCGAAACAGGGTCGCGTCTGCAAGAGACGGGCGGGAATACGCTGAAAATGCCCGCATGACGGGGCATTTTGCTGAACTTCAAATCTTGCCGGAATCCGTGCAAACCTTTATGCGCCCCCTATATGCGTTTCGGCGGCGCAATGGACCGCCCTTTATTGGAGACTGCATGTCGAAGGAAGAACTGATTGAATTCGAAGGCACAGTCGTGGAACTGCTGCCGAACGCGACGTTCCGCGTTAAACTCGAGAACGACCACGAAATCATTGCCCACACGGCTGGCAAGATGCGCAAGAACCGCATCCGCGTGCTGACCGGGGACAAGGTCATGGTTGAGATGACCCCTTACGACCTGACCAAGGGTCGTATCACCTACCGCTTCAAATAAGAGATATGGCGTCCTCAGGGCATGTTCCCCTGATCCTCGCCAGTGCGAGTCCCCGGCGGCGAGACCTGCTCGCCCAGATCGGGATTGTGCCGGACGCGATCTGCCCCACTGACATCGACGAATCCCGTCGCAAGGACGAATCTCCGCGTGCGCTGGCCGAAAGGCTGGCGCGGGAGAAGGCCATGGCCTGTCCGGAGGCTGGGTTTGTGCTGGCCGCGGATACCGTGGTTTCGCTGGGCCAGAGAAACCTCGAAAAAGCTGCCGATGCGGAAGAGGCCGAGGCCTTCCTGCGGCTTCTTTCAGGCCGGGCACACCAATGTCTTACCGGTATCGCCGTGAAAGCCCCCGATGGCCGCGTGAGCAGCCGTACCGTGCTTGCTCGGGTGAAGGTGAAGCGCCTGACAGATCAGGAAATCGCTGCCTATATTGCCAGCGGCGAATGGCAGGGCAAGGCGGGCGGCTATGGCATTCAAGGCATGGCCGGCGCCTTCATCACCCATATCAGCGGCAGCTACACCGCGATTGTCGGCCTGCCGCTATACGAGACAAAAGCCCTGCTGGAAGGCATGGGCTGGCGCTTGAAGGCCTAGGCTTTCTCCCAGGCCGTTATGGCCAGAAGGCTCAGCGTGACCACGCCGCCTACCATGAGCCATATCGGATCGGCCGTCGCGAGCAGGCTGGCATCCTGCTGGGCATCGGTAACAGTCTGGGTGACCAGCGTATCCAGCCCGCTCCAACCTGTCAGCAAGCCTGGTAACTGCACGGCCGCCACGCCAGCACCCACCATACCGACGGCGCCCAGCACCAGTTTGCGAAAGAGGGATTTTCGGCGAATGCCGCCCATCACGTCATTCACGAACGGGGCCGGATCCAGCGCGCGGTCTTCCGCCGTGAAGAGATCGGTCAGGTCTGAATAGGTTTCCTGGTCACGCATCATCGTACTCCATCACGCCACATGGCTGCTTTCAAGGTGTTTGCGGAGCGCGGCCACGCCGCGCGTTACATGGGATTTTATCGTGCCAAGCGGCCAGCCGGTGGCCTCGGCCGCTTCGCGATGGGACAGGCCTGAGGCGACGCACAGCACCACACAGACCCGCTGGGCTTCTGATAAGGTATTCAGCGCCCGATTGAGGTCCATCTGGTCACCGACCTGATCGGACTGGGTGCGCTCGAACGGAATGATCTCTGCCGTTTCGTCAAACTCTATCTCGATCTTCTGCTTTCGGCGGGCTTGCAGATATTCGCGCCAGCAGATTGTGCAGATCCAGGCCGAGAAGGTTCCGCCGGCATAGGAACCGATCTTCTGCCAGGCCTTCAGGAACGTCGCTTGCGCGATGTCATCCCCGTCGCTGGCCGAGCCGGTCAGGCGCCGCGCCATGCCGCGCACGCGGGCCTGATGGCGGCGCACGAGTTCGGCAAAGTCTGCCTCATGGCCTCGTGCGGCGCTTGCGGCCAGGTCCGGATCGCTGCGCATGTCGCGCCCTCCCTTGGCAACCAGCCTCAGCTCAACCCTGTTGCCCACGACGACTCGCTGCCCAGAGACCAAGATAGGCCAGACCGATGAGGACAGGGAAGGATGCGACGCCGATCATGGGTTTGACGGCTTCACCTTCTTCCATGCCAACCATCACACCGAGAAAGCCGAAGGCCACTCCGACGGCAAGGAACAGGACGCCCCGGCGCAAATCGGCGCGGACCGGATCGGTGATCAGGGCGAGTTTTTCCATCGTCTCGCCGGTCAGGTCCTGGCCCTTGTCGACCGCATGCCGCACAGTTTCATGCAGGGTCAGGCGTTTCTTGAAATTGTAGTGACTAACCAACCAGACAATCCCGGCAATGGCACCAAAAAAGACTACGGGGACAACAATATCTTCGCTCATTTCAAAAGCTCCTTCAGGCTTGTTCCGGGGCGTCGTGTTCGGCGCCTTTGTAGGGTAGATGCCGGCAGAGGCGTGTTTGGATGCAGCGCACCCGACTTTTTCTTTGTGTCGCCTGTGCTTGCCGATGGCGGGCCCGACCGCTAATCGCGGGGCAATGGTAAAGCTGAGATCGAAAAAGAATCGCAAGCCGCATATAGCGCCGGACCTGTCGACGACGCAGGGTCGTGCCCGCGCGCGCCGGGAACTGGTCTGGGGAGACCACGGGTTTCTGCGGGCAGCGTTCTCGAACCTGCACCAGATTTCGCCGGAGATGTGGCGCGCCAACCAGCCCTCGCCCAAGAAGGTGGTTGAATATGCCGAGACGCTCGGCATTCGCACCATCCTGAACCTGCGCGGGGAAAGCACCAAGGGCTATTACCTTCTGGAGAAGGAGGCCTGCGAAAAAGCGGGAATCACGCTGGTCGATTTCCAGGTCTTCTCCCGCGACACACCGACGAAAGAGGCGTTGTTCGCAGCGAAAGACTTGTTCGAATCGATCGAATACCCGGCTCTCATGCATTGCAAGTCGGGCGCAGATCGGGCGGGGCTGATGTCCGTGCTCTACAAGCTGTTGCGGGAAAAGGTTCCGTTCGAGCAAGCGGTGGAGCAGCTGTCGCTGAAATACCTTCACGTCAAACATGGCAAGACCGGCATGCTGGACGCGTTTTTCCAAGCCTATGCCGATTACAATGCCGGGCGCGCGCCTGAAGACTGGAAACCTTTTCTCGACTGGGTTTCAGACGACTATGACCGGATGGAAGTGAAGGAAAGTTTCCTGCGCGAGTTCGGAAAAGGCATCCAGGTCGACAAGATCCTGCAACGGGAATAGTTGCTTTCCTGTTAGTTAATTTCGTGCTTGGCTGAGCCGAACAGATACCGGAGCTGCCAGAATGCGCGTCCTGATCCTGACCGGCCTTTGCTTGGCCATGCTTGCCGCCTGCAGCCAGAAATCCGACCGTGAAATGTTGACCGAGGCCTGCATCGCCGATGGTGAAGGTCCGGAGACCTGCGCGTGTATCACGGGCGCCATGGAAGAAAAGCTGAGTCCGGACCTGTTTCGGCGCACAGCCGCTGCGATCGGCCGCGAGAAGCGCGATGTCGAGGATTTCGTGGAATCCCTGACCATGGCTGACCAGCTCGAATTTGCATCTTCGCTGACCGCAATGATTTCGTGCGAACTGGCGGTGGCAGACGATGAATAATCTGGGCCTGTCGCAAAATCGACGTCGCCCGGTCATGGGAAGTTCGCTTCTCGCGTGTAATTGGGCGACGGGTGGCACCAATCTGCATAGAATTAGTTTGGAATATAGGAAGGGGATCTCATGAAGTTCTTTATTATCAATAGCTTCCGCACGATGGTCTATGTCGCATACATTGCGATCATCGTTGGGGGCATCGCGCTTGGCCTTTACAATCGAGGTGAATTTACGGGCGAGTTGCTTGGTCTGACCGATACGATTGCTCAAGTGGCCGACTTTGCGGTGTTCACAGTGGGCGGATGGATCGCGGCCAGCCTCGTCTGCGGCCTGATCGTGACATTGCTGGATATTCGCGATGACATAAACGACCGCTTGCCTGATGCGCGTCGCGACGACTGAGCGACTCAATCAGAATCACGATTGAATAAGAACAGGCCATCGATTCGCGTCGGTGGCCTTTTTCAAATGGGGAGGAATCCACAATGACATCACTTGAAGTGGCCGGCGTATATGTCGCCGTGAACATGCTGCTCTTGATCTATCTGGCGTTCCGGGTCGTGTCCGTGCGGCAGTCGGCCAAAGTCTCGGTCGGGACCGGCGGCAATGAGATGCTGGAATTGCGTACGCGTGTGCACGGCAATGCCACGGAATACATCCCGTCCATGCTGGTCGGCCTTGTCATTTTGGCGCTGATGGGACTGCCGGCCTGGGCCATCCATGTTGCAGGTGGCGTCTTCACGCTCGGGCGATTGATGCATGTCATCGGGCTTGGCGGGACAATCATGGCCATGCGGGCCGGAGGCATCCTGCTCAGCTGGATTGCAATGGTGCTGACGGCGCTGGCGATCCTGTACCACGCCTTCGCCTGATTTGCGCAGTTGCGCGAGGCGAGCGCAGCGTCCATCTAGCCAGAATGGCTGATTTCAAGATACCGCCGGCCGAATTGCTTGCCGGACTACTGGACCATTGCCGAAAGGAAGGTGCAGACGCTGCCGACGCCCGGATTGGCGAGAGCGAAGGCGTAAGCGTTTCCGTCCGCGACGGCGCGCTGGAGAGCATTGAACGTGAAGAGGGGCGCTCGGTCGCTTTGCGCTGCCTGTATGGCAAGCGACAGGCGCACGTATCCGGCGCGGATTTGTCGCCGGAAGGGCTGAAGGCGCTCGCAGAACGCTGCGTGGCGATGGCGCGCGCTGTGCCCGAAGACAAATATTGCGGCTTGCCGGATGCGGACAAGCTGGCGACGGGCGATCTCGACATGGATTTGACCGGCGAACCGGAAATCTCCGCCGACATCCTCGAATCCGAAGCGTTGACAGCCGAAGCAGCCGCCTTGGGCATTGAAGGCATCAAGACGGTCGCCGGGTGTGGCGCGTCGTGGAACCGTTCCTCGCGCTGGGTTGCGGCCAGCAATGGCTTTTCCGCGTTCAAGACAGGCACGTCGACCAGCCTTGGCCTTGCTGCCGTGGCAGAGCGCGATGGCCATATGGAGCGAGACTATGACAGCTGGTCGGTCCGCTTCAAGAAAGATCGCCCGACGGCTGCCGAGATCGGAATCACGGCAGGTGAGCGGACGATCTCGCGTCTTGGCTCACGCAAGCTGAACACGCAGAAAGCCGCGGTCCTGTATGATCGGCGGGTCTCTGCGGGTCTCATAGGGGCATTCTTGGGGGCCATTTCCGGCCCGTCAGTCGCGCGCGGCGTCAGCTTCCTGAAAGACCGGATGGGCGAGCAGGTCTTCGCGGATGGTATCCACATCATCGACGATCCATTCCGCCCGATGGGCATGGGTTCGCGCAGTCATGATGGTGAAGGCCTGCCGGTGCAGGAAACTCACCTGATCGATAATGGCCGACTGACCAGTTGGCTGCTGAATTCCTCTTCGGCGCGCCAGCTGGGCATGGAGCCGAACGGCTTTTCCGCGCTCGGCTTTGGCGATCCTCCCGGCGTGACCACGTCGAACCTCTACCTGAAGGCCGGAGACAAGACTCCCGGCGAACTGGTCAAGGGGGCGGGCAAGGGCCTTTTGGTAACCGACATGTTCGGGCCGTCCATCAATCCGAACAATGGCGACTATTCGGTCGGCGTATCGGGCTTCTGGTTCGAGGATGGCGAGATTGCCTATCCAGTGTCCGAAGTCACCATCGCGGGCGACCTGCCCTCCATGTTTGCCCGCCTCATCCCGGCCTCGGACCTTGAGTTCCGGGGAACGCGGGACGCACCGAGCATTCTCATCGAGGATATGAGTCTTGCGGGCAGCTGACCGCACCCTGTTTGAAGACATGAAAATCCTGCGTGAACTCGCGCAGGAAGCCGGGAAATTGGCGCAGTCCTTCATGCTTGGCGGCCAAACGGCAGAGACCTGGCAAAAGAGCGGCGGCAGTCCGGTGACCGAAGCCGATATGGCCGTGAATCAGCTCTGCTCGGATCGGCTGACACGTTTCCGTCCGGAATATGGCTGGCTGTCCGAAGAGACGCTCGACGATCCCAATGCGCGCCAGAAGGACCGCTGCTGGGTGGTGGACCCGATTGACGGCACCCGCGCCTATATTCGCGGTGATCCGCATTGGTGCATCGGGCTTGCCATTGTCGAAGAGGGCGTCTCGGTGGGCGGCGTGCTGTATGCGCCGGAACTGGATGAGTTCTACGAAGCGCATCGCGGGCAGGGGGCGTTCCTGAACGGTGCTGCCATCCGGGTCAGCGAGTGCGCCACCGAGGCAGGGTGCCGCCTGATTGCGGCCGAGACAATGCTGGAGCATCCAGCTTGGCCGGAGCCGTGGCCGCCCGTGACCGTCGCCCGGCCGAAGCCCAACTCCACCCTGCTGCGGATGGCCTTCGTGGCGGCCGGAAAATGGGACGCAACGCTCGTTCTGGGGCAGAAGGCGGACTGGGATCTGGCTGCGGGCACTATCCTGATCGAGGAAGCGGGTGGTGTTGCCACGACACATCGCGGCGAAAAACTCATATTCAACCGGGCAGTACCTGCACAAAGGAGCGTCATTGCTTCTGGAAACGCCCTGCATCCTCTGTTAGTGCGCAGGTCAGAATTTGTGGATATACCTGACCCACAGGAAAGGGTGCCGAAAACGGCGCCTCCAGCGACTACGGAGCCAGCCAAAATGGGCGATACTACCCGCGAGACCAAACAGCTTCTTCACATCGTGTTCGGCGGCGAGCTGAAGGATGTGGCAGAAGTGGAATTCGAAGACCTTTCCAAGGTCGACTTTGTCGGCGCCTTCCCGAATTACAAGGACGCCTACGACGCCTGGAAAAATGCGGCCCACCGCACAGTGGACAATGCAGAAGTCCGCTATTTCATCCTGCATGCCCACAAGTTGCTGGACCCGGAAACGGGAGACCATCATCACGTCTGAGGTGGTGACAGCTAAGGCCCCCAAACAGAAGGGGAGCCTGAGGCGCCTGTTTGCAGCCTATTTCCGCCAGCATATCGGCTGGTTCGCCGCCGGCACGCTCATGGCCCTGCTGACCTCGCTCAGCGCCATGGGCTATTCGCTGGTGCTGAAGATGCTGGGCGACCGGCTGCAGGCGAGTTTTGGAGATGAGGCGCAGGTGCCCGTGTCCGGTCCTGACTGGATCTGGTGGATCGGTGGCGCGATTGTGGCCCTGTCCTGCGCGCGGGCGCTCTCGCTCTACCTGATGACCCTGTTCAACAATACGGGTGTGCAGCGCGGGCTGGTGTCGGTGCAATCGAGCCAGTTCGATTCCCTGACCGATGGTGATTATGCGCGTGTGGCGGCGGATGCGTCCGGTGACTTCGTTTCGCGCTTCATCAATGATGTGAACGCGATCCGCGATGCGGCGCTGCGCTTTGCCAATAATTTCACCAAGAGCACGATCACCGTGATCGGCATGTTCGGTGTGATGCTGGTCATCGACTGGCAGCTGACCCTGCTGTTGCTGGTCGCGTATCCGATTGCGTTCGGACCGGTCATTGGCCTCGGCAACCGCATCCGCAGACGCTCCAAACAGGCCCAGAAGCAGGTCGGGCAGGTGACGTCGCTCCTGTCAGAAGGCTTTCAGTCGGCGCGGGTGGTGAAGGCTTACGGGCTTGAGCCGTACCAGAAGTCCCGCGCGCGGCAGGGTTTTGTCGAGCGTTCCAAACTGTTCCTGAAAGTCCTGACGGACCGGGCGGCAGTTGACCCGATCCTTGAAGTGGCGGGCGGCGCGGCGCTGGCCGGGATTCTCGGCTTTGCGGCCTGGCGCATGTCGCAGGGGGCGATGACCCTTGGCGATCTGCTCGGCTTCATCGCCGCGCTGGGCATCGTGTCGCCGGAACTGCGCGCGCTCGGCACACTGAATGCTGTGGCACAGGAAGGCGGCGCAGCAGCCGACCGCGTATTTGAGATTGTCGATGCGACGACTCATATTGCGGACGCGCCAGATGCCGAGCGCCTGAACCGGGTCAATGGACATGTGGTGTTTGATGGGGTCAGCTTTGCCTATCCGGATGGCACGCGGGCATTGAACGGATTGTCCTTTGTCGCAGCGCCGGGCGAGACGGTGGCGATTGTCGGACCGTCGGGCGCGGGCAAGTCGACCGTCTTCAACCTGCTGATGCGCCTCTATGATGCTGAGTCCGGCGCGGTAAGCGTGGATGGCAAGAATGTCCGCCGCGTTGTGGGCGATACATTGCGGGCCAATATCGGGCTGGTGGCGCAGGATTCGGCGCTGTTCGACGATACGATCCAGAACAATATTGCGCTCGGGCGTCTTGGCGCGACCAATGCAGAGATCGAGGCGGCGGCCAAGGCGGCCAATGCGCATGAATTCATCATGTCGATGCCGGACGGCTACCAGTCGCCGGCGGGTGAGATGGGCCGCAACCTTTCCGGTGGCCAACGCCAACGCGTAGCCCTGGCCCGGGCGATCCTGCGCGGTGCGCCGATCCTGTTGCTGGACGAGGCGACATCGGCCCTCGACGCCGAGAGTGAAGCCAAAGTGCAGGCGGCCCTCGCGGAGTTCTCCAAAGGCCGCACCACGCTGATCATTGCGCATCGCCTTTCTACAGTTCGCGCGGCCGACCGCATCATTGTGATGGAAGACGGCCGCGCAGTGGAGGAAGGCACGCACGAGGCCCTGATGGCGTCCAGTGGTGCCTATAAGCGCCTGGTCGAGCTGCAGCTGAGCTAGGCGGTCTACCTGCGCCTGCGACGCCTGTGAGGGCGCTGGAATAGATCAATATGTT
The DNA here is from genome assembly GCF_000682775.1 of Hyphomonas sp. L-53-1-40. Lineage (GTDB taxonomy): Bacteria > Pseudomonadota > Alphaproteobacteria > Caulobacterales > Hyphomonadaceae > Hyphomonas. The sequence goes on from NZ_AWFI01000001.1 coordinate 671,998, forward strand.
TTCAGGCAGAGGCGGGCAGTCAGGTGTCCGGTGCGGGCAGGGTGGCCATGTGCGCGCTCGGCGCGATGTGTGATGAGCAGTCCGAGGCACGCGGTATCAAAGGCCGTCTCTCACCCGGATGGGCCGACGGCAGATCGCCAAGCGCGATGCGGAAGGCTTTTGACGGTGTGAAGGCCAGCGGGTCTTCGGGAGCTTGCGGGAATTCGTGCGGAGGATGTCCGATCCATTTCAGGTATACGGTTCCCTGCGGATCGATGACCGTCATGAACGGGATGCCCTTGCCTTTCACGGCGCGCACATAGAGACGCCAAGCGACCATCTGCAACCAGATCCAGAACCGGTGGGGTTCCAGACAGGAAGGCAGCGGCGAAGCCAGTGGAGCGAGCAGGGTGTCCATGCCCCAGAGTGTGCCGTCGAGCAGAGGGCGGTGGGATAGAAGACACAAAAAACCCCTGAACTGCACAGCAGGTCAGGGGTCTTGAAAGATATGGGCCGGGGAGAGGCCGGAAGGTTTCCCCGTCTAGCCGAGGGCTTTTTCGATTTCGCGGGCAGCGGATTCGAACTGGTCCACGGCAGTGTCTTCGGCCAGAAGGCGTTTCGCAGCGACCGTGGCAGCGTCTGCAGCGGCGCGGCGGACTTCCTCGGTCGCTTCGGCTTCGGCGCGGGTGATGCGAGCTTCGGCCAGCGCTTCGCGGCGGGCGAGGCGGTCTGCAATATCCTTGCGAGCCTCTTTCATGATCCGCTTGGCGTCGTCCTTGGCCTGGGCGATCATCGCTTCGGCTTCCTTGTCTGCATCCTGCTGGCGACGCTCAGCGAGGGCGAGGGCTTCAGCTGCCTGCTCGCGCAGGCTCTGGGCTTCTTCCAACTCGTTGCGGATGTCGTCTGCGCGCTTGTCGAGGCCGCCGAGGATCGTCTTCAGGGCGCCCATGCGCCATGCGATCAACAGAAAGGCCGCGAAAGCCAGGAATGCGGTGTGCGTAACCGGATCGGTCAGCGAATACATGAAGCCGCCGATGAAGCCGCCACCGCCATGCGCATCAGATGCGGCAAAGGCGGGCGATGCGACCAGCGCAGAGAAGGTGAGGGCAGGGGCAAGACGAAGGGTCATCTGCATGTCTCTCTTAATTCAGAGCCGTCGAAACGGCTTTCTTGAGGTCAGCCGCGGAGGCCTTGAGGCCGAAACGAGCCGTCATGGCGTCAGCTGCGTCTACAGCGATCTGTTCGACATTCTGCATGGCCGTTGCGCGCAGGGCGGAGATCCGCTCTTCGGCAGCGTCCAGCTTCTTTTCGATCTCGGCGTCGACGCGAGCCGTTTCAGCCGTCATTTCGGCATCAATCTTGGCCGCTGCCTTGTTCGCTGTTTCGCGGGCTTTCGCCTTGGCCTGGGCAATGCGCAGTTCGAGCGCCTGCTGGGCTTCGGTGGCCTGCTCGTTCAGCTTGGCTGCCTGATCAAGATCAGAGGCGATGCGGTCAGACCGTTTTTCGATCGTGTCCGACATCTTTGGCAGGATGAAGCGCGAGAGGGAGAAGTAGAGGGTCGCGAAAAGGATCGCGAGCCAGAACAACTGGCCCGGCATGTGCCACGCCTCAAAAGGCGGGAACGGAGGCGGCGCGTCATCCGGTAGGTGATGGGCAGTTTCCGCAAGCAGGGCGAGCAGCATTTCAGTACCTCAAGTGCAGCATCAGGCTGGATCGGGCCGGTGGTCTATCAAGTCCGCCGGCCCGTTCTTGGCGTGTAAGTGGCTTAGACCACGAACAGGATCAGGACGGCCACGAGGAACGACAGGATGCCGAGTGCCTCTGCGAGGGCCATACCGATGAAGAGGTTACCGGTCTGCTGCGGAGCAGCGGACGGGTTGCGCATGGCAGCGTCGAGGAACGAGCTGAAGATGTTGCCCACACCGATCGCGGCACCGATCATGCCGAGAGTTGCGAGGCCAGCGCCTACATATTTGAGGCCGAGTGCGATATCGCCTTCCATGGTCGTCTCCTGTTTGGAATGCAAGGGTTTCAATAATTTGCGGCCCGTGAAGCGTGTTCGCTAGGCTGCGTCAAGTTTTTTAGTGCGTGCCCAGGGGCCGCACTGGCGAAGAGTCCTTAGTGTGACGGGTGCAGTGCGTCGTTCAGGTAAACGCAGGTCAGGATTGCGAAAACATAGGCCTGAAGACCTGCCACAAGAAGTTCGAGTGCGTTGAGCGCGATACCCATACCGAAGGCCAGTATGCCAACCACACCCATGAACACCGCGCCGGACAGGGCCGCGCCGATGAGCTGGGCTGCAAAGGTTGCAAACAGTTTCAGCATGATGTGACCGGCCAGCATGTTGGCGAACAGACGCAGCGCCAGTGTGACCGGACGGGCCAGGAAGGAAATGACCTCGATTGGCACGAGGATGAAATAGATCGGCCAAGGGGCGCCCGATGGGGCGAACAGCTTGAAGAAGCTGAGGCCGTTTTTCCAGATGCCGAAGCCGATAACGATGGAAATGACGAGCATGGCCAGTGCGCCGGTGACAACCAGATGGCTGGTTGTGGTGAAGGCGTAAGGCACCATGCCGATCATGTTGGCAAAGAATACGAAGAAGAAGAGCGTGAAGACGAACGGGAAGAAGCGCAGGCCTTCTTCACCAGCGGTCGAGCGGACCATGTCGGCGACGAAGCCATAGCCGATCTCGGCCATGGATTGCGTACGGCCCGGTACCAAAGCTTTCTTGGAGGCGGCATAGCCGAAGAAAGCGATGCAGAGCACCACGCCCAGCAGCATGAAGCCCGAAGCATTGGTGAAGGAAATGTCGACACCAAAAATGCTCAGGTCGAGCCATTTGCTGACCTGAAACTGGTGGATCGGATCAATCGCGGTGTTTTGCAGAGCGAAATTCATTCGTTCCCGGTCCCGTCTGTTGGAGCCTCAGGCTCCGATAAATTTCCTAGCGCCCGGGCATTCAGCTCCCGATAGGCGCGCATCATCGCTCGTATACCTGCTGCGAAGCCGAGTGTCCCGACAATCAGCAGGCCCCAGGGTTTTGTTCCTGCGAACGCGTCAATCCAGAAACCAATCAGGCCTCCGACAAAGATGCAGGCGACAAACTCCGCGCCGTATCGCAGGGCGTAGGCCCCGGCCGAAAGACTTCCATCATCTGCATCCAACTTGCGTTTTGCCGCATCCTTTGCTGCTCTGGCCGCCTGGGCCTGGGCGATACGTTCACCGAGGTCGTTCGGGCCTTCACTGGACATGGTTTGCTAAGCTTCGCGCAAGCGAATCCCTTCTGATGGGGTGCCCCCCGGATTTCGGCGCAAACTATGTATTGGGGGCAGGCAAGTCAACCGCGATTGCAGAAAGCTAGAGGTCTGATTCTATTGGATTTCTATAGTGTGGGTGTGCGCTACTCCGCCGCAACGAGCTCTTCGGCTGCCTGCAGGTCCACAGAAACCAGCTTGGAAACGCCTTTTTCCCGCATCGTGACGCCGAAAAGACGGTCCATCCGGCTCATCGTGACCGGATTGTGGGTAATCACCACGAAGCGCGTATCGGTGCGCTGGCGCATTTCGTTCAGCATGTTGCAGAAACGGTCGACATTGGCGTCATCGAGCGGCGCGTCCACCTCGTCCAGCACACAGATCGGCGCGGGGCGGGACAGAAAGACCGCAAAGATCAGCGCGGCGGCCGTCAAGGCCTGTTCGCCGCCGGACATCAGGTTCAGCGTGCCGAGCTTCTTGCCGGGTGGCTGGGCCATGATTTCGAGCCCGGCTTGCAGCGGGTCATCGGCATCGACGAGGCGCAGTTCAGCCTGGCCGCCGCGGAACAGGGCCGTGAACAGCGCCTTGAAGTGTTCATTGACCTGCTCGAATGCCTTCAGCAGGCGCTCGCGGCCTTCGGCGTTCAGGGCATCGACGCCTTGGCGCAGCTTGGCGATCGCAGCGACGAGGTCTTCCTTCTCGGTGACCTGCGAACCGAGCCGTTCTTCGAGTTCTTCGGCTTCTTCCTCGGCGTTCATGTTCACGCCGCCCAGCTGGTCGCGCGTGCGGCGGAGTTCATCGGCGCGGCGCTCGGCATCGCGGGGCGTGAACTCGCCCATCGTCTCTTCTTCGAGGCCCGCTTCGGCGATGGCCAGCAGGCCTTCCGGCGTACGCTGGAAATTATTGCGGGCGATCTCTACCGATTCTTCGAGGCGGCCTTCGGCGTTTTCGAGCTTCACCTTCCAACCGGCGAGGTTCTCGCGGGCTTCCGAGGCGGCATTGGCGGCCGCGCGGGCGGCCTGTTCGGCTTCGCGGATAGCGGCTTCTTTCTCGGCCAGTTGGTCTGCGACGCGCTTGCGTTCGGCTTCCAGCGCTTCGACTTCATTGCTCCGGTTCTCGATCTCACCGGCCAGCTGTTCGGGGCGTGCCTTGGCGGCCAGGGCATCGGAAGCGGCAGACTGGCGGCGCTCGATCAGGCGCGCGACGCGCTCCTCGGTCGCGGTAATGCGGCCGGACCATGTCTTGATGTCGCGTTCAAGGCCATCGCGACGCGCAGCAGCTTGTTCGCGGCCGCGTGTAATGTCTGTCAGGCGGCCGCGCGCTTCGATCTCAGCGGTGCGGGCTTCGGCCACCATCGTGCGCGCTTCGGCGAGCCGGGTTTCGAGCGCAGCTTCATCTTCCGCCGGGCCTTCCGGTGCAATCATGGCCAGCGTTTCGTTGACGATGGCGAGGTCGGCCTCGGCGCGGGTGAGGGCTTCTCCGCTTGTGTCACGCTTCATGGCTGCGCGTTCGGAGGCTTGTGCTTCCTGTGAGACGCGATTGCGTGCCTCGCTGAGCGCGCGCTGGGCCGGGGCAATGGCCTGGCGCAGGTCGCGGAGTTTCACCTCAGCCGTCCGACGGGCGTCACGGGCAGCTACAAGGTCTGCTTCACGCGCCTCATAGGTGGCGGTCAGAGCGGGCAGTTCAGCTTCGGCAGCTTCAAGCCGGGCCTGTTGTTCAAGACGTGCAGCTGCGCTGACCGGTGCATCTGGTGTGCGGATGTAACCATCCCAGCGCCAGAGATGCCCATCGACGGAAACCAGGCGTTGGCCGGGCTGGAGCTGGGCCATCAGGCGCTCGCCATCGGCCACGTCTACAACGCCGCATTGGGCGAGCCGCGCCGCGAGTTCGCCGGGAGCCTCGGTCACATCTGTCAGCGGGCGGGCACCCTGCGGCAGGGATTGCGAAGCCAGCGACGCGCCGCCCCAATACATTGCGGCAGAGCGATCAGTTGGCGCTTCGATATCGTCGCCCAGAGCGGCTGCAATGGCTTTCTCGTAGCCATCCTGCGTGCGAATGCGCTCGACAACTGGGGGAGCTTTCGGGCCTTCGGCCTTGCGAAGCAGCTTGTGCAGACCAGAAATTTCGGCCTCGAGCGCGCGCACGTCTTGCTGGGCCGCATCCCGGGGTGCCTGTGCGGACGTTTCCGCCTCACGGGTCGAATTGAGCGTAGCCTCGGCGGTTTCGACGGCGCGTTCGGCGTTTTGCAGGGCGGCTTCAGCGTCCTGTTCGGCAGCCTTGGCATCGCGCAGGCGGCCGACCAGTGACACGGCATCTTCGATCCGGGCCATTTCGCCTTTCAGGCGGTCGATTTCAGAGCTGAGCTGAGACTGGCGACGCCGCTGAGCGGAGGCGTTTTCCTCCGAAGCGCGGCGCTGGGCACGCACTTCCGACAGGCGTTCCTGCGCTTCGTCGGCTGCTTTCTCGGCGCCCGCGAGACGTGTGCGGGCGTCTTCAAGCGCCTTCCGGGTCTCGGCCTCGATTTCCTCGTTTTGGGCCTCGTTCAGGACCGGCAGCGAAGACAGCTCAAACTTTGCGTGGGCGAGGGCGTCTTCGGCTTCGAGTTTCTGATCCTGCTCGCGCTCGATGTCTTCCATCAGGCGGGTCGCTTCGGCATCGAGGCGTTCATGGGTCTCGGCGGCGACCTTGCGCTCGGTTTCCAGCCTTGCCAGCGTGATGCGGGCCTGTCCGAGCTTGGCGGCGGCAACGCTTTCAGCTTCGCGCAGAGGATTGAGTCCTTCACCGGCCTCAATGCGCTCGCGTTCACGCATCGCATCTTCGCGTGTCTTTTCCTCAACCGCGTGGCGGGCCTCGTCCAATCGCGTGCGGGCAGTGTCGCAGGCGAGCTTGGCCTCATGCCAGCGCAGATGCGCGATCAGGGCGTCGAGGGCGTGGATCTCCTCAGACAGGCGCTTGTACTTGCGGGCCTTGGCGGCCTGACGTTTGAGGCTGGCCAGTTGACGCTCGACCTCAGCGGAGACTTCGGACAGGCGCTCCAGATTGGTCTCGGCGCCGTTCAGTTTCAGCTCGGCTTCGTGACGACGAGAATTGAGGCCTGCAATGCCGGCGGCTTCCTCAAGGATGCGGCGGCGGTTCTGCGGCTTGGAGCCGATCAGTTCCGAAATCTGACCCTGGCGCACGAGAGCCGGGGAGTTCGCGCCGGTCGAAGCATCCGCGAACAGAAGCTGGATGTCCTTGCCGCGTACGGTGCGTCCGTTCAGTTTGTAAGTGGAGCCTGCGCCGCGCTTCAGGCGGCGAATGACTTCCAGTGTGTCGGAGGCGTTGAATTCCGGTGGCGCGGTGCGCTTGGAATTGTCCAGCACGAGCGTGACTTCAGCGGTCTCGCGGGCGGGACGGCCATCTGCGCCGGAGAAGATGAGGTCATCCATCTCCCCGCCGCGCATGGCACGTGCAGAGCTTGCGCCCATGGCCCAGCGAAGGGCTTCCAGCAGGTTGGACTTGCCACAGCCATTTGGCCCGACGATCCCGGTCAGGCCGGGTTCGATTGGCACGTCCTGAGGGTCCACAAAGGATTTGAAGCCAGCAATACGGAGTTCGGTTATCTTCATACTGGCTGCCCCATATGCCTACTCGTCTGTGGAGACGCCTGCAGCTTCAAGCGCGGCGTCCAGCGCGGCTGTGACTTTCTCAGCGGAGTTCATGTTGGCGAACTGATGCACTTCACCATTGATGATGAAGGTCGGTGTGCCGGTGACGCCGAACTTTTCGGACGTCTGGTAGATGTCCGCCATCTGCTGGCGCAGGTCGCGATTGTTCATGCAGGCATCGAAGTCGGCTTCGGTTTCAATGCCGTGCCGCTGGCCGATAGTCTGGAGCATGGCCTTCAGGACGCCGTTTTGCGCGGATTCGATGATGCCGGACTGGTATTCGAACAGCTCGTCCAGCACGTCGAAATACTTGTCTTCGCCCGCGCACATGGCGACGAGGTAAGCAGGAACATCCGGCGCGTGGAGTGGGTATTCGCGGAAGACGAGTTTCACCTTGCCGGAGTCGATATAGTCCGATTGGACAACTGGCTGGATGTCATCATGCCAGTATTTGCATGCTGGGCAGGTGGGCGAGGCATATTCGATCAGGGTGACAGGTGCGTCTGCCGCCCCTTTGACGTGGCCAAGCTCGCTGCCAGCTGTCACGGCGTTGCCACCTGCAGGCGATGTGTCGGCACCGGTGTCGCCACAGGCGACCAGGGCCAGCGCTGAAATCGCTGCAAGCGCAGTGCGTCGTGAGAAGAAATTCATGATCATAACCTTCGCGTTAAGGATTGAGTCGGTTTGGTTGCCAATTGATTAACTGCAACCACCTGTTCTGTTAACTAATTTGCCTCTGAACCGGTCGAATCGGAGAGTGCGGCAAGCTGTGTGTCGAGATAAGCGGCGAACGCATCGGCCGACTTGAAGTCGTCATCGACGTATTTTTCCTCGCCATTGATAACCAGCGTTGGCGTGCCGCGCAGCTCATATGCCTCGGCGCTTTCCTGCACTTCGGCCATGTCGAGCCGGACATTCATGTCGGTGTAGCAGGCATTGAACGTGTCGACGTCCCGAATGCCGTAGGGCGTGCCGATCTCGATGAAAGTGTCGAGCACTGTACCAGCTTGCGCCGACTTGATGACATCAGGCTGACGCGCAAACATTGTGCCGGTTGCCTCGAAGAATTTGTCCCGGCCAGCGCAGCGCGCCATGGTCACGAGAGCCGTATCGACATCGTTGCGCAGGACTTCACGGAAGATGAAACGGACCTTGCCGGTCTCGATATAGTCAGCCTCGATGCGCGGCAGGATCTTGTCGTGGAAGTATTTGCACCCACCGCATGTGAGAGACCCGTATTCGATGATCGTTAGCGGTGCATCTTTTGAGCCCTTGGAGTGGCCAACAGACAGGTCTTCGGCAAGGGCAGGCATGGCCAGGAAGGCGGCAGCCGTGACGGCAGTCATAATGGATTTCAGCATGTCGGGGCTCCTTGCGGGCAGGGCGGGATCAGAATGGCAGGCCGCCATCCTTGCCAGGCTTGGCAGGGGGCGGCGTATCTTCTGCGGTTAACATGGCCTCGCCGAGTGCAACAATTGCGGCGCGCAGCTTGTCGTTCTGGATTCCGGAGGTCGATTCCTCAAGTTCCTTGCGCTCTTTCAGTGAGAGCGGACGCGTTTTGCGACGCAGCGTCTTGGGCGGTTCTGTGCCGAGCGATCCCTGCTTGATCTTGATGGCGGTAATGTCGCCGCCAGCGGACACTGACACGCGCTGTCGCAGCGTTTCGGACTGGTGCTGCACCATCGGGGCGGCTTGCGGCACGACGAGCAGGGTCAGCACGCGACCATCCTTGCCACCGCTGAGCCGCTCCGGGCGGCAGTATTTATAGAGTTGTTCGCCTGCGATCTCGCGCCAGCGCTGGCGGAGTACCTGAATGGGGGGCAGTTTCTTGGCGCCGGATTTACGCCCGACCCGTTCCGCGGCAAGCCCGACCTGGCGCATGTTGGAATAAGTGCGTGTCGCGCGCTGGTAGCGCAGGCGGACGCGCGCGCGTGCTTCCTCTATGGGATCAAGGGTTGATCTCGTGACCATTCGTACGAGATTGCACGGCTTTCGGGCGAGGAAAAGGCATGGCACCGGCAAAGCACAGAAATTTGAACAGCCTGCCGGGCAAATTGCTGCCGTGGTTCGAACGCCATGCACGCGACTTGCCCTGGCGCACGCTGCCGGCAGACCGGGCTGTGGGCGAGCGGCCTGACCCGTACCGTGTCTGGCTCTGCGAGATCATGATGCAGCAGACGACCATCCCGCATGGCACCCCATACTTTCATACCTTCCTTACGCGCTGGCCAACCATTGAGGCGCTGGCGGCGGCAAAGGATGAAGAGGTGATGAGTGCGTGGGCGGGCCTCGGCTATTATGCGCGAGCGCGGAATTTGCTGAAATGTGCGCGTGAAGTCGCCGCACGCGGAGGCTTTCCGGAAACAGAGGCCGAGCTGCGCAAACTGCCCGGTATCGGGCCATATACGGCTGGCGCGATCGCGGCGATTGCCTTTGACCAGAAAGCGGCGGCGGTGGATGGTAATGTCGACCGCGTGTTCGCGCGCCTGCTGGCATTGAAAGGCGAATGGGCCGCTGAGAAGAAGGTGATTGCCGAAACAGTGCGGGCGCTGGTGCCGGAGGACCGGCCGGGAGAATTTGCTGAAGCGCTGATGGATCTGGGCGCAACCGTGTGCACGCCGACCAAGCCGAACTGCCTGATCTGTCCACTGTCGTCCCTGTGCGCAGCGCGGGCCGAAGGGGCGCCTGAACGCTATCCGATCAAGCCCGCAAAAGTGCCAAAGCCCGTACGGTTTGGAATTGCCTATGTGTTGGTCGTGAAGGGGGAAGCGCTGCTGGTGCGCCGCCCGGACAAGGGCCTGCTCGGCGGGATGCTGGCGCTGCCGACGGGCGATTGGGTGGAGGGCGATTTTCCGCCAACGCCTTCGCCTGCCGAAGCGGCCTGGGAGGAGGTCGGCGAGGTACGCCATGTTTTCACGCATTTCGCGTTTCGCTTTCGGGTGATGCGCGCCGAGGCATCGCGCAAGCCGAAGGTTGCCAATGGACAGTGGGTCAAAGTTGATGAGGTCGAAGGCCTGCCGAGCGTGTTTGCCAAGGCGTTCCGGCTGGCAGTTGCATAAATTTAGTTACCGCTAACACTGGACAATATCATCGCCTTCGGGAAAGTTCCTGCCAAAATACAAGAGGGCGGAACAGGACATGTTTACCAGCAAGACGATGATGGCATGCGGGGCATTGGCCCTGATTGGACTGGGCGCACATGCAGAGGCGCCGAAGCTCGCCAGCGTATTCGGTGACCATATGGTGATCCAGCGCGATGCACCGGTGCGCCTGTTCGGCACGGCGGATCCCGGCGCGGAATTCATCGTTTCGCTGGACGCGGCGTCCACGCCTGTTCGTGCCGGCCGGGACGGCCGATGGTGGGTCGAGTTTCCCGAGCTTTCAGCAGGCGGATCACATGAAATTTCCGTCACCGTCGAAGGTGATACAGTGCAGGCGTTAGAGGATGTGCTGGCGGGCGATGTGTTCTTGTGTTCCGGCCAGTCGAACATGGAATATCCACTGTCACGTGTGACCTATGCTGAACGGGAAGTCGCCGCTGCGAACCACTCCAATATTCGCCTGCTGCAAGTCGAAAAGGATCTCTCGCTTGCTCCGAATGCGGACTTGCCGGGCGACAGCGCTTGGGCCGTCACGACGCCGGAGACCGCAGCGGGATTCTCGGCAGTCTGTTACTATGCCGGGCGGGCATTGTCAGAAGCCTATGATGTTCCTGTTGGTCTGATCAATTCGAGCTGGGGCGGCTCACGCATCGAGCCCTGGATTGATGGCAAGATCATCGGCGCAATGCCGGAACATGCCGAACAAGTGGCCTTGCTGGAAACCTACAAGGCCGACCGCGGTGCGGCGGCGAAGATCTATTCAGAACGCTGGCAGCAGAGCTGGCGGGACGACCCCGCGACGGAAGGAACTGCGCCGTGGGAGGATACAGACGCAGGCGAGTGGAAGCCCGTGCCCGGCACGCTGCGCGACTGGCGGAAATGGGGAGACCCGGAACTCACCGATCATCTCGGTATGGTCTGGCACAAGGTAAGTTTTGATCTGACTCCTCAGCAGGCAGAGCAGGCTGCGACGATCCATATTGGCGCGGTCGATGATACCGACATGACCTGGCTGAACGGCACGGCAATTGGCACGACATTCCATTGGGGAGGATTGCGCGCGTACGAGGTTTCAGCCGATCTCCTCAAGCCAGGCAAGAACACTATTCTGGTCAACGTCCACAATGACTACGGCGATGGCGGCATGAACGGACCGGACTCTGAATTGCACGTGGAATTGAAGGACGGCTCCAGCCTATCGCTGGCCGAAGGATGGGCCTATCGCAAAGTGAATTCAGCCGTTAGCGCTCCAAAGCCTGCGCCCTGGTTCACGATCAAGGGTTACACGATGTTGCACAATGCGATGATTGCGCCGCTGGCAGGCATCCGTCTGAAAGGGGCAATCTGGTATCAGGGCGAATCCAATGCGGGGGATGGCGTCGCCTATGAAAGTCTGCTCGACCTGCTGGTGCAGGATTGGCGCGAAAAGTTTGAAGCTGACTTGCCGGTAACTGTCGTGCAACTGCCGCGATATGGCGCGTTTCCCACAGAGGCAGGCAAGCCGGGCTGGGGCGTGATCCGTGAATCCATGCGCCGCGTCGCCGCCAGGGATGATCGTGTGGGGCTCGCCGTGACGATTGATATGGGCGATCCGGTGGACATTCATCCGCCGAACAAGCTCGCGGTGGCTGAACGGGTCGTGCGGGTGATGAAGTCTCTCGTTTATGATGAGGTGGATGCAGGCGCGTCTGGCGCCGTAGCGAGTCGGGCCGTGCGAGACGGCAGCACAATTCGCATTACGTTTGAGGGTGCGGAAGACGGCTTGGTGACGGTCAGTGCAGGGAGTGTTGTTGGCATGGAGCTGTGCGATGCGTATGCGTGCAGCTATGCTTCAGCCGAACTCGATGGCGAAACTGTGGTCGTGCAGGCAGAAGATGAGGCGGTGTCCGAGGTCCGCTATTGTCAGGGCAATTCCCCCCTATGCAATCTCTTCGACGGGGCGGGGATGCCGGCCGGTCCTTTCTGGATCGCGGTTGAATAGTGCCAGCCTATTCGGCAGGCACCATCTCTGGGGCATCATTGCGGACAGCGCGGCGGATGACATCGTCATAGCCATGCGAGATGCAATCAAATGTCTCGTAATAGCCGCGCGATGACAGCAGCTTGTGGAGCCGTTTCAGCCTGTAAGGCGGAATTGATGCAAACATGTGATGCTCGAGATGATAGTTCACATCATTCGGGGCGATCAGCACGCGCTGCCAGAAGGGGGCGACCGTGGTGCCGGTGTTCAGGCGCGGGTCGAGGCTGGTCCGGTCTTTTGCGGTGCCATGCTCGCCGATCTGGCGTAGGCGCACGATGGCTGGATAGATGAAGAGTTCTGCCGCCCACCACATGAGATAGGCCCAAGGTGCGCCAACAGCGGTCAGTGTGCCGGCCAATGCGATATGGAAGGTAAGCCACGGCCAGTTGCGCGATAGTTTGAAGCTGCGGATTTTGCGCAGCGTGTCGCGCAGGCCGGTCTGGCCGGTCAGGTCGCGCACGAATTTTCGACGCAGGCTGTCCTTCGGGACAGGGTAGTTCTTCACAAAGATGATGTCCGGATCGTCTGGCGTGCCCGCATATTTGTGGTGCTTCAAATGGTAGGCGCGATAGGCGGGCAGAGAGATATTCATCGGCGCGCCCGCGATCCAGTGGCCCACGAAATCATCGACCCTCTGACTCTTGAAAAAGGCGTGGTGGGCGCAGTCATGATTAATGATTCCCAAGCCGAGCTGGCGACCGCCCAGAATGAGGATGCCTGCAAGGATCGTCAGCGGATTTGGCCAGATGATGGCGACCGCAAAAGCCGCAAAGATCAGCCCCCAATTCCAGACCAGCGTCGCCAGCGCGCGAAGGTCAGACTTCTTGCGCAACTCGCGAAGCTCATCCTTTGTCAGCGCTTCGGATAGCTTCATCGTGTTCGACATGGCAGGTCTCCATCCAGTGCTTTAAGGTTTGTTACATAAAATTTCATTATGAGTCAATTCGTGTATTATTTTGAGCCTCTCAAGTCTGAAGACGTGTCAGCGCGCGCGCTTATCCTGTCCTTGATGAGCAGTACGACGGATGCGCCCCAGCCGATTGGCCGGCTTATCAATGCGGCGGCATTGTTCGGGATCGAAGCGGCAACCCTGCGTGTGGCTGTGACGCGCCTGATGAAGGATGATCTGCTGGAGAGCTCGGAACGTGGTGTCTATGTTCCCGGCCCCAGAGCGCAGGCACTCAAGCGACGTGTGCAGCAATGGCAGAACGTGGCTGACCGGGTGGTCGACTGGAATGGCGACTGGCTGGTCGCGCTGACCAAGCATCTTGGCCGGAGTGACCGCAAACAGCTTCGGGCACGTGAGAGGGCGTTGGCCCTGTTCGGATACCAGCAGACGGAGGAAGGTTTCTGGGTTCGTCCTGCCAACCTGGCGAGTGAACTGGACATGCATCGGACCAGTCTGATCGATATCGGCGCGGATGACGGTATCATTCTGACCCGCGCCTCTCAGGTCGCGATGGCGGGGGCGTTTGACTGGACGCGCCTGTGGTCACCGGAAGAGTTGTCGCAATCCTATGCGCGCGCGATCCAGGCCATGGAGACCAGTCTGGCTGGCTTGACGGCGCGCAGCGTGGATGAGGCAGCGCGCGAGACCCTCCTGATCGGGCAGCCGGTGATCCGGGCGATCAATTTCGACCCTTTGCTGCCACCGGCGCTCGGAGATCAGGAAGGGTTCCTGCGGATGGCGGACAAGATGTTGGAATACAACCAGATCGGGCAAGCGTGCTGGCAACGCTATTATGATGCCATAGAAAAAGCGTCGCGGGGCTGATGTCTGCGCCGCTTTGGTTCGGGCGCGCCCGACAGGGCGGGTATTCCTAGGCATTCCCGACTGTCCATCCTATACAGTTCTCGAACAGTAGATCGGGGACGTACCATGACATTCAGAAACACATTCACACTATGCGCCTTGGGCACAGTGTTGACGCTCGCAGCATGCGGAAATGAAACCTCCGCAACCGGATCGGCCGATCAGTCGGCTTCGGTGTCACAGCAAGCAGAGTCGGCGGATGGCTCTGCGGATGATCATGCGTCCGAACAGGGGGCTCGCGCCGCCTTGCCGACAACGCCGCTCAATCGAGACGCCTTGTTTGGTCTGGTTGCCGAAACCGTTAAGGAAACAGCGCCATGCCCATTTCTGTCGGACACCACGGCGGTCGCGACGGCCGAGACAAATTATGAGCTGGTCCGTCGGGAGGTTTCGAATGAGGCGTGCAGGTGGTCCAAGAATGCGGGCTTCTCGGTCGTCGTGTCGGTAGCTCCTGCTGCAACCGCGACACCGCTAAGGGACAGGGTCTACAATCTGGATACGCCGCCTGTTGTGAAAGACCAGCCCGGACCCGGCGATGCGGCGGTTATTCTGTACGATACGGCGTGGGAGAAAGAGCGCCCGTATGCGATGGGATTTGAACAGGATGAGAAGCTTGTAACGATCTTCGTGACGGGCCTGGAGACAGACCCTGTGCGCCTTGCGGCAACCGCCGAGGAAGTTGCTGCCAAACTGCCAACCGCGCCGACTATTGAAAAGCAGTATCGGGAGATTGTGCCCGCTCTGGAGTTCTGTGAAATCTGGTCTGAGGAAAGTGTTGGCTCTTTGATCGATGCAACGCCTGAAGATGGCCTGCACAGCGCCGTTTATGGGGCAGCAGGTTGCAAATGGAGTAGTGGCTACGGGGCGAATGCAAAGTCCGTAACGCTCGCGCGGTATGGGCAGGGCGATACCAGCCTCGATAGAATGTTGGAAATGGGCGGAGAAACGATTTCCGGTTTGGGAGACCGGGCCGTCATTCTGACGCGCGCGGCATCAGATGGCTATTTGGGTGACAGCGCAATCTGGGTCGATGTGGGCGAGCATCAGTTCAATATCACGCTTTCGGGGACGATCCCGAACCATGCTGCGGTCGCAGAAACGCTCGCAAGAAACCTGTTCTCGCGAATCTGAGCGTCACAACACCCGAATGTGCTGTGACGCCAGAAACAAGCGCTAGTTGAGGCCCATTTCCTCGCGGTAGCGTCGGCGCAGCATGTCGATTGGAGCGAGGTTCCGCTTGGGATCCTCATAGTGCCAATAAGTCCAGCCATTGCAGGCCGGAGCCTGTTGGACATGTGCACCCAGGCGGTGGATAGAGCCGGTGCTCGTGCCGGTGGTCAGCGACCCGTCGACGCGAATACGAGCCTGATAGCGACGCTGGGGGCTGAACAGGCGGTCGCCAGGCTTCAGCCAACCGTTTTCCAGCAGTGCGCCGAATGGCACGCGTGGCAGGGATTTCTTGCTGCGCTCGGTTTCCAGCACGGCGCCTTCGATGGGCTCAATGGCCTTCAGGCGGGCGCGCGACAGGCGCGCATAGGTCTCGTCGCGCTCGATGCCTACATAGTTGCGACCGAGACGTTTGGCGGCGGCGGCGGTGGTCCCCGTGCCGGAGAACGGGTCGAGGACCGTGTCGCCCGGATTGGTCGTTGCCAGCAGGACGCGCTGCAACAGGCTTTCCGGCTTCTGCGTCGGGTGGGCTTTCTTGCCGTCGTCATCCTTGAGGCGCTCGCCGCCCGTGCAGAGCGGGATCATCCAGTCGGAGCGCATCTGTTTGTCGTCATTGAAGACTTTCAGCGCATCGTAGTTGAATGTGCACTTGGACTGTTCGGACTTGCCAGCCCAGATCAGGGTTTCATGGGCATTCTGGAAGCGGGTGCCCTTGAAGTTCGGCATGGGGTTCGATTTCAGCCAGATCACGTCATTCTGGATCCAGAAGCCCTGATCCTGCAGGATCGCGCCGACGCGGAAGATGTTGTGGTATGAGCCAATCACCCAGATTGCGCCATCATCCTTCAGGACGCGGCGGCACTCTTCCAGCCATTGATGGCAGAACAGGTCGTAGGCATCGAAACTGTCGAACTTGTCCCAATCATCATCGACGCCATCGACCACGGATTGGTCAGGACGGGTTAGTCCGCCGCCAAGCTGGAGGTTGTAGGGAGGGTCGGCAAAGACGAGATCAACCGACCTGTCCGGCAGGCGTGACAGGATGTCGATGCAATCGCCCTGCATGATCACGTTCTTCTGTAATTCCATTGGTTCAGCCCCGCTTGCGCTATGTGTCTTATCGAAGCGCGAATCAGTGCCGGACGCCGGTTTCTGAATCCCTAATTATTGCGCATCCGAATCAGCCCGAAATGTTTCGACATCGAAACTAACCGTAGATTTTCCTTGTGGATAGTGCTGTGGATAAAATCGGGGAAAGCCTGTGAATTGGCAGTGTGTAAGGTACGGCATGCAAGGCCGCATTTCGGGACAGACCCGTTACCCAGCCAAATTCAGGGTTTGTCCTTATCCCGCTTTCTGAGGCTCTGCCTACACTTCCGGAAAATGGAGGTGAGACGACAATGACCGCAAAAAGCATGAAAGCCGCCGTGGTGCGTGAATTTGGCAAACCGCTGGTGATTGAGGAGGTGAAAACTCCAGAGCCGGGGCCGGGCGAAATTCAGGTGAAGATCGAAGCGTGCGGTGTCTGCCATACTGATCTGCACGCCGCGCATGGTGACTGGCCGGTAAAGCCTAACCCGCCCTTCATACCAGGTCATGAGGGCGTGGGTTTCGTCTCGGGTGTGGGGGCAGGTGTTACGCATGTGAAGGAAGGCGACCGGGTCGGCGTGCCGTGGCTCTATTCCGCGTGCGGGCATTGTGACCATTGCATGGGCGGCTGGGAGACTCTCTGCGAGAGCCAGCGCAATACGGGCTACTCCGTGAATGGCGGGTTTGCCGAGTACGCGATAGCAGACCCGAACTATGTGGGGCATTTGCCGGATAATATTCCATTCGTGGAAATCGCACCGATCCTGTGCGCAGGCGTGACGGTCTACAAGGGGCTCAAGGTGACCGACACCAAGCCCGGCGACTGGGTAGTGATTTCAGGTGTGGGCGGTCTTGGCCACATGGCGGTTCAATATGCAAAAGCCATGGGGCGTCGCGTAGCGGCGGTGGATATAGATGATTCCAAGCTCGCCCTCGCGAAACAGCTGGGCGCGGAAGTGACGGTGAATGCCGCCAAGACAGACCCGGCAGCCTTCCTGCGCAAGGAGATTGGCGGAGCGCATGGCGCCCTCGTCACGGCCGTGTCAGTGAAGGCGTTTGAGCAGGCGCTCGGCATGGTCCGGCGGGGTGGGACGGTTTCGCTGAACGGATTACCGCCCGGCGACTTTCCTCTGTCCATCTTCAACATGGTGCTGAATGGGATCACGGTGCGCGGGTCAATTGTGGGGACGCGGCTGGATCTTCAGGAATCGCTGGACTTCGCCAAGATCGGAGCCGTGAAAGCCCATACTGCAACGGCACGTCTGGAAGAGATCAACAGTGTATTCGACAAGATGGTCGCGGGTGACATCGACGGACGGATTGTGCTCGACTTCTCCTAGACATCGAGCCGCATCTGGCCGCCGCAATCCTCAATGATGCGAAACAGGTCAGTGCGCAGGGCGCCCCGTGGCTGGTTCATGCCGAGCTTGGCGGCGCAACGGCCGAAGCGCCGTGAGATGATGTCGGCCACCGGGCCGCCGCCGCGCATCCGTTCATGCCAGTTGGCGTCATAATCCTTGCCGCCGCGCATGTCCCTGATGTGGTTGATCACCCGGGCGGCCCGATCCGGTACATGCTGGACCAGCCATTCATGGAACAGATCCTTGATCTCGTAGGGCAGACGCAACAGCACGTAACCCGCGCGGGTCGCGCCATGATCGGCGGCGGCTTCCAGCAGGTTTTCGATCTCATGATCATTGAGGCCGGGAATGATCGGCGCAGTCATTACGGTCACTTCAATACCTGCGTCGCTGAGGGCGCGGATCGTGTCCAGTCGACGCTGCGGCGTGGCGGCGCGTGGCTCCATCTTGCGTGAGAGCGTGCGATCCAGCGTGGTCAGAGAGATGCCAACCCGTGCGAGCCCCGCTTCGGCCATCGGCGCGATCAGGTCAATGTCGCGTTGGATCAGAGCTGACTTGGTCAAAAGGCTGAGCGGGTGGCGGTGGGCTGACAGAACTTCCAGCAGGCTGCGGGTCAGGCGCTTTTCCCGCTCTACGGGCTGGTAGGCGTCGGTATTCATACCCATCGCGATGACCCGGGGGATATAGCGCGGCCGCGACAATTCCCGTTTCAGCAGCTCGACGGCATTGTCCTTGAAGAACAGCTTGCTCTCGAAATCGAGCCCTGCGGAAAGCCCGCCCCAGGCATGGGTCGGTCGGGCAAAGCAATAGATGCAGCCATGCTCGCAGCCGCGATACGGGTTTACCGTTCGGTCGAACGAGATGTCAGGCGATTTGTTGAAGGTGATTATGGTGCGGGCCGAATCCTTCATCAGAAGGGTCTCCATCCGGCTGTCATCATCCTCAATCGTGCCCCAGCCATCATCAAAGGCCTGGCGTGTTTCGAGCTCGAAGCGGCCGGTCTGGTTTGAGATTGCTCCGCGTCCACGCTGCTGGAAGCGTTCTTCTGCCTGACGTGTGTCGATCAGGTTTATCCTGCCGGTGGGGGGAAGTTTCTGTCCAGTCCTCATGACCAGAAGAGGTCACAGGAATCAGAACAAATCAAGAACATTAATCGCGATGAGTGCCGGAAACCTGTGGAATCAGATACCTTTCAGAGAGGAGAAGTTTTCCAGGATTTGGCGGACACGGGTCGGCATCTGGCGGGCCAAGACATCCTGCGCATCAACGATCGTCTCGTATTCATGCCGGCCAGCCAGCGCCAAGGTCCTGCGCCCGGCCATACTCCAGCCAGCAAATATGCGCAGCTCAGCGGATTCCGCCAGAACGGTGGTGACCGAAAGGTGGCGAGAGTCCTGCACAATACGGTTAAACACTTCTTCGACATTCAGTCGTGTGCCCTCCAGTACCTGGAGAAAGTTCAAGCCATTATAGATCAGGACCCCCGTTATGTTCCGAGGCGCATTGTTGCGGATCGATACGTCCACAATCGACTCGACATCGGCAGCTGTAAGGGCGTCGGACGCAGTGCTGATATAGATCAGTCGGTACATGGGCGTCCTGTTTTCTGAGGCCAAGATGTCTGTTTGACACTGCTTTCCGGTTGAGCACGATAACCTATGTCAGGTTAACGAAGTTTGTTTGCGTTCCAACTTCGCCAGTCAGGTTCCTCATCCAAGTCCTGTAATGTTTGCAGCAGTGTCAGTCGAAATGAATTCGGGAGGTTTGCTTGCACATCAGCCCGTGCGTGGGGGCCGGACCAACGCACATTGTCGAAAAGCGATGGAAGGCCGGGGCGTTTGTTGACGCCGAAAAGCCAGAAGCCGCCATCATCTGCCGGGCCGAACACGGCATCGTTGCGTTGTAACGCGCGAACGGCCTGGCGTAGAAGGGCCGCCGAAATGTCCGGAGCATCTGTGCCAATAAAGAGGACTGGCCCATTGGGCGAGTCGGCGAGGCCTTTGCCAAGTCGCTCGGTCAGCGTGCCCGACCCCTGACTGTGGCGGGGCAGGTGTGGCGGCCAGGTTCCGCCCAGTGTTTCGCCCAGCGCAAAGTCCGGCGCCAGATAGAGGGCCACGTCCAGGCCGCTGGAGCGGACGGCTCGCATAGTGCGGGCGAGCGTGAAGTGCGCAATGCGGCGCGCTTCGGTGCGGCCCAAACCGGCAGCGAGTCGCGTCTTTGCCAGCCCCATGCGCGGCGGCTTGGCGAAGATGAGGACACGTGTGCGCCGCATCAGCGATACGCCTTTGCCAGTACCTCTGGCTTCGCGCCGAGCAGGAACCGCGTTAGCAAAACGGCATTGCTCCAGGCGCGCTTGCGCCAGCCATCGCGCTCATACTTTTCTGCTGAGGTGCGCGCTTCAGCGCTCAGAAGGACAAGCCGTTTCTTGCCGAGGGCCCTTGCGATCATCACGTCTTCCATCAGCGGCACATCCGCATAACCGCCGATCGCATCGTACAGCTTGTGGGAGATCAGCAGGCCTTGATCGCCATAGGGCAGGCCGAGCCAGCGGGCACGACGATTGGCGCGCGACTCCAGCCAGCGGGCCGCGCGATCATCGGAGCGGTATTTGAGTGTGAAAGCCGCGGCCGATTCAGCGCGGCGCTCCATATGATGGGCGGCGCGCTCGGCCCAGTCCGGCGAGAGATGCGTGTCGGCGTGCAGGAACAGCAGCCACTCGCCCCGCGCAGCCTTGGCGCCGGCCGCCAGCTGCGCCCCGCGTCCACGCGCCCCGGTCACCAGCGTCGCGCCTGTGTCCCCGGCGATGCGCGGCGTTGCATCTTCAGAGCCGCCGTCAGAGACAATCACCTCACGGATCAGCCCCAGCTCAAGCCCCGGCATCAAGGCCTGCAGACACTCCGGCAGACCGCTGGCGGCGTTCAGTGTGGGAATAATGATCGAGAGCGGTGCGGGCATTTTTTCTCCCTATCAGGCAATCGCATGGCGCGGAACCGGCCAGCGGTTAACGCGTTTGAGAGGTACAAGACAAAGGATCCCTCACATGCCCTCGATTTACGAAACCCTGAAGAAAGACCATGACTCCCATCGCGACCTGTTGGCCCAACTGGCCGAGACAGAAGGCGATTCGTCCAAGCGCCGCAAGCTCTGGAAAGAGTTCTATTACGATGTGGGCGGGCATGCCGCCGCCGAGGAAGAGACATTTTATGCGCCCCTGATGAAGGGCGAGGAGGGCCAGCCGAAGGGCCGTCACTCGGTTGCCGAGCACAAGGAACTGGACGACATTATTCAGGAACTGGATGAAATGGACATGAGTTCGCCCGGCTGGCTGACGCGTTTCAAGACGCTGCGCCATGATTACGAGCATCATATCGATGAGGAAGAAACCGAAATCTTCCCCGTCGCGAAGGACGTGATCGGCCCTGATAAAGATGGCTCGATCGGCGAAGCCTTCCTTGAGCGCAAGCAACGCGAAATGAAGCTGGTTGATCAGAAGGCCGAGGAGGCTCTGGAGGAATAGTCCCTCCGGGTGGCTGACCTCTAGCCTCCAAGTTCTTCCAGACGCTGTTCGACCAGCAACAAGTCCCGCCATGCGCGGGACTTGTCTTGTGGGCGGCGCAAAAGATAGGCGGGATGCAGGATCGGGATCAGCGGTGCGGTGAAACCGCCCGCTGTTTTGAAGACATGTTCCGTACCGCGCAGGCGCATGATGCCGTCCGAGCTTGCCAGCAGGGATTTCGCCGGAACGCCGCCGGCCGCGATGATCACTTTCGGCTGGGTCAGCTCGATCATTCGTTCCACAAACGGACGACATACGGCGAGCTCCTCGGCTTCCGGATTCCGGTTGGCCGGGGGGCGCCAGTAATTCACATTGGTGATGAAGGCATTTTCCGTGCGGTCACGGTGAATGGCCGCCAGCATCTTGTCGAGCAGCTGTCCGGCCTTGCCCACAAAGGGCAGGCCCTTGCGGTCCTCTTCGGCGCCCGGACCTTCGCCGATCACCATCAGGCTGGCCCCCGGCGTGCCATCATAGACGACTGTATTTTCTGATGCGCTTTTCAGCGGGCTGCCTTCAAAGGCTACGATAGCGGCTTTTAGCGCCTCGACCGAATCACAGGCCGCTGCGGCAATTTTGGCCTCTTCAACCCAGTCCGTTTTCTTCCGGCGTGGGCGGCGCACAGGGGAATCCTGGGCAACTGCAGCAGGCGGCGCGGCACTGTCGGCAACCTTCAGATAGGCCTTTACCGCTGCGTCATCGACTTCCACGCCCATGTCGCCCCACCACTCGGTGAGGGCCTTAATTGCATCAATTGACGCAGGGGTGGGCATCTGGACGCTCTGGACCTTCCTGATAGACGCTGTAATTGCTTAATCAAATGGGCTTATGAGCGGGCACCCTATCACCCGCAAGGAGGAGAAACCAATGGCTGATGACGCTGTACAGCGCGAGTCGATGGAATATGACCTGGTCATCGTTGGCGGTGGCCCTGCGGGTCTGTCCGCGGCGATCCGGGCAAAACAACTCGCACAGGAAGCTGGCGAAGACATTGAAGTCGTCGTGATCGAGAAGGGCGGCGAGATCGGCGCTCACATTCTGTCCGGCGTGGTCATGGACCCGGTCGGCCTCGACAAGCTGATCCCCGGCTGGCGTGAGCGCGACGACCGTCCGCTGAAGACCGAAGTCACCGGCGACAAGTTCAAATTCCTCGGCCCGAAGGGTGAGGCAGATATTTCCTGGCTGCCTATGCCGGGCTTCATGAAGAACCATGGCAACTATACTGGCTCACTCGCCAATGTGGCGCGCTGGCTGGGCCAGGAAGCCGAGAATATGGGCGTGGAAATCTTCCCGGGCTTTGCTGCCTCAGATCTCGTGTTGGGTGAAAATGGCGAAGTCAAAGGCATCGTGGCCGGTGTCATGGGGATCGCTGCCGATGGTACGCACAAGCCGGACTATGAGCCGGGCATGGAGCTGCTCGGCAAATATGTCCTGTTCGCCGAGGGCGCCCGGGGCTCGCTGACGAAGCAGCTGATCGCCAAGTACAATCTGGATGAGGGCCGCGACCCGCAGAAATTTGGCCTCGGCCTGAAAGAGCTGTGGTCCATACCCGAAGAGCAATTCAATGAGGGTTACGTCCAGCACACGATGGGCTGGCCGCTCGATAACTCGACCGGCGGCGGCAGCTTCCTCTATCACTTCCGAGACAATGGCGAGCCTTTCGTATCGGTCGGCTTCGTGGTTCACCTGAACTATGAGAACCCGTACATTTCGCCCTATCAGGAATTCCAGCGCTTCAAGCACCACCCCTCCGTGCTGCCGCACCTGGAAGGCGGCAAGCGTGTTGCCTATGGCGCGCGGGCCATCACCGAAGGCGGCTTTCAGTCGGTGCCGAAACTCTCATTCCCTGGTGGCGCGCTGATCGGGTGTGGTGCAGGCTTCGTCAACGTGCCGCGCATCAAGGGCAGCCACAATGCGATCCTGACGGGCATGATGGGTGCGGAAGCTGCCTATGAAGCCATCAAGGCTGGCCGTCAGGGCGACGTGCTGACCTCGTACGAGGATGCCTACAAGGCTTCTTCGGTCTACAAGGAGCTGAAGCAGGTGCGGAACGTGAAGCCGCTCTGGTCCAAGCTGGGAACGGCGATCGGTATTCCGATGGGCGGCCTCGAAATGTGGATTTCCAGCCTGTTCGGCGGCTTCTCATTCTTCGGTACGCTGAAGCATGGCAAGACGGATGCAGCTGCGCTCAAACCAGCCAAGAAGTTCAAGCCGATCGACTATCCGAAGCCGGATGGCAAGATCAGCTTCGACAAGCTGACCAATGTCTCCTTCACCAATACCTATCACGGCGAAGACCAGCCCGTTCACCTTGTCGTGAAGGACATGGCGCTTCAGAAGGCCTCCGAGCATGATGTCTATGCCGGTCCGTCGGCGCGCTACTGCCCGGCAGGCGTCTACGAGTGGATTGAGGAGGGCGGCGAACTGAAGTTCCAGATCAACTCCCAAAACTGTATTCACTGCAAGACTTGCGACATCAAGGATCCGAATCTGAACATCAATTGGACCGTGCCCGAAGGTGGTGGCGGCCCGGCCTATCCGAACATGTAATCAAGGCTTCAAGCCTTATGGTTTCCGGAAAGCGCGATGGGGTTAACCCTGTCGCGCTTTCTCCATTTCGCGCCTTGCTCTTGCCGCATCGGACTGCTTCACTCGGCGTCAAAGCGAACCCGAAGTGAGCCATTCATATGCGCCCCAGACTAACTCTTACTGCCTCTATCCTGACCCTTTCGCTCGCCCTTGGGGCCTGCGCCACAGAGCCCGCGCCTGCCTTGCAGGAAGTCGAGGCCGAGGCGCCGATCGTGCAAAGCGCGGTGCCACTCTCCCCGGCGGCCCGCGCCACTGCTGTGATAGGGGCAAACGGCAAGCCTGTCGGTATTTCCGCTTATCCGGCGCCGCTGGATGCGGTGAAGGCCGGTGACATGGCCGCCTTCCTCCAGATGACCTCCGGGCTGTCACAGGAAGACCGCGATGTCAGTCCGCTATTTGATGCCTTCTTGGCGCTGGACCGGGCGGCTGACGGAGACACGGTTGCGGCGCGCAACATATTGAAGACCTCCAACAGCCAGAGCGATGAAGAGGGCGAGACCGGTTTCTACGCCTTCCTTGATGCATGGTTGCTGGCCATGGACGGGCGTCCGGATGAGGCGATCGAGCGCCATCGCGGCGCTGCGGGGGCCATGCCCGGTCTGACGGGAGACCTGTCCCTTGCCGCCATGCTGGAAGCATCGGGACGGCCAGAACAGGCGCTCGCGGTCTATGAGTTCATGACACCTGCCGAGATCGAGGCGCCGGAACATCAGTTTGATCCAAAGGGCCTGCTCTATAGCCACGTCCGCACGGTAATTTCGCGCCATGCCCTGTTGCTGCAGCGGCTTGGTCGGATCGAGGAGTCCAAGGCGGTCTACCAGAAGCTGGCTGATGCAGAGCCTGAAGAGGCGATTAGCTACGCAGCCGCCATTGAAAGCCTCGAGACCGGAAAGAATCTCGACAATGAACCTCTCGATGTGCCGGCTGCATTTGCTCAGTCGCTGGCGGATGTTTCGCGCGCCCTGCAGGAGCAGCGCATTATTCGTACGATCATGATGGGCGGCAGGATTGAGGGATTTGACGACCAACGCTCGGCCTTCGATCAGGTCGCGTTGCTGATAAATCCGGAAGATGAGGGGCTGCGTGCCGCCGTCATCGACCAGCTATATGAAAGCGCGCTGTATGATGGCGTGGCGCATGTTGCGCTGAGCGCGCCGCAAGAGACGGCCTCACTGCAGATCGCGGCCGGGCAGGCGCTGATCATGTCGGGTGATGAGCCAGGAGCACGGGCTGCGGTGGCGCGCGCGCTGGAAATCACGGATGAAGATGACCGCCTGCGGACGCTGTATGGTGCGCTGCAGTTGCGCACCTTGCTGAATGATCAGAATGGTTCGTCCGAACTGGTGGACGAGGTGATTTCGTTGGCCTCGAACCAGGCGGAGCGCGCCTCTGCTCACGGTCTCGCTGCTGAGATCAAGGGTCAGTTTGGCGATCTGGAAGCCGCTGCCGTACACGCGGCGAAGGCCCGTGAACTGGATGATACGCATGATCGACGCATGGCGCTGGCCAACTCTCTGGGCAAGATTGGCGAGGTCAATCAGGCGCTGGCCATTCTGCGCACCGAGCTACTGGGCCGACCAAACGATCCCTACACGTTGAATTCGCTCGGGTATTTTCTGATCGAGTATACCGAAAAGCATGAAGAAGGCTTCAAGGTGCTTTACCGGGCACGTTCGCTGGCCGAGCGTGATCCCTACATTACGGACTCGCTTGGCTGGGCCTATTTCCAGATGGGTCACCTGAAAGATGCCCAACGGCTGATCGAACAGTCTCGCGCGGAGCTGAAGCCCCACAAGCACTGGGAAATCGAAACGCACCTCGGCGACATCTACTGGCATCAGGGTAAGAAGGAAGAGGCGCGCGAAGCCTGGCAAAACGCGATCGACAATCGTCCGCCGGCCAAGGAGCGGGCGGAGCTGGAAGCCAAGTTGGCGGATGGCCTCACGTCTCCGAGACCCGAGCGTCGGCCATTGCCCAGCGTCTCCATCGGGGACGGGGAGATTGACCGGCAGGATATCTGACTGAATTGTCAGGCAGCTGAGACCTTTTACCCGCCTCCGACGCGCCTTACTATTGCCGGATATCAATGCGATTCCGCGATGCGAACGCTGACGGGAAAACTATGCCGAATCATATGAATCCTCACATGCAGGAACCTGAACCAAAGCGCCGGTTTCTGCCCGGCCCCCCTTGGGTTTGGGTTTGGGCCCGCCGCTTGGTCATTCTGGGCTTTGTGCTTGCAGCGCTCGGTTTCGTGGCGCTGTGGCTGTATTTTGCAGCCCTTGGCCGTCAAGTGCCGTCCATCGCCAAGCTGAAGCAGTATGAGCCGCCGATTACGTCGCGGGTCCACGCGGGCGATGGAACGCTGATCGCCGAATTTGCAGACCAGCACCGGGTGTTTGTTCCGTATGAATCCATCCCGAACCATGTCGTGTACGCATTCGTGGCAGCCGAGGATAAGAGCTTCTTCACGCATGGCGGGCTCGATTATAAAGGTATTGTGCGGGGCGGGCTGAACTCTGCAAAGAACAAGATCACCCGGTCCGGTGGACTGGAAGGTGGTTCAACGATCACCCAGCAGGTCGCCAAGAACATGCTGCTGACACGCGACCAGAACCTGACCCGCAAGGCCAAGGAAGCGATCATCGCACAGCGTATGGAGAAGGAATTCTCCAAGGAAGAGATTCTCGAACTTTATCTCAATGAAATCTATCTCGGATATCGCTCATACGGTGTCGGCTCGGCGGCGCTGAACTATTTTGACAAGTCACTGCCGGAACTCGACCTTTCGGAAGCTGCGATCCTCGCATCGCTGGCCAAGGCACCTTCGTCGGTGAACCCCTATAGCCGTCCCAAGCGCCTGCTTCAGCGCCGGAACTATGTTTTGCGCCGTATGGTCGAGGATGGCTACATCACGCGCGAAGAGGCGGACGAAGCTGTTGCAAAGCCACTGACGACGACGCGTCGCCTAAAAGGGCCGGAATATGCGGCAGCGACCTATTTCGTACAGGAGATGCGCCGGGACCTGATCAAGTCATATGGTGAAGACACGCTCCAGCAAGGCGGGCTTTCCATTCGTTCAACCATCGACACCAAGCTGCAGCTGGCCGCGCAAGATGCGTTGCAGAACGGTTTGATTGCTTATGACCGTCGTCATGGTTGGCGCGGCCCTGTCACGACATTGGACCCGAAGGCTGAAGACATTCTCGAACAGCTGGACGATGTGAAACTGCCCGGTGGCTATGGCACTTGGGAAGCTGCGCTTGTTACCAAGCTTGGTTCCAGGGGCGCTGAATTGTTGCTGACAGATGGCGCGACCATCCCGTTGCCCACCGAGGAAGTCGAATGGGCTGCGACTTACAAGCCGGACGAAGGCAAGGGCGGCCTGAATGTGGGCGACGTCGTGATCGCCGAATTGAAGCGTAAAGTTCTGAATGCCGAAGAGACAGCTGCGCCGGCAGAATTGGAACTCGACCCGGATGGCGACGAGATCGACCAGCCAGAACCCGAGCCGATGATGATCCCGGTTGGCAATGCAATATTGCGGCAGGTGCCGGAAGCGGATGGTGCGCTGGTCGCGCTGGACCCGCATACCGGACGCATCCTGGCAATGCAGGGCGGGTATTCTTTCTTCAAGTCGAGCTATAATCGGGTCACGCAATCGAAGCGTCAGCCGGGCTCGAGCTTCAAGGCGTTTGTCTACGCGGCTGCCCTGGAAAAGGGTTATACGCCGGCCAGCCGGATGCTGGATGCTCCCTTCGTGGCATTTGATGTGTCCACGGATGACTATTGGCGCCCCTCAAACTATACCGAAGGGCGCACTTACGGCATGGTCACGTTGCGCATCGCGCTCGAGAAATCGCTGAACCTTGTCACGGCGCGCGTTGCGCAGGATATTGGCATGGATGCCGTGTCTGACCTTGCCGAACGCATGGGCGTCTATGAGGACCTGCCACCTTATCCGGCCATGTCGCTGGGTGCCGGGGATGCCTATCTGATCGACATGGCGCGTGGCTATGCAGGCTTTGTGAATGGTGGCCGGAAGATCAATCCAACCCTTCTGGACCGGGTGCAGGACCGTCATGGCCGCACCCTGTTCCAGCATGACGAGCGTCCGTGCGAAGATTGCCATGCTGAAACGTGGAACGGCGGCGAACCGCCCCAACTGGAAGAAGTTGGCGAGCAGGTTCTGGACCCGATCGTGGCCTATCAGGTGACGCATATGCTGGAAGGCGTGGTCGAACGCGGGACAGGCCGCCGGGCCAGAAGGGTTGGCAAACCGCTGGCCGGCAAGACCGGTACGACAGATGAGTATCGCGACGCGGTGTTCATGGGCTATTCCCCGGACCTCGTCGTCGGTGTTCGCGTCGGCTTCGATGACAACCGTTCGCTTGGCGAGGGGGAGGCTGGCGGTTCGGTTGCTGCGCCGATCTTCACCGAATTCATGGAAAAGGCGCTGGCAGATGATCCGGCCATTCCGTTCCGTATTCCGCCTGGCGTACGCCTCGTGAAAATCGATGCGCGGACGGGTGAACTGCCTGGACCGGACACGGCGGTCATCATTGATGAAGCTTTCCGCCCCGGCACCGAGCCCGGCATGAGCGCCTTCCGCGATACCAGCGACTGCCTGTCCATTTCGGGTAATTGCGGAGCAGGCACAGGCGCCGCGTCGGGAGGATTCGATCCGGAGCGAGATGCGGGCATTGTTCAGGAGGATCAGGGACTGTTCCCGGGCCAGCCCGGACAGCCACGCCCAGCGCCTGAAGCGCCAGTGGATGACAATCTCGGCGACATTTACTGACAAATCGACTTTTGACGCAGAGAGGCGGGCGCGCTATGCCCCGCCTCTCGCATTTTCAATGACGTGTGCAAATAGAGGCTGATCCCATGTCCGCAGAAATCAAAACGCTTACAGACCAGATCCGCCAGTCCGCCGATTTGCTACGGAGGCGTCTTTGACTGGGATACAGCCACAAAACGTCTCGATGAGCTGACTGCACTCTCCGAGCGCCCGGATTTCTGGGACGACCCGCAGGCCGCCCAGGCCATGATGCGCGAGCGCCAGCGCCTTGCTGACGGCATTGAGACCGTCGAAGCGCTGCAGCGCGAAGCCAATGATGCCGAGGAATTGCTCGAACTCGCCGAGGGCGATGACGACATGATTGCCGATATTGAGGCCAATCTGAAAAAGGCCGCGGCGCGCGCCGAGAAGGCCGAACTCGCGGCGCTACTGTCCGGTGAAGCCGACGGCAATGATTGTTTCATCCAGATCAATGCGGGCGAAGGCGGCACAGAAAGCCAGGACTGGGCCAATATCCTGCGCCGCATGTATGTCCGCTGGGCCGAGGCCCATGACATGAAAGTCGAGGAGCTGGACGAGCGCGAAGGCGAGGAAGCCGGGATCAAGTCTGCCACGCTCCAGTTCAAGGGCGAGAATGCCTATGGCTGGCTCAAATCAGAAACGGGCGTGCATCGCCTTGTGCGGATTTCGCCATTCGACTCCTCGGCGCGCCGCCATACGAGCTTCGCGTCGGTCGCCGTGACGCCCGTGATCGACGACAATATCGAGATCGAAATCAATCCGTCGGATGTACGCACCGATACGTATCGTGCATCCGGCGCGGGTGGCCAGCACGTTAACCGGACCGATTCCGCCGTCCGCCTGACGCACGAGCCGACGGGCATCGTGGTGCAATGCCAGAACGACCGGTCGCAACACCGCAACCGGGACCAGGCCTGGCAGATGCTGCGTTCCAAGCTCTATGAGCTGGAATTGCAGACCCGCCGTTCAGTCGCCGATGCGCAGTATGCAGAGAAAAGCGCTATTGGCTTCGGCCACCAGATTCGCTCCTATGTGCTCCAGCCCTATCAGATGGTGAAGGACCTCCGGACAGAGGTCGAAACTTCCGACACGTCCGGCGTGCTGGATGGCGATATTGATCTCTTTCTATCGGCGGCGCTCGCCGCGTCGGTAGCCAAGGGCGAGGACGACGAAGCCTAGGCCTTCCAGCGCAACCAAACGGCAACTTGTACGTTCGTCCTGAATGGACGATCTGCTGAAGCTTTCCTTCGACAGCGATGTGCACTTGGGTGTCATGGCTACGCGGCTGCTGGCAGCGTGTGTGGCGGGCCTGATCGTCGGGTTTGAACGCGAGGTTCGCGACCGGCCCGCCGGCTTGCGAACGCATATGCTGACGGCGCTTGCTTCGTCCGTATTCATGTTGATTGCCATCGAGATGATCCATTCCTTCGGCGGGGATGACGACATCACCCAGCTTGACCCGACGCGTGTCGTGCAAGCTGTGACGGCGGGGGTTGCCTTCCTGGCGGCTGGCACCATCATCCATGGCCGTGGGTCCGTGCGAGGACTGACGACCGGCGCCAGTATCTGGCTCGCAGGCGCGATTGGCCTCGCCTGTGGAGCCGGATATCTGCGGCTCGCCTTCCTTGCCGTCCTGCTTTCGGTCCTGATCCTGTTGCCAATACGGATGTTGGAAACTCATTTGTTCGGAAAAGCTCCGATCGGG
Organism: Hyphomonas sp. L-53-1-40; assembly: GCF_000682775.1. Classification (GTDB taxonomy): domain Bacteria; phylum Pseudomonadota; class Alphaproteobacteria; order Caulobacterales; family Hyphomonadaceae; genus Hyphomonas. The sequence continues at coordinate 702,101 of NZ_AWFI01000001.1, forward strand.
AAGAAGGATGAAGATGGGGACAGCTAGTCCAGCCCTATGGGAATACCGCATCTGGCCGGAGTCAGGTGAGGCAATTGCTGAGCGCTTGCAGGCCGCGCTGAATTTCAATGCACAGCCGCCGCGCACGGATGTCTATTTTCGCCTGCCATCCCGCGCCCCAGCTCAAGCCAAATTGAGAGGAGGGGCGCAGTTCGATATCAAGGAGTTGCTGGCCTGCGACGACGGCCTCGAACACTGGCGGCCCGTTGTAGCTTCTGGCTTTCCACTGGATGATGAAGACCGGGCTACGCTGGCTCGTCTCTTCCCTACCATTCCCACAGCTCTGACCAGCCTCGCCGCACTTCGCGAGGCGCTGCTTTCGGAAGGAGATGAGGTCGTGATTGACAAGCGGCGCCACGTTGCCATGGAGCCAGGTGGCCTGCGCGCGGAGATTGCGACGGCGTCTCTGGATGGACGACAATGTTCAACTCTGTGCCTCGAACATGAGAATTCCGCCGAACTCTCCCGGCAAGTGGACCGGTTCGGCTTTCGGGATTGGGTAAATCTCGGCTATCCGGGTTGGATCGCCCGAAACGCCTGACCAAAATAAAACGCCCGCCCCGAAACAATTTCCAAGGCGGGCGAAGGTCTATTTGAAGCTTGCTTACAGAACGTCGAGCATTTCAGCGACGAGCGGATGTCGAACGACATCCTTGCCTTCGAGACGAATGACCGAGGCGCCTCCCAGCTTCTCCAGCCGTTCGGCGGCGGTCGCGAGACCGGAGAATTCCGGTAGCAGGTCGGATTGGGCCGGATCCCCTGTGATGACCATCGTCGAGTGCCAGCCAAGCCGGGTAAGCAGCATCTTGAGCTGGGTGTAGGTGCAGTTTTGCGCCTCATCGATCACGATGAAGGCATTGTTCAGCGTGCGGCCCCGCATGAAACCAATCGGGGCGATCTCGATGACACCTTCGGCCAACATGTGCTTGAGCTGTCCGGGCGAAAGTCGATCTGAAAGCGCGTCATAGAGCGGGCGCAGGTAAGGCGCGAGCTTGTCTTCCATTGCGCCGGGCAGGAAACCGATCTGCTCGCCAGCTTCGACCGCAGGGCGAGACAGAATGATCCGGGCGACCTTGCCCTTCTGCAGCGCCTCGACCGCTTTGCAGACGGCAAGATATGTCTTGCCCGTCCCGGCAGGGCCGAGTGCCGCGACAAGCGCCTTGTCATCCATGGCCTTCATCAGTTCGGCCTGGTTCTCGGTGCGGGGCTTGACTGTTTTCTGGTAACGTTGTGTGCGACCACCTTCAGCACGCTGATGTTCTTGCTTCGGGTCGGCATCGTCTGGATGCCAGCCTCGTCCGCCTTCTATGGATTGCAGCTTCGGGCCCTTGCCGCGGGCACCCTCCTCGAACCAGATATTCGGGTTCATCTCTGAACCTTGCTTCATCCGTTTTGCTGCATTGCGTTTACCCATGGAAGTTCTCCTTGGTTGCGGGCAAGAAAAAAGCCACCGGCGGAATCGCGCGATGGCTTGGCGGAAACTGGGAGGAAGAAAGGGCCATCCGCCCTGTGGGCGGTGTGGCCAATTCCCGGGAGTGTTCTCCGGGCGGCGGGGTGTGACAAGGTCTGGTGATGACCGTCTCCAACTCCGAATCTGTTGATGATTAGAGTGTACCAAGGTTATCAGAAGATTAAATGATAATTCCGCCCGCGAAATAATGAGGAGACGCAAGACCCATGGCTATTTACGAGATTGACGGAACCCGACCGACCCTACCGGAGAGTGGCAGTTACTGGGTAGCCGACAATGCGCAGGTCATGGGCAATGTCGTGATGAAGGAGAACGCCTCGGTTTGGTATGGTGCCGTGCTGCGCGGCGATAACGACCCGATCACGATTGGCGAGAATTCCAATATCCAGGATGGCAGCGTGCTCCACACCGATGTCGGATGCCCGCTAACGATTGGGCGAGACGTGACCGTCGGCCATATGGTGATGCTTCATGGGTGCACGATCGGCGAAGAAACGCTGATCGGGATTGGTTCGACCATTCTGAACAACGCGAAGATTGGCAAGAATTGCATCATTGGGGCGCACACACTGATTCCCGAAGGCAAGGTAATCCCTGACAATTCGCTGGTCATGGGCGCGCCGGGCAAGGTGGTGAAGGAGGTCTCCGACCACCAGATACAGGTGATCCGAATGTCAGCAGTGCATTATGTGGAGAACTGGAAACGCCATCGCAACAGCGTAAAACGCATCGACTAGGCGTCGTCCTCGTCCGGGCGCAGGAAGTTCACGGCGAATTCGGTCTGACTGGAACGCACGACGCGGCCCCGCAGGTTGCCGGCTGTGACGACTTCACCAATTGGCGGAGGCTGGAACTGGCCATTGGTCTGGAAGCTGGCACCCGTGAGGGAGATGTCGACGACCGTACAAGGGATCTGCATGCCATCCTTGCGGCCGATGAAGGCCGGGCCTCCGGTTGGAAAGCGGGCGGCCGCGCGCTGTTCGGGCGCTTCCATCAAGTCCTTGTTGATCAGCCAGCTCAGGCGGTCAGCAAGTTTCTTGCGCTTGTGCGGCACGACGTTGAATTCAACGGCGAAGCCATCCTTGGAAGTACGCACGACAGTCCCGGCGACGCGGCCCAGATCATCGAAATAGCAAATCACATTGGAGCCCGGCACTGGAACCGTAGCAGCCCGCATGTAGGCGCCGGAGCAGGACAGGTTTTCGGTTACAAGTTGGTGATCTTCGCTGGTTTCATCCAGGAAGCAGCCTTCCAGCTCGAGATCGACTCGCTTGTATTGGCGACGATCCTCTTCGGTGTTGATCACCGGTTTGAACTGCGGCACTGACAAGTCTAGTGCTGGCATGTGGAATCTCCTGAGGCCGTTGGGGCAACCTGCCTGTACTTCTCCATCTAGACTTTACTTACGCCAGTTTCGTTCACAAACTGTTGCGGGAAACAGATGGAATTGCGGAATTCCTTCACCATAGGGTTTAATGGGAGGTGCTCCATTCATGGAGACGTATGATTATGTGATTGTTGGTGCAGGTAGTGCAGGCTGCGCTCTTGCCAACAGGTTGAGCGAAGACCCGACGATCAAGGTCTGTCTGGTTGAGGCTGGTAAGAAAGATAATGCTCTGATGGTAAGAATGCCCGCTGGGGTAGGAAATCTCATCAAAGCGGAGGGCGCTTACAATTGGGGATTCTGGACCGAACCCCAAAAGCACATGAATGGACGCAAACTCTGGTGGCCACGTGGCAAGGGCTGGGGAGGATCGTCCTCAATCAATGGCATGATCTATATTCGTGGACATGCTCGCGACTACGATCAGTGGGCCCAAATGGGGCTGCGCGGCTGGAGTTTCGCAGATGTGCTGCCCTATTTCCGGAAATCAGAGGGCTATGAAGGCGGCGATTCCGCTTATCATGGGGCGAGTGGGCCCCTCAAAGTTTCCGAGAGTCCGCTATCGTCGCCGATCTACCGGGCCTTCCTGCAAGCGGGCGAGCAGGCCGGGTATGCCAGCACGAAAGATTTCAATGGCGCAGAGCAAGAGGGCTTTGGTCGCTATCAACGCACAATCCACAAGGGTGAGCGCTGGAGCGCGTCATATGGCTATTTGCGCCCCATAGTTGGTGTCCGGGACAATCTCACCGTGATCTCGACGGGGCTTGTCACCAAGATTCTCATGGAGAAGGGGCGGGCGACCGGCGTCGAAGTGGTTGAAGGCAAGGGCCGATTGGCTCAGGAAATTCATGCATCAAGCGAAGTCATTGTCTGTGCTGGCGCAGTTCAGTCGCCGCAATTGCTGCAACTCTCAGGCATTGGCAATCCGGACCATCTGGGCCGCTTTGACATCAAGACGGAGGTGAAATCTCCGAATGTCGGCCAGAACCTGCAAGATCATCTGGACCTGACCGTCATCCATGAGATGACCCAGCCAATTTCTGCCTACTCCATGCAGAAGGGGCTCAAGAAGATCGGGGTTGGTTTGCAGTATCTCATGAACCAGACAGGCGCAGGCGCCGACAACCATCTTCAGGCGGGAGCATTCCTGAAGTCGCGTGAGGGCCTGGAAATGCCGGATCTTCAGCTTCACTTCGTCAATGCCATCATGATGGACCACGCCAAGCACCAGGCAAACAAGGACGGCTATACGGTCCACGCTTGCCAGCTGCGCCCGGAAAGCCGCGGTACGGTATGCCTGGCCTCATCTGATCCGTTCCAGCATCCGGCCATCGATCCGAACTATCTCGAAGCTGAGGAAGATCGCCGCGCAATGCGCGAAGCGGTGAAGATGCTGCGTGATCTATGCTCGCAGAATGCCTTGCGGCCCTTCACAGGCGCAGAGATGATGCCCGGCGAGAGCGTGAAGACGGATGAGGATATTGATGCCTTCATCCGGCGGACCGGCGAGACGATCTATCACCCGATTGGCACAGTCGCGATGGGTGCGGGCGACGACGCGCCTGTCGATGGAGAATTACGTGTACGGGGTGTCGAAGGCTTGCGCGTGGTCGATGCGTCCGTGATTCCAACATTGATCGGTGGCAACACCAACGCACCGACAATCATGATCGCCGAGAAGGCCGCCGACATGATTCTAGGTAAGGAGCCTCTCGCGGCGGAAGAGCCGGAGACTGTGGCTGCCTGATCCTCGAAGAGTTCAGTGCGCGTTGCTTGCGACCAGTTTCAGGGCTGGTTCCGAGCGACGCGTATCCGGGGGCACCAGCATGGCCAGCCGGTGGCGCCAGATTGGCCGGCCCTTGAGCATCGGCAGGCCGCCGAGCGTCTGGTAAAGGCCGAGGAAACGGGTCACATTTCCGTCTACGGAAGACTGAGCCAGCGGCATCAGCGTGATCTCTACTTCAACACGTTGGCCGGTAAGGGTTTCGCCGCTGCCGCGGATCACGCCCGGAGCGCTGTCCAGCCTTACAGCATCCAGCAAGCCCGAGACCATGGACCGGTCGGGACCTGTCCAAAGCGCGAGAAAGTCATGATTCGGCAACGTCCGGCCGAGCAGCTGTGATACGCCGTCACCTGCAGTGCGAAAGATCCATGCGCCATCCTGTGTGGACTGGATCATGAAGATATTCGTGATCAGGTCTGGATGGTCGTTCGCACGCGGTGTGCGGTCTTCTTCTGAGGCTGGATCAACGCTCATGCGCTTCCAGGCTTCAAGCATAATACGTGTGTTCGGGTGAATAGACCGGTCGTGCATGAGGGGCGTTCGCTCCGTAAAAATATCAAGGCCCGTGGACCTGCTTCGGAGACCAGTTCCGCAATATCTGTTCCAGTTCCGCTTTCCCCCCGCGGGGGAAATTTCGGGTGCGCCGCGATCAGGTTTTCCCCATTGAGGAGGTTTTGCCGGCTCCAAGGCGGCAATTTTCAGAAAGCGTCATTTGGGTCACGGTGCGCGAGTCTCATCTCGGTACACAGACTGGACGAACTCGAATCACGCAGGCGCCCTCGGAGAACTTTCGCGCCGCGATCGGCTGTGAACTCGCTATCTGCTATCCAGAAAGCAGAGCATATGCGGTTTCTTAACCATTACTCATGGTCATGACTTGTCATGAATGGTCATCTGACTAGACAATTAAGTATGGCATCCGTTGCCGTTGAATTCCTCCCACCTACAAAAATCGAAACTTGCTCAAAGGGACCCACACGTGAAATCCAGAAAATTTAGTGTTCTTGAAATGGCTCATTTCAAGTCGGCGCTCTATGTCAGCGCTGGCATTGCTGCATTCGCAACCCTCTCCACGCCTGCCCACGCGCAGGACACCGACCAAGATGAAAGCCGCACGCTCCAGACGGTGACAATTACGGCTACCAAGCGCGAGCAGACACTCCAGGACGTGCCAGTCGCAGTGTCGGTCGTGGATGAGAGCGTCATCGAAAAGGCAGAGATTGTGGATCTGGGAGACCTGCAATCTGTCGTGCCATCGCTGCGCGTGAGCCAGCAGCAGTCTTCGTCCAACACGAACTTCATCATTCGGGGCTTCGGCAACGGCGCCAACAATGCCGGCATTGAGCCGTCGGTTGGTGTGTTTGTGGATGGTGTCTATCGTTCTCGGTCGACCTCGCAGATTTCTGATCTGCCAAACCTTCAGCGTGTCGAGGTCCTGCGCGGACCCCAATCAACTCTGTTTGGCAAGAACGCATCGGCTGGTGTGATCTCGATCGTGACCCAGAAGCCGCAGTTCGAATGGGGCGGCAATGTCGAGGGCACTGTCAGCAACTATAATGGTTACCGTGCAGGTGCATTCATCACCGGCCCAATTTCTGACACGTTGGCCTTCAGCCTGGGCGGAAACTTCAATACGCGCGACGGCTACGTCGAGGACCTTGGCGACGGCCCTGATACCAATGAGCGCAATCGCTGGGGCCTGCGAGGCGATCTGCTTTGGGAGCCGAATGACGACATGTCGTTCCGCCTGATCGCAGATTATGACGAGATCGACGAAATCTGTTGTGCGGCGGCAAACGTCATCAATGGTCCGACCGGTGCGGCCATCCTGGCGCTGGGCGGCAATCTGGTTGCCGAGGATCCGTTCTCTTATGAAGTCGCGTATAATTTCGGGTCCGAGAACCTTATCAAGAATGGCGGCCTGTCACTGCAGGGAGATTTCGACCTTGGCGCCTTCACGCTGACCAGCATCACATCCTACCGGTCATCCGATCTCAGCACGAATCAGGACTCTGACTTCACGAGTGCTGACCTGCTCGGCCGAAAGTCCGATGATGTCGAAATCGAAACCTTCACTCAGGAAGTGCGTCTAACCTCCAATGGCAGCGGTCCGCTGAGCTGGATGGTTGGTGGCTTCTACTTTGATGAAACCGTCGATATCGAGAACCAACTGCTCTACGGTCAGGACATTCGGGGCTATATCGACATCCTGTCATCCGGCCTCCTGACATCACTGGAGCCAGTTGTCTTTGGTGTCGCGCCCGGCACGTTCTTCCAGCCCGGACAAGGATTCACTGAATTCTATGGTCAGGATGACACGTCCGCGTCATTGTTCGGTACAATTGACTATGAAGTCACTGATCGACTGACGGGGACCTTTGGCCTGAACTATACTCAGGTGAACAAGGACGCCTTTGCGAATGCTGTCTCGACTGACACATTTGCGGCAGTTGACCTCAACACCGCTGCGCCGTTCATCAGTCAGGTCACAGCTGGTGGCTTGTTGTTGCAGGCGGGCGTGAATCCGACCGATCCTGCGGCGGTCGGCGCATTCGCTGCGGCTTATCCGACGGAGTTTGCGACCATTCAGGCAACAGCAGCCGGCGCACCCGGCGCGTTGCAGCAGTTGCAGTTCCTGCCGCCATTCCTGAACTTCCCGAATGCTGTAGAAACCGGCTCGACGGATGATGAGGACACGTCCGTCACTTTCCGTCTGGCTTATGACCTGACCGACTCGATCAATGTCTACGGTTCCTATGCAACGGGCTTCAAGGCATCTTCCTGGAACCTGTCCCGTGACAGTCGGCCAACATCTGCGGATTACGCGCTGCTCGCCCAAGGTGGTTTGCTTGTGCCGAACCTGACCACAGGTACGCGCTTTGCCGGGCCGGAAGAATCGAAAGTCTACGAGTTGGGCGTCAAAGGCGCTTATTCTGACTTTGCGTTCAATGTGGCGATCTTCGACCAGACTATTGAAGGCTTCCAGTCGAATATCTTCACGGGCACCGGCTTTGCGCTGGCGAATGCGGGCGAACAGTCCACGCAAGGTCTTGAGCTTGATGCACAATGGAATGCGACGGACAATCTCCTACTTAGCTTCGCCGGCACATTCCTTGACCCCGTCTATGATAGCTTTGAGGAATCCGCGAGCGGCGACATTTCCGGCCAGAAGCCATACGGCATTCCGGATGTTTCGACCTCTACCTCGGCGACCTACACATTTGATGTGAAGACCTATGACGCCTTCGTGCGGGCAGACTGGCAATATGAAAGCCCGTCCGACTATTTCGACGAACCGGCCAACCAGGCCCTGATCGGCGACGAGAAAGAAGTCAGTACGTTCAACGCGTCGGCAGGTCTGACGACCGAGTCCGGGTTGAGCTTTACGCTCTGGGGACGGAACATATTTGATGACGAGTACATCACCGTAGCCTTCCCGGCCGTCGCGCAGGCGGGGTCTATCTCTGGCTATCCGATCCAGCCAGCGACATATGGCCTGACGGTTCGCAAATCTTTCTAGGGCTTTGGCCTCGAATCAACAGAAAGCCCCGTCGCCTGCGGCGGGGCTTTTTCTATGCGGTGCTGACCGGTTCAATCCGGCCGGTAAGCGACCAATGAGACGACGGCAACGACGAGGCATGCGACCTCGAGGCCTGCAAACATGAGGAAATCCGTCGTTGGGGCATCACCCGCAATCAGGCCGACAATGCGCGCGAAGACATATCCACCCATGTAAGTTGTGATAAACCACAGGGCAGGGCGGACCATGCGCGGGCGAAAAACGCCTGCAATTGCCACTAGACCTGCGCCAAGGCTGACGCCGCCATAGATCCCGCGCGTTTCATACACCCCATTCGGGCCGCCTGTGATCACGCCCATTGATGAGCTCATGGCCACCGGGTCGAGCAAGGACCAGATTCCGAACACAAGGAACGTGAGGGCAATAATGCCGAGAAAGATACGTATGAACATGCCCGAGGACCTAGATCGGCGGGCGCGCGTGTAAAGGGGTGGTTGCCGCGGGGCTCGCCGTCCCGCTTGTGTGAGCACAGTAGAGCGTCAGGGCGAAGGTGATCATTCCGCGAATCGGGGTGACATCCTGTTTCAAAGGCCCATCTATCAGTGAGCGAGTGTTTCAGGAGACCGTCCATGCGCCAATCGCGGCGAGCGCCCCCCATTATCAATGCGCCTCCCTTTGTAACCGCATTGGCGCTCGCCATTGTTGCAATGCACGGACTGAGACTCATCACAGGCTCCGCGCTGGACCCGCTTTTCGTGGATATAGGCGCAGTCTTCCCGGATCGCTTCTGGGGCTGGATAGGCGGTTCTCCCATTGCTGGAGGCTATGCTCCGTATGGAAATGTGCTGGATGCGCTGATTCCCCTTGCGGGAACGGCGCTGGTTCACGGCAGCTGGTCCCATGTCCTCATGAATACAGTAATGCTGATTGCGGTCGGCAAGCCGGTCTATGCTGTGATCGAGCGAATCGCGCGATCTCGCCTCAGCATCAATCTGGCCTTTCTCGGCCTGTTTGTGGCGAGCGTCGTGGGTGGCTCCGTTGCCCATCTCCTGGCTCACTATCCGGATGGGCCACCGGCCATTGGGGCCTCAGGTGGCGTCTCCGGCCTGATTGCCGGGGCTCTGATGATCCAGAATGGGCTTCCCGTCAGGCTTCTGGACCGAAAATTCCTGACGACGAGCGCGGTCTTTTTTGTCGGCAACCTGATTCTCGCCTTCCTGGGGCCTTCGCTGTTCGGCTCGGCCATCGCCTGGCAGGCTCATATTGGGGGATACATCGCCGGGGCTCTGTTGTTCCGGTACCTCGCACGCAATCTCGGACGGGCACAATTCCGCGCCTGATCGCGTCATGTTTGGAATTATGATAGGCTTCCTGAAAACCAGGCACCCAAAAAAGGGGCCGTATGCACAGGGAGGCAATGGATGACCATCGACCAAATTCTGAAAGACAAGGGATTTGCTATCATTTCGGTGAAGGCCGGCGAAACATTGGCGGCCGCAGCCCGCACGCTGGACGGAAAGCGAATCGGCGCGGTGGTCGCGTTGGACGATGATGGCACGATCATCGGTGTATTGTCTGAGCGGGATATTGTGCGCCATGTGGCGCGTCAGGGCACCATGGCGCTGGAATTGAACGTCGGCGATGCGATGACACGCGACGTGATCAAGGTCGAATCGACCACCAAGATAGATGACGCGTTGCAGCTTATGACCGACAGGAGGATTCGTCATTTGCCCGTCATGACAGACGGACGCCTCGTCGGTGTGATCTCGATCGGGGATCTGGTGAAGTGGAAGATCGCTGAAACGGAAGCTGAAGCAGAAGCGATGAAATCGTACCTGTCCGCTCAGTATTAGGGGGCAGCCCCCGTATTCATTGGGCTTTTGGGATTGGCCGGCAGGAAGCCGCGACAAGCTTCCGTCTTTTTCCTGCAGTTTTGTGATGAATTCCTGCATTGGGGGGGTTGCCGCATCCGGGGGGCGGGGGTACATCGCCACCTCCGCTGACGAGGCCTTCGGGTTTCAGACGCGGGGCCCGGTAACGGCGCACCTGATTGGTTCGGAAGTTTTCTAATCTTCCCCAGACAGAGCTCGATATCGGTTCCCTGAAAATCGCTCGGATCTGCGAGCCGGACATGTTCGGCCAACGGGATCTTTTGCGCTGTAAACATAGCAGGTTGGATGGTTAAACATTCTACTGCACACAGCGCAGAAAAGGGTGTTGACGGGAAGAACGGCGGGCCATATAAGCCGCCACTCGCTGACGAGTTCTTCGGATCTCTGAGGCGGCCCGGCACCGGGCTCTCTGAATGGCTTGGAAGTTTCTATTCTTCCCCAGTCAGAGCGTCGATGTCGGTTCCTCGAAACGCTCGAATTTGCGGGCCGGATGATTTCGGCAGGCTGGTTCATTTGCGCCAAAATTGAAGCGGAAACGGTGCCTGGCACCTAACTGCAGAAGAGGCGGAAAAGAGTGTTGACGGGAAGAAGGGTGGTCCATATAAGCCGCCTCTTCCGCAGACGACGCCCTCGGGCGTCTGAAGCGGGCCCGCTGAAAAGCTCACCTGATTGGTGAAAAAGTTCTTGAACTTTTCGTCGAACAGGGGCTATATATGCGGTTCCTCGAAACGCTCGAATTTGCGAGCCGGATCTTTTCGGCAAGTGGTTCTTTTGCGCTAAAATTGATGCGGAAACGGTGGTCAAACACTCAACTGCATAAGGCGCGAAAAAGAGTGTTGACGGGCTAAGCGGCGGCCCATATAAGCCGCCTCTTCCGGACGGGCCCACGGGCTTCTGATGGAGACCTTCGGAGCTTCGGTTCCAGCTGTTTGACATCGTAAGAGATTAGGAAGAGAAACGCAGGCGGCGTGATGGCTTGCGGACACGGGCTTCGGCCACGGTCCAAACGATCACGACGGATGCGTTTCTTAAGAGAAAATTCTTTTTCCATCGGTTGGGTTTCGGCCCGACCTTTGTGACTAAGGGTTTCTCGTCAAAGAACGCAATACTTGATGCTTAACAGCTAAAGTAGCCGTCCATATTCCAATGGATGGTATCGTCAGATCAACTCAACTTGAGAGTTTGATTCTGGCTCAGAACGAACGCTGGCGGCAGGCTTAACACATGCAAGTCGAACGATATAGTGGCAGACGGGTGAGTAACGCGTGGGAACGTACCTTTCACTACGGAATAGCTCTTGGAAACGAGTGGTAATACCGTATACGCCCTTCGGGGGAAAGATTTATCGGTGAAAGATCGGCCCGCGTTAGATTAGCTAGTTGGTAGGGTAATGGCCTACCAAGGCGACGATCTATAGCTGGTCTGAGAGGATGATCAGCCACACTGGGACTGAGACACGGCCCAGACTCCTACGGGAGGCAGCAGTGGGGAATCTTGCACAATGGGCGAAAGCCTGATGCAGCCATGCCGCGTGAATGATGAAGGCCTTAGGGTTGTAAAATTCTTTCGCTAGGGATGATAATGACAGTACCTAGTAAAGAAGCCCCGGCTAACTTCGTGCCAGCAGCCGCGGTAATACGAAGGGGGCTAGCGTTGTTCGGAATTACTGGGCGTAAAGCGCACGTAGGCGGACTTTTAAGTCAGATGTGAAATCCCGGGGCTCAACCTCGGAACTGCATTTGAAACTGGAAGTCTAGAGACCAGGAGAGGTTAGCGGAATACCGAGTGTAGAGGTGAAATTCGTAGATATTCGGTGGAACACCAGTGGCGAAGGCGGCTAACTGGACTGGTACTGACGCTGAGGTGCGAAAGTGTGGGGAGCAAACAGGATTAGATACCCTGGTAGTCCACACCGTAAACGATGAGAGCTAGTTGTTGGCAGGCATGCCTGTCGGTGACGCAGCTAACGCATTAAGCTCTCCGCCTGGGGAGTACGGTCGCAAGATTAAAACTCAAAGAAATTGACGGGGGCCCGCACAAGCGGTGGAGCATGTGGTTTAATTCGAAGCAACGCGCAGAACCTTACCTACCCTTGACATACCGATCGCGGTTTCCAGAGATGGATTCCTTCAGTTAGGCTGGATCGGATACAGGTGCTGCATGGCTGTCGTCAGCTCGTGTCGTGAGATGTTGGGTTAAGTCCCGCAACGAGCGCAACCCTCATCCTTAGTTGCCATCACGTTTGGGTGGGCACTCTAAGGAAACTGCCGGTGGTAAGCCGGAGGAAGGTGGGGATGACGTCAAGTCCTCATGGCCCTTACGGGTAGGGCTACACACGTGCTACAATGGCAGTGACAATGGGTTAATCCCCAAAAACTGTCTCAGTTCGGATTGTCGTCTGCAACTCGACGGCATGAAGGTGGAATCGCTAGTAATCGTGGATCAGCATGCCACGGTGAATACGTTCCCGGGCCTTGTACACACCGCCCGTCACATCATGGGAATTGGTTCTACCCGAAGACGCTGTGCTAACTTCGGAGGCAGGCGGCCACGGTAGGATCAGTGACTGGGATGAAGTCGTAACAAGGTAGCCGTAGGGGAACCTGCGGCTGGATCACCTCCTTTCTAAGGATGCTTCTGGATTGCTTTGCTCACGCGAGGCTCTAGAGCTCTATAGACAGTCCACTTTGATGGACAAAAAACTATGCGGCTATCGCGCCGTCTCCGTTTCTCTTCCTTCGTTCGTTGTTCAGGCTTGCTTTCAGTGAGTCTGGATACTAAGCGAGCCCCGCGGGCGCTTTATCGCCTGTCTTCGACTTTGACCGCGATGGGCCTGGCCCTGACTTGGTCACGGGCCGGTAGCTCAGGTGGTTAGAGCGCACGCCTGATAAGCGTGAGGTCGGAAGTTCAACTCTTCCTCGGCCCACCATCGAAGCCTGCGGCAACGCAGGGCAGGGCACGCGACCTGGCGGGATGCCAGACTACGGGGCCATAGCTCAGTTGGGAGAGCGCCTGATTTGCATTCAGGAGGTCGTCGGTTCGATTCCGTCTGGCTCCACCATTTACTTGGTAGGTGTACGAACGAAAGAAGTTTAGTCCGTTTCTGGGACCTCAGGGTTCCAGGATGTTTGTTATCGTAAGGGAAAGATTGATCCGGCTGGCCGCCACCCCTCGTGGGTCTGCGTCACCAGCCTCAGCCGAATAACCGGCCGCGCAGCAATGTGCGGTATTGGTAAAGGGTCAGTCTGCAAGAAACCAACATGTCTGATCGAGATCCAGTGTGTGGAGCGCAAATGCGTTTTCCACTGCACATGGATTTCAAATAACGATCAAGCGTCAAAAGGGCATCCGGGGGATGTCTTGGCGGTAAGAGGCGATGAAAGACGTGGCACTCTGCGATAAGCACCGGGGAGGCGAGAGCACCCTTTGATCCGGTGATTTCTGAATGGGGAAACCCATCTCCGAGATGTTGGATAATTCGAGCGCTTCGGCGCTCGACCTGTCTAACATTTCAATAGTGAGATATTTTAATCTGAATACATAGGGTTAAAAAGCGAACCCGGGGAATTGAAACATCTAAGTACCCGGAGGAAAGGACATCAATTGAGACTCCGTTAGTAGTGGCGAGCGAACGCGGACCAGGCCTGGTCTGAAATAAGGAGAAGTATCTGGGAAGGTACGCCGTAGTGGGTGATAGCCCCGTATCCGTAAAATGAAGACCTTTTAGAGTAGGGCGGGACACGTGAAATCCTGTCTGAACATGGGGGGACCACCCTCCAAGCCTAAGTACTCCTTACCGACCGATAGTGAACAAGTACCGTGAGGGAATGATGAAAAGAACCCCGATGAGGGGAGTGAAACAGATCCTGAAACCGGATGCCTACAAGCTGATGGAGCTCTTCGGAGTGACATCGTACCTTTTGTATAATGGGTCAGCGACTTAGTGTTGCGTGCAAGCTTAAGCCGATAGGTGTAGGCACAGCGAAAGCGAGTCTTAATAGGGCGAATGAGTACGTAGCATTAGACCCGAAGGCAAGTGATCTAGATATGGGCAGGCTGAAGGTGCAGTAACATGCACTGGAGGGCCGAACCGTTGAGCGTTGAAAAGCTCTCGGATGACCTGTGTCTAGGGGTGAAAGGCCAATCAAACTTGCTGATAGCTGGTTCTCCGCGAAATCTATTTAGGTAGAGCGTCACGATTAGACTCTGGGGGGTAGAGCACTGAATGGGCTAGGGGTCCTCACCGGATTACCAAACCTTCTCAAACTCCGAATACCCAGAAGTTATGCGTGGCAGACACACGGCGGGTGCTAACGTCCGTCGTGAAAAGGGAAACAACCCAGACCGCCAATTAAGGCCCCTAAGTAATAGCTAAGTGCGAAACGATGTGGAGGTGCTGAGACAATCAGGAGGTTGGCTTAGAAGCAGCCATCCTTTAAAGAAAGCGTAACAGCTCACTGATCAAGCGCCTCTGCGCGGAAAATGTATCGGGACTAAAGTTATTCGCCGAAATTGCGGACTCGAAAGAGTGGTAGCGGAGCGTTCCGTAAGCCTGTGAAGGTGAACCGTGAGGTTTGCTGGAGGTATCGGAAGTGAGAATGCTGACATGAGTAGCGACAAACAGGGTGAGAGACCCTGTCGCCGAAAGACCAAGGGTTCCTGCGTAAAGCTAATCTGCGCAGGGTTAGCCGGCCCCTAAGGCAAGGCCGAAAGGCGTAGTCGATGGGAACCACGTTAATATTCGTGGGCCAAGGGATGAGTGACGGATTTCGAAAGTTGTATTCCCTTATTGGATTGGGAATGCAGCCTGGAAGTTCCTGGAAATAGCCTCCCTATTAGACCGTACCCGAAACCGACACAGGTGGTCAGGTAGAGCATACCAAGGCGCTTGAGAGAACTATGTTGAAGGAACTCGGCAAATTACCTCCGTAACTTCGGGAGAAGGAGGCCTCAATCTGGGCAACCAGGTCTGAGGGGCACAAAACTGGGGGTTGCGACTGTTTATCAAAAACACAGGGCTCTGCGAAGCCGTAAGGCGACGTATAGGGTCTGACGCCTGCCCGGTGCCGGAAGGTTAAAAGGAGAGGTGCAAGCCTTGAATTGAAGCCCCGGTGAACGGCGGCCGTAACTATAACGGTCCTAAGGTAGCGAAATTCCTTGTCGGGTAAGTTCCGACCTGCACGAATGGCGTAACGACTTCCCCACTGTCTCCAACATAGACTCAGCGAAATTGAATTCCCCGTGAAGATGCGGGGTACCCGCGGTCAGACGGAAAGACCCCGTGAACCTTTACTACAGCTTCACAGTGGCATTAAAGAACTTATGTGTAGGATAGGTGGGAGGCTTTGAAGCAGTGTCGCCAGATGCTGTGGAGCCAACCTTGAAATACCACCCTTAATTTCTTTGATGTCTAACCGCGCCCCTGGATGGGGCCGGGACCCTGTGTGGCGGGTAGTTTGACTGGGGCGGTCGCCTCCTAAAGAGTAACGGAGGCGCGCGATGGTAGGCTCAGACCGGTCGGACATCGGTCGTTGAGTGCAATGGCATAAGCCTGCCTGACTGTGAGATCGACAGATCGAACAGAGACGAAAGTCGGTCATAGTGATCCGGTGGTCCCGAGTGGAAGGGCCATCGCTCAACGGATAAAAGGTACTCCGGGGATAACAGGCTGATGATGCCCAAGAGTCCATATCGACGGCATCGTTTGGCACCTCGATGTCGGCTCATCACATCCTGGGGCTGGAGCAGGTCCCAAGGGTTCGGCTGTTCGCCGATTAAAGTGGTACGTGAGCTGGGTTCAGAACGTCGCGAGACAGTTTGGTCCCTATCTGCCGTGGGTGTTGGATACTTGAGAGGATTTGTCCCTAGTACGAGAGGACCGGGATGAACACACCTCTGGTGGACCTGTTGTGGCGCCAGCCGCATTGCAGGGTAGCTATGTGTGGACTAGATAACCGCTGAAAGCATCTAAGCGGGAAACTAACCTCAAAACCAGGTATCCCTGAGAGCCGTGCAAGACCAGCACGTCGATAGGCCGGGTGTGGAAGCGCAGCGATGCGTGGAGCTAACCGGTACTAATTGCTCGATAGGCTTGATTGTTGAAATTCATGTGTAGTTGAAAGCGTATTTGCTTCTACACAGTCTCGATAAAGAACATGTTGGTATAATATCCCTGACTGGTTTCCGCCGACCCGGTGGTTATGGCAGGGGGTCCCCACCCGATCCCATCTCGAACTCGGTCGTTAAGCCCCCTTGCGCCAATGGTACTACGTCTTAAGGCGTGGGAGAGTAGGTCGCTGCCGGGTCCGCAGAGCCCAGTCAGACAAACTTGCAGACATATCTTTCCATTACGACTATTTTGGTCGCTTTTGCGGCCTGCCGCCCGGATCTTCCAGGCGGATTGGTCCGGCCCTCGCGGCCGGATTTGCATTTAAGGGGTTACCCTCCTAAATGTAACTACAAGCTGACGCGGGATGGAGCAGTCCGGTAGCTCGTCAGGCTCATAACCTGAAGGTCGTAGGTTCAAATCCTACTCCCGCACCCAAACTGGCCCTCGATGTCCTCACGGATATCGGGGGCTTTTTCTGTTGGGCGATTGAAAATTGCGTCGCCTGAATGAGACCCGCGCGGGGAGAGCTAGGCTTTGCTCGTAGGGATCACGGCGACCGTGAAACGGGAGATACAAACTAGGCGGTCAGTCTCATCAGTGATGCGGATGGACCATATCTGAGTAGTCCGGCCGAGTGCTTCCGGCGTGGCGGTGCCGAACACATACCCTTCCTTTACGGGCCTCACATGATTGGCATTGATCTCGAGGCCGACACCGATTTGCTCTTTGGAATCCAGAGTCAGGTTGGCGGCGATGGATCCAATGGTTTCGGCCAAGGCCACAGATGCACCCCCATGCAGGCGACCATGTGGCTGGAGCGTGCGTGCGTCGACGGGCATGCGGGCCGTCAGCGAATTGTCGGTTATGGCCGTGACGGTTATGCCCAGATGGTCAACCATCGTCCCTGACTGGTTTGAACTCAGGGTTTCAAGATCGGGTATACCATTTTTCCAGATCGACATGTCGTCTCCATATGTTGGCGCGAAGTCGACCACAGCATGGGAAAGGCGTTGCCCACAAGTCCTCACGCAGGGACAAAGCTAGACACGTTTGGCGAGACGAATCTTGCGGCCAGCCGACAGGTGATTGGCGGCTGCCACGATGGCATCGGCATCAATCATGAAGTGACGGTAGAGGTCATTGATTGTACCGGTTTGCCCGAAATGTTCGACACCGAGCGGAGCGGTTCTATGGCCCATGACCGAGCCGATCCAGGCAAGTGTTGCCGGGTGGCCGTCAGTAACGGTAATCAGCGTCGCATCCCGCGAAACTGCGCCCATCAAGCGTTCGATCTGGCTGACGGCGTTGTCCTGCCCGCGCGCTCTTGCGCGGCGCGCAGCTGTCCAACCGGAGTTCAGGCGGTCTGCGGATGTGATGGCCAGCACGCCAATATCCCGGCGATCATTTCCGATGCGGCCGGCTGCTTCGATCACTTCGGGGGCCACACAGCCCTGATAGGCGATCACGACTTCGCAATTCGGCCCAGGCTTGCGAAGCCAGTAACCGCCATCGACCACGCCGCGCCTGAAATCCGCATCATCGCGCGCTTTCAGGCCGAGTTGGTCAATGGAGCGTGTGGTCAGACGCAGATAGACGGAGCCACCAGTTTCATCACGTAGCCAAGTGCGTTCATCCGGATCACCCTCACCGCTGCGTTGGAGATAGTCGAAGGACCAATCCATGATGATAGAGAGCTCATCGAGGAAGGCTGGTTCAAAAGAAACAAGCCCGTCCTGGCTCATGCCGATCAGTTGCGCACCGATAGATTGGTGGGCGCCGCCTTCCGGGGCCAACGTCACTCCGGAGGGCGTGCCAACTATGATGAACCGGGAGTCCTGATAGCAGGCATAATTCAGCGCATCGAGGCCGCGCGCCACAAACGGATCATAGACCGTGCCAATGGGAATGATGCGTTCGCCAAACAGGCTGTGTGACAAGCCAGCCGCGCCGAGCATCAGGAAGAGGTTCATCTCGGCGATGCCAAGCTCGATATGCTGGCCCTCGGGAGAGAATTGCCATTTTTGCGTTGAGGGAATGCGCTGTTCCCGGAACGTGTCGCCCTTGGCTTCGCGTGCGAACAGGCTGCGCCGATTGACCCATGGCCCGAGATTGGTTGACGCGGTCACATCCGGGGACGTGGTCAGGATACGGTCTGCCAGTTCGCTGTCGGTCTTGGCGATCGTGTCCAGGATCTTCCCGAAGCCGGCCTGTGTCGATTGATTGCGATCGTCAAGGAAGACCGGGCCGGAGCTTTTCACGATAGGGGCGTCGAACCGCCTGCGGCCTTTCGCGAAGAAGGCGGCGTCATTCATCAGCGCCGTCAGGTCATCAGGATTGTCGATCCCGGCGAGCACGCTCCATTCCTCGCCCTGCGGCACGCCCATGCGCTTCTGGAAATCCGCCATCTGGGACGGGTTCATGAGTCCGGCATGATTGTCCTTATGTCCGGCCAGCGGAGTGCCCCAGCCTTTGATTGTGTAGGCAAGAAAGACGGTTGGCTGCTCATCTGCAACGCTGTCGAACGCCTCGGTCAGCGTCTGCACGCATTGACCGCCGAGATTGTTCATTAGAGCAGATAGTTCTGCGTCGGTGCGCTTTTCGAGCAATGTCGTGACATCGCCCTGATCGCCGATGTCGTCCATCAGGCGTTTGCGCCATGCTGCACCGCCTTGATAGGTGAGCGCCGAATAATCAGCATTCGGACAGCTCTGAATCCATTCCTTCAGCGCCTCGCCGCCGGGTTCCTTGAATGCCGCGCGTTGCAGTACGCCATGGCGGAGCACGATGGTGCGCCATCCAAACGCCTTGAAGATGGCGTCGATTTTTTCCCAAAGTCCCTCGTGAACGACACCATCTAGGCTCTGGCGGTTATAGTCGATGACCCACCAGGTATTGCGCAAATCATGCTTCCAGCCTTCCTGTAGACACTCATAGACGTTGCCCTCATCCAACTCGGCATCACCCACGAGCGCGATCATCCGGCCATTGGGGCGATCATTCGCCCATGACTTTGCTTCGAGGTAATCCTGCATCAGTGAAGCGAAGGCCGTGATCGCGACGCCAAGGCCCACCGAGCCTGTGGAGAAGTCCACATCATCGACATCCTTGGTCCGGCTTGGATAGGACTGTGCACCGCCATAGCCGCGAAAATTCTCGAGCTTTTCGCGCGTCTGGTTCCCCATCATGTATTGCATGGCATGGAAGACCGGCGAGGCATGCGGCTTCACCGCAACCCGGTCTTCCGGACGCAGTGTATGGAAATAGAGGGCCGCCATGATCGACACCATCGAGGCGCAAGAGGCCTGGTGGCCGCCGACTTTCACGTCGCCTTCCTCTTTTTCGCGGAGATGGTTGGCATTGTGCACGATCCAGGAGGACAGCCACAGCAGGCGTTGCTCCATGGATTTCAGCGCCTCGAAGTCGGTCATTGCGAAAAGCCCTGTTCTGGCAGTCTGCGCGGGGCAGACTGCAATTTGAATACAGGTTCGTAGCATCAGCCGAGCGGCAGATCATCCCTCTCGATGATAATGACAGGGCATGTCAGTGCGTCTGGCCGCGGAATGTTGAAAGAAAACTGCTTCGATCGTGATCAGGCGAAGAGATCACCTGTTTCCACGTCGCGCGCTGGAGCCATATCGTCACCGCGATAGAAACAGGGGTGTTTGATGCGGCTGAAATTCCTGTGCCGCTCATAATGGACCCAGCCGCCATTGGGCATGCGCTGGCTGAGGATCGGCGCATCGCAGACGGGGCAGGCGGAATGGCAGGATTTTTCTGGCCCGCCGCTGTCGCTTCGCTCGATCGGCATCCAGGAGGACGCGACCTCCACCATCTGTCCGGAGGGCAGACGGCGCATATGTGCCCGGCGGCGAATCCATTTGATCGACATCTCAAGCTCCCTGCTTCGGCCGATCCCAGAAGGCGCGTGATTCGGTTAAGCGAAAGTGGGCAGACAGCCGTCCCCGCTGTCGCTGTCACAGAACTTTATCACTGCCGACATTAAACCGTACAGAAATCCGCATATCGCTGCGACAGCTGCAAAGGGGCAATGCTGTGACCAGTGATTTTGAATTGGTTTACTCCTTGGAAATCAAGGTATTGGATCTCGAGAAGAAGGTTTTGGAGCTCGAAGAATCAATCGCAGGCCTCACGCAGCAGCTGCATTCGGTTGAAAACGAAGCCACCCTCAATGTTCCTGACGAAATCACCGAGAAAATTCGGGAAGGCGAGAACCCGGTACGGGTTGTCCGCCAGTACCGCCTGATGACCCAAAAGGATCTGAGTGATGTGTGCGGCATTCGCCCGAACCATATTTCGGCCATAGAGCGCGGCATGTCCTATGGCCTCAAAACAGCCAAGCGATTGGCTGATGCGCTTGACGTTCCTGTAGATTTACTGACTTGAGATCCCATGAAACTGATGACCTCCCTCGCAGCTTCGGCTGCTGCTTTCGTTCTGGCTGGATGCTCCTATGGTGCCGACGGCGCGCCACGGCCCGTTTTTCCGGACGCTGAGCCAGCCACACAATTCACCCGCGCCTACTCCATGACCGAAAGTCCGGATGGACAGGTTCGCGTCTTTGCCAAGGAGAATGGCGACGAGACCTGGCTGTACGAGGTGCGCCGCGACGGCAAGGCCTGGGGCGAACCTGTACGCCTTGAATTTCCGTCAAAAAGTATTCTGGTCGGTCCCAGCTTCAACCCCGTGGACGGCACGCTCCTGTTCGCGTCAGATGCCGAAATGCCTCAATGGCCTGGCCGGAAAGATTTGAACATCTGGCAAGTGGAACTGGTGGATGGCGAATGGGGGCAGCCTGAACCCCTGTCGGGCGACGTGAATACGGGCGCGAATGAAACCATGGCGGTTGTCTCGGCAGACGGTCTGATGGTGTACACTTCGAACAAGAGCGGCAGCTATAATCTGGCCGACGCCCGCCGGGATGATGAGGGCAACTGGATCAAGCAGCGTGACCTGGAAGAGGTCAATGATTTCCGCACGAATGATCATCTGGCGCTTACGGCAGATGGACGGACGCTGTTCTTCTACTCGCATCGTGCCCCCAAGATCGGCATTGTCGACATCTGGATTTCCAGCCGACAGGAAGATGGCACTTGGGACGCGCCGAGAAATCCCGGAGAGCCTCTGAATTCTGCAGGTATAGACTATGGGCCCGGCCTTTCTGCGGATGGGAAAACGCTGTTTTTCTCGCGGGAAGGCGATCTGTTCCAGATTCCCGTATCGGTCGTCCTTGCCGGTGATCCTGACGCCTGATCCCTTAATGTTCCGGGCGATGCAGCGTTAACACGGCCGCGTCGGTCTCCTTCTCAGGAGTGCCGCGATCACAGTTGATTATCGAGCTTTTTCGCGTGCCTGACGTTTCTGGCGGCGCGCTCACAGGCCATGGACTGCGGGTTCATGAAAGTAATGCAGCCGTCATAAAATCTTTGCGGAACTGTGCGGAAACCGTCGCGGGTCACTGCGATAAGCCGCTTCGGATGCAGGTGGCCATGGAATCACTATTGGCCCGATCCAACGAATTATTGCTGAGACCGGCATCCTTAATTGGGGCCACAAAGGGGTAAAGAATGAAACTCGGGAAGACCTTGAAGCTCGCGACCATGGCGAGTGTTGCCGTGCTGACACTCGCTGCGTGTTCGGACACGACGATTTCCTCACCAGGAGCATCCGAAACGCCGGTGAGCCCACCGTCGCCTCCGCCACCGCCGCCGGCCGCAGCGACTATCGATCTGGTCCCGACAGCCGGCTGTCCTACGGGTACGGCTGAAGCCACATTTGCTGCTGTGGCTGGTGTGTGTGCTCGGATCCGACGCAACAGGCGGCACGACGATCACGGCCGACCTCGAAATTCCAGCCAACACCACGATCGCCATTCAGGGCCCCGTCTTCATCGGTGAAGACAACAAGGATAACGCTGGGACGCCCGTCACGCTGACGATCAATGAAGGCGTTCGCTTCTTCGGCGCGTCCTCAGGCGGCACAGTGACGGCCACCGACGATTATCTCGTTGTGACGCGCGGTTCGGCAATCGCTGCAACGGGAACCGAAGCTGCTCCGATCCGCTTCACGGCGCGCGCAGCGATTAATGATGAAGAGACCGGCTCCAACCTGATCGAAGCCGGTACGAACGCTCAATGGGGCGGCCTGATCATCAACGGTTTCGCACCGATCAATGCATGTAGCGAAACCACCGCAACTGGCGGCACCGCTGACTGTGAGAAAAGCGGCGAGGGGTCGTCTGGTCTGTTTGGCGGTGCAACCGCTGACGATGATTCCGGTAACCTGAACTATGTAATCGTCGAGTATGCGGGCGCCCGCCTGACCAATACGGACGAGTTGAACGGCATCGCCTTCCAGGGTGTTGGGTCCGGCACGGACGTTGACTATGTTCAGGTCCACAACAATCTCGATGACGGCATCGAATGGTTTGGCGGAACCGTGAACGCGAAGCACGTTGTCATCACCGGCGCTGGCGATGACTCGCTGGACTGGACCGATGGTTGGCAGGGCAAGCTGCAGTTCGCAGCTGTCCGCTCGACAGTTCCTAGCTCTGACGATCCGCGCGGCATCGAAGCTGACAACCGTGACGGCGAGAATGACAAGACGCCATTTTCCAGCCCGAGTGTTTCCAACTTCACGCTCGTCGGCACAGATGGCAATCAGCAGGGCATCCTGCTGCGCCGTGGTACACAGGGCAACATCGTGAACGGCATTGTGACCGGCTACGCAACCGGCATCGACGTCGATAACCCTCAGACCTTTACCGGCTTCTCGGATGGCGATCTGGTGATCGAATCCCTGCTCCTCGACACGGCTGAGAATTTCGCTACGGACTCCGACGGTGTTCCGACTTTCGCGGCGTCTGCGAACATCCGGACGGGCAACAACTCGCTGGTGGAGAATTTCTTCCCTGGCCAGCAGGAGCTGAACGTTCCTGTGTCCACGGTTCTGGCAGCTGACGCCTTCTTCGATACCACCACCTATATCGGTGCATTCGGACCAACCGAAACCAGTGCAAACAGCTGGGCTAACTTTGCCCTCGCTGGCACGCTGTTCGACGAAGAAGAAGCCGAGTGCCCAACCGGCACGACTGAAAATGGCGAACTGGACGGCAAGAAGCTGTGCCAGATTGATGGCTCCAGCTCCGTCACGTCAGATCTGCGTCTCTCCAATGGGGACGAACTGATCTATGAACTGGTCGGTCCGGTCTTTATAGGGGTTGACCGTGGTCCCGATCCGGCTGCACCGCTCGCAGGCTCTGTTGCCGCATCGCTTACGATTGATGCGGGTGTGACGGTCGTCGGTGAAGGCAATGACGACTACCTCGTCATCGCTCGGGGGTCTCGCCTCCTGTCAAACGGCACCGAAGCTCAGCCAGTCGTCTTCACCGCCAAGACAGTTGTGGATGGTACAATCGCGGCCCTCGACCAAGACACCAAGGGTGTCTGGGGTGGAGTTATCATCAACGGTCGCGCTCCGATCAATGCCTGTAACGAGACCACTGCGACGGGCGGCACGGTTGATTGTGAAAAGTCAGGCGAAGGTTCCTCCGGCCTGTTCGGTGGTGCAACTGCCGACGATGACTCCGGTCAGATCTTCTACACGCGCGTTCAGTATGCTGGTACACGCCTGACCAATACGGACGAACTGAACGGCATTGCCTTCCAGGGTGTCGGTTCGGGCACCGAAGTTGATTATGTCCAAGTCTACAACAACCTCGACGACTGCTTCGAATGGTTCGGTGGTGCGGTAAACGCCAAACACCTGGTCGCAACGGGTTGCGGTGACGACAGCATCGATTGGACAGATGGTTGGACCGGTTCGCTGCAGTACGGCATCGTCTACGCCGGTGCGACAAGTGCAACGGGCGGCCTTTCGGGTGACCCACGCGGCATCGAGGGTGACAACCGTAATGGTGAGAACGACAAGACGCCGGTCTCCAGCCCGGATCTGTCCAACATCACGATCATTGCCAGTGGCGACGCTGCTGCAGACACGGGCGCCGTGCTCCGTCGCGGTACGCAGGGTACGCTTGTGAACGCCATCATCCTTGGCTGGCCAGATGCCGGTCTGGATGTCGATGATCCACAGACGCAGACCAACGTTACGAATGACGACCTGCTGATCCGTTCGCTCTTCCTCTCCGACAATGGTGAAGACATCGAGAGCGGTGACACGGACGACGTGACCTTCGTCACAGCTGACAATGTTGTGACCGGTCAGACGGTGACCATGTCCGGCTTTGCCTTCCGGTCGGGCCGTCCTGGCCTTGTCCCGGGCGCCAATGAGAACGCTGTTCCCGTCTATGACGTGACCGGCATCGGCAACCTCGAAGCCACAACATATATCGGCGCTGTCGAAGATGCTGATGACAAGTGGTTCCTCGGCTGGACGATCGATCAGGAAGGTAACCTGACATCGACCAACTAAGCCGGCCTTGAACAGATTGGATGGGGCGGCAGACTCTGCTGCCCCATTCCGTCGTTCAGACCAGAGACATTTCGGCGGGGCTGAGTCCCGTCAGCCCATTACAGGAAACCTCAAATGAAACGCCTCCTGTCTGCCCGTTCCTTGCTGTTGACCGGAGCCTGCCTTGCCTGGCTGTCACCGGCATTCGCTCAAGAAGACTCCTCGCCATCCGACTCCACTCCTGCTGTCGAGCAGGAGGAGGAAGCCCGTCAGGAAACTGTCGTCGTGCGTGGCTTGTTCATTCCGGACGAAAAACGCTCCACTTCCGAAGTCGCCGCTCTCATTGATGAAGGCGATTTCTCGCTGCAGGGAGACGGCGATGCTGCCGCTGCCCTCGCGCGTGTTGCCGGTATCGCCACGGCTGAAGACGAGTTCATTTACGTCCGTGGTCTCAATGAGCGCTACTCGACCGCGCTTCTCAACGGATCACCGTTGCCTAGCCCTGCGCCATTGCGCCGGGTCGTGCCGCTGAACCTGTTTCCGACATCCGCTCTGAAGAGCGTTCTGGTCCAGAAGACCTATTCACCAAACCTTCCGGGCGAATTTGGGGGCGGTCTTGTCGATTTGCGCACCAAGACCGTGCCGGATGAAGCCTTCTTCACTGTCGGCGCAAAAGTTGCCCGCGATACGTCGACGACGCTGCGCAATGGCCTGATGTATGACGGGACAGATACCGACATTCTGGGCTTCGATGACGGTGCTCGCGACCTGCCTTCCCTGGCAGATGGTCTCACAACTGAGTTCGGCCGTCAGTTGACTGACAATTCATCCCTCCTGGTCATGCAGGAAGGGGAGGTTGCTCCGAACTTCAGCATCGATATGTCGGGAGGCAACAATTTCGACCTCACGTCTGATATCTCGATGGGCGTGATCGCCGCTGTCGGATATGGCAATTCCTGGCAGACGAAGCGGGGAACGCGGGGGTATGGCGACCTTGAGGGTGACGGTCTCCGGTCAGCTTTCCAGCAGGATCGTTTGAGCACACAGAATACGATTGATACGAACGCCTTGGCGACAATTGGTTTCGAGGCATTCTCCGACCATGAGATCAAGTTCACCGGGCTTGTGACCCGCTCCTCTGAAAAGGAAGCGCGGATCATTACCGGCGAGAACAATGAAGACGTCGACCAGCGCCTCGATGCTTTGGAATGGGTCGAGCAACAGCTCTGGTCCACGCAGGTCCAGGGCGAGCATTTCCTGCCTCAAGTCATGGATATGAAGGTGGAATGGCGCGCGTCATATTCCGAAGCGCTTCGGGATGCGCCCTACCAATTGTCGAACATCTACAACATCAATGATGCTGGCGTGCCGATCCTCTCTACCAGCCCTGCTGCGAACCGGATGCAGTTCAGCAAGGTTGAGGATGATACCACGGATTTCGGGATCGACGGCACATTGCCGATG
Organism: Hyphomonas sp. L-53-1-40; assembly: GCF_000682775.1. Taxonomy (GTDB): domain Bacteria; phylum Pseudomonadota; class Alphaproteobacteria; order Caulobacterales; family Hyphomonadaceae; genus Hyphomonas. Next base: position 728,193 of record NZ_AWFI01000001.1, read on the forward strand.
ACGCGGGACGGGGATTGTACGTTCCTTTGTGAGGCTGACCTGAAATTTGGCTACAGCTATGTTGAGAATGATCGCGCAGCCACCTCGCTGCTTTACGATATCAACGGTGTCGGCGGCACGGACCGCACCCAGCGTCTCGATTACATCTATGACTATATCTTCCGGTCGGGTGTTGGCTCGATTACGGAAGTAGCTGGTGAGCAATTCCCGCAATTCTATGTGGCAACGCTGGAAATTGATGCCGCCTATGCCGGGATCGATGCTCAGATCACGCCTTATATCCGCGCTGCGCTGGGCGTGCGTTTTGAAGACGCGATCGAGGCCATTGATACGCAGAACATCAGTGGCGATCTAACCGGCAACACGGTGGAAGGGGTCATCGACCAGTCTGACTGGTTGCCGGCTTTGACCATCACCTGGAACCCGATCGAGGATTTGCAGGTTCGTGGGGGATATTCCGAAACACTGACGCGTCCTCAGTTCCGCGAACTGGCCCCGGCTGTGTTCGTCAATACGGAAACCGATGCCACCTTCTTCGGTAACCCGTATCTCGTGAACGCGTCGATCAAGAACTATGACCTGCGCGGCGAATACTATTTCGCCCGTGATCAGTTCGTGACGCTCGGCCTGTTCTACAAGGATCTGGAAAACCCGATCGAGGAGATTCTGGCCGGTACAGAGACAATTCAGACGACGTTTATCAACGTACCCTCTGCCAAGCTGTACGGATTTGAAGTCGAATACGAACAGCTCCTGCCATTCGACCAGTGGACCGGCTTGGGCTTCTTTGATGGTCGCGAAGTTCAGGTGAAAACCAACTACACCTGGTCAGATTCCGAGATCGGCGCAGATGGTGAAGTGGCCTTCAATATCGGTACGAATCTGAACCCGGTGCGCGGCACCACGACGGCTGCCGGGCGTCTCGAAGACGGGCGCCGGATGCAGGGCCAGTCCGAACACCTCTTCAACGTCCAGCTGGGCCTTCTCAATGAAGAGGCGCAGTCCGAATACAACCTGCTGTTCAATTATGTCAGCGAGCGTATCCGGTCGGGTGAGAACGGCAACCTGCCCGCAATTCTGGAGCAGCCGCCAATGACGGTGGACTTTGTCTGGAACAAGCGCTTCCAGTCTGGCAGCGGCCAGTATGAATTCTCCCTCAATATCGAAAACATCCTTCAGGAAGATTATGAAGCTTTTCAGGAGCGCGGGGCTGACCGCGTGGATGTCGATACGTACGAGCAGGGAACCATTTTCAGTATTGGCCTGAAACGTATGTTCTAGCTTCGGCTCTGATATTGCATATCATCAATTACAGGTCCGCGGCCATTGTCGTCGCGGACCTGTTAGCTTAGGGGAAACCCTCTTTCGAGGGGCTTGATATTGACGGAACGGCTTGAATCTATTGCAGTTTTCGCTCGGCGTAGCGTCGGGCCTGCCTTGCGCGTGATTGAGGTCGCCTTGGTCGTGGGCATTGGCTTGGCGACGGCAAAGCTCATTTGGCTGGCGGTAGAACCGGGCGGGGCAGTCTCTCCGGACATCCCGGTTCGCTCCGTCGTGCAGCCCCCGCAAGGTATCGCCACCAACATATCCGTGGATACGTCCCGGCTCCTCCACGAAAATCCGTTCGGCGCGGCTTCCGCCCTCGTGGCAGATATCCCGGACGCGCCGGAAACCAGTCTGAACCTCAAGCTGCGGGGCGTTCGGGCGTCTTCCGAAGAGCAGGGCGGCATCGCCCTCATCAGCACACCAGACAACCGGACTGCAGCCTATTCGCCCGGCGAAGCCATCCTTGAGGGGGTCACCCTTCACCGGATTTATGGGGACCGCGTCACGCTCCGGAAGGGCGGCCAGACGGAGGCCCTGATGATGGAAGGCGGCGCCGGCCTGCTATCGGTCCTGACCACGCCGGGCCAGCCTGACCCCGAGAGCAACAATTCTGCCACGGGCTCCACCAGCGCCCGGATCGCCCGCGCCGACCTGATGTCCAGCATCACGATAGATCCGGTCCATCACGGTCAGGAATTTGTCGGCTACCGTATCGGCTCCCGGGGTGACGCTGACGTGATGACCCGCGCGGGTCTTCAGCCCGGCGATGTGGTCGTGGGCCTGGATGGCGCAGACATCAATGACGTTCCTCCGGCAGAGCTTGCCCGGAAATTCTCCGATCCTAATCCCGTTCGTCTGAAGATCGACCGGGACGGAAAGACAATTGACCATACCCTCGCGCCCGAGGAGGCCCGATAGACATGAATTTGAAAACCCTCTTGTCCGCAACGGCAGTTCTCGCAGCATCTCCGTCGGCCTTTGCTCTGGCCAATGAGACGCCGGCGGATACGGCGCGGCACATCCTGAATTTCGAGGATGTCGAGCTGTCCGCCCTTATCGCGGACGTATCGACGGTGACGGGCTACACGTTTGTCGTGCATCCGGAAGCGCGCACCAAGCGGATCACGGTCTCCTCCACCACGCCGCTGACGCACGAGCAAGTGTTCGATGTGTTCCTGTCCTCCTTGCGCGTGCACGGATTTACGGCGATCCCGGCCGGCAAGGACACATATCGCATTGTCCCGGAACAAAGTGCTGTGGGTGAGGCGGGCATGGGGGCATACGGATCAAACGCCTTCACCACCGAAATCTTCAGCCTCCAGCATCTGAACGCCCTCGAAGCAGCGAAGATGCTCAAGCCAGTGATTGACGAGCAGGGACAGGTGATTGCCAATGCCCAGTCGAACACGCTGGTCGTGGTAGATTATGCCTCCAACATTCCCCGCTTGCGCAGCATGGTCGACAAGATTGATGCCGACCCTTCGGTGACCGAAACCATCCAGCTGGCCAACACCTCCGCCACGGAAGTCGCAAACATCCTGACCTCTCTGAACACCAGTGCCGGCGAGGACGCCTACAAATCCAATTTCAGGGCCATAGCGTCCGAGGCGGGCAATGCGCTGATCCTGCGCGGTGATCCGGCCGCCGTTGAGCGCGCCAAGCTCGTGACGGCGGATCTGGATGGCCGCGACCGGCTTCAGGACACGATCCGGGTCGTCCCGCTGAATAATGCGGATGCGGCCGATGTCGTGCCGATCCTGCAGCAGGTGGCCTTTGCCATCGACAAGCGCCGCGGACTCGCGGATGCAAGTGAGGCCACCACGATTGCCCACCATGATTCCACCAACTCGTTGGTCATCAGCGCGGCGCCGGAAACCCTGCTAAGCCTCGAGCGCGTCATTGGCGATCTTGATCGGCGGCGCGCCCAGGTTCTGGTGGAGGCCATCATTGTCGAAATGGCGGACGACACGGCGCGGCAACTCGGCCTTCAATTCCTGTTGTCAGGAACTGGCAGTAGTTCAGTCCCGTTCGCCACGACAAACTTTTCGGCCTCGGCGCCAAACCTGCTCACGCTTGCGGGGGCAATCAGCAGTGACACGCCATTTTCAGGGGACGAGGACAGCGCAGTCAGCGACTCTCTGACAACGGCGGCGCTCAACTCGCTGCTTGGCTTGACCGGAATCACGGTTGGTGTCGGCGGACAGGATGGCGATACACTGTTCGGCGCTGTACTGACGGCTGTGGAGGCGGACACGAATTCCCGCATTCTCTCAAAGCCCTTCAACATGACTCTGGACAATGGGACATCGTCTCTGCTGGTCGGGCAGAATGTGCCAATCACGACAGGTCAGGTGCTGGGGGACGATAACACAAATGCTTTCACGACCGTGGATCGCAAGGATGTGGGGGTTGGGCTGACCGTTACGCCTCGAGTGTCGAATGATGGAACGATCCGTATGCAAATAACACAAACCGTGTCCAATGTGGCCGGTGCGATTACAGCGGGCGTGACAGATATCGTGCTCAATACGCGAGAGATCAATACCAGCGTGATCGCCGACGATGGTGAGATCATTGTGCTTGGCGGCCTTATTGAGCAGACCGAAGCCTTTTCCAATGAGAAGGTGCCATTGCTGGGGGATATCCCTGTTGCGGGTCGTCTGTTCCGCACGGAAGGCAAGTCGCTTGGTCGGACGAATCTAATGGTTTTCATCCGTCCAACGATCGTTCGCGACCGTGCCGGAGCAAAAGCCGTTACATCACGATCCTACAATTACATCCGCGCCGAAGAACTCTGGGGCGGGGAGGGGAATGACACGTCCTCTATCGACAATTTCATGACAGAAGTGTTGGGAAGCCCGCCGCCGCAATGACGCCGACTGATTTCGCCCCGACCCAATTCACATATGCCTTTGCCAAGGAGAAGGGACTGGTCGTCCTGCCCGGACGGGACCAGCTGACCGTAGCCGTCCGTCAGGGCGCAGATCCGCTGGCGCTGGTGGAGGCACGACGCGCGCTCGGCAGCGTGTTTGCTCTGGAGTCGCTGGACAAGGACTCCTATGATCGGTTGCTGGCCGAGGCCTTTGCGTCTGGCCCGATGGCGGATGATGACGTCGATGCCGCCGTGGAGAGCCGGGGCGGTCTGGAGAGCCTGATCGACGATATCCCGAAAGCTGCAGACTTGCTCGACGGGCAGGATGACGCGCCGGTGATCCGCCTGATCAACGGCCTGATCCACGAAGCCATCAAGCGCCGCGCGTCCGACATTCATATCGACCCGTTCGAAAACCATCTCTCGATCCGCTACAGGATCGATGGCGACCTCGTCGAAGTTCTGACTCCGCCGCGCAAACTGGCCGCGCCCATCTTGTCTCGGATAAAGGTCATGGCGCGGCTCGACATTGCCGAAAAGCGTCTCCCGCAGGATGGCCGGATTTCGCTGTCAGTGGGCGGACGGTCTATTGATGTGCGTGTGGCCACACTCCCCACCCGGTATGGGGAGCGGGTTGTGCTGCGTCTGCTCGACACAAAGAACGCGCTGGTCGGCCTTCCGGAACTCGGCATGGATGCAGACACGCTGGAGCGTTTCTCCGATGCGCTGGCCCAGCCAAATGGCGTGATCCTTGTCACCGGGCCGGTCGGCTCCGGCAAGACAACGACGCTCTATGCGTCGCTCTCGCGCCTGAACAACGGTCGCGACAACATCATGACCCTGGAAGACCCTGTTGAGTATGGTCTGCCGGGCATCAGCCAGACCCAGATGGATCACAAGGTCGGCCTGACCTTCGCGGCGACGCTCCGCTCCATTCTTCGCCAAGATCCGAATGTCGTCATGGTCGGCGAGATCCGGGATTCCGAAACGGCGGAAGTCGCGTTTGAATTCGCCTCCACGGGCCGTCTCGCTCTGTCCACACTCCACACGAACAGCGCTGCAGGGGCAATCACCCGCTTGCGCGACATGGGGGTCGAAGCCTACCTGCTCGCGTCCACGCTGCGCGCAGTGATGGCACAGCGCCTCGTCCGCCGCCTTTGCCCGAATTGCAAGACAGAGCGTCCGGCCACCGCGGTGGAACTCGACGCTCTCGGCTTTGGCGCAGGTGACACCGTCATGGTGGGCGAGCCGAATGGCTGCTTCTCGTGTGGCAATACCGGCTTTGATGGCCGGATCGGTATCTATGAGCTTCTGGTCGTGGACAGCAATATCCGCGACCTGCTCGGGTCCGAGGCCAGCGAGCACCGGATCGACGAAGCCGCGTTTTCGGGACATGACCGCCTGATCGACAATGCGCGGCGCTATGTCGTCTCGCAGGAAACCAGCCCCGCTGAAGTGCTCCGCGTCAGCCGCAAGGGAGGTGGGTGATGCCGGCATTTGAGTATGTCGCCGTCGATGATCATGGCAGGCGCCAGAAAGGGATTATTTCCGCTGAAAGCCCGCGTTCTGCGCGCCGCGAATTGCGCCTGCGTGATCTCATGGCGCTCGATGTCATTCCCGTCAGCGAGCAATCGGCCAAGGCAAGCCGCATCGGCGGCCGGATCGGCGAAAAGCAGCGTGTCCTTCTGGTACGGCAATTGTCCGTACTCCTGCAATCGGGCCTTCCGGTCGAACAGGCGCTTGGCGCCGCCGCAGAGGATGCGGCAACCCCGCAGGCCCAGCGTGTCCTGCACGCCATCAAGACCGAGGTCACCGAAGGCGCGCGTCTCGCAGACGCGATGTCAGTCGCGCCAAAGGCGTTTCCACCGCTCGTGCGGTCGGTCGTCTCTGCGGGCGAACTGTCGGGACGGCTTGGTGACGTCATGGAGCGCCTCGCCACATATCTTGAGCGTAGTCACCAGCTTCGCCAGAAAGTCCAGGCGGCGCTGATCTATCCCGCCGTTTTGGGGGTGATGGCCATCGGCATGATCATCGCCATGATGTTGTTCGTGGTGCCGCGCCTGGTCGAACAGTTCGACTTGTTCGACACCGATCTGCCACTGATCACACGTATCGTGGTCAATCTGTCAGAAACCCTGCAATCGCATGGTATCCTGATCGCTCTGGCGCTCGCGACCCTGGTTTTCGCCGCGATCCGCGCCTTCAGGGTTCCCGCGGTGCGCCGCGCAATTGATCGCTACAGCCTGAACCTACCGATTGTAGGCTCCTTGAACCGAACGGTTTGTGCGGGTCGCTTTGCGCGGGTTTTCGCGACGCTCTCCGGCTCTGGCGCGACCATTCTCGAGGCTTTGAGCGGAGCGAAGGGTGCTTCCGGCAATCTCGTCTTCAGCGAAGCGGCGGACCAGATCGCCGAACGCGTGCGCGAAGGCGGCTCCTTTGCCGGCGCGCTGAAGGCCACCGGTGTCTTCCCGCCCATGATGGTGCACATGGTCTCCAGCGGAGAGGCCGGGCGCGACATTCCCGGCATGATGACCCGCGCGGCAGACTATCTGGACAATGAATTCGAAACGGGATCGTCCACGCTCCTGTCCCTGCTGGAGCCGCTTATCATTGTTGTGCTCGGCGGGCTGGTTGGCCTGATCGTTCTGTCGGTTATGTTGCCGATCCTGCAACTCAATACTCTCGCTATCGGATAGGAGGCAGTCATGCACTTAGTCACGCCCCGCACCCCTCAGGAAAAGCGCCGCAAGACGGCGGGCTTCTCGCTCGTGGAACTCATGGTGGTGGTTTTCATCATGGGCCTGCTTGCCACGCTGATCGTCATCAATGTTGCGCCGGCGACCGACCAGTCCCGCATTGGCAAGACACATTCCGACATTGCCGCGCTCGAAAGCGCGCTCGATATGTATAATCTCGACATGTATGGCTACCCTTCCGCAGATCAGGGGTTGGCCGCGCTGAGTACGGCGCCCAGCGGCGCACAGGCCGCGCAGTACCGCCCCGGTGGCTATATCAAACGCATGCGGACTGATCCCTGGGGCAATGAATATGAATACGCTTATCCCGGCACCCGGTCGGGCAGCGCCTATGACGTCTTCTCCACCGGTCCGGACGGACAGGCCGGAACGGACGACGATATCGGGAACTGGGATCCCGCTAGCTGATGACGCCAATCCTGTCCTCTCAATCCGGCATGTCTCTGGTTGAGGTTCTGGTTGCGCTCTTCATTCTGGCGCTGGCCAGCGCCGCGATCGTCATGACCTTGCCGCGCCAGCCTTCCCGGATCGACCGGGAAGTTGCTCGGCTCGAATTGGCGATAGATCGTCTGACGGATGAGGCGATTGCCTCCGGAGAGGTGCGCGCTATCCGGTTGGAGGACGATGAATATGTGGCGCAGGCTTGGCGCGACAGTCGCTGGGTCGCGCTGCCGCGATCGGCGCACAAATTGCCATCCCCTCTGACGATCTCTGTCTCAACGACGCGGCGGGGACTTCAGGAAAGTGATCTGAAGGATTGGCCAGACATCGTGGCAGATGCGACCGGCATCGTGTCAGCGCGGCCGCTGACCCTTGCCGAGGGTGCGGACCGGCGGGTGCTGACCGTGTCCTCGTCCGGCATGGTCGAGGTGGAGCGCTGACATGAGTTCTCCGCGTTCACAGCAAGGCTTCACGCTGGTCGAAGTGCTGGTTGCGCTCGGCGTGTTCAGTATTGCTGCCATGTCGCTTGCGCATCTCGGGAACGAAACCCTTGCCGGCGCGCGCCATGTGGATCAGCGTTTCCTTGCCACTGTCGAAGCTGACAATCTGATGGCCGAAGCGCTTGTTCGTCCCGGCGACATTCTGCCGGGTGTGAACACCGGGCAAAGCACGCAGCGCGGACGCAGGCTGACCTGGATGCGCACGATCAGCGCCACCGGACGGGAAGGCCTGTTTTCGGTGTCGGTCACGATAGGCGATGCTGAAACGGGGCAGCAACTCGTGAGCCGCCAAACCCTGATGCGGGTGCCGACATCATGAGCAAGTCGGCCGGGTTCACCTTGATCGAAATGTTGGTCGCGCTCGCCGTGACCTCGCTGCTCATGGTGGCAGGTTCGACCCTGTTGATCCAGACATTACGGTCCGGCCAGATGGTGGAGTCCCGCACAGAGATGGTTCGCGATCAGGACACAGCCCATAGCCTGCTGCGGGATGACCTCGCCAATGCGACCCTGCGCCTGACCCAACCGCCCAATGGGCTCGATGCTCCCAAGGCCTTCAGCGGCGGATTCTCCACGTTGGAACCCTTACTGGCCTTCACGCGGGGCGGCTGGATCAATCCCGGTCATGTCGAGCCGCGGGGCGACCTGCAACGCGTGGAATACTTCCTGACCGACGGAAGCCTTGTTCGCCGCGCCTGGCTGCGCCCTGATCCGGTCTACAACACGCCCTATGCAGATCGCGTGATTGCCGACGATCTCGACAGCGTCGGTCTGCGCTTTCTGACCGGCACCAGTTGGCAACTGGACTGGCCGGGCCAATCAGACACGCTACCGGATCTGGTCGAGCTGACTTTCGTGTTCGGAGAAGGAGATGAGTTGCGCCAGCTTTTCCTTGTTGGGGGCGCAGGATGAAACGCTCGCACCGTTCCGATCATGAGCGCGGCGCGACCCTGCTCAGCGTCTTGCTCATCATCGTCCTGATGTCGACGGCGGCGCTCGCGGCGACCGATGCGTTGGCGCGGTCTGTCAGCGTTTCGCGAGTCTCAGCCAGCCGGGCCGACAGCTTCTGGGCAACACGCGGGGCCTTGTCTGTGGGTGAGACATTTGTGAACGAGGTCCTGGCAAAGACAGACGGAGCCTTGACGCCAGACTCTCTGTTGTTCCGTGAGCCGATTGTATTTGCGTATTCGCGTGGGACAATTTCCGTCCGGTTTTACGAGGCCACGAATTGCCTGAATCTGAATGCGCTTTCGCTGGGGGACGATGAAGCCTCCGCCGGGAGCGTGTCCCCCGACCAATTCCACCGCATGCTTGAGGGCGCAGGCCTGTTCAACAGCGAGGCGCAGCATCTGGTGGATTCGCTGTCCGACTGGATGGACGCGGATACCAGTCCCCGCGCCTCCGGCGCCGAAGATGGCGCGTATGGAGGCCGGGCAATCCCTCATCGGACGCCGGGACAGCGGCTCGTCTCTATCAGCGATCTACGCGCGATCGACGGCTTCACTCCAGATGTAATGAACGAGATTTCGAACCTGATCTGCGTCCGTTCAAGGTCGGATGATGCACCGCTGAACATCAACACGCTGACAGCGGATCAGGCGCCACTGCTGGCAGCGCGCTTCTCCGACGAGTTGTCCACAAGCGAAGCCGAACAGCTGATCCTGTCGCGCCCGGAAGGGGGGTGGCTGAATGTTGGTGAATTCCTCCTGTCGCGGGATGTGGCCAGTATCGCGCCGGAATTGCGCCGGGATAGCGCGCTGTCGATACGCTCCGATCAGATTGGGGCTGCCATTTCGATTGCCTCCGACACGGGCACCATTCGCATCGATGCGACCTATGGGCGTGGCACCGATGGCATTTATGTCCTACAGGGCTCAAACAGGAGATCAGGCTGATGCGGCCGAGACTTTACACGCAAATCCCGAGGGACGGCGACAACTGGCGGTTCGTGCGGAGCGGTCCGTCCGGGCTTGAGCCCGTACCGGAGAGCGCTGGCATTCCATCTGGTGCGGATGTTGTCGTCTTCGTTCCCGGAACCGAAGTGACAGCGCACCGGGTGCGTGCGGCGGCCCGGCGGCCGGTAGAACTGACGCGCCTTGCGACGTTTGCCATCGAGGATGATCTCGCCGTGCCGGTCGAGTCCGTTCACGTCGCCGTGTCTGCGGATCAGGACGATGCGGGGTTCCGGATGGTCTATGCCGTGTCCCACGCGGTCATGCAGCATTGGCTGGACCAGCTTGAGGCGGCCGGCCTCGGATCGGCCCGGATTGTGCCGGATCTGTCCCTGTTGCCGCCAACCGAACAGGTCGATTTCGGTCGCTATCAATTGCTGACCATCGAGGGACGTCCCGTTGCGTTCGACAACGACTGGCCGAGTGATGTCATGTCGGCGCTCCTCAAGGGCACGGAGGCAAACGCCGCTCCCCGCCGCGAAGAGTCCCTGACCGAACTGGCGCTTTGGGCCGAGGCGGCGCCGCGCCTGACCGATCTCCGGCAGGGCACATATGCCCGCGCCTCTGAAATCGGCATCTCTCTGAAACAGTTTCGCTTGCCCGCGGCGCTTGCGGCCACCCTGTTTGTGGCATGGGGCGCGCAGACGGCGCTGTCGGTGCATACGATGAAGAATCTGACGACGGCGCTGGATGCGGAATCCCGCGCGCAGTATGCCGCCGCTTTCCCGGGCCAGCAGGTGCCGTCCAATCCTGCCGCCGCCTTGCGCTCGCGCACCGGGTCAGCGACCAGCGTCGCCGCGCCCAGCTTCCAGCAGACCAGTGCGGCGCTATACGGAGCGGTGGAGAGTGTCAGCGGAGCGAATTTGGTCAGCTTGCGCTATGACCGCGCCATCGGTGAACTCCGTGCCACGCTGACATATCCAGCCTTTGGAGCTGACCTGGATCTGAAGACGGCGGTTGAGGCCACCGGCCTGCAGGTCAGTTTGGGGGATACGCGCCTTGAGGATGGACGGGTTGTGGGCGATCTGTCGATTGGAGGCCGGTCATGATGGGATACTGGAACAGCCGCACCGGACGAGAGCGGGCATTCATCAGCGTGGCACTCCTGCTCGTGATTGTCGCGCTCCTGCAATTCGCGATCGTGCGGCCCCTGATGGCTGCAAAGGCGGACTCGAAATTGGCTCTGGAAGCCGCCAGTCGGCAGCTCGACGTGGTCTCTGCGGAGCTCACCTCACAAACGACGCGCGTGGCCGGTGCCACTGCCGCCCGCGCCTCCAGTCAGAACTTACGGTCGGACCTGTTGCAGCTTGCCAATGCGAGAGGCCTGTCCGTGTCGCGGTTGCAGACCGCAGATGACGGCCGACTGATCCTGCAGTTTGAGCGGACGGTGCCGACGCTGGTCTATGCCTGGCTGGCCGATGCGGACATGCGCTATGGCGCCGTGCCTGAACGCGTGACCATGTTCGCCGAGGAGGCTGGCTATGTGCGGGCAAGTTTTGAGTTTGCGGGAGGCGGGTCATGATGCGGACAGGATTTCTCTTTGTCGCGCTCTTCGTCATCACGCTGATTGGCGGTCTGATCGCTTTCGCGCCCCTGTCCTTTGCCTTGCGCCAGTCAGGTATCGCGGATCGCGGCGTCAGCTGGCAGCAGGCGCGTGGGTCGGTTTGGCATGGTCAGGTCACCGGCCTGTCATGGCGCGGCACGCCGCTCGGTGCGGTCAATCTCGATTCCGATGTTTTGCGTTTCGTGACAGGCAGCCCGTCGCATGACGTGTCGTGGAGCGGGCCGTTTGGCCAGGGGCGGGGCAGGATCAAGGCATCCGGATCGTCTGTTGTGGCGGAAGAAGTGTCCTTGAATATTCCGCTAACGGAACAGGTTGGCGCCGATCCTGTTATTGCGCAGCTCGGCAGCAGCCTCCGACTCTCGAACGGCTCTGTGAAATTGTCTGGCGACCGGTGCGAGGCGGCGGCGGGGAATGTGACGAGCGATGTGGCCCGCCTTGCCGCGGCATCGTTTGGCCGGGACTGGCCCGTCCTCAGCGGTCCGCTGACTTGCAAGGACACCCGGTTGACTGCGCAATTGTCTGGGGATGCGGGAGACGGCACACGCATTGTCCTCAAGGCCGTTGCACAGGATGGGTTTGAATTGGAACTGACCAATTTTGATGATGAATTGCGCGCTGCCTTGCTGGCTGCGGGATTTACAGACCGGAATGGTGCGCTGGTCTACACGCGGTCCGTGAACAGAATGGAGACAAGGCCATGAGGCAGGTAATTGCGATTGTCGCGGGGGCGCTGCTGCTGGCGGCATGTGCGAGCGGCGACAAGAAGCGGCCCGTTCCGCCGGCGCCAGAGGTTCCCGAGGCAGGCAATTTACCAGTGCAGGATCTTGCGGATGGCGAGTGCGCGCTATTCCTGTGGACCCAGGGCGCGCCGCGACGCTTCATCTACTTCTCCAAGGCAGGTAGTCAGACAGCCGAAACCATGCTGTCGGAAACCCAGCAGACCATGGCTCTGGTCCGCCAGGGCGGGACCTTGTTCGGACAATTCATGACCGAAATGGATTACACGACCATCGAGGGCGAGACGATGTCCCTGCGAATCACGCCCGGCGAGATGGTGGAGGGCGGGCAAAAAATCTCAACTGGCCGTATCAAGCTACTGAATGATGGAGGTTGGGAGACCGTGATTCCTGTGGCGGGTTTGCGGGCGTGCCAGCCGGATGCTGAGTGATTGCAAGGCCTTCGGGTCGGGCGGCTCCAAGCGGGCTACATATAAGATACGCAAACGTGTCATTACTTGACGTAAATCTGTCATACATCGTATTGTGACACTTATGTTACAGAAGCAATACAGATATATGTCAATCTCCGCTCTGGCGCTTGCGGCGCTGGGACTGACTGCGAATGCCCAACAGGCATGTGACCTGTCGGATGGTCTCGGCCTGCAGCCTGCTGCATTCCAGACCGAAACCGAAGCCTGTTTTGAAGGCCTCAATGGCGTCACGCCGGATACGTTCATGCAAGGCCAGCTTGGCCAGTTCACGGCCGCTGACCGCAGCGACGCTGGCAAGGCGAGCCTTGAAACCCTCGCAACGCTGAACGAAGCCGCGCGTATCCATGCCTATGACATGGCTGTGCGGGGCTATGTGTCCCACGAGGACATGGAAGGACGCAGTCATCTCGACCGGGTCCGCCTGCTGGACCGCACCCACCTCATGGGGGCCTTCGGTGCCAACATGGCCATTGTGGATGACTCGGCCACGCCTGAAGAAGCCTATCGTGCCCTGATGGCAGACCCTGCCAACAAGGCCAATCTCAAGCGCGGCGAGTTCGATCATACCGGTGTGGCGGCTGTGCGCGCCAATGGCCGGATCTATTTGGTCCAGCTGTTCTCCCGTGTTGAAGGGACGCTGCAGGCTCCGATGCCGACCCAGATGAACGGCAAGACTGACCTCAAGGCCGTCTTCGCGGAATCCCGCGCTGAGCCACTTGGCTGGTCGGTTGTCTCCACGTCCGGCAATGTGCTCGCCAAGGGCATCGGCGATAGCGTCCCGGCCAGCGAGCTGAAGGGCCAGTCTGGCTATCTGACCATCGACATGGCACTCGGCAAGGACCGCTACACGCTCAAAGGCCCTGCGGTCTCACTGTTCTGAGCCGCGCACTGTCTCCAAAAATGAAGAAAGCCGGTCCCCTCGGAGGGCCGGCTTTTCCTTTGGAGCGGGTGAAGGGAATCGAACCCTCGTCGTCAGCTTGGGAAGCTGCTGCTCTACCATTGAGCTACACCCGCGCGCGCAAAGCCATTTGATCCGAAATTTCTTGTTGAGCAAGCGTCTACGGCCTTTCGCCCTTTAAGAACGACCCGCTTCGGCGTAGAAGGCCGCCATGAACGGATTTCTCGCAGTTGCAGCAGGCGGCGCCATTGGCGCGTCGCTCCGGCATGGGGTCGGCCTTATGGCCGTGCGCCACCTGCCGTCTGGCTGGCCGCATGGCACATTCGCCGTGAATCTGCTGGGCAGCCTGCTGATGGGCCTCCTGGTCGGTTGGCTGGCGCTGAAGGTTGAAGGGCTGCACCAGACGACCCGGCTGTTCCTGGCGACAGGATTGCTCGGCGGCTTTACCACCTTCTCGGCATTCTCGCTGGAAGTGGCGGAATTCCTGCGCAAGGGCGAAACCCTGAAAGCAGGCACCTATGCGGGGCTCTCACTGGTACTGGGCGTGATCGCGCTGTTCATAGGACTTTGGATTGCCCGAAAGGTATTCGCATGAGCGGCCAGATTGTTACTGAAACGGTTTCCGACAAGGAATCCGGCACCCGGCTTGATCGCTGGGTCAAGCGCCGCGTGCCCGTCACGCAGGGCCAGATCGAGAAGATGCTCCGCACGGGGCAGATTCGCGTCGATGGCTCGCGCGCCAAGGCCAATACGCGCCTTGAGACCGGCCAGCAGGTGCGCCTGCCGATCATGGACGCGGATGCGACCCGTCCGGCGCAGAAAAAGGCCGAGCGCGTTTCCGAGGAAGACCGCCAATTCATCCGCGACCTGATCCTCTACGAAGATGACGAGATGATCGCCATCAACAAGCCTGCCGGCATCGCCGTGCAGGGCGGATCGGGGCAGGGCCGCCATATTGATGGCATGCTGGCCGCGCTGGGCGATGGCGAGCATCGCCCGGTCCTTGTCCACCGGCTCGACAAGGATACGAGCGGTGTGCTGCTGCTGGCCAAATATCCGAAGGCCGCCGCGCAGCTGTCGGAGAAGTTCCGTAGCCGCGACATGAGCAAGGTCTATTGGGCCATTACCGTTGGTGTTCCCAACCCGCCCTTTGGCCAGATACGCTGCTGGATGGTGAAGGGCATTGAGGACGAGAACGAAGAAGACGGCTACCGCGTCATCCATCCCAAGGCCCGTGGCCGCCGATGTTCCGTTCGGCGCAGGGCGTCGAGGGCGCACGTCATTCGATCACGGACTATGCGGTGATCTCCACGGCAGGGCAGAAAGCAGCGTGGGTGGCGCTGAAGCCGGAAACCGGCCGCATGCACCAGCTGCGCTTCCATATGCTGGAAATGAATACGTCCATTCTCGGTGACTTCAAATACCAGTCCCGCCGCGAAGTGCCGCAGGGCCTTGCGCCCGGCATGCACCTTCACGCGCGCAGCCTGATCATACCGCGCCAGACTGGCAAGCCGATCAAGATCGTCGCGCCGCTGCCGCCGCACATGAAGCAGACTTTTGAATCCCTCGGCTTCCTCGAACAGGAAGCTGGCAAAGACCCATTGGCACCGTTCATCTGATGTCGGGTTTGAAGCTTGCCATATGGGACGTGGACGGAACACTCGTCGACAGCCGAACCTCCATCCATGAAATCATGGTTGAGGCCTTCACCCTGTCGGCCCTGACGCCGCCGGAATATGATGCGACGCGACGGATTGTCGGGCTCAGCCTGCACGAAGCCTGCGGCCAGCTTGCGCCGGAGGCCAATGCCGCCGAAATCGACCGGCTGGTGAATGATTATCGCGAGTCCTGGGTTCGCGCCCGGGCCCGGCCAGATTTCACCCAGCCGCTTTATGATGGCGCGTTGGAAACGCTCGAAATGCTGCGCGAGGAAGGTTGGCTGATCGCGATGGCGACCGGCAAGACTCACAAGGGCATCGAAAGCCTTTTTGGGGCACATGATATCCAGCATTTTTTCGACACGGTCTGGTGCGCCGATGACGGCCCCGGCAAGCCGCATCCGCACATGGTAGAGCAGGCGATGGGGGCCCTCGGCTGCGCGCCGCATGAAAGCCTGATGATCGGCGATGCGATCCACGACATCTCCATGGGCCGCGCGGCAGGCGTCTACACGCACGGCGTCAGCTGGGGCTTCGGTGCCGCGCACGAACTCGAAGAAGTCGGCGCCCACGAAATCCACCACGAATTCGAGACCCTCCGGAAAAGCCTGCTGGCGTTTGAGCCGGCCCGGTAGCACTTCCCCTCTTGGAAACCCGCCCTCATGGGCGTACATGCCCGGCCATGACTGACGAGACCGAGACCCAAGAGACCCCGAAGCCGAAACGCTTCTACGAGAGTGCCAAGCCGGAGCAGATCCCCGGCGGCTGGACCGTGGAACTGGATGGCCGCTCCATCAAGACACCTGCGCGCGTCGCCTTGAAGCTGCCGACCGAAAAGCTGGCCAAGGCGGTTGCCGCTGAATGGAATGCGCAGGACGCCGAGATCGACCTGATGTCGATGCATTTGACGCGCCTCGCCAATGTCGCGATCGACCGTGTGCCGGAGACCCGATACGAGATGGCGGATGAACTGGCCCGCTATTGCGAGACGGATCTGGTCTGCCACATCGCCGAGGAGCCCGAGGAACTGGCTGAGCTGGAAGAGGCCCATTGGGCCCCGCTGCGCGCCTGGGCCGGGCAGGCGCTGGACGTCATTCTCGTTCCGGTCGAAGGCATCATTGCCTCGCCCCAGCCGGATGCTTCGCTGGAAGCGGCGCGGACCTATGCGCTCGGTCTTGATGACTTTGCCCTGACAGGCCTTCTGTTCGGATGCGGCCTTTACGGGTCTGCCGTGCTCGCCATGGCTGTGGTCGAGGGCGAATTGACCGCCACGGATGCGTTCGAGGTCGCCCGCATTGATGAGGCTTGGCAGGCCCGGCACTGGGGCGAAGACGATGAAGCCAAGGCCGCCACGGCCCTGCGCCGTATCGAATCGAAAGCGCTGGAAACCTGGCTCGTCGGCCTCGGCTGATCCCCCTGCGCAACAGGTCGCATCCCAGTTGAACGAAGATGAACCGCAGCGAAACCTGCGATGAACGCCGCGCTCAGGCCGTGTTCCTGTGGCGCGTGGTCTGCTCGGCACATGATGAAGAAAATCATGAATGTCCGAGTGGCTGGGGGGGGCTGCGTCCGCCCTCATCGCCGCCCCCGCAATGGCCGACCCGGCCCGGGGCAACGTCGCCCAACTTGAGACCCGGTTTGGCGCGACAGGCCTGTCGATCCAAATCGGCCACAATGCCCCGGCGGGCCGTCATGGCCGGTATCGCGCCAATCAATGGGGCCAGTCGCTCCGGGAGGAACGCCAGCTGCGTCGCAACGCCGTTCAGGCCTGCCGCGCCGCGATCAGTCGCACGGCATGGCGGGCCGGCTTCCACGATGTCGATTTCGATGATGACCGCCGAATCCAGCAGATCGGCCCGAACGGCTTCCGCATCCGCTTTGATGATGTGGAATTCGAGAACCGCCGCCGCGAGCGGGAACGCGACGTCACCTGTCTCGTTAGGCGGGGACAGGTCGCCCGGCTCGACGGTATTCCGCAAACGGGTCAGGCGCGCATTCGCGGCCAGAACGGCCACAGCCGCTCGGCACCCCTGGCGGCGGGCCGAGCAGAATGATCGCCCTGCCGCGGCGCCCCGGACCAGACATCCGGGGCGTTTGCGTTTTCAAGGGCCTAACGCCGCACTTGCCTTTGTTGCGCTGCCGTATAATCACGGGGGAGCAAACAGAAACAGAAGGCCGGGAGAGCCCCATGAAGGACGTGATCGAAGCGCTGGAAGCCAAACGCGAAGAGGCCCGTCAGGGCGGTGGCGCTGCAAGAATCGAACGCCAGCACGCCAAAGGCAAGCTCAGCGCGCGGGAGCGTATCGAAGTGCTGCTGGATGAAGGCAGCTTCGAAGAATACGACATGTTCGTTGAGCATCAGTGCTCCGATTTCGGCATGGATGAGCAGAAGATTCCCGGCGACGGTGTTGTCACCGGTCAGGGCACCATCAATGGCCGCCTCGTCTATGTCTTCTCGAAAGACTTCACCGTGTTCGGTGGCTCCCTGTCGAAAACCCATGCCGCCAAGATCGTGAAGGTCCAGAAGGCCGCCGTGATGAATGGCGCGCCAGTGGTCGGCATCTTCGATGCGGGCGGCGCGCGCATTCAGGAAGGCGTCGACAGTCTTGCCGGCTATGCCGACATCTTCATGGAAAACGTCCTCTCTTCCGGCGTGATCCCGCAAATCTCCGTCATCATGGGCCCATGCGCCGGCGGCGACGTCTATTCGCCTGCGTTGACCGACTTCATCTTCATGGTGAAGGATACGTCCTACATGTACGTCACCGGCCCGGACGTGGTGAAGACCGTGACGAACGAGGAAGTCACCCACGAATCCCTCGGCGGGGCATCCGTCCATGCGGCCAAGTCCGGCGTGGTCGATGGCGCGTTTGAGAACGACATCGAGGCGCTGGTCCAGATGCGCCGCCTGATCGACTTCCTGCCCGGATCGAACCGCGAAGACCCGCCGGTCCGCACGGTTTATGATTCCGCCGAGCGCGTGGAAGACAGCCTCGACACGCTGATCCCGCCCAACCCGAACTCGCCCTACGACATGCGCGAGCTGATCGAGAAAGTGGCCGATGAAGGCGACTTCTTCGAGATCAGCCCGAAATTCGGCGCCAACATCCTCTGTGGCTTCGGCCGCATTGAGGGCTCCACGGTCGGCTTTGTCGCCAACCAGCCGATGACGCTGGCCGGCGTGCTGGACATTGACGCCTCCCGCAAGGCGTCGCGCTTTGTCCGCTTCTGCGACTGTTTCAACATTCCGGTTGTCACCTTCGTGGACGTGCCGGGCTTCATGCCGGGCACCAAGCAGGAATATGGCGGCCTCATCAAGCATGGCGCGAAACTTCTGTTCGCCTATGCCGAGGCGACTGTGCCCAAGGTCACCGTCATCACCCGCAAGGCCTATGGCGGCGCCTATGACGTGATGAGCTCCAAGCATCTGCGCGGCGATGTGAACTATGCCTGGCCGACGGCCGAGATCGCCGTGATGGGCGCCAAGGGCGCGGTCGAGATCATCTTCCGCAAGGATCTTGGCGACGAGGAAAAGATCGCTGCGCACACCAAGATGTATGAGGACAATTTCGCGAACCCCTACGTCGCCGCGCGCAAGGGCTATATCGACGATATCATCATGCCGCACTCAACCCGCCGCCGCATCGCCAAATCCCTCCGGGCCCTGGCCAACAAGCAGCTGGAAAACCCTTGGAAGAAGCACGACAATATTCCGTTGTAGACATGAGCGATGAAGAACTTAAACGCCGGCAGGAGGTTACATTCCTTCAAGCAGAGGGGATAAGCCCTCTGCCGGAATTGACTTCAGGTACGGACGTGACGAGTCGCTTCAGATCATTCGCGTACGACGTTTTGATCGATGCTTTCGGGTATAGCAAGCGACAGAGCACTTCGAGCCGACGGCCAACAAACAACACCAAGTTTGTGTGGAAAGCCTACTTTTCTAGATTTTCTGACGATATTCCGATTGCACCGCATCAGTTCAATAGTTTCATTAAAGAATATATTTCGAGTGGTGATAAGCTGCTGGACCTTTTGCAATTTTGCGCTCGATACGAAATTCTCTCGTCCGACCAGTTCTCTATAATTACCAATATGCTTCGGGGGGAGTTGATAGGCTATCAGTTCGTCGGCAAGTACGGCGAACGCACGGTAACTCTGATGCCAATTAGCGATGAAGCTGAGGCAGATGCTAATCAGGCTGACTATTCTGCTTTGGAAAGTCATCCCAGTGCGCAGGAACATTTTCGGCAGGCAGTTGAAGAAATCAAGTTGGGGCACTTTCGCGGTAGCGTGACCGAGAGCATCAATGGGGTTGAAAGCGTCATTAAGGCACTCTCAGGAAAAGCCACTGTGACCCTTGGCGATGGTCTGAAGCATCTAGACAAGCAAAGCCCGCTAAATAAGACGCTAAAGGCAGGCCTTGAAAAAATCTATGGATGGACGAACAGTCCAAACGGTATGCGGCATGCATTATCTGATGATGCAGTCCAGGTTTCTGAGGCTGAAGCGCGGTTTATGCTCTCCGCGTGCCTTGCGTTTGCCGCGTGGCTCAAACGTTCATTCCCTGAAGAGTGACCTTTTCGCCAATCGACGGGCCTCGTTCACCTCAAAATCCGAAGCATCTAGCTCCTGAAGACGTAGTTCCGACGCACAGCCAGACCAAGAAAGACCGGCCCTTGACCTCACCCTAACTTGAGCAATTACAAGACAGGCCTCTCACGAGCTCCGTGCATGAAAGGCCTGTCCATGATCCTCAACCAGATTACCATTCCCTGCCTCGATTACTCCGCCAGCGTCGCTTTTTATGAGGCGCTTGGGATGGTGCGGATCGTGGAGGCTCAGCCGCGCTATGCCCGGTTCGAGAGCGCGGATGGCAGCGGCGCGACGCTGTCGCTCCATACAGTCAGCGCGACGGTCAGTGCGTCTGGGGGCTCCGGCACGGTGATCTATTTCGATCATCCGTCTGCCGACGCGCTGAAAGCGCATGTCGAAGAGTTGAAAGCGCAAGGTCTCGTCTTTGACAGCGAGCCCACCGACGAATCCTGGGGCTGGCGCGAGGCGCGGCTGCGCGACCCGGCGGGCAATGAAGTCTGCCTGATGTTCGCTGGCACAGCCCGCCGCTTTCCGGACTGGCGCGTGGATGGCCGCACCGGTTGAGCCATATGAGAGCACGAGGCCAGGCGTGGGGATACGCCCGGCCCTCGCTCATTCAAGCCTGTGGCGGCGGCCTCAGCGCTTCTTCTTCTCGACGCCCAGCATGGAGTCGGCTTTCAGCGTCGGGTTCGACGCATTGGTCTTGGGCTTTTCCGCTTTCGGCTTGCGGATTTCCTTGTTCGATTTCTTCTGACCTTTGGCCATGAGGGTCTCCTTTGGCATTCGCGATTGGGTGCGGCGCAGGAAACCGGGCGCCGGCGATCCGGGCAGAGCAGCGCGCGTTTGCGACGCGGGCTGAAACAGTCAGTGGCAGAAGGAGCTCGCCGGACAGGTGCGCCCGGAATGGCGCAGCGGCATGGGAGTCAGATAGGCGCGCATTGCAGCGAATGTAAGGCGTGTCCGCGCGGTGAGGTTTCGTACCTTCGGCTAGCCGCGCCGACCCGCCCGCGCTGATGCTTCGACTTCGCTCAGCATTAGCGCTATAGGGTGGGCGATGCCTGATGGACTCATCCTGAGCGAAGTCGAAGGATGACTGGTTGCGGTCAAACCCGCATCCGGGTCCCGGATAAATCCTGCAGATTTTCCTGAATGACAAGATTGGTAGCTGACGGAGCGCAATCCTGTCCCCCCTCAAATCAGCCCATCCTGCCGCAGGCATTGCCCCGAAAACAAACTTATCCTCCTCCTCTGTGGACGGATGTAGAATAGACGGTGATGGACTGCTCGCTTTTCTCCCCGATCCGGAACCTGCCTTGGTATCTCTACCCGGTCTGGCCGCTGATCTTCCTGCGCATCCAGCGCGTGAGGGCATGGTTCCGGCGCGCGGGCGGGCCGGGCTCGCAAATGCTGTGGGGCGTGGATGCGCGGGGCAGGGTGACCATCCTGGCCCTGTCAGATGATTTGTCGGGCCGGCAACGCGCGCCCCTGCCGGGGGCAGAGCCCTCGCGCGCCCTGCATGCTGCGCTCAGCGGTGAGACATTCCATCTTCGCCACATGCCATGCCCCCGGCAGGGGCTGGAGTCTGTGGTCCATGCGCTCGTACCGTTATGGGCCGTTTATGGGCCAGTTATGGACACGCGCGGCGCGATATTGCCCATGCCGGACACCTGACCCGGCCTTCTCCTCCAGACATTTCCATCCTGACCTCCAAGCGCCTTCACGGGCGTCGCCTCTGTTGGCAGCTGGCTCTCTCCGCCCGCTGCGGCGGGGCGCACTTAAGGCTGTTTTTTTTGAAGTTTCGGCTATAGTAGATGCCAGTCCCGCAACACGAACTGGAATATCTGCTGCATGGAAGCCGCCCCGCACCCACAACAAGCGCTCCGGCTAGAGACCCTCCGCAAGTATGAAATCCTCGATACGCCGCGCGAGACGGATTTCGATGAGATCGTGGAACTGGCCTCGAAGATCTGCAATGTGCCGATCTCGGTGGTCAATCTGATCGATGAAGAACGCCAATGGTTCAAGGCCGAAGTCGGCATCGGCGCGCGCGAAACCCCACTGGCCACCTCGATCTGCTCGCACGTCGTGCTCAGCTCCGACTTTGTCGAGATCAACGACACCCACAAGGATCCCCGCACGGCCGACAATGAACTCTGCATGCCCGCAGATGGCTTGCGCTTCTATGCCGGCGCGCTGCTCAAGGCAAAGAACGGCATGCCAATCGGAACGCTCTGCGTGCTGGACAACAAGCCCAATGCGCTGAATGATTTCCAGAAGGCCGCCCTTCACACGCTTGCCCGCCAGGTGATGCGCGAGCTGGATCTGCGCCTCGCGCTGAGGGAGCAGAAAGTCCTGCGCAACGAGATCGATCACCGCGTCAAGAACTCCCTCCAATCCGTCGCTTCGCTTGTGCGGGTCTACAAGGGCCGCGCGGAACGGGGCGAGGACATGGCCGACGCCTTTGACGCCATCAGCCGCCGCATCGAAGCCACCGCTGCGCTCCACCAGATGCTGCATGACTCGCCGCTGGATGACGCCGTCATGATGGATGATTTCCTCAAGGAAATTGCCAGCCTGCTGCAGGATTCCGCCCCGGACAATGTCACCATTTCCTGCGAAGCATCGCCGGTTGCCATCTCGACCTCGGTGGCCAGTTCGATCGCCGTTATTGTCAGCGAGTTCGTGGCCAACTCCATCAAGCACGCCTTTGTCGACGGCCAGTCCGGCCATGTTGCCATTTCCGGCAAGTCCCTGGCGGACGGCACGCTCGAAATCACCTGCGAGGACAATGGCGACGCGAGCCCGGAATCGACCGCCACCAAGACATCCGCCAATGGGCTCGGCAAGCGCATCATGAAAGCGTCCGCAAGCCAGATCGGCGCGACGTTCGAAAACGGTCCGGGCCCCAAAGGCTATCGGATGGTGTTGACCCTTCCAGGATAAGCCCGTTCGCACCTCTTGGTGGCTTACGCTTTGGGAGTGAACCGGCTCTCTCAGGCGCCTGAATGGCAGCTGGAACTGCTAAAACTTGCCCCTGTGCGACGCAGATGCAGGTGGGTGGGGCTCATCCTGTAGTAAATGCAGTAGAACGAGAGACGCGGACGCCGCTGAGTGGGGGCCTGCTGCCTCGGAACAACAAGCTTGTGGAAGCGCCCACAACTCAATCGCTGTGATCCGGGTTGTGTTGAAAACACTGCAGAAATGGCGAGTGGATGACGGAAAAAACACGCGAGAGGGGAGCCGCCGGGAATTTGCGACATATATTGTTCTTAAGGCTCGGTTATGCATTTGTGCCGAACACGATGGTTAAGGCGGGTTGGCCATCCGTTGTGTCCAGTTTAGGACGCCATCGAACAAGGGGGACGAAAGTGCGATGCTCTCAGACTTGATATCATCTGAACTGCCTTATCTGCGGCGCTATGCGCGCGGACTTATGGGAGAGCAGCAAAACGGCGACGAGGCTGTTGAGGATATGATCGAGTCGTTGATCTTCCGGATCTCGGTTGCTCCCGACCTTAAGTTCCAGAAGGCAGACTTGTTTGCCGAACTCGACAAGTCGATCAGCAAGAGCGTTTCTGAACTGTCCGACGAGACCGGCATTGCCAAGATCATGAATGCGATGACCACGCTCCAGCGGCGCGCGCTGTTGTTGACGGTTGTGGAGGGCTTTTCCGTTCAGGAAGCCGCCCGCATTCTGTCCGTTACGACCACCGACGTCGAAGACATGCTCAGGGAAGCGGAAACGAATATCGCCAATGAGGTCAGCACAAGTGTCCTGATCATCGAAGACGAGTCGATGATTTCCTATCAATTGTCACAAATCGTCAAAGAGGCTGGCCATGAAGTCGTGGGAATTGCAACGACACAGACCGAGGCAGTTGAGCTGGCAGCAGAGCAGACATTTGGACTGATCCTGTCAGATTTGCGCCTTGCTGACGGATCCGTTGGAATTGACGCTGTGAAGGAAATCTTCGCGAACATGAATTCCGAAGTGCCGGTCATCTACATCACCGCCTATCCGGAAATGTTGCTGCAGGGGCAGGACAACGAGCCCTCTTATCTGATCCCGAAGCCATTCGAGCCACTGCATGTGCGCACAGTGGTGGATCAGGCGATTCTTTCCGCGTTTCTTGGGCAGGAAACGGCCTGACTTGCGCTTGGGCAAATCAGGCCTGATCCGGTTTTAGAATGAGACTCTGATTCCCATGCGAATGTTTCGGCCCGGTGCCGGAACCGCATCCTTGAGAACAGACGTCGAATAACGCACTTCCTCGTCTGTCAGGTTGCGGCCTTCAACGAACAGCTGCGTGCCATCCTTGCCAAAGCCAGCTTCAGCCAGATCAATTGCAGCGCGCAGGCCTGTCGTGACATAGCCATCGGTAGGCAGAATGCCTGTGCCTGGATCATCCTGATCGGCTGGGAGAGGCCCCAATCAGCGTCCAGGGCAGCATGGAATGTAACCGGCGGCAGATAAGGCACGTCATTGCCATCATCCAGTTCGCCGTCAACAACATCCAGGCTGGCCGAGGTCACCCAGCTGGCACCAAGCAGACCTTCCGGGAACCGAGCTTCAGCCTCAATCTCTGCACCTGTAAATTTCGCGCCTTGTTGCTGGAACAGGAAGACGGGAAGTTCATCCAGCTCATCAACTTCCAGACCATCTTCTATCGTGACGCCCGGCGTCAGATAGATGAAGCCGTCAAAGTCCGCATGGAACACGTTACCGCTGATGCTGAAGAGATCATTTTCCCAGCGGAGCGAGGCTTCGATATTCGTGCCTTTCTCCTTGTCGATTGAGGAGTCGCCGATTTGATACTGGCTCGTCGCAAGGTGTGGACCATCCGCGAACAGTTCACTTTCATTTGGTGCGCGTTCCGTATAGCTGACCTGGCCGCCGATCCACCAGCCCGATGCCACGTGTCTGTGGCCACCAGCGGATGCGCTGAAAAGATCAAAGCTCCGCTCGCCCTGAATATCATTGTCGAGCTCGGTATTGTCGAAGCGCAACCCGCCTTCCAGAACCGAATGATCGTCTAACTGCAAGGTCTCAAAGACGAATGCACCGAACGTTTTCGTTGAAGTTGGTGTCAGGAAAGCTTCGTCCCCATCTGCGCTGAAGTCCTTGTCGAGGAATTGGACACCGGCTGCGCCCTCAATCTCACCAAATTGATGGCCGAGCTCCAGGCGTCCTTCTGTCCCCTCCGTTGTGAACTTCGTTCCAGGTTCGCCTGGGCCTTCGAATTCGATATGCTCATAGTCAGCATAGGACAGGTTTCCCGAGATATGGGTCAGAGGCCCTGCATCCAGCTTCGCGCCACCACGAATATCGTAACGGGTTTGTTCCAGATCAATAAACGGGGACTCTGCCTCATGATCTTCCTCATGCTCGTCCTCGTCTTCATGGTCCTCGTCGTCGTGCTCTTCGTCCTCATGCTCATGATGTTCATGGCCAGGAATGCCATAGCTCGACGTTTGCTGACGGATTGCAAAGCCTAGGAATGCGTCTTCGCCAACCCACGAGATTCCCGCTGAGTAGGTTTCAGACTGGAGGAAGGAGTTCTCCATCGTGTCACGGACTTCCTCATGCTCCTCGTGCTCTTCGTGTTCCTCTTCGCTCTCTTCTTCATGCTCGGCTTCTTCAGCTGCGCGTACGGCGGCAGATTCTGCAAAGCCCGGAATATCGTAGTCGCCGAAGTCACGGGCAGAGGCTGATAGTGTCAGCACAAGAGGACCCGTCGTAAAGCGTGCCTTTCCGCCCGCTTCTGTACCTTCATTCACGCTATTGTTTGCGGCGAAGCCCTCGAAAGACACCGGCTCATCCGGCAGGCTTTCCACTATCAGTCCATCGATGACGTTGACAACGCCGCCAATTGCCTGGCCGCCATAGGCTAAGGCTGCCGGACCGCGCAGGATTTCAATCTTCTCAGCGTCGATACCATCAGTCGCGACCTGATGGTCCGGCGAGGCGGCAGATGCGTCGAGCGCGCCGATGCCATTCGTCAGAACCAGGACGCGCTCAGCGCCAAGCCCCCGCAAGACCGGACGGCTTGCGCCTTGTCCGAAAAAGGTCGTGGACACACCGGCTTCACCAGCAAGTGTATCGCCGAGTGTGCCAGAGAGCTTTTCGATGATTTCTCCGCGATTGATGGCAGTTGCATTACCGACCATTTCGTCGGTGTCACGTTGAGGGCCGACGCCGGTCACAATGACTGTATCAAGTGTCTCGGGTGCGTCCTGAGCGAAAGCAAGGGGGCTTGCGCCCAGCATAAGCGATGCCGCAACGACGCGGCGGGAGATAGGGGATTTCATGTTCCGGGAGTCCTTCAGACAATAGGGAATGCCACCCGCAGGCAGCAGAATTGGTCGCTATTGCTGAGAGGAAGGCGGACTTCGCGGCGGTGGAGCGCGGCCAGGCGGCCGAATCCATATTGGCTGCGAGAATTGCGGCTCTGTGACGGTAGTTCCGATGAGGAGGACGAAAGGACTCGTCGGCACATCGGGCAGCACAGTCTGAACATGTGCGACGGCGGCCAGATCACAGGTGACTCCATAGTGATCGTGCGGCTGGTCAGCATGCGCCGCGGCATGCCCCAGCGCGAGCGCCTGAACGAAAACGAACAGGGCTGCGAGGAATGCCAAATGGTGTGTATGAGACTGCCGGGCGCGCATGGTTATTCTGTTACATTTTCGTGAGCTGGGCCGCAAGCGCCAACGCACTTAAAAACATTACGATCCGCACTTCCTGCTTCAGCTTTCACGCTTCAGTAACCAAGGCAGCCCATCCTCGCGAAAGTTAATGAAAAGCCTTGAGCTGTTAAGAGGATGTAGCATGTCGAAAAATGCTGTGCGCTGGGGCGCAGATGTTGGTTGCCAGAGCAAAGTCAAGCCGCTGGAAATCCGCAACGACCTTTCCGATCATGGGCTGAAGGGCAAGCGCGCCCAAGGGTATCTGGGGCTGAATCGCCAGTTCACGAAGGTTACGGCTAAGAAGGACGGCCGCGACGGCCTTCCGGCGTCGGATGCGTCGACCCCTGATCAGTGGAGTGAATGCGAGCAGCAGATCGCTGAACGCGCAGAAGATGTGCGCCGCGGTCTCGGGACATGGCTGACCACGACAGCGGCGTCGGTGCGCAATTATATCAGCGACTATACGCCGATAGACATTTATCCGGACCAGCTGCGCGAGGCGATCAAGTCCGAAGAGAACGAATACCGTCACTACGAGCTGGACGATGTGCATGATGCGAAGGAGACTCATTCGGCAGCAATCATCGAGCTTCAACAATTCAAGCTGCGTCATGGAGACCGGATCGGGGATCGCACGCCGGACATCAAGAAGAACGTCGAACAAGCCGTTGCGATCCTGATCTTCATCATGATCCTCGAGGGCGGTTTCAACGCGCTTCTGTTCAAGGACGCACAGGCCAATGGCCTGATGGGCGGCCTGATGATTGCCTTCGGCGTGTCTTCGGTAAATGTTGTGTTTGGCGTGATCGCAGGCTTCTTTGGCCTGCGCTACCTCAACCATCCGGCGCTTCCGGCGAAGATCATGGGCGGTGCCATAGCGATGGTCTTCGTTCTGGCCGGCATCTTCCTCAATTTCTTTGTCGCGCATTTTCGCGACGCAGTCGAAACGGGACTGCTTGCGGCAACAGAGGCAGGTACGCTCGGAACTTTCTCAATGTTCTCCATTGCGCCCGGCGACGTCGTCATGTCGATGTTCCCGAACATCTTTGGCCTGGAAAGCTTCCTCGCCCTTGGCCTACTCTTCATGGGGCTCGCTGTATTCGGGCTGGCTGTCTATGAGGGCTATGACCGTATTTCTGATCGCTACCCTGGCTATGGCCGTGTCTGGCGCAAGGAGCGCCGCGCCTATGAGCGTCGCCAGGAAGTCCGTAATGGCGTACGGGATGATCTGTCCGATTATTTCTCTAGCTGCCGTCTGTGGTTCGAAACTCAGCAATCTCGCCACGTCTCAGCCAAGCGTGAGATCGAAAAGGCCATGAACCTGCTCGAAACCCGCCGCGATTATGCGTCTGCGATAGCTGCCCGCGCCGCCGATCAGGAGCGCAGCCTGAAAGTCGCCTATCGTCAGGCCCATCGCCGCGCGCGCAACGCCAATCGTGACCGTCTGGGCGATCAGGCCCCGTGCCCGGAATATTTTAGTGAAATCGTCACACCACAATTGCCGCCATTCGATTATTCCAAGGAGCGGGATCAGGCGAACAAGGCGATTGCCGCGATTGACAACAATATCAAAGCGCTGAACCAGACCCGCGAATGGCTAGAACAGCACATCCAGCAGGTCCAGAAAGGCCTGTCCTCAATCGAGAAGAAAGTTGCTGACGAAATCGGCAAAGTCCGCGAGGCCAAGGGATCTACTCACGTTCCCGTGGACCAGGCTCGCCGGGCCTAGAAGGAGACATAAGGGATGCCACGTCGCAGAAGTGACAAAGGCCCATGGTTCTGGCGTGGAATGATTGCGCTGATGCTGGGTGTCGTATTTGCCTTGTTCGCCGTTGTGGCGTTCAACCAGCCGCCATCCCTGATGGCCGACTCCAGCTGCCGTATGGACCGCAAGGACCCGGCCCATACGATCATCCTGATTGACCAGTCAGACCCGTTCAATCCGAATGATCTGGATTGGGTCTATGAGTTCGTGGACGCTGAAGCCCGCGCCCTGCCCAAATACGGACGTTTAACGGTCATGACGCCGAACGCGGCAAGCCCTTATGATCCAAAGCTTGTTTACTACGCGTGTTCGTCGGGGAGCGCTGCAGAGGCCAACCCGATTTTCCAGAACCCGAAAATGATCGAGCAAACCTGGCAGACCCAGTTCTATGCGCCACTTCTGGAGAATGTTGAAGCAGCACTGACCGACACGCGCCAGCCCAGCTCTCCGCTCGTTGAAGCTGTGTACTCGATCGCCGACCGCGCTGATTTCCAGGCCGGTGAAACCAATCGCCGGATCGTGCTGGTGTCCGACCTGATGCAGCATTCCGAAGGGTTCAGCTTTTACCGCCTCGGTGCCGATTATGAGGCCTATCTGGACTCAGATCTGGCCAAGATGAGTCCGGCTCTGGAAAACGTCGATGTCGTTGCCCGTATCGTGCCACGTCAGATATATGACCTGCCCATGGCCGACGTTAAGGCGTTCTGGCGTGCCTATTTCAGCGAGGCTGGCGCGGATTATGGCTCGGTGAACTGATCTAACCGAGCCGGTTCAGGTCTCGCGATCGAGGATGTTTGGCCCTATTATTGCAAGCTGAAGCCCAAAGAAGGCGCAATAAAGGGAAGAAACTCATGCTCAGCCTCCGCAAAGCAAGTCTTGCCGTGATGGCATCGGCCGCCCTGTTGGCCGGGTGTTCGTCGGTTCCTGTGCCTGAGGAAGATGGCATGGCCAGCGGCGCCAGCGTGGTGACGCCGAAGCAGCAGGAATATCTGGTAGCGTTCAACGCGCCGCGCGGGCCGGTTCGTGCGACCCAGACCGGCATTCGCCCCGGATATAATTTTGTCGGCGTCGCCGAAACCGATCTCACCGAAACCCTTGAATGGCAGATCGTTGCGCCGAATGGGGTTGTGGTCGAGCAGGGGCGCACAATTCCCTACGGGTTTGACAGCGGCTCTGGCGCCAACGTCCAACTGGTCGTGACCAGCGGACTGCGCACGCCGGCGACTAACCTCGTGCTGGTTGTGGAGGGTGTTGGAAAAAGCCATCCATTTGACGTTTCGGAAGATATCTTCCGCGACCTCAAATACGATACGTTGAGATACTTCTACCACAACCGTGCCGGCGTTCCGATTGAATCCGAGTATGCTGGCGGCGACCAGTGGGCACGCCCTGCCGGGCACGAAAAGGAAGTGCTGACCTGCTTTCATGGCAAGGACATGTACAAGATCAACTGGCCCCGCTGTGACTATACGCTGGATGTCTCCGGCGGGTGGTATGATGCCGGTGACCAGAGCAAATATGTGGTGAATAGCGGCATCAGCGTCTGGACATTGCTGAATGCCTATGAGCGCGGCACATCTGGATTTGAGGATGGCGCGACGAACATTCCGGAATCCGGCAACGGCCTGAATGATCTGTTGGATGAGGCGCGCTACAATCTCGACTACATGCTCGCCATGCAGGCCCCTGATGGCGCTGAAGCAGCCATCGTCCAGGGCAACATGAAAGGCAAGTGGCAGACCAAGGCACCGAAGATGACGGATGTATCTGGTATGGTGCATCACAAATCGGGCAATACCGAGTGGCCATCAATGCCGATGATGCCCCATAAAAACACTGGTCCCCGTGCCCTGTTCGCACCCTCCACGGCGGCGACCCTGCATGTGGCGGCCGTTGGCGCACAGTGTGCCCGTGTGTTCCGCGGCGTCGATGATGCGTATGCCGACAAATGTCTCGCGGCAGCCAAGCGCGCCTATGCCGCGGCGCAGCGGATTCCAGATGCATATGCCTATGGAAATTTCCCCGGCACGGGGCCCTACGGCTCGACCGACATTCGCGGTGAGTTCTATTGGGCCGCTGCTGAAATGTATGTGACCACGGGCGAAACCGCCTATGCCGATGATCTAAAGACTTATCAGGGCAGGTTGGATGCATGGCCAGTCAGCGGTCTTCAGGAGCCCAATTGGGGCGACACGATGGGCCTCGGTATTCTGTCATTGGCGCGCTTCGCTCCGGACGAATCCCTGCGGGATGAAGCGGCTGAAGGTTTGCTGCAGACAGCAGATGCGTACCTCACCCAAATTCGGTTTGAAGGATACCAGATCCCCCTCAATCGCGGCGTCTGGCCGTGGGGATCGGTTGGTACTCTGGCCAATCGCGGTCTTATTCTTGGCACTGCCTACGACCTGACCGGCAACGTTCAGTATCGCGATGGCGCGCTGGACCTGTTGGACTACATCCTTGGCCGAAACCCCCGCGATATCTCGTACATTTCCGGCCATGGTGAGAATGCCTTCAAGGCTCCGCATCACCGTCATTGGGCAGGTGCACAGTATCGGGGATTCCCGCTTCCGCCTCCGGGCGCTGTGTCGGGCGGACCGAACAACACCAATCCTGCCGGTCCGGTTTCCAGGGCTATCATTGATGAATGCCACGCCCAGACCTGCTACGCCGACCATGTAGACGCGTATGAGCTGAACGAAGTGGCGATCAACTGGCAGGCTGCAACGTTCTGGCTGGCGGCCTGGGCCGACGACATTGACCGTGCGAAATAGGCGCTAGTCTTCGAAGACGCCGATGACCGGCACATGGTCTGATGGCTTCTCGAGCTCGCGGGCCTTGCGATAGATCTCTACCGATTGGAGCCTGTCGCAAGCCTGAGGCGAGCAGAGCAGATGGTCGATCCGGATGCCGTGATCCTTTTTGAAAGCGCCGCCCTGATAATCCCAGAACGTGTACTGGTGTGCACGATTATCGGTCAGTTCAAAAGAATCCGCCAGACCCAGATATTTCAGTTTTCGGAATTCAGCGCGCGTCTGGGGCAGGGCGAGTGCGTCGTCCTGCCAGACGGTTTCGTCCCAGCAATCGGCAGGTGTGGGGATGCAATTATAGTCGCCGCAGAGGACAAAGGCTTCGTCCAACTTCAGCAGCTCACGCGCATGTTGCTCCAGCGCTTCCATCCATTCCATCTTGTAGTCATACTTCGGGCCGGGGGCAGGGTTTCCATTCGGCAGGTATAGACCGCCCACACGGATTGGGGTTTCACTGAGGATCAGCGCCTCGATATAGCGCGCCTGTTCGTCCTCAATGGTCGGTAGGCCCTTGGTGACGTCCTCGATCTCGTGCTTGGAGAGCAGGGCGACGCCGTTGTAGCTTTTCTGCCCCAGCACGGCGCAGTTCCAGCCGCGTTCTTCCAGTTCGAGATAGGGAAACGCGTCGGTCTCGCACTTGATTTCCTGAAGGCAGACCACATCGCAATTGATGGCATCGAGCACTTCCAACACTGTGGGAAGGCGTGCCTTGATCGAGTTGACATTCCATGTGGCGATACGCATGGCTGCTCTTTAGCAGCTTCGTTCCATTGTTCCAGCGTGAGCTGCTGTATATATTCAGGGAATTCTTTAAGGAGAGAGGCATGTCGCCAAGCTGGATTCAATTGCTGATCGTCGTGGTCGTTGCCCTCCTTCTGTTCGGTGGTCGTGGTCGCATCTCCTCCATCATGGGCGATATGGCCAAGGGTATCGGGGCCTTTCGCAAGGGCCTGAAGGATGAGGAAGAGACCAAATCCGTCGACAACGACGACATGGTCAATGTTACCCCAAAGAAAGACGAGACGAAGGCCTCGTCATAAGCTGCCGAGTGGAGGGCGCTTAGCATGCTGCCCGGAATCGGGTTTTCCGAACTCCTGTTGTTGGGCCTTGCGGCGCTGATCATTGTCGGCCCCAAGGATCTGCCCATGATGATGCGCCGGGTCGGCCAGTTCGTCGGCAAGGGCCGCGCCATGGCACGTGAATTCCAGGCAGCCTTCGAAGATATTGCCCGCCAGAGCGAACTCGACGAACTCCGCAAGGAGATCGAAGATCTGAAGAAAGACAACACGATGCAGAAGGCGCAGGACGATTTGGCCGCCTTTGAGGCGGATGTGAATTCTGCGGTCATGGAAAAGAGCCCGCCGCCCAAACCCGCCGCGCCAGCAGTGGAAACAGTGTCTGAGCCGAATTCCGAGCCAGCAACACCACCGGCCTTGCCGAAAACCGGGGATGATGCTGCGTGACCCACGTGCCGCCGAAGGACGAACAGCCAGACTTCACCGATGATGAAGTCGAGGCGAGCCGGGCTCCGCTGCTGGAGCATCTGGTCGAGCTGCGCGCGCGCCTGATCAAGGCTTTGCTGGCGCTGTCGGTCGCCTCGATTGTCTGCTTCTTCTTCGCCGAGCCGATCTATGACTTCCTGCTGGCGCCATTTGCGCGCGTGGCCGAAGGCATTCGCGGGGCGCCGCTGGAGTTGATCTTTACTGGCCCGATGGAGTTCTTCTTTGCCAAGCTGAAACTCGCCGTGTTCGCCGGCATTTTCCTGTCCTTCCCGTTTATCGCCTGGCAGGTCTACCAGTTCGTGGCACCGGGCCTTTACAAGAATGAGCGCGGGGCCTTCTGGCCGTATCTGGTCTTTGCACCCTTGCTGTTCACGCTCGGCGCGGCGTTTGTCTATTTCCTGATGCTGCCCATGCTGGCGCGGTTCTCGGTGTCGCAGGAGAATATCGACAGCACGGTCGCAACCATCAAATTATTGCCCCGCGTATCGGAGTATCTCTCGCTGGTAATGGCGTTGATGCTGGCCTTTGGCCTGTCGTTCCAGCTGCCGGTGATCCTCAGCCTGCTGGGGCGGATCGGGATCGTTTCTTCTGACGCGCTCGCCAAGGGTCGGAAATATGCCATTGTCGGCATTCTCTGCTTCGCGGCCTTTTTCACCCCGCCGGATGTGATTTCGCAGATCCTGCTGACCGTTCCAGTCCTGATGCTCTACGAAATCTCTATCTGGTGCGTGAAACTGATCGAGAAGAAGCAGGCCGAAGAGGATGCTGCGAGGGAGTAAGAAGTCGCCCTTCGATTTCCCCGAGCAGGCCCAAGCGCACGCGCAGGACGCGGCCCCAAGGTCTGATTCCCAAAATGACTAAGCATATCCCCCGGTTGCAGGCAGGCCCGGCGCGGATTAGAGCAATGACCGACTGACCACACAGGACCATCAGACATGTTCGACATCCGCGCCATCCGCGAAAACCCCGAGGCTTTCCGCGCCGCCTGGAACCGGAAGAAGCCGGAGCTTGGCAATGTGGTGGACGATATTCACGTGCATGACGCGGCCCTGCGCACGGCTGTGACCGACAAGCAGGAAGCGGAAAAGCTGCGCAATGAGACCTCCAAGCTTATCGGCCGGGCCAAAGCCTCGGGTGATGAGGCGGAGTTCGAGCGCCTGCGCAAGATCGTGGCCGACGCCAAGGACACGATCGAGGCTGCCCGCAAGCTGCTCGACGATCTGCTCTATGGCCTGCCGAACATTCCGCTGGCCGAAGTGCCCGAAGGCCAGGACGAGGATGGCAATGTCGAAAAGGCCCGCTGGGGCGAACCGAAATCCTATGGTTTCGAGGTGAAAGACCATGCCGATCTCGGCGAAGCGCTTGGCATGATGGATTTCGAGACGGCCGCCAAGATGAGTGGCGCACGTTTTGTGCTGCTCAAGGGCAAGCTCGCCCGGTTCGAGCGCGCACTCGCGGCCTTCATGCTGGACGTGCAGACCGAAGAGCATGGGTACACGGAATGCTCGCCGCCGCTGTTGGTGAAGGATCAGGCGCTGGTTGGTACGGGACAGCTGCCGAAATTTGAGGAAGACCTTTTTAAAACATCGGCGATTACGCAAATTGGACTGGAGCAATATGCCGCCGAGAGCGCAAAAGTTGCTGCTGACAACATTGAAATGCACATCCTCTCAGATGATGAGATAAAAAATGCTGATGTGAACGCCGTATTGGCTGGGTTTCGGCAGGAACGCGAGGGCTTCGAAAACAAAGAGGCTTCGAGCCATTTAGAGCGTTTAAAAGAGTTATTCGGTCAAAACCACTATCTCATCCCAACCGCCGAAGTTCCGCTGACGAACATTGTCCGTGAAAGCATCATCGAGCCCGGCGAGCTACCAAAGCGCTTCACGGCCCACACGCCGTGTTTCCGCTCGGAAGCGGGCAGCGCGGGGCGCGACACCAAAGGCATGATCCGGTTGCACCAGTTCAACAAGGTCGAGATGGTCTCTGTCGTCGCGAACGAGGAAGAAGGACTGGCCGAACTCGAACGCATGACCGAATGCGCCGAGGCGATCCTGAAAAAGCTCGACCTGCCATTCCGCCGGATGCTGCTCTGCGCAGGCGACATGGGCGCAGGGGCGCGCAAGACCTATGACCTCGAAGTCTGGTTGCCGAGCCAGGACACCTATCGCGAGATCAGCTCATGCTCCTATTGCGGCGACTATCAGGCCCGCCGCATGGGCGCACGCTATCGCCCGGAAGCCGGCGCCAAGCCCGAATTCGTCCACACGCTGAACGGCTCCGGCCTGGCGGTTGGGCGGACTCTGGTCGCGATTCTCGAGAACTACCAGAATGAAGACGGCTCCATCACCGTGCCGGAAGCGCTGCGCGGATACATGGGCGAGCTGAAGGTGATTTCGGCATGAGAATCCTGCTGACGAATGATGACGGCATCAACGCGCCGGGCCTTGCGGTGCTGGAAGACATTGCGCGGGAAATTTCCGACGATGTCTGGATCGCCGCGCCGGAAGAGGAACAGTCCGGCAAGGGCCGCGCCATTTCGCTGACCCATCCGGTCCGTACGCGCGAAGTGGGCGACAAGGCCTGGGCCGTGGCGGGCACGCCGTCCGACTGCGTCCTGCTGGCGACGCACAATCTGATGCCGGAAAAGCCGGACCTTGTGCTGTCCGGCGTCAATCGCGGCCAGAACATTGCCGAGGATACGAGCTTCTCCGGAACGATCGCGGCGGCGCTGTTCGGCATGCAGCTCGGCATTCCGTCCATCGCACTCAGCCAGTCGCAGAGCTTCCGGGAGCGCGGCTCCCTGCCTTGGGACACCGCCCGGGCCTGGGGCAGCAAGGCGATCAAACCGCTGATCGAGCATGGTTGGCCTGGCGATGCAGTGATGAACGTGAACTTCCCGGATGTTGAGCCCGATGAGGTGAAGGGCATCCAGATCACCCGTCAGGGCTTCCGCGACGAATCGATCATCCATACTGACCGCCGCGAAGACCTGCGGGGCAATGATTATTACTGGATCGGGTACAAGGGCAAACTCTCCAAACCGGATGCTGGCACCGATTTGCGGGCGATCTATGACGGCTATGTCTCCATCTCCCCGCTTCATGTGGACTTGACGCATGAAGTATTCCTCCGGACGCTGCGGGAGCTATGGAAGAGCTGATCGCCGACCCGTTCCGTGCCGCCCGACTTGTCCTGCGCTTGCGTCAGGAGGGGGTCACGGATGATGGCGTGCTGAGAGCGATGGAAACGGTCGACCGGGGAGCCTTTGTCGATGATCCCGCCCTGAAAGACCTTGCCTTTGCTGACTGCGTGGTGCCCATCCCGTGCGGCCAGACAATCCCGCGCCCGGCGGCGACCGGGCAATTGCTTCAGGCGCTGGGCCTCGGCCGCGAGCGCAAGGCGCGTCTTCTGGTGATTGGCATGGGGTCTGGATATATCGCCGCATTGGCCGGTCAGCTTGCCGCGGATGTGTTTGGCGTCGAGCGGTACAACAAGCTGACCGATCATGCGCGTCAACGGATTGTGAGCCTTGGCCTCGACAATCTTGCGGTGCGCCACGGCGATGGCCTGCTCGGCTGGGCTGAGCGCGGGCCATATGAACGCGTCCTCATCACGGGGCAAGTGGATGCGATCCCTCAGGCTCTGTTCGACCAGCTCAAGCCTGGCGGATTGGTGATCACACCGATGCAACACGAAGGGCGCCAGCAGATTGCGCGCATGGCGCGCGACGGCACGACTGAATGGTTCAGCCTGTCGCATGAGTTGGCGCCTATAGTGCCGGGATGTTCCCAGGCGCTATAGTTGCAGTGGTTTCATCTGCAGGGCTTGTTTGCCAATGCAACTGCCCACAGCTATAGGAGCAACACATTTTCAGGGGTCGATGGGAGAGAACCAAATGCTGACCAGACTTGCCACGCTGACCGCAGGCGCCGCCATTGTAACACTGCCGGCCTTGGCGCAGGCCGCGCCAAGCGCGTCGGGTCCGAGCATCATGAGCCAGGTGCTCTTGTTCCTGCCGTTGATCCTGATCTTCTACTTCCTGCTGATCCGCCCGCAGCAACAGCGCGCGAAGAAGCACAAGGCCCTGATCGAGAACATCAAGAAGGGCGATACGATCGTCACGTCCGGCGGCATCGTCGGCAAGGTGACCAAGGCGGGCGACGAGGAAGTCACGGTCGAACTGGCCGAAGGCGTTCGCGTCCAGATCATCAAGCAGATGGTGATCGACGTTCGTGGCAAGAACCAGCCTGTCGCCGCCAACGATTAAGGGCCTGCAGGGCCCGCTTGCGGCCCTTCGCATGACAAGGAATTCCGCATGCTTCAGTTTCCACCTTGGAAGGTCGCGCTTGTTCTTCTGACGCTGGCATGGGGTGTCGTCATGGCGCTGCCGAATGTCGTGAACATGGATGATGCGCCGGGTTTCATGCCCAAAAAGGGCGTTAATCTCGGCCTAGACCTTCAGGGCGGCGTATACCTGATGATGGAAATCAATCCAGACGAGGTGATTGCCAACCGTCTGGAAGTGTTTGCCGGTGATGTGCGCAGCGCGTTTACCAATGTGACGCCGTCCGAGCGTATTGGCCATCTGCCAGACGTGAAGGGGCGCCAGCTGGAGATTACGCTGACGCGTCCTGACGCCGAAGGCAACTTTCCGATGGACGAGGCGCTCCGTCGTATGCGCAAGCTGAACGGCAATGTGGAAGGCGCGATTGGCGGCGCGAAGACGTACGAAATCGAACAGCTCGGCACAGACCGGATTCTCGTCACTGTTCCCGCCGCATCAGAAGAAGCGTTGATGAAAGACGCTCTGGGCAAGACGATGACCATCGTTCGTCGCCGCGTCGATCCCGACGGTGTTTCCGAAATCTCGATCACGCCGCAGGGCAATGACCGGATCATTCTTGAGGCGCCAGGCGAGCCCGACCCGCAACGCTTGAAGGATTTGCTCAGCCGTGACGGCAAGATGACGTTCAATCTTGTTGATGACAGCCCATCCGCGATCACCTCGGCGCAGGCAGGCGTGGCGCGCGCGGGCTATCGCTTGCTGGAAGGGCCGACGACCGGGGCGCTGCTTGTGCGGAATATTCCTGAAGTGACCGGCGCAGATATTGCCAACGCAGCGCAAGGTTTTGACGAAGGTAACCGGCCACAGATTACGTTCCGCCTCAACAGCAATGGTGCGCGGAAATTCTACGACACGACCCGCAACAATTCGGGCAAGCTGTTCGCGATTGTTCTGGATGACGTGATCATGTCTGCGCCGCGCATCAATGAACCAATCCCTGGCGGGAATGTTCGCATCACGGGTGATTTCACCCAGGAGGAGGCCACGGACCTCGCCGCGATCATTGAAGCCGGTGAAATGCCGGCCAAGGTGCAATTCCTGGATCAGCGCACGGTTAGCGCTACGCTGGGGCATGACTCCATTCGCGCCGGTACACGCGCATCCATGATCGGTCTCGCCCTTGTCGCGATCTTCATGATCATCGCTTACGGCCTGATGGGGGGCTTCGCTGTCGGTTCGTTGGCAGCGAACATCGTACTGATCCTTGGTGGATTGTCTGGTCTTGGTGCAACGCTTACCTTGCCGGGCATTGCGGGTATCATCCTGACCATCGGCATGGCGGTGGATGCCAACGTGCTTGTGTTCGAGCGTATCCGCGAAGAACAACGTGCAGGGCGGTCACCTTTGACAGCTGTTCAGGCGGGCTATGAGCGCGCTTTCTCTACCATTCTCGATGCCAACGTCACCACGCTGATCGCGGCTATCATTCTTTACCTTCTGGGCTCCGGTCCAGTGAAGGGCTTCGCTGTGACGTTGGCCATCGGTATTGTCACATCGGTGTTCACCGCCTTTGTCGTGACCCGCTGGTTCACGGTCATGTGGTTGAAAACCTTCCGTCCCAAGAAGCTCGCGGTCTAGGCCCGGAGGAGATACGATATGCTACTCAAATACTGGCCCCAAAAGACCAATCTGAGCTTCATGAACCTTCGCCTGATTGGCGCAGTTGTCTCAGCGGTGCTGATTGCATCCTCCATCTTCTTCCTCGCGACGCGGGGGCTGAACTTCGGCGTCGACTTTGCAGGCGGTACAGTGATGGAGTTGGAGCAAACGGACACGATCACCGTGGAAGGTGTGCGTCAGGCAATGCCGCTCAACGCTGATGTGAACAGTGCGGTCGGCACCGATGCGCGCAGTATCGTGGTCGTGAAATACGGCGAAGCAGATGCGTCCATTCTCGGGGAAGAATTTCAGGCGCTCTCTGCCAGCGACCAGGCCGAACGCGCGACGGGTGCGACCAACGAACTGGTGACAGAAACGCTGAAAGAGGCGCTGGGCATAACTGACGAGCAGATCCTCCGCAATGACTCGGTGGGCCCCAAGGTTTCGCAGGAATTGTTTAGGGACGGGATCACGGCGCTGATTGCAGCCCTTGCGCTGATGCTGGTCTATATCTGGTTCCGGTTCGAGTGGCAGTTCTCGGTCGGCGCCGTGGCGGCGCTCGCACATGACGTGATCATCACGCTCGGCGTATTTGCGTTCCTTCAGATGGAATTCAATCTGACCACTATTGCGGCCCTGCTGACAATCATTGGTTACTCGATGAACGACACGGTCGTTGTGTTTGACCGGGTGCGTGAAGAGAAGCGCAAGTACAAGAAGATGGCCGACAAGGAGGTCATCGACCTTGCGCTGAATGGCACGCTATCACGGACCTTGCTCACCTCTGGCACGACCCTGTTGGCTTTGATGGCGATCTTCTTTCTGGGCGGTCCAGTCCTGCGCGGCATGAGCTTCGCGTTGATCTGGGGCGTATTTATCGGGACGTACTCGTCCATCTTCATCGCCTCGACCATCGTTCTGGCGTTGGGCATGGATCTCAACAAGAAACCGATTGAGGATGTTCCGGGCTTTCAGGGCTGATCGCCCGGGCCCCCGGCCTAATTGTCCAGGACGATAACCTTGTCCATCAGCGCGTCGATGGCTTGCTGTGGCGTATCGCTGTGAACCAGTGATGCACGGAAGCCTTCCGGTGTGAACTTGCCGTCGATGATGTGTTCCATCAGTTCGAAGAAGGGCGACCAGAATCCGTCTTCGTCGAGGAAGGCCATTGGCTTGGCATGCAGGCCGAGGCGTGCCCAAGACAAGATTTCGACCGCCTCTTCCAGCGTTCCGATCCCGCCTGGCAAAACGATGAAGGCATCAGATTCATCAAACATCATTTGCTTGCGGGTGTGCATATCGTCGACGATACGGTGCTCAACATCCTCGTAGATCCGTTCCTTGTTGAGCAGGAAGCGCGGCATGATGCCCAGCACATCGCCTGCGGCTTCATGGGCTGATCGCGCGCACGCACCCATCAGGCCAACGCCGCCGCCGCCATAGACAAGGCGGATATCGCGTTTGGCCAGTTCGCGGCCCAGTTCTTCGGCCAGTTTGATATAGCCCGGCTGAACATCGTCGGACGCGCCGCAATAAACGCAGATGGATTTGATATTCGTCATGCGGGGTTCGCCTTTCAAACTTGCCTCAGCGAGGCGTGCCGTTGCCCTATATGGGGCCTCGTATTCCTCGACCAGTGACAATTTCAGGACGTTTCGCTGTTCGGCGCAACATGCAGGGTTTGCTGATCTGTCATTTTGTTCCCATATGCGGGCGATGACGAATCCTCACGCTGCCGCCGCTGACCATGACAAGATCGAAAGCGCTGATGGCGGGATCGGCGTCTCCATTCTCCGAATCCTGAAGCTGCTCGCGCGTCCGGAACTGTCGAAATGGCGGCCAATCATGGTGATCGCAATCTTGATCACACTCGCCGCTTCGGTTTTGGAGGTGATTTCACCCCTGCTGCTAGGTCATGCAATCAACCGCGCGGTTCCGGAAGGTGGCGAAGCGGCAGCCTTCGGCGCGGCTGCATATTGGCTCGCGATCGGGATTGGCGTCCGTTTTCTTGCTGCGGCCATGCCACAGGTGCGCGACTGGCTGTTTTCTCCCGTTAGTCAGGACGCACAACGCGTCGCCAGCGTGGATGCGTTTGGCCATGCGCAGTCTCTTTCTCTGAACTTCCACCAGACTCGGCGGACCGGCGCACTCAATCGGGTCATCGAGCGCGGTGCCAGTGCCATCGACTATTTGATTCGCTTCCTCGCCTTCAATATAGGGCCGACCTTCGTGCGGCTGGTGCTCGCCTCCATCGCGCTCGGCGTCGCTTATGATTACCGCCTGTCCCTGATCGCGGTCTTTACGATAATCATCTATGTCATCGCCACAGTAATCATCACCGAATGGCGCGTGCGTCAGCGCCGCCGGATGAATGAAGCCGACACCCATTTCCGGGCGACCTCCGTCGACATTCTGACCAATTTCGAAACCGTGAAGGCATTTGCTGCTGAACGCCGCGAAACCGGTCGGTTCAATGAGGCGATGCGCAACTACAACCATCGATATGTAGATGCAGTCCGGTCGATGTATGTCCTGAACGCAACGCAAGCGGTGGTAATGAATGCTGGCTTGTTGGCGGTGCTCGTCCTATCGGCATGGAATGTCATCCAGGGAACCATGTTGGTCGGCGACCTGACGGCCGTCATGCTTATGCTGCTGTCACTTTATGCGCCGCTAAATATTCTCGGTTGGGCCTGGCGGGAGATCAAGCAGGGCGCGGTGGACCTCGAAAAGCTCTACGGGCTGCTTGCCATGAAAACCGAAGTGTCTGATGCGCCAGATGCGATGCCATTGTCTAAGCCGACCGGACATGTCGAATTCCGCAATGTGGGTTTCAACCATGAAGGCCGTGCGGTTGGCGTGCAGGATGTCAGTTTTGACTTGCTGCCCGGTCGCAAGGTTGCGTTTGTCGGCACATCTGGCGCGGGAAAGTCTACGCTGCTTAAGCTCCTGTTCCGCTTCTACGATGTCGATCAGGGCAGCGTGCTTGTTGATGGGCACGATGTGAGATCGCTGACACAGGAATCCCTGCGCAAGGCGCTTGGGCTCGTGCCTCAGGACGTTGTTCTGTTCAATGACACGATCCGGTCCAACATCGCTTACGCGCGTCCCGATGCCAGCGACGAGGAGCTGCGGGATGCTGCGCGCCGGGCGCAATTACTCGATTTCATCGAATCGCTTCCCGAAGGCTGGAAGACACGCGTTGGCGAGCGGGGCCTGAAACTGTCTGGAGGTGAGAAACAGCGCGTCGGAATTGCCCGCGTGATTCTGGCCGATCCGTCCATCCTCGTGCTGGACGAGGCCACGTCAGCGCTGGACAGTGCGACGGAAGAGGCCGTGCAAGACGCGCTTGAGGATGCCGCCGAGGGGCGTACGACATTGATGGTCGCCCACCGCCTGTCTACCGTGAAATCTGCTGACGAGATCATCGTTCTCGATGCCGGGCGAGTGATTGAGCGCGGCACACATGCAGACCTGCTGGCAAAAGGCGGCAAATATGCTGATATGTGGGAAAGACAGGCCAAGAGCGCGGAGATCGCGCTCGCTGCGGAATAGAAAAGGCTGGCGGGCATGACCGAAGACCTCGAACGGAAGACGACGCCCTGGATGACCGGCGGGCTCGATTGGGAGGGCGTTGCGGCTGCGTTGGCCTCCCTTCTGGTCGGCCTGTTGCTAAGTTGGGTCTGGGATCCACTCTTCTGGGTTGGGTTTGCCGGGATGATCGCTGCCTTGATGGCGGCGCGCTGGGCCAAGCGAACCGCGCCAGATCTTGCCAGCGGCATTGTGGCGCCGTGCGATGGGGTGGTGGTATCAGTGACCCCAGCCGATCCGCCGGGCGAATTGCGCATGGCCGGCGCGGAAACCACACGCATCCGGATATCTTCGTCGCCGGCCACAACGAACCGACTCTACGCGCCGATTGCTGGCAGTCTGGAAAGCCTCATTACGGAAGACGGCGAACAAACTGTCCCATTTGCCATGCGCCCTGATGCAGACGGATTGGCGATTTCATACCTGTTGTTTGAAAGCCGTGCACAGCAGGTAGGTGTGCGCATCGCGACAGGCGGTCTTGGCCCACGTCAGGAATTGGAAGCTGAATCGGGCGATATCATGCGACTTGGACGCGTGTTCGGAAAACGACGGCTGGGCGGTTGGTGCGATGTGTATGTTCCGGCCAAAACCGGCCAGTTGATCTGGCCTGGTCAGACATTGATCGGGGGGGAAACCGTGCTGGGCCGTCTGGAATCCGATCGCGACGAAGGCTCTTTCGAGACGATGTCGGGAGAGGCAGGTGAATTGCCATTAGGCGTGACGGAGGATGAATCGGTCGAGGATGACGATTATCCGGAGCCCGACGAGGCAGATACACCTGACGATCCGGCTGTTATGCTGGCGCGGTTGAAGGAAGCCACGAAGAACAAACCTGAAGACTAGTCTTCCTGTCGCGGCGCA
Source organism: Hyphomonas sp. L-53-1-40 (assembly GCF_000682775.1). Taxonomy (GTDB): domain Bacteria; phylum Pseudomonadota; class Alphaproteobacteria; order Caulobacterales; family Hyphomonadaceae; genus Hyphomonas. The sequence goes on from NZ_AWFI01000001.1 coordinate 771,129, forward strand.
TCGCGATTCATCCATGCGAAGATCGGCTTGAACGGGATGATCCAACCGATTCCTGCAAATACGTAGAACAGCATTTCAGCCCATTTCGGCCAGCCTGAGACAATCGGACCGACCGAGCCAACCATGATAATCCAGCAGACCATGAAGGCCAGCAGGATCAAGCTCGCGACGATTTTCCTGGTCGGATAGCTCATGGTTATGTCTCTCAATTCCACGTGCGACTTTGCCGCCTCTTGCGCGGGCGTCTGCTTGGATCATGTATCTCACATGAGCGAAACGTCAAAAATCAGCCCCTCCGCCATCTGGATACGCCGTTGGCTGATCCTTGTCGGTCTGATGGTCTATGCCATGATCCTGATTGGTGGGGCCACACGCCTTACGGATTCCGGCCTCTCCATCACCGAATGGAACCCGGTCAGTGGTGCGTTGCCGCCGCTCTCAGAAGGTGCGTGGCAAACCGAGTTCGCGAAGTACCAGCAAACCGCTGAATACCAGTTCGTGAATCAGGGCATGTCGATGGCGGAGTTCCAGAAAATATTCTGGTGGGAGTGGGGGCATCGCTTCTTCGGGCGCATGATTGGCTTGGTGGCTGTTGTGGGTTTTGCGATCTTTGCCGTTCGCGGTTGGCTGACCAAACATCTTACTTGGCATCTGATCGCATTGATCGGACTCGGTGGTTTGCAGGGTGCCATAGGCTGGTGGATGGTGGCGAGCGGCATCGGCGAAACCACGCGCGTGGACGTCGCGCCCTATCGGTTGATGACCCATTTCACACTTGCGCTGTTAATTATCGCCTACATCACCTGGCTCTGGCACGATCTTGGCGAAAAGGGGCGACCGGCGGTCGCTGGGCTCACCCGAAGCGTCGCCCTAATACTTCTGGTCGCGATTTTCATCCAGATGGCTGCCGGAGCCTTGGTCGCCGGCCTTGATGCGGGCCGGTCCTACAATGATTGGCCGTTGATGGCGGGAGAGATCATGCCGTCACACTATGTGGAAGAAGGCCTTGGTGTGCGCAGCCTGTTTGAAGGCCGCGCTGCAACGCAATTCAATCACCGCATTCTGGCGTATGCCATCTGGGCCGGATCATTGGCATCCGCCTGGGCGTTCCGGAGCACGCCGTTGCGACAGGAATTCCGTTGGTTGGCTGTGCTCGTGACCCTACAGGCAGTATGGGGAATTCTCACGCTTGTGCACGCCGCCCCGATGAACCTGGCTCTGGTTCATCAGGGTCTTGGCGTGATCGTTACGCTGATGGCAGTGCGTCTTGTCTGGCAATCGCGTGGGACGTCTAGCGAGAATCGTCCAGCGTAAGGGCGCTTGGATCTACGAACACCGCCTGATGCTGGTCCGGGGCGGTTTCGCCCGCGATGACGATCACACCGCCTGGATATCCACCACTCATCATCGTGCCCATGGCAGCCATCGCATCCGGCGCATCCGGCGCAATAACGGTAATGCCATCCCGAACGGTGATTTCGGTGTTGGTCATGCCCAAATCTGTTGAGACCTGAAGCCCACTGCCGTCTTCGATGGAGAGCAGGGCGTCAAAATCGCCACGTGTGAGCGACGCTGCGCTTTTGGCACGCGGGGAGGCAACCAGTGTGTCGCTCGTATAGGCGCAGGACCTGATCCCAAAATCTGTGAAGGTCGATTCGCTGGCATCCCAGGAAAACTCGCCATTCTCTTCCCGCACGATGCCGGTCTGAAGTACGCGATCATTGGTCGAGGTCCAGTAAGCCACTCGCATGATACCTGTTGCCTGCATCGGACCGGAGCAAACGCCGGCAATGGAGCTTGTATTTGGAACGGGCAGGTCGACCTGAGCCGGGGCGAGGAGGCCTTCGCCGTATAGATATGCTTTCAGCTGACCCTCGCGGGTGATTCCCGGGAATATGGTCACTGTACTGCCGCCAAGCGTGGCGCTCTGGCCGCTGGCGAGGTCAGTTAGCCTGAAGTTGGCAGGTTCCCCCAGAATTTCGCCATTCATGTTGAACAATTGCAGGCCGCCACGCTCATAGGCGACTGCCAGCAGACCTCCGAGGCCTCCGGAGAGCGCCACAGCGTTCACTTTGCCTTCCAGTGGGCGCGTGGACCATACAGCGGGAAGCTCCACACCCGCAGCGATTTCAGAGGCAGAAGCCGGTACTTCGGGGGCTTCGGCTTTCTTCGAGCATCCAACTGCTGTAAAAAGCAGGGCGAGGCCAAGCCCTGCGTTGACAACCGGGGAAGTGGCGCTTAAACGCCAGCGCTTGAATTGCATTCCATGAACTCCGAAAGCGAGAGGCTCTTAGTAGAGCGATGAAAACCTATAACGCACCAGCCAACGTAGAGCACAACTGGGTCGTGATCGACGCGACCGATGTCGTCGTCGGACGCCTTGCTTCATATGTCGCCAAGCGCCTGCGCGGCAAGCACCGTGCTGACTTTACACCTCACATCGATACGGGCGATCACGTCGTCATTATCAATGCTGACAAGGTGAAATTCACCGGTCGCAAGATGACGGACAAAGTGTACTACCGCCACACCGGTTATCCGGGCGGCATCAAGTCCACGACGCCGGAAAAAATTCTCAATGGTCGTTTCCCTGAGCGCGCGCTTGAACTCGCCGTGAAGCGGATGATGCCAAAAGAAAGCCCGCTGGCCCGCAAGCAGTTCTCGAAACTGCACGTCTATGGCGGCGCGGAGCACCCACACGAGGCCCAGAAGCCCGACACTGTCGACTTCAAAGCCATGAACCGCAAGAACATCAAGGCGGCCTGATCAACATGACTGACACTGCAAACTCCCTCCAGGATCTTGGCGCCATGTCCGGCGCAACCGAAGCTGAAGCTCCGGCTGCTCCAATCGAGCCGAAGATCGACGCTCAGGGCCGTGCTTACGGCACCGGTCGCCGCAAAGAGGCCGTCGCCCGCGTCTGGATCAAGCCCGGCACTGGCAAGATCACGATCAATGGTCGCGATCAGGAACAGTACTTCGCGCGCCCTGTGCTGCGCATGGTAATTGCTCAGCCACTGGTCGAAGCTGGCCGCGAAGGCGAGTTTGACATCATTGCAACTGTGAAGGGCTCCGGCCTTTCCGGTCAGGCAGGCGCTGTGCGTCACGGCCTGTCGCGTGCCCTCGTCAACTACGAGCCAGGCCTGCGCGCCGTGCTGAAGCCATTCGGCTTCATGACCCGCGACCCACGCGTTGTCGAACGCAAGAAGTATGGTCGTGCGAAAGCACGCCGCAGCTTCCAGTTCTCGAAGCGCTAGGCCGCACACCGAATATCATTATTCAGGCGGGCGCTTCGGAAACGGAGCGCCCGTTTTGTTTTGTCCGGAATCGGGAACACACAGATTATGCTGCCCAAAGTATTCATTGATGGCGAAGCCGGCACGACCGGCCTTCAGATTGCCGAGCGACTGCGGGCTCGCACGGACCTTGAGCTGATTTCCATTGATCCGGACAAGCGCAAGGACAATATCGAGCGTGCGCGCCTGATGGATGCATCCGACGCGGTCATCCTCTGTTTGCCCGATGATGCAGCGCGTCTTGGAGTGTCCCTCGTGAACAGTCCGAACACGGTGATCATTGATGCATCTACAGCGCACCGGGTTGCGAGTGGATGGACTTACGGATTTCCGGAAATGGACAAGGGGCAGCGCGCCGCGATCCAGGCGTCCCGGCGGATCTCCAATCCAGGCTGCTATCCCACAGGTGTGATTGCGCTGTTGCGTCCGCTGGTCTCAAAATGGCTGGTGCCAACCTCTTGGCCCATCGTGGTCTCTGCTGTGTCGGGCTATACCGGCGGCGGCAAGGCCATGATCGCCGAGTTCGAGGATGAGGCGTCCGAAACGTATTCTGAAGACAATCACCGCATCTATGCGATGGGACAGAAGCACAAGCATCCCCCTGAGATGAAGAAATATTCCCGGCTAGAGCACGCTCCCGTCTTCATGCCGGCAGTGGGGCGTTATGCGCAGGGTATGATCGTTGAAATCGGCCTGCCGCTCTGGGCCATTCCGGGTAAGCCACGCCGTGCGCAAATTCACGCGGCACTGACCTCAGCCTATGAAGGCGAGCGATTTGTAAGTGTGGCCTCCCTCGCAGACTGCGATGCCTTGAAGAGTGTCGAGCCAGAGGCCTGCAACGGAACCAATCGGATCGATCTGTACGTCTTCGGAACGGATGACGAGGCGCGACTGGTGGCGCGTTTTGACAATCTCGGTAAGGGCGCTTCTGGTGCGGCGGTTCAGAACCTCAACATTGCGTTGGGGCTGGACGAGGATGCCGGGTTGACGGCTTGAGCTTACTTGAGCCTGATATCCTCGAGACGGACTCTGGCATAAGTGCCCGGCGCAGCGCCGAGGCCCATGTCTTTCGGTTGCTTCGCAACGACCTTGCGACCGGACTTCGGACGTAGCCAGTCCCACCAGGTCGGCCACCAGGAGCCTGCATGCTCCTCCGCACCTTCGAGCCATTCCGCGCCAGTTTCCGGCAGCGCGCCATTATTGGTCCAATGGCAGTACTTTCCGGAATCCGGATGGTTCACCACGCCGGCAATGTGGCCTGAGGCGGCGAGGATGAAATTGGTCTTGCCGCCAAACACCTTGGCGGTGCGGTAGACACTTTCCATGGGGCAGATGTGATCGTCGCGGCTGGCCTGCACCATGATCGGAATATCGACCTTTTTCAGGTCCACTGTTTCGCCGAGTACCTTGAACTTGCCGCGCGCCAGCTTGTTTTCGGCGTAGCAGTCCTTGAGGTATTTGCGGTGTACCTTGCCCGGAATATTGGTCTGGTCAGCGTTCCAATACAGCAAATCGAACGGCCGCGGCTCCTTGCCCAGCATGTACTGGTCAATGACGTAGCGCCAGACCAGATCAATCGGGCGCAGCCAGTTGAAGGTTTCGTACATCATCGTTCCGGGCATGATGCCGTTATGTTCCTCGATGATGGAATTGATGTAGCCGCGACCGTTTTCGTCGGTGAAGACTTTGAGGTCTCCGGCAAGACTGAAATCGGACTGCGAGGCGAAGAAGGTTGCTGATTTGATACGGTCGTCGTCGTTAGCGGCCATATGGCCGAGGGCCGAAGAGAGTAGAGTGCCCCCGATGCAATACCCAACGGTGTTGAGGCCTTTCTGCCCTGTCGCCTGAAGCGTGGCTTCGACGGCGGCATAGATGCCACTCTTCACATAGTCATTCCACGTGTAGTCGCGGGTCACTTCGTCTGCCGAGCGCCACGAGACGACAAAGACTGACAGGCCCTTGTCGAGCAGCCAGCGGATCATCGAGTTTTCTTCGCGCAGATCGAGGATGTAGAATTTGTTGATCCAGGGCGGGAAGATCAGCAGAGGGCGGGCATAGGTTTGCTCGCCAGTTGGCTTGTACTGGATCAGTTCGATCAAATCATTCCGGAACACAACTTCACCGGGCGCCGTCGCGATGTTTTCGCCGAGTTTGAACGGCGTCTCGTCGGTTTGGGTGATGTAGAGTTTGCCATTGCCCTTTTTTACATCGTCGCGGGCCATCCGGATGCCCGCGAGTACGCTCTCGCCGCCACTTTCGAAGAAGTTGCGCAGGGCTTGAGGATTGCTGCCGAGATGATTGGTTGGCGCGAGACTGTCGGCCAATTGCTGGCTGAAGAATTTTGCGCGCAGGTGAATATTGTCCGGCAGGTCGTCCTTCACATGGTCGGCCAGGCCCATAAGCCATCTGGCGTTGAGGTCATAGGCCTTGCGGATGAACTTGAAGCCGGGATTGCGATCCCATTCAGGGTCGGAAAAGCGTTTGTCCCGGACCGCATTGGCGGCCCCGGTCATACCTTCCAGTGCCATTTCCTGCCAGAGTTCCATCCAGCCCTGCATGAGCTGCATGTTGGCATTCATCAACGCAGCGGGATTTTTCGCAAAGCCTTGGCCAACGGCTCGGAAAGCTTCGCCCACACCCATGGGGTCGCCATTCGTCACAGTGCCGAGTGGCCCGGATCCTGACAGGACATCTAGCAACAGGGCGTGAGATTCTGTATTGGCCAGCGCCAGCGTGGTCAGCAGGGACTGCATTTGCACGGGGTTTTGCTGGGCGAGAATCTCGGCGAGCAGTGGCTGGCTGTCTTTATTGTTCTTGCGGTCGACCATTCGTCCCAATATCGCCTTGTTTAGCCGCCTCTAACTATTCTACGGAATAATTGTGATTTAATGAGTTTAACCATGAAAAACACGGCGATTCCCCTGACAAGTGTATGTTGTCTGCTATTGGCAGCATGTACGGGGTCGTTTTCGAAGGTTCGGACCGCCATCGACCAGGCACCGGACTGGTATGATGCGCGCCGTGTCGAAATTCGTGGCGAAGGCTATCCGGAGATTGTCGATATTCCGACAATTGAAAAGGGGAATACGCCGGGGCAAACACTCGAAACATCGAAAGCGCGCGGCGCTGAGTTGCGCGCAGTATTTGCGGAGAACGCGCGAGCGGTCGCGCCCGCAAATGCCGCTGCCGAGATCGAAGACCTCAGGGAATCGGTTCGGCGCGGATTTGCGGGCTTTGAGGCCAACTCCAACTTCCTGACGGATGAGGAGATTGAGGCCATACGATCCGCTTTTGATGTTCCACGAGTTACGAGGGGCCTACGGGCCGCCAACAGATGAATACAGATTTCCACAAGATCCGCCGACTTCCCCCATACGTTTTCGAACAAGTGAACCGCACCAAGGCGGCGCTGCGCGCGCAAGGTGCGGATATTATCGATCTCGGTATGGGCAATCCCGACATGCCAACGCCAGAGCATATTGTCGACAAACTGTGCGAGACGGCCCGTCGCCCTGACGTGAATGGCTACTCTGCTTCGCGCGGTATCAAGGGCCTGCGCCGCGCTGTGACCAATTACTACCAGCGTCGCTTCGATGTGTCCCTCGATATGGACCGGGAAGTCATCGTGACGCTCGGATCCAAGGAGGGGTTTGCAAACCTCGCTCAAGCCATTTCGGCGCCGGGCGATGTCATTTTGTCGCCAGACCCATCCTATCCGCTGCACTCGTTCGGATTCATAATCGCCGGGGCATCCATTCGCAGCGTGCCCGCGCACACGCCGGAAGAGTACTTGTCCAATCTGAGTAAGGCTGTGAAGTATTGCGTGCCGCCTCCGACCGCGATGGTGCTGTGCTTTCCGTCCAACCCAACAGCAGAAGTCTGTGACCTAGATTTCTACAAGGAAGCCGTGAAGTTTGCGCGCAAGCACGATTTGATCGTCTTGTCCGATCTTGCTTACAACGAAATCTATTTTGACGAGCCGACCCCTTCGATCCTTCAGGTGGATGGTGCAAAGGACATCGCCGTTGAATTCACCACCATGTCGAAGACCTATTCCATGGCTGGATGGCGGATCGGGTTTGTGGCCGGCAACGAGAAGCTTGTTGGCGCACTGGGGCGCGTGAAATCCTATCTCGACTACGGTGCATACACGCCGATCCAGGTCGCGGCGGCAGCTGCGCTGGACGGCCCTCAGGATTGTGTCGACGAATTTCGCCAGATCTATCGGTCACGCCGCGACGTGCTGGTGGAGAGCTTCACGCGGGCCGGCTGGCCCATCCCGTCGCCGAAAGCCTCGATGTTTGCCTGGGCTCCGATCCCTGAGCCCCTCAAGGAAATGGGTAGTCTCGAATTCTCGCTACAGCTGATCAATGAAGCACATGTGGCCGTCGCGCCGGGTGCCGGATTTGGGGAGCAAGGCGATGGGCATGTCCGGATTGCGCTGGTCGAGAATGAGCAGCGTATCCGGCAGGCGGCGCGCAATATCCGCAAATTCCTGCAGTCCCGCGGGATCAAGGATATCCAGCCTGCCGCGGCAGAGTAGCGCGCGCCCTCGACGCATTCGACCAAACCCGCTATGCGCTGCCCCTGAAAGTCAGACACTCAAATTGAAAGGGTGACCAATTGGGGCCGTTGAGAATAGGTATTGCGGGTTTGGGCCACGTCGGATGTGGTCTCATCGAACTGGTTGAGCGGCAGGAGCGCCTGCGTATTCCGGGTAAGATCGAGATTGCAGGTGTGAGCGCGCGTAGCCAGTCTCGCAACCGGCCCGTCGATACAAGCAAGTATCGCTGGTTCGATGATGCTGCGACTCTGGCTGAAGACCCGGAAGTCGACGTATTCGTCGAATTGATCGGAGGATCTGACGGTCCGGCGAAGTTTGCGGTCGAAGAGGCCCTTAAGGCAGGTAAGCCGGTGGTCACCGCCAACAAGGCCCTGATGGCCAAGCATGGCATGGCGTTGGCCAAGCTGGCTGAAGAAAAGCAGGTCGACCTGTTGTTCGAGGCTGCTGTCGCTGGTGGTATTCCAGTCGTGCGCGTGTTGCGTGACAGTCTGGCAGGGGTCGAAATCAAACGCGTGGCGGGTATCCTGAACGGTACATGCAACTTCTTGACAACAGAAATGCTGGCAACTGGCCGCGCTTATGATGAGGTGCTCGCCGAAGCTCAGAAGCTTGGATATGCCGAGGCTGACCCCACGTTGGATATTTCTGGCATGGATGCTGCGCACAAGGCAGCGATCCTCTCTGCCATTGCCTTCTCTGCCGACCTCGACTTTTCCAAGGTGGAAGTCTCTGGTGTAGATGGGGTCGAGCTGCTTGATTTGCGCCTTGCTGATCGCCTCGGGTTGCGGATCAAGCTGATCGCAGAGGGCGTTTTGACCGATGACGGGGTTGTGTGCCGGGTTGAGCCAATGGCCTTGCCTGTGTCGCATCCGCTTGCCCGCATCGATGGCTCCCTGAACACGGTGCGTATCGAAGGTGATCCTGTGGGTGCCGTCACCTTGACGGGCCCTGGCGCGGGCGCTGGCCCCACCGCGAGCGCCGTGATGGGAGATGTCGCAAAGCTGTTCCGCCCGGCGATCCGTCCGGCCTTTGGACGCGCAGAACACCACATGGCGCGGCCCTTCACAACTGGGCGCAAGGATGAGGTGACCCAGTTCTTCCTGCGGGTACGACTGGCTGACAAGCCGGGCGCGCTGGCGGCACTTTCGGAGTCTTTGGCCGCTGAAGGCGTATCCGTCGACAAGCTGCTTCAAGATTCAGCAGATGATACTGGTGCAAGCCCGATTGCGATTGTCACACACCGATGCGAACGATCAAATATGGACGCGGCCTTGGCGCGATTGGAAAAATTTGCAATTGCTGTTGATCCGCCGCGCCTGATCAGGATCGAGTCGGCAAGCTAATTGCTTTAGATAGGCGCAGAGCCTTTATGTTTTGCGCGTTCGGAGAATTGAGAATTCATGAAAAATAGCGTTCTGACGCCCAGCCTTGCCGATTCCATGGTCCGTGTTACGGAATCTGCTGCCATAGCCGCCGCCAAACTGGTTGGCCGTGGAGATGAGAAGAAAGCCGATGCAGCTGCTGTGGATGCGATGCGCACGGCATTCAACGAGGTTGATTTCCAGGGTCGCGTGGTCATCGGCGAAGGTGAACGCGACGAAGCGCCCATGCTGTATATCGGGGAAGAAGTCGGCACTGGTAAAGGAGCCGAGATCGACATCGCCCTTGATCCGCTGGAAGGCACCACACTAACCGCAAAAGCCATGGCCAATGCGCTGGCCGTGCTGGCCATCGCGCCGCGTGGCGGCCTGCTGTATGCGCCAGACACCTATATGGACAAGATTGCCGTAGGCCCTGGCTATCCGGAAGGCATTATCAGTCTGGATGCGACACCTGCCGAGAACATTCAGGCGCTGGCCAAGCACAAGGGCATGGATGTCACCGACATGACGGCTTGTGTGCTGGACCGCCCGCGTCATGAAGGCATCATTGAGAGCCTGCGCTCGGTTGGCGCGCGAGTGGCTCTGATCACCGATGGCGATGTGGCCGGCGTAATCGCGACGACCAACCCGCACACCGGCATTGACCTCTACGTCGGTCAAGGTGGAGCGCCCGAAGGTGTGCTCGCGGCAGCGGCCCTCAAATGTGTTGGTGGTCAGATGCTGGGACGCCTCGTGTTCCGCAATGATGATGAGCGCAAACGCGCTGAGCGCACGGGCATCACCGACTTCGACCGCACTTACTCCCTGAATGAACTCGCTTCGGGTGACACAGTATTCTGTGCGACGGGCGTGACCGATGGATCGATGCTCAGCGGCGTGAAATCCGCAGACGGGCGCGTGCACACTCACACACTCGTCATGACATCGGTCGACGGCATGGTGCGTTATGTGCGCTCCGACCATAAGGTCTGAGCCGGGCGTTTCCCGTGACAGCCTAGATGCGTTAGAATCTTCGGGAAGCGATTCCCGGAGAACCCATGGCTGACCCAGCCCTAAAGCAAGATACGACGCTGTTCGATGTGCAGAGATCGGCTACAGGCCGGTTCTGGACACTGGAGGCCGTCGATGAGGCATTGGTGCGGCGGCTCCAGCCGAGCGTCGGCGGATCTGACTTGTTGGCGCGGTTGCTCGCCACCAGAGATGTGACGCCAGACGAGGCGGCGACTTATCTGTCCCCGACCTTGCGGGAGACATTCCCTGATCCGTCGAGTTTTTCCGACATGGACAAGGCGGCCGAGATTGTGCTCGACGCGATTCTCGCAAAGAAGCGCGTCACGGTCTTTGCAGACTATGACGTCGATGGCGGTACCAGCTCCGCAATTCTCGCTCGATATTTCCGGGCATGGGGTGAAGACCTCGGGCTTTACGTACCGGATCGCCTGGAAGAGGGATATGGTCCATCGCCCGAAGCCTTTCGACACTTGAAAGAAAAGGGCGCGGAACTTGTCATTACCGTTGATTGCGGCGCAGCCGCGGTCAATGCGCTGGAAGAGGCAGAGGCTATCGGTCTGCCCATTGTGGTCATCGATCACCATTTGATGGCTGGGCATAACCCTCCAGCTGCTGCGCTGGTCAATCCGAACCGGCCCGACTGCAATTCCGGTTGCGGTCATCTCGCTGCGGCGGGCGTTGTTTTCGTTTTTGCGGCCGCATTGAACCGATTGGCGCGGGAGCGAGGCATTGCCCCTCCTGAAGGTCTACCGGACATCATGGCGTTTCTTGACCTCGCAGCGCTTGGAACGCTTTGTGACATGTCACCGCTACGCGGTGTGAACCGAGCCTTCGTGCGACAAGGGCTCAGCATTCTGTCCCGCGGTCAGAATGAAGGCCTGCGCGCGCTGGCCGAAGTATCCGGGATCAGCAAAGTGGACAGTGTGTACCACGCCACGTTCATGCTGGGGCCGCGCCTTAATGCAGGCGGTCGTGTGGGCGATCCGTGGATAGCCGCGAAACTTCTGGCTACGGATGACCGGGCAGAGGCAATTGCGCTCGCTGAGCGGCTGCACGCGCTCAATGACGAACGCAAGGCCGTCGAAGCGGCGATTCTCGATCAGGCCACCGCACAGGCTGAGCAGGCACTGCAACATAATCCGGACCGGGGTATCCTTGTTGCCAGTGGCGAAGGGTGGCACCCTGGTGTGATCGGCATCGTCGCCGGGCGTTTAAAGGAACGGTTTCACCTGCCCAGCATCGTGATTGGGTGGGGACAAGGACTGGGTCCTGTCGCCAAGGGGTCGGGGCGGTCGGTAGCCGGTGTGAACATTGGGGACGCGATTGCTGCCGCGGCGCGTGAAGGAGTTATTCTGTCGGGGGGCGGCCATGCTATGGCCGGTGGCCTGAGTCTGGAGCCCGAGCAAATTCCTGCCTTCGATGCTTGGATGGTCGGCCATATGGCTCAGTTTACTGCAGAGCGCGCTGCGGCACTGGAACTCGCCGTGGATGCCATCCTGTCGCCAGGCGCCGCATCTCCTGCGCTGGTCGACCAGATTGCCGGTATTGGCCCGTTTGGCGTCGGATCTCCCGAGCCTGTTTTCGCGCTGCAATCGGTGCATGTGACGGGCGTGCGGCAGGTTGGTGTAAATCATCTGAAGTTCACCGCCGAAGATTCCAGTGGGCGTCTTGATTGCATTGCATGGCGTAGTGCTGACCAGCCTTTGGGGGAGGTCATTCGTCCGAACGCGCGGCTCCATGTTGTTGGAAAATTGAAGGCGGATGAGTGGAATGGTCGTCGTCGGGTACAGCTGGATGTCAGTGATGCAGCTGAGGCATGATTTATCTGCAGAAACCCGGCTCAAAGCGCTTTACGAGTCAGAAATGAGCAGCTATATCGCCTGTCTTCGAGCCGGTGCGGTCCCTTCGTCTATCGGTTAGGACGCCAGGTTTTCAACCTGGAAAGAGGGGTTCGATTCCCCTAGGGACTGCCACGGCTTGAATTCCATTGAAAAACAACGTGTTACGCGATGCAAAATCGCCGATTTTCAACACACTTTTCAACATGATTCAACGCAGTTGGAACGCACGTCCTCGGGGGTCATTTGATCGTCGGGAGATCCTGTCATGCGCAGGCGAAGGTATCGTTGTATGAGTTATGTGTATGCGAGGTCGAACGGACTATTCGAGATCCGCTATCCGATCCCGGTATACGTCGTGAACTACTTTCCAAAACCCAGCGGGAAGGGTTTCAGGACGCACATTATCAAGTCACTCGGAACCCGCGACAAGTCAGTCGCGACTTCGACGGCTATTGCCGAAGTCTCAGCGTTTGAGAGCATGTTCTCAGTGCTGCGGGAAGGGGTAGCCTCAGACGAGTTCCGCGCATTCTGCCGTGTAGCCTATGAGCAAGAAAGCGCACTGGTCGTGAAGCGACGACTGGATTCTGAAACGAGCCAACAGCCATATCTTGAAAAAGAATTATCCAGTCTCAGGGAAATCCTTAGACAGGGGGATCTAGATGAGCTGGAGGCAGTCGTGGGCTGGTTCGTAGACTTCTATTTCGAGTCAACAGCAAATTCTTCGGCGGTGGTTCCGACAGATACACCTATGCGCAATGCTCTCTTGACGGCTGCAGCCGGTGTTCTGGCGGACGCATATACTCAAGCCAACGCCAGTATTCGTGGAGTTTCCAAACTTCCAAACCAGACTCACCGGTCTCAGAGTAGGCTTTGCGCCATCGATAGAATGTTGCTCGTCCAATCCCGAAATACCGGCACGTCTTGCTTACATCACCGATCTTGTCAGCATGCTCCAAAACCCGGAGTTTGCGTTGTATCTCGCGCTGATCTCTGTTCATTGAAAACACCTTTCTTCCCCATTGGGGAGAATAAAGAAGGTGTCTCGCTGAATTGTACATATCTACAGTCCTTCGACCAGGTGTAATACAAGCCCTGAGCGATCCCCTCGCGCCGACAAAGCTCCGCAATGGAATACTCTCCGCGCAGTCCTGCGAGAACAATCCGGATCTTCTCTTCGGCTGAAAACTTCCGCCGCGTCTGTCGCTTGATCTCTTTGACGTGTCGTTCCGCCGATCCTTCGGCCTTTGGTTTCTGCCTCATCGTCTTTCCTTCCAAGGAAATGATGAGCCACAAACCCTCACTTAGCAATTTAGCCGATCTGTCTCATGGTCGCTGACGGGGAACACTTATGTTATCAGACCACTGAGTAGAGAAACGCTACTTTTTCGATCGGCGTGGTGCTGGAGCACTAAAAGAGAGCGGGTTATAGGGCCTCTTCCGATCCTGCTATCCATTGCCCAAGTCAACTGGAAGCGCCCTGGCGCTTAGCCAACCGACAAGGAGGTGAGGGAGGTTCGAACGAATTTTCCGCGGAGGCGTCAAGCACCGATGCCATTCTGGAGGAAGCGCGCACGGTTTTCGTGAGATTTGCGGCGAGCATCTTCAATGGCCTGTTGTTCGGAAACGTCCAGCAGGGCTTTCAAGAGGCGTGAGAAGTGTCCACGCATTGCCAGTCGGGCGGCTTGTGGGTCTCGGTCGCGCAGAGCTTCCAAGACTTCGGTGTGCTCGCTTACACGATGGGAGCTGTCCTCGTGACAAACGGCCGAATAGACGCGTTTCACAGCATCGACTTCTGTTCGCATCCGCCACAAGGTCTTCAGCATAAACACGTTAGCCTCATTGCCGGTCGCCTTGGCGATCAACATGTGGAAGTCGCGATCTGCCTTTTCGCCGTCGGGTGAATCGTGCGGGGCCTCGGCCATGCGTTGGACTGTGGCTTCAAGTTCGGCAATCTGATCGTCCGTGATGGCAGTTGCCGCCAGCGCCGCGCATTCGGATTCGAAGATCAGACGGGTTTGCGTCAATTCGAATGGCGTAACATTCGGGAGAGCGAGGCCGTTGGAGGCCAGTGAGTCACGCACATAGACGCCAGACCCAACCTTGATTTCTACCTTGCCCACGGCCTCCAAGGAGATCTCAGCTTCGCGAACAACCACGCGACTGACGTTGAAACGTTCCGCGAGTTCGCGCTCACCGGGCAAGCGAGTTCCGGGTGGATAGGCGCCTGAATCGATCATGTCCAGAATCGCTCGGGCGACGGTATGGTACAGTCGTTTCTCTGTCATGCGGGGCCTTCCCGTGGTGTCGAATAAACGAACCAGCAAGCATGCTTACGAGTTCGAATTATACTAAAAATAGCCACCGTCCTGTTGAAATACAAGGGGTTTACAAAATGGTCTTACCAGTTTGAGGTTAAGAAACACTGGCGACGGGTATCCCGCCGCCAGTGATCACAACTAGAAACGCGCGCGGATGCCGAAGAACACCCGAGGACCATAATAGTTTACTTCACCCAGATTATCATTGGTGAAGAAATACTGCTCTTTCGGGCTATCAAACAAGTTGATTGCCTCGACAGAGGCGCGCCAATTATCATTGATCCGGTAAGATGCGCGCGCTTCCCACACACCGACGTCTCCTACGTAACGCAGACGCGTGCCGTTGGACGTGTATGGCTGGAAGTACTCACTCCGATACTTGTAGATGATCGACCCGTCGAAAGGTCCTTTTTGATAATAGAGTTGGCCCGAGAAGGTCTGTTCGGAAAATCCTGGAATGTTGCCCGGTGCAAGAATGCCGGCATTGGTCTGGACAAAATTACCGTTTTCATCCCGATAGCCCTGATCGCCATAAAGGCTGTCTTCGAACTCAAAATCAGAGTCAGCGAGATTGTAGCTGATCTTGAAGCCGAGACCGTCAAGCACCTCTGGCAGGTTTTGAAAGCGATGAGATGCCGTCAATTCTATGCCGTAAAGGGAACTCGTGTCCTCGTTCGTTGACAGGAGAGTCACCGGCACCGTGACTTGCTGTCCATCGATCGTGAACGTCTCCTGGGTAACGGCGTTTTCGAAGCCACCTGTGAAATCCTTGGCATACAGAGTGACCGCCAGGATCGTATCCTCATTCGGGTACCACTCAGCCGCGACGTCGTAGTTCCAGGATGTCAGGGGGTCAAAGCTTGGATTACCTGAAGCATTGACGCCGGTGATCAGCTCTTCAAGCGTGGTCGGACCATCATCCGTATCAGTGCTGAATGAACGCGAAAAGTTCATGTCGGCCGGATCCGCGCGTGACAGGCCTCGATAGACAGCTCCTCGAAGTAGCACGTCGTCTCTGAGTTCCATAATCATGTTCAGACTTGGCAAGACTTCCGTATAGTCGCCTCCGCCGGCGATTCTCTCGACTGTTGAGGTGTCCTCAAGCAGGTCAATTGTGCCATCAGTGTTCGTAATGATCGACAGAGCATTTCGGAAACCAAGCGATTCCACATCAGTGTTTACGACGCGTACGCCGAAGTTTCCGCGAAACGGCTTGCTGCCAAGCTCGGTGTCGAAATTGGCCATCGCGTAGAAAGCGGTCGTTTTTTCGGTAACGTCCGTCGTCCCGTTGTTGCCGTATTCCTGGTCAGGGTAGGCGAAGCTGACGCCCTCAGCATCCAATATGTAGTTGAGCAGGCATTGATTGTTGAAGGTCGCCCAGCTGTTCGTCTGGTTCACGATGTCTCCGGAGCTGTCGAATTGAGTGACAAGCGCGCCAGATGCGCTGCTCAGGAAATCGCTTTCAGCGAAGTTTTTCGCGCAAGGGATGTTCGAAGGGTCGAGATCACTTGTTGTTACTTCGGTGCGCGTGCCGGCAAGGTTCACATATTCGAGTTCAGACTTCCGAACGCCGAAGTCGAGACGGTTGATCGCCCCCCAGTCGACATCATAGTTTGCATCCAGCCGCAGGGCTTGAACGGTATTGCGGCGGTCTACGTCGCTGTCGATTCGGGCACGTACACCGTCGGTGAAGTTGGAAATGTCATTGACGTCAAAATCTACTACCGAGAAATTGACGAAACCATCGCCGTTTCGGGCCCACGACACATTCTCGCGTCCGCCGGAACCTGGGCCTCCTTGACTTGAGACGCGCATGGATACCTGAAGCTCTTCACGGGTTGTCTCGGAGAAAGAATAGTCGGCTGAAACGGTAAGCTTTTCTGTGACATCGAATGCTCCGTTCAGGCCATACCCAAAGTACTCTTCCGTGCGGGAATAGATTTCACCATTGGATTCGATGTCCGACTGGGTTTCCAAGAATTGGACCACGCCATTCGGCTGAGCAATCAGGCTTTCAAGCGAGACGTCTTCGGTGCTCCGCTTCATATTGGAGAAATTGAGGTCGTGGCGGTCCTCCGACTGAACGCGCTCAGACCACTGGGCGTCGAAGTTCAGATCCCAGCGGTCATTCGGCTGCCATTGCAGCGCGACAAAGGCGGAGTCGCGCTCATCGCGGGTGTCATTCTGACGGAAACCACGCGAACTGCCAGCCCAAGCGTAGGCCAAACCATCATCGACTGCCAGTCCGGTGGCTGGATCAATGGTTGTATTGTAGCCATCATTGTTGCTGGAGTTTGGTCCCAGATCTTCGCAATCACCGTTGCTGCCATTGGCGTAACCGCGCAGATCGGGGTCATTAGGGTCAGCGATACAGGCAAACATGGACGTGCCGCTTGGACTGGACGAACGCATTTCTTGTTCCGGCTGGGAGATATCGCTGCGCTGCAGTCCGGCGGAGAACCCGATGTCTCCCATTCCGTTTACTTCGAATTGGTCGACATAGCTGAGCGTGCCGCGATAGCCGAGGTCTCCTGCCATCGAGTCGCTGATGTTCTGTTGGTCGGGATTGTAATTGCCCTTCAGGTCGACCTGAAAGCGGCGCTCGCCATATTCAAGCGGTTTGAGGGTTTCAAGCGCAATGAGCCCAGCGACACCGCCTTCTATCAGGCTTGCATCCTGAGTCTTGTAGATTGCGAGCTTGTTCATAAGCTCTGAAGGGAATTGAGAGAAATTTACGGAGCGGTCGCCGGAGCCATTTGTCGCTTCTCGGCCGTTGAAAGTTGTTGCGCTCAAGAACGGCCCGAGGCCCCGGATAGAGATCTCGGTGGCGCCGCCGTTCTCGCGATGGGATGCCGCCCCGGTGATGGATTCCAGGGCTTCACCAATGGACAATGCTGGCAAGTCGCCGATGTCGGTCGCGGACAAGCCATCAACGATAGTTGTGGATGTGCGTTTGATGTCAATTGTGTTTTGAATGGTTTGGCGTGACCCAGTGACGGTCACCGTGTCCAGGGTCTGCCGCTCTTCATCTGCTGTGATCTCAACCGGCTCATCCGCATCTTGGGCGACGGCCAATCCTGAGAAAGGAATGGCAACGGAACTGACTAGCGCAAGCCTGAAAGCATTCCGGGTAAATTGAGTGATTGTCTGTGCTCTTTGTCCTGACATTTCGTCCTCCTCGGGGATTGGCTTTCCTGCTCGGGAAATTTTATTGCCATCAAATTGTGGTCTATTGCGAGGAACGCCGAAGAAGTTTCGGCGTCCCTGATTGTGTCAGCGCTTGCGAGATATCCGTGATGGACCGGCAAAGCGCGTTCGTCTCAAACCTTGGTTCTAGAAGTTATACGTCGCACCAAATGTGATCCGACGGTCCGTAAGCCCCTGGAAGCACAGGAGTGCGCCGTCGTTCACGCAGTACTGTTTCACTTCGGACTCTGTGAGGTTCACGCCCTCAATACCAAGGCTGAGGTTTTCGTTCACATCATAGGTGACGCTGGCATTGAGTTGCCCTCTTGCAGCCTGCACAACCGGGAAGCCCCACGGAAAGCTCGAAGTGCTGCCAAAGTCTGTTGACCGATACGCGTCACGCCACGTGTATCGGGCGCGCGCCGACAAGCCGTACTTCTCGTAATATATAGTCGTGTTGTAGGCATTCTCGGATAGATCAATCTCCGTCACGCGAAGCTGAACGTCGGTTGCGCCCAGCGAGTCGAATACGGTTGTCGCACGAGATGTTGGGGTCCAGAATTCTTCTCCACCATCAAACTCAAGATGGGTGAAGTTAGCCAGAAGGCCGAAACCAGATGCCCAACCAAGCCGATCCTCAAATTCAGAGAGATCATACTGGAAGGCGACTTCGTAGCCCTTCTGCGTGTTCTCACCGTCACCATTGACGATTTGCGACGATGGCACACACAGACCGACGCCTTGAAGTCGGTTTCCACTGGCATCCAGTGGCGCGAATACGTTCCAGTCTGCGATCGGGTTGTACACGCCGCCACCTTCACAAGGGGCTGTCACATCCCGAACAAGCGTGGGTGAACCATCGGCGAGGGTAGCTGGCGTTTCGACCGGGTTTTCTTGTTGGCCCACAAACAGGCCCGTTCGCGTCTTGTGGAAATAGCCGACGCTAACGACCGCTGAAGGTGCAAAGTACCATTCTGCTGATATGTCGAACGATTCGACCTCCTGTGGCTTCAGGCCTGGATTGCCGATACTGACCGGCGGATTTGGGCTCGTGCTGTATGTGACGGACGTCGAAAGGTCGTTGAAGTCTGGGCGCCGAATGTCTTTCGAATAGCCAAAGCGGAGCAACACGTCCTCCGTGGGACTTGCAACTAGGTTGAACCGTGGAAGCACGAAGTCATAGCTGCCGGATGTCGACGTCGGCGTGGCGATACCATTGGTTATCGTGTTGCCGGTGGAGGTGACTTCAGTTTCCAGATAGCGAATGCCGGCATTGCCCCGGAATATCCCGTACTCGAAGTTTGCCTGCGCGTAGAGTGCGTTCGTTTCTTCTTCGATATCGAAGAACGCAGCTTGGCTGGACGTCGGTGAATCGATGGATTGAGAGCCACCATGCCCAAGGATCGCAGCATTCAGAGCTGCAAGCACCTGATCTGGACTTGAATTAGCAAGTTCGGGGTCGATCAGCAGAAAGTCGCGGACATATAGAGCTCTTCCGTCTGCGGAGTTGAAATTATTTGGTCCAGCCACAAGGATATCGGCAAACAGATCACCTGTTGGGCTATCCGCTAAAGTTCTTAATCCCAGGTTCGACGTGATATCGTCGTTTAGGCTCGAAGACTTGTTATAGCGATAACCGAAGTCGACAGATTTGATTACGTCTCCGAAGCCGCCAAGTCCGTCAAAGTCATAGTCGAAGTCGGCTCGAAAGGCGTCTTCGCTGTTTTCCGCCCGACTCTCACTGATGTTCACGTCGCGCAGTACGACGTTAGCGGGATCGAGCAGCTCGGCAGTCGTCGGGCCGCCCAGAGCAGGTTCCTGCGAAATCCCCCAAGTTAGAGCACCGCGAAGATCGTAAACGAACGGTGTGCCATTTTCATTGCTGGAATTGGTCGCCGCATTCGGGTTGATGAAGTTGAGCGTCGTGTTGAAGCTTGGGGTCGTGGTGTCGGATGACGAGCTCGATACTTCGAAACGGCTCCCGAGACGATCGGTGATCTGCCATTCCGTGCCCAGCCTGAAAATCTGGCTTTCTGTCAGGCGCGAATTGGTGTCACTTGAGAAGCGCAAATTGCCGTCGCTGCCATCGGACTGGATTGGAATTACGCCTGTAAGTGCGCCCTCGATGCTGCCCGTCGTTTGACCGTCGAGTGAACCGAAATTGATCGTCTCAAACGAATCCGGAGCCGCAATGCCTATCAGGTCCGAGACACCTGATGCCTGAATACGCGAACTCTCTTGAAGGCGCTCTTGATCGTTCAGGATTGTGTCAAAGAAGAATTTCAGATTGTCGTTTGGAGCCCACTCCAAAGTACCCGCGAAATTCGTCGTCTCGTACTCGAAGTTATCATAGTCTTGTATCAAGAACTGGATAGGCAGGTAGTCAAAGCTTTGGGCGCTCGCAAGTCCACTATCGGCTGCTACGAAATTGTCGCGGTCGACACGAGGACGAAAGGCGGAAACGTCCTGCTCTGTATAGCTGATGCTTGCTACAGCGCCGAATTCGCCCGCGGACGTCGACCATTTGTTCCCAAAGGTGCCAGACAGTCTTGGCGTGATGCCGTCAGTTGTGAGGCTGCTGTCCTCCCCCTGGATGCGCACACTGAGCAAACGTTCAGAAAGGTCCAGCGGACGCAATGTCCGCAGGTTGATGGTTCCGCCGACTGAGCCTTCAATAGTCTTGGCCTCTGGGGCTTTGGTCACTTCAACAGCGGCGATCATGGATGCTGATACATCCTCGAAGCTGATTCCGCCTCGACCGGCGCCAGAGCCTACGGTTGAAACACCGTTGATTTCTGTCCGGTTGGCGTTTGTCCCCCGGATCTGCACGCCCGTACCCACACCGGCTTCCCGGGTGATTTGGACACCACTAATATTTTCCAGGACTTCCGCCAGATTTTGATCCGGAAGTTTGCCAATATCCTCAGCTTGGATCACTTCAATCAGATTGTCGGAATTCCGCTTTTCATTCAATGCGCTCGCAAGAGAAGAGCGGATCCCTGTTACGATAACCGTGTCTTGGCGCGCTTCGTCGTCGATACTCGTGTCGGTTACGGTGACCGGCGCGTCTTGTGCCGATGCAATAGTTCCAAAAGGCAGGGCCACACCAGCGAGTAACGCGGTGCGCCAAAAGTAGCGTGCTTTCCGATGAGCGGATTCACCCTGTGCGTGATCGTACATACCAAATTCCTCCCTATACGTATTATCATGGCCCCATCTTGATGTGAGGCGCTTACGAAGATACCAACACCGCACTCTAGAGAATGTCAACCAATCTGGTTTACATCGTCGTCAAAATTGGTAGGACCAATGATGCAATAATTGAATATATAGCATTTATATCACGCGATATTGCACCAAACGCCCAATAGTTTCGTCGGCTCACCTCAGGTGCGTGAGAGAATTGGTATAGATGATTGGTTGACAAAAAAAACTGCGCAGATAGCGTTGAGAAAAGCCGAGGATGCGGCGCAGGGAGGAAAACATGGTTGGAAGAGGGGCGGTTGCCGCTTTTGCGGTATTGGCGTTCACCGGGTGCATGGCACACGGACAACGCACTGTTCCGGTCGCCGAAGTTGCGGGTCCGGAAGCGCTAAGAGTCGTTTTGGTCACGACGCCGCAGGATTTTTCCGAGGCTGTAAAGCGAGCTAATCCGGGTGATAAAATCGTCTTGGCCAATGGCGTCTGGGCTGATTTTGATGCAGTTTTTCATGCAGAAGGAACTGCCAATTCACCTATTCATCTCGTTGCTGAAACGCCCGGCAAGGTGATTCTATCTGGTCAGTCGAGCTTGCGGCTCGCGGGCAACTATCTCATCGTGTCGGGGCTCGTGTTCCGGGACGGGTACACGCCACGAAGTGAAGTCATCAGCTTTCGGCGGGACAGCAACCATCTTGCGAACAATTCCCGCGTCACGAACACGGTTATCGATAGTTACAGCAATCCAGACCGCACGCAGCGTGACCTGTGGGTAGGTATGTACGGCCGAAACAACACGTTTGATTTTAACCACCTTGAAAACAAGACAAATGCTGGGCCGACCATGGCCGTCCGGCTCAATACCGAAGAAAGCCAGGAAAACGGGCATCGCATCGCCAATAACTATTTCGGGCCCCGGCCAGTGCTGGGGTCCAATGGTGGCGAAACCCTCCGTATCGGTACAAGCCACTACTCGTTGACTCATTCAGGAACTGTCGTTGAAGATAACTTCTTCGACCGGTGCAGCGGCGAAGTGGAGATTATTTCGAACAAGTCAGGTGGTAACATCTATCGTGGGAACACGTTTCATGCGTCGCGGGGGACACTGACCTTGCGCCATGGCAATGGCACCCTGATTGAGAACAACCTGTTCGATGGTGCGGGCGAACCATATACAGGCGGCGTTCGCGTAATCAACGCTGAACAAACCATTCGCAATAACTATTTTAAGGATCTCACGGGCATCCGCTTTTCTGGCGCGCTGGTCATCATGAATGGTGTGCCCAACTCTCCTATTAATCGATACCATCAGGTCAATGGCGCCGTAATCGAGCGCAACACGTTCGACCAGGTATCGTCCATCGAGTTGGGTGAGGGGTCGGATTCGGAACGATCAGCTGTCCCTGTGAATTCCAAGCTTCAGAACAATATCGTTTTGGGAAAAGGCGGCGTCAATCCATTCCATTTGCATGATGAGGTGTCGGGCATTGCGTTTGCCGACAATCTCGGTTCCGGCGGTTGGCCCGAAGCGATCGCTTCTGGGTTCTCGAAGTTGGAGTCCCCGACGCAGATTGGAGAGCGTGGCTGGATCCAGCCCTCGGCCGGGGCGGGCGCTGTAGGACCTTATGGTGTCGCACTGTCAGCGACCGGCGTAGACTGGTACCCCAAAGCAAGCGCTGCGTCCCCATTCGAGGGCGGGGCGGTGGTGAGTCTGAAGCCTGGAACAGATGTTCTTTTCGACGCCCTGCAGGAGGCCAATGCGGGCGACCAGTTTATTCTTGAGCCGGGTGACTATCTGGAGTCCCGGATTATCACATTGTCCGTGCCCGTCTCCATAAAAGCCGAAGATCGTGGTTCAGCCAGACTATCGTTCGAGCGTCCGCAATTGTTTAAACTGACCGGCAATGGCGGCCTGCAACTTGATGGCGTGACGGTTACCGGACGCAGCGCACCTGATGGATCAGGCAATAGTCTCGTTGGTACAAGCTCGAGCGATGGTAGCAATAACCATCTATTGGATCTGAAAAATTCAAGATTCGAAGACTTCGATGTAAATCGTGGCTTCTCTGTGGTTGCGGCTTCGAAGGGATCATTCTTTGATCGGATCGATGTGGAAAACTCCGAATTCGAGAATATTTCAGGCCCCGTTTTCAAGCTGGATGCGGAGACGGACGACTACGGAATTTACAACGCCGAATATCTTGAAATTTCCGATAGCTCTTTTACCCGTATCGGGAAGACGGTTGCTTCAGTTTATCGTGGTGGCACCGATGAAAGCACATTTGGACCGCATGTTCTTGTCACCGGATCCAGTTTTGAAACGATCGGGTCTGGCGATGTGCCCATAATGGACTTGCATGGGATTCAGTATGTCAAGTTCAGTGGCAACAACGTGATCGCGGCAAATCCTGTTGCCTTGACCCTGACGACCGGCAAGCCGGAGCTCGATTTCTCAGCCAATAAGCTTGATGGAGCCCCCGCCGATACATTTGCGACGACAGTCGATCTGAGGGGGAAGAACTGATGCGCAAGATCGCCCAGTCCATTTCACGCGCGTGTGCATTCAGCTTTGGGGCAATACTTGTTGCCAGCTGCGCGTCCCCCAGCCTTTCCTCACCGTCGGTGTCCGAGCCTCTGGTTACGGAAACCAGACGGGACAACATGTTCACGCAGACTATCGCATCGCTTCGAGAGGCTGTTGATAAGCGGCGTGTTGCGGGCGTGCCTGTACCGATCCCTGCCGACCCGGGTGGAGGCTACACGCACGAGCAACACAAGCAGAACGGCAAAACCGTTTATGAAGCTGGAATGCTATATGAACTAACGGGCGAGATCGAGTATCTGGACTTCGCAGCCGATATTCTGGCGGATTATGCAGACCTGTATCCAACGCTGGATTTGCACCCTGAGGTGAAGCCTTCCACGCCGAGCCGTCTGTTCTGGCAGGGGTTAAACGAAGCTGTATGGCTGGTCTATGTCTCGCAGGGCTATGCCGCGATCCGTGACGACCTCAGTGACGCGCAACGCTCAGATATCGAGACGAATTTGCTCCGCCCAATGGCTGACTTCTTATCGGAAGGTTCGCCCCAAACGTTTAACCGGATTCATAATCACGGCACCTGGGCCGCAGCTGCAGTTGGGATGACCGGCTATACACTGGATGATCGGGACCTTGTCGACAAGGCACTCTACGGGCTCGATAAATCTGGAGACGCGGGCTTTCTAAAGCAGGTCGAGGAGTTGTTCTCCCCGGACGGGTACTACGCTGAGGGACCATATTATCAGCGGTATGCATTGATGCCGTTCATCCTCTTCGCGCAGGCGATTGATCGCAACGATCCGGACATGGAGATCTTCAACTATCGAGATCAGGTCTTGGTGAAGGCGATCACTGCGACAATCCAGCAGAGCTATGCTGGCAAATTTTTTCCGATTAATGACGCCATTCGTGAGAAGGGCCTGAGTACCAATGAGTTGCGATATGGTGTGGCCATCGCTTACGACCTGACGGGTGAACCATCTCTGCTGAGCATAGCACTGCAGCAGGGGAGCGTGGTGCCGACACCGGAAGGCCGTGCGGTCGCTGAAGCGATTGCGGCAGGTGAGGCGGGTCCATTCCCGTTCAAGACGTTACAGTTGAGGGACGGGCCCCAGGGAGATCGCGGGGCCTTGGTCATTCTGAGAAACGGTTCGGCCGATGATGATGCGGCTATCGTGTTCAAACCAACATCGCAGGGGTTAGGGCATGGCCATTTCGATCGTCTGGGGCTGATCTACTACGACAATGGCGATGAGATTGTGGCGGACTATGGCGCAGCCCGTTTCCTCAATGTCGCGCCCAAGAATGGGGGGCGGTACCTACCTGAGAATACAAGCTGGGCCAAGCAGACCGTCGCCCATAACACACTTGTTGTGGACCAACGAAGCCAATTTGGCGGCGATTGGAGGCTTGCTGAAGAGCGGCCGTCTGAAGTTCTCGCATTTGACGATACGCCGGGGGCGAGCTTTGCCGCGGCGCAGATTACCGGCGCATATGATGGCGTGGATGTCAGGCGAGTGGTCGCCATGGTAGATCGCCCCGGCGGTGGGAGTTATGTGATTGATATTGTGCTTGGTGAAAGTGATGGGACGCACACCTACGATCTCCCAGTCCATTTCAAAGGCCAGTTGATCGAGACGAATTTACCTTTTGAATATTCGACCGATCTGTTGGTGCCAATGGGCGATGATGACGGCTATGAGCACCTCTGGAAGACAGCGGAAACTCGTGTTGTGCCAGCCAACGCCCACTCGGAAGTGTCCATTTTGGTGCGCGACCAGTTCTACACGCTGACCCTGGCAACAACTGGCGAAGCGACGGCGTACCTCACTCGCTTGGGTGCAAATGATCCGGATAACAATCTCCGGAACGAGCAAGCCATGATCTTTCGCACGCAGGGCAAGTCTACGGCCTTCGCATCTGTCTATGAGCGCCATGGCCGTTATGACAATGACGAGGAGGTCACAGTTTTCTCCGGGAGTTCCATTGCTCAAATCGACATCCATGAGCGTGAAGGGATTTACATCATTTCCGTAAGTCCGGAGACCACTAACCCAATCATGGTGTTCGTTGCAAAAGAGAGCGGCGAATCCAGCAGTCATGTGGTCCGCGTGGGACAGAAAACATACAAATGGCAAGGCCCGGTTGGTTTGTTCGCGTCGTCTGGGCCAAGTCGCAATGATAAGTCCGGGGGGGAACTCGAATGACCACTATACTCCAATCTGAAGTGTTCATGAACAGTCCCGTGGAGGAAGCAACTGATCTCGGCGGAGGAATTCGCCGAACCTTGCTTGGATACGACGACAAGATCCTGATGGCGAAAGTCTGGTTCGAGGCGGAGGCAGTAGGCGCGGTTCATACTCATCCGCATTCCCAGGTGACATATGTCGTATCCGGACAGTTTGCAGCCGAAGTAGGCGGGCAAACACAGTTATTGGGAGAGGGCGGATGCTTCTTTGTGCCGTCGATGGCGCCGCACGGTGTCGTCTGTGTCGAGCCAGGTATCCTGATTGATGTCTTCAGCCCTGCGCGTGAAGATTTTCTGGCGGTAGAGGAGTAAGACGATGAAACTCAAGGGCTTAAGATGGTGGGTTGTAACGCTGGTTGCGCTGGCTACCGTGATCAACTACATCGACCGACAATCACTAAATGTGCTTTGGCCGCAAATCGCCGAGGATTTGTACCCAAATCATAGTGAGGATGAGACCAAGCAATATTTCGCGCTGATCTCGACGATTTTCGTATTCTCGTATGCCTTCGGGCAAGCAATCTTTGGTCGGATATTTGACTGGATTGGTACGCGGCTTGGATTCGCGCTGTCGATTGGTGTCTGGTCGATAGCAACTGCGCTGCATGCCGTTGCAAATGGACTGGCAACATTCAGCTTGTTCCGAGGCATCTTGGGCGTGGCCGAGGCCGGGAACTGGCCTGGCGCGACAAAGGCGAACGCGGAATGGTTCCCTACCCGGGAGCGCGCGCTGGCGCAGGGCATATTCAATTCAGGTGCCGCTATTGGCGGTATCATCGCGATCCCGCTGATCGCATTCCTGTCAGTATATTTTTCTTGGCAGGTCATTTTCATTCTCGTCGGCCTCACAGGTCTGCTGTGGTTGATTCCCTGGTTTGTGTTGGTGAAAATGCCCCCCAAAGAGCATCCTTGGTTGAGCGATGCCGAGCGCGACTACATTCTCACCGGACAGCGCGAAGATGCAGCCGACGGGGCAGACGACTCTGACGACTATAATCCCAAGATCGGCGAAATGCTGAGTCGTCGGCAAAGCTGGGGCGTGATCTTGTCATCCGCCTTCATCGATCCGATCTGGTGGCTATTCGTCTTCTGGATTCCGATCTACCTGTCGCAGGTATATGGAATGGATGTAAAGCAGATCGGCATTTATGGCTGGGTGCCTTATGTCGGCGCGATGTTTGGCGCCTGGTTTGGTGGATTGCTTGCCCAGAACAGGTTGAAGGCGGGCTGGTCAGTAAACGCGACACGGAAACTGACGATCACGCTTGGCGGTCTTGTAATGTTGCCGTCCTTGCTTGCGATGATCGCGCCCGGCAGCCCGACCAATGCTGTACTGTTGATGGCCGTCATCCTGTTCGGCTTCCAGACTGCAATCGGCAACATTCAGACGCTGCCGAGTGACTTTCTCGGCGGAAAGTCAGTTGGCACGCTTTCCGGATTTTCGGGCATGGCGGCCAAACTGGCTGCGGCTGGTCTTACCTATCTGGTGCCGTGGTTGACGCTTGGCGGAAACTACGCGCCAGCCTTCGTCATCGGTGCAGCACTTGCCGTACTCAGTGTTGCCAGCGTCTGGATATTCTGTGGCGAGATCAAACCTCTCAAGCCACGCGCATCCTCCCAATAACTCAATCAAGACATTTCATTTCAAGAAGGATTCAATCATGAAACTCAAAGACAGCGTTGCCATCGTCACCGGCGGCTCGAGAGATATCGGCCGCAGCGTTTCAGTAAAGCTGGCGCGGGAAGGCGCGAAAGTTGCGGTGAACTATTTCAGCGATGAAAAAGCCGGGCAGGACACGCTCAAGCAGATTCAGGACGAAGGCGGTCAAGCCATTCTGGTGAAGGGCGACATGACGAAAGAGGCAGATGTGGCAAACCTCGTTGCGGAAACGCAAGCAGCCTTCGGGAACGAAATTCATACTCTGGTCAACGTTGTTGGGGGGCTGGTCGCCCGGAAAAACCTGGACGAAATGGACGAAGACTTCTTCAACAAGGTCATGCACCTCAATCTGAACCCGGTCTTCCTGTCGATGAAAGCGGTGGTGCCGCACATGAAGGAGGGGGCGTCGGTGATCAATCTGTCTTCCCAGGCTGGCCGAGATGGCGGCGGCCCTGGCGCGAGCGTTTACGCAGCTTCCAAAGGTGCCGTGTCAACTTTTACACGAGGCATGGCCAAGGAACTCGGTCCGAGAGGTATTCGCGTCAATGCGCTTTGCCCCGGTATGATCGCAACGAGTTTTCACGATACTTTCACCAAGGACGAAGTGCGCGAGAAGGTTGCTGGTTCGACACCTTTGCGCCGTCAAGGGCATCCGGACGAGGTCGCTGATGTCGTCGCATATATGGCGTCGGAGGAAAGCTCGTTCCTGACAGGGGTAAATCTCGATGTGAATGGCGGTTTGTTGTTCTCGTAGTGGGACGATCCTCCCTCCCAATACGATCAGGGGCCAATGCGTTTATATTAGAAGGCGCATTGGTCCCGTCCTGATTTCAAGAGAGTAAACTGATATGTCTGCCACCATTGTGACGCTCGGCGAATTGATGATGCGTTTGACGCCACCGCGAAAGCTCAGACTAAGACAGACTTCCAGTTTGGACCTCTGTCATGGTGGCGCGGAAGCGAACGTCGCGAATGCGCTCGCAAATCTCGACCTGTCCTCACGTTTTGTTACCGCGCTGCCTTATACGGAGCTCGGCACGCAGGCGCTAATGACGCTGAGAGCAAATCGTGTTGATACTGAGTTCGTTTCGCGACTTGATGGTCGTATGGGCCTCTACTTTATGGAAGAGGGGGCAGATGCCCGGTCGGGTTGTGTAATCTATGATCGTGCGGATACGGCGTTCAGCCGTTTGAGCGCTGACGACATTGATTGGGATCGCGTATTCGATGGAGCGGACTGGTTCCATATTAGCGGCATCACGCCAGCCATATCAGCGTCGACTTTGGCGCTCACGCAGAAAAGTATCGCGGCCGCGAAAGCTCGTGGCATACATGTTTCCTTGGATCTGAATTATCGGGCGCGCCTCTGGAACTACGGCGTGGACCCGATTGATGTCTTGCCCGCCATGGTGGCTCAGGTGGATTCCCTGATTGCGGGACGTGGCGATTGCATGCCGTGTATCGGAATTGATGGAGATGGCGAAAACGGGTCGGACGACTGGGCGAGTTCACTGAGCGAGAAACTCAAGCGTGAATTTCCAAATCTCGCGAATGTGGCGATCACCATCCGTGCATCAAGTAGCGCAGACCAGCACGATTGGAAGGCCTGTCTCAGGGATGATAGCGGCATCGTTTTCTCCCGAGAATATGCGCTGAAGAATATCGTCGACCGGGTTGGTACAGGGGACGCCTTCTGTGCCGGGTTGATCTATGGCTTGCTTATGGAGCCGACCGCTCAGGCAGCTGTTGAATTTGGTGCTGCCGCAAACTGCTTGAAGCATTCTATTGTTGGCGATGTTGCGATTGTGACAGCCAGCGAGGTGCGCTCCGTCGCTGTAGATGGCGGGTCAGGCAGGCTACGCCGTTAAATGTCCTAAAGTTCGTATGGGGAGATTGTTGCCGTTGTCAGTGTTCACGGTATGTGGTCAGCAGGTGCCCATATCTCTTTGTGCCCCTGCTTGGAAATAGAGGCATTTTACTACAAGCCGTTTCGTAAAGATGCTGCTAGTTGGAGGGTTGAGTTTGGAGCGCCGCCAATAAAAACCCGACATCCCGATTATGAGTAAAGGCCTTCAATTCAGACCGCCTCTACAATTTTCCAAGCTTTCAAAAAGAATATTGGTAAAACAAACAGCGCTGTACGCGCAGGATCCCGTGTCTCTCCCTGGAAGCTGCCAACTTCTCTCCACATTGCCGCGTTAAGCGTGTGCATTGCTGCAGAAAGCCATTCTTTGATGTGAAGATCGCGTGACAAGCGCGTTAACACATTTTAGGTTGCCTGATTGGGGAATACGGGTTGATGACGAGAATAGCCGCCAAATCAGAATCAGAGCCTGCATCCATGGAGGATGCCGTGCGCGTAATTGGCCATGTGAAATGGTTCGATAGTGCCAAGGGCTACGGATTTATTGTCGCCGAGTCGACGTCTGACGCAAGTCTGACGGGAGACGTGATGCTGCATGTGACATGCCTGAGGGGGTATGGTGAGTCCTCTGCCGATGAGGGTGCGCGCATCGTTTGTGACGCTGTGAAAGGCGACCGCGGTTGGCAAACCGCTAATATAATTGAGATGGAACGCCCTCGGGCCACTGTGGCCAAGGAGAAAGGTGTTGAGCGTGACTACGAGACGGTCACGCTGAAATGGTTCAATCGCACCCGCGGCTATGGGTTCGTTCAGCGCGAAGGCGATGATACGGACATCTTTGTGCATGCCGTCGTTCTGCGCAAAGCCGGGTACGAAGATATCGAGCCTGGGACCGATCTGGATGTCTGCATTGAAACCGGTTCAAAAGGTGAGCATGTTAGCCACATTAAACGCGGGTAAGCAGCAGCCAAGACAGCTTGCCGCCTTGCGGGCACCCGTCTAAACAAGCCTCATGATACGTTTTATCGCTTCTGCTCTCGCATCGCTCGTCCTGTTCTTGCCTGCGGCTTTCGCCCAGCTGGAAACCGGGCCTCTCACGATCATGTCGGGAGAGATTGAGCACAGCTTCACCGTCGAATTGGCGAACGACCCGGAAGAAGTTCAGACGGGCCTCATGAATCGGGAAGAGCTGGCAGAGAACGCTGGCATGCTGTTCGATTTCGGCCAGCCGCGCGAAGCCAATATGTGGATGAAGAATACGCTGATCTCTCTGGACATGCTGTTCATTGATCCTGATGGCAAAGTGCTCGCAATTGCTCGTGAAACTGTTCCAGGGTCGCTGCGTCGGATCAATCCGGGCGTACCGGTGAAGGGTGTGCTGGAACTGGCGGGCGGGCGTGCCGCTGAACTGGGGATTGAGCCCGGCGATACCGTACACCACGATATATTTGGAAACATGGGTGAGTGAGGCGGTTGAGCCGCTGAAACAACCGCCGCCGGGATTCGTGCCAACGCCATCCCGCGGGAAATTTACCCTACACAATGGTCCCACGTATCGTGCGTCCGGATCTGGCGATGTGCGCACCGGTATGTGGGTACTGGATCGACACTGCAATGGCATGGGATTCCTTCACGGCGGAATGACCTGCGCTTTTTCCGATAGTGCGCTGGCATGGGCTGTCTGGAGCGCGACCGGCAAGATGTCGGTTACGCTCAAGCTGACCATGGAGTTCATGGACATCGTTCGGGAGGGCTGCTGGCTGGAAGCGCATCCGCATGTTACGCTGATAGACGGTGACCATGTTCACGTTACAGCGAGGCTGGTGAAGGACGATGGGGGCATTGCGGCGCGCGCTGACGCCATATTCAGGACATTGCGTCGGAAGAGCTGATTTGTTGCGCCTGCGTCAGACCGGCGCGCGTCAGCTCGTCAAGTTTGACCCGCCTCCAAACTATATTAGAAGAATCGCATATATCATCCGGAGCGGCCCTCATGGAATTTGATGCACTCATCTTGTCGCGACTTCAGTTTGCTTTTGTCGTAGCCTTTCACATTCTCTTTCCTGCCTTCACGATCGGTCTCGCGGCTTTTCTCGCTGTATGCGAAGGCTTGTGGCTGAGGACGGGCAGGGAAGTCTTCAAGCGACTTTATCTGCATTGGGTGAAAATCTTCGCGCTCGCTTTCGCCATGGGCGTCGTATCCGGGGTCGTGATGAGCTACCAATTTGGTACGAATTGGAGCCTGTTTTCCGAGATCACCGGCAGCGTCATGGGGCCCATGTTGGCCTATGAAGTGCTGACCGCTTTCTTCCTGGAAGCAACATTCCTTGGCGTGATGCTATTTGGCTGGCAAAAAGTTGGTCGGAAGCTGCACTTTGCTGCGACATGCGCTGTTGCAATCGGCACCACGATTTCGGCTTTCTGGATCCTCGCGGCAAACAGCTGGATGCAGACGCCAGCTGGCTTTGCGATTGATGCAGAGACCGGCAATTTCTATGCAACCAGTTGGATTGAGGCGATCTTCAATCCGAGCCTGCCAAGCCGGCTCGCACACATGTTGCTGGCTGCCTATACTACGACAGCGGCGGTAATTCTCGCTGCCGGTGCGTGGCAGACTCTGAAAGGCCGGACGACCGAGCCGACCAAGTGGCAAATTCGTATGGCGTCAGGCACTCTGGCCATCCTGCTTCCGATCCAGATCATGGTTGGACACTGGTCGGGCGAAGTTGCGCACAAGTACCAACCCGCCAAGATCGCAGTGGTAGAGGGATGGTGTGAAACCAAGGAAGTGCAGGGCACGGTTCTGATTGCGTGGCCGGATGATTCCGAATGTGGCCATGCGGGCATAACGGTTCCGGGCACCAGTTCATTCCTTTTCCCCGGCCTGGAAGAGGGAGAAATGCTGCACGGCATGGACCACTTTCCGGAATCCGAACGGCCACCGCTATGGCTCGTCTTCTATGCGTTTCGTATTATGGTAGGGGCGGGGCTCGGCATGCTGGCTATGGGCATTTGGGGCACCTTCCTCTGGTGGAGAAAAAAACTAGATACGCCAGGCCTTTTCCACATCGCGGCTGTTCCGGCTGGCGCACTTGGCTTCATCGCTGTCGTGACCGGGTGGATTACTGCAGAGGTCGGTCGCCAGCCCTACACCGTCTATGGGCATTTGCGCACGGTCGACAGCCTGTCACCGGTTTCTGCCGGGCAGGTGGCAACGTCTTTGCTCGTGTTCATGGTCGTCTACGCCATCATTTTCACGGCCGGTGTCGTCTATATGGCGCGTATTGCCACGCGGGGCTTTGATGACAGTCCCACAGACCCTGCTGGCCGTGAGCGGCGTCCTCCCGGCTCTCCAATGGGCGCAGTCGATGACAAGGCCGAGACACCCGACGACATTGTAGCGGCGGAATAGGAGGCTGACATGGCTATCGACCTACCCTTCATTTGGGCCCTGATTCTCGCCATCGGCGTCATGATGTACGTCTTGCTTGACGGGTTCGATCTCGGCGTTGGCATGTTCACCGCGATCGCGCAGTCTGAAGAAGAGCGGAACATGATGACCGCCACCGTCGAGCCCGTTTGGGACGGCAATGAGACATGGCTGATCATTGGTGGTGGCGGCCTGTTTGCGGCGTTTCCCACCGCATACGCGATCATCATGCCAGCCTTCTATTTGCCTGTGCTTATCATGTTGGCTGCATTGATTTTCCGCGGCGTCGCGTTTGAATTCCGACACAAGGCCGTGCGTCGACCCACCCATATCTTCTGGAATGGCGCTTTCTATGGTGGATCGTTCACCGCCGCATTTTCACAGGGCATCATGCTTGGCGGGATGGTACAGGGCATTCATGTCGAGGGCGGTGCCTTCGCCGGCGGCGCTTTCGACTGGTTGACGCCATTCACCCTTCTGACCGGTATCTCTGTTGTCATCGGGTACATGTTGCTCGGCGCTTGCTGGCTGGTTCTCAAAACCGAAGGTGAGTTGCATGACAAGGCGCGCAAGTGGGGCCGAATGGCACTTGCTGGCGTGGCAATTTGTTTCCTGGCGGTCAGCTTCGCGACACTTTCAGTGGATGCATCCATTGGCGATCGGTGGGGCTTTTCCATGAGCCATATTGAGCCTGCACGCTTCCTGCCGCTCGCGCCTGTGCCTCTGGTCGGCATGGCACTTGTCGCTTGGCTGTGGAGAGACCTATCGATGAAACAGGGCGCGGTGGGGACAGCACCTGACTGGCGACCTTACCTTCTGGCGGCGGGCATCTTTGCCAGCGGCTATGTGGGGCTCGGCGTCAGCCTTTATCCCTTCATCGTACCGTACGAAATATCTATCCATGAGGCCGCTGCGCGGGACAATGCGCTCGTTCTGATGTTGGTGGGCGCCGTGATCATGCTGCCGATCATTCTAGCTTATACCGCGTACGTCTACAGCCTGTTCTGGGGCAAGGTGAAGCCAGGAGATGGCTATCATGCGCATTGATCCAGTACAGCCAGCAGACGACAACGACGAGCCGCCGCTCACCAAACGGCTGATCTGGTTCGTCGGCATAGCCCTTGTGTCGATGCTGGTGGTCGCTGTCGTGGCCTATACGTTGAGAGGCCTGTTGCTCATTGGCTGATGCCCAGTTTGTCGAGCGCGAATGCCTTGATGGACTTATAGTCGGCCTTGCCGTTCGGCGCGCGGCCAAGATCATCTTTGAACAAAATGGACTTTGGGGCCTTGTAGCGGGCAATACGCGATTGCACAAAGCTGCGCAGTTCGTCTTCGCTGACCTCTGAATCTGTGGACACGACGGCCGTAACGGCGTTGCCCCACTTCTCATCGGGTACTCCGACGACGAGTGCGTCCTTGACAGCAGCATGTTCCTTCAGGGCCTCTTCGACCTCTTCTGGATAGACTTTTTCACCTGCCGTATTGATGCAATTTGACCCCCGGCCCAGCAATGAGATCGTGCCGTCCGCCTCCACCGTGCACCAGTCACCCGGAATCGCGTAACGGACACCATTGATAGTTCGGAACGTCGTGGCGGTCTTCGCCTCGTCCTTGTAGTAGCCGAGAGGGACTGCGCCGCCTCGGGCGATAATCCCAGCTTCGCCGCTGCCGGGTACGATCTCACGATCATCTTCGGAGAATACCTTGCAGTTCGGGCCGATCTCGAATTTGGACGTCTGGGTGCCGCCTTCGAGCGTCGTTGTGGACGATCCGAAACCGACCGCTTCCGATGAGCCAAAGCTGTCCATCATGGCGGCTTGGGGCATATGCTTCAGGAGGCCTTGTTTGACTTCCGCGCTCCACATTACGCCAGACGATACGATTGTTTGCACAGAGCTGACATCCCAACGGCCAGGGTTGTCGTCGAGAGCCTTGAGCATCGGCTTTCCGAATGCGTCTCCGACGATCGCCATGCTCGTTACGCCATGTTCCGAGACGGTTTCCCACAAATTCTCAGGGTCAAAACTTGTGTTCTGTTCCAGCGTGATAATTGCGCCGCCGCCTAGCAGCGCACCCATCGCCGTGAATAGCCCTGTGCCATGCATCAGGGGACAGGCGGGCACCTGCCGCGCCGTTTTCCCCATAAGCTGAACCGCCATCCTGAACTCTTCCATAGTGGACGGGTAGGGAAGACCGGCTTTCTCTGCGCCTTCTCTAGACGCTTGTCGCCAGACGGATTGTGACCACATCACGCCTTTGGGCATTCCGGTGGTGCCGCCGGTGTAGAGGAAAAACAGATCTTCTGGTGACCGTTCGATGCCGAGAGGAGACGGGTCACCGTCGGCGGCGAGGCGGTCATAATCTAGCGCCCAGTCGGGTACGTCTCCGCCGCCAATCTGGACCCAGGCTTTCACCTTCGGCAGGCGATCGCGAACCAGTTCGACCTGATCAGCAAATTGTGCATCAAAGAACACAATCGCAGCGTCCGAATTATCAAAAATGTAGAAGAGTTCGTCGGCGAGATAGCGATAGTTGACGTTAACATGCGTGAAACGACCCTTGAAGCAGGCGGCTAGCGCTTCAGTGTATTCAGGTTGGTTACGTAGATAGAAGCCAGCTTTGTCGCCTGTTTCTATCCCCATCTCGCGTAAATTCCGCGCAAGCCGGTTTGATCGGGCCGTGAAGTCTGGCCAGTATGTCCGCCGTGTCCCGTGGGCCAGAGCCAGGTCTTCCGGACCAAGCATCTCGCCCACAGCATCAAGCATGTCACCGAAATTCATATCCGAAGCAGATGCCACTTTGTTTCTCTCCCGTTTGTGTTTCTGGCAATCCTAAGCGGTTGCCGCAGCGGTAGAGAAGCTGGAATCGAACGCGTCGGAAGGAACATTTCGCAAAAAAAAAAGAGGCAGCACCGAAGTGCTGCCTCTGACAATTTGGCTTTGAGGGCGGCTGGGCTTAGAAGCCCATGCCACCCATTCCGCCCATGCCGCCGCCCATGTCAGGCATGCCGCCGCCGGCACCTTCCTTCTTTGGCGCTTCAGCGATGGACGCTTCCGTCGTGATCAGCAGGCCAGCGACAGATGCAGCATTCTGCAGTGCAGAGCGCACAACTTTCACCGGGTCGATCACGCCCATGGCGACGAGGTCACCATATTCTTCGGTCTGGGCGTTGAAGCCGAAGCCCTTGCCCTTGCCGCGACGGATCTGGTCGACAACGACCGAGCCTTCGACGCCAGCGTTTTCAGCGATCTGGCGAACCGGAGCTTCCAGAGCCTTGCGCACGATGTCGATACCGGCCTGCTCGTCAGCATTCAGGCCTTTGACGTCGATATTGCTTGCGGCAGCGAGAAGCGCCGTACCACCACCAGGGACGATACCTTCTTCAACAGCGGCGCGCGTGGCGTTCAGGGCGTCATCGACGCGATCCTTGCGCTCTTTCACTTCCACTTCAGTGGCACCGCCAACCTTGATAACAGCTACGCCGCCAGCCAGTTTGGCGAGACGCTCCTGGAGCTTCTCCTTGTCGTAATCGGAAGATGTGTCTTCGATCTGCTTGCGGATCTGCGACACGCGAGCTTCGAGGTCTTTCTTGGCGCCAGCGCCGTCCACGATGGTCGTGTCATCTTTCGTGATGGCGACTTTCTTCGCGGTGCCGAGCATGTCCATGGAGACGTTTTCGAGCTTGATGCCGAGATCTTCGGAAATGACCTGGCCGCCCGTGAGGACAGCGATGTCCTGCAGCATGGCTTTGCGGCGGTCGCCGAAGCCAGGAGCTTTCACAGCAGCGATCTTCAGGCCGCCACGCAGCTTGTTGACCACCAACGTAGCCAGCGCTTCACCGTCGACATCTTCAGCGATGATCAGGAGCGGTTTTTGGCTCTGAACAACGTTTTCGAGGATCGGCAGCATTGGCTGCAGGGAAGACAGCTTGCTTTCGTGCAGCAGGATGAACGGATCTTCGAGTTCCGCGATCATCTTGTCCGGATTGGTGATGAAGTATGGCGACAGGTAGCCACGATCGAACTGCATGCCTTCGACAACGTCGAGCTCGGTTTCGAGCGACTTGGCTTCTTCAACCGTGATGACGCCTTCATTGCCGACTTTGGCCATGGCTTCAGCGATCATTGCGCCAACTTCGGTGTCGCCGTTTGCGGAGATCGTGCCGACCTGAGCAATCTCTTCGTTCGACTTCACTTTCTTGGAGTGATGAGCGAGGTCTTTAACGACTTCGGCGGATGCTTTGTCGATGCCGCGCTTCAGGTCCATTGGGTTCATGCCGGCAGCGACGCGCTTCAGGCCTTCGCGAACGATGGCTTGGGCGAGAACCGTGGCGGTCGTGGTGCCGTCACCGGCAACGTCGTTGGCTTTGGAAGCCACTTCGCGCAGCATTTGTGCGCCCATGTTTTCCAGCTTGTCTTCAAGCTCGATCTCTTTTGCGACGGTGACGCCGTCCTTCGTGGTGCGCGGAGCGCCGAAGGATTTCTCGATGACGACGTTACGGCCTTTTGGACCGAGCGTGACTTTAACGGCGTTGGCAAGCGTATCGACGCCTTTCAGCATCCGTTCGCGGGCTTCTGCGCCGAAAACTACGTGTTTGGCTGACATTGTGGATTACCTCTGTTGAGAATTCTGTCGGATGGAAAGCGAAAGTGTGGGGGCTTAGCCCTCCAGGACACCCATGATGTCGCTCTCTTTCATGATGAGCAGTTCTTCGCCATCGACGGTCACTTCCGTGCCGGACCATTTACCGAAGAGCACGCGATCACCAGCTTTGACGTCGAGCGCGACACGCTCGTTGTCGTCACCAATCGCACCAGCGCCGACGGCGACGATTTCGCCTTCCTGCGGCTTTTCCTTTGCGGTGTCGGGAATGATGATCCCGCCCTTGGTTTTCTCTTCTTCCTTGACGCGGCGCACGACGACACGGTCGTGCAGGGGACGAAGTTTCATTGGATTTAGCCCTCTTGTCTCTTTGACGAGTTCAATTGAAAACGGTCGTCAGCAAGCAAATGTCAGGGGGCTTTAGCACTCACCCGGCACGACTGCTAACGATGCTGCGGAGTTAAGAGCTGCGAACCACAGCGTCAACCGCGCTATTGCGAAATTTTTTGTAATTTCAGAAAGCGAGAAAGGCTGTTGGACGGCTCGGGAACGACGGCTTCGGAGCGCTAACGATAAAAATTCAGCCAATCCCATGTCTGACTGGGTGAGCATCGGCGCTACGTCAAGGCGTAGCGACCGGCTTGTCTGCTTGTTTCCAAAAGATGAATGATCAGGCGAGAAAATTCCTCAATCGATTGACGGTAAAATATACTTCCTATGTCACAACATCTGCAGCAACCGGGAGTCGGGACGTGCAGGGTAAGTTCGAAGATGTGGTCGAATCGCTGACCTTTTTCGCTTTTGTGGCGATCACGGCGCTTTGCCTGTGCTTTACCTTTTCCGTCATTGTCTATTCGATGGGGTTCCCGTCTGATCCTCAGAATTTCATCGTCGCGAACCTGTTCATCGCATCCTGTGTGGCGGTTCCGACGGCCGCAATTGCCGCCCAACACGAGTACAGGATGCGAATTTACCAGCGCACGTTGGAAGATATGGCCTCTACGGACGCGCTGACGGGACTGCTAAACCGCAAGTTCTTCAAACAATTTGCCTGCGAAGAGCTGGCGCGGATGAGCCGGACGGAGATGACGTCGGCGGTGGCATTGTTCGACATCGACTATTTCAAGGCGGTAAACGACCAGCATGGTCATGCAGCCGGCGACCGTGTGCTGCGAGAAATCGCTGCGGTCGCATATTCTGAACTTCGCGGTCCATTCGACCGACTTGGGCGCTGGGGGGGTGAAGAGTTTGTTGTCCTGCTCAGCAATGTCGATATGGAGAAGGCGCTCAGCGTTTGTGACCGTCTTCGTTCTTCCATTGAAGACCATGTCGTCATCGTGGACGGGCAACCCGTGAGTGTCACTGCGAGCTTCGGCCTGGCCATGTTACCGCCCAATTCGGATTTCGACGACATGCTCGATCAGGCGGACGGCGCGCTTTACGAGTCCAAGGCCAAGGGGCGCAATTGCGTCACGGCCGTCAAGGAACTTACGCTCGCGGCTTGATCCCAAATTGTCGGGTCCCTAAGCCTGACACCTGAGGGGGACTCAGTATGTCAGACATTATTCCAAACAGGTTGAACGACGCTTTGACGCGCGCGCCATCCCTCGCGGCGTTATCGGGGCGTCGTACGGAGTTTGCTCAGGCTGAGCGTGTTTGGTCAGATGTGCTGGAGCCCGAACTATCCCGGCGGGAAGAGAGCCGGAAAGCCACAATACGTGCAGCGATAACGCGTTCAGTTATCGGTGCTGGCATCCCGGTTTTCATTATAATTCTGTTGATGATCTCTACGCTCGTGAGCGTCCGCATCATTTCACCCGGGATCATATTTCTGGTTTTGGTGTCAGGCGCGATTGTGTCCGCGACCGCCTGGGTCAGGGTTTTTACGATGAAGTCGCAGACCAAGCAGCTGGTCCTTTCAGCAGCCTGTGAGCCGTTTGCCTTCACCTATGACACATTGCATCCAGACCTGTCCGATGTTGTCGATCTTAAGACGCTGGCTTCCCGCGTGAAGGAGTTGAATGCGGCCTATTCGGGCAAGACGAACCCGACAGTGAATACGCCGTTTGGCGCGATCAATATGAGCTCCACGAACGGTCCCGAAGCGCCGACGCCAGCCTATGAAATACTGAAAACTGTCAAATTGCTACCGGGTCACTCGCGTCTCAAATTCGAGGATCTGATTTCGGGTGAGCGTGCGGGGACTCGCTTTGCATTGGTTGAAGCTAAACTTGAAACCGGTGGCAAGAATAGCAAGACCGTATTTCAGGGCATACTGGTTCATGTCGAATACCCAGTGCGCTTTCTTGGTCGAACCGTGATCGCGCGGTCAGGATGGTGGAAGCGGGGCAGGTATTCGGGTGACCTGAAGAAAGTGAATCTGATTTCCCGCGAACTCGAGGAAGCTTTTACCGTCTATTCGACAGACCAGGTGGAGGCCCGGGCGTTGTTGTCCCCAGACCGTATGGAGCGCCTGATCGCATTGGAGCGGCACTTTTCCGGGGGCAAGCTTCGCGGTGTGTTCGAAGATGGTCACATGACTCTGGCGCTGGAAGCGGAGGATCAGTTCGAAGCAGGTTCGATCTTCAAAACATTGGTGGATTCACGTCGCTATGCGTCTGCGCTGGTTGAATTGGGTCTCGTGTGTGACCTGATCGACGGCTTTCTGACCCGGGATTGGGTGCAG
This sequence comes from Hyphomonas sp. L-53-1-40, assembly GCF_000682775.1. Taxonomy (GTDB): domain Bacteria; phylum Pseudomonadota; class Alphaproteobacteria; order Caulobacterales; family Hyphomonadaceae; genus Hyphomonas. Next base: position 810,954 of record NZ_AWFI01000001.1, read on the forward strand.
GGGCGTTTGTAGTCAGTCAGCGCACGTCGAATTTGTCGGTTTTGCGTTCGCCCAAAATCATGCGTTGTTCGAGTCGCCTTCGAAGGGTTGCGTAATAAGCTTCCAGAAAGGCGGTATCGGTCTCGCCCGGCTGGGCTTGCCATCCAATCTTTTGCCGAATGCGAAGCGCGACTTGCGCCTTCACGTCTTGCGTTGACTGGCGAAGGACATCTTCCAATACGTGCAATTCATGAATGCCATAGGCTTCGGCTTGTTGGGGTGTGAAGGCAAATCGCTCATGCGTAGTGGCTCGGGTCGTCGATGAGATATCGCCCATCAGCTTGGTTTTGGGGTTTTTGATTACCCAGGTGCCAGCAATCAGGTCGCCAACGCGCATCTTGTCCTTGTTGAAGATTGGGAAGAGCAGGAAGATGCCGGACCAGACCAAGCCAAGCAGGGCCATCCAGCTGGTCACTTGATCTCCGCCCATCATCAGGAATTGAAAGGGTAGGCCGATTTCGATTTCACGAATGAAATTCCGCGCCAGAACCGAATTCGCCGTGAGACGCCCGCCATTGCGAGATGTGACCCGAATGCCAAGGGCACGCTTGCCAGGCGTGGCAGCCTTCGTGCCGAGTTCGAAGAAGATGTAGTAGAAATTTCGGACGAAGAAGAAAAAGACAAGCCAAACCGCCCAAGCGATATTGGCACTCTCGGGGTCCATGGCCCTTATTGCAAAAGAGAGCCCCAAAGCGGTCGCGATTACGATGGCCCATTGTATCGCGACATCGATAAGAAACGCGCCTGCACGCTCGGATGCATTAGCCAGTTTAAGCTGTATCGCGGCGCCTTCCGGCGTGACCAGTTTCCGTACAAGTTTCGACTGACGCTCCTGCTCTTGCATGCGGGCGCGGCGGCGGCGCGCAGCTTCAACATTCGCAAGGTTCACGGTGTCTGGTGCCGGAGGAACGGTAGAGCTCATACGGTGTCCGTTCGTCTTGGCAGATAAAAATATGCGCACCACAAACCGAGAATGCTCAGAGCGATCGTATAGCGGATCGCGTCACTATTGATCATTTGCCGCCCGAAGCCTTCTAGCAAAGCAGCCACGATCAGCATGATGACGCACCCCATTGCAATTGTGGCGGCCTTTTGCCCGGCATGGCGCGCCGAGTTCAACCTGGTCATCTGGCCGGGGAAAGCGACTGCGCCCCCTATCACGAAGCCCGCTGCTCCTGCCAGTATGATGGCAAACAACTCGGTTGTTCCGTGGATCAACAGCCATCCGGTAAATTCGTAGCCAAGCCCCTTGTCCCAGAATACGGCATGAAGTGAGCCCATCATGACACCGTTGTATACGAGCAGCCATGCGGTGGGGATACCGAACGCAAATCCGAGCGCGAAAGCAAACAGCGCAATCTGGGCATTGTTGTTGAACAGGAAACTCGCAAAGGAGGTCAGCTGGCCGTCGCCGAGATCTCCCTCGTCGGTATAGATTGTGGAACGTAGATATTCGACGGACGCATCCGGATTGCGTCCGTCCCAGAAGTTCTGACCGTGAAAAGTCCAGAACCACTCCATGTCCTGCATGCACAGAAAGAATGCGAGTGCCCATCCGCCTAACAGGAACACAGCTGCCAGCAGAGTTGGCCCAATGGCCGAGGAAATACAGGCAGGCCAGTCGCGTCGCAGGAAATCCATCATCCGCTCGCCGATGGAGGTCCGGGCGCCGTAGACGAAGAAATAGGCACGCGTGCAAAGGCTTTCGAGATAGGCGATTACATTTTGGTCGAGCGAAATGGAGCGCGCCACCGACAAGGAAGAAACCGCCTGCCTATATAGACGAGGCAAGGCTGTCATATCGTCATCGCTGAGCGCTTTCACGCCGGAGTTTTCAGCTCGTGTCAGGATCAGGTCCAGCTTGCGCCAATCGGACTCACGTTCTTCGCGGAAGCGGTAAGATTTGAGAAGGTCGCTCACAGCATGTCCCTCTGTTTGATCTGAAGATACCGGGAGATCAGCTCCGCGCCGAATTGTTCCGGTCTCGTCTCAATCACTTGTACGCCCATGCGCTGAAGCCGAAGTAGGACGGTGTCGCGTTCAGCCATGAGCGTGTCTGCAATCACGGCGCGGGTCACAGATTCCGTTGAACTTGGCGGCGCATCTATCATTTCTGCGAGCGATTCATCCTCGAATGTGGCAAATATCACGAGATGCCGATCAGTCAGACGCTTCACATTTTCGAGCATAAGCTCGGCTGATATCGTGTCGACGAAGTCAGAGAAAATGATGATGAGGCTACGTCGCTCAAGCTTGCTCGCGAGCGAGGAGAGTGCCAGCGTGAAATTGGCCTCCTCAGCGGAGTAGTCCAGTTGAGCCGCCAGATCCTGAGCTTTTGTGAAACTGCGTTGACCAGACATGAACCCGCTCATGAAACCGGGCTTGGCATCAAAGCCATAGATCATGGCGCGGTCGCCGCTGCGAAGAGACACAAAAGACAGGAGTAGTCCGGCATTGATGGCGCGATCAATCTTGGGCACGCCGCCAAGTGGCTCGCTCATCAATCGTCCCGTGTCAAAAGCGAAGACGATATTATGGTTGCGTTCGGTTCGAAATTCCTTGGCAAGGAGGTTGCGGTGGCGTGCAGAGTGTTTCCAGTCGATCGCGCGTCGATCCATGCCGGTCGTGAACTCGCGCAAAGCATCGAATTCGCTGCCATCGCCGCGCTCGATCTGCATCTTCACGCCGAATTCCGCATCACGAGAATAGATACGGATAGCTTCGTCTTTCACCCAGCGGATATTGGGTGTGATCGGAATATCTCTATCCAGCACGGTAGTGTGTTGTTTTTGTATCAGCCCGAGCGGACCTTTCCAGCGGCTCCAAAGTTTGACCAGCCTGGCTAGACCCCGTCGTGTTGGCGTGAGCGGCAACGAGTATGACCGGGCCCGGTCCTGCCAGCCTCTCAATCCTGCGAGCGGAATGGTCTGCAGGAACGCATTCACTTCCAACAAGACCTCGATCCGTCCGGGAAGCGGGCCTCGTGCGAACCGTAGCGTCAAGTCTGCAGGATCAGATCCGCCAGCATAAAGCAGTGCAGGCGCGTTTACATCAGCCTCATAGGCTCGCAGGGATGCGGCCAAGACGGCATCCGCAAAGATCAGGCTGGCGATGCCGCCGACCCAGCCAGCGGATATTACCCAGAGTTCAGGACGCAGCAGAGCTATAGCCACCATGAGCGGCACGCCGAGCAGCATCAGGAAGATGGCGCGAGGTGTGGGTGAAATCACCGCGGTGCGGCCGTCTGTTCGATGATAGCTGAAAGAGTTTCGTCGGTCGTCTTGCCTTCGATTTCTGCGGCGGGGGATAACAAAACGCGGTGGCGGAGTGCTGGCAGGGCCAGCAGTTTCACGTCGTCTGGAATAACAAAGTCCCGGCCGTCGAGCGCGGCACGGGCACGGGCCGCAGTGGCCAGCGCGGCAGCGGCGCGCGGCGAAGCGCCAGTTTCCAGGGCCGGGGTTGTCCGGGTCGCGCGAATAATATCCACGATGTAGGCAATGATATCGTCCTGCAGCCGGGCTTCAGCAACTGAATTGACAGCTTCACTGAGTTCTTCTGCCGAGACAACGGGCTCGATGCCGAACGCTGCTGCGGTTTTCATGCCCGTGCGTGTGCCATGCTTGGAAACAATTGCGAGCTCTTCTTCACGACTTGGATAGTCCAGCGTGTGCTTGAATAGAAAGCGGTCAAGCTGCGCTTCCGGCAGGGGATATGTGCCCTGCTGTTCGATAGGGTTCTGGGTCGCGATCACCGTGAACCGGTCGTTCAATGGGTAGGTGTCGCCATCAATCGTCACCTTTCGTTCCTGCATGGCCTCTAGCAGCGCGGCTTGTGTTTTCGGAGGTGTTCGATTGATTTCGTCCGCCAAAAGGAGATCTGTGAAAATTGGACCCTTGGTGAGGGCAAACTGATTGGTTTGAAAGTTGAACAGGTTCGTGCCGAGAACATCTCCCGGCATCAGGTCGGGTGTGAACTGAATGCGACCGAAGTCGAGCGAAATCGATCTCGCAAAGCATTGCGCCAATAGGGTCTTGGCTGTTCCCGGTGGGCCTTCAAGAAGGACGTGCCCTGACGAGAATATCGCAGTCAGAAGAACATCAACCGTTGTGTCCTGTCCCACGACTGCCTTGCGCACTTCGTTACGGATCCGGTCCGCCAGCGCCTTGATGTCATTCACGTTCATTCATGGATCTCCCGATAATTCCCTTGCGCCAGCGAAACAGCTCGCGCGCCTTGTTCATGAGGTCTTCACGGCTGGTGGCAGGACCGCGCAGTCCCGACGCCATGTCTGTGAAGTGTTTGCCGGACTCTTCTTCCGGGCCAAGCCGGTCGAACAGGGCGGTGAGTTGGGTTTCATTCAATGTCTTCGGAGCGCCTATATCCCGGGATACACGACGGCGGATCATGTGGAGATATGCGGGTGCTATACGCGTCTCCCGGCGCGCCATCGTAATCAAGCCTGCGGAGTTGTCAGCCAGCGCCTGTTTTCCAAGCGCAATGGCGCGTCCTTCCTTCACAGGAGGCCCAAATCGTATGAGCGCGGCCCAGCCCAGCAGAAAAGCGGCCGCCAATGCAGTCAACGTTGCGCCGATAAAGGGGATGTCGAAAATCATCTGCAGCAGATTCTCGGACCGAACGAAACCATGGAGAGTCGCATCAAATATAATGGGCTCGTCGTAGTCATTACGAAGAAAGTCGATCATCTGAGTCGCAAAGCGAGCGTTCTCAAACTGCGACAAACCGAAAGTGTTGATCATGTCGGGGTCGGACAGAACATACATGTCCGCATCGGGCGCCCAAGCGAGCAGGATCCCATCCTGTGTCTCAGCAATCGGCGTAAGCGAGTCTCCGCGTAGCACTTGCATCTTCACGTCTGGTTTGAGCGCGATTGATCCGAAGGGGGTTGAGGTTTCACTTGGCACATCGATACGTCCGATTTCCGCATCGATAGCTATCGTCTCCAGTAAGTCGTTCAGGACGCGCGCATTCATGAAGCGCGTATCCTTTTGATGGGTCTTGTTAAGAGGATCAGTCATGCCGGTCCATTTCGGCAGGACGAGCAAAGTAGTCCGCTGTGGCTCGAAGTCTTCGAGCGCCTTTGCTGCACCCCATTGGGGGAGTGTTAAGACGAGTAGGCCCCAATCACTGTCTTCAAGCGTGCGCTCCAGCCGGGAGACTTCCGCCGGATAGCCTTGTTCCTGAAGGAGTTGCACGAAGCCATTATAACCGAGCGCCGAGGTCGAGAACGGGTGCGCACCGGCCACATTCCGGTCCCGCAATTCGGGTGCCCAGCCTGCGAGCACCATGATTGCCCCAAAGGAAGAAAGCGCCACTGCCAGCAATATGCCGACGATCTTGCCACTGAACGGGGAGTCGGCGTGAGAACGATCCTTCATGTCCACTGCTCCCCAAATGCGAAGTCTTCGTAGGAAGCCCGCGCCGTATGCCAGCCGCTTTCGTCGACATCCCGGCCGCCGAAGAAACTACGTTCGACGATGGCGATGATCGGGCTGAGAGCGGTCCGCGCGCGATCCGGCAGGAAGCCAAGCTTGCCGATCTCACGTGCCGTGAGTGAGCGAGGCACGCCGATCTCGATGCGCGTCTGAATGTCCTCGATTGACCGGAACAAGAGTAAGTGCACGGCCTCCGCGAATTTTCCTGCGCGGGCAAGCGCATCGGCCTCTTCAAGTAGAGAGCGGGCGACGGATTCTGCCGGGCGGAAGTCCGGGATGACATCATCGCCGACTTTGTCGGCTTTGCTGCCATCTTTGCCAAACCGGATACGCAGCGCCTCTCCGAAAAGGAAGTACAACACGCCCAGAATCAAGGCGGCGATAGCTACATAGAAAATGAGCGTTAGAAGCGGGCCCAAATGACTAAGGAACTCAAACAATCCTCGTAGCCAGTTAGGCGGAGGAGAGGGCGGATCGAACTCGACAGGATCGGCTTCCGGTCGTTCGAGCTGGAGGGGCGATTTTCTAAGATAGTCCCGATGCGCCTGTTCAAGTGTTTCAAGGTCTGTTTCGGGATGGTGGGTGACCTCGCCCCAATCATTCGAGTCGGGAATCTCGATTGGGGCGTCCAACGCGAGGTCGTCATAGTCTTCGCCTGTCTGCGCCCCCGCAGGGACGGTGAGACAGGCTGCGATCAGCAAGGCGGCGCTTAGGCGTCCCGTCAGGCTCAATGACTGTCTCCCTCATGGCAGCGGCCCCGTCCACCGCCTTGACTGCTCCGACTATTTCAGAGGTTGGTGTCAGCTTCAACGCCCTATTGCGAAGTGCCTGCATCCAGCCGATATAGCCCGCTCAAGGCACAGATGAGGCAGAATATGGACAGGGCAGAACGCTACAAGGAATTGAAGGCGGAAATTGATAGCGTTGTTGCGGGAGAAACATCGATCACTGCGCGTTATGCGACAGCGTCCTGTATCCTGTCACAAGCCTTTTCACCCCGCTTCTTCTGGACGGGATTCTACATGGTTGACCCCCTGAAGGAGTCCGAACTGGTTGTTGGGCCGTATCAAGGCACGCTTGGTTGTCTGCGTATCCCTTTCGGCAAAGGGGTCTGCGGGCATGTGGCGGCGACGCGTGCGCCGATCATTGTTCCGGATGTACATGAATTTCCCGGGCATATCGCGTGCGATTCCGCGAGCAATTCTGAAGTTGTCGTGCCGGTATTCGACGCAAATGGCGATCTCGCTGCTGTGCTGGATATCGACTCGACAGAACTGAATGCTTTTGACGCTGTCGACCAGGCGGGCCTAGTCGCTATTTGCGAAACGCTCCTCACCGCCTAGCCCGGCGGCTGTCGATAGAAGTGCCGTATTCTCTATCAGCTCAAACGGCGTTTTTGATCGTTTGATCGCGTCGATTCGCAAATTGAGATTGTCTTCCAGAATGTCGAGTTTGCGCGCGCGAAGGCCGCTGATACGCTTGATCTCGTGGTCCAGTTCCAACCAGATATCGGCATCCGGATCATAAGCTGGCCACTCAGGCAGGCCTTTGCCATTTGGGTCACTTGTTTTGGCGAAATTGGTCCAATACGTAACCATTCGATCCGTCAGGATTTCATCGTCATCAGTTGTCGGAAAGAAGCCGTTATGGCTATCGAAGACAAACGCGATTTCTGCACCGTGATGCGCGCCGAGGGTTTGGGACTTGCCGGGCGGTGTCCGACTAAACTGGTAGAGCCAAGTTGGTTGGCCAGCAGCGACATTGGCTTTGGCCAGGAAACGCGTATGGACGCCGAACCAGTCATCGCCCAGCATTTTTTCGGCGCCCCGATCCCATGTTTCCAAGGATGTCATGCCATAGAGGGCCTGCAGCGCTTTCGATGAATTCACGCCGAACACGCCTTCCAGCATCGCTTCGCGTTGTGTGAGGGAACCAGAGATATTCGGCAGCAGGGCTGTCGGCGATTTGCTCTGGCTATAGAATAGAGTACCTTCATCAGCATTATAGCCTGCAAGGACTGGAACGCGATTGGCGCCACCGTCCCGGATAGCCTCGCCAATGGGCAGGGGCAGGACTTTACCATCCACTGTCGGTAAAAAATACCTGACCAAATCCTGTCTTAAAAGAACACGGTCGATGATCGCCCCCGACGGGATGGCGCGAAGCCGGTCTGCGGTAGCGGTGCCATCGGCGAGCGATGAGAGAAACTCGACACCGACTTCTTCAGAGCTTTGCACATTGGGCAACGCCGAGTGGGACAGGTGAAGCGCATTGTAACTGCTGACGCCGCTCTGCAGGATAGCCTTGTCATACAGGCCGTCGGCAAGAGGTGTTGCCATCAGATCACTGACAGATTGCGCGCCGGCGCTTTCGCCAAATATGGTGACATTGTTTGGATTGCCGCCGAAGCGCGCAATATTCATTTGAACCCAGCGGAGCGCTGCGACTTGGTCCAACAGGCCGTAATTGCCGGATGTTCCGGCTTCTTCGGTCAGGGCAGGGTGCGCCATGTAGCCGAATGGTCCGAGCCGGTAATTGATGGTGACCAGAACGACACCCTTATCCACCAGGCCATTTGCCTGGTAATATGATGCCGAACCGGTACCGGCCTGGTGAGAGCCGCCGTGAATCCATACCATCACCGGCTGTAGTCGAGGCTTGCCGCGATTTGCGGTCCGGACATTCAGGAACAGGCAGTCCTCAGCTTCAGCGGGCTCAGGCTGGGCCGCGAGGTATTGCCTGGCTGCAAATCGTTTCCACCAGGGCAGGCCGCTGCCATCAATGATATGGTCGACAACCTCATTCATATGTTCGCGTGGTTGCAGACATTGCGGGCCGAATTCCCTCGCATCCCGTGTAATGGCGCCCCATTGCGGTGGGGTGGTTGGCGCTGACCACCGACGGGCGCTAGCATAGGGAATCCCATTGAAAACTTGGATTTCCGGATTGTCGGGATCAACACCGCCCTGGATCTCGCCTTGATCGATCCGCAGGGGTTCAGTCAACGCCATAGGCGGCTCAGGCTGGTTCAGACGGAACCAACCCCAAGCGCCAAAGCCCAGCAGGGCGAAGAAAAGGACAATACTTAGTCGCTTCATGAAACGAGACCCCTGCTCGTCGAGAGCAAACGCTATACCACTTGTCCGTGAAAGTCACTTACCAGGCATCAAACCGGACCAATATCTCGTAAAGCATTTTCCGTAGCTTTTACAAGGTCTTCGCTGGGCTCTATGCCGCATGCCAAGCGGACGAAACCGTCGGCGACGTGGTCTCCCCAACGGACTCGGCATTCGGCAGAGGTGTGAACACCTCCGAAGCTCGTGGCAGGAACGATTAGTGAGTTGTTATCAATAAACTTTTCTGCGCTCTCGCGATCTTTCAGGGTGAAGCTTACGATCGGACCGAAGTCTCGCATCTGGCGAGACGCAACTGCATGGCTCGCGTCTCGCGGGAGACCGGGATACCGGACGGTCCGCACAGAGGGGTGCGATAACAGATAATTTGCCAGAATTAGAGCGTTCTGGTTTGCCCGCGAAACGCGCAATTCCAGCGTTTCAAGCCCACGATGCAGCAGATACGCGTCGAACGGGCTCACCGTCGCGCCGCCCAAACGACGGTAGCCACGCACCTGATTCATCAGGGATGTGTCCCGACTTGCTACATGTCCGCAAAGTACATCTGAATGGCCCGCCATGGCCTTTGTGTCAGCCATCACGACCATATCCGCGCCAAGATCGAGAGGTTGCTGGCACAGAGGAGTAGCAGTCGTGTTATCGGCCACCAGCAGGGCGCCTGCAGATTTTGCCCGATCAGCCACAGCCGCGATGTCGCAAACTTCGAGCCCCGGATTTGACGGTGTTTCGATCATGACAAGCCTGCAGCCCGACATGTCTGCATCCGCCATCTGAGCGGTAGAACAAGTCTCGATTGCTATCCCTCGGGGGGCGAAGTGTTCATTCAATAGGGCTCGTACATTGTAGTATCCGTCTGCATGCACCAGCACCTTGTCTCCCGGACGCAGCACCGTGTGGCACACGGCGGCGATAGCGGCCATGCCGGATGGGAACAGAACCGTTTCAGCATTTTCCAGAATGCCTATCTCCGCTTCGACGGTTTCGACTGTGGGATTACCATTGCGCGCATAGAAATGGCTGCCGTCCGGGTCTCCTGGCAACAGGAAGGTCGTACTCGCCATGATGGGAAGGGATATAGGTGCACCCTTGGAGAGGTTGCGGGCGCGGTGGTGCAGCAATTCTGAAATGGGAGACGGTTTCTTCGTCACGGATAATATTCCTCGCAATGGGATTCGCGCTGAGTCTGCGGTGAACCGAGCCGCAAGAAAACAGAATATCTGTCTTCAGGCACAGAGTTGTACCCGAGTTACTAAGCGTTTGTTGAGAGGATGCTTGCGTTTGGTCCAATCCACTCAGCAAGTTTGTCTCGCGCGACAACATCCAGATCTTGCCAGGCATCGCTCAAGGTTTGCAGGCATCTTGCCTGATACTTGAATACGCCCTGTTCATAGCGCCCGCGCTCTATTTCAAGCGAAAAGCTGTCTGATCCGGAACGGAGCGCATCTAGATTGGCCTTGAGGAATGGCAAATAGGTTTCCCCTGCTATTGCGAGAAGGTCGTGCACAACCGGGCTGATGCTATCCGACCAGTCACCTTCGATACCGCTCGCATCATCGGCGTGATCAATCCAGCGATACAAGTACGGTGTGTCCGCTCGCAGCCAGGTCATGGGAGTGGGGTCAACACTCATGACTTTCAACTGACCGTAAAAGCCAAGATCCGCGAGCGAAATGCGATCTCCGAACAAGAAGCGTGTTGGCCCGGTGGCCATCGCCTCCAGAACCTTGCAGATGCGCTTCCAGCTGGCCTCTATCAGAGGGGCGGTCTGGGGTGTGCAGCCAACGAGAGCCATGCGATTGATTTGCCGTTCACGGATGGTGGCAGCAGCTTCTTCCACGCCAAGGCGACTTGTGTTGGGAAGCGTGTCATAGATCAGCCAATTGGCGCACCATTCAGCATCCAAATCATATGCCCATCTGTAATGGAACATGGCTTTCATGAACCATTCGTCGGCCATGTCCTCGAGTAAAAGGCAAGCAAATCGAGCCAGCGGATCAGATGGTAGGAGATCCCGGCCTTCGCCTTCGAGCGACAGCAGGAAGGGGGTTGAGTCGTTCGTCCAGCTGCCGTCAGGCTGGCGGATGACAGGGATCACGGGTGCCCGCACATTTGGCATGACGCTTTGTCGGTCGTCGGCTGTCATACCGGTCCAGGTATGGACAAGGCGTTTGGCCCGCAGGGCGGCGCGCACTTTCATGGAATAGGGCGAGCCGAGCGCGCCAAAGATTTCGTAGCGGCTCACAGCTTTCTCCCGTTTATCCAAGTGGGACGGGTCACGATCAATTCCTGGCAAAGCAGGCCTGCCTCGCGATGGCGAGACATGGATTTGTAGTCTGGATGGTTGAGCGTAGCGATGAAGGCCTGTCGGTCGGGGAACTGGTTCACTAGCACTCCATCCCAATCGCCCTGACCGATGAAATAGCGTTCCGTCGATGCGAGGAGTAGTGTGGAGCCGCCGACCTTCTCTGCCGCAAAAGTGAAGGCTTCGGAGTAACGGATATAGGCGTCTTCCCCGCTGATTTCTTCGCCAAATTCGGGGTCATCCGGCTGATACTCAGCTTTAATTCGAAACTTCAGCAAATTCACCTGGGCAATGGGGCCATCGTTTGGGTCGTCACGAAACGCCCTGAATTGGTCGGCAGTAGGCTGGAAGGCAGGCATGGGCATTTCCTCATGGTCGTTTTTCAGGATGTTTCCCGAAATACCGCTCAGTGTAAAACAGTGCCGCCGCGTGAAGGCCGTGTTGGGTCTCGAATGCTTCGTATTCTAGGAAATCCTTGTAAGGCATCTCGACGACCTCGATTTCCTCGTTTGCGTCAAGAGACTGAGCGTCTGTCTTCTGGCAGCCTGTGGCCAAAAAATAATGAAGCTGATTATCCTGGATTGCCGGGTTCGGATAGCAGGTGCCAACGGGGATCAACTCGCGCGCAGTGTAGCCGGTCTCTTCGCGTAGTTCCCTCCGGGCTGCGACTTCCGGATCGGCTTCCCCAGGATCGAGGACGCCGCCGGGTATGCCCAGAAGGACGATTTCGCCGGCGTGCCGATACTCGCGGATCAGTACGATGTTTCCTTCATCTGTGATTGGGATAATCGTTGCCCAGTCTGTAAATTCCAAGACATGATAGGCGGGCACTACATGGCCATCTTCGCGTTGGCAGACATCCGTGCGCACCGAAAGGAAGTCGTCTTTGTAGGTTTGACGGCTTTCCACGATTTTCCAGGGTTTGATCATTCTGATGCTCTCTTCAGTTTGCGGTCCAAAAAGGCCATACGCGTTCGCATTAGGTGGCGTTGCAGCGCTTCTCCCCGAATGCCGTGGCGTTGGCCCGGATAGGTCATCAACTCAAACGGTTTGCCCAATTCCTGAAGTTTGGCCATCAGACGTGTGGCATTGTCGAAGGTGACGTTGTCGTCTGCCATGCCGTGAATGAGGAGGAGGGGGGTCGAAAGCGCGTCGAGTTTTGGAAAAACACTGGAGGCATTATAGCCGCCGGGGTTGTTTTGCGGCGTCCCCATATACCGCTCCGTGTAGAATGTATCATAGAGGCTCCAGTCTGTAACCGCAGCTCCCGCGATAGCGCAGGCGAATGTATCGGCAGGTGCCTGCAGAATGGTCATCAGTGTCATGTACCCACCATAAGACCATCCCTGAATGGCAATTTTTCCGGGGTCGACAAATGGTTGTGCCTTGAGCCAGTCCACGCCCTTCACCTGATCGCTGACCTCATGCAGGCCGGTGCGATGATGGATCACATCCTCAAACTTCTTGCCGCGATTCCAACTGCCCCGATTATCGAGCCTGAAGACGACGTATCCCTGCCGGGCGAGATACTGGTCGGACAGACTACCCCAGCTGTTCGTTACAGTTTGGACGTGTGGTCCACCATAAACTTCCACAATGGCCGGATAGCGTTTCCTTGCATCGAAGCCGGGTGGTTTCAGTAGGGAATAGTGTAGAATCTGGCCGTCATCAGCCGTCAGAACTCCGAACTCCGGTGTGGCGTGATCCGGCAGGAAGGGGCGATAGGGATGGTCTTCGTTGAGCGCATTCTCGGAAATCCAGGCAATCAAACTGCCGTCAGAAGCGTACAGGCCGGTTTGAGGAGGTTGGCTCGGGCATGACGATGTTCCGACGAAGGATCGCCCGTCTGGTGCCATCGTGATGGACCATGTCTGGCCGATGGGGGTGATGCGCTCGACCTCTGGCTGAGTCGACGGACCAGGAGGTGCTGGTTTGCCACAATAGAGGTGGCACTCAAGCGACGTATCCAGAAACCCTGTGAAGAGTATTTCGGATATGTCGGCTTTTACATGCTGCAGCTTGTCGACAACCCAGTCACCACCGATCAGTTGCCCGGGGTGAGTTGTCGACGGCGGCAACAAACTGATTTGGCGGTACCCACGAGATTCTTCCGTCAGAACGATGCCTGTAGCCCCCAAGCTCACGAAATCGGAAGACAGATTGATCCAATTGGGTTGCTCATCAAGCTGAGCGACGGTGGCCTCATAAAGGCGCAACCCTTTCTCGGAATGCTTGAAGGCCATGAATTCTACCATTTCGAGCTTTGTCTGAGCCCGATTGACGCGCTGGACGAAGAGGCTGTTCTCAGTCCAATTAGCCCGCGCGAGATACTGGTCGGTCGCGTGCCCCCAGTCATTTCGCCGCCAAGTAATCTCCGCGACAATGCCGGTTTCCACCTCCAGAACAAATAGATCCACAATGGCGTTGGGGCGGCCAGCGCGAGGATAGCGCTGCTCGATGACGGAAACCTTTTCCGCAGCGATGTCAAAGCGTGGCACGATGTCCACGGATGTTTCATCTACACGCGTATAGGCGATGTACTTATCGTCGGGGCTCCACCAATATCCGGTATATCGGCTCATCTCTTCCTGCGCGACAAATTCGGCGACGCCATACGACAGTGATTTCGACGGATCGGCTGGGGGTGATGCGCGTTTCTCGTCGCCCGTCGCAAGATCAATTATCCAGAGCGCCCCGTCCCGAATGAAGCTGGCATACGTGCCTTTGGGGGAGATGCGCGCATCATAGTTAAAGGCATCAGAATTGGTCAGTTGCCGAACCTGCGGACCGCTTTCGGTAAGGGTGACCAGATGCAGGGTTCCGCCCAGTGGGACGAGTATCGTCGTAGCTGTACCCCATGAGTAGTCGAGGATTCCTGTTCTCCCCGCAATTCGCTTACGCTCGCGTAGGGCTATTTCTTCCTCTGAGAGAACGATGTCTTCCGGTTCAAGTAATAGGGAATCCACTAGGAGGGACGGCACGCCCGTCTCAACGTCGTATTGCCAGAGATCGTGTCTTTGCTGGTCGTCGGGCCGTGGCTTCAGGAACGTCACCCGCGCGGCATCGGGCGAGTACTTGATGCCCAGTGTTGCCTGGCCAGTCAGGGAAGGCGACGCAAAGAGGCGATCCAGGGTCAATTCTGTCATATACGGCGTGTGTCCTGAGGAAAGTATTTTGCTATCGATCAAAGTGTGCCCTGAGTATCCGTGTTCATCACTTGCGAACGCAGATTCAGTGAATATCGGAAAGCAACCAGTCGCCAGAAGTAAACACTTATTTCAACTTTTGTGAGGCAGAAACTGCCAAAAGTCGCTATGCAAATAGTGGTTTATGCATATCGTGCACTTATGGCGGAAGGGGATGTTCTGTTCGAACAAGCGGTCGCCTTGCTACTCGATAGCGAGGGCGGAGAGAGCTTGATGAAATCCGCGGCGTTGATGCGCCGGGCTGCGGATTCCGGACATGCTGCGGCCGCCAACAATTTCGGTGCAATGCTACATCACGGGCGGGGTGTCCATCAGGACTTTGCCGCTGCCAGAGCCTATTATGCGCAGGCCGCAGAGGCTGACCTGCCACCCGCATTGTTCAATCTGGGGTTCATGAAGCTCCGTGGCCTTGGTGGCGAACGCAATGAAACGGATGCGCGCCGCTTGTTTGAGCAGGCCGCGCATTTGGGCGAAGTGAATGCAATGACATACCTCGGCGTCATGATGATGACGGGGGCTGGCGGTCCCAGGGAGTTCGAAACCGCGCAATCGTGGTGGGACAAGGGCGCAGAGCTTGGCGACAATCGCTGCGCATTCAATCTCGGAATTGCTCATGCTGGTGGGCATGGTCAGGACCAGCCTGATTTTGTTGAAGCCTGGCGGTGGTTCAGTCGCGCTCAGGACATGGGCAATCGTAGCGCCGAGACAGAACTCGAGCGCCTCGAAAGTGTGCTGACCGACGACGAGCGCAAACGCATCGAAGGCTAATCGAGCGTTTGGTGAAGGGGGAGGTTTCTGGCCAAGCGAGGTTTGCCAGAGACGTTTCTCAGAACAGGTTGCGCATACCCGCTTGATTTTCAGCCACGTCTGCGTAACTGAGGCGACATATTCCCCCAAAGTTTCAGGAGACGCTTTTAATGGCCGGTCCCCAAATCGTATTCCAAATGCAAGGCCTGACCAAGGCATACGCCGGTGGCAAGAAGGTGTTCGAGAACATTCACCTGAATTTCCTGCCGGATGCCAAGATTGGTGTGGTCGGCGTCAACGGGTCTGGTAAGTCCACGCTGCTGCGTATCATGGCGGGTGAAGACAAGGACTTTCAAGGCGAAGCTTGGGCGGCTGATGGCGTGAAAGTCGGTTATCTGCCGCAGGAACCGAAACTCGACCCCAAGCTTAGCGTGTTCGACAACGTCGCTTCAAAATGCCCTGAAAAGCAGATGCTGGACGAGTTCAACACAATTTCAGAAAAGCTTGGCGAAGACTATTCTGACGAGTTGATGGAACAGATGACGGCGCTGCAAGAGAAAATTGATGCGGCAGATGCATGGGACATCGACTCCAAGATTTCGATGGCGATGAACGCGTTGCGCTGCCCCGACGATGACGCCGATGTGGAAAGCCTGTCAGGCGGCGAGGTCCGCCGCGTAGCGATTTGCCAGCTGCTTCTTTCGAAGCCTGACATGATCCTGATGGATGAACCGACCAACCATCTCGACGCCGAAACCGTCGCGTGGCTGCAGAATTATCTGATCAACTTCCCGGGCTGTGTGATCCTCGTGACCCACGACCGCTACTTCCTTGATGATATTACGAGTTGGATCCTCGAACTCGACCGTGGACGCGGTGTTCCCTTCCAAGGCAACTATTCCGGTTGGGTCGAGCAAAAAGCCAAGCGCATGGAGCAGGAGGCGCGTGAAGAATCCGGTCGCAAACGCACTTTGGCAAAGGAGCTTGAGTGGGTTCGTTCTGGTCAGAAGGCGCGCCAGGCAAAATCCAAGGCGCGTATCAACGCCTATGAGGAAATGGCATCGCAGGCTGAGCGCGAGAAGGTCATGACCGCGCAAATCCGGATTCCCCCTGGCCCGCGCCTTGGTGGAGTCGTTCTGGAGGCGGAAGGGCTGCGAAAGGCATTCGGCGACAATCTCCTGATCGAAAACTTGGACTTCAAATTGCCCCCTGGCGGCATTGTTGGTGTCATCGGCCCGAATGGTGCGGGTAAGTCGACGCTTTTCAAGATGATCCTTGAGCAGGAGAAGCCTGATGAAGGTAGCCTGCGCATCGGGGATACGGTGAAGATTGGTTACGTTGACCAGAGCCGTGACAAACTCGATTCCGACAAGAATGTCTGGGAGGAAATTTCCGGGGGGACGGATGTCATCGATTTGGGTGGTGTTGAAGTCATGTCGCGCGCATACGTCGGCGCGTTCAACTTCAAGGGCACAGATCAGCAGAAAAAAGTCGGGCTCCTGTCTGGGGGTGAGCGCAATCGCGTCCATCTCGCCAAGATGCTCAAGGGTAGCCATAATTTGCTTCTGCTAGATGAACCGACCAACGATCTCGACGTGGAAACCTTGCAGGCGCTCGAAGAAGGCCTCGACAATTTTCCCGGCTGCGCCGTGATCATTTCGCACGATCGCTGGTTCCTGGACCGTATGGCAACGCATATTCTCGCATTCGAGGGCGACTCCCATGTTGAATGGTTCGAGGGAGATTTTTCTTCCTACCTTGAAGACAAGAAGCGCCGTTTGGGCGAGGATGCTGTTAATCCCAAGCGTCTGAAATTCAAGAAATTTGCCCGCTGACGGACAACAGTTTGGCCCGTTGGAAGGCGGGCCTTACTTGACGCCCCACACCAAAAGTGAAGTGTCGTCGCATAACTGACAAGCGTTTGCTTTCCGCGTAGTCATAAGTGTGATCGAATTTTGGTGTAAATTCGAATTTTGTTAATATTCGTTAACGAGATGCTTGCGTGTCGTCATTCCTTTGCCGATAAGAGCCTCACCCTTTAAGGGGTGGGGACGGAATGTGCGTCTATGCTCAACCTGAGCATTGAAGCGCATGGCTATGTGGGAATGTTCGACGATGATCCAGACCGGCGAACCAAGGGAAAAGACTGCGGCTGACGCAATCGTCATCGGGGCTATGCGGGCCGGAACGACAGCCCTGTACCGGGTGTTCCTTGAAAGCGGTCTTGTGGCCGTGCCGGAATGCAAGGAAACGGACTTTTATCTTTCGAAAGAAAATTTCGCGCGAGGTCTGGGCTGGTATCGCAGACAGTTTGGCAATTCGGACCTTCCTTGGGTGGATTTTTGTCCGAACTACACAAAGCGGGACATGTTTCCAGGCGCACCGGCGCGAACCTATGAAAATGCTCCGAACTCGAAGCTGATCTTTATCGCTCGGGATCCCGTTGCGCGGGCAGAGTCCCAGTACAGGCATACATTCATGCATTCTGCATCTCTGGCTGAGCCGGCTGATGTGTTCGACACGAGTGAGGGTGAGCACATACTGATGGTCAGCAAATATGCGTACCAGTTGGAGCCCTATTTTGAGTACTGGTCAAAAGACGATATTTTAATCGTGGATTTCAACGATCTGCTTGGCAATTCTTCCTCCGTGTTCAAGCGTATTGCAGAGCATATCGGTCTGGCACCTTCGGCCGTCGAACATTTGAGCAATCTACCCGAGGCTAATTCTGGAGATGAAATTCGCAAAATGCCTCGTTGGTGGGGCCAGATGCGGGATACTGGTATGGGAAGGTATGTCCGTTCGCACACGCCGCGGGTCCTGATCGACTCCTTGCGTGCAGCAGTCAAAACGAAGAAACCCGTCGAAGTTCCAGAATTCGACGATAGAATTCGTTCGAGTTTGGCGCAGAAGCTGAAGACTGATGCGAGTCGCTTTCGGGAGATAACTGGAAAGCCTTTCCGCAACTGGACTGTGTAAGCCGCGTGTAAAAAGCCCCCGACCGGTCATCTGGCGGGGGCTCTGTATCTTTGGCTGATTTCAAACGACTAGCTTCGCTTTTCGGTTTCGAGCTTGCGCTTCATGCTTTCAATCTTGTCAATCAAGGCCTCGGCCGACCCGTTCGAGCGGTCTAGCAATGCGAGGAATTGTGCACGCTGTTCGATTGCGAGCCAGATCAGATTGCCGTCCAGATTCAGGGCGACATCTACGACTTGATATTTGCCGTCTCGGGTCAGAACGCGCCACCGCACATCCATGTCCTTGCCGTCTTGACGCTTGATCACCGTGTTGACGATCGAATCGGTCGGAGATCGATCCACCGAATCCTTCACGATTACGGCTTCTCCGCGATAAGCGTCGAGCTCATTCTCATAAACTGCGAGTGCATACTCCCGAAAAATTTTCCGGTAGCGAGCTAACTCATCTTCGTTGAACCGGCGCGCATACTTGCCAATGGCAAAGTTTGACACCGCAGTCATGTCGGTGAACTCATCCATGTAAGTATTGAATTTTTCTGTACGCTCTTCTGCGTCCAGGGACGGATCGTTCAGCGACGCCAACACGTCACTGGCGTTCCCCTGAACATAGGATTCTGTCTTTGCGTCTGCGTAGCTGGTCGGGGCAAGCATCAACATTGCAGCACCAGCCAATGCAAAATATCGGTAGTCGCGTTTCACATTTTCGCTCCTGTTGGTGGTCATCACGCCCCGGACCTACTCTTCAAATTCGTCAAAATCAGGGAGATCCTCGTAAGCATCTTCCTCGTCTATGCGACCATTACGTATTTCTGCCTGACGCTGGGATGAATAAAGTCTCCGCAAAGCGACGTAAGGCTCTGGCTGGGCGTTCAGTTGTTCCAGCGCATCATCAAGGGCGACGCGGGCGTTCAGCCCTCCGAGAATTCCACGGCCCAGTGCAATGTGATCATCGAGGTCGGGATTGTTATCGAATTCTGTCCAGACGAGCGGGTCTAGCGCACGATCCACACCGCTGCCGAACAGGTCACGCGGCGTTGTTGGTCCCATCAGGGGCAGGATCAGGAAGGGGCCGCTATCGACACCCCACACAGCAAGGGTTTGTCCGAAATCCTCATTGTGCTTCTCAATACCGGTATACTCGGCAACGTCCCAAAGTCCGGCGATGCCGAGCGTCGAGTTCAGAAAAAATCGAGCGAATGTTTCGCTAGCGCGATCACTCTCGCCCTGAAGGACATCGTTCACAAAGATCACTGGAGACTTCAAGTTGTGAAGGAAGTCGCTTAGTCGGTCCCGACCGTACTCAGGGGTCACCGTCTCATACACGTCGGCTGCGGGGCCAAGCGCATACTTGTCTACGCCACTATTGAAGGCGAACATCTGGCGATTGAAGCCCTCATATGGGTCGCGAACAGCGCCAGATTCGACGTTTTGTGTGGACGCACAGGCTCCTAGCCCTATGGCAAGAACCGCAGCAAAGAGTCGCTGTGTCATGTGTGGATAACCCCGTTGTGGAAGCCGGTAGATGGTAGTTAAGCGTTGGCGCTTCAACTCTCAATCTCTACCCAAACACGCATAGGTGATATTTCTGTAAAGCTGTGTTGCAAAAACATATAAATCAATGTTTATATCATTAAATGACTTCACGGCTGTCATCCATGATTGAGGCTCTGCGCGCAGCAGGGGAGCCCACCCGTTTGAGGGTGTTGGCCCTGTTGCGCCAGCGGGACCTGTCGGTCGGGGAACTGGTGCAGGTATTGGAGCAGTCCCAGCCTCGCCTGTCTCACCACCTGAAGGCGCTCACGGCTGCAGGTTTGGTTGAGCGTTTGCCTGAAGGTTCATTTGTCTTCTATCGCGCTTCAACCGGGTCGTATGGAAAAGCATTTCTGGATTCCTTGTTTGCGCAACTGGATCGAGACGAGCCGGAACTGGCTCGTGATGCAGTGCGTCTCGACGAAGTGAGCGCTGCACGTGCGGAATCAGCAGAAGCTTACTTCTCAAACATCGCTGAGACGTGGGACCGTTTGCGGTCTCTTCACTATCCCAACGATCTGATCGAGGGGGCTCTAGTCGAACTCGCGGGGAAGGGGCCATTTGGGCGCGTCCTGGATTTCGGAACCGGTACCGGACGTATGCTGAGCCTGTTTGCACCTTTGGCCGAGGAAGCAGAGGGAATTGACCTAAGTCACCATATGCTCACTGTCGCGCGGGCAAATCTGGAACAGCAAGGCGTACAAGGCGCTCGCGTGCGTCAGGGGAATGTGACAGCTGTACCGTTTGACGACAACTCTGCTGATTTGGTGATTATTCACCAGGTTCTTCACTATATGGACGCGCCAAATCGGGCGATCGCGGAGGCGAGCCGTGTGCTGAAGCCCGGCGGTCAACTACTGATCGTGGATTTCGCACCGCATGATCTGGAGTTTTTGCGTGCCGAGTATGGCCATCATCGATTGGGTATGGCGCACGAAGCTATGGCTGTGTGGTCTGCAGACGTGGGTCTCTACCTCTTCGAGCCGCGGTCCTTTGCGCCTCCAGAAGGTGAACAGGATGGTCTTACCGTAAACATCTGGAAGGCGGTCAAGTCCGCCAAACCCAAGGAACATGTCGCATGAGCTCGCTCGTTACCCCTCGTCAGGCAGGTTCTCCGTCTGTTTCATTCGAGTTTTTTCCGCCGAAATCCGAAGCGATGGCTGATCGCCTGTGGGAAACGGTTGAGCGCCTCGAGCCGATGACTCCGAATTTTGTTTCCGTCACTTATGGCGCCGGGGGATCTACGCGTGAGCGCACCCACGACACTGTTCGCCGGATTGCTCAACAGACTCATTTGCGACCTGCCGGTCACTTGACGTGCGTCAGCGCAACCAAGGATGAAGTGCTGTCCGTAGCAGAAGATTACTGGGATGCCGGGGTAAGGCATATCGTTGCTCTTCGCGGTGACCCACCGAGCGGCATGGGCGAGAAATTCGAACAGCATCCCGGAGGGTTCCGGGATTCAATTGATTTGATTGAAGGCATTCGTGCCCATCGCCCCGATCTCGGTCGCTGTTTCGAGATTTCTGTGTCCTGTTATCCTGAGCTTCATCCTGAGAGTCAGGGTTGGGATGCGGAAATCGCGTTTCTGAAAGCGAAACAGGATGCAGGTGCGGATCGCGCAATCACGCAGTTCTTCTTTGAGCCGGATATCTATGTGAACTTTCTGGAAAAGGCTCGCGCAGGTGGCGTCACAATGCCGATTGTGCCTGGCATCATGTTGCAACCGAATTTCAAGGGCTTGAAGCGCATTTCAAACCTGTGTGGCGCGTCACTGCCGGCCTGGTTGCATGAGCTTTATGATGGCCTCGAGGAGGACCAGGAAACGCGCGAATTGGTTACGGCCAATGTTGCGGCGGACCTTTGTCGGAAATTGTCCGATGAGGGGGTCTCCGATTTTCATTTTTACACGCTGAACCGGGCTGGGTTGGCTTTGTCCACCTGTCGCCTGCTTGGACTGAAACCCAAACCAGTTGAGGCCGCTTGAGCCATGAACAGACAAGATCGCATCAGCGCCCTGAAGGCAGCCGCCAAGGAACGAATTCTCATTCTCGATGGGTCGTGGGGGGTCATGATTCAGAGACGTGGCCTAGAAGAGGGAGATTATCGAGGGACGCGGTTCAGCGAGTCTGATTATCCCGGCCAGATGAAAGGAAACAATGATATCTTGTGCCTGACGCGGCCGGATATCGTCACGGACCTTCACGATGCCTATTACGGAGCGGGGGCCGACATTTCCGAGACCAACACGTTCAGCGCAACGGTCATCGCGCAGGATGACTACAAGCTGGACCCGCAATCGGTCTGGGACATCAACCTTGAGGGCGCAAAGCTGGGCCGGGTCGCAGCGGATGCATGGACCGCAAAGACCCCTGACAAACCACGATTCCTCGCCGGCTCCATCGGGCCTCTAAACAAGATGTTGTCCATGTCATCGGATGTGAACGATCCAGGCGCTCGGTCTGTGACCTTTGATGAGGTCTATGAAGCCTATCGCCAACAAATCCGTGCGCTGAACGAGGGAGGGGTCGATCTCTACCTGATTGAGACGATTACAGACACTCTGAATTGCAAGGCGGCGATAAAGGCGATCATGGACCTTGAAGAAGAGGGCATGGACCAACTGCCCATCTGGATTTCCGGCACGATTACTGACCGGTCTGGTCGTACACTGTCCGGCCAGACGGTCGAGGCGTTCTGGAACTCGGTACGTCACGCGAAGCCTTTTGCTATCGGATTCAATTGTGCGCTTGGCGCTGATTTGATGAGGCCACATATTGCGGCTCTGTCACGTGTGGCGGACACACTTGTCGCAGCCTATCCGAATGCCGGCCTGCCGAATGAGATGGGCCAATACGACGAGCAGCCGGAAGAGACCTCCAATTCGGTTGGTGGTTGGGCAAAGGATGGTCTTGTGAACATTCTGGGTGGTTGCTGTGGTACGACCCCGGAACATATCGCGGCGATCGCCAATGCAGTTGACGGCATAAAGCCACGTGACCCAGCGCCGAGCAAACACACCATGCGCCTGTCGGGGCTGGAGCCATTCGAGGTGGCTTCATGACGGCCAGAGCCGTTGAGGCCGGAGACCTTTTCGTTTTCTATGGACTGCTCAAGCAGGGGGCGGCTGGGCAACCCGCCGATCTGCCGCTGGATCGCGCGGGCGTCTTCGGTGCTCCTTGCCGTTTTCGGGGACGGATGATCGATCTTGGAGGCTTTCCGGGCGTTGTTGAGGGCAATGAGCTTTGCCATGGTGTCCGTTGGCGGATCAGCGATACGGCGATCATGCCAGCAATGGATGCCTTCGAGGACGTAACCAGTGACCCGGTGACGAGTCATTATTTGCGCAAGAGAGTTCCCCTGATGGATGACACCGGGGCTGAGTCGGGCGAAGCCGCCTGGATATATTGGTACAATCGTTCTGTAGATGGGTTTCCCTCTGTGGCCGATGGCAACTGGCCGCTAGGCGCCGGGAAAACGAGAAAATGACAATTGCAGCTTCCCAATCTTTCGTGAATATTGGTGAACGTACCAATGTGACCGGTTCAGCGCGTTTCCGGAAAATGATCACCGAGGGCCGATACGCGGATGCCGTTGAGGTCGCGCGACAGCAGGTCGAGAGCGGCGCGCAGGTGATCGACGTAAACATGGATGAAGGCATGCTGGATGGCGCCGAGGCCATGCGCACCTTTCTGAACCTGATCGCCGCCGAGCCGGACATTGCCCGTGTCCCGGTCATGATCGACTCTTCCAAATGGGAGGTGATCGAGGCTGGCCTGAAATGCGTGCAGGGCAAGGCTATCGTCAATTCCATTTCCATGAAGGAAGGCGAAGAGACGTTCCGGAAGCAGGCGCGAGCCTGCCTGGCTTACGGCGCCGCTGTCGTGGTCATGGCCTTTGATGAGGTTGGTCAGGCCGACACCAAAGACCGCAAGGTCGAGATCTGCCAGCGTGCTTTCAGAATTCTCACTGAAGAAGTCGGCTTTCCCGCTGAAGACATCATCTTCGACCCGAACGTGTTTGCCGTCGCTACTGGTATCGAGGAGCACAACAACTATGCCGTGGACTTTATAGAAGCGACGCGCGTAATCCGCGAGACTTGTCCGGGGTGCCACATATCCGGCGGCCTCTCGAATGTCTCATTCAGCTTCCGGGGCAATGAGCCCGTTCGGCGCGCCATGCACTCGGTCTTTCTCTATCATGCCATTCCAGCGGGCATGGATATGGGCATCGTCAATGCCGGCCAGCTCGATATCTATGATGATATCGAGGCTGACCTTCGCGAGCGTGTCGAAGACGTAATTCTGAATCGTCGCGAAGATGCCACCGAACGGCTGATCGAGATCGCCGAGGGCTTCAAGGGCCAGAAAGGAAAGGCGACCGAGAAGGATCTGTCCTGGCGCGAGGCGCCTGTCGCGAAGCGTCTCGAGTATGCGCTCGTCCACGGTATTACCGAATACATTGATGCGGATACCGAGGAAGCGCGCCAATCGGTCGAGCGTCCGCTGCATGTCATCGAAGGCCCCCTGATGGACGGGATGAATGTCGTTGGCGACCTGTTCGGCTCTGGCAAGATGTTCCTGCCGCAAGTGGTGAAGTCCGCTCGCGTCATGAAACAGGCTGTCGCTTGGCTCGAACCTTACATGGAAGAGGAGAAGCAGCGGCTTGGCACTGTGGATGTTTCGAATGGCAAGGTTCTGATGGCGACTGTGAAGGGAGATGTTCACGACATCGGCAAGAATATTGTGGGCGTGGTTCTGGCCTGCAACGGTTATGAGATCCTGGATCTTGGTGTCATGGTGGCCGCAGAAACCATTCTGGATACTGCCGAAAAAGAGGGTGTCGATATCATCGGGCTTTCAGGCCTGATTACACCAAGTCTTGATGAGATGGTCTATGTCGCTTCCGAAATGGAACGGCGTGGTATGAAACAGCCACTCCTGATTGGTGGTGCTACGACCAGTCCCGCTCATACGGCGGTCAAGATTGATCCGGTCATCCGAACAGCCCCCGTTGTGCATGTGTCCGATGCGAGCCGTGCCGTCGGCGTCGTCAGCACGCTATTGAGCGAAGACGACAAACCGGCCTTTGTAACGCAGACCAAAGCACGCTATGAGCGGATGCGCGAAGCGCGCGCGGGCGGTCCGCCGAAACCGCGACTGCCGATAGGTCAGGCGCGCGAAGCCAAGCTCAAACTAGATTGGAAAACTTACACGCCGCCACAGCCAACATTTGAGGGCGTGCGGACTTTTGAAGATTTCGATCTCGCGACGTTGGCGCGCTATATCGATTGGACTCCCTATTTTTCGGCATGGGACCTGGCGGGTCAGTATCCCCAGATATTGGAAGACAAGATTGTCGGCGAGGCTGCGACCGGCCTTTGGAATGACACTCAAGCCATGATGCAACAACTCGTCGGGGAAGCGTGGTTGAAGCCTAAAGCTGTGGTGGGCTTTTGGAGGGCAAATTCTGATGGCGATGATATTTGCCTCGATTCAGGGGATGTCTTTCATACGCTTCGCCAGCAAATGGTGAAGGATAATTCCCGCGCCAACTTCGCATTGTCCGACTTTGTTGCACCGGAAGGCGATGATTGGATTGGGGGGTTCTGTGTGACTTCAGGTCCGCAGGCGGAGGAAATTGCGCAAGACTTCATTAAAAGAGGCGACGATTATTCCTCGATTATGATCAAGGCGCTGGCGGACCGGTTCGCGGAGGCGATGGCGGAGTATATGCATGAGCGTGTTCGCAAGGAATTGTGGGCTTATGCTCCCGATGAAGACCTGTCCAATGCGGAGCTAGTCAAGGAGAAATATCGCGGCATCAGACCGGCTCCCGGTTATCCGAGCCAGCCGGAACACACTGAGAAGGAAGCCCTGTTTCGGTTGCTCGAGCCAGAGGCGCGCATAGGTGTCTCGCTGACCAGCAGTTTCGCGATGACGCCTGCAGCCAGTGTTTCGGGGCTCTACTTCGCGCACCCCGCCAGCGTATATTTCGCGGTCGGACGAATCGAAAAAGACCAGGTCGAAGATTACGCACGGCGCAAGGGGTGGGAGACGCGTAAGGCGGAGCGTTGGCTTGCGCCGATTCTCAACTATGATCCGTTTGCGGTCGACTAGTCGGTGAGGTAGGGGGTGGCTTCGACCAGTTCGAAGCCGGGCGTTTCCTGCGCGAAGTGGCGCAGCCAATAGTTGTGTCCTGATCCGTATACGATGAGGATCCGGTCTCCTGGTTCTGCAATTTCGGTGATGTTCGCGAAGATTTCGGCATTGCGAGCATACCAGCCATAGTTCAGAACGGCACCCGCAGCATCTTCGATATCCGACATGTCGAGCAGGCCATAGTAAAAGTCTGAATGCATGGTGCGGATCACAGCCGGGTCATTCTGTCGGGCCAGCAATTCTGCGATGGGGGTTGAGGCCTGGTCTTGCATGAGGACTTCGGCTTGGGTCTTGATTGTGTCGATCAGACTGGTGATCTTGTCTTGCCGGCCCGTGCGTGCAGCAAAGGCTTCCACCCGATCGAAGGGAAAGTAGGCGATTTCACCATCCTGAGTGTCGACTGCGTAGACCCGGTCAGTTCCGGTCTCGTGCGCGATGCGGTAGCCGATCTGGACCCTCTCGTTGCGCGTTCGGGTCAAATCCTCGGGGACGAAGTCCACAAAGTTCGGGTCGAGCGCATCATCGGTCTGGCGGATGCGCTCCAGGGCGATGGCGGTGGGGCGAAACGCGGTCAGCCGCTCGGCCAGGTCTTGCAGTTCCGCCTGGCGGTGCGGCGCCAACACATCATCTGCATCCGTGTTCACCAGATCCAGGCCCGGATTTTCGAAATGATAGGTGCCGAGCACCATGACCTGGACAGGTTCGACCCGATCTTCGGCGGGCGGCGTTTCGGCTTGTGACAGGGGCACGGCGCAGGCGGCCAGGACAGACAGGGCCAAGAGGGCTGATTTCATGTTCGATTTCTCCTTTTGCATAGGAAGATGCATCGACTTGGTCGATTGGATGCACGCACATGAAGTTTTTGTGTATTGAGCGGGAGAGAAACAGATCGGCTGGCATACCCGAAGGGACTCGTATAGGACCGGTGTCAACCTTGTCATAGGAGGGCGGAATGACTGAAAATCGGCTAATTGGTGAGAACGCAAAGATTGTCGCAACACTCGGTCCGGGCAGTCGCTCGCCGAAGGAAGTTCTGGCATTGGCCTATGCAGGCGTTGACGTCTTCCGCTTGAACTTCAGCCATGGCGAGTACAGTGCACACAAAGATGCCCTGGATGCTGTGCGCGCCGCTGAAAAAGAAACGGGTCGTCCCCTCGCTACGCTGGGAGACCTGCAGGGGCCCAAAGTACGCGTCGGATCGCTGCCGGGTGGAGAGCTGCGACTTCGGTATCAGAAGGAATATGCGGTCGTTGCCGCTGAGACGACCGAGGCGGAAGATACCATTCCAGTACCGCACGCCGAGATTGTCGAAATCCTCGAAGAAGGCGACGTTATCCTGGTGGATGACGGCAAGCTGATGTTCACCGTAACTCAGGCAGGCAGCAAGCCGATGGTGCGAGCTGACGTGCCTGGCAAGTTGACCGACAAGAAGGGCTTCACAGTTCGCGGCAAAGCCCTGCCGGTTAGAGCGTTGACGGACAAGGACCGGGCTGACCTTGATTTCGCGCTCGAGATTGGCGTTGACTTGGTCGCCTTGTCCTTTGTGCAGACAGTCGAAGACATCGAAGAGGTGAAGGCCATTATCGCTGGTCGGGCACCGCTCGTTGCCAAACTCGAAAAGCCTGCCGCCATTTCAAACCTGGAGCCCATTGTTGCTGCGGCGGACGCCGTGATGGTCGCGAGGGGGGATCTCGGTGTCGAGTATGCGCCTGAAGACGTGCCGGTCATCCAGCGCCGGATTGTGCGCTGCGCGCGCGGATTGGGGCGGCCGGTAATTGTGGCGACGCAAATGCTGGAATCCATGATTGAGAATGCGGCCCCGACGCGCGCCGAAGCTTCCGATGTGGCCACAGCCATCTATCAAGGCGCAGACGCGGTCATGCTGTCAGGCGAGACCGCGGTCGGACGCCATCCCGCCACAACGGTGGCCATCATGTCCCGTATCATCCGTGCCACCGAGGGCGCTGAAGATTATCGGCGGTCTCTGGAACAATTTTCGGGAGACATACCTGCGCAAAGCGCAATTGATGTTGTTGCGGAGACGGCACAGGGTATGGCCGACGCAGAAGGTGCGACAGCGCTGGCCCTACGTACGGGCGCTTTTGATCGGCTTGCCCGGTTTGCCCGAGTCCGAGGAACTGCGCCGATTCTTTACGGGTCATTGGATGATCAGCGCTTGCGCACAGCCTGTTTGCTCTGGGGCGTGCATCCGCAAAGGCTGAACGCCGGAGCTGATTATTGGTATCGTGACCTGATGGACGCAGCGGGACTTGTGGGTCGCGTGGCCTATGCCCGATGGGCCGGCGATGCAGAAAGGTTCGCTTGGGAAGTTGGTGTCGGAAAAGGCCAGAACGGTGAGAAAATCACCGGCGTATGATCAATTGGCTTTGCTTGAACTCGTATGAGTAGAGTTCGCCAAGATAGGTCATCCCAAGCAGCGATTGTTCGAGGCCGTCCTTGAGGATCATGGCATCGACACGTTCGATTTCGACTTGGCCTATGCGAATATTATCCAGCGTGACAGCAGCGCCATATGTGATGCCGCCAGCGGTGCGAATTTCCCATTTGTAGTCCAGCGTTTCCGGTTTCAAACCAATCCGCTGAGCATCACGAAAGGTCAAGGCGACGGTACTGGCTCCGGTATCGACCATGAACTTGACCGCGGTTCCATGTACTTCGGCGCGGGTCCAGTAATGTCCGTCCGACTCACGATCAATGATGGCGGCGTCGGCAAAGTTTACAGATGTGCGCTTCTCGGATGGGGCTGGTGCCGGGTCAGGTCGCATAGTGGCAATGTCCGCCTGATGCTGCTCCAGCCTTGGGACGAGAAAGAAAGCGACAGTTGCGGAAATCAGCACAGCTGCGCCAAATCCAAATACGAGGGTCTTTCCTACGGACATCAAGAAATCCTAGCGTTTGCCGAGCGCTTCGAGCCGGGCGATCCGCTCGGGCAATTCGGCCATTATCCTCTCGCGTCCGTCTGTTCCCAATTTTACCCATCCCCCGATTTCCTTCAGTGATCGTGCGCAGCCGAGACAGAGTCCTGTCGAGGCGTCTACAGCGCACACTTTGATACAAGGGGATTTTATGGGTTGAGTGGTCATGTATTTAGGTTAGTCAGCTCACGAGAGGACACAAGTATCTCATGAACGAGGTAACAAAACCTTGTCGCAGTTAACATGTGTTGTCTGCTATAAGATGAAATCGATTTCAAATGCATTGGGAGCAACCTGCTTTGAGTGAGCCGGCACAACAAACTTCACCATTGGCGGATGCCAGGTCTCTAATTAAGGCGTCGGTGGATGTGGATCCGGCCCCGGGCCAGAAGGTGCGTGCGGCATTGCTCGAAATGGGCCGTGAGGGAGATTTCGGTCGTCTCGGTAAGGCGGCAGAATGGCTTGCCAACTGGCAGCACCGCTTTCCTCCCCGTATCGAAAATCCGGTACTGGCAGTGTTCGCCAGTTCGCACGGCCTTCAGTCGGAGGGGGTCTCGCTCTCGAGTCAGACTGATACGCGCGCACATGTTGATGCGCTGCGGGAAGGCAAGGCACCGCTGTCGGCAATCGCAACACAGGCCGGAGCCGCCATACGCGTGTTCGATCTTGCCATCGACAAGCCGACTCCAAGTATTGCGGAGGGGCCCGCAATGACCGAGCGGGAATGTGCTGCCACCATCGCATACGGGTTCGAGGCCACCGAGGAAAAGCCGGATCTGCTGGCGCTTGCCGTCTCCGGAGCGGGGGTTGGCACCGCTGCGGCGGCTGTCGCGTGCGCATTGTATGGCGGAGCGCCGGATTACTGGGTCAGGCCGGACAATCAATCCACGGCCAATCTGGTAGAGCGGCGAGTGGATGTCGTATCGCGCGCGCTGGCTTTGCACCGCGGACATCTGGCTGATCCGTTGCAGGCTCTGAGATATCTTGGCGGCCGGGAATTGGCGGCCTGTGTCGGCGCAATCATTGCGGCTCGGCATCAGGGTATTCCGGTTGTTCTGGATGGATTTGCAACCACTATCGCCGCTGCGGTTGTGCATTCAATCGAACCAAAGGCAATTAGTCACTGCATTGCATCGCACGTGACACGGCGGCCAGCTCATGAGGCGGCAGTCGAGCGGTTGGGCCTGCAGCCTCTCCTTCAACTCGAGTTTCAGACCGGTGGCGGACTGGGTTCCGCTACGGCAATTGGATTGCTCAAGACAGCGTGTGCCCCTTTCATTGCTGAGCCTGTAGCGGCAAATGCGACCTGACGCGACGAGAACCTGACGTTTACGCTCACGTCACCTTGCCTTTAGCCGAAAATGGCTGAATTAGAGGGGATAAGTACGATGCGCATCAAGCGCACAGTGAGGAGCCGTCATGAATCTCGATTTTTCGCCGGAAGAGATTGCCTTCCGCAATGAGGTCCGCGAATTCATTCGCGAAAACTATCCGAAAGAACTTGAGGGTATCGGGTCGCGTGAGGATCTTACGCGCGAAGAATTCCTCGCCTGGCACAAGGTGCTCGGTAAAAAGGGATGGTCCACACCTGCATGGCCTGAAAAATACGGCGGCACTGGCTGGACCTCCACTCAGCGTTATATTTGGTCGGAGGAGAATGCTCGCGTTGATGCGCTGATGCCTTTGCCATTCGGCGTGTCGATGGTTGCGCCAGTTATCTACACATTCGGCAATGAAGAGCAGAAGGCTCGCCACCTGCCAGGCATTCGGTCCGGTGAAGTCTGGTGGTGCCAGGGCTATTCCGAGCCGGGCGCAGGTTCTGACCTTGCAAGCCTCAAGACGACAGCGGTTCGCGACGGTGACCATTATGTGCTGAATGGCCAGAAGACCTGGACCACGCTGGCGCAGCACGCGGACTGGGGATTCTTCCTTTGCCGTACGGACCCGACGGCGAAGAAACCTCAAGAAGGCATCAGCTTCATCCTTGTCGACATGAACACACCGGGAATTGAAGTGAAGCCGATCAAGCTGATCGATGGTACGCACGAAGTGAACGAGACGTGGCTGACGGATGTCCGCGTTCCGGTCGAAAACCTCGTAGGCACGGAAAATGAAGGCTGGACCTACGCGAAATTCCTGCTTGCGCATGAGCGCTCCGGTATCGCTGGCGTTGCACGCTCCAAGCGGGGCGTGGAACGCTTGCGCAATATCGCCTCAGAAGAGCTGGTTGATGGTAAGCCATTGCTTCAGTCGCAAGATTTTGCGCGCAAGATCAGCCAACTCGAAATCGACCTGACCGCTTTGGAATTCACCGAACTTCGCACGCTGGCTTCCGAGGCAGCAGGTAAGGGCCCTGGACCGGAAAGTTCGATCCTGAAAGTGAAGGGAACCGAGATCCAGCAGCGCTTGACCGAGCTTACGCTCGAGGCCGTTGGAAACTATGGTGCACCATATGGCTATGGCATGGAAGGTACGGGGAATGACGGATTTGGCGTCGGTCCCGACCATGCGAACTTCGCGGCTGAAACGTATTTCAACATGCGCAAGACATCGATCTACGGTGGATCCAACGAGATCCAGCGCAACATTATTTCAAAGATGATCCTCGGCCTTTAGGGCGCACGAGGCAGGGAGGATAGAAGATGGACTTCAATTTCACCGAAGAGCAGAACATGATCCGCGACAGCCTCTCGAGGCTGATCCGCGAGCAGTATGATTTCGACACGCGCCGCAAGGTGGTCGAGTCTGAAGCGGGCTGGCGTCCTGAAATGTGGGCACAGTTTGCAGAGCTTGGTCTCTTGATGGCGCCTTTCAGCGAAGAAGATGGCGGTCTCGGCGGCGGCCCGATTGATGCGATGGTCGTCATGGAAGAGTTTGGCAAGGGCCTCGTGGTCGAGCCTTACGTGCCCAGCGTCGTTTGCGGTGGCGGTTTCCTCAAGCGCGGCACGGATGCGCAAAAGGAAGAATACCTTAGCGGCATCATGTCGGGCGAGAACGTCTTTGCATTCGCTTACGCAGAACCGCGCGGTCGCTATAATCTGGCCGATCTTGAGACGACCGCCAAGAAAGACGGCGCCGGCTATGTCCTGAACGGACACAAGGCTGTCGTCATCGGCGCGCCTTGGGCGACGCATTTTGTTGTCACAGCCCGCACATCGGGGGACCGCCGCGACAGCAAGGGCGTTTCGGTCTTTGTGGTCGCCAAGGATGCGCAAGGCGTTTCCACACGGGATTACCCAACCGTCGACGGTCGTCGTGCATCAGAAGTCTACTTCGAGAATGTCTCCGTCGGAGCGGAAGCGGTGATTGGCGAAGTCGACAATGGTCTGCCGTTGATCGAAACCGTTACCGACGAGGCCATCGCCGCAATCTGCGCAGAAGCCTGCGGTGCCATGAAAGTGGCGCACGCCATGACGGTCGAATATTCGCGTCAGCGTAAGCAGTTTGGCGTTCCGATTGGCAAGTTCCAGGTGCTGCAGCACCGCATGGTCGATATGTTCATGGAGCATGAACAGTCGATTTCCATGACCTACATGGCTACGCTCAAGCTCGATGAAGACGAAGTTACACGCAAGAAGGCGGCATCAGCTGCCAAGGTGCGCATCGGTCAAGCCGGTCGTTTTATTGGTCAGGAAGCCGTGCAGATCCATGGCGGCATGGGCATGACGGACGAACTGGCTGTCGGACACTATTTCAAACGCCTGACCATGATCGATTCCGAGTTCGGCAATATCGATCACCATCTGAAGCGGTATACCGGACTGACAGAGATGGATCTTCCCGCAGCAGCGGAATAGCTATCAGAGTCCAGCAACTGTGCAGGTTGAATATTGGAGCTAAGGGCTTTTTAATAATTAATATTCTGCCGAATTAGACTGATTAAACGGCCCGGGACGCAAAGACTGCGTCCCGGGCCTCTTCTTATGTCTTGTTTAATTGAGAAATTATTGCCCACAGACCGCCTCTTGGTCTGACGGGCCGCTGAAAACCTGCAATAATTCGCTCGAATTTGCCCGACTTTGATTACTTGACTGACACCGTATTCCCCTATGAACCCCTCACTCTTTGTAAGAAAAGTGGTATGGGTCTTGCTTTGGGACCTTTGGTAAACATGCCGGTTCGAGCAACCGGAATACATAATCCAGGGAAGAGGTGGAAATGTTGTATACTAAGCGGGTTAGCCTTGCGGGAGTCGCCACCGGCGCTCTGATCGCGGCGATGTCTGGGACGGCGTATGCGCAGTCGAGCGACTATTATAGTCGGGACAAGTACGAGGCGGTTACAGACCGCCGTCAGCCCGAATATGATCCGGAGCCCATCCGGCTCGGAGCATTTACGGTAAATTCCAGTCTGTTCGCTGGCCTTGGTTATACCGACAATGCGTTGGGAACGAGCGACAATGAAGAATCTGATGTCATCGCCCGCATCGGTGCTGATATTGCGGCTCGTACAAACTGGAGCGTCCACGAAGTGGCCGCTTCCGTGTCTGTCAGCCGTGACGAGTACCAGGATTTCAGCGACCAGTCAGCCAATGATGTCAACACGCGGCTGCGGGGCCGTCTGGACGTCACGCGCGACGTCGCACTTGGCGGTGCGGTCTTCTACCAGCAATCTACGGATCAGCGGTCTGACCCATCGAACACGTCCGGACTGGGCGAGCCGATTGAGTACACCCGCGCAGGCGTCGAGCTGAGTGCTAATTATACCAATGACCGTATTCGCTGGACGAACTCTGTGACATTTGCGGAAGTCGACTATGACGACACGGTCTCCCTTGACGGCACGCCGATCGATCAGGATTTCCGTGACCGGTCTGACACGCTCTTCAATTCGCGCCTCAGCTATGCGATTTCGCCGAACGTGGCTGTTTTTGGCCAAGGCATGATCCAACAGCGTGAGTACGATAATCTGATCGTCGTCGATGGTGCGGAACGGTCCAGGGATTCAGATTCCTACACTGTTTACGGTGGTGTGGACTTCGAACTGAACACGTTGATCCGCGGTGACGTGGCCATTGGCTACCTGAGCGAAGAAAAGGATGACACTTTCTACGAAGACACTGACGGTCTGGCCGTCGATGCGAATGTAGAATGGTTCCCGACCCGTCTCACCACTGTGAGCTTCAATGGTGCACGCCGTACAGTCGATAGCGGCATTCGGACCAGCGCGAGCTCCATTCAAACGACGCTAGGCGCCCGTGTTGATCACGAACTGTACCGCAACATTATCCTGTCAGGATATGGCGAGCTCACCAGTTACGAGTACGATGAGACCGACAGGGATGACGACATCACCGAATTCGGTGTGATCGGTACGTACAAAATGAACAAGCGGGTGCACCTGAACGCCTTCGCACGTCGCGTTGATCGTGACCGGAGTGGTACGGCGTTTGCGGCCGATGAGAGCTTTTCTGCGAACCTTCTCGGCATTTCGGTTCGTGTCCATCCTTAATTTCCATACCAGGCGACCGACCATCCGGCCGGTCGCCTGAAAGCTTCCAACCCCAACGCGCGGTATATTATCTTGACCAAGACATTCAGTTTTGAACTTCCGTCCCAGGTTCCCGCAGAAGCGGAGACTGAAGGCAACAACATGCCGACAGATCTGAAGTCGCTGTTGGGGGCTGTGTATCGGCGTTTCTGGCTGATTGCGCTGAGCTTCCTCTCCGTCTTCACGCTGGTCGCGTACATGACGTTCAACCAGACGCCACTCTACCAATCGAGTTCAGTGGTCCAGCTGGATACTGAGCAGCAAAACGTGATTGATCTGGGCAGCGTTCTCAGTGGTCTGGCAGTCAGCACGGCAGTGATCGACACCGAAGTCATGATCATGAAGTCAAAGTCACTCCTGACGAAGGTTGCCGTCAAACAGAAGCTCATCGAGGATCCTGAGTTCAACTGGACACTGCGCGAACGAAAGACAAGCGCACTTGGGAAGTTGAAGAACCAGGTCAAATCATTGGTCGGCATGGATACGCGCGTGGTCGACCCGTTTGAAGGCATGAGTGTCGATGAGCGCGAGAGCGCCATTCTGGATAGCGTCGTCGGCACGTTGATGGGGCGTGTTGGTGTGTCGCGCATCGGCACTACCTATCTTATCAATGTTCAGGTCACGAGCACCTCGCCAGAAACATCTGCTCGCCTCGCCAACGCAATCGCAGATCAGTATCGAGTTCAACAGCTTGAAACGAAGCTGGACGCCACGCGGCGCGCTACCGAATGGCTGTCTGACCGTGTCTTTGCCCTCCGTGAGGAAGTCGAGGAAAAGGAAAACCGCGTTGCCAAATTCATTGCCGATAACGACATGGAAACGGCGATGGGTAACACGCTCACCGAGCAAAACATTGCCTATCTGACTACTCAGAAAACACAGGCTGAAGTCGAGCTGAACCGTGTCCGGTCACGCTTTGACAGTATGCGCCGGCAGATCAACAGCGGCGCTGGCGTGGACGGGATTTCCGAAGTTCTGGAGTCTCCACTTATCACGAGCTTGAAACAACAGCTCTCGACTGTCCGCGGCCGGGTGGGTGACCTCGAAACCCGTCTCGGGCCGCAGCACCCTGAACTGATTGGTGCGCGCGCTGAACAGGCGGATATCGAGCGTCAGATCCAGAACGAAATGACCCGGATCGCCACTAATCTCGAAAACGAAGTTCGTGTTCGTCAGGACCAGGTTAGCCGGCTCCAGTCACAAATCAGCAACTCGAACTCCAAGCTCCGCGGCAACAGCCTTGCAATGGTACGCCTGCGCGAGCTGGAGCGCGATGCTGAAACCAGCCGCGTATTGTATGAAGAGTTCATTGCGCGGTCCAAGGAGACCCGGGAGCAGGACGGTCTCGTCCAGCCGGATGCCGTTATCCTGTCCAATGCCTCAGTGCCAAAGTTCCCGAGTTCACCTCGTACGACGCTGAACCTCTTGATTGGTGCGATACTTGGCTGTTTGCTGGGCGGTGCGCTCGCCATCATGGCCGAAATGTTCGACATGAAGATTTCATCTTCGGAAGACATTGAAAAGAAGCTTGCTCAGAATGCCCTTGGCACGGTGCCACTGATCCGCACCGGCAACGCCCTAGGCTTCGCTCAGACCAATCCCGCCGATTATCTCATAGAAAACCCGTTATCAGCGTTTGCCGAAAGTATTCGCTATCTGCGAGCAGCAATCGCTTTCTCGGACTTGGACAGCGAAACGAAAACCGTGGCGATCACCTCATCCCTGCCGGATGAAGGCAAGACAAGCCTGACCCTGGCGCTCGGTCGTATGTCGGCCATGTCGGGTGCGCGGACGCTGGTCATTGATGGTGATTTCCGCCGTCGCCAGTTGACTGATGCAGCCGGCCTGAAGCCTGAGATTGGTTTCATTGAGTATCTCTTCGGCGCAGGACAGCTTTCTGATGCGATCTCCAAGGATCCCAAGAGCATGCTGGACATTCTGCCGCTGTCTCTGACCGGCCATACACCGCATGACGTGTTCGGGACGCGTGCCTTTGACGATCTTCTGGTTCGCTTGCGCTCCATGTACGATCTCATCCTGATCGATACTGGGCCACTGCTGCTGATGGCTGAGGCGCGGGTTGTTGCAGGTAAGACAGACAAGGCCATTCTGGTTGTGCGCTGGCGTCACACGAACCGCTCAGCAGCACGTCAGTCGTTGGCACTCTTGCGATCGTTCAAGGCCGACCTGCTGGGTGTCACGCTCAACATGGTGAACCTCAACCGCCGCCGCCATTATAGCGACCCGGGTGCAGGATATGATGCCTATCGCAAATACTATCAGATGGAGACGAAGCCTTCTCTGTTCAGCTTCATGCGCCGGGATCCTAACAAGCCCAAGAAGGGCGAAATTCGCCCCACAGCGATCCAGACCCCGCCGAGCCTCGCGGAGCATAGCACAGAGTCTCCTGAGAAAGTTGACGCAAACTAAGGTGTGAGACGAAGCGATCATGCGATGATCGCTTCCCTTACCCTGAATTGGATCGAGCGATGACGACAATTGCATTCTTCGGACATGATGCGGCAGATGCCGCTGTGCGCCGACGTGTGAAGTCGTTCGTCGGCGATGGAATGGATGTCGTTGGCTTCATGATGCGCCGCCGTGATGTCTCTCCGGAATGGAAGAATGTCGATCTTGGCATGACGCGTGATGGCGCCTTCATCCAGCGAATCAAGCAGGTGTTTGCTGGCGCGCGGAAGGCCGCTGAGCAACGCGAGCTACTCGTTGCGGCTGACGTAATATACGCGCGAAATCTCGACATGCTGGCGTGTGCGTTCCTGGCAAAGCGCCATACAGGACTGAAGACGCCCGTCATCTACGAGAGCCTCGATGTGCATCGCTTGCTGACGCGCTCCGATTTTGTGGGTCGGATATTTCGTGGCCTCGAACACGCTCTGCTGAAGCGGACACGGGCGCTTGTTGTGAGTTCTCCCGGCTTCTTGCGGAACCATTTCGAACTTCACTACGGGGGCGACTTCACGGCCTATGTCGTAGAGAACCGTTTGAGTGCTGACAGTAACTTTGGCCCACGGCCGGATACTGCGCTCCCGGTGGAGATTCTGGAAGACCGAAAACTTGTACTCGGCTGGGTCGGCATGTTGCGGTGCCAGCGTTCGCTGGACCTGCTATGCGCTCTGGCTGACGCGTTTCCCGATACATTGGAAATTCGGCTACATGGAATCCCGGCACGCACCGAAATTCCTGTGTTCGAACCCGAGATTGAGCGTCGACCAAACATGACCTTCTTTGGAAAGTTCCGGTCGCCAGAGGATCTATCCAGCATTTACGCGTCGCTGGACGTGGTCTGGGCAGGGGACTTCATGGAGGCCGGGTATAATTCGGTCTGGCTGTTGCCGAACCGGATCTACGAGGGAGGCTATTACGCGACGCCCTCGATCGCGCCGGCCGGTACAGAGACAGCGGCTTGGATCGCGCGGAATGACTGCGGGTTTGTGATTGCGGAGCCCCTTGAGGACTCGCTGCCAAAACTGGTGGGACATTTGTTGACAGATCGTTGCGAGATTGCGGCTTACGCCACGCGTCTTGCAAGCTTGCCAGAAGACTTGTTCGTGCAACCGGCTGGATTCATGCGCGAAGTTATCTCGAGCAGTCTTGGTCAGGAGGCTGCCGCATGAATATTGTAAGTCGTATTCCGACTGACGGTGATTCATCCCTTGTCATGGCCAAAGTCTACGAGGAACCGCGGAAAATCCCATACTGGGAGCAGGCGCTTATCTCGGTTTGGTTCCTGAATTCATTCGTGCCATTGCCGCTTGAGACTCCACTACGCTATCTGATGGTTTTGTGGTTTCTTTGGCTTCTTGCCTTGCACAAGGAGCAGGTCGTTCCGATCGTGCTCAAGGCGTGGCCTCTCTTCCTGTTGCCGATATTCGGTCTTATTTCGATCCTGTGGTCACCCTATATGGGTGCAGCCATCCGAAGCGGCGCACTGTACCTTCTGACCCCTTTGGTCGCTGTCATTATCATCACGCGATTTGATATCACCACTATCCTGCGATGTATGTTCTTCGCAGGTGTGATGGCAATCATTGTGTGTATTCCGTTTTACGACTCCATGCCGTCCGGCGGCCCGTACCCGCAAAAGAACTATTTTGCCCAGCAGATGTTGTTCGTGGCATTGCTCAGCTTCATGACATTGTTGAATGAGAAGTCGTGGCCGTGGACCCGGCTATTGGCCGCGCTC
The DNA here is from genome assembly GCF_000682775.1 of Hyphomonas sp. L-53-1-40. Classification (GTDB taxonomy): domain Bacteria; phylum Pseudomonadota; class Alphaproteobacteria; order Caulobacterales; family Hyphomonadaceae; genus Hyphomonas. The sequence goes on from NZ_AWFI01000001.1 coordinate 849,134, forward strand.
ATTTTCCCCATTGCTCTGATCTTCATGCTACGGGCGCCCTCGGCAACGGCACTCGTATTTGCCGGTGTCGGGATCATCGGTCTGTTTCTGGTCAAGTTCGCCTGGCAATCCATCAGCAAGGTGCGCCACTTGCGGTCCATCATATTCATTACTGGCGTCAGTGTGGTCCTAATAGGCGCCATGATTGTGCTGAACCAGACCCACCAAGACTATGTGGCTGACTTCCTGGGAGCGCTAGGTAAGGATACCACTTTTACCGGGCGAACACATATCTGGTCAGCTGGGCGCTTGGCGGCGGAAGAACATCCAATCATCGGCATGGGGCTTGAAGGATTTTGGAACCGGGCAAACGGCGCGGCACAATCGATCAACGAAATGGACTTCAAGCCGTACGGAACGAAGCTGACCTTCCACAATGCGTATCTCGAAGTGCGCGTGCATCTCGGATATATCGGCCTTGGCCTTTATATGTTGATGTGGGCGTGGTGCGGTTATCGTCTGCTTATGCAGTTCTTCCGGGATTCGTCTTTGGAGATGTCTGCACTACTCGTCTTCGGCGCAATCGTATTCATCTCGACGTTCACCGAGTCTTTGGCATGGGCGAGTTTCAACACGCCCCTCAACCTGCTGTATCTTGGTGCGTTGGCGACACTATCGCCTGTGCGTCGCACATACGTAGGGAAGGCGCCCGTTTACCTGAGTTCCAGTCCGGGCTACGCCAAGGTGTAGCGACCAGGTAACCACTTTTTGGGGGTTGTATTACAACAGGGCGCCGATGGCGAAAATGATGCCTGCCCACAGCGAAGCGCTAAGACCGACGATCAACGTAATGCGCAGCCAGACGGGCCATTTGCCGAAATTCTCGATATCGGTCTGGACGTCGCTCTGGTAGTGGCGAATTGTTGTGGGCTCTGCAGCCAGATGCATCATGGATGTATTCCTTGCCAGAGACGAATTCGCATTGCGCATGCTTCTTTTTTGGCGACCAACTATTAAAGGCGACTTAAACCGACAGGTGATTTCTCCCATAATCATTCACCCAGTCTCGACGTCGAATCCGGCATCAATGTGGTTGGTTTGGGACGGTATCCCGCCGTTATTGGGGATTTGAGCATGCTGACGAAACGCGGACAGGCTGCAATGGGCGACCACTATATTAACCATCTGCACAGATAGCTGAATTCACTAGGAATTTTCTCTCGTTTATTGAGCATTGCAGGACAGTAATCTTACTGCTCGCCTGTACTGCAATTGGCAAAATCTGCCCTTTCAGGCACCATCCTTGCAAAGTCAAAAGCCGAATCCAGCTTTTGAGTGCGTTCAGCTTCCATGGGAACAGCAGCCATTTCTTCCGACGAAATTCCCTCGAGCCAATCGCAAGGCCTGATGAGGTCTGCTGGCAAGGCCGCCATTTGGGTAGCTTTCAGTAAGTGGTTGGGCTTGCTGAGCGGTCTGGTGTCGCTTGTTGTGGTCGCCCGCTTGCTCACGCCAGAGGATTTTGGCGTGTACGGGTTTTTGTTGATTGTACTTGTCATTCCGGAAGTCTTTTCGAGCGACAGTCTCAATGAGGTTCTCATTCAGAGGACTGATTTGAAAGCAGAGCATTCCAACTCAGTATTTCTGTCCTCGCTGTGTTTCGCAGTCTTGTTTTTTGGACTGATCCAACTCAGCGCTCCCTACATTGCGACGCTCTTTGATGTGCCGCCCTTGGTCGATTACCTGCGGGTCATGTCGTTGGTTCTGTTCATGGGCGCGCTAAGTGCGGTTCCAGCTGCCTTGCTACAGCGACATATGCAGTTTCGCGAAATTACCATTGTGGATGTCGTGGGTTACATCGTTGGCGCAATTGTCGGCGTAAGTTGCGCGATCCTGTTTCAGAATGCGTGGGCGCTGGTCGCGATGGAAATGTCCCGTCGTTTCGCGAGGATGCTGGCTTTCCTGTACTTTGCCAAATGGTGGCCGTCTTTCCGGACAAATCTGATTGAGTTCAAATCCTTGCTCCGATTCAAGATGGCATCAATCGGTCTGAGATTGGTAGCAGCGGGGGATTTGGGTCTGCCGCGATTGTTTGTTGGTTTGTTTCTCGGTCCAGCGGCGCTTGGTATGTTCAATCTTGCTATGCGGATACAGAGTCAGGCGATGCAGGCGCTCGTGTCGCCGTTTGGTGCAGTCGCATTCCCGGTAGCGTCGAAAACTCAGAACGATCTTCCGACGCTCTACAAGACGATGTCTACCGCGATCTGGCTCGCCGGATTTATTGCGTATCCGGCATTCATCGGTGCCGCCGCTGCGGCTCCGGTCATTGTGCCGGTCGTGTTTGGTGACCAGTGGAATGATGCGATCATCGCGATTCAGATTTCCATGTTGATGGGAATTCGCCTTCCGTCTTCCGCGTTCAATGGCGGGGTGCTGCGCGGCGTCGGGCGACCGGGCCTCTTGCTGAAGGTCAGTGTTTTTGCGCTGCTGGTTCTCGTGGTGATGCTGCCTTTCGCATCGCGGGTGAGCTTGGAGGCAGTCATGATCGCCCTGGCTTTCCAGAAATTCCTCGGCTGGTTCCTCAGCAGTTGGGCCGTTTACCGTGCTGTGAAATTTCCTATTACCCGTCAAATTCTTGCAGGGTCGTCGGTTTTGATTGCCGCACTCGTAATGGGCGGCGGGATATGGTGGGCCGCTGGCCACCTTCCTGATGACTGGTCCGACCTCACCAGGGTCGCGGCGATCATTGGGCTTGGAATAGCGCTCTACGTCGCAGGCCTTTTTATTGCGGCCCCTGCAATGGCGAAGCGCGGCATGTCGTCAATGGTAATGCTGCTGAAGGGGGACCGGAAGATGGCGATCGCGAATCTCCGGAAAGTGTCATGAAAATCTATTCGGACACTGAATATTTTCAAGAGTTTAGATATGGAGGCAAGACCAATGCTTGATGAAAACAAGATTGCGATTGTTATTCCCCTCTACAATGACGCCCCCAACATTGAACGTGCCATTCGTAGTGCCGTCGAACAGAAAGTTCCGGACACTATTGCGGTTGAGGTGATCGTCGTGGACGATTGTTCTTCAGACGAGGGACCAGAGATCGTCAGGCAAATGGCGCGGACAATTCCGAACCTTACATTTGTCCAACAGGCTCAGAATTCCGGGCCGTCGGTCGCTCGAAATTGTGCGATACGGCAAACAGATGCGGCTTGGTTCACGCCGCTCGATAGTGATGATTTCATGTCGCCGACGCGCATTGCCGGCCTGCTGGCCGAAGCGCGCGCGAGAGATCTCGACTGGGTAGCAGATAATCTCCTGATGAGTTCCGAGGATACTCCGGAAGAGGTCGAGCGTGTCTTGTGGCCAGATAAGCCTGAAGGGGCCGTTCGGTTGACGACCGAGCTGTTCGTCAAACAATCCTATGATGTAGACATTGAGCGTTCGGAACTCGGCTTCATCAAACCCCTGATCAATCGGCGCTGTCTCGGCGACGCCTCACGACCTTACAGAGACCAGTTGAGGTTCGGTGAAGACTTCGAATTGTATACGCGGTTGCTGATGTCAGGTGCCAAGGCGGATCTTGTCGATCCCGAGGGCTATTACCTTGTTCGCCGGAAAGGGTCAGCTTCCCATTCCCAGTCGGGCAGGGATCATCAGCGCCTTGTGAAAATCAGTCGGGAAATGCTGAACTATCCGAGCCTGACGCTGACGGACCGGCGCGCGCTTCTGGGTCATTTGAGATACTCGGAAAGAGAGCTAGCCTGGTGGACAATGATCGAGGCTGTTCGCGAAAGAAATCCGACCAAAGTCATCAGAGCTCTGGTGATTTCACCATCGGCGACGCTTCACGTCATCGGAAATCTTGCAAGACAGGCCATTGCACGCGTGAGTTCACGAACTCCAACAGCGTAAAAATTAAGTAACATCTCCGAGAAGTCGTTGTTTTCAAAGGCTTGGTAAATAGAGATTCAACCAAATTCCATGTATGGTGAATAGTGCCTGGAAACTCGCGCATTCGTGCGAACCGGTGGGCACAAGATCAGCGAGACGGTGCATGTCTGCTTTATAAAGCGCTGACGTGACGACATCTCGCATGAAAGAGGTGGATGCGTGTCCAATCAAAGACCGAACCAGTTGGGTCACGAAGAAACCCTGATCGAGACGGCGCGGAAATCCCGCAGGGCTATTCTCGCAGTTGGGGGCTTCAGTGTCGCTCTTAATGTGTTGATGCTGGCGGGACCGCTTTACATGCTGCAGGTTTACGACCGAGTACTGGTCAGTGGCTCCCTGCAAACGCTGATCGCGCTTACAGCTTTAATCGCCGTGCTGTTCATTGGATACGCTCTGATTGATGCGATCCGGTCGTCGATGCTGGTTCATGTGGCTGCTCGGATTGAGCGTGAAATGGCACCTTTGGTTTTTGACGCCATTCATCGTCGGTCCCTCCAGGATTCAGGTGCCAAGGACGGTCGGGCAATGAAAGACCTGGCGGAACTTCGGCAATTCATGGCAGGCCCGACGGTCAAGGCGGCTTTTGACCTGCCGCTGGCGCCACTCTATTTTTTGATCCTCTTCCTGATGCACTGGACGCTCGGTGTACTGGCCTTGATTGGCTCAGCCGTCATTTTTGCGCTGGCTCTATATACTCAAAAGGCAAGCGAAGCCTCGTTGATCACCTCTGGTGAAGTCAGCAATACGGGGGCTGTCTTCGCCCAGAATGCGTGGCGCAGTTCTGAATCGGTTCACGCGCTGGGCATGCAAAAGACTGTCCGCGACAGATGGGTTGATGCGACCACCGAAGCGGATGCCACAGCTATTCGAGCCTCTGACACAATAAATACCGCCGCCGCCGCCACACGTGCTTTTCGGATGTTTCTGCAATCCGCCTTGCTTGGCGCGGGCGCCGTGCTCGCAATTGCTGGCGTTGCTACGCCGGGTGTGATCATTGCGGGCTCCATCATCGGTGCGCGGGCCATCACTCCAATTGAGCAGATTGTTTCGCAATGGCGCTCGATCGTTCGTGCCAGGGCCGCGCGAAAGCGGCTTGCATCTCTGACGGGTGCAACTGAGCAGAAGGCAGCGCCGATGACCCTTCCGGCTATCACCGGAAAGCTGTTAGTAGAGAATGTGTTCGCCGCCTTGCCAGGCCAGCAGAAACCTTTTCTCCAAGCAATTTCGTTCTCGGTTGAGCCGGGTGAGATCGTCGGTGTGATCGGAGCGAGTGGCTCGGGCAAGACGACATTGGCGCGGGTGTTGACCGGGGTCTGGCCCTATGCACTCGGGGCAGTGCGACTAGATGGTGCCGAGATCAAGGAGTACCAGCCGGACCAATTGGGACAACAGCTTGGCTACCTGCCGCAGGCGGTCGAACTTTTGCCCGGGACCATTAGTGAGAATATTGCCCGCCTTCGCCCGAACGCCGACGCAGAAAAAATCGTGGCTGCGGCCAAACGTGCGAACGCGCACGACATGATCCAGTCTTTTGCAGATGGCTATAACACCGAGTTGGGTATTGGTGGCGAACGTCTTTCAGCCGGTCAACGCCAACGTATTGGGTTGGCGCGGGCATTGTTCTCTGATCCCAAACTGGTGATCCTGGATGAGCCGAATGCCAATCTCGACCATGAGGGTGATGAGGCGCTGAATGACACGCTCAAGCTGCTCAAGGATGAGAAGGTCGCTGTTGTGATCATCGGTCACCGCCCAACCACGCTGCGCCATGTCGACAAAATTGTGTTGATGCATGAGGGCAAAGTGCAGGCGCTCGGGCCGCGAGATGAAATTCTGTCGAAGGTTCTGCGAACTCAGAAGCGGTCCGCTACTGGCATCAAGCTGATAGAGAAGGGCAAGACATCATGACCACCGGTCCGATCGTATTTGAGGACAGCGACCGTCTGACGCTGATCGACCTCGGCCTGCGTAGACTTATGGTGCAGGGCCTTGTGGTGGTTGGTGTGCTGTTTGGTGGCTTGTTCATCTGGTCAGCAGTGGTGCCACTCGAAAGCGCAGTGGTCGCGCCGGGTACGGTGCAGGTTTTGGGTGCCAACAAGACGGTCCAGCATCTGGAAGGCGGGATCGTAAAGGAAATTTTGGTCGCGGATGGAGATACTGTTGAAATCGGTCAACCGCTGATCCGCCTGGATACTTCCGGTGTGGCTGCCTCTCTTGCCAGCCTTGAGGCCCAACTGTTCACCTTGGCAGGAGAAGAGGCGAGGCTGCTGTCGGAGCGGGAGGGGCGTGACGTCGTTGCCTGGACCCCCACAATCGAATTTCTTGAAACTCTGGAGGACGGCGAGCGACGCGTGGCGCGCGTTATTGCAACTCAGCAGGCCATACTGGACACGCGTACTCAAGCACTCGAAACGGATGTCCAATTGCTCTCATATAAAATAGATCAACAGGGTGAACGTGTCGCGGGCCTGAAAGACCTCATGAGTTCAAATTTCCAACAGATATTGATCCTTGAAGACGAGCTCAACGGGCTTGAGGCATTGTTCGAAAGGGGACATGCGCCTAAGAGCCGAATGCTGGCGCTGAAGCGCGAGAAGGAACGTCTTGCTGGCCAACAAGCGTCTCACAGAGCGGAGATCGCTCAGATACGCACGGCGATGGCGGAAGGCCGTCTACAGATTTCGAGATTGGAAACCGATACGCGCGAGACAGTGCTGACCCAACTGAAGGAAATCCAGTTGGGTATTGAAGACCTTATGGAGCGCCGCCAATACGCGGCTGACCAATTGGCTCGTACTGAAATCGTAGCGCCGTATGCGGGGCAGGTGTTCGGTGTGAATGTGCATGCGGTCAATGGTGTGATTGGTGCGGGCGCACCTCTGCTATCCATCGTCCCGGATGACGAGGAGCTGGTGATGATCGTCCGAATATCCCCAAGCGAAATCGACCGGGTGCAGAATGGGGATTCCGTGCGGATACGCTTTCCCTCGCTCAATGCGTCTCGTACGCCCGAAGTCAGCGGTACTCTGAAGACCGTGTCGGCTGACGTCCTGGTCGAACAGGATGGCATCGCGCCGTATTACCGCGCTGTCGTTGAACTGACCGAGCAGGAGAAGGCGCGCGTCGGCACCGAGTTGACGCCCGGTATGCAAGCGAACGCCATGATCCAGACAGGTCAGCGCACGGCTCTGTCATACTTGACCAAGCCACTTGCAGACTTCACGGCCGTATCATTCAAAGAAGAATAGGTGAGCGTTTCAGGGCGTCTCGACAGCGGGCTGGGTATTTGTCGCCGATAGTTCTGCTGTCTTGTCAGCCGATTGAATCTGCTTGGAATATTTTCTTCCGAGGTCCTGAAGTGGGCGTTCGAGATAGTGATAGCTCATAGCTGCGAGCGGAATGGTCACTGCCAGCGTCAAGGCTGCAATGAACGCCATCATGGCAAGTGCAGAGACAGGTGAAGGATCGGCACCAAGCATCGGCCCAAGCAATTCTGCGAATGCGAACAAGATGATGAAATGCAAGAGGTACAGCCCGTAGGAGATATCTCCAAGGAAGACGAGCTTCTTGGAGGCCAGCCAGCCTTCACTACGACCATAAAAAGTGATGGTGACAAGAAATGTTGCGGCAAGAGATACGACCAGAACAGAAGACGGGTCCACATGAACCCATGGCCGGAAAATCCGCTGGACGAACATGCCAGCGAAAAGTGCACCGGCAATGAGAAGGTAGCGAAACCATTTCGGAAACCGAAAATATAGGTCGGCGACCATGCGTCCATAGTTCGGTATCAGAGCACCCAGAAAGAATGCGATCAGATAGACATTCACATGGCCGATGTGCAGCGGTGCGTACATTAGCGCCACCAGCACAACAAGCGTAGCGGCTATAAGGGCCGGCCGACGCGTCAGAACGGCAAACAAAGGCATCAAAAATGATGCAATGATCTCTGTCCGGATGGTCCACGCCGGAGAGTTCAGGCTATTGGAGTAGCCGACGGCATTGAGAAGCGTTTCTATGAGACCGGGGTCCTGGTTGAAATATCCATTCATCCAGCTCGTGGCCCCAGCCGTGGGCGCATCACTGAAATACAGCCAGTGCATGGCCGCAGCAAACAATGTCACCGCGATCAGTAGCGGATACAGGCGAAAGAGACGTCGAACATAATAGCCAGCCAGATGAGCAAGTCCTTTGCCCTTCGACCGGCGCAGCGAAAGCGTGAGAACTGTCCCGCTCAACACGAAGAAGAGAACAACTGCGGCAGGTCCGTTGAAAAAGCCAATTAGGCCGTGAACCAGCATGTGGAACGGTTCAGAAAAATTGAGGCCGTGTCGTTGCGGCGTATCCAGTCCAGAAACCTTGAACAACAGAAATGCATGATAAATCACGACGAACGACGCGGCAGTGCCTCTAAGGCTTGCGAGACTGTTGGAGAACGTCACCTGCTCAGACGAAGAAGGATTTGGGATGATTGGCTGTGAAGTCATAACGCAAGTCTTTTCAAGGTTTTGTGCAGGCATATCATTTACGCCAGCATACAGGTATCTGGCCTAGGCAAACTCGGCATATGGATTGAAGCAAGCCGTCATAGATCCGAGATAGGTCGTGGGTTCAGTGGCAGGCTCATCAAGCAGCGTATAGTCGGTACGCACGATAAAAGCGGTGAGTAGGGCGCGTTCGAAATCGGCTTGATGGTCAGACAATTTTGGAATTCCACCCCCGGACACAGTTGATCCGAGCCCAATCAACTCCAGTCCGCGCAGCGTGGCCGACTTGATGAAGGAGGGCGCGGCCTCAGCCTCCCGAAAGTCTCGGACGAAGTTTTCAAATTCCGCTTTGTCCATTTTGAACGGACCGACCAGCCGTCTCAGCGTGCGCCGGATATGCCCCTGATCGGTCGTCAGCAGAACCGTGCCAGCCCCAGCCGCTGCGGCCACGCCAACGCCGCCCAAAATCATGGCCCGGCGAGAAAGTGAGAGTACGTTCCGGGTCATATGGCGACCTCCGCAGTCAGCCTTTCAGCTGCCCTCAGGCTGAGAGCGGCAACGGTCAGGCTGGGGTTCCCGGTTCCACATGTTGGGAACACAGACGAGCCGACCACAACGAGATTTCGGTACTTATGGTGAATTAGATCTCCATCTACCACAGAGCTTTCCGGGTCGGATCCCATGCGCATCGTGCTTTGGAGGTGCGACTCCGTCCGGCGTATCCGGCGGAATACAATCTCTTCTACCGGTAGGGGTTGAAGGATCTCGTCCAAACCGTCGATGGCTGCCTGCAAACCTTTCTTGGCGTAGTCGCTGGCGCCCATGAAGTGAACAATTGGCTCTCCGTTCTCGCCGAGTTCGACGCGATTGCCGTCTTCGAGCATCTCTTCGACAACGATAGAAATAGGAAGCGTCTGCCGCCATTTCGAGCGCTCTGTCCGAAGGCCAAATTTCCAACGATTTTCAAAGTAGATAAGCGCTGCGCCGCGATCGGCGCGGAAGTCGCCATCTGCGAAACTATAATCCAGACCAGTCGTGATGGTGGAACCGTCGAAATTCTCCATACCATCCAGCAAGATTTCAAGATCAGCGCCATAAGTTTCGTTTAGGCCGACACCGGTCAGCGTATCGGCCATCCCAGATGCCTGCATGATAGCAGGGCTATGAATGGCATTTGCACCGAGTACGAACACATCTCCGGTAACCGAGAATGTCTTTCCCGCAGATACGAAACTGGCGCTCTTCACAGTATTATTCGTCGAGTCAAAGCCGGTGACGCGGCTGTTCAGGATCACCGTCACGCGATGGTCGTTATACACATCCATCAGGCCGTTCTGGGCCGTGAACTTCGCATCGGCCGGGCAAATCATGCATCGCAAGGAGGCGCAGCAGGGGCCGCGTCCTTCCGTGGCAACTCGGGCACGAGCAGTGGGAATAATAAAGTGTGTGTCGGGTCGCGCCGCCTTCATCACCTGATCGGGCGTAGAAGGATGATGCGGTGGTTGTGGAAACGGTTTCGAACGTGGCGCGATGCCGTGCATATCCGGATCGCCTGAAACCGACATTATCGCCTCTGCATCGCAATAGTAGGGTTCCAGCTCATCATAGCTGACCGGCCAATCCTGGCCGACGCCGTACTTGGACTTCAGCCGGAAATCATTTGGCAGAAATCGGGGCGATTGGGCGAACCAGCAATTCGTCCCGCCGCCAAACCCGATGGTGAAGTTCCACGGCTTGTCGCTGTCGGAATGATACGTCGTTGACCGGTCGATTGAGCTGTTCCGGTTTTCGTTCACTTGCCACGAATGGGCATTATAATCGCCGCGTTCGATGACGAGCACTCGACCGGTTGTTGTCTCCAGTAATTTCGACAGAAAGAAACCGGAGCCAAAGCCGGAGCCGACCACGACAAAGTCGTAATGCTGTGAATTCACAGTTTCCGGCTGTGCCAGATTTTTTAGCATGACCCCACCTTTGATCCCCATTCATGCAGCGCTGCAGCATGGGTCTGAAAAGAGACCCGATAGCGCCGGTATTCTTTATTCATCTGGCGCTATATTTGCAATTCGCATGCTAGAGGGGATCGTCCCCAAATAGTCAGGCTCTCCATCTAACATTTCTACACGGGGGCGTCTCCCGAAACCCGGGTGTATTCGCGCCGCAAACTTGGGACATGACCGAAAAAGGGGAAAAGAGGCAAGGCAAGCGCCGTGGGTGCACAACAAGCGAGCATTCCAAATGACGTGCGTAATGAAAATCAACCGGATCAAATTATCAAAATCTAGATAGAGATCCGGCAGTGACGTCTTTGCACTATTAGCCAGCCAGAATTTCGCACTGTACCAGCCTGCAACAGTATCGAGAACGAGCCAGAGAAAGCCTCCATTTCAGCACATGTCCAAGAACGACACGCCTCCCGAGGATGACGACCTCAATAATATCAATACGACTGCGGCGGGCCTGGCGAGTGGAGCTGCGATCACCGGGGTCGCTCAGGGCTTTCGAGTTGTGCTGGGGTTTGTCCAGGGTATCGTCTTGGCGCGCCTGTTGCTGCCGGCTGACTTCGGTCTCGTCGCCATGGTTGCGCCCGCCGTCGCCTTCGCGGCCATGGTCAAGGAGCTGGGTCTGAACCAGGCGACCGTACAGCGGGACCAGATATCGCAGCAGGTCGTGAGTAATCTTTTCTGGCTTAGCGTGTCGATGAGCATTCTGCTCGCCATCATCATGGCGGCGTGTGCACCTTTGCTTGCCGATTTCTATGGAGAGCCTGAAGTTCAGGCGCTCGCGGTCGCGTATGCTGCAACGATCGTGGTCTGGGGCCTGCAATCCCAGCCGGCTGCGTTGTTGGCTCGCAAGCTCGCCTTCAAGACCATTGCGATCATCGAGGTCGTTTCGTTGCTCGCCGGGTTCGTTGTCGCGGTCGCAACCGCCTATCTGACCCGAAGCTATTGGGCGCTCTTCTACGGCACGATTGTTACGGCGGCTATTTCCACACTCGCCAGCTGGATGGCCAGCAAGTTCAAACCGATGAAGATAGGTAGTGCGGAAGGCATGAAGGAAATGATCGGGTTCGGCTCCAGTATCGCCGGATTTGACCTCCTCAACTTTGCCTCACGAAATGCCGACAATATTCTAATCGCGCGCTTTCATGATGCGGTCGAACTCGGTCTTTACGATCGGGCTTACAAGCTTCTGCTCTTCCCGCTGCAGAAAATTACTTACCCGCTCTCCCGGGTGATGGTGCCGTTCCTTTCTCGTAATGTGAACCAGCCTGAGCGCTACAAGCGTGCTTACTTTGCGGCCGTCACCATTATTCTTGTCGCTGCGCAGCCAGGCGTTCTGGTCGGAATCCTGTTCGCCGACGAAATTTTCCTCGTCCTGCTGGGCAAGGAGTGGGTGCCGGCGGCGCCGGTTTTCATGTGGCTCGGAATTGCTGGTCTTGTTCAGGTCATGACCTCGACCATGGGTTGGCTCTTCGTCAGCCAGGGGCGTGGTAAGCATTATCTCATGGTCGGCGCCGTTACCGCCGTGATTTCCATTACCTCGTTCGTTGTGGGATTGCCCCAAGGGGCAGTGGGCGTGGCTGCGGCGTATGCGATTGGCGATCTTGTGTTCAAGACTCCTTATGTGTGGTTCATGGCATCCCGCAACGGAACCGTCAGGTTCGGAGATTTTGTGCGTCTGCTGATGCCGCATCTGTCGGCGTTGGCCGTCGCAGCTGCTGTACTTTATTTCACGGGGCAGTCGTTCCAGCAGATCGGATTTTTACAAATTGGCCTGCTTCTGGCGCTCTCTTATGGCATATACCTTGCTGTTCTAACCCTGTTCAAAGAAAAGGTTTCGATGGCGCGAGAACTGCTTGAAATGGTCTGGAACAGCATTCAGTCCAAGCGACAGGCTCGAGCGGCTCAAAAGGGAATGCAGGAATGAACTATCGCTCTCTCGCAGATATGTATGACGCCATCACGATGGGGCTTGGCCGGTTGCCGGACAATATCGATCTGATCGTGGGCGTTCCGCGCAGCGGCTTGATCCCGGCGAACTTCCTTGGCCTATTGCTGAACCTGCCCATTACGGATGTTGAAGGTTTGATTGAGGGACGCGTCATGGCTTCGGGACGCACGCGTCGCGGCGCGGCGGTAAACAAGACATTCGCCGAGATGAAGAATGTGCTGGTGATTGATGACAGCGTGTTCCACGGCAATTCCATTCGCGCCGTAAAGGAGCGGCTGGATGTTGAACTTGAAGGATACAATCTGACGTATTGTGCTGTTTTCGGTCCTAAGATGACGCACCCGGATATCGACATTGTTCTGGACGCTGTACCCCAGCCGCGAATTTTTCAATGGAACCTCTTCCACCACGGCCTGCTTAAGGAATGCTGCATCGATATTGATGGCGTCCTCTGCCTGGACCCCACGGCCCAGCAAAATGATGACGGCGACCGCTATCGCGAATTTATCCTCAACGCGATACCGCTGAATCGTCCGACAAAGCCATTAGGCCATCTGGTAACGAGCCGACTTGAAAAGTATCGCCCGGAAACGGAAGCTTGGCTCGAGAAGTGGGGCATCCAGTACGATTCGCTCAACATGCTAGACCTGCCAAACAAGGAGGCCCGCCAGAAAGCAAAGGCGCATGGGTCGTTCAAGGCGGAAGTCTATCGCAACAAGAACAGCATTATGTTCATTGAAAGCGAACACGACCAAGCGGTTGAAATCGCCCGTCTATCTGGCAAGCCAGCGCTATGCATTGAGACGCAGCAAATGCATATGCCTGCCAGCGGTGATCTGCGCACAATTCAGCAATCCATGAAAGGGTTGCCTCGGCGGATTGTGCTTCAGAAGACGCCCTTGTCAAACAAACAGTCGATGAAGAATTTTGTTCGTTCAATTGTGGGCGACAGAGGATACGCGCTTATGAAGAAGGCGTCGGGTAGATCCTGACGCAAATCCCTTCGTTAGCGTTATCGTTTCAGATTTTTTAAGATGAATGCGGACTAATACTTATTTCGCTGAAGCGATCAGTAGTAATTATCAATAAAAACTAGTCTGACCGGGCCGGTTTTCCATTCCGATAAACTCTTCGGCGTGTTAAATGGTCGTAATGTATATTCTGTTTCCGGGTGGAGGAACGCTGCTTCGGAGACCTAGTGGGGTGACAATAAAATGGCAGGGCTACGGTGGGCAACACTCGGGCATAGATCCAACCTATCCGACGATGACAATCTGACACCAATCATCAAGTTTGGGACAATCGGCATCATTGTGCTGGCAAGCTTGTTGCTGGTTCCGATTTTCAACTTCATTGCCAATTATTCGGCCGCTTGGCACCCTGAACGCGCGCTTGCGATTTACATTGCAATCGCAGTTTGCTGCGCGCTGGCTGCCATCATCAAGTATGATGATGTGCCAAAGTATCTTCGTATAATCATCAAGGGTCTCGCCCTCTTCCTCGGCTTTTACAGCCTGTGGTTGGGCGCGGATTTTTCGAGTGTAAACGAGAACGTTCAGAGCGACGCTGGAAACTTTATTGTTGTCGTTCCATTCATTGTTTTCGCCGCCACGATTGCCGCCATGTTTCGGCCATCCCTGGCGCTGTTACCTCCCTTGTATCTATTGATCCACAAGGACCTGACACGGGTTCTGTCTGGCGCGAAGGAACTCGGTCGCAATGATTATGCGCCGCTTGTGGAAGTGCTTGTCTTCACGGCCGGCGCGGTTGTGGCGCTTGGCCTGTTCGTAAAAGCGGTAGAGATCGCCAAGCGGAAGCAGATTATCCCGGAGCGCTTTCACACGGGTATTCAGCAGGGCATCACCGCGTTGCCACTCATCATTCTTTGCATGGCGGTCGGCGCTCATCTGGGCAACTACTTCATGTCTGGCTTGGCGAAGATTCACCTTGATGGAGGTGTCTTTGCTTGGGTTTCTGACAATCCAACCAGTTCTCTGATGTTGGCTGGCTACAATGTCGGTGCCGCACCAGGGGCGTATGCGCCCGGGCTTTTCGGTTTTGCATATTCAGTTCTTCGCGCAGTCGAGCCGTATCTCAACGTCGTAACATTGGCGGCGCAGTTCTTCTGCTTCCTCGCTTTTTTGCGCGTGCGAACCATGTTGGCGTTCACCGTCTTCTTCGACATGATGCACATCGCAATCTTTCTGCTGACCGGCGCGTTGTTCGTTCCCTGGATCTTGTTGAACAGCCTTCTGGCATCGGCCTTCGTCGCGATGAAGATGGATCGACTTCCCAAGGAGGCGATCATTGCTGGCGTACTTGTCACGATCATGGGACATACAGTTTTCTACAATGCACGCCTTGGTTGGTATGATAGCCGGGAATTGCGAGATTCCTATTTCACCGCGATCACAGATACAGGTGAAGAGTACCGGGTCCCCAATAGCTTCTTCCGGCAGTCTTCTTATCTCATGTACACACGTAACTTTGGATATCGCGAGCATCGCGGACCGTCTCGTCACGTGCCGACGTCGCAATGGGGGCAGATTGGCATCGGCGTTCACTCGGACGAAATCGCCAATTACGATATCATGAAAGCTACCAAGACTTGCTCCTATCATTCACCGTACGAAAATGATGCGTCTATCGTCGATTTTGATGCCGGAGCCGCGTCGAGCTTCATCGGCTCTCATCACCAGATGATGCTGCAGCAGAAAATTAAATCGGGCAAAACGCCGTCTTACCACCTATATCCTCACCATCATTATTCCATGCCGGTGAGATACAAGGGGTTTGAAGCGCTGAATCTGGAAAACATCGCAGGCTATCGGTACAATGTCGAAACAGTGTGTCTCGACTGGCAAGATGGCGCATTCAAGCGAGATGTTCTGGTGAGCACAAAAACCGACATCATTCCGGTAAACTAGCGGCGATCAAAATGACTGAAAATGTAATCGTCTATGATGGTGAATGCCCGTTCTGTAGCCAGTATGTGAAGATGCTGCGGATACGTGAGTCAGTAGGGGCCGTTCGCCTGATAGATGCCCGGTCAGCGGATGAAACCGCTATCTTCGCCCGCGGCAAGTACGATATGGATCAGGGTATGGCCGCGCGCATCAGTGGCGAATGGTATTATGGGGATGATTGCATCCACATATTGTCGATGATCAGCAGTCCTGTGACTGTATTCAACAAGCTGAACGGCTGGGTCTTTCGCAGCCCCAAGCGGGCGCGCGTGCTTTATCCTGTCATGCGGACTGGTCGCAATCTCGTCTTGCGTTTGCTGGGCCGGCGGAAGATCGGACAGTCACTCTCGGAAACCTGAGAGCCGCAGAGCTGATTTCTTTCACTCAACTGTCGTGTCAATCAGTTCGCTATCGCAGTTGCTTCTGGTCCGCCGGCAAAAGCCGCCTTCGCGCGGTTGCACGCATCCAGAAGCGTGTCGATCTGGTGATCTTTGTTCAGGATATCACGCTTGGAATAATCACGCGTTTGTTGTTGCATGGCCGCATAGAATCCTTGGTCATCCCAAAGCTTCCTCACCGCCGACACCCAGTCATCGATTGGTGCGTCCGGGCTGATCAGGATACCGCCCTCGCCAACCGATTCCGACAAGCCTCCAATTTTTGTGGCGACGCACGGAATGCCAGAGAAGTGAGCTTCTGATGCAATGCGCCCCCAGGCTTCCTGCCATTGGCTTGGGATGAGCAGGATCTTGGTTCTGGAATAGACTTTGCGCATATCATTGGTGCGCGGCTTCAGAGTCACATTTCCGCATTTTCGTGCCCACTCGACATTCTGTTTGCTGACATCTTCGGGAAGTGGCCAGCCTTCAACAAACTCGAACGGAATATCAGGGCAGCGTTCAGCGATCTGGAACGCGATATCTCGCCCTTTCTTGGGGTGTGGATTAATAAAGGAGACGACCTCTGGTGCATGATCGCAGGTATAGCGCTCGGCCATGAACATGGGCGGAATGGGTACCGCGTCTATGCCATACTTTTCCTTGTAAGCATCCGCAGTAAATTGGGAATTCGCAACATAGATTGTCGAAGCCGGGAGGTCGGCAGGGCTGGCTTCATACTTGTGGAATTCCACGTCTCGGACGTAGACTACGAGTGGAATGCCAAACTGAGCGAAATGCTTTGCGGTCTTGAAGGGCTTGCCCGCTGTGACAATCAATACGTCCGGCTTGGCTTGTTTCAGAACCGCGTCACCTTCTTCCCAGACAAACCATTTTCGATAAACAGGATACCCGGGTAGCTTGTCGCGCGTATACTTCATAGGCGTCAGCTTGAGCGCCGCCCGTACAAGGTAACCGAGCCGGTCTTTGTGGTAGAGGCCGGACAGTACTGAGATATCATGACCGCGTTTGATGATTTCCAGCGACAATTCATGCGTACTGGATTGTGATCCGCCTGCAATTTGCGGCGTATGCGGATGAGCAGTGACGAACAATAGGTTCATGGTGAGTCCTGTTCGGTAGGCGGGTTACTGGTCGGCCGGGGACGTTGCGCGTCCGAGCACCGCTTCCAGCGTATCGAGTTGATGATCGCGTTGCAGGGCAGGGCGCGCCGCATAGTCCAGTGAGGCCTGTACCAGTTGTTCGTAATGAGCCGTATCGGTCCATAATTTCTTCAGGGCGCTCGACCAGGTTTCTTCAGGCTCTGACAAATCGATCAAAACTCCGCCGGGGCCTACAGATTCTGGCAGTCCGCCTTGGGCCGATGCCACAACAGGAATTCCGTTGATATGAGCCTCCGCCGAAATGCGTCCAAAAGCTTCTTCCCATCGGCTGGGGGCCAGCACAATCTTGGCCTCGGCATAGACCTGTTTCATGTCTTGGGTCCGGGCCTGAACCCGAACATTTGGAAGAGTCGCTAGCGCAGAGTTGAGCTCTTCGAGGTCTTCCTTGGAAAGGGTCCAAGTCATCTGGAACGTGAATGGGATCTCGGGGCAGGCGCGGGCGCAATTCAGCGCAATGTCGAGTCCTTTGTGCTTGTGCGGGTTCACGAACAGGACTGACTCACGCCGCGTTTCCGTCAGGTACATTTCCGGACGAATGAGAGGATAGATGATTTCCGATTTCACGCCGAATGCGTCATCGAACTTCCGAGCTGTGAATTCGGAATTTGCGATAAACTGGCAATCCGAAAACTCTTTGAGGTCTCCCCCCAAATCTTCGAATTCCACATTTCGCAGGTAGAAAACCAGCGGTACATTCCGGGATTTAAAGCCTTTCGCCAGCCGGGCTGGAAACCCTGACTGAAGGATAACGACGTCGGGTTGGAATGCGTCTACGACTTCCGAGGTTGAATCGACAGGATGCCAAGCACGGTAGGTGGTGTAGCCGCACACGTCATCGCTGACGATCGTGCCGGGCTTCATTTTCAGCATTGTGCGATGACGCAATCCGAGCCAGCCGTCTCCGGTCAGGCCTGAAAATACGCTGACTTCGTGCCCACGAGCCCGCAATTCCAGCACGAGTTCATGCGTGCTGGATTGGGCGCCGCCCGCAATCTGCGGAATATAGGGATGTGCACTCGCAATGAGTATTCGCATATCGTGCTCTCGACTGTGCCAGACGAAAATATGAGTGCACGTTTTACGCCAGAACTTCACCCGTCAATACATTTGCGACGGTCTCGGCAAGTTCTTCGGCAATTAGACCAAATCCTTCCACATTGAAGTGGATTCCATCGTCCATTTGCTCATCGACATCCGTGGTCGTCGCCCCGATATAAACGTTGTCGTAAAGTGACGCGATATAGGCTTGCGCATCCCGGATAGCTGACAGCGCGCCTTCGGGGCCGTCGAGCCAGGGGCCCAGTTCCGGAAAATCACCCAACTCCTGAATGAAGACGGGGATGTCTGCGCCATACCGGTTCCAGAGGTACTCGAACACGCTGGTCGTAGCGTCGATCAGGGCATCCACAATTGAAGAAGTGTTGCTTCCATCAATCGCGCGCGCGTCATCTTCACCTTGTGCCCAGATAATGGCGTCGAGATCCTCGCCCGCGTCCAGGGCGGCATCTATCTTCGAAACCGCAGTTAGCAGCGCTGGCCCAGGGGAATCTGTATCCACATTCCACCAATAACTATTGGCATCGGCCAGCGGGTTGGAGCCGCTGCCGCCTTTGGCGGCGTTGATCAGCGTGGTGTTACCATTGAGATAAGCCTCTATGGAGTCCTCGAACACAACCGATCCGATATCACCTGGGCTCTCGTCATCCTTATGGCGATAGAAGTACCGCTCGGCGTTCGACTGCCCGGTGAAGGCGATATAATCGAAATCTTCCGGGTTGAGTGTGTGAGAAATTGGATCGATTGAATCGTCTTCGACGATTTCAACCCAGTCGATCCGGGCCTTCTCGCCTGAATCGTAGACTGCTTCGACTGAGATTTGGTCCCCCGTTTCTAGAGAGACAGATGCTTCGTGAATATTGAAGACATCGTTATCTGCATCTGCCAGCCAGCTTGTGACGACCTGGCCATTTACTTTGATCTGATAGGCCGAAACTCCGTCGCTCTCATCAAGATGGGACAAGCGAACCAGATAGTCGCCGTCAGCACCTGTGAACTGTCCCTCGGCCACGCTGGTTGTTGCGCTATCCTCCGCACGAATAACTGCGTCGTTCGACGCAGTCGATCGGGATTCGGTGATGAACCCTTCAGTGAGGATCAGGTCTTCTGCCTCCGTGCGGCCAAGTCCAATATCCGCTGCCGGTGGTGGCGGCGGAGGCGGCAGCAAGGACGCATCG
>NZ_AWFI01000002.1 GCF_000682775.1 Hyphomonas sp. L-53-1-40
GTAAGCCCTGTTCCCATCAGGCAGTAATGAGAAGGCCGTCCCAAAAGGGGCGGCCTTTTTTTTATGGGCGTCAGTCGAGTTTGATGTCAGCGCCTTTTGGACCGCCCTCTTCGACTTCCACGCCGAATGTCTCAAGGAAGCGGCAGACCATCATGTAGTAGCCGATCAGCAGAACCAACTCTTCCAGCAGGGACGGTCCGAAATGTTTCAGAACCGGTTTGAGCGCGCCGTCTGAGGGATGGGGATGCGTTACCAGATGGTCTGTAAAGGTCAGTGCCAGTTTCTGCTCGTGGCTCAAGCCGTCGGCATTTGGACCAGATTTCACCGCTTCGATCAGTTCGCCATCCATGCCGATCGCCAATCCGATAGCCTCGTGCTGGCTCGTTTCATATTTGGCATTGGACAAGTACCCGACACGCAGGATCACACATTCGCGGGTGATCGGATCCAGTTTTCCATTTTGCAGAAAGGCCGTACCCATGCCGATAAAGGGCTTCAGCAGATGAGGAGCATGGCCAAGCATTTGGAAGATATTGAGCGGGGCGAGCTTATCCAGAAAGGCTTTCTGGTCTTCAGGAAGGGCGTCAACGTCGGGATAGGGGATGCGGGACACAATTTTTCTCCATGGGCTGAAGCTCTAGTCTTGCGGCATGACGGCATTTGAGGCAAACCGCTCTTTCGCCTGTAGGGGTATAGCTCAGTTGGTAGAGCATCGGTCTCCAAAACCGAGGGTCGAGGGTTCAAGTCCTTCTGCCCCTGCCAGGCGGATTTCCGAATTTTCAGTCAATACAGTCCGTTTCCGGGCTGCTGGTCCTGGCGGCGCTTAGATGATTGAAAAATCGCGGGGCGGTGCGATGCTGGTCAGAATTGACGGGAATTTCAGACCATGCCGAACGCAATATCATCGGAACGCGCACAGCCTTGGTGGAAGGGTGCGGTCATCTATCAGATTTATCCGCGGTCGTATCAGGATACGAATGGAGATGGCGTTGGCGATCTGAAAGGCATAATGCAGAGGCTGGACCATGTGGCCTCCCTCGGCGTGGACGGTGTCTGGATATCGCCCTTCTTTACCTCCCCCATGAGGGATTTCGGATATGATGTGGCAGATTATTGCGATGTCGATCCGGCATTTGGCACGTTGGAAGATTTCGACGCACTCTTGAGCCGCGCGCACGCACTCGGCCTGAAAATCGTCATCGATCAGGTCTATGCACACTCATCCGACGCGCATGCCTGGTTCGCCGAGAGCAGAGAGGACCGAACCAATACGCGAGCGGATTGGTATGTCTGGAGCGATCCAAAACCCGATGGAACACCGCCTAATAACTGGCAGGCTGTGTTTGGCGGACCGTCCTGGACATGGGATGCGCGACGGCAGCAATATTACATGCACAATTTCCTGCCGAGCCAGCCGCAATTGAATTTGCACAATCCGGATGTCCAGCAGGCGCTCATCGATGTGATGCGGTTCTGGCTGGATCGCGGCGTGGACGGTTTCCGGCTCGATGCGCTCAATTTTTCCCTGTTCGACCCGGGATTGCGGGACAATCCGCCGAAAATTCCTGCACCCCGAAATGTTTCGCGTCCCTTTGACCTCCAGGAACATGTCTACGATCAATCACATCCAGATCTGCCGGGATTCCTGCAGCGCTTGCGAATGCTCATGGACCAATATGGAGAAATATTCTCGGTCGCGGAAGTTCCAGGTCCAAGCCCGCTCGAGGAGATGCGTGCCTATACGGCGGGCCAGCTGCATCTCAATTCCGCCTACAGCTTCGATTTCCTCTATGCGAAGCGGTTGGGCGTCGAAGCGATTGTTGCATCGCAAAGCAACTGGCTTGGCGCGCCAGGAGAGGGCTGGCCATCATGGGCCTTTTCAAATCATGATGCGCCGCGGTGTGTCAGCCGCTGGTTGGAGGGTGCCGATCCTGTTGTTCGGGCCAAATTGACCACAGCTTTGCTGTTTTGCCTGCGCGGGAATCCCATCCTTTATCAAGGCGAGGAGCTTGGCCTACCGCAGGCGGAGATTGCGTTTGAGGATTTGCAGGACCCTGAAGCAATCGCGAATTGGCCCCGCACGCTCGGCCGCGATGGCGCTCGCACGCCAATGCCCTGGGCCAGCGCCGATACATATTGCGGTTTCAGCGATGCCAAGCCGTGGCTGCCTCTGGGCCAGGGCCATGCGGATTTGGCGGTAGATCTTCAGGAAGCCGATCCCCAGTCTATGCTTCAATTCACACGCACGCTCGCGCGTGTGCGCGCCAGCTCGCCCGCGTTACAATATGGCGAAATCGAATTTATCGACTTGTCCGGGGACTTGCTCGTGTTTCGTCGGCTATGGGAAGGCGAAACGATTGAGTGCGTCTTCAATATTGGCGGGACCGAAGTGGTGGCTGCGATCACAGACGTTTCATCTGATCAGGTTCTAATGTGCGTCGGAAGCGATAGTCCAAACAAGACACGCGTCCCGCCATACTCGTGTCGGATTTCCCGCCACTAGGACAAGCCGCAGGATTCGCGGACGATAAGTTCGGTTGGCAGACGCTCAGATCGCATGCTGCCTGTGTCCACCGACGCAATCAGCTTGGCGACAAGGATCCGCCCGGCCCGCGCAGGATCCTGTGAGATCGTGCTCAGGGCAGGATAGCCATAGGCGGAGAGTTGAAGATCGTCATAACCAATCACCGAGACGTCATCGGGCACACGCACTCCCTCTCTGAGCAAGCTGCGAATGGTGGCCAGGGCAATCAGGTCATTTGCTCCGAAAACAGCATCAAACGTGACGCCGCGCTCCATCAGGCTGGAAATTGCAGCTTCGGCGGATTCTACGTCAAAACTTGACTGGAGCGTGAGGTCCGCGTCGAGCGGAATGTCAGCCCGACGATGCGCAGAGATATAGCCTTCATAGCGCTGCAAAATCTCTGGATTGGACGTATCACCCACAAAAGCGATTCGCCGGCGGCCGAGATTCAGCAGGTGAGACGTCGCCCGTTTGCCGCCGCGCAAGTTATCCGAGCCGATAGAGCAGTATTTCTGGCCGGGGATTTCCGCGCCCCAAACTATGAAACGGCTTTCAGTTTCGGCCAGTTGGTTGAATCTTTCGTGCAAGAAGCTCTGGCCAAGAAATATGACGCCCTCAGCACGGTTCGCGGTCATGATGGAGGCGAGGTCGTCCTGGTTTTTCGGGGCCAGATAAGAGATCAGCACATCGCAGCCAGCCAAACGCCCAGCCTCACTGAGGCCGCTGATCAGTTCCTGAAAGAACGGGTCAGAGACTTCCGTCTGGCGCCCAGCCAGTGTGGGCACGACGACTGCAATCGTCGCAGCAGCGCCGGACAAGAGCGCCGGCATGGATGGGCGGAAATTATAGTTGTGCTCGCGGGCGATCTTCCAGACCCGACGCTTGGTTTCATCATTTACTGCGGGGCTGTTATTTAGGGCGCGCGAAACAGTTGCGATCGAGACACCCGCGATTGAGGCAAGATCCTCCAAACGCGTTCTAGTGCTGGACATCTCGTGCTTCCTCCGCTTAAGAACACCAAAAACAACGTTGTCACATGTTTGGTCTATTCGTCCAGACCGTTGATCAAAGAGTCTGCAAAATTTGCAGAGAAGCACTACCAGCCGGGGAAGCGAAGCTAAAGTGAAGAATGATGATACCAAAATTTGCGTTTCACGACCTTTGCGAGTCTGACGAATAAGCTGACAAACTAGAAAATACTCGGGATCGATCCGAATTCGGCCTGATTCCGCCAATGTTCACCTCGAGCGCTCTGGAGACTGCCTGATGGCAAAATTCATTCCTGTCGATCCGTTCGACATCGTTATCTTCGGCGGGACAGGTGACCTCTCCCGGCGCAAGCTCTTGCCTGCCTTGTTTCACAGATGGCTGGATGGCCAGATTCCGGAATCCAGCCGTATTGTTGGCACTGCGCGCAGTGAGATGGACACCAAAGAATATCGCAAGATGGCAAGAGAAGCCTGTGAGTCAGCGTCTGGCGACAACTGGGATACGAAGGAATGGTCCAAGTTCGAGAAGTTGATTGAGTATGTGTCCATTGATGCAACACAGGAAGATGCAGATTGGGCCACCCTCAAATCTTTCCTGACACTGGATGACAACCGTCCGTGCGTATTTTACCTCGCTACGTCGCCGCGCCTGTATGTTCAAATATGTGAAGCACTGGGCAAGGCGGGCCTGTCAGAGGGCAACACTCGGGTTGTGCTGGAAAAGCCGATCGGGACCGATCTGGAATCTGCCAAGGCGATCAATGACGGTGTTGCTCAAGTCTACGCCGAACGCCAAGTTTTTCGGATTGACCATTATCTTGGCAAAGAGACGGTACAGAACCTCATGGTCCTGCGATTTGCCAATATGCTGTTCGAGCCAATTTGGTCTCGCAATTATGTGGACCATGTTCAGATCACGGTTGCTGAAGACCTGGGTCTTGAGGGACGTGCAGATTATTATGATAAATCCGGTGCCCTGAGAGACATGGTGCAAAACCATATGCTCCAGCTGCTGTGCCTGACGGCTATGGAGCCGCCGAACCAACTCGACGATGATGATGTTCGTACCGAGAAAATCAAGGTACTCAACGCGCTGACACCGATCACGGGCGAAGCCGCCAAGAAGCAAACCGTTCGCGGGCAATACAAGGCTGGTGTGAAAGACAACAAGCCCGTTAAAGGCTATCTGGAAGAGTTGAGTTCTGAAACCGTCAGCTCGACTGAGACCTTTGTGGCGATCAAGGCCAATATCGACAACTGGCGATGGGCGGGCGTCCCCTTCTATCTGCGGACTGGCAAGCGGATGTCGCAGCGTCACTCGGATATCATCATTCAGTTCAAACCAACACCCCATTCCTTGTTCGGGGAGGGGTATGAGAGTGCGAACAAGCTGGTTATTCGTCTGCAGCCGGATGAAGGTGTGCGCCTGTTCGTTCAAATCAAGGAGCCGGGTCCGGGCGGTCTACGCGTCAAGTCTCTGCCCTTGAACCTCTCCTACGCCGAAAGCTTCACGGTTCGGTATCCGGACGCGTATGAACGACTATTGATGGACGTCGTGCGCGGAAACCTTTCCCTCTTCATGCGCAAGGATGAAGTTGAAGCGGCCTGGACTTGGGTTGATGGGCTTATCGAAGCCTGGGAAAAATCAGGTGATCGCCCCGAAGCCTACACAGCCGGTTCGGATGGCCCACTCGCTGCTGCCATGATGATGGACCGCGACAATCGGGCATGGTGGGAGGGATCATGAGCGGATTGGCGCATGAATTCATGATGTTTGACAGCCGCGATGAGGCAACGCGCTTTGTAACGCAATTCATAGCAGGTGGGCTGACGAAGGCGTTGGAGCTGAAAGGCACCGCGTCGCTGATGGTGTCAGGTGGCTCAACGCCGGGGCCGATATTTGATGCCCTTGCCACGACCGAGCTGGATTGGGCGCGGGTCATGGTTGGTCTCGTCGATGAACGTTGGGTCAACCCTGAAGACGACGCATCCAACGAGCGCCTCGTACGCAGCCGACTGCTAAAGGCAAACGCCGGAGCTGCAGGCTTTCTGCCGATGAAAACAATGGACGCCATGCCGCAGGAAGCTGTGGCAGACAGAGACAAGGCGTATGCCCCGCACTGTGAGCCCGCAGACGTGGTTTTTCTTGGTATGGGTGAGGATGGTCATACCGCCAGCTGGTTTCCGGGTTCGAAGGATCTGTCAGCCGCTCTGGAAAGTAAAAATGTGGTTGCAGCCGTTGATGCGACCGGGTGTCCGGTCGCCGGTGAAAATCCGCAGCGTATTACCCTTACAGGCAAGGGCGTAACGAGTGCGTCGTCCGCGATTCTGCTAATCTTCGGAGAAGCGAAAAAGGCAGTGTTCGACACGGCGATAATGTCGTCCGTGCAGGAAAAGCCTATTAAATATGCAATCGATAAATTGGGGCCGCGTTTGACGGTCGTATGGGCAGCATAATGGTTGAGATGAATTCGACAATCGCAGAAGTGACCGCGCGCATTCGAGAGCGGTCACGAGACGCGCGCCAAGCATATCTCGAAATGATCCGTAGTCGTCGCCCCAAGGATTTCGCCCGACGGAGGATGTCTGAAAGCAGTTTGGCGCATGCCTCGGCGGGATGCGCGGTGATTGAGAAGACACAATTACTCGGCGCTGGCTGGCCGAACATTGGTGTCATTACAGCCTATAACGACATGCTTTCTGCGCATGCGCCGTATCAGGACTATCCAGCCATTATCCGGGATGCCGCTCGGGAGGTGAACGCCATTGCGCAAGTTGCCGGAGGCGTCCCCGCCATGTGCGATGGCGTCACACAGGGCTTTACCGGGATGGAGCTGTCGCTGTTTTCTCGCGACGTGATCGCGATGGCGTCGGCCATCGGCCTGAGCCACGACGTATTTGATGGCGCGATGCATCTGGGTGTTTGTGACAAAATTGTTCCCGGCCTCGTGATCGCCGCGCTACGGTTTGGCTGGATTCCGTCTGTGTTTGTGCCAGCTGGGCCGATGCCGTCCGGTCTGCCCAACCCTGAAAAGCAACGTGTTCGTCAGCTGTTCGCGGAAGGCAAGGTAGGTCGTGACGCGCTCTTGAAAGCGGAGTCAGAGAGCTATCATACGCAGGGCACGTGCACATTCTACGGCACAGCGAACTCGAACCAGATGCTGATGGAAGTCATGGGGTTCCACTTGCCAGGTGCTGCCTTCGCCAATCCAGGCACACCTATTCGCGAAGCGCTGACACGTGCAGCCACACATCGCGTCGCGGAGATCCATGCGCAGGGCGATCACTATATGCCAGCGGGCGAAATGATCGATGAGCGGTCTATTGTGAATGGCGTGGTAGGTCTGATGGCGACGGGGGGGTCTACCAATCATGCACTTCACTTGCCAGCCATGGCAGCTGCTGCGGGCATCATTCTAACTCTGGAAGACTTTGCGGATATCAGCGCGGTGACGCCGCTGCTGGCGCGTGTTTATCCAAACGGACCGGCTGATGTGAATCATTTTCACGCAGCAGGCGGTATGGGTTTCCTCGTGCGCGAATTGCTTGAAGCCGGTTTAATGGATGGCGACGCGATGGGCGTGGCTGGTCCGATATCAGGCTATGCAGTGGAGCCTTATCTGGAAAACGGCAAAGCCGCTTGGCGTCCTGCGCCGGCAACAAGTGGGAATACGGACATATTACGGTCGGTATCTGACCCGTTCTCCAAGGATGGTGGATTGCGGATGATGGACGGGCCGATTGGCTTGGGCGTCAGCAAGGTGTCCGCTGTAAAGCCGGAGCATCGCGTTGTGGAAGCGCCTGCTATCATATTCGATTCCCAGGAAGCGCTGAAAGCGGCATTTGATGCAGGAGAACTGGACAAGGACTTCGTCGCTATTGTTCGGTTCCAGGGACCGGCGGCGAATGGTATGCCCGAATTGCATACGCTCACGCCGCCGCTTGCGGTTTTGCAGGACAGGGGATTCAAGGTCGCGTTGGTAACAGATGGACGCATGTCGGGCGCGAGCGGCAAAGTGCCGTCCGCGATTCATGTGAGTCCGGAAGGTTCTCGCGGTGGCCCGATCGCGAAAGTGCAAAATGGCGACATGATTGTGTTTGATGCCGAGCGCGGTGTGCTCGATATCAAGGTTGATCCGGAAGAGTTTGCAAAGCGCATCCCGGACGAATACAGGCCAAACGACAACGGCATGGGACTTGGCCGCGAAATGTTCACCTATTTCCGGGAATTGGCAGGTCCTGTCAATTTCTCGAATCGGGGGGACTGACCTGATGCGTGAGTCCGTGCTGGTAGGGGATGTAGGGGGAACGAATGTCAGGTTCGCTTTGGCCGAGAAGCCGGGCGGTAAAGTTGAGATCAATGACTATTCAAAACTATCGGGGGACAGTTTCGAAACATTTGCCGCAGCGTTGCGCCAATATCTGGAAGACACCGGATTAAAGCCGAAGCATGCCTGTTTTGCCATGGCCGGGCCTGTGCAGGATGGCGAAGTGATGCTGACCAACCGGGATTGGCACGTCTCGGCCCGGCGCCTGTGCGAGACGTTTGGCTTCGACGATATTAGAATCATCAATGATTTCACCGCGATGGCGCGATCGGTGCCTGAGCATTCCGGCGACTATTTTGAGGAAATCCTGCCTGGTGAAGAAATGACGGAACTGCCTGTAATAGTGGCCGGGCCTGGCACCGGGTTCGGTGTGGCATCCTTATTTCCACTGGGCGACGATGCCTGGCAGGTTCTCACCGGTGAGGGCGGGCACATCGCCTATGCGCCAAGGGATGCATTGGAATTCGACATAGCAAGTGTTCTCATGCGGAATCAGGGCTATGTATCGAATGAATTGGTTGCATCGGGCATGGGGCTCGAATTCGTCCATCGCGCCTTTTGCGAAGTCTTCGGGCGCGAATTGGAAGACATCTCGCCTGAGGAGATGCGACACCGGGCCGATCAAGGTGACGAGATGTTTGATCAACTGATCGCCATGCGCGCGAAAGCCGTCATGGGGGCGGTCGGCGATCTGGCGCTCGCAAATGGAGCACTCGGCGGCGTCGTTCTTGCCGGCGGGGTAACTGAGCGGATCGTTGATTATTTGCGACGACCTGAATCGGTTGCCCGGTTCCGCGATCGCGGGCCGATGTCTGGCTACCTTGCGAATTGTCCGGTACGCCTTATGCACGACCCCGAGGCGCCTCTGATTGGCGCTGCTGCCTATTATGCCCAGGAGACGCTTAAATGAATTCCTCGCTTGATGCCCTGAAAGCAGCTGCCCAACGGGCACCGATTGTTCCTGTGCTTGTTGTGCCTGATGTGGACGCAGCGGCTCCATTGGCGCGCGCGCTTGTTGAGGGCGGTCTCACGATCGCCGAAGTTACGCTGCGCACGCCAAGTGGCTTGAAGGTCATCGAGGAAATGAAGAAGGCGCAGCCGGATTTGATCGTGGGAGCGGGGACGGTCTTGACGAAGGAGGACGTGGTGAATTCAATGAATGCCGGTTCTGACTTCCTTGTATCTCCCGGCATGTCGCCCGGCCTGCTGGACGCACTTGGTGATTACATGGGCATCACAATTCCGGGCGTGGCGACCGCCAGCGAAGCGATGACGCGCTATGAGGAAGGGTTCAAGATGCTGAAACTGTTTCCGGCCGCGATTGCTGGCGGCGTAGGCGCGCTCAAGGCGCTGTCCGGACCGCTGCCGCATCTCCAATTCATGCCGACGGGCGGTGTCAGCGCCGATAATGCGGGTGAGTATCTGGCCCTGCCAAACGTGGTGGCGGTGGGCGGCTCCTGGATCGCGACGGAGAAGGATGTAACCACTGGGGCGTGGTCCTCCGTCGCTGAGAAGGCAAGGACGGCGCTTGGCAGGATCTAATCGCCGTCCTCAAATGACCGCCGGGTCTCAGGAGCGTCCGAAGACGCGCTCGAAGGTCGTGTCCACGTGTTTGAAATGGTAGCCAAGGTCGAACAAGGACTCGAGTTCGGAATCTGTCAGTCGGGATGATACTTCCTCATCCTGTTTGAGCAGGTCGAGAAGGTCACCTTCCTTCTTCCAGGTCCGCATCGCATTGCGCTGGACCAGACGATAGCTGTCTTCACGGCTGACGCCTTTTTCGA
This sequence comes from Hyphomonas sp. L-53-1-40, assembly GCF_000682775.1. Classification (GTDB taxonomy): domain Bacteria; phylum Pseudomonadota; class Alphaproteobacteria; order Caulobacterales; family Hyphomonadaceae; genus Hyphomonas. The sequence goes on from NZ_AWFI01000002.1 coordinate 9,626, forward strand.
CGAGGGCCAACAAGATGCGTTGCGAATTGTGGAGGCCACCCATGCTGTCGATCGTGCTCATCATGTTTTCCGGATAGACCAAGAGGTTCTCGATCACGCCGCCAAGACGGTGCAGCGCAAAATCAAGATGCACGGTCGCGTCCGGGCCGATGCCACGTTCGACCGAGGAGTGCGAGATATCGCGCTCATGCCATAGCGCAACATTTTCCATGGCAGGCGTCACAGCGGAGCGGACAAGCCGGGCAAGACCGGTAAGGTTCTCCGTCAGAATGGGATTGCGCTTGTGTGGCATGGCGGATGAGCCCTTCTGGCCCGCCGAGAAGAACTCTTCGGCTTCGAGCACTTCAGTGCGCTGGAGGTGACGTACTTCTGTTGAAAGCCGTTCAATAGAAGACGCGATCACACCCAAGACTGCGAAGAACATGGCATGGCGGTCGCGCGGGATGACCTGGGTAGAAACGGGCTCGACGCTGAGACCGAGCTTTTCGGCAACATGAGTCTCAATGGACGGGTCGATATTTGCAAATGTGCCAACTGCGCCGGAGATTGCACACGTCGCCACTTCTTCGCGAGCCAGCACCAGGCGGGTCCGTGCGCGCTGGAATTCGGCATGATAGCCGGCAAGTTTCACACCGAATGTAGTGGGTTCTGCATGAATCCCGTGACTGCGGCCAATAGTGGGTGTCAGCTTGTGTTCAAAGGCTCGCTTTTCGAGTGCGGCCAAGACGCGGTCTACACCAATCACTAGGAGGTCGGTTGCGCGTACAAGCTGGACATTGAAACATGTGTCCAGGACATCTGAAGAGGTCATGCCCTTGTGCAAGAAGCGCGCTTCGTCACCAACGTGTTCTGCGACATTCGTCAGAAAGGCGATGACGTCATGCTTCACTTCACGCTCGATCTCATCGATCCGATCTACGTCGAACGCCGCACGTTCGCGGACCGCTGCGGAGACTCCTTCCGGAATCAGACCCTTCTGCTCCATGGCTTCGGCTGCGAGGGTCTCGATCTCCAGCCAGATGCCGAATTTGGATTCGGGAGACCAAATGGCTGCCATTTCGGGGCGGGTGTATCTGGGGATCATGGAGTACCTCGGGGCTGGGATTCGGCTTTCTAATACTGGCTGGAGCACAGAACACCAGTGTCTCGGTAAATTGAGCGCAGAGGAAACTGCGTGGCGGGTGCGTATCTCCTGGTGCGGGGAGGGTTGCGGAATATGAGTGCATGGTTGAAATGCGTGGTAATTGGTAGACTGGAACGCTTGTATGTTTCGGTGGCGGCTGGAGCAGGTTCATGCAACTCAAACCGATGATCGCGACCGCTGCTGGGCTTCTGATGATGGGACCAGCGCTGGCCGAAAACATAACTGGAACCTGCCATGCGCCTGTTTTAATTCCGGAAACGTTCGAGACCGTGACCGAGCAGGTGCTGCACGAGCCCGAACGAACCGAAATTCGTATTTATCCCGCCGAATACAAAACAGTGTCGCGGTTGGTCGAGGTCAAACAGGCCGCGACCGAGTATAGGATCGTGCCTGCAGTCTATGAGGCGGTTACAGAGCAAGTGCTGGTCCGGCCGGAACGAACAGAGACGGTTGTGATCCCGGCAGAATACGAAACCTACACCGAACAAGTGCTGGTCCGGCAGGCTTATTCGACTTTGGATTTAAAGGAAGATGTGGCTGGTCGCGCGATTGCCGGCGAGGATGATGCCAGCAAACCTCCGGGGAACGACGTGCTTGCGTCGGTCGATGTCCCGGCAGAGTACAAGACAATTACACGCACGCGTATTGTGAAGCCTGACCAGTCCGAGACACGCATAGTTCCAGCAGAGTATCATACGCTCGTGAAGCAGGTCCTGGTCGAACCGGCACGTGTCGAGCCGGTTGCGATACCAGCGGAGTATGAAACGCTCATGATCGAACAATTGGTCAGGCCCGCCCGTGAAGAAATCGTCTCGATCCCGGCGACGTATCGCACGGTCGAGAAACGGATCGTGACAGGCGAGGGGAGGGCGGTATGGAAGACTGTGTTGTGCGACGAAGATATATCTCCCGAGACGATTACTGTCCTTCAGAAAGCGCTTTCACAAGTCGGTCATGCGGTCGAAATTGATGGCAAATTCGGGCCCGCAACGATGAGCGCGCTGAAAGCGTATCAGCGGGAGCAGGGCTTGGGTGTGGGTCAGCTGTCGTTTGAAACGCTAGAGGCACTCGACATAGCTGCTCACTGATCCTCTGGATGCGAATGGATCGCAAAAAGCCGATTGAATTCATGGCTATGGTGCCGAGCCTGCTGCGCCCGTTCTGCTTTGCGCCGTGACGCACCGCCGCAGTATAGTGCACGTGAGTTGGGCAATAATTCAGGCTAGACTGAGTTGCTGCGATATATTGCGTCTGTCTGTTGCGCCATAGGCGAAACCGTCCTAATCCGGCGCCAGATCAAGCCACCCCTGCGGCAGGAGACAAGGTACCATGTCAGAGATCGAACGCTTGGCACTCGACTATTTGCCCGTGATCATTTTTCTGGTCATCGGCGCCGTGATTTCGGGCCTGTTCATTCTAGGTTCGGTGCTTCTGGCGCCCAGCAATCCGGATCCGGAAAAGAACTCAGCATATGAGTGCGGCTTCCCCGCTTTTGACGACGCGCGGATGAAGTTCGATGTGCGATTCTATCTCGTCGCGATTCTGTTCATCATCTTTGACCTGGAAGTGGCATTTCTGTTCCCGTGGGCAGTAAGCCTTGGAACGATTGGCTTGGTCGGATTCTGGTCCATGGTTGGTTTCCTCGGTGTTTTGACCATCGGATTTGTTTATGAGTGGCGCCGCGGTGCGCTGGAGTGGGAATAATGGCTGACGATTACAAGACATATGCTCTTGGCGGCGCGCGGACGGGAGTCGAAGGCGGCTTTCAGCCCGGCAATGATGACCCGTTCTATACCGGCCTGTCAGACCAATTGGCTGATAAAGGCTATTTCACCGCCGCAGCCGATGATCTGATCACTTGGGCGCGGACCGGTTCCCTGATGTGGATGACGTTCGGCCTTGCCTGCTGCGCCGTGGAAATGATGCACGCCGGCAACCCGCGTTACGACCTTGAGCGCTTCGGTATGGCGCCGCGCGGTTCACCCCGCCAGTCGGACGTGATGATCGTTGCCGGCACCCTGACCAACAAGATGGCACCCGCCCTGCGCAAGGTTTACGATCAGATGCCGGAGCCACGTTATGTGATTTCCATGGGTAGCTGTGCCAATGGTGGCGGCTATTACCATTACAGCTACAGCGTTGTGCGTGGCTGCGATCGAATCGTGCCGGTCGATATCTATATTCCGGGGTGCCCGCCGACTGCTGAAGCGCTGGTTTACGGCTTCTTGCAGCTGCAGAAGAAGATTCGCCGCGAAGGCTCGCTGGAACGGTAGGAGCTGACATGATGACAACAGAAGCTATCGAAGCCCTGGGTGAACTGGGCGCTCATATCGCCGCGCGCCAGCCGGATGCCGTCAAGTCTGCGGACGTGACGCTTGGCGAGTTGACCGTGTTGGCCGAGCGCGATCACATTGTGAGCCTGATGCGCTTCCTGCGCGACGACCAGCAGTGCAATTTCGAGACCTTTGTCGATGTTTGCGGGGTTGATTATCCGGAGCGGACCGAGCGGTTCGAAGTCGTTTATCACCTGCTTTCGATGCGGATGAATCATCGTGTGCGCGTACGTATCAGTACCGATGAAGATACGCCCGTTCCAAGTATTGTCGGGCTTTGGCCTGCCGCAAACTGGTTCGAACGGGAAGCCTTCGACATGTATGGCATCCAGTTCTCCGATCATCCTGACCTTCGCCGCATCCTCACCGATTATGGCTTTGAGGGGTATCCGCTGCGCAAGGACTTCCCCCTGACAGGCCATTATGAAGTGCGTTACGACGACCTTGAAAAGCGCGTCGTCTATGAGCCGGTCGAACTGCCGCAGGAATATCGCAATTTCGATTTCCTCTCACCGTGGGAGGGTATGACCAGTCATATTCCCGGGGACGAGAAAGCCGAGGAGCCTTCTGAATAATGGCTGACACCGCGCACATCTCCGAAATGGAAGACCGAAAGTTCACACTGAATTTCGGTCCTCAACATCCGGCCGCCCACGGCGTCCTTCGTATGATTCTCGATCTCGATGGCGAGATCGTGACCCGTGTGGACAGCCATATCGGCTTGCTGCATCGCGGCACCGAGAAGCTGCTGGAGTACAAGACATTCCTGCAGGGAATGCCATATTTCGACCGACTGGACTATTGCTCTCCCATGAATCAGGAGCACGCCTGGTGCCTGGCCGTCGAGAAGCTGCTGGGCGTCGAAGTCCCCCGGCGGGCAAGCTTGATTCGCGTGCTCTATTCAGAGCTCGGCCGGATCATGTCGCACTTGCTGAATGTAACAACGCAGATCCTCGACGTAGGCGCGTTGACGCCGATCACCTGGGGTTTTGAAGAACGTGAAAAACTGTGCGTGTTCTATGAGCGCGCCTCAGGCAGCCGCATGCACGCCGCTTATTTCCGCCCTGGCGGCGTCCATCAGGACCTGCCGCAGAACCTCATTGACGATATTGCGGAATGGTGTGAGCAATTCCCGGGCAAGCTTGATCACATCGAAAGCCTGGTCACCGAAAATCGCATCTTCAAACAGCGCAATGTCGATATCGGCCTAGTTGATGAGAAGACCATCATGGAGTGGGGATTCTCGGGCGTGATGGTGCGTGGGTCGGGTTTCGCCTGGGACCTTCGCCGCTCGCAGCCTTATGAATGCTATTCCGAGCTCGATTTCAAAATTCCGGTTGGCCGGAATGGCGACAATTACGACCGCTATGTCTGCCGTATGGAAGAGATGCGCGAGTCGGTGAAGATCATGCAGCAATGTGTTGACCTCATGTCGAAAGAGGGGCCCGGGCCTGTCCTTGTGCCCGGTTCGAAGCTTGCGCCGCCGCGCCGGGCCGAGATGAAGAATTCGATGGAAGCCCTGATCCATCACTTCAAGCTGTACACTGAAGGTTTCCATGTTCCGGAAGGCGAGACCTATGTCGCCATCGAGGCGCCGAAGGGCGAGTTCGGCGTCTATCTCGTCTCGGACGGGACGAACCGCCCGTATCGCGCCAAGATTCGCGCGCCGGGCTATCCGCACCTGCAGGCGATGGACCATCTCAGCAAGGGTCACATGCTGGCGGACGTGTCCGCCATCTTGGGCTCACTCGATATCGTGTTCGGGGAAATCGACCGATGAGTACTGCGCAGACACGCTTTTTTGACGAACATCCTCTCAAGGATGAAGCCCGTCGCTGTTTTTCGAAAAGGGGCGAGTAGTGGCACTACGCCGTTTTGATATGGAGGCTGGAGGCGACACATTCGCGTTCAAGCCCGAGACCGAAGAGAAAATTGCGTTCTGGCGCGGCAAGTATCCGGCTGACAAGCAGCGGTCTGCGGTGATCCCGATGCTGTGGTTGGCGCAAAAGGACAATAGTGGCTGGCTATCCGAGCCTGCTATGCGTGAAGTCGCCGATCGTCTGGAGATGCCGTATATCCGCGTCTATGAAGTCGCGACCTTCTACACGATGTTCCGTCTGCAGCCGGTCGGAAAGTACCACATCCAACTCTGCGGCACGACGCCTTGCCAGTTGCGTGGCGCGGAGAAGCTGAAGGAGGTCTGCCAGACCGAGATCGGCAAGCAGATGTTCGTGACCGATGATGGTCGTCTGTCCTGGGAAGAGGTCGAGTGTCTTGGCGCGTGCGTGAATGCGCCCATGGTTCAGGTGAATGACGATTATTTCGAAGATTTGACCCCAGATTCGCTGGGGATGATTCTCAACAAGCTGAAGAATGGCGTCGAGGCACATCCCGGCCCGCAGGTCGACCGGATCAATAGCGCGCCGGAAGGGGGCACGGCTATCCTGACCGATCCGCAATTATTCGATGGAACACGCAACCAGTCGGGTGCTTTGCCCAATTTGCCGACCGCCGAGCCAGAACCGGAGCCGACGGCTGCCGGCAAACCAGCGGAATCTGCGCCGACGAACACACAACGCGAAGTTCCCCAAAAGGAAAATACCGGCAAGACGACGCTGATCTCGAAGACGGAAACCGCCGAGAAATCTGCACCTGCTGCCGTTTCAGGCGAAAAGCCGGAATCGGTCGCGATCGCCTCTGAAGACCATGATGATCTGAAGCGCATCAAGGGTATCGGACCGAAGAATGAGGATGCGCTCAATGAACTCGGCATCTTCACCTTCCAGCAGATCGCGGACTGGACGCCAGCCAATATTGACTGGGTCGAAGACTATATGAGCTTCCCGGGTCGGATCGAGCGGGAAGACTGGATCGCGCAAGCAAAAGAGCTGGCCACGGGCGGCGAGACCGAGTTCTCGAAGCGGGTCGATGCGGGGCAGGTTGCCTCCAGCAGGGATGATGAGGACTAGGCCATGCTGCAGGACAAGGATCGCATCTTCACAAACCTCTATGGTTTGCACTCACCCGACCTCGAAGCGGCGAAGAAACGCGGCGCCTGGCACCTCACCAAGGAGATGCTGGATCAGGGGCCAGACTGGATATGCGACCAGATCAAGGCCTCAGGCTTGCGCGGTCGCGGCGGCGCTGGCTTTCCGACCGGTCTGAAATGGACGTTCATGCCGAAGGAAGTGCGCGATCGACCGCACTATCTGGTCGTCAATGCTGACGAGTCCGAGCCCGGCACGTGCAAGGATCGCGAGATCATGCGGCATGATCCGCATCTGCTCATCGAGGGCTGCATGGTGGCAAGCCGCGCGATGCGCGCCCATAAATGCTATGTCTACCTGCGTGGTGAGTATATCAATGAGCGCCATGCGCTCGAGAAAGCCGTCAAGGAAGCCTATGAGGCAAAGCTGATCGGCAAGGACAATGTGAATGGCTGGGATTTCGATCTCTATGTCCATCACGGGGCCGGCGCCTATATCTGCGGCGAGGAGACAGCCTTGCTGGAAAGCCTTGAAGGCAAGAAGGGACAGCCCCGGCTGAAACCACCGTTTCCGGCCAATGCTGGCCTGTATGGCTGCCCAACAACAGTAAACAATGTCGAGTCGATTGCAGTGGCTCCGACCATTCTTCGCCGCGGTGCTGAGTGGTTTGCCGGATTTGGCCGTCCAAACAATGCGGGCACAAAACTGTTCTGTGTTTCCGGGCATGTGAACAAGCCATGTAATGTCGAAGAAGAAATGTCGGTCACTTTCCGTGAGCTGATTGATAATCACTGCGGCGGTATCCGGGGTGGTTGGGACAATCTCAAGGCGGTGATCCCCGGTGGATCGTCCGTGCCGATGGTGCCGGCCGAGCAGATCATGGACGCCTACATGGATTTCGACACACTGCGGGACCTTAAATCAGGCCTGGGCACGGCGGCGGTGATCGTGATGGACAAGGACACCGACCTGATCAAGGCAATTGCCCGTCTCGCATATTTCTACAAACATGAAAGCTGCGGCCAGTGCACGCCGTGCCGTGAAGGCACAGGCTGGATGTGGCGCGTCATGGAGCGAATGGTCAAAGGCGAAGCCGAGCATGATGAGATCGAGACGCTCCTGGATGTAACCAAGCAGGTTGAAGGCCACACGATTTGCGCACTCGGTGACGCAGCGGCCTGGCCGATTCAGGGCCTGATCCGCCACTTCCGCCATGAGATTGAGGATCGCATCAACCAGTACAGACTGCCGCGCGCCATGGTGCAGGGCGCAGTCGTGGCAGCGGAGTAGAGATATGTCCGACGACCTTTTTAAGTTGAATGTCGATGGCAAGGACATTGAGGTCCCACGCGCCTACACGCTGATGCAGGCGTGTGAGGAAGCGGGTGCTGAGATTCCGCGCTTCTGCTATCATGAGCGCCTGTCGGTCGCCGGCAATTGCCGCATGTGCCTTGTCGAATGGGAAGGCGCACCGAAGCCGATTGCTTCGTGCGCGCAAACCGTGGGCGACATGCGTCCGAACCGGGATGGATCGGCACCGAACATCCGCACCAAGGGCGCCTATGTGGAAAAGGCCCGTAATGGTGTCATGGAATTCCTGCTGATCAACCATCCGCTGGATTGCCCGATCTGCGACCAGGGCGGCGAGTGCGACCTGCAGGATCAGGCCATGGCCTATGGCCGCGCCGGCAGTCGCTATGACGAGAACAAGCGTGCCGTTGAAGACAAGAATATGGGCCCGCTGGTCAAGACGATCATGACCCGCTGCATCCAGTGCACGCGATGCGTGCGCTTCGCCGCCGAAGTCGCGGGGGTCGAGGAGCTCGGCATGATTTCGCGTGGCGAAAATGCCGAAATCACGACCTATCTGGAAAAGAGCCTGACATCCGAACTGTCTGGCAACGTCATTGATTTGTGTCCGGTTGGTGCGCTGACCTCCAAGCCATACGCATTCAATGCGCGCCCCTGGGAGCTGCGTAAAACGTCCTCCATTGATGTGATGGACGCCATGGGCGCTGCGATCCGCGTGGACGCCAAGGGTGATGGCGTGATGCGCATCCTTCCTGAAGTGAGCGAAGGCATCAACGAGGAGTGGCTGTCGGACAAATCCCGTTTCATTTGGGATGGCCTAGCCCGCCAACGCCTCGACAAGCCTTACATTCGCGAGAACGGCAAACTGCGCCCGGCTAATTGGGGCGAGGCTTTTGCGGCCGTGAAAGAGGCGCTGTCGGCATCCCCTGAAAAAATCGGCGTTGTCGCCGGAGACTTGATCGAGGTTGAGCAGGCCAAGGCAGCGCTTGATTTTTTCCGAGGGCTCGGTGTGGAGAATACAGATTGTCGTCCCGCCGGGGCGCAATATGGCACAGATGGGGTGCGCGAACGTTATATCCTGAATGGCACACTGGCTGGCGTAGAAGATGCTGACGCCTTGCTGTTGATCGGTACGAATCCGCGCGTTGAAGCCGCTGTCTGGAATGCGCGCATCCGCAAGGCATGGCTTTGGGCTGACCTGAAAGTTGGCCGTATCGGCGAAGCTGCGGATCTGACATATGAGCATGCCTGGCTCGGCGATGGCGCGTCGGCGCTTGCAAATATCCGCAATTCGGACTTCGGCAAAGTGCTCGCAGATGCCGAGCGGCCGATGGTCGTCATCGGCGAACGCGCGCTCTGCGGCGAAGATGGCGCAGCAGTTCTCGCTAAAGCGCTGGAACTGGCAAACGAAATTGGCGCCGTTAAAGACGGCTGGGCCGGATTTGGCGTTCTTCACAATGCGGCGGGCCGCGTGGGCGCGCTGGACGTTGGGTTCGTGCCTGGCGAGGGTGGAGCCGCGACGGCAGATATCCTGTCCGGCGGGATGGAAACGGTCGTGCTTCTCGGGGCTGACGAGCTCGATCTGTCTAACCTTGGCAATTCGAAAGTCATTTACATAGGCTCGCATGGCGATGCGGGGGCTGCGCGTGCGGACATTATTTTGCCGAGTGCCGCTTATACCGAAATGTCCGCCACCTTTGTGAACACCGAAGGCCGCGTCCAGATGACGAGCCGCGCTGTGCAGCCAAAAGGTGAGGCACGCGAAGGCTGGGCCATTTTCCGAGCCTTGTCGGAAGTTGTTGGCAAGAAACTGCCCTATGATACCGCCGATGCGCTGCGTGCTGAATTGCGCGGTCCTGAGGGTGAAAGCACCACTTTCTCAGGACTTGGATTCGCGCCGGGCGCGATGGGGGCGGAGGCCCTCAAAACGCCAATCACGACTCCTTCGACAATCCTTGTGACCGCGACATTCCGTCCGGTGTTTGACGATTTCTATATGACGAACCCGATCGCACGGGCGTCCAAGACGATGGCCGAATGTTCTGCGCTGGCCTCAGCGCTGGACACTCCGGTAGCAGCGGAGTAGGGCGGGCGCCATGAGCAACTACGTCGAGTCTCTCGGGCAACTTTGGGGGCCATTGCTGGTCCTCGGACAGATCGCACTGTTCACGCTCGTCCTGTTGTTATCGATCGCATTCCTCCTGCTTTTGGATCGCAAGGTCTGGGCTGGCGTGATGATGCGCAAAGGCCCGAACGTTGTTGGACCTTTCGGCCTGATGCAGTCATTCGCCGATTTCGGAAAATTCCTGCTCAAGGAAATCGTGATTCCGGCTGGTGCGAACAAGACCGTCTTTCTTATCGCGCCAATCCTGACCTGTACGCTGGCCTTCGCGGCCTGGGCGGCGATTCCGGTTGCGCCCGGCACTGCAAGCGGCACGAGCTGGGTCATCTCGAACCTCAATGTCGGCGTGCTTTACCTGTTCGCGATCAGTTCGCTGGGCGTCTATGGCATCATTATGGGCGGCTGGGCGTCGAACTCCAAATATCCGTTCCTCGGCGCCCTGCGCTCGGCAGCGCAGATGGTCTCCTATGAAGTGTCGATCGGCTTCGTGATCGTGACCGTCATCTTGCTGGTAGGTTCGATGAACCTGACGGATATCGTGAACGCGCAGGAAGGCGGTATCTGGACCTGGCATGCTTTCAGTTTCCAGCACTTCCCGCTGATCCTCGTCATGTTCCCGATGTTCATTATCTTCTTCGTATCAGCGCTTGCTGAGACCAACCGGCCACCCTTCGATTTGCCGGAAGCCGAATCCGAGCTCGTCGCGGGTTACCAAGTGGAATACGGCTCAACGCCCTACCTGCTTTTCATGCTGGGCGAGTATCTCAACATTGTTCTGATGTGCGCGTTGATGACGATCCTTTTCCTTGGCGGCTGGCACGGTCCATTCGCGCTGGGAGAGGAATTTGTCCGCGATCACCCCTTCGTGAATGCATTCGCCGGCTTGTTCTGGTTCATGTTCAAGATCCTGTTCCTGTTCATAATGTTCGCGATGGTGAAGGCGATTGTCCCTCGTTACCGCTATGACCAGCTGATGCGCCTGGGGTGGAAGATCTTCCTGCCAACCTCGCTCGTGGCGGTTCTGATTGTGTCCGGCTATGTCGTTTATCTGGGAGTTCAGTCATGAGTCTGGCTCAAACCATCCGCGGCGCGCTCCTGACCGATTTCCTCGGCGCGCTCGTCGTGGCGACAAGGGAAGTGTTCACGCGCAAGGCAACGGTGAACTATCCGTTTGAGAAAAATCCTCTTTCGCCGCGCTTTCGCGGGGAACACGCTTTGCGGCGCTATCCCAGCGGTGAAGAGCGCTGCATCGCCTGTAAATTGTGTGAGGCAATCTGCCCGGCGCAGGCCATCACGATTGAGGCTGAGCCGCGCGCAGACGGTGCCCGTCGTACCACACGTTATGATATCGACATGGTGAAATGCATCTATTGCGGCTTCTGTCAGGAGGCCTGTCCGGTCGATGCCATCGTGGAGGGGCCGAACTTCGAATTCGCCACTGAAACGCGCGAAGAGCTGTTCTACGACAAGGACCGCCTGCTCGCGAATGGAGATCGTTGGGAACGACTGATCGCCAAGAATCTGGAACTCGACGCGCCTTATCGCTAGGCCGCCGGAACTATTAACTCGTGGGGCGTTCTGCCCTGCCAAGAAGGGGGCCTAGTAGGGCTGTGGCAGTCATCGCTTTCTATCTGATCGCGGCCGTCGTGCTCGTCTCGGCGCTGTCGGTGATCATGGCGCGCAACCCCGTTCATTCGGTGTTGTGGCTCATTCTCGCATTCTTCTCATCGGCCGGTTTGCTTGTGCTGATTGGCGCTGAGTTCCTGGCGATGCTTTTGGTCGTTGTCTATGTCGGCGCGGTTGCTGTGTTATTCCTGTTCGTCGTTATGATGCTGGACGTCGACTTCGTCGAGCTCAAGCGCGGCACACTGAGATACTGGCCGTTTGCTGTGCTTGTCGGGATCATATTTGCCGCCGAAATCGTGCTGGCATCGGTGATCGGCACAGCAGACATGGAGACCAATTTCGATGCATCTCCGGGCGCTGAGACTAATGCCGAGGCCATTGGGCAGGTAATGTATACGCAATACCTGCTGCTGTTCCAGATGGCGGGCATCATCCTGCTCGTTGCCATGGTTGGTGCCATCGTGCTGACGCTGCGCCACCGTCCAGAGACCAAGCGCCAGAACATTGCCAAGCAGACATCGCGCCGTCGCAGCGATGCCTATGAATTGAAAGACCCCACTCCGGGGCAGGGGATCTAAGAAATGGACCTTGGGCTTTCCCATTTTCTCGCCGTCTCGGCGGCCCTGTTCACAATCGGGGTCGTGGGCATCTTCGTGAACCGCAAGAACATCATCGTCATCCTGATGGCGATTGAGCTGATCCTGTTGTCGGTAAACCTCAACCTCATTGCCTTTGCGGTATTTAGTGGCACGATTGCCGGGCAGGTCTTCGCGATGTTGGTACTGACAGTTGCGGCAGCCGAGGCAGCTGTTGGTCTTGCCATTCTCGTCGTCTACTTCCGCAATCGCGGTGATATCTCGGTCGAAAATGTCGACCTGATGAAGGGGTAGGGCGATGCTTCCAGATATCCTGATCCTCTATATCGTCCTTGCGCCAGGGCTCGTGGCGCTGACCGGCCTGGCACACAAGCAGATTGGCGACAAAATCGTCATGGGGCTGACCACTGCTGTCGTATTATCAGCAGGCGCGCTGTCGCTGATCCAGCTGTTCGCCTATGTGGCGGGTCTTGGTGGTCACACGGGCACTGAGGAGCATCATGCAAGTCTCGTCGCCGCGACGACCGGCATGGAAATCAAGCAGCATGTGATTACCCTCATGCCATGGATAAGCGTCGGCGAATTCCAGGCGAATTGGGCAATCCGCGTCGACACGTTGTCCATTGTGATGATGGCGGTGATTACCGGCGTATCCGGCCTCGTGCATCTCTATTCCTGGGGATATATGAGCGAGGACCCGCACAAGGCGCGCTTCTTCAGCTATTTGTCGCTCTTCACCTTCATGATGCTCATGCTGGTGACCGCTGACAATTTCATCCAGTTGTTCTTCGGCTGGGAAGGCGTGGGTCTCGCTTCCTACCTGTTGATCGGCTTCTGGTACCAGAATAAGGCGCCGAACGACGCCTCCATCAAGGCTTTCGTTACCAACCGTGTAGGCGATTTCGGCCTTGCGCTGGGCATCATGGCCGTCTTCTTCGTATTCCGCTCGGTCGAGTTCGGTCCGGTACTGGACGCCGTGCGCAACAATGTGGCGGTTGTGCCTGTTGGTTTCACGGAAGCGGCACCGGTCCGCGATCTGATGATTCCGTTCCTGCATTGGAATCTGAACGCGCTGGAAGTTATCGGTGTGCTGCTCTTCATTGGCGCCATGGGCAAGTCGGCCCAGTTCTTCCTGCATGTCTGGTTGCCGGATGCGATGGAAGGTCCGACACCGGTATCGGCCTTGATCCACGCCGCAACCATGGTGACGGCGGGCGTCTATCTCGTCTGCCTCTTGTCGCCGATCTATGAGTACACATTCTGGGCTGCAGGCATGATCACCATCGTGGGCGCGGTGACCGCGCTCTATGCGGCCACGGTTGGTATGGCGCAAAACGATATCAAGCGCGTGATTGCCTATTCGACCTGTTCCCAGCTTGGCTACATGTTCTTCGTGGCAGGTGTCGGCGCCTATGAAGCGGCCATGTTCCACCTCTTCACGCACGCCTTCTTCAAGGCGCTTTTGTTCCTTGGCGCTGGCTCGGTTATCCATGGTATGCACCATGAGCAGGATATGCGTCGCATGGGCGGGCTCGCCAAATTCATGCCGCTCACCTATGCGGCCATGATGATCGGGACGATTGCCATTATCGGCCTCGGTATTCCGCACACCCAGATCGGTTTCGCTGGCTTCTTCTCCAAGGACGCCATCCTGGAAAGCACTTTCGCCGCTGGCCAGTCCAAGGTCATGTTCGGTCAGGTAGCTTTCTGGTTCGGCCTGATTGCAGCCTTCCTGACGAGCTTCTATTCGTGGCGCCTGATCTACATGACGTTCCACGGTCCAAAGACCTGGGAAGCTCATGATCATCATGACAACCACGCTCTTGAAGATGTGCATGGAGTTGATGAGGCACATGGCCACGCTCATGACCACACACCGCATGAGAGCCCGCTCGTCATGCTGGTGCCTCTGGGACTGCTCAGCTTGGGTGCGATTTTCGCGGGCGTATATTTCTACGACGCATTCGTGGACAGCAATAATGAGACTTTCTGGGCCGGCGCGATCTATCGCGCCGCAGAGAACCATGTCCTGCATGATCGTCATAATGTGCCTGAATGGGTGTTGTACGCCCCGCTGGTCGTTACGATCGCCGGCTTCCTGATTGCGACGTTCACCTATTACTTCAACCGGGGTGTTGGTAAGCGTGTTGCCGACAGCGGCGGTCCGCTGCACTCGCTGTTCTACAACAAATGGTATTTCGACGAGATCTATCAGGCCACGCTCATCAAGGGCTCGGCCATGCTCGGCAATCTCTTCTGGAAGGCGGACAAAAAGATCATCGACGGCATCGGGCCTGATGGTGTTGTGGCCGTGACCAAGGCTTCGGCTGGACGCTTGTCCAAGATGCATACCGGATATCTCTACCACTACGCATTTGTGATTATCGGTGCTGCACTCGTATTCGGCGGAATATTGTGGCTGCGCGCTGGAGGAGCCAACTAATGGGCGGTTTTCCCATTCTTTCAGCGATGACGTTCCTGCCCTTGGCAGGCGCACTCATCATCATGCTCGTGCGCGCAGCGACAGCTGGCAGCCGGGATGCATCCTCCAGTGATACCGAGGGGCGTACAGCGCTCCTGGCTGGCCTGATCATTTCCGGTGCAACCTTCATTGCATCCCTCGCGGCATTTGGTGCGTTTGATGCGTCTCAATCGGGCTATCAGCTCGTCGAGCAATACAGCTGGTATCGTAACATCAGCTACAAGATGGGCATTGATGGCCTGTCTATTTCGCTTATTTTGCTGACCACTTTCCTGATCCCTATCTGCCTGCTGGCCAGCTGGAACTCGATCCACAAGCGCGTGACGGAGTATGTGGTCGCCTTTCTCGTTCTTGAGACCTTCATCATCGGCGTCTTCACCGCGATGGACCTCGTCCTGTTCTATATCTTCTTCGAAGCCGGCCTGATTCCGATGTTCCTGATCATTGGTATCTGGGGCGGCAAGGACAAGATCTATGCGGCGTTCAAATTCTTCCTCTATACGCTGATCGGTTCACTGCTGATGCTCGTGGCCGTGGTGTACATGTACCAGGTTGCTGGTGGTTCTGACTTCGAGATTCTGGAGAAATATTCCTTCGATCCGAACGTTCAGACCTGGCTCTGGCTGGCCTTTATGGCGTCGTTCGCCGTGAAGCTGCCTATGTGGCCGGTTCATACATGGTTGCCGGATGCACACGTGCAGGCACCGACTGCGGGATCCGTTTTGCTGGCAGGCATTCTTCTGAAGATGGGCGGCTATGGATTCCTGCGCTTTTCGTTGCCCATGTTCCCGGACGCGAGCCACATGTTTCAGCCGATGATGTTCGCACTGGCGGTGATCGCCATCGTATACACGTCGCTCGTCGCGTGGCGGCAGACGGACATGAAGAAACTGATCGCATATTCATCTGTTGCGCATATGGGCTTTGTTACGCTCGGCGTGTTCGCCTTCAATGAGGCCGGCGTTCAGGGGGCCATTTTCCAGATGCTGAGCCACGGCCTGATCTCCGCCGCACTCTTTCTGATCGTTGGCGTCGTTTATGACCGGATGCACACTCGTGAAATTTCCGCCTATGGCGGATTGGTTCACCGGATGCCGGTCTATGCCACGTTCTTCATGCTGTTCACCATGGCCAATGTCGGTCTTCCTGGCACGTCTGGCTTCATCGGCGAGATCCTGACCATGGTCGGTGGCTTCCAAGCTTCAACCTGGGCAGCGTTTGGCGCCGCGCTTGGTGTGATCTTTTCGGCCGTTTATATGCTCACCCTGTATCGCCGGACAGTGTTTGGAAAAATCACCAATCCCGATCTGAACACGATTAAGGATATGAACAGGATTGAATGGATCTGCATTGCTCCACTCGCCATCCTCACAATCCTGTTTGGTGTTGCACCCAATTTGATTTTCAACATTACCGAAGGTTCTGCCTTGCGCATTCTGAACCTGATGGCGGGAGGCTGATCTCGTGATTGATTTCACTGCCATGATACTGACTGTTGGGCCTGAGCTCTGGCTCGTGGCGATTGCCTTGATTGGCGTGCTTGTGGGCGCCACGTTGAAGGATCGTTTCAACAGCGTATCTATCAAGTTCGGCGCTCTTGCCCTCTTTGCGGCCGCCGCGTTTTCGCTGATGAACTATGAAGGCGGCGAAGCCTTCAATGGTCTCGTTCGTACGAACACGTTCGTGAACTTCGCAAAATTTGTCAGCTATGTCTTGGCGGGATTTGCGCTGCTCACATCTGAGGGTTTCCTGAAGCGGCATGGTACCATTCGGTATGAATATTCCCTGCTGATCCTGCTCGCCTCCTTCGGCATGGGCATGATCCTGTCGGCGGCTGACTTGATGACGCTCTATATGGGCGTCGAAACGCTTAGTCTGTCTTCCTATGTCCTGGCTGCGTTTCATCGGGATTCTGCCAAGGCGTCCGAAGCTGGGTTGAAGTACTTCGTTTTGGGGGCGCTTGCATCTGGCATGCTGCTGTATGGCGCATCACTCGTCTACGGGTTCAGCGGTTCGACAGAATATGCCGTGATCGCTGCAGCGGACCCATCGATCGGCATGATGTTCGGCATGGTCCTGATGATTGTCGGTCTCGCCTTCAAAGTCTCTGCTGCGCCCATGCATATCTGGACGCCGGACGTGTATGAGGGCGCGCCGACACCGGTCGTTGCGTTCTTCGCCTCTGCGCCCAAAATGGCGAGCATGGTGGTCTTTGCGAATGTCATGTTCACCATGTTTGGCGACGTGATCGACCAGTGGCAGTTGATCATTTGTATCATTGCCGGTTTGTCCATGATTGTCGGGTCACTTGGCGCGCTGACACAAACCAATATCAAGCGCTTGCTTGGCTACTCATCGATTGCGAATATGGGCTACGCGCTCGTCGCTGTTGCCGCGGGTCCGGAATTGGGAGCGGGGCCTTTGCTGGTCTTCCTGACGCTGTACGTGATTGCGTCACTTGGCCTGTTCATGGGCGTACTCGCCATGCGTCGCAAAGGCGGCATGGTGGAAGGGATCAACGAGCTTGGTGGGTTGATGCGAAAGCGTCCCGTGCTGGCGATCGCGCTTTCCATTCTGATCTTTTCGATGGCGGGCCTTCCACCGTTCGGTGGGTTCTTCGGAAAATGGGAAGTATTGTCCGCCGGGGTTGAGGCTGGGCTGATGCCAGTCGTGATAATTCTCGTGCTCGCGTCGGTCGTATCGCTTGGCTATTATCTCCGTCTGATCAAGATCATGTGGTTTGACGAGCCAACAGAGCGTTTTGAAGCGGTCGATGGCCCGGTAACGATTACAGTTCTGCTTGCAGCGCTGATTGCCGGTATCCTGTTCCTGTTCTTCATAAGCGCACTATCAGGATGGGCGGGCACAGCGGCTCTGGGACTTGCAGGTTGAGCTTAACCTGGCCCGTCTACCATCTTGGCGTCATAGACAGCACCAATTCCGAAGCGAGGCGGCGGGCGAAGGCTGGCGATTTCGACGATTGCTGGCTTGTCGCAGAAGCTCAGACCGCTGGGCGCGGTCGTTTGCAGCGTCCGTGGATTTCGCCGTCTGGAAACTTGTTTTCCACCGCGCTGTTTCATGAGCCCGGCGGCATTCCAGTAGCCTCCCGTATTCCCTTCGCCGGGGCGTTGGCTGTTTCTGATGTGGCTGCGCAGCTCGCGCCTGACGCCCACGTCCGTTTGAAATGGCCGAACGATGCGCGCGTAAATGGCGCCAAAATCTCCGGCATTCTGATCGAAACCGGCGGGCAGGGCGCTGCGTTCTGGGTCGCCGCAGGCATTGGGATCAATGTGGCTTCCGCACCTGAGGGCGCCGGCCAAATGGCAACATCACTGCATTCCTTGAGGGGCGACGCGGTCCTGACTCCGGCTGATGTCCTGACGGCGATTCGTGGTGCGTTTGGGCGTCGTCTTGACCAGGCGCGGCAAGGATTTGAAACGTTGCGGCAAGACTGGCTGAAAGTCGCTGAAGGGCTCGGTCAGACGATCTCGGTTTCGCGAAACGGCGATCCCCTGATAGGCGTATTGGAAGATATGGCGGAAGACGGGTCGCTGGTGCTTAGATTGCCCGACGGACGCCGGGAGACAGTACGGGCTGGTGATGTCAGCCTGATAGGGAGTAGCTAGGCGATGCTGCTGGCAATTGATGTAGGCAACACGAACACGGTGTTCGGCATTCATGATGGCGAGACGTGGGTCAATCAGTGGCGCAGCGCAACCGATGCCACCAAGACCGCCGACGACCACGCCGCATGGTTGTGGCGGTTGGCTGACATGTACGGGATGGAGTTGAAGCGCATCAAAGGGTGCGTGATTTCAACCGTAGTACCTCAGGCCCAGTTCAATTTTCGCAATCTCGCACGTCGCTACCTCAATCTCGAGCCCTTGTTCATCGGGGATCCCAGCCTGAAAACGGGTGTCGAAGTCCGCATTCACCGGCCCGAACAGGTTGGGGCCGACCGGATTGTGAGTGCGCTTGGGGCGCACATGACCTATTCCGGCAATCTCATTGTAATTGATAGTGGGACTGCAACAACGTTTGACGTTGTGGCGGAAGATGGCGGCTTTGAGGGCGGCATCATCTCTCCAGGTATCAATCTGTCCATGCGGGCGCTACATGATGCGGCGGCGCAGTTGCCACGCATCGCGATCCAGAAACCAGCCCAGGTAATCGGTCAGGATACGATCAGCGCCATGCAGTCAGGTGTGTTCTGGGGGTATATCGATCTCATTGATGGGCTCGTAACCCGGATCAAGGCCGAATATGGAAAGCCAATGAAAGTGGTTGCCACCGGCGGTGTGGCCTCCCTCTTTGAAGGCGCCAGCGAGACAATAGATTATTACGATCAGGATATTACCATTCGCGGCCTGCTCGAAATCTACAAACGGAACAGTTGAGACCTATGGCAGACACGAACGGTATAGAGGACGAGCTGGTTTTCCTCCCCCTGGGGGGCTGCGATGAGATCGGCATGAACCTCAATGCCTATGGCTACGGTCCGGCGCATGACCGCCGTTGGATCATTGCCGACCTCGGTGTGACGTTCGGATCACTTGAGACACCAGGGATCGACCTGATCTGCGCGGATCCCGAATATCTAATCGGGGAAAAGATCGACGCGGTATTCCTGACACATGCGCATGAGGACCATATCGGCGCAGTCGGCCTGTTGTATCCTCGCCTGCAGACAAAGGCCCCGATCTATGCGACGCCATTCACGGCAGAGCTCGTGCGCTCGAAAATGGTTGAGCGGGGCGTGGACCCGTCCTGGCTCAAGCCGGTTGCGCTGGGCGGAACAGTTCAGGCCGGGCCGTTCGAGGTTACCTATGTCACGCTGACTCACTCAATTCCCGAGCCGAACGCCTTGGCGATCAAGACGCCGCTGGGCACGATCCTGCACACCGGCGACTGGAAGATCGATCCGGATCCCCAGATCGGATCTGCGACGGACGTCAAAGGCCTGACTGCCCTAGGGGATGAAGGCGTTCTCGCCATGGTCTGTGACTCGACCAATGTCTTCGAAGAAGGGGAGTCCGGGTCCGAAGAATCGGTGAAGCAAGGGCTGACAGACCTGATCGCCGAGCAGAAACAAGCTGTGGCCGTGACCACGTTTGCATCGAATGTGGCACGCGTGAAATCGATCGTCGAAGCTGCCGAGTCGGCGGGCCGGGCTGTATGCCTGGTCGGGCGCAGCATGCATCGCATTACGGACGCGGCAAAATCCGTCGGCATATTGCCGCCGCATATGGAATTCATTGACGAATCCGAAGCGAGCCAGATTCCCGCCGAACACATCCTGTATCTCTGTACGGGAAGTCAGGGTGAAGCGCGGGCCGCATTGACGAGAATCTCACGGCGGGATCATCGTAATGTGTCGCTCCATGAAGGCGACACAGTGATCTTCTCGTCCCGACAGATCCCAGGCAATGAAAAGGGGATTTTTGCGCTTCAGAATGCACTGGCAGAGCAGGGCGTCAGGGTGATCACGCCGCGCATGGTGCCATATCCGATACATGTCTCCGGTCACCCTTGCCGGGACGAACTGCGCCGCATGTATGGATGGGTGCGACCGCAAGTATCAATTCCCGTGCACGGCGAGCGTCGGCACATCATGGAACATGCCAATTTCGCGAAATCCCTGCAGGTTCCCCATGCTGTAACACCGCAAAATGGCAGCCTGATCCGGATCGCACCGGGAAAGGCCCAGATTGTTGACGTCGTTCCAGCCGGTCGGTTGTTTCTGGATGGGGATCGGCTGGTGCCGGAAGGTGCGCAGGGAATTGAGGAACGCCGGAAGCTTTCCTGGGCTGGAATCATCTTCGCGTCCATGACGCTGGACGATGATGGAGACATACTTGACGGCCCCATCGTGTTGGCAAAAGGCCTGTCGGAGACAGATGGTCGCCTCGCTGATGAGAGTATCGAGCCGCTTGAGATCGCTGCCGAGGATGCAATTGGTCGCATGAAGAAACGCGACCGAATGGACGATGATGCCGTCGAGCGAACCGTCGGCCGCGCCTTGCGGAAAGCTTGTCTTGAAACATTTGGTCACCGTCCCGTAATAGAAGTGATCGTTCTGAGGAGTTGAAACCTGTGTCAGAGTTTAAAATTGGTCCGTTGAACCATGTCGGTGTTGCAGTGCCAGATCTTGAAGCCGCTTGCGAAACCTATCGGACACTCTATGGGGCCACAGATATCACCACGCCGTTCGACATGCCGGAACAGGGCGTAAAGGTCTGTTTCGTCAATCTGCCGAATAGCCAGATTGAGCTCATCGAGCCTTTGAGCGTCGAATCCCCTATCGCCAATTTCATCACGAAGAACCCGAAAGGCGGCCAGCATCATGTCTGCTTTGAAGTGGATGACATCGACCAGGCGGTCGAAGAGATGGGCAAGCGTGGCGCCACAGTCCTCGGGAAGCCCCGGATTGGTGCCCATGGGACTCCCATTGTCTTTGTCCACCCGAAGAATTCGAACGGTGTCCTGATCGAGCTGATGGAAACTCCCAAGGAAGCCCACTAATGACCATTTTCGGCGCTGGTGTTGTCTTCACCATTGCCTGGTGGCTGTCCTTTTTCGTCGTTCTTCCGATCGGCGTGAAGGGCCAGTGGGAAGACGATTCCACGATTGACGGAACGGAAGAAGCGGCGCCGAAAAACCCCATGCTTGCCAAAAAAGCGCTATGGGCCACAGGCGGCGCGATTGTTCTGACAGGTCTTACAGCCATCATCGTGCCACGTTTGCTTGCGCAATAGGGGGCGCTGCGGCTAGGTGGCCTTCGTTTACCGCGCGATCACGGAGATTCCATGCGTCTGTCGAAGTATTTCCTGCCCGTATCCAAAGAAGCCCCGTCAGATGCGGCCATCGCCTCGCATCAATTGATGCTGCGCACCGGCATGGTCCGCCAGAACGGCGCCGGTATCTACACATGGCTGCCACTTGGCCTTCGTGTCCTCAAGAAGATCGAACAGATTGTGCGCGAAGAGATGAACCGCGCAGGCGCTGTGGAAATGTTGATGCCGACGCTTCAGCAAGCCGATCTCTGGCGCGAGTCCGGTCGGTATGAAGCCTATGGCAAGGAGATGTTGCGCATTACCGACCGGCATGACCGCGACATGCTGTACGGGCCGACCAATGAGGAGCTCGTCACGGATGTGTTCCGTTCATATGTGAAGAGCTACAAGCAACTTCCGCTGAACCTCTATCACCAGCAATGGAAATTCCGGGACGAGATCCGCCCGCGTTTCGGAGTGATGCGCGGTCGCGAGTTCATGATGAAGGATGCCTATTCCTTTGATCTGACCCCAGAAGACGCGCGCCACTCCTACAACCGGATGTTCTGCGCCTATCTCAATACATTCTCCCGCCTTGGCCTAACCGGCGTTCCCATGCGGGCAGACACGGGCCCGATTGGGGGCGAGTTAAGCCATGAATTCATCATTCTCGCCGAAACTGGCGAGAGCGCTGTGTTCTGCGACAAGGCTCTGCTGGATATGCCCGCGCCGGGTCTGGACCTGGATTTTTCGTCCGACCTGACAGCAGAAGTCGAAAAGCGGACGCAATACTATGCCGCGACCGAAGAGATGCATGACGAAGCTGCCTTCGCTGAACTGCCGGAAGACCGAAAGGTCTCTGCGCGCGGTATTGAAGTCGGCCACATCTTCTATTTCGGCACCAAGTATTCCGAACCCATGAACGCAGTTGTCCAGGGACCTGACGGCCAAATGGTGCCGGTCGAGATGGGGAGCTACGGGATCGGCGTTTCGCGCCTTGTCGGGGGTATTATTGAAGCCTGCCATGACGAGAATGGCATTGTCTGGCCCGAAAGCGTTGCGCCGTTTCATGTCGGTATCGTCAATATGCGGGTCGGCGATGAGGAATGTGACAAGGTTTGTGAGCAAGCCTATCAGGCGCTCGAACTTGCCGGAATAGACACGCTATATGACGAGACTGATGACAGGGCTGGCGGCAAGTTCGCGCGGATGGATCTGATTGGTCTACCATGGCAGATTGTCATCGGACCACGTGGTATCAAAAACGGTGTCGTTGAAGTCAAGAATCGCAAAACGGGTGAGAAATCAGAAATGCCGCTCGCGGATGCCCTCAGCAAGGTGCGGCCCGAATGAGTGATATTCCGTCAGCGGCCGCGCCGTTTGGGAAGCTGGAGCGCACACTCGCCTGGCGGTACTTGCGCGCCAAGCGGGAGCATGGCGGTGCAAGCCTGATATCGATCATTTCCTTTGTCGGCATCTTCTTTGCGGTTGCTGCGCTGATCATCACCATGTCCATCATGAGCGGTTTCAGGGCGACCTTGCTGGATGCTTTGCTGGGCGGTCAGCCACATGTCTACGGCGTTGTTGCGTCGTATACAGAGGAAGAAGCCGAACAGATTGCGGAGACGATCTCTCGGATTGATGGTGTGTCCAGTGTCGCACCGTATATTGAAGAATATGTGCTCGTGACGGCGAATGGTCGCAAGACGGGGGCGGCCGTGCGGGCCATCCGCAAGGAAGACCTCGCCACTATGCCTTTCCTGAAGGATGGCGGGGCGGCGGCCATTGAATCCGGGTTTGGCGAAGGCAAGAATGGCGGCAATGTCGTCATGATGGGGGCATTTCTGGCTGCTGGCCGGGAAGGCCTCGGTGTCCGGCCGGGCGACAAGGTAGAGATCATTACATCGCAGACCAATGCCGGACCTCTCGGATCAACGCCGCGCAGCAAGGCCTACACTGTCGGAGACGTTTTCAAGACGGGAAGCGTTGAGCTCGACCGGCTTTATATCTTTATGCCGATGGAGCAGGCGCAGATCCTGTTTCAGTCCAAGGATCGCTACCAAATGCTGGATATCCGACTGGATGATCCGAACAAAACAGCCGCGGCCATGGAGGCCATAGCGGCAGCTACAGGCAATGCGCTTTACGTATTTGACTGGAAAAGCCAGCGCGCGGGCTACCTCAACGCATTGCAGGTTGAGCGGACCATGGTGCGTATGCTCGTCATGGTGATCATGGGTATTGCCACACTGAACATCATCGTCGGCGTTGTTATGCTGGTGAAGAACAAGACACGCGATATCGCCATTCTGAGAACGATTGGTCTTGGACGCGGCGGTGTGCTCCGTGTCTTCCTGCTCGTCGGAACCATACTTGGTACATTGGGCGCGCTGCTTGGCATGGCGATCGGCATTCTTGTTGTCACGAACATCGACGCTGTGGAGGCGTTCATCAATCTGTTTGTGCCAGGCGAGGTTTTCGATGCTGAAGTCTACGGCCTGGAGGGTCTACCTGCGATCCTCGATTGGGGCGAAGTCCTGCAGACCGGCCTGTATGCGCTCGGCATGTCCATGCTCGTTTCCATCATTCCGGCCTGGTGGGCTTCCCGTCAGGACCCGGTCAGCGCGTTGAGGTTCGAATAATGGCCCAACCCGTTCTCGAACTTCGCGATATTGACCGGTACTACAAGACGGCCGCTGGCGAATTGCACGTTCTTGGCGGAACCAATCTGCAGCTGAATGCAGGCGAGTTGGTCGGACTGGTCGGCCCATCTGGTTCCGGAAAATCTACCCTGTTGCACACTGCAGGCCTGCTGGAGCGACCAGAATCTGGCAAGGTCATGCTGGATGGCATTGATTGCCTCGCCCTGGACGACAAGGGCCGCACGGCGATACGTCGGGCCAAGATCGGTTTCGTCTACCAGTTCCATCACTTGCTGCCGGAATTCAATGCAGCGGATAATGTGGCGATGCCTCTGATGATCGCAGGCACGAAACAATCTGCTGCGCGCGAAAAGGCGGAACACTTGTTGGCTGAAATGGGGCTTGATGAGCGCGGCCATCACCAACCCGCGCAAATGTCGGGTGGGGAGCAGCAACGCGTCGCAATTGCCCGCGCCCTGGCAAACGACCCGCGTCTTGTCATCGCCGACGAGCCTACAGGAAACCTTGACCCCGGTACGACGGAGCGCGTGTTCGCGACCCTGATAAAAATGGTTCGCGATGAAGGCGCTGCTGTGCTGGTGGCGACGCACAATCTGTCACTGATCCGCCACATGGATCGCGTCCTGACCTTGGCTGACGGCAAACTGGTCGACTACCAGCCGGACTAAGTTGTGGAACGTAGCGCTTGGCCTCTGGTCTGGCGGTAATGCGCGCGGCACAGTATCCTGTGAAAAGGAGATTTCCCGTGACTGAGTCGCCCTTCATCCATCTTGCCGTCCGGTCGAGCTATTCCTTGCTCGAAAGCATGATCACGCCCAAGGGCCTGAAGGCTTGGTGTGTCGAGCAGGGAATGCCTGCTGTGGCGATTACCGACCGGAACAATCTTTATGGCGCACTGGAAATCTCGCTGACGCTGACGGATGCAGGTATCCAGCCCATCATGGCATGCTGCTTCGATGTTACAGACGGTATGCCAAAGAGCGAACCGACCCGGGTGTCGCTCTATGCGCAGAACGAGATCGGCTACAAGCGCTTGATGCTGTTGTCTTCGCGAGCCTATTTGGACGCAGCCGATGGTGTGCCAAAGCTTTCACGGGAGTTGTTGCTGGACAAAACAGACGGGCTGATCCTGCTGACCGGCGGCGCAGAAGGTGAAGTCGCGCGCCACCTTTTGAAAGCTCGTATTGCGGATGCTCGAACCGAACTCTCCACGCTTGCCTCAGCTTATCCGGGGCGCTGCTATGTAGAGATCACGCGTCATGGTACCGAAGATGAGTATGCCTGCGAGGAGGGATTGATTGACCTCGCCTATGTACTCGGCTTGCCGCTGGTAGCGACGCATGATGCCCGGTTCATGAAGCCGTCGGACGCCAAGGCACACGATGCAATGATGTGTATTTCGAATGGCCAGTATCTGGGCCAGGAAGATCGCAAGCGTGTCGATGCATCCCAATATCTCAAAACCGCTGAAGAAATGCGGGAACTGTTCGCTGACATTCCCGAAGCCATTGCGAACACGTTCGAAATCGCCCAGCGCTGCGCGGTGAAGGCAGAGACGCACAAGCCCATCCTGCCGAACTTTTCGAATGAAGGACGTTCGGAATCAGAAGAACTCCGCAAGCAGGCCCTCGAGGGGCTGGAATACCGTCTTGGCGCGGCGGACAAGCTGTATGCGGAGCGGGATACCTATTTTGAACGGCTTGATTACGAACTGACGATCATCGAGCGCATGGGGTTTCCAGGCTACTTCCTGATCGTCTCCGACTTCATCAAATGGGCCAAGGACAATGACATCCCGGTGGGGCCGGGGCGGGGCTCCGGTGCGGGCTCGCTCGTCGCTTGGGTGCTTCTGATCACGGACCTTGATCCGCTCCGCTTTGATCTGCTCTTCGAGCGCTTCCTGAACCCCGAACGTGTGTCGATGCCGGATTTCGATATCGATTTCTGTCAGGAACGTCGGGGAGAAGTCATCCGCTATGTGCGCGACAAGTATGGCGCCGACTCCGTCGCCATGATCATCACGTTCGGCACATTGCAGGCCAAGGCCGTCGTCCGCGATGTCGGCCGCGTGATGCAGATGCCATATGGTCAGGTCGACCGGCTTGCCAAACTCATTCCATTCAATCCAGCCAATCCACCCAAGCTGCAGGATGCGATCGACGACGAGCCGAAATTCCAGGATGAAATCGACGCCGACGAGCGTGTTGGGGAACTGCTGGAAGTCGCTCTGTCGCTCGAAGGCAAGTACCGAAATGCGGGCACGCACGCCGCAGGTGTTGTGATTGGTGATCGACCACTGGTCGAGCTTGTGCCGCTCTACAACGATCCACGAGCGGACCTGCCAGCGACCCAGTTCAACATGAAATACGCTGAAATGGCGGGGCTGGTGAAGTTCGACTTCCTCGGCCTGAAAACCCTGACGGTGATCGACCGGGCGCTCAAGCTGATCCGACGGGACGGGCGAGATGTCGGGCCGGAATGGCAAAGCCTGGATGATCAGGCCACATACGACCTCATGGCGAGCGGCGAGACGCTGGGCGTGTTTCAGCTCGAAGGCGCCGGCATGCGGGATACGCTCAAGAAGGTGCGTCCGCACAATCTTGAGGACGTCATTGCCATCATCTCACTCTACCGGCCCGGTCCGATGGAAAACATTCCAGTTTATGTCCAGGGCAAGGAAGACCCATCTTCAGTCATCTATCAGCATCCGGACCTGAAACCTGTCCTCGAGGCCACTTACGGAGTGCCTGTTTACCAGGAGCAGGTCATGCGAATGGCGCAGGAGATCGCTGGCTACTCCCTTGGCGAAGCTGACCTTCTTCGTCGTGCCATGGGTAAGAAGAAAGTCGAGGAGATGATCGCCCAGCGGAAGCGGTTCGTCGAAGGTGCGGCTGAACAAAAGGGGATGGAAGAGAAACTCGCCAACGACATCTTCGATACGATGGAGAAGTTCGCCGGCTACGGTTTCAACAAATCCCACGCTGCGGCCTACGCTTTGATCGGTTACCATACGGGCTACCTGAAGCGGCATTTCCCGGTCGAATTCCTCGCCGCTTCGATGAGTCTTGATATCGGAAACACTGACAAGCTCGCGGCCTTCTTCCAGGAAGCCAAGCGACTAAAAATTCCGGTTCTGGCTCCTGATGTAAACACTTCTTCGGCAGACTTCGATGTGCGTGACGGTGCGGTCGTATATGCGCTCGGCGCACTGAAGGGCGTCGGACTTGAGGCCATGAAACATGTCGTCGAGATACGGGACGGAGATGGTCGCTTTGCTGATCTCTATGATTTTGCTGAACGCGTCGATCCGAAACATGTGAACAAGAAAGCGTTTGAATCGCTTTCCAAGGCCGGTGCATTCGATGGCATGGAGCCGAACCGCGCCAGAATGCTGGAGTCAGCGCCGCTGCTGGCAAATTTGGCGGTTAGTGCAGCCCAGGACCGACAAGGCGGGCAGGGCGGTCTATTTGCCGAGGCCGAACCTGCACTAAGGCCGGTGTTACCGAAAACCAAGGCCTGGAATGGTCAACAGAAGCTGGATCAGGAGTTCAAGTCGATCGGGTTCTACTTCTCTGGCCATCCCCTGGATGACGTGCTTGAGGGATTGGACCGCGAACGCGTGACCCTGGCCATGGAGGTGCAGGATCGTGCCTCAGACGGCAAGCCGCTCGAGATGATCGGCGTCGTCCGCGCGCGTAGCGATAAACCTGCGCGCAATGGCGGCAAGTTTGCGTTCCTGACGCTTTCCGACCCATCTGGCGAAGTCGAGATGATGGTATTCCCCGAAACCTTGTCCCAAAACTACGATTTGCTGCAGGTCGGCAATGCGGTGGCGATTACTGTCGGGGTGAAACGAAACGCCGAAGAAATCAAACTGAACGCTGAACGGGTATTAAAGCTTGAAGCAGCCAGACTGTCGAAGGCAATGGGGGCGCTCAAGATTCGGCTCGCTGTTGGCGCATATGTTGGCGATCTGGCGGGAGTGGTTGGCCATCTTGCAAAGCTTCAGGACCTGGAACAGGGCGAACTCCTGATCGAAATGCCACTGGAAGACGGCCGAGTTGTCACCATGAAGCTGCCGGCAACTTACACGATTGGCCTGAGTGCACAGCGGGCCCTGAAAGAAGCGCCCGGCGTGGAGCGCGTCGAGCCCCTCAAAGCGGCCTGACAAAAGCCGCGCCAGAACTCTTGCAGGCATCGGCATTTTCTGTATAAGCCGCCACATCAGAAACCAGTTCACGGGTGCATCCGGTGCGACGGGCCATAGGGGTCCAACGTTCCACTCGTGACGGCCAACCGGATGGAGAAAATCTATGGCCCTACCTGACTTCAACATGCGTCAGCTGCTCGAAGCTGGCGTTCACTTCGGTCACCAAACCCACCGCTGGAATCCTCGCATGAAGCCGTATATCTACGGTGATCGTTCGGGAATCCACATCATGGACCTGTCCCAGACTGTCCCTTCGCTGCACCAGGCCCTGGTCTTTGTGCGCGACACGGTCGCAAAAGGTGGTCGGGTCCTGTTCGTGGGCACCAAGCGTCAGGCCCAGGAGCCGATTGCCGAAGCTGCTGGCCGTTGCGCTCAGTATTACATGAACCATCGCTGGCTCGGCGGCACGCTGACCAACTGGTCCACTGTTTCCAATTCCATCAAGCAGCTCAAAGAGCTGAACGCGATGTTTGAAAGCGGCGACAGCGGCCAAGGCCTCACCAAGAAAGAATTGCTCGACCTTGAGCGTCGCCGTGACAAGCTTCAGCTCTCTCTTGGCGGTATCGCAGACATGGGCGGCCTGCCGGCTGCTATGATCGTGATCGATACGAACAAGGAAGCGATTGCTGTCCAGGAAGCTCGCAAGCTGGGAATTCCGGTCGTCGCCGTGCTTGATACAAATTGTGACCCGGCTGACGCCGATTATGGCTTCCCTGGTAATGACGATGCTGCGCGCGCCATTTCCCTTTACTGCAACCTGTTCGCGGATGCCGTACTGGACGGTCTGGCAGAGTCGACGGCTGGCCTGGGTGTTGACCTTGGTGAGATGGAAGATATCGACGCCATGGCCGAAGCTGACGTGGCTGTGGCCGCAGAGGGCGAAACCGCCGAAGATACAACAGGCGCCTAGGAACAGGCGTCTGACCTGAAGACCAAACTGAAGGAATACAGCAATGGCTGAGATTACCGCTGCGCTTGTTAAAGCACTGCGCGAGAAGACTGGCGCAGGCATGATGGATGCCAAAAAGGCGCTCGTCGAAAACAATGGCGATGAAGCCGCGGCCACCGATTGGCTGCGCGCGAAAGGCCTCTCGAAAGCAGCCAAGAAATCTGGACGCACCGCCGCTGATGGTCTCGTTTCAGTCCAAGTCTCGGACGACGGCAAGACCGGCGCAATTGTGGAATTGAACGCTGAAACCGACTTTGTCGCCCGGAACGAAAAATTCCAGGCGGCGCTGGCCGGGATCACCAAAGCTGCCCTCGAAACGGACGGATCCGTCGAAGGGTTGTCTGCGGCTCCAGCGCCGGATGGCGAAGGCTCTGTTGATGACCTGATCAAACGTCTGATTGCGACCGTTGGCGAGAATATGACCCTGCGTCGCAGTGCGAAGCTGACGGCTGACGGCAAGGTGGCTTCGTATATCCACAATGCTGAAACGGCAGGCATGGGCAAAGTCGGCGTGCTTGTCGCCCTCGACGGTTCTGGCGATCTGGAAGAAATCGGCCGCAAGGTTGCGATGCATATCGCGGCAACGTCGCCTGCTTCAGCCACCACTGATGAGCTGGATCCAGAGATTGTTGAGGCTGAAAAGCGCGTGCTCACTGAGCAGGCTCGCGAAAGTGGCAAGCCTGACAATGTCATCGAGAAGATGATCGTTGGCCGGATGCAGAAATTCTACAAGGAAGTTGTTCTTGTAGAGCAGCCATTCGTGATGAACCCTGACCAGACAGTGGGCAAGTTCCTTGAGGAGCAGGGCGCAACGCTGAAGGGCTTCGTGCACTTCAAGCTGGGCGAAGGCATCGAGAAAGAAGAAGACAACTTCGCCGACGAAGTTGCATCCATGACAAAAGGCAGCTGATCACGCTTGCCTTTCGGCCCGCAAAGGGCTTTGAACATCCCGGTCGCCCATGACAGGCGGCCGGGAATCTTTTAGGAGCCTGTAAGGCCGATAATACCGGAGACACCGCCCATGCAGACCGAAGAGTCAGACTCCAGCCCCTTGAAATACAAACGGGTGTTGTTGAAGCTCTCCGGAGAGGCGCTGATGGGCCCCGGACAATTCGGAATTGATATTCCGACGTGCGAGAAGTTCGCACATGCAATCAAGCAAGCTCAAGACACGGGCGCGGAAGTCTGCCTCGTCATTGGTGGCGGCAACATATTCCGCGGCGTCGCAGGCGCGGCCAAGGGTATGGAGCGTGCGCAGGCCGACTCCATGGGCATGCTGGCCACGATCATGAATGCTCTTGCCATGCAAAGCGTGCTTGAGAGCATTGGCGTCCCGACGCGCGTGCAATCCGCAATCCGCAT
This sequence comes from Hyphomonas sp. L-53-1-40, assembly GCF_000682775.1. Taxonomy (GTDB): domain Bacteria; phylum Pseudomonadota; class Alphaproteobacteria; order Caulobacterales; family Hyphomonadaceae; genus Hyphomonas. The sequence continues at coordinate 40,184 of NZ_AWFI01000002.1, forward strand.
GGAGTCGATTTGCGAGCCCTATATTCGCCGACGGGCCCAACGACATATGGAAAAAGGCCGCGTTGTGATCTTTGCGGCCGGCATTGGAAACCCATTCTTCACGACAGATACCGGGGCTGCGCTGCGGGCGATCGAAATGAACTGCGATGCCCTGCTCAAGGGGACGCAAGTCGACGGCGTCTACACAGCAGACCCCAAGATCGACGCAAATGCGACGCGCTACGACGAGGTTGGCTATCAGGAGTTGCTGGCCAAGGATTTGCGCGTGATGGACCCCTCTGCGGTGAGTCTTATGCGCGACAACAACATCCCGATCGTGGTCTTCTCGCTTAAGGAAGAGGGGTCTCTCCTCAAAGTCCTTCATGGGAAGGGCACATCGACAACAATCAACAATCATGGAGCGTAAGTGTCATGAGCTATGACAAGAAGGATCTTGAGCGCCGGATGGAAGGCGCCCTGGCGTCTCTCTCCACTGAATTCAGCGGTCTGCGGACGGGCCGGGCCTCGGTGAACCTGCTAGATGCGGTCATGGTCCCAGCCTATGGTTCAACGGTGCCGTTGAACCAGGTCGCGTCGGTCACCGTGTCTGACAACCGCATGTTGTCGGTCAATGTTTGGGACAAGACTGTCGTTGGTGCGACTGAGCGGGCGATCCGGGATTCCGGCTTGGGCCTGAACCCTGTTACGGACGGCCAGAATTTGCGCATTCCGATCCCGCCGCTCAATGAAGAACGCCGTGTCGAACTCCAGAAAGTCGCTGGCAAATATGCGGAAGCAGCGCGGGTATCCGTGCGCAACATTCGCCGGGATGGCATGGACACGCTCAAGAAGATGGAAAAGGATGGTGATATCAGCGAAGATCGCCACCGTGCGCTGTCTGATGAAGTCCAGAAGTTGACAGACCTCTATGTCAGCAAAGTTGACGACGCGCTGAAAGCCAAAGAAGCGGAGATAATGCAGGTCTGATGTCGACCGACGACGCCTCTGCGCCGTCCGACTCGCATGCGGGCGCATCTCGCGTACCCGCTCACATTGCCATCATCATGGATGGGAATGGTCGGTGGGCGAACGCTCGTGGATTGCCACGGGCCGCAGGGCATGAGCGAGGAGTCGAAGCACTTCGCCGCACTGTTGAGGCGGCTGGCCAGATTGGTGTTCGATACCTGACAGTTTATTCCTTTTCGACTGAGAATTGGCGTCGGCCCGCATCCGAGGTCAACGCCCTGTTTGGGCTCCTGAAAACTTTCATCAAGAAAGATCTCGGAAGGCTCAAGAAGGAAGGCGTGAAGATAAGGGTTATCGGCAGGCGCCAGGGTCTTCCGGATGACATAGCTGGCTTGGTCGAGAGGGCGGAACGTGAAACTGCGGACAATGCTGATTTCTATTTGAACATCGCGTTCAACTATGGGGGGCGCGAGGAGATTGCGCGCGCGTCGCGCAGGCTGGCGGCGGATGTCGAGAGCGGCAAGCTGGCGTCTGAGAATGTGACTGAAGACGTCTTCGCTTCCTATCTCGATACGGTCGATATGCCGGATCCAGATCTTCTCATCCGAACGAGTGGGGAATACCGCTTGAGCAACTTCCTGTTGTGGCAAGCCGCTTATAGCGAACTCGTGTTCTTCGACGTGTTATGGCCAGACTTCGATCGTTCCTTTCTGGAGAAGGCGGTTGCGATCTATAGCGAAAGGGAGCGCCGCTTTGGCGCTGTTTCGAAGGGGAGCGCATAATGGGCGACTGGACCCCGCCCGAAAGCCGCTTTTCCCAGCTTGGACTCCGCTTGCTGACGGCAGCACTCCTTATTCCTGCCGGGTTGTTCGTCGTTTGGTCAGGCGGATGGTGGTTGGCGGCTGCTTGTGCGCTTTTCGGCGGTATCATGGCTTGGGAATGGGCTGGAATGAGCGGGCATCCTCGCGGCTGGCTTCTGAGCTTTGCCGCCGCACTATTCTGCCTCAGCCTCCCTATGGATTTGCCCTGGCTTCACGTCTTCCTGGGTTGTTTCGGGTTGGCGCTTTCGTTTGCGTCCAATGCGGGCGGTTTGCGGATACGATCCGCTGCTATGCTTGGCTGGTTCTATGTTACCGCGATGGCGGCTGGTCTCTGGTTCTTGCGCGAAGGACCCTGGGATGGCCGCACTGTTGCATTGTATTTCATGTCCTTCGTCTGGGCATCTGACGCTGCGGCGTATTTTGTCGGGCGGGGTTTGGGTGGGCCGCGCCTGTTGCCTCAGGAAAGTCCGAACAAGACCTGGAGCGGAGCAACGGGCGCGCTCCTATTCACGGCTGTGTGCGGTATTGCTGCGGCCGATTTGCAGAACTCCAGTCTGATCTTGTGGGTGGTTTTGGGCGCCAGCCTGTCATTTACCGCACAGCTCGGAGATCTTCTTGAAAGTGGCCTCAAGCGCCGGTTCAAGGTGAAGGACTCGAGCAACCTGCTCCCCGGGCATGGGGGTGTTCTTGACAGGGTCGATGGCCTCGGCGCCGTCGGAATCGTTGGTTCACTTCTGTTGTGGAGCTTTCCGTCACTCTCGACCGCACTGGGTCTGTCCTGATGGCCACCCGCCGTATCAGCATCATGGGATCAACGGGATCAATCGGAAAGTCTGCGTTGGATGTCGTCCGTCACGCCAACGCCAATGCAGAGCAGACATTTCAGATCGTAGCGCTTGCGGCCGGCTCGGATGCAGAAGGTCTCGCTGCGCAAGCTATCGCGTTCAATGCTGAAATCGCGGTGATTTCTGATGAGTCCCAGCTGCCGACCCTGAAAACTCTGCTGGCTGGAAGCGATATCGAAGCAGCGGCAGGCGAGACCGCGATCGCAGAAGCAGCAGCGCGCCCGGTGGAGCGCATGTTGGCGGCGATTGTTGGGGCAGCTGGCCTCAAATCCACGATATCCGCCATACGTGCGGGAAATGATGTCGCGATCGCAAACAAGGAAAGCATTGTGTGCGGTGGCAAGCTCATTCTAAGCGAGGCGCGACGCAGGGGCGTCTCGATACTGCCAGTCGATTCTGAGCATTCAGCCATTTTTCAATGTCTTGGCGATGGTCGCTCTCTGGAAAAATTGACAATCACCGCGTCCGGCGGGCCGTTCCTCACGTCGTCTCTGGATCAGATGCGCATGGCGAGCCCCAAGCAAGCGGCCGCCCACCCGAACTGGAGCATGGGCGTCAAGAACTCCATCGACAGTGCGACCCTCATGAACAAAGCGCTTGAGTTCATCGAGGCGGGATTTCTTTTCGATGTCGAAGGGGAGCGCTTGGATGTGATCGTCCATCCTCAATCGATCATTCACGGCATGGCGCACTTTACCGATGGCTCAGTCATCGCGCAGCTTGGTGCGCCAGACATGAAAACGCCGATCTCCTACGCGCTGGGCTGGCCGGACAGGGTTCCAACCGTCGTGGACCGCCTGGACCTCGCCACCTTGGGGCGGCTGGACTTTGAAAATGTTGATGAAACGCGCTTCCCGGCCATTCGGCTGGCGCGTCAGGCATATGCACACGGTGTTCAGGCAACGACCGTATTAAATTGCGCTAATGAATCGGCTGTTTCTGCATTTATTGCGGGCCATTGCGGGTTTCTGGACATAAGCTGGATCGTGGAAGAGACGTTGAATCGCTATTTTTCGGGAAATATGCACGGAATCGCCTGCGATACTCTGGAGGAGATTGCCTTGCTGGACCGTTTCAGTCGAGAAATGGCGCGCGATGTACTAGAGAAGACCCAGCGTCGTACGGGAGGATAACGTTTTGGGTGATTTTCTCAGCCAAGGACCCTTGTTTCTATTTTGCCTGATTTTCATGATGGGCATCGTGGTTATCGTCCACGAGTATGGCCACTACATCGTGGGGCGCTGGTTTGGTGCCGCCGTGGAGTCTTTCTCGGTGGGATTTGGAAAGCCGATATTTGAACGCACTGACAAGCATGGCACCCGCTGGCGCATAAACTGGATCCCGCTCGGTGGCTTTGTGAAATTTGTGGGTGAAAGCCAGATGGCGGGTGATGTCGGCAAGATCGAGCAGGGTCCGATTGGCAGGGCCTATCCCGAGCTCGGGGTCGGGCAACGGTCGCTCGTCAGTCTCGCAGGACCATTTGCCAACTTCATCCTTTCAACCCTTATATTTGCTCTGATACTGGGCGTTCACGGTCGTCCGGTCATGAAGGTTGGCATCGCCGCAGTCGTGCCAGATGGCGCGGCGGCTGAAGCTGGAATGGAATCCGGCGACGTTGTCATGTCAGTGAATGGCAAGTCGGTTAGCGATACGTCCGAAGTCTTGATGGCGATCATCCTGAACCCGAATGAACCAATCGATTTCGTTGTTCAGCGCGGCGATTCCGAGAAAGCCTTGATCGTTACCCCTGATGAAATTGTCCGTGAAAACGATTTTGGGCAGCAGGTCCCCCAAGCGACGATTGGCGTGAGTATCGCTCCGATCTCTTATGGAGAACACATCAACTACAATCCAGTAGAGGCCTTGGGGCAGGGCGTTATCGAAACCGGCGCGACGATCGATCGGACGGTGACGATGCTTACGCGAATCGTTACCGGAAAAATGTCGATGCACGCCATGACGGGGCCTGTGGGAATCGGAGATATTTCCCGCCGCGTGGTTAACAAGGTTTGGGAACAGGAGCAGGCGACGACCGGTCAGAAGCTCGAACGTCTGTTCTGGATGCTGGCAAGCATTTGCGCCGCGATCTCAGTAGGAGTCGGCTTTTTCAACCTTCTTCCGCTGCCGGTATTGGATGGCGGACACCTTGTATTTAATGCATATGAAGCCATTGCGGGCAGGGAAATGCCGCAAAAAGTGCAGGAGGTGGCCCTGACATTCGGGTTGATCCTGTTATTGGGAATGGTCGTGGTGATCACTTGGGGTGATATCATCGAGACCGGCTTGTTCGGAGCAAGAGGCGGCTGATCCGCCTGCCGAAATTAACCAGAGAGTGTGTCGACGATGCGTAAGTTTCTTGCAGCAACCATGATGGCGAGCAGCGTTCTGGCTGTGAACACAGCGCTTGTTCCCATGGGCACTGCTGATGCACAGGAAGATAGTCGCTATGGCGGCACCATCCGCTCCGTCATTGTCGAGGGCAATCAGCGTATCGAGGCGCGTACGGTTCAATCCTACCTGCTTGTAGAGCCTGGTGATTCCTTTGATCCTGACCGCATTGACCTATCCCTGAAGACACTGTTTGCCACCAACCTGTTTGCGGACGTTTCCATTGACCGTGTGGACGACAATCTGGTCGTGCGTGTGGTTGAGAACCCGATCATCAACCGCGTGGTATTCGAAGGAAACAGCGCGCTGGATGACGACAAGCTCAAAGAAGATATCCAGGCCGCACCTCGCGGCATCTTTACCGCTGCCCGTGTCCAATCTGATGTTCAGCGTATCCTCGAACTCTATCGCCAGTCCGGTCGATTTGCCGCCAAAGTCGAACCGCAATACAAACCGCTTGAACAAAACCGGGTTGACCTGATTTTTGAGATCACCGAAGGGCCAGTCACCGGCGTGCGGTCGATCAACTTTCTTGGCAACCAAGCTTACTCGGACTCGCGCCTTCGCAGCGAGATCGTCACGCGTCAATCGCGCCTGTGGCGTTTCTTCAGCTCGAATGACAATTACGATCCGGGCCGTCTGGAATACGACCGCGACCTCTTGCGTCAGTTCTATCAGAATAACGGCTATTACGATTTTCGCGTGACATCCGCTGTGGCTGAACTGACGCCGGATCAGAAAGACTTCTACATCACCATGACGGTGGATGAGGGACGCCAATATTATTTCGGCGAAGTTAAAGTCGAGACGGCGCTTGAAAAGCTCAATGCTGAGGCACTGAAACGTGCTGTACCAATTCAATCCGACACGCTCTTCCGCGGCGACTCGATTGAAGACACGATCGACTCGCTGACTTACGCAGCGGGTATTGCTGGTTACGCCTTTGTTGATGTTCGTCCACAGTTGGACGTGAATCCCGAGACGGGTCTGATTGATGTCACCTTCGCTGTGGATGAAGGTCCTCGGGTTTACATCGATCGGATCAATATTGTCGGTAACACGCAGACACTTGATCGGGTCATTCGTCGGGAACTCCGAATTTCAGAAGGCGATGCGTTCAACCGCATCCTTCTTGATCGTTCCAAGAACCGCGTCCGAGCTCTGGGTTACTTCAAGAATGTCGAAGTGGTTGAGACCCCGTCGGAAGATCCGGACCGGACCATTGTGGATATCAAGGTCGAGGAACAACCAACCGGCGAACTGTCCTTCGCGGCCGGCTTTTCATCCGTGGATGCCTATCTGCTCGACGTCAGCGCGTCACAGCGCAATCTAAGGGGGCGCGGTCAGTCGGTTGTTGCTCGCGTGTCCGCTTCGAGCCGTCAGCAAATTCTGGATTTCCGGTTCACTGAGCCAAGACTGTTTGATCGCAATCTTTCCGGCGGTATTGACGCCTACGCTACTCGCCAGGACTATGAAGATTATTCCGGCTTCACCAGCGATACGATTGGTGCGGGCGTACGCCTCGGTTTCCCTCTTACGGAACGCATGCAGCTGGGCCTTAGCTACAGATTGCAAACCGATGAAGTGAACGTTCTCGATCGTAATTACATCATCGACGAAGACGGATTCTTCGTTACCGACCGCGTCCAGATCACAGGGGCCGACACCCCAGAAGATCTCACAGACGACACCTATCGGCTCGTCGAACCAGGCGATGCCGGTGCGGGCCAACGCGTTGTTGACCAATGTTCGCGCGATTACGTCTTGAGAGATCCCATCTGTCGGGCAGAACGCAGCGATCTGTCCTCGATCCTCGGATACAATTTCTACTGGGACCGCACTAACGATCCGATAAGGCCGTCGCGCGGCTTTGATTTCCGATTCAGCCAGGACCTTGCCGGTATTGGCGGTGATGTGAAGTATTTACGGACTGAGTCTACCGCGACCATGTATCGTGGCATCTGGCGCGATGTAATTGCGAGCCTTCGTGTTTCCGGAGGGTATGTTTTCCCATTGGAAGACGGCCAGGGCGTGAGGATCAACAACCGTTTCTTCCGGGGTGGCAGCACGTTCCGCGGGTTTGACGTCGCAGGCATCGGCCCGCGAGAGATTGTCCGCGTAGTCGATCCTGAAACTGGGGAAGTTGTTCAGACTCGCCGCCTCAATTCGCAAGGCGGGAATGTCTATTATCAAAGCACATTCGAACTCAGCCTGCCGAGCTTCCTGCCTGAAGAATACGGTATCAAGAGCGCGCTGTTCGCAGAGGCGGGTGCCCTGGGCTCTCTTCGTGGACCAGACGTCGGTCCCACAATCTACTTCACCGATCAATCAACCGGCCTGCCAGCAGTCCGGCTGACCAAGACGGCTGCATCCATGCGGGCGTCGGCCGGTCTAAGTGTTTTCTGGGACTCTCCGTTTGGTCCCATTCGGTTCGATTTCTCTCAAATTCTCAAACGGGAAGACTATGACCGGACGGAAACGTTCCGGTTCTCGACCTCAACAAGATTCTAATTTCAAGCTGAAAGACAGGAGACTAGAATGTCCCGACTCAAGAACTTCATTTTCGCCATGGTGGCGTCACTCGCCGCAATTGCCTTGGTTGCGCCGGAATCTTTCGCTCAGGGCACCACGGTCATTACGATCGATGAGGCAAAAATCCTGCGCGACAGCAAAGCTGGCAAAGACATTCAGGCCAAGCTTCAAAGCATCGAATCTCAGATCAATACCGAGTTGACGCCAACCAAGACGTCGCTTGAGGCTGAAGGCAAGGCGCTGAATACTGAACTGCAAGGTAAGACACGCGAGCAGATTGCCGGCGACGCAGCAATGGTTGCCCGCCTCAACGCGTACGACAAGAAGGCCGGTGATTTCGGCAAGGCGCGCCAAAAAGCTGCCAGTGAGTTTCAGCTGACCGAGCGTCAGGCTCTTATCGATTTCAACAAGGCGCTTGAGCCGGTTCTCCTGCAGGTCGTGAGTGAAAAAAATGCCCAGATCGTGCTGTCCAAGAGCGCTCTGATCTATGGCGTGGATTCTGTTGATGTCTCCGCACTGGTCATCAGCAAGTTGGACGCTACGACGCCTACACTTTCGGTCGTCCGCAAGCGCATTCCTGACCAGCCAGCGCAGTAAATTGAGACATTCGTGCCAGTAGACGTTCGATTTTTCGCGCCATTGGGATCTCTTTCTCTTGGCGAACTGGCCAAACAGACCGGATCCGGTCTCTTCGGAGATGAAGATCTGGAACTGACAGGTATCTCCTCGGCTGCGAACGGCCGCCGGGGAGACCTTGGATTTCTCGATGGAGACGGAAAGTCTGCTATCGAGATCAATCCCGACATCTCAGCCCTTGTCGTAAATGATGCCAATGTGGCCCGCATTCCCGACGGCATCCCCTATATCGTTTCAAAGTTTCCCCGCCATGTTCACGGAACAGCTGCGGTAAAACTGTTTCGTCCACGTCATTTGGATTGGCATGGTGAGTCTGCCATTTCGCCCGATGCCACGATAGACGAGAGCGTCTGGATCGCACCGGGTGCTGCCATCGCACCTGGCGCCGTGATCGGTGCCGGCACATTCATCGGGGCGAATGCTGTTATTGGTCCAGGCGTCCAGATTGGCCGCAATTGCGTTATCGGCCCGGCCGCGACCGTATTCTGCGCGCTTATAGGGGATCATGTGAGACTACTGTCCGGTGCCCGTATAGGCGAGGCAGGGTTCGGCGTCATGCCCGGTCCCAGCGGGGCGGAGGATGCTCCACATTATGGCCGCGTCATCCTGCAGGATCATGTCACCATAGGGGCCAATTCCTGTGTCGATCGGGGGGCCTTTGACGACACAATTCTCGGGGAACGAACACGGATCGATAATCTGTGCCAGATCGCTCACAATGTGGTGCTTGGTCGCTCGGTTCTCATGGCGGCATTCGGTGGTATTTCAGGATCGGTTCAGATCGGTGATGGCACAATGCTTGGTGGACGCGTTGGAATCGCGGATCATGTGAAAGTCGGCGAGGGTGTATCTCTGGCGGCCTCTTCGGGTTTGTTCAGAAATATCGAAGACGGCGAAACATGGGGCGGAACACCTGCCAAACCTCTCCGCCAATGGATGCGCGAGATCGCGTGGTTGCAGAAGAACGCAAACCCGAAGAAAAAGGGTTAGTCAGCGCGTCCCAGCAGCTTTTGGAAACTCATGTCCACACAAATTCACCCCACTGCCTACATTGAGGACGGAGCCGCTCTCGGTGATGGTGTCGTTGTAGGGCCATTCTGTCATATTGGTCCAAACGCACGCATTGGGGCTAATTCCGTCCTGATGACGCATTCTGTCGTGACCGGTCACACAGAACTGGGGGAGGGGTGTGTCCTGCACCCGCATGCGGTATTGGGTGGTGTGCCTCAAGTTATAGGGTTTGAGTCGACACCGGACTCTCGACTGGTTGTCGGTGAGAACTGCGTCTTTCGTGAGTATTCAACCGCCCATTCCGGCATGCCCAAATTTGGCGGCCTTACAACGATCGGGAACAATTGCTTTGTCATGATCGGGGCGCACATCGCCCATGACAACCACATTGGTAATAATGTCGTCATGGCAAATAATGTTTCTCTGGCTGGCCATATCACAGTCGGAGACAATGTGTGGTTCGGCGGTCTAGCCGCCGTTCACCAATTCTCTCGCATCGGAAGGAATGCTTTCATCGGCGGGGGAGCGATTGTTGTGGAAGATGTAATTCCGTTTGGATCGGTCGTCGGCAATCACGCCAAACTGTCGGGCCTGAACATGGTCGGTCTCAAGCGCCGAGGCTTCTCGAAAGCAGATATCCGGGACATTCGCGCCGCTTACAAAGCCATCTTTCTTGGAGATGGCTTGTTCAAGGATCGGCTGGAACAGGCGTCGCAGGATTATGCGGAGAATCCGCTGGCCATGGAGATCATCACATTCATCCGTGAGGGCGACCGCCCCATCTGCAAGCCAGGTTGATGATGTAATGGCTCCACTCGGTATCATCGCAGGACTGGGCGACCTACCAGTTGCCATCGCAGAGAATGCCATTGAGGAAGGGCAGGGTGCCTATGTGCTCCGCCTGAAGGGCTTTGATGATCCGGCACTGGCCAGGTTTCCGGGGGAAGCCATAGGTCTGGGTGAAGTCGGTGGAATACTGAAAAAGCTGAAATCTGCAGGGTGTGAGGAAGTTGTATTCGCTGGCATCGTCAAACGCCCGGATTTCAGCAATCTAAAACTCGATGTGAAGGGCGTGACCCTTCTCCCTAAAGTGTTGTCTGCCGCCAAGAAGGGCGACGATGCGTTGCTGCGTGTCTTGGTGAATGAGTTCGAGAAGCAGGGCTTCAAGGTTCTCGGCAGCCACGAAGCGCACAAGCAGTTGCTGGCGCCGGAGGGGATCATCGCGGGTCATCAGCCGACTGACGAAGAATTTCTTGACATAGAACATGCTGCGCGTGTCGCGTCTGCGACGGGTGCGCTTGATATCGGACAGGGATCGGTCGTCTGCAACGGGCTGGTTCTGGCTGTTGAAGCCCAGGAAGGGACTGATGCGATGCTGGATCGCTGCGCGGCTCTGCCAGAGGAAATCCGAGGGTCAGCCTTGAGCCGGAAAGGCGTTCTCGTCAAACGGCCAAAGCCTGCGCAGGAGCTCCGGATCGATCTGCCTACCACGGGCGTTTCGACGGTAGAGAAGGTTGCCGTCGCGGGGCTCGCTGGCCTCGCAATAGAAGCGGGGGGCGCTCTGCTGCTCAACCGCCGCAAAATGATCGAGCGCGCTGAGGAATTAGGCGTATTTATCTATGGTTTTACTCCAGAGACAGGGCGGTGAGCGCGCCGCGCATCTACATGGTCGCCGCCGAAACATCTGGCGACCTGTTGGCCAGGGAAGTTGTTGAAGACATTCGCAGGCGAAATCCAGACGCGCATGTTTCCGGCATTGGTGGCGGAGAACTTGCGTCGGTCGGAATAGAATCTGCAATTGATATCAGTCCACTGTCGATCCTTGGGTTTGTCGAAGGTCTCAGAGCGTATGGCGACGTAGTTCGTCTCGCTGATGCAGCAGCCGACGCCATCATCGCGAATGACCCGGATGTTGTTGTTCTGGTCGACTCTTGGGGGTTCATGCTGAGGGTTGCTCAGCGTGTCCGGTTGCGCGCACCGAATATTCGGCTGGTAAAGCTTGTGGGACCGCAAGTCTGGGCGACCCGGCCCGGTCGCGCGAAGACGTTGGCTTCTGTCGTCGATCATCTATTATGCATTCATGATCTGGAGGTTCCGTTCTATGAACCCTTTGGACTCAAGACGACAGTGATTGGCAATCCTGCCATTTCCCGCCATGTTCAAGGAAATGGGTCCAGCTTTCGCGCGGGCCAGAGTATACCCGAGGACGCAAAGCTTGTTCTTGTATTGCCAGGTAGTCGACCCAGCGAAATCAAGCGCGTTGCTCCCGAATTGGTGAGCGCAGCCAAAGCGCTGAAATCGAACGATCCAAATCTCAAAATCGTCTTCATGCCGGCTTCCAACGTCGCAACTCAATTCCGGGAAGATTTTCCAGGCATTGCGTCATGGTCGATTGTCTCAAGCGATCCCGGCGCACGATATGACGCAATGGCGGCGGCAGATCTGGCGCTTGCTTGCTCTGGTACGGTGACCACGGAACTTGCCATGCAGGACACGCCTATGATCGTTGCGTACAAGACAGGATGGATCACATGGGCCTTGGCGCGAGGCCTGCTTTACAGCAAAACGCATATTACATTGCTCAATATTGTGAGCGATGATCAGGAAGTCGTGCCGGAATTTGTTCAAACCCGGCTTAAGTCTGACCTTATCGCTGCCGCGGCGCAGGATTGGTTGACTGATCCAGATAAACTGTCAGCACAGTTAGATCGGCAACGAATTGCGCTTGATCGGATGAAAGAAGGCGATAGGGATGCCAGCGAAATTGCGGCAGGCGTCATTCTGGATGAGGCGGCAGCACGGTCAGCAGGATCCATCTCGCTTCAGTCCTGAACAAATGATCGGTCGATCAGGGTCTTGAGCCCCCACAGACCTGGAAACTGAATTGTGTGACCCCATTTTTCAGCTATTGCAGAACGCGCCCCAAGGCTGACAAGTTTGAGGTAATCCTTCTGCGGATCATAATCCTGTAAAGGTGCGCCGCTCAGCTTCGCGATCAGATTCTGCATGAGGACGGGCCCTTGCCGCACGGCATACACACCCGCTTTGGGTATGCGACCCTTTTGGAGAGAAGCCACATCGCCTGAAGTGAAAATGTCTGGATGTGAGATCGACTGCAGGCATGAATTTATGACTGGAAATCCGCCACTCGTCTCAAGGCCTGATTCTTCCAACCAGCCAGGCGCGCGCGCACCGGCGGTCCATAGAACCAGTTTTGCCGTCAGGGACTGTCCAGAATCCACCATCAGGCAGCTATTCTCATGGGCGCGCACTTGTGCGTTTTCAATAATTGTTACGCTTGCCGCGTTCAGGCGCTCGCATAGCGCATGCCTCAATGATGGCGAACTTGATGAAAGTATTTCCGACCGATCCACGATTGCCAAAGGGGTAGATGTAGGGAGGCGGCAGGCGTTCATCTTGTGCCGAACAGCTAGCGCAAGCTCAACACCGCCGAGGCCACCCCCAATGATTGCAACTCCTTCGGAGAGATTACCTGAATCCTGTTGCCACGCTTCAACGAAATGCGACATCGGCTTTACGGCCAGGTTGCCTTTCTTTTCTGAGAGGCTTACGGGCGCAGACACGATCCCGACATCGATAGACGCCTGGGTGAAGGAGTAGGATGCACCCGTTTCCCCGGTCGCAGTTTTCCCGACCGGATCAAAATCAACGATTGAATCATAGACAATATCGACCCCGGCTTCGACACATAAGCGGTTCAGATCGACCTCCACTTCGCTTCGGTCAAAATGTCCCGCAACCAAGCCAGGCACCATGCCACTATAGACGGCGTAGGCCCGTGGGTTCACCAGCTTGAATTTCATGTGCGGGCAGGGGTGTTTCTTGAGCCAGCGAAGCGCTGTGATGTGTGCGTGTCCGCCGCCTATCAGAAGCACATCGCATCGCATGACCGGTCAGGCTCCCAACGGCTTGTCTGACCACCATGACTGGAGCGCAGTGGCGATAGCGGCGCATTCAGCACCCGCCGTCCTCGGTCCATTGAAAACAACCATGGCGGAGCCTTCGAGGGCCGTTTCCTGCAATGCATCGACCGGCCAGCGCGCCCCGTAAACCTTGCAGTCGCCGAGCGTCGTCAGATACTCGCCAAACTCGCTCTCACGACCATCACGAAACAGTGGTAGCCATAGCATCAGCACCGCCTTTGGCCACCGCTTCAGGGCTTTGGGAGTCCACAGCGCCAACGCATCAATATCGCGACTTGTTTCGTAACTCGGATCGACCAGACAGACCATGGTTTCACCGCTTCTGGGAGACAGTTTCAGCGCGCTGGCGTATCCATCCGCTTTTTTGATCTGAATACGGTCGTCATCGCCGATGGCATGATTCAAGGCTTCGTATTCAGCTGGATGCTTTTCGAATAACACGTAGCGAGTATCCGTAGGCAGTAGGGTCTGCGCATGAGCGGGAGAGCCGGGGTAGCTATTGATACCAGCCGTCTCAACGAACTCGACCCATGATCGAAGCGGTTTAGGAGTCTGCCCCTCCAATATGGAGAGAATGCCGTCCCCGGCCTCATCTCCTTTTCGCGCCTGCGGGCCTTCAAGATCGTATCGTCCTCGACCTGAATGTGTTTCCACATAGAGAATGCGATCATTACGCTGTGTCAGGTGACGGCACACGGAGTGCAAGACCGCGTGCTTGAGTACGTCCGCGCGGTTTCCCGCGTGAAATCCGTGTTGATACGAAAGCATGCGTCAGGTCATTCCATTCAGGAAAAAGTCCCCGCCGAACAGGGCGGGGACGATCGTTTAGTCTTGTTCCAGGCTCTTCTTGCGAACAGATTCGAACTCGTTGCCCGCATACCATGTGGGCCATTTATCAGATTGGGCAATCTGTAGGCCAACCTGGTAAAGCGCCTGGATGTCTTCGGTGAAGCCGGACAGATCCCAATCATCGGAATACTCATCCATTGGCTTGTGATAGCGCTCGGCCGTGTAGACGGCGGCGGCTGCCTTGCCTGCAGCCACACCGCCATCGACCTTGTCCTGACCGCCATCCGCGTACAACATGGGCACGCCTTTCTTGGCGAGGGAGATATGGTCCGAGCGATAGAAATAGCCGGCTTCGGGTTTGGCATCCGGCTTGATCACGCGGCCTTGCTCGTCGAGCACATCTTTCAACATGTCCTCGAGCTCGGACGCGCCGTATCCGACAACTACCATGTCCTTGGTCCGGCCAATCGGCAGCGCACCATCCATGTTGATACCCGCAACGACTTGACGATGGGGCACCAACGGGTTTTCGGCATAATAGGCAGAACCAAGCAAACCGGATTCTTCGAGCGTCACAGACAGGAAAAGGGCCGACCGCTCGAGTTCTTCGCTTGCCATGGCTTCAGCAATCTCGAGAAGCGCGGCAGAGCCGGTCGCATTGTCGACAGCGCCGTTGAATATCTGGTCCTGATAGAAATCCTCGCCCGGCGCGCCGGTCTTTTCTTCAGACTTCTTTCCGAGATGATCCCAGTGCGCTGTGTACAGCATGTACTCATCCGGCGCGGTTGCCCCGGGTAGTTTTCCGACAACGTTCCGGCTTTCAAGCTGTTCGATCGCTTGCGAAATCTTCCCGCTCGCCTTTATTCCGTCTAGCGCGACAGGTTCGAAGTCTTTTGATTTTGCCTGTTGTTTCAGCGTTTCCAGATCGAGGCCTGCACTGGCAAACAGGGACTCGGCCGTGTCTCGTGTAATCCAGCCTTCGAGCATTGTACGCTCAGCGCCGCCATCGGCACGCACGAGATCTGACTGCGCACCGCTCCACGAGTTGGAAACAACATCCCAACCGTATGATGCTGGTTCGGTCTCGTGAATGACAATAGCGGCAGTTGCGCCCTGTCGTGCCGCTTCTTCGAACTTGTATGTCCAGCGCCCGTAATAGGTCATGGACTTGCCCTTGAAGAGGTCTGGGTCACCGGTTGCAAATCCAGGATCGTTGACAAGCATAACGACGGTTTTACCGGTGAAATCCTGATCCGTGTAGTCGTTCCAGTCATATTCCGGAGCGACAGATCCGTAGCCGACGAAAACAACGTCGGTGGGATCAAAGCTCAGCTCATTGGTATTTTGGCGCTTGGTCCAGAAAACGACGTCTTCCTTTGGCGTCATCGGCAGCTCGGTACCATCGGGTGTGGTAAGCTTGAAGTATGAGGCGCCCGTGTCGACCGTTTGGTTCACCATTTTGACCGTCTGGAAAAAGCTTCCATCGTCTCCCGCCGGCATCAGACCGATGCGCTGCATCTCAGCCGCAATCCAGTCGGCCGACGCTTCGCCAGCCTCGGTCCCCGGACCGCGGCCTTCGAATGTGTCGTCGGCAAGGGTCTTGATTCGAACCGCAAGATCATCCGCCGTAATATCCGCACTGGTCTGATCTGGAAGCGGCATCAACAATTCAGATGATGCTTCAGGCTCCGTTGTGATCGGTGTGTCCGTCGCGGTTTCTTGTGCGCCGCAGGCCGCGAGCGTTAGCACGGACGCCGAAATGAGTAGTCGCTTCATTTTTGTATTTCCCCGTCAAAGACTCTTGTTGGTCATGATCTGGCACGAGCGATATCAATCGGCAAGGAAGGGGTTCACCAGAAATCTGGCCCCAGAATCACGAGGGAAGGGGAATCCACTCATCCTCATCTCCCGGAACCGCAG
Organism: Hyphomonas sp. L-53-1-40; assembly: GCF_000682775.1. GTDB lineage: Bacteria > Pseudomonadota > Alphaproteobacteria > Caulobacterales > Hyphomonadaceae > Hyphomonas. Next base: position 56,015 of record NZ_AWFI01000002.1, read on the forward strand.
GAAATCTTGCCGTGCCTCCAGCCCGGATTGCAGCTGTCCAGTCCGCTCTGGCCGCGGCTATCTTTTCGGCGTCGCTCGAGACGAAATTCCAGTTGATCTTTCGCGGAGATTCCATTGGTGCGCCGCCGCAGATAACTGCTTTTGTGCTAGGAGCCATAACAACCGGCACATCGACATTCGGTTCAAGCACAGCCATACGGCCAACGCCTACAATCGTATCACCGATTTTGGCTTCGCCCGTCACTACATAGAGGGCGCGCTCCAGAGCGAGATCGCTAGGCAGGACAATTTCGGATTCGGATGTTGCTTCGAGAGCGACGTAAATGATCGGCCATGGAAACGAAACGGGTGATGTTTTGTCCCATGCAGTCCCGGCAAGTATTTTGACAGTCACATTGTCCACCAGGAACTCCGGTAGAGTATCGGCACTATGGTGGACAAAGGCGGGCGCGCTGTCCTCCTCATCCCTGGGCAGGGCAACCCAGGTCTGAAGGCCGTGCAAGTTTTGCCCGTTCTCGCGCTGAGTATCTGGAGTGCGCTCCGAATGAACAATGCCTCGCCCCGCCGTCATCCAGTTGACGGCTCCGGGCTCGATCACCAGATCGGTTCCGAGTGAATCCCGATGCCGGATTGCACCATCAAACAGGAAAGTGACGGTCGCCAGACCGATATGAGGGTGGGGGCGAACGTCAAATGTCGAGCCCGGCGGATATTCAGTCGGACCGAAGTGATCGAAGAACACGAAAGGCCCCACAGATTTGTGCGCGTGAAATGGAAGAATTCTGCGGACCTGAAAGCCGCCTCCGAGGTCATGAATGCGGGGGTCGATAATGCGGGATATGGGCATCGGCTCGGACTTTCTGCAATCTGGACACAGTTACGAATTGTATGAAACGCCATGTCTCTCCATTTGAAAACACAACTCGAAAAAATTCGGGCTTGCCGTCTGTGCGAAGGCCAGATGGATCGCCAGCCGAACCCGATTCTTCAACTGCATTCCGGTGCGCGCATTCTCATTGCGAGTCAGGCACCGGGCAACAAGGCTGATCGCTCTGGTGTGCCCTTCAAAGATCCGTCGGGATCGCGGCTTCGCGACTGGATGCAGATATCTGAGCAAGATTTTTATGATCCCGGAATGGTCGCCATCCTGCCAATGGGCTTCTGCTTTCCCGGATATGACCGAAATGGTGGGGACCGCCCGCCTATGCGGATTTGCGCCCAGACCTGGCGAACGCAAACACTGGACCTGTTGACGAACACTAAAGTGACCTTGCTCATCGGTGCCCATGCGCAGGCTTGGCACCTGGGCGCACGTCGCAAGTCCAGCTTGACTGAAACCGTTCGATGTTGGAAGGAGTATGCAAGTGAGCGAATATTCACATTACCGCATCCGAGTTGGAGAAACACGTCTTGGCTAGAACGCAACCCCTGGTTCGAACGAGAGGTCTTGCCCTCATTGCGCGCCGAAGTGCGTGGGGCTTTGGCGCGCTGATAATTCTTTACGCGACCTTCCTGCTCTCGGGGTGCGTTCATCCCGTCACGGCTGGCTCACTCGCCAATGTTACCAACTCCGTTCCACAATTTCTGCCTGAGCGTGATGTTTTCATTTCTCATGACGGCGCAGAACTTGGTCTGACGGTCTGGGCCGCGCAGACTGACCACGAGCCAGAGCATGTGGTTGTCGGCGTGCATGGCATGAACGATTTCGCCAATGCCTTCCATATGGCGGCACCTTACTGGGCTGAGCATGGCGTAGTGACATATGCTTATGACCAAAGGGGTTTTGGACGCTCGCCGGGCAGGGGGCTATGGCCGGATGAAGAATTGATGCGGGAAGATCTCCGCACGGCTGTTGCGGTCGCACGTCGTGCACATCCCGATGCAACCATCACGGTTGTCGGCATATCCATGGGCGCCGCCGTCGCCATTTCGGCTTTCGGTTCAGACACCCCCCCTGACGCAGACCGATTGATCGCATCGGGTCCAGGCTTGCGCGGTTGGGGCGCGATGAACCCACTCTACCGAGCCAGCCTGTGGATGTCGGCTCACACCAATCCCGGCTGGATTCTTCGACCACCAGCCCGCTTTGTACGTATCGAGCCCAGCGATAATATCGATATGCTCCGGGAGACTTGGGCCAGCCCCCTGATGTTGCGGGAAAACCGAATTGATCAGGTTTACGGGGTCGTTTCGCTGATGGAGACAGCTCATGACAGAATTGCGGACCTTCCAGTCGATTTGCCCGTGTTGATTTCCTATGGCGCGAATGACTATGTCATCCCCCCACATGGCGTTGAGCGAGCTGCGAGAATCCTGCCCGCGCATGTTCGGACGGTTTATTATGAAAAGGGATATCATATGCTGCTGCGTGATCTGCAGGCCGAAACCGTACACGCCGATTATCTCGCTTTCCTGCAAGACCCGGACGCCGATCTGCCAAGTCGTTCACCAGAGTGGCCGTTTCGCTAACTGTTTCCACAGCGGAATACCTCTTGCAGTGATGCACGCGTAGACAAATATACGTCTCTCTGCCACTTCTGTGCAGTAAAGATTCCTTTGAGAAACCATCAAGGCCCAATTCATGACGACTTCTTTCCAGACAGCGCTCAACCTTGTTCCCATGGTCGTGGAGCAGACGAGCCGCGGCGAGCGGGCTTTCGACATCTTCTCACGTCTGCTGAAAGAGCGGATCATCTTCGTTACGGGTGGCATCGATGACAGTATGGCTGCCCTGATCACGTCGCAATTGCTCTTCCTTGAGTCGGAAAATCCGAAAAAGGATATCGCAATGTATATCAACAGCCCGGGAGGATATGTTTCCTCCGGTCTCGCGATCTACGACACAATGCAGTACATTCGTTGCCCGATTTCCACGGTCTGTATCGGTCAGGCTGCCTCCATGGGGTCGCTTCTGCTTGCAGCTGGCGAAAAGGACATGCGTATCGCGCTGCCGAATGCGCGCGTGATGCTTCACCAGCCTTCGGGTGGTTATCAGGGCGTCGCAACCGATATCGAGCGCCATGCAGAAGAAATCATCGAGTTGAAACGCCGCCTCAACAATATCTATGTCCGCCACACGGGCCAGGAATATGATGTGATTGAGCGGAAGCTGGATCGGGATACGTTCCTGACCGCTGAAGAAGCCAAGGAATTTGGTATTGTAGACAAGGTCTTCGAGCGCCGAACGGCCGAGGATGATAAATAGGGGACCTCTCCCACGTCATTGCGGCCTGCCTCTTGCAGGGCAGGCTGATAACCCTATTGTTTCAATAGTACACAACGCGCGACGTCTTAAAGACGAAATTAAGCCTTACCCGGCATTGAGGATGGCATGACTAAACAAAATGGCTCAGGCGATTCCAAGAACACACTCTATTGTTCGTTTTGTGGAAAAAGCCAGCATGAAGTGAAGAAGCTGATTGCCGGCCCGACCGTGTTCATCTGCGATGAATGCGTTGAACTCTGCATGGACATCATTCGCGAAGAGAACAAGACCTCAATGGTCCGGTCTCGCGAAGGCGTCCCGACACCGCAGGAAATCTGCGATGTGCTGGATGACTATGTCATCGGCCAGGTGCATGCGAAACGGATTCTTTCGGTCGCCGTACACAATCACTACAAACGCCTCTCACATGCTGGAAAGACGGACGGCGTCGAGCTGTCCAAATCCAATATCCTGCTCGTCGGCCCGACTGGCTGCGGCAAGACACTTTTGGCTCAAACATTGGCCCGCATCCTGGATGTGCCGTTCACGATGGCTGATGCAACAACGCTGACGGAAGCTGGCTATGTTGGTGAGGACGTTGAAAATATTGTCCTGAAGCTGCTGCAGTCGGCTGATTACAATGTCGAACGTGCCCAACGCGGCATTGTCTATATTGATGAAATCGACAAGATTTCCCGCAAGTCTGACAACCCATCGATCACGCGTGACGTGTCCGGTGAAGGGGTTCAGCAGGCGCTCCTCAAGATCATGGAAGGTACGGTTGCGGCTGTGCCACCTCAGGGCGGTCGTAAGCATCCACAGCAGGAATTCCTGCAAGTAGACACGACCAATATCTTGTTCATCTGTGGTGGTGCCTTTGCCGGGCTCGACAAGATCATTGCGTCACGCGGAGATGGTGCCTCCATCGGTTTCGGCGCTTCATTGAAGGAATCGGAAGAGCGGGGGGTTGGTGAAATCCTTCGTAACACTGAGCCCGAGGATCTTCAGCGCTTCGGCTTGATCCCGGAGTTCATCGGGCGTTTGCCAGTCATCGCGACGCTGGAAGACCTGGACGAGTCTGCATTGATCAAGATCCTCACAGAGCCCAAGAATGCTTTGCTGAAACAGTATCAGAAGCTGTTCGACATGGAGAGCGTTGAGCTCAACTTCACACCAGAGGCTCTGACAGCCGTTGCTCGTCGCGCTATCGCCCGGAAGACGGGTGCACGCGGACTGCGTTCGATCATGGAAGGTATCCTGCTCGACACGATGTTCGAGCTGCCAAACCTACGCGGTGTGGAAGAGGTCGTGATCAATGGCGAAGTGGTCGAGGGCAATGCCGAGCCACTCTACGTCCACGCCAAGAAGAGTCAGCCGGAAGCTGGCTGATTCAAATACAGATCCAATATTCAAGCGCCCCGTCCAAATGGTCGGGGCGTTTTTGGTTTCAGGCCGGAATATTGGCACAACAGAAAAAGCAGTTAGAGGCCCAGTCCTGGACGCTCGGGAGCCGCTCGAGGCTTTTTCTGCCGAGTGTAGTTCGGTTTTCTGTGAGGTTCTAAAGCTGGATAAAGAAGAGGCCGGTACCTTGCGATACCGGCCTCTACAAGGGTTAGAGGAGAGAGAGAACAGGCCCCTAGACCTTGTAGTACATGTCGAATTCCACCGGATGTGGGTGGAGTTCATAGCGCATGTTCTCTTCCATCTTCAGCTCAATATAAGCATCGATCTGGTCGTCATCGAACACGCCGCCCTTGGTAAGGAATGTACGGTCTGCGTCGAGCGCTGCAAGCGCTTCTCGCAGTGAGCCGCACACTTGCGGGATCGATTTCGCCTCTTCAGGCGGCAGATCGTAAAGGTCTTTATCCATGGCGTCGCCCGGATGGATCTTGTTTTCGATACCATCAAGACCAGCCATGAGCAGGGCGGCGAAGGCCAGGTACGGGTTTGCCGTTGGGTCCGGGAAACGTGTTTCGATGCGCTTTGCTTTCGGATTGGAACCGAACGGAATACGGATAGAGGCAGACCGGTTGCGCGCAGAATAGGCGAGCATGACGGGGGCTTCGTAACCGGGGACGAGGCGCTTGTAGCTGTTCGTCGAAGGGTTGGTGAGGGCATTCAGCGCGCGCGCATGCTTGATGATGCCGCCGATGTAATACAGGCACTGCTCAGACAGGCCAGCATACTGGTCACCGGCAAAGAGCGGCTTGCCACCGGACCAGATAGACTGGTGGACGTGCATACCGGACCCGTTGTCTGCAAACATCGGCTTCGGCATGAAGGTTGCCGTCTTGCCGTAAGACGCTGCCACATTGTGGATTACGTACTTATAAAGCTGAAGACGATCTGCCATCGTGGTGAGCGTCGAGAATTTCAGCCCCAGTTCGTGCTGCGCTGGCGCCACTTCGTGGTGATGCTTCTCAGGATCAAGGCCGATGTCGGCCATCACGGAAAGCATTTCAGAGCGCATGTCCTGTTCGGAGTCGACCGGAGGAACTGGGAAATAGCCACCTTTAGGTCCTGGACGATGGCCCATATTACCCATCGGGTACTCTTTGTCGGTGTTAACCGGCAGTTCGGTAGAGTCAAAACTATATCCGGTCTTGTGCGGCTCAGTGGACCAACGCACGTCATCGAACACAAAGAACTCAGCTTCGGGTCCAAAGAATACCGTGTCGCCCACGCCGCTCGACTTCACATATGCTTCGGCCTTCTTGGCCGTTGTGCGTGGGTCGCGATTGTAAGCCTGCCCCGTGATCGGGTCGAGGATATCACACATTACTGCCAGAGTTGTTTGCTGGAAGAATGGGTCAATCATGGCCGTGCTGGTGTCAGGCATCAGCACCATGTCGGACTCGTTGATGGCCTTCCAGCCAGCGACGGATGAGCCGTCGAACATCTGACCTTCGGTGAAGAAATCATCTTCCACCATGTTCTTGTGAAAAGAAACGTGCTGCATCTTCCCGCGAGGGTCGGTGAAGCGAAGGTCGACGTATTGGACGTCCTCATCCTTCATAAGTTTCAACAGGTTATCGGCCATTGGAATTTGCCCTCCAGTAAACAGCTTCTGTAGTTTTTGGTATTCGACGACCTGACCCTTAAAGGGCTGCGTCGCCTGTTTCGCCCGTGCGGATTCTTACCGCATCAGTGATGTCAGAGATGAAGATCTTGCCGTCACCGATCTTGTCAGTATGAGCAGCTTTCTTGATCGCGTCGACTGCGCCTTCTACCGCACTGTCGGCGAGAACAATTTCGATCTTCAGCTTGGGCAGGAAGTCGACCACATATTCCGCTCCGCGGTAGAGTTCCGTGTGTCCGCGCTGGCGCCCGAAGCCCTTGGCTTCAACAACGGTCATGCCTTGCAGACCAATCTCTTGCAGCGCCTCCTTAACATCATCCAGTTTGAAAGGTTTGATGATCGCCTCAATTTTCTTCATGGCCCGTGTCTCCCAGCCGTTTGGTTCGTGTAGTCAACGGGTATGCGCCTTCTGCGATGGAAGCGAGACCCAGTATGAGAGTTAGCATCAGGTTGTCAGGGCGTGATCGAATTTTGGACTTTGCTGCCCTTATTTTGTGCGAAACACCTTCTGACCTCTAATGCATATTGCAGGTCCGGCAAAGGAATTGCCTGTTCGTACGTCGCTGCAGTTCAAGGCGCGACCTTAGAGTATCGTTGCGTGAATGATTGAATCTGTTGGATATTTGCGCGAAGCAGGTTCGAAACCATCTCGCACCGGTTCCCTTCCTCAAGGGTGATCGGACTTGCAATTATTGAAAGTCGGAACAGCCGCAGGCTTTGGAGGATTCATGCTCTATCTCGTCCGTCATGGGGAAGCTGCCGCGAGTTGGGGCAACCATCCCAACCCGGGTTTGAGCGATCTTGGGCACCGTCAGGCCGAATCTGCTGCCACAGAACTTCACGCTCTGGGCGTGAGCCACATTGTCAGCAGCCCGATGCAGAGATGCCGCGAGACGGCGCGCCCGTTGGAGGCACGGCTTGGTCTAACCGCAAGTATCATGGAGGAAGTGTCGGAAATTTCGACCCCGGAAGACATACACGATCGCGTTGAATGGCTGCGCGTTTTCATGGGCGGCACATGGGAAAATGAAGCCAGCACACATCGTGCCTGGCGAGATGCCATGATCGCTCGCCTGGAAGGCCTTCCCGACAATACAGTCGTCTTCACACATTTCGTGGCAATCAATGCAGTCGTCAGCAAGCTTCAGCAACGTGCCGAGACGCTTGTTTTCCGCCCAACCTATTGCTCAGTTACCACTCTGGAACGCAGCGCCGAAGGTCTGAAGATTCAGCAGCTGGGCAGCGAATCCGAAACACGCGTGCTATGAGCCTGCACTATGGGCAGACCTATTCTTACTCCGCAGGAAATGCGGGCCGCAGAAGAAGCACTTTTTTCCAGCGGCACTGACAGCTTCGACCTCATGCAACGCGCTGGAAACGCCGTAGCCGAGTTCGTCCACGCACAATGGCCGGAAGGCCGCATCCAGGTTCTGTGTGGCCCAGGTGGCAATGGCGGAGACGGGTTCATCGCTGCGGCGAAACTGGCAAAGCTTTGGCGAGACGTCGAGGTTTTCTGCCTTGTGGACAAGCAATCTCTCAAAGGAGATGCTGCCAAGGCAGCGGACGAGTGGGAGGGCGAGATCAGGCCACTCAATGCTGCGTTGGAGGCCCCACACGATATAGTTCTGGATGCCCTGTTTGGTGGCGGCCTTTCCCGGCCGCTCGAGGGTATTCCAGCAAAACTGGCGGAGCGTGGCGGCCGCGTTGTCTCGATTGATGTACCTTCTGGCATTCATGGCGAGTCTGCCAAACCACTTGGCCCGTGTTTCCGGGCAGAAGGAACGATCACATTCGCTGCGTTGCGGCCCACCCATGTGCTCCTGCCGGGCGCCGCGTATTGCGGAGGCGTGTTCGTGGCAGATATTGGTGTGCCGGTTCAGACCAAATTGCTCGAAAACAGCCCGATATTGTGGGGACGCAATCTGCCCCAGCCGGGGCAGGGCAGCCACAAGCATGCCCGAGGTCATTTGGCCGTGGTCAGTGGCAATGTCGCATCGACAGGTGCGGCGCGTCTGGCCAGCCGCGCGGGGCTGAGGGCCGGTGCCGGGCTCGTGACCCTGTTGTCTCCGCCGGATGCTGTTGCGGTAAATGCCAGCCATCTGACTGCTGTCATGCTCAAGGAAGTTTCGGATGCTGAGCAGCTGCGCGAGAGTATTGAATCCGCCAGCACGGTGATCCTCGGGCCTGCCGCGGGCATCACCACCGGCACAAGAAAGAATGTTGAGTGTCTGCTTTCATCAAAATCGAAAGCTGTGCTCGACGCAGATGCCTTGACCGTCTTCGCCGATGATCATGATGGCTTCTACAGACAGCTGCGGTCAGATGACCTGATTACACCTCATATCGGTGAGTTCAATCGGCTCTTTGGTGACCTGCTGGACTCAGAAGTGAACAAGGTCGAAGCGACGCGCAAAGCGGCCCGAATGACTGGCTGCGTCGTCCTGCTGAAGGGCCCAGACACCGTTATTGCCAAACCAGACGGTATGGCGATCGTGAACACTCACGCAACGCGCTGGCTTGCAACGGCTGGGTCTGGCGATGTCTTGGCCGGCATTGCAGGCGGTCTCATGGCGCAGGGTGTTGATACGTTCACCGCGGCGGCCATGGCCAGCTGGCTGCATGGCGAAGCCGGACGCCGCGTTGGGGCAGGGCTGATCGCCGAAGACCTGGAATCTGAACTTCCCGATATCCTGAGCGCCTTGCACGGCGAACAGCAATAAATTCGCAGCCCCTGCGTGGGTTTGGTGTTGAAGCGTGGTCACGGCTCGCGTAGGAAAAACCGTCATGCGGATGTGGCGGAATTGGTAGACGCACTGGATTTAGGTTCCAGCGCTGCAAGGCGTGGAGGTTCGAGTCCTCTCATCCGCACCACTCACTCAAAAATCAAACTTTGACCGTGCGGCAAGAGGCCGTTTGCCGGATGGACAATCCTGTGCTCGCCTGCCAGCAAGGCATTCAGAAAACACGGAGGATTTCCAGACATGTCGATCGTGACAACAGAGAAGCGCGGATCCATCATGATCTTGACGCTGAACCGCCCCGATAGCCTCAATGCGCTGGGGGCGGAGGGCGATGGTTTGGCCATCGCAGCTGCATGTAATGAGATTGTTGCGGACGCTGAAATCCGCTGCGTGATTTTGACGGGCGCTGGCCGGGCATTCTCTGCCGGCGGAGATGTGAAAGCGATGAAAGAGGGCACCGGCGCGTTCGGCGGCGCGCCGCATGACATCCGTGAAGGTTACCGTCGTAATATCCATTTGATTGTGAAGTCGCTCTACAATCTCGAAGTACCAATGATCGCGGCCGTAAACGGGGCCGCGATTGGTCTTGGCTGCGATGTCGCCTGCATGGCCGACATTCGCATTGCCTCCGACAAGGCCAAGATGGGCGTCACCTTCCTGAAGCTTGGCCTGATCCCCGGTGATGGCGGCGCATGGCTGCTACCCCGACTGATCGGATCATCCCGCGCAGCTGAGCTTCTGTTCACGGGCAAAGTCATTGATGCCGCCACAGCAGAAGACTGGGGTCTCGTCTCGAAAGTCGTCCCGGGCGATACGCTGATGGACGAAGCCATGGCGCTGGCCGAGCAGATTGCTGCGCAACCACCTCAAGCCTTGCGCCTTGCAAAAACTCTCATGCGTCATGGCACCAACGCTTCCTACGAAACGATCATGGAAATGTCCGCCGCCTCTCAGGCCCTCATGCACAAGACTGAGGACCATATGGAGGGAGTGGAAGCGATCCTTGAAAAAAGGACGCCCGAGTTCAAGGGCCGCTAAGACACAATTCCGTCTGTATAGAGACTCTCGATGGCGTCGTCCGTCAGGCCCAGTTGATCGAGTACATCCCGAGTGTGCTGACCCAATGCGGGCGAGGGGCCTTTAGGCCCGTCGTCTGCGCCGGGAAAACGAACTGGCGAGGCTGGCGAAGCATACGTTGAGCCATCGCCCTTCGCGCTCGGTGTCTGAACAATCGCGCCTGCGGCGATGGCTTGCGGATCTTTGGCCACTTCGGCCAAAGTCTGGACAGGCGCCCAGGCGAGGGATTCCGCATCCAGCCGTTTGGCCATCTCGGCCTTGTCGTACTTTGCGAACCCCTCATCCAGGATGTCTACCACTTCGGCCCTGTGTTTCCGGCGCGCCTTGGCAGATGTGAACCGCTCATCTTCAATCAATTCCTCCCGGCCGATCGCGCGACAGATCGGCCCCCAATCCACTTCACCTTGCCGGGATACGAGACACACCCAGCTGCCGTCTCGGGTCTCGAAGAAATTTGTGATCGGGACATTTTGCTCATGCCGCGACTTCGTTGACGCAACACGGTCAAAAAAGAGCTGGATCGCAAAATCGGAACCGAGTGCATACAGACCGGCACGGAAGAGGGAGGCTTCAACCAAACGCCCCTTGCCTGTCCGCCCCGCCTCAACCAGAGCCGCGCAAATTCCGGCTGCGGCAGACATCGACGTCGTATGGTCTCCGAATGCGGTGCGATTGGCGAACAGATCTTCACCCTTCGGAACGGTCAGTCTGGCAACGCCGGTGCGGCTCCAGAAGCTCGCAATATCAAAACCGGGGCGGTTGGCATCAGGCCCTTGCAGGCCGTATCCGGTGAGGGAGCAGTAGACCAGTTTCGGGTTCAATTCCTTCAGGCTATCATAATCCAGGCCGGACCGTTCTAGGCCACCAGGGCGGACATTGGTCAGGAACACGTCGGCGTCGGCCACGAGTTTGCGAACGAGTTCCTGCCCCTCCGGCTTGGACGTATCGACGACGATGGACTTCTTGCCGCGATTGTCGAAGTCAAACACAGGATTGTCGGTTATGTCCGTCCCGATCGTCTTGAAGAAAAGTCGGATCGGATCACCGCCCGGCGGCTCTATCTTGACCACATCGGCGCCCCAATCGCTCAAGATCGAACCTGCGCCTGGCGCTGCCATATAAGTCGCATATTCTACGACCTTGATACCTTCGAGCATGTATCCTCCTGATGTTCTGGTTTTGCCAAAGTTTTGCAGGAAGCGCTTGCGAATGGCCAGCCTGACCAAAGGTCAGGTCTCGAAACCCACGCATACTGTAAGGCCACATGGCGGAGGAAGAGGGATTCGAACCCCCGGAGCCCGCGAAGGCTCAACGGTTTTCAAGACCGCCGCATTCAACCACTCTGCCATTCCTCCGGCGCCCGGTATGTCCAACAGAGGAACTGGTTTTGCAAGCCCTCATCTGCGAATGCTGACCGCGCACAAAGTGTGAATGGATCCCTAAGAGGCGTTTGCGGTTTCGTGAGAGAAGGTTCATCCTGCATCCACCTTGGCGTGGTAAACAAGCTAGGTACGGCAGAAAAGCCGGACGTTCAGGCGCAAAGCGCCGAATAGAAACTCAGAATGAGGTTACACCGCGAATGCGCGCGCCATCGACCAAAATCACCGATCGCCTTCCCGCCTTTATTGTTGCCACTTTTGCTGCTGCTTTCGTATCAGCGCCCGCATGGGCCGATCCCGCACCAATCGTCTTCAAGTCGCAAGAGCCAAGCGCCCGAATTTCAACAGAACGTCAAAACGTCTTCATTGCACCAAGCCAGGCCCAGCCCAGCCCAGAGAAAGCCAAAGCACGGGTCCAGTTCAGTTATCCGGGAGCGTCGCCGAAGCCTGCGCCTGTACAGTCTGCCTCAAACTCCTCCAATTCGGTGCCGAGATTTGCGAACCCGGCAAGCGGGACAAGAGAATATGCCAGCATAAGCGCACCAATAAGTGGCACACCTGCGCCTGTTGCAACACAGCCAACATCCGCAAAACCATTTGATCCGCAAGCCGCCGCTCAACGTATCGCTGCAGAACGAGCACAGTCCGAAGTCCTGACAGAATCTCTGCCAAAACTCGCTGGCGCTCCCGAACCTGTCGCAGAGCAGGGGACCGGTGCCCCAACGGCAACAGATGCGCGTCGTGTTGCCACCAGCCTGACACCCGCTGCAACGCATTCGGTTCAGCCTGAAACCGTACCCGTCTTCGATGAAACCGGTGCGGCCATCATCTATGGTGACGAATTCCAGGGCCTGCCGACCGCAAATGGCGAAACCTTCGACCAATCTGCGCTTATGGCCGCGCATCCGAACCTGCCTTTGCCGAGCCTGGTTCAGGTCGTGAATCTTGAAACAAACACAGAAATTGTTGTGCGCGTGAATGATCGCGGACCTTTTGAAGATGGCGCCATGTTGCAAGTCTCCGAGCGCGCCGCTGTGGAACTCGGCATGACCGGGGCAGGGCGCGCCAATGTGCGAATTCGTTATCTGGGCCCTGCTCCTGTCACGGCTCCAAAACCGCAACCGATTCTGGTTTCTGACAATAATGAAACGCGCGCGCCCTCAGTCACCACAGCTTCTGCGCCAAGTCCTGTTTACGCCGCGAGCCGGAGCAGCACGCAAAATTATGAACCTGTGTCGGTCGGGAACTACTTTGTTCAGGTTGGCGCATTCTCGCAGATCTCGAACGCTGAGAGCCTCATTCAGTCCATGCCGACCAATATGAGCGCCCAAATTGACCCGGCACGCGTAAATGGCGCGGACTTTTTCCGGGTGCGCGTCGGCCCCTTCATGAACCGGGATGCAGCAGATCGGATAAACAATGATCTTCACCGCTACGGCATATCCAACGGTCGGGTGGTTTCCCAGAACTGACCTGACGACCGCATAGCCACCATTGACGCTGACCACAAACCGGCCCTTTTTCCTGTATAAACGGGAAAAAGGGCCGTATTGGTTTCGGCCGACCGTTCAGCACATTTCGGAGGCTTACAATGCTGCCAAAAACCCAGATCCTCACCGCCATTCTGATGGCAGTCGCAGCGACGGGTTCGGCCCAGGCACAGATCATGGATACGCCCGCCAGTCATGCTGTGATCATGGATCACGAGACGGGTACAATACTCTTCTCCAAGGATGGCGCGGAACCCATGATCCCCGCCTCCATGACAAAGATGATGACGGCCTACCTCGTGTTCGAACTGATTGATCGGGGGGAGATTTCCCTGACCGACAAGTTCACCGTCAGCGAAGACGCGTGGCGCCGAGGTGGTTTCCCGTCTGGTACATCGACAATGGGACTTGCGCCCGGCGATACGCCAACCGTTGAAGAACTTCTGCACGGCGTAATCATCATGTCTGGCAATGACGCCTGTATCGTGTTGGCTCAGGGTATATCGGGATCAGAGGAAGCCTTTGCACGGCGTATGACCTCCCTCGCCCATGAACTCGGCATGAGTTCTGCGAACTTCCAGAACACGACCGGCCTTGAGGCCGTTGGCCACGTTATATCTGCAGAAGACCTCGCCAAGATGGCGAAGCTCACTATCGACAAGTATCCGCAATACTACGACTGGTACGACATGCCTTCATATACGTGGCGCGAATATACGCAGGCCAATCGCAATCCATTGCTCAGTATTGAAGGCACTGATGGCCTCAAGACGGGTCACCTCGAGGTTTCGGGATATGGACTCACCGCCTCCGCCGTTCGTGACGGCGTACGGCGTACAATCGTCATCAACGGTCTTGAGAGCATGGCGGCGCGAGCCCAGGAAGGCGAACGCATGATGCGGATGGCATTCCAGAGCTATGATCTGAAAGTGATCACGCCGGAGAGCGTCGAGTTACCGGAAGTCAAAGTCTGGCTCGGCCAGCAACGAATGGTGCCGGTTTCGCTCGCCAGCAAGATGACGATTGCCGGCCACAAGGCTGCGCTTGAAAAGGCGACATCGGAGATAGTTCTCGATGGTGCGCTCGAGGCGCCTATCCGCGCTGGCGACACGGTCGGAAAACTGGTCGTGACTGTAGAAGGTCAGGTTCCAACCGAAGCGCCTATCGTTGCTGAGGCAACGGTCAAGAAGCTCGGCTTCTTCGGCCGCGCGGTCGAAGGTCTCAGCCAGATGATCGGCGGGAATGATGGCTGAGGCCTTGCCCCTCAGATTTATCACGCTCGAAGGCGGTGAAGGTACCGGCAAGTCCACGCTTCAAAACGCTTTGGCAGAGCGCTTGCGGGCCGAGGGCTTTGACGTCGTCACAACGCGCGAGCCCGGCGGCACTCCACTGGCAGAAGCTGTTCGCGAACTTGCATTGCATCCGCCCGCTGGCGCGGACTGGTCGCCAATGAGCGAAGCCTTGCTGATGAATGCCGCCCGCAGTGACCATTTGGAAAAATTGATACGGCCTGCACTGGCTGAGGAAAAATGGGTGATCTGTGATCGCTTTGCGGACTCCACGCGCGTGTATCAAAGTGTCAAAGGCGGCGTCTCGTCCAATGTCCTCAAATCGATGGAAAGCACCGTCTTGGGAGACACGGTACCAACACTGACGCTCGTTCTTGATGCCCCCCTCGAAACCACCGCAGGCCGCAGATCTGCGCGCAATGGTCCGGACGATGCCTTTGAAAAGCGCGCTACTGACTTTCATCACGCAGTCCGTCAGGGATTTATTTCGCTGTCGCAAGAAGAGCCTCTGCGTTGCAAACTGATAGATGCTTCTCGGGATATCGCCACCGTGTACGCAGCAGCCTGGCGCATCGTGTCTCAAACTTATGCATTGAATGAGATGGCAGGATGAGCATCGCCTGGCCTCTTTATGGGCACGATACGGCTGAGGCTTCGTTTCTGGCATCGGCAACAACCGGCAAGCTACACCATGGCTGGCTGATCGAAGGGCCATCAGGAATCGGTAAGGCCACAATGGCAAACCGGCTCGCCGCTTACATGCTCGGCGCTCGCGGCCGGGAAGCAGCGCCGCTTGATGCAGATTCTTCTGACCCGGTTGCGCGAACCTGTCTTACCGGCGCTCATCCCGATTTGCGCGTGGTACATCGCGAGTTGAACGACAAAGGCAAGCTACGCCAGGATATCTCGGTCGATCAGGTGCGTGAGCTGATCCAGTTCTTTTCCCTCAAGCCCGCACAAGGTGGGTGGCGCGTCGGCATTATCGACTCGCTGGACGAATTGAATCGCAATGGTGCGAATGCCTTGCTCAAGACACTTGAAGAGCCACCGGAGCATAGCATCCTGTTTCTGGTGAATCATGGAACGACACCTATCCTGCCAACCATTCGGTCGCGCTGCAGAGTCCTGCGAGTCTCGGCTCTGGGTGATGAAGATACAATACGCGCATTGGAAACCGCCACCGCGCCGGCTGAAGCCGCGTCTTTGTCCAAGGGGCGACCAGGCTTGGGAATACAATTATCTACGCCGGCAGGCCTCGCCGCATCTCACGCGGCCAAGGTCCTGTTGCGCAGCCTGCCTAGACCGAATGACGGGCTAGTGACGGATGCGCTCCAGACTGCAAGTGCTGACGACACCGCCATGCAGGCCTTTCAGGAGGAAATTCTGACATGGCTGGCGCGTCGCGCAGAACAGGAGCCCGCCGCAGCCAAGGCTTGGCTGGAAGTATCCCGGCTCGCTGGCGAAGCGCGCGCCCTGAAGATGGATCCTGCTCAAACGGCATCCAAGCTGATTGCAGGGCTTTATAGCGCTGCAAAGGCGCATTAAGTCGTCAGCTATGTTTGATACGCATGTGAATTTGCACGGCGAGACGTTTGCCGACGATCTGGGCGACGTGCTCACACGGGCTGACGAGGCCGGTGTGAAGCGTATGCTCGCAATCTGTGATCGTCTCGACAATTTCGAGGCGGTCAGGTCGATTGCGCAGGCACATCCGGGCATCTGGTGCTCGATCGGCGTCCACCCTCATCACAGCAAGGATTTCACCGATCTGTCGGTCGATGATCTGGTCAACGGGGCGGCGGATCCCAATGTGGTTGCCATAGGCGAAACCGGCCTCGATTTCCATTATGGCTACAGCGCAGAGGATGCACAGATAAACAGTCTGAGAACGCATGTCGAAGCGGCCAGACAAACGGGGCTGCCGCTCATCCTGCACACACGTGAAGCCGATGACATGATGGGCGATATCCTTGAAGAGGAGTTCGAAAAGGGAAGTTTCGTCCCGCTGTTGCATTGCTATACGGGTGGCGCGCGGCTGGCCCAGCGCGGCCTCGACCTTGGAGGATTCGTGTCCGTATCAGGCATACTGTCCTTCAAGAGCGCGCGGGAAGTCAGGGAAGTGATTGCAGATGTCCCGATGGACCGCCTGATCCTAGAAACTGACTGCCCTTATCTCGCGCCGGTGCCGATGCGCGGTCGTCGCAATGAGCCTTCCTATCTCATTCACGTTGCTGAAGCGCTCGCAAGCCTAAAGAGTATTCCACTCCACGACGTCCTGAAAACAACGACCGACAACGCCATGCGCCTTTTCTCGAGAATACCGAACTGATGGCGACAGGCATCTTCACACTGCTGGGCACGGGCTCATCCGGCGGCGTTCCACGCGTCGGTGGCGATTGGGGGGCGTGCGATCCATCGGAACCAAAAAATCGCCGCCTGCGATGCTCGGCGCTGGTTCAGTCGTTCGACGCTCATGGCGCATCCACAAATGTCCTGATCGATACGTCGCCAGATCTGCGAGAACAGTTGCTTGCCGAACAGATCGGCCACCTGGACGCGATCCTGTACACGCATGACCATGCCGACCAGAGCCACGGAATTGATGATGTTCGACCGATCTGCATTCGCCAACGCAAGCCAATACCCACGCATCTGAGCGCTGAAACTCGCGGCACTCTGACAGAACGGTTTTCATATTGTTTCGAGGGGAAGGGTGGTTACCCGTCGATCCTGGACCTGCAAGATGAGCTTATGCCGCTCGAGTTGGTTAAGATTTCCGGTGCCGGCGGCGATATCGAATTCTTGCCACTAGACATGGAGCATGGCCGCATTCGCTGCCTCGGTTTTCGTGTAGGCAATCTCGCCTACTGTAATGACGTTAACGGACTACCAGAAGAAACGCTGGAAGCGCTGAAGGGGATTGATACTCTCATCATCGACGCGTTGCGGTACACGCCGCACCCATCGCATGCGAATCTTGATCAGGCACTGGAGTGGATCGCAGATATATCGCCGCGTCTGGCGGTCCTGACGAACATGCATATCGACATGGACTACCAAACGCTCTGCAAAGATCTGCCCACGGGCGTGATACCGGGACATGACGGTTTGCGCCTTGATTTCATTATATAATGCATGAGCACGATTTCCCATAATGATGATTATGCGACTCATGGAGTGACATCCCGTGACGACATGGCTGACCAGCGCCAGCGCTCATTTACGCAACGCTCAAAGACAGCGCACATCATGTACTGATCACCTTCCGTGAACGGCCCCCTAAAACTCCACCACACCCCCACCATCAAGGATTCGTTTACGTTTCGAGCGTGCGGCCCGCTTGGCTACAACCGGAACCCATGGATCCAGGATGCAATCAATTCTTGCTTCTTCATCAGATCGCCGGCCGCTTGCTCCCGCGTCCTGTGCAGGAACATGACAGAGTCGCCGGGCCGGATCTGACCCAGTAGGTGTCGGTCAGACCGGTTAACCTGCAGAATGTGCGGATAACCTCCTGTGGTCTGACAGTCTGGTAATAGTAGGAACCCCCTTCCCTGCGGCGGCAACTGCAATGCGCCAGGAAAAATTCCGGCGCTCGGCAGGTTTGCGATGGCATCTATTTCGGGAAATGCGCCATCCAGCTCGATACCAATCCTGCTAGCACGGCGTGTTGCCTTGTACTGCTCCGTCCAGAGAGGAACGCCGCCTCCCGTGTAGTCAGGCCCTTCGCTGGCCCGCAGGGCAAAACTGTTGCCGAGTGGAAACTTTAGCGCGTCAGGTGTCCTTTCCCGGCCGAGCGCCATTTCTGTGCCTGGGCTTGTTTCAACCACATCCCCAGACCGGAGCGCCCGGCCACCAAAACCACCCAAGCCCGCAGGAAGATAAGTAGACCCGCTCTCCAGAAACTCATCACCCACGATTCCGCCGGATATCGCCAGATAGGTTCGTAGCCCATGGTCCGGACGGCCGACTTCAAGAAAATCGCCCTGCTTGACGAAGACGGTCTCATGAAATGACGCCATACGACCATTCAGGCTAGTCGGAGCCACCGCCCCAGCAAGCGCGATGGCTGCGGGTGCCCGGAACTCTGCGGAGAAGGGTCCATAGGTAATCTCGATTCCGCTCTCGCTCGCATGATTACCAACCAAACGGTTTGCGATCGCATGGGAAATGAGGTCGGCAGGCCCGGATGACGGGATGCCAGAGTAGCGGTATCCCGCTCGCTGGTTGCCCTGCAGGGTTGCCTGCGGTCCGGCATTCATGATGCGAAGCGTCACGTCAGGTCCACTCTATTTGAACTTCGGCGCCTGGCGAAAGAAGGAAAGGATCTGACGCGGCTTTGTCAAAGAGTGTCGCATCGGTCCGGCCGATAATTGGCCAACCTCCAGGCCCGTCCAGAGCATAAATGCCGAGATAGCCTTTGATAAAGCCAATTGAACCCGCTCGTACCCGCTGACGTGGGTGATCCAGCCTGCCGCCCATCAGATTTGGATCAACACCTGACACATATGCAAAACCGGGCGCGAATCCGAGCATGTCGACACGTAGAGTCGAGCGACCCAGGGTATTTAGAAACTCATTGCCAGAGCAGTTATTCGCCGCCGCACAATCTGCAAGGTCAGGCGCATTCGTCTCATCAGACCTTACCCGCAACTTCAACACCGGCGCGCCGACAAGTGCTGCCTCAATGTCAGCCTTTACCGCTCGCTTCAACATGTCCAGTGCCTTGGCCGGGCCCAGGGCGGAAGGGTCAAATTGAACCGTTACACTTTCCCGGCCGATCACAACCTCGTCCCAGATGCCGCTGCCACGCAGGGCCCGTGCAATAGCCTGACGGTCTTCCGTCGCCCGCGTGACAAGCCTCAGCGCATCGTCACCGCATGGCACGATAACCGGTGTCCTCACGGCGCGGCCTGCGCCTTGATTTCGATACCCCGTGAGTGAAGCGCTTCCCTGAGTGCGAGTGCGGATTGGACTGCTCCTGCCGTATCTCCGTGAAGACAGATTGTGTCCACTTGGAGAGAAATCACTTGGTTGTCCGCGGCTATGACCGTGCTGTCCTCGATCATGCTTATTACCTGCGCTGCTTGAGCATCCGCCTCGTGGATCACTGCACCTGACTCACCTCGCGCGAGTAGCGAACCATCGCGGGCGTATGTGCGGTCCGCAAAGCCTTCAGCCAGAAAATCAGTGCCAGTAGCGTGGGCAATCTTAGCCAGCATGGAATCAGGCGGCCCCATTACGGCCCGTATGCGTGCTTCACGCGTGAGGCGCACGATGAATTCTGCAAGCGTCGGATCCCGCGACGCGTCATTGTACAATGCGCCATGGGGTTTGAGATGGTCGATCGCTACGCCTTGACCTCTCGCAAGACTGGCAAGCGTTCTCACCTGCTGACGGAGTAATGATTCCAGTTCATCTTGCGGCATCTTCATGCTTTTGCGACCGAAGTTCTGCCTGTCCGGATAAGATGGGTGCGCACCGACGACCACGTGGCGTGCCTTGGCAGCCTTCAGCGTCGCTCGCATGCTATCATCGTCACCAGCATGGCCTCCGCAGGCGATGCTGCACCGGCTGACCACATCGAGGATTGCACGATCCATTGCGCGACCAGTTTCGCCCGGCAATTCCCCGATATCAGAGTTCAGACAAATTGTGCGGCTCATGACCACACATTTAGGGCTCTCAGGATAAGGCGCAAGCCAAGGCCAAAGGTAATTGCGACGACTCCCATGCCCAGTAAGTTGGTCAGCCATGAATTGACGTGGTCACCCAACAATCCGCGGCGGTTCATTGCGACAAGCAGGAACACTGCGATAATTGGCAATATCAGCCCGTTCGCAATCTGCGCGAAAAGGATAATGCTGATGGGGCGGACGCCTAGCAAAGCGACAGCGGTCCCGACCATTAGAACGGTGAGTGCGATGCCGCGAAATACGCGACCATTGCGTTGGAAGCCGCCGAACTCGGACAAGGCATAGGATGTGGCCAACGGCGCGGTAATTGATGATGAAAGTCCGGCACCGAAGAGGCCGACGCCAACCAGGTATTTCGCAAACGGCCCGTAGGCTGGCTCAATCGAGGATGCCATATCAGCTGCAGAACTGACAATTATACCTGATCCGAACAGACTGGCCGCTGCGGTCGACAGGACCAGGATGGAGACGATCCCGCCCAAGCCAATTGACAGAGCAGTGTCCGCTCGTGCCGCTTGCAGGGCCGTCGCAGAACTGTCCGGCCATTTATCACGAACCGTCGAGGCGTGCAGAAAAAGATTATACGGAACGATGGTCGTTCCAATCAAAGCGATCGCCGTCACCAATCCAGCATCCGGAACGGCTGGCCGCAGACCTCCAAGCCATGCGGTCATATCAGGCCGCGTAATGAGGACACTGCCTGCAAAAGCGACGCTCATGAGCAGGACCAGGCTGATCAGCAATTTTTCGATGTGCCGGTAATGTCCGAACAGAAGAAATCCGCCAGAAATAGCGCTTAGAACCAGTACAATCAGTTTGTGTGAGATGCCGAAGGATCCCACCAGAGCCTCAAGCCCCAACGCGCCGCCAGCAAGATTGCCGGCCTCATAAGCTGCATTTCCGACCGCGAGGGCCGAAACGCCAAGAATTACGATTGACCATCTGATGATAGGGCCATTTTCGGGGGCAGTCATGGCGGCTGCCAGCCCCTTGCCGGAAACGATGCCAAGTCGGGCCGCCATCTCTTGCAAGATGATTGTGGCAAAGGTGGCGAAGACCAACGCCCAGATGAGGGCATAGCCGAAATTTGCGCCGGCGAGCGTGCAAGCAGTGACGGTGCCAGGTCCAATGAAGCCCGCGGCGACAAGAGCACCCGGACCGATTTTGAGTTTCATGGAACGCCCCCGCGACCGTCGCACGGTGCGACTGGTCCCTAGATATGTATCACACGGCCTTCGGCATCCAGAACGGATTCATGCATGCTCTCCGAAATGGTCGGATGCGGGAAGATTGTGTGAGCGAGATCCTGCTCGGTCAACTCACCCTGGCGCGCGATAACATAGCCTTGGATCAGTTCGGTGACTTCTGCGCCGATCATGTGCGCGCCGAGCAATTCCCCGGTCTTCTTGTCGAAGATGGTTTTCACGAGGCCTTCAGAGGCGCCCATTGCTATGGCCTTGCCATTGCCGATGAAGGGAAAGCGGCCGACCTTGATATCGTAGCCTTTTTCCTTTGCAGCCTTTTCAGTCAGGCCGACGCTGGCGACCTGCGGGTGCGCGTAAGTGCAGCCGGGAACGTTCCAGGGATCGAAGGGTTCGGCATGGTCGGCCCCGGCGATACCTTCCACACAAACCACACCTTCGTGAGAGGCCTTGTGGGCCAACCATGGCGGGCCCGTCAGATCGCCGATTGCGTATAGACCTTCGACCCCGGTACGGCCAAAATTGTCCACGGTCACATGGGTCTTCTCGACCTTTACGCCCAGATCTTCGAGGCCGAGACCTTCAACATTGCCGACAATACCAACGGCAAGAATTGCCCGGTCGAATTCCTTGTTTTCCTTCTTGCCGGACTTGTCTGTAATTTCGGCTGTGACGGTGGACTTGCCCGCTTTCAGATTTTCGACTTTCGCGCCCGTAATAATGTTCAGGCCTTGCTTCTTGAAGTCCTTTTCCGCGAGCTTCGAAATTTCCTCATCTTCCACAGGCAGAATGCGATCCATCACTTCAGCGACCGTCACCTCTGCGCCAAGCTCATGATAGAAACTTGCGAATTCAATGCCGATCGCGCCTGATCCTATGACCAGCAGCCGCTTTGGCATGACATCCGGTGTCATGGCTTCACGATAAGTCCAGATCAGCTTCTTGTCTGCGACCAGACCGGCTTGCGGGATGTCCCGCGCCCGCGCGCCCGTCGCCAACATAACGTGCTTTGCCTGAAAGGTTGCTTCCTTCCCGTCCTTGCCTTTGACAACCACTTTCGGGGCAGGCTTGCCTTTTTCCAGCCGTGCCGTGCCTTCAATCACGTCGATCTTGTTTTTCTTCATCAGGAATTTGACGCCCGTTGAAAGCTGGTTCGCAACGCCCCGCGACCGTTTGACGACGGCATCAAGATCAAAGTCTGCCTTATCGATCTTGAGCCCGAAATCCGCCGCGTGTTTTGCAAGATGGAGAACCTCAGCTGAACGCAGGAGCGCCTTGGTGGGAATACAGCCCCAGTTCAGGCATATGCCCCCGAGACTTTCGCGTTCAACGATCGCAGTTTTCATACCCAGCTGCGATGCACGAATGGCTGAAACATACCCACCAGGGCCTGAACCGATCACGATAAGGTCGTACTGCGTGCTCATTGGGTAATTCCTCTCATTTCATCCCACGCCAGAAGGGCCGCAGAGACGCGCAAATCGGCGCTTTCAAACATTTCCGGTGTGCAAATATACTCTGCTTCTTCAGCAGAGATCTTGTTCATCAAGTCGACGCTGTCTGCGGCGATATCTTCGCGAAGCTCTCGAGCCACACCTTCGTAGCGCAAATCTTCCATGAAGCCTGACAGACGATCCGATTGATCGCGATCGCAGAAAAGGTTGATACCTTTCTGGATCGCAAGTTCACCAGCGATCATCCGAATATCGGCTTCATCCATCCCGGAGGATTCATCGGTCGGGACATCTTCCCCGGAACATCCAGTGACAAGGGCCAAGCTGACCAGCAGCACACCAAGACGCTTCATCAGAGTAGCATCGCCTCAGGCGTCTCAACATACCGCTTGAAAGCCTGAAGCCATTTTGCACCTTCCGCACCGCCAACCACGCGGTGGTCACAGGTGAGCGTTACCGTCATGACGGTGCGGGCCGCGATATTTCCCTTGGCGTCGACAATAGCGCGCTTTTCACCCGCGCCGACAGACAGGATCATGCCTTCCGGTGGATTGATAATCGAGGCGAAGCTCTTGATACCGAACATGCCGAGATTGGAAATACTGAACGTGCCGCCGCTATACTCCTGCGGCTTCAGCTTTCGCTCCCGCGCGCGGGCTGCAAGATCCTTCATCTCTTCAGATATTTCTGCAAGGCCCTTGGTCTCCGCGCTGAACACAACTGGCGTGATCAGGCCTCCGTCGATCGCGACAGCAACTGAAACATTGGCATGCTTGTGATAGGCGATGCCTTTGTCGGTATATGATGCATTACAATCCGGCTCGTCCATCAGAGCCATCGCGGCAGCCTTGATGAGCATATCATTGACCGAAACCTTCACGCCTTCGCGTGCCGCAGCATTGATCGCAGCACGGCTCGCAAGCAGATGATCGAGCTCTAGATCGATATTCAGCGGGAAATGCGGAACCTGCATGAAGCTGGTCGTCAGACGCTTGGCGACAGTCTTGCGCATGCCGTCCAGTGGCACGAGTTCATAACTGTCAGGCGCATAGACCCGATCGTCCAAGACCTGCGGCAGGATTAGGCCATCCGGTTGGGTTGCAGCCCCCGCGCTCGCGCCAGACGGTGCGGCTTTGGCGTTCTCGACGTCGCGCTTGATGATCCGGCCGCGCGGACCAGTCCCCGTCAGCCCCGAAAGGTCTAGACCTTTCATCTCCGCAATCCGGCGTGCCAAGGGGCTGGCCTTGATGCGGCCATCTGATGAGGTTGCAGATGGCAGGGGTGACTTGGAAGGCGTAGCTGCGCTGTCTGCTTTCTTTGCCGGAGCAGTAGTCTCTGCCATGGCGGCCGGTTTCGGTTCTTCCGGTTTAGGCGCGGCTTCTGCCTTGTCTTTCGGTGCATTTGACTTGGCGGGAGCTTTGACTGAGGAGGCGTCTTCACCTTCCTCGGCAAGGATGGCGATCACTTCATTGACCTTTACGCCTTCCGCGCCGGCCTCAATGAGGATCTTGGCGACAACACCTTCATCCACTGCCTCGACTTCCATCGTGGCTTTGTCGGTCTCAATCTCGGCAATGATGTCACCGGAGGAAACGGTGTCACCTTCCTTTACCAACCATTTTGCAAGCGTACCCTCTTCCATTGTCGGAGACAGGGCGGGCATGGTGATATTGATAGCCATATCAGTCCCCCATCTTCTGGACATCGCCCGGTGATTTCGGGCCGAACTGGATGCGATTCAGGAAGCCGGTCACGATCTCCTTGATGATCTCTTCCTTTTCAGGGCCGTCTGGATGATGATCCTTGAAAGCGTCGGTGACATGCTTGGCGATGTCGCCCAGAATGAAGCCCCACATGGTTGGCTCCGTCGCCGGATCAGCTGCTTCGCCGACACGCAGGCTTACATGGTCTGTATTGTCTGCGATCCAGAACCGGATCATTTCCTGAGCAGTATCAGTGCCCTCTATGGATGGCGGCGATTTGAGTTCTCGTTTCTCAGTCGACATAGCAAACTCTCCGCGCGGCTTCGACAATATCATCGGCATTCGGAAGGCTCATCGCTTCCAGATTGGCTGCATATGGCAGGGGCACGTCCTTTTGATGGACACGGGCAGGTGGTGCGTCGAGATAATCAAACGCCTCGGCCGTCACTGTGGCCGCAATCTCCGCCCCAACGCCGAAGAAACGCCAGCCTTCTTCACAACAGATAATGCGATTGGTTTTCTTCACGCTCTCGATCACTGTCTCTGTGTCGAGCGGACGGATTGTACGCAGGTCTATGACTTCTGCGTCAATGCCTTGCTCTGCCAGCGTCTCGGCGGCCTGAAGCGCAAATCCAACCATTCGGGAATGCGCGACGAGCGTGACGTCTGAGCCGGATCGCTTGATGGCCGCCTTGCCAATAGGCAGGACGCGATCATCGAGATCAGGAACCGGAAAACTGTTACCGTACAGCAATTCGTGCTCGAGAAACACGACTGGGTTCGGATCACGGATAGCTGCTTTGAGCAGACCCTTCGCATCGGCGGCGTCATATGGCGCCACCACTTTCAGCCCGGGGATCTGGCCATACCATGCCGAATAGTCCTGACTGTGCTGCGCGCCCACACGCGATGCAGCGCCATTGGGGCCGCGGAATACGATGGGACAGCCCATCTGGCCGCCTGACATGTAAAGGGTCTTGGCAGCTGAGTTGATGATCTGGTCGATGGCCTGCATGGCAAAATTGAAGGTCATGAATTCGACGATGGGTTTGAGGCCCGCAAAGGCGGCCCCTACCCCAAGCCCGGCAAATCCATGTTCCGTGATCGGTGTATCCACCACACGGCGTGCGCCGAATTCCTGAAGCAGTTCCCGTGTGACCTTATAGGCACCTTGATACTCGGCCACCTCTTCACCCATTACGAAAACGGATTCGTCACGGCGCATCTCTTCAGCCATGGCGTCGCGCAATGCGTCCCGCACCGTCGTGTCGGTAAAGGAAGTGCCTTCGGGGATGCTCGGGTCTGACAGCACGGCCGCCTTCGGAGCCTCGACTTCGCTACTGTCCGTCTCCGTGTCCACGCCTTCATCTGACGGGGCAGTATCTGCGGCAACCTGACCCCCGGCATCGCCCTTGGATTCCACTTTGGAGGCGTCTTCGCCTTCCTCAGCCAGCACGGCGATGACGGCATTGACCTTTACGCCCTCGGTGCCTTCGGGAATGAGGATCTTGGCCAAAACGCCCTCGTCCACAGCTTCGACTTCCATCGTGGCTTTATCAGTTTCGATTTCGGCAATGATGTCACCGGAGGAGACGGTGTCCCCCTCCTGCTTCAACCATTTCGACAATGTGCCCTCTTCCATGGTCGGAGACAGGGCGGGCATGAGAATATCTACGGACATTAATGTGCTCCGGAAAACAGGATGGCGGACAATCGAGGTGCTTTCTTTCCTGGCATCAGGCGACCTCGACGTCTTTCAGGACGTCAGTCCAGAGTTCAGACGGATCAGGCTCGGGGCTCTCAAGAGAATAATCGGCGGCTTCTTTGACGATGCCCTTGATCTCCTTGTCGATATTCTTGAGTTCGTCTTCGCTTGCATGGCCCAGTTCAAGAAGCTGACCCTTCAGGCCCTCGATCGGGTCATGGTGCGACCGGATATCGTCGACTTCTTCCCGTTTCCGATACTTGGCCGGGTCGGACATGGAGTGCCCGCGATACCGATAGGTTTTCATTTCCAAGATGTACGGGCCTTTTCCGGAACGAGCATATTTGACGGCTTTTTCACCGGCTTCGCGCACCGCCATGACATCCATGCCGTCGACCTCTTCGCCTTCGATTTCAAAGGAAATACCGCGCTTGTAGAGTTCGGTTTCGGAGGCATGTCGCGCAACGCTCGTGCCCATAGCGTACATGTTATTCTCAATGACATAGACGACCGGTAGGTCCCAGAGCGAGGCCATGTTGAAGGCTTCGTAAACCTGTCCCTGATTGGCAGCACCGTCCCCGAAATATGCAAGGGCAACGTTGTCCGTTCCGCGATATTTGTTGGCGAATCCAAGGCCGGTGCCAATCGGAACCTGAGCTCCAACGATCCCATGGCCTCCATAGAAATTCTTTTCCTTGGAAAACATGTGCATCGATCCGCCCTTCCCTTTGGAAAGCCCGCCGATGCGACCTGTGAGTTCCGCCATCACACCACGTGGGTCCATGTCGCATGCCAACATGTGACCATGATCGCGATACCCTGTGATGATCTGGTCGCCATCCTTCAAACAGGCTTGCATGCCCGTCACGACCGCTTCCTGGCCAATGTAAAGGTGACAGAAGCCAGCAATCTTGCCCATTCCGTAGAGCTGTCCGGCTTTTTCCTCAAACCGGCGTATCAGGAGCATGGCCCGATAATATTTCAGCATCTCCGCCTTGCTGGTCTTTGAAGGTGCCTTTTTGGTACTTCTTGCTTTAGTCGCCATAAGTTCGCTCCAACCCTTTTCCAGACTTATGTATGCGCGATTACGCAACGACAAGTCAGAACAACTATGTCAATTTGCAGAGCTTGGTTCCGAAGAGACGAGAACAATTTCATTCGGATAGACAAAAGCCAGCTTGTCCCGCGCCATGGCTTCCACGAAATCAGGATCCACCGATCCCGGAGTCAGGCGTCTGATATCGACTTGGAGACGATTCAAGTCGCTCTCAAGGCTGGCGAGTTCAGCCTTGCGATCCTCCAACTCCATCTGGGCATCAGACCAACGCCCAAGCCCCTTCTCCCCCGCAAACGCGTGGTAGGCGAAATAGAGCACAAGAAGAGACAGGCCGGCGGCCTCGAGTCGCGATTTCATAACCTCACCTAATCCGGTTATGGTTAAGAGAGCGTGATCGCCGCCGGCCCGATTGACGGGCCCAGACCGCTAGGCAGCGTTGATGCGCGAGCGGCCGGCAAAGATGCCAACAGGTCCCAGCTCTTCTTCTATGCGAATCAGCTGGTTGTATTTGGCTATACGGTCGGAACGAGAAAGAGACCCCGTCTTGATCTGTCCGCAATTGGTCGCAACGGCGAGGTCTGCGATCGTTGCGTCCTCTGTCTCGCCGGAACGGTGGGACATGACCGCCGTATAGCCGTGAAGGTGCGCCAGTTCGACCGCGTCGAGCGTTTCGGACAATGTGCCGATCTGATTGACCTTCACCAGGATGGAGTTGGCAGCGCCTTTTTGCAGGCCGATGGACAGACGATCCGGATTGGTTACGAACAGATCGTCGCCCACCAGCTGAACCCTGTCACCGATTGATTCGGTCAAGGCGACCCAGCCATCCCAGTCGTCTTCAGCCATGCCGTCTTCAATGGATATAATCGGATAGCGGGCGCAGAGGTCAGCGAGATAGGCGGCGAACTCGTCGGAGCCGAGGGATTTCCCTTCCCCGGCAAGCTCATACTTTCCGTTCTTGTAGAACTCAGTAGAGGCCGCATCGAGCGCCAATGCCATGTCCTCTCCAGGTTTGTATCCAGCCTTCTCAATAGCCTTCATCACAAAACCGATGGCTTCGTCAGTAGATGCCAGATTGGGCGCAAACCCGCCTTCGTCGCCGACATTCGTATTGTGACCTGCATCACTCAGGGTTTTCTTGAGTGCATGGAAGACTTCGGCACCCATGCGCACGGATTCAGAGAGGCTCTCTGCGCTGACTGGCATGACCATGAATTCCTGGATGTCGATCGGATTGTCAGCATGCGCGCCGCCATTGATGATGTTCATCATCGGTGTCGGCAGAACGCGGGCATTGGGTCCACCCACATATCGGTAGAGGGGCATAGCCGAGGTCTCGGCAGCAGCTTTTGCAAGTGCCATGGAGACGCCCAGAATCGCATTCGCGCCGAGGCGGGACTTGTTTTCCGTTCCATCCAGATCGATCATCAACATGTCGATCATGCGCTGTTCGGTTGCGTCCAGACCAGCCAGTTCGTTGAAGATTTCACCATTAACGGCGTCAACGGCCTTCAGCACGCCCTTGCCCAGATAACGCGCCTTGTCCCCATCACGCTGTTCATGGGCCTCATACGCACCCGTAGAAGCGCCAGAAGGGACTGCCGCGCGGCCGAGAGAGCCATCTTCCAGCGTCACATCAACTTCGACGGTTGGGTTGCCTCGGCTATCCAGGATTTCCCGGGCATGGATGTCGATGATCTCGCTCATGAGTGGCTGTACCTTTGCGCCTAGAAATAAAAAAAGCGCCCCCTGCTCTGGCAGGAAGCGCTCGCACCCTTAAGGCTGCGCGCTCAAAAGCGCAACAGCGGGTCGTTTAGATATCGTCACGTGGCTCAAGAACCTGACGCCCACGATACATGCCGGTTTTCAGGTCGATGTGGTGCGGACGGCGCAGTTCACCGGATTCCGCATCTTCGATATATGTGTTCATATCCAGCCGGTCGTGCGAGCGGCGCATGCCGCGGCGCGACTTCGAGATCTTGCTCTTTGGAACTGCCATAACAGGTATCCAGTGGTTTGGCGCGAATTGCGCGTGAATTGGAAAGAGGCCTCATACATAGAGGCCTGTATCTTTGCAAGACTCCAACGTCACCGCTGGTCGAATTTCTTCAGTCCGGCCTGATGAGCCTATTGGGCCTTTGCTGCCTCGGCCTGGCGCATGATTCGAAGCAGGTTTCCGCCCCAGATGTTTTTCAGGTCAGCTTCTGTATAGCCCTCTTCCAGCAGGCGTTCCGTCACCTTTGGCAAGAGAGAGACGTCCTCCATGCCGGCAACGCCGCCGCCGCCATCCCAATCTGCGCCCATACCGACATGTTCCGGTCCAACGATCTCGAGCGCATACAGCATTTGCTCCATGAACACTTCAAACGAGGAAAGCGGCATTGGATAGGCCGAATCGATTTCGCCACGGCGTGCCATGTACTGCTTGCGCTCTTCGTCCGTAAGGTCGAAAGGCGAACGTCCCTCATACGAGGCAGCCAGTTCTTCCAGCGCGGTCGTGCGTTCTGCAGGGGGCTCGAGATTCTCGATATAGGATCCAAGGGCATTCATCTGGATAACGCCGCCGTTTTCCGCGACACGCCGCAACAGATCATCCGGAATGTTCCGGGGATGGTCGTACAGGGCTTTCACGCCGGAATGTGACAGCACGATCGGAGTCGTGGAGATTTCCATGATGTCTTCAACGGCCGAGTCGGCGGCATGCGAGCCATCCACCATCATGCCGAGCCGATTGGCCTCCCGGACCAATTCTTCTCCAAGCGGAGTTAGCCCACCGAGGTCCGTCGCTGACAAATCTGTGGCGCTGTCCGCAAATTGGTTGTCCCGAAAATGCACCGGCCCAACGAGTCGCACACCGCGTTCATAGAAATCCTCAAGCACGGTCAGGTCAGTGCCGAGCGGGTAGCTGTTCTCGATAGATTGGAAGACGATCCGCTTGCCCTCCGCAACGATGCGCTCCGCATCATCAGCCGTGTAAGCCAGTTCGAATTCGTCCGGATGGGCCTCGACCATCGCGATGATCTCGTCTGATCGTGTGAGCGCAGCCTGTTTCGCCGCTGCATATGACGCTTCATCCAAAGGCCCCTGGGGGGTGAAGATCACCCAGAACCCTCCATCGAGCCCCCCGCGCTCCATTTTAGGTAGGTCGACCTGGACTTGCCCCATTCGCGGAGGGTTATCAGTAAGTATATCGAAATCCGGTTTCGAGAAATTGGCCGGCGTGTCGAGATGTGAATCCATCACAAGAACGCGCTCATGGATCTCGCGCGATGTGGTCGATTCTTCCGGTTGGACGTCCGCGCCACAGGCCGCAAGCAGGAGAGCGGGCAAAATACAGGGAAGATGTCTCATGACGCCTCGTTCTTGTTGATGCTTTTCCGGCAAGCGTAAGGGCAATGCCGCCCGGCGCAAGAAAAATGGTCGTCCCGCGGGACGACCAAGTTCAGCAAGAAGGACGTTGAGCAGACCTCCAGACAAATTGCCCAGGACCTGTGCCCAACAAGACATTCACTAGCAGGGTAAACCTGAACGGCTTGCAGTTCGTCCGGTTGTCTCCCATTCATCTATGAGGCGAACTCGGCCTATTGAATTCCCCAATCTTTGAGGATCTCACCAGAATGTTCCCCCAGTCCAGCTGGCCGCCCCTGGATGGCCCCGGGCGTCGCGGAGAATCGCGGTGCGGGCGCAGGCTGAACCACTCCCTCGATCTCCACAAACGTCTGACGGTCCACATTGTGCTTATGGGATGGCGCTTCCGACATGGAGAGGACCGGCGCAAAACAGATGTCCGTCCCTTCCATAATCTCACACCATTCATCGCGCGTTTTGGTCTTGAACACGGCCATGATCTTCTGCTTCAGATCAGGCCACTTTGCGCGGTCCATCTGAGCTTGAAAGTCTGGATCGGTCAGGCCCGCCTTCTCCAGCAGCAGGGCGTAGAATTGTGGCTCGATCGATCCGATCGATACCCATTTGCCGTCGCTGCACTCGTATGTGTCATAGAAATGCGCCCCGCCATCCAGCAGGTTTGCCTCTCTGTCATCAGTCCAGAGACCCATCGCTTTCATTCCGTAGAACATGGTCGCCAGTGACGCCGCACCATCAGACATGGCCACGTCAATGACCTGGCCTTCTCCGCCATTCTTCACATTCACGATGCCAGCCAGCAGGCCCATCGCCAAATAGAGCGCCCCGCCACCATAGTCGCCAACCAGATTGAGCGGCGGACGCGGGCGACCGTCGCCATCGCCCATCGCATGGAGTGCACCCGTGATGGCAATATAGTTGAGGTCATGTCCCGCAGCATGCGACAGCGCGCCGGTCTGTCCCCAACCCGTCATGCGCCCGTAAACCAGCTTCGGATTGCGGGCGAGCACGACATCAGGTCCAAGACCGTTGCGCTCCATGACGCCCGGCCGGAAACCCTCGATTAGCCCATCAGCTTTTTCAATAAGCTTCAGCGCAGTTTCGACATCAGCAGGATCTTTCAGGTTCAGGCTAATGGACCGGCGCCCTCGGCTCATCACATCAGCGGCGCGACCAGGGCGGCCGTCGCCCTTTCGATCGATCCGAATCACATCTGCGCCAAGATCAGACAACAGCATTCCGCAGAAGGGTCCCGGTCCAATACCTGCGAACTCTACGATCCGGACGCCATCCAACGGTCCTTGAGCCATGATATATCCTACCTTTTATTTTTGTCTTACCGGGTCAATTTAGCGGATCATTAAGCCGACGCGGCTCAAAAGGAAGGGGTACCGCAACGTCGCCTGACACAATCCTTACGAGCCATATGAACGACCTCGCATACCTCGACCCACCGATAGAAGTATTGGCTGCAGGTGCGCGTCTGGACATGGTCCTGTCGCGCCTTCGGTCGGGTCGCATGCGCCCGTTCCGGGCAGATCTGCCGATTTCACATTCGTCATCGGAAGCGCTGCTCGTGGATACTCAAAGCCTCGGCAAGGACACGTTGCGTCAGTTTATCAACGACTTTGGCCAATCACTTCGACCGACCCTGATTTTGGGTGATCCCGTCTTTGCGAGCCATTTCGCCAACGCTGTCTTCATCCCACGTGATCGTGACTTGTCCGTCCTGAGGGGGAGACTCGACGCCATCACACGGCGCAGTGCCCGCATGTCGGAATTGCGCTTGCGCCAGCAAACGGCGGCTACTTTCGGAGTGACATTGCCCGAGCCCTCCGTTGAGACGGTGCCGGAGCTCCTCTATCTCGGGGATGGGTCTTCACGCTTTCTTGCATTGCAGGCTGCGCTAGGCGAACGCGGGATTACCATCACGGCCGCCTTCAGCGCGCATACTGCGGCAGACTATGTCAGGCAAAGAACCTTCACAGCCATCCTGATCGATATCACTTCGGAACCTCAAAGTCTGCTTAAGCTCGCCAACTGGGTGACGGCCTCGACGGACCATTTTGAACATACGCCTCTGCTTGGATTGCTCAGTGAAGGCACAGAGCCCACACATACGTTCGAAACGATCATCCGGCACATGTCCTGCGTGTTTGAACCCTGCACGCCCGCCCAAGACCTGGCCGCTCATGTCGACGCCTATGGCCGACGCGGTGGCGGAAAGCCGGTGACTGGCAACAATGACACCTCCATGTCGGCAATTTGCCACGCCGATACCGGTCTCTTTTCCCAGACCTTCTTCGAGACGCACCTTCAGAACCAGATCGACCTTTCAGCGGACCGGGGGGATCCGCTGTCTCTTCTCGTCATCTGCGATCCGCAACATGATCGCCTTGCGCATCGCGAGAAGAAACTCATGGCCAGTATAGTCTTGTCGAATATGCGGGAAACGGACCTGCCTGTGACCATCGACCCGGACACGTTTGCCATCAGCTTGTCCGCAACAGGCTACAAAGGCGCTGTCCATATCTGCGAACGCTTGTTTCGAGAGTTGGACGCGGTTGCACCAGACCTCGCAGCACGTCTTGGCTGGCGCATCACCGAAAAGCGCGCTTATCATGACGCCCGCAGACTGTTGTCTGAAGCTCGGTCAGGCGTCTACCAGAAAGCCAGAACCGCCTAGGCCGGAACCAGGCCAGCCGCAGCCTCAAGCTCTTTCAGGAAGCCACGAATTCCCGACAAACGCTGTTCGGGTGTGCCGCCAAGTCCTGAGTGAACCAATTTGGAGTCCGGCCTGATCCGCAACTGGGATGGTCGACTGCGTACAACGTCTAGCAGACGCGCCGGATCGAGCGCCGTATCTTCGCGGAAGGCAAAGACCGCGCCCTTCTGCCCGGCATCCAGTTTGGAAATACCTAGAACCTTGCACTGCACCTTGATTGCAGTGACTTCGAGCAACTGCCTCGTTTCATCCGGCAACGGACCGAACCGGTCAATCAGTTCAGCGGCGAAAGACTCGCGCTCCGCAGCTGTTGAAATCTCAGACAGGCGTCGATACAGGGACAGCCGGATGTTCAGATCTTCGACATAGCTTTCCGGGATCAGCACGGCTGCGCCTGTATTTATCTGCGGCGACCAGTCATCCGCAAAGTCTTCGTCATCTCTGGCTCCGGCCTTCAGCGCATTGACAGCGTCTTCCAGCATGGACTGGTAGAGTTCCACGCCAACTTCCTTCACATGCCCTGATTGCTGATCACCAAGAAGGTTTCCAGATCCGCGCATGTCCAGGTCATGGCTGGCCAGCTGGAAGCCGGCACCGAGAGAGTCCAGCGACTGCAGGATTTTCAAACGGCGGTCGGCCGTCTCGGTGATCACCTTGTCGCGCGGTGTCGTGAAATAGGCATAGGCGCGTAGCTTCGATCGGCCGACCCGTCCGCGTAATTGATAGAGTTGCGCAAGACCGAACATATCCGCGCGATGGATGATCAATGTGTTGGCACGCGGTATGTCCAGTCCGCTTTCCACAATTGTCGTCGAAAGCAGCACGTCATACTTGCCCTCATAGAAGGCCGTCATGATGTCTTCGAGTTCGCCTGCTGCCATCTGGCCGTGGGCAACAATATATGAAACCTCGGGCACATTGTCGTGCAGGAAGCGCTCAAGCTTGTCGAGATCCTGAATACGCGGTGCCACGAAGAAGGCCTGTCCGCCACGATACTTCTCGCGAAGCAAGGCCTCCCTCAGAGTAACCGTGTCTTCCTCCGTGATGTAGGTCCGCACTGACAGACGGTCGACCGGCGGCGTTGCGATGATCGACAGATCACGAATTCCTGTGAGTGCCATTTGCAACGTACGCGGAATGGGCGTGGCCGACAGCGTCAGGACGTGCACGTCGGCCTTCAACTCCTTGAGTCGTTCCTTGTGCTTTACGCCGAAGCGTTGCTCTTCATCCACCACTAACAGACCGAGGCGCTTGAACTCAATGGTCTTCGTGAGCACTGCATGTGTGCCCACCACCACATCTACGCTGCCATCCGCAATCCCATCGCGCGTTTCCGCAGCCTCTTTCGCACCGACAAGTCGCGACAATTGGCGAACCTTCAATGGCCAACCTGCAAATCGCTCGGCAAACGTCTTGTAGTGCTGACGCGCGAGCAGCGTAGTCGGCGCAATCACCGCGACCTGCTTACCGCTCATCGCTGCAACAAACGCACCGCGCAATGCGACTTCCGTCTTGCCGAAACCGACATCGCCACAAACCAGTCGATCCATAGGCTTGCCGGACGCGAGATCGCCAATGACATCTTCGATCGCATTCAACTGATCGTCGGTCTCTTCATATGGGAATCGTGCCGCGAATTCTTCATAGAGCCCCTGTCCGGCATTGACGGCATCTGCACGTTTCAGCTCACGGGCGGCGGCGATATGCATCAGCTCGGCCGCCATCTCGAGAATGCGCTTCTTGGCTTTGGCCTTCCGCGTTTGCCAGCCTGCCCCACCGAGACGGTCGAGTTGGTTTTCCGAATCTTCCGCTCCGTACCGGCTAATCAGGTCAATATTCTCTACCGGGAGGAATATTGTGTCACCGCCCGCATATTCCAAATGAAGGCAGTCATGCGGCGCGCCGGTAAGGTCCAGCGTCTTGAGGCCTACATAGCGCCCCACCCCATGATCAATATGCACGATCAGGTCGCCAGGATTGAGTGCGGCGGCATCTGATATGAAATTCGCTGTTTTCCGCTTGCGTCGGGGCCCAGCCAGCCTGTCGCCCAGAATGTCGGCTTCCGAGATCAAAGCCACGTCCGGCGTCTCGAACCCTGACTCCAGAGGGATTTCCACAACCGTGAAGTCAGTCTTCTTTGCCGCGTCGAGAGAATGCACCAATGCCAAGCCTGTCAGGCCGTGATCCGCCATGACATTGATCAGGCGATCTGCTGAACCAACCGACCATGCCGCAAACACAACCGGGCGACCGTCAGATTGGAGACGCTTGGCATGAGCAATCGCCGCTTCGAATACATTGATGTCTGCGTGCAGGCGTTCCGGGGCGAAATCACGGCCAGCACGGCCTCCCAAGTCAAATGCTTCGGCGCTGGGTTCGGATGGATAGAAACGTGCGGTGGCTCGCGAAGCGTAAAGCGAATCCGGCGGCAACACTTTCGCCTGTCGCACATCTCCTTCACCCGCCTCCAAACGGGCGGCATGATAGTCTTCAGCTTGCGACAGGCGTTCTGCGGACGCTTCACCGGCGAGATGGCCCATGCCTATAAGCGGGTCTGAGCCCACATAGTCGAATACTGTTTCCAGGTGGTCATGAAACAATGGCAGCCAGCCTTCCACGCCCTGCCGCCGGATGGATGCGCGCGCGGCTTCATAAGCCGGGTCGCCCGAAGGCGGTCCGAACGCGGCCAGGTACTTCTCGCGAAACCGCGCCAGCACATCATCGTCGAACAGGATTTCGCTGACCGGTGCAAAGGCGACGCTTTTCGCATCCCCTGTAGACCGCTGCGTTTCGGTGTCGAAGGTGCGGAGGGTTTCCAATGTGTCGCCGAAAAAGTCGAGACGATACGGTTCAGGAGAGGTCGGCGGGAAAATATCGATGATCCCGCCCCGAATCGCGAACTCCCCATGCTCGCGCACGGTGCTGGATCGCAAATAGCCATTTACGGCAAGATATTCGGTAAGTTCTTTCTGGTTCACGGACTGGCCGAGCGTGACCGCGAATGAAGACCGGCGTAGCACGCTAACAGGAGGCACCCGCTGAACCAGCGACGATGCGGTGGTGACCACCAGGATTGGACCCTGCTCCGGGTCATAGCGAGATAAACGCGCAAGTGCGGCGCATCGGCGAGCGGAGACTCCCGCTGTCGGGCTGACCCGATCATAGGGCAGCGTGTCCCAACTTGGCAGGTCGACCTGCTCCAGACGGGGCTCGGCAAACTGCGCCACCCGCCGCGCTGTGGCCGCTGTCTTGTCATCACGGGCGACATAAACTCCCGCCCCCCCGCGCTTCTGTAATGCGGCACAAAAGGCAATCAGGTCTGCACCAAACGGCGCACCAGAGAGGGCGGCCGGACCGCTGAGGGATTTCAATAGCTCTACAGGAGTCATGGGCACGATGTATTCGATAGAAATGGGGAGAAAGGCTGACTTAACCGCCTTGGGCGGCGTATCGGAATGCGATGAGTTGGTCCAGCACGGGACCGCGATGAGTCTCAGGCACAGGCTTTTGGCCAATCAGCCACGCATAGACCTCCCAATCCGGAACGCCGAGCAGACCCTCGAATTCATCAAGTTCTGATTCACCGAACGAACCAATATGCGCATCTGCGAACGAACCCATGAGAAGGTCCATTTCCCGGAATCCGCGTCGCCAGGCCCTGAATTTGAGTTTTCGGCGACGTGCTTCCATTCTTCGGCTCCTTTGATTTGCCAAACCATATAGAACGCGCAGCTGGAATAAACAGCGGCGATTGTGCAGCGCACCGCGCGCGCATAGTCTGGCTGGGATGCGGGACGAGCGACTCTTTCCTTTATTTGAGGGCCTGGACAGTTTGTCTGGTGTCGGCCCGAAGCTAAAGCCTGTGCTGGAGCGGCTGACAGGTGGCGACAGCATCTGGGACCTGCTGCTTCATCTACCGGAGCGCTGGGTTGATCGCCGGGTGAAAGAATACATAGATGATGCGGTCGTTGGGGAGGTTTCGACCCTTCGCGGCGAAGTACATGCCTACAACGCGCCCTATTCCGACCGATCTCCGCACAAGATCGTTTTGTTTGATGGCACAGGATTCCTGACACTTGCCTTTTTCCGGGCCGACGGCAGATGGCTGCAGGGCCAATTCCCAATCGGCAAGGAACGTGTCGTGTCTGGAATGGTGGAGGAGTTCAATGGCGAGCGCCAGATGACCCATCCCGATCATATTGTTGATCCCGCCAAAGGCCCAATGCCGCCTGCTGTCGAACCGATCTATGGTCTTACAGCGGGTCTGACAAACAAACGCGTCCACAACTTCGCCGTTCAGGCACTGGACCATGTTGCCGACGATCTACCGGAATGGGCGGATTCCGATTTGGTCAAGGCGCGAGGCTGGCTGAGCTTCAAGGCGGCCCTGAGCTGCCTTCATGCGCCGATAGAATATGATCCTGAACTGTTTGAAAAGGCGCGCGAGCGATTGGCATATGATGAAGCGCTTGCGCGTGAATCAGCATTTGCGTTGGCTCGCGCGAGCCGCACCAAACGGGCGGCGCCCGCTGTCCCGATAAATGCCGGGTCACATCAGGCACTCTTGCGCGCGCTCCCCTACAAGCCGACCGGCTCCCAGACACGTGCATTCGAACAGATTGCCGCCGACATGTCATCCACCTCCCCGATGCGCAGGATGCTTCAGGGTGATGTTGGCGCTGGTAAAACGCTGGTCAGTGCCATGGCTGCCGTTCAGGCAGCGAGCGCGGGTTTCCAGACGGCTTTCATGTCTCCCACGGAAGTCTTGGCCCGTCAGCAATATGAAACCATGGATCGACTTCTGTCACCGCTAGGTTACACCGTCGCCGCGTTGACGGGGCGAGACAAGGCATCGACGCGCGAAAGCATATTGATGGGACTGGCCGACGGGAGCATCCACGTCGTTTCTGGCACCCAAGCCCTCTTCCAGCAGTCCGTCGCATTCCGCAATCTGGGTCTGGTCATCGTCGACGAACAGCACCGCTTTGGCGTGGCTGACCGCATGCGCCTCGCCGGAAAGGCCCTCAGTCCGCACATGCTTGTCATGAGCGCAACCCCCATACCCCGTACCTTGGCACAGGCGGTTCACGGCGATCTCGACGTTTCGATATTGGATGAAAAACCACCCGGCCGCGTCCCCGTTGAAACCCGCGCCATCCCAGACACACGTATAGACGAAGTCGTGGATGCTGTGAGCCGCGCGATACGTCGGGGCGAGCGCGCGTTCTGGGTATGCCCCAAAGTTGATGTCGACGACGATGACTCCACCGCCGTTGGACGTCATGCGGCACTGACCCACCAATTGAACATTCCTGTCGGTCTCGTGCACGGTCGCATGAAGCCTACAGACAAAGATGCCGCACTGGAAGATTTCCGCGCAGGACGCACCAAGCTACTGGTCGCAACAACCGTGATCGAGGTGGGTGTTGATGTACCAGAAGCCACGATCATGGTGATCGAGCGCGCAGAGGGATTTGGCCTCGCCCAACTCCACCAGTTGCGAGGTCGCGTCGGACGCGGTGACCGCCCCTCCTACTGCTTGCTGCTCTACAGGCCACCTTTGGGCGAAACGGCTCATGAGCGTCTCGACACGCTCCGCCGAACAGAGGACGGCTTTGAGATTGCCGAAGCGGATTTCAAGCTTCGGGGACCTGGCGATATGCTGGGCTTGAAACAGGCTGGGGTCACAGATTATCGCGTGCTCGATCTTGCTCGGCACGCCCCGCTGCTCGAGATTGCGAAGAAGGACGCCGAAGCCATCGTAAGTCGCGATCCCCAGCTTTCTGGTGAACGGGGCCAGGCACTTCGGCTCGTTCGGGAACTCCTTACGCCCCGGATTCAGGCTCCGGCGACGGAGTAGATTGAGTCGATGGTACATCGCCCTCTTTGATCGGCAGATGCTCGGGAACCACCAGACCGGCCGAAAGGATCATTTTAGCGCCCTCCTCAACCGTCATGTCGAGGCGTACGACTTCGCTCGATTCCACATACATCAAGAAGCCCGACGTGGGATTCGGAGTCGTCGGCACGAATACTCCAATAAATGCGGGCCCAAGAACCGTTTTCAGCTCGCCCTTCGCAGGGCTCGACACGAACCCAAGACACCAGGTGCCCTTCTTCGGGTACTCGATCAGAACACACTCGCTGAACTGTTCGGTATTGTTACTCGCAAAGACTTCAACCAGTTGCTTGAACGCCGAATAGACCGAACGGACGAAGGGAACACGGGTCAGAATGCGATCAGCCAGACTGATGACGGAACGACCGATGAGATTCGTCGCGATCCCGCCGAGCACAGTGAGAAACACGACGAGCACGATCAGCCCGAAACCGGGCACTGCGTAGTTGAGATAGGTTTCAGGCTTCAATGCCGCTGGCAGCAGAGGCACGACGCGCTTGTCGATTTCACTGATCAAGAATTGCAGGATCAGGAACGTCACAACCACCGGCAAGGCGATGAACATGCCCGCGAAGAAGCGTCCCCTGAGCCAGCCGAACAGGCTGACTCGTGGTGGCGGCTCTGTAGGAAGAAGTCCGTAATCTCTCTTTTTCGACTTCGGCATCAATAGTTTCCTTCGGCGTCCGGTCAGGGGTGACTTGGCGTTACGCCTTGGCGGGATGGCTGTTCCGCGCAATTGTGACAAGATGGGTAGCCAAGATCAGATTCTAAAGGGTTTACAGGCATGGGCCGGGCAATTTTACGGCGCTGACGCGACCGTTGAACGGCTGGTTCGCCTGTCAGGGGGTGCCAGTCAAGAGACCTGGAGCTTGGATGTTGAGCAAGGCGGCAAAGTTGTCGACCTGATTTTACGCCGCGTACCGGGCGGTGTCAGCGTTGCCCGCAATTCTGAAGCCATCGGCTTGGGCACTGAGGCGAAATTACTCTCCTGCGCAGAGAAAGAAGTTCCTGCTCCGAAAGTGGTTCAGATATTCGAGCCCGATAGCGACATTGGCGAAGCATTCCTGATGAACCGTATTCCGGGACAGACCATCGCCCGCAAAATTCTGCGAGATGATATCTACTCGGCTGCTCGCGGTAGACTGACAGAGCAGTGTGGCCAAGCACTCGCCGCCATTCACCAAATCCCTGCGGAAGCCTTGCCGGATTTGCCCAGGAGCGGTGGCCTGGACCAACTTGCGAAATACGAAACCATTTATCGCGACTTCAACCTTCCGCGCCCGGTATTCGAGCTTGCCATTGCCTGGCTGAAATCGAATCAACCGGATGAGGTTCCCCAAGTTCTCGTCCACGGTGATTATCGCCTCGGAAATCTGATCGTCGATGAGACGGGACTCGCCGCCGTACTGGACTGGGAACTGGCTCATCTTGGTGATCCCCGCGAGGATATCGCCTGGCTCTGCGTCAATTCATGGCGGTTCGGATATTCCGAAAATCGCGTTGGCGGTTTTGGAAATCTGGATGAGCTGTTGGAGACCTACAAGACCGCGGGCGGGCGTACTTTTTCCACCAATGAGATCGACTGGTGGGAAATCCTCGGAAGCCTGAAATGGGGCATCATGTGCATGATCATGTACGAGGCCTTCCGCTCCGGCGCGGATCCGAGCGTGGAACGTGCGGCCATTGGACGACGCGTGTCCGAAACCGAAATCGACTTGATCAATCTTCTCGAAAAAAGGGCCTGATTCATGCACGACGCGCCTTCCCAGAAAGAGATGATCACTGCGGTGAAAGCCTTCATCGATGAAACTGCCATGCCATCCTTGAAGGGGCATGCCGCCTTTCACGCGCGGGTCGCCTCGAATGTTCTCGCGACCGTTCTCAGGGAATTGGATATCCGGCCAGACGCTGAAGCAGCCGAACGGCAAAGACTTGCGGCCTTACTCAATGCAGACGCCACCGCAACCGCTCGCGACCTGAATGAGCAGCTTTGCACCCTGCTGCAACGCGGCGACATGGACCTGACCACACCTGGTTTGTTGGAACACCTCAAAACCACCACAATTGACCAGTTGTCTGTCGATCAACCGGCCTATTCTGGCCTGCAGACCGACTGATCTGTTTTACACACAGAGCAAACATCATATCAGGAATAGCAGATGAAACGTTTCACTGTATTGATCGCAATTGCGGCAGTGCTGGCTATTGGCGCTGGCCCTTGGGCTTGGAACACCTTCGTCTCGCCGCGCCCTCAACTTGAACTGGATCCTCTGAAATACGCAGAAGATTCAAGTTGGTCTGCCCTCCCGGTGGAGGAAACGGCCCCTGTCTGGGTGGATGGTTGGGGCGTCGACGTGTTCCTCATCAGTGAAGATTCGGCCCTCAAGGGCACCACGCAATCGGAATTGCAGAAGCGTGAACTGAGAGGGCGTCGTCAGGCCCAGTCACTGAAAGACCCCCTCGGATTGATTGGTGAGGTCTATGCCCCCCTCTATCGCGACAATGCGACCCATGATGACCTGACCCGCGCTTTTGAGTCCTATCTCCGACGCGACAATCGTGGTCGTGCCTTGGTCATTGCTCATGACCGCCCATTGCCGGAATCTATCCTTGCTCGCCTTGAACAAGACGCGTCCCTGCGGGAACGCTTCGG
This sequence comes from Hyphomonas sp. L-53-1-40, assembly GCF_000682775.1. Taxonomy (GTDB): domain Bacteria; phylum Pseudomonadota; class Alphaproteobacteria; order Caulobacterales; family Hyphomonadaceae; genus Hyphomonas. The sequence goes on from NZ_AWFI01000002.1 coordinate 97,735, forward strand.
CGGCTTTCTGTCCATTTCAGACACCAAGGATGGCATTCCCCCGTTGGCTGCGTCAGGCGAGCCGGCAGCTGTCGATGAACCGCTTCCCTATTGCAGCGATCGCCTGAACGATGCGGCGAGCTGCCAGATTGTCGTGCCGGCGCACAAGGAAAAGGGTCTCTGGATTCTGACAAGCGAAGACACACCCGGCGGTGACCTCATTGCGTCATTCCCTGCATGGCTCGACGAGAATGTCGGCAAGATGGCAGAGCCGCTCGGGGACTTCGAGGAGGTCGAGATTGTAGATATTCGCCGTCCCGGCGAGACCGATGATGAACGCGAAGGTGAAGAAAACTAGGCGTCAGGCTTTACAGGAACAGCCTTTTTGAAGGCGGGTAATGCCAGACACGTCTCCGCCATTGCCGTCAGGGTCGGATAGGCTGACAAATCCATGTCGTGCCGCTGGGCGTTGTAAATCTGCGGGATGAGCGTGATTTCCGCAAGTCCCGGAGTTTCGGCGAAGAGATACGCTTTCGGCGTCCGCTTTGCGACCTGCAGTTCCAGCGCATCGAAGCCGCGCCTGATCCAGTCATGATACCAGGCGCGTACACCCGCATCATCGGCGCCATAGTTCGTGCGTAACTCCTTTAGCACGGACAGATTGTTCAATGGGTGGATGTCGCAAGCAATCGTATCGGCAAATGCACGGGCCTCGAGACGCTTGATCGGATCGCTCGGCAGAAGGGATGGTCCCGGTAATGCTTCTTCGATCCACTCCAGTATTGCCATGGACTGGCCGATGATTTGCCCGTTGATCTCAATGGCCGGCACGCGCATTTGCGGGTTCACACCACGATAAGCGTCGTCAAACTGCTCATCTGCACCCGGAGCGATATTGACTTGAATGGTTTCAAATGTGGCGCCCTTCAGATTAAGCGCAATTCGCAGCCGATAGGACGCCGAAGACCGCCAATACTCATAAACTCGGATCACTAGCAGAGACCCTCCAGGTCGAGTACATCCAACAAGGCCTCCCGGGCTTCTCGACTCTCACCTGCGAACAAGGGATCGGCCAGATCCGCAGGGGCCAAACGGTCCCGGTAAGTTCGTCGGACAACCTCCTGCAATTCGTCGATGGTTTCCTCATCCATCAACACGCCCTGGTGACAGGCATCGATCTCATCATCGGTCATGACAACCCGAAGCCTGAGACAGGCTGGACCGCACGTCGGCGTAGATAACCTTCCCGATTGGTCCATTGCTTTCGACAAGGCGTTCGCAATAGGCGCGCGTCGATTCAGTATTTTCCGTTTCTGTAGGCGCGACCAGCACGAGGCGATCTTCTTCGGGCATCTTCAAGAGCTGAGAATTGAATAGATAGGCGCGAATGGCGTCCTCAATGGGTACTTCTGCAAGTGGAACCATCACGGGCTTGAAGTCAAACAGGCCGGAAGACGCGCGTCGAATAGCATCCAGCACGCCATTTCTGTCCTCGAATGCAAGTTCATGGAAGAACAGTGTATCCAACGCACCGACCGATACGACATCATTGTGGAACGCTCCGGCGTCGATTGCCGCACGGGACTGCCGAATGAAGACACAACGATTGGACTGGAGCCCGTGCCCACGGGCGACCGATTCACTCGCCAACTTTGACTGACGCGATGGGAACCCGATCGTACTTTCACCTGCTTCGCGGCCATAGACGAAAAGTTCTACCCCCTCTTCCCCATGAGACGAACATAGGCGGACATGGTTGGCTGCGCCTTCATCCGAAAAATCTGGATGCATGGGAAGCGCACCATGGACCGCAAACTTCTCATCATTTGAAAAGATCGAGATCAGACTCGCGGTCGTGTCCGGATGTTCCTGCGCGCGGTGCAGCATGGTCGACAAGTTCGCCGTCGTCAGATGCAATCGGCCGTCTCTCGTATCTGCTGAAGGCGAGACAGTTGCGGCATTGGCGGTCCACATGCTCGAGGCTGAATACGCTGCCTTCAGCAGTCCGGGCGCCGTTTTCGCAGCCGCTTCAATGATCTGAGCATCCGTTCCTCCGAAGCCCGCCGAGACGAGAAGATCAAAGTTCGGCCGTGGCAGAGGCGGAAGCACACCCTGAACAAGACCGTGTGCGATCAGCATCCGCATCTTTTCCAGACCCTGCAAGGCGGCCTCTCGCGGATTGGCTATATCCCCCGCATTCGCCGCGCTCGCAAGATTTCCGTCAGACAGACCTCCGTAATTATGACTGGGTCCGATCAGTCCGTCGAAGTTTACTTCGTGCGCCACGCTCACAATCCTTCGTTCTGTTCTACTTTGGGAAACCTTGCGCGGTCATCCGCGTGGCAGTCTGAGATACCTGGCTGGCTTGTGGCCAGGCACTGTAATCTGCAGCATAGTAGGCACCTGGACGGAAGTTTCCTGAGAGACCGGGCCCACCAAAAGGCATCGCGCCGCTGGCACCGGCAGTCGGGCGATTCCGATTGAGTATACCTGCCCGCATTTCCGAATGCGCCTGGATCCACAGCGCATCATCGTCGCTGATTAATCCGCCTGACAGGCCGTAGCGTGTTGCATTTGCACGTTCCAGAGCACTATTGAAGTCGGGTACACGAATAATCTGCATCAATGGACCAAACAATTCTTCATCCGGGATGTCCGTGGCATTCGTGACGTCAATCACACCTGCAGTCACAAAACCGCCGCCCCGATCCATCCGTTTCAGGCGGCGCAGACTTTTCCCGCCTTTCTTGGACAGCATCATCTGGAATTCGACTGCGTTTGTGGCGGCTTGCTCGGAAACCAGCGGCCCCATGAAGATATCGTCTTCATCCCACGCGCCGATTTTTAATCCTTTTGCGCGGGCTACAATGGCCTCAATCACAGCGTCCCCGAACGCCCCTTCCGGCAAGATCACCCGGCGCGCACAGGAACACCGCTGTCCAGTCGTAAGAAAAGCAGACTGAGCCGCGATGTCAGCGGCGGCGTCCACGTCTGCGGGGTCCCATATGATCAAGGGATTATTCCCACCCATCTCAAGCGCAAGAATGACTTCAGGGCGACCCGCAAAATGTTTGTGAAAGAACACGCCCGTATTGGCAGAACCCGTAAACAACAATCCGTCGATATCAGCGTTCAACAACGCTCCGCCCGTCTCACGATCACCCTGAACTATGTTTAGTACGCCAGCGGGCAGTCCTGCCGCAGCAAATGCATCCGCCATGATCGCAGCGACGCTGGGAGCAAGTTCGGAAGGTTTGAATACGCAAGTGTTGCCGGCCAAAAGCGCGGGCACAATATGTCCATTCGGTAAATGTCCGGGAAAATTGAATGGACCGTATACTGCCATAACCCCGTGCGCACGGTGAGTCAGGTGCATGGAACCAAATGCAGCTTCCTGGACCTTCCCGCCTGCGCGCTCCACTTGAGCTGCGATCGAAACAGCTACCTTGGCTTTCATGGTCGCTGCTTCACCCCGTGATTCCCAGAGGGCCTTGCCCATATCCCTGCTGATGGCCTCGGCAATTGCATCAGTGCGCGCGCCGATCTCATCCGCATATGCCTCGAGGATTGCTGTGCGCTCGCTTTGCGGCATTCTAGACCATCCTTGAAAAGCGCGACGTGCGCTTTCTACGGCATCATTTACCTCACCGGTCGTCGCGGAAGCGCCTTCCCAAACCACATCACCCGTTGCTGGACAGTGATTCTGGACAGCATCTCCGCTTCCACTCCTCCAGCTCCCGTCAATCCAGACGGCGTCGTTCATCACTAACTCCTCACCCAGATTCGGGTTCTTGCTCCAGGCTTGATCTGAAGCTTTTCAAAAGTGTCTGCAGTCGTGACCGCAGTCTGATCGTCGCGCATTGCAATGGCAGCCTGGCACACGCGAAAGTCGGGCAACTCGTCGGTCGAAACCAGTCCTTGCTTGAATTCTGGTGCCCCTGCATCATTTGACACCTCCAGACGCACCTCCTGGCTCTCACGTATCGTCCGCAAGTGTCGCTTCTGCGTGGCGACCAATGGTCCACCATCAAATATGTCTACGGTGCGGTCGAATTCGAAGCCTTCCCACTGCAAGAGCTTGTACGCACCTACGCCTTCAGAATGGCACCGCCCAATTACCTCACGTGCCTCTGGCGGCAACAGGTCCACGTAAATTGGGTACTTCGGCATCAAGTCACAGATAAACTGATTGTCCGTGGTCGCAGACAAGCGGTCGGCTTCATCAAAGTCCATACGAAAGAAATGACGACCAAGGCACTCCCAGAAAGGCGAAACACCATTCGGATCAATCACGCCGCGGAGTTCCGCGAGCACATTGGTCCCGAAACGCGTGGGGTCGGTTGCCATCAACAAATAGCGTGATTGCGCAGCAAGACGACCTGCCCCACCCCCGCGATGGTTTGCTTTCAGGAACAGTGTGCCAACTTCCGTATACCCAACATATTCATTTGTCAGCACCAGCGCATCCATATCGAACCGCATGTTGCCAGCGGCTTGGCTGGCCTGAGACAGTGTGATGATCCGATAGTTGAAAAAAGGCTGGTCAATTCCTGTCCCGGCTTTCACGGCTGAACATCCAACCACCTCACCCGTGCCGGCATCCTCCATCATCAGGAGGTACTTTCCGTACTCGATCCGATCCAGACGCCCCGCAAACGCCTTCTCGGACTTTGAGAGTCTCTTTTTCAGAATACTCTCGTCGACTGGTAGGCTGGTAAACCCTGGGCCTGACAGTTCAGCGAGTTCCATCAGAGCTGGCAGATCGTCCAGCTTCGACGGGCGCATGACATAGGGTGTAGACATTTTACTGACCCATGAGTGATTTGATCCGCCGTGCATCCAGGCGACCATCTGCGAGTCGATTTAACAAAAGCGCTGAAAGCGTCGCCCGCTCAGCAAAACTATCCGTCACGACATATTCTTCATTGGAATGAATGCGGCCACCGCGAACGCCCAGAGTATCGACATTCGGGACACCTGCAGCAAAGATATTGTTGCCTTCGCACACGCCGCCCGTGTCCACAAATTCCAATTCGAGGCCGATTGCCTGCCCGGTCGCATGTACCGCATCGAACAGAGCCTGCTGCGCGGCATTTCTGGGTTTTGGAGGACGGTAAAAGCCCCCGTGAAGATGACCGCTGATGCCATCGCGCGCGATCGCACGTTCAAACAGCCTGCGGACTTCAGACGTCGCCCACTCAGCACTCTCTGCATCCGGCGCGCGCGCGCCAAACCGAACGACTGCGAGATTCGGCACGATGTTGACGGCGGACCCACCGTCGATTGAGCCGACATTCAGGGTAACACCATCGCGGCTGCCATTCATCGCTTCCAGTCCGAGGACCAGTTCGGCGGCCGCCTCTATCGCACTGCGCCCCTCTTCTTTCGCTCGGCCAGCATGCGCCGCTTTGCCGTGCAGCACGACGTCGAAAACAGCCGAGCCTTTGCGGCCACCCGACATGGCACCGGTCTCCATTGCTGGTTCATACGTCATACCGATCATCGCACCGGACTTGGCAGCACGGGTCAAATATTCGGCACTCGCAAAATTCCCGATTTCTTCATCCGGCGTGAGGACGATTTTATATCCCAGCCGGTCTCGCAAAGCTCCTGCTTCAAACGCTTTCAGCGCTTCCAACATCACGCACAGGCCACCCTTCATGTCGGCCATGCCGGGGCCGTTAAGGCGCCCGTCCCCCAAATCGGTCACACCCTCGAAAGTGCCTTCCGGAAACACCGTATCATAATGCCCGGACATAATGACCTGTATGTCAGCCTCTGGCCGAGCCGTGACTTCGATGACAGGTCCTGTCAGTTGAATTTCAGTCTTGCCGCTAGCGGCAACGGCTTCGAAACCCTCCGTTTCGATGACATCGATGTCGGTCTGCAGCTCTGAGAATGCTCCGGCAAGAACAGGCGCAAAGCTTTTAAGGCCCACTGTATTCCAGCTACCCGTGTTGATGTCAGACCAGCTACAGGTGCGCTGCACCATGTCGTTGCTCGCGCTATTGAGACGCTCGCGCGCGGCTTCATCTTCGCGGCTGAGTGATTGCAATGTATCCATGGTCTCTTGGTTTCACAGGAAACTAGACCGGGCAAGTGGGATCAGCACGGCCCCATACAAAAACGGCCCGGCAGATATCTGCCGGGCCGCTCGATGAAAGTGCTTCAGTGACTACTGAACAGTGATCACAACTTCCGAACGACGGTTCAGAGGCTCCCCCCCACCATCGCGAGTCGCTTTTGCGAGATCTGTTTCGCCCTTGGCTTCTTCGGTGATGATCGACGAATCGATACCACGGGAAGCGAGCGCACTTGCCACGATGTCAGCACGGCGCTGGGACAGGCGCTGGTTGTATGCGCTTGCACCGGACGTATCCGTGTGACCTGCGATCGAAACAGTGTTCGGTGCACAACCGGCTTCGCCATTAATGTTAGCGACCGCTTGGTCGATAACGGCAGCCGCCTGGCTCGTCAGATCCGCACGATCCCACTCGAAATACACCACGAATTCCTGGTTGAGGCTGGAGCACACAACTTCAGGGGCATCCGTCGTCGTCGTCGGTGGTGGCGGCGGTGGCGGAGGCGGTGGTGGAGGTGGTGGTGGTGGAGGTGGT
>NZ_AWFI01000003.1 GCF_000682775.1 Hyphomonas sp. L-53-1-40
CCCATCGGGCCTCTCCTTTATTCAAATACCGAGCCGGGAACCGGCCTCAATTGTTTACGAACCAGCGACGTCCGAGATGATCTTCTGCGCTTCAGCACGCGGCACTTCATCATAGTGATTGAAGAGCATCGTGAACTGGGCGCGGCCCTGCGACATGCCGCGAAGGTCGGACACATAACCGAACATGTTGACCAGAGGGACAAAGGCCTTGACCACAACGGCGTTGCCGCGCGGCTCGGAACCCTGGATCTGGCCACGGCGAGAGTTCAGGTCGCCGATCACATCGCCCATATAGTCTTCCGGAGTGACAACTTCCACTGCCATGACCGGTTCCATCAGGCGCGGATCACCCTGCCCCTTCAGTTCGCGGAACGCAGCGCGGGCTGCGATCTCGAATGCGAGGACCGAGGAGTCGACATCGTGGAACGCGCCATCTGTCAGCGTGGCTTTGAAATCCGTCACCGGATAGCCAGCCAGCAGGCCGTTTTCCTTGGCACTTTCCAGGCCTTTTTCGACGCCCGGAATGTATTCCTTCGGAACAGCACCACCGACAATCTTGCTTTCGAAGATGAAGCCCGAACCCGATTCCAGCGGTTCAAAGTCCAGCTTGACGCGCGCGAACTGACCGGTACCGCCGGACTGTTTCTTGTGCGTGTAGTCGATCTGGGCAGCGCGGCCGATCTTCTCACGGTAAGCCACCTGTGGCTGACCGATATTGGCTTCAACCTTGAATTCGCGCTTCAGACGGTCGATCAGGATGTCGAGGTGAAGCTCGCCCATGCCTTTCATGATCGTCTGGCCGGATTCGAAATCGGTCTCGACACGGAAGGACGGATCTTCTGCAGCAAGGCGCTGCAGGCCAACCGACATCTTTTCCTGGTCAGCCTTGGTTTTCGGCTCAACCGCAATCTCGATCACCGGATCCGGGAAGGTCATGGTTTCCAGAACGACTGGCTTGTTAGGATCACACACCGTGTCACCCGTGGTCGTTTCCTTCAGGCCGGCAAGCGCAACAATGTCACCAGCATAGGCTTCGGTGATCTCGTCCTGCTTGTTGGAGTGCATCATGACCATACGGCCGACGCGCTCTTTCTTGCCCTTGGTCGAGTTCATGAAGCTGTCGCCCTTGGACAGCGTACCGGAATAGATACGCGTGAAGGTCAGCGTGCCCATGTAAGGGTCGTTCATGATCTTGAAGGCAAGACCCGAGAATGGCTGCGAATCATCTGCGCGGCGCTCGATATTGCGGACTTCGTCTTCGTCGCCCGGGGCAAAGCCCATATAGGCTGGCACGTCGAGCGGGCCCGGCAGATAGTCGATGACAGCGTTCAGCATCGGCTGCACGCCTTTGTTCTTGAACGCGGAACCCGCCATGACCGGCACGAACGACATGGACAGCGTGCCCTTGCGGATCAGCGACCGCAGGGTGGCTTCGTCAGGCTCGTTGCCTTCCAGATAGGCTTCCATGGCCGCGTCGTCCATTTCGACGGCGATCTCGATGAGCTCAGCGCGCATCTGTTCGGCTTTTTCCTTCAGGCTGTCGCGAATTTCGCGCACGACCCAGCTTGCGCCGAGGTCTTCACCTTCCCAGACCCATTCCTTCATGGTGACCAGGTCGACATGGCCTTCCAGCTCGGTCTCAGCGCCGATTGGCAGCTGGATCGGAGCCGGGATCGCACCAGTGCGATCCTTGATCATGTGAACACAGTTGAAGAAGTCTGCGCCGATCTTGTCCATCTTGTTGACGAACACGATCCGCGGAACCTTGTAGCGGTCAGCCTGACGCCAGACCGTTTCGGTCTGCGGCTCAACACCGGCGTTTGCGTCGAGCACGCAAACTGCGCCGTCGAGCACGGCCAGGGAGCGTTCAACTTCGATCGTGAAGTCAACGTGTCCGGGCGTATCGATGATGTTGAAGCGGAACTTGGCTTCGTCAGCCGTGTCGCCATAAATGCCGGTTGGGTTTACGCCGTCCTCGGTGCGGAACCAGAACGTCGTGGTCGCAGCCGACGTGATCGTGATGCCACGCTCCTGCTCCTGCTCCATCCAGTCCATCGTGGCAGCGCCATCGTGGACTTCACCGATCTTGTGAGATTTGCCGGTGTAATAGAGGATGCGTTCAGTCGTGGTCGTTTTACCAGCATCGATGTGAGCCATGATGCCGAAGTTACGATAACGATCCAGCGTATATTCGCGGGCCATGAGATATACCTTCGTGTCTGGTTTCCGGGAGGAAGTTCGGAGCGATTTTCGGGCGCGTTACCCGCAATCGCTCCGCAGTTCCAGTGCTGATTACCAGCGGTAGTGTGAAAACGCCTTGTTGGCGTCTGCCATGCGGTGGGTGTCTTCCCGCTTCTTCACGGCATTGCCGCGGCCCTGAGAGGCATCCATCAGTTCGCCAGCAAGGCGCTCACGCATGGTGTTCTCATTGCGGCCAGCGGCAGCAGCGGCCAACCAGCGAATGGCGAGAGCCTGACGGCGCTCGGTGCGGACTTCAACCGGAACCTGGTAGGTGGCACCACCGACGCGGCGCGAACGCACTTCGACGGACGGAGCAACAGCTTCCAGGGCTTCATGGAAAACTTCAACCGGGTTCTTCTTGGCGCGGCCTTCGACCAGGTCGAACGCACCATAGACGATACGTTCGGCAACGGACTTCTTACCGTCGCGCATGATCTGGTTCATGAACTTCGAGACAATGATGTCCTTGAACTTCGGATCAGGAAGGACTTGGCGCTTCTCAGCAGAGTGACGACGAGACATGCTTCGGCTTCCTTATTTAGGCTTCTTCGCACCATAGTGCGAACGACGTTGCTTACGGTCTTTGACGGGTTGGGTATCCAGGGCACCACGCACGATGTGATAGCGCACGCCCGGAAGGTCTTTCACGCGGCCGCCGCGGATCAGCACAACAGAGTGCTCCTGCAGGTTGTGGCCTTCGCCCGGAATGTAGCACAGCGATTCGAAGCCGGACGTCAGGCGCACCTTGGCCACTTTACGAAGCGCGGAGTTCGGCTTCTTTGGCGTGGTTGTGTAGACGCGCGTACAAACGCCGCGACGCTGTGGGCAAGCCTTGAGGGCCGGTGTCTTGGTACGCGTCGGCTTTGGCTGACGCGGTTTGCGAATAAGCTGTTGAATCGTTGGCATTCGGGCCTTCTGTCTCTTTTGATCTCAGTGGCCCGATGGGCCGGTAACGAATGATGCCCCGAATGCCGAGAATGGCTTCCGGGACGGACGAAAACTTGGGGGCCAGATTGACCGAAACCGCCTGTTCCGGTGCGGCAGTCAGCCTTTTCAAGCCTTCTACCTCTCTGACGATTGGTGGCGTTTAAGCCTCTCAGGGGCTGGCGTCAAGGGCGGCGTGCTGTCTGGCTACAGCTGTTTCGGTCCCGTCACGGTCTGCCTAAAACGGCAATCCGATCTGCTGGACGCATGCAGCCTCTTCGATGCTCCCCTGCCCGGCCCGCAACCGGGCTTCCAATGCGGCCAGTTCAGGGTCTGTCACATCGCCTTCCGCAGAGGCAAAATCACCGAATCTGAGCAGCTCACGACAGTCCGCCCGGGCCCAACCATCCAGTGCCAGGAAACTGATCAGCCCGATTGCCAGCGCCGCGCAGGCGGCGCCCATCAAATCCTTGCGATCAAAATGCAGGCTGCGCATGGCATTCCCCGTTCAGGCTTTCTGTCTGGTTCGGACCTCGGCCCGGAACGCAGGAAAGCCTGCCAAGACTGGCAGGCTTTCCCGAATGGTACAAGCTGGGTGAGTCGCGCCTATTCGGCGGACGTTTCCGGCTCTGGTGCCGGCAGCGCGGCCGTCGTCTCCAGCGCTTCCTGCTCCTTGGCCGCCGCAGCAGCACGCTTGGCACGAAGCTTCTGGTCGCGATCGCCTGCAACGCGGCGGAACTGGCGGATACCACCGCCCGTACCCGCTGGGATCAGGCTGCCCACGATGATGTTCTCCTTGAGACCTTCCAGCGTGTCGATCTTGCCCATGAGGGCCGCCTCGGTGAGGACGCGGGTCGTCTCCTGGAACGAAGCTGCCGACAGGAAGCTGCGGGTCTGCAGGGAGGCCTTGGTGATACCAAGCAGGAGCGGGTTGGCTTTCGCCTCGACCTGGTCCTTCTTGCGGGACTTGCGCACCGCTTCATTGGCCTGTTCGAACTCGATCACGTCGACATGCTCGCCCTTGATCAGTGCTGTGGAGCCCGGATCAGTGATCTCGACCTTCTGCAGCATCTGACGCACGATCACTTCGATGTGCTTGTCGTTGATCGGCACGCCCTGCAGGCGATAGACCTTCTGCACTTCGTCGATCAGGTAATTGGCGAGCGCCTCAACACCCAGCGTCAGCAGGATGTCCTGCGGGGCCGGGTTACCGTCCATCAGGTATTCACCGCGCTTGATGAAGTCCCCGTCCTGAACGGCAAGGTGCTTGCCTTTCGGCACCAGGTAATCGATCTGCTCGCGATCTTCCTCCAGCGGAACGATCGAGACGCGACGCTTGTTCTTGTAGTCGCGACCATAGACGACCTTGCCGTCCACTTCCGCGATGATGGCGTGGTCCTTCGGACGACGCGCTTCGAACAATTCGGCCACACGCGGCAGACCACCGGTGATGTCCTTCGTCTTCGCACCACCGGTCGTGACACGTGCAATCGTGTCACCGGCAGAGATCGTGTCACCGTCGGCAACCGACAGGATCGCGCCCACGGACAGCAGGTAGACCGCATCGGAACCGTTTGGCAGCTTCACCGGTTCGCCATCCTTGCCGATGATCTGAACCGAAGGCTTGATGTCTGCCGACTTGATAGCCGAACGCCAGTCAATGATGACGCGCGAGGAGATGCCCGTCGCTTCATCGGTTTCTTCACGGACGGACACGCCGTCGATCACGTCGACCAGTTTGATCTGGCCTGTGACTTCCGAAACGATCGGCTGGGCAAACGGATCCCAGTCAGCCATCAGCGTACCGGCAGGCACTTTCTGGCCATCGGTGACCATCAGGCGCGTACCATATGCCGGGCGGAAAGACTGACGGGTGCGGCCATCGCCGTCCACCAGTTCGACCTGCATGCGGCGACCGACCACAATCAGCGACTTGTCCTTGCGGGCAACGATCTCGGCATCCTTGAAGCGGATCGTGCCTTCAAAGCTCGATTCCACCGAGGACTGGTCTGCCACTTGGGCCGCACCACCAATGTGGAACGTCCGCATGGTCAGCTGGGTACCCGGCTCACCGATGGACTGGGCCGCGATGACACCAACGGCTTCGCCGCGGTTGACCACGGTGCCGCGTGCAAGGTCACGACCATAGCACTGGACACAAATGCCGTTCTTGGCTTCGCAGGTCAGGGCCGAACGGGCCTTGATCATGTCGACGCCAGCTTTCTCGATCGTGTCGGCCAGGTCTTCGTCGATATAGGTGTTGGCCGGAACGACCAGTTCACCGTCGACATTCTTCACATCAATTGCCGTGACACGGCCCAGGATGCGCTCTGCCAGGGAGACGACCACGTCGGCGCCTTCCAGAACAGCAGAGATGTCGATGCCGTTTTCCGTACCGCAATCATCTTCGTTGATGATGCAGTCCTGGGCCACGTCAACGAGACGGCGGGTCAGGTAACCTGAGTTCGCCGTTTTTAGAGCCGTATCGGCCAGACCCTTACGGGCACCGTGCGTCGAGTTGAAGTATTCAAGGACGGTCAGGCCTTCCTTGAAGTTCGAGATGATCGGCGTCTCGATGATTTCACCCGATGGCTTGGCCATCAGGCCGCGCATACCGGCCAGCTGTTTCATCTGGTTCTTCGAACCACGTGCACCGGAGTCGGCCATCATGTAGATCGAGTTGACCTGAGCCTTCCGGTCGCCCTTCGCAGCCTGTGCCTCAGCGGCCGAATCCATCATGGCGTCTGCCACTTTGTCGGTACAGGTCGACCAGGCGTCGACCACCTTGTTGTACTTCTCACCACGCGTGATGAGACCATCAGCATACTGGCGTTCGTACTCGGAGACCTGCTCCTTCGTGGCGTCGACCAGTTTCTGCTTGGCGGCCGGGATGACCATGTCATCCTTGCCGAACGAGATGCCGGCCTTGCAGGCTTCGCGGAAGCCCAGCTCCATCATCTTGTCACAGAAGATCACCGTCGCCTTCTGGCCACACAGGCGATAGACCTCGTCGATGATCTTGGAGATCGTCTTCTTGGTCATCGTCGTGTTGACGAGGTCAGGCTGGATGCCTTTGAAGCGCGGCAGGATGTTGGCGATCATGAAGCGACCCGCGGTCGTGTCGATCACACGGCGCCATGGATTGCCCTCATCATCAACGCCTTCATACATGGCCTTGATCTTGGAGTGCAGGCTGATGTGGCCGTTATCGATGGCCTGTTCGATCTCTGCCACGTCGGTGAACATCATGCCTTCACCCACTTCGCCATCGCGGTCCAGCGACAGGTAGTAGAGGCCGAGGACGATATCCTGGGACGGAACAATGATCGGCTTGCCGTTGGCAGGCGACAGGATGTTGTTGGTCGACATCATCAGGACGCGGGCTTCCAGCTGGGCCTCAAGGCTCAGCGGCACGTGCACGGCCATCTGGTCACCATCGAAGTCAGCGTTGAACGCGGCACAGACCAGCGGGTGAAGCTGGATGGCCTTGCCCTCGATCAGTTTCGGCTCAAACGCCTGAATGCCGAGACGGTGCAGCGTAGGCGCGCGGTTCAGCAGAACCGGGTGCTCACGGATGACCTCGTCCAGGATATCCCAGACTTCCGGCTTTTCCTTTTCAACCAGCTTCTTGGCCGCCTTGACGGTGCCAGCGAGGCCCTTGGCGTCGAGACGCGCATAGATGAACGGCTTGAACAGTTCCAGCGCCATCTTCTTCGGCAGGCCACACTCGTGCAGCTTCAGGCTTGGGCCAACCACGATAACCGAACGGCCGGAATAGTCGACGCGCTTGCCGAGCAGGTTCTGACGGAAGCGGCCCTGCTTGCCTTTCAGCATGTCGGACAGCGACTTCAGCGGGCGCTTGTTGGTACCCGTGATCGTGCGGCCGCGACGGCCATTGTCGAACAGGGCGTCAACGGATTCCTGCAACATCCGCTTTTCGTTCCGGATGATGATGTCCGGCGCGCGAAGTTCCATCAGGCGCTTCAGGCGGTTGTTCCGGTTGATCACACGGCGATAGAGGTCATTGAGGTCGGAGGTCGCAAAGCGGCCGCCATCCAGCGGGACCAGCGGGCGCAGATCCGGTGGAATGACCGGGATCACGTGCAGGATCATCCATTCCGGCTTGGCGCGCGATGTCAGGAAGGCATCGACGACTTTCAGCCGCTTGGACAGTTTCTTGGTTTTCAGTTCGGACGTGGACTCAGCCAGCTCTTCGCGAAGCGTCTCTGCCAGAACCGGCAGGTCCAGTGCCTGCAGCAATTCGCGGATGGCTTCGGCACCGATCATGGCGGTGAACGCGTCCTCGCCAAGCTCGTCCTGCTTGTCCATGTATTCTTCTTCGGTGAGCAGCTGACGCGGCTCCAGCTCGGTCAGGCCCGGCTCGATGACGATATAGCTTTCGAAGTAGAGCACGCGCTCCACATCTTTCAGCGCCATGTCGAGCAGCGCGGAGATGCGGGACGGCAGCGACTTCAGGAACCAGATGTGCGCAACCGGCGCAGCCAGATCGATATGGCCCATCCGCTCGCGGCGCACGCGCGCCAGCGTCACTTCAACGCCGCACTTCTCACAGGTGATGCCGCGATACTTGATGCGCTTATACTTGCCGCAAAGGCACTCATAGTCCTTCGTTGGGCCGAAGATACGGGCACAGAACAGGCCGTCCCGCTCCGGCTTGAAGGTCCGGTAGTTGATGGTTTCAGGCTTCTTGATCTCACCTGACGACCAGGACCGGATCTTTTCCGGGCTGGCGATAGAGATACGGATCGCCTCAAAAGTTGGCGACGGGGTATTCGGGTTGAAAATGCTGGCGACGTCCTGGCGCATGGGTGTCTGCTCCTTGGGTGGGCGGTTGTTTCGGGGCTGGCGGGCCCCTGCCCTATGAAATCTCAGTTTCGTCCGGGTCGCCCCGCCGGCAGCTCTACTCGGCGGCGACGGGGGTATCGGCATCGTCGTTGCCCCCACCTTCTTCGATCAATTCGACATTCAGGCCGAGCGACCGCATTTCCTTGACGAGCACGTTGAAGGATTCCGGGATACCGGCCTCGAACGTGTCATCACCGCGAACGATGGCCTCATAGACCTTCGCACGACCGGCCGTGTCATCGGACTTCACGGTCAGCATTTCCTGCAGCGTGTAAGCGGCGCCATAGGCTTCGAGTGCCCAGACTTCCATCTCCCCGAAGCGCTGGCCGCCGAACTGGGCCTTGCCGCCCAGAGGCTGCTGCGTAACAAGCGAGTAAGGTCCGGTCGAACGGGCGTGGATCTTCTCGTCCACCAGGTGGTGCAGTTTGAGAAGATACTTGTAGCCCACGGTGACAGGACGCGAGAACTGAACACCGGTCCGGCCATCGAACATCTTGACCTGACCAGACGAGTCGAGACCCGCCCGTTCCAGCATCGCGTTGATGTCGCTTTCGCGAGCACCATCGAACACTGGCGTGGCCATCGGCACACCGTTGCGAAGGTTTCCGGCGAGCTCTATGATCTCGCTATCTTCTGCCGGCAGCTCCTGCTCTTCGCCATAGGCGGTTTTCAGGGCTTTCTTCAGGCCTTCGACATCATTGTTCTGGTGGAACTCGTCGAGTGCGTTCTGGATGATCCGGCCAAGACCACGGCAGGCCCAGCCTGTGTGGGTCTCGAGGATCTGACCGACGTTCATCCGCGATGGAACGCCCAGCGGGTTCAGAACGATATCGACTGGCGTACCATCTTCCAGGAACGGCATGTCTTCCTGCGGGTTGATCTTGGAGATAACCCCCTTGTTGCCGTGACGGCCAGCCATCTTGTCGCCCGGCTGCAGCTTGCGCTTCACGGCCAGGAACACTTTGACGACCTTCATCACGCCCGGTGGCAAGTCATCGCCGCGCTGGACCTTCTCAACCTTGTCGTTGAAACGGGCTTCCAGCTCGCCGATCGCGCCATCGAACTGATCGCGGAGGGCGTCAAGGTCGGCCTGGGCCTTCTCGGACTTCAGGGCGATGTCCCACATCTGGGTCTCGCTCAGCTCGTCCAGTGCGGCTGCGCTGATCTTGCCCGGTGTGAAGCCTTTTGGTCCGGCCGCTGCTTCCTTGCCCGTCAGCAGGTCGCGCAGACGGTTATAGGTGTTGCGTTCCAGGATGGCCTGTTCGTCTTCTTTGTCTTCCTGCAGCTTCTCGATCTGCTCACGCTCGATCTGGAGGGCACGCTGGTCCTTGTCGATGCCATGACGGTTGAAGATGCGAACATCCACGACCGTACCGGCGTCGCCCGGAGGCACGCGCAGGGATGTATCCCGCACATCAGACGCCTTCTCACCGAAGATGGCGCGGAGGAGTTTCTCTTCTGGCGTCATCGGGCTTTCGCCCTTCGGCGTCACCTTGCCGACGAGAATGTCGCCAGCTTTGACTTCGGCGCCCACGGCCACGATGCCGGCTTCGTCGAGGTTACGGAGCGCTTCCTCGCCGACATTCGGAATGTCGCGGGTGATTTCTTCAGGGCCCAGCTTGGTGTCACGGGCAGCGACTTCGAATTCCTCGATATGGATCGAGGTGAAGACGTCGTCTTTCACGATCCGCTCGGAGATCAGGATGGAGTCTTCGAAGTTGTAGCCATTCCACGGCATGAACGCGACGAGCACGTTGCGACCGAGCGCCAGGTCACCCAGATCCGTCGACGGACCGTCAGCAATGATGTCGCTCTTGGAAACGACGTCGCCCACGCGCACGATCGGACGCTGGTTGATACAGGAGTTCTGGTTCGACCGGCGGAACTTCGCGAGACGATAGATATCAACGCCCGACTTGGAGCCTTCGAGATCTTCGGTGGCGCGAACCACGATCCGCATTGCGTCGACCTGCTCGACCACACCGGAGCGGCGGGCCGTGATGGCCGCGCGGCTGTCGCGGGCCACAACGGCTTCCATGCCGGTGCCGACGAATGGCGCTTCGGACTGAACCAGCGGCACAGCCTGACGTTGCATGTTCGATCCCATGAGCGCGCGGTTGGCGTCATCGTTTTCGAGGTACGGGATCAGCGAGGCAGCCACCGAGACAACCTGTTTCGGCGAGACGTCCATGAACTGGATGTCGTCGCGCGATACCATGGTCGCTTCGCCAGCCACACGGGCGTTGACGAATTCATTCGCCAGCATGCCCTTCTCGTCCACGGTCGCATTGGCCTGCGCGATGGAATAGATGCTCTCTTCCATGGCCGACAGGTAGACCACTTCATCAGTTTGCTTGCCGTTCACGACCTTGCGGTACGGGCTCTCGATGAAGCCGTACTTGTTGACGCGGGCATGAGTGGCCAGTGAGTTGATCAGGCCGATGTTCGGGCCTTCCGGCGTTTCAATCGGACAGATCCGGCCATAATGGGTCGGGTGCACGTCGCGCACTTCAAAGCCGGCACGTTCGCGGGTCAGACCACCTGGGCCAAGCGCTGACAGGCGGCGCTTGTGGGTGATTTCCGACAACGGGTTAGTCTGGTCCATGAACTGCGACAGCTGCGAGGAGCCGAAGAATTCACGCACCGAAGCCACAACCGGTTTCGCATTGATCAGGTCATGCGGCATGACCGTATCAATATCGACAGAGCCCATACGCTCCTTGATCGCGCGCTCCATGCGCACGAGGCCGATGCGGTAATTGTTTTCCATCAGCTCGCCGACCGAACGGACACGACGGTTGCCGAGGTTATCAATGTCGTCGACTTCGCCCTTGCCGTCCTTCAGGTCGAGGATGACCTTCATCACGCCAAGGATGTCGTCATGGCGCAGCACGCGCATGTCGTCAGGAGCGGCCTCATAGCCGGGCACGCCCACATTCAGGCGCATGTTCATTTTCACGCGGCCAACAGCCGAGAGATCATAACGCTCCGGATCGAAGAAGAGCTGGCCGAACAGGGCGTCAGCGGCGTCCTGGGTTGGCGGCTCACCTGGGCGCATCACGCGATAGATGTCCGACAGGGCTTCAAAACGGGTTTCGTTCTTGTCGGCCTTCAGCGTATTGCGCAGCCAAGGGCCACGGCCGGACGCATCAATGTCGAGCACTTCGATCGTGCTGATGCCGTAATCGCGCATTTCCGCGATGATTTCTTCTTCCAACATGTCGCCAGCTTCGCCGAAGATCTCACCGGTTTCGGTGTTCACAACGTCACGCGCCAGGAACTTGCCAACCAGAGCGTCGGACGGCACGAGGATTTCGTCTGTATTGGCTTCCGCGATCCGCTTGGCCTTCAGAGCGGTGATCTTCTTGCCAGCTTCAGCAACGGATTTGCCGGTCTTGGCATCAACCAGATCGTACTCAGGCTTCACACCCTTCCACGCATCGGCGCGGAAACCGGTGATCCAGCCAGCCTTGTCCATGCGATAGATGGAGTTGGTGTAGAACAGGTCGAGGATCTGCTCGGTGTCATAGCCGAGCGCATACAGCATCGTCGTCGCCGGCAGCTTGCGCTTGCGGTCGATACGGATGTTCAACACGTCCTTGGCATCGAACTCGAAGTCGAGCCACGAACCACGGTAAGGAATGATGCGGGCCGCGAACAGCAGCTTGCCGGAGGCGTGGGTCTTGCCCTTGTCATGATCGAAGAACACGCCCGGAGAGCGGTGCATCTGCGAGACGATCACACGCTCTGTGCCGTTCACCACAAACGTACCCTTGTCAGTCATCAACGGGATGTCGCCGAGATAGCATTCCTGCTCTTTGACTTCCTTGACCGAGCGGGCGCCGGTGTCTTCGTCGACATCGAACACGACGAGCTGGAGGCGAACCTTCAGCGGCGCCTGATAGGTCAGGTCGCGCTGGACGCACTCTTCCACGTCGAATTTCGGCGTTTCAAATTCATAAGAGACATATTCCAGCGTCGCGCGCTCGGAAAAGTCGGAGATCGGGAACACAGACTTGAACACGCCGCCCAGGCCATCATCCGTCCGCTTGTCGGCGGGGGTGTGCATCTGGAGGAAGTGTTCGTAGCTTTCGCGCTGAACCTCGATCAGGTTTGGCATTTCGATGGCTTCGGGAATGCGCCCGAAGGATTTGCGGATACGTTTCTTTTCCGTGAAGGAGAGTGCCATCCCAGGATCCCATTTTTTGTGTCGTCAGCCACCGGGCTGACAACTATATCGCCAGAACGCGAGTTCGCGGCGGCCTCAAAATGAAACCGCCGCGCAAGTCTTGATAGGGCAACGCCTCGCGCGAACGCCGCCCGGATTTGAAGTCGCCGGAGCTTACTTGAGCTCGACTGTTGCGCCGGCTTCTTCGAACTTCTTCTTGAGCTCTTCAGCTTCTGCTTTCGGAGCGCCTTCCTTGACAGCTTTTGGAGCAGCTTCAACGAGCTCCTTGGCTTCTTTCAGGCCGAGGGACGGCTGAACTTCGCGGACAAGCTTGATCACGTTGATCTTCTTGTCGCCAGCGGAGGTCAGAACCACGTCGAACTCGTCCTTTTCTTCTGCAGCAGCAGCGCCGCCCGCATCACCAGCAGCGGCTGCAACAGCAACCGGAGCAGCGGCGGAAACGCCCCACTTGTCTTCGAGCAGTTTCGCCAGCTCAGCCGCTTCGAGAACGGTAAGAGCGGAGAGGTCTTCGACAATCTTTTCGAGATCTGCCATTTTTCTAATTCCTGTTTGGTTCGGTGTTTGTAGTCTTTAAAGTGCGAAAACGGGTAGCTTATGCGGCATCCTTGGAGCCGTAGGCCGCCACCACGCGAGCGAGCTGGCCAGCCGGAGCCTGAACGACGCCTGCAACTTTCGTTGCCGGTGCCTGCAGGAGGCCAATAAGCTTGCCACGAAGTTGGTCGAGAGAAGGCAGTTTCGCGAGGCTTTCGACGCCTTTGGCATCGAGAACCTGATCGCCCATCACCGCGCCGAGGATTACGAGTTTGTCGTTTTCCCTGGCAAACTCGTCAGTGGCTTTCGCCGCCGACACCGGATCGGGAGAGTAAGCAATCGCCACAGGACCTGAGAACAGCTCCTGGGCAGCATCGCCGCCTTGTCCGTCTAGAGCGATTTTCGCCAGACGGTTCTTGACCACCTTAAGCTGTGCGCCATCCTTACGGAGCATGCCGCGCAACTTGGTCATTTCCGCAACGGTAAGACCGGTATAGTGCGTCACGACGACAGCACCGGACTCGCCGAAAACCCCTTTGAGGGTTTCGAGAGCCACTGTTTTTCCAGCTTTATCCATAGCGGGTCTCCAGTTTGAGGCGCCCGGACCATCCGGCCGCCCTGGTAATCGCCTTCTGGCCTTGCAGCCTTCCAGCGCCTGCCCAGGGATTGGCCTGCCCGGTTTTTTTAACTCAGGGCGCTAACCCCTTGTATCCGAACCGTTTATACGCCTCACCCCGTCTGCATAGGTGACAGAAGACTGTCTTTATCCCCCTGAAAAGAGGGGCCTATGGTCTAGGACAGGAAAACGGGAGGTCCCCGATGCATATCAGAGAACTCCCGTCAAGAGCGGGTTGTTAACGCTTCTTGTGGAAACTCGCAACCCCCCATTGTGATAAAAAGTCAAGGGCGGGCTGGAAAGCCAATCGCGGCCTGCGGGAACAGCCCGATAATATGCCGGCGGGCAAACCGGGCCCGCATTCGGATCGCTGCAATTCCTTCATCACGAATCAGGATTTCGCGCAAGCGAGCATTGCCTATCCGACGAACTCCCAACCCTCCGTCTCAATCAAATCAATCGCTTGCGAAATAGTTCGCCAATCTCATCCCCCTCCTCCGCGGCTGGGCGATACTGCACAGCATGGAAACGCATCCCGACCCTATCCCCACGGCCGCTGAGCCGGACCGGCTTGAAGCCGTCGCGCTGGAGATCGCCGCGAAGATGGTGGCCGCGCTGACAAGGCTTGCGGGCAACGGCCTCGCGCTGGCCCGGCGCGGCATGCAGGATTTGCCCTTCGTGGAAGACTTGCTGCGCCGCGTGATCTATCTCATGGCCCTGCGGCTGGATGCGCCCGCCCCGGCGCCTGCGGCAATCCCGAAGCGCCCGGCCGCCTCCGCCCCCTCTGCCGAGATGGAACGCGAACCGCGCGCGCCCCGTTTCCGCCTGATCGAACCGGAACAGGATCGCGATCCGCGCCGTCTGCTCACCCCGGCTGAATGCCCGCGCGTAACGCTGATGGATGATGCGGCACGGCCCTACATTCCCCCCATCAATCCGGCCCCCAAGCCCCCGCGCCCAAGGCCTGGTTTCGAAGATCGCTATCTCCTCCGGACCCAGGCCCTCGCCGATGCCCTTGCCAACCTCGACACGTATGCGATGCGCATGGCTCACTGGATAGCCCGGCAAGCATCGGATGGCGCAAAGCGGTTGAGCCCCCTCGCCGCCGCGCCCGCGCCGGAACATGCTGAAATCGCAAAGACGGAGCCAGCCGTGCCGGTCCTGTCCGATCTCTACCTCCTCGTCCTGATGGCGCTCGGCTCCGATACGAGCTGAGCGGCTTCCCCCTGCACAAGCCCTGCGAGCGCCCCGGTCCTGCCGGCGGCGACGCGCCTGCTGCGGGTTCATTCTCCCCCGTGTGCAAGTGTCGCGTTCGCATCATGGAAAGGACGCGCTATAGCCCCGCCCCATGCCTGCCCTGTTCAGACATCTCCGCCTTCTTGCGCTTCTGGTCCTCGTGGCCGGGCTTGGCGTGCGCGGCGCGGTGCCCACAGGCTACATGGTCGACACAGCCGAGAATGGCAGTGTCATTATCCGCATCTGCGGCGATGGCGCAGGCTCGCTGATGCGGCTCAATCCCGGGGCTGGCACGCTGGAAAAGCTGCCCGATAATTTCGATCCGAACGCCCCCGTCGATACCGATGCCTCTGATACCTCGACCTGTCCTTATGCGCTAACCGCAGCCTTTGACCTGCCACACACGCCGCCCGCCTTGCCGGCTCCCATAGAGTTCGGCCTGCCCCGGCTCGGTGCCAGCCTCTATGTCCTGCCGCTCACCCAGCGGCCCATCGACACCCGCCTGCCTGCGCGCGGGCCGCCCATCCTCGCCTGATCTGACTTTCCCGAAAATTCAATCAGACACCGCCTGACCGGCTCCCGGCAGGCGAAGAGGACTTATACATGAAACGCATTCTTTCCGGCGGCACGGCGCTGCTCACCCTCGCCACCTGCCCACTGCTCGCTACTGCCGAGACGCCAGATCCTGCCCTGCAGGATGTGATCATCGTCACCGGCCAGCGCACCACAACCGCGACGGACGCCGCACTCACACCTGAAGCGGCGCCGCTCACCGGCGTGGACATCACCCGCCTGATCGCCCGCACGCCCGGCGCCGCCCGCATCGGCAATGGCGAAATGTCCGGCCAGATGCAGTATCGTGGCCTGTTCGGCCCGCGACTGAACCTGCGCATCGATGGCCACAGCTTCGCCTCCGGCGGCCCGAACCTGATGGATCCGGCGCTGCACTATGCCCCCACACCGCTCGTCGCGGCGGTCCATATTGATCGCGGCATCAGCTCGGTCTCCGAAGGCCCCGGCATTGGGGGAGGCGCGGACGCCGTCTTCAAGCGGACGAACTATTCCAACTCGTCCGATGCCACACTCGGCTACGACCTGACGATTGGCGGCCGCACCGTGAATGACAGCCTCTCCACCGGCGGCATCATCGGCGCGTCCACGGACACATGGCGCGCCAATCTGCTCGGCGCGTATGAAGAGGGTGGCGACACCGAATACAAGGATGGCACCATTGGCGGCTCTGAATTCCAGCGCAGCATACAGGGCCTCTCTACGGGCCTGCGCACGGATCTGGGCGAGTTCAGCCTGGACTGGCGTCGCCACAATACCGGCTTTTCCGGCAACCCGCCCTTCGGCATGGACATCCGCTTTGTGGACACCGACGTGGTCAAGGCCGGCTATGAAAAGAGCTTCGGCGATGTGCTCATCGAGGCATCCGCCAGCTATACTGACGCCGCGCACGGCATGAACACATATGACCTGCGCCCGGCCATGATGCGGCGCGAGGCGCTCGCCTATGCCATCACCCGCAAAGCAGATATCTCGGCCACTTTCCCGGCATTCGGCGGCAGCCTCCAACTCGGCGCGGACACGGCCGAGGAAGACCACAATGTCTCCGTGGTCGAGCCGGAAAATCTCGATAACTATGTCTACTCCCTGCCGGACATCGTCATCGACCGCTACGGCGCCTTTGCCGAATGGACCGGCACGCTCGGCGCATTCAATGCCGAACTCGGCCTGCGCGTCGATGACTATGAGGGCGAAGGCGGCACGGCGACGTTCGGGGCAGATGCCACCATGGGCCAGAAGATGCTGGCCGCTAGCTACAATGCGTCCGACCGCAGTGCGGACGCCACCACGGTCGACATTGCCGCCCGGCTCTGGCGTCCGATCACGGATGATCTGACATGGCGTGTGACGCTGGCTCAGAAATCGCGCGCACCCTTTTATCTGGAATGGTTCCAATGGTTGCCGTCCGGCTCCAGCGCAGGTCTCGCCGATGGCAATGTCTATCTCGGCGACCAGACACTTGATCCGGAAGTCGCCCTGATTGCCGAGGCCGGCTTCGACTATGTGACCGAAACGGCCTATATCCGGCCCACGGTCTATATCCGCCAGATCGACGATTTCATTCAGGGTACGCCCTTTGATGATACGCCGGGCGTGGCCGACTCAATGGAAGAGATGATGGCCGGCATGCATGGCAGCTCTGCCGCCCTGCTCCGCTTCACCAATGTCGACGCGCGCCTCATCGGCTTTGACCTTGATGCGGGCATGGACCTGCCCGGCCCGCTGCGCGCCGATGCCGTCTTCTCCTATGTGCGCGGTGAGCGGCGCGACATTGACGATGATCTCTATCGCATCGCACCACCCAGCCTGACCGCTGGCCTGACCTGGGAAGGGCAGGATTGGTCCGCCACTTTCGAGACCCGCGCCGTGGCCGAACAGGACAAGGTATCGGTGACAAACCTCGAAGCCGAAACACCGGGCTATGTCACGCTCAGCCTGTATGGCGACTGGCAGGTAAAAGATGGCGTGCGCCTGTCGGCGGGCGTGGAAAACCTGCTCGACCAGGTCACCCGCGACCATCTCTCCGGCTATAACCGCAACGCCTATGGCGACGTCACGGTCGGCACCCGCCTCCCCGGCGCTGGCCGCGGCGCCTTCATCCGCCTGTCCTTCGTGGGCTGATGAATACAACGCCTCTTCCCGTTTCAACCGCACCGCATCTCCGGCGCACGCCGGAGTCTCTTGCGGTCGGCATTGCGGCGTAGCGGCGGGAGACCCCGGCATGCGCCGGGGATACGGCAAACAGGAGAAATCACTCTCACCCTGTCATCCCGGATAAATCCTTCGGATTTTCCGGGATGACAAATTGGTGTGTCCGGGAAGCAAAATGGTGGGTCGCGCTCCGCCAACCCGCCCCGCTCAGCATGAGCGCTGATCATGTACGGACTCATCCTGAGCGAAGTCGAAGGATGAACTAGCCGGGGTCGAAGGATTAAGAGGCGAACACGAAAAAGCCCGGCGCATTTCTGCGCCGGGCTTCATTTTGTTCTCTCTCTAATCCGATGTCGGACTTAAGCCGTCTGGTTGACTTCCGCCGTGTCGATCATCACGCCTGCGCCCATTGTGGAGGACAGGGAGATCTTGCGGATGAACTGGCCTTTCGCGCCGGATGGGCGGGCCTTGGACAGCGCTTCGAGGAAGGCTTTGACGTTGGTCTCGATGTCACCTTCGGAGAAGCTGGACTTGCCGATGCCAGCATGGATGATACCGGCCTTCTCGACGCGGAACTCAACCGAGCCGGACTTCGCGTCCTTGACGGCCTGAGCCACGTTCGGCGTGACCGTACCAACTTTCGGGTTCGGCATCAGGCCGCGCGGGCCAAGCACCTTACCGAGACGACCGACAACCGCCATCATGTCCGGAGACGCGATGACGCGGTCAAAGTCCATGAAGCCGCCCTGGATCTTTTCCATCAGGTCCTCAGCGCCGACGAAATCAGCTCCGGCTTCCTTGGCTTCGTCAGCCTTGGCATCCTTTGCGAACACGGCGACGCGAACGTCCTTGCCTGTGCCCGATGGCAGGTTGACCACACCGCGGACCATCTGGTCTGCATATTTCGGGTCAACGCCGAGATTCACGGCGATCTCGACGGTCTCGTCGAATTTCGCTTTCGCATTCGATTTCACCAGAGCAACAGCTTCGGTGATCGTGTAGGCCTTGTCGGCATCCACGGATTCGATGATTGCGCGGGTACGCTTTCCTGGTTTCGCCATGATGCTTACTCCGTCACTTCGATGCCCATTGCGCGGGCGGAACCGGCAATGATTTTCGAGGCTGCGTCGAGGTCGTTTGCGTTCAGGTCTTCCATCTTCATTTCCGCGATCTCGCGAACCTGAGCCATGGTGACCTTGCCGACCGTCTCATAGCCCGGCTTGTTGGCGCCGGAAGCAGGCTTCTTGCCGAGCTTCAGCTTGGCAGCCTTCTTCAGCAGCACAGTGGCCGGTGGAGACTTCACGATGAAGGTGAAGGATTTGTCCTGATAATAGGAGATCACGACGGGAACGGGCAGGCCCTGTTCCATGCTCTGTGTCTTGGCGTTGAACGCCTTACAGAATTCCATGATGTTGATTCCGCGCTGACCGAGCGCCGGGCCGACTGGCGGCGACGGGTTGGCTTGGCCGGCAGGAATCTGGAGCTTGAGGTGCCCCAGGAGTTTCTTAGCCATATTGTCCTCTCGAACGTTTCAGATGGGGCGGTGGTCTTTCGATCCGCCCGGTTACTTTGGAGGTTCGTGGTCTGGCCGGGCTAACGGCCTCCCACGGAAGTGGGGCGTATGGCTGAAATGCCCTGTGGGGTCAAGGGGATCGGGCAGATGGTCGCCGGGCAAATCCCCAAACAAAAAGGCCGCCTCCTTTCGGAGACGGCCAATCTGATACAACTGGAAAAGTCCTAACGGACTATTCAGCGGTGATCGTGTCGACGGCGGTCTTGCCGCTGCGCTTGTCGACGGCGGTCGTGAAGGAAACCTTCTGACCTTCGGACAGGGCGCGCATGCCAGCGCGCTCAAGCGCCGTGGCGTGCACGAACACGTCGGTGCCGCCATCGTCTGGCTGGATGAAGCCGAAGCCTTTTTGGTCGTTGTAGAATTTTACGGTGCCACTTGTCATGAAACACTCCTGAATAGATGCGGTCCTGCAACATGCGGGTCCGCGGGAACACGAATTTTGTATGGGAGGTCTCTGAAGGAGTGGCAGGGCAAGCCCGTTCACTCAATGCCTGATCGTCCGGCGAAAAGTCGAATTCCCCATATAACGGGTATTTCCACCAATACAACCGCGTGTCTCCACCCGCGACTGTTTAAAACAAGCAAAAGCCCGGCAGCACAGGGCAACCGGGCTCTCGAAATTCTGGTCGGCCCACCGACTACATCAGCGCATAACCCCGCGCATTGATGTAACGCTTCAACTCTTCGGCCCGGCGCAGCGGATCCGGGTGGGTGGACATGAACTCGGCCGGGCGCTGGCCTTCCGACTGCGCGGCCATCAATTCCCACAAGCGCACGGATTCGCGGGTGTCATAGCCAGCATTGTGCATGTAATCGACGCCCAGCTTGTCAGCCTCCAGCTCATGCCGGCGGCTATAGGGCAGGATCACGCCGAATTGCATGGCCGCGCCACCGAGAGCGCCGATGGCCGTGCCATACTTGCTGAGCTCTTCTGACTGCGCGACGGCGATCTGACCCGCCATCAGGCCAACTTGCGCTGCGGTCGAGACCGACAGGCGCTCTGCAGCATGGCGGCCGACCACGTGGCCAGTTTCATGGCCCAGCACGGACGACAGCTGGTCGTCATTCTCGGTCAGTTCGGTTATGCCGCGATAAATGCCGACGCGGTTGCCAGGCATCACGAACGCGTTGACGTCATCGGTGTCGAACACCGCCACGTCCCAATTGGCGTTCGGGTCGATATGACCCGCCTTCACTGCGCCATCAGACGTACGCTCCCAGACGCTCAGCACCTGGTTTTTCAGGCGCGAGTTGGAGACGACGGGCGTCTGCGATTTCATGTCGGTCCAGGCCGTGGCGGCCATGCTGGCCACCTGCTCTTCCCCGAACAGGATCAGCTGGCTGGATCCGGTCGCCGGGTTTGTGGTGCAGCTGGAAATGAAGGGGAATACGGTGCCTGCGGCAATGCCGGTAATCAGCGCGCGGCGCGACAGGCGCACCTGCGGTGCTCCGGCCAGAACTTCGCTATCAAATTCAACTAGATCGGCCATCTCATTCTCCCTATCGCCTCGAGCCAGAGGTTACCCCTGCACCCTCAAAAAGCAATCGCACCCCTGCACGATTGGTTCCCAACTTGAACGATTACGGCTGAATAGGCCCTGAATGGGCGGTTGCCTAGGCGTCCTCGTCCACCGTGTCGCCTGCCAGGATCGCCGCTTGCTGCACCCAGCCCTCACGTGTGATCCGACCAGAGAAATTGAGCTCATGATCCACCCATGTGACGTTTTCAGGCGTCCAGGCGGCAATCTGGTCATAGTGCCAGATGCCCATACTGTTCAGCACTTCCTGAATCTTCGGCCCCACTCCGCCAATGATGGTCAAATCATCCGGCGTGTTGGCAACGGGCTTGTCGAGCGCCATCGGCTGTACGCCTGAGGGGCCCTCTTCTGCGGTCTCGTCGGACCCGGAGTCGTCATCCGCCTCTTCCGTGTCCGCTTCGACGAAATCCGCCTCGTCTTCGGGCTCGGACTCACTCTCGGCCACGCCCAGATTGGTGTCGTCCTCTGACGTTTCGTCTTCGTCATCATTCAGTTCGAGGGCTGCCAGGATAGCCCGGCTGGCCTCATCTGCGCGGTCGGTATCAGTGTCTTCTTCTAACCCGTCGGCGGGCACTTCATCATCCGCATCGGCCTCGGCCGGCTCTGCATAGTCTTCCGCCAGCTCGTCCTCGACGGGCGTCAATTCTATATCGTCGAACGCTGTCTCTGCCTCAGCAGGCGCCTCATCGGCGAACCGGTCAACAATCTCGAAAGCAGGTACATCCGGTTCAGCGTCAGGATCAGCGGCCAGCTCGGCTGGTGCTTCCGGCTCCTGTTCAGCCTCAAACTCAATCGCCTCTTCGATGTCATCTTCGGTATCTTCCGCGAGTTCTTCGGCAAAGTCGGCTTCGTCACTTGGCTCGGCTTCAGGCTCGGCAAGCTCAACCTCCGGCTCGTTTTCAGCTTCGCCATCAAAGTCCGGCACGGATTCCAGTTCAGATTCGGGCTCGGTCTCCGGCGAGTCCGGAAGAGGCTCCGGCGTGATGGCTGTTTCGGCCACCGCGTCGGCCTCAATGCCCTCTTCCTCGGCGTCTTGGTCGCCTTCGAAATAGGCAAGGCGGCCTTCCAGAAAACGATTGCGCCAGCGCAGGCGGGCCAGTTCTTCTTCCGCCTCACCATTGCCGTTACGCCCGGTTGGCGTAGCTGCCGGGGCTTTCACCTTGGCGAGTTCATCTTCCAGCGCTTCGACGCGCTGCTTCAGGAAATTCTGTTGCCATTCTGCCTTGGCCGCATCGGCGTCGCTGGTCTCGCCAGTCGCCATCGCAGCAGGCGCAACAGGTGCCGCCTCCGCAGGGGATGCGCCAGCGGCTTCGCTGCCCCCCTCGCCGATCATGGCTTCCAGGTGGCGTACACGGCTTTCGAGGTGGCGGTTGCGCCAGACCAGCGCCGGGTTCGGATCGGTCGCGCCGCCCACAGCAGCAAGCGTGCCCACAGCGCCGGCTCCAGCCGCACCCGCAGCCTTTGCGCCGCTCACCAGCGCCTCGTCGGCTTTCGCCTTCAGCGCTTCCAGTTCGCTCTTGGCGCGGCTCAATTCATCACTCATGCGCTGGAATTTCACATTCTGTTCGGCCTGAGCCTCACGCGCATTCGTATTGCCCACCGGCTGCCCACGCTGGGCCGCATACAGGCTTTCAATCTCTTCCTTGGCCTGTTCGAGTTCGGTCTGGGTAACATCGCGCTCGACCATTGCGCGCCGCATCTTTCCAACCAGCATCATGCCGCGAATGGACCAACCCAGCAGCAAACCGAATACGGCAACCCCTGCCAGCGCCGCCCACATATGTGCCAATAGCCACGCCATCATTCGCTCCGTTCTCGAACCTTGAACCCAATCCGGCGATTCTTCGCCCGACCGTCTTCTGTGTCATTACTCTGCACAGCCTCGTCGGGACCATACCCAATTACAGTCAGCCGCGCAGGGGAAAATCCGGCCGAAACCATATAATCCCGCACAGCCAGCGCCCGTGCCTCGCTGAGGGCAATATTTGCCTCCCGCTCGCCTGTGGAGTCGGTATGGCCGCCCACTTCAAACACCAGATCTCGCGCACACCGCTCAGATACGGTCATGACCTTGTCCAGCGTCAGGCCGCTTTCACGGGTAATGTCTGCCAGGCCCGTCTCGAAATACACCTTGTTGGTCTCCATCACCGCGTCATAGGCCTGCTGGCAGGCTGCAACCGGGTCTGCCTGAAAGTCGATATCGCGAATCTCGTCCACATTTACCTGCACCGTATCGGCGAAGACTGTGACAGGATAAGGGCCGCCAAGATTGGCCATATCCTGCTGGAGGTAGGCAATCGTGGACCCTGACGCCTCGCCCTCGAAACTGAGACCGGTTTCCTCTGGCTCGAACGCCATTTCGCCGGACCGGAACTTGGCAAAATGCGGCAAGCCCACGCGCACGCCGTTCAGCCAGCCCGGATGAGGCTCGCCAGCGACCTCCATCTCGTCACGTACGGTGCGCGCATAATATTGCTTGGCGATGGTCAGGATTTCCTCGCGCTCGGCTTCGCTGGCGACCTTGCCGGACAGCACCAGTTCGCCGTCGCCATGCGCCGCGCTCCACAAGGCCGGGCCGCGCAGAAAAGGCTCTCCCCGGAACGGGGCGGTCACATTTGCGATGTCGGCCGAAACCCGCGCGCGGGTCGCAGTCTCCATAGAGACCCCGCGCAACCGGACGCGCGTGTCATGCAGGCGGGCTTCACCCGTATCGAGTTCAGCCAGGCTGTCCAGTGCGAGCCGGGCCATGCCCTGCCAGTAAGCCCCCGGCGCGCCATTGGCCAGCTGCATACGGTCTTCAACCGCGCCGTCGCCAGCATGCGAACCGGCATAGGCCAGAAGGTCAGCGCGAATGGTACGCGAGGGCACATGCCCCATCAGGATATAGTCGCCTGCACCAGTCTTGATGGCGCGCCAGACATAGGGGATCACCGGCGGCGCAGTGCCCACCCCACTCTCGACCATGGTCACTCCGCCAAGGATGATCCCGCCTGACCCGCTGGATGTCAGCACGGTTTCAGCTGCTGCTTCTATGGCATCCATGGAGGGGGCCTTGCCGGTCAGCTCGGCGCGTTGGCCATGCATGCGCACGCCTGCCCAGTCAAAGCCCTGCTCGGCCAGCGCCGCATTGGCGTTGGCCTCCAGCCGCGCTTGGAGGTTTACAGGCGTGTTCGCTGACTGGTACACGGCCCACCAGCCCGTGCAGATCAAGCCAACAAGGGCCACAAATCCAAAAAGGTAGTCGAGCAGTCTCATAGAGGCCCCGCGACCTCCTCCATTGCTAATCCCCTGATAATCAGGGATGCCCTATTCAGCATGTCCTCGCAAGAGTTACCCCGCAGAGTCAGAGACGCCGAATCCCCAGCATGACCCGCCAGATTGAGACGATCAGCAGCGCATCAAACCCGCTCATCAAGTCCTTGAAAAGTCTTGAAAGAAAGAAAGGCCGCGCCGAAACGGGCCTGTTTCTCGCAGAAGGCGCGCGCCTGATCGGCCAGGGGCTTGCAAACGGTTGGAAGGCGGACTCGCTGATTGTCGCGGCAAGCATGGCAGATCGGCCACACCTCGCGGAATTGATCCGTCAGGCAGAGACCTCCGGCGCGCGGGTCGTGCTGGCCGCCGACAAGCTGATGTCGCGTATCACTCACAAGGATAATGCGCAGAGCGTGGTCGCGGCGTTCCACCAGCGCCATCTCGGCCTTGATGCCCTGCCGCAGGACAGCAATGGGCTGTTTGTCGCCCTTTATGAAGTGCGCGATCCCGGCAATTTGGGCACGATCCTGCGTACGGCCGACTGCGCGGGCATTTCCGGCGTGATCCTGATCGAAACCTGTTGTGATCCTTACAGTTTCGAGGCCGTGCGCGCCTCCATGGGCTCGATCTTCGACATGCCCTTTGCGGCCGCCTCGTTCGACCAGTTCAACGCCTGGCGCAAAGGGCTTGGCCTGACCATGAGCGCCGCGTCGGTCAATGGCACGGCCCGCCATGACCGCACCGATTTCACCTCCGGCGCGGTCATCATCATGGGCAATGAGCAATCCGGCCTGCCGCCCGAAGCCGAAGCCGCCTGCGACCAGCTCTGCCTGATCCCGATGCGCGGCGGCGCGGACAGCCTCAATCTCGCCCAGGCCACCGCCATCATGACCTATGAAGCGTGGCGCCAGAGGGATTTCAAATGAAGACCGAAACCCGCCTCCTGATCGCCAATGACTGGAAAGACTATGCCCTGCTCGACAGTGGCCACTTGCAGAAGCTGGAGCGCTTCGGCAGCCAGACCGTCATCCGGCCCGATCCCCAAGCTTTCTGGGAGCCAGCCCGCCCCTTGGAAAGTTGGCGCGCCGATGCGCAGTTTTCTGCGAAGTCGCAAGATGATGACGGCGCAGGCAATTGGGAAGTGCTATCTCCGAAGGCACTCGACAGCTGGCCGATGCAATGGAATGGCCTGACCTTCGAGGCCCGCCGCGCAGCCTTTCGCCATATGGGCGTTTTTCAGGAACATTCGGTTCACTGGCGCTTCGCGCAGGAGAAGATCCGCGCAGCCGGCCGTCCAATCAAGGTGCTCAACCTGTTCGGCTATACCGGTATGATGTCGCTCGCCTGCGCCGCAGCCGGTGCCGAAGTGGTCCATCTGGATGCCAGCCCGAAATCAAACGGGTACGGCAAGGACAATCAGGCGATGAGCGGCCTGCAGGATCGGTCCATTCGCTGGATCGCCGATGACGCCATGAAATTTACCGCTCGCGAGGTCCGGCGTGGCAACGAATATGACGCCATCATCCTGGACCCCCCGAAATTCGGACGTGGCCCGAAGAATGAAACCTGGCGGTTTGAAGAAAACTTGCCCGAATTGCTGGACGTCGTGAAGCAGCTGCTGAGTGACCGGCCCCTGTTTGTGATCCTGACGGCATATGCCGTGCGACTGTCTTACCTGGCCCTGTCACAGGCGCTAGCTGATCGGCTCTCCCCGCTGGGCGGTGTAATGGAGACCGGCGAGATGGCCCTGCCCCAGCAAGGTTCAGACCGTCTCCTGCCAACGGCCATCTATGCACGCTGGCACGCGGGCGCCTGACCGCACGCCTCTTTCTTCTCAGTCAGACAGAACAGCTCTGGGCCCGGCTCATGGGAAGCGCAAAGCGCTGATACCAAACCCGTTGAAAACAAAAAAACGGCGGCTCCGAAGAGCGTCGTCAGACTTAGAAGTCGAACGTCGCACCCATGAAGATATAGCGACCAAAGGCGTCGTACACTTGTGGGTAGGTGTTACCGTTACCCGGTGCCGTACCAACCACGGAGGAGAGCGGTGGCTCTTCGTCCGTCAGGTTGTTCACGCCAAGGCGCAGGGACATGTAGTCCGTTGCGTTCCAGGAGCCGGACAGGTCGAGATAGTTCTGGGCATCCAGAGTACCGTTGATGGTGCCATCGTCACCACCTTCGATTTCGACCTCGGCGAAGTAACGCCATGTACCGGTGACGCTGAACACGCCGTCGGCATCAGACCAGGTCATGGAAGCCTTGTGACGATACTCAGGTGACGAACCGTTCGCAACTTCCGTACCACCACCGGAGGCACAGCTGCCGCCGTAGTAGCCAACACAGTCAAAGATGTCTGCGCCGGTGGACGTTGGCAGAGGCTTTGTCTCCAGGGATTCGAGCAGTGTACCGACATAATCGAAGTCGATACCGCCGCGGGAATCCAGGTCCAGAGCGTAGCTGGCCAGAAGGTCGAAACCAGAGGTCGAAAGCTCACCTGTGTTGATGTTCGTGGCGACGATGTAGCCCGTGGAGTTAGCCCACAGCGTTCCGCCGTTACCGCGATTGACCAGCGAACAGAAGAACTCGTCGCCAGTTTCAAGACAGGAGTCCAGAGCCAGTTCCTGTGGAACCGTACCGACGAGGTCTTCGACAGTGATGTCGAAATAGTCGAGCGAGACGGTCAGGCCTGGAATGGCCGATGGCGTTGCCACGAAACCAATCGTGTACGTGTCAGCAGTTTCCGGCTCGAGGTCCGGGTTACCACCTGTCAGCGTATTGAACTGGCCAGCCGGGTTATCAGCGATGTTCCGGTACTGGTCAGGTGTGACGCCGGTGTTCGCACACTGAGCGAGCGTAGCCGTTGGAGCTGCACCTGCACATGGATCGTAGATGCCGTTCGAACCTTGAGTCAGATCAAACAGGCCGATCGACTGAGCGGAGAACAGTTCGAAGATGTTCGCCGCCCGGACAGCGCGCTGGAAGGAACCGCGGAAGCGGATGTCTTCAACCGGAGCATACTCGACACCAATCTTGTAAGCGTCGGAAGACACGGAGTCATAGTTCGAACGACGATAAGCGAGGTCGACGCCGAGGGACTCAATACCTTCATAGCCCTGGATCAGCGGGGCATTGATTTCCGCGAAGTAGTCATAGACTTCCTGCGATCCTTCAATACCTGTCGTTGGTCCACCCTGACCAGCACCGTCGCCGGAAAGGAAGTTGCTATCTGGATTGGAATCCAGCGTATCGCGACGATACTCAACACCAAAGGCAACCTTGATGCCTTCTTCCGCCATCGACGACTGAATGCCGTAATCTGCCAGATCAGCATACGTTTTCGCCGTCACAACTGTTTGTGTAACGTCACCGTCACGGAACAGAGGCTGGCTGATGTAGGCGACCGACGCATCGGAAGGACCGTTGGCACCGAAGATGTCGTATGGTGCGCAAGCTGCATCATCGTTGGACGGATCTTCATCAGCATTGATTCCGCAGACAATGTTGCCTTCGCCATCAAGCTGGGCATCAAGCGCATAACCGATCTTACGGATGGAAAGATCGTTGTTGTAGATCTCGGAACGGTGATTGTTCGCATAGATCATGCTGACATCGTAGCCCCAAGGAGAATCACCCAGGGTGCCTTGCATGCCGATCACACCACGATAGGTCGTGTGGCGGATGTCGTTGAAGCGGTTGCCGCCTTCAACGTTACGACGCAGGAGCAGGATGTCTGCAATGCCGTCTGGACCCAGAGCAGCCTGGTCAGGATCACCATCAAAGCGAGCAACAAAGTCGTCCTGATCAGCCAGTACGTTGCCCATGGCATCCGTATACTCGCCTTCTTCGTTGGTGTAGCGATCAATTGCACCGTCTGCGATTTCACCACAGAGATAGTCGACCTGCTGGGCCGACAGGAACGGGTTGCTACAGCGGATGCCACCGGCATCGCCAGCAATACCGTAACCGAACACACCGGAAGGTGCGATCTGCGACTTGGTACGGTTATCCATGAACATCAGTTCGGTATACACATTCATGTATTCGTTGACGTCATAGTTTGCGAACGCGCCGAAAGAGTAACGCTCGTTCGGGCGCTGGTAGTGGTTGTAGGGGTTATAGTTGAACGTGTCGGAAGTGAAGTTCCGCGGTCCAATTGCATCCTGGCCATCCAGCACGCGGGCCCAACCGGTTTGTGTCTGCGCATCCGGATTGACACCACCAGGGATTGTGTAGCCGGAAGCGACGTCAAGAATGTTGGCAAACTGGTTGGTTGAAGAACCTGCACAGGTGAAATCGTTGCCGCCATTCGTGGTAGACAGGGCACACTGCGAGTAGTCGCGGTTTGCCTGAAGGATTTCCTTGGTGTTCTGGAAGCTGACAAAGGCGGACATGTGGCCACGGCCATTGTCAAACTTGCCACCCACAGCAGCCGTGATGTCGAAGGTTTCGCCGTCTGACGTGCTGCCTTCAGGAACCGTGAACTGGCTTGGGTTATCAGCAGCGAAGCCGGACAGGATGTCCTGGATGTAGCTGTTGGAATTGTCGTGCTGGTAGAACGAGTAGTTACTGTCGATCCGAAGACCTTCGAACTCGGTGTCGAGCACGAAGTTGACGACGCCAGCAACAGCGTCCGAACCGTAGGTTGCCGAAGCACCACCGGTCAGGACGTCAACCTTCTTCACCATCGCAGATGGGATGAAGTTGATGTCTGGGGCAGCCGTGTTCAGCGAGCCGTACGGCAGGCGGCGACCGTTCAAAAGGGTCAGCGTGCGGGAAGCACCGAGGCCACGCAGGTTGACTGAAGATGTACCGGTCGAACCGTTGGCAAGGTTGGACCCTTGTGCACCAAATGCCTGTGGCAGCGAGTTGATCATGTCTTCCGCACGGACCACACCGCGCACGTCGAAGTCGGCTGAGCCGAGGGATGTGACCGGGCTGGTCTCAACCAGGTTGCCGCTTTGCGGGATCAGCGAGCCCGTGACGACGATGGTCTGTTGTACGGATGCTTCTTCCCCGTCCGCCTCTGCTACAGCAATTACGTCTTCATCTGCGTCTTGGGCGTACGCTGGCAGCGCAGCAGCTGCAGCAAGTGCAGCGCCGGCAAATACCGACGACGCCAATAGGCGCTTCTTCAAGTTAAGTTCGCTCACTTGAACCTCCGAAAGGATTGTCAAAAAATGTGTCCACATCATGCAGACAAACCTGGCCCCCTAGACCAAGTCTTACCGAGCAGTAAGGATTGAGCACCCTGCATAGTCAATTGGATGCAGCGGCGCTCACAAGCAAAATGACACCAGTGTGACAGAATCGCATCACCTATTTGGCCGGTTTGGGGCAATATTGTTCCAGATACGCCTGATAAATCCGAAAAAATGCCCTGACCGAGTTTTGCGCCGGCCTCCACTTTGCTTGATTTTCAGGCAAGCCACATGAATTCGAGCCGAGCCTCATCGCGCGTCTGACCGCATTTCGGGCAATCCGCCACGATCAGACGAGCATGAAGCTGACAATGACGAGGGAAACGCCCAGCGACACACCCACAATCAGGATTGAGAACAACAGGATCAGGGTTCGCAAGGCCGCCATGAATCGCCCGGTCTGATATGTCACGCGCAATTGGCGATAGAGGTAGGCAATGCCGATCAGCACACCACCCCAGATTAGCTCGCCAAGCCAAGCTCCGTTGAGGGCAGCGAGCACGATCAAAAAGGTCGCCATCAGATAGATGAACGTCTGCACATGCAGCGCGGTGATCACATGGTCATAGATGTACCGGCTGCGGTGCCACGCATACAGAATGGTCAGCATGAAGGCCAGGATAGGCAGGAACATCAGGCTGAACCTCGGCGCCCATTCCCGAATGCGTGCACCATAGCGATCCTGATTCTCGTACACGGTCGCCGCATGGTCGGCGGCGCGCCATGCCTGCTCGCGCTCAGCAGGGGTCGCATCCTCGCTCAGTCTTGAAGTGACCTCATCATAAAGCGCGTCGCGATTGATGCGCCCATCATCCGTCATGATACGCTGGAATGTGATGCCGTGCTCCGCCTGCAGCAATTCCAGCTGGACCAGCTGGCGCTCATCCGGCGTCAGGTCGGGATCTTCTGTCTGGGCCCGTAATTCCTCTAGCCGCTCTTCGGTTACAACCGGAAGAGGCTCACCATCCTCCCCTATCCCGGCATCGATCCCATTTTCCAGGAGGCGGTCGATCTTGAGAGAATTGTACCAGCCCATCTGATCGCCGAGCGTGAACAGGGTCAGGAAGAAGATCACAGACGCCATCAGGAACATGCGGAAAGGCGGCACATAGCGCGCGCGCTTTCCATCCAGATAGTTCCGGGTCATCCGTCCGGGGCGGAACAACAACATCGGCAAGGACCGCCACAAGCGGCCATCCAGCGCGAACACGTCCGCGAGACTGCTCGCCACCAGATCCCAGACCGGGCGATGGAAGTCTGACGCCAATTGGCCGCACGTTGTGCAGAACCGATCCTCGACGATGGTCTCGCAATTGGCGCAAGGCAAACCGGACTTTACCGGATGATGGTCTCCGGTCGACAAGCCACTTGCCGACCCGAGACCTGCGGCCTCCATTTCATGTTCCATTTCGAGACCCCCGTCTGTTTACCCCTACTCGGCGCTGAGCCCCTCCCGGCACAGAAAGCGCGAGCGGTGCTGATCCTTCGCATTCTCTTCCCAGCCAGTCAGCTCCGGATCGACCATATTCTTGGTCACCTGAAACCACATCGGCGTAATCGGATACTCTTCGAGCATCAGTGCTTCGGCGTCTGCGAAGACTTCTGCCCGCACTTGCAGGTCCAACTGCTGGTTCGATTGGCTTAGGAGCGCATCATACTCCGGATTGGCATAGTCGCCATAGTTTTGCTGGCCCGTATTGGAATCGAGCAAGTAGAGAAAGTTGATGGGATCATCGAAATCCGCGACCCATGCCGCATCAGCGACCGAGAAGTTTCCGGTCCGCAGACGTGAATAGAGCACTTTCGTATCCTGCTTCACAATGGTCGGGTTAACCCAAGGGGCGATGTCGCTCCAATTGGACTGAGCGACCGGCGCCACCTTTGGATTGTCGTCCGTCGAGCGGTGAATGAATTCAAATTCGAGTGGATTGTCCGGGCCGAACCCTGCCGCCTCCAACAGGCTGCGCGCCTCGGTTCCAATCCATGGATGGCCGGCTGACATCGT
Organism: Hyphomonas sp. L-53-1-40; assembly: GCF_000682775.1. Lineage (GTDB taxonomy): Bacteria > Pseudomonadota > Alphaproteobacteria > Caulobacterales > Hyphomonadaceae > Hyphomonas. The sequence goes on from NZ_AWFI01000003.1 coordinate 30,891, forward strand.
AATTATCGATGCCCGGAGGCACGAAGGAATACGCTGGCAGATAGCCCTGTGTCAGCACGTTGCGAACCATGAACTCCCGGTCGAGCGCCATTGAAAGGGCCTTGCGCACGCGCACATCGTCGAACGGCTCAACAGTGGTGTTGAAAGTCCAATAGGTCGAGATGAGAGAAGGTGTCGTGCGCAGCCAGCCAGGGAATTTCGCATCCAATTCAGTATAGCGAGACCCGTCAAAGGCATTATTGATGTCCAGTTCGCCTGCGGAAATCTTGTTCTCGACGGCCGACAAATCTTCCAGTTCCAGATACACGACCCGATCAAAACACGCCTCCGGCGCGCCAAACCCGGTCGGGTTCTTGTCGGCGACCAATTGGTCACCCGTGCGCCAGTAGACCAGCTTGTAGGGACCGTTGACGACAATGTTTTCCGGCTGGATCCAGGCATCACCATGCGCTTCGATGGCCCAGCTCGGCAACGGATAGGTCGTGTAATGGCTCAGCAGGCCGAGCAGATAAGGCGCCGGGTATTCCAAAGTGATTTCCAGCGTCTTGTCGTCAATGGCTTTCACGCCCAGCTCCTCGGGCGGCAATTCCTGTGAACTCACCTTTTGCGCATTCTTGATCAACCAGAGGAGTGACGCGTATTGCGACGCTGTCTCCGGATCCTGGATTCGGCGCAGGCTGTAGACGAAGTCGCCTGCAGTGACGGGCGTGCCGTCAGACCAGACGTGATCACCCAACGCGAAAGTCCAGACCAGACCGTCTTCACTGACTTCATAACTGTCGGCCATACCCAGCACCGGGCGACCATCCGGGCCATCCGTGGTCAGGCCGACGATCATGTCGCCAATGATGATATTCTCCCACTGCGCGGATGATTTGTTGGGGTCCAGCGTGTCCACCTTGGCCGAAATTCCCCGACGCAGGGTCGGCACATCCGAGGCTGCGGAATCCCCACCACCCCCGCAGGCGGCCAGTGTCAGGGCAAGTGCGGCAGCCAGGCCAGTTGTCATCAAGGCGTTCAACTTCATGGGTTTTGTGTCTCCAACGTCTTTTCCGCGATCGCGCGATTTGCAACACTGCTGCCAGACCATTACGGTTTTGCAAAGCCTTCCTGCTGGAAGTCGCACATGAGGTAACAGGAATGACCCGAATTTGGTGCATTGCAGGGATGATTTTTGCGCTCGGCGCAACAGCCACTGCACAAGATGTCTCAACAGACGACGTCTATGCCTGCACATCCGTCGCCGAGGATGCAGAGCGCCTTGCCTGCTACGATGCGGCTGTTGGGCGACTGCAAGCGGCCGAAGCGGCGGGCGACGTCACCACCGTGACCCGGCAGGAAGTCGAACAGGTCCGCCAGGATTCCTTCGGCTTCTCCATTCCGTCCCTGCCCTCTCTGACGCTCGGCAAATCTGACGACCAGGGCCTCAAGGAAATGACGCTTCCTGTGAAGGCCGTGCGCGGCAAGCGTGGAAATCTGGTGATCACGCTGGAAAATGGACAGATCTGGCGGCAGACCGATTCCAAGGCGTTACGCAATAATGACCAGACCGAAGCCGAGATCTATGAAGCGGCACTCGGCAGCTACAAGATGAAACTGGATGGCGGCATCGCATTCCGGGTCGAACGCGTAAAATAATACGGGAATCCTTGCCGCAAACTTCAGCAAACACTGACCGAACCGCGCGCAAGCCAGCAATGGCTTGACCTATTCCGGGCACGTGGCTTGCTGAATCGATGAAACCTTTCTCAGGCTGAGACGTAGTCCCGTCGAGCGACTGGAAGGGAATCTGCGTATCCGGACGAAGATCACTGCCCACAGGAATACGCGCTGGCTGAAGCGCTTTCGCCCGCCCCTTCTGTTTGCGCTGGCTGGCGCGGCGCTGGTCTTTGCGACACCCTACCTTCCTCAGTACATCCCTGACGGCTTTGTTTCAGGCGACCGGCTCGAGCGAATGGCAGGGATCAGTTCAGGCGTATTGTTCATCATCGCCTTTGGCTGGCTGGTCGGCACCATTGTCGATGCCTTGATCAAACGCCGTCTGGCTGGCCTGCACCTCGATGCAGAAGACAATCTGGAAGCGCGCAAATCGGCCACGCGGCTGGATGTCGTGCGTCGCGTCTGGATCGTCATTGCCGGCATCGTCACCCTCGCCGCTGCGCTCACCGTCATTCCTGGCGTGAAGCAGATTGGCGTCAGCCTGTTTGCATCAGCCGGAATCGCGGGCATCGCCATCGGCCTGGCGGCCCGTCCCGTACTCAGCAACCTGATCGCTGGACTGCAGATCGCCTTCACCCAGCCGATCCGGCTGGACGATGCCGTGGTCGTCGAAGGCGAATGGGGCTGGATCGAGGAAATCGGCCTGTTCTATGTCGTCATCAAGATCTGGGACTGGCGACGGCTTGTCGTGCCGCTCTCCTATTTCATTGAAAAGCCATTCCAGAACTGGACCCGCAAGAGTGCGTCCATCATCGGCAGCGTTTTCTGGACGGTAGACTATCACGCACCCATCGCGCAGATGCGTGAGAAGCTGGAAGAGATCTGTAAATCCACCCCGCTATGGAATGGCGACGTGGTGAATTTGCAGGTGACCGAGGCCTCGGGCAATTCCGTGACGGTGCGCGGGCTCGCCTCGGCCAGCACATCCCCGAAGGCCTGGGATTTGCGCTGCCTGATCCGTGAGCAGATGATCGAATGGCTTCAGGCCGAGCATCCCGAAGCCCTGCCCCGGTTGCGCGCTGATACGGATGTGCAATTGCCAGAGGATTTCGCCGGCTTTGCGCCCCAGCAGGGCTAGTCGCTACCAGGGATGGGTCTTGCCTTCAAAGTCCAGGAAGCGCAGCTCGCTTGATGGCTCTGCCGTGGTGATGACCGTGTAGAGACCAGCAGCACTCTGAGCCGGATTGACTGGCGCCTGCTTGCCGCCCATGTCAGTGTTCACCCAGCCCGGATGCAGCGCGAGCAGGGTCACCCCCTTCTCCGCAAGTTCGGGCGCGGCGGCACGCAGGGCCATGTTCAGACCCGCCTTGGACGTGCGATAAATCAGTCCGAAAGACGCCTGCGTGTTCTCGATGGATCCCATCATGCTGGACAGGCTGGCCGCCATCTTCACATCGCTGGCCGCAATATTGTCCAGGAACGTATCGATCATTCGGATCGGCGCAATCGTGTTCACCGCCAGCATGTTGGCGAACGCGTCATAATCGAGATCCTTGAACGCAGCGAAACTGCCAATGCCGGCATTGTTGATCAGATAGTCGATGGGCTGGTCGCCGACCGCTTCCTTCAATGCCGCCACCGAAGATGCATCGGTCACTTCTAGCGGATAAACTTTGGCGCCCGTCGCGTTCAGTTCGTTTGAGGTCTCAGGGTCGCGCGCCGTGGCAATCACGTCATGACCTTGAGCGAGAAACTTGCGGACAAGCTCCAGACCGATCCCACGATTTGCACCGGTGATAAGCGTGGTAGTCATAGAAACTCTCCGTCTGGGTATTTGGGAACGCGTCGGCAAACGCTGCGACAGGGCCGCTACGTCTCTGGCAAAATCCGATAGACCGCAGTTGCTTTCATCAGGGGGTTGTCGCCTTGGCAGGCCATGCCGCCGGTAAACAGGATCGTGCGAGTTTGCCGGTCAACCTTGGGCTCAAATGAGACATCACCGCCTTGAGCCGCCTCAGACGACACATCGATCGTAACCGAAACCATTTCCACCGGATTGGGAGCGCAGATCGCCTCGGCATCGGCACGTATCGCCGCCATCAGGTCCAGCGCCAGTCGCTCGTCCGGTTTCAGAGTGGTTACGTCTTGCATGTGGTAGAAGCCCTCAATCACTGGCCTTGCACATAGACAGGCCCGATCCAAAAGAAAAGGGCCAAGCCGGTTGGGGGGAAGAGAGGGAGAACCGACTTGGCCCCATATTGGGAACGTCTTGAGGCAACTGACAGTGTCAGAGGGGTGTCTGCCTGCAAGATACAAGGTTTACGCTCTTCAGTTGGCTTGGTTCCGCGGAAAACGAAAAAAGTTTCGCGCATGAAAAAGCCGCCCTCGCGGCGGCTCATCCAAAGCTTTTCTTTCGAGCCAGATCAGGCGGCTTGGGCCGCAGCTGCGACCGCGTCGAGGTCCGACCCGATGAGGTCACCCAGATGGCCAAAGCCGACCAGGGCGTGGTGCTCGTCCATATAAGTGGAAATACTCGGCAATAGCAGGCCGATGGCCTTGTGGTCCAAACCCAGCTTGTGGAGTTCGGAAATCATGGATTGCGCGACAATGCGCTTGCCGCCGGGCGTCTGTTCGATCAAGCGCGCAATCTCACCAACCGGGGCGCCTATCGTGCTGCCTGTGCGGGCCGACAGGGCGCGTGCGCCCGGAATGGTCTTGAACATCGCCGTGGCAAAGGGGGAATCCTGACGCTCCGCTGCGTTCAGGACAATGCCGAGGGCTTGTCGGGACGCGTCCTCCGAGAGGCCATTATGCCGGGCGAGGTGTGCTGTAAGATCGTTCAACATGTGCGATGGCACTCCTGGGATTAACGGCTTCGGAATTATCATTAACCCTCATTGTGCTTACCGCTTGGTTACCGGGCGCATTGCTGTGCAAGGCAAATGCGACCAAGAGCGTTAAGATGCATTAGGGCCGGGTAAACAAACCACCCCAAATCATTTACCTTTGCCCCCTCATCCGTACGTCCCAAGGAGTTTTCATGATCCGTATCGGCATACTCGGCGCCGCCAAGATTGGCCCCAAGGCCATCATCGAGCCCGCTGCAAAACGTGATGATTGCGAAATCGTCGCCGTGGCAGCGCGCGACGCGGACAAGGCACGCACCTATGCCGAAGCGAACGGCATCGCGCATGTTGAGACCGATTACGACGCGCTGGTGCACCGCAAGGATGTCGACCTGATCTACAACGCCCTGCCCCCGCATCGCCATGCCGATCTGACCATCGCCGCGCTGGAAGCTGGCAAGGCGGTATTGTGCGAGAAGCCCTTCGCCATGAACGCCGCCGAAGCCACGCGCATGGTCGACGCCGCCAACCGGGCCGGCAAGCCACTGATCGAGGCGTTTCATTATCGCTTCCACCCGGCTTTCCTGCGCGTTCTGGAAATCGTGCGCAGCGGAGACCTCGGCGCGATCAAGACCATGGAGGCGGTGTTCAATGTGTCGATCCCGTATCGCGAGGGCGAGTTGCGCCATACGCTGGAACTCGGTGGAGGCGCATTAATGGATCTGGGCTGCTACTCGGTCCACATGATCCGCACCCTTGCGGACGCAGAACCCGATGTGCTGTCGGCCAGTGCGCAGTGCGACCGGCCCGGTGTTGATATCGGCACCAAGGCACATCTCGGTTTTTCAAGCGGCGCGTCAGCAATTGTGGAATGCAGTATGGCCGAAGATGTGGACCGCGATATCAGGCTCGAAATCGTCTGCCAGGATGGCTGTGTCTCCTTGCTCAACCCGGTACACCCGCATCGCGGCCACCAGATCACCATCCGGCAAGGCGGCCACGAGCGCACCGAGACGACCGACGGCATGATCACCTATGAGCACCAATTGGCCCATGTCATGGACGTGATGGCCGGACGCGCCGTGCCGCTGACCGGTGGCGCCGACGCGGTTGGCAACATGGCCGCGATCGACGCAATCTACACAGCGGCAGGCCTCTCGCCCCGATAAAGCATCAAGGTTCGCTTGACGCACACATATACAAAACGTATACGTTTTGTATATGTTTCATATCGAGGGCAAATATGGGTATCGTGAAGATCGACAATGACCTGCATGAGGAAGTCCGGCGGGCGAGCGGGGTCATGTGTCGATCCATCAATGCGCAAGCCGAATTCTGGATTAAAATCGGCCGGCTCGCCGAAGCCAATCCAACGCTCTCTTTTAATGACATTGTGAAGATGCAGCTCGAAGCGGCCGATGCGCCCTTGGCCGACCTGAAGGTCGCCTGACATGGTAAAGACGCCGAACGAGATCGCGCTGATGCGCATCTCTGGCAAACTGCTGGCATCCGTTTTCGAAATGCTGGACCAGCAGGACCTGGCTGGCATGTCGACGCTACAGGTCAATGATCTGGTCGACCGCTTCATCACCGAAGATCTTGGCGCACGCCCCGCGAGCAAAGGGCAGTATGGCTTCAAATTCGTCCTGAACTGCTCAATCAATCATGTCGTGTGTCATGGCGTGCCCAGTTCGGATGAGATCATCCGGGATGGCGATATCATCAATCTTGATATCACCCTCGAAAAGAACGGCTTCATCACGGATTCGAGCAAGACCTACATGGTCGGAAATGTCTCAGCCACCGCCAAGCGAATTGTTCGGATCGCGGAGACAGCCATGTGGAAAGGCATTGGACAGGTACGTCCCGGCGCGCACCTTGGCGATATCGGTTTCGCAATTGAGCGCCATGCCAAGAAAAATGGCTGTTCTGTCGTACGGGAATATTGTGGGCACGGCATTGGCCGCGAAATGCATGAGGATCCACAGGTTCTCAATTTCGGAAAGCCGGGCACCGGCCTGAAGCTGAGCGAAGGCATGGTCTTTACCATCGAACCCATGATCAATCTGGGCACGCGCCAGGTTTCGACAGAGGCTGATGGGTGGACGGTGGTGACAAATGACGGAAAGCTCTCCGCCCAATTCGAGCATACGGTTGCGGTGACGAAAACCGGTGTTGAAGTCCTGACCTTGCGGCCCGGCGAGACGCCCATGCAGGCGCGCCGCGCGTAGTCAATACGGCACAGTCCGGTACAAGCGCATGGCAGGACATGATAGGCTGGACTGGTCTGAATTTGACCGGGAACTGATCACATGAAAATCGCAGGCATCGTCTTTGTTATTCTCGGGGCGCTGGCAATTCTCTTCCCGTATATTGCCGGGCTCTCCTACAATTTCATTCTCGCCTATCTGATCATCTTTGCGGGCGCCGCGCATCTCTGGTGGGCCTGGCGCCCGAGCCTGGAAGGGCGCACGCAGCATTTGCTGCTGGGCCTGCTTTTCCTTGCTGGCGGGATCAGTCTGCTGGTCTTCCCGTGGATCGGGCTCATCTCCTTCACCATTATCCTTGGCGTGTCCTTCGTGATCCAGGGCGGGGTCCAGCTTGCCCTCGCCTCCAACAGCCCGCGTCTGCGCGGCAACAGCAAGACCATGCTGATCGTGGCAGGCCTTGCCGGCATCATCGCAGGCGCGCTGATCCTGATCGGCCTGCCCAGCACAGCGGCCTGGGCCATCGGCATATTGGCCGGGATCAACATGCTGTTCTTCGGCGTGGCCCTGCTGGCAATGGACAAGGCCCTGTCGGACGTGTTTGACGATTGACGAGCGCCCTGCGCGGCATCTTGCATGGTGGGCTGGCTACGTGATATTCGACCCATCTCACAACAGGCGCTGAGCGCGGTCGCGTGACGAAGACGAGACAACCGCGGCGCAGGATAAGTCCTGTGTGTGCGCCGCTGTCGGCACCCCCCAGGACATTCAGAGCCAGGAGTGCTGACAGATGAAGACCATTATCGAACCCTTCCGTATCAAATCGGTCGAGCCGATCCGCATGACCACGCGTGACGAGCGCGAGCGCCTGCTGAAAGACGCGGGATACAATCTGTTCAAGCTGCACTCGGATGACGTGCTGATCGACCTGCTGACCGATAGTGGCACCTCGGCCATGAGCGCGGCGCAATGGGGCGCGGTGATGACCGGCGATGAGAGCTATGCCGGTGCGCCGAGCTTTTACCGGTTCGAAGCGGCCGTGAAGGATCTGATGGATTTCAAGCACATCATTCCGGCCCACCAGGGCCGCGCGGCAGAACACCTCCTCTTCTCGCTGATTGCCAAACGCGGTCATGTCATTCCGTCAAATACACATTTCGACACGACCCGCGGCAATATCGAAGCGGCAGGCGCTGAGGCTCTGGACCTGCCTATTGCCGAAGGCAAGATCCCCTCCCTCGACCATCCGTTCAAAGGGAACATAGACCTCGACGCCCTCGCCCAGCTGATGAGCGAACGCGGCGACGCGGTGCCCGGCGTGATGATGACGATCACGAACAATGCAGGCGGCGGCCAGCCGGTCAGCCTCGCCAATATTCGCGGCGCTGCCGAGATCGCCCATGCACATGGCAAGCCCTTCTTCATCGATGGCTGCCGGTTCGCCGAGAATGCCTGGTTCATCAAGCTGCGCGAGGACGGCCAGCAAGACCGCTCGATCAAGGAGATCGTGCGTGACACGTTTGACGTGGCCGACGGCATGACGATGAGCGCCAAGAAGGATGCCTTCGCCAATATTGGCGGCTGGCTGGCGCTGAATGATGACGCGCTCGCCGAACAGGCCCGCACGCGCCTGATCCAGACTGAAGGCTTCCCGACCTATGGCGGCCTTGCGGGCCGTGATCTCGACGCGATCGCTCAGGGGCTGACCGAGATCGTGAATGAGGACTATCTCCGCTACCGCGTACGTACCAATGCCTATATTGCCGAGCGGCTGGACGCGCTGAGCGTGCCGGTGATGAAGCCGGCGGGCGGCCATGCGGTGTTCGTGGATGCGCGGGAGTGGCTGTCACATATCCCGCCGGCCATGCGCTGGCTTGTGCGCTCTATCAGGAAGGCGGCATTCGGGGCTGCGAGATCGGGACGGTCATGTTCGGCCGCAAGCCGGACGGCACCGAAGAGGCCGCCCGGATGGACCTTGTCCGTCTTGCCATGCCGCGCCGCGTCTACACCCAGTCGCATGCGGACTATATCGTCGAAGTGTTCGAGGAACTCGCCAAGCGCAAGGATGACATTCGCGGCCTGAAGATCGTGAAAGAACCGCCCATGATGCGCCACTTCACGGCGGAGTTTGCGCCGCTCTAGCTGCCCGTCTTCGCCATATCGATCCACTGTTCGACTTCCTCTTCGGCGAGGTAGTCATCATCGCGGATCACGCGGTCACCTTGAGGAGTCTGCAGGAACTCACTCGCCAACATGAACAGGGTGCGCGCAGGCGCGTCGGCCAGTTCCTTGCGGTTGCGGATGCCGGCGCCGACCAGGATCTGGGCGTCGTGCACACGCAGGCCGGGCACTTCCATCATCAAGATGGTCTGGTCCTTCCAGTCGTTCAGCGTGTCGATATCGATATAGGCCACATCGACGAGGAAGACGGTTTCCTCCGTATCGCAATCCAGCAGGTCGCCCACTGTAGTGATACCCGCGCGCGACAGGCGTTTGGCCGTTTTCTTGCCGATGCTTGGCGCTTCGACCACCGGGGATTCTCGGGTGATGCGGCTGCGGCGGGCGATGTCACCGGACTCCTCGCCAAGATCATCGGTGACAGGCGCAGGAGCTGCAGCTTCGGGCTCCGGCTCGAACAGGACCTCTTCGGCCTTTGGGGGAGCCTTTTTCTTCGGCGGAGGGGCTTCCTCGGCCAGCGGCGCTTCTGCTTCGGCCGGGTCAAGTGCTTCGTCGGTTGGCGCCGCTTCGATTACAGCCTCCTCGACCGTATCCTCTTCAATGACGGTCGCCTCAGCGGCGATCTCGGCCTCATCCTCGATCAGTGCGGTCAGCAAGCGCTCCTCGACCGCCTTGTTCTTCGAACCTATAGGGCCAAGCTCCTGTTTGTTCAGCTCTTTCAGCGGAACGCGCAAAACTTGTTTTGCGTGAAGCTTGCGGATTTCCTTGTCGTCATCCGGCAGGGTACGGATAACTTTTCCGGTTTTCTGGAATTCCTTGTACATTCGCGTCACGGTGCGCTTGTCAGCAGCATCTGACAGTTTCGCCGTCACCCAGCGCACGGGGATATCCAGCGTCTCAATGTAACCCTGAAGGGTCAGATTGGTCTTGGGCGGACTGACGGCAGCCTCCGCAATGCCGCGCGAGAGGATCGCGCCGAATCCGGCCGTGGCATAGGCGACCAGTTCCACGATCGCATCGAACATGGTCTCGTCCAGCCCGGCGGGCGGGTCCTTCACGCCGACTTCGAGGTCGTAATGGTCGATGAAGGTCTGGTAGTGGGGATGCGACAGACGCGCGCCGTTGCGGACCATGTCGGCGATGAAACCTGCGCCATCCGGCACCGGCACATCCGGATAGCCAAGCGTCTCGATGCGGCCATCGATCTTGTCGCGGGATTTGGCGATGCTCCACTCCACCGCGCGGTGCATCGTGCCCTCTTCCTCGGTCTGGCCGGTATGGAAGGGCTGGATCGGATCAGCGTAGTAATGGCTGAGTACGCCGAACGCATAGGCGGCCTTGCTCCATTGCTTGCGACGGAGATGGTCGACGGCCGTCGCATACCATTCCATCGCCTTGCCCGGCGCGCCGCCCCACTCCCCTTCGGAAATGTGCAGGACATGATTGCGGAAATCCTTGAACTTGGAATCCGGCGCCTTGGCCCCTTCGAGCAGGTGCTCGTGGTGAACCAGGAACAGGTCCTTCCACTTGTCGGCCTCCTCAGAGGCAATGAGCGACAGCGCGTCCATCGCGATGTAATGGTGCGTGGAGCGGCACCGATGGCCGCGAATTACTCGTTCGAGCAGAGACATGCCCGTCTCCCTTCCCGCCTGATTCAATCTGGATCAGCCGAGAAATGCCTAATGATAGTTACGCTATCATTAACCATTCGCGCGGGAGGGGAAGTTTCTGCTGCGCCTACCGCACCGCAAAATCGGTGGGCTCGGTGCTCTTGCCCTTGGCATCCTTTTCGCCCTTGGCCTGGCCGTGCTTGTTGGGGCCCATGAAGCCGAAGAGGTGGCCGCCTACCTTGCGCATCTGGATCTCCTCCGAGCCTTCGGTGATGCGATAGCGGCGATGGTGGCGATAGATATGCTCGAAGGGTTTGTGGCGCGAATAGCCCATCCCGCCATGCACCTGCATCGCCCGGTCGGCGGCATTGCAGCAGAGCCGGTTTGCCCGGTAGTTGCACATGGAGACCTTGTCGGAGAGATGGATCGCGACGTCCGGCTTGGACATCTGGTCCATTTCCCAGGCCGTCTTGAAGATCAGCAGGCGCAGCATCTCGGCCTCGGTGGCGAGCTCCACAAGCGGGAACTGGATCGCCTGGTTGGTCGCAAGCGGCTTGCCGAACGGTTTGCGCTCACGGGCATATTGCACGCTCTCATTGATGCAATACATCGCGGCGCCCACCGAACTCGCGGCTTGGCGAATACGGTTCTCATGCACGAAATGCTGGGCCAGGGCGAGGCCCCCTTCCGGCGGGCCGAACACGGCATCTTCAGGCACCCAGACATCCTTGATGGTCAGGCGCGGATGGTCGGTCGGCATGTTGAAGGTCCACATGTATTCTTCAATGATGACGCCGGGATCACGCGCCGGTACGAGAAGACAGGTGATGCCCTTGGCGTCGCCATCTTCACCACTTGTGCGGCAGAACATCATGATGTGCGTGGCCACATGCATGCCGGTGATCCACATCTTCTCGCCATTGATCAGCCAGCCATCCTTGCCGTCGCGCTTCTGGCGCACCGCACGGGTTTCCATATGGGTCGCATCGGACCCATGATCAGGTTCGGTCAGGCCGAAACAAGCGAGAAACTTCCCGTTCAAAGCGTCTTCGGCAAGATGCTTCTGATCCGGCCGGGCGAAGTCGCGCAGCATCAGGATCTGGGGGAAATTGCCGACTATGGAATGTTCATTCTGGAGGTCATTGTGCAGGCCGAGGCCCTGTTTGGCGAAATGCTCGCGGATAATTGCCATGCCGAGGTTCGAGCCGTCCTGCCCTCCGAACTCCTTCGGCAACGCATAGCGCAGGTGTCCGGCCTTGTCGGCACGGCGCTTGGCTTCGCGCAGCAAATCTTCCCATTCGGGCCGCGGCAGGCCCTCATTTTCGAAATCAGTCCGGGCCCATTCGCGCCGATGGTCGAAGAAGCGGATATTGTCGTCCTGCTGTTCGAGCGGCCTGATCTCGTCCTCGATGAACTGGTCGAGCACGGTCAGATAATCGGCGATGTCCTGCGGGATATTGAAATCCATGATGCTTTGTCCTCCTGGGCGGTCGCCTCGGCGGCGATCTCATTTCCACCGTCGAGACTACCGCACTGAAACCGCGCGGCAATTTATGCCGCCACGGCAGGATTGAAACAAAAATATAATCATTGAACAATTGACTTTTCATTCAATGATCATATTCTGTCTTTACGGTCACCACCGACCGCAACTGCAAGAAGGTTTCCTCCCATGCCGTCTTCCCGCCTCTCTCTTATCGTTGTCGCTGCCGGTCTTGCCGGCCTCACCTATGCCGCCCCTGCCATGGCAGATCCTGCCCAGACTGTGTCAGCAGAAATCCAGTATGATAACAGCGCATTGCACTCTCGTGCCGGGGCCGGAGTTGTTCTGGATTCCCTGCAAATGCAGGCAGATTCCATCTGCCGCTACGATGCCCCTGTCTCACAGGCACCCCGTGTCGATGATTCGTGCGTCTCGCAGGTTATCGCGCAAGCTGTGAACAAGATTGACCACCCGAAGCTGACCGAAGCCTATGTGTCGCGTTCTGGCCTGAACAGGCGCATTCTGGCTGACGCGAACTAGTCACCAAGGCCAGAAAGGCTGAATGATTGACGTTTTCGTCAGTAATCGCTATTGAGTGCGAACGGACGCTTAGGGTCCGACACTGTTTTGAAGTCCACCCACCGAAAGGTATCCTCCCATGATCCGTTCCGCTCTCACCGCCGCAGCCTTCCTCGCGCTCAGCGCGCCAGCTTTCGCCACCACATTCACCTTTGAAACAGCCGCCCCCGTCGAAGAGGGTCAGGTCGTAGCCATCGGTACCGTCTGGCTTTGCGAAGGCACTGTCTGCAAAGGCGACCTCGACCGCAAGAAAGCCTCTGTTCGCGATTGCAAGAAGATTGCGAAAAAGGCCGGCGAAATCATCTCCTACGGAAACTCCAATTCCGAGTTGGAAGCCGACGATATTGAAGCGTGCAAGAAGTCCGCACGCTAACGCACTTTCCTGAATAGCAGACCTCTCCTCGGGCCGCTCTGGTGTCATGCCAGGCGGCTCTTTTTTATGCGGGGAGCGAACCCTGGCCGACTTGATGCGTTACCGTGAGTAACCAAGAGGAAGGCCATGCCTGCATCACAGAGCGACCCGCTGGAAAACGTACTTGAGACCGCCATCGAGGAAGGTGGCGAAGGCACAATTTCGGTTGGGGATCTGCTCAACATGTTCGGGCACCGATCCTTTGGTCCTATCATCACATTACTGGGCCTTCTGGTCGTCTTGCCACCGCTTGGCGGAATACCCGGCCTACCAGCGGTGATTGGGGTTATCATCCTGCTTTTCAGCATTCAGATCCTGTTCGGTGCCGACCATATCTGGATGCCGTCCTTCGTTGAAAAGCGATCCATAGAAACCTCAAAACTCAAAGAAGCCGAAGACAAGGTGAAACCCTGGCTGGAGCGCATTGATCGCATGATCACCGAGCGGCTCGCTTGGGCAACGGGAAGTGTGGCTACCTATCTGGCCGCTGTCGCGGTCTCCCTGCTCGCCATGCTGATGATCCCGCTGGAACTCGTGCCGTTCGCCGTCGCAGCGCCAGGTGTTGCGATTGTTCTGTTCGGTTTAGCACTCGTCGCCAAGGATGGTGCGCTGATGCTGGCCGGCTTCGCGGCAACAGCTGCAGCCCTTACCATCACAGTCATGTTTGTCCCGTGGGGACAGGTGGCTGGCTGGTTCTGAGATTTACCGCTTCAGGTCGCGGGTTGCGCCTCAATGGGCTGCCAAAGTTCGACCTTGCGGCCATCAGGATCCACGATCCAGGCGAACTTTCCATAACTTTCCGTCATGGGCTCGCCTTCCAATTCAACACCCACAGCCTTGATTTGCTCAATCATGGCGTCGAGGTCATCGACCATCAAATTCATCATGAAGTCGCTGTCTGAAGGTTTGAAATAGTCGCTTTCCGCCTTGAATGGCGCCCAGATCGTACGTGCCCCTTGCGGGAATTTTGCAGCAGCGTCCGCTTGGGAGAAACTCGCGCCCCCATATTCGTCAATCTGCACACCGAGTACCCGCGTATACCACGCCCGCGTCGCATCCACGTCTTTGCAAAGAAAGAACAGTCCACCCAACCCAATCACTTTTGCCATGTTTTTCCCCTCACCTGTTCTAATCGGCTAGATCGCCTCAAGTGCCTCCGCCAGCATGTCACGCACCTGCCCGGCCACGGCATGGAGTTCCGCGTTCGCGATCGCTTGCATGGACGCGACCGGGTCAATCGCACTGATCTCGATGCCGTCGTCGACTTCACGCAGGATGACATTGCAAGGCAGCATCGCGCCGACCCTGGGCTCCATCTTGATTGCCTCGTAGGCCATGTCCGGGTTGCACGCGCCAAGAATGCGGTACCCCGCCATGTCGGCATCCAACTTCTTCTTCATCGTCGCCTGGACATCAATCTCGGTGAGAACCCCAAACCCCTTGGCGGACAGCGCTGCGCGTGTGCGCTTGTCGGCTTCTTCGAGCGTGATGCCATCCAGTGTGCGGGTGATTGTGTAGGCCATGCCGAACATCTCCAGTAGCGCCTCAAAGGCTAGTTGAATTGTGAAGAAACGCAATGCGGTCCGGCGGGCCACGGTTCCAATTTCGCCCTGCCAATCGCGCCACGGCCCTGTAAACTCGAAAGCATGACTGATTCTAACTCCCTTCCCGGCGCCGGTTGCGGCGCAGCCATTCGCGATGCGCACGGTCGCCTACTGCTTATCCAACGTCTCAAGCAACCCGAAGCGGGAGCATGGGGCCTACCCGGCGGCAAGATCGATTTTGGCGAACGCGCCGAGGACACCGCCCGACGCGAAATCGAAGAAGAACTCGGTGTCACCATTGAACTGACCGGCCTCGCCTGCATTGCCGAGACCATCGACAAGGGCGATGGCAAGCACTGGGTTGCGCCGGTCTATTCGGCGCGCATCGTGTCCGGCGAACCACGTGTCATGGAACCGAAAAAACATGGCGGATGCGGCTGGTTTGCGCTGGATGACCTGCCAGACCAGATCACCACGCCTGTGAAAGATTATCTCGCTTCTCTGGAGCCGGCTGGCCCCACCGGCTGAAACTGCAAATATGTAGTCATTGTTGCGGCTCGGCTCTAGCAGGCCGGGGCCAGTTGGTGATTATAGCGGCTGTGATTCGACGCATCCGAACCTTGCTGATCTGGCTGGTCCTCGTGGACCTCGCCGCGACGCTTCTTTTCTGGGGCGTCACCCGGCTTTCAGACCAAACTGGCAAATTGGCGGGGGGACGCGGGATCATCTTCTATACCGACAATGTGTCCGATGCCTCTGCGCGCGTCGACAAGGGCGTCGCCCTGCTGAAAGCGGGCAAACTGGACCAGTTGAAAGTGGTGGGGGGTCATCGCCCCCAGGAAGGCCGTCTCGGCAGCCAGGAAATGGCCCTGCTCGCGGCGCGCCGGTCCGGCCAGGCCGCGAAGGTCAGCGCGGATGTCGAGAGCCGCGATACAATTTCCGGCTTGGAAAACCTCGCCAACACCACCAGCGCCTCGGAGAGCGGGAAGATCGTCTTCATTTCCAATTGCATGCATGTCCTGCGCGCCAAGGCCATCTATGCCAGCCATCCGGGCAAGCAGGCCAAGGCGCTCGCCGCCTGTCCCAATGGTGGGTACAATCCGCTGGATATCTGGCGACGTGCACACTACGAGGCAGGCGCGTGGGCGCTGTTCCTGATGCCGGAGAGCTGGCGCGACGCGATCATTGACCGCCTGCGCGGCGACGAGGACAGCGCCTAGCCCAGCGGGTCGCAGCGACGCTCATATTCCGCAACCGCCTCCGGCATCCATTTCCGGAAATTTTCGGCACGTGTCTCGGATGCCGGATGTGTCGACATCCACTCCGGTGGACGCTGGCCACCGCCAATCTGGCCCATCCGCTCCCAAAGATCTGGCGCTTCGCGGGGGTCGTAACAGGCGCGCACCAGCAGATCGAGCCCGATCTTGTCGGCTTCCGTCTCGTGCTTGCGCGAATAGGCGAGCATGCCACCCTGGGCCGCGATGCCGAAAGCCTGCATGATGGCGCGTTGTTGGGAGGCGTCCATGTCGCCAAGGCCAACGCCAACAGCGATTTGCCCGAACTGGACGATACGTTGCTGGCTGACCCGCTCAGCGCCATGATGGGCCAGGGCATGGCCAATCTCATGCCCCATCACCACAGCCAACTTGTCGAGATCGCTAATATCCTCGGCGTCGACCTTGCCATCATAGTTTCCTGTGATGTCGAGAATGCCAGTATAGATAGCAACATACCCACCCGGCAGGCAGAAAGCATTCGGTGTGTCAGAGTCGACCACATAATAGGTCCAGTCAAACTGGTCGGCCACCGGGGTAAAGGAAGCGCCTTGGCGCAAGAGATCCTGTTCCAGCTCGACTGCGGCGCGCTGGAGGCGTGCGCCGATCTCTCGAACGGCCTGAGTGTATTCAGCCTCTGTGCCGTCGCAATTGTTGCCATCTGCGCACAGGACTTCATTCCCCTGCTGCTGCTCCTGATTCAGTATCTGGACATAGGATTGCTGACCCAGCTCCACCTCTTTTTCGATCGAGACTGTGTTGAGCTGTTTGCGGCCCGAGAACGGCACTTCGGTCTGATTGGCTTGCCAATAAAGGAACAGCAGGAACAAGCCGACAAGGATCAGGCTGAACCGGCTGCGCAGGAGGCCACCAATCCCGCTGCTGCGGGTCTTGTGGCCATAGGCGTGTCGCGGCAGGCGCATGGGCAATCTCCGTCAAATCTGCTTGGTAAACCGTTTAAACCAAGACCCGTCGCAAGGGAAAGCACGCTTACACCTTCACGCGGAGCCATCCGGACGCTATTTCTGAGGCATGACAGACCAAGCTCCCCAGCCAAAGCTCGAAATCCGCATCATTCCCGTGACGCCGCTGCAACAGAACACGTCAATGATCTGGTCCACAGACACAATGGAAGGTGTCTTCATCGACCCAGGCGGCGAAGTCGACAAATTGATGGGCGCAGCAGAGCAGTTCGGTGTGAAAATCATCGGCGTCTGGCTGACCCACGGCCATCTGGATCATGCTGGCGCGGCCACCGAAGTGTCGGAGCGCACGGGCTGCCCGATCATTGGGCCCCACGAGGACGATCAGTGGCTGCTGGATGAACTGGAAGCCCAAGGCGCCAAATACGGCATCACTGATGGCCGCAATGTGACCCCGGACAAGTATCTTCATGATGGCGACGAGTTGGAGCTGTCTGGTACAAAATTCGGCGTCGCACACTGTCCAGGCCATACGCCGGGCCATGTTGTGATCTATCAGAAAGAAGGCGCGCTCGCTTTCGTTGGCGACGTCCTGTTCAAGGGCTCAATCGGCCGGACCGATTTCCCGCGCGGGAACCATCAGCAGCTGATCGATTCGATCACCGGCAAGCTCTGGCCGCTCGGCGATGAAATGCGGTTCGTACCGGGTCATGGTCCTCTGTCCACGTTTGGCCAGGAGCGTCAAAGCAATCCGTTCGTGGCGGATTCGATCACCGGGTACCAGGGCGCCGCGAAGCAGGATGCCAGCTCGACCGACCAGAAACTTGCCAAGCGCTGGAGCTGAGCGGCAAACGGCATTACCATCCCGTAAGCCTCTGAATTCCAACGGAACCAAGCCATCAAGGAGACGTTTCTGACCCGTACACAACGGAAAGGAATGTCCCATGACCGCTTATCTGAAACTCGCCGCGATTGGTGCCAGCGCCTTCGCTCTGGCTGCCTGCACTCAAACCGGCACCACGGAACGCAACGCTGCCTATGGCGCTGCTGCTGGCGCAGCCGCAGGTGCCGTGATCGGCAATAATGTCGGCGATGGCGACGCACAACGCGGGGCCGCGATTGGCGCCGTTCTGGGCGGTACTGCTGGCGCAGCAAAGGGCTGCACGGAGTCGGAAGACTGCGACATGCCTGGCGTCAAAGATCAGGCTGACGAAAAAGATGCGGATGGCGATGGTCGCGCTGACATCTATGACCGCTATCCCTATGACAGCTCGCGCTGGTAAGCAGCCGAGGCACTAAAGTGATGGTGAGCCCCGCATCCATTGGATGCGGGGCTTTGTCTTTCGCGGCACAGTTTCGCCGCCAAATCACCCCGGTCTCTCCCCGTCCAAAATCGGAACGCCCTGCGCGACAACGCGTTTCCCTTTTACCTATGTTAGACAGGAGAGACTTCATGGGACGGGTAACGCCCCTTAACAAAACTGCTTCAGACGACCCGTGGATTGCGCCAGATGATCGCGCGATCCGTGAAAGGATCCGCGCCTGGTACAGCTGTTGGCCGCAAGGCCATGCCGACCGAGAAGCCATACCCCTCACAGGCTCTGGGTGTATCCGCCTGCTTAGTGATTTTGGCAGCGACGTCGCGATAAGCCAAAACCTTGCCCAGTATCGTCAGCTGTGGCAGCCGGTTTTGGAAGACACGTTCAAGCGCTGGCATATCAGCATCGTATCCGCAATCAATTTGCGCCGCACCCAAGGCATGGCCGCCGCAAACTTCTTCACCGAGCTGAGCGGCATCACCCATGAAGACGGGGTGATGAACCAGACGCAGGCAGTTTCTCAGATCTGGGAGAAAATCACAGGTGGTTGGCACCTGGTTCATGAGCATTCGACTGTCCATAATGGAGCGCTCTGAGCTTGCAGCCTGATCGCCTCGCGACAGTCAATTGCAGCTAATAACGGAAACCCACCCCTTTAGTCTTGCCCCCGCCCCCGACTCCCAGCTATGGAGCAGCCGTTTGGCCGGTAGGAGAAAAGCAACATGCCGAAGCGCACGGATATCCGCTCTATCCTGGTTATTGGTGCCGGTCCGATCATCATCGGGCAGGCTTGCGAATTCGACTATTCCGGCGTGCAGGCGATCAAAGCGCTGAAAAGCGAAGGCTACCGGGTGATCCTGGTCAATTCGAACCCGGCAACGATCATGACCGATCCGGAGCTCGCTGACGCAACCTATATCGAGCCCATCCTGCCGGAAGTTGTCGAAAAGATTATCGAGGCGGAAAAGCCGGATGCCCTGCTCCCGACCATGGGTGGCCAGACCGCACTCAATTGCGCGCTGGACCTCCACTATGCCGGCATCCTCGAAAAGCATGGCGTGGAGCTGATCGGCGCAAAGGCCGAAGCCATCGAGATGGCCGAAGACCGCAAGCTGTTCCGCGAAGCGATGGATCGGCTCGGTCTCGAAAATCCCCGCGCCGCCATCATCGCGTCTCCGAAGAATGAAGACGGCAAATATGATCGGATCGAAGGCCTGAAGCGCGCCATGGCCGCGCTGGACGAAGTTGGCCTGCCCGCCATCATCCGCCCGGCCTTCACGCTCGGCGGCACCGGTGGCGGCGTTGCGTACAATGTCGAAGAGTATGAAGAAATTTGCCGGTCCGGTCTTGCTGCCTCCCCCATGGCGCAGATCCTGGTCGATGAAAGCCTGCTGGGCTGGAAAGAATACGAGATGGAAGTGGTCCGCGACACAGCGGACAATGCCATCATTATCTGTGCCATCGAGAATATAGACCCGATGGGCGTCCATACTGGCGACTCCATCACGGTCGCGCCGGCGCTGACGCTGACCGACAAGGAATACCAGGTCATGCGGAACGCCTCGATCGCGGTGCTCCGCGAGATTGGCGTAGAGACGGGCGGATCTAACGTCCAGTTCGCGGTCAACCCCGCGGATGGCCGCCTCGTCGTGATTGAGATGAACCCGCGTGTGTCGCGCTCCTCTGCGCTTGCCTCGAAAGCCACCGGTTTCCCGATTGCCAAGATCGCCGCAAAACTGGCCGTGGGATACACGCTCGATGAACTTGACAATGACATCACAGGTGTCACCCCTGCCTCGTTCGAACCGACAATTGACTATGTTGTCACCAAGATACCGCGCTTTGCCTTCGAGAAGTACAAGGGCGCCGACCCCGTACTGACCACGGCGATGAAATCCGTCGGCGAAGCCATGGCGATTGGTCGCTCATTCCAGGAAAGTCTGCAGAAGGCCCTGTGCTCATTGGAGACCGGCCTGTCCGGGCTTGATGATATCGCATTCGACACAGAAGCTGATTTGCGCACGGCGCTCGGCGTGCCGACACAGGACCGCTTGCGCGTAGTGGCGCAAGCCCTGCGTCAGGGTCTATCCGTGGACGAAGTTCATCAAATCACCTCTATCGACAAATGGTTCCTGCGCCAGATCGCGGAACTGATGGAGGTTGAAGCTGGCATCCTGAAGGATGGCCTGCCTGACGACCATGAAGGCATGCTGCGCCTGAAGATGCTCGGCTTCTCTGACAAGCGCCTCGGCAAGCTGGCCGGCAAGGGCGAAGCGGAAATCCGCAATGCACGCCACGGCCTCGGCGTGCGCCCGGTCTACAAACGTATCGATACATGCGCAGCCGAGTTTGCCGCGAAGACCCCCTACCTTTACTCCACCTATGAACAGCCTGTGTTTGGCGCCGACGAAGCGGAATGCGAAGCCCTCCCATCAGACCGCAACAAGGCGATCATCCTTGGGGGCGGCCCCAACCGGATCGGTCAGGGCATCGAGTTTGACTATTGCTGCTGTCATGCCGCATTCGCGATGGATGACATCGGCATCGAGTCCATCATGGTCAATTGCAATCCGGAAACGGTGTCCACGGACTATGACACATCTGACCGGCTCTATTTCGAGCCGTTGACGGAAGAACATGTCCTGGAGATTATCCACAAAGAGCAATCGGCCGGCACGCTGAACGGGGTGATCGTACAATTCGGCGGCCAGACGCCGCTGAAACTCGCCAACACGCTTGACCAGGAAAACGTGCCAATTCTTGGCACCAGCCCGGCCTCCATCGACCTCGCCGAAGACCGTGAGCAATTTGCGGCCCTGCTCGATGATCTCGGCATCCAGCAAGCGCCATCCCGCACGGCCCGCTCTGTCGAAGAAGCCGAAGTCAAAGCCAACGAGATCGGGTATCCGGTCATGCTGCGACCGTCCTTTGTGCTGGGCGGCCGGGCCATGGAAATCGCCCGCAATGATGAAGACCTGCGTAAATTCGCGGCCGAAGCCCTGAGCGTCGCCAAGGATTCCGGTGATGCGTCGCTGTTCATTGACCGGTATTTGTCCGATGCGATTGAAGTGGATGTGGACGCTCTGTGCGATGGCGAGAATGTGCACGTCGCCGGCATCATGGAACATATCGAAGAAGCAGGCGTCCATTCGGGCGATTCTGCCTGTGCCCTGCCGCCCTATACGCTTTCGCCTGCACTGCAGGGGCGCTTGGCCGAGCAAACGATCGCCCTTGCCCGCGCCTTGAAAGTACGCGGCCTGATCAACATTCAATTTGCCGTCAAGGATGATGAAATTTACGTGCTGGAAGCCAATCCCCGCGCCAGCCGGACTGTGCCTTTCGTTGCAAAAGCTGTTGGTGCCCCGATTGCCGGAATTGCGGCGAAGGTAATGGCGGGCATGAGCCTAACAGAATTCGACCTGACCCAAGCCAATCCGCGGCGCGTGGCGGTGAAAGAAGCCGTGTTCCCATTCGCCCGTTTCCCCGGTGTGGACCCGCAACTCGGGCCGGAGATGCGCTCGACCGGCGAAGTCATGGGTTGGGATGATGATTTCGGCATGGCCTTCTTGAAAAGCCAGCTTGGCGTCGGAGTCCATCTTCCAGACTCAGGAACGGTATTCGTGTCTCTGCGGGATTCCGACAAGAAGACCATCGTTCCAGCGATTCGAAAGCTTACGGAGTTCGGATTTTCGATCCTCGCCACCGCCGGGACCGCAGCCTTTCTGGAGGGTGAAGGCCTGAAAGTGAGCCGGATCAACAAGGTTCTGGAAGGCCAGCCGCACATTCTGGACGCCATGATCAATGGCAATGTACAATTGGTGTTCAATACGACCGAAGGTGCAGCATCGCTTGCAGATTCAGCATCCATTCGCCGGACGGCCGTAAACCGGAAGATTCCGTATTTCACAACTCTGGCCTCCTCAATTGCCTCGGTACAGGCCATTGAAAGCATGAAAGACCGGGAAATCTCGGTGCGCGCCTTGCAATCGGCCTGATCAGCCCCACTTGACGCCATTACCAATTAAGACAACGATTTTGCCGCCAACAATAGAGGTGACACAGATGGAACGCATTCCCATGACCGCTGAAGGCCATGCTGCGCTTCAGTCAGAACTTAAGACGCTGAAATCCATTGAGCGCCCGAATATTATCGCGGCGATCGCGGAAGCGCGCGCGCATGGTGATCTGTCCGAAAACGCTGAATATCACGCTGCCAAGGAGAAGCAGAGCTTCATCGAAGGCCGCATCGCCGAGATCGATGACAAGCTTGCCCGCGCGGACGTGATCGACGTCTCCAAGCTGGGTGGCAGCAAGGTGCGCTTTGGCGCGACTGTGACTCTGATTGATGTCGATACGGAAGAAGAGAGCACGTACAAGATCGTTGGCGAAGACGAAGCCAATGTGAAGGACGGCAAGATCTCCGTCACCTCGCCAATTGCTCGTGCAATGATCGGCAAGGAAGAAGGCGACGAAGCCGAAGTGGCCGCCCCATCCGGAGCGCGCGCTTACGAAGTTGCCAAGGTCGAGTACCTGTAAATGGCAGAGGCGGGGTCGCTCGGACCATCCGTCTGGGCGGTCTCGGACGGCCGCGCAGGCAATGCTGCTCAGGTTCGCGCAGTGCTGCAGGCACTGGGTGATACGCGGCGATGGATTCAGATTGCTCACATTAATGGTGAATCGCACCGCTCCGAACCTCTGACGCTGAGCCCACGCTTGCCGTGGACCCTGTTGCCTGCGGACAAATGGCCGTCTCCCCTGGCTTCACTGCCGAAGAATCAGCGCGACCTGCTATCGCCTCCGTGGCCAACGATCTGGATTGCTGCGGGCCGTCGTTCAGCTGCCCTGACTCGTGCCGTGCGGGAACTGTCCGGCGGAAAAACGCTGACAGTCCAAATCCTCGACCCAAGGATTCCCTCAGAAAACTTCGACCTTCTGGTCACGCCGGCGCATGACGAGACAAACGGCCCGAATGTCATTCAGACGATCGGTTCGCCATCCTATTTTGCCCCTGATCTGATCGAAGATGCGGGCCAATCCTTTGCCGATCTGGCCGACGAGCGCAACAAGAGCGCGATCGTCATTCTGGGGGGGAACTCCCGCACACATACATTTACCGATTCTGCTGCCGAGCGTCTTGAATCCCAGCTTCGCATCCTGGCGGGGCAAGGCTGGCGTCTGCGGATCACAACATCGCGCCGCACGCCTGTGCCGATTGTATCCAGGTTCCGTTCGATGGCGGATGAAGTCGGAGCCCGATTCTGGGCCGGCCCGGAAGATGGCGACAATCCCTATCTCGCATGGCTGGTTTTTTCCGATTGCGCCATCGTGACAGAGGACAGTGCCAACATGTTGTCCGATGCGGCCTGGCATGATTTGCCAATCCACATCGCGCGTCTGGAAGGTCGCTCCAAGAAATTCGACAGCTTGCACCAGAGCCTGATCGATCATGGCGCGGCTCGCTGGTTCGGAGGCACATTGGAAACATGGAGCTATCCGGCCCTGCGGGAAGCGGACCGGGTCGCCGATGCGATTGTCGAGAAGCTGCTGGCCCGCCATCCGCAGCCTGACATGGGCGGCGATGACACCAAGGTCGCCCCGCCGGACTGGGTGGAATGAGCCTGATACGGCTCCCCGCATGACCAGCACCCCGTGAAGCTGTTCGCGCTCACCCTTCTGACCATGCTCGCCTTTGCGGCCAATTCGGTGCTCAACCGGCTGGCGCTGGCGGGCGGACTCATCGACCCGGCAAGCTTCGCCATCATTCGCCTGTTCAGCGGCGCACTCATCCTCGGCCTGATCGTTCTTTTGAGGTCGGCGGCCCGCCCTGCCCTCCTGTCGCCAAGGCGATGGTCCAGCGTAGCGGCCCTGCTCGCCTACATGCTCGGCTTTTCCTTCGCCTATCTTTCTCTCGATACGGGCGTCGGGGCGCTGATCCTGTTCGGCGGGGTACAGATTACCATGTTCGCTGGCGCCTTGGTGGCGAAGGAGCATGTCCCCGCCCTGAAATGGGTCGGCGCACTGGTAGCGGCAGGGGGGCTCGCCTGGTTCCTGTGGCCGACGCAGGATACGCGGATCGACCCGGCCGGCGCTGCGCTGATGGGCATCGCTGCGCTCGGCTGGGGCATCTATTCGCTGATGGGACGCGGCGCAAAGAACGCCACCACTGAGACAGCGGCAAATTTTGCGATAGCCGCCCCCTTCAGCCTGCTCGCCCTGTTTGCCACCACGCCACAGGTAGTGCCTCTGGGCATCCTGCTCGCCTGCCTGTCAGGCATGGTCATGTCGGGCCTCGGCTATGCGCTCTGGTACGCCATCCTGCCCCGTCTCGCCTCGTCCACAGCAGCTGTCGCCCAACTCAGTGTGCCCGTCCTCGCCGCGCTGGGCGGGATTGCGTTGCTCGACGAGGAGTTGACATTACGCTTTGTCATGGCAGCTTTGGTCGTGCTGGGAGGCATCGGCCTGTCGGTCGTCTACAAACCCAGACGGTCCAGCAGGGATCTCGCCAGAACATCGGGCGACTCCTGACTCGTATCCACCTCAAGATCATACTCAGCGCCGACGTGAACACGAGAAAATTGCCATCGCGCTTGCCCAATATCCCGGTCCCCGCGCGCAACCTCCCGTGCCTCTGCCACCTCGAGCGCAGAATGAACGCCTACAAAGACCGGCTGATGGTTGTTCAGCAGGCGTCGGTATTCCTGTTGCTCTCCATCCCCCATCCAGACATCATCGACAATCAGGTCAAGTCCGGCCTCAGCCATAGCCGCCACTGACCGGCGCATGCCATCCATGAGGCGCTTTCCAAAGGGGCCCGTTTCCACGCTCACCTCGGGAGGAGTTAATCCCTCGACGGGAAGGAAGACAAAGCCGTCCGCATGGTCCTTCAGCCACCCAGGCTGCATATTGAGAAAGTCATCCATCTGAACATGCAGGAATGGGCGTAACGCAGCCTCCTGAATTGCGCGAGCAAGAGAGGTCTTTCCAGCGCTCGTTGTTCCATTCAGGATGACTACGAGCGCCATGACGTCAGGCCGCCACGACACGCTCATCGGCCGGGATCGGCTTCAGGATGAAGCCGCCGCCGAGAATGCGGGTGCTGCCTTCCGCGTCGTAGAGCACGGCGGCCTGACCGCGCGCGACGCCCTCTTCCGGATCATCGAACCAGATCACGGGAACGCCATCACTCCACCCCAAACGGGCCGGCACGGGCGGCCGCGTGGACCGTACACGGACGAGCACGGGCACCCCTGCATCAGCAGCCGCCTGGAGCGATCCTTCGCCCAGCCAATTGAGTTCTTCCAGCAACAGGCCGGACGTCATCAAGGCTTCACGCGGGCCAACAATGACCCGGCGGTTGGGCGCGTCGATCTTGACCACATAGAGCGGGTCACCCGTCGCAACCCCAAGCCCCCGGCGCTGGCCGATCGTGTAGTGGATCACGCCATTGTGCTGACCGAGCACGCGACCATCAAGATGTTCAATGTCTCCGCCCCGTCCGGCACCAGGACGCAACTTTTCCACAACCGTGGCATAGGAGCCTTCCGGCACGAAACAGATGTCCTGACTGTCCGGCTTGGAAGCCACCGGCAGATTGAACTGATCAGCCAGTTCGCGCACCTGCGTCTTCGGCAGGTCGCCGAGCGGAAAGCGCAGATAGTCCAGCTGCTCTGCCGTCGTTGCGAACAGGAAGTAAGACTGATCACGGCTCGCATCTGCGGCACGGTGAAGCTCCGGCCCATCGTCACCATCCGTGCGGCGGATGTAATGCCCTGTGGCAAGACAATCTGCCCCAAGATCACGGGCGGTTTTCAACAGGTCCGAAAACTTAACCGTCTGGTTACAGCGAATGCACGGAATCGGTGTCGAACCGGCCAGATAGGTATCGGCGAAGTCTTCCATCACCTGCTCGCGGAACTTGGACTCGTAGTCGAGTACATAGTGCGGAATGCCGATCTGGTCGGACACATTGCGGGCATCATGGATGTCCTGTCCGGCGCAGCAGGCGCCCTTCTTCTCGATGGCAGCACCATGATCGTAAAGCTGCAGCGTGATGCCAATCACGTCATAGCCTTGTGCTTTGAGCATCGCGGCCACGACAGAGCTGTCGACCCCACCCGACATGGCGGCGACGACGCGCGTTTCCGCGGGCGGTTTGGCAAATCCAAGAGAGTTCACACGGCCATCCCAGGCCGGCGGCAATTCATAAGTCATGTCTCACTCCAACCGGGTTAAAGGCCCGGAGCAGTTTCAGGAATGGGCGCATATAGCGCGAGACGCGCCAAATTGCGAGGGGGTCAGGCTGCAGATGCTTCAGCGTTGGCCGTTCCAGCAGCAACCCAACCGCCCCGGAAGTGGCGAGCCGGCTCCAACTTGTCGGTCAGGCCGATGACACTTTCGCCACCACCGAGCAGAATCATGCCGCCGGGCATCATTTGTTTCGAGACGCTTTCAATCACCTTGGTACGGGACGCGCGCGCCATTCCGGACAATACATTCCGACAGAGGATAACATCGAAGTTTCCGAGCCCGTCTGCCCGCTCGAGCAGATTGTGCTGGCGAAAGCTGACTCGCGAACGCAAGGCTTCAGACGCTTCCCACTGGCCGGTTTCGAGACGGGTGAAGTGCTTTACGAGTCGGTGGATCGACAGCCCTTTCTGAACTTCGTAATGCCCGTAGCGCGCCACACGAGCGGTCTCGGTGGAGACCTTGCAGATATCAGTCGAAAGAATATCGATCTTTGCGCCGCGCAGGCTGGCAGGCAATTCGTCTTCCAGGAGGATCGCCAGAGAGTAAGCTTCCTGGCCCGTGCTTCCCCCTGCACACCAGACTTTCAGACGGCCCGTATTGGACGCCTTCAGCCGTTTCGGCAGTATGTCGTCGACAACACGCTTTAGGGCGTCGCGGTCCCGGAAGAAGCAGGTGTCCTTGGACACCAACGCGGATGCGACTTCGGCCGCGAAGACCGGATTGGCGCGCGATTTCAGGCAGTGGACGAGATCCGCCATAGTGCCAAAGCCCTCGCGGCGGGCGATTGCCGCAAGCCGGGCTTCAATCAGATAGGATTTGGATTTCGGAATCGCCTGACCGGAGCCTTTCAGCGCCAGCTCAGCCAACTCGTTGAAGACCTCTTCCTGCATCTAACACTCCGAATCGGACATTCTGCCCATAAACCTTACCCATAGGGCTCAGTTTATTAAGAAATGCTTCAGACCAGGCCGACTTCCGCAAATTTGCTTTCCAGAATATCGGCGTCGAATGGCTTCATGATGAACTCGTCAGCGCCTGAACTCAACGCTTCATTTATGTGTTCAGCATCATTCTCAATGGAGCAGAACACGACAAGCGGATGTTTGCCGCCTTCTTCGCGGCGCAAGGCCCGCAGGAAGTCCAAGCCGTTCATGACTGGCATATTCCAGTCAAGCAGGATGGCATCGGGCATTTTCTGGCGACACTGGCGCATGGCGTCTGCCCCATCGCCGGCTTCCAGCACGTCAAACTTCAGGTCGCGCACAATGCGCGCCGCCACTTTCCGGACAACGCGGGAGTCATCAACGATCAGACAGGTTTTCATGATGTATCCTGTGCGCAGCGGTTCGGACTCGAATCTGGCCGACCCCGGTTAAGAAAGTCCTGCCAAAGTGTAAATTTCGGGCCAGCACTATCCCTCTGCGCGAATGCCCGCCGCCATGATGATGACCGTCTCTTCGCTTTCGCTGGCGGTCAACTCGCCGCCGAGGCCATCGCAGATGATCTTCGAGAACAAGGGCTGAATGGTTTCCGGACGCCAGCCATCCTCTGGTTCGATTCCCTTGATACCATTGGCGATGTCGGGGCGCAGACGTGCCCGCTTGCCTTTGCAGGTCAGGGTGATTGTCAGGCCCACCTGCTCATTGCGAATACGCACATGAATCACGCCGCCGCGCGGCAGGCAGTCGATGCCCATCATCACGAGGTTCATCATCATCCGAACATGCGAGAAGCTCAAATGGTCGGTCTGGATATCGAATTCGATGCTCGGCCGGTGGCTGGCCACGAAGTTCTCGGTGATCTTGCGCGCTTCATGAATGTCTGCCGCGCCAGCATTCAAGCCGATTGACCCAAAAGCGTAGCGCAGGAACTGAATCCGTGCACCCGCCTTCTCGGCTCCATCATGCAGCAGGTCCTGAGCCTGCGCTTTCATTTCCATGTCACCCGGATCGTTCAACAGATCGAGCGCATTCGTGACCGACGATACGGGCGAAACAAGGTCGTGGCAGATGCGTGATGCGATGTACGCGGATAGGCGTGCAGGATCGATCATGGGTTGTGGAGCCCCGTTCTAGAGTTCAGATTTTGCGCAGGATTGTGTGAGCCGCTCGGCGTGTCAATCAACGCTGTATGAACTATTGGCGATATTCGACATTCTGTTCAGTTGCGTCTTCCGGACGGTCGATATCGTCATAGCCGTGACGCGCACTGTGGAAGGTGAGCAGAAACAGGCCAATCGACAGGCCAAGCGTCATGACGCCGCCCAGGACATAGGCGATCCAGCCATGCCCTGAGAGCCCGTCAGCATTGCTTTCCCAGAACAGCGAAATGCCCCAGAGCATCAGCCCCAGGAGCACGAAACTGGCTACAATCCAGAAGATCAGCTTGCGTGACATGTCTGATCACCTACGCCTGACGGCGCTGGAAACAAGCTATTTCTGCTTCCAGCTGCCGCTGGCATCCATGTACCATTGGCCAGGGCGCAGTTTGGAAATCTGCTTTTCGCCGGTGATGCGGGCGACTTCAGCGACCGTCGTGCCGGTTTCAGCAGCGACTTCCGCATATTTGGCGGCGCGCTTGTTGTTGATCTCCTGAACCTTGCGAATGAGCGACGGGTCGGCCGACCCGATAACGCCAAGGCGACCGTCAATGCGTTCGCCGACCTCACCCGCCTCAATGGCAGCATCAATGGCAGGATCACCCGCAAAGGCGGCTGGCGACATTACGGCAAGGCCGAAGGCCAAGGCCAGGGCAGCGAAAAAAGTGCGAAGGGATTTCATCATCTCGTCTCCAGATTTCGCGAGTTTAGAACAAGTCTGGGTTGTCCGCGATCAGGTCTTCGACTTCCTTGTCGAGGATCACGCGGACTTCCTGGGTAATATTGACATTCAAATCGATCTTGATCGGCTTGTCGGACGGTTCAATGCGGACGGTCGGCGTGCAGGCGACCAGTGCCGCAATGCCCGCGCCAGCCAGCAAGGCTTTGGAATAATTCATCAGGATTCGCTCCTCAGGGTTCAATGGGGAACATGACACACGCCACCTTAACGTCAATGAAGTTGGCGGTTGTGTCCTATTCAGATTCATCCAGTCGTTTTGCTTTCACCTGCTCGACAACAGCGTCGGTCAGGCCCTTCTGGCTCGTATAGTATTGAGTGTTGCGCAAGAGTTCGCCGAGCGCCGAATCTACAGTGATGTTGAACAGGAAGGGTTGCCCGGTCAGCACTTGATTTCCATCACCATAGGCGATCCCCTTCCGGCTCTTGCCCTCCAGAATGAGAGAAATGGTCATCCGGTCGCGCACATTGCCGTCAAGGCCAAGCTCCAGGACGGTGAAGTCGAAATCCTTCAACGCTTCAAAGGCCATCTTGGCATTTGCATCTGCGGCGCCAGCAGAATCCGCAGCCGTGCCCAGATATGAAATGTAGCCACCCTCGGCATCGGCCCTCAACCGAGCATCTCGGACGAGAATATCCGTGCCATCAATATCGATCGGAAAGCTGCCGGATACGGTGCCGGTTGCCCGTGTGTCCGGCAGTTTCAAAACCTCAACCAGTTTCGCCAGTTCAATCGCTTCTGCCGTAACTTCGATGTTCTGTTGCTCGCCGCCAAGCGACCAGACGAAGGGCGGCAGCGCCAGTGTTCCCCCGGCGAAGGGGAACGCAGCCGACTCGACTTTGAACTGCGTACCCTCGACCAGCTGGAAAGTGATTTGGCCATTCTCCAGCGGTACGCCGGGGTTGAGACGCTCGACGAGGATGGTCTGTCCCGGCTCGGTGGTCAGGGCCAGCAATTCGCTAAAGGCGACGGTGCCGTTGACCCCCTGCACCCGGCCAAGCCGTGTCGTCTGAAAACCGAATTCGGAAACCGAGACTTCCCCTGTCCCTTCGATCTTGCCTCCAACAATGTCAAACCGCGCCGCCGCAGCAAGACCGCCGCGCGCATCCGTGAAAACGCCCCGCAAACGGTCTGACAGGCGCCAAGGCTGCAGCGCACCCGGCTCGAACTGCAGGTCACGGCTCTCCAGCGCCGCCATGCCACTCAGCTTCGTTACGTCGAGGCGAACCAGTGTGTCCGCAACGGTGATGCCGTTTGACGCAAGCCGCAAAGGCCCGGACATGCTGAAATCGGCACCGCTCAGAGTTGCGTCCAGGTCTGCTGTCAGCGGCTGGTAGAGGGGGTCATCGCGATAGTCGCGGATCATCACACCGTCGGCGCTCATACTCCCCTTCACGCCACCCTCGCCCGTTGTGCCGTCGAAGCGGAAATCGCTGGAGCTGACATTGGCAGGTACAAGCGTTCCGTTGAACTTGGTTGCCCCTAGTCGCGCCGACAGAGCGGGCGCGGCGTTCAGACGGGTGGCAATGCCCAGCCTCAGTCCGTCGCCATCAATGCTGAGCGTCTCCTCACCGATGCCAAGGGCCAATGAGACAGAGTCTGACACCGCCGAGACGCTCGCAGTCTTTCCGCCCGTCCAGTCAATCTGTGCATTTGTGAAGCTGACCGTCCCGGCATTCGATGAGAAAGCGACCGGAACCAACAAATCTCCCAGTTTCGTGGCCCCGGCAAATCCTGCGCCCGGTGAGATGAAATCTCTCCCTTCCGGGCATATCGGCGTGCGGAAAGCCCCGAGGCTGACCGATCCGAAACGCAAGCCCTGGCTGTCCAGGGACAGGCAGGACCGATCCGGAGTGGATATCCGCCACCCCGCCTTGTCGGACGACACCAGCAACTGACCGGACAGGCTGGAAGAGTCGAGATCAAAGCCGGACACATTACCCGCGACGCCGATCTTGCCAGATGTCTCAAGCGCCATCTCCCCTTCGCCGACGCGTTGATAGTCAATCCGTTTCAAATCGGCTGAGAGAGTCCTGCCACCTGCCGACCAGGAGGACAGTTTCAGATCCGTCGCGTTGAAATGCGACAGGCCCATTTCGGACATCTGGACCTGAAGGTCTGCCGTAAGGGCTGGCAAACCGCCACCTTTCAAAGAGAGCTGACCTGCAACCGATCGATCACGGCCCATCCAGGAGAGCCATTTTCCGTTAGCGCCAGGCAAAATGTCTAACGCCAGCCCTGATTGTGCGTTGAGCTGCGCCGGCCCATCCGCCGAAATGGCCCACCCGTCCGCCTTGTGCTGAGCCGCAACCGCAGCCGAGGCATTGAAGGCCGTTAGCGCCCAACGCAGCGCGCTCGTAAGACTTGCCTCATGGGCCGCGAACATGTCGGGCAGATTGACCAACTCAAGCAACCGGTCAGTTGTCGCGGCATTCAACATTGTCCCGGACGTCGCTACATCGGCCGTAAAGCCTATGCCGTCCGTGATCGTCCTGTCCAATGTTGCCCGGATCGACGCGCGTTGCGTGCGCCCCTGTGGCACGTCCAGTTCGCTTGCAGAGGCCAGTACAGGACCGGTGACGCGCCCCGCATCACCCGCAAGATCGAACTCCAGTTTCATGTCGCGGCCGGCAAATGCGCTGCCGGAAACTTTCGACACGTCTGTCTCGGCAGAGGCCTCAACCAGCGCATTCAGAATGGAGTCGATGTCCAAGGATGGCAGGCGGTCCAAAACGGCACGACCACTGCTTGATGCATTGGTAATTTCGTATCCACTCCATGAGGCGCTAGCGACATGTCCGTCCCAGACAATTTGTGTGTCACCGCCTCCGTCGAAGGGGGATTTCAGCAACGCGTCGAGCTGAACGTTTCGCGCCTGAACGCCGCGTATATCGGCCTCGGCAAGATCCAGAAAAGCCTCGCCTTCCAGCTGGCCGTCGCTGGCGGTGACATCGACTCGCCCCTCCGACCAGACCAGCGTGCCGTCCGGACCGGACAGGGACACCGGGTCGAGTACCATCTGCAATGTGCCGGATTCGGGAAATTCGCCTTCCAGATCGACCGATGCCCCGATGTCGCCGGCGCTTGTGGCCAGCAAGACGCGGCCCTTGGTAATCTTCACTGGAGGCAGCGGACTGCCACTGTCCCCGCCAGACCCGCCCAAATTTTCAAGCCCATGAAAGCGAATACCACGATCATCCAACGTGCCGTGCAATTCCGGCGCAATAACCGATACGGCACCGAGAGACGGCACCAGCCCCTTCCAGGATATGTCTGCAGTTACTTCGTCTGCCACGAAGGGCGTCTCGTCGCCGGATTTGACGCGGACTCCAGTAATCACCGCACCCCCAGGCCCAAGGCGCTTGAAATCAGCATCGCAAGTGAGGGACTGATCATGGCACCACTGCGCCAATGCCTGTTGGGCGATGTATTTGCGACCGAGCCAGCCGAGCGCACCAAAAAGCAGGATCAAGGTCAGGATCGCGACCAGCAACCAACGCCCCCAATTCAGGCGGCGCGTGCCCGTCTTCGAGCCTTCAACCTCTAAATCTTTGTAATGTGGCGTATTCACTGACGGTTCCGGCTTGCTTCTTGCTTTGATTGGCTACTAGGATTTGTAGGAAAGCAAGAAGGCCAAATTGAGCAACAATGTCGTTTCTTAACGTGTAAACGGTATAAAAGGTCCTTCTGACATTCACAGTCTTGAGAGACAGAGGTGCTGGGTGGCACTGGAGTGAGGGAGATCGCGCCATGGTGCATGACGTGAAAACAGTCGAAACAAACACTGCCGAGCCGGGCCGAACGGTCTCGCATGGCGTGAAGAGTCTGGTCGTATTGGGCTTGTTGGGATCGGTTTCGGCCATTCTGGGCCTCGTGACGGTCGGTCCATCAAATGAGCCGGTCGGAATGGGCGCCGCCCATGCATCGCCGGCCCCGCCGCCCCTCGCCACCACACTCCTGTCTGCAACTGAATTCGAGCCCGGTCTCACCATTCCGAACCGCATAAGCGGCACGCTGAAAAGTCGCGAAACGCTGACAGAGCTTGTCACGCGCCTAGGGGCCGAGCCGTCCGATGCTGCCGCTGCGCTGCACACGATTTACGAGAAGGAACTCCTCGATCCGCGGCGCCTTCGCCCCGGGGTCAAGGCCGACGCCTTCATTGCCAATGGTCAATTGACCGCGCTCAACATCAAGGCGGACGCCGAACGCAACCTCTTCATCACGCGCTCAGCCGAGAGCGGCTGGACAGCCAGCGAGTTGAAAGCACGCCTCAGCCCAACCTATCACCGCGTTGCCGCACCAATTGAAACTTCAATCTATGAAGCCGCCCGCAAGCTGGGCGCCGGCGACCAACAGGTGGTCGATTTCGCCAGTGCGTTTGCCTATGACGTGGATTTCCAGCGCGAGATCCATCCAGGTGACACGTTCGAAATGGTCTATGAAACCCAAGTCGACGAGCGCGGCACACCGGTCAAGAATGGCGGCCTCGTCTTCGCCAAGCTGAACGGCAAGGCGCTGACACGCGGCTTCTATCGCTTCACACCGAGCGATGACGGCGTAGCTGACTATTTCGACGAGAATGGCGAAAGCGCCACGAAATTCCTGATGAAGACCCCTATCAATGGCGCGCGTCTGTCATCCTCCTTCGGCAATCGTCGCCACCCGATCTCGGGCTATACGCGCCTGCACAAGGGTACTGATTTCGCCGCGCCGACCGGCACACCGATCTATGCAGCCGGCAATGGCACTGTGCAACGCGCAAGCCGCTATGGCGGCTATGGAAATTATGTCCGCATCAAACACGCCAATAATTACAAGACCGCCTACGCCCACATGTCCCGCTACGGACCAGGCGTGCGCGCCGGCAAGCGGGTACGCCAAGGCGACGTGATTGGCTATGTCGGCTCGACCGGTGCCTCAACCGGACCGCACCTGCACTACGAAGTCTACATCAAGGGCAAGCCAGTCAACGCGATGCGCTTGAAACTGCCGACCGGCCGCAAGCTGGCTGAGACGCCGGACATGCTTGCCGAATTCGAAGCCCGCAAGGCCGAGATCGACGCGATCCGCACAGCCCAAGGCGCCCAGCTCATGGCAGGCACCGGCTCGCTGACCAATCCACCCTCTCCGTAAAAGGAATGTCGCGGAGCTCCCGAGGCTCCGCGTATCCTGCGGCTATTGCACTGGGTGATGCGCCTCCAGAAATGTAAGCGTCCGATTCAACACATCCGAACGTGCGTACGTGGACTGCAGGAAATGATCCTCGCCTTCCATCTCCACAAAGGTGAAGTTCGGGCGGTTTCCGGTAGCTTCGCGCATCCGCGTGAACTGCCGGAAGGGCACGCGCGTGTCTTCGCGGCCATGCATGATCAGGATCGGCGCCGACATTGCCCCGGCCTGACGGACCGGCATCATGGCCGCGCGGCTGGCATCGTCTGAAAACCGGCCTGACCCGAGCATCAATTCGTAGTCATTGTAAGCATCGCTGTCGGGTGTGTATTCCGACAGGCGCAGGATCGGATCCGTCACTCCGTTCACCGAGATAGCACATTTCACCCGTCCGGAATCCCGCGCGGCCACCATCAGCGCCGAATAACCGCCATAGCTGCCGCCAGCGATGCAATAACCGTCCGGCTTGGCAATGCCCTGCGCGATGGCCCATGCCGCACCGTCGATCACGTCGTCGACCATCTTGCCGCCATACTCGCCATATCCGGCGAAGCGATGCTCCGAAGTCGAACCGGTCGAGCCGCGATAGTTCGGGCGCAATACGGCATAGCCTGCCTCGGCATAGGCGCCGGACCACCAGTCGAACTCGGCCGTGTCATGGGCCACCGGGCCGCCATGCGGCAGGACGACCAGCGGAAACGGGCCATCATCCAACGTCTTGCCGGGCGGCAGCGTGACGAAACCCTGAATGGTGCGGCCATCGCGGGCCTCATACGAAATTGAAACGACATTTCCAACAGGGCGGTTCACCAGATGTGATCCGGCGCTGCCGATGCTCCCCATCGTGCCGGATGTCGCGCCGCTATCATACAACCAGCCGAGGGTGAGTACCTTGTCGGGCTCCTGCGTCAGGAGGGAGACGATGTTGGACGTGTTCACCATGCCGCGCGTGTCATTCATCAGCATGGTCAATTTGCCGGAATTCACATCATAGGACACCGCGCGCCAGACTTCGAATTCCTGCATTCCGCTCTGTGCCTGCAGGCGCTCGAACACGCCGAATCGGAAGATCAGCCGATTGTCATCCGCCCAGAAGAAGTCCTTCAGGCGGTAGGTCGAAGACGCAGAGCGAGGGCAGCCCCTGAGGCGTGCATTCGATGGCGAGTCGGGTACCGTTCGGCGACAGCTCTGGCGAGGCGATCCCATCCGCACGGCCATAGAGCTCGGCAACCGCGTTCGTGTCTGCGAGCGCTGTATTCACTACAGCCGAAAGGGTCACCGCAAGTGCGGTCAGTGTTCTGGTCAAAAAATACAAAATGGCCTTCCTGATCAACAGGAAGGCCATCATAGTATACTGCTCAAATCAACCCTTAGTTCAGAGCGGCAGCACCCTTGGCGAACCCGTTCGGGACGCCATTGATGGACAGCTGGTCGCCCTCGACACCGATCTCGATGGTTTCGCCATCATGGATACGACCTTCCAGCAGGAGGCGGGCCAGAGGATCCTGCAATTCCTTCTGGATGACACGCTTGAGTGGCCTTGCCCCATAGACCGGGTCATAGCCACGCGCGGCCAGCCAGTTACGGGCATCGAGGCTCAGCCGCAGCGTCATCTTGCGATCCTTCAGCAGCGCTTCGAGGCGCTCCATCTGAATATCGACAATGTGGTCGATCTCGCCGCGGCCCAGCCGCTTGAAGAAGACGATCTCGTCGATCCGGTTGATGAATTCGGGCCGGAAATGCATGCGGATGGCGCCCATAACGGACTCTTTGGCTGCCTCCGACACATCGCCTTCTTCGCCGCTGGCCAGCGCGTCTGCGCCGAGGTTCGACGTCATGATAATGATCGTATTCTTGAAATCGACCGTGCGACCCTGGCCATCCGTCAGGCGACCATCATCGAGAACCTGCAACAGGGTATTGAAAAGGTCCGGATGGGCCTTCTCGACCTCATCGAACAAGATCACCTGATAGGGTCGACGCCGCACTGACTCCGTCAGTACACCGCCTTCATCATACCCGACATAGCCCGGAGGCGCTCCTATCAGACGGGCGACCGAATGCTTCTCGGAGAATTCCGACATGTCGAGCCGAAGGATCGCGGTATCGTCGTCAAACATGAACTCGGCGAGCGCCTTGGTCAGTTCGGTCTTGCCGACGCCGGTTGGACCGACGAACAGGAAAGAGCCGATGGGGCGGTTCGGATCCTGCAGGCCCGCACGCGCGCGGCGAACAGCATTGGAGACGGCCTCCAGCGCAGCATCCTGACCCACGACCCGCTTGCGCAGATCGTCTTCCATCTTGAGCAGCTTCTCGCGCTCGCCTTCCATCATCTTGTCGACGGGGATACCGGTCCACTTCGACACAACAGCGGCAATATGCTCCGGACGGACGACTTCCGAGACGAGTCCACCGTCCCCCTGGTCATCCTCGCTGCCTTCGACTTCGGCAATGAGCTTTTCCAGCTGCGGGATTGTCGCGAATTTCAGTTCAGACGCCTTGGTCAGGTCGCCTTGGCGCTGGGCTTCCGCCATGTCGGCATAGGCTCGGTCGAGCTGCTCTTTGGCGGAGGCAGCGCCTTTCAACTTGTTCTTCTCGGCAGACCACGTCGCCGTCAGCTCATCCGACTTTGTCTGCAGATTCGCAATCTCGCTCTCGATTGTCTTGAGGCGATCCACCGAAGCAGCATCCTTTTCTTTCTTCAGAGCCTCGGCCTCGATCCGCAATTGCAGGAGGCGGCGATCGATCTCGTCGAGTTCTTCGGGCTTGGAATCGACCTGCATGCGCAAACGCGCAGAGGCTTCGTCCATAAGGTCGATGGCCTTGTCCGGCAGGAACCGGTCAGTGATATACCGGTTCGACAAATTGGCGGCAGAAACAATCGCGGCGTCCGACACGCGGATACCATGGTGCGCCTCGTAACGACCCTTCAGGCCACGGAGAATCGAGATTGTATCGGCAACGGTTGGCTCATCCACGAAAACGGCCATGAACCGTCGTGCGAGGGCGGGGTCACCTTCAACGTGTTTGCGATACTCGTCCAAAGTCGTCGCACCGATACAGTGCAGTTCGCCACGCGCCAAGGCAGGCTTGAGGAGGTTTGAGGCGTCCATTGCGCCATCACCCTTGCCCGCACCAACCAGCGTGTGCATCTCATCAATGAACAGGACAACGCCACCTTCCGCCTGCTGAACTTCGTTCAACACGGCCTTCAGGCGCTCCTCGAACTCTCCACGGAACTTTGCTCCCGCAATCAGCGCGCCCATGTCGAGCGCAAGCAGGCGTTTGCCTTTCAGGCTTTCTGGTACGTCGCCATTGACAATGCGTAGCGCGAGCCCTTCGGCGATTGCCGTTTTACCCACACCGGGCTCACCAATCAGGACGGGGTTGTTCTTCGAGCGGCGAGACAAGACCTGGATCGCACGGCGGATTTCTTCGTCGCGCCCGATGACCGGGTCGAGCTTGCCTTCCCGCGCATCCTTGGTCAGGTCGCGGGCGTACTTCTTCAGGGCTTCATACCCTTCTTCGGCATTTTCACTGTCAGCTGTGCGACCCTGACGGAGTTCGGCAATGGCACCTTCGAGGCCAGACGAGGTCACGCCCGCATTGGCCAGCACGTCAGAAGCCGGATCACCCTTCAGACTGGCGATTGCCAGCAACAAGCGCTCAACGGTGACAAAACTGTCGCCAGCTTTCTTCGCGTCCGCTTCGGCGGACTGAAACAGCTGGGCCCCCGCCTGCTCGAGACGAAGGCCTGAGCTTGCGCCCTGCACCTTTGGCAGTTTGCCAAGCGCTGTGTCGATGCCTTGCGCAACCAGCTCGGGACGACCCCCGCTTGCACGGATCAGGTTCACCGCGAGTTGGTCCCGGTCTTCCAGCATGGTCTTCAGAACATGGGCAGGCGTCAGAACCTGATGGCCATTTGCCAAGGCAGCGGTCTGTGCACCCTGAATGATCGCGCGAGCGCGCTCTGTGTATTGTTCAATATTCATCTACATCCCCTTTGAAAGGCAGATCATGGAAGTTGGTGGACAATGGCCCCGCTCAGCGGCAGCCGGTGGGAAGCCTTGATGGGTTTGCAACCGCCCGCACCGTCACGATACGCGCAAGAAAAAGCCCGGCCTGCAAGATGCAGCCGGGCTCTTCAAATCGGTTTGACGACTTGCAATCAGTCGGTGGTTTCGGCGGAAGCCTCTTCGGGCTGGGCACCATCA
The DNA here is from genome assembly GCF_000682775.1 of Hyphomonas sp. L-53-1-40. Classification (GTDB taxonomy): domain Bacteria; phylum Pseudomonadota; class Alphaproteobacteria; order Caulobacterales; family Hyphomonadaceae; genus Hyphomonas. The sequence goes on from NZ_AWFI01000003.1 coordinate 69,393, forward strand.
TCCCCCTTCGGCGCAGCTTTACGGCGACCACGGGAGACGGTTTTCAGCACTCCATCGGTTTCAGCTTCTGGCGCATCATCGGCCTTTTCGCGCTTGGCGTAAGGCTTGCGGCGACTGCGCGGACGGGGCTTTTCAGCCTTGTCATCGCCATCATCGGACTTGTCCGAATTCTCCGACGCGTCATCCTGGTTGGATTTCGCATCGCTGGATGAGTCAGCGTCCTGATCGGAACGGTCATCCTCGTTGCGGTTCTTGTTGCGCGATTCGACTTCGGCTTCCTGCTTGGACGAATTGTCGTCATCGGCATTGCTGTTGTCGTTATTGTCATTGCTATCGCGATCGTCGCGGCGATTGTCGCGACTCTGGTTGCGCTGCTGCTGGGAGCGTTCTTTCGCTTCCGCCTGCTTGGCCACGATGCGCTGATAGTGTTCGGCAAACTGGTAATACGCCTCGGACAGGATCCGGTCGCCGCTGGTCTGGGCGTCACGGGCATATTGTTGGTATTTGTCCAGAACCTGCTGTGCAGAGCCACGAATCTTCACATCCGGACCGACACTTTCATAGTGACGATTCGGATTGTTGTGGCTGTTCTGGTTGTTACCGCCTGAGCGACGATTGCGCCCGCGTGAACGTTTCATGCAGATCTTCCCGTTTCATGCGCCTGATCAGTTTTCAGGCAATTCCCAGCGCAATTGGCCTTCTGGATAAAGTGGCCCCAGCCCTTGATTTGCGCGAGTCTTGTGAGGGGGACATGCAATTACACCGTGTGTGGTCGCCGTCTCACGAGAATCTTCTAGCGTGACTTTCTCAATACGCCAAGAAGAAATGTAAGTATTACACAACAGGGTGTTGCGCGGCAATGGCCCGGTCATTTCCGCCTAGATCCTTCAGACAGGTGATGGCTTCAAATCCGGCTGTTTCCAGCAAGGCGCTGACGGATAGTCTCTGGTCATACCCGATCTCGAATACGAGCCAGCCGCCGGGCTTCATCCGCCCCGCTGCCAGGTCCACGATCTTTCGATAGGCATCCAGACCATCTGGGCCGCCATCAAGCGCTGCCGCCGGATCATGGTCGCGAACTTCAGGCATGAGGCCTGCCATTTCCGCGCTGACAATATAGGGCGGATTGGAAATGATCAGGTCGGCTGCATCCCATTTCTGCCAATCGGACCATGGGCCGTTATGGATCGATGCGCGCCCTGACAGGCCGAGCCGGGACAGGTTTTCCTCCGCCAGTTCCGCTGCATCCCGGCTTGCCTCGACGCCCTCCCCGGTCGCCAGTGGTCGATTTGCGAGGATTGCGGACAACAGGCACCCACTCCCCGTTCCGAGATCGACAATGAAGACAGGTGCATTGTCAGGAATGCGTGCAAGGGCCGCCTCAACCACAATTTCGCTGTCCGGGCGGGGAATCAATGCGCGCGCGTCGCTCAGCAATTCAAGACCGAAAAATTCCGTCGAGCCAATGATGTGTTGCAAAGGCTCACGGGCGGCGCGGCGCAAAATACTCTTGGAATATGCAGAAGTGATTTCATCTGACACATTGTTCCCCCCTCGCGCGATAAGGTCTGAGGACTGACAGCCAGCCGCATGGGCCAGCAACCAGCGCGCTTCCAGCCGCGACGTATCAATGCCGGCTTTGCGCAACTGCGCCGCGCCCTCTGCCAGTAGAGTTTCATACGTCTTGGCAGGCAGCTTAGTTCGCCTCCATCGCGGCCAGCTTGCGCGCCCGGTCTTCCGTAATCAGCGCTTCGACAACATCGTTCAGCTTATCGCCCGTGATGATCTTGTCGAGCGAATACAGTGTCAGGCCGATGCGGTGATCCGTGACCCGGTTTTCCGGATAGTTATAGGTCCGCACCTTCTGGCTGCGGTCGCCCGTGCCGATCTGGCTGGCGCGCGCTTCGGCACGTTCAGCGTCGCGCTCGGAGCGCTCTTTCTCGTAGAGGCGAATCTTCAGCTGCTCCATCGCCTTCTCGCGGTTCACGTGCTGGGACTTTTCCGAACTCGTCACCATGATACCGGTCGCGAGATGGGTGATACGCACCGCGGAGTCCGTTGTATTGACGTGCTGGCCGCCCGCACCGGAAGACCGCATTGTGTCGATACGGATGTCTTCGGGTTTGACTTCGATCTCGACATTCTCGGGCGCGGGCAAAACAGCCACAGTCGCGGCCGACGTATGAATGCGTCCCTGCGTTTCGGTCGCTGGCACACGCTGGACGCGGTGCACACCGCTTTCCCACTTCATGTGACCGAACACGCCGTCGCCAGCAATATTGGCGACGATTTCCTTGTAGCCGCCGGCATCGCCTTCGGACGCGTCGACCACTTCGACTTTCCATCCCATCGTCTGCGCGTAGCGTGTGTACATGCGGTAGAGGTCGCCTGCGAACAGGGCGGCCTCGTCTCCGCCCGTTCCGGCACGAACCTCCAACACGATATTGGCCGCGTCATCCACATCTTTAGGCAACAACAGGACCTGCATCTCCTGCTCCAGGCCCGGCAGGCGGTCCTTGATGTCCTCGATTTCCATCTGTGCCAGTTCTGCCATTTCGGCATCACCAGACGAGGCCAGGGCTTCAGCTTCTTCAAGGCCCTTGCGCGCAGTCATCACTTCCCGCGCCTTGTCGACCACGGGTTTCAGTTCGGAATGCTCCTTGGACAGGGCGATGATCTCATCGGTTTCGGTCGTCGCGCCCATGCGCGCCTCGACCTGTTCGAAACGATCAACAACCTGCTGGAGCCGGGAAAGGGAAAGAGTAGCCATCCGCGCCCTTTAGAGCGCTTTTGGCCAGCTGATAAGTCCCTTCGGCTGTGATTGCCTATGTCAGAGAAGAATGCGAATCACTTCCTTACCGGCCAGCACGATCAGCGTGATCGAGGCGAGCGCGAAGCACGTAAACCGCAAAATCACCTTCGGCGACAGGATCTGGACGAAGGAATGCAGAACGCGCAGGCCGACATAAATCCAGGCAATCAGCGTCGCGAGATGGTCCCCGCCACCGGTCAAAGCCGCAAAGAACATCAGGGCATAGAAAATGGTCGGCTGTTCGTGGAGGTGATTGTAATTGTCCGCAACAGACCGGACATTCGCTGGCAGTTTATCGCCATAGGTGCCGGGATGACGGGCGTCATCCGGGTTTATCTGAGCCTTCTGCATGGCGGGGATACGCGTCGCGTACATCCACAACCAGAGGATCAGCGTCCATACGATAAGCGCAAGAACAGGATGGAGAAATTCGACATTGATTGGCATTTTGGCCTCCCACAGCTTTTTTAATTGAGGGGAGCTTAGGCACTATTCTGCAGCATGAACAGCACTTTGCGTCCGAGAGGCTTCAGGAAACTGTGCGTGAACGAAGGCAATGAACGTGTCGATGTCTTCCGATACGATGCTGTGCCCGCCCGGCCTCAGCCACCACGCAATCCCCGCCTCTGGGACGAAATCCTGCTTCATGCCGCCCGCTGGCAATCCCGGCTCGCCAGCCGCTTCATAAACGTCTGAAGCCGAAATCGCGGCGCGAAAGGAGGAGTTCGGATCTGACCAGACATCGCGGCGTCCATTACCCAGCAGAACAGGGGTTGGTGCCAACAGGCCCAGCAATTGGTGCTGATCCACCGGCAATTCGTCCAGCCGGTCCAGCCAATCCTGTATCCCAGGCGCTAGCCAGTGCGGGTAGGATTCTGCCATACGCTTCAATCCTTCACCTGTTTCCGAACGAGAGAGCGATGCGCCAGCGAACCCGGCCTGGTGCGCAATGACCCCGTCAGTCCGCCGGTCCCAGGCGCCCGCGATCAGCGCAGCCTTGCCGAACCGCGAATGCCCGAACAGTACTATCGCGTCGGAATCGATCGCTTCGCGTCCCTCCAACGCGTCCATAGCGGCCGAATACCCGTAGGCCCACGCCATCAACGTGCTGGTTGGATTGACCGGTCCGCCCAGATTCGCCATCACGCCCGGCGCTTCAGTGCGGCGATCCGGCACAAAATCCGACCCATAGAAACTCGCATAGGCAATGCCCGAGTCCATGAAGCGGTCGAGCGGCACTTTGGCGATGTACGTGCCGAAGATCTGGGTCGCGATGAAGCCGAATGTGCCCTCCATTTCGCTGCCCTCGCAGATCGTTCCGTCGGTCGCGGTGACCGGGTAACCGGGAAAGGCCGCGCAGTTGGAAGAAAAGGTCTGGCTGATAACAAGCGGGAATGGTCCATCACCAGAAGGTGTGGCGACGACCAGCCAGAACTGGCTCGCACCCTCACCTTTACCGATCGTGACAGGTATCTCTTCAAGCCGCCCTTTCCCGCCAAGCAAATTGGCATCAACCAGGCGTGGCTCACCCCATTCGATCGGCAGTCCTTCCGGCCATGGCCCGTAGAGAACGTCCTCAAAGCCCTGCATAACGTCTGATCGGTAAGCTGGCTCATTTACAATCGCCGCCACATTAAGTTCAGGCTGGGGTGCAGGCTTGTTGGCCGTCTCCAGGCTCGCATAATTCAGACCCAGCATGGTGCAACTGCTCATGATCAGCGCGGTCACAAAAATGAGCAACAAGAGCGGCACGCGGACAAGAAACCAGACAAGGGCACGAAACACGTTGAGCATGGACTTCTCCGAGAAAAATGTTCCGGCACCCTAGCGGCATTTATCCGGCCGCCTACCCCCTCACGGAAAAGTGGTCAGGCCGCCCGTTCCGGCTCGAACTGGGCGCGATACCGCCGCGAGCCCGGCACCTCGTCGCCCGTGTCCAGCCGCAGGGTCACATCCCCTTCACCGGTAGGCTCAATCGCCTGCACATGGTCCAGGTTGACGATGTGTGAGCGATGCACCCGCACATGCCGTCCGCCAGCAGCATCCAGCAGGCGTGACAGTTCGGTCAGCGTCAGGCGCGCCAGATAGGTTTTGCCCGCCGCGACGACTTCCACATAATTGCCCGCCGCCTTGGCCCAAATCACATCAGGCGCATTCACGAAGTAGGAACGCCCACCGGATCTCAGCGTCAGCCGATGCAAATCAGTTGCGTCGCGTTGCGCCACTCGGGAATCAAGTGCGCGTTGCTCGACCAGTCGGTTCATCCAGAAGATCGCGGCGATCAGGGAATAGCTCAGCACATCCTTGCGGAATTCGTAGAGCCAGACCGACAGGTTGGCGAGGCCAAATTCATAGGAGAAACCAAAGACGACCGGGCTCAGCAGCTTCCTCAGCGCGACCATTGCGAGGATGTGCACGGCAGAGAATAGCAGGGTCGCGGCCGCATGCACGGCCAGATTGGTCCGCCATCGGCCAGCTGAAAGTGGAAACCGGCTGAGCATGAAGGTGATGAAGGGTGTGAGCGCCAGGATCACGCCATGCGATGTCGCCTGACTCAGCCATGGCAGGTTCGGATGCGCAGCCCCGTCGCGCACCAACTCGTATTGGTCTGACAAGGACTCCACGAGAAATGACGCGAACAGGAAGCATCCGAAATAGATCCACGTCTTCCGGTCTGCACGACGGTCAGCTTCGATCTCGGGATGCAGCTTGCGAGGTTCCATGCTCCGCTTCCTGCCACAAGCCGGGCTGGAGCTGGAACAGAAATGTCAGGATTTCGTCCCCAGGTGCCGCCGCACATCCCCGCCAGAGGCCTTTCACCCCTTCGATCCACCGATCGACCCATCCGAGCTGACTTGAACCCGCGATCTCGACAGGCTGGCATCAAATCCTCAGGAGACACCCATGCCCAACGCCCACGCCTTCCCCCGCCGATTTGATCTCGACTGGCTGCGCATCATCGCGTTTGGCCTGCTCATTCTCTACCATTCCGGCATGTTCTACGTGACGTGGGGCTGGCACGTAAAAAGCGTGCATGCGGGCCCGGAGGCCGAATGGGCGATGATGTTACTGAACCCTTGGCGACTCGCGCTGCTCTTCTTCATCTCCGGTGTGGCCTTGCGCTTTGCCGCGGACAAGCTCGGCGGCTCCAAACTGGCACGGGAACGCGCCGTACGACTGGGCCTGCCCATCCTGTTCGGCATGGCCGTCGTGGTCGCACCGCAAAGCTGGCTGCAGCTGGTCGAATCCGGAGAGTTCTCAGGCAGTTTCTGGACTTTCTGGCCTCAATACCTTGATTTCAATTCCGATTTCTCAGTGACGACCCCCACCTGGAACCATCTCTGGTACATTGTGTACCTGCTCGTTTACACGTTGATGCTGGCACCGTTTGCTGGCCGGATCGCGCGCTTCATGGGCGGCACCGGCGCGCAGATCACAAAGCGCCTATTCGGCGGGAAATGGGGGCCAGCCGCCGCGCTGATCCTGCCAGTTCTGCCGCATATCCTGTACCGCATCACGCTTGATCCGTATTTCAAGACCACCCACGACCTCACCTGGGACTGGGCCAATCACGCCCACAGCCTGACCATGCTGATGATCGGTTTCCTGCTGGCCAAGGATGTCTATTTCTGGAACGCGATCCGTCGCGTGCTTCCGTTCGCAGTCGGCCTGATGGTTGGCCTCGGCGCAGGCCTGTCCGTCCTCTGGGCAAACTGGGAAATGCTAAGCGAAAGCGGAGACTGGGACTGGATCATCTGGCCTGCCCGCATTGCGCGCCTCGCCTATGCCTGGATCACCATCGCAGCCCTGCTCGGCCTCGCCGAACGCTACCTCAACCGGCCCAGCCGTGCGCTGACCTACATGACCGAGGCGATCTTCCCCTGGTACATCCTGCACCAGACGCTGACCGTCATGCTCGGCTACTGGCTGACCCGGCAGGACCTGCCCGCTTGTCATCGGCGGCACATTTGCCGGATGTGCCCTGTTGCACGAATTGGCCATCCGCCGCGTCGGCTTTCTGCGGCCGCTATTCGGGCTGAAGCCCGCCAGCGCGTCGCCCGTCTCTAGAAAGGCGAGCGCGGCAGCGACAGTTTGAAAATGATCGCCAGCGCGCGGATCATGAAGGCTGCGAGGAGGCCGCCTCCAAAGGCAAAGGTCTCCTCGACGGCACTCAACTTGAGCAGGAAATAGACGAGCGACCCCATCAGGGCGGCTGTTGCGTAAATATCCTTCTTGAGCAGCAGCGGCTCTTCATTGGCGACGACATCACGGAGCAAGCCGCCTGCACTTGCCGTCATCGTGCCCATGATCAGCACGACCGGCCAGCCAAAGCCAAGCGACATGGCCTTCGCCGCGCCGGTCACCGCGAACAGCGCCATGCCGAACGCATCGGCCCAACGCAGGGGCCGGAAATTCTCAAGCCAGCGATGAAAGAAGAAAGCGGTAAAGCCCCCTGCCACCGCCAGGCCCAGCGTCTGGGTATCCTCCAGGCAGAAGACTGGCTGGGACAGGATGAGATCACGCAGCGTGCCACCGCCAATCGCCGGCAGGAAGGCCAGCACGATGACGCCGAACATGTCCATTTGCTTGCGCACGGCGACAATCCCGCCGGAGATCGCGAACACGAACACGCCGATCCGGTCGGCAAACAGGAGAAGAAGGTCAGGGGTCATATGCTGAGCAGGTTCAGCCTATTCGGCTGCCACCTCGGCCGCCTCACGCTCGCGGCGCAGGGCTTCGGCTTTCTGCTCCACCAGACCGACGATGTGGTCGACCATTTCCGCATTGGAAACATTGTGGTCAGCGCGGCCGGACACAAACATCTTGCCGCTTTCCTTGCCGCCGCCGGTAAAGCCCAGATCGGTCAGCGCTGCCTCGCCCGGTCCGTTCACGACACAGCCGATAATTGACAGGCTGATCGGTTCGGAAATGTGCGCCAAGCGTTGTTCGAGCACTTCGACGGTCTTGATGACGTCAAAGCCCTGCCGCGCGCAGCTGGGACACGCCACGATGTTGACGCCGCGTGTCCGCAGACCGAGCGATTTCAACATCTCGAAGCCGACCTTCACCTCTTCCACCGGATCGGCCGACAGGGAGACGCGGATCGTGTCGCCAATGCCGGCCCAGAGCAACGCGCCCATACCAATAGAGGATTTGACGGTACCTGTGCGCAGTCCGCCCGCTTCGGTAATGCCCAAATGTAGCGGCGCGTCGGTTGCCTCGGCCAGCTGCTGATAGGCCGCCACGGTCAGGAACATGTCTGAGGCTTTGACTGAAATCTTGTAGTCGTGGAAGCCGAGATCATCGAGGATACAGGCATGGTCCAGCGCGGATTCGACCATCGCATCCGGACACGGCTCACCATATTTTTCCAGCAGATGCCGCTCCAGCGAGCCGCCATTGACGCCGATCCGGATGGAACACCCATTGGCGCGCGCCGCTGCCACGACTTCCCTCACCCGGGCTTCAGACCCGATATTGCCGGGATTGATTCGCAGGCAAGCCGCGCCAGCGTCGGCGGCTTCGATACCGCGCTTATAGTGGAAATGGATGTCCGCGACGATTGGCACGGGACTCGCCCGGCAAATTTCCGGCATCGCCGCTGTGGAGTCTTCCGTTGGACAGGAGACGCGCACAATGTCCACGCCCGCTTCTGCAGCGCGCTCGATCTGCGCGAGCGTGGCGGCGACATCCTCCGTCGGCGTGTTCGTCATGGTCTGCACGGCAATCGGGGCGTCGCCGCCCACAAGCACATTGCCAACGCGGATCTGGCGGGATTTCCGGCGCTCGATGTTACGCCAGGGACGGATTGGATTATGCGACATGGGCGCGGGGTCCTGTCCGGTGAGTGTCCCGGATCACATGGCGGGTCCGGCGGCTCATGGCAAGCCTAGCGGGTGGCCTTGGTGCCACCATTGGCAGCCATGGCTGGGGCCGCTGCATCGGCGGCGCGACCAATCTGGTCATCAATGCTCGCCGAAAACACCTGGGCGCCTTCAGGGCCCAGAGGGCCGATTGTGACATCACCGACACGCCATTCAAAGGCGCCGCCATTGCGGGCAGACACGGTCCAGCCGGCCTGAAGGCGCGGAAAATAGCTTTCTCCGGCAGCCATAACGCGGCTGCGGAAAATGGTGCCATCAGCGCCGCGCACTTCCATCCAGCCCTGCTTCACCGCCACCAGTTCCAGCGGCAAATTCTTGGGGACAGGGCGATCGGATTTCGTGGATTCCGCGAACAGGCTGTCACGCGCGCCATTCACGGCGACGACACCAGGTTCGGCGGAAAGTTCGACATTCGGGCGCACCAATTGCGACACGCCAAGCGCGCCTGCGCCCAGCGCTACCAAGACCGCGGCTGCAGCAACCGCGAGCGGCCATTTAGCCTTTTCCGGTGCGATCTGGCCAATCTTGGGGACCGGGGCGTCGCTGTGCACTTCTTCGACAGCGCCGCATTCCTGACTGTAAATCCGGATAACTTCCTTTTCCGGCAGCTGGAGATATTTGGCGTAAGTATTGAGGATCGCAGTCAAATAGCCGCCACGTGGAAGTTCGCCGACTTCCATGCGCTCAATCCACATCAGATAATCTTTGCGCATCAATGTTGCGCGGGACACGTCTGCGATTTCGAGGCCCAAAGCCTCCCGCACACGGCGCAGGACCTGGCCCATACGCAACGGCTCGCCATCGAATTCGCGCGCCTGGAAAATCTCCATGGCACGTTCGCGCGGCGTCATTTCCGTCTCATTCGACACAGATTCCGACACGCTCGCAGACGTGTCCTGCGATGCCACAGGGCTCGCATCATCACGGTCTTGCTCAGGGGTCAGGTCGTCGTGTGCCATATTCTTCCAGCTCTTCGATACAGCGAGGGGGTCCCCTCCCTGCAGCGCAATTTCTGGTCCATGAATGTGGTTATTATATGGGCCAGTCCATATTAACCATCAGAAAGCTCAATCCCATGATCGGCTGCCAAGGCTAATACTTGGTTACGGAAATCCTGCTTCGGGGCGTCCAGAGCAGCCAAAAAGTCTGGCCTGAATGCCTGCAAGTCGAATGACCTTATCATTTGCTTGACCGGTCCAATAGAGCCCGCTGACATCGACAATGTGGTAAATCCCAGTGCCACGAAGCAAAGCGCAGACAGGGTTGATCCCGTCGCTTCCCCGCACGCGGACATGCGTATGCCATGAGTTTTACAGGCGTCCGAGACCTCTTTCAGGAATCGCAATGCGCTGGGTGACACCAGATCGTAGCGATCCGATACATGCGGCGTCATCCGGTCAGCCGCGAAGAAAAATTGCATCAGGTCATTCGTCCCGACCGACAGGAATTCCGCCTTGCCGGCAAGTTCTGGCAAACCATACGCCAAAGCTGGCGTTTCCAGCATCACGCCGACTTCCACGCGTGACGGTCGGCGCCCCGTGCGCTTTGCCGACCATTCGACCTCTGTCAGCAACAGGTCACGCGCTTCCTCGAATTCGGACGCCACGGTCACCATCGGAAACATGACGGTCAGCGGTCGCTCTCCAGCGGCGCGAACCAGCGCGCGCAATTGGCGCCGGAACAAGCCCTTATGGTCCAGCGCGAACCGGATCGACCGCCAGCCCAGTGCCGGGTTTTCTTCTCGTTGCAAGTTCAGCGCGGGCAGCACTTTGTCGCCGCCCAAATCCACGGTGCGGAAGATGACCGGCTTGCCATCGGCCTTGTCCAGAACGCGCTTGTAGAGGTCGATCTGGTCATTCAGCTTGGGCAGAGATTCCGAGACGAGGAACTGAAATTCAGTGCGGAACAGGCCTACGCCGTCAGCGCCTGCCTGTTTCATCATGTCCATATCGAGGTCGAGCCCCGCATTCAGCATCAACGAGACTTCCGTGCCATCGGTCGTGCGGGCTGGCAGATCCTTCAGCGCTTCATAGCCCGCCTGACGTTCTGAACGCAGCGAAACCCGCCCTTTGTACGCATCGTACAGGGAGTCATCCGGGCGAATATGCAGCGTGCCATCCTCGGCATCGACGATAACCCAATCGCCCTGGTCGATCCGTGTGGTCAGGCCGGCAATGCCACCCAATGTCGGAATACCAAGCGCGCGCGCAACGATGGCCGCATGCGACGAGGCCGCTGCCTCTTCCATCAGGATCGCCCTGAGGCCGGTGTTGGAGTACTCCAGCAGCTCTGCCGGTCCAAGCCGCCGTGCGACAAGCACGCTGCGCTCCTCGCTGATCTGGGGCTTGCCCTCTTCCCCGCCAAGAATGCGTAGCAGCCGGTTGTCGAGATCTTCGAGGTCGTGCAGCCGCTCGCGCAAATAAGGGTCGCGCGCACTTTGCAGACGTGCGCGGTGTTCGCGCCGCGCCCGGTCAACCGACGCCTCAGCGGAGAGTCCGGATTTCACGCCTTCCTGCAGCTTTTCGGCCCATGATGGGTCATGTGCCAGCAGGCGATAGGTTTCCATCACATCGCGCGGGTCTTCGCCCAACGCGGCGCCATCCAACGCCATCATGCGGTCGATAGAGGCCTTCAGCTCCTCCATGCCTTCGGACAGGCGCTTGCTTTCGGTCACCTGATCTGCGGCGAAGAATTTGGCGGCCGGCACGACCGGATCATGCAACACAGCGCGGCCATATCCGAGGCCTTCGCAAAACACGCGTCCCGTCAAGGACGCCGTATTGCGCTCTCGCTTCTCGTTACCGCCATTGTTCAGCGCATCGGGGTCAATCCGATCGACAATCTCGGCCAGCACCATGGCAATTGTCTGAAGGTTGTCGATTTCCTCATCATCATAGGCCCGCTCGGTCCGGTTCTGAACCGTAAGCACGCCAATGACGCGCCCGCCGCGCAGGATCGGCACGCCGAGAAAGGCGTGGAACGGGTCTTCGCCGGTCTCCGGCCGGTAGGAGAATGAAGGGTGGCGCGGCGCGTCTTGAATGGCCATCGGTTCGGCTCGGCGCGCAACCAAGCCGACAAGTCCCTCATTCACGCTGAGGCGTGTGGCCGCGACGGCATCGGCCTTGAGACCCTCAGTCGCGATGAGGAGCAGCGCGCCGCCCTGCAGTCTGAGATAGATGGAGCAGACATCTGCCACCATGGTGGAGGCGATCAGGCGCACGACCTTGTCGAGCCGAGACCGTGTTTCGCCTTCCTCCGCCATAACCTGGCGGAGCCGGTTCATCAGCAAGCGCGTCGCGGGTAGATTATAAGGCATGGTCAGCCTGTATGTCGCAGCCTCTATCAGGCAGCGTCAAGGCCGAATGCCGTATGGAGGGCCCGAACGGCCAACTCAGTATAGGCATCTCCAATCAGCACTGAAATCTTGATCTCCGAAGTAGAGATCACATCAATATTGATGCCTTTCTCGTACAGGGCCTTGAACATTGTCTCTGCGACGCCGGTATGGCTACGCATGCCAACACCAACGATGGAAATTTTCGACACGTCGCGCACAACTTCGAGGCGCTCATAGCCAATTTCCTCATGCATGCTCTCAAGTGTGTCGCGCGCAATAGGGCTGTCCCGGTCGGTGCAGGTGAACACCATATTGGCCTGTTCCGGCCCGCGCGCCTGCGCCTGGACGATCATATCCACATTCACCCCTGCCCGTGCGAGGGCCGAGAAGATCTTGGCGGAGATACCCGGCTTGTCCGGTACTCCATAGAGCGTGACCTTGGCTTCATCCCGGGAATAGGCAACGCCGCTGACAACCTGTTTTTCCACGATTTCTTCCTCTGAGCAGACAATGGTTCCGGGGTTCGGCTCGCCCGGCTTCAGGAAACTGGACAGAACCCTTACGGGCACATTGTGATTCATCGCCATCTCGACAGACCGGGTCTGCAGAACCTTGGCGCCGAGGGATGCCAGTTCCAGCATCTCCTCAAACGAGATTTTCTCGATCCGCTGCGCCTTGGGCACAATCCTGGGATCGGTGGTGTAGACGCCGTCCACATCGGTGTAGATGTCGCACACACTTGCCTCAAGCGCGGCGGCAACCGCCACGGCGCTGGTATCCGAACCGCCCCGGCCAAGCGTGGCCACGCGGTCATCATCTGTCACACCCTGGAATCCAGCGATCACGGCAATCTCACCGGCATCAATCGCGTCCGGCAGCGTGGAATCATCAAAGCCCATAATCCGCGCGCGGCCATGGCTCTTGTTTGTCTTGAGCCGCAATTGCCATCCGAGCCAGCTGCGGGCCTTCAGGCCCCGCCGGCGCAACGCCAATGCAAGAAGACCTGCCGTCACCTGCTCACCCGAGGCCACGACCACATCATACTCATCATCAAACTGTTCGCGCGGCAGGGCACCGCCCGCAGCGCCTTCGGCATAGCCCACCAACTTGTTGGTCTCGCCCGACATCGCAGACACGACAACCGCCATGCGCTCGCCTTTTTCAGCGCGCGCAGCGACGATGTCCGCCACATTCGCGATGCGATCGAGGTCAGCTACGGATGTGCCGCCAAATTTCAGAACCGTGCGCGCCATTTCGCCCCATATCCTGTCGTTTTCTTGGGATATCCCACTATATTCGCCCTCATAGGGGGTGTTCACGCCCGGATCAAACAGGTTTCTTGAACTATGACAGTAGCAAAAGACAGGGCAGACCACGCGCCTGCCACACCCAGCATCGATCCGGACGAAGTTGCCAAGTTCTCAGCGATGGCTGCAGATTGGTGGAATCCCCGCGGCAAGTTTCGGCCGCTTCACAAATTCAACCCCGTGCGGCTGCGCTTCATCCGTGACCAGGCAGAGAAGCATTTCGGGATTGCACCGGAGGCCAGACGCCCGCTGGACGGCCTGAGACTGCTCGATATCGGGTGCGGCGGCGGGCTCGTCTGCGAGCCGATGACACGGCTGGGCGCGTCGGTCACCGGCGTGGATGCCTCGGAGGCCAACATCAAGACCGCGATGACGCATGCCGGCGAACAAGGCCTCGACATCGACTATCGCGCAGGCACAGCCGAAGGCCTGATTGAAAGCGGAGAGCCCCTGTTCGACATCGTGCTCAATCTGGAAGTTGTCGAACATGTCGCTGACCCGCACCAGTTCCTGAAAGACACGGGCGGTCTCGTGAAACCGGGCGGCCTGATGATTGTCGCCACACTGAATCGCACCGCCAAGGCGCTGGCCACTGCCGTGATCGGTGCCGAGTACGTGCTGGGCTGGTTGCCGCGCGGCACACATGACTGGTCGAAATTCGTGACGCCGGACGAGGCCGATGCGGGACTCACAGCCGCAGGCCTCGTCACCGAACCGGCCATTGGTGTCTCCTACAATCCGCTGGCCGACAGCTGGAAGCTCTCCGGCGACACCAAGGTGAACTACATGATCGTGGCCCGGAGACCTGCCGAATGACGAAAATACCCACCCCCGAAGATGTGCTGGCCTACTGGATCGGCGATACGCGCCATTCTGCCGAAAACCTGAAGGAAAAGCACAAGCTCTGGTTCGGCAAATCGGACAAGACCGATGCCGAAATCCGCAGCCGGTTCTTGGGTCTGCTGGAGGACGCGTCGCACATGCCCTTTGCAGATGATTGGGCGGCCGACGGCCCGCGCGGCCGATTGGCGGCAATCATTGTGCTCGACCAGTTCAGCCGCAACCTGTTCCGGGGGGATGCTCGCGCATTTCATCAGGACTCGCTCGCCCTTCGTATGTGCAAGGACGGCCTCGCGCTGAATGAGCACAAATCCCTCAGCGAAACAGAGCGCGTTTTTCTCTGCCTGCCACTGGAACATTCGGAATCCCTGGAAGACCAGAAACATTGCGTCGAAATGTTCGAAGAACTGGTCGCGGATGCGCGTCCGGAGTTCAAGGATTTCGCGAAAAGCACGCTGGATTATGCCCACCAGCACTTGAAGGTGATTCAGGATTTTGGTCGGTTCCCGCACCGGAACAAAGCGCTTGGGCGTGAGACAACCGTGGAAGAGGCCGAATGGCTGGCAGAAGGCGGCGGTTTCTAGTCCAGCATTTCCGGTCCGCGCGGATCCAGGCTCTTGCTGATATCCCGCTGCATGGCCCGGGTCAGCGTGTAGCGCGATGCGACAAGCGCTGCGAGACCGTACAAGATCACCGGCAACACACAGAAAACCAGCAGGAGGCCGTGCAGGGCTTCGGGGGAATTCTCCGCACCCGGTCGGAACCCGGCCACCCGTCCCAGCACGAAATATCCCACGCCGAACGCGAGGCTGCTGCCGATCTTGTAGGCGCTGGTCAGCAGGGAATAATAGATGCCCGCCCGGTTCTCGCCGGTTCGCGCCGCTTGGTATTCCACCACGTCCGCTGCCATTGATCGCGCGATCACGACGGGCGCGCTGAAGGCCGCACCGTTGACAAGCGCCCCGACCAGCAGCGCCCAGAAACCTCCGCCCAGACGTCCGGCGAGGTAGTAGATCACATAGCTCGACATCCCCATGATCACCGCACACAGAAAAGCGGTGTTCTTCTCTGTCCGCGCCGAGAATTTGAGCCAGAAGGGCAAAGCCGCAACGGCCGTTGAAAAGAATATCATCAGCACGACGCTGGACATGGAATCTGACAAACCAAACACGTATTCAGCCACGAACAGATAGTTCGAGGCCGTGATGGCCACGGCCGTTCCAACCAGTAGTTCCATGGAGAGCACGACACCGAGGAATTTGTTCCTGAGCGCCGCAATCATGGCCTTCAGATCAAACTTGGCGGCTTCACCCTTGTCGCCTCGCATAGGCCTGTCCGGCACGAAGGTGCAGGCGAGGAAGGCCACGATCGGTAGGGAGATAAGCAGCGCCCAGCCCATTACCTCGACTTGCCCGAACCGGTCCACTTCGACACCAGCTGCAGCGAGGATCGCTGGCACAGCCAGCAAGGCGAGCATCGAGATGATGCTGAGCACTTCTGCCCATGTGAAGAAGCGGGAGCGATCATCATAGTCGGTCGCAATCGCAGGCACCCATGCAGACCGCGCAGTCTGCAACAGGGTGAAACCGACATAGAAGAGCAGCATCCAGACCACGAAATAGCCCGGCCCCGCGCCGCGCTCCGGCATGTAGATGAAATAGGTCGCCAGCCCCAGTATCGGTACGCTCAGCACGATCCAATGGCGCACACGGCCCCACGGGCTACGGTATCGATCGACCACGAACCCCATCACCGGGTCGGTCAGGATGTCCCAGAATCGCAGCACCATGAACAGGAAGCCGGTCAGCTCCAGGCCCAGGCCAACTTCATTGGCGTAGAGCGGTGCAAGATACACGGCCAACGGCAACCCCACCCCCGCCAGCGGGACGCTGAGTGAGGAAAAGGCGAGTACTCTCGGTAGGGACAGGCGCGGGCCACTTGCGTCAGTCATACGCGCAGCCTGCCCGGTAAAAACGTGACGGCCAAGTCATTTTTTTATCGCCGGAACGGTTGACGTCGCGCCGGTCGGGCCTGACACCGGATAAAAGATGTGCCGGGAGGAAATGGGCCAATGCTGAAGAAAATCTTGTTGGGGGTCGTCGCCCTCATTGTGCTTCTGGTGGCGGTGATCCTGTTCCGCACATTCACATATGGCGGCACGGCGACGGGCGAACGGGTAGAGCTTCCTCCTGTGCCCGAAGTCTCCGCAGATCGCGCCGCAAGCCATCTGAGCGAAGCCATCCAGTTCCGCACGATCACGGTCGCTTCCGGCGACCCGCGTGTCGGCCAGGAAGGCCCGTGGCTGGAATTGCATGACTGGTTGGAGACGACTTATCCTGCCGCCCACGCCGCCATGACACGAGAACTGGTGCCCGGCACCCTGTCCCTGCTCTACACATGGGAAGGATCAGATCCCTCGCTCGACCCGCTGCTGCTGATGGCCCACCAGGACGTCGTACCAGTGAACATCGGCACTGAGGGCGACTGGACCGGCGCGCCCTTCGCAGGCGAGATCGTCGACGGCTATGTCTATGGTCGCGGCGCGCTTGACGACAAGGGCAGCCTCGTCGCCCTGATGGAGGCGGCTGACGCGCTCGCCGCAAACGGGTTCCAGCCCAAGCGCACCGTCCTCATCATGTTTGGCCATGACGAGGAAGTGCTCGGCAATGGTGCCGAGGCTGGTATCGCCCTGCTGAAATCACGCGGCATCTCGCCGGTCATGGCACTGGACGAAGGCTTTGCGATTATTGACCCTTCCCCGCTGACCGGAAAGCCGATGGCTTATATCGGTGTCTCCGAGAAGGGCTATCTGACGCTCACACTGACCGCGCTGGCCGAAGGCGGGCATTCGTCTACACCGCCGCGCGACTCTGCTGCGGTCCGTCTCGCCCGCGCCATTGTTGCGCTGGACGAGAATCAGATGCCAGCCGACTTTTCCAAACCTCCGGTGTCTGATCTCTTCCGCGTCTCCGCCCCGGACCTGCCCTTCATGCAGAAGATGGCCTTTGCCAATCTCTGGTTGTTCGCAGGCAGTGTGGATTCCGCAATGGCAGACATCCCGGCCGGCAATGCCATGATCCGCACGACCACGGCGCCCACCATGCTGGCTGGCTCCGCCAAGGAAAATGTTCTGGCCCAGCGCGCCATGGCGACCGTGAATTTCCGCGTGCACCCGAACAATACGGTCGAGGACGTGATCAAGCATGTGAAAGACGTCACGTCTGACATCAAGGGGATCGAAGTGACGGTCTCCGACGGCGGCATCAGCGGCAGCGAAGCGTCGCCAGTTTCGCCTACCGACAACAAGGCCTATGCCGTGCTCGCCAGCGTGGCCGAAGCGCAAGGCGGCGGCGCCGCGGTTGCACCAGGTCTCGTACTTGGCGCGACAGATGCCCGCTATGCCAGCGCCATCACCGACAGCGTCTACCGCTTTGCGCCGTCCGTGCTGAACCCGACAGACCTTTCCGGCTTTCACGGCACCAATGAACGTCTCGCAGTCGAGAACATGAAACGCCTCTCGGAAGGCTACGCCCAGATCATTGTGGCCATGGATACCGGAGACCAGGACATCCGCTGATATGGGTCGGTCAATGCTGGTGCTGTTGCCATCTGTACAGATGCGCACCTGCCAGACAGCAAGCACCCACCACAGTTAGCTGCGGTTCAGATGCGTGCCAGGGTTCGACGAATGCACCCGCGACCAGAAGCGTACTGCCGAGCGTGGCGACAGAGCCGAATATCCAGCGCGCCAAAGTCCGGCGGGTGTTTGCGAATGCAAGCAATGCAACCGGCACAGCCAGCATGACCAGAGCTTTATGGAGCCATTCGGCCTCCGCAACTGCACTTGTAAGGGGCAGGATCGACCCCAGGACCGGCAATGCGAGACAATGGACCAGACACAGACCGGAAAGGCTGACGGCCACAGCATCTGCTTTGAATGAAATCATTTCGGGAATCCAATAAACGTTATATAGTAACGTTTACGCAGAAGCCGATCTCCTGACAACCCGCTAAGTCAGGAATGCGGGATCAGTACAAGGTTCGAGAACGAAACGTTTGATGCCCCCCGCCCACCCGGGTCCCTCAGGGGGCATCAAACTCCCCTCCCACCGTCATGCAGCCACGGGGACTGCAGGACGGTAAGCTTCAGCATCTGATGTGAACTCGGCATGACCATAGCGTTTCAGCAACTTGCGGATACGCGCCGTCAGTCGCCGGTCCGCAATGCCGCGTAATCCGGGCACGGAAAGGGCGAACCGGTACAGTGCCATCTTGGCCGAGATGTAAGGGAACAGGCCCATCGCCACTGCATAGTCCAGCGGCCCGACCGGCACGCCGATCTCACGCGCTTTCTGGCTGTCACCGCCAAGAAAGTGTTTCACCAGGACCAGCCGCGCGAGCCGCTTTTCCAGTGCGTTGAATATGCGGTGACCGAGCTTGCGATCTGGTGGCAAATACGCCTCCAGCGTGGCGCGCACCAGTGTGCCACAGGTCTCGTCGTCAAAGCCCTGGCGGATCGACGCGCCCCGGGCATTCATGATGTCGACAATGCCCTGCGGCGTGTCCATCAACAAATCTTCCGGCAGGCCGAGCAGGTAACAGCGATAGCGGCTGAACTCGACGCGGGCGCGCTCATCGGCAGTGAACTCGGTACGCCCCTCATCCAACATCTGGTAGGCGAGCAGGAACACATCGATCAGGCCAGCTGGCATCTGGTCGACTTGTGGCACCGGAATGCCGTACACGGACACATCCCAACTCTTCATTTTGCGCAGGATGTTGAACCGGACCATGGAATGCATCAGGCGTACCATGGCAGCGGCCTTGAAGCCCTCCCCGCGCGGCTCCAGCGCACCGGGCAGCGTGGTCACCGTAAAGAAGGTCGCCGTCTCGTTGACACGGCGTGCCGACGTCGAGTAGCCGAGCGTGCCCGTAATCGCCATGGGCAGTGCGGTATACTTGTTCATGAAGGTTGCAAGGAACGCCCCCCGGATCATCCACGGGGACGTCACCGCCATCGGGAGGCGATTCAGCGCCGCGCCCTTCCGCACCATATCCATGTCCAGCCAGTCCGGCCTGGTTTCCATTTCCGCGATCAATGCCACCAGTTCCGGCGGCGCGTCGGGCACAGCTTCCAGCCCCTCATCGCAGGCCGTTGTCAGCATATCCACGAGCCGCCTGAAACCATACTCACCCATCAGGGCCGCATAGGCATCAGCCGTCACATCCCCCAACATCGTATAGGCCTTGACCCGCGCAACCATATCCGCTGGAGGCGGCGCCATATTGTGCAGCGATGGCGGTAGTGAACTTTCCGCTACATCCTGAGTGTAGCGTTCTGGTGTCTGCGTGAAATCGACATAGCCATACATTTGAGGCAAGGCTGATTTCTGCAGCTCAATCCGGTCGTGAACCTGAGCGAGCGAGGGATGCATTCAGACGCCTCCTGTAGTGTTCTTGGCAGTCGTCGCCCTATAATGTAAGCAAAGCTCAGTTATTCCACTCGCATCAGGATGTGCGTAGGGTTAAGCAAATCGGAATGCACAAGTGACTGAAAAAAACAGAAGAAAACCAAGGCAAGCCCGAGCTCAGGCAACCGTGGAAGCCATTCTGGAAGCAACGTTTCAGCTTTTGGAATCGGATGGTCTCACAAATTTAACCACAAACCACATCGCTGAGCGCGCTGGCGTCAGTATTGGCACGCTCTACCAGTATTTTGCCGACCGGGAAGCCATCCTCTTTGCGCTCAGTCAGCGCCAAAGCGACAATGTTCGCAAAATGATCACGAAGATTGTTCTGGATTCCCCTGAGACATCACCCGTACGTGCTGTCATCCGGGCACTGATGCATGGCCCCACAGGTTCGCCTCAAACACGGCTCATCCTCTCAGACGTCCTGTTTCGCTCTGGCGGCAGCGATGTCATGAGCCGCCAGCATTTTGCCTTCCTTGAATCCATCAGTGGGCAGCAAAGTTTCGATTTCCCCCACGGCCGGGAAGCGGCTTTCATCCTGACACACACTGTCGTGCAATTGCTGAGAGCGGCTGGCTCGATGCGGACATTCTGGAAGATGAACTCGTCCATCTCGTCGAAAGCTATATCGAAAGCCTGATGTCACGCGCCACCGCGCGGTCAGCCTAACCGCTATTGAAATGACCCCAGATGCGTTCGGCCAATGCTTCATTGACGCCATCCACTTCCATCAAGTCGGCGACCTTGGCGCGCGAGACGCCCTTGGCCGATCCAAAATGGTGAAGTAACGCCTTCTTCCGCGTCGGACCGACCCCTTCGATCTCGTCCAAGGGCGACGTCTTGATTGCAGCAGAGCGCTTTGCCCGGTGCGCGCCAATCGCCCAGCGATGAGCTTCATCGCGCAGACGCTGAAGGTAGTAGAGCACCGGGGCGGTTTCCGGCAGCTTGAAGGGCGCGCGGCCCGGCCGGAAAAATTGCTCCCGCCCGGCATTGCGGTCCACGCCCTTGGCGATGGAGACGAGGTTTACATCTTCCGGGGTCACACCAATTCCGGCCAGCGCCTCGATCACGGCGTTCAATTGTCCCAGCCCACCATCGATCAGAACAAGATCTGGCCAGTTTGCGCCATTGCCTTCTTCGCGCTCTTTCAGGGCGCGGGAAAACCGCCGTCGCATCACTTCACGCATCATCCCGTAATCATCACCCGGCTCGATGCTCGTATCCTTGATATTGAACTTGCGATACGCATTCTTGATGAAGCCTTCCGGCCCGGCAACAACCATTCCGCCCACGGCGTTTGTGCCTTGAATGTGAGAGTTGTCGTAGATCTCGATACGCTCCGGAGGCGTTTCCAACTCGAACACTTTCGCCACTTCAGCAAGCAGGCGCGTCTGGCTTGCCGTCTCGGCCAGCTTGCGCGACAGGGCTTCCCCTGCATTGCGCGCGGCCTGGGTGACAAGGTCCTTCTTGCTGCCCCGTTCGGGGCGACGCACTTCCACCTTGCGCCCGGCTTTCAGCTCAAGCGCGTCAGCGATCAGTTCGGCCTGGTCCGGTAATTTGTTCACAAGGATCAGCTTTGGCGGCGGGCGCTTGTCATAGAATTGCACGAGGAAGGCCGACAGCACTTCTTCCGGTGTCTGCTCGCGCTCATGGCGTGGATAGTGCGCAGTCGCCCCCCAGTTCTGTCCCGCCCGGATGAAGAAGACCTGCACACAGGAGACCCCGCCATCCATCTCGATGGCGAACACATCTGCCTCTTCGATGTCTTCCGGGTTCACATCCTGACTGGCACGCACATGGGCCAGCGCCCGGATCCGGTCGCGCAGCCGCGCCGCACGTTCAAATTCCATGTCATCTGCCGCCGCTTCCATATCGGCAGCGAGGCGCTTTTGCAGATCGGCCCCCTTTCCGCGCAGGAAGTCTGCCGCCTGATCGGCAAGCGCCTGATAGTCCTCGATCTCGATCAGCCCGACGCAGGGCGCCGCACAGCGCTTGATCTGGTGCAACATGCAGGGCCGCGTGCGCACACTGTAGACACTGTCCTCACAGGTGCGCAGCAGGAAGGCTTTCTGCAATGTGTCCAGCGTCCGCATGACAGACCCGGCACTGGCGAACGGACCGAAATAGTCGCCCTGATCCATCTTGGACCCGCGATACTTCTTGATCTGGGGCGCTTCATGGTCCCGGCGGATCAGGATGTAGGGAAACGATTTGTCGTCACGCAGCAGCACGTTGAAACGCGGCTTCAGGCTCTTGATGAGACTCGCTTCCAGCAGCAGCGCTTCGGTCTCTGTCTCGGTGACAACGAACTCCATCCGCTTGGTCATGGAGATCATGCGGGCGATCCGCTGGGTATGACCGCCGAGCCGCGCATAGTTCGAGACCCGCGCCTTCAGGTCGCGCGCCTTGCCCACATACAGGACATCGTCATGTTCACCGAACATGCGATAGACGCCCGGCTTTGCAGGCAGTCGTTTGAGATTGTCCTTGATGACGTCAATGCCCCGTAGGGACGCTGCGCCGGAATCAGTCGGGTTCATGCCTCAACAGATAGTCCGGCTTGGCCGGGGATGCGAGCCTCAGAAGAAGTTGATTACATCCTGAACGTCAAACCGGGAATCAATCATCCATCCCGCACCGAAGCTGAACAGCATCACCAGGACGATCGACGAGACGAAGGATCGCCCCCGTGCCGGGTCGGCCTTGCGACGCCCTGCCCGCACCAGGATCAGCATGAACAATATCAGAATGAACACGACCATGAAGAACAGCTTCTCCATGTCGTCGAGACGATCGACCCAACGTGAGAAGTCGAGATAGGCCTCATTGGCCACTTCGGCGACCTTGTCCAGAACCCGATTCAACAGGTCCATACTCGATGAAATGCTCATGGCTCCGTATCACTGATCCCTTTTCGGGATCGCCTTTCGACTGGGTTGCATAATCCTGCATCATGCCAAAACAAGGCTAATAGTCTGGCCCAAGCGCGCAGGTGATTTTGGGGAATGTTGTTAAGGCCTCAGAAAGGCTTTGAGGCCGGCCCTTGAGGCCCGTGCGTCAGAATTACCCTCGCCCTCCCCTTGCGGGCCGGGGCCCTCAGGATTAAGCGAAGGCAAACGCCGCCGCGCGTGACACTTCACGGGAAAATCTCATGTCCGACACCTTCCGCTTCTCTGATGCCCTCGACCGCGTAAAGCCGTCTGCCACCATCGCCGTCACCACCAAGGCCAATGAGTTGAAACGGGCCGGACATGACGTGATTGGCCTCGGCGCGGGCGAGCCGGACTTTGACACACCGGACAATATCAAGGACGCCGCCATTCAGGCGATTCGCGATGGCAAGACCAAATACACGCCCGCCGATGGCATCCCGGAGCTGAAGGAGGCAATCTGCGCCAAGTTCCAGCGCGAGAACGGCCTCACCTACAAGCCTAGCCAGATCCACATTGCGCCGGGCGGCAAGCCGGTCATCTATAATGCCTTCCTCGCCACCCTGAACCCCGGCGACGAAGTCATCATCCCGGCCCCCTATTGGGTGTCGTATCCAGACATGGTCCTGCTCGCCAGCGGCACGCCCGTCGCCATCGAATGCGGCCCGAATGCCCAGTACAAACTGACACCCGAAGCCCTCGAAGCCGCCATCACGCCGAACACCAAATGGCTGTTGCTCAACTCGCCATCCAACCCGACCGGCGCCGCCTATACCGAGGCCGAGCTGCGGGGGCTCGCGGATGTCCTGCTGCGCCATCCGCATGTTTGGGTGATGACCGACGACATGTACGAGCACCTCGTCTATGACGATTTCGAATACTTCACGATCGCCCAGGTCGAACCCGCCCTGTACGAGCGCACGCTCACCGTAAATGGCGTCTCCAAGGCCTATGCCATGACCGGTTGGCGCATCGGCTATGCGGGCGGCCCGGAAAAACTGATCACCGCCATGCGAAGGTGATCAGCCAGACCACATCCAATCCCTGCTCGATCAGCCAGTGGGCCGCCGTCGAAGCGCTGAACGGCCCGCAGGATTTCCTGCCCGCCCGCCGCGCCGTCTACCAGCAGCGCCGCGATATGGTGGTAGCCGGCCTCAACGCCGCCGAAGGAATCACCTGCCCCACACCGGAAGGCGCCTTCTATGTCTATCCGTCCTGCGCGGGCGTCATCGGCAAGACCAGCCCGTCCGGCAAGGTGATTGAAAGCGACAAGGATTTCGCCGCCGAATTGCTGGAGCAGGAAAAGGTGGCCATCGTCTTCGGCGAGGCGTTCGGCCTGTCCCCGGCCTTCCGCGTGTCCTATGCCACCTCAACCGAGGCGCTGCAGGAAGCCCTCACGCGCATCCAGCGCTTCTGCGCAAATCTGACATAGGAAACCGCTATAGAGTAATCCTATATCCGACCTTTCCCCTATTGATTGGCATGGAACGATCGGGGCTCTTACGTCTTTGATAAGAGAGACAAAGGAGTTACCCCCATGCCTGTAGATATCGGTTTGAACGACGAAGCCCGTAATACGTCCGCTGACGCCCTGCGCGTTCTGCTGGCGGAGACTTATGCACTTTATTCCAAGACCCATGGTTATCACTGGAATGTCACCGGTCCGCGCTTCAACAGCCTGCACACCATGTTCGAGACACAGTATAACGAACTCTGGATGGCGCTGGACGAGATTGCCGAACGCATCCGCGCGCTGGGCCATTTCGCCCCGACATCACCTGCGGAAATGGTGGAGCCAGCCACGATCAAGCCAGACAATGGCATTCCGGACGCCGACACGATGGTCGAAAATCTGGTCAAAGGGCATGAAGCCGTCAGCCGCGCTGGCAAGGCGGGCCTGAAAATCGCCGAAGACAATGGCGACGCGGTGACCGCAGACCTGATGACGCAGCGCGCTGCGATCGCAGAAAAAACAGCCTGGATGCTGCGCGCGAACCTCTGATCCGCCCGCCAATACTGGATTGGCGCATCCTGTATATTGCACTGCACAACACTTGCCATGTCTCATGGGCTTGACCGCGCCCATGAGGCGCGGCAATCTTGCATCCAGTTCATGAAAAGCGGCCGTTAGAGCCCTGAATTCAAGGCAAAAAAAGGCCCGGCAGCGAATGAACGCGCCGGGCTGTAAGTATCGGGCCCCGTAGGGGGGAGGAAACGCCCAATCGGAGGAATGATTGGGTTAATGCCCGAGGCCCTTGGCATGCGTGGTAGATAACCTCTCCCCCGATGATTACAACCAACATGACAGCAAAGCTTTCATGCACTTATGCATGGATGTCGCATTTCTGACTAATTCTGACGCATAGCCGGACGGCGCAGGATCTCGGTCTCTGCGGTGATGAAATCCCGGAATGCCGACACGCGTTTTGAACGGCGCAGATCGCTCGGATAGATAAAGTAGAGATCGAAGATTGGCCCGACCGTCTCCGGCAACACTTTCACAAGCCGCGGCATGGTCCCGGCCATATAGTCCGGCACGTCGGCAATCCCCAGCCCGGCATCCACGGCCCGCAACATGGCGAACACATTGTTCACCTTCAGCGCGGCCTGGCGCGGCGGGCTGTCATCCCGGCCCACACGGCAGGCAAAGCTCATCACATCCAGCATCGAGCTTTCATCGCCATAGGCAATAATCCGGTGATTATCGAGGTCCTGCGGCGTGCGCGGCATGCCATAGGCTTTGAGATATTCCGGCGAGGCATAGAGATTGGTCGCCACAGTGCCCAGCTTGCGCTGGATCAGGTCCGCCTTGTCCGCGGCCCACAGGCGGATGGCGCATTCGGCCTCCAGCTTCAGCAAATCATATTCGCGGCTGTCATCAAGGCGCAGGTCCAGGTTCATGTCCGGGTGCTTGCGGGCAAATCCGCCCAGGCGCGGCACCAGCCAGGTCGAGCCGAACGCCACTGGCGCAGCGACGATCAATTCGCCCTGTGGGGTCTCCTGCTGGTCCTTCAGCAGGGCATTGGCCGACTGCGCCGCCGTCGCCATTTCCATGGTCGAACGGAACAGCGTGTGGCCGCTATCAGTCAGCACCAGGCCGCGCGCATGCCGCTGGAACAATGAGACGCCCAGCGCCTCTTCCAGCGCCGCAATCTGGCGCGAGACTGCCGACTGCGAAATGCCCAGCCGCTCGCCCGCAGACGTCAGGCTGCCAGCTTCTGCTGCCGCGTGAAATGATTTCAGCTTACCCCAGTCCATGGGGAGCGTTTGTGACGCCTAAATGACCCCACGGCAAGCGGAGATTGCGGGCGGCCGCAGCGGCGCAACCTATAGGATGGATTGAGCAAAGCGATACCCGCCAGATGGTGAACGCCTTTGAGGTTTCTGATGGAGAGGCAATCGCATTGGGCAATTCTGCATACAAAAATCACCACTGCAAAATAGTGGACTCAGGGACATATCCTGCGACCAGGGATTTGAATCTGATGTTTGGGGACACCGCCTCAAGTTCAGGAAATACGGACTTGGCAACGCAAATCTGGTAGCGCTCCCGATCAGGCCGGAACAGAAGCTGACCTTTCGTCACCTCTGGCCGAAGATGCATACTCTTGAACTTACTGAGAAAAAAATAGCCATTGCCGAGCTTCTCAATACTGTAAGACGAACGCTCCAGATCAATCGCATCCAGAACAACTGTAACGTCCATCGCCGTCAGTTGCGGCGCTACATCATTCAGCAAGGCCTCATCATATGTGGCCTCACGAACACTTAACTGGTCTTCGAAAAGGCTCAGAAGCTTCCGGGTGCCCTCCGGACGGGCAAGCAGGCA
>NZ_AWFI01000004.1 GCF_000682775.1 Hyphomonas sp. L-53-1-40
CGGACCGGCCGGGCCGGTTCCATGACGGGACCTTCGGCGCCTATTATGCCGCGCGCCAATTCGAGACGGCCGTCGCTGAAGCCGCCTGGCACAAGGGGCGTTTCTACCGGGCCACCGCAGAAGCCCCTGGCTGGTTCTCGCAGATGCGCGAACTGGTCGGGGCGGCGACTGCCCGGCTGCATGATCTGCGCGGTCAGGTCGCCTTTGCGCCCTGTCTCGCGCCGGAGGATTATAGCCAATCTCAGCAATTGGCCCGGCATCTGCGCGGGAGTGGATCGGACGGCCTGGTCTATCCAAGCGTCCGGGATGCGGGGGGCGAATGCATCGCCGCCTTCTGGCCGGATGTCGTCGCGCTGCCGGTCCAGGGCCGCCACCTGGCCTATCATTTTGATGGACAGAGGATTGATCTGGTCCGGGATGAAAGCGGCGGGGATATCTGGCGGCTGGACTGATTGACACGTTGAGGGGGGGGGCGCCGCTCGCCTGGACGGCGCGCCAAGTCGCCCCGATCGGGGTTGTCGTCGTGATATTCGGGACAGCGCAGCTATCTTTGGCGCTCGGTACCGGTATGCGGTGCGCGGTGCCCCCCGCGTTGACTGTCGAGGTCGGGGATCTTTTCCTCTCGCCCGAAGCCTCATGAGAACAGCCGGATCCGGCGCCTTCGCGCTCAAGATACATTGCGGATGGGCGTCAGGATGTTGAAAGCGCTCGCCTCCTGATCATGGACGACAAACAAGAAATCGGCACAGGCTTTTCTTTATCTGCGCAATTAGCTGAGCGATATTTGACTTATCTGGACTATTGCCCCCCGCCTTTAAATTGCGCTGGAATTACCCGTTGACGGCTCGCGGATCAGCCTATACATCGGCGCCTTCCTACCCCGTGCCCAGATGGCGGAATTGGTAGACGCGCTACGTTCAGGTCGTAGTTCTCGCAAGGGAGTGGAGGTTCGAGTCCTCTTCTGCACCAGGAATCCCCATAGGTTATTGTTTTTATTCGACTTATTGGTAACTTTCGATTCCGGCCCACCTTTCGGTCCACCTCGATTTTCCCGCAACTATGTTCCGCTATGTTGCCGAGTGACTCCCACATTCAAGGCCGGTACACTCAACTCGCCTAGGTAATGTCGTAATCTTGGGCATCGCGATGCTCTTCATTAGCGGAGACATCGTGATGAGGATACTTTCAAAGCGTCAGTGGAAGGAGCTGGTTTTGTACTCGCCGCAACATAGCGCCAGACTGGACGCTCTGCCCCACCGAGGCGGTCCACCAATAATGTTAGTCCGGCGGTTTCCATGTAGCGGCGTTCATGCCGCCACCTCCCCACAGTAAGGCGGTATGAACGCCGCGGGCAAGATGGTTTGTGGAGCAGGTGGTCGGTAGCCCAGAGAAGAGTGTGGGCGCACGGTGTTGTAGTGCCGCCGCCAAGCCTCGATCAGGATCTGGGCTTCCCTGAGATCGAAGAAGATTTCCCTCGCCAGCAACTCGTCTCTGAGCTTGGAGTTGAAGCTCTCGCAGTAACCGTTTTCCCATGGTGAACCCGGTTCGATATAGAGCGTCTTCACGCCGACCCGGCCAAGCCAGTCACGCAGCGCGGTGGCGATGAACTCCGGGCCATTGTCGGAGCGGATATGCTCAGGCGGGCCATGCGCGACGAACAGCTCGCCCAGCGTGTCGAGCACATCGCGGGAGTTGAGCCTGCGTTCGACGCGGTTGGCGAGGCATTCGCGGGTGAACTCATCGATTACACACAGTATACGGAACACCTTGCCGTCATGCGTACGATCCTGAACGAAGTCATACGACCAGACATGGCCTTTGTGCATTGGCCGCAACCGGATACAGGAGCCGTCATTCAGCCATAACCGGCCGCGTTTTGGTTGTTTCATCGGAACTTTCAGCCCCTCACGCCGCCAGATGCGATAGACGCGCTTCTCGTTCACATGCCAGCCATCCCGTCTCAGCATGGCTGTGATGCGGCGATAGTCATACCGGCCGAACCGCTCGGCCAGGGCGATGATGGCCGCTGTCAGCACATCCTCGTCCTGACGCACCACACGCGGCTTACGCTGGGTGGAACGGTGCTGGCCGATCACACGGCAGGCCCGGCGCTCTGTTGCACCGAGTGTCTCCACCACATGATCGGCCGCTTCGCGTTTGCGTGAAGGGCTTAGAACTTTCCCTTTATGACTTCCTGAAGGATCTGGTTGTCGAGAGTCAGATCGGAGATGGCGCGACGCAGCCGCGCATTCTCCTTCATCCGTTTGGCCTGGCCAACCTGCAGCCCGCCATACTCCTTGCGCCACCGATAATATGTCTGTTCCGTCACACCGATCGAGCGCACAGCCTGTGCCGTCGTCTCACCACGCGCGAGGCGCACCTCTACCTCCTGCAGCTTCGCAATAATCTCTTCAGGCGTAGATCTCTTGCCCATGTCTCAGCTCCATATCTGAAGCCGGAACTAACTCAAATAACGGACCATTTTTGTGGGTGCAGACCGGTGGGACGAGAAAGAGTTCGAGCCGTATGTCGCTTACGCGGTGGAGTGTCGACGCCGGGTCAAGGAGCAGATGAACAAGCGCAAGCCGGACGACGAGTTCGAGCAGATCAACTTGTCATACATAGCGAGCGATGACAGGGAGGTAGTGGTTTCCTGTCCTGAATCTCAGAATGCGATTGCAACCCAACAACCAGCGCGGCGTGGTATAAAAGGGTCGACGCCTGTCGATGATAGTCGCCCTTCAAATGAAGGTCAGGAGACAAAAGTCTCTCGGCCTGCCCTAGGCGCGCTATCAGCTTCGGCTACGCCTAAGCAGGAGGTGACCGAGCCCGAGGAGCAACACTTTACGATTCTGTATGGTGATACTGGGCATAGCTACGAATCGATAATGGGCGACCATCTGCGTGGCGCCAAAGGTGTCATTATAGAAGACCCCTACATCAGATTGCTCCATCAAATTCAAAACTTTATTCGATTTTGCGAAACGTGCCTGAACGTAGGCACGATTAATTCAATTACACTGATCACCGGGTATGACGACGATACCCAGTTGTCGGAGATCTCCGAAAAACTCGATGATTTGAAACAAAGTCTCTTGGAGTTGAATATTATCTTGGAGGTCAAGTTAAACCCAAACATTCATGACCGTGAGATTCGGTTGGACAATGGATGGGTCATCAAGATTGGTCGAGGACTTGATTTTTACCAGAGGCCTGAGAGCTGGTTTTCCATCGGGGTCTATGATCTGAGTTTAAGGAAGTGCTTGGAAACGAAGGTCGACATTTTTAAGTCACCTCTGTAATGCGCAACAGTCGCGCTCGCTAAACCCAAAGCGCAAATAAAAACCACCCCAGCCAATACGTCCCCTTGTCCTTCCCCCTTAAGCCCGGGCCAAATTCATCTTAGTGATTTTGGCGGTTCAGGAGGGATTGGAGATGGCTCGGAAACGTTATTCGGATGAGGACGTGGCATCGGCCCCCGTGGAAATCCTAATCAAATCCTAAGTGATTGGGCGGATATTCCCGTCCGGCTTTTGCAGAGGGCTAACTGAGCGCGGGTAGGGTTAACCCTACAGGCCGAGGATTCCCATGCAGCGATATAACAATAAATCCAAAACGTCGTCCTGGGATAGCCCGGTGGATGCGTTTGCCGAGTCCATCCTTAGCCCGGACCGCCTGCAGCAATCGATCATTTTCTACAGTGCTCTAACAGCCCTTATCATCATGTTGACCACGATCACGAGCTTATTTGTGGTCGGTCAGTACAAACCGAATATCGGAACCCTCGTAGACGCACTCACGGTGGCGGCGTTGATCGCATCTGCTTACTTGGCGGCCCAACGTAAATTCATGTTGCTACAGGGATTGCTGCTCTGCGTGAGTATTCCGGTAAATCTGCTCGCGATGCTTGTATTGGACCATGAAGGCATATTTGTCGGTATGCTGTTGCTTAGCATCACGCCGATCATCTGGGGGCTCTTCACCACAATGAAGCTGAGCTTTGCCTACACTGCTTTCATCGTGGGGTTCATCAACTGGTATATGGGGCCAGCCGACCGGCTGGATGTGATCGTGAGCGGAGTAGACAACACGTCACTCACAGCTATCGGGCTGAGCCTGGTTGCCATCGCATGTTGTGTTGCGGCTGTGTTGCCGAAGCAATTTGGGCATAATGTCTACACTACGCTAAAAGAGGTTCTACAACGCGAGAACAGATATCGAGGACGGTCTACATCGTATGCCGAGATGTCGTCGGACTGGCATATCGAAGTCGATTCGACTGGCAAGATTGTCCATTATTTCGGCAAAGGCGACGCCCTTGGTCGTCGCTGGCGCGATGTGTTGGTTGGGTGGGAAAATGATGAGGCGGCATTCAATGGTGCTATTCAACGTCGTGAGCCGTTTTCGAGGATAAAAGGTATTCTACGCGCCGATGGGGTCAATTGCAGCGTCGAGGTTAGCGGGCGTCCGCTATTCTCCGAGAGTGGGGAATTTACCGGGTATCTGGGCGTGGCACATGACATCAGTGTGCGTGAGGAATTTGAGCAGAAGCTGAAGCAGCAGGCTACGACCGATCTTCTAACTGGCTTGGAAAATCGCCATGCATTCAACTCTCTGATCGAATCCTACAAGAGAGATGATCGCCCCGCCTTGATGAGCGTGCTCTACATCGATCTCGACAAGTTCAAGGAATTGAATGACCGGCATGGTCATGCTGGCGGGGATGCGGCGTTGATCGCACTCGGGGGGCGATTGAAACATCTCGCCGACAAGGACGATACCATTCGCATGTTCCGGATTGGCGGCGATGAGTTCTGTTGCGTTGTCGGCAGGGCGGTGAACCTCGGCGAAATCTCGGTCCTGGCAAATCGGATCAGGTCCCTGGTATCAAAACCAATTGCATATGACGGTCGCCTTATTGATGTAACGGCGTCCATTGGTGCGGCCATCGGCTTGCAGGGACAATCTATCGCGGACGTACTGGAACAGGCTGATGCAGCAGTATACGAAGCAAAGTCACAAGGTGGCGATTCCTGCGTCGTTCCGGATGCGAAAGTACGGCAACGCCTGGAGCGCCGCCTGTCCATTCACCGGGATCTCATGCCTGCGATAGATGAGGGCACGATCGAGTTGCATTACCAACCGATTGTCCGGGTTTCAGATTGCCGACTGGTTGGCGTCGAAGCGTTGGCGCGGTGGACCCACCCGAAGTACGGATCGATCAATCCGTCGGAATTCATCGAGATCGCTGAGGCAAGTCGGCACATCATTGCATTCGGACAGTATGTGTTGCGTCAGGCATGCGAAGACATTCTCGGCTGGATGTCGAAGAGCGGTGACAGCATTCGGTTGAGCGTTAATGTATCACCCAACGAATTATTGTCCGACGGTTTTTGTGAATCGGTCGGGGAAATACTTCGAGAGACAGGGTTTCCCCCGAACCTGCTAGAGCTTGAAATCACCGAGCGCGGCGTGCTGCGCAACATAGAAACTTCGTGCAAGGTGATTGAGGTAATCCGGGAAATGGGGGTCACGATCGCGCTGGATGATTTCGGGACCGGGAATTCCTCGCTCAGCCGTCTGGAGCATTTGCCGGTGGACCGGGTCAAGATTGATCGCTCCTTCTTCGTCCGCGCGGAAGAAAGTGATCGCGCCCGTCAAGTCCTCGGCATTCTGTCGGGCATGAGCCGGGTTCTGGATATCAATGTGATTGCCGAAGGTGTGGAGACGGAAGAACAGTTCCGCTTCGTGAATTTGGCCGGCTTTGGTGAAGTACAAGGCTATCTGTTCGGTCGACCTGCCCCGATTTCACAAT
Organism: Hyphomonas sp. L-53-1-40; assembly: GCF_000682775.1. Classification (GTDB taxonomy): domain Bacteria; phylum Pseudomonadota; class Alphaproteobacteria; order Caulobacterales; family Hyphomonadaceae; genus Hyphomonas. Next base: position 5,816 of record NZ_AWFI01000004.1, read on the forward strand.
TGGGACTGGGTATCACGTCGAGTGGCCGTACGGGGCAATTGGCGTGAGTATTACGCGTCGCTGATTGCTTCTTCGATCTTTGGAAGCGTGTGATGCGCCAGATCGCGGTTGAGTTCCGCCACGATTGAAACCGATCCTGAATCCGTGAGCATCGGACGTAATTTGCCGAGTGAGCGAGGATCTGCTGCGACAACAAGATTTGCCGGAACTGATTTGCCTATTTCCTTCAAGGCCATCTCAGCGACGGTTGACAGGAAGCGCTTCTCCGCAAGGTCGTGCCAGTCAGTCTGCTCTGTCGCAGCATGTGCGCCGGAAGGTGTCTTGAATCGCCCGGCTCGATCACTTGACTGATCTCGGTTCGGGGGATTGTCGTCTGTTAAAGTCTCGACAATTCTCAGGTCCAGCAAATCCGCATCGCCCTTGTTTTCCAAAAGCAGTGCTTTTGCGCCATCGCACACAAGGACGAACGCTCCGGTTGGCAAGTGCATAATTTAGTCTCCCAAATGATGCATTCTGCGGGATCGTTCGGTGCCCGGTTTGATCGGTGTCAAGCTTGAACCCTTTCAGGAGGTCAGGACTTCTGACGTTCAGGGCGCATCCAGGCGGCAACAGTGTCCAGGGTCATGCCGGGTTTTCGCTGATCGCGGCCCGCGCATCTGCTGTGACAAAGCAATCTGCATAATCCCCACAAACGGGCTCTGGTGACAGTCGGATCGTGGCGACAGCTTCATATTCTCGCTTGGGCTTGGAGTGCCAAGGGCTATTCAGTTCGTAGACCCCGAAATAGTAGGGGAACATGGCATCCGCAGATTGACGATAGGTGCACGCTGTGTCGGGAGATGTTCTGAGCGTTGTCGTGCAGGCGGTCTCCCGACCGACGATCGTGAAGCTTCCGGCGAAATTCTCTTCAGCGATGTCGACCATGCGATGAAACAGGCTCGCTTCCACCTCGTCTCGGCTTGTCTCTGAATTCCCCCGGAAACTTACCCGTATCAGCCCGTCGCCAACGTTTTCACTCGTATAGCCGTGAAGATTGGTTGCGGGCTGGTAAGGGGTCGGCGCTGTCGCGCAGCCTGTCAGCAGGGCTGCGGCGAGTAATGCGATGGATGCGATAGGTGGGGGATTGAGAGTGACCATGTTTCGTTTGCCTCAATTGGTAAGACTTGGATGATGGACCTTAACCAAACGCGAGCGCCCTCTATTGATGCTTGTCAATTGGGGGAGTTGTTTTCAGTCCTATCGGATGCGTCGCATGGCGAGCCGCATCTGTTTTTCCACTTCGAGCAAGCCGAAAACCGCGATCCCTGCACCGATTATAATGCAAGCGTAAAATGGAGAGAGTGGAACGGTGCCGAATACGGTCTGGGCGGCTGGCAGGTAGGTGGCCATCAGTTGACCGATCATGACGATCAGGAGTGCCGCCCAGACAGAGGGTGTGCCTTTCAGCCCATCCAGTGTGCTGGAAGCGCCATGAAGATAGCGAACGAAGAACAGGTAGGCGACCTGGAGGACGACCAATGTATTAAACGCAACGGTCCGGGCCAGCTCAATGGAAGCGGAGCGATCTAGCGTATAGGTGAAGACTGCGAAGACGGCAGCCGCGAAGAGGACGGTAGCAACGACGATGTCCGCGAGCAATCCACCGTCTAGCAGGCTTGCATCACGCTTGCGAGGCGGCTGTTCCATACTCTTGGGCTCAAGGGGTTCCAGCGCCAGTGCAAAACCGAGAGTCATCTCCGTGATCAGATTGATCCACAATATCTGAATTGCGGTCACCGGAAGCGTCGTGCCGAACAGAAGCGCGAGGATCACCACACTGGACTCCCCGCCGCCGGTAGGGAGAGTCCAGCGGATCAGTTTCCGAATATTGTCGTAGATTCGACGCCCCTCTGTCACCGCGGCAGCGATCGAAGCGAAATTATCGTCTGCCAGGACGACTGCGGCAGCCTCCTTCGCGGCTTCGCTACCCTTGACGCCCATTGCTACGCCAACGTCGGCGCGTTTCAGGGCAGGCGCGTCATTCACGCCGTCTCCGGTCATGGCCACGATCAGGTTTTGGCTCTGCAGGGCCTGCACCAGGCGCAGTTTGTGTTCAGGGCTCGTGCGCGCGAAGACATTGGTCTCCAGCGCCGTGTGGACAAGGTCGACATCATCCATCGCATCCAGATCACGGCCTTCCAGGACGTGACCCGGGTGAGGAAGTCCGATTTCCTTTGCGATGGCCGCAGCGGTGCCGGCATGGTCGCCAGTGATCATTTTCACCTGGATACCAGCGGCATGACACTCAGCGATAGCGTCGACAGCCTCGGCGCGAGGGGGGTCTTTCAAACCGACGACGCCAAGAAACACCAGGGCGCCTTCTAGCGCTTCCCGGGTCAATGCCTGATCCGGTTCGGCCTGTGCAGACGCGAATGCAAGTACTCGCTGTCCCCGCGCAGCCAATTTTGCGGCTAATGCCTTGATTTCCTCGCGGTCGATGGGGACCGGTGTTCCACCTGGACCGATCATGTGCATGCAAAGCGCCGAGATATCCTCAGGTGCACCTTTCGCGTGGATTTGCACGCCCGCTGGCCCCGCATTCCTGGTGGCCATGAAGCGGTGGCGGGAATCGAAGGGGAGAACGGCTTGGCGCGGAGTGTCGCGTCGCACATCCTCGGCATTCCCCAAGACCTTTCCGGCGAAGGCAAGAAGTGCACCTTCCATGGGATCGCCACTGACGACCCAGGCGTCGCCGTGTGTCGTCAGACTGGAATCATTGCAGAGCGCCGCTGTTTCCGCGAGTAGCTCAACGACAGGACGGATGGTCTCCGACGGCGATGGCGTAATATCCCCGCTTGGCGTGTATCCATCTCCTGTCACATCGAATGCCTGTGATGCGATGATGAGTGCTGAGACCGTCATTTCATTGTGAGTTAATGTGCCGGTCTTGTCCGTGCAGATGACGGAAACAGCGCCCAGGGTTTCGATAGCAGGCAGACGTCGAACGATTGCATTCTTTCCAGCCATTGCCCGAACACCAATCGCCATGGTGATGGTCAGGACTGCCGGTAGGCCTTCCGGAATGGCGGCAACCGACAAGCCAACCACGGACATGAAGGTTTCGGAAAAGTCAGCATGTCTGATGAACACGCCGAATGAGAGCAAGGCGGAACCAATCAGCAGGATCAGAATGGTCAGCCATTTGGCAAAGGCATTCATCTGGCGCAGCAGTGGCGTCTGCAGCTGGTCCACAGATGACAGCATACTGCTGATCTGGCCGATTTCCGTATTGACGCCCGTTGCGGTGACCAATCCCTCGGCCTGCCCAGTGGTGACAATGGTACCACTGAATGCAGAGCTCGAACGGTCTCCCAGGACCGCGTTAGCGCGCGACGGTTCCACGGATTTCTCGACAGGTACGGATTCTCCAGTCAGGATTGCTTCCTGAATTTTCAGGCCACTGGATTTTATCAGCCGGAGATCTGCCGGAATTCGGTCTCCAGCCTCAACGAGCACGATATCCCCCGGAACAAGGGTTTCTGCGTCGACTGTTATCCTGTCTCCATCTCGCAGCACGGCCGCATGAGGAGAGAGTAGGGTCGCGATGGCCTCGATGGCGGATTCTGCGCGGCCTTCCTGAATGAAGCCGATGACACCATTGGCCAGCACTACGAACAGGATCACGGCCGTATCGACGGGATGACCGAGCCACCATGTGATGGCGGCTGAGGCGATGAGCACATAGATCAGGGCATTGTGGAAGTGGCGCAGGAACCGTAGCAGAAGTGGCGTTCTGCGTCCGCGGGGCGTCCTGTTTAATCCGTATTCACTCAAACGGGCTGCCGCTTCAGCCTGTGTCAGTCCAAGCCGGGAGGACGAGAGGCGTTCCAAAGCCGCTTCAGTCGGTTCGGCATGAACAGGTACTGACATATGGTTGGGGGTTGGCCGATGATCATGCATGGGCGTGGTCCGGATCCTGTGTCGGGATGCGGAACAGATACATGATTGCGTGTGGTTCGCGTCTCCGTAGAAGTACGGATGGAGACGGGGTGGTGCGGGTGAGTATAGTGTCATGCGATCATGAGGTATTCGATCTCGCGGTCGACTTGAGAGGTTTACTCCCATGACGTTCAAGACAATCTTCGCTCCGCTCGCTTTTGAAGAAACAGCAAGACTGGTGTCAGAGACAGCCTTGTTGCTCGCGGGTGCGTTCAAGGGCCATGTGATGGCTCAACATGTGCGTCCGCGTTTTACAGGCTACCCGCCCATGGAGTTCTATCCAGCATCTGCCTCAGCCACCGTGATGGCAATGGAGGGGCATGATGAAGCCGCGGGCCGCTATGCCCGCGCGTTGCGAACGAAGTTCGAAGATCTCTGCGCTGCTTCGGACGCCCATGTCGTGCCGGTACCGGAGGCGTTGAAACAAAACGGTGTGACCGCTTCGTGGACAGAAGAAGTTGGACAATTCCCGCTCAATTACGGTCTTTCGGCACGTGCGGCAGACCTTGTCGTCATGGCAATTCCCGATGCCAAGGGGGCGCATCCGGAGCGTGAGCTGTTTGAAGCCGTGTTGATGCAATCGGGTGCGCCAGTTTTCCTTACGCCGCGTTCTGGCCTGAGCGCCGTACCGCGCCGACCGCTGGTCGCATGGGATGGCAGCCTGCAGGCATCAAGAGTCGTCCGTGCGGCTCTTCCCCTACTATTGCAAAGTGACGAGACGACACTGCTGACGATTGGGGAAACGGACGCAGCCACGCCGAGCCTTGAGCAGGCAAAGCTGTGGCTCGAGCGGGCAGGGGTTCTGGTCACGAGCCGTCACGTGGAGTGGCCGGAGCGGCCAATCGCGGAACGAATTCTCAATCAATGCGAAGCGAGCAACAGCGATGTTGTCTTGATGGGCGGTTACTCTCATTCCCGGTTGCGTGAATCCATCATGGGCGGCGTGACCTTGCACATGATCCAGCATTCAGACTTGCCAATCTTGATGGTTCATTAGGGGGCGTGGATGAACGTGTTGACGCCCGCACCGGCATCGTATGCAGATACCGATACGGGCGTGCTGCTGTCTGCCCGGGGGCTGACCAAGGTCTATGACACGGGTGAGGTCAAAGTTCAGGCGTTGCGCGGGGTTGATCTGGACGTTCGGCGAGGCGAATTGTTGGTCATGCTGGGAGCGTCCGGCAGCGGAAAGTCCACCTTGCTCAACATTCTCGGAGGACTTGATCGCCCGACCGAGGGGGATGTCCAGTTCGAAGGCAAGTCACTTACCCGGAGGTCGGACGCGGGATTGACCCGGTACCGCCGGAACCATGTCGGCTTTATCTTCCAATTCTACAATCTCGTACCTAGCCTGACAGCGCGAGAGAATGTGGCGCTGGTGACAGAGATCGCACGTGATCCCATACCCCCTGAAGAAGCCCTCGCCATGGTTGGGCTGAGTGCGCGCCTGGATCACTTCCCAGCTGAACTGTCCGGGGGCGAACAACAGCGCGTGGCCGTTGCACGAGCGATCGCAAAGCGACCCGCATTGCTCTTTTGCGACGAGCCAACCGGTGCCCTCGATAGCAAGACCGGCATCCAGGTTCTGGAAGCGCTTGACCATGTAAACAGTGAACTCGGCGCGACAACGGTCGTCATCACGCACAATTTCGGTATCTCCGAAATGTCAGACCGCACAATTCGGCTGTCTGATGGGCGCATTGTGGATGTTGAAGAAGTCGGCAGGGCGAAGAAGCCGGCTGATTTGTCATGGTAGGATGGATATCTGCGCTGGACCGCAAATTGTTGCGGGATCTGTTGCATATGCGCGGTCAGGGGCTGGCCGTGGGCGCGATTGTGGCGTGCGGCGTAGCGATCATGGTGATGGCGCTAGGTGCGATATCGTCTCTCGAGTTGAGCCGCGATACTTATTACGACCGGTTTCGATTTGCGGACGTCTTCTCGAATGCGAAGCGCGCGCCCGAGCGACTCGCAAATGAAATCGCGGAGATTGATGGCGTCCGAACCATCGAAACACGCATTTCTCGCCTTGTAACACTGGACATTGAAGGCATGCGCGAGCCAGCGAACGCTCAATTGGTGTCGGTGCCTGAGAACGGAAAACCAAGACTGAACGGCGTCCTGCTGTATTCCGGACGCTTCCCCGATCCCAGCCGCCCGGACGAGGCAGTGGTTTCCAAGGCGTTCGTAGATGCGCACGGGTTTACGCTGGGCAGCCATGTACGTGCCATCATCAATGGACGTGCGCGTGACCTGGAGATTGTCGGGGTTGGGGATTCCCCAGAGCATGTCTACATGCTGGGCCCGAGCGGTCTGCTACCTGATGAAAAACGTTTCGCTATCTTCTGGCTAAGCCGTAGGGCACTTGAAGCGGCCTTTGATCTGGATGGAGCGTTCAACAGTGTGAGCGTCTCTCTCAGTCCCGGAGCCAACTCACAAAGGGTGATCGACTCGCTGGACAAATTGTTGGAGCCATACGGCACTGGCGGGGCTTATGGCGCGGAAGATCAATTGTCTAATGCGTTCATCGAAAGCGAGATGCAGCAACTGGCATCGATCGCTGCGATCATACCGCCAATATTCCTGATTGTTTCAGCCATGCTGATAAATGCGATTCTGGCGCGACTGATCGCGACGGAGCGCCAGCAGATTGGTTTGCTGAAAGCTTTCGGTTACGATGAGTGGGAAATCGCCTGGCACTATGTGAAGATGGCGTTGGGCATGGTGATCGGAGGTATCCTGGTCGGTTTTGTCCTTGGTGTAGCACTGGCGCGCTTGATGACCAATCTCTATACGGATAGCTTCCGGTTTCCCGATATGATTTTCCGGCTGGATCCGTCGGCATTTGTGATCGGTGGGGGGGCTGCAACCCTTGCCGCGATATTTGGCGCAGTCGGGTCCGCGCGATCTGCAGCGAAGCTAGCGCCAGCCGAGGCAATGTCTGCTGCGCCGCCAACCGTTTATGGAAAAGGACCGGTTCAGCGTGCGTTCGCACACATACACTTTGATGAGCCAACCCGCATGATCCTGAGGCATGTCACGCGGTGGCCCGTGCGTGCAGGCGTGACCGTCATAGGCGTTGCGGCGGCGCAAGCCTTGCTGGTGGGGACTTTGTTTGCGTTCGATTCAATTGACGAAATGATGGAGCAGCACTTTCACCGCACGGATGCATACGACGTCGCAATCAACTTTGTCGAACCGACAAACATTGGCGCTGTGCGAGAAATAGAGCGAATGCCGGGTGTGCTTTCGGTGCAGCCTAACCGGGACATCTCTATCCGCGTGAGGCATGGCCAGTTGGACGAACGGGTGAGGTTGGTGGGTGTGGAGCCTGACGGCCGGCTGCGGCGGCTGCTCGATGATCAGGATAAATTCCTGGGTGTTCCGGATCGAGGATTGGCTGTGTCTTCGCAGCTGGCAGGAATGATCAATGTCGGGCGCGGTGATCGGGTCAGTCTGGAAGTGCTTGAAGGGGAAAGGCCGACGTTGGATGTGTCCGTTACGACCATTGTGAATGAAGCCATGGGATGGCCAGCATTCATGGATGTGGATTCGCTAGAGCGCGCCTTGGGTGAAAGCAATGTCGTCAGTGGTGTTTATGCCATGATTGATCCTGACAGGGAGGCAGTCTTCAGCGCTGCGGTTCTGGAGCGCCCCGGGATTGCCAGCGTCTCTCTCCAGCGCGCTTCGATTGAGAGCTTCAATGACTCAATGGAAGAGAACATCAATATCATGATGACAATCTACGCTTTGATCGGCGGCGCGATTGCCGCGGCGGTCGTTTACAATGCTGCGCGTATCGGCCTGACTGAGCGAGGTCGCGAGTTGGCCAGCCTGCGTGTGCTCGGATTTTCGGAAGGCGAGGTATCTTACATCCTGATTGGAGAATTGGCCTTGCTGGTTTTCCTGGCTCTGCCGCTGGGTGGGGCGATGGGAATGGGGCTCGCCTATCTCGTGGCGATATCAATGGCGACTGAATTATTCCGAGTACCCATTACAGTCGCCCCCTCCACGCACGGGCTGGCCGCCTCCATTGTGATCGTGTCATCGATCGCCGCTGCTCTATTCGTGCGCCAGCGCGTGAAATCGCTCGACCTTATCGCCGTTTTGAAAACCCGGGAGTGACCTCATGGCCCTTCGTAATCGTCTTCTGTTTTGGGCTGTCATCGCCATAATTGTGCTGGCGCTGGCGGTTTGGGCATTCTCACCCCGCGCCATCGACGTAGATATCGTGAAAGCAAGCAGGGGGTCGATGACCGTTTCCGTAAATGAGGAAGGCAAGACGCGCATCCATGATGTCTTTGAAATCTCCGCGCCTGTCTCCGGGCAATTGGAGCGGATCAGTCTCGACGCAGGCGACTGCGTATATCAAGGGGAGACCGTCGTCGCAGGCATCCGGCCGGTGGCTGCGCCCGTGCTGGACAGTCGATCCCAAAAGCAATTGTCGGCAGTTGCCGATGCTGCCGCTGCTGCTGTGACGGCGTCCAAGGCGGAGCTCGACCGGGTTCGGTCCGAACTGAATCATGCCACAACGGATGCCAATCGTTATCGGCTTCTGGCACCGGGTGGCGCGATATCGCGCCAGATGCTGGAACGGGCCGAATCCGAAGAGACGACGCTGCAGGCGGCTGCTCGGGCCGCGGAAGCTGCACTTGCCATGCGCCGGCAGGAACTGGCAGCTGCCCGCGCTGCGCTTAGACCGAGCAGCGAGGACGAGGGCGGAGAGCTCATCGATGTCATAGCACCTATCGATGGGGTTTTGCTGCGGCGCCTTCGCCAGAGTGAAGGACCGGTGGCACAGGGCGCGCCTCTTGTGGAAGTTGGGGATCCTAAGGAGATCGAGATCGTGGCGGATCTGTTGTCGGAGGATGCGGTGCGAATTTCACCCGGAGATCCAGTCGTCATCTCTGACTGGGGTGGGCCCGTTCTGCATGGTAAGGTCCGGCAGATCGAACCTTTTGCCTTTACAAAAGTATCCGCACTCGGGATTGAGGAGCAGCGCGTGAATCTCGTTGTGGACTTGCTGCAAGGCCAGCCTGCGGATCGGCTGGGGCATGGATACAGGGTAGACGTGGCCGTCCAGATCTGGTCGCAGGACGATGTTCTTACGGTCCCGATAACTGCCCTTTTCAAGCAGGACCGCAGCTGGTCTGTCTATCGCGTTGAGAACGGCCGCGCACGCTTGCGTCAGGTAACGATCGGGCATTTGAATGGCCAGGAGGCAGAGATCCTGTCGGGTCTCAATGAGGGAGACGTGTTGGTAGAGCACCCTTCCAGTCGGATTGTCGACAAGGTGTTGGTGCGCGCCCGTGAAGCCGCACAAACGGCTTTCGAAACGCCGGATGATTCAGACTCGGCTGCAGTGCAGCTATCGGCCACGTGGGACAAAGCGGTAGGTGGCTGTGATTTTCTGATCCGCTAGAGAAGGGAGGCGCATTCGCGCGCAATGATCCGCTCTTCATCCGCGACAACGCGCACCACCGGAACCGACGCCCCCCCGGGAGATAGAACTTCTGCATTTGCTTCATTCGCGGTGTCGTCAAGAGTTGGGCCCAGCCAATCGAGGTGCTGAATAATTCGTGAGCGGATTGCTGATGCGTTTTCACCGACCCCGCCGGAGAATACAATTGCGTCAAACCCTTTCATATCTACGGCAAGTGAACCGCATTGGCTGGCGATCCTGTAGCAATATAGATCGATAGCTTCTTTCGCCTCTTGGGCAGGGCTTTCCAGAAGCGTTTTGGTATCTCCCGATATGCCAGAGACGCCAAGTAGGCCAGACTTCGTATAAAGCAGGTCGGAAACCTCTTCGACTGGCATAGCACGATCCTTGATCAGGTGCAGGACCACGCCCGGATCCAGATCCCCGCAGCGAGTCGCCATGGGCAAACCATCAAGTGCGGTCAGGCCCATGGACGTGGCGATGCTTTTTCCGTCAATCATGGCACAGGCGCTCGCGCCGCTGCCCAGATGCAAAGCAAGCACACGCTTTGGACGCGCGCCCAGAACCTCGCCAAGAGTTTCTGCTATGTGTGCATAAGACAATCCATGAAACCCAAAGCGCAATATGCCTTGCTCACTTAGCGCGCGGGGCAAGGCGTAGAGTTCGGCAATGTGCGGCATGGTCCTGTGGAACGCTGTGTCGAATGACAAGGTTTGACGAATCTCGGGCAGGGCATTTGCAACGGCTTGCACGCCCGCGAGATTATGCGGTTGGTGCGCTGGCGCGAAGACTGCGAGGGCCTGTAAGCGCTCAATAGCCCTGTCGCTAACGGCGACCGGGCCCTCAAACAGGGTGCCGCCATGCACGATCCTGTGTCCTATGCCGGAAAGCGTCACACCGGCATCCTGCCTGGTTAGCCATGTTGCAAGCGCGGTGATCAAATGTTTTGGATCGGGTGTGCCAGCGATGACACTTTCAAGCGGATTCTGTTTATCTGGGTCTGAGACGTCCACGCGTCGCGCGCCAGAAAGGTCGCGCACTGCGCCGCGAAAGAGGCATCTGCCCAACCCGCCGCCATCGTCGATTTCGAACATCGAGAATTTGAGACTGGAAGAACCGACATTGAAGGTTGCGACAGCGCGGCGCGTCATGACTGGTCTCGCTGCCAGTGCGCCACGGCTGACGCAAAGGCGCATGAGGCCAGTCGTTCTTCGGCACTGTCGGCGCGGCTGGTCAAAATGATCGGAACACTGGCGCCCAGAACAATTCCAGCCGCAGACGCACCGGCAAGATAGTCCAGCTGTTTGGCCAACATGTTTCCAGCCTCGATGGCGGGAACGATCAGAACATCTGCATCCCCGGCGACCGGAGACTTCAGGCCTTTGGTTGCGGCCGATTCAGGTGAGACCGCCAGGTCAAATGCAAGGGGGCCATCCACGATGCCGCCCTTGATCTGACCTCGGTCCGCCATCTTGCACAGGGCGGCTGCATCCAGGGTGGACGGGATGATCGGATCCACCTCTTCGGTTGCAGACAGGATGGCGACTTTTGGCGGATCGATGTCGATGGCACGTGCCGCGTCAATTGCGTTCTGCGTTATCCAGCGTTTCGAGGTGAGGTCCGGCGCAATGTTGAGAGCGCCATCACTGATGAGTAACGGTTTGTGATACCCGGCGGTCGAGAGCAGGAACACATGGCTCATGCGCCGGTCAGTGCGCAAGCCGCCGTCGCGTTTGACGACTTCAGCCATCATTTCATTTGTGTGGAGTGCGCCCTTCATGAGGGCATCTGCCTCGCCTTCATGGATCAGCTCTACGGATCGTGCTGCGGCCGCGTGGCTGTAGGGTGCTTCAATTTGCACAAGGCCAGAGATGTCCAGGCCCGCCGATTCCGCTGCGGCCGACATTTTGGCAATGGGTCCCACCAGGATGGGCGACATGATACCTGCCTGCGCCGCGTCCAAAGCACCCTTCAGGCTGGAGGCGTCTACAGGATGTATAACCGCAACGCGCAATGTGGGGCCCGATTGAGATGCAGCTTTCGCAACGAGCCAATCGAACTTGCCGTCCATATCGTTGGTCACGGCTTGGGTCGGCTTTTTGCGGGATATCGAATTGTGCGGATCATGCGATCACTTTCTCCAGAAAATTGTTTTGTACACTCAATCCTGACGGAGACATTTCGGCAAGCCCGTAGAAGTACGTGAATTCAGGGGTAATGCGTATTTCAAGGCGAGATAGACTTTGGTTGAATGGCAAAAGACAGAGCTCAAACTCGCATACATCAACCCTTGCAGGAGAAATGCCGTGGCCCAGACAAAATCCCAGACTCCGAAAGCGACAGCGAGCCCGAAACCAAGTCCGCAAGTCGGCACAAACGGAACAGGTTTCATTCCCAATAGCGCGATACCGATCCCGGTAGCCGACACGATGCAATTTGGTGCCGACAGCATGAAGCACTTCATGGAGGCAAGTCAGGACATGGCGAAATTCTACAACAGGCGTCTGCGGAAGGACATTTCTTTCATGAGCGAACTTGGCACTTGTAAATCCCCACAACAGGGTGTCGCAGTTTGGTGTCGCGCAGCCAGCGAAGCAGCGCATGATTATGTTGACCAGTTCGACCGCTATGTGGCGATCACGCTGGATAGCTCATCACCTGAGTAACACTAAGGTGCACAATCAGCTTCACCCGTAGTCAGAGGAAAATCCCTCTACGGATGTACTTGCGACTTGCAAGCGCAAGGTCCCGTATCGAGACTTCAAGTTTCGAACGTAGTTGCAGCATTCATCGTTCGAGGATTGATCGGCAATGGAGAGTGGCTGACTTACAGGGCCATCCTGCGATGTCTGCGGTCAGCTTCATCATTCTGACCAGCCAGTCGTTTGAGATACTGGCGATTCTTAAGGCTAAAGCGATCAGCCCGAGGCATGTCGATGACGCCATCTTGCTTGAACTGGTTGAGCATGCGGCTAACCGTTTCAAGTGTCAGCCCCAGATGATCGGCCATATCACATCGGCTCATGCGAATAGGTGTGTAGCCGTCAGCTTCGGGCGCGAAATGTGAGTCCAGGAAAAGTACGAAATCTGCCACTCGCTCCTTCGCACAGCGACAAGCCAGCAACGTGGCCTGACGGCGCGCGTCTGCGGAAGCCTTGTCTATCTCGTGGAACACCGTCTGACGAAATTGCGCTTCTTGCAGAAGGCGTCGCTCAAAAGCTTCACGGCTCACATAGTTTGTTTCCACGCGGCTCAGCGCTTCTGCACTTGTCGGGCTGGTGGTGCACAAACACAGGGAAACGTAGTCACCCGGGCCCGAAAATGCTTCGATCTGACGATGCCCGTCCGCCGTGACCCGGTAGACCGTTACGGTGCCCGATACGATCTTGTGGATACCCCGCTCAATGTCGCCTTGATGGAAAAGGTGAGCCCGGGCGGGGTAGACCTGCCGTGTGCTAGCCAAGGTCGCATGCGCTTCATGAACTGCTGCAAACCGTGCCATGCCATTCTCCTAGCAATCATCCATCAAGTAAGAATGATGCAAAGCGGCGGCGCGGACACTCCGGAAGAATACGCATATTGGAAAATGGGGATGATAAGAGGGCCGGCTGGTGTGCGCGGCTGGTTGAATGATATGCCGGTGAAATGGCAATTTAAGCGATCAGGCCGGATTGGATGGCCTTGACGACCACTTCGGTCCGATTGCGTGCTTCCAGTTTCAAGGCCAAGGACCGCAAGTGTAGTTTTACCGTCGTTTCCTGAATGTCGAGCAAGCGGGCGATCTGCTTATTGGACTCTCCTCGCTGCAGGCAGAACAGAACTTCTCGTTCACGTGGTGTAAGACTTGAGCCATCCGCTCCTTGGCCCTTTTCAGTCTGTGTGGGACTGAAAACCTGTCCAGCCAGAATAAGCCGGACCGCGGCGACCAGGCCATCGCCCGGCATCGTCTTGGGAATAAAGCCCCGGGCGCCACTTTCCAACAGGGCGGTTATCTCCATTTGACCTGCGACACCTGACAGGATCGCAATCGGCTGATCGGAAAACATGGCAATAAGTTCTTTGACGTCCTGAACACCCGTGATGCCCGGCATCCGCAGGTCCAGCAAAGCGAGATCATAGCGATCGCCATTCTGAAGAGCGGTCCGAACGACATCGCCATCGCGCATGATGGTAATCTTCGCATCGGGCAATTCGTGCTCCAGCAGTGAGCGGACGGCGTCCAGTACGAGATCGTGATCATCGGCAATTAGAAGGTGCATGCTGTAAATCCGATTCAATCGTTCGCTGACAATGGTGGGTGTGCCGGCGCGGTTTTGCCAATCTTGTGCAGGGTGGCCCATAATTTCTCACGAGACAGTGGTTTGGCAATCGTCGCGGCCAGACCGGCTGGCAAAGGGGAAGCGAGAGCGCCGGAACTCATTACGACGGGAATGTCCGCCCGGACATTCAGCAATTCGAGAACCAGTTCATCACCGCTCATTTGTGGCATGCGCCGGTCCGTTACAATCAACTCGAAGGCCCAGGGTGCGACTTTGAAGACGCCAAGCGCGGCAACCGGATTGGTAAAGCCCACAGCATCCCAACCGAATTCTCTCAACAAGGCCACGACAAGGTCTACCTGAAACTGATCGTCGTCAATTACCATCGCGCCTTGAGCGCTTGAAATTGGCGTATCGGTGTCGATGATGGAATTGGAAGATGTTCTGGAGGCGCAAGCATCCAGCAAAGGCAAATCGATTACGACCATCGTACCTTCGCCCGGTCGACTGTAAGCGCGCATCCGACCGGTCTGCCCCTGTAGCAGGGCATCGACGGTGACAAGGCCAAGTCCGCGACCGGTACCTTTGGTCGACTGAAATGGCAAAAAAGCTGTATCAAGAGCTTTTTGAGACATGCCGACTCCATCGTCGCGCACGATCAGGCGCGCAGCCGGGAATGAGTGGCAGTCTCCGCGGTTGCAAATTGCGGATGGGTGGAAGTCCGGTTCTACCGTAATGTCTTCATCAATCTGCTCCAGAGAGAGGTAGACACTCCCATTCTCGTTGATGGCCTCGCGCGCATTCTTGACAAGATTGAAGACCATTCGGGAAAACAGGGTTGGATCGGTTTCGCAGATAAGCTTGCTTGTGGTCGCCAGAGTTTCGAAGCCCTGCGTTGCCAAGAACTGGTTGCTGTTGAGTTCGCTGACATCCCGCACGAGATCGTTCAGGGAACAGACTTTTTGCTCTGGTTCGGTATCGAAATGCATCAGGTCTTCGACCAGATCATTGGCCTGATTACAGGATTGCAGAATGCGCTCTATCAACAATTCGGAGATGTCGGCCTGTCCGTCGTCAGTCAATAATTGCGCGGAGGCGTTTATGATGGCCAGAATGTTTGCAAAGTCGTGCCCGACCGATTTTGCCATTCGGCCGAGGGCATCGCGGCGTTCAGCGTCGAGTAGCATTTCGTGCAATTGTTCTCGCTGGGCCTCGCGGCGCCGAATTATGCCCACATCGCGAGTGGAGCAGAGAATGCCTCCATCCGCGATCGCCGTCAGCGACAGATCCTGATGGACTTTCGAGCCATCATTGGCAATGCCGACAACTTCGCCCCGCCAATATCCGTTTTGCTGGAAGAGAGGAAAAATGTCGCGCTCAAATCGGTGCAACGTGTCCTTGGCGTACAGAATCGTCCAGGGCTGTCCGATACACTCACTGGCATAGGCATACCCGAACATGCTGGCATGGGTCGGATTCATGTAGGTGAATATGCCATCCTTGTTGGTGATGGCGACACCGTCGGCAGACACATCAATCGCGGTTGACAGATGTTTGACCTGAAGGGCTTCTTCGCGGAGCTGTTCGGTGATTTCATAAAGTTCAGCGGATCGAACTTCCAGCAGGTTTTCCGCAGCCGCGCGTGCAGCAGACTCTCTGTCGAGCTTCCGCTGCAGTCTTGCCAGATTTTCTTCGCTTTCGTTCAAGTTCAATCCCTGCGGAACACGTGAAATTCCGCATTATAGAGGTACCGATGTTTACTATCGGTTCGTACAATCTCAAAATCTTCGAGTTTATTATAGTGATCAAGGGCTGCCATGATCATGCCTTCACATAAATCGGCCATCGGTCGTCCTGAGGCGTATGTGATGCGCATTTCGCGGTCTCGATCACGAGATCGGGGCTGGATATCCGGCACTTCAGCATCGGGATAGAGTTTACGCACATCTCGGTGGATGACGCCATGAATGCGTTCGATCAAGTCGAAGGCATGATCAATACCCTCTTGAGGGTGTCCCGCAATTAGCGCGGGGAACAGGCTGCGTCCAAAACCAACCAGTAATTGTCGCGCTGACCGGCCTGTCTGATCTGAGAGCGCGGTAACCAGTTTCAGCATTTCGACATGGTCGTAATATCCGACATTCGTATATATTCCGTCCGATTCCAAATCGGTCGTGCGTAGCAATTCGTCGATTGTGGCTTCGCCGAACTCCTTTTCTGCGAATTCCAGAAACTGTCTGAACACAACTCCCTTCATCATTTGGCTCCAGTTCATCCAAAATTCAGCGAAGCAACAGACCTCGGCCCGATCGCGCCAAGGCTTTTATGCCTTTTGATTGAATACCAGTGATCGATTGAGCGAACTACCTGACCAAAAGGTCAGGTCGGCCCCGCCCTTTGCGCTGCAAGACCGTCCTTCCGGAGAATATACCGCACTACAATAAAGGCCGATTGTGTCCTCGAGCTTAGTACTCATTCGGGGATACGAAATGACGAACTTGAAACTGACACTGCAATCAATTGTGATCTCTGCATCGCTGGTCTCTGCTATCCCGGCTTCCGCCCAGATAAGCATGGAAGCCGGTGGATGGTCAGATGCGCCGCTTGGCTTCAGCCGCGATGCCCAGGCCAATCGGATCATCATCGCCGGAGGGGGATCAGGATCCTCAGCCGCCACCGGTTCATTCGGGAGCACGCGTGCGATGATGCCGTCATGGTCAGGTACGACGACTGGCGGCAGCGCAACCGCAATCGGCAACATGATCAGTGTGGAGATTGAAGGAAACAACAACACCGTGATGGTGGATGCCTCCCAAATCAATTTGGGAAACCAGTCCGCAATCGTTGCCCATCTTCCAACGAGTGGGGGTGACTGATCATGACCTGTCGCAAAGCATTTCGCACGTTTCTGATCGGCGCAGGTCTGGTCATCTCGACGGCTTGCACGTCGATGGAAGGGATCGTCTCCAATCCGGACTATCTGTCGACCGGCGCAATTGTGGAAAACAGCTCCACTGCCTATTCGGGCCAGCTCACTTGCATGAAGTGGAGCACACCAGCGGAAAAGCCACGGATCGCCGTGGGCGACATACGCGACATGACCGGAAGATTTTCGACATTCGAAGGCGCAGTGGCCACGCAGGGCGCCTCTCTGATGGTGATGTCGGCAGTTAGCCAGGCTGGTTTCCCACTCGCCGAGCGCCTTGATACCGCCGTTGCCGAGCAGGAGCTTGAATTTGCAAACAATCGCCTGATCAGTGAAGCGGGCGAGCCAACCGAGGACTACCGTAAAGTATTCACAGGTTCTATTGTCGGCAGCGACTACATCCTGCTCGGCGGTATCACGGAACTGAATTTCAACGTGCACAGCAATGTTCGCGAAGCACGTATAGGGCCGGTTGTTGGTGGTAAGCGCCACTATGCAATGACCGTCGCTCTGGACCTTCGTCTGGTCAACGCCACTGATTTGAGCGTGGTGAATCTGGTCAGCCAACGGAAAATAATTCGCGGGCGCGAAATCCGCGCGGGTGTGTTCGAATTCATTGGGGACACAACCATCGACATCGGCATGGGCGAGCGCGCTCAGGAGCCTGTGCACACCGCAATCCGAACGATCGTCGAAAGCGCCGTTTTCGATCTCGTCTCAGGCATCGCCGGTCCGTCCGCGCAAGCCTGCGCTCAAGCAGAGTTCGTCATGTCGGACGTGCCTGCCTTTCAACAGACTAATCATTAAAGGAGAATATTCATGAAACGGTCTGCTCTTTACTTCGCTTCTGCCCTCATACTGTGCGGACAGGCGGTCGCCGACCGCGGCAACAATAATGGCAGAGGTCCAGTCGATGTCGATCTCGGCATTGGAGACGTCGTCGATGCCTCTGTCGACATTGGTGGCGACAGTGTGGTTGATGCCGATTTGGACGTGCTGGGCGATTCAGCTCTTGGTGACGTGTCCGATGCCGCCGCCAACGCAATTGACTACGCAACGCGTCAGGTCAACAGCGGCAATCAGAGTGCCACCCTCAACCTCCTCGGCGGTGCGATGGGTGAAGTCACCGGCACGGCTGCGACAATCGGCAATTCCTATTCGATCGACTCGGTTGCCGACGCCGTCTCATCGGTCAACCAAGGCAATTCAGGTGCAGCCTATGCCAATGCCAATGTGAACATCGAGAATTCCGGTATCGCAACAGCGACGGCAGCTGCCATCGGCAATACTGCATCGGTCACGTCAGAAGCCAGCACACTCGCAAGCCGCTCTACGCAATCGAACAGCGGATACATGACCACTCAGATGAATGCGACGATCAGTGATATAACTGAAGCCACCGCAACGGCGGCATCGATCGGCAACTCGCTATCCGTTGAGATCCCGGGAAGCGGCAGTATGACTGCTCAACAGTACAATTCCGGTACGATGGTCGCCGAGTTGAATGGTCGTTTGGTTGGCTTCGCTGACGGAACAGCCACCGCAGCTGCGATCGGCAATTCCGCATCGCTCACCAGCCTCAACTCGGATGTCGTGGGCAACGCCCTGACTCGCGTCAGACAGGCGAATTCTGGCCATCAGATTTCTGCACTTGCTGCCCAGGTGTCCCATGGTGCCGAGGCTGCTGCTACCGCAGCGTCCATCGGCAACACGGTGAACATTTCGGTTCAGTAGCTGCGGAAGAGGGCGCCGGGCGGCCGTCAGTCCCCCGAATGATCGTTCGGTGCCCTCATTTTTGGCCGGTTCACTCACCGGTCTCCGGGCCCGTCCGCTTTTGCGGCGGGCCTTTTTTCTTCGGTGAAGACTACGGTTTGGCGGTCTTGGCTTGCATGGAAAACCCTCCATTTGCGCTTTCTCGTATTTGCATGGTTGAAAGTGCTGCTATCCGCGCATAGTCCAGCGTGGACAGGGGCTTTCGGCTATGACATAAGCCGCCCCTTCAGACAGGATTCACAGGGCGCCCGCGCGCATTTCTTGCGCCCGTGACCCAAGATTACGGATGATTGAACCGATGGAAGTTACCCAGACCAAGGCAGAAGGTCTTAGCCGCACGTTCGCCGTTAAAGTGCCGGCCTCGGAACTGCAGGCCAAACTCGACGAGCGGATTGAAGAAATCCGGCCGCAAATGAAGCTTAAGGGCTTCCGTCCGGGCAAGGTGCCCGCATCCCATGTCCGCAAGCTGTACGGCCAGGACCTGATGGGCGAGCTGATCAACAAGCTGGTCACCGAGACCAACCAGAAGGCGCTTGAAGACAATGAGCTGCGCCCGGCTGGCCAGCCAGACGTCCAGATCGATGGCGACATGGAAGCTGTGGTCAAGGGCCAGGCCGATCTGTCCTACAACATGAATGTCGACGTGATGCCGGAATTCGAGCCGGCCGATGTGACCAAGCTAACCATCACGCGCCCCGTCGCGGACGTCGCTCAGGAACAGATCGACGAAGCGCTTGGCCGTATCGCCGAACAGAACACACAGTATGAACCGCGCGCCAAGACGGCGAAAGCCAAGGAAGGCGACGCAGTCGTCATGGATTTCGTGGGCAAGATCGATGGCGAAGCCTTTGAAGGCGGTAGCGCTGAGCAGCAGACACTGGTCATTGGTTCCGGCCAGTTCATCCCGGGCTTTGAAGACCAACTGGTCGGCGTGAAGGCGGGTGACGAAAAAGACGTGACCGTAACGTTTCCGGAAGAGTACGGCGCCGCTGACCTTGCCGGCAAGGAAGCTGTCTTCGAAGTGAAAGTGCACGAAGTTCGTGCGCCGAAAACGGCTGAACTCGATGACGAGTTTGCCAAAGGTCTCGGTCTTGAGAGCTTGGAGCAGCTTACAGGTCTGGTGAAAGACCAGTTGAAAGCAGAGCATGACGGTGCGTCCCGCGCCAAAGCCAAGCGTAACCTGCTTGACCAGCTGGATGAGGCTCACAGCTTCGACCTGCCGCCGAACATGGTGGAGCAGGAGTTCAATCAGATCTGGCAGCAGCTGCAGTCGGAAATGGATGCAGGCCGCACGGCTGACGAAGACAAGGACAAGTCCGAAGACGAACTCAAGGAAGAGTATCGCAAGATCGCAGAGCGTCGCGTGCGCCTCGGTCTGGTCCTCGCCGAGATCGGCCGCGTGGCGGATGTTCGCATTTCCGAGCAGGAAGTGAACCAGGCTCTGGTCCGCGAAGCACGCCAGTATCCAGGTCAGGAAACGCAGGTTGTGGAATTCTTCCGCAACAATCCGGGCGCAATGGCCCAGCTGCGCGCACCGATCTACGAAGACAAGGTCGTCGACCATATTCTGGAAGTCGCTGAAATCACCGAGGAAACGGTGTCCCGCGAAGACCTGTTCAAGGAAGAAGACGAGTAGTCTTCACACCAGTAGACGAATTCAGACGAAAGCCGGTCCGCAGGGGCCGGCTTTTTTCATGCGGCGAACCCCAATAGGTAAACTGGATGTTAACCGCATACCGCGAGTTTGTATCGAATCGAAAACAAGAGGCATCAGAAGATGAGCGTCCAGAGTATTCGCCCACAACTGAACGAACAGGACATCCACAGACTGATCAAGGGTGAAACACCCGAAGATCGGGCATCGGTTGCCCATCGGTTGTGTCGCCGGATCGCTCTGGATGTGCTGAGTGATTCCGAGCGCGAATATGCACAGGAAATCATGGGAATACTCGCGGATGATGCAGCGGACCTGGTGCGGCGCACCTTGTCTGTCACGCTACGAAACTCTCCGATTTTGCCACGAGAAATCGCCTTGAAGCTGGCGCAGGATATCGAGGCTGTAGCCATTCCCGTACTGCAGGACTCGCCGGTGTTTACCGAAGAGGATCTGATTGAACTTGTCCTGTCCGTCACCGCGGCGAAGCAGGCCGCAATTGCCAATCGTGAAACCCTGTCGACGACACTGACAGACGTGATTTCCGAGCATGGAACGGTTGAGGCCGTGCGGATGTTGTCCGCAAATGAGGGGGCGGAGTTTACGGACGCCGCTTATGAAAACTCGATCCGCCGGTTTGGGTCTGATGAGGATGTGCAAAAGGGCTTTATCAGTCGCGAATACATTCCCACCCATATCGCCGAAAAGATGGTTTCGCTGGTTTCTGGCCAGTTGTTTGACCTGCTGGTCAATCGCCACGAGCTTCCGGCACAAATGGCGATCGATCTCGCCTCGGCATCGCGTGAGCGGGCAACGATTGATCTGGTAGAGCAGGCGGGGCGAACTTATGATTTGCCGCGTTTCGTCTCGCAACTGCACCTGAATGGGCGGTTGACCCATTCACTGATCATGCGGGCGCTCTGCTGTGGCCAGATGCCGTTCGTTGAGCATTCGCTGGCGGAATTGTCTGGTGTGGGCCACCAGCGCGTTTGGTTGATGATCCATGATGCGGGCCCGTTGGGGCTACAGGCTGTATTCGATAGAGCCGGTATGCCCCGGAAAATGCTGCCCGCGTTCCGGGCCGCTGTGAATGTTTTCCATGAGACAACGCATGACGGTGGGCCAAATGATCGGGCCCGATTCCGCGCGCGCATGATCGAACGTGTATTGACCCAGTTCCAGGCCATCCCGAAGGAAGACCTCGACTATCTGCTTGAGAAACTGGACTATTATTCGGAAATGGCGGCGATGGACGAAGCCAGCGGAACAGTAGATGTCGCCTAGCAGTCGGTGCGCATTCGGACGCCCGCCTGGACTCCCAGACTGTCGAAAAATGCTCCATCACGCCAATTCGCCTTGTCGGCAATGACGAGAATACCGGCGGCGCTGGCAGATTCGCACAAATCCATCAGCTCTTCATTGATTTGCAGTTCTCGGGCATCCACTCGGATACTATCGATCATCAGGCCAAGACCATCGCGCAGTTGGGTCTGCCACGATTTACGCATATCGATTGATACGCGAAAGCCGCGCTTGCGGAGACTTGCCACGCTG
This sequence comes from Hyphomonas sp. L-53-1-40, assembly GCF_000682775.1. Lineage (GTDB taxonomy): Bacteria > Pseudomonadota > Alphaproteobacteria > Caulobacterales > Hyphomonadaceae > Hyphomonas. Next base: position 27,403 of record NZ_AWFI01000004.1, read on the forward strand.
TGGATCGCGTCCGTGCGCCCATCGGCGAAGACAGAATCCTGGAATTCGAGACTGATTTCTTGTTGGCAGAGGGTCGTTCGGCGGATCGCGGCATCACAGCCTACAGCTGTGTTGTCATCCCCAAGCGCTGCTGCCGGGGCCGGCACAATGATTGGGCGCATCCGATTGTCAAATGTATGCGCCGCGCTGGCGACTTCGAGAAGACGATCAGCAAGCCATTTGGCTGGGCCTGTTGCTGACTGGGAAGCGGCCGGGCCGAAGGCGGCCTTCTCTTCATACCGCTTGGACATCTCGCAGACCGTACCAAATGAGGTACCGTCGAGCACATGCATGACAGGCTGGAAGCGGAGATGGACCTTCTGTCCACTGTGGGCGACAACTTTCGTTTGAAGCAATTCCCGCATCACTCTTCCCGTCTTTCTGACCGTGCCTATTGCCTTCCCTAAGGGAGAGGATTGAAGATCACGCGCAGAAATCCGTTAGGATTTTGAGGAAATTTGACAGAAAAATACGGGACCATAACAATGACAACACAGCCCGACGCACCAAGACTCTCGGCCACAGTGCTCATCGTTCGAGATGGAGCAAACATCCCCGAAGTGCTGATGGTGAAACGCCACTATCAGATCGACTTTGCGGCGGGGGCGCTCGTCTTCCCGGGCGGCAAGGCGAATGCAGAAGATGCCAGTGCGGATTGGGATCCTTACACTGATGGCGATTTCGGGCCGGTGCAGCAGGATGCCCGTATCGCAGCGGTGCGCGAGGCGTATGAGGAGTCTGGCCTGTTGCTGGCGCGCCCGCGGGGGCAGCGCGGAACCAATCAGCCGCTTGTCGGACCGGACATGGCGGAAAAACTGGACCCTTTTCGTTCAGCTGTGGATCGGGGTGAGCAGAGCTTCCTTGAACTTGTCCGCGACAATGATCTTGTGCTTGCCCTCGATAGTCTTGTTTATTTCGGACACTGGATCACGCCCGACATGATGCCTAAACGCTTTGATACGCACTTCTATGTTGCACCGGCGCCGCCAGATCAGATTGCTGCCCATGACGGCCGCGAGACAACGGATTCTGTCTGGATAGGGGCGCAGGCCGCACTGGACGCAGAAGAATCAGGTGAGGCGATCATCATCTTCCCGACCCGGATGAATCTGAAAAAGCTCGCTACGGCCAGTTCCGTGGCCGATGCGGTCGAGCGATTTGGCCGCGAAACCGTTATAACCGTCAAACCGCAGCAGTCAGAGACACCCGAAGGCGAGCCGTGTCTGATCATTCCAGACGTGGAGGGGTACGGCCAGACCGTTGAGCTGCTGTCCCGCGTAAACGTCTAGAGAATGAATTTCGAGAGGTCGGCATCTCCAGCCAGGCTCTCGACACGCTCATTCACATAGTCGGGCGTGATCGTGAAGGTCTCGCCTGACTTGTCGGGCGCCTCGAAGCTGATTTCGTCCAGCAGGCGCTCCAGGACTGTTTGTAGGCGACGTGCACCGATATTTTCCACGCTGCTGTTCACGGCCTCGGCAAGATCGGCAAGGCGGTCGATGGCAGCGTCTTCGAATTCCAGTGTGACGCCTTCAGCTTCCATCAGGGCTTGATACTGGCGGATCAGGCTGGCTTCGGGCTCTACCAGAATACGACGTAAATCATCCCGTGTCAGAGCGTCGAGTTCGACGCGGATGGGGAGGCGCCCCTGCAGTTCGGGCAGGAGGTCAGACGGTTTCGAAACGTGAAACGCGCCGGAAGCAATAAAGAGTATATGGTCGGTCTTGATGGCGCCACGCTTGGTGCTGACGGTCGTGCCCTCGATCAGGGGCAAGAGGTCACGTTGAACGCCTTCGCGGCTGACATCAGCGCCGCCGCGGCCTTGTTTGGCGGCAACTTTGTCAATCTCATCCAGGAAGACGATCCCATCCTCTTCGACCGCATGAACGGCTTCCCGGACAATCGCGTCTTCGTCCAGCAGCCGATCAGCTTCTTCGTCGATCAAGGGTTGGTAGGCTTCCTTGACCGTCGTTCGCACACGTTTCGTGCGCCCACCCATGGCTTTGCCCAGCATGTCGGAGAGATTGATCATGCCCATGGAGCCGCCTTGGCCCGGAATATCCATCATCTGCATAGGGCTGCTGGTTTCCGCGATGTCGAGATCGACCGGCTTGTCGTCGAGTTCTCCGGCGCGGAGTTTGGTGCGAAATACTTCGCGTGTGGAGGACTGGGCTTCTTCGCCGACCAGCGCATCGAGTAAACGTTCTTCGGCTGCGTCTTGCGCCTGAGCCGCAACGCCCTCGCGTTTTTGTTCGCGGATCATCGAAATGGACGCCTCGACAAGATCGCGGATGATCTGTTCCACATCGCGCCCGACATAGCCGACTTCCGTGAACTTTGTGGCTTCAACTTTCAGGAAGGGCGCATTGGCAAGTCGGGCAAGACGACGAGACACTTCGGTTTTGCCGACCCCCGTGGGTCCGATCATCAGGATATTTTTCGGCGTGATCTCGGACCGGATCGAGTCGGGCGCCTGTTTCCGGCGCCAGCGATTGCGAAGTGCTATGGCAACCGCGCGCTTTGCGCCAGTCTGCCCAACGATGTGGCGATCAAGTTCTGCGACAATTTCGCGGGGAGTAAGGTCTTTCATCAGGACTTCCGAACAGGGTCTGGCGCTTGGCCAGTGTGGAACAAGGCGCGAAATGCGTGAACCTAAAGGTCCAGCGTTTCCAGCGTGAAATGGCTATTGGTGTAGACGCAGATATCGGCAGCAATCTGCATTGCTTTGCGGCCAATCTCTTCTGAGTCATCCTCGTAATCGTAAAGGCCGCGGGCCGCAGCCAGAGCGTAATTCCCGCCAGACCCGACAGCAACGACATTGTGCTCAGGTTCCAACACGTCACCGGCGCCCGTGATAACGAGCGTCGATTCCTTGTCGGCTACGATCAGTAAGGCTTCGAGTTTTTGAAGATATTTCTCGGTACGCCAATCCTTGGCAAGTTCAACGGCAGCGCGTTGGAGTTGGCCGGGATGACGCTCCAATTTGGCCTCAAGCCTCTCAAACAGGGTGAAAGCGTCCGCAGTTGCGCCGGCGAATCCCGCGAGAATGTCTCCGCCAGCGATTCGACGGACCTTGCGGGCGTTGCCTTTCATGATGGTCTGACCCATCGAAACCTGCCCATCGCTGAGCATGACGAGTTTTCGGCCCTTCCGGACGGCGAGAATGGTAGTGCCATGCCAAATGGCGGAGTTGTCAGTGTCGTGCGTCATGGCAAATGATGTGGCCGATCCGTGCTGTCTGTTCAAGAGAGGACCTGTTACATGAATTTCCACAGAGATATGTCATATAAGTGTAGCTTTGCCCGGCTATTCGGGCGCGGATGGAAGGGAACCGCCTGAATGGTGCAACAGCTCGGCCAACTACCTATGGGATGGTTGCTGACCGCGCTGATAGTCTTCGTGGTCACGACCGGATTTTCTGTGGGGCGAATACGCGCTGAGCGGTATCTGGTGTCGGGCCGACACAAATTTCATTCACGTGGAAATTATCACGGCTATTATGTTGCAATGTGGGGTCTGCTGCCCACACTGTTCATCGCCTCGGCCTATATCCTGTTTTCACGCGCGGCCATCTTCGGATGGCTGGACAGCGAGTTGCCGGAGGGTTTCCGCCAGTTTTCCAAGGCTGAGCTTCAGTCCTATTTGGAGGCTGTCTCGGCGGCGGCGCGGACCGGTGGCTATTCTGGCGCAGACCGCATATTTGCGACGGTCACGAACCGCTACCTCGAATTGTCTGGCAGTCTGAATGGTGCCACGCTGGGGGCGATGGTTCTGGCTGCGATTGGTGGTATCGCCTATGCGCGTCGCCAGGTCGCTCCAGCTTTTCGGGCCCGGCTCAAAGTGGAGCGTGGGGCAGAAGCATTCCTGTTCGTGTGCGCGGCCATCGCGATCGCCACCACAGTCGGCATCGTTGCTTCTCTTCTCTATGAGAGCGTACGTTTTTTTGCTCAGGTGCCGATAACCGACTTCCTGTTTGGCACGCGGTGGAACGCGCAAACGAGCGCAGAATTTGGCGCACTTCCACTTTTCTTCGGCACGTTCATGATTGCATTGATCGCGATGCTGGTGGCGGCCCCGATCGGGTTGTTCGCCGCCATATTCCTGTCGGAATATGCCTCCCCGCGCGTTCGGCGGTACACGAAGCCGTTGCTGGAGATGCTCGCCGGCATTCCGACGGTTGTATATGGTTTCTTTGCGCTTCTGGTCATTGCGCCCGGCGTGAGGGCGGCCGCACTCGGGATCAACAGCTTGTTGATCAATATTGGCATCACGTCCGAACCTTTGCTGGCAGCACAACCGACAAGCGCCCTGGCGGCGGGATTGGTCATGGGCGTCATGGTCATTCCATTTGTGTCATCCTTGTCGGATGACGTGATCAATGCCGTGCCGCAAACTTTGCGTGATGCTGCGTTCGCTATGGGGGCAACCAAGTCGGAGACGATCAAGCAGATCATCTTGCCGGCCGCCTTGCCGGGTATTGTCGCGTCCATGCTGCTGGCCGTTTCCCGAGCCATAGGCGAAACCATGATTGTTGTTATGGCGGCAGGTCAGCGGGCACGCATTTCTTTCGATCCGTCGACGGATTTAACGACAATTACGGTCCAGATCGTGGCGCTTCTGACGGGCGAGACGCAGTTCGACAGTCCGAAGACCCTGTCTGCCTTTGCGCTGGGGCTTGTCCTGTTTGTCGTCACGCTCGGCTTTAACCTGATCGCACTCCGGGTCGTTCAGCGATACAGAGAGAAATATGAGTAGTCCCGTGGAGTCACCGCTCAGGTCTGAAAAAGCCTTGAAGCACTTGCGCCGCCGCCGCGCTGCGGACACGCGATTCCGGGTGTATGGGCTCGTGGCCCTTGGCTTTGCCCTTTTCTCTTTGGTCTTCTTGATCTGCGCGATTGCCTGGAAGGCGAGCAGCGCAGTCACCTATCATGTGGTGAAGACTGATATCGTGCTTGAGGCGGGCCGCATTGTACCCGATGGCAATGCCTCGCCAGAAGAAATCACTCGAAATATCGAAGGCTTCTACACGCTGGTGCGAGATGACCTTTTTGCGAAATTCGCAAACTTGGAAGACACTCCCGCAGTACGGAAGGACTTCAGCGCCTTGATTGACCGGCTGGCGGTTTTGCCGCTCGCGCGTCGGGTGGCGAAAAATCCTACACTGATAGACCAAACGGTTTCGATCCAGATTCCGGTTTCGGATGATGTCGATCTTTTCCTGAAGCGGTCGTCGCCGCGTAGCATACCGTTCCGGCTCGGAGAGGGTGCACAAATCAGCCCGGGGCAGGGTACGGATGAAATGGTCCTGAGGCATCCGGCCTTGGAGTCCGTTCTTTCCTCGCTCACAGCGCTCGGATCGCAGCAAGGCGCACCGTCGGTATTGGTGATCGCCGACAGCGCAGTGGCGCGTCTGACAGATTTGCAAGACCAGACCGCCGGGTTCGAGATACTGGCTGGCGATCTCGCAGACTTTCAAGGCAAGCCGTTGAAGGGTCTGATCGTGGCCGTTCCCGAGAGCAACCGAACGATTTCTGATTTGCAGATCGCATGGGCCTTGGCGCTGAAATCGGAAGGTATCATTCGGCGCGTGCCCCACACGAGCCTTTTGACCAGCACCGACAGCACATATCCGGAACTTGCAGGATCACTGGCGGCAATTGTCGGATCTCTTTTGACGATGCTGGTTACCGGCATGGTTGCCATACCTATGGGTATTTTTGCTGCCATATTCCTTGAGGAGTTTGCGCCGAAGAACCGGCTGACTCAACTGATTGAGGTGAACATCAACAATCTGGCAGCGGTGCCGTCCATCGTCTTTGGCCTGTTGGGGGCAACCTTGTTGCTCGGCACGTTCGGTCTGCCGCGATCGGCGCCCATGGTGGGGGGGCTTGTTCTGGCTCTGTTGATCCTGCCGGTTGTGATCATCGCTGCCCGCGCAGCCCTCAGGGCTGTGCCCCCGTCGATCCGAAGTGGTGCGCTCGCTGTTGGGGCGTCGCGAATGCAGGCCGTGTTTCACCATGTGCTGCCGCTGGCCTTTCCGGGCATGTTGACCGGCGCAATCCTCGGAATGGCGCGCGCATTGGGGGAGACAGCACCATTGCTTCTGATTGGGATGGTGGCCTTTGTTGCGGAAGTGCCGTCCTCGACGACCGACGAGGCAACAGCGCTGCCGGTGCTGATCTATAGCTGGGCGTCGAATGCGGAGCGCGCCTGGGAGCCGATGACGGCTGCGGTTATCGTGATCCTTCTGGCGCTTCTTGTTACAATGAATGTCATCGTCGTTATGTTGCGACGCAAATTCGAGCGGAGATGGTAATGGATACCACTGCCCAGACAGATCACGACCCGGCTTTGACCGGAGAGGGGGCTGACCAGGCGCAGGCGCTGGTTTATCCCCGCATCAATTGTCAGGATGTAAACGTCTTCTACAGCGGCAAACAGGCCGTGTTCGATGTGTCTCTGCCAGTTTTCGACCGTTCGGTTACGGCGCTGATCGGCCCATCCGGGTGTGGCAAGTCCACCTTCCTGCGATGCCTGAACCGTATGAATGATACGATTGATGGAGCGAAGGTGACAGGCGACATCTTCATGGATGGTGAGAACATCAATTCGCCAGATGTGGACCCGGTGCTTTTGCGGTCGCGTGTCGGCATGGTGTTCCAGAAGCCTAACCCGTTTCCGAAATCCATTTACGACAATATCGCTTATGGCCCGCGCATTCATGGACTCGTCGATGATCGCCAGGAACTCGATGCCATCGTCGAGAAAAGTCTTCGCCGCGCCGGTCTGTGGCAGGAAGTCAAAGACCGGCTTACCCAGCCTGGCACCAGCCTGTCAGGTGGCCAGCAGCAGCGCTTGTGTATTGCCCGCGCAATCGCCGTGCGACCTGAGGTCATTTTGATGGATGAGCCGTGTTCTTCGCTGGACCCGATTGCAACGGCACGGATCGAAGAACTGATAGACGAGCTCAGAAAGCGCTATTGCATTGTAATTGTGACCCATTCCATGCAACAGGCAGCGCGAGTGTCACAACGCACGGCCTTCTTCCATCTTGGCCACCTCGTTGAGATGGGCGACACGGATCAAATATTCACCAGCCCGCGTGAGCGGCGCACTGAAGACTACATCACCGGCCGGTTCGGATAGGGAGACTGCATGGCAGATCACATCGTCTCAGCATTTACAGACGAGCTCGACAAGATCGCTGCCGATCTCATGCGTATGGGCGGCATTGTGGAAACGATGATCCTGGATTCCTGCCAGGCGGTAGACCGCAATGACAAGGAACTCGCAAAGGATGTGATCTCCCGCGATCCCAGTGTCGACCGGCTGGAAGAAGAAGTGGAGCGCCAGATTGTGAGTTTGATCGCGCGCCGCCAGCCTATGGCCCATGATCTGCGGTCGGTCTTTGCGGCGCTGAAGACGGCGGGTGAGCTGGAGCGGATTGGTGATCTTTCGAAGAATATCGGCAAACGCACCCTGATGCTGGATGATGCTGTCCCGTCCATGATGCGCCACGGCGTAGCGCGCATGGCACGCCCGGTGTCACTGCAGTTGCATTCCGTGTTGGATGCTTATGCGACCAGCAATGCCGAGACCGCCAAAATGGTCTGGGAAAGCGATGACGACATCGACCAGCACTATAATTCATTGTTCCGGGAAATGATCACTTACATGATCGAGGATCCGCGCACCATCGGTGCTGGAGCGCATATGTTGTTCATGGCCAAAAACCTTGAACGCATCGGCGACCACTGCACGAACATCGCAGAATTCATTTACTTTCAAATCACTGGCGAATATCTCATGCCCCATGAGCGCCCGAAAGCCCCCAATACGGGCGTCTGAAAAGACGTAGGACAAGAGGATCTGTCATGAAGCCCTATGTGCTTATCGCTGAAGATGAGAGCGCCGTTTCGGAGTTGCTTTTCTACAATCTCAAGAAAGAGGATTATGAAGTCGCGATAGCCAGCGATGGCGAAGAAGCGATGCTGATGATCGAGGAACGCGCGCCGGATCTGCTGTTGCTCGACTGGATGCTTCCCAAGGTCAGCGGTATCGAAGTCTGCCGTCGGATTCGCAGTGGCGGGGCCAATCCGAATTTGCCGATCATCATGTTGACCGCACGGGGCGAAGAAAGCGACCGTATCCGGGGGCTCGATACCGGCGCCGATGATTACGTCACCAAGCCTTTTTCAACGACAGAGCTGATGGCGCGTGTTCGCGCCGTGTTGCGCCGTATTCGGCCCGGCCTGAAGGATGACCGAATTACAGTAGGGGATATCGAGATTGACCGGGTCGCGCACAAGGTCGCCCGGAATGGGCAGGATATCCATCTCGGGCCGACCGAGTTTCGCTTGCTGGACTATTTCATGCAGCATCCGGGGCGTGTATTTTCACGCGAGCAGTTACTCGACACGGTCTGGGGATCGGACGTCTATGTCGAGGCGCGGACCGTGGACGTGCATGTCGGGCGCCTGCGCAAGGCACTGCGGCAGGAAGGCGGGGACGATCCGATCCGGACCGTCCGCTCCGCCGGGTATGCACTTCGAGCTGACTAGAAAAGTTCAGTCAGGAAGTTTTCCAGGTTTTCAAAGCTGCGACGGTCCGCATCTGCATTGTAGACCGTCCCCATTTCCTTGTTATCTGCGCCAAGCGTCGTGAAGGAGTGCATGGAATTACCGTGTACGTGTAATTGCCAATCGGCACCTGAGCCGTCCAGTTCCTTTGTAATGGCCATCACGTCTTCCGGAGTGGCCATCGGATCATGCCAGCCATGCTCGATCATCACTTTTGCGGTGATCTTCGGTGCGGGCACATTTTCGGCTGGGCGGAACAGACCGTGGAACGAGGCAACGCCCAGCACCTCATGATTGGCGCGGGCCATGTCCAGAACGGCGAGGCCCCCAAAACAGAAGCCTATGGCTGCGGCTTTCGTCGGGTCAACACCCACTTGTTGCTTTGCGGCGGCAAGACCACCTGCAAGGCGCTTCTGCAATTCGGCCCGGTCGCCAACAAGAGGATTCATGAGGGCTTGGTTCTCTTCGACCGTCGTGCCGCGCTTTCCCTTGCCATAGACGTCCATGGCGAAAGCGGCATAACCAAGCCTTGCTATGCGTTCGGCCTTCTCGCGCTCATTGTCGCCCAGGCCGCCCCATGCATGGGCGATCACGACGACTGGAGCTGTATCCTTGCCCTTTGGGCGTAGGAAGTAGCCCTCATAGGTCTTGCCATCGACAGTGTAATCAACTTCGCTCATGTCTTTGCTCTCCTTGGTGTGTGCCTGTCAGATACAGGGCATTCGGCCCTCTGTTTCAAGGGGGGCGGCGATTAGTATGAAGATTCTAGGAATTTTCGATACGCCCTGTTCCATCGAAACATACGGATAAAGGAGCGCCACACATGGCCAAGAAAAATGAGAAGAAGGTGAAAGCGAAGCCGGCAAAGGCTGCGAGCGCAAAAGCCTCCAAATCCACAAAGAAGCAAGCCAAGGTAAAGAAGGCTTCCAAAGCGCCTGAGCCAAACACGGCTGACATGGCACACAAGATCTGGCTCGCTGGCGTCGGCGCCTATGGCAAAGCCTATGACAAGGCAATCGCCAATACGAAGACGTTCAACAAGCAGTCTACCGAATTGTTCGAAGACCTCGTCAAGCGTGGCGAAGAGATTGAGCATGACGTCCGCGCACGCGTTCAGGACAATGATGTTGTTCAGAACGCTACGAAGAACGCCGCCAAATATGCCAGCGTCGCCCGCGAATTCCAGACCCAGGCGCGTGACGAGTTCGAAGCTCGGATGGAACGCATGCGCGACTTGCTGGGCGTAAAGGGCCTCGGCAAGAAAGGCGGCAAGCTCGCCGCCAAGCTCGACAAACTGGAAGACGAAGTTGCTGAAACGGTTTCCAAGGCTCGGTCCAAAACCAAAGACCGCAGCAATGATCTGAAGCAGCGGATTACGCGGCTGACCGAAGAGATCGAAGCTGTGGCAACGGAGTCCGGAGCGGATCTTGTCAAGACGAGCAAGAAGGCGGCCCAGCGCACATCAAAAGCTGTTCAGGACGCCGTCGCAAAGCCAGCAGCAGCTAAACCGAAGACACCTGCGAAAGCCAAGCCTGCCGCAAAGGCAATACCGGCCTCTGCCGCGTCAACCAAGGCGGATGACTTCACGCTCATGACAGGGGTCGGCCCTGCACTGGCCGCCAAGCTGAAAGCGGCGGGTATCAAGAGCTTTGCCGATATCGCCGCGCTCAAGGCGGCAGACATTCAGGCCCTGGACGCCAAGATAATGGCGCGTGGCCGTATTGCCCGCGATGAATGGGTCAAACAAGCCAAAGTGCTGATGAAGTAGTCCGGCACAATCATGAAACAGGTGAGGGCGGTTCCGTGAGGGACCGCCCTTTTCTTATGCGACGACGGTGTCGTAATGCTCGAAGAGATCTGTCAGCGTCTCCGCACCCCGGTCGCCCATATAGGGTGGCAACAGGCACATGACCTGAAGCACAGTCCTGTGGATCAGGGTTGGCCCATCATGGCTGTCCGCATTCAAATGATCCTCCGCCAACCAAAAGGTCAGGGTCGTCATGAATTGATCTGTCAGAACTTCTCTCAGACGCGGATCCAGCCGCAACACCGATCCCGCGGTCAATTCATCCAGCACATCCACAAGCGCGGTTCGCATCCGCGACAGGATGGTTCTGAACCGTTTGGCAAGGTCAGGATACCGATCGAGCAATAGTCCAAGATCGCGATAAAAAAACCGGAAGTCGTAAATTTCTTCGAGAATGATGTAGAGGTAGACCCAGCTGTCCTCCAGACTGGTAATCCGGCCACGGGACCCGCTCAGGATGATGCGCATCTCGTCCTCGAACCGGTCAAACAGGGCATGGATGATCGCGTCCTTGCCCTTGAAATGGTAATAGAGATTGCCAGGGCTGATATCGAGCGCATTCGAAATATCGACAGCCGTCTGCTGGGCTTCTCCTTCTTCATTGAAGAGAAGCAAGCTAACGTGAAGTATGCGATCGCGTGTTTTCATGGCCTGATATGGTGTTTGACACGCAATTCTCACTATGGAACGAATTTTATTTGAAATTTTGATGTAACCTTTTTCCGAATGCGAAAGAGGCCCAATAAAAGATCCAGTCGCCACGTTTGGTGGAAATAACTGGGCAGACCCAAGGGGAGAGGGGCATGACGCGCCCGAAGAAAGACTACGCAAACAAGGCGACTGGAGCATTCAAGGACGTGAACCCGTTCTTGTCCGGTTCCGACCCGCAGGAGATGGTCGGCGCAGTAGCCATGATGCTGCGCTCGACCATGAAAAATCCGGCCATTACAGCGAAAGCTGCCAGCCGGATGGCAGCTGACAGCGCGAAGATCTTGATGGGCAAGTCCGATCGGGCGGCAGATCCTCGCGATCGCCGCTTCAAGGATTCGACTTGGTCTGAGAACCCCTTCTACAAGCGCGGTATGCAGGCTTATCTGTCGACCCAGGAGCATCTGAATGACTGGGTGGCCAATCTCAGCATGACAGAATTGGAGCATGCGCGGGCGAAGTTCCTGACCAGCATGATTACCGATGCCATGGCACCAACAAACACTTTGCTCGGCAATCCGGCCGCCAGCAAGAAAGTGGTGGAGTCAGGAGGCATGTCCCTGCTTAAGGGGCTGAAGAATGCGTATGCGGATATCACAAAAAATGGTGGTTTGCCGAGCCAGGTAGACAAGCGGCCCTTCGAGGTCGGCAAGAATCTCGCAATGTCGCGCGGCAAGGTGATCTGGAAAAATGAGATGCTGGAACTGATCCAGTACGAGCCAGTTACCGACAAGGTTTACCGCACGCCGGTTTTGATCGTCCCTCCACAGATCAACAAGTTCTATGCGATGGATCTGTCCCCTGCGATCTCAATGGTTCAGTTTCTGATGGCGCAGCAAATGCAGACCTTTGTTGTGTCTTGGCGCAATCCTCAGAAAGAGCACGCGCATTGGGGCATGAGCGCCTATATCGACAGCTTGATCCAGGCGAGCGAAGTTATCCGCAAGGTCACGCGATCCAGGAAAGTAAACATCGCCGGCGCCTGCTCAGGCGGTATCACGGCGGCGACGTTGGCAAGTCTGCTTGCAGCAGCAGGTGACGACCGGATCAACTCGCTGACCTTCATGGTATGTGTCCTGGATCCCCAGCGGGAAGATAGCGAGATGGGACAGATTGTTTCTGATCAGAGCCTTGAGGTGGCCCGTAAGTATTCCAGGCGCAAAGGCATCCTCAAAGGCGATGATCTGGCGCGCATGTTCGCCTGGATGCGTCCGAATGATCTTGTCTGGAACTATGTGGTGAACAACTATCTGATGGGCGAGGATCCGCCGCCCTTCGACATTCTGTTCTGGAACAACGACTCCACGAATTTGCCGGCTCAATTGCATTCGGACTATCTCGACATGGGGCTGAACCAGCCTTTCAGTCACCCGGGCGAGTTTGAAGTGGCTGGCCACGCAGTTGATTTGACGAAAGTGACAGCCGACGCTTTTGTGGTTGGGGGCCTGACCGATCACATCACCCCGTGGAAGGCGTGTTACCGCACAACCCAACTCCTCGGATCACAGAATATAGAATTCGTCTTGTCTTCTAGTGGGCATATCCAGTCTCTATTGAACCCGCCGGGCAATCCGAAGGCCAAGATGCTTCGCAACTCGGACCTGGACGCTGATGCCGATGACTGGGCGGCAAAGGCAACAGAAGAGGCTGGCAGCTGGTGGCCTGTCTGGGGCGAGTGGCTGAAAGAGCGCTCGGGAACACTGAAAGCTGCGCCGCGGGCTTGCGGCAATGAGGCATTCCCGGCTCTCTATGACGCGCCGGGTCAATACGTGTTTGACGAATAGGCCGCAAACCTCACGGGAGCCTTCATGACGTCGCCTGAACGCATGCCGATCATCGAGACACAAGACGTAGACGGTATCGAATTGCGCACAGCGCGATGGACGTCAGCGGCCAATTCGGGGCAAGCGACATTGCTGTTTTTCAATGGCATTGGAGCCAACCTGGAACTGACGCTCGGTCTTGGCGACATGTTTCCGGACCGGGATATCATCACCTTTGATGTGCCCGGCGTTGGCTTGAGTCCTGTGACCAGTTGGCCTTATCGCCCCTGGATGCTGGCACGTTGGGCCCGCAAGCTTCTGGATTTGCATGACATTGAAGAAGTGGACGTGATGGGTGTGTCCTGGGGCGGGGCCATGGCGCAACAATTCGCCTTTCAGTATCGCCGCCGCGTCGGAAAGCTGGTGCTTTGCGCAACCACGGCCGGGATGACCATGATTCCGGGCCACCCGAAATCGCTATCGAAAATGGTGGACACACGGCGGTACTCGGACCCGGAATTCATGCGGAAGAGTTTCGAGTCGCTTTATGGTGAAGCCGTCGATGGAGAGGCTGGCAGCCATATCGACAATCTCCTGCCGCCGGACCCCAAAGGTTATATCTACCAGTTGCTGGCCTTTGTCGGCTGGTCGAGTCTGCCATTCATCCGCTTTCTGACAATGCCAACTTTGGTTTTGATGGGAGACCGGGACACGATCGTGCCTGTCGCGAATGGCCATATATTACGGGTGGCACTGCCTGACGCCGAGCTGAAAGTCATTGAAGGCGGGGGGCATCTGTTTCTTGTGACGCGCGCTGAAGAGACCGCCGACCTGATACGGCAATTTCTGATCAGGTCAGAAAGTGAGCCGAAAGCTGCGGCTTGATCAGGTCTTTGCTGTCTTCACGGCGACCCGCTCTTCAAGGGCATCACACACTGCGTTCGCGACCGATTGGGCTGCGTCGCCACGGCCAATCGATCCATAAGCGGCCATGCAGGCCTCGACATGGAGATTGATCAGCGCGGAATTCTCGCCTGGCTCAGTTTCAGACAGCAATGTGCAGAGCGAACCACAGAGGCGCGACACCGCGGGATATCCGTATGACGTGGCAACACCGCGAATATTGTGCGCGCAGGTTTCGAGCAGCTTGTAGTCCGCATGGCTGGCACCGGAAGTCTTGGCGGCTCCCCAGGCACTCTTCAAGCGATCAAGGTCCGCCTGCATCCATGCGTCAAAACGAGATGACAGGTCTTCGACCGCGGCCTCTGCTTTGTCTCCGAGCTCGTCCGGATCGTGACCGGCGTCCGATGCAGCAACAGCGGTATCATCAACTGGCGCAACGGGTGCCATCTTTATCACTCGGCTGATATCTGGAGTTATCGAGGTAACTGACTGGTCACTTTTTGCGCCAGCATTGGGTTTCAGTTTGTTTATCAGAGCCTTGAGCATCGCGATTCCCTATCGTTCGGGTAATCGTATCGTCCAAGCCTTAACGTTTTCCTGACCGAAGGTCTTTGAAATCGCTTCAGAAACCAAACTGTTCCCGCAAGATACGTTCATCAAGCGCATGCCCGGGATCGAACAGCATGGTAAGCCGACGCCGGTCCTCTTGAACGTCCACGCTGACAATGTCGCGCACTTCCTGATTGTCGGCGGCGGCGGCGACCGGACGCAGGATCGGAGCGATTACATCAATACGTACATGCGCGTCGCGCCGAAGAAGGGCGCCTTTCCATCGGCGCGGTCGGAAGGCGCTAACAGGCGTGAGGGCGAGCAGGCCGGCTCCGATTGGCAGGATGGGGCCATGTGCGGACAAGTTGTAGGCCGTGGATCCTGCTGGCGTTGCGACCATCAAACCGTCACAGGCCAGCTCGTCCATCCGCATCTTGCCGTCGATTGTGATCTTGAATCTCGACGTCTGCGCCGTCTGGCGAAACATCGATACTTCATTGATCGCAAGAGCGCGGTGTTCGTGATCATGTACGTCGCGCACGGTCATTCGCAGGGGCGAGATGACAGCGCGTTCGGCTGAGTTGATGCGGTCAGGGAGATTGTCGACGCTGAATTCGTTCATCAGGAAGCCGACCGTGCCACGGTTCATGCCGTATACGGGCTGGCCCCCTTCGAACTGACGCCGCAACGAATCCAGCATTGCGCCATCGCCGCCAAGTGCAACGATCACATCGGCATCATCCTCGCTGCACTGGCCGTACTTTTTGGTCAGGACAGACAGCGCATCCTGGGCTTCTGGGCGCTTGGACGCGTAAAAGTGCAGACGTAGACCACTCATGATGGCCCATCTGCTTTGCGAAGGGTGGGAGCGTCAAGGCGGATTCTGGCATACCTCCGCGTAGATTGGATACCGGGAGTCCACCAAGTTGACGCGGGTGTCAGCTTTTTCTGGCCTGCGATCGGATTTTCCGCTAGTTTGCCGGCAAAACATATCTGGGAGATTCAATCATGGCCGACGGCGCGCACAAATTAGATATTCGTTCCTCTGTATCCGCAGACGAGTGGCAGGCTCGCGTGGACCTCGCTGCGCTGTATCGCCTGATCGCGATGCATGGTTGGGACGATCTGATTTTCACGCATATTTCTCATCGCGTGCCCGGGCCGGATCATCACTTCCTGATCAACCCTTATGGTTATTTCTTCGAGGAGATTACGGCGTCTTCGCTCGTGAAAGTCGATCTGGAGGGCAATATCGTCCAAGAGACGGATAGCTTTATCAATCCGGCCGGCTTTACCATCCATTCGGCAATCCATGATGCGCGCGACGATGCGCAGGTCGTGATCCATGTTCACACCGATCAGGGCGTTGCTGTCTCGGCGCAGAAGGAAGGCCTGATGCCACTCAGCCAAACCGCCATGATTGTACGTGAGGACATCGCCTACCATGATTATGAAGGTATCGCGCTGGACCTGGACGAACGTGAGCGGCTCGTCGCTGATCTGGGCCCCAAGAAACATTCAATGCTTCTGCGCAACCACGGTACCCTGACGGTCGGCGACACGGCGGCGTCTGCATTTACGCGGATGTTCTTTCTGGAGCGTGCCTGCAACATGCAGATCATGGCGCTTTCGGCTGGGCGCGACGGTGTGTTGGAGTGCGAATCTGATCTTCAGCAGAAGGTTGCCGGGCAGGGCGGCATGACAGAACACAGTTCCGGCATGAACATGGTGACGGAAAAACTGGTTTGGCCGGCGCTGCTTCGCAAGCTGGATCGCGAAATGCCGGGCTATGACGCCTAGGGGTAATCCCGTATGCGACAAAAGCGGTCCGCGACGTATGGAGCCATTATCAATCGTCGTTTTGGCCACTATGTAGGCTCGGAAAAGATCAGGAACGAAACAGATGAAGCATCTGAAGGCCTTCGAGGACGCGCTTAATTCGATTCACGGCGAAGGCCGCTATCGCGTATTTGTAGACCTGCACCGTCACAAGGGCAGGTTTCCAAAGGCGACGGCGCGCTTCGAGGATGGCGAGCGAGAAGTCACCATCTGGTGCTCTAATGACTATCTTGGCATGGGCCAGGACGAAGACGTCATCAATTCCATGCATGAAGCCATCGACAGCTTCGGTGCGGGCTCGGGCGGCACGCGTAACATCTCCGGCACTACGCGCTATCATGTCGACCTGGAGCGAGAACTGGCAGATCTGCACGGCAAGGAGTCAGCGCTCCTGTTCACATCCGGCTACGTTTCCAATGAGGCGACATTGTCGACCTTGGGCAAGATTTTGCCTGACCTGATCATTTATTCCGACTCGTTGAACCACGCTTCGATGATTGAAGGCATTCGTCGCTCAGGGGCAGACCGTCGCATCTTCAAACATAATGACGTGGATCATCTGCGGGCGCTGATGGAGAATGATGATCCGGATCGCCCGAAGCTGATCGCGTTTGAGAGCGTTTATTCCATGGACGGTGATTTCGGCCGGATGGAAGAAATTTGCGATCTAGCCGATGAATTTGACGCGATGACCTATCTGGATGAAGTGCATGCGGTTGGCATGTATGGCCAGAATGGCGCCGGCGTTGCGGAGATGTGGGGTCTGGCAGACCGGATCGACATCATCGAGGGCACGCTTGGCAAGGCCTATGGTGTCATGGGCGGCTACATTGCCAGCCACGAGACCGTGGTCGATGCCATCCGCTCAATGGCTTCAGGCTTTATCTTCACGACATCCACTTGTCCCGTGATGGCGGCGGGTGCGCTGGCCAGCATCCAGAAACTGCGCACGGATGCGGGACGGGAATTGCGCCGGACGCATCAGGCGAACGCTGCCAAGCTGAAGCAGAAATTCCGCGATGCCGGCCTGCCCATGATCGACACTGACACGCATATCGTACCATTGCTGGTGGGAGATCCGGAGCGCTGCAAGGCGCTGTCCGATACATTGCTGTTCGATTTCGGCATCTATGTGCAGCCGATCAATTATCCGACTGTCCCGAAGGGTACCGAGCGCTTGCGCTTCACGCCGAGCCCTGTGCATGACGAAGTCATGATGGATGAGTTGGTGGCTGCGATACTTGCCGTTTGGAAGCAGCTCGGCCTCGACAAGGCAGCCTGATCCGATTTTTCGACTATTTGGTCTTTTTCCTGGGCGCGGGCGGCGCCTTCTTGCCAAGCCCGATCTGTTTGGCGTGCTTTGAGCGCAGTTTCGCGTAATTTGGCGCAACCATCGGATAATCGGACGGTAACCCCCATTTCGCGCGGTACTCTTCGGGTGTCATGTCGAATTTTGATCGCAGATATCGCTTCAGCATCTTGAGCTTCCGGCCATCCTCTAGACAGATCAGGAAGTCCGGTGTGATGGATTTCGCAATTGAAACTGCTGGTTCCTGAGCGTCTGCTACAGGTTCCGGGCCTTTCGAAAGCCCGGAAACCGTCTCATAGATGTTCGTGATGAGCTGCGGTAGCGCATCTGCTTCGACCTGGTTGTTCGACACATATGACGAGACAATCTCGGCAGTCATGTCGAGCAGGTCGGATGACTCGTATTCACTCATGGCCCACCAAGACTCTGTCAGGTATTTGGATATTCAGCTGCACAATCGCGCCCCAACTAAACTGCTAAATACCATAGTTCTTCAAGTATTTGCACGACAATCCCGACACAATCTCTCAAATTGTGCATGCAGGGTGCGATATTGTGGGCCCAGCACGCACCGGCGGTTGCGGCGGGACCCGCCTGAGCGTAAATAGCGCAAGACCCAGCAGGAGATTCGCCCATGGCAGACACAGCCCAGCCCGCCCGGTTTGATACCACGGAATTTTTCAGCCAATCTCTGGAAGATCGTGATCCCGAGCTGTTCGATGCGATCCGGAAGGAACGTACCCGTCAGCAGCAGCAGATCGAGCTGATTGCGTCAGAGAATATTGTTTCCAAAGCCGTGCTGGAGGCTCAGGGAACGGTGCTGACGAACAAGTATGCTGAAGGCTATCCAGGCAAGCGATACTACGGTGGCTGCGAGTTTGTGGACATTGCGGAAGAGTTGGCGATTGAGCGGGCCAAGAAGCTGTTCAATTGCGGATTCGCCAATGTGCAGCCGAATTCCGGCAGCCAGGCTAATCAGGGTGTGTTCAATGCGGTGCTGAAGCCGGGCGATACGATCCTCGGCATGAGCCTGGACGCAGGTGGTCACCTGACCCACGGTGCCAAGCCAAACCAGTCCGGCAAATGGTTTAACGCCGTTCAGTATGGTGTGAGTCGGGAAGATGATCGAATTGACTTCGTGGAAGTGGAGCGCCTTGCCAAGGCGCACCGCCCGCAGCTGATCATCGCGGGTGGCTCTGCCTATCCTCGTGAGATCGACTTCAAACGATTCCGCGAAATCGCTGATGAGGTTGGGGCGTTGTTCCTCGTGGACATGGCGCATTTTGCGGGTCTCGTTGCCGGCGGCGCGCATCCGAACCCACTGGACCATGCGCATATCGCGACGACAACAACGCACAAGACATTGCGTGGCCCGCGTGGCGGCATGATCCTCACCAATGACGAAGCGCTCGCGAAAAAAATCAACTCAGCCATCTTTCCCGGCATTCAGGGTGGACCGCTGATGCATGTCATCGCGGCCAAGGCGGTGGCCTTCGGTGAGGCGCTTCAGCCAGAATTCAAGAATTATGCGGCTCAAGTTGTTGCAAATGCGCGCGCTATGGCTGCGGCTTGCAAATCCAGCGGGCTGGACGTTGTCTCTGGCGGTACGGATACGCACGTCGCATTGATCGATTTGCGACCGAAGAATGTTACCGGTCGCGACGCTGAGCATGCGCTCGAGCGTGCCTTCATCACCTGTAACAAGAACGGCGTACCCTTCGACCCGCAAAAGCCGATGATCACCAGCGGTATTCGTGTGGGCTCGCCAGCCGGTACGACTCGCGGTTTCGGCGAGGATGAGTTCACGCAGATCGGTAACTGGATTGGCGAGATTGTCGACGCGGTTGCGTCCGGCGAAAGCACATCAGCAGAAGACAAGGTGCGCGAAGAGGTGAAAGCCCTGACGGCGCAGTTCCCGATCTATAATGGATTGGGAGGCTGATAGACCTTGCGATGTCCGTTCTGCGGTTCCGAGAATACATCGGTGAAGGACAGCCGCTCGGCTGAAGACAATACGGCTGTACGCCGCAGGCGTGTATGCGAGGCGTGCGGAGCGCGTTTCACGACGTTTGAACGTGTTCAGTTGCGCGAGATCATGGTGGTGAAGCGGGATGGCAAACGCGTGCCGTTTGATCGGGACCGTCTGACGCGCTCAATCACCATCGCCTTGCGGAAACGCCCCGTGGATCGGGAACAGATCGACCAGATGGTATCCGGTATTGCGCGCAAGCTGGAAAGTGGTGGCGAAACCGAGGTGACGTCCAATGAAGTGGGCGAATTTGCCATGGAGGCGCTGCGGCAAGTCGATCCGGTAGGGTATGTGCGGTTCGCAAGTGTCTACAAGGATTTCAGGGATCCGAACGATTTCGCTCAATTCATTGAGCAGACATCGCTGGAAGATGAGAGCGATCCTGAATGAGCGGGGTGAAAGTCACCCTCAAGATCGCTACATCGCTGGATGCCCGCATAGCTTTGTCCGATGGAACGAGCCAGTGGATCACGACCAGCGAGTCTCGCGCACGGGCACATGAGATGCGCGCCGCGCATGATGCAGTCTTGGTTGGAGTAGGCACGGTGCTCGCCGATGATCCGTTGCTGACCGCCCGGACCGTTCCGCTCCCCAAGACGCAGCCCGTCAGGATCGTCGCAGATTCTCAAGGACGCACACCACGCAGTTCCAGACTGGTACAGTCGGTTTCATCTGGACGCGTTGTTGTCGCAACCAACGGCCAGCCGCAGGATATCCTCGCTGCGAGCGGTGTTGAGATCTGGCGCTGCGGGAAAGGCATTCGCGTGGACGTGAATGACCTCCTTCATCGCGCAGAGATCGAAGGAATTGCATCTCTCCTGATAGAAGGTGGCGGCACGCTGGCGGCCAGCTTCATTCGGGAAGGGCTTGTGGACGAAATTGCCTGGTTTCGTGCCCCCATCCTGATCGGAGGAGACGGCCTGCCACAATCTGGGCGAAGCGTCACGTTGGCGCGCTATCGCTACGGAACGGATTGGGGTTGATGTCCTGGACACCTATGTAAGGGTCTAAATAAGAAACTGAGGGCAGGAAAATGTTTACAGGCCTCGTTACCGATGTCGGTACCGTTCGCTCCGTGGAAGACCGAAACGGGCTTCGCCGGTTCGAAGTGGAAAGTGGCTACCCACTCGACGACATTAGCCTAGGCGCTTCAATCATGCATTCAGGCGTCTGCCTGACCGTGGTTGATATGGGCAAAGGAGAGCGCGGCGCGTGGTTCGCCACCGAAGCCGTGCCGGAAACGCTTTCCAAGACGATTCTGGGTGACTGGACGGTCGGATCTCACGTCAATTTGGAACAAAGCCTGAAGCTCGGCGACGAATTGGGCGGCCATTTCGTGTTTGGCCATGTTGATGGTGTCGGTCAGGTAGTTTCCGTCGAACCGGAAGGTGAAAGCTACCGTTTGACCATACGGCCACCTGAGCAGATCGCGCGCTACTTCGCGACCAAGGGGTCCGCGGCGGTGAATGGCGTGTCTCTGACTGTGGCTGAAGCATTGCCCAATGGAGACTTCCAGCTGGCGATCATTCCTCACACCTGGGACGTTACGACACTGAGCGAGCTGCAGACTGGCTCCAGCGTGAATCTTGAGATCGACATGCTGGCACGCTACGTGGCGCGGATGATCGGCGCCGATGCGCCGAAGGGATGAGGGCGATATGAGCAGCGAATTTCATCAAGCTATCTCCTCGATTGACGAGATCATTGAAGATGCCCGCAATGGCCGAATGTATATTCTGGTCGATGCAGAGGACCGGGAGAATGAGGGCGACCTGATCATTCCGGCCAATTTTGCGACGCCCGAACATGTGAACTTCATGGCACGCCACGGCCGCGGGCTGATTTGCCTGGCGATGGGGCAGGAGCGTGCGCATACGCTCAACCTCGACATGATGACCCGGAACAACAGGGAAAGCATGGGCACCGCCTTCACGGTCTCCATTGAAGCGAAAGACGGTGTCACGACGGGTATTTCAGCCCATGACCGTGCCCGGACAATCGCCGTCGCCATCGACCCGACCAAGGATCATGAGGACATCGTGTCCCCCGGACACGTCTTCCCGTTGATTGCCCGCGAAGGCGGCACACTCGTCCGCGCTGGGCATACAGAGGCGGCGGTAGATATTTCCCGCATGGCAGGCCTCTACCCAGCTGGCGTGATCTGCGAAATCATGAACGAAGACGGCACCATGTCCCGCCTTCCGGAATTGATCGCCTTTGCCCAATTGCACAATCTCAAAATTGGCACGATTGCCGACCTGATCGCGTGGCGCCGCAAGAATGACCGGTTCATGGAGCGCCGCGTCGAAGCGCCCCTCGATTCCGGTTACGGGGAAGGGTTCCGGACCGTCTGTTTCCGCAATGCGCTAGATAATTCCGAGCACATTGCCATCGTGCACGGGGATATAACGCCGGACAGCACAACGCTGGTACGGGTGCACCGGATGGATGTCCTGTCGGACGTGTTGGGAGAAAACGGCCCAAGACACGGTCTGGTTGAGCGCGCGATGCGCGTGATTGCTGACGCTGAAGAACCGGGCGTTGTCGTTTTCGTGAACACGATGCGGCCGAACATCATTGCCGAACGGCTGGGCCTGAAGCCCTCAGTGGCCCCCGATCCGACCGCGCCCATTCGTGAATACGGTGTCGGTGCTCAAATTCTGCGGGATTTGGGCGTACGTCGCATGATCTACCTGTCCGGAACGCAGCCCACCCGCTTGGCAGGCCTTGACGGCTACGGCCTGACGATAGAGGGGTGGCGCAATCTTCATGAGGAGAACAATTGATGGCAGACCGCGTTCTTGTCGCCATTTCGAAATACTACAAGCACATCTCCGATGAGCTGGAAGCTGGCGCACTGGAAGCTCTTGAAGCTGCTGGCGCGACTGTGACGGTCATGGAAGTGCCGGGCGCGTTCGAGCTGCCGGGCCTGATTGCTATGGCGGCCGACAGTGGCCGGTTTGACGGCGCTGTGGCACTGGGCTGCGTGATCCGGGGCGAAACCAGCCATTACGACTATGTCTGTGGTGAAAGCGCCCGCGGTCTGATGGATCTGATCGTGCAGCGTCGTCAGGCGATTGGCTACGGCATCCTGACTGTCGAGAATGAAGAGCAGGCGCTCACCCGCGCTGACCGCAAGCGCGGCAATAAGGGCAAGGATGCCGCAGATGCCTGTTTGGCCATGATCAAATTCCGTAAGGAACTCATTCGGTGAACGACCAGAACATTCCCTTCGAGGTTACACGGGCGAGGCGGGCGGGAGCGCGCCTCGCAGCCGTTCAGGCGCTTTATGAAATGGAGCAGACCGGCAAGTCGGCCCGCGCGACCATTCGCGCCTTCATGGAAGACCGGCTCGGCATTGGTCCGAATGAAGAACCGATCGAGGAAGCCGATCCCGACATTTTCAAATCTATCGTGAACGCGGTCGTTGATCATCAGGCAGCCATCGACAAGGCGATCCTTGGGAGGCTGGCAAACGGATGGAAGCTGACACGGCTGGATGCAACCATGCGCGCGCTTTTACGTGCGGGTTCCGGTGAATTCATCGCGCACCAACATCTGTCGAACGCCATCATCCTGGATGAGTATGTGTCGCTGGCGCATGATTTCTTCGACGAGCAGGAAGCGAAATTCGCAAATGCCGTTCTCGACAATCTGGCCAAGGACCTGCGCAAATAGCCGGACTGGCCTATGCTATCCGGTTTGTGCGGGGATCGGTCCTTGCGGATGGGAGCAGGGCTCCGCTGTCACGAGGACGAATAGTCAAGTTACTGGATAGTAGTAGGTGCCCCCATGCATTGGGGCCCGTCCCATCCGCGTAGTGAAACTCAACTGGTTGCCAGACCAGACTGCTGCATTTCACCAGACCTAGCTGCGGAAGAAGACGAAACCCCGCAGCAGGGCCAGACTAGACGGTTCACCCTGCTGTCGGATTCCTGCCGGGCCATCGCCCGGTCCAGTTGTGATCACCCCGCGGACAGGCAGCCATCAGTCCTCGTGATCGGCCACGCTGTTGCCCCAGGCGCGGATCTCTTCGACATATAGGTCGGGCTCTTCCATCGCTGCGAAATGACCGCCGCGCGGCAAATCCGTCCAGCGGGTGAGGTTGTAGGCTCTGTCGAACCAGCTTCGCGGCGCGGGTTTGTAGACGGGCTCTCCGGGGAAGTTCGCAAACGCCGTCGGTGTCTCGCATCGGACGCCTTCCGGCAAGGCATTGCCACCTTCCTGCGCAAAGCCATTGTAGAACCAGACGCTGGTGGCGATGGCATCATTGACTAGGTAGATCATCACATTGGTGAGCAGCTGGTCTTTTGAGTAGGTATCCAATAGTCCGCCCTCAGAGAGGTCCGACCAGCCATTGAACTTTTCGAGAATCCACGCCGCAGTGCCGACCGGGGAATCCATCAGCGCCATCGCCAGTGTCTGGGGCTTGGTCATCTGCTCCATCAGATAGGCGCCCTCGCGCTGCATGGCTGCTTGCGATGCGGCCAGCCATTCGCTTTCGGCCTCTGTCTGTGGCGAGGCGGGGGTCGGCCGGAAGGCAACCATGTTGAGATGGATGGCGCGGCAACCGCCTTTACCGTCGACCGTGCCATGATTGAGGCCTAGCCAGGATGTGACCATACTGCCCCAGTCGCCCCCTTGGGCGAGGTAGGTGTCATGTTTCAGGACGTCGCGCATCAGCGTATCCCAAAGCGCCGCAGTGCTTTTTGGACCGATCGGAGATTTTGGCCGTCCGGAAAACCCATAGCCGGGCAGGGAGGGGATGATCAGGTCAAAGGCGTCTTCGGCCTTGCCGCCATAGCGGGACGGAAAGGCCAGGGGTGCGATCGCTTCCCAAAATTCAAACACTGAACCCGGCCATCCGTGCGTGATGAGCAGGGGGCGCCGCCCGCCAGCTTCGCCCACGACGTGGACAAAGTGAATCATCTGGCCATCTATCTCAACTTTGTAGCTGGGGTACTTGTTGAGGATTTCCTCTGATTTGCGCCAATCATAGCCAGCAATCCAATAGCGCTGGATATCTTTCATCACCGGCGTGGACATGCCGTAAGCGAAGCCTTCTTCATTGGCGGGTGCCGGAAACCAATCATACGCTTTCACCCGCGCCATGATGGCGTCGAGCTTTTCCTCGGGGATGTCGATGCGGAAGGGCTGAGCGGTCGGCATGTTTGTCTCCTCGCTAGTGTGTCATCCAGCTAGCCGACATACCGTGGGGCGAAGCAAGTTAAATCGAGAAACTGGTTCCGCAGCCGCATGCCGCCGTAGCATTCGGATTGCTGATCTTGAAGGCCGCGCCGATCAGTTCGGTTGTAAAATCGATCTGTGAGCCCTTCAGGAATTCGAGGCTCATTTCGTCGATCAACACTTTTGCGCCATCGCGTTCCAGGATGATATCGTCTTCCTTGGCCGCTTGGTCGAAGTCGAACTTGTAGGAAAAGCCTGAACATCCGCCGCCTTCGACGGAGACGCGCAGAAAATCAACGCCGTCCTGTTTGGCCAGAATCGCATTAATCCGCTTGGCAGCAGAGGCTGTAAGGGTCACATCGGGGGCAGTTGTCGTGCTCATGACCTCAACATAGGGATTCCCGAGCCAATGGAAAAGAGATCAGTGTATGCCACCCGGCACGAAGATAGCCGCGGCCGGTATTTCCCGGAGGCGCCATCGGCCACCCGGACGCCGTTCCAGCGTGATCGAGACCGGATTATCCACTCGACCGCCTTCCGGCGACTAAAGCAGAAGACGCAGGTATTTGTTGCACATGAGGGCGATCATTTTCGTACGCGTCTGACGCATTCCCTTGAGGTCGCGCAAATAGCGCGCAGCATTGCGAGGACGCTCGGGCTTGATGAAGACCTCGCCGAAGCGCTGGCGCTGGCCCACGATATGGGCCACCCGCCCTTCGGTCATGCGGGCGAGGACCAGTTGGACGCGTGCATGGCGGACTATGAAGGGTTTGACCATAACGCCCAGACCCTGCGCATTGTGACCAAGCTGGAGGTCCGATACCCCAATTTCGAGGGCCTGAACCTGACCTGGGAATTGTTGGAGGGCCTCGTGAAGCACAATGGCCCGATGGTGACGCGCGATACACCGGTGGAATCGCTGCCGGCCGCTTTTCGGGAATATGCGAACTTCATGGACTTGGAGCCGCACCAATTTGCAGGTCCGGAAGCGCAGGTGGCCGCGCTGTCAGACGACATCGCCTACAACAATCATGATATTGATGATGGTATTGCAGCCGGCCTGTTCACGATTGACGATCTGATGGATTTGCCGATCGTCGGAGACGAGTTCCGCGCGGTGAAGTTGGAATATGCGCATCTCAGCGACCGGATGGTCTCCTATGAGGCGGTTCGTCGCCTGATCGGCCTGTGGGTCAACGACCTGACCGCCGAGACGGGTCGGCGCGCAAAGCAGTACGCGCCGCAGAGCGCAGCGGAAGTGCGCGCCATGGACGTGCCACTGGTTGCGTTTTCCGAAGAGCTGGAAAGCCGTCAGCGGGCTCTGCGCGCCTTTCTGTATGAGCGGATGTACAAACATTACACAGTCAACCGCATGCGCAGCAAAGCCAAACGCATGCTCGCCGAGCTGTTTCAAATATTTCTGAGTGAGCCCGACACACTGCCGAGCCCGTGGCGGCAAGATGCGTCACAGGCTAACGAAGCGCGCCGTGCGCGCATTGTTTGTGATTATATTGCCGGGATGACGGATTCCTACGCAATCGAGGAACATCGACGGCTCTATCATCCGGATGTACTGCGCTAGCCGTACTGTCATCACATTTACCGGTTTTAAAGCGTTGCACGGGCCGGGGCCGGTGAAAGCGCTTGGATATTCAAGTGTCGTTAACGAAACGCGCCGTAATCTTAACTCTGTGAACCTATTCTGAGGATGATTCCATGGGGCGATATCGGGAAAACGAGCGGGACTATTCCCCGTTTGAAGACGATTACCGCGGATTTGACGTTCGCGAGGACGATTCCACGCGCGGACCGCTCATCCTGGCGCTTGCCGTGGGCGTGTTGCTCGTCTTTGGCGCGGTTGTATGGAACACATATCGTCAGGGTATCCGGGACAATGGTGCCGGTATTCCCAGCGTAATTGCCGATAAAGAGCCCTACAAGCGTGCGCCGGAAGATCGTGAAGGCTTGGCAGTCCCCGACACTGACAAGCGTTTCTACGATCAGATGGATGACTCCGAGCGTACGGTGGAGCCGGGCACCGACTTCGCTGCAAATGACACTGAAGATGGGGATGCGCTGCAAGGCGGCCCCCCTATTGAGCTCAGGCCAGGCCGGGAAGGCATCGAGCCGGACGATGCGCAAGTGCGCGCACTGGCTGACCTGGAGGCGATGCCAGAGGATGAGGAAGAAACCCTGCGAGTCGTGCCGGCAAATCCGGTGGTGCAGGCGCCCGCTCCCGCACCGCGGAATGTGCCAGCCGCTGGCGATGCGTCCTCACAGTTTGCCTTTGCAGATGATGGCATTTACCTGGTCCAATTGGCCGCTTTCCGCTCACAGGACGCCGCTGAAACCGCTTGGGCGAAAATGAACAGTACAAAGCCCGGCCTGTACCGGAGTGCACAGAAGCGTATCCAGCGAGCCGATCTTGGCGCCAAGGGTGTCTTCTATCGGTTGCGCGTCGGCAGCTTTGCGGAACGGTCTGAAGCATCGAAATTCTGTGATGCGGTGAAGGCAGGCGGCGATAATTGCATTGTGGTGACAGGATAGTGATCAAGGCATGCATCCTCAGTGTTTCGGGGCCTGTACTCACGAAGGAGGAAGCGGCACTGTTCGCCGCCGAGCAGCCCTGGGGGGTCATCCTGATGGGCCGCTCCTGCGTATCGCGGAACCAAGTCCGAAGCCTCGTCGATGATGTCTGGAACGCGATGAATCGGCCGTGCCTGATTTTTATCGATCAGGAAGGTGGCCGTGTGGCACGGCTGAAGGCGCCTGAGTGGCCTCTTTTTCCGCGTGGTCAGGACTATGCCGATATGTATGCCAATGATCGTGAGCGAGGACTTTCCGCTGCCTGGCTTGGACACAGGCTCATCGCCGCAGAACTGGCTGCCCTGTCAATTCATGCAGATTGTGCGCCTGTCGTCGATTTGCCGGTTCCGGGCGCACATGACGTAATTGGCGACAGGGCTTTTGGCACTGATCCCGAAACGGTCGCAAATCTCGCCGGCGCGGCTCTGAGAGGGCTTGCATCCGGCGGTGTTGCTGGCGTGATCAAACATATTCCGGGTCATGGGCGCTCCATGTCCGATAGCCATCTGGAGTTGCCGCGCGTAGCGGCGAGCGAAGCGGAACTGGCGAAAGATTTTGATGCCTTTGCCCGTCTCGCCGATGCGCCAATGGCGATGACAGCGCACATTTCCTATGATGCATTTGACGCCAATGTCCCCGCCACCCTGTCAAAAATCATGATTCAAGACGTGATCCGCGCGCGAATCGGGTTTGATGGCTTGCTGATGACGGATGATCTGGGGATGCAGGCGCTGGGCGGTAGCCTGGGCGAACGGGGCGAAGCGGCGATTGCTGCGGGCTGTGACGTGCTGTTGCACTGTTCCGGCTTTCTTTCTGATCCACTTGCGATCCATTCAGAAATGGCTGAAGTCGCAGCTGTTTCGCCAGGGCTGACGGGACGGCCACTGGAGCGGGCACTGCGTGCTGAAGCACTCTCGACCCATCAGGAGGAGTTCGACCTCGTTGAGGGCTGGCAGACATTCCGGTCATATTTTCCTCATTTGGTGGGGGCGGCATGAACTCCGAAATGATGTCGATTGATGCGCTGTCTGCAGACGCGCAGGAGGCCGAAGCTGGCGATCTCTTTACGGTCGATGTTGGCGGTTATGAAGGCCCGCTTCATCTGTTGCTGGAGCTTGCCCGCCGGCAGAAGGTTGACCTGCTGCATCTGTCGATCCTGTCGCTGGCAGAGCAATACCTCGACTTCATCGAAGAGGCGAAGTCTCAGCGCATTGATCTGGCGGCCGACTATCTTCTGATGGCGTCTTGGCTCGCCTTCATGAAATCGCGCCTTTTGTTGCCGAAGCCGGAAAAGGCCGCGGAAGACGAACCAACTGGCGAAGAAATGGCAGCGCGGCTGGCCTTTCGCCTGAAGCGGCTTGATGCCATGCGCGGGGCCGTCGACGAACTCGAAGCGGGGCCTATTCTCGGCAATGTGGTCTTCCTGCGCGGTACGCCGGTACAGCCCAAAGTCGTCAAGCACACTGAATACAAAGCGTCGCTGTACGAGCTGACACAAGCCTTCGGGACGATTCGCGATCGCCGCGAAAAGGAACGCCCGCACACGATTGAGCAACAGCTTGTTTTGCCGCTGGAACTGGCGCGAACAACACTGCGCGCACTCAGGCAACAGTTAGAGCAGTGGTCTTCGCTGGACGAGATCCGCTCAACCATGACAGACGTGGACCCGGAATTGCCACCTCGGTCTGTCACCGCAAGTGTCTTCTCGGCTGCATTGGAACTCGCCCGCGATGGCGAAGTCGATGTGCGCCAGGACGAGCACTTTGCGCCACTTTACCTGCGCAATGCGGGTATCAGACCGGAAGGGGGCAGAGATGCAACCGCTTGAGAAGTACTTGATGACTGACGACACTCCCGAAACAGAACGCGACGCGGTTGCGCAGTTGGCGTTTGCGTATCGTCGTTCCGAAGAGGCCCTGACCGAAGGTGCCAGCGAAGCGCTGGTCGAGGGCATCCGCCGTGCCGAAGCCATTCTGTTTGCCGCTGGCGAGCCGCTGAGCGCCGAGCAGATTGCCGAAACTTTGCCGCATGGCGTCGAAGCGGCCGAAGTGTTGATGGCGCTCCGGGCGCAATATGTGAACCGTGGGGTCAATCTGGTTGAAGTCGCGGGCAAATGGCGCTTCCAGACCGCTTCCGATCTCTCCTATTTGTTTGTCGAAGAGCGTCAGGTCCAGAAAAAGCTGGGTCAAGCGACGCTCGAGACATTGGCCATTATTGCCTATGGCCAGCCGGTCACGCGGGCTGAAGTCGAGGCAGTGCGCGGCGTTGCGGTTTCAAAGACAACAATTGATACATTGCTGGAAACCGGCTGGGTGAAGATCAAGGGCCGCCGCAAAACCCCTGGTCAACCAATCACCTATGGTACGACCGATGCCTTCATGGAGCATTTCGGGCTGGAAAGCCTCGACACTTTGCCGGGCAAAGCCGACCTCGAAGCCGAGGGGCTATTGTCGGATGTTATTCCGGACGGTTTCCAGATGCCGGATGAGGAAGCCCTGAACGGCGAAGAAACGCCAGAAGTCGAGGCCCTTGAAATCGCGGAGACAGAATCTTTCGTCACAGACTTCATGGAAGAAAGTGATGAGGATGACCCAGAGACCGATGAGGGTGTCAGCCAGGAAATGCCGTCGACTGACATCGGCGTTGATGCTGAGGCCGATCTCGATAGCGAAGATGATGCCGCCGTCAGTGTGTTCTCCTATACGCGCGCACCGGAACGTGCGCAGTCTGATGTCGATGAGTTCGACAGCGGTGACGTGAAAGCCGCCGTGATTCAGCTGGCAAAGCAGCCGCGCATTCCGGAGCAGCCCATGGATGCCTGGGACGATGACGAATAGCTAGTAGTTCGGTGCGGATGATGCCTGTCGCTCTACTTCAACGCTTCACGTCGAAGGAGGCGATCTGGCTTTACACTTTGTTCGCGGTACTGATCTTGCCTGCGGTGCTGAACGGATTCCCGCTGGTGATGTCTGACTCCATTGCCTATTCAGGGAAGGGGGCAAACTGGTTCAGGGGCAAGTTTCCGGCCCTGCTGCTGACGCTGCCTTACAAACTGGTTGGGTATTGGGCGATGCCAATCCTCAACAGCGCAATGGTTGCGGGCGCATGGATTCTATTGTTCCGCGTTTATGATATTCGCCCCAGCCGCATAGTGTTGTGTATACTGATTGTGCTCAGCCTGCAGCCGATCTATACGAGCGCAGTCCTGGTCGATGCGTGGTTCTTTCCAGCGATCATACTGCTCCTGTCTGCACGTAAGCTTCCAGAAATGTATGTGGGAATTTTAGCTGGCCTGCTTTTGTCAGGTCACGGATCAGGACAAATTTTTGCTCTTGTTTTCGCTGTGCTGGCGGCGGTGCTTTTCCGTTCGAGGCGGCAAGTCGTGGCTGGCATGGTTGCCGCGGTCATCGCATTTGGCATGAACGTGCTGCTTGATGCCATGATCATGCCTGAGACGCCGCGACTGTCGAAGACGTTTCCAGCCGCCCGGGTGTTCTCGGTCCAGCCGGAATTGCTGCGGAGGGAGGCTGACCGGTCGGGGAACCTGGTTCTGTCTGAAGCGGCTGAAGAAGTGGCCAGGATTAAAACCTATCCAGAGAACACAGGTCGGCGTGATCTGTTCTGGGATGTCTGGAAAACCTCAGAGGGCGAATTCGACCTGGCCAGGTTTGAGGAGCACCATGCGCTTCCAATACTCAAAGATGCATTCATTTTTGAGCCTGTACCCTTGGCCCGTACCATCTTTCTGGACTTTCTGGGCTATTATGGGCCGGCAACCCAGTTTGATTTCCAACCTGTCTTGTCAGAGCCGTTTCCGGAACCCTTCCATGCGTCCCATCAGGCGAAGGGCTTTTTCGCGGCGGGGCCGGTGGAGTTGACCGCGACGATCTTGAGGTATGGGTGTTATCTTGCATTTGCGGCGGCGCTTTTCGTCGGATGGAGACAGGCTGGTGCAGATATTCGCAGGACCATAATAGGGATTGGCTTGATCGCAATCGCCAATGACGCGCTGTTTGCCCTTCTGTCTGGTCCACCTGACCGGTACCATCATCGGGTGCTGCCGTTGCTTGCGGTCGGGACGGTCTTGCTGATTTCAGGCAGGGTCAAGCAGCAGATTGCGGTGTAAGCCTGAAGCGGCGCTCATGCTGAAACTGACCGATAATGTCGTCCTCGGACGTTCCCCAACCCATGTTATGAATGACCAGAGGGCGGCCCGTCCGTGTGGTTTTGTCAGAAACAATTCCGATATGAGGAAGGCTTCCCTTGTATCGCATCGTATAGAGATCGCCTGTTTTCCAGCCTGTATCGTCTGGCGGCGTTGACAGGGCGAGGCCGTGGCGCTCGATATATATCTCCAGATTTGGAACGCGGCGATGGTCGATATTGCGGTCAGGGCGGGTTAGACCCCAAATTGTCGGATACTTGCTGAAAGCAGTGGTCATGTCTTCATGGACAAGTTGCTGTAAGTCCATTGCGAACGCATCGCGATAGGCCCGGACAATCACATCGGTGCAAACGCCCCGCGATCTTTCCACATCTCCCATCGGATAGGAGAGGCGGACATAGGCCGGGTCATACATGCGTGTGATCCCAATCTGGGATCTGGCGGCAAATACGAGGCGAGTCTGCCACGGCAGCGTTCTCTGCCCGAGGCGGATCGGCGCGAGCGGGACACTGAAACCTCCCAGGATGGCGGCACGACGTGTGAGCATGGTCTCATTGCGCCATGCCGATCCGGCAGGAATAGGGCCGAAATTAGAAACCCTGCAGTTCTGCGATCTCTTCCAATGGTGCGCGCTCGGCCCGCAACATGTTTACCGGATGGGATGGGTCGGGCTTTCCGACTGCCATCGCGCACCAGACCATTTCGTTATCTGCCAGATTGAAATGGTCTTTCAGGGCGGGGCGCAGCATGCCCCAGCATTCTTGCATGCACGTCCCCCAGCCACGCTCTTCCGCGAGCAGTGCCAAGGTTTGGAGGTACATGCCAGTGTGTCCCCACTGGCCATGGCCCATCCGCTCATCGATGACGATGAATGCCGCCACGGGGGCGCCGAAGAAGCGGAAATTATTGGCGAACCATGCGATGCGCGCTGCGCGATCTTCTCGAGGAATGCCAAGCGTTTCGTACATCATCTCGCCCACTTTGCGGCGGCGCGCTTCATGGGGTTCCCAAAGATCTTTCGGGTAAATGGGGCGGTCTGTTGGCTGACCCTTGGGGTTTGCAGCCAGTACAGGCGCGGCCATGCGAATGACGGCATCCTTGGCGTCGCCAGTGACGGCAATGGTTCGCCACGGCTGTGTGTTGCCGCCGGACGGCGCCCGCTGGGCCTGATTCAGCCACTCGCGGATATCGGCTTCGGAAAGCGCATCAGGCTTGAAGGCCCGGGTGGAGATACGTTGCGCGACTGCCTGTGATACGTCCATGAAAAAACCTCCCATCTGATCTGATGGGAGGTTTATCGTCTTGGCGTGGCGTCAGCCAAAACTTATTTGCCGTGCAGGACCACTGGCATCCAGGTGTAGCCCTTCACGAAGCCGCCGGCCGAAAAGGATGGTTCGTCGAGCACTTCGATATGGCTGAAGCGTTCCATCAGTTCTTGCCACAGGATTTGAAGCTGCAGTTCTGCGAGACGGTTGCCGACGCAGCGATGGATACCAAAGCCGAACGAGATATGCCGACGCGCATCGGGACGGTCGATGATATAGTCGTTCGGACGGTCCCAGAAGCGTTCATCCCGGTTGCCTGAGACGTACCACATGGCGACTTGGTCACCCTTCTTGATGGTCTGGCCGTGCATCTCGACATCTTCGAGCGCCGTGCGGCGCATGTGAGCCAGCGGCGTCTGCCAGCGGATCGTCTCGGATACCATGTTCGGGATCAGTGACAGGTCAGCTTTCAGCTTGTCATACTCGGCTGGGAACTTGTTCAACGCATAGACCGAAGCGGTCATCGAGTTGCGAGTCGTGTCATTGCCGCCGACGATGAGCAGGATGACGTTCCCGAGCAGTTCCATCGGCGTCATGTTGCGGGTCTTCTCACCGTGCGCAAGCAGGCTGATCAGATCATTCTTCTGTGGCTGTGCACCACGCTCCTGGAAGATCTGCATGAAAGTGGCGAGACATTCCATCATCTCGCGCTTCCATTGTTCTTCCCCGCCGGGGCAGATGTCCGGATTGTTCATGCCGGTCGCCATATCGGACCAATGGGTCAGGTCGCGACGTTTTTCGAATGGATAGTCGAACAGCGTGGCCAGCATCATCGTGGTCAGCTCGATGGAGACGGTGTCGACCCAGTCGAACGGCTCACCAACCGGAAGGGAGTCGAGCAGGCCCTGCGTCCGCGAGCGGATCAGTGGCTCGAATTCCTTGAGCATGTTTGGGGCAACGGCTGGCTGGACCGTCTTGCGCTGTTCAGAATGGCGCGGTTCATCCATTGCGATGAACATTGGCAGTTCAAAATCTTCCGGCGGGCTGCCCAGCGTGATGCCGCCATGTTCCCAGCTGGAAGAGAAGCGTTTGTGGTCGGTATCGACCGCCATGATGTCTTCATAGCGGGTGATCGACCAGAACGGGCCGACAAAAGAGTCAGCTGTGTAGTGAACGGGGGCTTCATTCCGCAGTCGCTCGAAACGATCCCACATTGCCTGTTGCCGCCAGAGTTCGGGGTCTTCGGGGTGCAGTTCCGCAAGAGGCAGCGAGCTGGCAGGCGGCGCTTTCTGGCCAATTTCGAGATAGCCTTCGAAGAGCGGATCACGATGAGTGATCTTCGGGCGCTCCAGGGCAGGGTGATCAAGCAGGTGAACCGTATCAGCAGCCATCAATTTTCCTCCGACAGTAAGCCTTTATCCCAGGCTCGATTTATGACGTCGGCGTCACCTTAACACGGCTATTCTGAAAAAACTATGACGCAGGCGTCATTTTTTACGCGATATGCCGTTCGCGCTTTGCATTTTGCAGTGCCGCGCGCGTCGCGCGGGCCAGCGACTTCCGTTCTGGCAAGGTCAGGAAACGCCCAATGACATAGGCGGTCTGGCCGTACTCAACCCGCAACCAGCTATTCGCATTCAGCGGCTCATCAAGTTCAATACGCGCGAAGGCGGACGGCACAATCGCTGATCTCTCGCTGCCATTGGCGCTTTTGTGAGTTAATCGCAGCTCTTCAGCTGTCACGACGATTCGAGTTTCTTCCCGCTGTTTTCGGAAGGACATGCGAAATGCAAAATAGAAGGCGAGGGCATCGAGACCGAAGAAGCCGATCACGGGGACGGCCCCCATGGAGATGAAGGCGATACCCGTCAGGAAGCTGACGCCGCCGACAATTGCCATAACGATGGCGAAACCGCGCTGGCTGAGCGACTGATTAGGTCGAAGAATGGCGTCCATGTAGATGATTTCGTCAGGCGCGGTCATGTTCCTAAAATAGCATGGCCTTGTGCGAAGGCGAGGGGGCATTAGACAGGCGGAATGACACAGCTCAAATCCACCCCGAAAATCAGGAAGAAGCGCGCCCCGCGCGTTTTTGGACGTGAGAAGGCGACCGCGCTCTTTTCGGCACTTGCCGAAGATCGCCCGGATCCTCGCACGGAACTTGATTTCGTGAATCCGTATACGCTGGTGGTGGCCGTGGCCCTGTCGGCACAGGCCACCGATGTCGGGGTGAACAAAGCCACTGCAAAATTGTTCGCGCTTGCCGATACGCCGGAAAAGATGCTGGTGCTGGGCGAGGCCGGCGTTGCGGAGCACATCAAGACGATTGGCTTGTGGCGCAACAAGGCCAAGAATGTCATCGCGCTCAGTCAGATGTTGCTTGATGAATTCGGGGGTGAGGTGCCGCAGACGCGGGAGGAACTTGTGCGTTTGCCTGGCGTCGGCCGAAAGACCGCCAATGTCGTGCTGAACGAAGCCTTCGGGCACCACACGATTGCGGTCGACACGCACATCTTCCGGGTCTCGAATCGGACAGGGCTAGCCCCCGGCAAGACGCCGGACGAGGTCGAGGCCGGGCTGGAGCGCGCGACGCCTACCGAGTTCAAGAAGGGCGCCCACCACTGGCTGATCCTGCATGGGCGGTATGTCTGCAAGGCGCGCAAGCCCGAATGCTGGCATTGCGCCATATCGGATCTGTGTCGTTTCAAACCCAAGACACCGGACCCGGCGGCTGTATCGTCTCTTGGACCGAAAGCCTGACGGGACAGGTGTTGCGCGACTGCACTGCAGTCGGCCTGCCTCCAGTTCGCCCAAATTTAACCAAATCACGGCCACCTCCACCCGACACCGCATCGCACAGGTAAAAATGGAGCGTACCGCATGAATCGCATTGGCAAACTCGTCCTTGGCGCAACTTCCCTCTGTCTTCTTTCCGGCCTGCCAGCTGTGGCTGAGGATGGCTGGTCTGGGGAGTCTTCCCTCAGTGCGGGATTGACAACCGGGAACACGGAAACGTCTGAAGCCGGTCTCGGCATCGACCTTGATCGTGGTGCCGGTGATTGGAATTTCGGGATTCAGCTCTCCGGGGACTATGGCAAGGAAGATGGCGTTGAAAGCCGCAACCGCTACTTCGGCGCTGTGGACCTAGAGCATGACTTCAACGACACGATGTTCACTTTCGGACGGGCCTCCTATGAGGTCGACCAGTTTACCGGCTTCGACAGCCGTACGTTTGTTGGTGGTGGTGTAGGTTGGCACGTCCTGGATGATGAAGACCATCATTGGACGGTACGCGGCGGTCCCGGTTTCAAGATTGATGAAGTCAAGCGCCAGATCACGACGGATAGCACCGGTGCTGTAACGATCACGCCGGCAAGTACCGAAGAGTCATTGGGTGCGGTAGCGCAGTCTGAGTACTTCTATGCCTTCAATGAGGCTGTGTCTCTGAGCAACAAGACCAATGTGGTCTATGGTCAGGAATCCACCCAGATCAACAACAGTATCGGACTGACCGCGGCGTTGAATGGTCACCTTGCGGCTCGCGTGTCCTTCGATGTACGCCACGACACTGCGCCTCAGCCAACCTATGAGGCAACCGACACCGCCACGAAATTCTCGCTGGTCTACACGCTCGGTGAATGAGGTCGCCTAGGCCGCTTTTAGCCGGGCCTTCACTGCCTTGGCGATAAGCCTTCCAAGACGTGCGCCCTGTTCCGGATAGAGATACGGCTCGATCAATTCGAGTTCCATCAGGAGCAGGGAGCCGTCAGGATGGCGCAACATATCGACCCTGGCGTATAGCGGGATTTCGTCAAGCAGGCCGAGTATCGCGCGCGCTGCGTCCAGATCCGCCCGGCTCGGCTCGACCGTTTCGACTGAATGCGATAGTCGCCGGGCTTGGCGCGCTTGATCAGCGCGTGCGATAGCTCACCATCAATAAAGATGAAGCTCAGTTCGCCTTCGGTCTGGATCGTCGACAGGAAGGGCTGCACCATCATTGGGTGTGGCATCCTGGGGGCTGGGTCATCTGAGTTCAGCAAGTGCTGACCGCTCGCCCCTGCGCCGACCTGACGCTTGAACACCAGCTTCGTTTCGCCGAGCGCGTCAAAGGCGCTTCGGTACTGACCGTCGGTCATCTCATCAACCCAGAGAGTCGGGATCAGATCTGCGCCGCGAGCTGCGAGATCCTTGAGATAGACCTTGTCGCTGTTCCAGCGGACCAGCGCGGCAGGATTGAACAAGAGTGTCTGAGCCTCGATGGTCTCAAGCGTGGTCAGGAATTCGTCCTGTCGGTCCCAATAATCCCACGTCGTGCCAATCAGCGCGGCGTCATGGTTTGACCAATCAACAGAACTATCGTCCCAACAGATATCCACAATGTCCATGCCACGCTCTGAGAATTCGGGTCTCAATGCGCGCATCATGTAATCGTGCTCGAACGCATCGGACCGCCGGATGGGAGAGCCGGGCTGGGTAACTTGGGAGGACAAATATGCAATTTTCATCCGCAGGCGTTTATCATGCGCAGCTGTTGCGTCCAGCAGGCAGCTCTGGCAATTGGCGCCGAGCAATCAGGGAGTCTGTGAAATGAGTGAAATCCGCTTCGATGTCGT
Organism: Hyphomonas sp. L-53-1-40; assembly: GCF_000682775.1. GTDB lineage: Bacteria > Pseudomonadota > Alphaproteobacteria > Caulobacterales > Hyphomonadaceae > Hyphomonas. The sequence goes on from NZ_AWFI01000004.1 coordinate 64,744, forward strand.
CGGCTTGGGAAATGCCATTGTGGATGTGATGTCGAAAACGGACGATGCGTTCCTCGAAAAATGGGGCATTCACAAGAACGCGATGAATTTGATCGAGGAAGATCGTGCAGAAGCCCTGACCAAGGCCGCGGTGGACCCATTCTATACATCTGGCGGCAGTGGCGCCAACACGATCGCCGGTCTTGCGAGCTTCGGCGCACGTGCCGCCTATATTGGCAAAGTCTCCAAAGATGAACTCGGCAGCCAGTTTACACGCGAGATGACCGCGTCGGGTGTGCCCTTCGCGACGAAACCTCTTGAGAGCGGACCCGCCACGGCACGCAGCATCATCTTCGTGACGGAAGACGGTGCGCGGAGCATGAACACATTCCTCGGCGCGTCGGTCCTGTTCTCCAAGGATGACGTGGACGAAAACACCGTGCGGGCAGGGGGCATTCTTTATCTGGAAGGATATCTGTTTGACCGCGAAGATGCCAAGGAAGCGTTTGTATTTGCCTCAGAAATAGCCAAGGCCGCTGGCCGCAAGGTGGCGCTCACCCTATCGGACAAATTCTGTGTAGACCGGCATCGCGCAAGCTTCGTTCAACTGGTTCGCAACAATGTCGACATTCTGTTTGCGAATGAGGAAGAGCTGCTCTCCCTATACGAGACGGAAGATTTCGATGCGGCTTTGGCTGCGCTTCAACAGGACACCGCCGTCGCGGCGATTACGCGCAGCGAGAAGGGCTCGGTCGTGATTGGCGCCGGTGACCCAATCAGCGTCAAGGCAGAACCGGTCGATCAGGTTCTGGATACGACCGGTGCCGGCGATCAATATGCAGCGGGCTTCCTGTTCGGAATATCTCGTGGACTGCCGCTGGAGACATGCGCGCACCTTGGCCACATCGCTGCAGCCGAGGTCATCGCGCATTTCGGACCACGTCCAGAACAGTCCTACAACGCACTCGCCGAGCGGGCTGGCATTTACGCCTGAGCCTTCAGCGCCTCCTCGACATAGTCTAGCCGGTCATGCCCAAAGAACATGTCGTCGCCGACAAAGAATGTCGGCGCGCCGAACGCTCCTCGGGCAATGGCTGAGTCGGTGTTGGCCTTCATGGCATCCTTGCTTGCGCTTGCCTGAGCGAGTTCCTGAATCTGACTGAAGTCGAACCCTTCCTGCTCGCACATTGCCCGGACCGAATCGTCATCATCTGGTTTGAGTGGGGTCGGGGACGCCCACATATGATGGAAGCAAGCATACATGAATCGTTTCTGCTCGGCGGTGTCATTATCCAGTCCGCACGTTGCGCGTAGCAGATTGCGGGTGCTGACCATCGGAAAATAGGGGTTCATCCGAAAGTCGAGGCCGTAACGGCTTGTACAGCGCTGGAGATCTTTCATCATATAGGCGCCCTTCGCAGGGACCATGCCCGGCGGCCTGTTGTCTGTGGCCTGCATTACGGCGCCCAGGAACATGGGCTTGATCACGATATCTGCCCCAGTACGGGCGGATATTTGTTGCACTGCGGCATTGGCCACGTATGAAAATGGACTGATATAGTCGAAATAGAACTCGAATGTGCCTGCCATAATATCCTCCCGGATGAGTTTCATTTTGGAACTATGGCAAATCAGTATAGGTGTGTCAGCATGAAATGGTCTGATTTATCCGATAATTGGTGCCCGGTTGCGCGAACGCTTTCGCTGGTCGGGGATCGTTGGACGATGCTGATACTTCGAGACTGCTTCTTGGGCCTGTCTCGTTTCGAGCAGTTTATTGCTTCAAGCGGTATGACGCGCCACATCCTGGCCGACCGCCTGAAGCGGCTTGTCGAGGCAGGCGTGCTCGAGCGCAAAGCCTATACGACGACGCCAAAACGGTATGACTATGTCTTGACGGAAAAGGGGCAGGAGCTGGCTCCAGCCCTGCTGACCCTGAAGGATTGGGGCAAGAAGCACATGCCCGTGCGGCGCGCGACGTCGGCTTAGTCGTTCAGCAGGGCTTCTACTTTCTTCTGCACGGCACCATAGTCGATCTTGCCGGTTCCGAGGACCGGGATTTCATCCACATGATAAACGCGTTTCGGAACTGACAATTCCGGTACGCCGTGATTCTTGGCCCAAGCGAGGATGTCTTCGCGATTGCTTGCCTTGGTATCGCTGAGCAGAATGACCTGCTCGCCCTTGCGAGGATCAGGAAGAGTGACGGCTGCGTGCAGATTGTCTGGCCAGATCGCACTCGCGCAGTTTTCAACCACCGCCAGAGAGACCATTTCTCCACCAATCTTAGCGAAGCGTTTGACACGGCCCATGATGCGAATGATCCCACTATCGTCGATCGCAACTATGTCGCCGGTATCGTGCCAGCCGCCCTCGGGGCGCTCGAGCATGCCGGGGTTTGACGGGCGCAGATAGCCCATCATGATGTTTGGCCCGCGAACATGTAGCCGACCGCCATCCTCGATGCCTTCGACCGGCAACAGCTTGGACTCCATGCCTGACATGAGACATCCGACCGTTCCCGGCCGATTGTCTTCCCACTTATTGGCCGCGATGACGGGAGAGGCTTCGGTTGCGCCATAGCCTTCGAGGATTTCGATTTCGAATTTGCGGCGGACCAGGGCGCGGGTTTCATCCTTTACCCGTTCCGCGCCGCACACAGCCAGCCGCACAGAGCTCATGTCACCGTCATTCCCGATCCGGGCATATTGAGAGATGAACGTGTCCGTTGCGAGCAGGATTGTCGACTGGTTCGCACGGATTCGTCGCACGATTTCACGGGGCTGCAGCGGTGAAGGATGGAATATGACCGGGATGCCGGCCACGAGCGGCAAGACCGCACCAACTGTCAGGCCGAAACAATGAAATGTCGGCAGGGGATTGAACAGACTGTCCGTATCGGGGCTGAGACCTATATGTGCCCGTACCTGTTCAACATTTGCCATGACGTTTTCATGACTCAGCACGACCCCTTTGGGTTCGCCCTCTGTGCCAGACGTGAACAGCATGACGCCGGGGGATTTGTAGCGGGACTGTTTCCGGACAAGACCGGGCAGGATGCTCCCTACAGCGGCTATCAGCTTGTTGGCCAGTGTCAGGTTTTCCCGCACATCCTCAAGGTAGACGATCTCGGCGGAGCCCGACAATTCCTCCATCAGTGCTTCGAGTCCGCCGAGCTCGACGAACTTGTGAGCCGTGATGATGCGGCTTATCTGACCTGCCTTAAGCGCGGCCTTCAGGTTTCGCGAGCCAGCGGTAAAGTTCAACATGGCGGGAATGCGATTGAAGGCGCTGAGCGCGAAAAACCCAATCACGGCACCGGCGCCGCTGGGCAACATCACGCCGACTGCCTCACCCGATTTGGTTCCTTGGCGCAACGCTGATCCGAGGGCGAGGGACCCCTGAACAAGATCCTTGTAGGTGAGTTGCCGGTCGTCGCCATCAACGAGAATCGTCTTGTCCGCGCCGAATTCCTTTTTCGCGCGAAAGAGCGCGCTGAAAAGGTCGGTTCTGGTGCGAGATGGCTGGTATGGCAAAGGTGCCGGGATGGTCTGTCCGGTCATGATGGCCTTCGTTTCCTCCGAGGCGTTGCCTCATGTTTATTGTAACAATCTGTCATTTATCGACACTGTCGCAACCCCTAATGCAAGATTGCATAAACACTCTGCAGTGTATTTCCCTTGATGAAACAGCTGGTCACGTCCATTTTCACACCATGGCAAATCTCATCGATCTGACGCAGAGCACGCGTAAGCACAGACACCCGGAAAAGCAGTCGCGGCCGGATACGCCGCTCCTGCGCAAACCTGATTGGATTCGTGTTAAAGCGCCGACCTCGCAGGGCTATGCTGAAACGCGCCAGATCGTAAAATCGAAAGGGCTGGTCACTGTTTGTGAAGAAGCCGGATGCCCGAATATCGGAGAGTGTTGGGACAAGAAACACGCCACGATGATGATTCTGGGTGAGATATGCACCCGGGCATGCAGTTTCTGCAATGTTTCCACAGGCAAGCCACTGACTCCGGGCCGGGTAGAAGAAGATGAACCGCGCCGTGTGGCAGAGGCCGTCGCCGAAATGGGCTTGCAGCATGTTGTTATCACATCGGTAGATCGGGATGACCTGTCCGATGGCGGGGCGATGCACTTCGTCAACACGATTCAGGCAATCCGGGCGATGTCACCCGGAACCACAATTGAAATCCTGACGCCAGATTTCCTGCGCAAGGACGGTGCCGAAAATCTGGTGATCGACGCCAAGCCGGACGTATTCAATCACAATCTCGAAACGGTGCCTCGCCTTTACCTGTCCATTCGACCGGGCGCGCGCTACTTTCATTCCCTCAGACTTCTGGAGAAAGTGAAGGACCGTGATCCGACCCAATTCACAAAATCTGGTTTGATGGTGGGTTTGGGTGAAACCAAGGAAGAGGTCATGCAAGTCATGGACGACATGCGGTCAGCGGGAATCGACTTCCTGACCATCGGCCAATATCTGCAGCCGACTCGCAAGCATGCCGCGATCGATCGCTATGTATCGCCGGAAGAGTTCAAGACATATGAGGAAATCGCCCGCTCCAAAGGTTTCCTGATGGTGTCAGCTTCACCTCTTACCCGGTCGTCGCACCATGCGGGCGAAGATTTTGCCCGGTTGCGGGCTGCGCGTGAGGCCAAAATGGCCGCTGCCGCCGTTTAGGCATGCCGCATTTCTCGAAATCTGTTCGTGTTCCGTATAGTGGGGAGCAGGCTTTCGAGCTTGTGTCTGACATTGCGGCGTATCCGAACTTCATCAAGTGGATCACCGCCATGCGCGTGTCCGAAATGACGGCACGCCAGGATGGCAGCTTTACCTGTATCGGAGAGGCCGCCGTTGGCTTCAAGGGGTTCGTTGAGCGGTTCACCACGCGAGTCGTGGCCGACCCGAATGCCGGCAATGTGGTTGCGTCCCTGGTCAAAGGGCCATTTCGGAAGCTGAAAGCCGAGTGGACGATTCTTGCATCGAGCCAGGATGGCTCTGATATTTCGCTTTCAATCGATTATGATTTTCGGAATCCGTTCATCGGCATGCTGGCCGCCGCCAATCAGGAGCTTGCGGTCAACAAGATCCTCTCGGCTTTCCTGGCCGAGGCCGAGCGGCGTTATGGCGGTTCAGCCTAGGCGATCTGCATCTGGATCTGTTTCAGCGCGCATTCCATTGCCGCGAGACGAATCTGCTCACGTCCGATATCGCCAACTTGAAGCATTTCATGAATGACGGCGCGATTTTCGCGCGCACACGCCACATGGACGGTCCCCACTGGTTTCATGGGGGTGCCACCACCGGGGCCAGCTACGCCTGTGATGGCAACGGAGATATTAGCGCGGCTGGCGTCCAGCGCGCCTTCTGCCATCATGCGCGCAACGGGCTCGGACACGGCACCATAGTCAGCCATGACATCGCCAGCGATGCCCAGCATTTCTTCTTTGGCGCGGTTGGAGTAGGTGACGAAGCCCCGTTCGAACACGGCGGAGCTGCCGGGGATGTCTGTCAGCAAGCCTGCAAGAAGGCCACCTGTGCAGCTTTCGGCCGTGCAGATGCGCAGGCGAGCCTGAGCCGCATCGTCCAGGATCAGCATTGCGAGATTTCGAAGTCGGTCTGGAAACATGTGGCGCACGATATGGGGAGTTCGGCCTGCCGTGAAGAGTAGATTTGAGCCTCAATCGGTCGTCGTCGGGTAAAGTGTGACTACGGCCTCGGCGGCGATGCCCTCCCGGCGCCCTGTAAAGCCAAGCCCTTCGGTTGTCGTTGCTTTCACGCTCACTGCTTCCAGAGGCAGGTCGAGCAATTCCGCGGTCCGGACTCGCATACTTTCCCGATGCGGTTTCACCTTCGGCAGTTCGCAGATCACGGTGATGTCACAATTTCCTATAGCCAGTCCGGTTTCGCTGACGAGTCGTTGGGCATGCTTGAGGAACATGCCGCTGTCGGCATCCTTCCACCGGTCGTCGCTCGGAGGGAAATGATCGCCAATATCGCCAAGTGCAGCCGCACCCAGAATTGCGTCGGTGAGGGCATGCCAGGCAGCGTCTGCATCAGAATGTCCTTTCAGCGACGCCGAGTGCGGGATTTTCACGCCGCACAGCGTGACATGATCTCCCGGCTCAAACGCATGGACGTCGAACCCCTTGCCAATCCGCATATGGCTGACTGGTGGCGCCATAAGCCTCGAAACCATATCGAAATCCTCGGGATAGGTGATTTTGTGCAGCTGGTCCGATCCGCGTACGAGTTTTATCTTGATGCCTTGCGCCTCAGCAGCCGCCAGATCGTCCACCAGATCGTCACCGGCTTTTGCCAGCGCATGCGATATAGCGCCGAACCGGAAGGCCTGGGGCGTCTGGACGCGAAACAGGGCCTCGCGGGATACGGTCTCCAGGATGTGATCGGTCTGCCGTTTCAGCGCATCTTGGACGGGCAGGGCAGGTGCTGCAGCAGCATGTGTGGCCAGCGCGTCCAAAAGAACATCGATAACCACATGGGTCAGCCCCGGTCTTGCTGCATCATGTATCAGGACGATTGCGTCGTCTTGCGGGGCATTGATCGCATTGAGCCCGTTGCGGACGGATATTGTGCGGGTGGCTCCGCCGGATACGCAAAGGCAGTGTGTTGGAGCGAAATCCTCCGGGGCATCCGAACCCGTAACGACAATAATCTCATCAACACGAGGGTGTGTCCTGAAAGCCTCAATTGACCAGTCGATTACTTGTCGGCCATTGAGATCGCACCATTGTTTCGCACGTGCACTCTGTGCCCGTCGACCTTGACCCGCGGCGACTATGATGGCGACCACCTTGTTCATACGACGCTTTTTATGGGAGGTCGCAAAGGTTGGCTACAGGTGATTGCGGCGACATTCGCGTAAAATTGCTTGCATATTGTGCACTTGCGAAAGTCTAAAAAAACGGAAAGATAGTAAAATGACCAATTTTCGGGCACCTCGAGTATGGCTGGCGCCGATGTCCGGCGCGACAGATGCGCCGATGCGTCGGCAAGCAAGTCGCTTTGGCGCGCCTGCTGTCGTGTCCGAAATGGTTGCCGGTGACATGCTCGCTGCAGCTCGTCCGGATGTGGTGCGTCGCACGTGTAGGCATGATGGCGAGGGGCACTGGATTGTCCAGCTTGCGGCCAGCCGTCCTGAAGCGATGCTGAGGGGCGCGCAACTGTTGCGTGAGACTGACGTTGACGTGATCGATATCAATATGGGGTGTCCATCCCGTCAGGTGACCGGCGCGCAGTCAGGTTCTGCGCTGATGCGGGATGTGCCTCTGGCGCTTGAAATCATTCAAGCTGCCCTTGATGGCGCAGGCGGCCTGCCCGTGACATTGAAAATGCGCCTTGGTTGGGACGACCAGAGCTTGAACGCGCCGGAGATCGCGGCCGCTGCCGAGCGGATGGGTATTTGTATGCTCACCGTGCATGGCCGGACGCGATGCCAATTCTACAAAGGCAATGCAGACTGGGCGCGGGTGGCTGACACGGTTGCGGCGGTATCCCTGCCATTGATCGTGAATGGCGACATCGAGACGTCCGAAGATGCTGACGTCGCACTGGCTCAGTCGGGCGCGCATGGCGTCATGATTGGCCGCGCCGCCATGGGTCGTCCCTGGCTGCCGGGTCAAATCAGCGCTCATCTCGAAGGTAGAATCTTTCATATGCCTGGCCTTTCCGAGCAACTCGATAGTCTGCTTGAGCAGGTTTCTGACAGTGTTGAACTCTACGGAGAGTTTCTCGGTCTTCGCACGGTACGCAAGCACGTTTCGGCGGCGATTGATGCTGTCCACCTGCCGCTCGAATCTGATGAGCGGCGGAGGCTTCGCTCACGGCTCTGTCAGATCGCCGATTTCGAAGAACTGAAATCAGCGCTTCGCGCCGTCTACTCAAGAACCAAAGAAATGGAGGCCGCCTGATGGCCAGCGACGTCGCCATGTCAGCTCCGAGGTTGGGAGATCTGTCTCCTATTGCGTTGTTGCTGATTGATTCACGCAGGAAGGTTGTTGAGGTGAACGCGGCAGCGGAAAGCCTGTTGCAGCTGTCTCGTCGGGGCCTTCGCAGCAAGCCTCTGAGCGAGATCGTCTATCACGACTCCCCGGTCTTCGAACTGCTTGACCGGGCCCATCGAACCGTGGGCGATATTACTGCGCCAGGGACTCCGATCACCGGCCCTGGTCTTATGTCGCGACAGATCTGCGATATTTGGGTCAGATCAACTGACGACAATGGTTTCATGATCGCCATGTGCGAAGCCGCTACGCGGGACGTCAACGAGTCTGCCGCTGGTGTGGCTGGTTTCGGTCGCATATTGGGCCATGAAGTGAAAAACCCGCTCGGCGGCATTATCGGTGCTGCGCAATTGCTCGAACGCCAATCGGTTGATGGTCAGTCCGAGTTGCTATCAATCATCAAGGAAGAGGCCCGGCGCATAGAGCGACTGGTGAACCGCCTTTCGGCATTCGAACTGTTTTCAGCGCCGCACATGGAGCCTTTCAATATCCACGCTCTTTTGGAGCGGGTACTGGCCTCGGAACGTGCCGCGATGGGGAGCAAGGTGGAATTCAAACGGGACTTTGATCCATCGCTTCCACCAGTGATTGGGGATTCTGATCATCTGCAGCAGGCATTCCAAAATCTCATCCGCAATGCGGCGGAGGCCGCGATGGACGGCGACACGCCGGGCAAGGTGACAGTAAGAACCTCTTATGCCGCCGGCCTGTCTTTCCGCCAGGCGCGACTGGGCGCAGGTCTTCGCCGCGCGATGCTCGTCTCGGTAGAAGACACCGGAAAGGGCATAGCTCGCAATCGGCAAAACACCATTTTCGAGGTTTTCCAGAGCAGCAAGTCTGGGGCCCGTGGGCTTGGACTGTCGATTGTGAAGGAAGTCGTGACCGCTCATGGCGGCCAGATTCGTGTAGACAGCGTGCCGGGTTCGACGCGCTTTTCAGTATTGTTACCGCTTGGCACTGGGGAAAAAACTGATGGCTGAGAAAACCGTTCTGCTTGCAGAAGATGATGCAAGCATTCGATTGATCGTGAACCAAACCCTCGTGGCTGCGGGCTATGAAGTCCGGGCGACGAGTTCCCCTGAGGCCTTGGAGCGCTGGGTGCGTAACGGGGAGGGCGACGTGGTCGTCTCGGATGTGTTCCTTGGGGACGCCTCCATTTTTGACCTGCTCCCTTCGCTGAAGCTCGCCAGGCCTGATCTACCCTTCATCGTCATGAGTGGCCAGAATACAATCCTGACCGCAGCCTCGGCGGCGCAGCATGGTGCGTTCGACTATTTGCCCAAGCCATTCGACATCGACATGCTGTCCGGGCTTGTCCAGCGCGCCTTGAAATCACAACCCAAAGTGTCTGCCCGCGCGATCAATCCCGAGTCTCAAAAGGCCATCAGCGATGCGGGTCTTCCGTTGATTGGGCGGTCTGATGCGATGCAGGAAGTCTATCGGATCATCGCGAAAGTGATGAACACCGATTTGACTGTGTTGATAGAGGGAGAGAGCGGGACCGGCAAAGAGCTGGCGGCACGTGCGATCCATCAACTTGGCGACGCGAAAAATGGAAACTTCGTCGCTCTCGACCTCGCCGCATTGCCCGCTTCGGAAATCAATCGACAGCTATTTGGGCAGAATGGCGAGCAAGGCGCTGTCCATCAGAAAGGGGGCACACTTTATCTGGACGAGATTGGTGATCTTCCCGCTGAAGCGCAGACGCAGCTTGTGAAGTTGATGCGAGATTCAAGTGGCGCGCGGATCATTGCATCCACCCGCAGAAACCTCGGCAGGCTGGTTGATGACGGCAAGTTCCGCGAGGACCTCTATTATCGACTGAATGTGGTGCGGCTGACCATGCCGCCTCTGCGACTTCGCAAGGAGGACATTCCTGAGCTCGCTCGGGCTTTTCTTATCCGGGCACAGCGACAGGGCCTGGCCGCCAAGACGCTGGACAAATCAGCGCTTGATCTGCTCACCGCCTATGATTGGCCGGGCAATGTGCGTGAACTTGAAAACCTTGTCTTGCGGCTGGCAGTGCTTTGTCCCGACGAAACGATCACATTGCGCGATGTGGAGCGGGAGCTCCGCGCCGGTGCCAGCGAGCAGAAGGGATCGAGTGCGGGCTTTGAAAAAGACATCGAAACCCTGTTGCACCGCTATGTGATGGGCGACCTCATAGCGAGCGGTGACCATGAGGATTCAAGCGTGTATTCCAACGTCATAGATCAGGTTGAGCGGCCTCTGATCCGGTTGGCTCTCTCAGTGACTGCGGGCAACAAGGTCAAGGCGGCACAATTGCTGGGCATGAACCGCAACACATTGCGAGCCAAGATCAATGCATTGGGGATTGCAGAAGAGTGATTGACTGCATCGACGACTGTGGCTTTACTGCACCACTGTTGCTTTTGAGGCACGACAGTGTGACTTAAGCGCAACTGGGCCGGGGCGGCCATGTGTAGAGCGGTGTATCGTTGTCGAATGTACTGAGCCAACAAGCCACCAAGGCCAGTTGGGCACTCTTTGAAGGTCTCTTTATCATTGCGGCTCTCGTCGCCGTGTTTGCGACCTTCATTGCCATCTCCGGAGTCGATCCTGACAATCCGACCGCCGGCGCCACACCTTGGCTGCTCGGACTGAACTTTGTCGTCATTATTGTGCTCGCGACCATCATTGTTCGTGAGTACCTGACGATCCAGTCAAACAGCGAGAGTGAAGGACGCGGTAGGCTGGCCCGCCGTTTCGTCATGCTGTTCGGTTTCTCCGCGCTTGTTCCATCGGCCATCGTCGCGGTTTTTCTAGGAGCCATTTTTACCCAAGGCCTGGATAACTGGCTTGGAGAGCGCGTCGATTCCGTCATGGAAAAGAACGCTGAAATCTTTCGTACCTATGTCGATAATTTCGAGACTACGTTTGACGTGGATGTGCGCCTCGCCGCGCTTGATGTTGAAAACTTCGCGCGTGAAGTTGAGGCCAATCTCACAGACGCAGAAGCCGCCAGAAACCTGTCATCTGAAGCGTCCCTCGCATTCTCGGAAGGCTTGCGTTCGGAACTCGCCTTTCGCGATTTCCTTACCATCGCTATTTTGGGGGCCGATGGTGTTGAACTGATTGCTCAGGAGAGCGTGCAGGATGCGATCCTTATTCCGCCCCCGGCGCCTGCCTTTGAAGAGGCGGACCGGGGCGAGATTGCGACCACGCTTTATGAAAATCGAGGCATTGCAACAGCCCTTATCCATATTACGGAACCGCTGGATGGATACATCTATGCAGTCAAGAATTTCGATCGGAACGCTGCCGTGCGTCTCCGCGAAGCCGAAGCCGAGATTATTCAATACAATAATGCCAAGCGGCAGGGTGGCCGGTTGCAGACGATTTTCGCCATTGGTTATGCGCAAATCGCGGCCCTGGTCCTGTTGCTCGCGGGCCGGCTTGGCCTCGAGGCGGCTGGTCGCGTTACGGGCCCCATTGGTCGCCTTGCGATTGCAGCGCATACAGTTCGCGACGGGGATCTCACTGTTCGTGTTCCTGTGACGGGTGCGAAGGACGAGGTCTATGCCCTGAGCCAGTCGTTCAATGCGATGACAGAGCAATTGTCAGAACAACGAAATGCGCTCATCCAGGCGCGCGAAGTGGAAGAAGACCGCCGGCGCTTTGTGGAAACATTGCTGGCAGAAGTCAGCGCAGGCGTTATCCGCATGGATGGCAATATGGTCGTGACGTTGGCCAATAGGTCCGCCGGAGACCTGCTCGGGATTGAGACGATTGAAGATGGTGAAAGTCTCGGCGACATAGCACCTGACTTCGTTCGATATGCTCACGATACACTACAGCAGAACTCTCCGGTCGATGCATCGATCGACATCAATCGCAACGGTGCCATTCGACACTTCCGGCTCAAGACAGCGCCAGATCCGGCCGGCGGCTGCGTTTTGACCTTCGATGATACAACGCGGCTTGTGAATGCGCAGCGACAGTTGGCCTGGCGAGATGTCGCCCGACGTATTGCCCATGAGATTCGCAATCCACTGACGCCTATTATGCTGTCCACGGAACGCCTGAGGAGGCGTTATGCCGACAAGATTGATGACACTGACGGCGTATTTGACCGGTGCATCGAAACAATTCTGCGTCAGGTAGGCGACATAGGCCGAATGGTTGAGGAGTTTTCGTCATTCGCGCGCATGCCGAAGCCGAATGCCAGCCAGTTCGATATGACGTCCCTGTTGAAAGCGACCAGCTTTTCTCAAGGCATGGTTACGCCGGATATTGTCGTGGAGTTTGAATCAGAGCTTGAAAAGGTCCCCTATCTTGGCGACGAACGCCTGATCGGTCAGGCGCTGGGCAATCTGCTCAAGAACGCTGCAGAGGCGATCGAGGGCATGCCGGAAGAGGCTGAGGTGCGTGGCCAAATTCGAGTTGTGCTCTCGGATACTGACAAGGGCGTTGATATTACCATCGAAGACAATGGTCCCGGATTTCCAGAGGACGCACGCGACCGCTTGCTGGAGCCATACGTCACGACGCGCGAAAAGGGGACCGGACTTGGTCTGGCCATCGTCAATCGGATCATAGTTGATCATGGTGGGTCTATCTCGCTTCAGAACAGGCTTGATGGGATGCGCGGCGCGCGTGTGCGCGTCTGGCTGCCACATAATACGATGCGGGTGCACGACGCTTTTGAAGCGACGCCCGAAGATGAAACAGATGAATCACCGGCAAGTGCCGGACTAGTGTAGAGGAGCCCGCATTATGGCCTTGGACATTCTTGTGGTTGATGACGAACCCGATATCCGTGAACTGATTGCGGGTGTACTCGGAGATGAGGGCTATTCGGCCCGAACGGCCGACACCGCTGAACGCGCTCTTGAGGAAGTCCGTGCGCGGACGCCCAGGCTCGTAGTGTTGGATGTCTGGCTTCAGGGCAGTGGCATGGATGGGCTTTCGCTCCTCAAATACCTAAAATCGATTGACCCAATTCTTCCTGTCATCGTGATAAGCGGCCATGGCAACATCGAGACTGCCGTCGCGGCTATCCGGCGTGGAGCCTATGACTTCATCGAAAAGCCTTTCAAGACGGATCGTCTGTTGCACATGGTGGAACGTGCAATTGAATCGGCGGCGCTGAAATACGAGAATGCTGCGTTGAAGAACAGAGCCGGCGACAACGAAGAATGGATCGGAGGCAGTCAGGCGGCTTCCGCATTGCGGGCGTCCATTGAAAAAGTCGCACCGACGAATTCCAGAGTGATGATCTCCGGACCAGCCGGATCTGGCAAGGAACTCGCTGCACGGCTCATCCATCGCAATTCCCTGCGGGAAAGCGGACCCTTCATTGTTGTCAACGCGGCCACCATAGCGCCGGACCAGATGGAAAGCGCCCTATTTGGCGAAGAGGACTCCCAGGGTAGGACAACCCGGATCGGCCTTTTTGAAAAAGCTCATACCGGCACGCTGTTACTTGATGAGGTGGCTGATATGCCACTGGGGACCCAGAACAAGATTTTGCGGGTCCTGACAGAGCAGCGTTTTCAACGCGTAGGCGGGAAGTCGGACGTGACCGTAGATGTTCGCGTCATGTCGGCCACAACCAAGGATATCCGTCATGAAATCTCGGAAGGCCGTTTTCGCGAAGACCTGTTCTATCGGTTGAGTGTCGTGCCGTTGCGGGTCCCGTCGCTTGCAGAGCGGCGAGACGATATCGGGGACCTCGTCACATACTTCACCAACCGGATTGCAGATTCTTCTGGCCTCACACCGCGTACGTTTTCAGCTGAGGCCATGGCCGTCCTTCAGTCGATGGACTGGCCTGGTAATATCCGGCAGTTGCGCAATGTGGTGGAAAGAATCCTGATCTTGTCGCCATCTGACTCCAGCCGTCCGGTAAGTGTTGATGAGCTGCCGCGTGAATCGTCCGGTATTCCGGGGGATGCGGGCAAAAGCGGATCGGCAGAGCTTGTCGGATTGTCTCTGCGTGATGCGCGAGAACAATTTGAGCGAGAGTATCTTGCTCTTCAGATCACCCGATTCAATGGCAATATTTCTCGCACTGCTGAGTTCATCGGCATGGAGCGTTCGGCCTTGCACAGAAAATTAAAGGCTTTAGGCGTAAATTCGAATCTTACTCGTCAGGACGGCTGAGGCCGTTGAGAGGCTGTAGACCATGCATGTTCTGATTTGCGGTGCGGGCCGCGTAGGGCACGGAATTGCCCGCCGCTTGGCGCGCGAAAAGCATGATATCACGATCATCGATGAAAACCCGGACTTGGTGGACCAGGTTTCTACCGACTTGGACGTGCGTGGATTCACGGGCCATGCCGCGCATCCCGATGTGTTGAAGAAGGCGGGCGCGGCTGACTGCGAAATGATTATCGCGGTGACGCATTTCGACGAAATCAACATGGTGATTTGCCAAATTGCCCACACGCTGTTTTCCGTTCCCTACAAGATCGCGCGTGTGCGAGAGCAATCCTATATTGACCCGGCATGGAAGAATATCTTTTCGCGGGAAGGCCTGCCGATCGATATGGTCATCTCGCCAGAAGTTGAAGTTGGCGAGGCAATCCTGCAGCGTTTCCGTACGCCCGGCGCCGTGATGAGCGCGACCTTTGGCAAGGGTAAGGTGCGTCTGCTTGGTCTGGAAATCGATGACAGTAACCCGCTGCTGGATACGCCGGTAGACCAGTTGCGGGGCCTGTTTCCCGACCTCTCAGCCAGAATTGTGGGGATCGGGCGGGGCGACTCGGTTCGCGCGCCTCGCGCAACTGATGTGCTGAAAGTGGGAGATCGTGCCTATGTTGCCGTTCTGGATGAACATGCCGACCGACTGACATCTATCTTCAACCGGGAATCGGAACAGTCCGGCCATGTCGTGATTGTTGGCGGGGGCAATGTGGGGCTCTACGTTGCAACCACATTGGAGCGAGAAGGCAAGAACCGTGTTCGCCTCATCGAGCACAATGCGGAACGGGCCAATGAAGTCGTTTCCGAGGTCAAGCGGACAATCGTCATTCAGGGCGACGGGCTGAACCCTGATATCCTTGCGGAAGCTGGTGCGCCGAAAGCCGACTTCGTGGTTGCGATTACCAATGACGACAAGGCCAATTTGCTGATTTCCAATTTGGCCAAACGTGCGGGCGCAAAACGTACTCTGGCACTCGTGAATGCGACTGAGCTGGCTGGGCTGGCACGTGACCTGCGAGTGGATGCTGTTCTCGATCCGCGGGCCCTTACGGTCTCGCAGATCCTGCTGCGCATGCGTCGGGGGCGTATTCTTGGGCTTCAGTCCATTGAAGACGGCAAAGCGGAAGTTGCAGAGGGAATAACGCTCGAGTCGTCGTCGCTGATCGGCAAGCCGCTTGGCTATGATGATTTGCCGGAAGGCATGACCGCTGCTGCTGTCATACGCGGCAAGGAAGTATTCATTGCCGGACCTGATGTTACAGTCCAGGCCGAAGATCATCTGATCATTTTCTATCAGGAAGAGATGGTTCGAAAGGTTGAAAAGTACTTCCGGGTCAGTCCGGACTTTTTCTAAATCATGTACTACGCTTCTGTCGTCCGCGTTCTTGCTTTCTTACTGCTGATCGTCGCTGCCGCCAGCATTCCGTCAATCTTCATGGCGATTGCAGCGGGTGAAGATAGCCAGACCTTTGCCTTCGGCACGATGGTCCTGTGTATTGTCGTTGTATCAAGCAGCGTTCTGCTGCTCACACCCAAACCGGATAGGAAGGCCCGACCCTCCGATGCGTTGGGAACGGTTATCCTGTGGTGGTTTATCACGCCGGTGGCGACTAGCTTGCCGTTTGTGCTGGGGGTCGAAAACGATAGCGTTCTCAGCGCGATACATGAGGCGACTGCTTGTCTTACGACCACCGGGCAATCGGTCATTTCTGTCCAGAACAATGAGTGGCCAATCAGCCTGGTTGTATGGCGCGGCATGCTGCACCTATTGGGAGGACTCGCCACCATAACGGTAGCTGCCAGCGTGTTGGCTGCGCTCAATCTCGGCGGTCCGGGCATTCATCGAACCGTCTTGTTTACCGTGCCGGAAACAAGCTTCTTCAATGCTGTCCCGCGCGTCGCCCGCGTGGTCAGCATATTGATGGTAATTTCAATACTCGCCCTGTTCTCCGCTCTGGTCTTCATGGGGGTTCCGGCCGAACGCGCCTTGGGCGACTCGGTGAGTGCGCTGACAACTGGCCTGGTGCACCCACAAGGCATCATGCGCGCACCACTGGACACGGGACCATCTATCGTTTTGGGCATTGGTCTACTAGTTGGAGCCATGGGCCTGGCGATCTGGTTGCCGCTGAAGGACCGGAAGCCTCTCAAAGCTGTTACGGACCCTGAAGTTACACTTTTCGTAGGATTGCTATTCGTATTTGTCGGTTTTGCGGTGGCGTCCGATCTCAATGTAACCGAGGGATTGTCTTGGGCTTTGTCAGCCTTGTCGACGTCCGGCCTCTCTCTGTCTGACCCTGCAGATTACAACCGCATTCCTCTCCCTGTACTGGTTTTGCCGGCCTTGATCGGCGGGTCGGCGCTGTCAGCAGCGGGCGGAGTCAAAATTGCGCGTTTCATTGTGCTGGCCCGAAGGGCTGGTCAGGAATTCCGTCAACTCGGATATCGCCAGTCGGTCTTGGGATTTCGTTTCCGGGATCGGGAATTGAACGAACGAAGCGTGATAGGGGTCTGGGTTTACCTGATCGGTTACGTACTCTCGGTATTCCTGCTCATGTCCGGTTTTGCCTTTCTGGGGCTGGATTTCATCCCGGCCATACGTCTCTCTATTGGCGGTCTGACCAATTCAGCAGCCGTACTGGGGAGCTATCCGGTGGACTTAACTGGGCCTGCGCAAGCATTGATCATTTTTTCAATGATTCTCGGGCGATTGGAGGTTTTAGCCCTGATTCCAGCCCTTTCCCTCAGCTTTTGGAGGGGGTAACGGCTGTTCGCACTTGCACTGAAGCTGTAATCCCGTTAGCGCGACACATAACAAGAACAGGCCAGATTGGATTCCCGTCATGTCCGCCGACAAAAAACAGAATTTGCAAGACACCTTCCTGAATGCCGTCCGGAAGTCCCGGACCCCACTGACAGTCTTCTTGGTCAATGGCGTTAAACTTCAGGGTGTGGTGACTTGGTTTGACAATTTCTGTGTTCTGCTTCGCGGTGACGGACGCCCACCACAGCTTGTTTACAAGCACGCCATCTCTACAATTGCTCCAAGCGCCCCGGTGCAGTTGTTTGATGAGGAAATGGATGCGGACTAGGCCATTTTGACTGACAGGATGATTGATCGCACGCCAGTGCCCGAGGTGGCTGGCGTGATTATCCCTTGGTTTACACCTGCAAACAGACCCACCGAAGACCGTCTGCAAGAAACGGCAGGCCTCGTGGAAGCGCTTGGCTGTGAGTTGGCCTTCCTGCGTGCTGAACATGTTCGCAAGGTAAACTCATCGGTCTTGCTGTCGGGAGGTATTCTTGATCGATTAGCCGAAGGCCTCCGCCAGAATGATTGCACTGTAGCTGTCATAGACGGCGACCTGACACCGGTTCAGCAACGCAACCTCGAGCGCAAGCTTGAAGTGAAAGTTATCGATCGTACGGGTCTGATCCTCGAGATTTTCGGTTTGCGCGCCCGGACCAAGGAGGGCCGTCTTCAGGTCGAATTGGCCCGTCTCCTTTACGAGCGGTCGCGACTGGTGCGGACCTGGACCCACCTTGAGCGCCAGAGGGGCGGTGGCGGCTTCCTGTCTGGCCCCGGTGAAAGCCAGCTCGAAGCAGACCGGCGGATGCTGGACGACAAGATCCTGCGCCTGCGGCGCGACCTGGACGATGTGAAACGAACGCGGGCTGTTCAGAGAGCAGGGCGCAAACGCAGCGGCAAGCCGGTGATCGCGCTGGTCGGCTATACCAATGCCGGCAAGTCGACCCTGTTCAACCAGATGTCCGGCGCTGACGTGTTTGCCCGGGACATGCCGTTTGCGACGCTGGACCCAACGATCCGCCGGTTCGACTTGCCCACGCTTGGCGAAGCGGCCTTGATCGACACTGTGGGGTTCATCACCGATTTGCCGACCCATTTGATCGACAGTTTCCAAGCGACGCTGGAAGAGGCGATGCAGGCGGACCTCCTCGTTCATGTGCGCGACCGGTCGAGCCGGGCAGACCTGGAACAGGCCGAAGATGTGATGATCGTATTAGAGCAATTGGAGGCCGAGACCGGCCTGCCATTGCCGCCCATGATTGAGGTCTGGAACAAGGCCGACCTGCTTCCGGATGATCGTGCCGAGGCGCTCGCCTTCTCTGCGCGTGGGCCACTCGATACACCGGCTGTGCTTGTTTCGGCGTTGACGGGGACGGGGGTCGACGAGCTGCTCGATCTCATTGAGGCCGTTCTGTTGAAGGGCGCGACCGAGATTGAGTTGGAGCTGGGGGCAAAGGATGGGCGGGCCCGGGCCTGGTTGCACCGCAACGGGGAAGTCCTTTCGGAGACGACATTGGACAGCGGGAACGTTGTGATGACAGCGCGCCTGCCCAATGACAGGCTGGGTCAATTCTATTCCGAATTTCCGGACTTTAATCCTGCCTGACGCGCTCCTGCTGTTTCACCCGCTGCCATAGAGATTCCTGCGCGTCGATATCGAGCGCTGCAAAGTCCTGACCATCCTGTTCAGCGAGTCCTTCCATAGCGCGGAAGCGGCGTTCAAATTTGGCATTGGCGCGTCGCAGGGCCTGTTCCGGATCCACATTAAGGCGGCGGCTGAGATTGGCCGCAACGAACAGTAGATCGCCCAATTCGTCTTCTATCTTGTCCGGGTCGCCGGTTTCGATGGCTTCGCGTACCTCGCCGGTTTCCTCAGCCAACTTGTCGAAGATGTCGTCAGCCTCGGTCCAGTCAAAACCCACTCGCGCTGCCCGTTTCTGGAGTTTCTCGGCTCGTAGCAAGGCTGGCAGCGCGAGTGCAACGCCATCAAGTGCGCTGGCGGGGTCTTCGGGGCGTCCTTTGCCAGCGCGTTCTTGCGCCTTGATCACTTCCCATGCGGCGACCTGTTGATCCTCCGTCCTTGAGCTTTCATCGCCAAACACGTGCGGATGACGCCGAATCATTTTTGCATTGACCGCCTCGATCACATCCGTAATCTCGAAGGTGCCAGCTTCTCTGGCCATCTGACTGTGGAAAACGACCTGAAAGAGCAGGTCACCCAGTTCTTCCTTCAGCTCCTCCATATCCGCGCGCTGGATGGCATCGGCGACCTCGTAGGCTTCCTCAATTGTATAGGGCGCAATCGTCGAAAAGTTCTGTGCAACATCCCATGCGCAGCCTGTGTTCTTGTCTCGAAGTTTTGCCATGATGTCGATCAGGCGAGCCATGGCTTCGGTGGCAACGGAAGGGGAATTGAGGTCGTTGGTCATTTGAATCGACTAACCTGACTCTCCAACGGAATCGACCGATTGATTGACAATATGTCGATGTCGCGTGACCTGAGTGCCGGGTATATCGGTGTGGCATTGCATACGCCTCGTGTCTGGGCTCCGGTTCGATCTGCCAGGCATGCCCGAGAGACAGGTGCACAGCCGATTGCAAAGCTTGCTGGTTTGTCGGCGGACGAGTCGCTACGATGGGCCGGATTTGCGTAATCAGCCGAAACGAGGATGCTTGATGTTCATGACGCCCGAATGTGTTGCGCCGACAGGATGCACGCTAGGTGAGGGGCCGCTCTGGAGCCCATCGGAAGGCTTCCTTTGGTGGGTGGATATCAAGCGAGCGAAACTGCATAGGTTCAATCCAAGAACCGGCAATACACGTCGCTATGACTTGCCTATAAAAGCCAGTACCCTCGCTCTGTATGATGGTAGCATACTTATGGCCGGTGACCGGGAAATCGGAGTCTACGACCCGTCGACCGAAGCCTATGATCGACTTGCCGTGCTGGCTGAGGAGCCGGAAACAAATCGCACGAATGACGGCGGCATCGCGCCGGACGGGTCCCTATGGTTCGGTACAATGGACGAATCCGAAAAGGAACCGAAGGGTGGCTACTACAAATTCAGCCTGGATGGGTCAGTTGACGCGCTACGCCTGCCATCGGTCCTGATTACCAATACGTTCCAATTTTCTCCAGACGGACGGAAGTTCTACACATGCGATTCTGCAGAACAGGAAATTCTGTCTTTTGATCATGATCTGGAGACCGGCAAGCTGTCCGGGCGAAAGGTTTTATCTGATACTTTCGAGCTAGCGGGCTATCCAGATGGTTCGGCCATTGATTCGGAAGGCTGTCTTTGGACCTGTTTGTGGGATGCATCTCGAGTCATTCGACTGACCCCGGATGGAGAGATTGACCGGATGATCGTTCTTGCGGCAACACGCCCGACCAGCGTGGCGTTTGGAGATGACGACTTGAAGACGCTGTTCATAACGACCGCGCGATCCGGCTTGTCCTTTCCGCAGCTGGATGCCCGACCCTTATCAGGCAGCCTGTTTGCGATTCGGGTGGATGTTCCGGGTTTGCCGCCTCGCGAATTTGGCAAACCGCTTTGAACTCAAGCGTTCCCTTGCAGGACCTGCACAAGACACCACCTAGCCTAGACAATGCCAGCAGTGTACTTAACCGTGGACGTGGCGGCTCAAAACCGCTAACTCCCCGCTTTTCAAGAGAGAGTCGGAATGGCCGATAAGGTGAAAAAGAAACGCGTAGGTCCTATTACCTTCTTTCGGCAGGTTCGTGCCGAAGGGAACAAGGTGACGTGGACGTCCCGTCAGGAAACGATCCAGGCGACGATTTTTGTCGTTATCATGTCTATCCTGATCGCCCTTTTTCTGTTCTTAGCCGATTTCGTCATCAATTTGGCCGTTAAGGCGATAACGGGCCTCTGAGACCAGAACGGCCCGTCAACATTTCATTAGGGAGCGCGTAGGCCTCATGGCTGAAGCCAAATGGTACATTGTCCATGCTTATTCCAACTTCGAGAAGAAGGTCGCTTCGACCATTCTCGAACAAGCGGAACGCAAAGGACTGGCAGACCTGATTGAAGACATGCAGGTGCCGACCGAAGAAGTCGTCGAAGTCGCGCGCGGTAAGAAGAAGACCGTCGAGCGCCGGTACTTCCCGGGCTATGTCCTTATGAAGGCCGTCATGACGGATGATGTCTATCACCTCGTGAAAGATACGCCGAAAGTGTCGGGCTTCCTCGGCGCAGAAGGTGGCAAGAAACCCCTTCCAGTTCGCCAGCGTGAAGTTGATCGCATTCTTGGTTCCTCTACCGACTCAGCTGCCGAGCGTCCGCGTCCGCAGATTTCCTTCGAAATCGGCGAACAGGTTCAGGTCAACGATGGTCCGTTTCAGGGCTTTGAAGGTTCTGTTGAAGAAATCGATGAGGAAAACGGTCGCCTCAAGGTCACGGTTTCCATTTTCGGCCGTGGAACACCGGTCGATCTCGAGTTCGAGCAAGTCGCTAAAGTCTGATTTGTCAGACGAATCAGGTAGAGCGCAGTTCGCTACCGGGTTTTGCTTGAAACAAAACGAATTGAGCGGTATTTCCCGCTCATCGTGCCGCCTTAGCTCAGTTGGTTAGAGCACTAGATTGTGGATCTAGGGGTCCCCCGTTCGAGCCGGGGAGGCGGTACCATTTTTTCTTGTCAATTGTTCCCGACCATTGAAAACATTGGCAATTTGCAAGTTCCAAAAGTTTGACGAACCGGCAACAATCTGTTGCAATTGGGTCGCGGTTATAAAAAATGCCGCTATTCAACTGATACGCGACTCTAATAGGGCTCGAAGTATCTGATAAATGAGTTTATTCAGGAACCATACGTGGTTTAACCCGTATGAACCTGCGGCCGAGGACAATCCCGTCATTCGGCACACAAAAGGGGATTGAGTATGAAGAAAACTCTTATGTGCGCGACAGCCGCGGCCGCATTTGCGTCTGCCGGCTTTGTCGCACATGCTGAGGACGGGTGGTACGCCCGCGCCGACGCAACTTACGGATTTTCGGGCCAATTCGACCATGATCCTGCCGACCGCGATGTCGTCGGTACGATGGGCGGTACGTCCGACGCTGATGAGACCATCGGTTTCGATCTCGGTCTTGGTTACGGCTTTGACAACGGCTTCCGCCTTGAAGGTGTCGGCGGCTATGGCGATGACGACCTGAGCGTTCCGGCTGCTTCCTACAATGGCGCTCCATCCGGTGCGGTTCCAGCCACAGCTGGTAACCTGCAGACAATGGAACTCATGCTGAACGGCATTTACGACTTCAACCGCGAAGGCGAGATCCAGCCCTATGTCGGCTTGGGTCTTGGTGTCCTGCGCGCGAATGCCAAAGCGAATAACCTTGTTTTCACCAACGGTACCGATGTTTCCGCTGCTAACGGTTTCTCCGACAGCGACACGGGCTTTGCTTACCAGGGTCTGCTTGGCCTCGGTTACAAAGTATCTGATCAGCTGACGCTAGATCTGGGCTATCGCTACAAAGTTGCTGAAGGTCTTGACTTCGGTGGCGTTCATGGCGGCCCGAACTATGATGCCGATTACGAGGCTCACCTGGCAACTGTAGGCATGCGTTTCGCATTTGGTGCGCCGCCA
>NZ_AWFI01000005.1 GCF_000682775.1 Hyphomonas sp. L-53-1-40
GTCGCGATCCGCCACTGGCTGGAAGACACCGGCACGCCGGGTCGCATCCGCGTTTATGGGACGCCCGCAGAAGAGGGGGGCTCTGGCAAGGTCTACATGGTCCGCGCGGGCCTCTTCAACGATGTCGACATTGCCATGCACTGGCATCCTGGCGACCGGAACTCAGCGGCAGCCAACACGTCGCTTGCCAATCGCTCGGCGAAGTTCCGCTTCTCGGGGATTTCCGCTCACGCCGCTGGCGCGCCGGAGCGGGGGCGTTCCGCGCTAGATGGCGTCGAGGCGATGAACATGATGGCCAACATGATGCACGAACACATCCCCCAGGATGCGCGCATGCACTATGTCATCACGTCCGGTGGCTCTGCCCCCAATGTCGTGCCGGACTTTGCCGAAGTCTTCTACTATGTCCGCCACCCTTCACCGAAGGGCGTTGAAGCCATCTGGACCCGCCTCGAAGACGCGGCCCGGGGCGCCGCGCTGGGCACGGGCACTGACGTGGAATGGGAAATCATTCACGGCAACAATCCGCTGCTCGTGAATGAGAAACTGGCCCGGATGATGGACGAGAAACTCCGTCAGGTGGGCGGTGTGGAGTACACGGACGCCGAACTTGAGTTCGCCGAGACTATCGCCTCGACCTTCGACAATCCGTCACGCGATATCGCCTCAGCCGCTGAAGTGCAAGATTTCGAAGTCTCCATGGGTTACGGCTCGACGGATGTCGGCGATGTGTCCTACGCCGTACCGACTGTCGGCTTGCGCACAGCGACTTGGGTACCGGGAACATCGGCGCATTCCTGGCAGGCAGTTGCGGCCAGTGGCACCTCGATTGGTCATAAGGGCACGCAGGTGGCTGCGGAAACATTGACGCTGGCAGCTGTGGAACTGTTCACCAATGAAGACCTGCGCGTTGAAGCCCGCGAGGAATTCGACGCGGCCCGCGGCCCCGACTACGTCTACAAGTCGCTGCTCGGTGACCGTGAGCCGCCGCTTGATTATCGGAAATAAGACCCCTTAGAGGCTACCCTTGGTGCTCGCCGGCTTGCCGCCCAATTTCGGGTCGACCGCAATTGCCGCACGAAGCGCCCGGGCGGTGGCCTTGAAGCAGGACTCGGCAATATGGTGACAATTCTCGCCATAGAGGTTTTCTACGTGCAAGCACATGCCACCATTTCCGGCCAGCGCATGGAAAAACTCCTTGAAGAGTTCGGTATCCATGTCGCCGATCTTGTCGCGGGTAAAATTGACCTTCCAGATCAGGTAAGGACGCTTGCACAGGTCGAGCGCCGCGCGTGACAGCGTCTCATCCATCGGCACATAGGCGTGGCCAAACCGGGTGATGCCGGCAAAGTCGCCAAGCGCCTTCAGGATAGCCTGTCCAATAACAATCCCTGTATCTTCAACGCTATGGTGCATATCGATATGAAGATCGCCCTTGCACCGCACAGTCAGGTCGATAGCCGAATGCTTGGAGAAGCTCTCCAGCATATGATCAAAAAAGCCGATCCCGGTTTCGATGTCGGACTTTCCCGTGCCATCCAGATCAACGGTTACCGATATATCGGTTTCCTTGGTGGTACGGGTAACGGTGGCGGTACGATTATTGGTCATTTAGGCCCATATAGTGGTTTGAATGCCTTACAGCTAGCGCGTTTTGTTCACTGATTCCTAAACATATTCCGGAAAACATAGTTACCGCACACATAGGTGGCGATTGGTGAGGAATATCTAAGCGTGGACAAACAGAGTTTCATCTCGAGACTTCTGGGCCGGATGACCATTCCCCGGTTTGCCGCATGGTGCGCAGCGGTCGCAACGATCATCATCTTTGTCGGCGTATGGACGATTGAGCAGGCTTATGGCGCGCTCATAGAAGGTAAGGCATGGACAGACATGTCTTTGCCGATCTGGGCGATTATGCTGTTGCTGCTGTCTTCATCGGCCGTGGCCGCCATCACGGCCTGGTTTTTCGCCCGGGAATTCCAGAACGTTCTCGTTGATTTCACACGTTATCTTGAAGTGGCGCAGGTAGATCCGTCGGCGCGCCTATCCAATGTGTCGTTTGTCGAGCTCCGCAGGTTGCGGTCGGTGGTGATCCGATCGGTCGGCAAGTTGCGGCGCGACAATGATGCGCTCAGGCGCACGGCTTATGAAGATCCACGCACGAGCATGCCAAACTTGATCGCGCTGGAAGAACACATAACCAAGACCCTGCCCCGCGCAAAATACGAAACGCCCGCCGCGCTCATCGTTCTTGATCTCGATAATTTCACTCGGGCTTCCGAGCGCCTTGGTGCGCTCGCGAGCGAAGCCGTCTTGAAGGCGTGTGGACAGCGTATGACGAATGCGCTCGATTCGCTGGAAGGTCCGGTTCGCGCTGGGCTGAACAACTCCATGCTGGCCGCGATGCAGGCCGACAGTTTCGCCTTGTACCTGCCAAGCGCGGTCAGCCGCGACTATGTCTCGAACATTGCGCGCGCTATTCGGCTCGCCTTTGCGGATCCTTTCATCGTGTCTGGACAGTCTGTAACGCTAGGCATTTCTGGCGGTATCGTCATCGCGCCCGAAGACGCTGATACGATGCACAAATTGTTCCGTCATGCGGAGCTTGCCCTGCGCCAGGTTCGTACCGACACCGGATCGGGATTCCGCTACTTCTCGCCACGCCTGAACCGTGTTGCACGTGGCAAGTATATGCTGGAAGCTGAACTGCGCGACGCAGTCGCCAATCGTGAATTCAAGACGCATTTCCAGCCGAAGATCGATTTCCAGACCGGGCAAGTCGTCGGTGCCGAGGCATTGGCCCGTTGGGTCCGGCCGAACGGGAAGATCATCTCTCCGACCACATTTATTCCGCTGGCAGAAGAAACCGGACTCGTCACACAAATCGGGGAGCAGGTTCTTGAGGCAGCTTGCGAATCCGCACGCATCTGGATGCAGGAAGGCTTCAACGCAACGGTCGCGGTAAATGTGTCACCGCGTCAGTTCCAGTCCAGCGATCTGACAGAAACCGTCCTCGCGATCCTCAAGCGCACCGGATTGCCGCCAAACCGCTTGGAGCTTGAAATCACGGAAAGCATGGCCGTGTCCGAACCTGAAAAGGTTGCGCGGGTGATGCGCCCTCTACGGAGCCTTGGGACGAAACTCGCAATTGATGATTTCGGAACGGGACATTCTAATTTGTCCATTCTGACCCAGCTGCCGTTTGACGTTTTCAAAATCGACCGCCAGTTCGTCTCAGCGCTTGAATCGGACGAGCAAGCTCCCGCGATCATTGAAATGATCTTGGCGATGGCTGAAACGCTTGGCTTGAATACTGTTGCAGAGGGTGTTGAAACAGAGCGTCAGGCTGACTTCCTGCGTCGGCGCGGTTGCTCCATGGCCCAAGGTTTTCTGTACAGCGCGGGTCTGCCGCATGAAGCCTTCATGGATTTCATTCGGGGCTGGAGTAGCAAGAGTGAGGCATCGAGCCTTAAGGTCGGCTAACGCCCAGGATTGCGGCGGTACACATTGACGATTGCGTCCTTGTATTCCGCCTGCTGCCAAAACTCATAGCCGCATTTGTCAGCGACTCGTTGGGACCCGACATTGTCCGGATCAATGATGCAGACGCTTTGTCCCGGGCGGTTTTCATCGAGCCAGTCATGCATCGCGCCCACAGCTTCGCTGGCGTACCCCTTTCCCCAAGCGACTTCCGCAAAGACCCAGCCGGCTTCTGGCCATTCAGACAAGTCCGGTGTCATGCCGCGCATAAAGTCGGCGAATCCGCCTTCACCGATGAATGCGCCTGTCTCACGATCTTCGATCGCCCAGGAGCTGTAACCCAGCAGGTCCCACATTCCGCGATTGCGGCAGATGGTGAACCAGGCCTCCTGACGTGACCGCGGCACCCCGCCTATATGCTGGGTCACCGCCGGAGACCCCCACATGGCTGCAGATGGCTCAAAGTGACGGGTCTCGTGGGGGCAAAGTACCAATCGATCAGTGATGATGACGGGCAGGGTCATGATAGTTGCTGCTCAGGCCTTTTGCTTCATCTTTTCCAGCATGGCCCCCATGGCCGCATGTACAGCTTGCATGCCCTTCAGTGGTCGAACCATAACTTTGAAGTCCTCAATCTGTCCGTCAGAGTTCCAAGCGATCATGTCGACTCCATTCACAAGCACGCCATCCATTTCGCATTCAAACTCCAGGACAGCCTTATCGCCGCAATCGAACACGCGCGTGTAGCGGAACGTGTCGCCGCCCAGCGTTTGTCCGGCAGCGGTCAAGTAGGCCATCGTGATCGGCTTGCCTTCCTGCGGTGTATGCACAACCGGACTTCTGAAGACCACATTATCAGCGAGTTGGACGGACAGGCCAGCAGGTGAATGGTCGCCATTCATCCAGTCAAACCAGCGTTGCAGGTTCGGGCTATGGCCCGTCATGGCGATAAGGTGTTCAGCCATCAGATTTCCTCTCGGTTATTCTTGTATTGCGGTGACCGGTTTTCCGATCAGGTAATCGCCCGGGTCATTGAAACAGTTCCCGCGAAGGGCAACCCAGCCGCTAGGAAAATCAGGTTCCGTGAACACGATGTCCACGCGGCCCCAATTGTAGTGGGATTCACCCGTTGCCGGATCGGTGACGGCAACATCACAGAGCTCTATCTCCGGACTTTCCGCCTCGATCCATATTCCGGCATATGCGCCTCGGCCCTCATAAACTCCCGCGAGATCCTTGATGTAGACGGTGCCGCGCTCGGTCAGGCCCGGATAGGACCAGACGGCCCAGCCGTCATCGGTCTCATCCTCATAGAAGACGTCGCCAATCGGTGTGGACCAGACTTCATCTGCGATAGCAGACAGGCCTATCAAGCTCAGACCCAGCAAGGCCGTAATGGATTTCCGCATCACTGATACTCCCTCTTCCAAGGGAAACCCTATCACGCAAATGCTCGGCGTGAAGAGGGATCAGGTCGCGTATGCGGCGGCCAGGTCGGGATCTTTCGATGCAACGAGGTCTGCCAGGTCGGAAATGACCTTGGCTTGTTTCCAGGTCGCATCGTCCTGCATCTTGCCGTCAATCATGGCCACACCAGAGCCATCCGGCATGGCTTCAAGGATTTTGCGCGCGAATTTTACCTCGTTCGGGTCGGGGCTGAAGACCTTTTTGGCGATGGCGATCTGGTTCGGGTGAAGGCTCCACGTGCCTGAGCAGCCGAGCAGGAAGGCATTGCGGAATTGCTGTTCGCAGGCGTCAAGATCGGCAATATCTCCAAACGGACCATAGAAGGCGTTGATCCCTGCCATACGGCAGGCATCAACCATACGGGCGATCGTATAGTGCCAAGGATCCTGCTGGGCTGAGTCGCGTGGGCTGCCATCTTCATTCGGATCGTCGATTACGCGGTAGAAGGGATGGCCACCCCCGACGCGAGTGGTCTTCATCTTACGGTCTGCAGCGAGGTCTGCCGGACCCAGGCTGATACCTTGCATGCGCGGACTGGCCAGCGCGATTTCTTCCACGCGGGCCATCCCTTGGGCCGTTTCAAGAATGGCGTGGAACAGGATCGGCCGTGTGAGGCCAGCCTGGGCCTCTAATTGTGCAACATACTGATCGGCGAAATGGATGTCCCAGGGGCCTTCGACCTTTGGCAGCATGATCACGTCCAGCTGATGACCGGCTTTTAGAACCAGTTCACTCACATCTTCCTGAAACCAGGGGGAGTTCAGTGGGTTCACGCGGCTCCAGAAGCCCGTTCCCTTGCCTTGCCAATCATACATGGACGCCATTTCGATGGCGCCTGCGCGAGCAGCATCCTTGGCGTCGGCGGGGATGGCATCCTCAAGATTTGCGAGCATCACGTCGACGCCTTCGGCCATGGTCGGCACTTTGGCCCGAACCTTGTCCAGATGCGGTGGAACGAAATGGATCATCCGCTCCAGCCTGATTGGCAGATCGCGCATCGGGGCGGGCGCGCCAATGGCCAGGGGCTTGAAGAAGTCTCTTGGTGTTTTCGTGCTCATGCGTTCCTCCTTGTTGCAGCGCAACATAGAGGGCGGTCGTTCCGCGTCAATCAGACAGAAAGGCTCAGGCCGGTGATTCGACGACAGAGAGATTCATGCTGAAGGACCGGCGCTCGCCAGGCGACTTGAACGGATAGACACTGTGAAACATGTAGGACGGGAAGATATAGAAGTCCCCGACGCGTGGGCGAATCATGAAGTTCGATACCGAGTAATGGGTGTCGGTGCCGTGCGCGAACTGAAGGTGCCCGTGAGACGGGTGATGGTCGAGGTCATCCTCGGCCCATTCCTGATCAATCCCGTCCGGTAGTTTCAGATACCCGACGCATGAGAGCGCGCATCCGGTGTGGATATGGAGCGGGTTATACTCATGCGCATACTGGCGGACGAACCATCCGGCCATGACATTCAGCTCATAGCGCTTGTTCGTATGGTCATAGTCACCGAACGAACCACGGCGGCTGGCGCGAATATGGTACTCGATCAGCGCGTTGCCGAGCGCCGCGGCTGTGGCGTCCACGAGTGGTTTGGGAAAACGGAGTTCCTGCCGGACCTTGCCTACCAGGCTGCCCGAATGGTCTTCCAGCTGTTCGCTCATCGAGGCGTTCAGATGGTCGACCAGCGCAGGCGGTATGCGGACATAGCCCATCATGGGGCCAAAGGGCGTAAAGAATTCCTTCTCGGCAGAAGGCGTGAATATGGCCGACACAGCGGACTCCCGTCGCGCGGCCGCACACCTCACCCGGTGCGGTCGATACTATACTTGATGGAAACGCCCTCAGCTGGTGTCTAAACCCGCAGCTGAACCGGGGTCAACGTCGATCTCGGGAAAAGTCGAAATCATTTGTGGAACGCCAGGCAGGGAACTTTCACCTGTTCCGGGCGTTGCAGGGGTAGCTTATCCAAAAAGGAAACCCTGCATGTCCCTGCTCATGATCCTACTCACAATATTTCTCCCACCTGTCGCAGTTGCGATCAAGGAAGGCATTGGGCTTCAATTCCTGCTCAATGTACTACTGACACTGATTGGCTGGCTACCCGGCGTTGTTCATGCCTTTTGGGTCGCGTCGCGCGGATCCGCTACCGCCGCCTGATTACTCTTCTGCCGAGGCGGTTTCTACGTCGGGCCGCGATGCTCGGCGAAACACCGCTACGGTAAGAGCTGCGACTCCGATCGCGGTGACAACCTCCCCGCCTATGATGACGTTCAGTCCTGCATGAAGCTCGGACAGGACAGCCCAAGTCGCTGTCATGAAGGTGATCGCGGCGATTTCCGAGATCAGGATGGTTGGAATAAGAGCATTCAGAAAGCGTTTCATCTGACACGTCCATACAAAAGCGTTGCGAACTCGCGTCGCCATATATCGGAATGACTCCCGGTTTCAGCAATACTGAAAACTTATCCCGGTGCTAAATCTTTTTGGCTAAAGGGTGCGCCGTTTCTAGAAGCTCTGCGAGCTCGTCTGTCAGGACGTGTGTGTAGATTTGTGTCGTCGCGATATCGGCATGTCCAAGCAGTGTCTGGACGCTTCTCAGGTCGGCGCCCCCCATGAGCAGGTGAGTTGCATAAGCGTGGCGCAAGGCGTGCGGGTGGACCCTATCCGGGCGGATGCCAGCTTTCAGCGCCAAGGCTTCCAGCAACTGTCCCAGACGGCGGCGGGTCAGATGTCCTGATTTGCCCCGTGACGGAAACACGAAGGGTTCAGCCCGATTCCTTATAAGTGAGCCTTCCGGCAAGTGATCTTCGCGTACTTTCAGCCAATCTGAAAGTCCGCGCAAAGCAGGGCGCCCCAGTGGGCACAACCGCTCCTTGCCACCTTTGCCGCGGACGATCACGTCCGTTGTGATCCAGCGAGCTCCCTTGCGCCTCGGCAGTTGGCCGAGTTTGAGAGAGACAAGTTCTGTTGCTCGCAGGCCCGCCCCATAGAGCAGTTCGACAAGGCATTTCAGCCTCAACTCGTCGCCGCAGGACTCCAGGAGTTGAGCCATCTCTTCTCGAGACAGGACATCGGGCACGTCCCGGCCGGGCTTTGGGCCGTCAATCCTCGCGGTGGGGTCATCCTTGCGGTCCCCTTCCTCAAATAAGAAGCGAAAGAAGCGCCGGACCGCGGACAGCTTTCTGGCCTGCGACGAGGGGGCCATGCCTCGCTTGGACAAATCCCTCAGCCAGCCTGAAATTTCACTTCCTTCAGCATCACATAACCCGCCACCACAAAATTCGGATGCGTCCAGCAAGTCCCGTCCATACGCGTCCAGTGTATTTGCGGATGAGCCGCGTTCAGCAGACATCATCTCAAGAAAGGCTTCGATGCGCGCGCGGTCAGACATTGCCCGACCTTGGCGCGCCGCGCCTAAAATTGCGTGAATATCATTCCGGTTTGACCCAGATAGGCGATGTCCAAGCCCGCTCCTGAACGAGAACGGGCATGTCGGGATTGGGCGGTGATCCGTTGCGTACCGCGTCCCATGTCGACCAGCGACATGATGGATTCTCGAGAACGCGGACGTAATAAGCTGCGCGGCGCGTCGGATCGTAGCTTGGGTCAGTCCACAGTGTTTTTAATTCGCCAACGCCACTGCCGGGGCGTGTAGAGCAGTCGGATATGTCTATATTGGCACCATTGTCGGGGCACCGGTGCGTGTCCGAATCTGGTTCGACATTGCCGGAACATGCGGCATCGTAGACGGCCTCATGCGCCTTGCCCTGGGCATCGGTCCACACTTTGATGACCTGCAAACGCTGCAGCGGATAAGAAGCCGGATCCCGAATCGCCCAAGCGAGAAATGACGGGGCCTGCTGTTTTCCGACCAGGTTGCCGCCCTGTGGCACGCCAGTGCGGTAGGCTGCTGACACCAGGTCCGGATCTGCCAACATTGCCTGATCAAATCCGTATCCGGCAAACATGCGTGCCTTTATGCGCGGCCCGGACGTGCCGAACGTCTCCTTGCGACGAATGGCTTCGAAGATGGCGTCACGTGTATTTTCGTCCGCCCATACGCCGGCTAGTCCAGATGCACTGTACTTACCGGCCGACAGCTTGCGTCGCATGCTGGGCTTTACCGCGCCGGGCGGCAAGCTATTCAGCGATACAACACCGTCCCAACTGTCCGCACCTTCTGGTGGGACGGAATGTCGGAACTCAGGATTGGATCCGTCTTGGGGGAACTTGCCAGTAAAGTTCTTCTCATCGAAAGACCCGGCGCCGATATGTGTATCGCTGGAGCCAATGAAGCCGAACTTGTAAGGGTTGAAGCTCTCTGTTTCTTCGAAACCCAGTCCGCGCGCCAACGCGTTGCGCGCGAAATCTCCGAGGTGTGGCGTCGACTTTGCGGCGCTTCCAACCAAGGTGTCGTAGATCTCGAAATTCGCCCATTCGTCATTCGGGGATAGTGCTGGGTGGACTTCCGAGGTGCCTTTGACCTGGGAGATTTCAATTACCGGTTCGTTGCGCATGCGGGTGATCGCATAATCTGCAGTCAACTGACCGCCCTCATAGGTTTCGGACGCAAACATTTCGCCATTGGATGCGTTGGAATTGTGCGGGATGGAGATGACATCCAGACCCTCAGCGCGCCGCGCATCCATCCAGGCCCACAAGTCTTCAGGATTTGGGGAGTCGAGGGTGGAAAAAAGCCGGTCCGGCGCCTCTCCACGAAATATGACGTTCCGGTGCAGGTTCGCTGCGGCGGGGACTTCCGAGTCCACGACCTCTGTCATGGCGGTGAATTCGTAGCCGGAGAAGGCGGTGAACTTGCCGGGCTCATTGTGGCGTTCGGCCGTCTCAATGTTCTTCATCCAGGCCGAGTCGATGACGTCTCGATCGTAGATCTCATCCACTTCTTCGCCCGTCACGATGGTGATGCCCACATTATGGAATGACTGGGCAGGGTTCGTCGCGTCCGGTCCAAATACGGATTTTGCGAAATTCGTGCGCGACAGATTCGTACCGGGCGTTGCCATGACCGGCATGATGCCGAGATATTCGCCATGATCTGTGACGGCCAGAAAATCGAGTGGGCTGTCCAACTGGATTTCGTAGCCGCCGTCGGTGATTATTTTCTCGCCCTTTGCATAGCGATATGCGTCATCGGGTGTTGCCCGAACGGACGATATGAAGGCGTCAAAGGACTGTCCGGTATGGACGTGCAGGTCGCCGAATAATGCAGTCCTGTCAGCGGGATCTATCGATGTTGAGCTCGCCGTGGCAATCGCAGCCGGTGCGGGCTCTGGCGCCGACGCTTGGGGCTGGGTCTTGTCTGGCGCCCCACATGCCGTGGCTGCAAGTGCCAGTGCAGACGCCCCGGCCAGTATGGATACCCTCATCGATTCCTCCCATTTTTCGTCCACCATCAGCCTTCTGGAGGCAAGATCAACGAAATTCGGGAAATTTCTAGTTGAGCGCCTTCCAGTAGCCAGTTGATTCCAATGCCATCTGCCGGGCGGCATCCTCTGCGCCGATCCGTTGCAGTGCTTTCAGGAGCAAGAGTAGGCTGGCGTCATCGAGTGCGGTCGGATCGCCTTTGGTCATGCCTACCGTGGACAGAATAACCTCTCCTGCAGCATCTGCCTCAGCGGAGGCAAGCACGCCAACCAATTGCAAATCTATTTCCGGGGTGGATTTGCGTTCGGGCGCATTCACGATCAAGCGGCGCGCATCCGCCGGGGGCGCAATGCCGAGAGCGGTCCATAATGCGAAAAGACGAGCAGCGGTCTGCTTTTGCAGGTCAGACTCGGCAAGTGTGGCTAGACGTTCTCCAATATAGTCGCTGGCGCTGCGTGTCGTCTCGCTGCCCGCCAGTGTCACCAGAGCCGACATGAGCGCGGCATCAAAGCTGCCATCTTCGCGCGCGCCTTCCATCGTATTGGCGGATGACCAGTCCTTGGCGGCAGTGTAATGGTCGGTGGCCAGCGCAGCCCGCGCGAAGATCGGAGCGTTGGCTGCCGTGAAAGTGTTGATCGGTAGGCGTTCGACGTCCTCCCATAGTAGCCGCGCGACCGCGCTGAAATGGGCTGGTGTGTCCATAGCGCCTTCCAGTGCTGCGGCGAGCGCAAAAGCGCGATCTTCATCAGTGACAAGCGGATCGCGCGCTGCATAGAGCGCGCTCTCCAAAGGCGTAGAGGGCACGAAGCCCGGTTCGGATATCAGCTTGAGGAAGAGTGCCTGATAATCATCCGTCTCCAGCATGCCAGCTTGGCTGGCCATTCCTGCGGATTGAACACGCAGAGTGATTGGCAATTTCGGATGCAGGGCCATTGCGGCTGCAAGGTCGGGACGATTCGCGGGGACGGGTGCCTCCGGAGGCGTGAGGCCCGCCTCGGCAGAGATGGCAAGGTTCAGTCCCGAAGAGTAATCTGCCTCCGGCGCGTCAGGCAGTTCACCGGATGTCGCAAACACAGCGGCGAGAAGCCAGGAATCGACGGCATCCTGCTGCAGGGCCATCTCAATCGCGAGTTCAGCACCTGCAGTGTTTCCTTGCAGTGCCGCGCAGACAGCGCGCAATTTGGCCCAATAGCCTGACAGGCGGTCTGGCGCATTCAGCATATCGCAAGCAGTTGCTTCATTGCCCAGGGCAAGATTGAGATCTGCAACGATTTCATCCGCGTCGAGGCCGGGAGGAGGAGTATCGAGTCGTGCCATGAGGGTGGCTGCGGCTTGGGCTTCGCCGAGGTCGTACATGATACGTGCCCGTTCGGCCCTTAGCAGGGGTTCCTGCATTCCGGCTGGTGGTGTGGCAGGCGACAGGGCCATGCGTTGCATCAACGTGCGTTCAGCCGGTGTCAGGTCGTGTGTACGGACATCCCGCATCAATGGCAGCAAATCATCAGCGTCGGACGCGCGCCACATATCGGTTGGCAGGGAAGGCTCGCCCGCCTCGAGGAAGCTCATTCCCCACGGATTTACCAGATCGAGACCGGAATCCTCGATTTGCGCGCCTGCCGGTAAGCTCCCGGCGACGATGAGGCAAACGACTGAGACAATGCCCCTAAAGGACATTGTCGACCTCGATGCGGACTTCACCGGGCTCTGGTTTTCCCTTTTCGGCCTGTCCGCCCAGCCACCAGGCTGCGCCGAGGACAAGTATTACCAGCAGGCCTAAAAGGATCAGAAACTTGCGCATGGCTATTTACCCCTAGATACAGAATTCCGGCGCTGGATTGCGGAGGCGCGACAGCAACTATAGGACAAGTACCGAACGGAGCCCGAAAGTCCAGAATGCCTTCTGACAGTGACAGTACTTCCAGACCGGTTGACGCGACATTGCCCTATATGTCGCGAACCGTCGCGCTTGTCGGTTTGATGGGGGCAGGAAAATCTACCGTCGGGCGGCGCTTGGCCGAACGACTGGGCCGAGAGTTTTATGACAGTGATTCGGAGATCGAGAAGGCGGCGGGCTTATCAATAACCGACATTTTCAAACTGCATGGCGAAGAGGATTTTCGACGCGGGGAGCATCAGGTTTTGAAACGGCTGCTGGACTTGCCTCCCCATGTGTTGGCTACGGGCGGCGGTGCCTACCTGAATGATGAGACCCGCCTGTTGATGAAGAAGAACGCGGTTACCATCTGGCTGAATGCTGATCTCGAAACCCTTTGGCGACGCGTTCAGAAGCGCGATACACGTCCCTTGCTGAGGCGTCCGGATGCGAAGAATGTGCTGACCAATCTGTTGGCAGAGCGGGAGCCGATCTATTCCCAGGCCGATCTCGTCGTGCCGTCAAAGGACGGACCGCACGCTGCCACCGTCAATGCCATATACAAGGCCCTCCAGACATGGACACCGAAGTGAACGTCACCGCACCACCGCTTGAGACCGTCACGGTCGAGCTCGACGATCGCGGCTATGACATTCTTGTCGGCCACGGCGCGCTGGACCAGCTCGGTGCGCGCCTTTCGGCCATGATCAAACAGCCGCGCGTCTTCGTGCTGACAGATGAGACGGTCGAGCGGATGCACCGACATCGGCTGGATGAGGCGCTTCGGTCAACCGGTGTGACCACGTATTGGAAGTCCCTGACGCCGGGCGAGAAAACGAAATCGTTTTCCAATCTCGAAGAGATCCTCGACTGGTTACTGGAGGCCACTGCGGACCGCAGTGATGTTCTCATCGCGCTTGGTGGTGGGGTGATCGGCGACATTACGGGGCTCGCAGCCAGCCTGATGAAGCGCGGTATGGGATTCGTGCAGGTGCCGACGACCCTGCTTGCGCAGGTCGATTCCTCGGTAGGAGGCAAGACGGCAGTGAATTCGCCCCGCGGCAAGAATTCGATTGGTGCATTCTATCAGCCACAATTGGTTATCGCTGATACATCCCTGCTCGAAACGCTGCCGGCGCGTGAGCTGCGCGCTGGTTACGCCGAGATTGCGAAGTATGGATTGATCAATGATCCGGATTTCTTTGCGTGGCTCGAAGAGCACGGCGAAGCGGTGCTGGCACTGGACCCGGCGGCAATAGCGCAAGCGGTTGCCACCAGCTGCCGCGCCAAAGCGGCCATTGTTGCGGAAGACGAGCGCGAAACCGGGGTTCGGGCGCTGCTCAACCTGGGCCACACGTTTGGCCATGCGCTCGAGGCGGCAAATGGTTATGCGCCGGACTTGCTGCACGGCGAGGCCGTTGCCATCGGTATGGCGCTCGCATTTCGCTATGGCGCGAGTCAGGGTATCACGCCGCAATCCGATGCCGATCGTGTGACGGCTCACCTCAACGCGATGGGGTTGCAATCAAGCATTCCGGGACGTCAGGG
This sequence comes from Hyphomonas sp. L-53-1-40, assembly GCF_000682775.1. GTDB lineage: Bacteria > Pseudomonadota > Alphaproteobacteria > Caulobacterales > Hyphomonadaceae > Hyphomonas. The sequence goes on from NZ_AWFI01000005.1 coordinate 13,752, forward strand.
TGGGCCTTACATCGCTGCGCGACTGGTCGAGCTAATGCAGCAGGACAAGAAAGCCAGCGGCGGCAAAGTACCCTTGATCCTCGCACGCGGTATTGGCCAGTCCTACATCCACAAGGATGCAGATCTTGCGTCCGTCGAAGCATTTCTCCGTAGCGAATTGCTGGAGAGCTGATCCACACATATGAGACCCCACCCATGATTGCCGGTTACATCATCTCAATTTTCGTGCTGCTCGGCATGTCAGGCTTCTTTTCGGGGTCTGAGACGGCGCTGACGGCCGCGTCGCGTGCGCGCATGCACCAGCTTGAAAAGGATGGTGACAAGCGGGCCGAGACAGTAAACCGCCTCATCAGCAATCGTGAAAACCTGATTGGCGCGATCTTGTTGGGCAACAACCTAGTAAACATCCTCGCCTCGGTGCTTGCAACGTCGCTGTTTACCTCATTGTTCGGACCGGGCGGTGTCGCGCTGGTGCTGGCGACCGGCGTGATGACGATTCTGGTACTGGTGTTTGCCGAAGTCCTGCCGAAAACTTATGCGATCACGCGTCCCGATACTATGGCGATGAGCGTAGCGCGGCCGATCAGTGGTCTGGTTTGGGCTGTGGCGTGGATTGTGAAACTGATCCAATTTGTCGTCACCATCACATTGAAGATCCTCGGCCTTGGTGCGCCTGCTGAACTCGTCACGGCGGAACAGGAAATTCGCGGTGCGATTGACCTACACGCCTCCGAAGGAGGTGTCGGAGCTGAAGATCGTCTGCGACTGGTCGGGGCGCTCGATTTGAAGGAGCTGACCGTCGAAGACGTGATGATCCATCGGAAAAACATCCGCATGTTGAATGCGGATACTGAGCCTCGGCAGTTGGTAACCAAAGCGCTCGCCAGCCCGCATACGCGCCTACCGCTATACCGGGGCGAGAAGGAGGAGATTGTCGGCATTTTGCACGCAAAGGACCTGTTGCGGGCGGCGCTGCCGCTTGGCGGCGACCTGAGCGCGCTCGATCTCGACTCGATCTTGCGCAAGCCGTGGTTTGTGCCGGAGACAACACCAGTACAGGACCAACTCGACGCATTTCTTCAAAAACGGAGTCACTTCGCGTTGGTTGTTGACGAGTATGGCGAGCTTCAGGGGCTGATTACGCTGGAAGACATTCTAGAAGAGATCGTCGGTCATATCCATGACGAGCATGATGTGGCCGTTCAGGGTGTGCGTCCCCAGCCAAATGGATCAGTCAACGTGGATGGATGGGTACCTATTCGGGACCTGAACAGGGCGACAGGCTGGAACTTGCCAGATGAAGAAGCCGTAACCGTTGCAGGCTTGGTCATTCACGAGGCGCAGACCATTCCCGAGCCCGGACAGAGCTTTGTCTTTCACGGGTATCGCTTCAACATACTCAGGCGTCAGCGAAACCAAGTCACTGGCCTGAACATATCAGAGGCCGAGTCGGCCTGATTTCGGCTCTCGGCTGGCCATATGCATCTGCGGCGACGGATCTTCGTCGCAGCCATTGGCCTTCAGCCAGTTCTTCTCGGTGAGCGTCACGATGTGGGCGGAGTCTGGATCGGGATTGTCCATGGCGATAACAGCCCACTCGCCGCTGAGCGTTGGGACGTCATGGGACACCGGAACGAAGACTATCTCTCTATCCTGAGTGCAAACCGTGTCACGAATCCAGTGCATCATGCCAAGATTCACCTTGTCAGAAGATGTCTCCGCAATCGCTGAACCTGTAATCATTGCGCCTATTGCGGCTGCAGTCATGAGTTTCTGTACCATCACCCGTTCTCCTCGACGGCTGCGAAATTAATGATCGAGTCATATTTCGGTTCCGCGTGGAGTCGGATTTTTCAAGATTCATGCCGCTTTCGCGTGTAGGGCGAGTGCGTGCAGGCCGGAATCAAATTCGGACTGCAGCGTCAACATGATCGCGCGTTGGGCTTGGACGCGGGACAGGCCTTCGAATGCCGAGGACGTGATTCGCACGGTGTAATGCGTCTCTCCGCCCGGCGCGGCGCCTGCATGACCTGCATGTTTCTGGCTGTCATCGGTAATAATCAGCTCTACCGGGTGAAAAGCTTCAGTTAAAAGCTCACGAATTCGCGATAACCTGTCACTTGGCTGTGGCATCTTTAACCTGCACTCCCTATTATGCCGGGTCATGTCTGACGGTGACCCATTTTCCTATCGCGTTAAGTTCAAAGATATACGCATCAAGCCTCCCAAAGACGAGGCTTCCCGTGCGCGTGCGCAGAAGACTCGTGTCTGCGACCACAAGCAATGCGATCTTGAGGGGACCCATCCTGCGCCCAAGCGTCAGGGGAATGGTCGTCATTATTTCTGCCAGGCGCATGCAGCAGAGTACAATCGCAGCTTTGATTTCTTTGAAGGCATGTCGCAGGCCGAGGCCGCTTCGTTCGCCCGGTCTGAGCGGTATGGTCACAAGCGCACCTGGAAATTTGGCACCGGCCCGATGCGCGGCGAAAAGGGACCTCAGAAGTTGGACCCGCGGCGCTGGGCAGGCAGCAAATTCTTCAATGTTGATGATGTTGCGAGTGGCGAGTCGGCCTCGTCCGGCCACCGGAACACGCTGCAAAAGCGCGCCTTGAAGGAGCTCGATCTCGAAACCGATGCAAAGCCAGCGGAGATTCGCGCGCGCTATGCGGAATATGTTCGCCGGTTCCACCCGGATTCGAACAAGGGCGACCGGTCATCAGAACACAAGCTCCAGCGCGTCCTTCGTGCCGGCAAGCTGCTGAAGGCCGCAGGCCTGATGAAGGGCTGACATGCACGATATCCTGGTGATCGGCGGCGGGATCAACGGAACCGGGATCGCGCGCGACGCTGCTGGTCGTGGGCTGGACGTGGTGCTCTGCGAAAAAGATGACCTTGCACAGCATACATCGTCAGCCAGCACGAAGTTGATTCATGGCGGGCTGCGTTATCTGGAGCAGTATGATTTCGGTCTGGTGCGCAAGGCCCTGATCGAGCGCGAAATCCTGCTTAAGGCAGCGCCGCACATAATCTGGCCAATGCGGTTCGTCCTGCCGCACCACAAGGAACTTCGCCCAGCCTGGCTGATCCGACTTGGTCTGTTCATCTATGATCACCTTGGCGGACGCAAATTGTTGCCTGCAACCACAACGCTTCGGCGCAAATCGTCGGCCAGACTTGACTCGCTCAAGGAAGAATACCGGCTTGCTTTCGAGTATTCTGATTGCTGGGTCGAGGATTCGCGGCTTGTCGTGCTGAACGCCGTCGATGCGAAATCGCATGGTGCTGAAGTCGTGACGCGTACCCGCTGTACGTCGCTTGTGCGCAGTGGTGACCATTGGGATGCAGTGCTGGAAAGTCCGAAAGGATCCGAGACCCGGTCATTCAGGGCGGTCGTCAATGCGGCAGGTGCCTGGGTCGACGATGTTCTGGGGCTCGACCATGGAAAGAAAAACGAGACCCACCTACGACTTGTAAAGGGTAGCCATATCATCGTGCCGCGCTGGCACGAAGGCGACTACGCCTACTTCTTCCAGAATGGTGATGGCCGGATCATGTTCGCGATTCCCTATGAGCGCGGCGAGTTCACACTGATCGGCACGACGGACGTTCCGTATGAAGCAAATCGCGACGAGGTGAAAATTACGCCCGATGAGATCGAGTATCTCTGCAAGGGCGCGAGCGAGTACTACAAGCGCGCCATCACTCCAGCAGATGTGGTGGCGACCTATTCCGGTGTGCGCCCACTATATGATGACCACGCTGCCAACGCCTCCAAAGTGACGCGCGACTATGTCCTGAAACTGGATGATGACGGCGGAGCGCCGATCTTGTCAGTGTTCGGGGGCAAGATAACGACCTATCGGGAATTGGCTGAAGACGCGCTTCAGACACTAGATAAGGTCTTTCCGGAGGCAGGTGGTGAGTGGACACGCGACGCTGACCTTCCCGGCGGAGACATGCCTCGCGCGGATTTCGACGGTTTCTATGAAGGATTGAGGCAGGATTATCCCAAGCTGAGCGCTAACCTTCTGCAGCGTCTAGCACGCGCTTACGGCACCGACGCGCGGCGTTTGTTGGGGCAAGCCGAAACGGACGGCGATCTTGGCCGAATGTTTGGTGCGAGCCTGACCGAAACTGAGGCGCGCTACCTTGTTGAAGTAGAGTTTGCTCGAACCGCAGATGACATTCTGTGGCGTCGTTCCAAGCTGGGCCTGCACATGAGCGCGGCGGAGCGGGATGCGTTCGCGGGATGGATGGCGACTGAATGGCAGTGAAGGCCTGACCGCTCTGACGCCGCGCTGCACAGGTTGATGGCATACCTGTATATTCTGTGATGCCGCGCTGTTTCGCCCGCCATGCCTTGGTAGACAGGCGAACGGCTCTATGGTCAAAGGCGCCATCCGGATTATCGCGGCTGCGGTCGCTTTGAGAGAGACTGAAGATGACCAAAGGCTTGGTAACTGTTTTCGGCGGGTCGGGGTTCATTGGACGGTATGCCGCCCGTGAACTCGTCAAGAAGGGCCGGCGTGTGCGCGTTGCCTGTCGGCACGTGAACACTGCCGGGGATGTTCGTCTTGCGGGGCCTCCAGGCTGGGTCGATATTGTTCAGGCCAATATCCGCAATCGAGAATCGATCGAGCGCGCGCTGGATGGCGCCGACGCTGTCGTGAATCTTGTTGGCATCATGTTTGAGAAAGGCGCTCAGACGTTTGAGTCGGCTCAGAGCGAAGGGGCTGGATTGCTGGCGCAAGTTGCCGCCGAAAAAGGCATTGCACGGTTTGTCCAAGTTTCAGCCATCGGCGCTGATGCCGATTCCTCGGCTGACTATGCACGCACAAAGGCAGAAGCTGAAGCCGCTGTTCGCGACGCCATTTCTACAGCGACCATTCTACGCCCATCCATTGTGTTTGCGTCGGAAGACGAGTTCTTCAACCGCTTTGCTGCGATGGCAACGTCCCCGTTGATGAGTGTATTGCCCCTGTTGCCGGCCATTGGCGGTGGATCGACTCGCTTCCAGCCGGTCTATGCCGGTGATGTGGCCGAGGCGATTGCTGTGGCGGTGGATGATGCAGCCACGGCAGGCAAGACTTACGAATTGGGCGGCCCCCGCACTTACACGTTCAATGAACTGTATGACGTGATCCTCGAGACGATTGACAAGCGCCGGTTCAAAATTCCGTTGCCGTTCTTCATCGCAAAGCCCGCAGGTTATCTCACAGCAGCTGTCTGGCGCTATATTCCACCATTCTCGTGGGGCTTTCTCGGCGATCCGCCCCTCACAGGAGACCAGGTCGAGATGCTTAAATCCGACAATGTGGTCGCCGATGATGCGCTGACGCTGAAGGATCTTGGCATCACGGAGCTGGAAACGGTTGAAGCGATCGTGCCTTCTTATCTCTGGCGGTTCCGCGACTATGGCGAGTTTCACAAGGCGTCCGAGGCCTAAGTCTAGAGTAGTCCGACGAGTGGTGATCCCAGTATCAGCACGGCGCCAAGTGCGAAGCGGTACAATACGAAGGGCAGGAAGCTCATTCGGCTGAGTAGCGACATCAGGAACCAGATGGACGCCAGCCCCGTGATGAAGGCGATGCTTGCCACAATCAGTCCATCCTTCAGGGTCAGCACGGTTTCGGTGGCATCGGCTGTCACCAATCCCATCGCTCCGTAAAGTCCGGCAGCGGCGAGGATTGGGGCGCCTATCAGCATTGAAAATCGCGCTGCCTCGGTGCGGTCATACCCGAATGCACGAGCGGCCGTCATCGTAATGCCGGAACGGCTGGTGCCTGGCAGGATTGCAGCGATCGCCTGGGTCGCGCCGATCAGGAAAGCATGCCACATCGTCATGTCTTCTTCCTTGCGATCGCGCGCACCTTTCACATCGGCCCACCAGAGCAGGGCGCCGAAGATGATCGTTGTGGCGGCGACGACATAGATGCTGCGCATACTTTCTAGCATGCTTTCGGGCAGGAATTTTTCGTAGGCGAATGCGACCAGAACGGCGACCGGCGTTGCAACAATCACGGCGGCTGCAAGGCGAGCCCCTTTTGACAGTGGCGATTTTGATATTGGTGCGGCGACCAGTTCAAATCCTCCTGCAATGGCGCTGGTCACGTCCTTGCGGAAATAGATCAGCATCGCCAACAAGGTGCCGAGATTTGACACGGCATTAATCAATAACTCATCGCCGGGGCTAGCTTCGAAGAATCCTGCGGCGAGCAGTACATGGCCGGAAGAGGACACGGGAAGCCATTCTGTCGTGCCCTGCAGCAGGGCGATAATGGCGAGCTGTAATAGGGACATCAGGCGAGCCTTACAGTTTCAACGGAATTCCCAACTATGGGAATTTACCAAAAAAGCCACCACTCGCATAAGGATCAATATGATATCTTTTTTCCGTATTGAGCCGCACAGGCGGCAAATCGGCCAGCCGAGTGCAGTTTATAAATATCATAGTGAGTTGTGAATGATCGAATGCGCTTGCGAGCTTGGAGTGAAAGTTCTAAGCACACACTTCTAATACCGGGAGCGCCTAAATGGCAGAAAAAATGCTGAAATTCATCAAAGTCGAGCGGAGCATGCCGTCAAAGCGGGATGCCTCGGACCGAAAAGACGATTTCAACGAAATCTATGCTGAGTTCAGCAAGGACAAGGCTGGTGAGCAAGCCGCGCGGTGTTCGCAGTGCGGCGTCCCATTCTGCCAACAGGGCTGCCCCCTTTCCAACAACATTCCTGATTGGTTGAAGCTCGCCGCCGAAGACCGGCTCGAAGAAGCATATCAGGTCTCGTCGGCGACCAATAACATGCCCGAAATTTGCGGCCGCATCTGTCCGCAGGATCGTCTGTGTGAGGGTATCTGCACCATCGAACAGTCGGGCCACGGCACAGTCACGATCGGATCTATTGAAAAGTATATCACTGACAATGCGTGGGAACAGGGATGGGTGAAGCCGATCACGCCCCCACGTGAACGCGCCCAATCTGCAGGCATTATTGGCGCGGGCCCTGCGGGCCTTGCTGCCGCTGAACAGCTCCGCCGAAAGGGCTATCAAGTCACGGTTTACGATGCTTATGATCGGGGGGGTGGCCTGTTGGTCTACGGAATCCCTGGCTTCAAGCTCGAGAAGGATGTGGTTGAGCGCCGTATCAAACGCTTGGAAGATTCCGGAATCCGGTTTGAGTTCAATACGCGGGTCGGCGAGACGGTGTCTCTCTCAACGCTGCGGGATCAGCACGACACGATCCTCATCGCGACAGGTGTCTACGCAGCAAAGGATCTGAAATGTCCGGGCAGCGGGGCCAAAGGCGTATTCCCTGCGCTGGAATACCTGACCGCTTCCAACCGCAAGAATTTTGGCGATGACGTGCCGGCCTATGATGGCGGGACTTTGAACGCAGACGGAAAGCGCGTCGTTGTGATCGGTGGCGGCGACACTGCGATGGATTGCGTGCGAACGGCGATCCGTCAGGGCGCCAAGAGCGTATCTTGTGTGTATCGCCGTGACCGCGCGAACATGCCGGGCAGTCAGCGCGAAGTGACGAATGCCGAGGAAGAGGGTGTGACCTTTGAATGGCTGGCTTCGCCCGATGCCATTCTCGATACGAAAGCCGGCAAACTCAAAGCTGTTCGCGCGAGCCGGATGAAACTGGGCGAGCCCGATGCCTCCGGTCGTCAGTCTCCGGTCAAGACCGGGGAAACATTCGACATCAAGGCCGACATGGTCATCAAGGCGCTGGGCTTTGACCCGGAAGACCTGCCGGAATTGTTTGGCGAAGAAACCTTGACCGTAAACCGTTGGGGCGCGGTTCGGGTCGATTATGCAACAATGGAAACCAGCCTGCCCGGCGTTTATGCGGCAGGGGATATCGTTCGCGGCGCTTCGCTAGTTGTCTGGGCCATCAAGGATGGCCGGGACGCAGCAGAAGCCATGCACAAGGCGATGAGAGCACAAGAGCGCGCTTCTAAAGTGGCGGCGGAGTAGTCAGATGTCAGAATATGTAAAACAGTATGAGGCCAACCGTCAGAAGCTGATGGACGGCCACGCCTATGACCCTGAATATGAGCATGATGCTTGTGGTGTTGGCCTTGTCGCAGCGCTCGACGGCAAGCCGCGTCGCGAAATCGTGGAGATGGGGATCGAGGCATTGAAGAATGTCTGGCACCGAGGCGCTGTCGATGCGGATGGCAAGACCGGAGATGGCGCGGGTATTCGCGTGGAAGTGCCACAGGATTTTTTCCGTGAACATGTCACTCGCACAGGCCACAACCCGACGGATGACCCGATCTGTGTGGGTCAGATCTTCCTGCCACGCACGGACTTTGCCGCTCAGGAGGCTGCGCGAACATTGGTTGAAACCGAGGTTCTGCATTTCGGGTTCTACATTTATGGTTGGCGACAACCCCCGGTCGATGTGACCGTGATAGGTCAGAAGGCCAAAGATACACGTCCGGCGATTGAACAGATCATGTTCCGCGATGGTATAGGGCGTAGTCCGGAAGAGCTCGAACGTGCGCTCTATATCTGCCGTCGGCGGATCGAGCGTCGCGCACGTGAGGCGGCGATTCCATCCTTTTATGTATGTTCACTTAGCCATTCGTCCCTGATCTACAAGGGCATGTTCCTGGCACAGGACATCGACAATTTCTATTTGGACCTGAAGGACGAGCGTTTCGTCTCCGCATTTGCAATCTATCACCAGCGGTATTCGACCAACACGTTCCCGCAATGGTCGCTGGCTCAGCCTTTCCGTATGATCGCGCACAATGGCGAGATCAATACGGTGCGCGGCAACAAGAATTGGATGAAGAGCCACGAAATCCGCATGGTGTCCGAAGCCTTTGGCGAGCACGTTGATGATGTAAAGCCGGTGATCCCGGATGGTACGTCCGACTCTGGCGCGCTAGATTCCGTCTTTGAGATCCTTTGCAAGTCAGGCCGTTCGGCACCAATGGCCAAGGCCATGTTGATCCCGGAAGCGTGGTCGAAGCGGGATTCGGTCATGCCGACCGCTCACCAAGCACTCTACGACTATTGCAACTCCGTGATGGAGCCTTGGGACGGACCGGCCGGCATCGCGGCCTATGATGGCCGTTGGGCCATCGCGGGGCTTGACCGGAATGGTCTGCGGCCGCTTCGCTATGCTCTTACGGCGGATGGTATTCTGGCGGTAGGCTCTGAGGCGGGTATGTGTCCCCTTGGGGATCATGAAGTCACCAAGCGCGGCCTGATCCAGGCTGGTGGAATGATTGCAGCCGACCTGAAGACGGGTAAGTTCTACGAGCATCGGGAGCTGATCGATCTTCTCGCGGGCAAGGCGCCTTATGAAGAGTGGCTGCAGGCAGTAACCGAACTGGAACCGGAAATCGGTCCGGGTCCTGAACCCCTTATGTTCAACAAGGAAGACCTGCTGCGTCGCCAGACGGCTGCAGGCTATACGCTGGAAACGCTTGAACTCATCCTGTCCCCGATGGCGGAAGGCGGCAAGGAGGCGATCGGATCAATGGGCGATGACACAGCCACAGCTGTCCTGTCCTTCTCTTATCGTCCCATGAGCCATTTCTTCAGGCAGAATTTCAGCCAGGTCACGAATCCCCCGGTCGACCCGTTGCGTGAAGAGCGCGTGATGAGTCTCAAGACTCGGTTCAAAAATCTTGGAAACGTTCTCGATACCGACAAGTCTCAGCAGGAAGTGTTCGTGCTGGAAAGTCCTGTCTTGACCAATGGAATGTATGAACGCTTGATCGACCGTCTTGGTGTCGGCACCGCTGAGATTGACTGTACTTTCAATGAGGCAGATGCGGCGGGTGACGGAGTCGCGTTGAAGAATGCGCTGAGCCGAATTCGCCAGGAGGCTGAAGATGCTGTGCGGGAAGGCCGCGAGCACATAATTTTGACCGATCAGTATCAGTCTGCAGACAAGATCGCCATTCCGATGATCCTAGCCACTGGTGCAGTTCACTCGCACCTTGTGGCGCAAGGTTTGCGTACGTTCTGCTCCATCACGGTTCGGTCGGCAGAATGTCTCGACACGCACTATTTTGCCGTTCTCATCGGTGTTGGGGCGACGTGCGTAAATGCGTATCTGGCGCAGGATATTATTGCCGACCGCCAGGCCCGGGGACTTTTCGGAGAGATGCCACTCAATGAGTGTGTATTGAATTTCAAGAAAGCCGTCGAAGCTGGCTTGTTGAAGATCATCTCCAAGATGGGAATTTCTGTAATCTCCTCCTACCGGGGCGGATACAATTTCGAAGCGCTGGGGCTCTCGCGTGCGCTTGTCGCCGACTACTTCCCAGGCATGAACAGCCGCATCTCAGGCCTTGGCCTCGCTGGCCTCGAAGAAAACTCGCTGGTTCGCCATGAGGCTGCCTTCGACGAGGATGTCGTCTCTCTGCCGGTAGGCGGGTTCTACCGCCTGAGAGCATCCGAAGAGCCCCATGCGCTTGACGGTAATCTGATCCACACATTGCAAGCGGCATGTGATCGCGGCGATTATTCTATCTATCGCAAATATGTCGAAGCAGTGCATTCGCGCGATCCGATACAATTGCGTGACTTGCTCGATTTCAAGCCGGCTGGAGACCCCGTTCCAGTATCCGTCGTTCAGTCGATCAATGAGATCCGTAAGCGCTTCATTACGCCCGGCATGTCGCTCGGCGCGTTGAGCCCAGAAGCTCATGGCACGCTGAACGTGGCCATGAACCGGATCGGTGCAAAATCGGTATCGGGCGAAGGCGGCGAAGATCGCGCCCGGTTTCGTCCGCTGCCGAATGGCGACAATATGAACTCTGCCGTCAAGCAGGTGGCCTCTGGCCGCTTTGGTGTGACTGCGGAATATCTGAACCAGTGTCGAGAGATTGAGATCAAGATCGCTCAGGGTGCAAAGCCCGGCGAGGGCGGTCAGTTGCCCGGCTTCAAGGTGACAGAATTCATTGCCAAGCTGCGCCATGCAACGCCGGGTGTGATGCTGATCTCACCACCGCCACACCATGACATCTACTCGATCGAAGATCTTGCCCAGCTGATCTATGACTTGAAGCAGATTAATCCGGAGGCGCGGGTTTGCGTGAAGCTCGTAGCCCAGTCAGGGGTCGGAACGGTTGCCGCTGGCGTGGCGAAGGCGAAGGCAGACGTCATACTGATTGCAGGCGGTGTCGGTGGCACGGGTGCAAGTCCACAGACCTCCATCAAGTATGCGGGTCTGCCGTGGGAACTCGGCCTTGCCGAAGCGCACCAGATCCTGTCGTTGAACAATCTGCGCAACAAGGTCACCCTTCGCACAGATGGTGGGCTTCGTACGGGGCGCGATATTGTCATTGCAGCCATGCTGGGTGCGGAAGAATATGGCATTGGCACAGCTTCACTCGTGGCTATGGGTTGTATCATGGTGCGCCAATGCCACTCGAACACCTGCCCTGTGGGCGTCTGTGTTCAGGACGAGGCACTACGTGCACACTTTACCGGATCGCCGGAAAAGGTCGTGAACCTGATGAGCTTCATTGCCGAGGACGTTCGGGAAATTCTCGCCTCGCTCGGCCTCAAATCGCTTGACGAAGCTATCGGCCGTACGGACCTGCTCGCTCAGGTAAGTCGTGGGTCGACACATCTCGATGATCTCGACCTGAACCCGCTGCTAGTTCAGGTCGATACCGAAAATCCTGTCATTTATCAGCCTGACCGTCGTGAAGAAGTTCCAGATACGCTGGACTCCCAGATCCTTCGTGATGCCGAGCCGTTCTTTGAGCGCGGCGAGAAGATGCAGCTGGAATATGGTGTGCGTAATACGATGCGCGCGATCGGAGCACGGTCGAGTTCTGCGATCACGCGCAAGTTCGGCATGCAGGCACTGCCAGAGGGCCGCCTGCATATCCGGCTGGAGGGGTCCGCTGGGCAATCGCTAGGCGCGTTCTCGGTGCAGGGTCTTCTGTTGGAAGTCATCGGCGATGCCAATGATTACGTAGGTAAAGGCCTGTCGGGCGCTTCGATTGTCGTATCACCACGGCCGAAAGAGCGCCATCGGGCGGGTGATGCTATCATCGGTAATACGTGTCTGTACGGCGCAACAGCGGGCAAGTTGTTCGCAGCGGGTACGGCGGGTGTGCGCTTCGCGGTTCGCAACTCCGGTGCCGTGACAGTGATTGAGGGGTGCGGCGCGAATGGCTGTGAGTACATGACGGGCGGGCGGGCTGTCATTCTCGGCCCGGTCGGTGACAATTTTGGCGCGGGCATGACCGGCGGCACGGCCTATATCTGGGATCCAGAGAGCCAGTTCGAACGGGTGGCGAACCCGGATTCGATTGATTGGTATCCTCTCTCAGACATGCAGGCAGAGCATGTAGCAGAGGCCAGGGCGCTGATCGAGGAGCACTTCAAGCGCACCAAGTCCCTTCGCGCGAAAGACATTCTCGAGAATTGGGAAACGTCCACCAGCGAGATGTTGATGATCGTGCCCAAGGAGATTGCCCATTTGTTGCTCGGTGATACCAAGCCGAAGAGCAAGCGGAAGAAAGTAGCTGAGAAAGCCTGATGACCAGCCCCCGGATCGCTCCGGGGGCTTTTCACTTTACGGGTGCTTCTTGCGACGGATGCGCGGCCAGATCAGCTTCAGCCATATCCACAGGAATGCACCGATCAGGATCAACCATGGCAGGCCGATGGCAAAGGCGGTGATAACGGCGGCCAGGGCACTCGAGAGGTTGTAGAAGAAGTCCCCGAATGCACTTCCGACAGGTGAGAGTGCGCCTTGCGAGACCGGATTGCGCTTGGTCTCGTAGTTCACGCTCAATTGGCTCATCTGAACCCGGAGCATCAAAGTCTTGAGCGATGATTTCAGCGAGTCGATCTCACCGTTGACCCGGGCGAGCTCCCGCTCCGTCGCCAATAGGTCCCCCAGTTCACCGTCCCGGTTGGCGAGCAACTCCTCCAATCGCTTTTGAAGGGTCTGCTGAGCGTTCAGGCGGGCATCGGTGTCAATGATCGAAACGGTAAGGTCCTCGGCCGTTGTCTGGCGATTGGTGATGTCCCCATTGGCTTGCTCGGCCTCGGCGTCGACGTCCTTCAGGAATGTCTCGATCCAATCCGGCGTTGCCCGGAGCTGGAGCGATGCAGAGGCTTCGTCATCCGAATATGTGTTGAACCAGGAATTCGTCACGATACACACCGAGGGGCCAGCTTGGTTACAGGCGGCAATATGGCCCTGCATGACGGGCTCAATGGACTTCACTGGCAGCCGTAATCCGAGTGAGTGCGAATAGGCGATGTATTGTTGTGCGGCCTCCTCGGTCTGTCCGTTGCCACCGCCCGCTTTGGAAAATGACCCATCCATAGCCATGTCCTGCTCCATCATCGGAGATGGGGCCGGGGGTGCGTTCATCATCGCACGTTCAGCCGACTCGCTGCCAGGACCGCCACATGCCGCCAGCAAGAAGGCGGCGGTCGCAATTATTGGAATTTTGATGTTCATCGTTCCCTCCACATCCTTCATGACTTCCACATGAAACCCATAAAATGGCAAGATCAGGTTGGAAATCGGGCAGGGGTCAGGGACGGAAGCCGGTCCGCCGCTCTCCCGGCTCCAGTGTGCGCCAGGCATGGTGAATGAAATCCACGAGCAGGGGACGGGTGTCCCGCGGGTCGATGATTTCCTCGGCATAGAAGGATTCTGCTGTACGGAAGGGAGACCGGATCGCATCGAATTTCTTGTAGAGCTGGGCCTTCAGGGCGTCGGGATCCTCGGCCTCGACCAGTTCCTTGCGGAAGGCGGCCTCGATGCCGCCGGCCATGGGGAGGCTGCCCCAGTCCCCGCTCGGCCAGCAATAGCGCCATTTGGTCCGGCTCTGATTCATCATGGCGGACCCGGCGAGGCCATAGGCCTTGCGAATGACGATTGAGCAGACCGGTACATCAGCCTGATAAATGGCTGTCATGGCGCGCACGCCCGCACGGGTCACACCAGCGGTTTCCGCCTTCACGCCAACCGCAAAGCCGGGACAGTCGACGAAATGTACGACCGGCAGATGGAATTGCGAACAGAGATCCATGTGGCGAGTGACCTTGTCACAGACATCCGCAGTCCATGCGCCGTCGAGGAAGAAGGGGTCACCGGCCAAGATCCCGACAGGATACCCATCCAGACGGGCAAACCCGCAGACGATACCCCGACCCCAGTCATGACCGATCTCGAAAAAGCTGTCCGTATCAACACTTGCCTCGACGATTTTCCGCGGCTTGTACGGCGTCTTCCCGTCTGTTGGCACAATAGAGAGTAGGCTCTCCTCCCGGCGCTCTGGCGAGTCACCAGCCACGACTCGTTCCGGCAGTTCGTGCACCGATGATGGCAGGTAAGACAGGAAACGGCGGGCTGTTTCGAACGCGTCCGCTTCGGTATCCACGACATTGTCGACTGTGCCATTCTGGCCCTGAATTTTCCAACCGCCCAGTTCTTCCTTGGTGACATCTTCACCAAGCGCGATGGCGACAGGCGGACCAGCCACGAAAACCTGACTCAATTCCTTGACCATAACAGAGAAATGGCTGGCGGCTACTCGCCCCGCGCCCATTCCTGCGCAAGGGCCAAGGGCCAATGATACGAAGGGCACTTGTGTCAGGCCATGGGTAATCTCATTCCAACCCGGTGTCTCTGGAATATAGGTGCGCGGGTCCTTCTCCAGCATCTTGACCGAACCGCCGCCCCCGGTGCCGTCAATCATCTGGACGAGAGGCAGGCGGTACTCGGCCGCCATCTTGATGGCCTGAACCAATTTCTGCCAGATCGAAGCATCGGCTGCGCCGCCCCGAACAGTGAAATCGTCTGCCAGAATCACTGTCGATCTGCTGTTCAAGGTGGCCCGGCCCATAACTGAGTTCGAGGGCAGGAAATCGTCCAATTCGTCGTCGGCGCCATAGGTTGCCTTGCCTGCGATCTTGCCGATTTCATGGAAGCTGCCGGGGTCCGCCAGGAAGGCGACGCGTTCGCGAACCGTCAGCTTTCCACGGCCCCTCTGCCGGGACACGGGCTCCTCGCCGCCCATTTTTTCCGCCAGTCGCTCTCGGCGACGCAATTCTTCGATCGATTTCTGCCAGCTCATGGCGTCCAATTTCCACGCTTCCGCTACGCGAGGTCAATACGTTTTAAAAACCTGAGCGATTTGAGGATGCCGCCACGCAACTGAACTAAATCAAGGTAATCTGGCCGTTGCGGGCTTGCATTCTTATAGAAGGAACGGCTTTATCGGCCAAAGTCCATTCAAGGAGGAATTCAATGGATCTCGCAGAACTCACAGCGAAAGCAGATTCGGCCGTCGAAGCCGGTGGTGACTTCACCAAGAAGGTGAAATTTGACTTCGGTGATGCAGGCAAGCTCTTCATCGACGGCGTTGCTGGCAAGGCTGACAATTCCGATTCCGATGCCGACGCGACCATCAAGGTCGATTGGGACGACTTCAAGAAGATTTCCGAAGGCGCCATGGACCCGACAATGGCATTCATGCAGGGTAAGCTGAAGGTTGAAGGTGACATGTCTGTTGCCATGCAGCTGCAGAACCTGATGAAGAAGTTCAGCTAATTTCGCTGAATCGAACTTGATCTCTGAAGCCGTCCGGGGAAACCTTGGGCGGCTTCTTGCTTTTGAAGGTCCATTATGACGACGCGTCCCCACACACTGGACAGCTCCTTTGTGCTGATCCCGGACAATCCGCCTCCAAGCGGGGCGGAAATACTCTGGTTCAAGGGGACCGACGGACGCAACCTGCGCGCCTGCGTGGCCCCTGCGCTTTCAAAGTCTGGTCCGCGTGGCACGGCGATAGTGTGCCCGGGTCGGACGGAGTTCATCGAGAAATACTTTGAGGTCGGACGAGAACTGCAGACCCTAGGCTTTGCCGTTGTGATTCTTGATTGGCCGGGCCAGGGTCTGTCAGAGCGCCTTCTGGACGATACAAAGAAGGGCCACATAGATCGTTTTGAAACCTTTATGGGCGCGCTGGCCAATGGGTTGGATCAGCTCCAGAACCGCCTGCCACGTCCGTATGTATCTCTCGCCCATTCCATGGGAGGCGCCATCGCATTGGCCGCCATCTCGCAAGGGCTTGTAAAAGTGGACGCTGCAGCATTTTGTGCGCCGATGTGGGGCCTGAAGTCCCGCTTCTTCGGGATGCGCTATCTTGTCTGGGCCATGCGCGCGACGGGTCGCGCGGGGGACTATGCCATCCAACCCGGTCCGCCAGAGACGTTTGAGACAAATATCGTCACGCATGACAAACAGCGTTGGCAAATGCAGCGCGCGCTGATTGATGCGCAGCCTGACTTGGAGCTGGGTCCGGTGACGTGGGGCTGGCTTGGTGCCTCACTCAGTATTGTTGATACGTTCAGTAAACCGAAGGCTCTCAACCAGGTGGCCATTCCCATCTTTGTTGCTTCTGCCGAGGAAGAGCAATTGGTCGACAATGCCGCACACGAAAAGATTTGCGCGCGGCTGCCAGATTGCGAACATGTGGTCATTGAAGGTGCCATGCATGAAATCCTGATGGAGACCGATACCCGCCGACAGGAATTCTGGGAGGGGTTTCAGCGATTGCTCAGGCGAGCCAACATATAAAAACGTAGCGAGGAAATATTATGCCAGTCCAATCCATGTCGCGCATCATTTCATACTGGGCAGCAAGACAGGCTGATCGGGTTGCAATCGATCACGAAGGACAGGACATCACTTGGGGTGCGTTCGAAAAGCGCACCAACCGCCTCGCCCGGGCCTATTCCGAACTGGGTGTAAAACCCGATGATTTTGTCACCATTGCACTGCCGAATGGCATAGAATTCTTCGAGGCATGCTTTGCCGTCTGGAAGTTGGGGGCCACACCTCAACCCATATCTGCCAAATTGCCAAAATCCGAACGGGACCAGATTATTGATCTGGGCAAGCCGTCGCTGGTCGTTGGAGTCGAAACCGGCGCATTTGAACAGATAGTCTCTGTACCTCAGGGGTTCGTGCCAGGAGAACACTTGTCCGCAGAGCCCCTACCGGAGCTAACAGCCGCTTCTCTGAAAGCGATGACAAGTGGGGGGTCTACCGGACGGCCGAAGCTGATCGTCTCTGCCCAACCGGCGGCCTGGGATACCGATCTGCCCTATCTGGAAATTCCGCAACAGGGCGCCATGCTGGTGCCGGGGCCGCTTTATCATAACGGACCGTTCGTCTGGGCGATGATTGCGCTGTTTCGCGGCTGTACCGTGGCCATCACGACGCGCTTCGATGCCGAGCAGACTCTCGCGACTTTGGAACGCCTGAAGATCAATATCGTCTATATGGTGCCGACCATGATGCGCCGCATCTGGGCGCTGCCTGAAGATGTACGGACAGGTTACGATCTGTCGAGCTTGCAGACGCTCTGGCATTTGGCGGCACCCTGCCCGGCCTGGCTGAAGGAATGCTTCATTGAGTGGCTTGGCGCGGAAGTGATCTGGGAGCTTTATGCCGGCACCGAAGGGCAGGGAACCACCATGATCCGCGGGGATGAATGGCTGACGCACAAAGGCTCTGTGGGCCGACCCGTTGAGGCATGCGAAATCAAGATTGTCGGGGAGACGGGCGAGACGCTTCCATCCGGCGAGGTCGGGGAAGTTTTCCTCAGGCCCCTAACGGGGCAGGGCACAACTTACCGGTATATCGGGGCCGAGGCCAAATCCATCGAGGGCGGCTGGGAAAGTCTGGGGGATCTCGGATGGATGGATGAGGAAGGATATCTTTACCTGACGGATCGGCTTTCAGACATGATCCTGTCGGGCGGGGCGAACATCTACCCCGCCGAAGTGGAGGCCGCGATTGATGCCTATCCGGGGGTCAGGTCATCTGCGGTAATTGGCCTGCCGGATGACGATATGGGCGCCCGGCTGCATGCGATCATCGACCGTCCCGAAGGCTCAGTGGACGACGACGCGATGCTTGCACATCTTGCTGACCATCTGGTGCGCTACAAGATTCCAAGGAGCTTCGAGTTCGTGCCTGAACCCGTACGCGATGATGCGGGGAAAGTGAGAAGAAAGGCGCTGAGGGAAGCGCGGATGCAAATGGGCACCGCTTAGTTTTCGCTTGTTGCTTGACTTCCCTAGCGGAGCCATAGCTCCCCTGTTGGAAACACAGGAGGAGACCACCATGAAAGTTGCTGCCGTCAAGAAACCCGGCGGACCGGGAAACCTGATCATAGAAGATCGTCCGGATCCCAAGCCGGCCGTTGGGGAAATACTTGTTCGCATTCATGCGAGCAGCCTGAACTATCACGACTTCGTGGTGGTCATGGGCGGCATTCCTACAGATGACGGACGAATACCCATGTCGGATGGTGCGGGTGAAGTCGTAGCAGTTGGCGAAGGCGTCACTAAATTCAAGTCAGGCGACAAGGTCGTATCGCTGTTTTTCCCCAACTGGCAGGCCGGCGAAATCGAAGCGGCTGGGTTCGCCAGTGTTCCGGGAGATGGCGCTGATGGCTTCGGCGCGGAACTCGTTGCCGCGCCAGAGACATCCTTCACGCGCATGCCTGAGGGATACTCTTATCAAGAGGCGGCAACGCTTCCCTGCGCGGCCTTGACGGCATGGCGCGCCCTGATGGTTGAGGCCAAGGTCAAGCCGGGTGACTGGGTGCTGACCCAAGGCACGGGCGGCGTATCCATTTTCGCCCTCCAGTTTGCCAAGGCGGCTGGGTGCCGCGTGATCTCCACATCATCCTCTGATGAAAAGCTTCAGCGCGTGAAAGAACTGGGTGCAGATCATGTGATCAATTACAAGGACACGCCTGACTGGGGAAAGGCAGCCAAAGCCCTGACCGGAGGGCGAGGCGTGGACGAGGTTGTCGAGATTGGCGGGCCAGGCACATTGGCCCAGTCCATAACAGCGTCGCGTCCAGGGGGCCATATTTCCCTTATCGGTGTGCTGACGGGTGTGTCCGGGGAAGTCCCGACAGCGGCTCTGTTCTCTCTGAACATCACGCTGTCGGGGATAACGGTCGGATCCCGCCGGCATCAGGAAGATATGATTGCCGCCATCGAGGCCAACGGCATCAAGCCTGTGCTGGACAAGGATTTCCCGCTTACCAAAATTGCTGCCGCCTTTGCCCATCAGGCCAGCCAGCAGCATTTCGGCAAGATTACACTGAGCCTTTAGGTGGCGATATATTGCGCCCCGTTCACCGTCATGGTGGCGCCAGTGATGAAGGCAGCTTCGTCGCTGGCGAGATAGGCGCACATTGAGGCGATCTCTTCGGCCTTGCCAAGGCGGCCAACAGGGATCGTCGCAATGATTCCCTCAAGGACTTTTTCCGGAACAGCCTGCACCATCTCGGTGTCGATATAGCCTGGGCAGACCGTGTTGACGGTGATGCCTTTCTTCGCGCCTTCCTGGGCCAGTGCCTTGCTGAGGCCGATCAGGCCGGCCTTTGCGGCGGAATAGTTCGCCTGACCAAACTGGCCTTTCTGTCCATTGATGGAAGAGATGTTGATGACCCGGCCCCAGCCGCGCTCACGCATGCCCTCCCAGACCTGACGCGTTACATTGAACGCTGATGTCAGATCGATATCGATCACTTGCTGCCATTGCTCGCGCGTCATCTTGTGGAACGGTGCGTCGCGGGTGACACCGGCATTGTTGACCACGACGTCAACAGGACCGAGCTCTTTTTCGATTTGCGCCAGCCCTTCCGTAACGGCATCATAGTCTGCTACGTCGAACTTGTAGCAATTGATCCCGAGTTCTTTTGCGCATTCGTCAGCGGCCTGCTGGTTGCCGGCGAAATTAGCCGCAACCTTATAGCCCTTGTTTTTTAGTGTTTCACTGATTGCCCGCCCAATACCGCGCGTGCCTCCTGTGACCAGAGCAACTCTAGTCATAACGTGTTTCCTCCCGTTTTGTTTGACGGCAATCAGCTAGCCATTCTGTTGCATCGATAGCAATAGCACATTGGTCGCAGGGCAAATTTGTGTCAGACTTGTTGCATAGCACAATAATTGCTTCGCAAGTCGGAGAAGCAGAGGGCAGGACATGGCCAAGGGAAATGGATCAGACGATCTGATCATTATCAAGAAGTACGCAAACCGTCGTCTCTACGACACGTCGACATCGTCCTACGTGACGCTTGACCACCTTTCTGAACTCGTCCGGGAAGGGCGTGACTTTGAGGTGCGGGATGCAAAATCTGGGGCTGACCTGACCCGTCAGGTTCTGACGCAGATTATTTTCGAGAACGAAACAAAGGGCGAAGGCGCGCTGCCACTGAACTTCTTGCGCCAGTTGATCGGCTTTTATGGCGGCGGGGCCCAGACTTTCCTGCCCTCGTATCTGGAAATGTCCATGAACAGTTTTGCCGAAGCGCAGAAGGAGTGGCGCAAGGCCGCCAATCCTATGAGCATGTTTGAGCAACAGGCCAAACGCAATATGTCGATGTTCGAAGAGGCGATGAAACTCTTCATGCCGACGCTGAAGAACGCACAGTCCCGGAATGGCACAGCTTCCATGAATCCGATGATGGAATATCAGGCGGAGGCGCTTTCCAACATGCAGGCCCAGATGGCCGCAATTCAGAAACAATTGTCAGACCTTTACGGAAAAGACTGACTACCTCTCCAGCTCAAACGAAAAAGGGCCCGCCGGCTGGCAGGCCCTTTTTTTGTGTCCGGCAGGGCCGATCTACATTTCCCCGACGCCAAAATCGCGGCGGGCAGAAACGATCGTGACGACAACACCTGCCAGAACATCCAGCAAGGTCATCGACATCAGGATGAAGAAGGTCGATGTCGCAAAGTTCGGCAAGAGCAGGAACTGGATCAGGCAGACGATGAACAGGATCATCGAGACTGCGTGATTGATGATCGTGGACGTGCCTGTCGAGGTCGACTTCAGGATTTCCAGAAACAGGAAGACCACGGCCAGCAAGAGGATCGCATCCCCTTTGGTGAGGATCCAGTCGACGCCGGAAATCATCGGCAGACCGAGAAAACGGTCGTTCAACAATGACAGGATCGGCGCGGAATCCGCGCGAATGATCTCGCCGAATTCGTTTGCCATTTCCACTGAACCGCCAAAACCGATGGCCAGAAGATTGTAGAGCGCTACCGGGATAACCAGCAGCGGGAAGATTCCGAAGATTGCGCGCATGAGATTCCCCTTCTCGGTTTTGCCGCCAGACCCGCCGTTTTCTTGACGCTTCTGTTCCCGTCTTGCGATAGCCGCACCTGCGACGGCCAATTTTGTTTCGCGATCCATCGCGGACTTACCCGTCCTTTGTCTGCATTAAAATCACGTTTACCGTAATGATCCGTCAGATGCGAGGGACTTCTGTGAGGTTAAAACCGTTGGGTCAGGAAAACGCGAAATGTTGCGTCAGTCGATCCAGAGGTCAGTCCAACCAGGGCGCTGGTCCGCAAAGTCAGGGACTCATTGAGGGGAAGCGAGGCAAAGGGGCCTGCCAGATGGCTCTGTTGCGGCACGGGCAAGAGATCGTTTGCGGGGCCATAAGTGTTGTAAACTTCGGCGCCGATATCGACTCCGTCCTCCAGCCGCCGGCTGAGTTCCCCCCGCGTTTGCAGGAAGGTTCCAGATTCGCGACCTGATCCGGTCTGGATGCTTGCAATGATCGAAAACCGGGACCGCACTGTGTTGGTCAACTGCGCCTGATTCAGCCAGTGTAGCGCGACCTGGCCCGGGCGACCGCCATCCCGGAAGCGCGCGTCCAGCCGAAGACCGGATGCCCACCGCGCCCCGTCCGGGGTGATTTGCCAGCGCAACTCTCCCTGAACATAGTCGACATCAACCGCGCGGGCATCTGTCTTGCGTGCCTAGATCACGCCCCTCACGGCGACGCTCCCGGTCAGCGCGCGTTCAGCATGGATGCGCTGCGCGAGTCCCGACCTGTCCGGGCCATAAGCGGCCCGGTAACCGATCGAATGCGCGCCGTCCCTGATTTCAGGCGCGGAGATTCCACTTGTCAGCTGCGCGGCAGCAGGGCTGAGAAGCCAGACAATTGCGGGGCTGATGAGGATGAGGAGCAGGAAGCGCATCGCCCGTCTATGATGTAAGTAAAAACGTCGTTAAAGATACGAAACTATGTATTTCTTTCGCTGCACCCGAAGCCGGCCTGGCGCGAACCATCCGGGTATCTCGTAGCCGGCCCCTCACAGAGCCGTCGGCGCAGCGGGCGCCGTGGCGCTCCGCCTGATGATTTTTAATGGCTACGGAATGGAGCGTTACCGCCCGCCGCGCCGGACAGGAATTTCGGCGAGCACCCTCAAGGGGGCCCATGGTCCCGGGTCTTCGTT
>NZ_AWFI01000006.1 GCF_000682775.1 Hyphomonas sp. L-53-1-40
GGCGGAGCGCCACGGCGCCTGCCGCGCCGACGGTTCCGTGAGGGGCCGACTACGAGATACCCGGATGGCGCGCGCCAGGCCGGCTTGGAGTGCTGAAACGAGAATCCACTCGGAGGAGACCTGTCGATGCCAAGACGTAAAGCCCGCCACCGCAACACGTTCCGTCGGAAATTCCAGCCGACCTATAATTTGCAAAGTCACCGGACCATCGTGAAGTATCTGCGGCGCATCACGAAAGACCGGGACTATCTGCACGCTGACGTGGATGCCTTCGAACAACGTCCTTTGGACAATCTCTATGGCCCCATACAGATCATGCACTCCCTCAGCCCTGAAGTGCTGGCAGCGCAAGAGGCGGAAACCATGCGGAGGCTCAACGCCCTGTCCGAGGAGTTCCGGGCGCGCCGGCCCGCCGGAGAAACAGGTAAAACGCCCCCGCGCCCCCATGACGCGCATGCGCCTCTGAATAGCCCGACACAAGATGACTGGCCGACGGTCCCTGAACCCAATCCAGGAAATTCCGACGCAGAACCCCCTCGCCCCCGCGCCCTTTACCTGTAATCACCAACACACAGCGCGCACCCTCTGCCCGGCTGCGCTGCAGGAAACTTCCCAGCATCGCTTCGGCAGACGCCTGAGTATGGCCGTGCAGGTCGATTTTTCCGGCAAGTTCCAGCCGCCCGCGTTTGACGCGTTTCTCGCCTTTTCGGTCGGCGGCCCGCGCCGTGACCTTGGGTTTCTCGGGGGCCCGGCCCGCCGCAGCGATCAATCCGGCAGCGGAAGACTTGCGGGCGCGGTTTGGCGATACCGGCTCGCCGGCTTCCAGCGCGCGCTCGAACTCTTCAAGATTGTCTTTTGCCGGGCTGATCGGCTTGATCGTGCTGGCCACGCGCGACCAGGCACGGGATTCTTCCGGGGTCAGGCGGCGTTTCGTCATGACCGCACTCTTACGGCGCGCCCGCATGGAACCCAAGCGTTGCCATGTCAGACATGTGGATTCGCGCTGCCACGCCTTTGGGCAGGAACACCCACAACCGGCCCGGCGCATTCATCGTGCCGGCGCGCTCGCCCGCCTCCGGGCCCGTGCCGAAATAGAGGTCGCCGCGCACTGCGCCCTTGATCGCGCCGCCCGTATCCTGCGCAACCAGCATGCCTGCCCAGTCTCCGCCAAGGCCCGGCGCGGTTGTCTGCACATACATCGGCACGCCCAGCGGATGGATATCGGTATCCACAGCCATCGACGACAAAGGCGTCAGCGGCACGGCTTGCGCCCCTTCCGGTCCGAGCGCCGCATCCCCTTCCGGCAGGGCGCGGAAGAACACGAAGCGCGGATTCTGGTTCATCGCCATACGTGTCTCAACCGGCCCGGCCCGGTCCATCCAGGCACGTATGCCCTGCATGCTGGCCTCGCCCGCCGTGATCCGGCCGGTTTCCATCAGCCAGTTGGCTGTCGACCGGAACGGGTGGCCATTATGCGCCGCATAGGCTGCCCGCACGGTACGCCCGTCAGGGAACTGCAACCGGCCCGAGCCCTGGATCTGCAGGAAGAACACATCGGCCGGGTGGGCATAGGCAATCGCGCTGACGCCCGACGTCGTGATTTCAGCGCGGGAAGGATACGGCCTCAGCGCGCCATTGCGCAGGCGCTGTTTTGGACTTGCGCCATTCGGCACGAGATCGGCGGGCAGCGCGGGCACAGGCTCGGTAAAGGGCGGCGTCGGCGTGTAGCGCGCCTCGTAAAGCGGCTCGAAATAGCCCGTGAAGCGGCTCTTGCCGGACGGATCGGAAATTTCGACCGGGGTAAACAGGGATTCCAGTATGCGCCTTGCACTCTCATCATCCTGCGCATCATTCACCGCATCACAGGCTGGCAGCCACTCGGCAACATATCCGGCCCAGGGGGCGACATTGGCCATAAAGTCCCCGGCCGACCGGTCCTGCAGCTTCACGCATGACCGTTTGAACGCACTCAGCGGCAATTCGATGGGTGCCACATCCCAGTTCGGCAACTCCCGGAAGCTCGCCGGACGCTCAATCGCAGCTGGCGGCAACGGGCCAACATCCACAGGCCGGGTCGGAGACGGCTTGGGCGACGGAGCCGGCGGTGGCGACGCAGACTGGCACGAGGCCAGAACAAGCGCGCTGGCAAACAGAAGGATACGGCGAAGCATGGCGCCATTTATGGAATGCTTTCGGGCGGGCTGTCACGCCCCGGATGCGCGCTTTGTGGTGGAAGACTGCCTATTTGGCTTCTTCGACATCATCGAGGATCCAATTGGGATCGTTTGCGGTCACATCATGCATGTAAGCCCACAGCTCACGCGCCGTGCGGGTCGTCTCACCATCGCCCAGTTCGGCTTCATAGCGCACCCAGATGCGCGCCATATTACCATCCATCTCGGCGCTTTCGATTTCAGCTCGACGAATGCGCAGGAGGTCAAACGCCGAGGCGCCGGTCGTTTCGCGTTCCGCAATCGCGCGGTCCCAGGCTTCATAGACGTCGTCGTCCAGCAAAGGCCGCAGCGTATCTCGATCGCCCGCCGCAAATGCAGTCACGATCATCGTGTAGGCCGCCTTCGCGCCACGCATGAACGTCGCCTCATTGAAGCTGTTGTCAGCATTGTAGATGTCTTCCAACCCGCCTGCTGCCGGGCCGGTAAAGATCGGACGGTCATTGTCGGCATTGGGCAATGGCAAGTCATTTGCGCCAGGATCAACCTGGCGTGGCTTGGCCGGCTGAGTGCGTTGCACAGGAGAATTGTCCTCACCGCGTCCGAGCACCGTATAGAGGCGGAACAGGACAAACAGCGCGATGGCCGCAAGGATCACAACTTGGATCACAGGATCAAACATGGACGCGTAACTTCCTCCGATGGATTGCGTAACACCATAAATAGGGCGAACAGCCCAATGATGCCAGTGATACGTTGCGCCTTAGGGGGCCACATGCTAGGCGCGCGGCTTCAGATTCAGGGAGGATCAGCATGACAGATGCCAGCGCACCGCAAAACCCCCAACCGCAGGGCACGCCGCCTCAGGCGCCCGCCATGCGCGTTCTTGGACAGTATATCAAGGACCTGTCATTCGAGAATCCCGGCGTCGGCCCGGTGCAAGCCCAGCCAAATATAGACCTCGGCATTGATGTCGGCGCGACCCCGCACGCAGATGGCAATGGCCTTTACGAAGTCTCGCTGAAGCTCTCTGCCAAGGCGACCGCCGAACAGGCTGTCCTGTTCATTTGCGAACTCGATTATGCCGGCCTCTTCCAGATCCAGAACGCCCAGCAGGGCCAGATGGAACCGATGCTGCTGATCGAGTGCCCACGCCTGCTCTTCCCATTCGCGCGGCGCATCATTGCTGAAATCACCCGCGAAGGTGGTTTCCCACCGCTCCTGATCGATCCGGTCGACTTTGTGCAACTCTACCAGTCGCAATACCAGCGCGCCGCAGCCGAAGGCGGTCAGACGCCGCCTGCTGCGCCGACCAGCCAGGCCTGATCAGCCAAACTTTTTCCAGATGGCGTCTTCGCCCAGACTGTCGACAAAGGCAGAGTGGGCGGCGCGCTCTTCGTCGGAGATGAAAGATTCCAGCGGCACCGGCCGTTGCCGGGCGGAACGTTTGCGATCACCGCGCGTGAGCTCTTCTTCGCTCTCGAACGTAAAGGCATGCGCCCGCCCGCCAAGCAGCTCCAGATAGACACTGGCCAGCAATTGGCTATCCAGCAGCGCGCCGTGAAATGTCCGGCTCTCCAGCGAGATTTCAAACCGGCGACATAGCGCATCCAAGTTTGCAGGTGCGCCGGGATATTTCTTCCTGGCCATCTGCGCCGTATCGATCCAGCGAGGTTCAGGGATTGGCGGACGTCCGCATTTTTCCAGCTCCATGTTCAGGAAGTTACGGTCAAATCCGGCATTGTGCGCTACAAGCGTGGCGTCGCCTAGGAATTCGAGAAACGCGTCTACAACAGACGGATGCTCAAAGAAGGGAGCATCCCTCAGATCGTCATCCGTGATGCCTGTGATACGCACCGTATCCTCCGATACAGAACGTTTAGGATTGATCAGGGTCCGGAACGTGCGACCTGTCGGGATATGATTCATCATCTCGACCGCCCCAATCTCGATCACTCGGTCCCCTTCAAGATGGTGCAAGCCGGTCGTCTCAGTATCGAATGCCAGTTCGCGAATGTCTTCACTCATGAATTTGCCTCTTCAACCAAACGATTCATCAGGGATACTATGGCGCGAACACAGTCGGCAGCAAACTCGAAACCATGCGCTGTGGAGATAATAAAGTCGGCCTTGGCGCGCTTTTCTGCATCCGGCATCTGACGTGCCAGAATTGACTCGAATGTTTCCTCCGTCATGCCCGGCCGCGACAATACCCGTTCGCGCTGTACTTCTGCTGGCGCTGTGACCACCGCAACATAGTCGCAATACGCATAGCCGCCAACCTCATACAGAAGTGGAATATCCAGCACGACGAAACGTGCGCCATCCTCGCGCGCCTTGTCCCGAAATTGCTTCTGGGCATCACCAGCGAGGGGGTGCACAATGGCCTCAAGCTTCCGCATCGCCTCAGCATCATCCAGCACATGTGTGCGCAAAGCCATCCGGTCGATCGCACCGTCGACCATCACCCCCGGAAAAGCCGCCTCGACCGGTGCAACGGCAGCCCCACCCTTGGCATAAAGTGCGTGAACAGCCGCGTCGGCATCGTAGACCGGAACACCCTCGTCACGAAACAAATCCGCTGTTGCAGACTTACCCATGCCGATGGATCCTGTCAGCCCAAGGACGATCATGTGGTTGCCTCCACCAGTTTACGACAGCGAGCCATCGCAGACTCCATATCCGGCAGAACTCCGAACCAGAGTTCGAAACTGAATGCCGCTTGCGCGACCAGCATGCTCAGCCCATCCATTGGCTTCCACCCGGCCGTATCCGCCTGCGCCAATATCGCCTTGGCAGGCTTGCCATAAGAAATATCGTAAAACGTCCGAAGCTTACCTTCCGGTAGGTCAAGAGACTGGCCCGTCTGGCCAAGACTCAGCGTGTTGATCACCACGTCTGCCTTGCCCATCTCTGCTTCGGCATGCTCCAGATCTCGGATATCAGCATCAATGTTCAAATGTTTCACAAGATCCTCTGCGCGGGATCGCGTTCGATTACAGATCGTCAGAGTTGCCCGCATGTCTGATAATGCCAGCGCAACCGCTCGAGCGGCCCCCCCTGCTCCCAGCAGGCAGACATTCTGATCAGCTATTTCAATGTTCGCCTGGGCGAGGGATTCAGTAAAACCAGGGGCATCGGTATTTTCCGCTAGCCAGCCGCCAGACTTCAGTCGAACCAGAGTGTTCGCTGCTCCAATGCGGCGCGCAACATCGCTTGTGCCTTCTGCCCGCGCTATGGCATCTTCCTTGTGAGGAGAGGTCACGTTCAGGCCCATCGCCATACGTTCTTCCAGAGACGACAGGCCATCCGCAAACTCACCCTTCGGAATATGCATAGCCTCATAGGTCGCGTCGATATCATGCTCGCGTATCCACGCATTATGAATCACAGGTGACAGGGAATGACTGACCGGATCGCCGACGACGCCATAGAGTTTTGTCATGACAGCAACACTCCTCGTGTCCGCAAATAGTCCAGCAGCGGAAGAAGAGGTAATCCCAGAATTGAGAAGTAATCGCCTTCGATCCGTGTGAACAATTGCACGCCAAGCCCTTCAAGCTGGTAGGCGCCGACTGTCGACAAGAGCGGTTCTCCGACCGATCCAACATAGGTGTCGATGAAGGCATCACTCAGTGGGCGAACAGTCAATTTCGGTCTCGCCAGATGACGCCAGACGGGTTTCCCTTCTTCGCTGATAACAATCGCCGTTTCCAATGTGTGCGCCTTGCCGGACAGCTTCACCAAATGATTCCGAGCATCGGCAAGGTCAACCGGCTTGTCGAACGCCTCTCCATCGAGTGAAAGCATCTGGTCACAACCGATCACCAGGCCCGGTTCGCGCATCGAAATCTTCACCGATTTTAGTTCGGCAAGTTGCATCGCCTGGTCGCGCACTTTCATGTCGCTCGCGCGGAACGAGGCTTTGGCTGCGTCTTCGTCCACATTCGGCTTGATCGTGTCCGCCTCTATGCCGGCAGCGGTCAGCACGGCTCGCCGACTTTGACTGCCGGATGCTAGAATGATGCGCTGGCTCATGGTTGGGCGTTCCGCTCATTCAGCAAGTTCAGGATAGCGGCAGCAGTTTCCTCGACAGACCGGCGGGACACATCGATCGTCTTCCACTTGTTGCGCTGGAACAGACGATTGGCTTGGGTCACCTCATCACGCACGGCCGCTTCATCCGCATAGATTGTGTGTTCGTCTTCCTGCAGGGAGATCAGTCTCTGCCGTCGGATCTGGACGAGGCGCTCGGCGCTGATTTTCAAGCCAACGATCAAGGGGCCTTTCGGACCAAGTTCTTCCACGAATCCTGGAAGCGGAACACCGGGAACCAGCGGAATATTACCGGCCTTTACCTTGCGGTTCGCAAGATAGACACTGGTCGGCGTCTTGGACGTACGACTGACACCAAGCAGGATCACATCAGCATTCCGTAGCCCATCGACATTCTGGCCATCATCATGCGCGAGCGTGAAATTGATCGCTTCCATTCGCTCGAAATAGTCATCATCCAATGCGTGCTGTCCCGCGACGATCCGATTCGCCGACACACCGAGATGTCGGCCCAGCATGGCAACGGAGGCATCCAGTACGGGCAAAGTGGATACGCCCTTTTCGCGACAAAACGCTTCGAGTTTTGATCGCAGTGTCTCGTCTGAGATTGTGTACCAGACAACACCCGGTGCAGCTTCGATCTCCCTCATCACGCGTTCTAGCTGGCGTTCTGAGCGGACCAGATAATAATTGTGCTCTAGGGGCTGAACATTCTTGAACTGCGCACAGGCAGCGCGCTGGATGGCGTTCAGGGTTTCACCGGTACTGTCAGAGACCAGGTGAACGTTGAAGTATATGCTTAGGCGGGCGAGTGGCTTGTTCATGGCCCCTGTGTTGCCGAGGTTGGCAAAACACACAAGACCTGTGAGTCGTCTGTGGATAGAGGATCTTCCCCAAATGGATTCACAATCGAGTCACAGCCTGCGAATTCGACTCCGGCAGAATCCCCTTTCGTTCGCATCTGTGACTCCAACTGGGGTGTTAACCCATCGTTAACCTCGATAAAATCGACAGTTAACGAAACCTTACCGGGGTGCGACACCCTGTGACTCGCCTGTGGATTTAGCTGGACAATTCCTGTGTGTGGCCTTTCTCCACGAATTACACGGTCTAATAGTTATAAGCGCCCTGACGGGCTTTGTTTGATTTTGGGATGGAAGGGGGCCTGAGGCATGAACGCCAAGCCTAAGCTGATTCAGGTGCTCGAGGGACAGGTGGTTTCCCCACCTCCGGTATGGATGATGCGACAGGCTGGTCGTCACCTTCCCGAATATCTCGAGCTGAGAGCACGCGCGAAGAACTTTCTCGACTTTTGCTACACGCCTTCAATGGCAGCGGAAGCGACGCTTCAGCCAGTACGTCGTTATGGCATGGATGCAGCAATCCTGTTTGCAGACATTTTGCTGATCCTCGACACAATGGGTCTGGGTGTGCGGTTCGAAAAAGGTATTGGACCTATTGTTCAGCAAATCGATACAGCAGCTGATTTGGCAAAGGTCACACCCCAGAAAGCGGCTGATCGATTGTCTCCGGTTTATGAGACGGTTTCTCGTGTGAAAGCCGCCTTGCCCGATGACACAGCCCTGATTGGTTTTGCCGGATCACCCTGGACGGTCGGGCTCTATGCTATCGAAGGTCGCGGCAAGACAGACAAGTCGCTCGCCTGGCGATGGGCACATGGCAAGCCGGATGAATTGGCGAAAGCGTTGGATCTCATCAGCGAAGCAACAGCGCACTATATGGCCGCGCAGGTGGAAGCCGGCGCAGACGCATTGATGTTGTTCGACAGCTGGGCCGAGGGTCTGCCCAATAACATCTTCCGGGAAGTTATCATTGCGCCTACGAAAAAACTGGTCGCACGACTGAGGGAAATGGGTGTCACGGTTCCCATCATCGGATTTCCGCGCGGCGCGTCTGCCATGCTGCCGGAATATGTTCAGGAGACGGGTATCACGGCCGTCGGGCTTGATACGTCCGCAGTGCCAGCCTTTGTGAATGCTGCCCTGCCCGCCGGATTTCCGGTACAGGGACATCTTGACCCACTTCTGCTGATTGAGGGCGGTCAGCGACTCGACGATCGGGTGCGCGAGCTTATCTCTGCCTACGAAGGCCGGCCGCATGTCTTCAACCTTGGACACGGTATCCGGCCGGAAACGCCGATCGCGCATGTTGAGCGCGTGCTGGAAATCATTCGGAAGGGCTAGAAAATCATGGGCCGAAAGATCGCCGTAGTTCTGTTCAATCTGGGAGGACCGGATTCGGACAAGACCGTGAAACCCTTTTTGAAAAACCTGTTCCGAGATCCAGCCATTATTGGCGCGCCGTTGCCCATTCGCTGGTTTCTCGCTCGGCTGATCTCCACGACCCGCGCGCCATCAGTGATCAAGAATTACGCCATGATGGATGCTGGCGGTGGGTCACCGCTTTTGCCTGAGACTCAGAAACAGGCGGATGCGCTTACGGCATCTCTGCAGGAAAAATTGCCTGAGGATGAGGTCAGGTGTTTTATTGCGATGCGCTATTGGCACCCTTTCACTGAAGAAGCCGCGACTGATGTAAAAGCCTGGGGCGCAGACGAAGTCATCTTGTTGCCGCTCTATCCGCAGTTTTCCACAACGACGACAGGCTCGTCCCTCACGGCCTGGAACAAGGCTTACAAGGGTGTTGCTAAGACAATCTGCTGCTATCCCTTCGCCGAAGGCCTGATCTCCTCGCATGTGGACCAGATCATGAAGGCACACAAAGCTGCGGGTGAACCCGGCAATGTTCGTCTTCTCCTGTCAGCGCACGGTTTGCCGGAAAAAATCGTGAAGGATGGAGATCCCTACCAGTGGCAGTGCGAGGCCATGGCAGAGATGATCGCCGGGCGGGTGCCGACCGACTGGGAGATTGTGCCATGCTACCAGTCGCGCGTGGGACCGCTGAAATGGATTGGCCCGCCGACCGAGGACGAAATCGAAAAAGCGGCCAAGGAAGGCAAGAACATCCTGATTGCACCCATTGCCTTTGTCTCCGAGCATATCGAGACACTGGTGGAACTTGGCGAAGAGTACCGACTTGTGGCTGAAGAGCACGGCGCCGCGAGCTATACCCGCGTGGAAGCGCTGGGCGTGCATGAGGAGTTTATCTCCATGCTGCGCGATGAAGTGCTGAAGACAATGGGACAAGACTTGCAGATCCGATCATGCGCAGACTCCCGGCTTTGCCCCGGCGACTGGAAGAATTGCCCGAACCGCACACCCCATCCGAAAGTCGGCCAACGCGCCAATCCCGTTCGCAAGGACGTCGCCTGATGCTGTATCTCTGGGTGAAGGCAGCGCATGTTGTGTTCGTGATAGCGCTGATGGGCGGCTTGCTCGTTTATCCCCGCTACAAAATTCATCAACTTTCCAGCCAGCCGGGCGAGCCTCTTTTCGAGACGATGAAAGAAGCATCGAACAAGTTGCGCATGATCATCCTGAATCCCAGCCTTATCCTCGTCTGGGTGCTTGGCGTTGCCATGCTTGTTATGAATCAAGGCTTGCTGAGCATGCCTTGGATGCATGTAAAACTCCTGCTCGTGCTGATCCTGTCCGGTCTGCACGGTTATTTCATCGGTGTCGGAAAGAAGATTGACCGAGGAGGCGACGGGATTCCCGCCAAGCGCCTACGGATGTTGAATGAAGTGCCCTTCCTGCTGATGATCGGCGTCGTTATCATGGTGATCGTCAGGCCGCTTTAGGCGGGCCCCGTGCCCAACCCCTTGACGATTTGACCATTCTGGCCCCATAAGCGGAAAAACCGCTGCGCAGTCCTTGCGCGGGCGAAGAACTCCCAATTTACCAAAATCCGGTTGCCGACACACATGACGGCGGCCCCTCATCCGGAATTCATCCATGGCCTCTTCCATGCTCGACGACATCACCAGTGTAAAACTCAGCGATCTCAAGGCAAAATCGCCAGAGGAATTGCTCTCCTATGCTGAAGAGCTGGAGGTCGAGAATGCCTCGTCCATGCGGACACAGGACATGCTGTTCGCAATCCTTAAGGAATTGGCGGATAGCGAAGTAGAAATCACGGGCCAGGGCGTGCTGGAAGTTCTGACTGATGGCTTCGGCTTCCTGCGCTCACCGGAATCCAACTATTTGCCCGGACCAGACGATATCTATGTCAGTCCGGAAGTTCTGAAGAAGGGTAACATCCGGACTGGTGATACTGTCGAAGGGCCGATCGTCGCGCCGCAGGACAATGAACGCTACTTCGCGCTGACGGATGTTTCGCGCATCAATTTCGAGGAACCGGATAAGGCCAACAAGAAGGTTCACTTCGACAACCTCACTCCGCTTTATCCCGAAGAGCGTCTGCGCATGGAAAGCCAGGATCCAACTCGCAAGGATCGTTCAGGACGTGTCATCGACATTGTCGCGCCCATCGGTAAGGGTCAGCGCGCGCTGATCGTTGCGCCTCCGCGGACCGGTAAGACGGTGTTGCTCCAGAACATCGCCTCCGCCATCGAGGAAAACCATCCTGAATGCTATTTGATCGTCCTGTTGATCGATGAGCGTCCCGAAGAAGTTACTGACATGCGACGTACGGTGAAGGGCGAAGTCGTGGCTTCGACATTTGATGAGCCGTCCACACGTCACGTCCAGGTCGCCGAAATGGTAATCGAAAAAGCCAAGCGCCTCGTTGAGCACAAGCGTGACGTCGTCATCCTGCTCGATTCGATCACGCGTCTTGGCCGTGCTTACAACACGACCGTTCCAAGCTCTGGTAAAGTGTTGACCGGTGGTGTGGATGCCAACGCGTTGCAGCGCCCCAAACGTTTCTTCGGTGCGGCGCGGAATGTCGAGAATGGTGGCTCGCTGACCATTGTT
Organism: Hyphomonas sp. L-53-1-40; assembly: GCF_000682775.1. GTDB lineage: Bacteria > Pseudomonadota > Alphaproteobacteria > Caulobacterales > Hyphomonadaceae > Hyphomonas. The sequence continues at coordinate 11,084 of NZ_AWFI01000006.1, forward strand.
GCCACTGCCCTGATCGATACCGGTAGCCGCATGGATGAAGTCATCTTCGAGGAATTCAAAGGTACGGGTAACTCAGAAGTCGTGCTGGATCGCAAGATCGCCGACAAGCGGACCTTCCCGGCCATCGACATCATGAAATCTGGCACGCGAAAAGAAGAACTGATCACGCCAGCTGCCCAGCTGTCCAAGATCTACATTCTGCGTCGCATCCTTGGCCCAATGGGCACGAATGATGCAATCGACTTCCTTCTGGATAAATTGCGCCAGACGAAGAACAATGATGAGTTCTTCGAAGCCATGAAGAACTAGCGGAGCGAGCCTGGCCATGAGCGAGCGCGACACGATCTGCGCCCTCGCCTCGGGCCAGCCCCCAGCAGCTATCTGTATTATCCGGTTATCAGGAGACCGGATCTGGAAACTGGCAGGTTCCCTGCTCGATTGCGGCCTGCCGGAACCCCGTCATGCCACTCTGACGAAATTTCGCGACGAGGATGGAAATCTCATTGATGAGGGACTCGTCGTCTTCATGCCCGGGCCGCATTCCTATACCGGTGAAGACACGCTGGAGCTTTACCTGCATGGCGGTCCAGCCGTCATAACCCATGCAATCAGTACACTGACGAGTGAGCCTGGAGTGCGCTTGGCTGAGCCGGGTGAGTTCACGCGACGCGCCTTTGAAGCGGGCAAGATCGATTTGACCGAGGCCGAAGGCGTCGCTGACATTATCGAAGCAGAGACCAATGCGCAGAAAGCCCAGGCTCTTCGGCAACTGACGGGCGGTCTGACCGAGAAGTACGACCAATGGCGGGCTGACCTGACGGGCATACTTGCCTTGATTGAAGTGGTTGTGGACTTTCCGGACGAAGAAGATGCACCCGAGGAAACCACGGCACCGGTCATCCGGAAGCTGACCCGACTGATTCACGAAATCGAGGAAGCGCTTGGGGATCGCGGAATCGGCGAGAAGATCCGGGATGGATTTCGCATCGCCATTATAGGCGCGCCGAATGCGGGAAAGTCGACCCTGCTCAACCGCCTTGCCGGACGCGACGCGGCGATTGTGACATCAACCCCGGGCACAACCCGCGATGTGATTGAGGTACGGCGCGTGATGGGCGGACAGGTAGTCTGGCTGTCCGACACGGCCGGTTTGCGTGAGACCCAAGATGAGATTGAAGCCGAGGGCGTTCGGCGGGCAGAACGCGTGGCTGCTGAGGCCGACTTGCGCCTGTTTATGGTTGATGGGGGCGCACCTGAGCTGGGTGTGTTGAACTCGTTGTTCCGCCAAACGACAGATATAGTCGTGGTAAACAAGGCTGATACCGAGCTGGCCGCCGGTCTCCCAGAATACGACTACAAGATTTCCGCGAAAGATGGCGATGGCGTGCCCGAACTCGAAGCCGCACTGGCGGACTTCATTTCCAACAAGGCTGCATCTGTTGAAGCGCCGGTCATTACACGCGCCCGGCATCGCGCCCGATTGGTCGATGGACTCGCTTGCCTCATTGCTGCGCGGGATGCGCTGGAGCTTGGCACCGGTCCGGAACTCGCAGCGGAAGACGTGCGCCTGGCTATCCGGCATCTTGGAGCGGTTGTCGGCTCAGTCGGCGTAGAAGATGTGCTCGGTGCAGTGTTCTCCCAGTTCTGCATCGGCAAATGACCCCTAGGGTTTGAGGCAACGAGCCGCTATATAGCGCCTTTCTGAAATCCGGATCCGAAGTAGCGCCATGAGCGAGATGAAACAGTTTGATGTGATAGTGGTAGGCGGCGGTCATGCCGGCTGCGAAGCGGCCGCGGCCGCGGCGCGGACAGGCGCACGCACCGCTCTGGTCACACACAAGCGCGCAACCATCGGAGAGATGAGCTGTAATCCGGCAATTGGCGGCCTCGGCAAGGGTCACCTCGTGAGAGAGATCGATGCGCTGGACGGCCTCATGGGACGGCTGGCAGACAAGGCCGGTATCCAGTTCCGTATGCTCAACCGGTCCAAGGGTCCGGCTGTCTGGGGCCCCCGCGCCCAGATCGACCGAAAGCTTTACCGCGATGCCATGCAGGCGGAACTTGCGGACCATCCAAACCTGACCATCATTGAGGATGGCGCCGAAGACCTGATCGTGGAGGACAATCACGTGGCGGGCGTGATTGGTCTGAAGGGCGAGATTTATCGTGCGGCTTCTGTCGTGATCACCACAGGCACCTTCCTGAAAGGCATCATCCATATAGGTGCGAAACGTATCCCTGCCGGTCGTGTCGGCGAGGTCCCTGCGATTGGCCTGTCGGACCGGCTCTATGGGCTTGGTCTCCCGATGGGGCGTTTGAAGACTGGTACGCCGGCACGGCTGGATGGCCGGACGATCGCCTGGGATCGTCTTGAAATGCAGCCCGCCGATGAGCAGCCGATTCCGTTTTCGTATCTGACCGATGAGATTACGGTGCCGCAGGTCAAATGCGGCATCACCTGGACGACGCCGGAAACCCACGCGATCATTGCCGAGAATATTGAGCAATCGGCCGTCTATTCCGGCGCGATTGCTGGCCGAGGTCCGCGTTATTGCCCGTCTATCGAGGACAAGGTTCACCGGTTCGCCGACAAGGATAGTCATCAGATCTTCCTGGAACCGGAAGGTCTCGACGATCACACCGTTTATCCAAATGGCATTTCGACATCGCTTCCAGAGGATATTCAGGAGCGGTTCCTTCGAACCATTCCCGGGCTCGAGAATGCCAAGATCATCCAACATGCCTATGCAATCGAATACGATTACGTCGATCCACGTGCGCTTTCGTCCGCACTTGAGGTGCATGCGCTTCCAGGCCTGTATCTCGCCGGGCAGATCAATGGCACAACCGGATATGAAGAAGCGGGCGCGCAAGGTCTCGTTGCGGGCTTGAATGCGGCGCGCGCCACGGGCGGAAAAGATCCGATTATATTTGATCGCGCGGAGGCATATATTGGCGTCCTCATCGATGACCTCGTGACGCGCGGCGTGACGGAACCCTATCGGATGTTTACATCGCGCGCCGAATATCGGTTGGCACTACGCGCCGATAATGCCGACCAGCGTCTCACCGAAAAAGGTATTGCCGCCGGATGCGTCGGGTCAGACCGGGCAGACGTGTTTCACGTGAAACACCGAGCGCTTGAATCTGCCCGCCAACTTCTGAAGACACTGACCTTGTCGCCCGCAAAAGCGGCTCAAGCCGGATGGGCGGTCAATCAGGATGGCCGCGTCAGGACGGCATGGGAATATCTCTCCTACAAGGAGATCGATCTCAATGCTCTGTCCGCCATTTGGCCGGAAGTATCAGACATCTCCGACGAGATCGGGACACAGGTCGAGATTGAAGCCCTTTACTCTTCCTATTTGGAACGCCAGGCAGAAGATGTCGCCGCTTTGCGTCGCGACGAAGATCTGATGATCCCGGCAGATCTCGATTATTCGGGAATTGGCGGTCTCTCGAATGAGGTTCGCCAGAAACTGGAATCGGTCCGTCCTTCCACTTTGGGTCAGGCCGGACGTATCGAAGGCGTGACACCGGGCGCTCTAACGGCCCTTTTGGGATATGTTAAGCGCCGGAAGAAAGCTGGTTAACACTCATGATGAATTCCGAAGATCGCGCGGCCTTTCTGGCCGAATTCGATGTTTCACGTGAAACATCGGAAAGATTGGACGCCGTGATCTTAACTCTCGACGCGTGGCGGCAACGCTCCAATCTGATTGGACCGCGTGAGTGGCCGCAGATATGGAGTCGCCATGTAGCCGATTCCTATCAGATTTTGCCATTTATTCCGGAAACAACGCGGATCGTCGATCTGGGTTCCGGCGCGGGATTTCCCGGACTGATCATTTCTGCGGCCCGGCCACAGAGTCATGTGACCATGATGGAAACCGTCGGGAAGAAATGCGCCTTTCTCCGCGCAGCTATCGACGATGCTGGTCTCAATGCGTCGGTTTATCAGGGACGGATTGAGGCTGCGCCGAATTCCACCGCGGATATTATCACTGCGCGGGCGTTTGCGCCCCTTCCAAAACTGCTCGACTACGCCGCTCCCTGGATGGAAAACGGTGTAACAGGGGTTTTTCTAAAGGGCGAACGCTGGAAAGAAGAATTGACGGACGCCCAACAAAGATGGAACTTCGCCTATGAGGCGATTCCAAGTCGCACTGGTGGGTCAGGCGTGATTTTGATCGTGAGGGAGCTCAAGCGTGGTCAGCGGTAAACCTAGAATCTTTGCAGTCGTGAACCAAAAGGGCGGGGTCGGGAAGACAACGACGTCCATAAATCTCGGTACGGCGTTGGCGGCTGTGGGCCGGCGCGTCCTGATTGTCGATTTCGATGCGCAGGGCAATGCCTCCACAGGGCTGGGTATTGAGCGCCAGGACCGGCATCAGACATCCTATGATGTTGTCGTGGACCGGATCCCGCTGGAAGAAGCGGTTCTGTCAACGATTGTGCCGCGTCTTGACATTGTTCCGGGCGATGAAAACCTCTCTGGTGTAGAAACCGAACTGGCCAATGACTCTCACCGGTCCTACAAATTGCGCGACGCGCTGCATGATTATGTTCAGCGGTCTGTCCAGGGCGGACTGGTCCAGTATGACTATATTCTGATTGATTGCCCGCCATCGCTGTCCTCGCTCACTTTGAACGCGATGACAGCCGCCGACGCACTTCTGGTTCCGCTACAGTGTGAGTTCCTGGCGCTGGAGGGCCTTAGCCAATTGCTTCGCACGGTGGAAGTTGTGCGCTCTGGCCTCAATCCCAATCTCGAAATCCAGGGCGTCGTCCTGACCATGTATGACCGGCGAAACAATCTGTCCGACCAGGTCGCCGACGAAGTGCGAGCCTTCTTTGGCGCCAAGGTCTACAATACGGTCATACCGCGAAATGTGCGCCTCTCCGAAGCGCCATCTTTCGGCAAGCCGGCCTTGTTGTATGACTATCGCTGTCCAGGTAGCGAGGCCTATATCCGTCTCGCATCCGAAGTCCTTCAAAGAGAGAAAGCCCGCGCGGCCTGACCCATATGAGCGACGATACAAAGAGCAAACCTTCCCGTCTTGGACGCGGCCTGTCTTCCCTGATTGGGGAAGTGGAGGCCGTCTCTCCGCCTGAAGCACGCACTGCAGGTGGGAGTAAGGGCACCTCCAACGAAATCGCCATCGACAAGATTCGCCGAAATCCGAAACAGCCTCGCCGGACCTTCGACGAGGCGGCACTTCAGGAACTCGCTGAATCCCTGAAATCCAAGGGCGTTCTCCAGCCCATTCTGGTCCGTCCGGATCCCAAGGAAAAGAACGAGTATCAGATCATAGCGGGGGAGCGTCGGTGGCGAGCCGCCAAGCTGGCCGGTCTGACCAGTATTCCCGCCGTCGTACGGGATACCGACGAGTTGGAACTACTCGAGATCGGCATCATCGAGAATGTTCAGCGCGCAGACCTCAACCCAATTGAAGAAGCTGAAGCCTATGAGGCGCTGATGAAGCGCTTCGGTCGGACCCAGGACAGTCTTGCGACAAGCGTTGGCAAAAGTAGGGTGCACATCACAAACACCCTGCGCTTGCTGCAACTGCCGGATGGCGCCCGAGAATATGTTCGCGATGGCAAGATCACGGCCGGACACGCTCGCGCGGCGCTGGGCGCGCCCGATCCGGAAGCGCTGGTGGAGCTTGCCGTTGAGAAGGGCCTGACGGTTCGCGAGGTCGAAGCACATGCCAAGGCCGCTCGCGAAGACACGCCCGTTGAAACCAAATCCGCCCGGCTCAAGCCGGAGGAAAAGGACGTCGACACCGAAGCCCTCGAGGCGGATCTCTCCCGGTCCATCGGACTGGATGTAGACATCCGCCACGGCAAGAATGGCGGCGAGCTTCGCATCAAGTATCGCGACCTAGAACAACTCGACGATGTTTGCAGACGGCTGACTGCCAAGCGCAACGTTCTCTAGATGTCAGCTCGCCATTTCGGCGGCGCGTGCAATTTCATTCATCAGTATACGTATTACTGGGTCAGCGCTACCTGAGCCCGACTTCGCCTGCTGTTCTGCTTCATAGATCCGTTCCATCACCCGCATCAGACGCTTGGTCGGCCACTTCCGGAGGCGCGCGCTGAACAGGCCCCACTCGCTCTGCCAGACGGGGGGCCTGAGTTTCATACCGGGATTGGACTGGCCGGAAGCCAGCCGAGACTGAGCGTCCAGCATGCGCATGGTTTCGAACTGAAGCGAACGCAGGATGGAAATTCCGCTCGTGCCCGCAACAGCCAGTCGGTCGAGCGTGGAATGGACGAGTGCCGGTTTGCCATCAAGCGCTGCGCGAATGGCGGCTAAAAGATTGTGGTCCACATCGGTCGCGGACAACGAACGGACATCATCCACATCAAGCGGTCGCCCCAGACCGCGCGCATAGAGGGCGAGCTTCTCGATTTCCGAGTTGGCCAGATTGCGATGGCCCGGCAAATCGCCCACAAACAGTGCGAGCGCTTCGGGGGTGATCTGGACACTTTCGGACTTCAGCGCATCCTGAACCCTTTTTTCGATATCGCCCGCTTCGTCGGCAAACAATTGCAGACAAGCGGTAAGTTGGGCCGTTTCTGCCGCGGCGCGCAGTTTCGAGCGCTTTTGCAGGCCGCCAGCTTCAATTATCAAACGGGCGGAATAATAGCCTTCCTGAGAGTCACCTTTCTGAATGGCTTCTATCAACAGAGCCGCAATCTTGTCGCCACTTGTCCGAACGCGGATGACGCGGGGATCTCCCAGCAGGGAGACCGCTTCGAGTCCGTCAAAGAGCAGTGATGGGTCTTTCTTGACGGAGTCATCGTCCAGCGTGGTGACATCCATATTGGCGCCTTGCGGCGTCCAGGCTTTGATCAGGGAAATCGCGGCATCGGAGGCAAGGCCGGAATCTTCGCCAAAGGCCAGCACAGCCCAGACGGATGGTTTGGGCTTGCGAGCAAAATCACTCGCCTGTTTGCCGTTGACCAACATTATTCAACCGACAATTTGCGCCGCAGGTCGTCCACGATGTTTTTCGCGAGCAACCGCATAGCGCGCTCCGAGGCCGTCTTCTGCGCGGAAATATCGCCGAACGTGCTGCTCGGGACTCCAAAGCTGACCTCACTTTTACTCGCGCCGCGTATCACGCCCTGTGGCCGTGTCAGCGTATACTGGCCGAACGCTGTCACATTGGACCGGGAGGCTGCGCCATCCTGCTCGAATGCCAACCGGGTCAAATCTTCATCAAGGGTGATCTGTAGCGAAGCCGTTTCGGTAATATTTGGAAGTCCAATCGCAAGCTCTTCCTGAAGGGCCCGGCGCAGGATGTAACCCGACCGACCATCAATCTTCTCGACCGTGATGGCGCCGCCATAATTGGCGCCCGCGCCCGTCGCATAGACCGGTTTGAATCCGCACCCGGCTATGAGGGCGAAGGCGACAAGAGCGAAGAACTGTTTCATGCCACCACGATATTCACGATGCGGCCGGGGACGACAATGGTTTTCTTCACGGACTTGCCCTCAATGAAGCTGGCTACATCCGCATGGGCTTTTGCAACGGCTTCGACGGAATCCTTGTCCATGCTCTTTGGTACGGTGATTTCGGCGCGGCGCTTTCCATTCACCTGAACTGCCATTGTGACCTCATCATCCGCCAGCAGGCTGGGGTCTGCCACGGGCCAAGGCGCTGAGGATACGAAGGCAGGTTGTCCAAGTCGTTCCCAGCAGGCTTCTGCAAGATGGGGCATGAACGGTGTCACGCAGCGGGCCAGCATGGAGGCGCCTTCGATACGCGCTCCGAGAATGGTCTCGCCACCAGACTCTGCCTTCTTCAATGCGGTAACCCATTCATGGATGCTGGCCACTGCGGAGTTAAAGCGGAATTCCTCGATCGCCTTGTCTATTGAAGCGACGGCCTTGTGGTTTGCCTTGCGTAGCGCAATCGACGCAGCATCATCGCCGGGCACAATACTGGTCTCCTCCGGGAGTGCATCGAATACGCTCCACAGGCGCTGGGCAAACCGCGATGCACCTTCAACCCCGGACTGCGTCCACTCAACGTCCCGCTCAGGCGGGGAATCTGACAAAACGAACCAGCGCGCTACATCTGCACCGAACTGACTGATGATCGCGTCCGGATCGACCGTGTTCTTCTTCGACTTGGACATTTTCTCGATTGGTCCAGCGGTCGCGATGGCGCCGGTGGCTGTTTCGATCCAGGTGTCCCCGTCACGCTGTACGTCCGACGGCTCCAGCCACTTTCCGGCCGCAGACTTGTAGGTCTCGTGCGTCACCATGCCTTGCGTGAAAAGACCGGCAAACGGCTCTCCATTCGGCAGGTCCAACAGGCCGACATCGCGCATCGCCTTGGCGATGAAGCGCGCATAGAGCAGGTGAAGCACCGCATGCTCAACGCCGCCAACATATTGGTCGACCGGCATCCAGTAAGCGCGTTCTTCAAGATCGTTCGTGCTGGCAAAGCGGGAATAGTACCAGGAGCTGTCGACGAACGTGTCCAGCGTGTCTGTCTCGCGGCGGGCGGCATTGCCACAGGTCGGGCAGTCAACATGCTTCCAGCTCGGGTGCCGCTCAAGCGGATTGCCTGGCTTATCGAAGGATACTTCTTCCGGCAGTTTTACCGGGAGGTCCGCTTCTGGCACGGGCACGATCCCACAGCTCTCGCAATGAATGACCGGAATCGGGCATCCCCAATAGCGCTGGCGCGAGACGCCCCAGTCCCGCAAGCGGTAGTTCACCTTGCCTTCGCCAAGCCCCATGGATTCGATTTTCGCGATCGCGGCCCGCTTGGCGTCGTCGATTGCCAAGCCGTTCAGGAAATCCGAATTGAAGATGCTGCCGGGGCCGGTATAGGCCTCGTCTTCAACATCGAATGTGCTTGCATCCGCTTCCGGCGGCAGGACAACGGGCGTGACGCTCAGGCCGTATTTCCGGGCAAAATCGATATCGCGCTGGTCATGCGCCGGGCAGCCAAAAATCGCGCCGGTGCCGTACCCCATCAGCACGAAGTTCGCAACCCATACGGGCAGGGTCTTCGTGTCGTCGAAAGGGTGTTTGACGGTCAGGCCGGTATCGAAGCCAAGCTTTTCGGCCTTTTCGATGGCTTCTTCGCTGGTGCCGATCTGTGCGCATCTTGCGCGGAACGCTTTCAGCTCATCCGATTGCTCCGCCATTTGGACGGTCAGCGGGTGATCTGGTGACAGGGCAATGAAACTCGCGCCGAACAACGTGTCCGGGCGGGTCGTGAAGATCTCGATGCCTTCGCCAAATCCAGATGGCGCGGTGCCATCGAATTCGAACCGCATTTGGAGCCCTTCCGACCGGCCGATCCAGTTCGCCTGCATGGTGCGAACTTTTTCAGGCCAGCGCTCCAGCTTCTGCACTTCGGTCAGCAGGTCTTCGGCATAGTCGGTAATGCGGAAAAACCACTGGGTAAGCTCGCGCTGTTCCACCAGCGCGCCCGAACGCCAGCCACGCCCGTCGATGACCTGTTCATTGGCCAGAACCGTATTGTCGACCGGGTCCCAGTTCACTTTCGAGGCCTTGCGATAGACGAGGCCCTTTTCTAGGAATTTCAGGAACAGACCCTGCTGGGCGCCATAATATTCCGGGTCGCAGGTCGCGAATTCCCGGCTCCAGTCGAGCGACAGGCCGAGCTTCGAGAACTGGGCCTTCATCGAGGCGATGTTCTGATAGGTCCATTCGCCCGGATGAACATTGCGCTCCATGGCGGCGTTCTCGGCCGGCATGCCGAACGCGTCCCACCCCATTGGGTGCAGCACATTATAGCCCTTGGCGCGCTTGTGACGCGCAACGACATCGCCCATCGCATAGTTGCGCACATGGCCCATATGCAGCCGTCCGGATGGGTACGGGAACATCTCCAGCACATAAGCCTTGGGCGCATCGCCCGCCTCGGCTGGTGATTTTGCGTTGAAGAGTGCGGCCTTTTCCCAAGCTGCACGCCATTTTTGTTCCGCGATTTGCGGATCGTAACGGGTCGCCATGCCCCTGACCTTTCCGGATTAGTGGTTCAGCCGGAGCTTAGCCCAGCTGGGAGTTCTTCAGCAGTCGCGCCCGATCCAGGATTTTGTTCTCAAGCTGGAGCGCGGTTTCCGGATCAACGACAGCATCGGTCCACTCGCCGGCTTCACTCTTTTCCTGACGGAACACGGAAACCTTCACGCCATCTGCACGCAAACGCGTATCTAGGATGTAGACTGTGACTTTGACGCGTTCGTTTGGCGCGGCGGCATATGCCTTCCAGTCATACGTGATCAGGCCACCGATAGGGTCGGCCGTCGCCACCGGAAGATCATCGAACGTGTCGAGCGAGGCGCGCCAGAGATATGGATTCACGCTGCCGATATTTTGCTGGATCACGCGGGCTTCGGCGTTGCCGCCCGATTTGGACTGGCAGCCTGAAACCATCAGCATGCCGGCAATCGCCGCAGAGAAAACATATTTGACCATGAAGAAAGTTCCTGAGTGCAAGACCTTGTTGACGGCGGTTTGTATAACAAGGGGTTTACGGGCTCGCCAGTGCTGATCTGCGTGTCGCCCCCATGGAGGACCGGTATGAAATTCGCCCAAATCTCCGTTCTCGCTTTGGCGCTTGCCGGCCCCGCCGCGCATGCGCAATGGGAGGACGACTGGAATCCATGGGAAACCGAAACCGATCTGGGTGCCAGTCTGGTAATGATGCCGGAGGCTGACGAGCAAATTCTGGCGCGTACCTGGGCTGGCGTATCGACCAATCGAATCCTGGATAGCGGCCTTGAAATCGGCGCTGCCGGTCGGGCTGAACTTCAGAAGGACCACTCCCAACGGGCCGGATTCAGCGGTGTACCGGTCGGTATGGAGGGGAGCGGTCTGGGGTTGCAGGGCGCGTTCACTGGGCTGGCAGTCGGCGTGCCGCCAAATGATACCGAAACCCGAGCCGAAATTGAAACGGCTTACATATATGTCGAAGGTGGCTATGGGCAGCTCCGGCTGGGGCGGGACCTGGGCGTCGCGGCACGGTTTCAGGAAAGCGCGCCCTCCGTTTTCGATACGCTGGCCAGCGGCCGTCAGGTGTTGGACCCAACAGGGTTGGACATGGTAACGACGCAACATGATCTGATCGGGCCGTCGGTGAAGCTTTCTTACGCGACACCTCGCCTGGTGGGAGTGCGCGCGGGTGTCAGTATCACGCCCAAGGCGGATGTCCGCGGCCTCGACCGGGATGCTGACCGTAATCTGCCTGGCGCTGCGCCCGTTACAATCACCAATGCGGTTGAAGGGGCCATCAATGTCTCGCGCCTGTTGCGCAGCGAAGGCGTAAGGCTGAGTGGGTCCCTTGCAGCGAGTACGGCAGAGATTGAGACGCCACCCTACGCATCGCCAATATATGACCGTGTCACAACCTGGTCACTAGGGACAAAAGCGGAATTCGACACGATATCCGTTGGTGCGACCTGGCTCATCTCTGACAATGGCATTGAGGCGGATGGCGACTACGAAGCGTGGACTGCAGGACTGACCAAGTCGGTGGGCGATTACCTGATAGGGGCCGAATACGGATTCGCGGAAGATGAACTGACAGGCTTGGAGGGAGATGCATGGAAATTGGGCGTCTCGCGAAATGTCACAAAACATGCAAAATTGACCCTCGGATACGCCGAGAATAGCCTGAACCTGTCGCCATCTAACGCATTTGGCGTTTTAGCGGGCAAAAATTCTCCTGAGGGGATTGTGATAGAAATCACACTATCGGACTAGAATAGGGGGTCTTTCAGATTCTTAATCTTCTCTTTACCCGCCCCTCCGACTATTTCTGGGAGCAGAGGTAATATTGATGAAGCTGGGCTTTGCAACTTTCGTGATCGCGTTAACCGCGCTGGCTCTGCCAGCTGCGGCGCAAGATGACGTGCCTGCACCCTCCATGGAAATGGCAACGCCCAGCATATCTGAAACCTCCGCCGCGCAGTCCGAGTGGTACCGTCAATTCGCTCAGGCCAAACCCGCTAGTGCGGAACCTGTCTGGCAAGCCCAGCCGGACCGGGAATTCTCGATGCAGTTTGGCGGCAATGCCCGCTGGCAACTGAACCTCGACAAGGTCTCCCGTACCGATCTTTCGCCGCTGCCGCGTGAAGAAATGCAGGCGGGTGCGACCTTCAGAATTACCCCGCGGTTCTCGGTTGGCGGTGAAGTCAGCGTTGGCACCGACGAGTTGAACGACACGTCCACATGGGAATCTCGCGAAGTTGAAGCGGGTATCCGGCTGAAGTCCGCCTTCAAATTCTAGGATCTGAACGGGTCCCTTATTCCCTCAATCGCTGCCAGACCTGCTGCATCACTTATGCTGGCGGCATTGCGCGAATTGATACCGCCCAACCCGTAGATTGGTAGAGCGCTTTGCCGCGACAGGCAGCGTAATGTGTATGGGCCCATGGGCGCCGTGGCTGAGGGGCTATTGGATGGGAACACCGTAGACACCAGGGCTGCATCGAAGACGCGTGCATCAATCTTTTGCAATTCAGCGCGGCCATGAGCGCTTACGCTCATCAGGTCGAACCGGTGACGCCACTTGCGCGCCTCGTGTCGTCGGGCATATGGCCAATGCACGCCCGCAGCTCCAACTTCAATTGCCAGGTCCGGATCAGCCGAGACGATCAAGGCGAGCCCGCGCTTGTTTGCTATGTCTGCAAGTTGGCGCGCCTGCCATACACCGTGCCGTGCCCCGAAGTGACGGTAAAGAATGCCCCAGCCTGCGGGAAGGTTTTCTGCAACCGAAACCGGGTCCGGTGTGCGTTGCGGATCGGTCAGGAAAAGGGCGGGTGGCAACCAGGATGGCAAATGCCGCCGCGAGCGTCTCGCCGCAGAGATCAGCTTGCGTCTCGGGTCGTCTTGGGGTTTCTGCGCCATCAAGATGACTGATACGGACTTCCCCGGAATTGCCAAGCGCCGCGCCGAGATCCTCGGCGATCTTGCTGCTATTGCTGAAACACCGCCCATGCTTGTGGCTGTGACGAAAACCCAATCCGATGCGGCATTGGAAGAGATCCTCGCGGCGGGTCACCGCGTTTTCGGAGAAAACCGCGTACAGGAAGCTTTCCACCATTGGGAAACGCGCCGCGCGGATTATCCGGATCTGGAATTGCGGCTGATTGGACCTTTGCAATCGAACAAGTCCGAAGACGCGGTAAACCTGTTTCACGTCATCGAGACACTCGACCGGCCAAAACTTTGCCGCGAACTTGCGAAGGCCGAACAGAAGTCCGGCTTGAAGCGGAGTTACCTGATTCAGGTGAATACCGGCGAAGAGCCGCAGAAGGCCGGGGTTGCACCAAGAGACGTCGAAGCGCTGCTCCGCGTGGCGCGGGAGCAAGGGCTGGATGTGATTGGGCTGATGTGCATTCCTCCGGTCGATGAACCGGCCGGTCCGCACTTTGCCTTGCTGGCCAAGATCGCCAAACGTCTCGAACTCCGCCAACTCTCCATGGGCATGAGCGCAGACTATGACATTGCTGCGCGCTTTGGAGCGACGCATGTGCGCGTTGGGTCGGCTCTGTTTGGCGCACGTGACCCTTCTGCCTAGAAAGAGATTTCAATTTCGGCGCCCGGTGCCATCAATTCCAGCAATATCAGCAAGTCATTCCGTTCGAGCGCAATGCAGCCCTCGGTCGGCTCGAAATTCGGCCGTGCCAGATGCATGAAGATCGCGCTGCCATGCCCCGGTTCGACCGGATCATCATTGTAACCAAGTTCGACGATCACATCGTAGACATGGTCGTCGCGCCATAATTTTTCATGGCTAGCCGAAAATGGCAGGGATACGGGCCGGTTGTAGAGGCGGTGATCCGGCGCATCGCACCAACCATCATACGGCTTCAACGGCACCAGGGGGAGGCTGGTGACAGGCGGGTCCAGACGGTCCGGCCTGAAGTAGACGTTCCGCACCGGCCATGTGCCAGCCGGAGAGGCCCCGTCGCCCTCACGCTTTTGCGATGCCTTCACCACGCCGCCTTTGCCCAGGACGCACCGGGCGGTAAAGCCTGGCCCGGCAAACTTGCCGGTTTGCGTCGCGGTGAATTTCATGCTCACGGACTGCTCCCACACTTGTGATTGCACGTTAGGCAAAGTCATATGCCATTTGACAGCAGCCGCAATACACAGCGACGACCGAAATTTAGGAGACGCCCGTGACAGGCAACAAGACGATCCTGCTGGTTGATGATGACCAGGACCTGCGCGAAGCGCTCGCCGAGCAATTCGACCTGCACGATGGCTTCACCACATTGCAGGCCGCCAACGCGAATGAAGGCATCACTCAGGCGCTGGCCGAACGAATTGACCTTATCCTGCTCGATGTCGATATGCCGGACATGGATGGCCGCGAAGCCTGCAAGCAGATGCGGCAAAAGGGCGTGCGCGCTCCGATCATCATGCTGACCGGGCAAGACGGCGATGCAGATACGATTCTCGGCCTCGAATCCGGCGCGAATGACTACGTGACCAAGCCGTTCAAATTCTCTGTTCTATTGGCTCGGGTACGTGCGCACCTGCGCAGTTTCGAACAGTCTGAAGACGCGACCTTCCAGGTTGGGCCTTACGAATTCCGCCCGTCGATGAAGCTGCTTGTAACCGAGGACGGTCGCAAGGTGCGACTGACGGAGAAAGAAACCAACATCCTGAAATATCTCTACCGCGCACAAGGCAAGCCGGTCGCACGGGACGAGTTGCTGTCAGAGGTCTGGGGCTACAATGCGACGGTCACCACGCATACGCTGGAAACCCATATCTACCGCCTGCGTCAGAAGGTGGAGCCTGATCCGGCACACGCGCGCCTGTTGCTGACAGATGCCGGCGGATACCGCCTTCAGCCCTAGACTTTCATCTCAACGCTGATGGGCGCGTGATCTGAGGGTTTCCAGCCGCCGCGCCAGGCAAGATGGACGCGGTATGTGTCCAGCTGGGTGTCCGGCAGGGCAGCAGGGTTCATCCAGATATGGTCTAATCTGCGGCCCCGATTGCTCTTGGCCCAGTCTTTCGCGCGATAGCTCCACCAGGAATACAGTTTCTGATGGTCCTCAACGGCTAGTCGGCCGATGTCAGCAAACTTTGCCTGATTGCGCGAATCTTCCAAGCGTTCTGTCTCGCCCGGCGTGTGTGAAATGATCTTCAACATCTGCTTGTGTGACCAGACGTCATTTTCGTGCGGTGCGACATTGAGGTCGCCGACCAACACGCGCGGCGTCTTGCTCTGCTTTTTGTAGGCCGGCCCTAGCCGCTCAAGGAAATCCAGCTTGTGGGCGAACTTGTCGTTCGTGTCTGCATTCGGCTCATCGCCGCCAGCAGGCAGGTAGATATTGTGGATTTCTACGCCTGCGACTTTCGCCGCGATCACACGGGAATGGCCATGTCGGCACAGATCTGGCGCCTCTATACGTTCGATCGGCAGGCGCGAGGCAATGGCCACACCGTGATGACCGCCTTTTTGGCCGTTCAGAACGAGATGAGGCAGGCCCATTTCACGGAAGGCTTTTTCGGGAAATTCCCCGTCCTGGCATTTGGTTTCCTGCAGACAGATTACGTCCGGCTGCTCAGCGGCGACGAAGGCTTCCACATTGGGGGCGCGCAGGCGGACCGAATTGATGTTCCAGCTGACGATCTTGAGTGAATTTGACATGCAGGCTGCGTAACAGTGTTTCCAGAAACGTCAACGCGCCCGAGCGCGGGGAAGCTCGGACGCGTCAGACGCTTGCTTTGCACGTCTCGTCGGGAGGGGAAGGCTCCGACGGTGACAACGCATCTGGTCGCAGCGGGGGGTCAATTGCTGCGCGGGGTAGCTGCGTCGTCCGCAGTTGCAAAGATGTCACTCTCACAATAAAATTCAAGTGACAATTGTGTTATCTGCTTGGCTGTGTCGTCAGGGGTCCAGTTTTCCGGCGCGAGCGATCAAATCCGACCTCAATTGTCGTCAAAATCCTTCATTACGAAGAGGCGCGGGTTCAGGCGCTTGCCGGATTCGACATTCGTCAGTTGCACGGAGGTGAGGTTTCCGCCGCTATCCATTGTTCGCCAGCCGGTCAGCGACATATCGCTTTCCATCAACAGCAAGGTCAGCGTGCCGTCCATTTCACCGGACTTGTCCCGCAGTGTGATTTCGACCCGACCATTGCGGTTTTGCACGTCGAGCACGTCGGCTTCGGTGGCAAAATCGATGTCGTCATCCAGCAACAGGGCGAGCGGGGTCGTGCCGAGGGGGACGCGATCCGTGGTTTCCAGTTCGGAATCCTGAAGCGCCACAGTCGCTCCATCGCTCACGACGAGAAGCGGGCTTGGGGCGTCATATTCAAACCGCACCTTGCCAGGTCGCGAAAGGGCGAACCGTCCAGTCGATTCAGTATAGTCAGGCGCAAGTTGTTTAAACGTACCGCTTGCGGTCTCCACAGCGGCCAGCGCGGCCGAGGCACGTTCCAGCAGGTCGGCGCGTTGTTTGTCTGTCAGGCCAGCAGGCTGAGCGACTTGCGGAGCAGGGGCTGCGGTATCGGTGACCTGCAGGCCCATTGCGAAGGGGGACGTGGCGATCGCGGTGATTGCGCCAAGACTTGCCAGGAAATTCAACATTGTGCGGTCTCCTCGATTCGTTGACCAATGGACCTACACTTAAGCGCGACAGGCTTGCAGAAACAGGGCGCGAAAAAGGTATTTTCGTCGCTTTTCGTTGCACCGCATTCAGCTTCACCCAATCGCATGTCCAGATTGACTGCCAGATGAACGCGCACAGCCTGTTTGGTGTCAGGACCGCGCCTTGCGAAAAGCGGGTCTCCAGCCCATGTTCCCTGCAGATATTCAAGGAACACGCTCACATGACTGAAATGGCTTCGCTTCATACCAAAGACACAACCGACCAGGATTTCATGGCCGATGTTGTGGAGGCGTCCGAGCAACAGCCCGTAATCGTGGATTTCTGGGCGCCGTGGTGCGGACCGTGCCGGACGCTTGGGCCGATCATCGAAAAGGCGGTCGAGTCCCGCAATGGCCAGGTCAAGCTGGTCAAGATCAATATTGATGAAAACCCGGCCTATGCCGGGCAGCTTGGCGTACGTTCCATTCCGGCCGTCTATGCGTTCGACAAGGGCCGCCCGGTCGATGCCTTCATGGGCGCACTGCCGGAAAGCCAGATCAATGCGTTCGTCGAGAAGCTGCTGAGCGGAACCGATGCCGGCAAGATGATTGCCGAGGCATTGGAACAGGCTGAAGCTGCTAGCCAGGCGGGAGACATTGGCACAGCGGCGCAGATCTATGCGGCTGTCATTCAGCAGGAGCCAGAAAACGTCACAGCGATCGCCGGGCTCGCTCGCTGTTACCTCGCCAATGGCGACAAGGAACGCGCCACAGCGACGCTCGATATGATCCCCGAGGACAAACAGAATGACAGCGCCGTCAAAGGCGTCCGCACCGCCATTGAAATGATGGGCGATTCGGCGGCAGAACCAGACGAATTCGAAGCGGCGCTTTCAGCCGTCCTTGCCAATCCCGATGATCATGACACGCGGTTCGAGTTGGCAGAGAAGTATGGCGCGGCTGGCCGGTTCGGGGATGCGATTGATCATCTGCTGATCATTCTCGGACACAAGCTCGACTGGAGCGAAGGCAAGGCCAAGGAAAAGCTGCTACAGATGTTTGAGGCGGCAGGGGCGACAGACCCGGCAACCGTCAGCGGTCGCCGTCGTCTTGCATCGCTGATGTTTGCCTGAGGGAGCATTCGCTCCACATCTCTTTTCAGGCCGATCCAGAAAGAGACGCAATTCGATGACCCAGCCGAGCTTCACGCGTATTTCCGAACTGCCGGAACAGCTGGCGATCTTCCCCCTGCCCGGCGCACTCCTGTTTCCGCGCTGGCAGTTGCCGCTGAACATTTTCGAACCGCGTTACCTCAACATGATTGATGATGTCATTCAGGGCGACCGCATGATCGGCATGGTCCAGACTATCGGGGGCACACGAGCCAAGCCGGATATTGCGCAAACAGGGTGCGCGGGACGTATTACGGCCTGGTCTGAAACAGGGGATGGTCGATATCTGATCACGCTGTCGGGAATTGCGCGGTTTGATGTCTCCAATGAGCTTTCGGTGATGACGCCCTATCGGCAGGTGACGCCCGATTGGACGCCCTATGCCGAAGACCTGAAAGATGTCCCGCCTGCGCGCTTGCCGGACCGCAAGCGTCTCGTCGGTGCGTTGCACGACTATACCGAGACACACGATATGGCGACGGACTGGTCTGCAGTGGAAGAAGCCCCGCTCGAAACCCTGGTGAACGCGCTTTGCTCGGGATGTCCATTCTCCGTGATGGAGAAGCAGGCGCTCGTTGAGGCGCCCACCTTGAAAGATCGCGCGGAAACGCTCATCACCCTTCTGGAAATGGATGTGTCCGGCCAGGATGGCGGCACGCTGCAATAGGGGCGTTCATGTCTGAAGATACCGGGAAAGAAATTGGCGCGCCGCGCAAGGGCCCGTCCGGGGTTGATCCTCGCTTGCTGGAAATCCTGATTTGCCCGGTCAGCCGCCAGCCGTTGAGCTATGACCGCGCCGCCGACGAGCTGGTCTCGCCAAAGGCGCGGCTGGCCTCGATCATGCTGGCGGATGAGGCGCGCGATCTGGACGAAACCGCTCCTCACGATGAGCCCGGCGCATGAGCGATCCATCCTGGCCTGCTCGTCTGGCTTTCCGGAAATCCGCACAGGAATTATTTATCGAATTCGACGACGGCGTATCCGGAGTCATCGGCTACAAACGCCTGCGCGAGGAAAGCCCGTCAGCGGAGGTTCGCGGCCATGGCAGCGGTCCACGCCCTCCCCAGCCGCCGGTGCCGGACGATATCTCCGTGCTCGGCGCCGAACCGGTCGGGCGCTATGCCGTGCGCATCCGATTCTCTGACGGACATGATTCCGGGCTGTATACGTGGAAATTTCTGCGGGAACTGGCCGTGCCAACCTAACGCATCAGGCTTGGCAGGTGATCCTGGTCCGCGCTGGCCTGGCGGGCCATGGCTCGCCTGAGTGGTGTCACCCGTTGCGCCAGTGTCAGGGCCAAGCCCCGCAGAGGCTTCAGCAGATTGCTGTCATTGGTAAAGGCCCGGTCGATTCCATCCATGAACATCGCCGCTGCGGTCGCATCAAACCGGCGCCATTTTTCGTAGCGCTCTAGGCTGACATCCGATCCCGGATCAAGGCCGACGTCGCGAGCGTCGTACATAACATCAATCAGCGCGCCGACATCCTTGAAGCCGAGATTCAGTCCTTGCCCGGCGAGCGGATTGATCCGGTGCGCCGCATCGCCCACGAGCGCTGTACGCGGGCCAACCATGCGCGTTGCCAGCTGCATGACGAGTGGATAGGCCGAATACGGTCCGTCGATCTCCATGGGGCCCGCAAAATCTGCAAAGCGCGCATTCAGTTCGGCATTGATGTCCTCGACTGACATGGCCGCGATGGCTTCGGCCGCGCCGCGTTTCATGTACCAGGCGAGATTCGCCCGATTGTCCGGCATCGGCAGGGTCGCAAAAGGCCCCTCCGGCGTGAACAGCTGGCGCGCAATGCCTTCATGAGGGCGGTCCAGCTTCACATTGGCGGCGAAGACGGACTGATTGTAATCATGCCCTTCGGTCTGGATCCCGACGGCGCTTCGCACGGATGATTTCATCCCATCACATGCAGCAACCAGCCGGGCGTGGATTTTGCGCCCATCAGAGAGAGTCAGGCTAGCACCCGCGGGACCGATCTCCATCGACTCGAACAGCTTGCCCTGCACCCACTCTATTTCACCCGCCTTCTCGCAGGCATCGTCCAAGGCGGCCTGAAGGTCAGCGGCCGGAACCATCTGTCCAAGGGGCTGGCCATCGGGATCATCCGGCAGGTCGTCATTGCCAAACAGCACTCCAGGCACGCCGAACCAGTGGGTTCCGCCGTCGATCGCTTCCAGTCCGTTCAAAGGCTCGGTTGATCCGCGCATTGCGTTGGTCACACCTGCCGCGTCCAGCAGCCGCCAGCTGCCGCGTACGATGGCAAAGCTCCGGGTGTCCTTGCGTACCGGAGCATTCGGGTCCCGAGCGTCAACAAGTATTACAGAAAAGCCCCGTTGCGCGGCCAGAATGGCCAGTGTGGTGCCGACCGGTCCGGCCCCCACAATGGCAAGGTCATACACGCGGTCAGACTGAGCAGCTGTTTTGGTCATGGTCTTTAGCTAAGTGCCCTCCTGCCAATCGTCCAGCGATGATGGAGATTTAGGCGATTCGCCGCATCACTGCCCATGCTTTGACCATGCCTTACCTGAAAAACCGGTCTGCCCCCATGGTGGTGCGACATTCCCTCAAGCTCACAATCATATCGGTTCTGGGAGAGCACGGGGGGTCCCGAGCTCTGCAGTCTCGTGACGAAGGAGGGGCCAGATGGGCCAACTACTAAAAAATACCATACGCGGAGCAGCGCTGCTGCCAGCCGCACTATTGGCGGGGGCAGCC
>NZ_AWFI01000007.1 GCF_000682775.1 Hyphomonas sp. L-53-1-40
TGCCGCGCTGGAAGAGGGCGTAGCGGGAAGCGCCAGCGCCTATGTCGACAACAGCTACCTGTTTCTGATCGGCGGTATCATCGTGATGCTGATGGCAGCAGGTTTCTGCATGCTCGAAGCAGGGCTTGTGCGTTCCAAGAACGCCGCCATGCAGTCCACCAAGAACGTCGCACTCTATTCCATTGCCGGTCTCATGTTCTGGGTCGTCGGCTACAACATGGCCTATCCGGCTGAATCGATTGGCGGCCTGCTCGGCACCACACCCGGACCTTGGGATGGTGGCGATCTGAGCGTCGAAAGCGACGCAGGCTATGCCCCGGCCTCCGACTGGTTCTTCCAGATGGTGTTTGTCGCAACAGCTGCGTCCATCGTATCCGGTACAGTGGCAGAGCGCGTGAAGCTCTGGCCTTTCCTGATCTTCACCGCAATTCTTACCGCTTTCATCTATCCGGTCGTCGTGTCCTGGGAATGGGGTGCAGGCTACCTCGACTCCGCATGGGGCTTCTCCGACTTCGCTGGTTCTACGCTGGTCCACTCGACCGGTGGCTGGGCGGCGCTCGCAGGTGCCATCATCATCGGGCCTCGCATCGGCAAGTATTTCGGCAAGCAGGTCAATCCGATGCCGGGCAACAACATCCCGCTCGCCGCACTGGGTACATTCATCCTGTGGTTCGGTTGGTTCGGCTTCAACGGTGCGTCCCAACTGGCAGCCGGTACGGCCGCAGACATCAACTCCGTGTCGCAGATCTTTGCGAACACAAACCTCGCAGCAGCGGGCGGCGTGATGGCGGCGATGTTCACGACTGCCATCCTCTACAAGGGCAAGGTCGACGCGACCATGGTGTTCAACGGTGCTATCGGTGGCCTCGTGTCCATCACGGCAGAACCGCTTGCACCAAGCATGCTGGCTTCGGTCCTGATCGGTGGTGTGGGCGGCGTCCTGGTCGTGATCTTCGTGCCACTGCTCGACAAGCTGAAAATCGATGATGTGGTCGGCGCTATTCCGGCTCACCTCGTTTGCGGCATCTGGGGCACGATGATCGTCCCATTCTCCTACACGAACGCCATCGCGCCGAATGAAGCGGGTGACCCAAGCTATCTTGGCCAGCTGGTTGGTGTGGTTCTGACCGGTGTCTTCGTGATGATCGCCTCTTCGATTGTCTGGTACATCCTGAAACTCACCATCGGCGTGCGTCCGACGGCCGAGGAAGAAGAGATGGGCCTCGACAAGGCAGAAATCGGCCTCGAAGCCTATCCGGAATTTGCGAACTAGGTTCATAAGAGTACCCAACGAAAAGCCCCGGCAGAGCAATCTGTCGGGGCTTTTTATTGGTCTTTGCGGGGCAAGATCAGTCCTTAGGACTCATCGTCCGGCATGATCACTGTATCGACGGCATGAATAACACCGTTCGAAGCCTGGATATCAGCCGCCACAACCGTGGCATTGTCGATCATCACGCTGTCGTCCGTCTTCGTGACGGCGACGTCAGAGCCAGCCAGCGTAGCGACATTCATTTCGCCATTGGCGATATCGCTGCTCAGGGTTTCGCCTTCGACCACGTGTGCTTTGAGGATTGCGGTCAGTTTGTCATTTGCTTCACCAGATTTCAGCTTTGAAACCAGCTCGGGGTCGAGCTTTTCAAAAGCCGCATTGGTCGGCGCAAACACTGTGTATTTGGTGTCGCTATCCAGTTCACCGGTCAGGCCAGCCTGCTCTACAAGAGCGACCAGGGTTGTGAAGCGAGGATCTTCCGAGGCGATATCGGAAATCGTGCCCTTCATGGCGAGATCAGCCATGGCCTCGGTTTCTGACGCATAGTCCGGGCCGCCCATACCGATTTCGGGCTCTACTTCCATATCAGTCTCTGCGGTTACCGAAGCGTCCATATTTGCTTCAGCGGAGCCATCAGTCGTCACGTCAGCAGATTGCGTCTCGTCCCACTCATAGGATTTCGTGTCGCCTGCCGGGTCTGTCTGTTCCGGATTGGTAATAGCGGGATCATATGTTTCTGTGGCACCGGTCGTCTGCTCAGCCTTCATTTCCGCGTTCGTGGTCGTGTCAGCCTGTGCCATCACCATTGTGTCGTCGGATTCAGCAGAAGTCTCTTCAGGTACATCCATATCGGACTGGACAGTGAAGAGGACATCGCTGGTGGCGTCGGATGCCGCCGGATCTTTCAGAACCTTCAGTTGAAGTGCGTTCAATTCGTCAATCGACAGCTCGTCAATGTTTTGAACATCAGAACTTTCTTCCATTTCGGCGGAGGCGTTAACGTCCATGTCTGTTGTGTTAGGTTCCTGCGCGTTTGCGGCCATACCCGTTAACAGGGCGATGGTAGCGGGGATAATCAGTGTGCGTTTCATATCGAGCTCTCCTTTGGTGTTGGTCTCACGCAATCAATGAGGCCGTGGAGGCTCTGGTTCCTTATATTACGGAGAATACATACGCGTGCAGATACGAGATCAGTCTGGCTGATTCAGATCAAATCACGACGATTTGGGCGTTTTGAGCCGGTTTTCGCAAAGTCGAAAAGATTAACGGCCTTCCTGCAGAAGTTTTACCGGCATTTGCCGGGCGTTAAGCGTATTGGGTCAAAGTGAGGGCTCCCGCGACACAAGTGGAGCAGCCCCACCTCATGACAGACTATGTTTATACCGAAGACGATATCCCGAGCGTCAGCGATCCGGTCTGGCGGATTCTCACAGGGGCAGCGGCATTCGGAATAGGCGTCTTCATCTGCGGTAGCGTGGGCTCCTACATGCCGAGCGATCCGAGCTGGAACGCGGCCACCGATGCAGAAGTCCAGAATCTGTTCAGTGGCCCCGGTGCGATTTTCGCAGATTTGTCCCGCCAAATGCTTGGCTGGTCTGCCTGGGCAGCGGGTCTTGCCATGATGATCGGCGGCGCCATGCGCACCGTGCTAATCGGCGTGCCGCGCGTGCGCCGGTGGATGACGGGCCTCGCTTTCGTTCCACTGTCGGCCGCCTTCTTTGCCGCCTGGCCTGTGCCGGAAAGCTGGCCATTGTCGGCGGGTCTTGGCGGCGTCGTGGGTGATGCACTCTTCTATTATGCCTCCATGCCGTTCCGCGCGCTGCTGCTGCCATCTCCGAACACATGGGCGGGCGCCGTCCTGGGCGCGGCCTCCGCTTGGGCCGCCCTGTCGGCACTGGGTTTCCGACGCCGCGACGCACACCTTCTTCATCAGGCTGCGACCAAGTCCGGACGCCATGCAGCACGTCAGGCCACCGGCATTGGCGGCTTCCTGGTATCGGTTGTGTCCTTCCTCAAGCCGAAGCCGCGTGATCTGGATGACGAGGAGCTGGACGTCGATCACGACACGGGACGCGCACGCGTCATCAAGGGCGACGACGAATATGTCGACGCGGACT
The DNA here is from genome assembly GCF_000682775.1 of Hyphomonas sp. L-53-1-40. Lineage (GTDB taxonomy): Bacteria > Pseudomonadota > Alphaproteobacteria > Caulobacterales > Hyphomonadaceae > Hyphomonas. The sequence continues at coordinate 3,391 of NZ_AWFI01000007.1, forward strand.
CCTATGATGACGAAGACGAAGTCTATGATGAGGAAGACGAGACGTCACTCGATGATGAAGACCTGTATGAAGACGAAGATGACGGGATCGCGCCGATTCAAACGCGCCGCCTGTCCGTACCCGTCTCCAAGCCGAAATTGCCAAGCCAACCCCGTGTGACAAAATCGGACCGCCGCCGCAAATCCACGCGCCTGCCCTCGATCGACTTGCTCCAGATGCCGGAAGAGCGCGGCGATACGGTGGACGAAGATGCGCTGCTCGAGAAGGCCGCGCGCCTGACCGACGTCCTGAAGGAATTCGGTGTACGCGGCCGCATCAAGGAAGTGCGTCCCGGCCCGGTCATTACGCTGTTCGAAATGGAACCTGCTCCGGGCGTCAAATCCTCCCGTGTGATTTCTCTTGCGGACGATATTGCCCGCTCGATGAGCGCGATCTCTGCGCGTGTGGCGGTGGTTCCCGGCAAGAATGCGATTGGCATCGAGCTGCCAAATGAAGACCGCGACACGGTTTACCTGCGCACCTTGCTTCAGGCCGAAGCCTATGTTGGCACGCGGGCCAGCCTGCCCATGGCGCTCGGCGAGGACATTGGCGGCGTGCCGACCGTGGTCGACCTTTCCAAGATGCCCCACTTGCTGATCGCGGGTACGACGGGCTCGGGTAAGTCGGTCGGCGTCAACGCAATGATCCTGTCCCTGCTCTATCGTCACTCGCCGGAACAGTGCCGTTTCATCATGATCGATCCGAAAATGCTCGAACTGTCGATCTATGAGGGCATTCCACACTTGCTGGCGCCGGTTGTGACGGATCCGAAGAAGGCCGTGAACGCCCTGCAGTGGACCGTCCGCGAGATGGAAGGCCGCTATGAGCTGATGTCAAAAGCGGGCGTCCGTAACCTCGCTGGCTTCAATGACAAGGCCGCCAAGTACCGTGCCAATGGCGACGAACTTGTTCGCAAGGTCCAGACCGGATTTGATGAGCGCGGCAAGCCAATCTACGAAACCGAATCTCTGCCAACGGATCATATTCCGAATATTGTTGTTGTCATCGACGAGATGGCCGACCTGATGATGGTCGCAGGCAAGGAAATTGAAGGCTGTGTCCAGCGCCTCGCCCAGATGGCCCGTGCGGCTGGTATTCACTTGATCACGGCAACACAGAGACCATCCGTGGACGTTATTACGGGTACGATCAAAGCGAACTTCCCGACACGGATCTCCTATATGGTCACGACCAAGATCGACTCACGGACGATCCTGGGCGAACAAGGCGCCGAACAGCTACTCGGTATGGGCGACCTGCTCTATCAGGCCCCCGGCAAGAAATCCCAGCGCCTTCATGGCCCGTTCGTGTCAGATGAGGAAGTCGGCTCGGTCGTTGACTGGCTCAAGGAACAAGGCGAGCCCGACTATGTCATGGACGTGCTCGAAGCGCCCGAAGATGGCTCCACGGGGTCTGCCGTCATGGATGCCATGCTCGGGACGAGCACCGGCGACGAAGACGACGATCTCTATTCCCAGGCGCTTGCCATCGTCGTTCGCGACCAGCGCGCCTCGACCTCCTATCTGCAGCGCCGCCTCAAGATTGGCTACAACAAGGCTGCAGGCGTAATCGATCGCCTCGAAGAAGAAGGCGCGATCTCTGCGCCGAACCATGCCGGCAAGCGCGAAGTTCTCGCAAGCGCGCGGCCAAGCCCCGAATAGATCCCACGAACTTTGGTGGGAAACAAAGGACGAGCCTCCATCCGACGCAGAAGCGGGTGGGGGCTCATTTCATTTGCGGGCCCTAGCCCATTGGATACATCTGGTCTTTGGTGACGGCATCGCACGCCTCCATCACGTCTGCGGAGAGCTCCAGGTCTGCGGCTGCGAGAATGTCGGCCAACTGATCGAATTTCGACACGCCGACAATGGTGGAGGCGACGAAATCATGCTGCTTCGACCATGCCGTGGCCAGCGTTACGGGCGCCATGCCCGCTTCCTTCGCGATTTCCATGAAGCGCCGCGTGGATTCGAGTGACTTTTCGTTGACGAACCGCCCGGCCATGACGGTCTGACGCCCGCCATGTTGCAAATAGGCTGAGAAACGCGCGCCTTCGGGCAGGGCACCATCCTGATACTTGCCGGACAAGACGCCCCCTGCCAACGGCGAATAAGGGATAAGGCTGACACCTTCGCGGCGACACACTTTGGCCAATGCATCTTCAAAGCGGCGATTGTTCAGGCTGAAATTGTTCTGAATCGTGTGATAGCGCACCGTACCGAGCCGGTTGGAGGTCTCGATACTCTTCATCAGGCCCCAGGCATCTTCATTGCTACAGCCGACGATGCGCACTTTTCCTTCGCGAACGAGATCATCAAGGGTCTCCATCGTTTCGTCGAAGTCCGTGCCATGATCTGGCCAATGGGTCTGGTAGAGATCCACATAGTCGGTTTGCAACCGGGTCAGGCTGGCATCGATGGCGCGGCGGATATTGTGCCGGTCCAGCGCCGTCATCTCGCCGCGCTGCGATCCCTTGATCCAGCCATGCGAGGGCCCGCACACTTTCGTCGCCACGATCAGGCGGTCGCGGTCTTTGGTCTTCATCCAGCGGCCAAAGATTTCCTCGGTCCGCCCAGCCCATTCAAGCTTTGGCGGCACCGGGTAGTTCTCGGCGGTGTCATAGAAATTGATCCCGGCCTCTAAACAGGCATCAAGAATCTTGTGGGCTTCGGCTTCGTCCGTTTGGGCGCCGAAAGTCATCGTGCCCATGCAGATGTCGGATACGTAAATGGCGCTCTTGCCAAGGCGGCGGTGTTTCATGGCGGTGACTCCCTCTTATCGGGAAGACACTAATGCGTCGGGCTGGAATGGCCAGTATTGCCCTAGGGGATATCCCGCTCTGCGGCATCGATGCAGCCAGCCGCTTCCAATATATCGAGCGCCGGGGTGAGCTGCGCCTCGTACCGCTTCCATCGGGCCAGCGCCCGGGTATAGAGCGGCTCGCGCACCTGCGCGGAACTGGCGGTCGCAACCGGCGCGGCATTCTGGTGAAATTCCAGGCATTGGGCCTCAAATGGCAGGCCGCAGAACTCGAGCAATCTCCGTGTCTGGGCCTCGATGTCGCCCACCACGTCTTCATAATGAACCTGTGTGAACCGGCCTGCCGGAAGCGTCTCGCTGAAATGCCGGATCATGCGGTCAAAGCCGACATAATAGTGCGCCGTGGTTTCCAGGTTCAGGGCGTAGTCGTAATAGGGAAACTGCGTCGCAAACAATTGCCTGTAATTGCTGAGCACTGTGTCCGCCGGATGCCGCCTGAGGCAGATGATCCGCGCTTCCGGCAGGGCCGCCAAAATGATGGGGGCGTAAATCGCATTCAGTGGCAGCTTGTCGATGAACCGCCCACTCAGGCCGAGCGTGGCTTCGACGCGTTGCATGTACATCCGGCCAAGCTCGGTCTGGTCTACCTGCCCGGCCGCCGCCAGCGTTTCGACATCCAGCACGTATTTCGATCGGGTGCCTGACAGGTGTTTCAGGCTGATCCCGAAATCGGCGAGTTCTCCGGCCGAAGTCACCTCGCTATGGCTCGACAGGATCCGGTCGACCAGGGTGGTTCCCGTCCGCGGCATGCCGACAATGAAAATGGGTTGCGCGCTGGAATGGCCACCCATCAGCGGCAGGTGTTTCGTCGCTTTCGCCGCGTCGAAGACGGCATCATCAAACGCGGCATCGTGCTGCACCGCGGCCCATTTGGCTGATTTGGCGTTTGCCAGCCAGCCCATTGCTTCGGCTGGTTGGTTCAAATCCTCATAGGCCTTGGCGAGTGCATGGCCGACACGGAGCGCATCATCAGCTTTGTGAGCGACAGATGGGAACACAGCTTTCAATTCAGCAATCTGGTTGTCGTCCTCGGTCTGCTTCGTGATCTGGACGATTGCGGCCAGGGCGCGAGTCTCGCCAGGATCCAGCATGATGCATCTGCGATACGCCTCTCGCGCTTCGTCCATGTGCCCGACAAACTGAAGCGCCGCTCCGAGATTGTATTGGTAGGCCGAGACGTCCGGGGCAGTCGCCGTAGCCCGCTTGTAAAAATCCAGAGAACGGTCATGCAGCCCGGCGCGGCTGTACACGACGCCCAGCGTATCGAGCGTCAAGGCGTCATCTGGCGCGAGCGCGGCGGCGGCATCCGCAGAACGTACAGCCGATTCGCGCCTGAGAAGTGCCATTTCGCTGCGTGCTTTTTGGGCGAGCACGTCAGGACGCTGTGGGCTGAGTGTCAGCGCACGATCAAACAGGTCTATGGCCTTGGCATGATTGGCGTGGTCCGCCGTGAGGATGCCCAGCAGATAATACGCGCGCGGCTCGCCGGGGTCGCGTTTCAGCGCCTCCATGCAGTCGGCATGCGCATGCCTGTAAGCCTTCTTTTCCAGATGGCTCGCCGCCCGGTCCAGTAGCCCAATATTTGGCGAAGATGCCCAGTTTTTGGTCAGTGCATTGTTCCTTCATTCTACAACTGAGCCGTATAGGCGCAATTCTGTGCCAAAAATATTACGCCAAGGACATAAACGTGCTGCCGTGTGGGACGGTCGCTTGTGCCAAATTCTTCCCTGCTTCCTAATGTCGGAGGTGAGGTAGGAACTATAGGAGTTTCTACAAATGTCTAAATCCAGTCTACTACGGCAAACCAGTCTTGTCGTGCTTGCGACAGGCCTTGCCATGGGTGCCAGCGCCCAGGAAGAATCGTCCAGCGACAGCGAATTGCGCGCCCAGACCATTACGGTCACCGCCACCCGCCGCGCCGAAAGCGTCCAGGATATCCCGCTGAACATCGCGGCCCTTGGCGGCGAGCAGATCGAAGAGCAAGGCTTCGACGAACTGGCAGATGTGCTGGCTTATGTACCGGGTATCAACGTCGTTGATCGCGGCGGCCGTCAGGGCAACCCCGTCATTGTTCGTGGTCTGAACGCAGATGGCCTCGGCTCCGGTGACGGCAACAATGATGGCGGCGGCACGGTTGCCACCTATCTCGGCGAGATCCCGCTTTTTGTGGATCTCAAGCTGAATGACCTTCAGCGCGTGGAAGTCCTGCTTGGGCCACAAGGCACACTTTACGGCGCCGGTACGCTTGGCGGCGCGATCCGCTACATTCCGAACAAGCCGGATTTTGACAGCGACCTTCTGGAAGTGCGTTCGGAATTTTCAAAATACTCCGAAGCAGCATCGCTCAGCTATGAGACGGGCCTGACCTTCAACAAGACGTTTGCGCCAAACTTTGCGATTCGTGGTTCGGTCGACTACGAAGACGATTCCGGCTTCATCGACTATCCATACATCGTGCAGGAAATCGGTGTGTCCGATCCGGACCCGGATTTTTCTGACCCGACTGATGTTGCGTCCAATTTGCGCGGCGTCACGGATGCGAATGGCGAGCGGACCGTTTCCGGCCGCCTCGCTGCGCGCTGGGAGCCAACTGAGTGGCTCGATGGGACGGCGACCTATTATTACCAGAAGTCCGAAATCGATGGCCGTCAGGGCTCCAGCTGGCGCAACACGCTCCAGACCGGGAAATACGAACTGGCCAAACGTGTCGAAGAACCGAACGAGATTACCAACCAGTTGCTGGCGCTTGAGCTGACAGCCGATCTCGGCTTTGCGGAGCTGACCTCCGCAACCGGCTATTCCCGGTTCGACGACAATGGCCAGCGCGACCAGACCGACCTCCTGATCTCGCTCGAATACAGCTATGAACTGTTCCCGACCTTCACCTCCTTCACGCATGAGAAGGGCCGCGAAAACACATTCAACCAGGAAGTCCGTCTCGTTTCGACGACTGACAGCCGGTTCAACTGGATCGTCGGTGCGTTCTACAACAATTCCGATGTGACCTCCTATTCCCAGGAATACACGCCGGGATATGCGGACTATGTCGGCTTCGACCGCCCGGATGATCTGGAATACTATTCCCAGTTCTATTCTTCACTGGAAGAAGCAGCGCTGTTTGGGGAAGTTGGATTTGACATCACCGACCGCTGGACCGTCACGGTCGGGGGGCGCTATTATGAGTATGATCTGGAATCGTTCAGCGATGTCGATTTCCCGCTCTTCGATAGCGGCCCGAACTATCTCCAGCCCGTTGGCATCAGCGACATGGAAGACAGCCTGAAGTCTGACTTCGCAGCCGGCAGCCCGAATGGCACAGAGCGGACCAGCCAGTCTGATGATGGCACCCTGTTCAAGTTCAACACCTCTTATCAGGTGACGGATGACGTTCTCGGTTACTTCACGGTCAGCGAAGGCTACCGGATTGGTAACTCGAACGGTATTGGCGTTTGCCCGGCCTATGATCCGACCAACAACCAGCAAGGCGCATGTGCACTTCTGCCGGGACAGCAATTCGGACCGGGCGCTGGCGACGTTTCCACACGGGACGAATCGCAATTCGGTCCTGACACGACCACCAATTACGAGCTTGGCTTCAAGTCGACCCTGATGGATGGGCGGGTCACTCTGAACGGCGCAGTCTACTATATCGAGTGGACCGATCCGCAGCTGAGTTCGGCCACGATCAACGCGTCCATTCCGATCACGGTCAATGCCGAAGGCGCGGAGTCCAAAGGCTTTGAGGTCAATGGCGCCTGGGCAGTCAATGAGAACCTCTCCGTACGCGGCAGCTATAGTCATTCCGAAGCAACGCTCACCGCGGATGCACCGGGCCTTGTCGGCACGATCTCGCCTCCGGGCTTCGGATCGGTCTTGCTGGACGGCAGCGACGGCGACCGCCTGCCCGGCTCTCCGGAAGATCAGTTCGCAATCTTCGGCACCTATGTCATGCCGCTCGAAAATGGCGCGGAAGTTGCCTTCAATGCCGGCTACACATGGCAGGGCGATGTGCTCAGCCGCACGGGTGGCCTCGGCGATGGTTTGACGCTCGATTCCTTCGGGCTGACCAATGTCTCTGCCGTATATGACACGGGCGACTGGCAGGCGACCTTCTTCGTCAACAACCTCTTTGACGAGTTTTACGAGACCGGCGTCGTCGGCACGAATCTCTACAATCAGGTTCTGTCCGATGATGCGGGCGGCCCGGTCTATCAACGGACCTACTACACCCATGTCGGCGCGCCGCGTTCGATCGGTGTGCGGTTCAAATATACGTTTGAATAGTCAACTTCCTGACTGTTCCAAAGGTCAATCCCCGGGGTCGCCTGTCATGGGCGGCCCCTCCCTGTTTCAGGCCTGGCCTTTTTCAGACTTCGTCCAGCAATTGGGTAAAGTCCACCACTTCAAACCCATGCCCCGTCGCGCGGGCAAACCGCTCCAGATCATCCCGCGCAATCGCCGTCGTACCGATATTGGTCAGCGGGTGGAAATTGACCGGGTCGTGCGCCATCAGCGCGGCATCGACCAGGAAACGCACGCGCCCGCCTGTGTCATTCATCAGGGCAAAGGCTGTCACCGATCCCGGCGTCACGCCGAGTACCTCCTCCATCAGATCGGGTGAACCAAACGACAGCCGCCGCGTGCCGATCAGGCGATGAAGCCGGTTCAGCTTCAGCTCTGAATGTGCCTCCGCCGCGATCAGGATGATGGCGCCATCCTTGTCGGTCAGGAACAGGTTCTTGGTGTGTCCGCCGGGCATGGAGGCTTTCAACTCCCGCCCCTCATCCACCGTAAACACGGCATCATGCCAATGTGTTGTTTGGGCGACGCCCAATTCATCCAGATAGGCAAAGAGATCATCAGGGGTTGCGGTCATGGCGTCCTTTGGGCCAAGACTTTAGCCTCCCGTCAAGCACTGCTCTGGATACCGCTTCATGCATCTCGATTGCTACAAGATCTACGACGTCGCGCCACAAATGGTGCCCGCGCGCTCCAATCGCGACTGGATGGACGCCTTCACAGATCGCCATCCCTATCGCTGCCTGCCGCTGACCATGGCCAATTCCACCGGCTGGGAATTGCTCTGCCCGATGGACATCAAGATCAAATGGAATGGCGGCACGCGCAATGAAGACATTCAGATCCTGACGCGCGGCGATCCGAACGCAATTTCCAGCTTTGCCGATGCGCATTTCATGCGGGGCATCGTCACCTTCCATACCGGGCACCTGTTCCGCACGCCGCCCGGCTGGGGCGTCTGGGTCACGGGCCCGCCAAACTGGCCAAAGGATGGCATCTATCCGCTGACGGGCTTGGTCGAGACCGACTGGCTGCCCTTCCCCTTCACGATGAACTGGCAGATGACACGTCCCGGCGAAGTGATCTTCGAAAAGGACGAGCCCTTCGCCTTCATCACATTGATGGAGCACAAGAAGCTGGAAGAGATCGAGCCGGAGCGGAAGCTGCTGCGCTCGAACACGGAATTGGTGAAGGAATATAATGCCTGGACCGAAAGCCGGTCAGACTTCAACAAGCGCCTCAAGACAGGCGAAGAAAACGCCATGAAGGAACGCTGGCAGCGCCACTATATGCGCGGCGAAAAACCCACGGGTGACAAAGCCGATACCCACCAAACCAAACGCCGCCTGAAAGCGCCGAAAGAGGTGTCCTAAGGCGTTGTTTGCCAAACATCCTTCGACTTCGCTCAGGATGAGTCCAGTAAGGATCGTAGTTTAGAAGCGCTCATGCTGAGCGAAGTCGAAGCATAAGCGCGGGCTTGGTCTAGCCCGCCCGCCCCGCCTTTTCATCGATTCCGCTCGTGCCCTGCCGCTTTTCCAGCGCCGCGGCCACCGCGTCGAGGCTCACCCCCCGCGAGCGCAGCGCAACGAAAGCATGATAGAGCACGTCGGCGGCTTCGCTTGCCACATGCGCATCGCTTTCGCGGCGCACGGCCTCGGCCAGCTCCATGCCTTCTTCATGCACTTTCTCCGCGCAGGCTTCCGGCCCCTTGGCCAGCAGTTTTGCGGTCCACGAACTGGATGCGTCGCCTTCCTTGGCGCGTGCGTCGATCGTGGTGCCGAGATGGGCGAGGGCCGCAGCCAGGCGGTCAGGGGAGCCGAGATCTGTCATGGCCTTGGCTTAGCGCACTTACGCGACGTGAGGAAGCGCGGGCGCTTGACGCGAGGCCTTACTGGCGCACTTTAACCTCAGGAAACGCCACCAGATCAGGAAGAATGTCATGAAAGACCGGGTCTCCATTACCATGCTGGACGACGGCATCGCCGATGTTCGCTTCATCCGCACTGACAAGATGAACGCCCTCGACCCCGCCATGTTTGACGGCATCAATGAGGCCATCGCCCAGCTGAAAGAGACAAAGGGCCTGCGCGCCGTGGTCGTCTCAGGTGAGGGCCGCGCCTTCTGCGCCGGGCTGGACCTGTCCAGCCTCGGCAGCGATTCCGGAAGCGACGGGTCCAAGAGCGTCACCGGCAGCAAGAGCACCTTGTCTGACCGCACGCACGGCATCGCCAATCGCGCGCAATATGTCGCCTGGGGCTGGCGTGAGATTCCGGCGCCGGTCATCGCCGCTGCGCATGGTGTGGCCTTTGGGGGTGGTTTTCAGATTCTCTCCGGCGCCGATATTCGCTTCGTCCATCCAGACACACGTTGCGCCATCATGGAACTGAAATGGGGCCTCGTGCCCGACATGGCGGGTTTCCCGCTCTGGCGCGGCAATGTCCGTGACGATGTGCTGCGCGAACTGACCTATACCAACCGCATCTTCAACGGCACCGAAGCGCAGGAAATGGGTTTTGCCACCCATGTCTCCGACAATCCGCTGGATGATGCGATGGCGCTCGCCAAGCAAATCGCGCTGAAGAACCCGGACGCGATCAAGGCCTCCAAACGCATCTTCAATTCCATGCAGGATGCCACCGACGCGGAACTCCTGATGGCGGAATCGGTCGAGCAGGACAAGATCATCCGTACACCGAACCAGATGGAAGCGGTGTTCGCCGAGATGCAAAAGCGCAAGCCGGCCTTTACCGACTAGTCGCTCTCGCCATTTGCGGCCTCAAACGCGGCAAAGGCTTCTTCGCCCGTCAGCATCGGCGTGTCATTGGCCAGATCATAATAGGCGGCTTTCTCGTCGATGAAGATCTGCTGCGACAGCTTTGACAGGTCGGCCTCCTGAAACAGGCCGGCCGACAGGGCGAAATGGTCGTGAAATTTGAGGTGGTAGTAGAGATGGCTGCCACAGGTCTTGCAGAAGGCCCGCTCGGCCCAGTCCGAGGACTGGTAGTCGGCGATATGGTCCTCGCCTTTGATCTCCAGCTTGCCGTCATGGTCGACCGTGAACAGCGGCCCGCCGCCCCAGCGTCGGCACGTCGCGCAATGGCAAACTGCCACCTCGTTGATGTCTGGCACCGTGATCGTCACCGCGCCGCATAGACAATGGCCTTTCATGATCGTTCCCTCCTGTTTGTATAAGGAGGCCAGACTACGCCAATGCGGCAACATCTCAATTGAAGGCTTTGTGACGATTTCGTCAGAGGGGGCGGACAGGCGCTCCGGCGGCAGCCAGTGCGGCGCGGGCCTCGGCAATCGTCGCTTCGCCGAAATGGAAGATCGAGGCAGCCAACACCGCCGTCGCCCCGCCCTCGATCACGGCGGGGGCGAGGTCTTCCACCTTGCCTTCACCGCGCCGGTAATTGCTTTCAACAGGGGCAGGTCGTATCCGGATTTGGTGCCGTCCCGATCCATGCTGGTCAGCAGGATTTCCCCGGCCCCGCGCGCCTCGGCTTCCCTGGCGAAGGCGACCGCATCAATGCCGGTCTCTTTGCGCCCGCCATGCGTGAAGATTTCCCAATGGTCGCCCACGGCGCGCGCATCTATCGCCACGACGACCGCCTGGCTTCCCGCTTTCGCTGCGCAGCGCGCGATCACGCCGGGGTCAGCCACGGCGGCGGAATTGATCGCCACCTTGTCGGCGCCCGCGCGCAACAAGGCCACCAGGTCTTCCGCGCTGCGCACCCCGCCGCCCACAGTCAGCGGCATGAAGCATTGTTCCGCCGTGGCCGAGACAATGTCCATCAGCGTGCCCCGGCCCTCATGCGTGGCGGAAATGTCGAGAAAGCACAGCTCGTCCGCCCCCTGTGCATCATAGGCTTTCGCCAGCGCCACCGGGTCGCCCGCGTCTTTCAGGTCAACGAAATTGACGCCCTTGACGGTGCGGCCGTCCTTCACGTCGAGACAGGGAATGATGCGGGTCTTCAGGCTCATGAGGTGGGCTTTAGCGTCCACGCGCCCGGAAGGGAAGCGCCTTGCAGGTATGTAACGGAACAGGGGGGCGGGGCTATGCATTGATTGGGGGAATGCGATGGCAATTCTGCCGCGCATGTACAACGCGAACCACAGGAGACCCACCTATGAAACGCCGCAACCAATTGATGATCGCTGCTGGAGTCCTGAGCGCTGCAGGGGCCGCCTTTACCGGCCAGAAATACGGCCGCAAATTCCTCCGCGAGCGCCGCCAGGATGAAAGCAACACGCAAGCCACGAACGGCGCAGACACATCCAGCCAGTTCCGCCAGCACAAGGGCGTCTCCAGCCCCCATGGCGATCCGGTCACCGCGCACTGATAGGCCAGACCGACAGATGAAACAGGGGCCGCAGCCTATGCGGCCCTTTTTCATGCATGCCATCCTGACAAGGGTTTCACTCAAGTCGCTGCGCCTCCTGTGCTATACTTCCTTCATGGCGGGCCTCCGCCCGCCCTCGCACCACAAAGCAAGGGAGACAAGATATGAATCTTTCCAAAACCATGCGCCGGGCCGCCGACGCGGCCGCAACGCACCCGAAAGAAACCTTCCTGCGTCAGGGCCTGCGCCATGCGCGTCTCGGCGCTAGCGAGTTTGATCGCGCCCCCGATGCGTCGGCACTCTCGGATATCGCCCATGCCCTGCGCACACGCCGCATGATGCCGCCCGTGCTGGGCCGTCGCTAGGTGATATCGCGGAACCGGCAGGCGGTCGCGCGCATTGATAGGGTAATCCCATAACGCACAAGGAGCTCGCCCATGAAACTCTGGAAACAAGCCGCCATCGCCGCCGCAACCGCCGCCCTCACGGCTGGCGCTGGGCAAGTCGCCAAACGCGCGGCCCTGAACTTCATGGGCCGCCGCTCCCATAATGGCCCGCGCCTTATTCCGGCGGTGTCCGAACACGTCACCAGCGTGGCCAACAAGCCACGGCGCGCGGTGCGCTGAGCCTTCCTGTAATAACGACAACAGACCGGCCCCCAACAGGGCCGGTCTTTTTTGTCCGCCCCCATCCTGTTGCTTAGCAGGGTCTTAACGGGACCGGCGCGATTTACGCGCCCGGTGAGCGGCAATCTTAACAGCGTTCTGCGAAAGGTCTCGTGTGGGAGGGGCGCTGTTGCGGATGCCTGATAGAAATATTGCCTGGGCCATACGGCTCGGCGTGCTGGTCACGCTTCTGGTCTTGATGTGCGTTGTCACGCCCGTCTATCTCTGGATCCAGGCCTATGGCTCGATCAGCGGCCCGGCGGCGATGGCATTTGCCACGATCCTGCCTTTGATCATTTGCCCCACGCTCAGCTTCATCATGTTGCGCACCCGGCTCAGGATCTATCGTCTGGCCGAACAGAATTACAAGATCGCGCACAAGGACGAGCTGACCGGCCTGCCCAATCGGCGCGCCTTTTTCGAGGCTGCGCGCCAGCTCCAGACCCGCGCACATTTCGTCGGACGGCCCTTCTTCTGTGCCATTGCCGACATCGACAATTTCAAGCGGGTGAATGATTCCCACGGCCATGATGTGGGCGACCATGTCCTGCGAGAGATCGCGGTCAGGCTGAACGCAAAAGTGCCAGAGGATTGCCTCGTCGCCCGTCTGGGCGGGGAAGAGTTTTCCATTGCGGGCATGTTCTCCAGCGAGGTCGTGGCCTATCGCGCGCTCGGTCGGCTGGTGCGGGATGTGGCCGCCGAACCGATCCAGACTCCGATAGGTGAACTGACCGTCACGATCAGCCTCGGCTATTGCAAGGACCATGACAGCCGTGAAATCTCGACCCTGCTATCGCGCGCCGACAAGGGGCTCTACGCCGCCAAACGCTTCGGCAAGAATCGCGCAATGAGCTTTGACCACCCCGACAGCGACCCGGAAATGTTCGCGGCCTAGGCTGCCTTTCCAAGCGCAGAAGCGGTCCCACATTTCGGCCTCCACTCACCACTTCTCCGGCGCAGGCAGGGGTCCATCTCGGGACTTCTACCCATGCACATGAGGCAGCTTCAGGAGATGGATACCCGCCTTCGCAGGTATCTTCGGAGCTGGGATTTTGCGCTCCCTATCCGTCTGAGAACTCCCCGCCCCATACTAAGCATCTGCTCTCACGGGAGCCGGATCAGGTACCGTTCTGGTTGTGAGGTCAGGGACAGGATGGGCTGGGCGGGAGATAGACGGTCCTGCACGGCCCTAGGCAGGTCAGGCCAGGGTGAGCCGAGGAAGCTCGGTTGGGAATCCGCCTCGTCCGGTCGCACGGGAGAAATCCCCGGATGAGCCATGCGTGTGAAAGCACGGTGGAATCGTTCGCGCGGCGCCGGTAACGAAGACCCGGGACCATGGGCCCCCATGCGGGTGCTCGCCGAAACTCCTGTCCGGCGCGGCGGGCGGTAACGCTCCATTCCGTAGCCATTCCAAATCATCCGGCGGAGCGCCACGGCGCCCGCTGCGCCGACGGTTCCGTGAGGGGCCGACCCCAAGATCCCCGGATGGTGAAGGCCAGTCCGACTTTTGGTGCTGTTTGAAAGAGAGGGGATAGTTCAATTAGGCGACCAATTGGCGAATTTCAGTGTCGTCGATACTAGTCTCAATGACATTCGACGTCTGCGCCAACAAGGCGTAGTAGTCTCCCATGACGCCGCGTTCCTGAACTACCGAAACTCGGCTTGGTGCAGCGTCCAAAAGCCGAACGTCCTGAAACTTAGCGAATACGGAATAAACCGAATTTGCAATTGGGCTGACAGGTTCAAAAATAGTTCGGGTTTGCCCTATGGTGACAACGTTAGAAAAGTGCCATTCGTGACTTGATGCGCCGATAATGGAGACGTCTCTTGAGACAGAACTGTGAGTAAAGATTCGAACTAGTCGATCATGAAACATTTCAGCTAGGCGCTTGTCTTTAGTTTCAGCGGCTTTGGCTGCGGCGGCATCATATGAGAGCTTTGCGACCTCAGCCACGACACAGATTGCACCGGGCAACCGATCTATACTGACGTTCCTCAGAAAGATGGTCTTTTTACCGTACTCAAGCCCATACTCGGCAGCGTATTTACTAGCTTGCCTAGCGAATGAAACCTGTCCGCCAAATTCTTCCGCTTCTCGAAACGTCTCACCTGAATCACCAACTAAAAAGCCTTCCTTGTCTCGCATAATCGCTATCTCGATCGGGGAGCCGCCACTAGTCCAGATAGGAAGTAGAATGTTGCTTCGGTCAAATTCGTGCTCAACGCGCACCAATTTCGCAAGCGCGTTCTCTGCTGCCATGCGAAGTTCGCCATCAATTCTGATCAATTTACTATTCATCGAACAGGCCCCTCTCCCAAGGCGGTGGTTCAAAATTGAAACCTTCAGGGTCAATATTGAAGCGCGCCAGAGCAAATTCAAATGCGGCCTCGACGGAAAAACCGTCTATGAGGGCCGGAACAGCCACGGGCAAATTCGCTTCGTTCATCTTATCAGTCTCTTCATCCCAGTTCAAGAACATATCATGAACATGACTGCCTTCTTGTACTACATAGCGATATTCTTCAGGTCCCAATCCTTTGTTGTTGTGGGGCTTTTTGGGTCTCCAGCACACGCGTTCCAAAAGATGGATATCAGATGGAGATTTCGACAACCTTAGCATAAAGCGGACGTCCCTGTCGGGGAGCGGAGTCGTGGCGCGGACCATCAATTCAAGTCCTTCAATCGTGGTGCTGCCTATAGCGAGCGGTGAACGTGCAACGAGCCCGCGTCCTTCACCTTTCCAAGTGAGATCACGAACAAGTCGCTTCTCTGCCAAATACAACTCTCTTAACGTCACCCCCTAATCATGACTTATTTACCGAGATTGCAAGGTATTAGCGTAAAATTATTCTACTTCGCTTAGAGCCTCTCCCACATCAATATCCCCATCATAAAGCGCGCGCCCCAATATAGATCCCGCAATCGGCGCATCTGCCGCGATCAGGGCGCGGATGTCGTCCACGCTCGCCACGCCGCCGGAGGCGATGATCGGGATGCTGACTGTATTGGCAAGCTCTGCCGTAAACGGAACATTCACGCCGGTCTTCAATCCGTCGCGCCCAATATCGGTGGCGACGATGGCCGCGACGCCGCAGCCTTCAAAGGCTTTCGCAAGTTCGGTCGCCTTCATGTCGCTGGTCTCGGCCCAGCCCTCGACCGCGACCATGCCGTCCTTGGCATCAATGCCGACCACGACCTGCCCCGGCAGGTCCC
>NZ_AWFI01000008.1 GCF_000682775.1 Hyphomonas sp. L-53-1-40
TGCCTGCTTGCCCGTCCGGAGGGCACCTCGAAGCTTCTGAGCCTTTTCGAAGATCAGTTAAGTGCTCGTGCGGCCACATATGATGAGGCCTTGCTGAATGATATAGCGCCGCAACTGACGGCGATGGACGTTACAGTTGTTCTGGATGCGATTGATCTGGAGCGTTCGTCTTACAGTATTGAGAAGCTCGGCAATGGCTATTTTTTGGTCAATAAGTTCAAGAGCATGCATCTTCGACCAGAGGTGACGAAAGGTCAGCTTCTGTTCCGGCTTGGTCGGGCGGAGCACAAGGTGTGCGTTGCCAAGTCTGTATTTCCTGAACTTGAGGCGGTGTCCCCAAACATCAGATTCAAATCCCTGGTCGCTCTATTTTGCAGTGGTGATTTTCTCTTTTCGATCGGAGTTTTGTTGTGCCTATTCCAAAGCGAAACAAGCCTCATAAGCCTACTTGGAAGAACGAACCGCGTCCTCTGAGTAGCGTCGGTTTGGGCGGCACCGCTGAGAGGCAGCACGTACTTTCGGCTGATGTATTCAAGAAGTCGAACCTCTATGCTCATCAGCCGCAGCTTGAGCGGTATTTTGATTATACTGATGCCAAGCAGAATATGGTCTATTTGACTGGGCACAGTGGTAGTCACCCAGCATATGATGAATACATAAAATCAATCATCGGTGAAATTGAGAGGAATCATCTCAATGAATTGAATGCTTTGTGGCCGTCGGCAATTCTCGACCCGGGGGGAGCCGATGCCGTCCAGTATAATAGAAAGCTAGAGAAGGTTGCCTCGGAACTGCAAAATGCGGTTGATCTTGTGCGCTTGCGAAGTGTTAACGGGGTGGGATCCATTTCTACCACGTATGGTGTCGATCGGATCATTTTGAATCTCGCTTACAAGGACATTGATGCTATCCGACTTTTGCCGGGTGTGGATCAGATGTCAGGATACTCCGATCTTGTGGCCGGCAATTTTTCGAAGTCAGCGTGGGATGCATTTAAGACGCGAAACAGCACCGCCCTGAACAATGCGGTTGCCACTCATAATCAGCCCTTCTTTGGTCAGCCCATCTCAGCATTGGAGCGTCAGAGAGTTTCAGTGCTTCAAGCGCTGGGAGATGAGACTGGGTATCTTCTGGGGCTGCTTGAAGGCGATCCCGGAGGGTATCTTGACGCAGTCTACAATTTTGCACGCGATAATGGGATACAAGTTGCCGGGGCAGCTGGAGCTCTGGCATTCGATATATTCGCAGATCCCGACACGCTCGCCGCATTTACAACTTACTTAAGGGACCACTCCAATTCAAAGGTACGCGAAGCATATATAGGAGTTATGTCGCTTGGACAAAGTCTCGGCTCCAGCGGCTATTTTACGAAGGCAGTTCTTGCTGGCAAAAGCATCATCGGCGAGGAAGCCTGGGCGCTAGCGCGGCGCGCCGGGATAAAGGTCGGGTCCAGATTTATTCCTGTTGCAGGATGGATTCTTTTTGGAGTGGATGTCGCGAAGTTTGCCGTCGAAGAGTTCCAAACGGGGAACCTCTATCGAGGGCTTACTGACAAGAGCCTGAAACTACTAACCTATGGGGATCGACTGATCCACGGGCCTGACGGCTCCGAGGGTCTTTCTGTCCGAACTGTTGTCGTGGGTGATCCGTCACACTCGAAATTGCCTGATGGAGGTAAACTGGTAACTGCAGTCTTGCCCGCCGGGCAGTTTTTAGACCTCAGCGATCAGAGGCAGGTCAATTCGATACTCGTGTCTATGGGAATTTCTGACCCATCTGCATATGTCTATTATAGTTCTCTCTACGATCAGTATTGGATCACTAGTTATCGACCGGATGGTGACACCCTTTTGGAGCATAACCTTTCCTCTGTCGGTGAAGTAAGTAAGAATTTCAACGATATACGAGCACTGGCGCAGCGCGAGTATGACTGGTACGAGCAGGTTAGAGAGTTTGCAAATGAAAAAGTTAGCCAGGTCCTTGAGTTCTTTGGCGGCGGAGATGAAGTAGGATACGGCCAATTCGATGAAGAAATGGCTGATTATTTGTCCACCATGGGTGGACCTTTTGTCGTGGCAACAGTTCAGGTCACAGATAATGCATCTGGTGACGTAACAGAGCGGCAATTGGTCGTTGAGTTGGGTGATTTCGCGCCCGAGGTCGAGGATTGGAGCACTGCGACGTTCGGGGAGGTGTTCGAAATCGACCCGGTCACCGGTGTGGTGAAATTCAGGATGGAGCTGGGCTCCGGGGACTATGTCTACATTGAAGCGGCGTCGCTGGGGGACGCCGTGCTGGCGGATGTCGCCCGTGGGGTGGTCAAAGTGTCCGGCGCTGAGGCTAGAGAAGTTCAGAAAATCGACCCTCTTGCCGATGCGCTTACAAATCCAAGCGCTTTTGTGACCATGGGAGGGTTTTTGGGGTCTATACTTGGTACTGTTCTTGCCGGTGGTGAGGGGAAGATTACGGACAGCTTTAAGTCTGCGGTGTTTTCATCAATCGGAGCCGAATTGGGGCGATATGTTGCAGCTGGTGTTGAAATCAATGACTTGCCTGGGAGTATTGGGCAGGCGTTCAAAAGCTTGCTGAATAACTACGACGATGTGCTTGTGGGTGCGGCGCAAACAGCCGGAACTGGGTTTGTCTCATCAATGTTGGCCGATGAGCTTGTAGGAGTGTTAGGGCTGGATGGTGAAGCGGGTAGACTGACAGGGGAGGTAGCGGGGCGTGTTCTTAACCAGTTCATTTCTGAAGGCGCCGGTTGGTCGGAGTCTGCAGCAGTAATCAAAATAGTGTCTGAGAATGGTGAGCAAGTCAAACAAGAGCTGTCTGGATCGCTGGCGACAGTGGCCGCAACTGCGGCGGCTACTTATATAGGCACGCGATTGGCGGATGAAGTTGTTGAAGCGGAGAATACATTCTCTGCAGTTAGTTCCAACTTTATTGCGTCAAAATTTGCAGTGAAAACTTTTGCGGCAATTCTCGGCAGTACTGGAAACCCGGTTTTCGCTTTTGCTGCAGCTACGGTAGTGGCGTTTGCGACAGCGGTTGTTTCGCGCTTGGTTGGGAACTTGTTTGGTTCTCAGGAGCCAAAAATTCCTACAGCCTCTGCTGAGACGGTTTTGAGTTTTGATTCAGGGTACTATCAGCTGGGTTCCGTTAGCTCACGGGACGGAGGAAATGAAGAGCTTGTTCGAGAGATGGCTCTGTCTGCGAAGGACGCTTTGAATGGCCTTATTGAGTTGGTGGTGCATGGAGCGGACGTGGCTGGAAACGCAAACTACGATTCCCCTACGCAGATATATGGACATACTGTTACGCCCGAGCAGGGGGCGCAGACTTGGCTGAAGCTCGGCGGTGCGGATGGAAATAAGGTGTATTTTGACTCTGCCGACGAGGCCGTCGACTATGGAGTTCTGTATGCGATCAAAAAGACCAGAATTTCTGGTGGTGATTTGTATTTTAAGCGAGCAATACTCGGGTCAAGTGCTTCAAGCATATTTAGTTTGAGTGCCGATTTGCAGGTAGCTGAGGATTTCCGAGTATATCGCGAAAATAGTGACATCATAAATTCTGCTTTAGCGGCGCCATATGAGCAGTTGGGTGAACAATATATTGAATTCGATCGCTATACGGAAAATGATCCCAGTTTGTTATCGTACTGGCAAAACAACTATCAGGCT
Organism: Hyphomonas sp. L-53-1-40; assembly: GCF_000682775.1. Lineage (GTDB taxonomy): Bacteria > Pseudomonadota > Alphaproteobacteria > Caulobacterales > Hyphomonadaceae > Hyphomonas. Next base: position 3,684 of record NZ_AWFI01000008.1, read on the forward strand.
ATCGGAGTAACGAAGGAGGAGTTTGGTCGCAGGCATTGGGAGGGATCTCTGCGAGAAATAGGCTTGTCAAGATGGGACATCGCAGGCCAAGACGATCCACTGTTTTCTGGAACAGTATCTTCAGCGACTATCGCCGCGGGCGTCGATAAGGACTTTTATGATCAAAATGAGAGCAAAATATCGCGGATCTTAGCTGCCAAAAGGAATCTTAGTGGGAGCTTTATTCAAGATGGTTCGAATTTGAGTCTATCAGCTTTTGAGATAACTTGGTACAATAACAATAAAGATCAAGTGGATAGGATTGCCGAACGCCTGCAGACGTCGACTTTCGCCGCGGGCTGGATCATCACCCTCCAGCGCGCTACCGAACTCGGCCTCGACAAGACCAGCGTCTCCGACTTTTACGGCGGTCTAGCGGGGTTCTGCGACAGCCTCCAGACCATGTCGGATTTCGAATTCAACCATGAACACGTCACAGTAGCGCTGGACGGCACGACCCTCAATGTGAATTACAATAATGGCTCGGTGTCGGACACTTGGGCTGCGACGGATTTCTTTGAAGGAGCCGATTACGATCAGGTCACTGCCAGCCTCACGCTGGGTACGCTGGCAGGTTTTGCCTCTGCCATGCAGCAGGCAAGGCAAGTCTTCAGCCAGCCCACGGTGATGTTCGCCGGTGGGACGGGGGCGGATACCAGTTCAGGGGGAGACCTCTGGATTCATTCGGGTTCCAATGGCGTCACAATGGACGATCGGCATACGGAGCGCTATTCTGCTTTCGGATTTCCCCTTTCCGGTGGTGGTGGAATCCGGGACCTGCCTGGGGAACATCTGGAATTGCTTGATCAGGAGTTTGTTGTCGAAATTGAAGGCGGCGACGATATTTTCATCGGTGGCTCGGGGAATGACACGTTGTATGGCCGCGGCGGTTTCGACTGGCTGGATGGAGGTATTGGCCACGACACGCTCTATGGGGGTTCGGAAGACGATACGCTGCTGGGAGGGAACGGCTGGGATAATCTTTATGGTGAAGCAGGAGATGATTACCTCGCCGGTGGCATAGGACAGGATACGCTGTATGGCGGTGCTGGCAATGACCAGCTTGTAGCAGGAGCGGGGTTGGATAAACTTTATGGGGAGGCTGGTGACGACATTCTCTATGTTGTGGACGGCCCATCAACGGGCGCGTCGGTGTCATCCGTTTATAGCGGAGGGCAGGGGACTGACACCCTGTCTTTCGCGCGCCTGACGTCGGAAGTCATTCAGTACGACCCTGACCGGGATGGCCCACCACTTGAGGGAGATCCGGACTTCGTCAATGGGGCAAATATCCGTCTGACAGGATCGACTGTATATTTTGGATGGTCGGCTGGCACGAACCAGGTGGGGGTGATGTCGGGAATCGAAAATCTTGAGGGGTCGAGATTCGTTGATAGATTGTTCGGAAATAATCAGAACAATGAGCTATGGGGTGGGCTCGGAGACGACTTCCTCTATGGTGATGGAGGCAATGATACGCTCGAAGGGGGCGCCGGTGCGGACCGGCTGGTTGGTCATACGGGATTTGATACGGCTTCCTATCATGGCTCCGATTATGCCGTCTGGGTGGATTTTACCACAACAGAGGCTTTTGGGGGAGATGCCGAAGGGGATGTCTTCACGGGGATTGAGGCGCTGCGCGGGTCGAAGTTCGATGACACGTTCAAAGGCGATTCCGGTGACAACACGTTCTGGGGCGGCCGGGGGGATGACTGGTTTGTCGCTACGTCGGGCACAGACAGATTCTATGGCGAAGCAGATTTCGATACGGTCGATTATTCGGATTACACGGCAGCCGTCCAGGTGTATCTCTCCGGTGGCTATGGAACGGGGGCGGCGAACGGGCACACATATAGCGACATCGAGCATGTGGTCGGAACAGATTTCAATGACAGCTTGACCGGGGATGCGGCTGACAATGTTTTTCAGGGGGGCAAGGGTTCTGACACGCTAAATGGCGGGAATGGTCTCGACACGTATATTTACCATCGTGGGGATGGCGCGGACACGATCATCGAACAACATAAGGGCGGCTGGGATACGCTCATGTTTGGCGATGGGGTGAGCTGGAGTGACCTGGTCATTGCCGGGGGCTCAGTATTGTCTTTCACGCTCCGGGACACGGTCAACACTGACAAGGTAACCATTTCCGATAATTGGACCGGTATTCCGGACAAGGGCTCCCGTCAGGCCAAGATCGATTCCATTGATGTTGGCGGCGTCGGCGCGGTCGATATCCAGCATCTCGAGGGCGGCAGTGGTGGCTGGGACAGCAATGACACAGTGCTGGGAGACCAACTCAACTCCAACCATGCCGACATCCTTCTGGGCTATGCGGGAGACGACGTCATTCGGGCGGGTGGGGCAGACAATTACGACAATAAGCGGAACGTCATTATAGGCGGGCGGGGTAATGACGCGATCGTCACGTCGGTAGGCGACGACACCTTCGTATTTGAACGCGGAGATGGTCGCGACAAGATCAAAGACCGCGGCGGCGTTGACCGGATCCAGTTCGGGCCGGGCGTTGCAGCTGACGAAGTGATTTTCGAGATCGTTGGAAACGATCTTTATATTGGAATTCGTGAGGCTGATCGTCCGGAACTGAAGGCAAGCATGGTATCCGACCATATCCGGGTAGTCAATGGCGCCAACACCTCGTCTGGATATGCAGTGGAGTACATGACCGCCGGCGGGGTCGATATCGATCTTCGGAAGATCGTCCTCGAGAATAGCCCGAATGGGGATTGGGTCTGGGATGGAGTCAGCCGTCGTTTGACCCTGGATGCAGGTGTAGGTATCACAGACCTTCTGGGAAGGTCGGTCTTGACGTTCGGCTATGATCCAGAAGACAATCCGACAACAGTCAGTGTAAGTGGCTTGCCCGCAGGCCTCAGCTATAATTCGTCAACGGGGTTGATTTCGGGAACGCCGACAGTCGGCGGTACCTATCAGGTGACGCTGGCAGCCTATGATACGGTCAGTAAGCAAACTTCTTTGCAAGTTCTCACGCTTGATGTCAGTCAGACGAACAGGGCTCCGGTTCTTGTCGGTAGCAATCCGATCACGGCGAAACAAGCGTCTGAAGACTCCTCTTTTTCATACCAATTCGCTGCGAGCGTGTTTTCAGATCCCGATGGTGATGTGCTCAGCTATACGGCAACCCTGTCCGACGGTTCGGCCTTGCCGGGCTGGCTATCGTTTAATGCCTCAACCCGTACCTTCAGTGGGACGCCGGGACAGGCGGATGTTGGGACCGTCCTGGTCCACCTCAAGGCGGCAGACCCGTCGGGCGCCTCCGTCATTGAGCCCTTTTACCTCACGGTTTCCGACACCAATGACAGTCCGCGAGTCAGTATTGCGCTCTCCAACCAGGTGAGCCTGGAAGACAGCGCGTTTTCATATACAGTGCCCTCAAACGCCTTCGTCGATCCTGATGGGGATACGTTGACCTATATCGCAACGCTCACAGATGGATCAGCGTTACCAGCGTGGCTGGCTTTCAATGCCTCGACGCGCACATTCAGCGGAACGCCATCCCAAGCGGACGTAGGGCAACTGGCTGTCCGTGTCACGGCAACTGACCCATCAAATGCTGATGCGTATGATGACTTCAACTTGAATATCACCAATGTCAATGATGCGCCGATCGTGAGCGTGTCTACGCCGGATATGTCGGCCAGTGAAGAGACCCCTTTCAGCTACGCCGTGCCAGCGAACACATTTACCGATGCCGATGGCGATACACTGTCATTGTCAGCTCGTTTGTCGGACGGTTCCAGTTTGCCGGGCTGGCTGTCATTTGATCCTTCTGCAGGAATATTGAGCGGAACGCCGTCCCAGTATGATGTCGGGCAATTCATAGTCCGGGTTACGGCAACGGATGGTCATGGCGGTACGGGCACGGATGATTTCGTGCTGACCGTATCAAACGTGAACAATGTTCCCGTTGCGGACATCATGATTCCCAATCGCGTGGTGAGTGAAGACGCTGCGTTCACCTACCAAGTCGCAGCTGATGCATTCGTCGACCAGGATGGAGATCCGCTGTCGCTCAGCGCGACCCTTCAAAATGGGGACCCGCTGCCATCCTGGCTTTCGTTCGACCCGGCCACGCGCACGTTCAGCGGAACAGCAGGTCAGGGTGATGTTGGAAACCTGTCGATCCGCCTCACGGCGACGGACCCGTTCGGTGCGAGTGCAAACCGATCCTTTGCGGTCGCTGTTGCAGAAGTCAATGACACGCCCGTGGTTGTGATATCAGCGGCGGACCAATCCACTGAAGTGGGGCAAGCGTTTTCGATGATGATCCCAACCGGATCGTTCGTGGACGAAGAAGATAGTAATTTGACCTATTCGGCTATCTTGTCGAACGGGAACGCTTTACCAGCCTGGTTGCTTTTTGATCCTGTGACGCGCACGTTCAGTGGCACACCGGCCCCTGGAGATGCCGGCTTGTTGTCAGTGACTGTGACCGCATCAGACAGTGGAAGCCTATCCGCCTCAGATACGTTTTCCCTACGGGTGGTGGCGGAGTCCGGTCTTGCGGGAATTGGTATTGGGTCTACCGAAGCCGAAGCGCTGACGCTCGGGGGCGATTACAGTATCGAAACCGGACTTTCCTATGCCAATGGAGCTGACGTTATCAAGTCCGCGGGCAGTGGTACTGCGTCGGGCGAGTTTGTCGGGAGTGAAGGCACTTATGATATCTCCGTCGACTATGTGAATGAGAGTGATGGCGAATCGTCATTCGAGATATTCGTGAATGGTGTGTCCCGGGGTACGTGGATCGGCGCAGGCGGATCCAATACGTTGGAATCGATCACCTTCCAGCTCGATCTCGCCCCTGGCGATGAGATTACCCTGCAAGGTATCAAGGGGGCGGGTGAACATGCCCGGATCGACAAGATCCTGGTTGCGAACGTTGGTGGCACGGCAAATACGGCGCCAAATGTCGGGCTTGGTATTCCGGATGCCTTGGCTGCTGGAAATGCGGCCTTCAGCCATACATTCGCCTCGGATGCGTTCCAGGATGCAGATGGCGACAGCCTGACCTATTCGGCAACATTGGCTGACGGGGGCGCGCTGCCGGGCTGGCTGAGCTTCGATCCTGCGACGCGAACCTTCAGTGGGACGCCGTCGTCCGGGGATGCCGGCTCGCTATCGGTGACTGTAACGGCAGCGGATGTTGGCGGGCTGACGGCCTCTGACACATTTGCGTTGCTGGTTCAGGGCCCACTTGTCCTTGCCGAGATTGGGGGCGGGCTGACACAGGCGGAGGGGCTCACTCTCGATGGTGGTTATGAAGTTGAGGACAACTCCCACTCGAATGAGGATTGGGATGTCATCAAGTCGTCGGGGACTGGGACAGCCTCTGGAAGGTTCGTAGGAGCTGCGGGCACCTATGACGTGTCGGTTGACTATATAAACGAGAATGACGGCGTCGCCTCATTTGAGATATTCGTAAATGGGGGGTCCCGAGGCTCCTGGAGCGGGGTTGGTGGGGACAATGCGCTTGAGACGATGACCTTCCAGCTTGAATTGGCGACAGGTGATGAAATCACCCTGCAGGGTATTCAGCATGCGGGTGAATATGCGCGCATCGACAAGCTCTCAATCACGAGTGTTGGCGGAACCTCGTCTGGCCTGCCCGGGATTGGTCTCGGGTATACAGAAGCCGAAACGCTGAGCCTGAGTGGGGGATATTCCATCGAGGAGAATTCCCATTCAAATGCGGAATGGGATGTCATCAAGGCGTCTGGAACAGGCATAGCATCTGGCGAGTTTGTAGGACCGGCAGGCACGTATGATGTTTCGGTCGATTACATTAATGAAAATGATGGCAATTCTTCCTTTGAAGTCCTAGTGAACGGGGTATCCCGGGAGACATGGACGGGGACAGGCGGCGCAAATGACTTGGCGACAATCATTTTCCAGCTAGATCTGGCAGCCGGCGATGAAATTAACTTCCGGGGAATCCAGGATGGAGCAGAATATGCACGCATCGACAAATTCCTGATCGCGAATGTGACTGGGGGTACTTCGAACGCCGCGCCATCACTCGACGCCGCGATTGCCAATCAGGAAGTTGATGAGGATACCGCCTTCAGTTTTGCGCTCCCATCAAGCGTGTTTTCAGACCCAGATGGGGACACGCTCTCGCTGGCTGCAACGCTTCCCGATGGGAGTCCGTTGCCCAGCTGGCTAAGCTTTGATGCCGCCACAGGAATCTTTAGCGGAGTTCCGTCACAGGATGATGCGGGGTCCATATCTGTTCGGGCTATCGCTACGGATCCGCTTGGGGCAAGCGTCTCGGATGATTTCCTGATCTCAGTACAATCCGTGAATGATGCCCCCATCTCCAACGGAGCACTTTCGGCAGTGACGGCAATCGAGGACACTCCATTCTCGTTTGCTCTACCAACAGGCATGTTTTCTGACCCTGACGGAGATGCGTTAACATATTCTGCGCGGTCGGCGAATGGCGATACCTTGCCTGACTGGCTCAGCATTGATGCAGCTGACGGCACCCTCCAAGGAACGCCGTCTGCGGATGATATAGGTTCTGGGCTGCTGGTGGTTCGTATCTTTGCCACCGATAGCGGTATTCAGGATTTCGAACGTCCATACGTGGACATCACATTGACAATATCCGAAACGCCTTCTGAAGACTTCTCCGCTTCCCAGACCCTGTTCGAAAACGGAGCATTTGGCTCCGGTGCTTCGAGCAATGGAAGTGGCGCCTCCCCAGTTGAAGTCTCAATAGATCCAGCTGGGAGCGGTGAGGCTACGCTCAAAGTGAATGCGGGGGCCTGGAACCAGGGCGGACTTAATTTCAGCCGCAGTCTCGACGCAACAAACGGGGTTCTCAGCCTGAGAATTTATCGCGCAATTGGCAGTGCCGGAGACGGCATGATTGTGCGTCACGATAATTGGTCAGGCCAGATCAAACTCGATAGTTCCAACAATGCACATTGGAGCGTTGATGGTCTCTCTGGGCTTTCGGGTGTGCAGGATTTGCAAGAGGGCCAATGGCATACATTGGAGGTTGACCTGCTCGGACTGGGGATTTCTTCAGTCAACGGTTTCATGATCAAGGGGGATAGCAATGGAAATGACGAGTATCATTTCCAGGACATGTTCCTGGGAGAGCTTGGGGCTTCCTTTGATGCGCCGTTTACATGGGACACGGACGCTCTTCCAAACTTGGACGTGACGGTTGGTACGTCGATATCCGCGATTGCCCCCGAAAGCCTGGTTTCAGATACCGACAGCGACGTCTCCGGATTCGCATACAATTGGTCTGGAGTTGAGTCTGCAGGCCTGTCCGTTGACAGCAGCGGACACCTTACGGGCGCTCCGACCCAGCCCGGCATTCATCAGATAGTCCTGACCGTGTCCGACCCGGTTACGGGCCAAACAGAAGACAGGATGTTCGAGATCACGGTGAACCCGGAGTCCACACCCGGTATCGACCAGCCGTGGACCTGGAACACAGGGGCCCTGCCGGACGTGGAATACACAGACGGGGAGGCGATTTCGCTAATTAGTCCGTTCGGATCTGTCTCGGATCCAGACAGCAATGCCAGCGGATTTGTCTATTCCTGGTCTGGCCATGAAGCCACTCAGTTGACGGTCGATAGTAGCAGAAATCTTGTCGGCAGCGTTGGAACAGTCGGTGTGTTTGACATTGTATTGACAGTCACAGACCCTGAGACCGGGCAGTCGGATACGCGGCAATTCGAACTGAAGGTACTCCCTGATGAGACGGCCTATACTCTCGACGTCCAGCCAGATGCGTTAAGCACTTACAAGGACCAGCCGGTCTCATTCTTCCCGCTCGGGAATGACACCTATGAGGGGAACTCGAACGCGCTGTCCATTACGAAAGTTGCTGGGCAATCAATATCGACAGGAAGTACTGTGTCCGTATCGGGCGCTGTCGTGGTGCTCAATGAGAATGGATCCCTGACCGTCACGCCGCCTGCAGGTTCGACAGCTCCGATATCCTTTACCTATTCGGTATCGGATGGGTTCAACGAATGGTCTTCGAGCGCCAGTCTGACAGTTTCCGAAACTCCGGCGACAAGTTTTGCGGTTTCCCAGACGCTCTTCGAGGACGGTGTATTTGGGTCCAGCGCGTCAGCCAAGGTGGGCAGTTCGAGCCCTGTTGTCATTTCGACGGATCCGGCGGGAGGCGGTGAGGCCACGCTGCAAGTGGTTGCGGGATCTTACAATCAGGGCGGCATCAATTTCAGCCGTGGACTGGATGCCTCGAACGGCGTCCTCAAGCTGGAGATCTACCGCGCCCTAGGGAGTGGTGGAAACGGGGTGATCGTCCGCCATGATAGTTGGTCGGGACAGACCAAGCTAGACAGTTCCAACAATGCATTTTGGAGCGTGGATGGCGTATCAGGACTGACCGGCGTTCAGGACTTTCAGGAAGGCCAGTGGCATACATTGCAAGTTGACCTGATTGGATTGGGCCTTTCCTCGGTCAATGGCTTGATGATCCAGGGCGACGGCAACGGCAATGATGAGTATCATTTCAAGGACATATTCTTAGGAGAAGACACCGGGACCACAGGTTTCGACCGCCGATTCCACGGAACAATTCGGGCGGAGACCCTTGCTGGCGGTTCGCTGAATGACCTTTTCATAGGCGGCGGGGGTAATGACAGATACGTGGGTGGTGACGGTTCTGATCGTGTCGTGCTAAGCGGCCAGCTGGCTGACTATACGTTTACGCAGCACGGCAATGGGGTCGTGGTCGCCCGGAACATTATCACCGGCACCACCCAGGCGCTTGTGAGCATCGAAGAGGTGAGTTTCCTGTCCGGGAACACGACGGAGCAGCTTTCCAGCATCATCACAGAAACAGTAACTGATCCGATCCCTGAGTTCCTAGCCACGCCGCTGGAGCTGCATATTTCGGAAGGCGGCTTTGCGTATCCTGTCGTTATCGACTTGGCAGGGGACGGAGCCGATCTGGTCAGCGTCACGCAGTCCCGGATCGTATTTGAAAGCGACTCTGGCGGCCCGCTCATGAGGATGGGCTGGGTCGGTCCCAAGGATGGCATGCTCGTTCTGGACAGGGATGGAGACGGGATCATCAACCGCCTGTCGGAAATATCATTCGTGAATGACCTGCCAGGGGCAAAAAGCGACATCGAAGGTCTTGTCGCCTATGATTCCAATTCAGATGGGCTCCTCGATAAACAGGATTCGGCTTGGTCCCTGTTCCAGGTCTGGCGCGATGTCAACCAGAATGGTGTCGGTTCTGGCAAGGAGCTCGCCACACTTGATGAGATGGAAATTGCGTCGATTAATCTTGGCTTGACGGCCGTAAACGAAAGCACGGAAGGGTTTGCCGATAGCATTATCCTGAATGAGGCCAGCATAACTATGGCGGAAGGTGGGGAACGAACAATCTATGATGTAGCCCTTCGCGGTGAACTGGCGCACATTGATGGACCTGCATTCGCGGGTGTGCCGGGGGAATGGGTGACCTATAGTTGGTCTGCGGATGGAGCATTTGGGGTGGCGCATGCGTCAAGCGGGCATTCTGGAATTGAGAGTGATCTCGCCGATTTGCAAACCCTATCTGGATCAGACCTTGCCGGGCAGGAATTGCCTCTTCAGGACCTGGTTCGCTATGTGGATGCTGACGATACTCTTGCGGCCCCTTCAGGCTATGTATTCGATCCGAATGACCCCCTCACCCCGACGTTCGGGATCAAGCCAATTGTGTTTGACCTGGATGGCAATGGCGTGAGCCTGATCAATCCGGGCAATTCCCCAATCCTTTGGGATGCCAACGGGGATGGTGCAGAAGACCGTATGGGTTGGGTCGGGGGTGGCGACGGGTTCCTGGCGCTTGACCGTAACGAGGATGGATTGATCGATCCTGTGTCTGAGATTTCATTCGTGAATGACCTTCCAGGAGCCACGACGGACCTGGAGGGCTTGAGAGCTTATGATTCCAACCAGGATGGGTGGCTGGACGCAGCTGACCAGAACTTTGGGCATTTCCTCGTCTGGCGAGATGTGAACTCCAACGCGATCAGCGAGACCGGGGAAATGTCCAGTTTGACTGACATCGGCATCGCCAGGATACATCTTGAGCATGAGCCGGGAACGGCATCCGACACGGGCTATTTTTCAAACCGGGTATTCGGCGAGGCCTTGTTTCAATGGAGCAATGGTAGTTTTGGGAGGCTTGGAGATGTCGAACTCCTGGCCTTTGAGGGCAATGCCTTGGAGCAGGCTGTCCAAGAGGAGCGTCGTAGCGCGCTAACGACAGAGGGACAGTTCCAAGCGGCATCCGAAAGGCTACGTCGCCGTCATGCAATCTCTGAGCTTTCACAAACGCCCGATCTGCCTGAGTATAGCTCATCCGAGGGCGCGACTTTAGGGACCGTCCTACCGCAGAGTCCCACAAATCCTGAGAGCTTGTCGCGATATGCTGGCTCATCAGAAAAGCATCCACTGCCCGGCGTGCTCCAAAAAGAAAACCTATTTTTGGGAGGGCAGCTGAGAAACCATGTGTCAACTAGCAGGACCTACCGGGGCCCATATGACTGGGTTGCGGACATCAGTCCGTTCGAGCCCGCAAGGGGCGCCAGCCAATCAGGGGAGTGGTGGCTGGATGCGCGTCACCGGCAACCCAGCAAAGGGTATCCCGCGGTCACCTCGAGCTTGACCGAGCGACTTCAGGCATTCGACTTGGCGAGGGACGCAAGCGGTCAGACGGCATCCGCTCAAATCGACATCCCGGAAGCGCGCGCCGGGCAAGTTGCAGAGCGCCAAAAATTCTTGCAGGCTCTGGCGTCGTTCCGCGGTTCGTCAGGGATGTCGCTTCCCAAACGATTTGGGGAAACCGATAATCCGGACGACACTGAGTTTGGCGTAGGGAGCCGGTCCTGGCTTGGCGCCGGCCGAAATGGGGCAGTCCTTCGCTAGGCTGGGCCGCACCAAAACATATTATCTCTCAGAGCATTGGAAGGTCAGGCAGTGGGTATATTTTCGAAGAGTAAAGGGGCCTCATCAGAGACTCCGGAGCCGGCTGAGTCAGGCAAGGGCGAAGACCCTGCAGCGCATGCCCAAGGGGTTGAGGGTTCACAGCCAGGCGAGGATGAGGCAATAGGCAAGGAGGCCCGGGCAGGTCAGGCAGATGTGCAGGCCCCTAAAAAGACGGTGTCGCAGGTGCTGGGTGAAGTGACTTGGCTTCTTACACAGTCTCAGGTGCACAAGCAGCTCTTTATCGGCGATCTTGAATGGTTTGCAATGCCGCCCGTGCTCCTGGAGCAGTTCCGGGTCTTCCATGGCACGGCGCACCCGGTTGGTGTCGCCTTTTGGGCAAGAGTCTCCCCAGATACTGATGCGCGTTTGAGAGGGGGGGCATTCAAGCTACGAGTCGATGAATGGAAAGGGGGGGATATTCCCTGGCTTATCGAATTGATCGCGCCCTTTGGCGGGCAAGATGAGATGATGGCGGATTTGTCTGCAGCGATTTTCCCGAACGAAGCCTATAATTTCCATCGGGTGACCGCTGACGGCCAGCGGGAAGTGGCAAGTTTTTCACCGATCGAGAAGAGCTGAATTGAATTATGCAGAGATTACTATTGCCAGGCTTCGCCTGTCTGTTGGCGGCATGTACAAGCAACATCCCTCCTGTCCCACCAGGCCAGTCATATGATAAGGCCGAAGCGTGGCAGCCGAGCAAGGCGGAAACCAAAGCATGGCGCTCCCTCTTATTCTCTACGAGTGTGAAGCAAGTGGAATCGGACCGGATTGTCGTCGAAGCGTGGGGTAACCCGGGAACCGGGATCGACAAGATTGAAATGCGTGTCCTTGCGCGGGCAGCGTCTGAGGCGCTTGACTCTGGGTACGCGCATTTTGCGCTCGTCCATGTGAGCGACAGGAACCTTCCGATGGGAGGGGGGCTTGGACCCGCGCCGATTGCTGGGGCCGAGCCGGTATGGATCGGTGACTATGAGTCCCTGGTATACAATCGTTATGAACGTGACCATGCGGCCGCACCGAGGACATGGGTCTTGCCGGGCTTACGCGCTGTCGTCGTCATGCTTTCCGAAGGTGACAGGCGCGCAGATCGAGGGTTTGAAGCCAGCGAGGTCTTTGATCACTTGGGGCGTGTGCCCCTGTAAAGGGACTTGGGCAGCGAATGATCCGTAGGCGATTTATTTATCCGCATTCTATTCCGCGAAAAATATTGATCCTAAGGAACAAAGAGCCTCAACCTCCCGGCCCAAAATTTTTTGTGGTGAGCAGGCTCGACTACCGCCCAGAAAGAATACGTAATCAGCGCGGTTGGCTTTTTTGCTGCAAAGTGGCCATATGGCGCACTATCTCTATATTGTTGCCAAATGGCGCATTTTGTGCTATAGGATGACCGGAAAGGAGTCCGATCATGAGCCTGCACTTGGTGACCAAGCATGAAGCCCCGGAAGGCCGGACGGACATTACCGATGCCGAAGGCGCCGCCATGGCGCGCGCCGTCGTCACTCTGTTCCGGCTCTGGGGGCTGACCGAAGCGGAATCCTGCCTCTTGCTGGGCGGCCTGTCACGGCGCACCTATGCGCGCTGGAAGGAGGGCGAGATCGGCCGGCTGTCGATTGACCAGAAGACAAGGCTGTCGGTCCTGATGGGCATTCACAAGGCGCTCAAACTCCTCTTCACCGAGCCGGCCCGGGTGCAGGATTGGGTCAAGAAGCCCAACCAGGATTTTGGCGGCCAGCGCGCGCTGGATGTCATGCTGGGCGGCTATCTCACGGACCTGTTCCGGGTCCGGGCCTATCTGGACGCGGCGCGCGGATGAGGGGCGATCCCCCGCAAAGCCAGGTCGACTGGCCCGTAGCGCGCCGGATCATATCCTCGCGCTATCCGCCGGTCGATTTGTTCGAGGATATTGCCGACCCGCGTGACTGGGAGCTGATTGCCTCGGCCGAAGCCAAGACCAATCCAAGGCTGGCCGACCATGTCGGCCAGCT
>NZ_AWFI01000009.1 GCF_000682775.1 Hyphomonas sp. L-53-1-40
TGGGGCGAGGAGGTTTTTGCTCCGGACGGTAAGGGGCCGCTGTGGGCATCTCCTGCCGCTCTGATGGACCGGGGTCGGGCGTGACGACTTCAACTGAGGCGGGCGCGCGTTGAGCGGTCTCCGAGATCTCGCACCCGACGAGGATGGTCGCCAAGACCATCAAGCTGATAGTGAGTGTAACTGGCCGCATCACCATCCCCCTGTTTATGGTTAAGCAGAACCTACACAGTAATCAGAGGGATGCCAATCAAACCGACCGCAGTTGAAAACCATAAAGCATCGGATAGTGATCTGATCCGCATGGGCGAAGGCGCCGGATGGTCACGAGGTCGAAATCCCGTGTCACAAAGGCGTGGTCCAGCGGCCAAGCCAGGAAAGGGTTTTTCGCGCCATAGGAATTGTAGAGACCGCGCCCGCGCTTGGGATCGCAAAGGCCGGCATGTTGCTTGAACTCCCGCACCATCCAGGACCAGCCGACTTCGTTGAAATCGCCGATCACCAGAGCAGGTCGCTCCTGCTCGCGCAATTCATCGGCGACGATCATCAACTCGTCATCAAGATGCTGTGTGTCGTCGCGGGGGCGTGGCGGGCGTGGGTGGATGCAATAAAGACGCACCTCACTACCAGCCATGTCGATGTCCATCGTGAGTGACGGCACGTGATCCTGACAGAAATAGCGTTCCTGGGCCTGATTGATCGGGTAGCGTGAATAGAACAGAAGGCCGTTATGGTCTTCCTTGTCCAAAAGGTAGGTGTGGGGATAGTCCTTTTCGAGGTCGGACAATGCATCGCGCCAGCGCGCATTGGTTTCTGACAGGAAGAGGACATCGGCATGGCTGTCGCGAATGCGGGAAATGACGGCGGTGTGGTCCTCATTCTCCTGCAGTACATTTATCAGCAGAATTGAGAGCGGCGTACCGTTGGCACCTGCTTTCGCGCGGCGCAGTTCGCGTTTGCGGCCCGGTAGGTAAGGCTGAATGTCTGCGGCGCAGATTAGGAAGGCGACGGCATAGGCCATCAGCAGGCTGGCATTGCCGAGTTCGGCGGCAGGGTAGAGTGAGGTGTAGAGGGCAGCTGCAGCGAGGAGAACAAGGCAGGTCTGAAGACGACCATAGACCCAGACACGCATCCACCAGATTTCCGTGCGCAACTTCGGCGCGATGGCGGCGAACAGACCCCATGCGCCGATCAGGCCGAAGACGGGTTCGATCAGGGCGAGCATGGTGAAGGGGCCTTTCGGGTATAGCGGGGTTTCTGGGTGGGTTCGCTGAAGTTACGCGTGAAGGGCAGGGGAGGTTGCGGGCATAACTGTGCGCGAGTTCGCCTGAGGCGCGAAAATTGAATTTCACCGGGCGCAAAAAAAGGTGTGATCGCGGACGATCACACCTTCTCTGGTGTTTCGAATCAGACTACCGATACACTGTGCATGCACTCGTTGTCGGTCCTCGATGGACACCGGGTTCCAGATCAGGCTCGCGGAAGCGGGCCTTTTCTTTTGCCCTTTGTCAGGATCCGGTCTGGTCGCCGCCACATTCTTGCGAGCGGGCATGCGCCCAAGGCCGTCTCCCGGATCAGTTTCAGACATGTAATCGCACGGGCGAATTACGTGCTGTCCTGACCTAACCGCCGGTAATCCCGAGGGATTTTCCTTTGGTGACGTGTTTCGGATCGCGCTCCGGTCACGCCTCACAGCCCTTCGCTCCGGGGTCTAGCTCCCCTGTCGAAGACATCGCCTGCTTTGTCTCGCGGTCCTTCCAAACCCTTTGCGCCGCTGCTCTCACAGCCTTGCTTCTGGCTTGGCCCTTCCTGCCAGGGCGACGTACTTGCCACCGTTCCTGAAGCGGGTCTGCTCCCGCCTGGATGTCGTTGGCTTACCGAAATGATTCCCCAAAAACGGGCATGAGTCGAGTCCCTTCTGAGGAGAATCTCACAGTTTTGTGATGGCGGCCTGAATCCGCGCATTTCTGCGTCACATCCCGGCTTGCACCTCTCGATGCACGCAGGGCGCTGGGCATCGGGCGGCGAATGCGCTTAGGTGAGGGGCTTGCACACAAGGAGGCTGGGCCCTGGAAATCCTGACTGTACTGCCGCCGGTATTGGCGATCCTCGTCGCGCTGGTGACGCGCAATGTCTATGCTGCGCTGGGGCTCGCCTTGCTGGCTTCGGAGACGCTGATCGCCAGCTTCCATCCCGGCATGGGCGCGCTCGGCGCAATTGACCGGGCCGTCGGCGTGTTCGAGAGCACAGGCAATACGCGCGTCCTGCTGTTCTGCTTGCTGATCGGCGCGTTGATCGCATGGATGCGCGATTCCGGCGGCGTCGAGGCGCTGGTCAGTGGCCTGATGAAGCGCGGCCTTGCCTCCACCCCGCGCCGCGCGGCGCTCGCGCCGGCGGTTGCTGGGACGGTTATTTTTGTGGAGACCAATGTCAGCTTGCTCAGCAGTGGGGTGTTGGGCCAGCGTCTGTTCGACGCGCATGGGCTGAGCCGGGAGCGGCTGGCCTATATCATCGATTCCACGTCGGCGCCGGTGAGCACACTGATCCTGCTGAATGGCTGGGGCGCCTACGCTCTCGGCCTGGTCGAGCCGTTCGGCTTCGAGAGCCCGATCGGCGTCGTGGCCGGCACGATCCCGTGGAATTTCTATGCCCTGCTGACGCTGGTGGGCGTCTATTTCACCGTGTTCACAGGCCGCGTCTTCGGCCCGATGAAGACCGCCGGGCAGGGCCGCAGCGTGCTGGCCGAAGACGAGGAACCCATCGCCCCGACCCGCGCGATCTACATGTGGCTGCCGCTGGCCGTGAT
>NZ_AWFI01000010.1 GCF_000682775.1 Hyphomonas sp. L-53-1-40
GGATGCCGCCGCCGAGCTGTACCGGCGCATCGGTGGCTTTCAGGATCGCCTCGACCGCGTCGCGGTTGACCGCCTTGCCCTCAAAGGCGCCGTTCAGGTCGACGACGTGAAGATGCGTGAACCCCGCCTCGCGAAAGGCTTTCGCCTGGTCGGCCGGGCTGTCGGAAAACACCGTCGCCTGGTCCATCTCTCCGCGGAGCAGGCGCACGCACTGGCCGTCTTTCAGGTCGATCGCGGGATAGAGGGTAAAGCTCATATTGTCTCCTTAGCGCTCATCCTGAGCGAAGTCGAAGGAGCGCGCGGGCTGGGAGCGGCTCGCCCTTCGACTTTGCTCAGGGTGAGCCGGGTCATGGGGTCCATGTCAGGAAATTGGAAAGGATGCGCAGGCCCACGCCTTGCGATTTCTCGGGGTGGAACTGCGTGCCGAACAGATTGTCCCGCGCCACTGCTGCGGTGATCGCCTGCGCGCCATAGCTCGCCGTGGCGGCAATATTGGCGGGGTCAGTCACGGTAAACGCGTAGGAATGGGTGAAATAGACATGCGGCTCAGCCCCGAGCCCCGCCAGCACCGGGTGCGGCGCGCCGGTATAGCTGAGGCCGTTCCAGCCCATATGCGGCACACGAAAGCCCTCGCCCGGCTGGATGCGGGAAACCTCGCCGCCGATCCATTCGAGCCCCGTCGTCGCGCCGTCTTCACGGCCGGTCTCGGCCAGCAGCTGCATGCCGACACAGATGCCGAGGAAGGGGGTGTTGCCATTCAGGCAGGCGGCTTCCAGTGCCTCGACCACGCCCGCCTGCGCCCGCAGGCCCGCTGCGCAATCGGCAAAGTGCCCCACGCCCGGCAACACAACCCGCTCGGCGGCGAGGATGTCTTCGGTGCGGTTCGTGATGCGGATCTCATGCCCGCTGCCGGACAGGCGCGCGGCTTCGCGCAGGGCGCGGCCTGCCGAGTGCAGGTTTCCGGATCCGTAGTCGATAAGGGCAACAAGGCTCATGGCCGCGCTCTTAGCCTCGCCGCGCCCGCGAGGGAAGGGGTAAGCCTCCCTTGCGCCCAGGGGCAAGGTGCCGCAATCTCGACAGGAAACGACCTCACACGGAGCCTGCCCATGCGATCCATCCTGCCCGCCCTGTCCGCCTGCCTGCTCATGGCCTGCGCCGCCACCCCCGCCTGGCCCGATGCAGCCGAGTCTGCTGCGTTGGAAGAGGCGCGCAATCAGGCCGAGCTGACCAGCGAATTGTCGAGCAAGCTCTGGGAATGGGCCGAGGTCGGGTACCAGGAAGAGAAATCCTCCGCCCTGCTCCAGCAGACCCTCGCGGATGAAGGCTTCACGGTCACGCCGGGCGTGGCGGGCATCCCCACCGCCTTCATGGCCGAATACGGCACCGGTGGCCCGGTCATCGCCCTGCTCGCGGAAATGGACGCCCTGCCGGGCATCAACCAGGCGGCCTCACCGGATCGCGAAGAAGTGGACGGCAAGGGCGCGGGCCACGCCTGTGGCCACAACC
>NZ_AWFI01000011.1 GCF_000682775.1 Hyphomonas sp. L-53-1-40
ATTTGAATAAAGGAGAGGCCCGATGGGCAAGGCAAAGTTTGAACGTAACAAGCCGCACGTTAACATCGGCACGATTGGCCATGTTGACCACGGCAAGACGACGCTGACGGCAGCGATCTCGATGACGCTGGCAGCGGCTTCGGGTGGCGAGTCGAAATCCTATGCGGACATTGACTCGGCTCCGGAAGAAAAAGCGCGTGGCATCACGATCAACACGGCGCACGTGGAATATGAGACGGAAAACCGTCACTATGCCCACGTCGATTGCCCGGGTCACGCTGACTACGTCAAGAACATGATCACCGGTGCAGCGCAGATGGACGGCGCGATCCTGGTTGTGAACGCAGCTGATGGCCCGATGCCACAGACCCGCGAGCACATCCTGCTGGCCCGTCAGGTCGGCGTGCCGGCTCTGGTTGTCTTCATGAACAAGGTCGACCAGGTTGATGATGAAGAGCTTCTGGAACTGGTTGAAATGGAAGTTCGCGAACTTCTGTCTTCCTATGACTTCCCGGGCGACGACATTCCGATCATCGCGGGTTCCGCGCTGGCCGCTGTTGAAGGCCGCGACGATGCAATCGGCAAGGACAAGGTTCTTGAGCTGATGGCAGCTGTCGACGAGTACATCCCGACGCCAGAGCGTCCGCTGGACAAGCC
>NZ_AWFI01000012.1 GCF_000682775.1 Hyphomonas sp. L-53-1-40
TCGAAATGCACCATGCGCGACATGTCGTAATCACTCATGGGGTGCGGATCGTTGGGATCCGGAATGGGACGCCTCATATATCGCAGACCTTTCTTCTTTTATGCATCACCGCTCTCTGCCTGCTTCTGAAACACTTCGCGTGACCGGCGACAGCAGATAGGACAGCACACTCCGCTTGCCCGTTTTGATCTCTACGGCGGCCGACAGACCTGGCGTCAGCAAGGATCGATACTCTGTATTCTGATTAATTTGGACTGGGAGTTTGTTTGCATCGTCACCGAGCGAGCGGAACTTCGATCCGGTGATCCGGATCCGGGCTAGGAAAACCAGCCCCCGTGCTTCATCCACAACAGCATCCGGCGACACAGACTCAACCTCCCCTTGCAAATATCCGTAGCGCATGAAGGAATAAGCCTCAAGCTTAATATTCGCCTCCTGGTTGATTTTCACAAATCCGACATCCCGGTTGAGCAGGTAGGCCTCGATGATGAGTTCATCACCTTCCGGGACGACCGTCACGACAGGGGATCCGGGCTCGGCCACCTGCCCGATGGACGTGACGGAGACTTGCTGGACGACACCATCAACGGGAGAGCGCAGCGTCTGCAAAGCTTCGCGCCGCTCAGCCTTGGTCAGCAATTCACTCCGCGTTGCAATAATTGATTCGGCCTCGGACAATTCGGTTGCTGCGCCTGCTTCAAAACTTTCCTTTGCCGCCGTGATGTCTCGGTAGATCATCGCGACCTGCCCTTCCGCCTTCGAGATCTCGTCCTGCTGGACAACTCGTTCGAAACGGAGATTCATTGCCTTCTCCTCAAGCTCGCGCACCTGAACCATGGGCGCATACCCATTTTCCGCCAGTTCGCGCCTCGAGGCGAGCTGCTGTTCCACAAGGGGCAGGGTTGCATTGACCTTGGCCAGTTGGGTTTCGGCCTGCCGACGTGCGATGTCCGCCCCGTTTATCTTCTCCATCAAACTGTCGATCTCGGCCTCATGCGCGCGGATACGGGAGGCCACCAGGCTCTGCTCGGCAGCCGAGACACCTGGGGCAAGACCTTCAGGGTCAATCCGCCAGGGCTCGCCATGGCTGTATTGGATCAGCGCGCGGGATCGTGCCCGTTGGAGGCGCGCCGTTGCCAGTTCACTGCGCGCCGCATCCGCATCTGCGTCGGCATTGGTTGGGTCCAGTTCAACCAATGCCTGACCCGCCTTCACTCGTTCGCCTTCCTGGACGAGCAGGGCACGGACCACCCCCGCCTCAGCCGCTTCGACCGTTTGCAACCGCCCCCTTGGCGCCACCCGGCCTTCGGCCACCGCAACAATGTCGACCTTGGAATAGGCCGCCCAGACAATGGCAAAAGCGGCCGCGCCAATGATGAGCCAGAGAATTGCCCGCCCGATCGGACGGGGCGGCGAGTCCATGATCTCGAGCGCAGCGGGGAGGAAAGCGGTTTCGATCCGCTCACGCCTGGACGTCTTTCGGCGCCTGGTCTCGTCCTTCCACGCATCTTTCAGGGCCTTGGCATGTCGCATCAGGCGCCTCCTGTCCGTGTGCCCATTTGCTCGTTCCACAGGCTGGCATATCGCCCGCCTTTCGCCATCAACGCTTCATGAGTCCCGCTTTCGGTCACAACGCCTGCTTCCATGGTGATGATCCGGTTGGCATGGCGCAGGGTCGCCAATCTGTGCGCAATGATCAGAACTGTCCGCCCCTCTGACATCGCAGCCATATTTTTCTGGATGATGGCTTCGCTCGCGGCATCGAGCGCGGAGGTGGCTTCGTCGAAGATCAGCATGCGTGGGTCGGCTGCCAGCGCCCGGGCAATGGCGACCCGCTGGCGTTGCCCCCCGGAAAGATTGCTTCCACGCTCTTCCAGCTGCGTGTCATAGCCTTCCGGAAGCTCCAATATGAATTCATGCGCACCGGCAAGCCGGGCCGCATGCACAATTTGTTCCATCGACATACCGGGATCTGCAATCGCGATATTGTCCCGGACGGACCGATTGAACAGAATATTCTCCTGCAGCACCACGCCGACCTGGCGCCGGAGCCAGGCAGGGTCAATCAGGGCAAGGTCAACGCCATCAATTAGGATCCGGCCGCTTTCCGGCACGTACAGGCGCTGGACCAGCTTGGCGAGCGTGGACTTGCCGGAGCCGGAAGGACCAACAATGCCGAGCACTTCGCCGGGCTGGACCTCGAGATTGACGCGCCGCAGAATCTCCCTCGCCCCTGGCCGGTAGCGGAAGATGACATCGTCAAACCGGATCTCGCCATCCAGGCGCGGCAAGGACGTCCTGGACCCTGAGGCCGAGGCTTCCTGCGGCGTATTCAGGATGTCACCCAGCCGACTTACGCCGACGCGCGCTTCCTGGAATTGCTGCCAAAGCTGGGACAGGCGCAGGACGGGTTCCGCGACACGTCCCGACAACATGTTGAAGGCGACAAGCTCCCCGACGGTCAGCTTGCCTTCAATCACCAGCGTCGCCCCGACAAAAAGCACGACTGCTCCCGAAACCTTGTTGACCGCCTGGATGGACTGCCCGCCCCAGATGCCGAGGACATTGGCATTGAAGGAAGATCGCACATAAGCGGCAAGCAATCGCTCCCACCGTCCTTGCATCTGTGGCTCGACCGCAGAGGCCTTCAATGTCTGGACGGCTGTGACACTCTCCACAAGGAAGGCCTGGCTTTCCGCGCCGCGTTGGAAGCGTTCGTCAATTTTTGACCGGAGCGGCGGGGTCAGGAATCCCGAAATCAGGACATAGAACACGATCGCCACAAGCACGATGAGCAAGAGCACTTTTGAATAGAAGTACATGACCGCCAGGAAAACAAAGGTGAATAGCAGGTCGATCACGAGCGTCGCAGCCGAGGAGGTCAGGAACTCCCTTATGGTCTCGAGTTCGCGCACGCGCGCCACCGTGTCTCCTACCCGACGTGACTCAAAATAGGCGAGCGGCAGGTTGAGCAGATGACGATAGAGCTTGGCCCCAAGCTCGACATCGACCCGGCTTGTCGTGTGCGTGAACAGGAAGGATCTGAGGCCCCCGAGGACGGACTCAAACAGAATGATCGCCACCAGGCCAACGACCAGGACATTCAGGGTTGTCAGGCCCTGATGGACCAGGACCTTGTCAATCACGACCTGGAAAAAGAGCGGCGTGGCGAGCGCGAATAGCTGCAAAACGAATGACGCCGCCAGCACGTCACCGATGAGTCCGCGGTACCGGACGAGGGCTGGCACGAACCAGGTCACATCAAACTTCCGCTCGCCATTCGCCCCGGTGACCCGGCTCGTGAGCAACAGGAAACGCCCTGTCAAAAGTCCGACGAGATCCTCCAGCACCATCTCTTCGGCCTGACCGCCCGGGCGCTGGACAAGCGCCCGCCCGTTCCGTATGGCGCCGACAATCATGAATCCGTCTTCCCGGGTTTCGGCAATCGCCGGTAGCGGCGCATCCTCCAGACGGCCAGAGGGCAAGACCGACTTTTTCGCGCGCGCGCCTGATCGGCGGGCGAGTCGGGTCAAATCATTGAGCGTGGCGGGTGTGTCACTGCCAAGCTGGTGTCGCAATTGCGCAGCATCAGCTGGCAGTTCGACAAAGCCGAGCATCATGGACAGGCACCAGAGCCCTTCATCCTCAACGCATTGCGTGCTGCCATCCACAACTACAAGGCCCCTCTGATTCCCCCATCCATACCACCCGTTTAAGGAGAATTATGCAATCGTCAGGGGCACGCCTTGCGCGATGTTTTTCGACCTGTATGAGTTTTTCATGTGGATAGCGGCGAGTCGGGGCGTACCTTATGGGAGACGGAAACGTGAAGATTGGTCGCGCGTGTGTAGCGATACTCCCCGCTATCCTGATAGCAGGCCTGTCAAACGCACAGACCGTAGACGACGCGATTTCGGCGGCGCTCCTCGAAAGTCCCGCGCTGGACCGGACCGAAGCAGGCATCAAGGCGGCGCGAGAAGGCGTGCGGCAAGCGCGCGCTGCCTACCTTCCCGAAGTCACTTTCAGTGCGTCTGCCTCCACGGCGCGCAGGGATGCCCGGCTCCGCGAGAGCTCTGACTTTTCAGAAACCTCAGAACCCACCTCAGTCACAATCCGGGCCAGCCAGCCCCTCTACACGAATGGGCTGCGCCAGGTAGCGCAACAACAAGCCACCAACACCGTCCGGGCACGCCGTCATGAACAGGAGGCGACCAGGTTGGACGTGGCCCTGCAAGTCGTCGAAGCCATGGTACAGTTGGATCTGGCCCGGAAATCCGCAAGCCTTGATCGCACACTCCAATCCCTGCTCCGCGACCAGGTCCGTGCCGAGGAAGAACGCTACCGCCTCGAGACGGGGACCCAGACCAATGTCGTACAAGCCCGTGCCCGCCTCGCGGCTGCGGAGGCGGCCATCACGGCATCGGATATGGGCGTGCAACAAGCTGAAATCCGATTGGCTCTCCTGACCGGATACCCGGTCGACATGCTGGCCCCAATGATCACGGCTTCGGCGGAACTCCCGCCAAGCCTAGACGACGCTCTCTTTCTCGCCCGGGAAAACTCCCCGAATATTGCCCTTGCAAGATCCTCCTATACCGCAGCCCGACTTGGTGCCGTAACTGCCGCCAGAAAATACGGACCCCAAATCAATTTGTCTGCAGAAGCCTCAACTGCGCGCACACCGTCTCCCGCGATTGAGCAGGACGACGACATAAGAGCAACCCTCACTTTCTCCATGCCTTTGTTCAATGGCGGCCGGAGCAGTTCGGAACGTCGCCAGGCCTATGCCGAGCGCCGGGCTTCAGCCGCCGATGTGCGGAAAGCAGGGCAGGACCTTCAACGGCATGTCACCGACACCTGGGTTCGCCTTGCCAGCGCAAAATCCCGCCTCACCGCGCTGCAAGTCCGTCTTGATGCGGCAGGCGAAGCCCTCAAAGGCGTCCGTCAAGGCCAGCAAGCCGGCCTCTGGACCGTGACGGATATCCTTGATGCGATGGAGGAACGCGTTGAAGCGGAACGGGCCCTGGAGCAGGCCCGGGCAGAGCATATTCTGTCCGCCTACGAATTGTCCATAACCTGCGGCCTCTACATTTTGCCAAGATAGGACCTATTCACGAGGTCGCAGATGCTCCAGGACCATGGTGCGCAGCGCATCGGTCCTCCGGGAAATATCTGACGCTGTCCAGCGTTGCGCTTTTGAAAGCGATGTATTCACTTCTAGCTTCGCACACGCCTTCGACAACCCCTTCTTCCAGTCCTTGAACCCACCCATTGCAGGCTGACCCGCGTCTACTCCTGGCGTCACCAAGGCGAAATTGCCCCATGCATGCGCCAGAAGCCAGCGCGCGTCGCGTTCAGGAAAATCCTTCTCCCACTCGCTAAATTCCTCAGGATTGGCAGGCAGGATATGGCGCGGGACCAAGGCCAGTAAGTCCGGATTCCCTCCGCGATGCCCCGGAGCCTCCAGCCAGCGGAACACTTGCCGGATCACGGGCAGGTCATAGGCGGGCTCGTCGAGGATTTTCGAAATACGTTCCAGCCGCGCATCCGATATGACCAATGCATGGGTTACGGGATTGCGGCCTGACTGGAGGTCCCCCAACGCGCGCAGGCAAACCGACACCCGGTCCATTTCAGCCGCTCCCTCCAGCGTCATGGCCGCGCAGGCTCGGTGAAGGGCGGAGAATCTCGTGGTCAAGGATTTCACTCTTCGCCGGTCTTTCGCAGCCAAGGACCGACGCAGCTGCCCTGCCAGTTCAAGCGCCACCGGACGCCATTCCGGCCAATCGAACGCAAATAGCTGGAAGACATGCCCCTTTGTGACATCGGCATTTTTCGGATTCTCCCGGATCGCAGACAGCCAGTGCCAGGAGATTGCCCGGTCTTCGAACCCTTCGAGCCAAGGCAGGATCTGGTCATCACTGAGTGTGGACGCCAAATGCTCACCAAGCTGGGTCAAGCCTTCCGAGCTGCGGCCCTCCCGCCGCGTCAGGAAATCCACGGCATAAAGGAAATCGGTGTAATCGGTATCGGACTCGAAACTGTCCCGGATACGGGTCCAGCCTGACAGGACCTTAACGGCAACATCCTGGCGAAACGGGATGGAATTGACCTGGCTCTTCAGGACATCGGCTTCATTGAGCGGCACGCCCCGATTGTTCGTGCTGATGAATATCTGCCGCGCCAGACGCTCATCCCCCACCTCCACAATACCGACAAGGACATTCTTGAGCACATAGTCGGCAAAACCCGCCAGCGTTTCGGGAGACCAGCCTTCGAGGCGCGCGCGGAACAATCCGGCTGCCGAGAGCAAGCGGGCCCGCAGCGTGTTGGCCGAGAGATTTCTCCGGGAGCGGACCGCTTCACTATGTTTCTGGATGAGGTTCGCAAGGGTTTGGTCGGCGCTGCCGGCATTGAGGTGCGGCTGGCCCTTGGTGTCCATGACCATTAGCGACAGTCGCGCATGCAGTTCCTTATCAAACGACTCAACGAGGTCCCGCATGACCGCAAACAAGATGGTGAGAGTCGTTAGACGCTGGAGGCCGTCAAAGACCTCGAAACGTGCTTCAGCGTCAGGCCGCAGCACGAATGTGCCAAGGAAATAAGGCGTTGCCTCTTGGGTCTCCGGCATTCCCCGCACGAGGGATGCAGCGGGATGATCGGCACCTCGATTCTTGAGTGTCCATGCGCGAACAAAATCACTGAACAATGCGCCACATTGGTCGACGGTCCACTGGTACTCGCGCTGCACTGCGGCTGGCCGGAAGTAATAGCCGGACAACATGGTCTCGACATCCTCAACCCGGCTCCGGATTGGCTCCATGGCAATAGGCCTCCTGATAGGTTCCCGGTCGGGAGAAACACCCGGTTCGCTTCGGAATTCAAGACCGGCGCGCGGGATTTTCTCCCTGCCAGGCGTCATGGCCAGCCCTGCATCAAGATAGGACAGGCCCGCAGCGCACATACCTGCCGGCGAGCGTCCTAAGAGGCATGCCCTCTTACGGCCTCTGGCCCTCCTGCCCGGCCCGGGGATAAGCTGGCACAATCAGGGTCCGGCCTTCGTCCCGCGTGAGCTCAGCCTCGGCGTAGAGCGTGAACGCTTCGGCAAATTCCTCCTCCGCGCCTGCCGGGAAGGTGCCGCTGATGCGCTCGCTGGCGAGGCCCGGATCCTCGATGACGATCCTTGTTGCCGAACAGTGGTTCATCTCGGCGATGGCCTCGGCCAAGGTCACATTGTTAAATTCGACTTAGCCTGTGCGCTATTACGCGAGCGCGTTGAGATCTGCAGGCGACACATCGAGCCCTGCCCGGATATGGCCAGGGCTTGCTGGCCGGGCGAGAGTTCTCGCACCCCGGTTCCGGCGGCCGCCACGCTGGCCCGGCCTCTGACCAGCGCGTGTCCAGCCCCCATTTTTAGGCCACTTTGCATTAGAGTTTCTGGGACTGGTGGACGCATGCCAAGCGCCTGGTGAGGCCGGACACGATTGTATTGTTTAAGCCATGTGTTGATGACGGTTTGGGCCTGATCGAGCGAGACAAACCACTCGGCGTTCAGGATTTCACGGCGCAGCGACAATTATAGGTTTCTTGTCATTCGTCGTTGACAGCACACCGCGTAACAACAGCTCAGACACAGCTGCACCCGCAATCGCGGGTGTGTAGAAGCCTGCCTTAGGGCGGCCACTTTCATCGTTCAGCGTCAAAAGCAGCAAGAATTGAGGAAGCGTAAGAGCGTCTGACAAACGGTACCCTTCAAATATATTTATTGATTTCAATATATTGGAGGACTAAATTCGATTTTTAAGGGGTAATCGCTCGTTATGTCCCCTGTTGGCGATTTTCTGACATTCAATTTCGTTTAGCCGAATGGCTACTTTCAGGATGAAGTAGTCGTTGACTATTTACGACTGACAACACGATGAACCAGCAATCACGGCCCCGACGCATAAACTTTGGTGCTGAAGTCAGTCACACACACGTCACACAAACAGAATGTAGTACTGACGGGGACCTATATTTTTTCGTGTGATATCAGCAGCTTAACAAATAGTTCAGTGAACTGGCGGAGAGGAAGTCCGTTCTCCGCCAATCTCAGAATGATAATGATCTGTTTTATCAGCATTTATAATTTTTGTGTGCAGCATAGTGTGCAGCAAAATGTGCAGCAGATCTGGCGCTCAGAAGGTGAGACGCCCCCCCTTGCTCTGCCCCACAGAGGTGGTCCACCAATTTTGTTGGTCCGGTGGTTTCCAGGTTTAAGGGGGAAGGACATTCGGACCCGCGGGGCTGAAAGAACCACCGCCTATAGGCTTGTAGTGAAAGTGTAGCTCTCAGGACACATGCACCCTGCCATTCAGAAAAGCGTCGTCACGTACGGCTCTCAAGCACCGGAGATTTATAAGTAGAAGGGTCCGTCACAAATTCAGCGTGCCCATAACCAGCCAGCTGTTTTCTGATTTTTTGGATAAGCGACCTATCTACGCGAGCCCGCATGCCAGGTACTCTAGAGGCCCAGTTAGCGGTCTTGAGCTGGATCACGATCCACAGCAACACCACACCTGCCCGAATTCGGTCGGTGCGCGAGAGCCGCACCCCGAGATCGGCTGCTTTCTTTGTGTCTCCACTCAGAAAATTCCGTACGAAAAATGTTTTGGAGAAGCTCTTCTCGAAACGTTCCCGTACATTGCTCATAAATGAATCGTCGTCTGCGAGACGTGCCGACATTGTTGCGCGAACCAGTTCGCCGCAGGTCGCGTCGTCAAATCCTTTTCGAAGGGAGGATTGGCGAGCAGCCATGATGTCGATGATGCTTTGCGGCGTATCGGCTAGCAAGTCCTCAGGCAAACCAAGAAGAAAGCAACGATAGCGGCTAAATTCGACACGAGCTCGCTCATTGGTCGTGAACTCCGTGCGACCACTTTTTAACACCCTCATCGACAAGAGGGACACGCCTGTCAGTCCGGCCGGCATCTGATCCACCTGAGGGATAGGAATCCCATAGATCTGATCGCTCCATGCTCCGCTCCGGAGAGCATTGAATCTTACCATGGAGTGCATAAGGCGCACCATGGCAGCCGCTTTAAAGCCTTCGCCGAAACGACCAAGGGCACCCGGCAACACGCTGGTGCTGAAAAATGTCGCGGTCTCCTTCACGCGGCGAGCGGCCAAGTTGTTGGAAAGCGTCCCCGTCAATGCCATGGGCAAAGCTGCATATTTATTCATGAACGTGGCGATCAGGCCGCCACGAATTGCCCAAGGCGCAATGATTGCCGCAGAGCTTCGTTCAAGCTCGGCACCGTTTTCGACCAAGGCCATATCGAGCCATGATGGCGTACGTTCCATATCCCGTATCAGGACGACGAGTTCGTCAGGTGCACCTTCGACCTTTTCGACGCCTTTTTCGCAGGCCTCCATCAGCATTCCGACGAGACGACGAAAGCCAAATGTCGGAATAAGCGCCGCATAGGGATCAGCGACGGAATCCCCAAGCATGGTGTACAAACGCATACGCTGAACAAGGTCCGGATCTTCGGCAAGGGGTGACTTGTAGCGCGAGAAATCCCCCCTCAAAGCACTCTCCGCAACATTGTCCGAGATGCGTTCTGGCGTCGTTTCAAAGTCTACCTGCCCATACAATTCCGGTATCTCAGTAGCTTGACTTTTCACGGCTCGTTTAATTGTCAAAATGGGCAACTGCATTTGAAATTCTCCTCGGAAAATGTGCGCTACCGCCGCAATGTGACGCCCCATCAACTCATAAGGTCGCCATCGGTGCGCGCTTTACCGACCAGTAGCTTTCTATTGTTGGACTACGTTTTCATATCCAAGACGCACGTTTAAACTTGCAAAACATGCGGCTTCAAACGACGCGCCGAGCGCGCAGGCGCGTACCGGTCTTCATTTGGAAAATGAACCATTCATTGCGTGGCATAATCCAACTGAGGGGGCGCATCTCCCACGAAGGACTCGTATTCGAACTTCTCACCTCTCCGCATACGATGCTCAGATTTGACTGCAGTCAAAGTGTCAGGGGACATAATCATTTCAGCAGCAGTGAGCCCCATGACTTTTGAAGCCACATGCATACCCTTCAATCCAATGCTCGTATTTCCGGCTGCAACCGCTTGCCAGCTATGCGGTGCCGTTCCAGGCACCCAGGTCGCCGTCACAAAGCTGTTCGTGGGGGTTACCCAAGACACGTCTCCTACATCTGTTGATGCAGGCAGGATAACGACTTTGTTCATGAACAATGGCCTGACTTGGCGACTTACGTCCAATGGTTTGGCGTTTTGTCCGAACGTAGTGGACATCTGACTCGCAAATTTAGCTTCCTCGGGTGTGTAGGTTACACCGCCCACTGATTTTAAGTGTTTGTCCGTCAGCTGCGCGAGCGCATCGTTCGGCAGCAACGGGTAGACCGCACTAACGATCTCGACTTCACTCCGCGTATCAGTTCCTAAGGCAGCACCTTCTGCGGCACGGTTGACCCGCCCCCACACATCTCTCAGCACATCGGGTTTGTCATGCCGTACATAGTAATAGACTTCTGCGAAGTCCGGGACGACGTTTGGTGCACTTCCGCCAGAGGTAATTACATAATGGATACGAACTCCGGACGGTATATGTTCGCGCATCATGTTTACCATGTCATTCATGGCTTCGACGGCGTCCAACGCCGATCTTCCTCGCTCTGGCGCTGCAGCTGCATGTGCCGACTCGCCATGGAACCTGAATTTTCCGGAAATGTTTGCCATGGTCGATAGAGACGTGACAGCGTTCTGGTCGGCCGGATGCCAATTCATCATCGCATCGACATCATCGAACAAGCCCTCTCGGGTCATGTAGACTTTTCCGCCCCCGCCTTCCTCGGCTGGCGTGCCGTACACGCGAACAGTCGCGGGAATGTCGGCTCGGTCGAGCCAGTTCTTTAGAGCGACCGCGGCCTCTATACTGGCAGTTCCCAAGAGGTGGTGGCCGCATGCATGCCCTGTGGACATTCCTTCAAGAGGAAGCTTTTCAGGCTGAGGTGCCTGAGAAAAGCCAGGCAAAGCATCAAACTCAGCCAGAATGCCAATCACAGGACCTTCCGTACCGTAACTGGCAACAAAGGCTGTTCGCATATCCGCTACACCCCGTTCGACATCAAAACCATTCTGTTCCAAATGTTCCGACAACCGGGCAGAGCTCTTCCATTCCTGGAATCCGAGTTCCGCGTATGACCCGATCTCTAGAGCCATATCATCGTATTCAGCTGTGTGACGTTCGATATATGAGAGGATCTGCTCTTCCCAACTCTCCCTTTGAGTATTCATATCCTGAGCGACTGCTGTGCACGTCATGAAAAAGAACGTTGTGACAGCCAAAATAGGTTTTTTCATTTGAATTCCTTCAGAACTGCGTTCGCTACCATTTGCAATTCAGGTCGTCTGATTAAGTGGACGCCCGCACCGCAAAACTTCGACCTAAAATGACCAGCGCGCATTTAGACCGAACGTACGAGGCATATTGACATACGCGTTGTAGCTTCCAGCCTGGAGTGGAGCCGCCGTATTCTGCAAGGGGTACTCATCATTGAAGAGGTTACGCCCCCACAGCGTAAAATCGATTTCGCCGACCCTCAGGCCCGCACTCGCGCTGAACGAATTCACGCCCCGCTTTCTGGTTTCACCTGTTTCCAGAATGGCGTTGACAGGATTCGCCCCCTCGCCTCTTTCTGTATCCACATCTGACTCGTACTGGTACTCTGCGCGAATGAAGACGTCATGATCCTTGATCGACCACATATACGTTCCGGAAAGCGTTCCATAGAATTCACTTACGTTCCCGGGTCGCGTGCCACTGATGTCGCCGCCCTCCGGAGAGGCCGTGTACGTATCAAATACAGCGTCCAGATAGGCCCCCGAGGCCCTGAACGTAAGGCCTTCCACAGGCGAGACAGTTCCGTCAAATTCTATCCCTTTAACTGACTGGCGCTCGGCGTTTGCCAATGCGTTTGATGTTCCGAGAAAGACGGTGGCCTGGAAATTTTCGATCGCTTGGTCGAACAAGGCAAGATTCGCTTCCCACAACGCACCTTTGGCCTTGATACCTGCTTCGTATGCTTCGGACTCCTCTGGAAGAGCGAACCGCGACCCCGCCCCCAAACGCGCGGCGACCGAGCCTGGCTCTGCATTGGCAAACAACCGCAAATAGTCTTTCGGTATCGGCCGCGTACCCGTTGTCAGGTTGAAGGAAGACGCCTTGTAGCCCGTCGCATAACTGGCATAAACATTGAGCCAGTCATTGACGTCATACGATGCTCTCAGAGTGTAATCGACATTGCTGTCATTTGTTTTGCCACCCTCGACGCCATTCGGAAAATCGGACAGCTGCGGCATGAACTGGAATGCGGAAAGCCCGTTCAAGGCATCATTGACACCCGATTGAATCGCCGCAGTCGTCCCCGGCGCAACAGACTCGATAAACGCAATGTTTTGCGGCGTCGCCTGCAGCCCGGTCGCCCCCTGAAAGGCAGAAGAGAAGAACGCAGCCGGGATGATACCATTGTTTACAGTGAACAGATTTATCTGTGAGAAGGCATCAGTGTTTGACTGCTTGATGGCGAGACTTTTGTAGTCTTCCATGTAGGACAGGCCCGCGGTGATCGTCAGCCTGTCAGTAAGGTCAAAATCCAGTTGTCCAAAGATCGATAGCGTCTCATTGTTTTGTGTGTAGTTCGTAACGGAACCGGTACCTGGGGCATAAAACGTCCCCGGTACATTTCCAGAGAGATATTCCAGCGTCCCGATCAGGCCGGTCCCTCCCGACAGAGCCTCGAAGAATGCGCGAGAGTCTTCCCCGTGCTGAAACAAATCTGTTTGAGACAAGGATTCATCGTAGTAGAACGCCCCGAAAAGCCAGTTCAATGGTCCAGTATAGTCGGAACTTGCACGAATTTCTTGAGAGACGGAGTCAATTTCCAGGTCCGTAGGTAATGGACTGAAGATGTCCAGGTTCGAAAAATCACCGTCGATTGAATTGTTGGTCCTATTCTCTCGAACGGCCGAGATCGATTCAATTTTGACATCACCAAGCCTGAGGTCGGCATGGAATGAGAGACCTTGGTTCTTGACCTTGTTCTCAGGGTCAGTGTTCTGCGCGGTTTGATAGTCGAACGGGCCAGTTACGATTCGCCCCCCCAGAGCCTTCACTAACGCGCCTGTTGGACCTTCCACGGCATTGATCAGTGCACAGCATGCCTCGTCAATCTCGTCGACATCCCCGATCACCCTGAACTCCAGATTTTCGCTTGGCGTGTAGAGGAGCTGTCCACGCAGTGCGTATCTATTTGTGTCACTGAACTTCGTGCCGAGTTCCAAATTATCAATATAGCCATCTCTTTTCCGGTAACTTCCGCCTAGGCTAAACGCAACTTGATCAGAGATCGGGCCGGTGAAGAAGGCTTTCGTATGAACTCCGTTGTAGTTCGACACCCCTGCCTCCACATAGCCTTTTTGGACGAAGTTCGGCTTTGGCGTCACAACGCTCACGACGCCCGCAGAGGCGTTCTTGCCGAATATCGTGCTCTGAGGGCCCCGCAGCACCTCAACTCGCTCGAGCATCGGTAAGTCTGACATGGCCGATGCTGAACGAGACCGGTAGACGCCGTCGATGAAGACACCAACAGACGGCTCCAGCCCAGTATTTCCCCCTCCGTTTCCAAAGCCGCGGATAAAGAAGCTTGTATTCGTGGTGCTGTACAACTGCTCTGCACGGAAAGACGGGACCAGCGCCTGAAGATCGATCAAGTCCACGACACCGGATTGTTCGATTTCTGCTTGCCCAATAACGCTGACCGCGACCGGAACGTCTTGAAGAGTTTCTTGGCGCTTGGTTGCTGTCACAATGACCGCGTCCAAAGTACGCCCCTCTTCACCGCGCTCATCTCGTACATCCTGAGTTGCTACATCCTGCGCTGCCGCTACGTCAGTCACGTTTGATAGAGCCGCCAAGGAGACTGCGCACAAAAGGGTGTATCTCGCCGTTTTCATAAATTCGTCCTGTAGATGAGAGCCTGTTCACCAAGCAGGCTACCGACGATTATATTCAATGAAATATCAGTTTGGTTCTCGGCTTATCATTTTCGTCTGGCACATTAGGTTTTTCTGTGTGACAGGTTTTGCTAGTACTGGAACATATCAATGAGCCAAGCAGCATCAAAACAAGATAGAATAAATAGAAATGGCCACTTCAAGCGACTATCTCGACGCCCAACCCCATTCCGGTATTGTTTCGAGAATCCTGAACACTGAAACAACTGAAATCCAGTTCGACCAGTTTCCGTTCTTTCATAATGATCAGCCTGCCCCAAACGGGGGGGGACATTTCGCCAACTATACGCCAGGATACGGAAACGGGCGCCTCTTAACTTTGAGCGTCGCCCCAGGAATTGGATTCGCCAAATTTGAAGGGACTCACACATCTCAAAGCATGATGAGCCAATCGTCTGTCGCCAATTTTCTCAACACCAAGTCTTATAGTATTCGCCTGCTCGAATACGGACTGGAAACCATCAGAATAGGTGAGGAAGAAACCACAATTCAATCCGGTGACGGACTTTTAAGCTTTTACGCCGGCGATGAAACGGAACACTCTCATCAATCAAGCCCGACCTATCAATGCAAGTCTCACTTCATCTTCACGGATCGAGGGTTAAAGGCGATGTCTGAACGGTTCGGATTTTCCACTCCTTTCCCCTTGTCAGACTGGCAATTCCAGAACCGCGTCCAACGAACCATGCGGCCATTCAAAATGTCTCGGTCGATGATTTCACTCTGCCAGTCCCTTTCGCAAGAGACTCTCTCGCGCAAGGAAGGACGTCGCTTCGCACAGCTGAAATTCGCAGAGTTGATCTTCCACTTGAGCGAATCATTGTCAGCCGACCAACAAATGGACAATCAAAGCATCTCCAGCCGGGATGATAAAATCGAGGTTGCAAAACGCATCGCCGATACTGTAACGGGTGTTCTGCACACCGCTGAAGCCATAGCGCAAACCGTACATCTGAGCCCCAAAGACCTGAGCAGAGGATTCAAACATAAATACGGAAAGGGCTTCGGTAGCTATTTGATCGCGAAACGTCTCGAAAGAGCCAGGCTACTACTCTCAGAAAAAGACCTGACCATTCGTCAGATTGCGACGGAATGTGGCTACAGCGAAGTCAGCAATTTCTCTCGCGCCTATAAATCCTTTTACGGGTACCCGCCGAGCGCATCAATATAGGACTCGTTTCTGCGGCGATGCGATTCTAACCCGAACAACAAACACATCCAAACCGTGCAGAGTCATCTGTCCATCGTCCGAAACTGCCATAGTATGGGCGGCACAAAGCATTCGGCAGTCGCTTCAAGTTTATCAAATGCGACGTCATCTCCCAGAAGAGAAAACGCACTCTCGATCTCCCTGATACTGGACTTGGACTTCCCCCGGTTTGATGGACAATTTTTGATCTATCGAACAGGATGTTTTCATGCCGAGAACGAGTAACCCGTACCCTGCGGAATTCAGAGAGCATATTGTTGCGCTGGTGGTGTAATTCTAATGCGAACCCGTCTCCATTTTTCGTGAACGAGCATGTGTTAGGCGACGAGAAGGTCGCGCCACTCGCGAAGAGCGGCGTCTCGTTTCTGTTTGAACCTTGTTCGGGAGTTGATGTGCATTTCGAAGTTGAAGTGATTGTACACTGACGAACCGATCGAGACGAATTTCTGCAAACTTCGCATGCGCCGGAATCGAGACATCGCCCGCTCTCGCCTTCGGAACGGCAAGTGCGAATTTTCGGCGCGGTTATTGAGATGACGCCCCGTTTCCTGGCGCGCCTCGTTTCCAATCACTTTCATTGCCGCACGGTATGAGGGACATCTGTCCGTTACCACGACACGCGGATTGGCTTACCGTTTCATTGCTTTCTTGAGGAATTTCAACGCAGCAGCCTTAGCCCGGGTCTTTGTGACATAGGATTCCAGCACTTCACCTTCGTGATCGACAGCTCGCCAGAGATAGTGCCTCTCGCCGCGTATCTTTACCAAGACCTCGTCCAGGTGCCACTGCCATTGCGGGCTCCGGCGCATCGCTTCGGATCGCCGTTTCCGGATCTTGTGAGCGAAGTAGGTGCCGAACCGATCGACCCATAGGCGGACGCTTTCGTGGCAGACATCAATGCCGCGCTCGTGGAGCAGGTCTTCAACATTCCAAAGCGACAGTGGAAATCGGACATACATGAGTACGCCTAGATGGATAATCTCGGGCGAAGTTTTGAAGTAGCGAAACGGGTTCTTGGCCATTTTCCGAAGCTATTCACCAGGATCGGTCACCTCAAGCCCAGTTCGGCTAACAACACTTGATATTTAACTACTATTTGAATTTGCGTGCAGCAATTTGTGCAGCAAACTGTGCAGCAGTTCTTGTCACAGTATACGCAAATGATGGATTTGTTCAGCACGAGAAAAAGCCTCGACAGACCCGTCCAGCCCCCTCAGCGGAAAGCGTTGAAATATGCGGTGACCAGAGATGCCGACAGCGAATGGTTCAGTCGGATCGGCCGGTGGCGGGCAACATTCCTGCCATCAGGCTATTTCGTCATCCAGTCCGACTCTGGATCATCTCGCGTCAAATGCATTTGGTAGTGAAACCTATCCGCGCGGTAGTGGGCCGTCACGTCCTGAACCGAGCGCCCGTGCCGGTCTCGCATGATACGATGAATACGCAGGATCGGTGCGCCTGTATTCAGCCCGAGGGCTGACGCAACATCCGGGGGGGCGGACACAGCCATGATTGTTTGGTCTGCGGAGACCGGCGAATGCCCAGACTTTTCCAACAGCTCAAGAAGATTCTGGGTAGCCAGGTCACGTTTGCTGAACTCAGCTGCTACGTCCTCGGGAACAAATGTGATCAGGTAGGAAAAGGGTTCTCCACCCAATCTCCGTAACCGCACAATTCGTTGGACCGAATCACCGGGAACCAACCCCAGGGACTCGGCAACACCCGAATCGGCAACCATAATCTCGGAAGACAGCAGTTCGACTTCGGTCTCGAGGCCCATGCGCTTAAGACCATCGATCAAATTATCAAAACTTCCTTTTACGACGGCTGCAGTCGCATCATATGCAACGATCGTTCCCTTTCCTCGATGCCGTCGAACGAGTCCTGCCAGAGCCAGCTCATCGAAGGCACGTTTTATCGTGATACGGGATACGCCCAAGCGCTCGATAAGCACCTGCTCTGCAGGAAGCCTGCTTTTTGAAGCGACTTCGCCAGAAAGAATACTCTTGCGAACCAACCCATAAATCTGTTGGTAGAGGGGGATGTCAGACTCTTCATCGAGCTGATCCGGCGAAATCTTGAGATCGACATCTATGAGCATGATTCTATGGTTCCGCGTTCTGGCTCAGACATTCAGGGCTATTGGTTCAATTAGCCGTTGAACTGGCATTTGTCGTGTAAAAGCTGTCAATCGGTGGAGTTACTTCTTGTAGGCGTTTTAGCGCCCATCATTTTTATCATGCCTGGCCCGGTAGTAGAAATGATGAATTGACTTGTGCGGCAGTGACTACTTCGAGTTCTGGCATTCCAGCCAGACCGCTCAGCAGGTTTCTGAGTGACGATACTCTGAAGGGCTGTCCCACAATGTAAGGCGTGAGCGTAAACCCGAAGCATTGCGCGCCAGCATCAGCATAGGTATCAAGGTGAAACTGCGCGGCCTCCAGAATCTGAGCCGCCCAATCGTCAGCCTGTTGCCGCCGATCTATCAACAATGTGTAATCCGACAACTCATTCATCAGTGGCAAGCTCGTTATCGGGCCATACTCCGTCCTGAGGGCAAGCGGCCTTTGATCAGGTTCCCAATCAAGACAGACTTCAAAACGTGCCTTCGCAAGCAGGTCGAGGGTTCTGTAGCTTTGGTTTCTTGCCGGGCTTATCCAGGTTTTGGCATCCGGAAACGCAGCGCGACACCGGTCAATGAGTTCCTCTTCCTGTTGGCACGATAGCCCCGCATGGTGAATATGCGCAGTGGACACGCCATGTGCCGCTATTTCGTGACCAGCATGCTCTACGGCTTTCAAAAGTGGCGGATAGCGCTCGGCGACCGCGGCATTCACAGCAAACGTAGCCTTCAGACCAACATCTTCCAGAGCTTTGAGTATCCGAAAGACACCAACTCGACTGCCATAGTCCCGAGTGGTATAGTGCCGAAGATCCGGGTAAGGCGTTTTCATTGAACCAGGGTGCGAAAAAGGTTTCGCAGGTGGATCCAGAGGAAAGAACTCAAGCGGCACTACAATAAAGGCCGCAGCCTTTTTCCCACTCTTCAGTTGCAAGGGACCGCGTCGGTCCGCGGGTGCCCAATCATGCCGATCATGATCCAGACCGTAGCGCCGTTTAGAATATTCAAGGTAGCTCTCAGGCAAGTTCAAAACCGCTCCCTCCTTTAGCGACGCCGCGGGCTCGAATGTCCATCAGGCTCTGGTCCCAGTATGTATTCCGGAAATAGTCGGCAATTTCCCGTCCGGTGGTGATCCAGACGTCATCGGAATGGGATGCGATATATGCAAGCGCCTCCTCGAACGGCCGGAGCCTGTGTGGTTGACTCACAAGATATGCATGAAGCGGGATACACATGACCGTACCACTTTCCTCCCCCTCTTCGAGGAGTTGATCAAAATGCCGTTTCAACATGTCGGTATATTGATCAGGAGTATACCCCATTACCGAATAGGTGATGACGTCATTGACTTCGAGTGAGTACGGAAGAGATATTAGCTTCCCGCTCTTTGTTTTGACGGGTTGGGGCTGGTCGTCCTGGAAAAGATCGCACGTATACCAGAAGTCTTCTTCCGCAATCAGGTCCATGGTCTGTTCAGTATGTGTCAATGCAGGAGCCAGGTATCCACGTATGCGTTGTCCGGTTGCCCGCTCCACGCTCTCGATAGAGTCACGGATGACCGCGCGCTCCTGATCTTCAGTCATCTCATAAGAAAATCGCGTGTTGTAGATTCCATGAGAAAAGAACTCCCAGTCTCTTTCCGCAACGGCCTCGATGATTTCAGGATGATGGTCGATCAATCCAATCGACAGGGAGATCGACCCCCGCATGCCATATTTGTCGAGCAGCTCCATTAGCCGCCAATGGCCAATTGTGTTGCCCCAGCTTCGTTGTGAATAGCCTACAATGTCCGGATTGCCCCTTGGCCACGCCTGCCGCTTCGGGTTTGCTGGCGGCGCGTACTCATAATACTCGATATTGGGGGCAATCCAGAACGCCAGTTTTTTCTCCCCCGGCCAGACAAGTTTGGGCCTTCCTGCATATGGCCAGTAATCATAGAGGTTGGGATCTGATAGCATTAGCCAACATACTCCTCTATCCAGTCGAATACTTGTTGAACCGACACAACGTCTGCATATTTTATCAACAGGTCTGTCAGGTTGGCGAAGTGGAAGCTTTCATGCTTGTCGGCCACGCATTCGATCGGAACAATTGTCCTGTATCCATGCGACAGCGAGTCCACTGCCGTGGCCCGAACACATCCGCTGGTCGATCCACCGGTCACAACGACCGTGTCAACGCGATGCCATGTGAGGAAACTGGAAAGACGCGTCTCGAAGAAGGCGCTGGGCATTTTCTTCTCATAAACCGCATCGACCGAGCGATCGATCTCCAGTCTGTCATCAAACTCAGAGCGAACACTGTTTGCCTTGATATTCTGGAGACTGTTTTCGGTGTTCGTGCGCGTTCCCCATACGCCCGCATCCGCCGCATTGTCCATGTAGGAGACATGAGTCCACACAACCGGAAGCCCCTTCCGTCGAGCTGCGCCCGAAAGAGAGTTTATGTGCGTGATCTGATCCGGGTCTGTAATATAACCTGATTGCGGAAACAGGTCCGGACGGGTGTAAGCCTTCTGTGGATCGACGTTTACAATTGCGATCTTTTCTCCAAATCCGAAACGGGCTCGCTTGGGGTTTGACCGAACTTGTTCGAAAATCTCTCTCGCTGTTAGGTCGGACCGCTCCATCGTTGGGTGATTGCCTGTTTCACTCATAATACTGCCCCTCTCGACATCCACATCTTAAATGTTATATCTTTTGAGAGATGTCCAGTCCATAGCCAAGGACTTTTGCACAGGGGCTCATCCAAGAGGCTCGGACCGACGGCGATGCGCAATATCTGACACCAATTACGCACTTTACAAATGTTATATCTTTTTATACGGATAATTTAAGTCGAGAGCGATGCAGAGGCGCGCCAGCCCCTACTCTACCTTCGACTTTATCGCCTGATCCCGTCAGAAACCCGGTAGCACAAAAATAGCGAGACAGAATTGAGCTCGAAACCGCAAACACTCTTTGACAAGCTTTGGGCATCACACAGAATTGGAAGCGCTGGAGATGGGGCCGACCTCATAGCGATTGACCGAATTCTCTTGCACGAACGCACCGGTGGTGTCGCCCTGAAAATGCTGGCGGAAACGGGACATGCCGTCCACGCGCCGTCCCGCGTCTTTGCAATTATGGATCACATTGTTTCGTATCGGGCAGATCGGGCGGCTGACGATGCACGCTCGCCCGGTGGGGAAGTGTTCATCCGCGAAACCCGCAACATGGCCCAGTACGCTGGCATCCACCTCATAGACAGCAATGACCCTCGCCAAGGCATTGTTCATGTCATTGCCCCGGAACTTGGCATCGCCATACCCGGCGCGTCACTTGTCTGCCCGGATAGTCATACTTGCAGCCTGGGTGCACTTGGCGCGCTGGCCTGGGGTATAGGATCAAGCGAAGCTGAACATGC
The DNA here is from genome assembly GCF_000682775.1 of Hyphomonas sp. L-53-1-40. Classification (GTDB taxonomy): domain Bacteria; phylum Pseudomonadota; class Alphaproteobacteria; order Caulobacterales; family Hyphomonadaceae; genus Hyphomonas. The sequence goes on from NZ_AWFI01000012.1 coordinate 20,828, forward strand.
GATGGCGACGGGGGCCTTACGCGTGAACCCACCACCTCAGATGAGAATTACCATTCATGGCGAACTGCCGGAGGGAACCGGAGCCAAAGACCTCGCCTTGCACATCATAGCGCAGCATGGAGCATCGGGAGGAAAGCGCTGCGCCGTCGAGTATGCCGGAAGCACCGTTGAGAACCTGTCTGTCGAAGAACGACTGACGCTGTGTAACCTGGCTGTCGAATTTTCCGCTTTCACGGCGATTATTCGCCCGGATGACAAAGTATTCGAATATGTCGAAGGCCGGCCTTTCTCACCGGCGCAAGAATACGCGCACCGCGCCGCAGAGCAATGGATGGCACTCGAAACCGACGAACATGCCGAATTTGACTATGAACTTTCAATTGATGCCAGCCAGGTGGTCCCACTCGTAAGCTGGGGAACCAGCCCGGCGCAGTCTTCTGCGATCCACACCCCTATTTCGCAGAAAGCAGATTCGCGAGCCATGGCGTATATGGGGCTTGAACCAGGCGCCCCCTTGGCTGGACTAAGGATTGACGGCGCCTTCATTGGTTCGTGCACTAACGGGCGATTGTCTGATCTGAGATCGGCGGCTAAAATCCTAGCCGGACAAAAAGTGGCCAGTCACGTACACGCCGTTTGCGTTCCGGGATCCCAGCAAGTCAAGCGACAGGCAGAAGCTGAGGGATTGGACATCATATTCAAGTCTGCCGGATTTGAATGGGGCGCTCCTGGGTGCGCAATGTGCTTCTATGCTGGTGGCATAACCTTCCCCCCCGACGCCAGGGTGATCTCTTCTACCAATCGGAACTTCGAAGGACGACAGGGGCCCCGTGTACGGACCCATCTCGCGAGTCCGGCAACCGTCGCGGCATCAGCTGTTGCGGGTATGATCGCGCAATCTGAGTCCAGCAAGCCGGAAATTGACGCATGAAGCGCACTCCCTTTATACGCCATTCAGGAAAGATCGCTGTTCTTCCGGTCGATAATATCGACACAGACCAGATCATTCCCTCGAGGGAAATGAAAACCGTCGGACGCACGGGTCTGGCTGACGGATTGTTTGCAGGCTGGCGATACGTGTCTGCAGATGACCGAACCCCGAACCCCGACTTCGTCCTGAACGACCCAGAGCACTCAGATGCAACTATTCTTGTAGCGGGAGAAAACTTCGGGTGCGGATCATCTAGAGAACATGCTGTCTGGGCGCTTTTCGAATATGGCATTCGGGTCATCATTGCTCGTTCCTTCGGAGACATATTTTTCAACAACTGTTTGCGAAACGGCATATTGCCCATTCGACTAAGTCCCGAAAAAACCGATAGAATCATGGCTTTAACCCGGGACACCACATTCGTGATTGACCTCCCCGAGCAGCAATTGCATTTCGGAGATTCAGCAGTACGATTTGACATCAGCGCATACGGAAAACGGTTGCTGGTAGAAGGCCTGGACCCAATTGACCTGACGCTGAAAAGTTTCGAACAGATCAGGCACTTCCACCGGGAAGATGAAACACTCAGGCCATGGATCTACCGCGCGGTGCATTGAGACCGCGGACGCATAATTTTCCTAGACTTAGAAAGCACCTCCATGAACTCAGCGCAGGTACTAATTAGCGAGGTCGGCCCTCGAGACGGACTTCAAAACTGCAAGAGTATTATGCCCACCCAGTCCAAGAAGGACTGGATCGGCGCTTTGGCATCAGCAGGGATTCGGGAAATTGAGGTCGGCTCCTTTGTTTCCCCGCGTCTCTTGCCGCAAATGCAGGATACGGCCGAAATAGTTCAACATGCTAAAACCCTGCCGAATCTCGAAGTCGCCGTCCTGGTACCCAACCTGAAGGGCGCTGAACTCGCGATCGCTGCGGGCGCCGATAAGATCACTCTGCCACTCTCCGTGAGCGAAACCCATTCCATTCGCAACATCAGAAGAACTCACGCCCAGGTCCTCTCTGAAGCTGAAGAAATTTCCAAGCTGATTAAGCAACTTCCGAAAGACCAACGTCCGCATTTCGAAGGATCCCTGTCAACCGCATTCGGATGCACATTGGAAGGACGAATTTCTCAGGTCACAATCTTGAACTGCGCCGAGAAATTGATGCAAGCCGGGTGCGACGAAGTCGGGCTTTCAGACACGACAGGTTATGCGGACCCACGATCCATAAGACACATGATCAGAGCGGTGAGAAACCTGGTCGGAATTGACAATCTGACCGGTGTTCACTTGCACAATACCCGGGGGCTTGGTCTTGCAAATGCGCTCGCGGCGTTCGAGGAAGGCATCACCACGTTTGACGCGTCTCTTGGAGGCCTTGGAGGCTGTCCAACCGCACCGGGAGCCAGCGGAAACATCGTGACCGAAGACCTGGTTTTCATGTTCGAATCCATGGGTGTAGCAACCGGCATTGATGTTTCCAAACTTGTTTCAACGCGCGACATTCTGCATTCCGCTCTACCAGAAGAAGAACTCTTCGGATTTGTTCCTGGGGCAGGCTTACCTCTGGGGTATGAGCCGGCAAGTACAAGCCTGAACGTTTGATATCCGCCAGAGATGACGAACTATCCTGCTCTAATTACGCTCGTCACATATTCGGCAATTCTTGTCGCTATAGGTTTTTCCTTTGCGCGAAGGGCAACGTCTGAAGACTCCTTCCTCGTTGGAGAGCGAAAACTTGGCCCTCTGATCATTGGACTGGCGTATGCGGCGTCCAGTTCCAGCGCTTGGGTGCTTTTAGGGTTTTCAGGATTTGTTTATTCAGTCGGCCTGTCCGCACTCTGGATGGTGCCGGGAATATTGGCTGGATACGCCGCGGTCTGGTTGTGGGCCGGCCGAATTCTGCAATCAGAGAGTCACAAGCTGGGGCTTGTTACATTCTCCGACTTCCTGACCATTGGTTGTAGCCCCGGCGCATCAAGACTCATCCGCATTGTCGCGTCGCTCATGATCGCATTTTGCTTTTCATACTATGTCGCCTCACAATTCCAGGGGGCCGGAAAGGCGTTTGATGATTTGTTCTCGACCGGAATGGTTGCGGGCGTCTTGCTGGGTGCCACGATCATACTTGTCTATGTGCTGTTGGGCGGTTTCCTTGCCATATCGGTGGTCGACACATTGCAGGGTGTTCTCATTGGCTGCGTAGCCATCGCATTGCCCGTTCTGGCATTCTTCGAGGCTGGCGGCTTTAGCGGAATCGGCCAAATTCTCGTTACGGCACCCGCACCTTATTCCGATACCTTTGGCAACAGAACAGGATGGATTGCGGGCGGCTTTGCACTGGGTATGACCGCCACGGGCTTCGGCGCCCTTGGTCAGCCGCACCTGGTTACATGGATCATGGCAGCGCGTGACACCCGGTCGAGGGTCGTCGGGGCCGGCGTGGCCATCGGTTGGGCGGCGATCGTTTATGGTGGAATGGCAGTTCTCGGCTTGTGCGCCAGAGCGCTCCTCGACCCGCAAACCGCTCCGGAATCCATTTTCTTCCTTCTTACGGCAGAGCTTCTTCCTGGAATGCTTTCAGGCATTGTGGCGGCGGCCATCCTCTCGGCCATTATGTCCACAGTCGACAGCCAGCTCCTCGTGGCCGGGGCTGCAATCAGTCATGATATGGGGATTGCACGAAAGTTCCGAGGTCAGGACATACTCCTCACACGCCTCTCCATTCTAGCCGTCTGTGCTGCAGCAGTCATAATTACGCTCACGCTCCCTTCTACAATCTTCGAACGCACCCTATTCGCTTGGACGGCGCTCGGTGCGAGCTTCGGACCAACACTTGTCGCAAGAATACTCAGATACCGCTCCTCGGGCGCAGCGATCCTATACTCGATGTTGATCGGATTCAGCCTTTCAGTGGCCTATGAGTGGATATGGCCTGCCGGCCCGGGATCCGTCTGGGCCAGGATAGTGCCATGGGTCGGCGCGTTCCTCCCGCACTATTTATCACGCGTCTTCAAGGGCAAAGGCACACCTCTTTAGGCTCACCATAATCAAACCCAGTTTCATAGTCTGCAAACAAAGTGTTTGACCGTCTGATCATCGGCCACTGAATCATGAAGGGCCGGGCATCCAACAATGCCCGGCCCCAAACGCAAAACGGCCCAGAAGGCGTTTAAAAATCGTAGGACAGCTGGATCCCGAATTGACGGGATTTTGCAAGCGGCATCAGGAATGCGCGCTCCGTCGATGTTGTACCTGGTACATTGTCCAGCGCCGGATTTCCGTTTGGACCTGTGTTCAGGTTACCCAGGTCCGCATAGCGAACCAATGTAGACGGCGTACGATCATCAAAAACATTGTCGAGGAACATGGTGAAGGTCACTCCACTGTCCAGACGCACGCCCGTCTTGAGATTAAACAAGCTCCGATCGCCAGTATGGGCAAGATTGTGAACCTGCGCATACTTCTTGCTGGTAAAGGAATAGTCCGGGCGCACAAACCATTCACCACCTCTCAATAGCGGGTATGTGAACTCGGAAGACACGACGAGATGATGCTTTGGTGCGTTCGGAATCTGATTTCCGGCAACCTGCCCGCCCTGGATTCCATCCGAATTCACACAGTCGAACCCGGTCAGTTCCGCGCCTTGGGTTGGATCGCAGAAGTCAGTTATCTCAGCGTCTGCGTAGGCGTAGCCAAGACTGAAGACTAGATGATCAGTTGCCAACCATTGTGTATCAATCTCAACGCCCTTGACCTCAGTTTCGCCTGCATTGGTCACCACAGATTGCGGAACGCCATTCACGAACACTGAGTCTGACAGTTGCTGATTGGTCCAGTCGATATAATAGACCGCACCGTTCAACTTCACACGTCCATCCATCAGCGTGGTCTTGGCTCCAATTTCGTAGTTCCAGGATTCCTCTTCGTCGGCATACCGAATATTCTCTGGAAGGCTGGACGCCGTGTTGATGTATCCCGGCTTGTTGCCTTTCGCGATCACGCCGTAGACCATGACATCTTCACTCGCATCATAGTTCAAGGTGAACCGGGGCGTGACGCTGTCAAAAGTCGTCTCATACATAGTACCGGTTGTATAATCGACACCGATCGTGTCTTCCTGATATCGAACTTCAGCTCGCGCCGTCAGTCGATCTGTCAGATCATACTCGGCCGCACCAAAGATCGCCCAGTTTTCGGTATAGGCGTTACCATAGTCCGTCAGCGTTGCGGTTGACTCCGGACGCCGACGCTCGGCTTCCTTCTCGCGGTCATAATAGAACAAGCCTACAGTACCGCGTAGCGATTTCTCGACGGGCGTATCCAGACGAAGTTCGCTTGACCATTCTTCCTGATCTGTGGTCTCGACCCGGGTAAAGATCCCTCCATAAAGACTGATCGGGTCGCCAAGATACGTACCGTCATGTCCGAAGACAGACTCTGATTTGGTGAGTCCGGAATTGGACGTGAGAACATATCCGGATCCGCCAATATCCCATTCAACCTTGCCCACAACTCGCGAGATCTGCCGGTCCAGTCCCACCTCACTTCCCAAACCATCTGTGTTGAGTGTGACCTCGTCGAACTCGACAACTTCACCACAATAATACTGACGCGCCTGGTCCAGAAAGCAGTTATTATAGAAACGGCTCTGGGCGATCTGTGCAGGTATGCCGTCATCGTCCTCATTGTACCCTCCACTCAGCAGCATAGTTACATTTTCTGAAGGGTGGAACTCCAGAGACCCATTAAGCCCCCAGGAACTCTCGTCACCAATTGTCTGGCCGGTTAGAGTGTTCGTATACTCGCCACCATACTCATACTTCCGGGCATTCAGGAAATAGAACAATTTATCCTCGACCAGCGGACCGCTGCTCGACAGATTGACTTCGTATTCGTCATCCTGGGCGAGACGCGCCGTGACATTGTGCTCGTAATCATTCGTGCCTCGCTTTGTGATGACATTGACCGCGCCTGCAAAAGTCGAACGACCAAACAATGCCGCTTGTGGACCTTTTACGACTTCAACACGCTCGACCGACGCAAGGGGGTAGGACAGGAACGATCCCGAAAAAGGAATCCCGTCGACAAACACAGCTGCATTGGTCTCACCCAGAATATTCGCCTGTCCCCGAATGACGGGTCGCGACGTATCGCCTTCAGCCCCCCGACGTCCGCCGAACTTCTCCATGGTGAATCCAGGCGTGAAGTTGGACAACTCGCTGATATCCTTCACGCCCATATCGGTGATCGCTTCGGAATCCAGGGCGCTAATCGAAAGCGGCGCGTCCTGAAGCGATTCCTCCCGTTTTCGAGCGCTGACTGTGATCGTGTTCAGTTTCATGGCAGATTCGGTTTCTGCCTGCTCGACTGGTGGAAGCGCGTCGACCTCCTGGGCACTGGCACCCGACAATAATGGGAATCCCAAAGCGAGTTGAGATGTGGTTGCGAGCGCTGCAAGTCGTATTGCGGTAATCTTGGTCATAAGTATTCCCCTTCCGTGAAAATTGGCATTTCTAGGACCGTTTCCCTTAGTCCATTTGATCTGTATAAAGCCGGCTTCACCACGCGGATGTTGGTATTCGACAGCGAGCCCCCTCCGCTTGAAGGCAAAGCTGATCCTGCCACCAGATGACAAGGTCTCTGGCGTTGACAGAATTGCAAAAAATGTAGAGTCGACGTAATCGTCCGTGAGTTTGCTAACTATCTTTCATGGGGCCTCCCCCGTTCTGCCTCGGGACCGCGGACCTCATACTGCTTGACCAGATCCTTGATGGGGGCGAGCACATGCTCGCTCAAGCGCGCCGCCATGATGCGCTTCTGGTTTTCCGCATGCGCGTCCGGTTCGAACCGATCGACCTCTTCAGGATCGATTTGTCCTCGCTGGCTCAATACGCGCTCGAGCGTATCCAATCGGTCCTGTGTGACGGCCAACTCTTCAGCCAGGGCCAGGCACGTCCGGTAAAGCATGTCCAGGCCGGGCGTCTCAAAGAACCTGACGCCATCATCTTCACGTTTTGATATTGGGGGCGGTATCTTGCTCATGACATTTCATCCGCAACAGTCTTTTCAGCTGCAGCCAACAACCAGCTCATTGTCTTGTCGAGCAATGGAAATGGTTTGCAATCTATAGCGGCCGGATCAAAGCCCGCCACTTCTAGTCCGGCTTGACAATCGGTTTGCGCATAGTCCGACCAATGCAGTTCCCCATTATACCATTCATCGAACATGATATCAGCTTGCCGAACGGGTGACATTTCAGCGAACTTCACTGGAAGATCCTGGTGAACACACACACCGCCTCTGCGGAGAAGGCGGAACGACTCATTGAACATCGCCTGTTGCGTCGAAGACGACATTTCATGCATCGCATTGTGCGACACAACCAAATCGAAAGATCCATCCGGAAAGCTTATTTGCTCTGCACTCATCTCATGAAAGTGAACTGGCACCCCGATCGACTGAGCGCGCGCGTGCGCATAACGCAACAGGCCTTTGCCGATATCGATTGCGTGAACTTCCGCTTCAGGAAACGCGCTCGCATAGGGCACTGACGATGCCCCGGCAGAACATCCAATATCCAGGATCCGGCGAGGCTGAAAATCCGGCTTCCACTCCTTCAAAAAGCGGATAATGCACTCAGCCTTGCTTTCCTTCGTACCAACTCCCTGCCCCCTCGAATAAAGCGCGCCTCCCTCTTCATAGAGAGCACCGGCGACCACGTCCCGATCCCCATCATCTCTTAGATAGCCGCCAGGCTGGAGGTGGACTCGCGCCGTCGTCCATTCGTCAGGCAGCGACACGTCATCTCTCAGATTGAGGCTACCTCCTACATCGCGCTTTCCGGCATCTTCGAATAGGCTTCTCAATCTTGGCAATTCAGCGTCGATTGCATCTTCGATCGCATTCCACATCATTTCCTGACCGGCACGCTTTACGAGGCAGACGGCGCGATACTCGTCTTCCGAGTAAAGTTTGGACACGGCCTGCTGAAAATTGCCCTCGGCACCTTTCCCCGCGGCAGAAAAGTGGGCGTCTACACTTCCGACAAGCTGACGACGTAATTGCTCGCCACTACTCTTCAGCGCGAGAACAAATCGCTGCCGCGCTCTGATTCGAGAGGATGGAGAGGTCAACATTTCATGCTGTACATTCCGAGCCATCAGGCGCTCCTATACGCTGCGAGGTTTCTGGATCTGATCATGAAGAACCCGCTTGCCGGGCATTGGCTTCGACTTCGTCTTCGCTCAAATTGTATTGTGTCAGCAGAAGGATGCTGAGGAACAACATCAGCGCCGGGAGTATCGACTGACAGATATAGACGGCCAAGATAGCGCTCTCTGGCTGTGCAACCGATCCACTTGTGGATGAGACATATCCCATGGCCCCGAGAAATATCCCGGTCAGCGCTCCGCCTACCGCAAACGCCGTTTTCTCAGCCGTAGTGAATATTCCGGAGAAAACGCCTTCCCGCCGCAAGCCTGAACGCTTCGCGTCGTGGGCAATAGCATCCGGAAGCATGGACTGCCCAAACAGAAGCGATCCGGCGGTTGCGATTCCGTGCAGCAGCTTGCGCAGCATCGTTATGGCCATCGGCTCGGCAGGCGTTGCGAACCACCAGCTCAGTATAATACAGGCCGCCAATGCCGAGGCGATCATGTAGAGCGTGCGCTTGTCGCGGAGCTTTCGCGCCGCCGCATACCAGATCGGGGTTCCAATAAGCATACCAATCGCATTTGCCAGTCCGAGCATGCCCACCGCGACATAGCCTTTTTCGAGGACGTAAACGACAAAGTAGATAAAGGCGGCCTGCGTAATTGCGAGAGAGGCAAGGTGCATGAATTTCACGCCAACCAGGACCAGAAAAGGCTTGTTGGACAGAATGAGTTTGAATTGATCTCTCCGGCTGAGCGACGATGACTCCACTTTCTCCGTTGCGCGCGCATTGCGTGTCATCAGAAAGCAGAGAACGCTTGCGGAAACAATCACTCCGCCGAAAACAACGGAGAGCACCGCGTGCCCTTCTTTTCCACCCCCAAAAATCGGGATGAGGGTTGGCGCAAGGGACAGACCAATCAAGCTGCCGATGCCAATCGCATAAACACGAAAAGAAATAAGACGCGCCCGCTCCAGATATCCATTGGTCATTTCGACGGGCATCGAAAGATACGGCACATTAAAGACCGTATAGCCAGTGGAGTACAAGATCATGCCCAATGCCAGAATCCACGCAGCATTGGCGGCCGTATCAATACTTGGCGTGTTGAAGATGCAAATGAACGCGACGGCGGAAATCGCTCCGCCCAGAAGCAAATAGGGTCTACGTCGGCCGAATCTCGACTTTGTTCGGTCAGACAACCACCCCATTGTGGGATCCGTCACAGCATCATAAATCTTCGAAACGAAATAGATCACTCCAAAAGTACTGGCGGCAATGCCAAGATAATCTGTCGCAAATCTGGAGAGCAGCAGATTGACCGAGTTGAACATGACCGACATGCCCAATGTTCCGATACCCCATCCCATGCAGAGCCAGAGCGGCAGTTTGCCGAGTGCCCCATCCGAAGACTCCGTGGAGGTTGTTTCGGCTTGACTTGTTCCCGCTTCAACAGACATCAGGCCTCTCCCGCTCCAAGCTTTCTCAGCGGAACATCGCCAGTAAGAAATGCCGTTGTCTTTAGTTCACTGTAAAATGCTTCGCAGGCTGCGCCGCTTTCACGGCCAACGCCCGACTCCTTGTACCCGCCAAACGGCGCTCTCAACTCACGAATAATCGGGGAGTTGATGCAAAGCACGCCGGACTTTACATGCTCGTGTGCCGCCATCGCGGTTGCGTAGTTACTGGTCCAGACATAGCCCAACAGCCCGAACTTGCTGTCATTGGCGATATCCCATGCTTGCTGCGGCGTCTTGAAGATCTGGAACGCAGCAAACGGGCCGAAGATTTCCTCCTGGCACACGACCGCCTTGTTGTCCGGTGCAAGCACCGCGGTCGGTTCATAATAGAATCCCTTTTCGAACCCCGCACACGGATTTCCGCCAATCAACAACTTGCAACCATCTGCCTCAAGTGTATCCACGAAACTGTGCACACGGTCCAAATGTTGCTTGGTCGCCAAGGGACCCACTTCGGTCTCGGGCAGAAGCGGGTCTCCAATTCTCAGATTCCTGGTCCGCTGGACAAACGCATCTATGAAGCGTTCAGCAATACCCTCCTGAACAAGAATCCTGGAACCAGCCAGACATTGCTGCCCATTATTGCTGAAAATACTGATCAAGGCTCCATCCAGAGCACGTTCGAAATCAGCATCATCAAAGATGATATTGGCTGACTTTCCACCAAGCTCCAAAGTCACCGGCGTCAAATTCTGTCCGGCGGCAGACATGATTGCACGGCCGGTCGCTGTACCGCCCGTGAACGATAGCACGTCAATATCGGGGTGCGATGCCAATGCGGCTCCAGTGACCGCACCCGATCCATTGACCAAATTGACAACACCATCCGGCACACCAGATTCCCGAATAAGGTCCACCATCCGCAGGGCAGTTAGCGGAGAAATCTCCGAAGGTTTGACAACGCAGCAATTTCCGAACGCCAAAGCCGCAGCGATCTTCATTGATGTCAGCGCGATTGGCGCATTCCACGGTCCGATCAGGGCCGCGACCCCCACCGGCTCTCTTGTGACAACGGAAAGATAATTGTCTAGCTGAGTATATGCATCACTCCGACTTTGAGAGATATACTCTGCAAAGAAACGGAAATTGTACGCTGCTCGAGGAACATGCCGTCCGCGACATTGGCTCAATGGTGAGCCAATATTCATTGATTCAAGCCAGGCAAGTTCGTCAGCATGTTCGTCTATCAAATCCGCGATTCGAAATAGAACCTTTTGGCGCTCCTCAAGCCCGAGCTTTGACCAAGTACCCTTTTCAAAAGTTCGACGAGCGGAGCCAACCGCATCATCAACAAGACCTGCGTCAGCCTCGGCGATTTCAGTCAAAACCTGCTCGTCAACCGGATTGATTACCGGCAATCGAACGCTCGAATTCACCCATTGCCCATTCACAAAGTTTCTGCACACTTCGGGAATTGCATATTCGGGTTTTGCTCGCGCAAGCATAAAGCGTCTCCTGCCGCAGGTGATGGAATCTCTCCTTATCACCTAATTTCAATGCAAGCCGAGTTTCCCCGGCAGGCGACTTCCATCCAAACACACACATGTTGAAAACATCAGTCGGCCATAAAGATATATCTTATTTGAACTTGATCTAAAGTAAAGACAAGTTCGTTATGCGGTGTCACTTTTTTAAATGTGACCAGCATTCCGATTGATTGTTTGGCGGAGAAGCTGGTCTGTGCTTAAACACCGTTCAGGGAGCTATCGAATTGATCAAACAGACTGGCAATACCGGCGGCGTATTCTCTACGCCAGATTCGCAAAGAGGCGGCGTGCCCGCTTACTACAAGTTGTATGTCTTGCTGGCTCAGAAGATTCGCGACGGTGAGCTGCAGCCCGGCCAGGCGCTTCAGTCCGAAAACAATATGACTGCTGAATATGGTGTGTCGCGCATTACAGTGCGGAAAGCCCTCGATGTGCTTGAACAAGAGGGCCTTATCGTTCGACGACGGGGCGCACGGACATGCGTGGCCACAATTGAGAATGACGTACCCGAACCAATCGTTGAAGGCCCAATAGACAACTTGCTCACTCGCGGCCTGGCAGCCAAAGCACTAAACATCGAAACAGGCTGGAAGCTCGCCACTCCCGATGCCCGATCTGCGCTGCGTCTGCAGAATTCGGAAAAGTGCTTCTCCGTCACGCGTTTGCGATCTCATGCGGATACGCCATTTTCCTACAGCCGGATTTATGTTGCGCCAGAGGCTGCCCAGATCCTGAATCAGGACGATCTCGGAAGCGAACCCATTCTTGTCCAAATCGAGAAAACGGGTTTGTTCGCATCATCAGCGGACCAGACCTTAAGCGCTAAACTTGCCCAGGATCCAGCTGCTTCTGCCTTGAGAGTTCCAATCGGATCCGCCCTGATCGAACTCCGGCGTATCGTGTTCGACAAGATGGAAAAGCCATTCCTGTTTCAAGTTAGTCTCTATCGGCCTGATAAATATGAATACAATATGCGCCTGTCGCGGGACAGTGCGACGGCCCGCCCGCAGTGGCGCCACACCTAACCGGCCGGCGAGCTTGATCTTGCTTCTGACAATCGCATGCCCCAACCGCGAATGAAGGGCGGATGGTCAGTCTCTAGGAGCTCTGCCTTCCCAGCGACCTGCAGGAGTCGCCACGCCAAACAGAGGTTTGACGAGATGATGGGTACATTGAGCTTTACATCATGTATCGCGGACAGTGTTGGCATGCCTGTCCCACTTATCAGTACAGCGTCCACACCCGTCATCATGCTATCCCGCAACAATGGCAGAGCATCCGCGCTGGAAAGCTCGTAAATGGTTTCGGTGTTGGTTGTTCGGGTCGCTACTCGGCGCACATTCGTTACCTGGAATCCAGAAGCGGTCCAATAGGCATGCGCCGCGTCTGATAGCCAGTCAGGATAAGGAGAGACAAGAACTATCCGCTCCGCTCCCACGGCTTGCAAAGCGGATCGGATCGCCGAAGCGGCCAGCACGACAGGATAACCGAACTGGTCAGACAGCTCTTCTTCTATCACCTGTTCGGCGTCCGCACCGACAAGGTAGGAGGAGCCGGTACACGCAAATCCGAAACTGGTCAGCTTCATCCCACCATAACCAAGCAGCGTCTTGTCGAGATTCTGAATATAGCTCATCAATCTCTGCTTTGGATCAGCGGCGTCGCAAATCAGCCGACTTGCTTGTAGTGAAACAGTTCGTGGAAACAGGATTGAAAACTCGGCCTCAACCGTTGGGTTCGCCTGAGGCGTCGCCACCCCCATCCGTCCGTTATTGCCATAGTCGTAAGTCGAATCGGGAAAATAATTCATTTGATACTCTGAGACCTCCGCCATCCGGTTATCATAGAAGAATTCATCAGAAACGTCTTGCATGCCTCCTTGTCGGCGATGGTTGCCTGGAGCTTATCGAAAGCTTCCTGGCGCTTGCCGGGGTCGCGCTCCTGCATTCTTTTGCGGTTTCCATCGGCCTGTTTCAGAATTTGCTCGTGAGCAACCGGTCTTCTTTGGCGCGTATACTGATCAAGAAGGCTTTCACTTGCACCACCCGCCATCTGCCGAAACTTGTCTGTCAGGATATAGGCGTCGTGTAACCCGCCATTCATGCCCATTCCACCACTTGGACTGTTCAAGTGCGCAGCATCGCCAACGAGTACGAGACGGCCCTTTCGGTAATCATTCACAATGCGCATATGCAGACGATATGGGCGAACCTCCAACACACTATGGGGTTCATCTAGTGGAACAATTTGCTGCAGCTTTCTTTCAATTGAAGGCCGACTGGTCGCCTCTTCAATTGTTTCTCCCTCGTCTGGGTATAGGCTGCATCGCCAGAGATCTGGTAGCCGGAGCAAGGTGAATGTCCCACCCGGCTTCCAGACGTAATTTATACCCGACAGATTGTCCAAATGCTCCTCAAACCGGAAATGTGTAGTCGCCAATATAGTAGTTTCCGGATACGTCACACCTTTGAACTGAAGGCCCATCGTTTTCCGGACGATACTTCGTGCACCATCGGCCCCGATGACGTATCGGGCTTCGACGACACTATCCCCCTCGGCCGATTCCACAGTTAAGCGCACGCCATCGTCATGCTCGGATACGGATTTAACCGTATGTCCCAGGAGTACCTGAACATTCGTCCGGGTCCGCAATTCATCATGGAGAAAGCGGCACAACTTGGATTGCTCGCACTGCAACCGATATGGATGCCGTGTCTCACTTTCGAGGATGGACAGATCGAATTCCGCCCTCTCGCCTGTAGAGTGCATCCTGATCTGCCATGTCGGACAGACACGCCCTGCTTCAAGCAGCTTGGCGGTTATTCCGTACTCCTCCATCATGTCCAGGGTAGGCGGATGAAACGTTGACGCGCGCAGGTCATCCTGCAACTCTGTCTCAGCCTCCAAGACGACACAATCAATGCCAAATTCTGACAATCTCAATGCAGTAAACAGCCCCACCGGCCCGGCGCCAACAATAACAATATTGTGTTCAGGAACACTCATACAAAGCTCAATCTATCAAGTTTAAAAGATACTGTTCGACGGAAACATGAGGAGGGAAGCGATCGGCTCACTCACATTGAATAAGGTTTAGCGCTGACAATTCCGTGATCTCCTGGTCAGTAACTCCGAGGTCCAACAGCACACTTCGAGTATGCTCACCGACTCTGGGCGGATTTAGTTCCAGGCCTGGACGCATGCCGTCCATTTGGACCGGCAATGAAGGTAGTTTCGTCCCTCCCCCGTCGGGAAGGACGACGTCCAGCAAGCCGCCATTCGCGTTAAGATGCTCATCTTCGAACAGATCTTCCGGCTTGGATATGGGCGCAAAAGGTAAGCCAACCCGTTCGAGCTTCTCCATTAATTGCGCCTTTTCGAATGTCGAAAACAGTGTCTTGAGACGTGGAATCAGCTCTTCGCGTCTGGCCACGCGCTCATTGTTCTTGGACAAGCTTTCGTCAGCCAACCAATCCGACAGTTCAAATGCCTCGCAGAATTTCTGCCATTGCGTATCCGATACTACGCCCACAAAAACTTTCTCGCCGTCACGAACGTCAAAAACATCATAGACCGCCCAGGCTGAAATTCTGGCCGGCATGGGCGCAGCAGGCGACCCCGTCACGGCATATTGTGCCATGTGCTGCCCCACGAAGAACGCGGTGGTCTCAAACAAGGAAGCCGATACGAGCTGACCTTTCCCGGTCGAAGCTCTCTGTTGAAGAGCTGCCAGTATGGCAATCGCTCCAAACATACCGCCTGCAACGTCAATGACAGAAGCACCCGCGCGAAGCGGTCGCCCTGGCGGACCTGTCATGTAAGCAAGACCACCCATCATTTGGGCGACCTCATCCAGGGCTGTTCGCCGCTCATACGGACCCGGGAGAAAGCCCTTCTCGCTACAATAGATCAGTCCAGGATTTGAAGCCGATAACGCCTCATACCCGAAACCCAGCCGGTCCAGCGCGCCCGGCCTGAAATTCTCGATGAATACATCCGCTCCATTGATCAGCGCCTTGACGTGCTCAGCACCCCGACTTGACTTCAAGTCAATGGAAATACTGGACTTATTCCGATTGTACATGGCGAAGTAGCCAGCGCCTGATCCCTTCAGGCGGCGCGTCTTGTCGCCGCCGATTGGCTCGACTTTGATGACCTCGGCACCGAGATCCGCAAGCACAAGTCCTGCTGCAGGCCCCATGACCATATGGGTGAACTCCACAACTTTTGTTCCGGCGAGCGGCTTAGAGTTCATTTGAGCCATGAGAATCTCTTTCGTAAAACTAGTATTGCACATAATACAAGTTGAGCTGGATTGGCAACTATTTTGTGAGTATTTAGGGCTTTGGTTTTTCACTCACAGAATGAGCGAAGGCGTTGTCAGGGGAACCGGGCTTGAGACGACGTATCCAGGCGTCTAGCTTGAGGAAATGACCAAAAGTCCCTTCCGCTACTTCAAAACCTCGCCCGAGGTCATCCAGCTTGGCGTGCTGATGTATGTCAGATTTCCCTTGTCACTTCGCAACGTAGAGGACTTACTCCACGAACGTGGCATCGATGTCTGCCACGAAAGTGTCCGTCTCTGGGCAGATCGGTTCGGCACGTACTTCGCACATAAGATCAGGAAACGGCGTTCGGAATCTATGCGACGCAGCCCTCAATGGCGGTGGCACCTGGATGAGGTGTTCGTCAAAATCCGGGGCGAGCGCCATTATCTCTGGCGCGCCGTCGACCATGAGGGCGACGTTCTCGTGTCCTTAGTGACCACCTCCCGCGCTAAAGTTTCAGCGTCTAAATGCATGAGAATAGCCATGAAGTCGTAGGGGAACCCGAGGTGTCCTGGTCACGGACAAGCTTCGTTCGTATGGGGCAGCTATGGATGAGGTCGGCAATGCGCACCGCCGGGAAACCGGGTGCCACTTGAACAATCGGGCTGAAAAATCTCGCCTCCCTTTCCGGTAACGAGAGCAGGTGATGTCTCGCAGTCCGGCACATGCGAAGTCTTCGGATATTCGCCTCAATTCATTCGTGCACAGCCACTTCAGTCGCCAAACGAATATCGAGAGCAGGGCCTGGTTCAATTTGCTGCGTAACGCCGCTCTGCTCGAAGGGGTCGAGTGGGTCACAGCACTCCCTGGTCGAAATTTAATCAGCGCTCGACGTCCTGACGGTGAAGCGCTACACATTTTTGGAATGGGCTTTCCAGAGTGCGTCAACACTGCGTGCGACAGGCATCCACTGCAACACCTGAAAAGGGTAAATACTTGATGTTAACAAAATTCAGTAAGCTGGGACTGGCGATAATAGGTTCCTGCGGTTTTGCCTTTGCTGGCGCTGCCGATGCATCCTGTCGCGATGTCCAAATACCCAATGATAAAGTGTTCTTGTTCACGGACGCAGACTGCAAAGGGCAAAAACAGGAATATTCCGTAGGCAATCACCCGCATCTTGGCGGCTTCAATGACAAAGTGTCGGCAATAAAGGTCGGGCGTAACGTCAAAACGACCATTTTTAGTGCAAGCAAGCTCAGTTCGAAAGACCGGTCCGCGACATTGTGGAACGGCAACTATCCACACATTGGCAGTTTCAGCGATGTGATGAGTTCACTTTCCGTCGAGCGCGTCGATGACAATACACCCGTCATTACCATGTTCGACACTACCCAGGACAGCAACCAAAACCCGACCCAAATGATGCATCGCGTCAGTTTTGGCGACTACAACAAGGGAACGAATACATACGAACTTCTGCTCGCAGATTCCATGTCCATGATTTTCATTCCTCAAGGATTAAAAGTCGAGCTTTGGGAGGATCTCAAGCAACAAGGCGTGAGCACAACTTTCGAAGCAATCGGCGGCAACAGAACCGTCAATCTTGAAAAAGAACGCTGGAACAATTCAGTATCAAGCATATCTGTCGACCGGATCGGTTATGAAATGTACAAGATCTCGACCTGGCAGGACAAAAAAGATCTGCCAGGCGACGAGAAGCAAACGGTTGGCATCGGGAATACCTGCTCAAACGACATCAACGCGACCAGCGCCGTTGAATGCACGATAAACGTATCATATTCCACATCGAGCACCGCATCATTTTCCTGGCATGAGACCACCGCCGTTTCTGCGGGTGTCTCAATATCGGAGAATGCGTCCGTAGGGGTGCCGGGCGTCGGAGAAGCCGGTGAGGAGGTCACCGTATCTGCGAGTGTTACACAAGATTTTGGTGTTGGTGGCGATAGTAGCGATACAATCGAAAAATCAAGTGAGGTCAGCGAGACGATTACTGCCCGCCCGGGCGAGGTCGTCCGTCTTGAAGTTGTGGCGGTCAACAAGAAAGTACAATTATTCCCCCGCTATCACTACAGGCCGAAAAATTCATCCTCATCGGTTGGGGAGTACACAAAGGACGCTACGGTCATCATCGATGCATATACTGATGCCGAAACGGTAACAAACGTCTTGAAAAGCGCCGCTTTGTCGAATGATGCCATCATTCCTTCGATAAGTTTGGGGACGGTGATGGACATAGGCGAGCGCCACTATACGCAGGACAAGCAGTACTTTCTCGTTCTCCAAGAAGACGGGAACCTTGTCGTCTATGATGCTAACAGTGTTTTCGTCTGGGATAGTCATACTAGTGCTGGCACACCCTTAACAGCCAAGCATGCTGAGCTGAAAGTGTCTGGAAATTTCGTTCTTGAAGATGGCTCTGACGCGGTCATTTGGCAGACGGGCGTCGAGAACACTCGTGCGCATGTCGCTATCGAAAATCGCAAACTGAAGATTGTTGACGATACAAACAAGACGCTTTGGTCTCACTAGACCGTCCGAACCGGCCCTGCGCGCATATATTCATGGCGCGCAGGGTCTTTTCGCCATGCTCCTGTTCCGCCATAACTGTACTATAGACCAATCAGCGAGACACCGGATCAAGCTATGAATTGATGATCAGGTGTCTCGGTGATTATTCGACCTTACACGTCTCAACCACCTATTCAGTAGAGCAACTATAATTTGCGAGCTGTTGGGAGACTTCCGGGATCCAGACATTCCGTTCCACGTCGGTCAGGGCTTCAGATGCCTCTAATGGGGTCAGCTCCCCCATGGATTCTTGCAGCGCATCGCAGGCTTTGGTGCCGAGGCCGAGGCCGAGCCTCTGATACACAATAGCTGCAGTTTTCAGCGTGCCGGCGAGATCTCTCCGGTGCCCGGCTGTATCCGGGAAATCTGCGATCACCCGGCGGCGAATATCCAGCGCCTCCATAGTGGCTGACAGGGCTGCGTCCCGATCTCCGAATTCGGATTCGACCCGGCCGTCCATTTCAAGCTGAGTGGCGACAAAGGCCCGGGAGGCCGCATCCTTCGGATCTCCCTCTCGAAGCGTTTGCGCAATCCGGACGGCTTCCTTGCTCGTTCGCAGAGCCTGGTCGCCTTTTCCCGTCTTTAGGTAGGACATCACGAGCGGGCTGAGGGTCGTCATTTTCTGGAGATTGTAATAATAGCCGGCAGTGTCCTCTGCGAGGATCTTGTCATAGGCCTTTACGGCATATTCGAACGGCGGGATGGAATCTTCCCAGTGCTGGGTATCTGAAAGTCCTTCACCTTCCAGCCGGGCAAAATAGGCGAGCCTGGACAGACGGCGGCGTGGCTCTTCTTCATATTCGCTCGCGGTCAGTTCGTCCCGATAGCGCCGGGCTTCGGCGATGGCGGTCTCATACTCGTTTCGGTACATCAGGATCTTCACCCTGTCCGTTCGGGAATTCCAGAGCCGGAAGAAAAGTCTCGTCTCATCAGCATCCGGCAGGACCATGCCGCGCTCGATGAGGTGGTCCAGCCTTGGTGTTAAAATCCAGCGGAGGTTAATTGCGAATCCAAAAGTGTCGAAACGGGAGGCGCTAGTCCAACAGAAATGACATCTGTGCCAGCCGTCCTACAAACTCTAAGGTTGGCGTCCTACACTCGAAAGCGACGCCGGACTATCATATTGTTTTTATTGATTAATATATCTGGAAACAGTTGCTGGCGGAGAGGAAGGGATTCGAACCCTCGATACGCGTTAACGTATACGCCCTTAGCAGGGGCGCGCCTTCAGCCACTCGGCCACCTCTCCAGCGCGGAATATGGGGTCTAGAGAAACCCCATCCTGATCGCAAGCCCCTGAATTCGGTGGAGCCGTCAAAATCTCCACAAAAGCTGGCCTACCCTGATTACACGCGCAACTGCTACATATGCGGCGTTACGTATGGTCGCCCCATCCCTCTGTGCTAATCTCCCTTCTAAATCTTGCCAGAGACCGCGATAATGATGACCGACTATTTCAAACCCGTCCCGTTCGACCTGTTCAAATCCGATAAAAAAGCGTTCGGAGATGCGCTCTGCCGCTCCTTTCGAGAGACAGGGTTCGCAGTGGTGTCCGGCCATACAGTCGATCAGGGCGTGATTGACCGCAATCTGGATGCGACCAAGGCTTTCTTTGCTCTGCCGGACGCGGAAAAGCTGAAATATGACGGACGCCAAGGGGGTGGCCAGCGCGGCTATACGGCCTTTGGCACGGAGAATGCCAAGGGCAACGCTCATGCCGACCTCAAGGAATTCTGGCATACCGGTCGCGCCCTGCCGGAGGACAGCCCCTATCGCGCGACGATGGCCGATACACCCAGCGTTAGCGAAGTGCCTGCTTTTGACGAAGCCACAACCGCACTTTTTGATGCGCTGGATGAAATGGGCCGGGAAATTCTGGAAGGTGTCGCCTTGCATCTTGGGCTCGCCGAGGATTGGTTCGACGACAAGGTCAATTTTGGCAACTCGATCCTGCGTCTGCTCCACTACCCCCCGCAGCAAACTCCTCCACCCGCAGGCACGGTCCGCGCGGGCGCGCATGAGGATATCAACGTCATCACGCTTTTATTGGGTGCTGAGGAGGCCGGCCTCCAAGTTCTGCACAGTTCAGGCGAATGGCTGGACGTTAATCCGCCCGCTGGCGCGCTGGTCATCAATTGCGGAGACATGCTACAGCGCCTGACGGGCGGCGTACTGCCGTCGACAACGCACCGCGTGCTTAACCCATCTGCCGAGCGCGCAAAATTCCCGCGCTACTCGACGCCCTTCTTTCTGCACTTCAATCAGGATTACCTGATCGAAGCGCTACCTGGCTGTGTCGCTGAAGGCGGCAAAGCCGAAGCCCCGATCACGGCTCAGGATTATCTCATGGAACGGCTCCGCGAGATCGGCCTCGTAAAGGCCTGACGTAGACCTAATGCTCCGCTGCACTAAACGGTCACAGACATCGAACACTCTTTTGGACGCGAAAATGTTAGCGTTGACATAAATACCCACTCCCCCAATGATTGCGCTAACGAAACGCGGTCGACGCGACACTTATGGGGAGGGAATTATGACCGATGCTTACACGGGCACGAAGCGCCGGCTTGCGATTGGTGCCTTGGCGACCACCTTGTTGGCGACCGCTTGCGCCACGCCTGTACAAGCGCCTACCGCACCCGCTGACACCGTCGTTTCCGACATTTCGGAGGCCAGAGCCTGCACGCCGAATATGAGCCTGACGAGTGCGTCACAGCGCGTGCGGTCATTGGTGGCACAGATGACCATTGATGAAAAACTCGGTCAATTGAACCAGGCCGCAGGTGGCCGCAGCAAGTCACTGAATTCAAAGCTCACCCCTGAAGAACTCGGCAAAGTCCGGAATGGCAAGATCGGCTCCTATCTTCATGTTGCGGGCGCTGAGCCGCTGGGAAAGCTCCAAAAGGTCGCCATTGAAGAAAGCCGTCTGGGCATCCCGCTCCTCTTTGCGATGGACGTAGTACACGGCTACCGAACGATTTTTCCGGTACCACTGGCCATGGCGGCATCATGGGATCCAGGCGTCTGGCGGGAAGCCGCCGCCGTCTCCGCTGACGAGGCATCGTCGGCAGGCCTTCACTGGACGTTCGCCCCGATGGTCGACATTGCGCGTGACCCGCGCTGGGGCAGAATTGTCGAGAGTGCTGGTGCAGACCCATATCTGGGGTCTCGTATGGCAGTCGCGCAGGTCGAGGGCTATCAGGGCGAAAGCCTGGCAACCCCAAACACCATTCTCGCTGCGACGAAACACTTCGGCGCATATGGTGCCCCAACTGGCGGCCGCGACTATGGGTCTGCTGACATCAGCGAGCAAAGCCTGTTCGAAACCTACCTACCGCCCTTCTACGCCGCCACCAAGGCTGGCACCGGCTCCATGATGACGGCGTTCAATGATGTCGCCGGGGTTCCGTCCACAGCCAATGAATATCTGATCGATGATGTATTGCGCGGCGAGTGGGGCTTTGACGGCATGATCGTGTCCGACTGGAATGCAGTCGCTGAATTGATGAATCACGGCGTGGCCGAAACCGAAGAACAGGCGGGAGTGCTTGCCCTGCGCGCGGGCGTCGACATGGACATGACCAGCATGGTCCTGCCAACCAGAATCAAGACCGCTGTGCAGTCAGATGAATGCCTGACACATGATCTCGACGCGGCAGTTGCCCGCATACTGACGACAAAAGAGCGATTGGGCCTGTTTGACAAACCGATGGCCTATCACGATGCAGAACGGGAAAAGACAACTCTGCTGAGCCATGAATTCCGACGCGCAGCACGCGAAGCCGCGGTGAAATCCACGGTGCTTTTGAAGAATGAAAACCAGGTTCTGCCTCTCTCCAAATCTCCTCAGAAAATCGCCGTTATTGGTGCCTTGGCGGAAGACCAGCTGACTCAGCTCGGCTCTTGGCGTGCACAGGGCAAGGTCGAGGATGTCGTCTCATTGCTTGAGGGCCTGCAGCAAAACGCTCCTGACGGCACCACCATCACATATGCAGCCGGAGCGCATCCTTCAAAAAATGCGGATTCTTCTATTGAGGCTGCTGTGGACATTGCGTCAGCCGCCGATCACATCCTCTTGGTGATCGGGGAGGATTTCGACCTGTCCGGGGAAGCGCGCAGCCGCTCAGATATTGCCCTTCCCCTGAACCAGTCCGCCCTCGCCGCGGCGATGTTTGAGATCGGCAAGCCCGTTACGATCATATTGGTGACGGGACGGCCGCTCGCAATGGAACAGGAAGTTGGAGCCGCTGATGCCGTGCTCAACACATGGATGCTGGGCATTGAAGCCGGAAACGCGCTGTCTGACGTGATATGGGGTGATGTCTCCCCTGCGGGTCGCCTACCTATCGAATTTCCGCGACGCACCGGTGCGGTGCCGCATACCTATTCCGAATATCCCGGTGGGCGCCCCGCTGACCCGGACCTGTCGAAAGACACGAACCGGTTCATCGATATTCCGATCACGCCGCTTTTCCCCTTCGGTCATGGACTGACCTATTCCAGCTTCAAATATGGTGACCTGATCGCAACAACCGATGCAGATGAATTCACCCTGAGCGTCAAGGTCACAAATTCCGGAGACGTCGATTCCGATGAGGTAATTCAGCTGTATATGCGTGATCCGCTCGCCACGATTGCCCGACCGAAACGAGAACTGCGCGGATTCAAGCGAGTCCATATCCCTACTGGTGAATCCCGCACAGTGAGCTTCACCCTGACCCCCGACCAGATGGCGTACTACACGGCAGGGGACGGCTGGATCGTAGAACCCGGTAAGATCGAATTCATGGTGGGTGCATCCGCTGACGACATTCGGGCGCGCGCGGAGGTCATCATTGATCAGGCTTACCACACGAACGTTCCAGCCAGCGCAATTGCCACAAGGACACATGTAGAATGAAACAAACGCGACGTGGCTTCATGGGGTCTGCCGCCGCAGCCACCCTGATTTCGGCTTGCAATCCCGATCTCGAGATCTTCGATGCGGAAGCCCATTCCCTGTTGGATATTTCCGCAAGACTGGAGGTTTTGGCCTCCGGTTACACATGGAGTGAAGGGCCGGTCTGGGATCGCGCACGCAACAGCCTGTATTTTACCGATGTACCGGAGAACATTGCGTGGAAATGGTCAGAAGCCAGCGGCGCGACGGAATTCCTGGCCCCTTCGGGCGTTGCACGTGAGCAGGCGACGGGTTTCCGCGAACCGGGCGCCAACGGATTGGCTATCTCTCACGATGGCTCACTTCTCATCTGCAACCATGGTCGTCGCGCGGTCGAAAGAATGGACTTCGAAACCGGGCATCGTAAGATCATCGCCGCCACGTTCAATGGCAAGAAGTTCAACAGTCCAAACGATGTTGTCGAAGCGCCTGACGGAAGCCTGTTCTTCACCGATCCGCCCTATGGGCTGGAGGGCATGAATGACTCTCCCCTGAAGCAGCAAGATGCCAACGGCGTGTACCGTCTGTCACCAGATGGAAAAATCACCCGGCTTATCGATACAATGACTTTCCCGAATGGTATCGTACTGTCACCAGACAGCCAGACGCTTTATGTCAGTCAATCGGATCCCGACCAGCCGGTCATACTGCGCATGGCACCTGATGGTTCTTCCAGTTCGGTGCTTTTTGACGCCAAGCCGTTCATGTCCGACACGGCTCCGGGCCTGCCGGACGGGATGGCTGTGACGCGTTCGGGTCACATCTTTGCAACGGGCCCGGGCGGCGTGTTCCTTCTGGCCTCGGACGGCAAACCCCTTGCCCGGATCAACACCGGCAAGGCAACTGCCAATTGCTGCTTCGGCGACGCAGACGGCCGCACACTTTACATGACCGCACATGACACACTCATGCGCATCAGAACGACATCAATTGGCCTCGCATGGAGCTGACCGAAGCGCTCCTCGTCTACCGCCCCCTGCTGGCAACCGTGTTTGGCATTGCGGCGCTGCTTGCGCTGATATTGCGCGCACGGATGAATGCCTTCGCGGCCCTGCTACTGGTAAGCATATTCAGTGCCTTGGCCGCGGGCATGGCCCCAGAACAAGCCTTCGATACATTGGCAAAAGGCCTGGGCGGCACGCTGGGGTTCATTGCCACAGTCATCGGGCTTGGCGCGTTGTTCGGCGCGATCCTGCAGGCCTCTGGGGCGCTCGACGCTCTGGCTTCAAAACTCTCTACTTCATCCAGCTTCAAGACGAACCAATGGAAGATCGCCGGCATTGGCTTGTTGGCGTCCACACCTGTCTTTTTCGATGTTGCCCTCATCATACTCGCACCCCTGATCCTCACCATGGCTCATGAGCGCCTGAAACCCGCCATGTCTCTAGGACTTCCGCTCATGGCAGGACTAGCGGTCGGCCACGCTTTCCTGCCGCCCACGCCGGGACCGATCGCCATCGCGGAGCTGATAGGCGCGGACCTCGGCTGGGTTATCCTCTTCGGCGCAATAACAGGCTGCGTCGCGCTGGCTGTATCCGGTCCGCTCTTCGCGGCGTTTTTGGAGCAGCGCAATCGCATGCCGATCGGCAATCCGGCCTTCGAACTGGACGAAAGCAGCAATCATACAACCCGACCCATCCCACAGCCCGAACGGGCCATATTCCTGATTACGCTGCCACTCGTCCTGATTCTGTTGGGCACGCTTGCGACAATCTTGCCGGACGGCCCCATCAAATATGTGCTTGAAATCATCGGGCATCCATTCAGCGCGCTCCTGATTGCATGCGGCGCATCCTGGCTGCTGCTTTATCCAAAGACCGTCCAGAGCCGGAAATTGATGTCGGACGCGATGGCCCGCGCATTCGAGCCAACAGGCGCAGTCATCCTCGTCACTGGCGCGGGCGGCGCGTTCAAGCAGGTTCTTGTGGACACAGGCGCTGGCGAGCAGATCGCAGATGCCGCGCTTGGTCTGGGGTTTGGTCCGCTTCTGGCGGGCTATGTACTCGCCGTCATCCTGAGGCTCGCCCAAGGCAGCTCCACGGTTGCCATGATAACGTCAGCCGGCCTGACCGCGCCCATTGTGGCGATGGCCGATCTCTCCGCCCCGCAGCTAGGTATTGTGGCCATCGCGATCGCCGCGGGCGCAACAACCGGCAGCCATGTGAATGATAGTGGCTTTTGGCTCGTTGGACGGATCTTCGGCATCACGCCAGGTGAGACACTGCGTACATGGACCGTCTCCACCACGCTGATCAGCGTGGTAGGATTTTTGATGTGCCTGATCCTGTACGCAGCACTCGCGTTGTTCTGATCAGATCAGGCCCGCAAGCGGCGAACTTGGATCCGCATACGTCTTTTTTGGCATCCGCCCGGCCAGATAGGAATCTCGACCGGCGATCACCGCATGTTTCATGGCATTGGCCATCCGGATCGGATCCTTCGCGGCGGCAATGGCCGTATTCATCAGCACGCCATCACAGCCCAGTTCCATGGCAATCGCGGCGTCCGAGGCCGTTCCGACACCGGCATCGACAATCACCGGCACTCGTGTTTGCTCGACAATGAGACGGATATTGACCGGATTCATGATTCCGAGGCCTGACCCAATCAAGCTACCGAGCGGCATGATCGCGCAGCAACCTGCGTCTTCCAGCATCTTTGCATAGACCGGGTCATCAGAACAATAAACCATGACCTCAAACCCATCGGCGATCAGGGCTTTGGCTGCCTCAAGCGTCTCCGGCATGTTCGGATAGAGCGTCTTCTGGTCAGCCAGCACTTCCAGCTTCACCAAATTCCAGCCACCGGCCTCGCGCGCCAGGCGCAGCGTGCGAACGGCTTCATCCGCCGTGTAACATCCGGCTGTATTTGGCAGATAAGTAAATTCGTCCGGCTTCACAAAGTCTGTCAGCCGCTCTTCGTTCGGGTCCGACAAGTTCACGCGCCGCAAAGCCACGGTGACGATCTCCGCGCCAGCAGCCCGCGCTGCATCCGCGTTCTGTTGATAAGTCTGATACTTGCCCGTGCCCACGATCAGGCGGGAATTATAGGATTTGCCGGCGATGATAAGGGGATCTGTCAAAATTCTAACCTGTCTGGTCTGCAAGAGCTCGATGGCGCAAATAGCTGAGATCGCAAGCGATCAGCCACCACCCACGAACTGAACCACTTCTATCTTGTCGCCGTCCTCAATCACAGTGCTGGCATGCTCTGACTTCGGCACGATTTCGAGATTTCGCTCAATCGCAATGCCGCGCTGATCCCTGCCGGACTCGCCTGCCAGTTGAAGCACCAACATGGCAAGCGTCAGGCCGGGATCGACTTCGCGAGATACGCCATTGACTGTAATCAACATTCGGGTTTTCTCCGTTGACCAGCCCCCTTGCCTTGCCCGGCGTTACAGCGCAAGACGGAAGACTATGACCAAGCCCGTATATGTCCTTGGAGGCCCAAACCTCAACCTTCTCGGCTCACGCGAGCCCGAGATTTACGGGCACGAGACCCTCGCTGACATCCATGCACGTCTCGAAGCGCTGGCAGATGGAACACCGCTGGAGCTTCGCCAGACGAATCATGAAGGCGAATTGGTGGGCTGGATTCAGGAGGCATCTGAAAAGGGCGCCGCCATCATTCTGAATGCTGCAGCCTACACGCATACATCCATTGCTCTTCACGACGCGCTGAAAGCGTGCAAAACCCCTGTAATTGAAGTTCATTTGTCGAATCCTGCGGCGCGCGAAGCGTTCCGCCAGGTGAATTACGTATCCCCCGCTGTGAAGGCCACGATTGCAGGCCTTGGCGCCTATGGTTATGAGCTGGCGCTAATGGCGGCAAAGACCCTCACGGGCAAATAAGAGACCTGACATCCCATGAGCACAACGAAGAACAAGCTGGATACCGGACTTGTCCGGGAACTCGCAGCCATTCTGCGGGAAGCAGACCTTGGCGAAGTTGAAGTTGAACATGAAGGCCTACGCATCCGCGTCAGCAAACCTGCTGCGCCGGTTGTGCAGGCCGCTATGGCCGCGCCGGTCGCTGCACCGGCTCACCACCACAGACGCTCCACCTCAGACATCTGACAACGCCATCAAGTCTCCGATGGTCGGCACGGTATACCTGTCGCCTGAACCCGGTGCGAAGCAATTCGTCGGCGTTGGCGACAAGGTGAAAAAGGGCGACACGATCTTGCTCGTCGAAGCCATGAAGACTTTCAATCCAGTCGAAGCCGACAAGGCCGGTACCGTCAAAGAAATCTACGTCACTGATGCCCAGCCAGTTGAATATGGCGAAGCTCTCATTCTGATCGAGTAATATGGCTGACCAACCCGTTATCAAGAAGGTTCTCATCGCAAACCGCGGCGAGATCGCGCTGAGGATTCACCGCGCCTGCAAGGAAATGGGACTGTCCACCGTGGTCGTCCATTCCGAAGCAGACAGCGACGCCATGGCTGTGCGCCTCGCGGACGAGAGTGTCTGCATCGGGCCTGCGCCATCGTCCGAAAGCTATCTGAAGAAGTCGCAGATCCTTGCCGCTGCCGAGATCACCGGCGCGGACGCGATCCATCCGGGATACGGCTTTCTGTCGGAGAACGCCCAATTCGCCGAAATGGTCGAAGCACATGGGCTCGCGTTCATTGGTCCTACGGCCGAGCATATCCGCATCATGGGCGACAAGATCGCTGCCAAGGCCGCAATGATAGAAGCGGGCGTGCCGTGCGTACCCGGTTCAGAAGGCGCTTTGTCGTCTATTGCCGAAGCCAAGAAGGCCGCCAAGAAAATCGGCTTTCCGGTCCTCGTAAAAGCATCTGCTGGCGGCGGCGGCCGAGGCATGAAGCTCGCCAAGACTGAAGCAGACCTCGAAAATGCCGTTCGAACCGCCAAGACCGAAGCCAAGGCTGCATTCGGTGATGATGCCGTGTATCTTGAGAAATATCTTCAGGGTCCGCGTCACATCGAAGTCCAGATCATCGCTGACACGCATGGCAATGTAGCCCATCTCTGGGAGCGCGATTGTTCGCTGCAGCGACGGAACCAGAAAGTTTTCGAGGAAGCGCCCTCGCCTGCTCTGAATCAGGCTCAGCGTGAAGAGATCGGCGGCATCTGCGCCCGTGCGATGGAAAAACTTGGTTATCGCGGTGCCGGTACGGTCGAGTTCCTCTATGAAGACGGTAAATTCTACTTCATCGAAATGAACACCCGGCTCCAGGTCGAGCACCCTGTCACCGAAATGATCACAGGCATTGACCTGGTGCGCGAACAAATCCGCATTGCCGAAGGCAAGGAACTCTCTTTCCGGCAGGAAGATGTCATGCTGGTCGGTCACGCCATCGAGTGCCGGATCAATGCCGAGCACCCAAAGACGTTCGTGCCTTCCCCGGGCCTGATCACAGACTTCCACGCACCCGGCGGACCTGATGTCAGACTCGATAGTGCGGCCTATTCGGGCTACCGCATTCCTCCTCACTACGACTCGCTGATCGGCAAATTGATCGTGCACGGGCGAACCCGCCGTGAATGTATCATGCGCCTTCGCCGCGCCTTGCAGGAAATGGTCATTGGCGGAGTCTTCACGACTCTGGATCTGCATCGCGAACTCGTTGAGAATGAGGATGTACTCGAAGGTGAATACAATATTCACTGGCTCGAAAAGTTTCTTGAAAATCAAACTGATACAAAAAAGTGAGCATTTTTCACCTTTCGCGTTCCACTAGGATCGACAAAGGGTAGACATCACATAAGCCGCTGGTTCATATAATTCCATGTCACAGCGGTTTAGTTCATCCGATCTGCTTGCTTGCTATCGTCGTGGGATTTTCCCCATGGGCGATGCCCGAAATGACCCGAACTTGTTTCTGGTCGACCCTGATATGCGAGGGATCATTCCGCTTGGTGATTTCCACGTGCCCAAGCGCCTGCTCCGAAAGGTCAAGCAGGATCCGTTTCGCGTGACCATTGATCAGGCCTTTACGCGTGTAATGGAATTGTGCGCTGAGAGTGCAAAGGGGCGAGAAAGCACCTGGATCAACTCGCCCATTCTGAATCTGTACAGCTCGCTCCACCGCGAGGGCCACGCCCATTCCATCGAATGCTGGGACGGCGACAATTTGGTCGGCGGCCTTTATGGGGTGGCACTTGGCGGCGCCTTCTTTGGAGAAAGCATGTTCTCACGCGCGACGGACGCATCAAAGATCGCGCTGGTCCATCTCGTGGCGCATCTTCTCGAAGACGGTTTCGTCTTGCTCGACGCGCAGTTTCATAATCCCCACTTGGAGCAATTCGGGCTTGTTGAAATACCCCGTCAGGATTTCAAGAAACTCTTGAAAGACGCCCTCACTGTAGAGGCCAAATTCTATTCGAACTCCGCATCCTCTTCGGATGGACGTGGTGCGAGCTTCACAGGCTCCGGCGCAGCGCAGCGTATTACCCAGATATCATAGACAGGATGTTCAAGCGCGCTGAGTCCTGGCGATGAAGCATACATCCAGCCTGAAAAGAGTTCTGGATTATCTTCGCTGACGGTTTCGACATCCTCCGCATCGACAGCGGCTTCCATCGTCTCAACAGCCACAGGCTGGGTCGAGGCGATCTTTAGAAATGCTGCGCTTTCCGGCGCTTCCTCCGGCGGGGTCTGGTAACAGACCTGCAGTTCGACCTTCAGGGATCCGAAGACAACCGGCTCACCGACTTTCACGTCAATATCCGTGGAGCGGCCGGTAATCTTGTCGAGCGCGCGCAACGTGGCCGTATCCTTCTGGACGAAGGTGGCCGCGTGTCCGGCGCCCCCAACGAGGGCGGCCAATGCAAGTGCAGAGACCATGATACGCATTATTGGTAATCCTCATCCGGATATGCATCGTCTGCTGTGGCATCTGGGCTGGCCGCCGGGTCGGACGCACCATCACCACCGCTGCCTGAAGCAAAGGACGCAAACAGGGTCAGCAGGTCGACGCTGCCACGCGTATACTTGATCTCACCAGACCCATCCTGGGGGATATTGTCGAAGCTGCCACCTGGTTCCAGAGCCACATAAGCTCCGCCGAGAAGACCGTCAGTCGACACCCGGGCATCCGTATCGTCCGGCAGGGCCCATTTTTCGTCCAGGCTGAGCGTTACAACCGCTTCGAACCGCTCGGGATCACCTACGATACTTTTGACGATGCCAGCCTTCACACCGGCAATACGCACATCGGAACCGCGCGAAATGCCCGATACATTGTTGAAACGCGCCTCAAGCTCGTACTGATCGCCTTGCGACTGGGTTTCTCCACCGCGGTCGATCGCGAACCAGAGGAAGATACCAGCCACCGCGACCACGGCGGCGCCAATCAGGGTTTCGAAGAGTGATTCACGCATCGGGGTTCCATGCCTCATAGTCGCCTGATGCCTTCTGGCGTGCCATGTCAGTCGACAGGCTGCCCTTCGGCTTGGTGGCGTAAGGAGTGCCCGTCATATTGGGCTTGTGGTCCGTTTCCCATTCACGGCGCGTAAGCGGCGACTTGGTGGGCGGATCTTCGACAGTATGATGCAGCCAGCCATGCCAGTCCGCAGGCACCTTGGATGGCTCGGCCAGGCCCTTGTACATCACGTAACGACGCTTGCGCCCTTCGAGAGACGGCTTGCGCTCCTCGAAATAGCGGTTGCCGTATTCGTCGGTCCCGACATAGCCAGAGCGCCGCTTGATATCAAAAGCCGCTCCGATCGTATTGCCGCTCCACCAGGTAAAAATCTGTTTCAGCATCGTGAGGATGTCCTGACCTGTCTTGTTGGCCGTAATATGGCGTTATCCGGGCAGTTAATCCATACGGCAGCCGCAGGCAATGCGACGCACGTTTTTATGATCTGACCGCTAATTTTGCTGCCGGAATGGTTGATACCCCTGACTGGAACCGTCACGCTCGAATATGTGATTCGCTGGTGATTCGCGGGAGGGTTTGATGAAAACTGCAGAGATTGCGTCCATTGTGGAGGCCGCCGAGACTGACGGCCTGCTTTCTCCGGAGATGGAGTTCGGAACCGCCTTCCGCGCCGCGGGAAAACGGCGGCGGCCGATTACTGAAGAATCTCTGAGAAATGTTGCGTCCGCCTATGCGTCTGCTGGTTTGCTCGGCGCGTCCCAGATTGCCACCGCCGAAATGCTGGAACGTCTGGGCAATGCACCACGCAATGCAGAATTGGCGGAGGCCGTGGCATCAGGCCTGCCGCAAGACATACTTGAAGAAGCGCTGCGTCAGCCAGACGGTTTTGCACGCACGGCGGAGGCCTTGAGAATCGCCGCTGCCAATAACCAGCCTCCCCCCGCAGCAGTCTTCAGCGCAGAATCGGCCGATGCGGAATTCGACACTCTGCTATTAAGTGCCCTCAAAGAAGGCGCTGAAATCCTTCTTGCTCAGGATGACCTCGCTCCGGCACGTACCGCTTGTCGGTTGCTGGATGTCTCGCTGGCAGTCAGCCCCGATGGACTCGAAACAGATTTGTTGAGCTCTGTGGCGGAAGCAGCTGGCAAAAGCGTCGGAGACGGCCTGCTCCTGATACAGGGTCTCGGCGCAGCCGTGCTTTCGCTCGGCCTCTCCTATGATAGCGACGACGGACGTTCGGTAGCGGCTGCGATATGTGCCCTTGTAAAGGCCCATGCAGCCGGCTCATCGCTAGCGGCAAGCTATGCCAGCGTACTCGGTCTCGAGGCACGCAGAGCAACGTCCCGGAAATCCTGTACGGTTGCCATTCTGCCCATCACAGACCTCGCCGATTTGATGCCTGAATGCGAAAGCGAGGGCGCTGGGCCTGTGCGCACCGTACTGGCCTATTCCGATGACGGCCCGACCCTGGCGCGATGCGCTCGGCTGGCGATATCACGTACCGCGCCAGAATCTCTCCCAACAATATTGGACCGGGTGGCCAATTGTGGAGGTGAAGACCTGGAAGCCGCCCTTGGGGCAGACCGTTTGCGAGACCGCGGCTTCTCCGAAGCTGCCCTCGACCGGGTTACACGCGCGCTCAGCGACGGACTACCTCTGAACGCCGCCTTCTCCCGATGGGTATTGGGTGACGAGATCATCAGCGAAGATCTGAAACTGGCCCCAGAGAATTTCGATTCGGATGGTCTCGCACTTCTCTCCGCGATGGGGTTCTCCAGAAAAGATATTTCAAATGCTGAAGCTGCCGTTGACGGTACGGTCGAAGATGTTGCTACCAACGCCTTTCGCCAATGCGGGCTGAACCTTTCTGTTGGTTCAGAAGCTGAACTGGCTTTCGCGATGGCGTGTTCCGAAGCGCTTGGCGGGCAGACGACCGTCCGGGTGAATGGGCGAGACGGTCTGGATTTGGCCGACAAGGCTATCGAGGCAGGCCTGTCCGCCCTGTTGATCGGCATACGGGCATCGGCAAACGAAGAAGTGGCCGAGCGCATGGACCATATTCTCAGCCTCGCCGACGAGCTGGCGGCAGAGGCCGAGATTCCACACGAATCCCCTCAAAGCCCGGCTATCGCGGGTCACGGTCCAAATGCCCGTACCCGACTCCCTGATCGCCGAAAAGGTTATATCCAGAAGGCATCAGTCGGCGGTCACAAGGTCTACCTCCATACGGGCGAGTTTGATGATGGCGCGCTCGGGGAGATCTTCCTTGATATGCATAAAGAAGGCGCCGCTTTCCGGAGCCTGATGAACAATTTTGCGATCGCCACCTCTATCGGTCTGCAATACGGTGTGCCGCTGGAGGAATTCGTCGACGCCTTCGTGTTTACCCGGTTCGAGCCGGCTGGTGCCGTCACCGGCAATGATCGCATCACCAAAGCGACCTCCATTCTAGACTACATCTTCCGCGAACTCGCCGTGTCCTATCTCGGCCGGGACGACCTCGCCGAAGCCGATGTCACCCATGACGGCCTCGGTCGGGGCGCTGGGGACGGAACCCGCGAAACTGCAGAGTTTACGGAAGAAGCCGCCCAGTTGATCTCACGTGGCTTCTCACGCGGGCAATTGCCGGACAATATCGTCATCCTGGACAAGAAACGCGAAGAAAAGCTTTCCGGTGAGGAGGGCGACGATGAGACGTTGAACGCGCCAGCCTACCTCACCGACGCTTGCCCGAATTGTGGGAGCTTCACACTGTTCCAGATCAGCGAGGACGGGGATGCCGAGTGCGACACCTGTGGGCAGGAATTACAGGATACGAGTGAAGTTCCGTCCTGATTACTTCAACGTCATCAGTAGAAACGGATGATTCTTTCCCTGAATTTCGGTTAATCGCTGTTTTCTTAGGCATGGCGGAATTGCAACACTTCCCGTGTTTTAGGCAGTCCTTACTGTTTGTTCAGTTTGGGGTAACAAAATCAGGCGTTATCCATGTTCCATGACCCGCTTGGTACATGCACTTCTTTCCGCATCCGCCATGTCCTTTGTCGCCTTGTCGGCACAGGCACAGAGCCAAACCGTGGCTTGGTCCCCCGGTTATGCGGGTGCTTGTGGCGAGTGTGACCTTTCCGGCAAGAATTTGACTGGCTGGTCCCTCGCTGGCGGAAACTATTCCAGCGCAAACATGGAATACGCTTTCATGCGGGGTGTTCAGGCCGGCAATGCCAATTTTGAAAACGCCAATGCGACCAGCGCCGACATGCGTGGCGCCATTCTTACCTCTGCTCAATTCGCGGGAGCCATTCTGTCAGATGCACGCCTTCAGGGTATTCAGGCATCTGGAGCTGATTTTCGGAGCGCAAATGTCCGCGGCGCGAATCTTCAAACTGCCTTGCTTGTCGGAGCCAATTTTGCTTCGGCGGACCTGACGGGATCCCGGATGGAATCGGCAGACCTGTCAGGCGCCAATCTCACCGGGTCCTGGTTAAACGAAACGATCCTGGCTGGCGCCGTCTTCAACGGCTCAAACATGACCGGTTCCCAATTACGGAACGCGGCTGTGAATGGTGCCTCGTTCAAGGACGTCCGCTTCATTGACGCGGACCTGTCCGGCCTGAAAGGCGCTGACACCGCTGACTTCGAGGGCGCGTGCGTTTCGCTCAGTTCGACCCTTCCAGCGACTCTTACCCTACCGCTCTGCGGCACAGCGGTCGCCCCTGCGGCCTTTGCCAGCAAATAGATTTGTAAACTGGTTAAAGAAAAGGGCGGAGCGCTTGGCCCTCCGCCCTTTTTGATTTTGGATGCGGCGTAGTGCTTACGACTTCATCTGCGGTGCCAGGCGGATGTGTAGCTCTTTAAGCTGCTTTTCATCCACAGGGCTCGGTGCCTGCATCATGAGGTCACGCGCCTGCTGGTTCATTGGAAACAGCGTAACGTCGCGGATGTTCTCGGCATCAGCGAGCAGCATGACAATCCGGTCAACACCCGGCGCAATGCCACCATGCGGCGGCGCGCCGTAGCGGAATGCGTTCAACATGCCGCCAAATTCCGCTTCCACAACGTCGGGGCCATAGCCTGCCAGTTCGAACGCCTTCAGCATCAGTTCCGGGCTGTGGTTCCGGATCGCGCCAGAGGACAGTTCCACACCATTACAGACGATGTCGTACTGAAAGGCTTTCAGATCCAATTGCTTCTCTTCAGTGTCTGCAGCCAACAATGCCTCCATCCCGCCTTGGGGCATGGAGAATGGGTTGTGGCTGAAATCGACCTTCTTGTTGTCCTCGTCGTATTCGTACATCGGGAAGTCGACGATCCAGCAGAGGCGGAACACGCCGTCCTCGATCAGGTTCAGCTCTTCGCCAACCTTTGTCCGCGCGGCACCCGCAAGCTTGTAGGCGTCGCTTTTCTTCCCGGCCGAGAAGAAGATGCCGTCGCCAGCCCCCAGACCGAGCTTCTCAAGAAGCGCAGCAAGATGGGCAGGTTCGAAATTCTTAAGCACAGGATCCTGGCTGTCGACACCGCCGCCATCAGCCTCTTTGAGGCGCGCATAGCCGAGGCCGGGCGCCTGCATTTCCTTCTTCGCCCACTTGTCGAGTTCGTCGAAGAATTTGCGGGATTTCTCCGCAGCCGCCTTGGGTGCTGGGATCGCGATCACGCGACCACCCCCGCCGATGATCTTCGCGAAGATGCCAAAGCCGGTCTTGCTGTCATCCTCGAAGAATTCGGAGACATCCGCCAGTTCGATCGGGTTGCGAAGGTCCGGCTTGTCGGAGCCGTACTTCGCCATGGCCTCGGCATATGGGATGCGCGGGAACGCGCCATCCGGAACTTTTCGGCCCTTGCCTTCCCAGTTTGCGAACTCTTCGAACACACCCGCCATGACCGGCTCAATCGCATTGAACACGTCTTCCTGCGTGACGAAGCTCATCTCGATATCAAGCTGATAGAACTCGCCCGGTGAGCGATCGGCGCGCGCGTCTTCATCGCGGAAACAAGGCGCAATCTGGAAGTAGCGGTCGAACCCCGACACCATCAGCAATTGTTTGAACTGCTGCGGCGCCTGCGGCAGCGCGTAGAACTCGCCCGGATGGATACGGCTCGGCACGAGGAAGTCGCGCGCGCCTTCAGGGCTCGACGCCGTCAGGATCGGCGTCTGGTATTCCGTGAAGCCCTGTTCGAGCATGCGGCGGCGCAGGCTGGCGATCACCTGGCTGCGCAGGATCATGTTCTTGTGCAGCGTCTCGCGGCGCAAATCGAGGTAGCGATGCGTCAGGCGGATCTCTTCCGGGTAGTCCGGCTCACCAAACACCGGCAGCGGCAGCTCGGCGGCTTCCGACTGGACGGTTCGCCTGTAGCAAGGTTGGGGTTCACGAGGCTCTCATCCCGCGCAACAACCTTGCCTTCCAGCGTGATAACGCTTTCCGCGCGCAACCGCTCAACCGTACCAAACCCCGGCGAACCAGGATTGAATACAATCTGCGTAAGACCGTAATGATCGCGCAGGTCGATGAACATAACCCCGCCATGATCACGGCGGCGGTGAAGCCAGCCAGACAGTTTTACAGTTTCCCCGACATGGGACTTACGAAGTTCCCCGCAGGTATGGGAGCGGTAGGCGTGCATCGGAAACTCTCTCCGGAAATTCGATCCAACAGAAATAAAGGCGCGAAAGGCATTCAAGCTCTCGCAATTGTCAAGGCGATGCGATACGCAAGCGCGCGATGACTGACAACACCCTGACTCCCATTACTGAGCAGTCCGCACTGGAAGATCTGTGCGGAAAGCTTGCTGAATCCGACTTTATTTGCGTCGATACCGAGTTTCATCGGGAGACGACCTACTGGCCGGAACTCTGCCTCGTCCAAGCCTCCGCCCCCGGTGTAGAAGGCCTGATCGACCCATTGGCCGAGGATCTGGACATCGGCCCCTTCCTCGATCTGATCGCCGCAGACAACCGCGTGAAAGTGTTTCACGCCGCCCGTCAGGACCTTGAAATATTCAACCGTCTGATCGGCCATCCACCCGGCCCGATTTTCGATACGCAGGTCGCCGCGATGGCGCTCGGCCTTGGCGATTCGATTTCATACGACAATCTCGTTCAGCGCGTGCTGAAGCGCCAGATCGACAAATCGAGCCAGTTCACAGACTGGACCCGCCGTCCACTCAGCCAGAAACAACTGGTCTACGCCCTTGGCGACGTAACGCATTTGCGGGACGCCTATCTCAAAATGCGCGATGAGCTGGAACAGCTTGGACGCCTGGGATGGGTGCGCGAGGAAATGGCAGATCTGGAAGATCCCGCCAAATACGATACCGACCCCGCCAAGGCATGGCAGCGACTCAAATTGCGAAAGCCGAAGAAAGACTACGCAGCCATTGTTGTGGCCGTTGCCGCCTGGCGCGAAACCATGGCGCAAGAACTGGACAAACCACGCCGCCGGATCCTGAAGGACGACGCGATTCAGGAAATCGCCAGCCAGAAACCGCGCTCCGAGGGCGATTTCGGCCAGCTCCGCGCAGTGCCAAATGGGTTCATTCGGTCGAAATTCGGCAATGGCCTGCTTGAGGCAGCAATCGATGCCATCGACAATCCAGACAAGTACGCGCCCGAGCTTGGCCCGCGGGTCCAGAACGCCCAGATCCCCGCTGGTGCGCCCGAACTGCTCAAAGTGCTCCTCAAGCATGTCAGCGAGGAGAATGACGTCGTGCCCCGCCTAATCGCAAATGCGGCCGATATCGACCGGATCGCTCGCGGTGAGACCGGTGACGAAATTGCCGCCATGTCAGGCTGGCGTTATGACATGTTCGGGAAACGCGCACAGGCCCTGCTGAACGGGAAACTGGCCGTATCTTTTGAGGGCGGTCAAGTCAGACTGTTCGACGTCTAGGCTGCTCACCCTCAACTAATAATGACATCCGATTTCAAACGCAGCTGGCTCGCCGTTTGCGAAAGCCTGCGCTCGACCGTATCTGAAACCATCGCCTCATCGGCTTTCGACACTTTCAGCTGAAGCGTATCATGCGTGCGAACCAGTCTGGCCCGCTGAAGGATTGGCCCTGACCGACCCGAGAACACAGCCCCCAGTCGCATCGCACTCCCGATCTGGCGGGCGCGCTCATCCTGCTCCGGCGTCGTGAGCGCGACATACTCATCCGGTCTCTTGAAGTCTTTCTGGTAGCGGCATCCAATGGCATAGGCGATCAGAGCGCGTTCGCCGTGCGAGACGCCGACATAAGGCGCCCTGAGCGCTTGATCATAGGCCATGATGGACCGGTGATCCGGATGGAACCGCCCGGCACTGTCAGCCATCATGCAGGCCGCCTTCTCGATTCTTATGTCCGCGGCAGGCGATCCGAACAAGTCCGGCTCGGGGGCCAGGGCCGGCGCGATGAAATCATGCAGCGCTTCGCCGAACAGGATCTGGTTCTTGTCCAGCCGCGCGAACGCGATCGCGCCATCCATCAGCGGATCGTGCAAAGGCGCGCCCAGCGCATCCCGCAGCACGCCTTCCCGCAAGCCTGCCGAGGAAATGGTCACGCCCTCCAACCGGCTGTTGCCAAGAATTTCCTGAAGCAGGATCGCCGCGACCGGCAAATGCTTGGCGCGGCGTTTGTCGACGTTTTCCAGCATCGCCCGCGCCGTCGAACTGGTCACGCTGTCGAAGCAGAGCTTTGCTGCCTTGTCGACCTGGGATTTCGACATCTGATAGCCCTGCAGCACTTTGAGCGAATAGTCCTCGATCTGCATGTTCAGCTTTGCCACGGTCCGCCATGCGCCGCCCACCGCATAGAAGCGCCCCGTCGATTTTGCCAGCACATCAGACGTCTTGAGCTCCGCCCGTATGGTACGGCGCAGCGCCTTCAGATCAATATCCCCCTCGACCAGAGAAAGCGGGCCAAGCATCAGGCTCTCACCGTCTGCGGACTTGCCGCCGATTTGCTTGAACTCAAGGCTCGATCCACCAAGATCGCCAATCATGCCGAGCGGCGCATGGAAGCTCGCCTCTACGCCAATGGCCGATAAGCGCGCCTCATCCTCCCCCGACAGAACCACCACGCGCCGTCCCAGCGCCTTGGACGCCAGGCTGATGAACTCCGGACCATTCTCGGCTGACCGCACGGCTGCAGTTGCCACAGCCGTGTAATGCCTCAAGTGCAAGGCTTTCAGGATCGCGCGATACCGACCAAGAGCCTTCAACGCCGATTCAACACCAGTCGGGGAAAGCTGCCCCGTCTGCATCAAGCCCTGACCCAATCCGGCCATGACTTTCTCATTGAAGGTCGGAAGGATTGAAGCGCCCAGAACATCGTAGATCACCAGACGTACCGAGTTTGACCCGATATCGATAATTGCCGCACGTTCTGATTTGGGAAACATCAAACCTAGACGCCTTCGCGAGGTTTCAGACGTGGCGGCAGGCTGACTTCGAGCGCGCTCCCGCGTCCAGACAGGCTGGGATTGTCCATGAAATATGTGTGGGCCGAGAAAGTCTCTGTATCGGGACGCAATTCCATTCGCTCATAGACGCCGTCTTCTCCCATGATCCAACTTTGTTGTTCGTCATTCAGATTGGCGACCATGATCTGGTTCAGCACCTGACGGTGAACGGTTGGATTTTCAACCGGCACCAATGCCTCGACACGCCGGTTCAGATTTCGCGGCATCCAGTCCGCAGACGAGATAAACACTTTGGCCTTGGGCGATGGCAGAACCTCCCCATTGGCAAAACAGACAATGCGGGAATGTTCCAGGAACCGACCCACAATGCTCTTTACAGAGATATTATCAGACAAGCCCGGAACGCCGGGACGCAGGCAACAGATGCCGCGTACGACCAGAATGATCGGCACGCCCGCCTGGCTGGCCGAATAGAGCGCATCAATCACTTCGCCATCGACCAGCGAGTTCATCTTCGCCCACACGCCGCAGGGTTCGCCCCGGCGCGCCGCGTCTGCCTCTGCCTCAATCATCCCGATGAGTTTCTCTTTCATGTCGAGTGGCGACATGGAAACCTTTTCCATCACGGGACCGACAGAGGGTGGCTCGCGATAGGCCGTCACAAAGTTGAAGAGACGATTGGCGTCACGACCCAACGCCGCATCCGCAGTGAATAGCGACAAGTCTGTGTAGATCCGCGCATTGATCGGGTGGTAGTTGCCCGTCCCGTAATGCGTGTATGTGCGCAGCTCATCACTTTCGCGGCGCACCACAAGCGACACTTTCGCGTGGGTCTTGTACTCGATGAAACCGTAGACAACCTGAACACCCGCGCGCTCAAGGTCGCGTGCAAGTCGCAAATTGGCTTCTTCATCAAAGCGCGCCTTGATCTCGACCAATGCGGTAACATTTTTTCCGGCCTCTGCCGCTTCGACCAGGGCGGCAACAATCGGTGAATTCGCCGTTGTTCGGTAGAGCGTCTGCTTGATCGCAACGACTTGCGGATCGGCTGCGGCCTGCCGGATGAACTGGACTACAACATCAAACGTCTCGAATGGATGATGAACCAGAATGTCCTTTGCCCGGATCGCCGCAAAACAGTCACCCCCCATCTCGCGGATACGCTCGGGGTAGCGCGGCTCATAGGACGGGAACTGCAGGTCTGGCCGATCACTGACAATCAGTTCCGATAGCTGTGCCATTCCAAGAATGCCATCATAGAGAACGATGTCGGCTTCTTCAGCGCCGATCTCATGCGTGATCAGTCGGCGCAGGTCTTCCGGTGCACTGGATTGCATTCGGATACGAACGATCCGGCCCCTGCGACGTTGCTTCAGCAACACTTCGAATTCGCGGATCAGGTCTTCGGCTTCTTCCTCGATCTCGATGTCGCTGTCACGGATCACACGGAACAGGCAGCGGTCTTTCTCCTCAAATCCGGGAAAGAGTTCATCGATGAACATGCCGATGACATCTTCCAGCGCAATGAAGCGCAAATTGCCCTTGGTGCCTTTGGGCAGGCGAATGAAACGCCGAACAAAGGCCGGCAATGGAATGATGCCCACATGGGCATCTCCATTCCCCTTGGCAACCAGATTGATCGCAATCGAAAAGCCCAAATTTGGAATGAACGGGAACGGATGCGCGGGATCGACTGCGAGTGGTGTCAGGACCGGGAAGATGTTCGACCGGAAATATTTGTCCAGCTCAGCCCGGTCTTTCTTGTTCAGTTCCTTCACGCCCAGCACATGAACGCCTTCGGCATTGAGTTCCTGCTTGAGGCTGCGCCAGCGCGCTTGCT
The DNA here is from genome assembly GCF_000682775.1 of Hyphomonas sp. L-53-1-40. Classification (GTDB taxonomy): domain Bacteria; phylum Pseudomonadota; class Alphaproteobacteria; order Caulobacterales; family Hyphomonadaceae; genus Hyphomonas. Next base: position 61,313 of record NZ_AWFI01000012.1, read on the forward strand.
GTTCGGCGATCAGGTTCAGGGAAGCTTCTTCAATCCGTTCCACCTGCTCGGCTGGGGTCAAGCCATCCTGACTGGCTTTGACAACGCCGGCCCGCACCTGTTCGCGCAGGCCCGCATAGCGCACCATTTCGAACTCATCGAGGTTGCTCGCCGATATCGACAGAAACCTCAGGCGCTCAAGAAGGGGATGGTCGGTATTCGACGCTTCTTCCAGCACACGCTGGTTGAACTCCAGCCAGGATAATTCCCGGTTCAGGAACCGCTCCGGCGAATTCATCGTCTGCTTCTGGGTTCCAGACTGTCCATCGGCCATGATGCCAAACTCCGCAATTCCATTCAATTCTAGAGCATGGACCTCTGATCGGGGTCGGCCCAGCCCAATTCTTCGACGACTTCCCGGGCCAATGGCACCGAGGGTGCCCGGCCCGCTTCGGTCACCTTATCATTCAATTTCTCTATAAATATTTCGATAGCCTCATAAGAAAGTTCCAGTCGGGGTACCAGATACTTAATGACCTCAGGCTCAAGCTTCAGGAAATAGCGCTCGGCAGCGGATTCCAGCCGCGCCTTGAGCATTTTTTCGTCAGGTTCTCCAATCTCGATCACCGGCAGTGCCATGAGGCGGGATTTCAAGTCGGCTGACTGGGTTTGCCATTGGCTCGGATGGTGCTTTGAAGTCAGCAGGACATGCCCGCCCTCAGCCGTTGCTGTATTGATCAGTGTCAACAAATTCTCGGATTTCTTGACGCGGTCGGCATCGTCCACCGCGACAAATCCCGACGCCAGCGCCGCCAGGCCGCGTGATTTCAGACGGGAAAACTCCTTGGCGACATGATAGCTGCCTTCAAATTCCTGACACCAGGCGCGCGCCAGAACAGACAATCCGCAGCGCGGCGGCCCCAACAGGCAAATGACAGGAAACGGCCAACTCTGCGGCGCGCCGAGCACCGCCAAAGCGCTCTCATTGGCTTCCGTCACCAGAAGCGCATCAAGCGTGGGTTCTTTTGCAGGAAAGCCGAGGCTGAGCTGGCTCGGCTTGTAGGGCCTGTTCGGGTTCGCCGGGTTCACGGTTCCCCCGACGACGACACCGCGGACCGGACAATCCAGCCATAATCATTTTCAGACAGGGAAACCCCGCGCTGCAGCAGGTCGTTCTGCAGGCGCGGTGGATCGCCCGCATAGGAAAAGGCAACCATCGCCCCGTCACGCGCAATCGCGTCAATGCGGAATTCCGAGATCAGAGGCGACCGGGCCAGCGCGCCCCGCAACGTGTTCCATTCGATGAGAGATGTGTAGCGTACACTCGCCGTGGCCGGAGTCCGCTCACCGCTACGGATAACCGAGGTCCGCTTCCAGTTTTCATCCAGCAGGCCAAGCATCGCATCGACCGCGCCGTCCAGTGTCTGGGCGTAGGGTGTCGTGCCGACCGGTTCGGTGCCCGCCGCCGTCACAGTGGACACTGTAACGCGCCATGCGCCATCCTGGCCGGACAGGTCCGCCAGAATGCCTCGGCGCGCGCCCAGGGCAGACGCCTCCGGTGACAGTTCCATCCAGCTGCTGAAGGCGCTGTAACCGGGGCTGTTCGAGGTCACATAGGGCGACAGCGTCTCATCGCGGCCTGTTCCGAGCGCTTCGCGCCAGGCAGCGTCCAACCCCGCAGACGCAGCGAGCGGGACCAGCAGGCCCTTGGGGCCCTGCGTATCAACATAGGGCACCGACAGGGAGTCGAGATGCGCGCGAACCATGCGGGGGTTGTAGACCATGGCCAGCGTGCCCTTGTAGCGGCCATTGCCGGCCGTCTCTTCCTGCACATCAACGGCCGCTGACAAGCGGTTCGCGAGCGCGGCATCAATCGGGATACCCCCGGCAGACACACGGTCATCGGCCAGTGTGATCCGGTCGATCAGCACACGAGCCCCCTTGATCCGGGCTGCAGCCATGGCGCGCTCACGCGCCTCGATCAGTGTGCTGGCGGATTCGTCCACTTCGATATTTGAAACCGTGTAGACATCCCGCGTATCAGCGGAGGCGCCCAGCCCGAGGGCAACCAGCGCGAAAAGGGACGCAATAAGGATACGAATCATGGTCAACGGCCTCCGTTTGGACCTCTTGTAGCAAGCCAGAGCTGGGGCTGGAACCGCAAGCGGCACTGGCAGAGACGTTTTCCCCATGCTAACGCGCGAGTCATCATGAGCGATACATCCAAAACTCCCCTTTCCTACCGTGATGCCGGTGTCGACATTGAGGCAGGAGAAAGGCTGGTTGAGGCCATTGGCCCGCTGGCAAAGGCAACCGCACGCGCAGGCGTCATGGGCGGGCTCGGCGGCTTCGGTGCGCTGTTCGACCTGAAAGCCTCCGGGTATGAGGATCCTGTCCTGGTTTCCGGCACAGACGGCGTCGGCACCAAGCTGATGCTGGCTTTCGAAACCGGCATCCACAACACGGTCGGCATCGACCTCGTCGCCATGTGCGCCAATGACGTGCTCGCCCAAGGGGCTGAGCCGCTGTTTTTCCTCGATTATTTCGCAACTGGCAAGCTCGAAGCCGGCATCGCCGAAGCAGTCGTCGCCGGCATTGCGGAAGGCTGCCGCCAGTCCGGCTGCGCCCTTGTCGGCGGCGAAACCGCTGAAATGCCCGGCATGTACCCGCCCGGCCATTATGACCTTGCCGGCTTCGTGGTCGGCGCCGTGGACCGCGCCAAGGTCCTTCCCCGCATGGGCGACATGGCCACTGGCGACGTGCTGATCGGCATCGCCTCATCCGGCCCGCATTCGAATGGCTATTCTCTGATCCGCCGCATCGTCGAGCGGGAGGGCCTCTCCTATGAGGCCGCATCGCCCTTCTCTGACGGCACGCTCGGCGAAGCCCTGCTGACCCCGACGCGGCTTTATTCCGCAGCCGCCCTGCCGCTCATCAAGGGCAGCCTGATCAATGGCCTTGCCCACATCACCGGCGGCGGCCTGACCGAAAACACCCCGCGCATGTGCCCGGACCATCTTGTCCCCCGCATTGACCGCAACAGCTGGACGCCCGGCCCGGTCTTCCAGTGGCTGCAGGAAGCCGGCGGCGTCGAGCTGGATGAGATGCATCGCACCTTCAACATGGGCATCGGCATGGTCTTCTCCGTCGAGCCGGACATGGTTGAAATCGTCATGAACCAGCTGAGCCTGTTGGGGGAACACCCGGTCGTGCTCGGAGACCTCGCCCCCGCATGACCCGCCTGAAACTGGCCATCCTGATTTCCGGGCGCGGCTCCAATATGGAAGCTATCCTAGAGGCGGCGCGGGACCCGGCCTATCCGGCCAAGCCCGTTCTCGTCCTCTCCAACCGTCCTGACGCGAAGGGGCTGGAAACGGCAGCGCCATAGATCACAAGACCTATGGCAAGGACCGCGAAGCATTTGAGCGCGCCATGCACGAGCAGCTCACAGAGGCAGGCGTCGAGATCATCGCGCTGGCCGGGTTCATGCGGGTGCTGACACCCTGGTTCGTCAACACATGGGAAGGCCGGATGGTCAACATCCACCCCTCGCTGCTGCCAAATTACAAAGGCCTCGACACCCATCAGCGCGCGCTGGATGCAGGCGATACCGAAGCCGGCTGCACCGTCCACTGGGTCAGTCCCGGTGTTGATGATGGCGAAATCATCCAGCAGGGAAGCCTGCCCATCCTGCCGGGCGACACAGCCGACAGCCTCGCCGCCCGCCTCCTGCCAGTTGAACACCAGCTCTACCCGGAAGCGCTGGCCAAGGCCTGCGCCGAAATTCAGGCGCGCGACTGAACTCCCTGCCCAAATTGAAGTCGCGAAGTTCGCTTGGCGCTCTTGATGTCCCGGTCAGCATGGGTAGGCTTCATGCCAAGCCAAAATGACCGTGGGGACGTAATCGGTGCACATCATCACTCGCTACCGCAGGCTCAGCCTGTGGAACAAGATCGCTTTTTGGGGCTCGCTGGCTTCAATCTTCGGCGTCGCAATCTTTGTCTGGAACACGATTGATACGGCCCGGCGACAGTTCTCTGAACCTATCGCGATCAGCCGGGTATATGATGAGATAGACAGCTTCATATACGAAGGTGTGAGTGATGAGCGACCCATCGAGGATGTCCGCCAAACCCTTCCGGCGATTTCCTCCACGCCTTTCCTCTCATTCTCGGTTCGGTCGGACGCCGAGAAACACACAGTGCAGTTTGCGCCCTACCTGCTGGTCGACGTTCTGTCCGCTGAACCTTTCGCACCGCAAATGCTTGCGCTGTACGAAGCCCAGCGCGGTGCAGGTGGTGAACAGCGCGAGTTCAAAGGCATGCTGCGCCCCGTAACCGGCCTGCAATTGGCCCCGCATCTGGACCCTTATGACCGCACCTTGAAACAGGTGGATTTCTTCACGCTCGCACCCGGCGAGATTGAAGAAGTGTTTTTGAACCTTGGCTACTATCCTGGCTACAAGTTCACATACCGGATCGGGCTACAGTATCGGTATCAGGACAAGGACAGGACCCTGTGGCTGCCGGATACATATGAGCGTGGCGTACCCAATACCGAACTTCCTGTGTCACATTTCGGGCGGGCCTATGTCGTCTCATTCCATCCCGACAGCTATGAAGAAGATGTTGCGACAACCCAATCCCGGTACACAGAATTTCAGGATGAAGTTGAGCAATTTGTCAAGCAAACGCGGGTTTTCTCTCCACGTGATGTTGACTTGCAGGTAGCAGACTAGCCTCCAGTCCACGCAGCTTCATGCCTTTCGAATTCGTCGGAGACACAGCGCCAATATGCTGATCAGACGATGCCAGCCCTTTCCCTCTTCCAGCCCTTGCCGGGCCTGCCTTGGCATCTTTTGCTCATCTGGCCCCTGATCTTCTGGCGCATCCAGCGCCTGAGGGCGTGGTTCCGTGCCAATGGCCGCCCCGGCTCTCAGATGCTCTGGGGCATCACACGAAGCGGGCGGGTTGCGGTCAATCTGTTGTCGGATGATCTATCGGGACGGAGGCCGCTCCAATCCGGATTCGGTTTTGAACCGTCACGCCCTTTCCGTGAAGCGGCCTACGGCGAATTGATCGTTCTCACCCCTGATCCGTGCCCCCGGCGCATGCCGGGGCCTCCTGCAGCAAGAGATCCCGGCTTTCGCCAGGAATTCGGACTCTATCACCTGCCGCGCCCAGACACATGACCCTGCCAGCCTTGAAACTGATCTGGTACCCCCCGGAAGGCGCCGCCTGTCCGGCCGCTTGTGCTGCGCGCAAGAAAAAGGGCCCAACCTTACGGCGGGCCCTATGCAAATCTCACCTGCCAGAAGGCGTCGCCTTAACCAGCGATGTCGGCCTCGGAGAAGAATTGCGCGATCTCGATCGCGGCATTCTCTTCGGAGTCCGAACCGTGCACGGTGTTTTCGCCGATGGATTTGGCGAACAGTTTGCGGATCGTGCCGTCAGCGGCTTCGGCCGGGTTCGTGGCGCCCATCACTTCGCGGTAGGCCGCAACAGCGTTCTCGCCTTCGAGGACCTGAACGACGACCGGGCCGGACGTCATGAATTCAACCAGTTCGCCGAAGAAAGGACGCTCACTGTGAACGCCATAGAAGCGCTCGGCCTGAGCCTGCGTCATCTGGATGCGGCGCTGGCCGATGATGCGGAGACCGGCTTTCTCAATGACGGCGTTGACGGCGCCGGTCAGGTTACGCTCGGTGGCGTCCGGCTTGATGATGGAAAAAGTGCGCTGAACAGCCATGATGACATCCTGCTTGAAAGGGAAAAAAGGGTTCTGGCGCGGCCTATAGCGGGGCGGGCCCAGCGGGGCAAGCATCGAAGGCCGCTATTGCGCAGGCGGCCCGAGAGGCATAGGGGCTGGGGCCTGAATTTCGACAAGGATCCGACCCATGAGCGCGCTACCTCCCTGCCCCAATTGCAATTCCGAATACACTTACGAAGATGGCGCGCTGCTGATCTGTCCGGAATGCGCGCATGAATGGAGCGCCGATGCCGCAGGCGCGGCCGATGCGCCAGTCATCAAGGACTCAAACGGCAACCCACTCGCCGATGGCGATACGGTCACGGTCATCAAGGACCTCAAGATCAAGGGCTCGTCCTCAGTCGTCAAACGCGGCACCAAGGTCAAGAATATCCGTCTCGTCGACGGCGATCACGATATCGACTGCCGCATCGACGGCATTGGCCAGATGGGCCTGAAATCGGAATTCGTGAAAAAGGCCTGACGCCTACTTGCCTGCCTCCTGCCAGCCGCCATTCGGCGTCTGCTGGAAATATCGGGTCACCAGCCCGGCATCCTTGGCCGCTTTGAACTGTTGGCGGGCCAGATTGCGCGTGTCCGTGTCGCCATCATCGAACATGACCATGCAGCGCGTATAGGGCGCATCGACAGGCGCCTTCGTCCCGTCCATCAGGAACAACGCATCGGCCTTGTTCAAATTCTCCGGCTTGCCTGCCAGCAGGATCGGCTGGCGCGCAGGATCAAGCCCCGGCGCCTCGGCCTGGCCATGCGGCAGGAAAGTCTTCTCGTCGAAAGTCCAGAGGCTCGCATCCAGCGCCGCCCGGCGCTCGACACTCGGGCTGACCGCCAGAACGCGCCAACCAACATCAAGGCATTTCTGCATAAGCGGCGCCGCAGCCTGCTCCAGCGTGGTGCGGGAGAGATGGTAAAACCACCATTCAGGCTTCGGCGCCTCTGACATCACCTAGTTCTCGTAATTGTCCGCGATCCAGCGATCGAGCAGACGCGGGCCGAAGCCGGATGCCCAGCTCACATCGAAGGCGGCCTTCTCACCTTCAACCCAGGCAACGCCCGCGATATCGAGGTGCGCCCATTTCACGCCTTCTTTTACGAAACGCTTAAGGAATTGTGCCGCTGTGATCGAGCCAGCAGCCCGGCCGCCAATATTGCGCATGTCGGCAAATTTCGACTTCAACAGCGAGTCATATTCTGGCCCGAGCGGCAGGCGCCAGACGCGCTCGCCTTCGGTCTGGCCAGCCTTGGAGAGTTCATTCGCCAGATCGTCGCTCTCCGTGAACAGGCCGGCATGATGATGGCCCAGCGAGATCACAATCGCACCGGTCAGCGTGGCGAGATCCACCATCGCCTTCGGTTTGAAATGCTCCTGAGCATACCAGAGCACGTCGCAAAGCACGAGACGGCCTTCTGCGTCAGTATTCTGGACTTCGATGGTCTGGCCGGAGGCCGACTTCAGGATATCACCCGGACGGATTGCATCGCCATCCGGCATGTTCTCAACCAGACCCACAAGACCGATCACATTGACCTTGGCCTTGCGCTCGGCCAGCGCGCGGATTGCACCGGTCACAGCCGCTGCGCCGCCCATATCCCCGCGCATATCTTCCATGCCCGGTCCGGGCTTCAACGAGATGCCGCCCGTGTCGAAACAAACGCCCTTGCCAATCAGGATCACCGGGTCTTCGCCTTCGGCACCGCCCATCCATTTCATCACGCCGAGCTGGCTTTCCTTGACGCTGCCCTGACCGACGCCAAGCATCGAATTCATGCCGAGCTTGGCAAGTTCGGCTTCGCCAAGCACTTCGACCTGAACGCCATACTGGCCCAGCTCGCGGCACTTCTCTGCAAAGCTCGCCGGATAGAGATCATTCGGTGGCATATTTACCAGATCGCGCGCAAGCTTGGTGCCTTCGGCGCCCGCATTCAACGGCACGAATGCCGCCTCAGCCGCAGGCACATCGGAGACCATCAGCGTCACGCTTTCAAGGCTGGGCTTCTGGTCATCTTTCAGCTTGGTGAAATATGTATCGAAGCGATAGCTGGCGAGCTTCGCACCGAGCGCAATGCGCGCAGCATCCTTTGCGGAGCCAGCATGGATCGCGAGAGATTTGAAACCGCTGCCTGAATGGGACTTGTAAAGATTGGCACCGAGGCCTTCGAGAGCGCGCGCATCGCGCTTGTCTTTCTTGCCTGCACCGATCAGCACCGCACGGCGAGCATCGCTGCCCTTGGGCAGAACGATAAAGGCCTGCTGGTCCTTCTTGCCACTGAACCGGCTACCATCCATGGCTTCTGACAACAGACCGCCCGTGGTTTCGTTCAGCGCGGCCGCAGCTTCGGGAAGATCCCCGTCTTCATCGACCAGAAAGGCGATGATGTCGGCCTTGGCACTTTCAGCAAATGTGATTTTCATGTGTGGATTCTCCATTTGCAGCGGAAACTAAACGTCGACGCGCGTTGCGCAACTCGTTAGCTAGGGAAATATCACCCCTTTCTGAAGGATTCTGCGAAAAGCCTGCTAATCGCCTTATGACCAAAGTCCAGACATACCTGTTTTTCGAAGTCCTGAAGGCTGTGGTCATCATCATTGGCGGGCTCGCCATGCTGGCCTTGCTGGCCCAAGGGCTTTCACGCACCGATTTGATTCTGGAAAACCGCCAGTCTGCGATCACCTATTTCTATATTGTCATGCTCGGCGCACCGCAGATCATAGCGCTTCTGACCCCGCTCGCCCTGTTCGTGGCAACGGTCTGGTCGCTGAACCGCATACACAAGGATAGCGAGATCGTTGTCGCGCAGGCCGCCGGCATGACCCGCTGGCAGATCGCTTCACCGATCATGCGGCTCGCCGTGCTTTGTCTCGTCGCACACCTGACCGTGAACCTCTGGGTCCAGCCCGCCGCTCAACGTGCCATGCGCGAAACCGTGGCGACGGCGCGCGCCGATCTGGCTGCAGCCTTGATCCGGCCCGGTCAGTTTACCTCCAATGGGGACCGGCTGACCTTCTATGCGCGCGAACAGGCCGGCGGCGAACTGCGTGGCGTGCTGATCTCCGACATGACCGATCCGGAGAACCCCACTGACATTCTCGCGCGCAGCGCCGCGCTGATTGAAGTCGAAGGCAGCCCAACACTCCTGCTGCGGGATGCGACAAGCCAACAGCTCGACGCAAACAACCAGCTATCGATCCTGGAATTCGACCAATACTTGTTCGATCTGACTGACTTCATGAAAGAGGACTCAGACCTCGTCCTGAAGGCATCGGACAAGTATCTCTATGAATTGTTCTTCGTGGACCGAACCAATTATTTCGAACTCAAGGAAATAGACTCCCTGCTGGCGGAAGCGCACAGTCGCCTGACCACACCCTTGCTGAACATCGTCATGACGCTGCTGGCGATCTTCGCAGTGCTCGGCGGGGATTTCAGCCGCAAGGGCTACAGCAAACGGATTGGCTGGGCGACCGGTGGTGCCATCGGCGTTCTGATTGTGCAGTTGGTATTGCAATCGGCCGCCGCGAATGATCCGGCGCTCAATGTGCTGCAATGGCTCGTCCCGCTCGGCATTATTGCAATCCTCAGCTATATCTATTTTGCGAGAGGGCGCCACCTCGGCAAGGTCGATCGCCCACCACTTGAGTTATTCCGGAACCCGACCGGAGCCACCAGCTGATGCCTCTATTTTCCAAGATACAGAGATACATCCTGAAGGAATGCCTCATGGGACTGGCCCTTGTGCTGGGCATCCTCCTGCTGGCCATTCTCATGATCGATGTGGTCGAGCAACTGCGCACAGTGGGCGGCGATGTACGCCTCAGCATTCTTGGCGCGCTCAACCTGTCCCTGATGAAACTGCCGCAAATTGTCGAGCAGACCTTGCCCTTCGCGCTGTTGATCGCCTCCATGATGGCCTTCACCCGGCTCAATCGCCGGTCGGAATTGTCCATCATCCGCGCCAGCGGCATTTCGGCGTGGCGCTTCCTGACCCCGGTCATGGTCCTCGGCGTGGTCCTCGGCCTGTTCACAATGATGGTGCTCAATCCGTTTGCGGCGAAACTGACCGAGTCCTTTGAGCAGACGCGCGACCGCCTGCTCAATGAAGGCCGTCCTACCCTTTCGGTTTCCGATACAGGCATCTGGTTGCGCCAGGGTGACGAAACCAACCAGATTGTCATTCACGCCAAGCGCGTCGCCGAAGGCGGGGTGAATCTTCAGGATGTGAAGATGATCCAGGAAGAGCGCCTCTACGCAGATGGGCGACCGACCAATGACTACGCCTTTGCCCGCCGGATCGACGCGGATAGTGCGATTCTGCGCAATGGCTTCTGGCAGCTTGAAGGCGTAATCGAAAATGTTCCGAACGCGCCTCCCGAGTTCAAGGAAAATCTCGCCATCCCCACGACACTGGACGCGGTGACGCTGCTCGACAAATTTGCATCTCCCAACACGATTGGCTTCTGGCAATTGCCGCATTTCGTTCGCCAGACCCAAGCCGCCGGCCTGGACGCTTCGCGCTACAAGATGCGCCTCAACGCGCTCATGGCCCTGCCGGCCCTATTTGTGGCGATGGCGTTGATCGGCGCCGTTGTGTGCCTGCGCCTGCAGCGAATGGGTGGAAATTCACAGCTTCTGGCCATCGGGTCGCTCGCAGCGGTCGGGCTGTATTTCTTCACTCAATTCTCTTCCAGCCTCGGGGCAACAGGTGCAGCGCCCCCCGTGATCGCAGCATGGAGCCCGCCACTCTTTGTGCTGTTCTGCACGCTCACCTTCATCGCCTATCGGGAAGACGGCTAATCACAACCCGGCCTTGACAGGGCCTGTCTCCCGACCCCATCTCTCGCCGCCTTAAAGAGGTAAGCGCATGAAACTTGTCGTCGTCGAGTCGCCCGCAAAGGCGAAAACCATCAACAAGTATCTCGGCAAGGACTATAAGGTCCTGGCGTCCTATGGGCATATCCGTGACCTTCCCTCCAAGAATGGTTCGGTCGATCCGGACGATGATTTTGCGATGGTGTGGGAGGCAGATTCCAAATCGTCCAAGCGTATCTCCGAGATCGCAGCGGCGTTGAAGGAAGCCGATACGCTGATCCTCGCGACCGACCCCGATCGTGAAGGCGAAGCCATCAGCTGGCACCTCGTGGAAGCCTTGCGCAAACGCCGCGCCCTGAAGAAGGACACGCCAGTTGAGCGCGTCGTCTTCAACGCGATCACCAAGAATGCGGTCACGACCGCAATGGAGCATCCCCGCCAGATTGATGGCGAACTGGTCGATGCCTATCTGGCGCGCCGCGCTCTCGACTATCTGGTCGGCTTCAACCTGTCGCCTGTCCTGTGGCGTAAATTGCCCGGTAGCCGGTCGGCGGGCCGTGTCCAGTCTGTGGCACTGCGCATCGTTTGCGATCGCGAGAACGAGATCGAGATGTTCCGGCCGCAAGAGTACTGGAATGTGGCGGCTAACCTGCGCGCACCAGACGGCACCGACTTCGAAGCGCGACTCTACAGTCTCGATGGCGAAACACTGAAGAAGTTCACGCTGGGCAACAAGGGCGACGCCGACAAGGCGCTCGAGATTGTTCAGGCTGGCGGTTATTCCGTCACTTCGGTCGAGGCCAAGCCGGTCAAGCGCAACCCACCCCCACCCTTCATCACGTCCACGTTGCAACAGGAGGCCTCCCGCAAGATCGGCTTCAACGCCAAGCGGACGATGCAGGCCGCCCAGAAGCTCTACGAAGAAGGTCGCATCACGTATATGCGTACCGATGGCGTAAACATGGCCGAGGAAGCCTATGCGGCAGCCCGGTCCATGATCCAGTCGAACTATGGCGCGCGTTACCTGCCGGAAAAGACCCGCCGCTATTCTTCGAAGGCCAAGAACGCCCAGGAAGCGCACGAAGCCATTCGGCCGACCAATTTCGACCTTCGCCCGGAAGATTATCATGGCGATGGCGACCTGAAGAAACTCTACACGCTCATCTGGCGACGCGCGGTCGCCTCGCAAATGGAAACCGCCCGCTTCGAGCGCACCACCATCGACATGACCTCCAAGGACAAGCGCGCGGTCCTGCGCTCGACCGGTCAGGTCCTGGTGTTTGATGGCTATATCAAGCTCTACACCGAAGGTCGCGATGAAGGCGATGATGGCGACGATGACGAAAATCGCCTGCCCAAGATGGAAGAAGGCCAGCATGCGGACCTGCTGAAGGCCGAGGCCAGCCAGCACTTCACCACACCGCCACCACGTTTCACGGAAGCCTCACTGGTCAAGAAGCTTGAAGAGCTCGGCATCGGCCGCCCGTCTACATATGCGTCGACCCTCTCCACGCTGGAAGATCGCGACTATGTCCGTATCGAGAAGAAACAGCTGATCCCCGAGGACAAGGGACGCCTCGTGACGGCGTTCCTTGAGAACTTCTTCCGGCGCTATGTGGAATATGATTTCACCGCCGGGCTCGAAGAGAAGCTCGACATTATCTCGGATGGCAAGCTCGACTGGAAAGCCTTCCTGAAGGAATTCTGGCAGCAATTCGCCGCCGATATCGACGAGACGAAAGACCTTCGTGTCTCAGCGGTTCTGGACGTTCTCAACGAGGAACTTGGCGCTTACGTGTTTCCGCGCCAGGATGCCGATGGCAATCCGATCGAGAACCCGCGTCAATGCCCGCTCTGCAAGGAGGGCGAGCTGTCGATGAAGCTCGGCCGCTATGGCGCCTTTGTCGGATGCTCGCGTCATCCCGAGTGCAAGTTCACCCGCCAGTTCAGCGCAGATGGCGACGCCGCAGCAGCAATCAATCCAGACGGCAACGAGCTAGGCCTGCACCCCGATACAGGCGAGATGATCTATCTCAAAACCGGTCGGTTCGGTCCCTATGTCGAGATGGCGAATGGCGAGAAGCCCAAGCGCGCTTCCCTGACCAAGGCCGAAAAGGAAAACCCGCAGGACATCACGCTCGACCGCGCAGTCGAACTGCTGATGCTGCCCCGTGAAGTCGGCAAACACCCGGAAGACAACGAACCGATCCTCGCCAATTTCGGTCGCTTCGGCCCCTATGTTCAGCATGGCAAGACCTATGCGAACCTCAAGGACCCGAACGATGTCTTCACCATTGGGCTGAACCATGCCGTCACGCTGATTGCCGACAAGCGCGCCAAACAGGGAGCCCGTGGCGGAGCCGCCGCGCTGAAATCTCTCGGCGATCATCCGGATGGCGGCGCAATCGAAGTCTTCGAAGGCCGCTATGGGCCTTATGTGAAGCACGGCAAAACCAATGCAACCCTGCCGAAAGATGTAACGCCGGATATTGTCACGCTCGAACAGGCTATCGAACTGATCAACGCAAAGGCGACCAAGGGCGGGAAGAAGGCTCCGGCCAAAAAGAAAGCCCCTGCAAAGAAAAAGGCACCTGCGAAGAAAAAGGCGCCTGCCGCAAAAAAGGACTAATCCATAGGGCAATAAGCTCAATCGACGGTCACCGGAACACTTCCGGTCGGCCTCCGGTTGAGGGATTGGCCCGCCAATGGTTTACTGTTCCTGCCTCGCAGAACCAGGGGTTTCATCATGCCTGTTTTAGAGAAATTGGCATTCTTGGGAGCGGTTACACTCGCCTCGATTCTGATCGCTCAGGAGCTGGACAAGACGATTGCGGCCTTGGATCGGCCGTCTGAAGCGGTTGATCTAGAGGAAATCCCGCGCCCGGCCCCGGATATCGCGCCAACGCTCATGTCGCTTGCGCCAAGCCCGACGGGGTTTCTGGACATGCTGACCGCGTGCAAGGGAATGGCGCCGAGCTATGGAACGAATGTCGATCAGGACCTCGTAATTACCGACTATAAGCGCTTTGTGCTGGCGGAGGGCCATATACGGCTCGCCACCGCCCCAGTCGGCGGCGGATGCCTGTCATCGGTCTTCGGCCCCCGGAATGGCGGCCTTCACAAAGGCGTGGACTTTTACAGCCTGGAGCCAGTGCCCGTATTCGCCGCCGCAGATGGCAAGATCCGCCGGCAGCGATACCGAGGCGATTATGGCAACATGATCGTCCTGGAGCATGGTCGCGGCGTATTTACACGCTACGCACATCTGGAAGGCTTCGCAGACACGCGGGAAGGCGATCTGGTCACAACCGGCCAATATCTTGGCATGATGGGTAATACGGCCAGCTACCTGATACCGCGCCACCTGCATTATGAAGTGCTGGTCGGCACATGGGGCCCGCAGGCCGGTTCCTTCGCCCTGACACCAATCGACGTGATGTCCCTGCCCGACGCCAGCGACTGAGCCCGAAACACCCCGCTGCGTAAAAGCCCCGCGCATTTTTCTGCGAGTCCCCCTATATGGGCGGTATGAGTTTCCCAGATAAGAAAACAGTGCTCGATTTCATTCGAGACAATCCGAACGCAACGACCAAACAAGAGATTGCCCGCGGCCTGCACGTAAAAGGGCGCGAACGCGCCGTGCTGCGCGAAATCCTGAAGGAGTTGGAGGCCGATGGCACGCTGGAACGGACAGGCAAACGCGCCTGGTCCCAAGCGGATCGCCCCCCTTCGACCGGCGTTGTCCAATTCACCCATACAGACGAAAATGGCGATCTGATCGGCAAGGCCCTCGGCGACAATGGCCCGTTTGGGCCGGACATCATCTATTCCGGCCTGTCCGGTAAGCAGAAAGGTGAGGCAACCGAGCCCGGCGAAGGCGACCGCGCACTGTGCAAGATCACACAAGTCGATGGCGACTGGCAGGCCCGCGCCCTGACCGTGCTGGAAAAGCAGCTGACCAATTCGCTCGTCGGCATGTATTCGCAAGGCCCCCGCGGCGGCAAGGTCACCCCGGCCAATCGCAAGGAGCGCCGTGAATTCCTGATTCAGGAGGCTGACCGCAATGGTGCCGAGGATGGCGATCTCGTCGTCACGACGCCCAAGCCACAGGGTCGCCGACAATATGGTCCAAATCTCGGCGTGATCCGCGAAGTGATCGGCCATATCAGCGATCCCCGCTCAGCCAGCCTGCTGGCCATTCATGCCCATGGCATCCCGGTCGACTTCCCTGAAGCGGCGCTGGAACAGGCCCGCAATCCAAAACCCGCTGCGGCGGAGCGTGAGGACCTGACAAAAACCCCGCTCATCACCATCGACCCGCATGATGCACGCGACCATGATGATGCGGTATTCGCCGAAGAACTGGATGATGGCTGGCGCGTGATCGTCGCCATTGCTGACGTGGCTGCGTTCGTCACGCCGGACTCCCCGCTCGACCGCGAAGCCCTCAAGCGCGGCAACTCCACCTATTTCCCGGACCGCGTGGTCCCCATGCTGCCGTTCGAACTGTCAGCGGATGAATGCTCGCTGCGCGAAGGCGCACTGCGCCGCTGTATGGCGGTAGAGATGATCTTCGACAAGTCAGGCTCGAAACGTTCGCATCGCTTCATTCGCGGCATGATGAAGTCTGCAGCCAAGCTCTCCTATGAGGAGGCTCAGGCGGCCATTGATGGCAAGCCGGGCGGCAAGGCTGGCGACATGCTGGAAACCGTCCTGAAGCCGCTCTGGGGCGCGTACGCGGCGCTTTCCAATGCACGGGACGATCGCTCTCCTCTGGATCTCGACCTGCCCGAGCGTCGCATCCTGTTTTCCAAGGATGGAGAAATCGAAGGCATCATCACCAAGGAACGCCTCGACGCGCACCGCCTGATCGAAGAATTCATGATCCAGGCGAACGTGGCTGCGGCCGAAACCTTGGAGCAGCAAAAAAGCCCGCTGATCTATCGTGTCCACGACACGCCCACAGATGCGAAGATCGCAGCCTTTGCGGAATTCCTGCAGACTATCGACATGAAATGGAATATCGGCCAGCGACCGCAGACCGAAAATTTCAACCGTTTGCTCGGCGAAATCCGCGACGGCGATTACGATCAAATGGTCACCCAGATGGTGCTACGCACACAGGCACAGGCGATCTATTCGGAGGAAAATCTCGGCCATTTCGGCCTGAACCTTGTCCGCTATGCGCACTTTACGTCACCAATCCGGCGCTACGCCGATTTGATCGTGCATCGTGCGCTGATCGCCTCGCTCGGACTCGGCCCGGACGGCCTGTCCAAGGACATGTCAGTGCGGCTCGAAGAAATGGCTCAGCATATCTCTGATACCGAGCGCCGTTCCATGGCCGCCGAGCGCGAGGCTACCGACCGCTATCTTGCCATTTTTCTTGCTGATCGTGTGGGTAGTGAATTTGAGGGTCGCATCACGGGCGTCACTGGCGCAGGGCTGTTCATTGCACTGGCCGGATCCGGCGCCGACGGGTTCGTCCCGATTTCATCTATCTCGGATGATTATTGGGTACATGACGACACCGCCATGCAGATTTATGCGCGGGGATCAGGCAAGACCTATGGTCTCGGTCAGATCGTTCGGGTGAAGCTGAAAGAGGTTACCCCTCTTCAAGGTGGCCTCCTGCTCGAAATGCTATCCGACCCGATGCCAGCCCCGGAAGGACGCCGGGAGGCACGCGAGCGCCATGATACAGGCCGCGGTCGTCCCCCGCGCAGAAAGACCGGCCCCGGCAAACCAACGGGTAAGCGCCCCGGCAAAGGGAAGTTCAACAAGAAGACGCTGCCCAAGCACAAGCGCAAGAGCCGGAAATAGTTTGGACATGAATTCGAATCCGCACTCAGATACGCTGATGGGCTCCGCATTTGACAAGGAAGATGATGGCGATGTCATCGAGACTCGCAAACGCAGTCCCCGCCCGAAAGACGCCGCCACACTCATACTGGTCCGCCGGGACGCCGCCGAACCCCGTGTCCTCATGGGCAAGCGCTCGGCGCGCCATGCCTTCATGCCAGACAAATACGTCTTCCCCGGTGGCCGTGTGGACCCACAGGATGGAAAGGCGGTCTCCTATTGCGAACTGGATGCCCAGCAGGAACGCCTCCTGCGCATCCAGACGCGCCGCAAGCCGCGCGCCTTCGCCCTGACAGCCATACGTGAAACATTCGAGGAAACCGGCCTCCTGGTGGCGCGCGACGCCGAGATGCCAGACAGGCACCCGATCGGGTGGAAACCTTTTCATGAACTCGACGCAGCTCCGCACCTGTCCCCGCTGACCTTCATCGGCCGCGCCATTACCCCGCCCTACCGACCGAAGCGATTCGACGCGCGATTCTTCATGGCGAACGCCGAAGATGCCCTGATTGATGAGCGTCCGCCCGTCGACGGCGCAGAATTGTCAGACCTGCAATGGGTCACCCTGGAAGATGCACTGGCGCTCGATTTGCCCAATGTCACCCGGTTCATGCTGGGGGAAATCGAGGAAAGACTGGACAAGCCGTCACTGAACCGGGGGCCGCCCTTCCTGCGCTGGACCCGCAGCGGGCATTCGACCGACCGCCTCTAGCAGCAATGGTGCTTGACTTCCGACGCGCACATCTCCATTAAGCCGCTTTCCAGTTTCAGACGCTAACACAAGCGAGCATTCGTCATGGCCAAACCAGCCACCATCAAGATCCGCCTCAATTCGACGGCCGACACCGGTTTCTTCTACGTGACGAAGAAAAACCCACGCAACATGACCGAAAAAATGGTCAAGCGTAAGTACGACCCGGTCGCGAAGAAGCACGTCGAATTCAAGGAAGGCAAGATCAAGTAAGATCCTTGTTTTTCATGCATTGTTCGAAAAGCCCGCTCCACAAGAGCGGGTTTTTTGTTGCCTAGTCCTCCGGAACGCCATGATGCAGGTCTCGCGTCTTGCGGATGCCAGGGAACAGGACTGACCACGCCGCAGCCACGCCGACAGCCGCATAGCCACCCGCAACCACGGTAAACACTGCGCCCCATTTGGCGGCCATGAAACCGGCGCGCGCTTCGCCAAGCTCATTGGACGCGCCCAGGAAAATCGAGTTCACGGCATTGACCCGCCCGCGCACCTGGTCCGGTGTCCAGAGTTGTAGGAGAACTTCGCGGATATAGACCGACACCATGTCAAAAGCCCCAACGAAGATCAGCGCAACGATGGATAGCCAGACGACATTCGAATACCCGAACACGACGGTGGAAATCCCGAAGAGCGCGACCGAAACGAACAGTATCAGGCCGGCATGATCCTTGATCGGAAACGCCGTGATGATCGCCAGCATGATCAGTGCGCCAATGCCGGGCGCCGCGCGCAACAAGCCAAGCCCCTCTTCACCGATCTCCAATATATCTCGCGCATAGATCGGCAGCAGTGCCACAGCGCCGCCCAGCAACACCGCGAACAAATCCAGAGAGATCGCGCCCAGCACGACCTTCTGATTGAACACATATTTGAACCCGCCCAACAGCACGTTGAGTGTCGTGGGCTCGCGCTCGATACGCTGGGGAGGTTTTGGGATCGAGAAAATCAGGATGGCCGATATGGCAAACAGGCTGACAGCCGTTCCATACGCAAACCCCGCCCCGACACCATATAGCAAGCCGCCTGCGACCGGTCCGAGGATCGAAGCCGCCTGCCAGGACGATGCAAGCCAGCCCACCGCATTGGCGAAGTCTTCGCGCGGCACAAGATTGACGGCCAGACTCGACGAAGCAGGCGTATAGAATGCCCTTGCAACGCCAAAGACAGTGAGCGTTGCGAGAATGATCAGAGGATCAAATCGCCCCGTCAGCGCAAGCGCCAAAATCACCCCGGCGCATACCAGTTCGACGCTGACTGAGGCTCCCATGACATTCCGGCGACCGAGCCGGTCTGATGCCACACCTGTCACCACGACCAACAACAGGGCTGGCAGGAACTGGACGAGGCCGATCCAACCGAGAAGAGCCGCGTTCTGGGTAACATCATACATCTGCCACGCCACGGCGACAGAAACGACCTGCGCCGCAAGCGATGTCATGAAGCGAGACAGGAAGTATCTGCGATAGGAAGAATGGCGAAACGCCGAGAACCGGTCATTCATGAGCAGCGCCTTGCGACGGGCGGCGGCTCAAGTCAATCAGGCAGCAAGACTTTCGACTCTGTTCCGGCCAGCAGACTTGGCTTGATAGAGCGCCGTATCCGCGCGCTTGGTCAGATCAGCAATCGTATCATGAGCGCCGTTAATGGTGGAAACGCCAGCGCTGAGCGTAATGGAAATTTCGCGCGCACCACTATTCACAATGAATGGCTCAGCCGCGACAGATCGGCGGATTCGCTCGGCTGCTGCGCAAGCGAGATCACCCGGCGTATCTGGCATAATGACCATGAATTCCTCGCCACCCGGACGACAGACCACATCCATGACGCGGCTATTGACCTTCAAGCGCTTGGCCACTTCCTGCAGGACTTCATCTCCGACATCATGGCCATAAGTATCGTTCACGGCTTTGAAGTGGTCGATGTCGGCCATAACCACAGATACGGGTCGTCCCCCCATCTGGGAGCGCTGGATCAATTGTTCCAGCTGGCTGTTCATGTACCGGCGATTGTAGAGGCCCGTGAGCTGGTCGATGACCGACAGCTCAAGGCCACGATCCACGCGGTCTCTCAAGGCCTCGATATAGCGGGTTCGCCTTGCCTGTGTCCGGACACGAGCCAGCAATTCCTGCTTGTCGACGGGTGCAAAAATGACATCGCTCGCACCCAGATCGAGACCTTTTCCAGCCCTGGGCCGATCATCAGGATCGCAAATCAACAGAATTGAAATCGCGCGTGTCGCTTCATTCATCTTGAAGTGCGCACAGAGTTTCAGGGCGTCATAGCGATCGCTGAGCATGGACAGGACGAGAATATCCACGCCAAGCTCATTCAGCCCTTTCATGCCGCCCGCCTCCAGTAGTGTGATGGCCGTATGGCCACCAGACCGCAGGGTTTCGGCGACGCGCGCCGATGATCTGGGATTGTCATCCACTACGAAGAGGCGTGCCGGCTGGTCTTTGACATTGAGGCTTTCGTCGCCATCAATGCCCGCTCGCAGGCCGCTCGCCTGACGCTGGCGAAGCTCTGACGCAACCGCATTGTACCGGGTGATGGCCCCCATACGCGCCATCAAGGCAAAGTCATCAACCGGCTTGGTCAGGAAGTCTTCTGCCCCTACGTCCAGGCCCCGGACGCGATCCTCGGCATCATTCAGGGCCGTAACCATGACGACGGGTATATGCGCAGTGGCAGGGTTTTCCTTCAGGCGGCGGCAAACTTCATACCCGTCCATACCGGGCATCATCACGTCCAGAAGGATAATGTCAGGCTCGCTACGCTCCACCATGCTGAGCGCCTCGATCCCGTTTTCAGCCAGCATCACTGTATAATATTGAGCCTCCAGCTTGGCTTGCAGGAGGCGTCGGTTCGCTTCGATGTCATCTACGACGAGGACGCGTGCTGTCACGCTGCCTCCTTGGGCATCAATGCCTCAACCGCCTTGATGAAGGTTGCAATCTGGATGGGCTTGGAAAGGTACCCCTCACAGCCTGCTTCACGAACCCGCTGCTCATCCGCGCGCATGGCAAATGCCGTGACGGCCAGAACCGGAATGTGCGCGACCTTGTCATCGTCCTTGAGCCATCGCGTGATGTCGAGACCTGAAACTTCCGGCAGCTGGATATCCATGATGATGAGGTCCGGCAGTTCCTGGCGTGCAATCTCGACAGCCTTGGCACCATCGCGACATTGGAAGGTTTCAAAACCGAAAGCATCCAACAAGTCACAGAAAAGGCGCATGTTGAGTTCGTTATCCTCAACAACCAGAACTTTCCTGGTGTGCGACTTCGTCATGATTGAGTTGGTGCCTCTGATTCGGGACGATTCTAAGAGCTCTTTTGCCAGCTACACCCGAAATCGTTAACACTGGTTTACGTGTTTGCGTCCCATTGATTGCCGCGGGCGCCGGAACATGGCATGAACATGGGGCTATGTACACGCTCTGTCGAGACTGCTTTCACCTCTCAGAAGACGATGGCGATTTCTGCAATCGTTGTGGTCGGCACCGTGTCATCCGTAACAGATACATCACAACGCTCGGGATTGCCCATCTCGATTGTGACGCCTTTTTCGCTGCTATAGAAAAGCGCGATGATCCCTCCTTGAAAGACCGGCCCGTCATTGTCGGCGGAGGAAAAAGAGGGGTTGTTTCTACATGTTGTTATATTGCGCGGCTATATGGCGTGCGCTCTGCCATGCCCATGTTCAAGGCCCTCAAAGCCTGTCCGGACGCGGTCGTGGTTAAGCCGAATGGCGAAAAATATCGCGTCGCAGCCCAGCAGGTCCGCGAAAAGATGGAGGCGCTCACTCCGTTGATCCAACCCGTATCGGTCGACGAAGCCTATCTGGACCTGACCGGAACGGAAACTCTCCATAAAGCCTCGCCGGCGGTTTCCCTTGCCCGTCTCGCTGCCGAGATCGAGCGAGATATCGGGATAACTGTCTCGATCGGCCTTTCGGTGAACAAGTTTCTGGCCAAGACCGCGAGCGAACTGGACAAGCCCAGAGGGTTCGCCGTCATAGGTAGCGACGAGGCCGACGCGCTGCTTGCCCCCCAACCGATCGACTTCATTCATGGCGTCGGCCCCAAACTGGCCCATAAGCTCACCATGGATGGCCTTGAGACGATTGAAGACCTCCAGAAGGCTGACTTGAAGCACTTGATTGGCAAGTATGGGGAAACCGGCTTGTGGTTGAAAAACCGCGCGCATGGCATCGACAATCGCCCGGTCCGCAATGATGAAGAGCGAAAATCCGTCAGTTCTGAAACCACATTTAACGATAACATGTCTGATCCGGCCTGGCTGGAAGACCAACTCTGGCGGCTTTGCGTGAAAACCGCTGACCGGGCCAAGGCCACGGGCCTGGTCGGGAATGTGATTACGCTGAAGCTGAAGACAGCGGAGTTCCGAACAGTGACGCGGCGCGTTTCGCTGTCGGAGCCGACACAATTGGCGCAGACTCTCTTTCGAAACGCGAAAGTGCTTCTGGCAAAAGAAGCGACCGGGCGTACACGGTTCCGCCTGATCGGGATCGGCATTTCGGATCTGTCTGAGCATCGCTTCGATTCAGTAGACTTGCTCGACCCCCTCGTTGCCAAACGTGCAGCCGCAGAGCGCGCTTCAGACATTGCCCGAAAGAAATTCGGGGCCAATGCCGTCATTACAGGCCGGTCGGCACGGGTCAAAAACGCTTCCTCGTAAACCGCGTTTGCGTGCTCCGGCGTGGCGGTCTAGGGAAGACGAAACGCCAATTCCAAGGAGCGCGCCATGTCGACCCCAGAAACCCGTCTCGATGAACTCGGCATTGAATTGCCCGAGCCCATGAAACCGGTCGCCACCTATGTTCCCTACGTCATCAGCGGCAACATGTTGTTCGTATCAGGCCAGGTTAGCGCGTCCTCCGACGGCCTCATCAAAGGCCGCCTCGGAGAGGACATGGAGCTTTCAGCCGGCCAACAGGCCGCGCGCTTCTGCGGCATAAACCTCATCGCCCAATGCAAGGCTGCCGTTGGCGATCTGTCCCGGATCAAACGCGTGGTCAAGCTGGGCGGATTTGTAAACGTCACGCCTGGATTCACCGACATCCCGCAAGTCATAAATGGATGTTCAGATCTCATGGTCGACGTATTCGGCGAGGCTGGCCGTCATGCCCGTTCAGCTGTGTCATGTCCCGAATTGCCTCTGGGCGTCGCCGTGGAAGTCGATGGCATCTTCGAGATTGCCGATTAGATGGCACAGGCATTCACGCTCACGGACTTCGTCTATGCGCATAGAGGCCTGTGGTCCGGACACACGACACCTGAGAACACGATGGCGGCCTTTGAGGCGGCGGCCCAGTACGGGCTCGGCATGGAGTTCGATATCCGCCCCGATTTGGATGGAAACCTTGTCGTTTTCCATGATGACACACTGGACCGCCTTGCCGGGCGCCCTGACCGTGTAGAGGATCTTACGTCGGACGACCTGCAGGACATAATGGTCGCCGGAAGCCACCGCTTGCCGACCTTCGAGCGCCTGCTGGCAAAGTGGCCCCACAAGCTGCCCCTGCTGACAGAAATGAAGCTGGACGGACGCACTGACCCGGCAGATCTCGGCCGCCGAACCGGGGACTTGCTTCAGAACTATGCCGGACGCGCAGCGGCGATGAGCTTTTCGGAAGATGCGGTACGGGCCCTCCCCTCGGACGTGACGCGTGGTCAGCTCATTGGACCGTCCCACAAGATTGGCAGATCCGAGTTCGAAACCATTCTTCAGCGCGCCTTGTCAGACGAGATTGACTACATTGCCATCAACATCGCGGACGTCGATGGCATCCGCAGACATGTACCGGAAAACCTCCCCGTTGTGTGCTGGACAGTACGGACGCTGGATGAGGTTCGCCGGTCTGTTCATGAAAATGTTGCCATCATCTTCGAACATCTCGCTCCGGGACTGGTCTCGGCCTACGCCTTGCCCTAGATTCAGGACATGGATGACACCGCGCTGAAATTGAGTTTTGCCTCAGCCATGGCGGAGGTCGATTCCGAAGAGTGGAACGCGGTCGCCAATCCAACTGGCGTGCGCTTCGATCCCTTTCTGAAATGGGAATTCCTGGACGCTATGGAAACGTCTGGTGCAGCCACTCCAAACACGGGCTGGATGCCGCGTCATGTATTGATCCGCGACGCAACTGGCCGCCTCAAGGCTGCGATGCCGCTCTATGGCAAAACCCACTCACGCGGCGAATTCGTCTTCGACCAATCCTGGGCCGACGCCTATGAGCGCGCAGGCGGAGCCTATTACCCCAAACTGCTTGGGGCGGTGCCCTTCACGCCTGTGACCGGGCGTCGCCTGCTTGTGCGTCCGGGCCCCGATGAAATACGCCTGCAGACGGCGCTCCTGTCCGGCGCGATCCAGCTGGCCGAGCAGAATGAGCTATCTTCATTGCACATCAATTTCGCTTCACTGGCAGAAGCCACAATGCTGTCGGAGACGGGCCTGCTGTTGCGCACCGACCAGCAATTCCACTGGCAGAACCGCGACTATGGCACGTTCGATGACTTCCTCGCCGACCTCTCCTCATCCAAACGGAAAAATCTGCGAAAGGAGCGCGCAAAGGCTCAGGAAGGGTTGGACTTTGTCCACCTGCGCGGCGACGACATTACCGAAGCTCATCTCGACGCATTCTACATCTTCTACATGGATACGGGCACACGCAAATGGGGCTCGCCCTACCTGACACGTGAAACCTTCTCCCTTTTGCGCGAGCGAATGGCAGATGATCTTCTGTTTATCTTCGCCATGTCAGACGGCGCACCTATCGCCGGCGCCATGAATCTCATCGGTTCCGACACGCTCTATGGCCGCTACTGGGGGTGTTCCGAGCACAGATCAATGCTGCACTTCGAGACCTGCTACTATCAGGCCATCGACTACGCCATCGAGCACAAGCTGGTTTTCGTCGAAGCAGGTGCACAGGGCGGACACAAACTGGCCCGGGGCTATACACCGGTCACCACCTATTCCACCCACTGGATTGCCCATCCCGGCCTGCGTCACGCGATTGCCGACTATCTTGAACGCGAACGCGAGGCGGTAGAGCAGGATCAGGAATACCTGACCGAACGGACCCCGTTCAAGAAGGGCGAATGAACAGTCCTGCCTCACCTGAAACTCAATACATCACCGAAAGCCCAAAGATGACCCTTCACGATACCTACGATCCCGACAATATCTTCGCCAAGATCCTGCGCGGTGAAATGCCCGCCGTCAAAGTCTATGAGGATGACGCCGCACTCGCCTTCATGGACGTGTTTCCACAGAGCGAAGGCCATACGCTCGTCGTGCCAAAGGGCGTGGAAGCGCGCAACCTGCTCGACATGCCGGCCGACAAGCTCGGCCCCTATGTGGCGGCTGTGCAGAAAGTGGCGCAGGCTGTCGAAGCTGCCCTGACGCCTGACGGCCTCGTCGTGACCCAGTTCAATGGCGCCCCCGCCGGACAAACTGTCTATCACCTCCACTTCCACATCATTCCGCGATGGAAGGATGTGGCGCTCGACCGGCATGGCTCGGGCGAAATGGCAGATACAGCTAAACTCGGCGTGCTGGCCGATCGCATCAAGTCCAAGGTCTAGGCTCTAGAGACCCAGCTTCGCTTTCAGGATGTCGTTGACGGCCTTCGGATTGGCTTTGCCGCCGGAGGCTTTCATTACCTGGCCCACGAACCAGCCCATCGTCTTGGGCTTTTCCTTGATCTGCGCGACCTGGTCCGGATTGGCAGCCATGATGTCGTCGACGATCTTCTCGATCGCGCCGGTATCGGTTACCTGTTTCAGGCCGTGCATTTCGACAATGTCAGAAGCTTCGCCTTCGCCTTCGATCATCCGGGCAAAGACGTCCTTCGCGATCTTTCCACTGATCGTGTCATTAGCAATCAGTTCGATCAGGCCGCCGAGGCTGGAGGCAGATACGGGGCTGTCGGCCAGCTCAATGTCCTGCTTGTTGAGGTAGCCGAACAATTCCTGCGTCACCCAGTTCGCCGCAAGTTTCGGATCGCGGCCTTTGGCGACGTCCTCGAAGAAGCTGGCTTTTTCGGCGTCGGCGCTGAGGACACCCGCATCATAGCGTGACAGCCCATAATCGGTTTCAAAGCGGGCGCGCTTCTCGTCTGGCAGTTCCGGCAGGGTCGCACGGATTTCCTCGATCCAGGCCTGCTCGACTTCCAGCGGCAACAGATCCGGGTCCGGGAAATAGCGGTAATCATGCGCGTCTTCCTTGGAACGCATGGAGCGCGTCTCGACCTTCACCGGATCGAACAGGCGCGTTTCCTGGTCGATGGAGCCGCCATCCTCAAGGATCTCGATCTGGCGGCGCGCTTCATACTCAATGGCCTGCTGGATGAAGCGGAACGAGTTCATGTTCTTGAGTTCGCAGCGCGTGCCGAGATGGCTGAAATCACCCGTTTCACGGAATTTCTCATACTGGCCCGGACGGCAGACCGATACGTTCACATCGGCGCGGAGATTGCCCTTCTCCATGTCGCCATCACAGGTGCCGAGCGCGATCACGATAGCGCGCAGCTTCTTCACATAGGCGGCCGCTTCGGCAGGTGTGCGGATGTCCGGCATGGACACGATTTCCATCAGCGCGACGCCGGACCGGTTAAGGTCCACATAGGTCGAGCTCGGGTCCATGTCGTGAATCGACTTGCCAGCATCCTGTTCCAGATGAAGCCGCTCAATGCGGCACGGGAAAGCATAGGCATCGCCGCCATGCGCGGGCTCGACATCCACCTCGATTTCGCCTTCTCCGACAATTGGGTGAGCAAACTGGCTGATCTGATAGCCCTGCGGCAGGTCAGGATAGAAATAATTCTTCCGGTCGAAGCGGGAATAGGTGTTGATCTGCGCCTTCAGGCCGAGGCCGGTACGGATAGCCTGCTCGACGCAATACTTGTTGATCACGGGCAGCATGCCGGGCATTGCCGCATCGACTAGCGACACATTGCAGTTGGGGTCCGCACCAAACGCCGTGGACGCGCCAGAAAACAGCTTCGCATTGGACGAGACCTGAGCATGGACTTCGAGGCCCATGACCAGCTCCCAATCGCCGGTTTCGCCCTTGATGACATATGGTGTGCGCGCGGACATAGTGTTCCCTGCTGGCAGTATGATTTGGCGCTGTTCTAGCCGCCTGAGCGGCGCACTGTCGAGCCGTCAATACCATTCGATGGGCGCCAACCCTTCCAATTTTCGGGATATGGGCGAATAATTCCGCTCGTGGAGGAAAAAGGGAGTGCCGGAATGATTTTCAAGATGATCATGGATGCCTCGGGCGAGGATGAAAAGCCGGTGGTTCGCGGCTTTCTCAAACATCTTGTCTTAGGATTCGCCGGCGGCGTGGCTGTGGGCTCCATCCTGCTGGGGGGTATGTTGCTATCTCTCCAGAATATGGACCTCGACATGCCCCTGTTATGGATTTTCGCGATGATGCTGCAATGCGGCCCCGTAGGCGGCCTGATCGGGGTTGGCATCTACTTGTCGCGGGTCACACAGCGGGATTCTGATGAGGATGATGACGACAAACCAGATTCCGGCGGTAATGCGCCGGAAGAAGTAGAATTTGACCAGGTTGTCATTCGGCCAAACAGCAAGTCCGGCGGAGCACTCAAGCCATCCAAGGCGTGAGGCCTAATCAAGCTTGCCTGACTCTTTTGCCCGCCGCACCCGTTCGGCACGCGCGGCCATGCGGTCCTTGATGGGGGCCGATTGAGCGACACGGACAGGACCTTCGCTGTCAGACGCTGGTTCGGGTTCTGGCGTGTCTTCCAGCTTACCCTCCTCGACCAGCTTCTTACGCCGCGCGGCAACCCGTGCCTCACGCGCCGTCTGCGCTGCGCTCTTGCCGCCAAACAGGCCGGACAATTTCGACTTTCCCGCACCACCCGGCTGAGGGTGATCCTCTAGTCGCCGCTTCCTGCGTGCGATGATCCGTGAAATCCGAAACGAGACGTATCCCGCCACCAGAACTGCAACGAGCAGCATGGACCGCATTTCCGGGGCAAACAGGCTGTAGCCATACTGCGCCATCATCGCCGCCATAAGGGCGAGGCAGAAGACAAGCAAGACAGCAAAGAGAAGGAGAAAACGGGTGATGTTCATATCCCCGAACCTACCACCACTTCTCCGCCTTGGCCACGAAACCTGCTGCGCGTTCCAGTTCGCCGCCGACGCGGAAACAGGCTGTCTCGTCGAGCGCCTTGCCGATTACCTGTAGACCGAGAGGCAGGCCGCTTGAGGACAGGCCGGCAGGCACGGAGATGCCCGGCAGGCCGGCAAGGTTGGCCGTCACCGTGAACACGTCATTGAGATACATCTCGACCGGATCGCCGCTTTTCTCGCCAAACGCAAAGGCCGGGCTCGGACAGGTCGGCGTCAGTACGGCATCACAGCTCTCGAACGCCTCAACAAAATCATTGAGGATATTGGTGCGAACTTTCTGGGCACGCAGGTAATAGGCATCGTAATAGCCGGACGAAAGAACATAAGTGCCAATCATCAGGCGGCGCTGGACTTCAGCCCCAAAACCGCCAGCCCGCGTGTCTTCATAGGTCGCGGTCAGGTTCTCCCCGGCTACGCGCGCGCCATAACGCATACCATCATATCGAGCGAGGTTTGAGGATGCCTCAGCAGGCGCAACGATATAATAGGCTGGTAGCGCATACTTCGTGTGCGGCAGACTGATATCGACGATTTCGGCGCCTGCAGCTTTCAGCCAGGCAATGCCTTGCCCCCAGAGCTTGTCGATCTCGTCGGACATGCCCTCCATCCGGTATTCTTTCGGAATACCGATCCGCATGCCCTTTACGCCTTTGGACACATCGCTACGCCAGTCTGGCGTTTCGACGCTCAGCGAGGTCGAATCCTTGGGGTCATGACTGCACATGGCTTCCAACAGGATGGCGCTATCCTCGACCGTCTTGGAGATTGGGCCAGCTTGATCGAGCGACGAGGCAAACGCGACCATGCCATAGCGACTGGCACGGCCATAGGTTGGCTTGATACCGACGGTACCTGTGAAGGCTGCTGGCTGGCGGATGGACCCGCCCGTGTCGGAAGCTGTCGCCGCGAGGCAAAGGTCTGCTGCAACGGATGCTGCCGACCCACCTGACGAGCCGCCGGGTGTCAGGCCTTGATTGTCGCCCTTGCGGCGCCACGGGTTGATGACATTTCCAAACCGCGAGGTCTCGTTGGAGGAACCCATGGCGAATTCGTCCATGTTGAGCTTGCCCAGCATGACTGCGCCTTCATCCCAGAGGTTCTGGGTGACGGTGGATTCATAGGTTGGCGTGAACTCACCCAGGATGTTGCTGCACGCCGTCGTGCGCACACCCTTGGTGCAATACAGATCCTTGATCCCCAGCGGGGCGCCTTCCAGCTTGCCGCCCTCGCCCTTGGCCAGTCTCACATCGGACGCGTCCGCCATGGCGAGCGCCTTTTCCGGCGTTTCGACCACATAGGCATTCAGCTTCCGTGCGCCTTCAATGGCGTCGACGAATTGCTGGGTGATCTCGCGCGAAGAAAACTCCTTGGCTTTCAAGCCATCAAGCGCTGCGGCGAGGGTAAGTTTGGTCAGTTCGGTCATCGGACATCCTGAGAAGAAATCTGCCCGCCTGCTATGACGGCTTGGCACAAAAGTTCAAGCCTTCGTGAGCCTTCTTGTCAGTTGCGCGAGAGTGGCGCAGGCTCGGTTCCAGCGCCAAATTCAACGGAGACCCATCATGCGTACCCTCATGCTCAGCCTTGCTGCCCCCGTTATCCTGGCGGCCTGTGCCACTTCAGAGACACAAGAGGACCGACCACGCGGCGTCGAGCGCTATGCCGACGATCCACGACTGGGCGAAGAGGTGAGCAGCATCTGCTTTGCATCCACCATTGATGGTTTTGGCGAAACAACACGGGACACAGTTGTGGTGCGTGACGGGCGCGACCATTACCTGATTGAAGTGTTTGGCGCGTGTACGCCGCTGGATGATGCAATGCGGATCGGAATGGACGCAACCGGCAGCTGCTTGCGAAAGCATGATGCGCTAATCGTGTCCGACTCCATTTCTGATTTCGCAGAGACCTCACCCTTTTCCAAGCAGAGATGCCTGGTGAATGGAATCTATGCATGGGACCCAAAGGCAAAGGCGGAAGAACCTGAAGAAGAATCTGAAGAGGAAGACGCTGAATCCTGATGGCGGCGGCTTCGGCATGTGGTAATCAGGCCTATGGAAAAAACCGGATACGCCTCACCCGTTGAGGTTCGCCAATCTCCCTTTCACGGTCGCGGCCTGTTCGCGGCCGTTTCCTTTGAAGCGGGTGACCTGATCGCAACCTATCCCCTCCTGGTCCTCAGCCAGGAAGACACCGCCGCCATTCGCGGCACCCAGATCCATCATTACGTCTTCTACGTGGATGAAAATGAACAAGGACAAATGCGCGCCGCGGTCGCATTCGGCCTGATCTCGATGTGCAATCACAGTGTCGAAGCCAATGCGGATTTTACCGTCGACCCGGCTGCACAAACTGTGACGCTAAGTGCCCGCACCCCCATCCTTGCCGATGCAGAAATCCTGATCGACTACGAAGAATTCGCTGACCAGATTATCTGATTGCTACCAGCGGCCAGACATCCGATTCCAGCGCCACAGAAGGTGGGCGGTCACATGATACAGGCTACGGGATACCAGATTCAACCCAGGCAGATTGCCCCGCCAGGCCAACCATCCATAGCCGGGCGTCCGCTGCCATATCTCAGCGACCGCTGGCCATCCTTTAACCGTGCGACCATCCGGCAGGACAGCATGCAGTTTCAGGCGAACGTCGTTGAGGGAGATGCCCTGATCGAGAAAACGATCAGGTGTTTGAGAAACATCCACATAATCGACACGGTCTGAACCTGTTCGGGTTCGCCGTTCGAAATGGCAAATTCCCTCCCGACAGACAGGACACACACTGTTGTAGAGAACTGTCAGCCGTTCCATGAGCGCGTTGTACAGCACTTATGGTACGATGGCACTGCGGCGGGTGGCTTATTCCACGGCCTTGGGCACAACGAAGAAGCCATCTTCGGTGCGCGGTGCGTTTGCCAGAACCTGATCCTGGATATCGCCATCTGTGACGATATCTTCACGCATGGGCAGCGTCGTCTCAACCACGGAGGTCATCGGCTCCACGCCGTCAATATCGACCTCGTTCAACTGGTCGATCCAGCTGAGGATGCCATTCAATTCCCCAACCAGTTCCTCGACATGCTGTTCGCTGACGGCAATGCGCGACAGGCGGGCAACCTTGCGGACATCATCCTTGGTAACAGACATGAGCGAACTCCAACGCGTGAAAATGAACCGCCCGAATACGCCATAGGCAACACGGCATCAAGGCGCTATGTGGGCTATTCATGCCCATAACTGATCCTGACCATTTCCCGAAAACCGGCGCCCTGATCGGCATTGATCCCGGGACGAAGACGCTCGGTATCGCGTCGGCGGACGGCCTGCGGATGCTGGCGAGCCCGGTCGAGACCATTCCACGGGGCAAGAAGCTGGCTCCTGTCCTTGATCGCTTGTTCCACCTCTATGATGATCGAGTGGCTGTCGGCATTGTCATGGGACTTCCGCTTAACATGGACGGGTCCGAAGGCCCACGCGCACAATCTGTCCGCGCGCTGGCTTGGCACATCATGAAACGCCGTGATGTACCAATCCTGTTTCAAGATGAACGGCTCTCAACAGTAGAAGCAAAGAATGCGATGATCGAGGCTGACATTTCGAGGAAACGACGCGCCGAGCGAATCGATGCCTCAGCTGCTGCGGTGATCCTGAATGATGCCCTTCAAAGACTGGCTCGCACCTGATGTCAGGCTTTCTCTATGCCCTGTTGCCCGTCATCGCGATCGTGACGCTCGGCCACATCCTGTCGGTGCGCAAATGGATTCCGACCGATAGCTGGCGCGCCATTGAGCGCCTCTCTTACGTGGTCCTCTTTCCAGCTTTGATCCTTCGAACACTGGCAAACGCCCCCTTTGAGGAAGCGCCCTGGGGACTCGCCGCCGCGCTGATCCTCGCGCAGTTTGCCCTCGGTGGTGTCGGTTGGCTGGCCCGATTCCTACCGAATATGCCGGGCCCGGCTGTGGGGTCCGTCATCCAATCCAATGTCCGCTGGAACACGATGATCGGCCTGTCTATCGGCAGCCTCCTGTTCGGTGAGGAGGGCCTCGCGCTTGTCACCATCGCCGCTGCCGTAATGATCCCTACAGCCAACATATTGTCCGTCTATGCGCTGATCGCACACGCGGATGCTCCGCACGGACCAAAGCCCAATCCGTTTATGGCATTGTTCAGGAATCCGATCGTCATCGCGTGCATTGGAGGATTGGCATTGGCGGGCGCTAGCGTCACGCTCCCTCGTCTGCTTGACGACAGTCTTCACATCCTTGGCGATGCGGCGCTGGCCCTTGGCCTGTTGTCTGCAGGCGCGGGCGTTGACCTATCAGCACTAAGGCGCGCCGGGCCGCGCACGCTGACATGGTCGCTTGTCCGCCTGCTGGGGCTCCCCGCCTTCGCGGTTGGCTTCTGCCTGCTGCTGGGTGTCACGGGGACGCCATTGATCATCGCCCTTATATGCGCCGCGACCCCGACAGCGACCAGCTCATACATCCTCGCCAAGGAACTGGGGGGCGATGCAGCGCTCTCGGCCAATCTGATCGCCGTTGAAACAGTGCTCGCCATGGTCACGATCCCAACACTGTATCTGCTTCTCACGCTCTGAACCTCTTGCCCCAACTCCGAAACGCGCCTAAACCGCCAAAAATCGAAAGGGCCTCCATGAGCAAGGCGGCATATCACTACTCCTTCGACCACGAGCATTTGCTGGGCATTGATGGCCTTCACCCGCTCGATCTCACTCATATTCTCGATCTGGCAAACGACTATGCCGAAGCGACACGGACGGGCCAGCGGGCAGATCCGGTCTTGTCTGGAAAGACGGTCGTGAACCTGTTCTTTGAAAATTCCACTCGGACGATGAGCAGTTTCGAGATTGCCGCCCGCCGATTGGGCGCCGACGTCGTATCGATGCCAGTGGCACAGTCTTCCGTGAAGAAGGGTGAGACACTGATCGACACAGCAATGACCCTGAACGCCATGAAGCCCGACGTGCTGGTGGTTCGGCATTCGGCCTCGGGCGGCGCAAAGCTGCTCTCCCGCAAGGTCGATTGCGCCGTGATCAATGCCGGGGACGGCACGCATGAACACCCGACTCAGGGCCTGCTCGACACGCTGACCATCCGCCGCAACAAGGGCCGCATCGAGGGGCTGAAAGTGGTGATTTGTGGTGACATCGTCCATTCGCGCGTCGCGCGCTCCACCACCATGGCACTGCACCTGCTAGGCGCTGAAGTACACCTTTGCGCACCGCGTACACTAATGCCGTCCGGCACGGAAACCTGGGGTGCCGCCTCAGCCACATCCGACTTCGACAGAGCCCTTCAAGGCGCAGACGTCGTGATGATGCTGCGCCTCCAACTCGAGCGCATGGATGGCGCGTATCTGCCAAGCCGCCGCGAGTATTTTCGCTATTTTGGCCTGACTCAGGAACGGCTTGCTCTTGCAAAGGGTGACGCGATTGTCATGCATCCCGGCCCGATGAACCGCGGCATCGAGATCGAAAGTGCCATTGCTGATGGTGAGCGCTCGGTGATTACAGAACAGGTGGAAATGGGCGTCGCTGTGCGAGAGGCCGTGCTCCATTTGCTGGCAGGAGGCCGCCCATGAGCCTGTCCATCTTCAACGCACGCCTGCTGGATCCGGCGTCCGGACTGGATGAAATCGGCGGCATCCTGATCGAGGATGGTTTCATTACCGCAATTTCGCTAGGCGCTACGGGCGCCGTTGGCAATGCAAATGAAGTCATCGACGCAGGCGGACTTTGTCTCGCACCGGGCCTAATTGATCTGCGTGTGAAAACGGGTGAGCCAGGCGACGAGCAAAAGGAGACGCTCGCAACAGCATCCCGAGCCGCCGTTGCAGGCGGTGTGACCAGTCTCGTCGTCATGCCGGACACCAAGCCAGTCGTGGATGACGTCGCACTGGTCCGTTATATTTCAGATCGTGCCAAAGTCAGCGCGAAAGCCCGCATATATGCCGCCGGCGCACTCACCGTAGGCTTGGAAGGTCACGCCATGGCCGAGATAGGCATGATGGCGGATGCTGGCGCGGTCCTGTTCACCAATGGTGATGCGCCCATCTCAAATCCCTCCATACTCAAACGCGCGATGACTTATGCGGCCAGTCGCGGTGCCATCGTCATGTCTCGCCCGGATGATAGCGCGTTGAAGGGCTCTGGCGTGATGAATGCCGGAGCCTTCGCCGCCCGCAAGGGTCTCGCCGGAATTCCAAAAGAAGCTGAATGGATCGGCGCGGCGCGCGACCTGATGCTTGCGGAAGCAACTGGCTGCACCCTGATCCTCGATCAAGTATCCACCCCCCGCACGCTGGAACTGGTCGCAGATTCCCGCGCCCGGGGCGCCAACGTCTTCACGACCATCGCCGCACATTCGCTTTTCTTCAACGAGATAGACGTCGGCGACTACCTGACTTATTGCAAGGTCAATCCGCCCTTCAGGGACGAGGAAACACGCCAGGCCATGATTGCTGCGTTGAAGGCGGGCGAAATCGATTCCGTGGTGTCCGCACACGACCCGCAACCCCCGGAAGAAAAGCGCCTGCCATTTGGTGAGGCGAGCTTTGGCGCGGCAGGCCTCGAGACCACGCTTTCGGCACTACTCAGCCTTGTTCATGATGGCCCGCTCACCCTGCTTGAAGCGCTCGCGCCGATTACCTCCAAGCCGGCGGACATGATCGGGTTGCCTGAAGGGCGACTGGCTGAAGGGGCGCCTGCAGATGTCATTCTGTTTGATCCAAACAAGCCCTGGCTCTGTGAACGTGAACACCTTCTTTCCAGATCAACCAATTCGCCTTTTGATGGGCGGCGCCTGCAAGGCCGTGTGCTGCGGACATTTGTGGGTGGAGTGCAGGTTTTTGAGCGATAGCCCAGACTGGCCTTGCCCACCGCCGGTTCCATTCGTAGAATTTTCAATTGGGAATTGAGGAGATCGACATGACAGCTGAGCTGGCATTCCCCTTGGCCGCACTTTGCGGCTATCTCGCCGGTTCGATCCCGTTTGGCTTGCTCATCACCCGCGCTGCAGGTCTTGGCGATATCCGATCCATTGGCTCCGGCAATATCGGAGCAACAAACGTGTTGCGTACGGGCCGCAAAGACCTCGCGCTTGCGACGCTGCTTCTCGATAGTCTGAAGGCAGGCCTACTGGCGCTAGCATTTGGCATGCTGGCCGGCAGGGAAGTCGGCTTCGTGGCCGGCGCATTCGCCTTTGTCGGCCATTGCTACCCCATATGGCTTGGATTCAAAGGTGGTAAGGGGGTCGCGACCTATGCGGGACTGCTGCCATTCGTGTCCCTGCCCGGTTTCTATATCGCCGCACCGGTTTGGCTCGGCCTGGTTGCACTTACCCGCATTTCTTCTCTCGCCGCGTTGACCGCTGCGACATTGGTCCCGCCCGGCGCATGGCTGCTGGGCGAACGGAACATGTTCATCATTGGCGGGCTCGCGCTGTTGTCGCTCTTCGTGTTTTGGACTCACCGCGCCAATCTGAGCCGCCTATTGAAGGGTGAGGAGCCCAAGTTCGGCTCCAAGAAAACGGTAGACCCGACCACATGAGTCCGGCGCGCGCGCTCAATGATGCAGAACGCCTGGATTGGGTGAGGCTCGCGCGCACCCCGAATATCGGCCCGGTCACTTTCTTCCAGCTGATACGCAAGTTCAAATCAGCGGGCGCAGCGTTGGACGGTCTACCGGAGCTGACCCGGAAGAGCCGCAGAGGCCGTGAACTCGTCCCCCCGGATGTCTCCGATATCAAGCATGAGCTGGACCGGACCCGGAAGTATGGCGCACACATAATCGCAAGCTGCGAACCCGCTTATCCGCCCTTGCTTAAGGCACTCGATCCCCCGCCGCCCGTCCTGACAGCGCTCGGCAAACTCGATCTGGCCGCCAAACCCACAGTGGCCATCGTCGGCGCGCGGAATGCATCCGCCGCCGGACGAAAGCTCGCCCGCGATATGGCTTCCGCGCTTGGCGGCACCGGGTATGCTACGGTTTCCGGTCTCGCCTTGGGCATAGATGGCGAGGCACATGCCGCCAGCCTAGGCACTGGCACCATTGCTGTGCTGGGCGGTGCGGTGGACCATGTCTACCCGCCCCAGCATGACCGACTCTATGCCGAAATCGCGGCGCAAGGGCTCATCGTATCTGAAAGTCCGTTCGGATATCGCGCCACAGCAAAGGATTTTCCGCGACGCAACCGCATCATCACCGGCTTGTCGCGTGGTGTTGTCGTTGTGGAGGCCGCTGAGAGGTCTGGCTCCCTCATCTCGGCCCGAATGGGGGCAGAACAAGGCCGTGACGTCATGGCGGTGCCCGGCTCACCGCTAGATCCCAGATCAGCCGGGACAAACCATTTGATCCGGCAAGGCGCGACACTCGTGCGTCATGCCGACGACGTTCTGGAAGTTTTGGAAAGTCTTTCCTTTTCAGGTGTGTCCGCGCCCAGAGAGTTGTTCGAAGGATCGCCAGAGCGTGATTTGCCAACCGACTTGATTGAGCGAATCCAGCAAGCCTTGTCGCCCCATCCCATGCCCCTCGATGAAATCGCAAGAGCAGCCGGGGCTACACCGGCCCAATGCGCCGCAGCCTTGATGGAACTGGAGATTGCTGGTGAGGCAATCACCCTTCCTGGTGGTCTGGCATCCCGCGCGGTTTGAACCGAGCTGTGCTGTCAGTGCATCGACAAAAACATGAAAAATCAGCCGGAATGGTCTCATGGCTGGACGATTCCCGCCTTCCTCTCTAAGCCTCCAAAAGGAAATGAGTGTAGGCGGAACGCGGCGCGCGTTCGGTTCGACGCCCGAAAACAGCTGTAAGGGTACGCGTTTTGGCAAAATGGCATCATGTTGCAGCTGCACTTGGACTGGCAGCTTCTCTTCCTTGGTACGCCATCGCCCAGGAAAACACGGGCGCTCCGCAACCAGCCGAGCAGGATGAGCGGGTCGTTCTCGAAGCCGACTATGTTTACGAAGTTCGAGATGAGAACAAACTTGTTGCCGAGGGCAATGTTGAGGCGCTGTATCAGGGCCGCATCCTGCGCGCTGACAAGATCGTCTACGACCGCACGACCGAGAAAGTCCGGGCCAGTGGCAATGTCATTATCATCGATGAAACCGGCAGCCAGCAATTTGCAGACGAAATCGAGGTCAATTCCAACCTGGAAGACGGCTATGCAATCGGCTTTTCAGCGCGGCTGGATCAAGGCGCGACGGTCGCCGCCAATTCTGCGATCCGGCAGTCAAATGGCGTCAACGCGCTGGATCAAGTTGTGTATACGGCCTGCCCGGTTTGCGAGGAAGACAAGACGCCGACATGGTCGGTAAGAGCACGGCGTGCTGTCCTGGATCAGGAAAGTCAGATGATCTCGTATCGCGACGCCGTGATCGAGATTGCAGGCATTCCGGTTTTCTACTTCCCCTTTCTCGCGCACCCAGATCCCTCATCTGAACGCAGGTCGGGGCTTTTGATTCCGTCGGCTGGCAATTCGTCAAAACTCGGCTGGTTCTACCAACAACCCTACTACTGGGCGATCTCGGATTCCTCTGAAGTGACCATATCGCCAATGGTGACGCAAAACGTGAACCCATTGCTGGAACTCGATTATCGCAAGAAATTCTATTCGGGCGCTATCAACATCAATACGAGTTTCACCAATGAACAGGACTTCGATAGCGATGGCGAATTGTTCGGCGAAGAGAAACTTCGCGGGCATATTTACGGAAGTGGCCTTTTCGCGATCAATTCAGACTGGAAATGGGGCTTCGGTGTCGAACACCAGACAGACGACCTCTATGATCGCCGGTATGACCTTGATGGACAGAATGAACAGCGCGGTCTGTATGCCAGCCAGCCACGCAGGTTGCTCTCGCAATTGTTCGCCATCGGCCAGGGTGACAGCTACTACACCGACATCGCGCTCCTGAAGTTTCAGGGATTGCGTGAAACCGATGATGACGGCGAATTGCCAACCGCCTTGCCGGTCTTTTCAAGCGAAAAATACTGGGATTTGGGCGAGTTGGGCTTTGCGAGCATCAATGCATCCACAGCCATTCTCAGCCGGGATGTGGGGGATGACAGTCACCGGGTCAGCGTCGGAGCAGACTGGACCGACCTGGACGTCCTGCCCGGTGGTTTCACATTTGAGCAATTCGCCGAAGTACGCGCCGATTATTACGGATTGGACGAAGACGTTTCCGGTGAAGAGAGTGTCTCCCGCGCCGTCGGAAATGTCGGGGGCAAGCTTGCCTACCCGATGATCCGACCCGGCAAATCGGTGGATATAATGGTGGAGCCTGCTGTCATGGCGGCATGGGGTCTATCGAACGTCAACGACGACGCGATTCCAAACGAAGACAGTCTCCTGTATGAGGCCGATGAAGCGTCGCTGTACGACGCCAATGGTTTTGGTGCCTTTGATCTTTATGAGGGCGATGGAAAGCTTGCTGCGGGCATCACCACACGGGCGGTATGGAAAAGCGGCCCGAGCCTGAGCACGACCGTTGGCAAGCGCTGGCGGTCAAGACCTGACGACTCTTTCAATGCCCTCAGCAATCTCGAAGGAACGTCATCGGACTGGATTGTGTCTGCTACAGCAGATTTCGGCCGACTGCTGCGTGTGAACACGCGGGCACGCCTGGACGAAGACGGCTTCAGCCTGAACCGGATCGACGCCAAATTGTCCTCGAATTACAAGCGCTTCCGTGCCGTAGCCCAATACTACAAGGTGGACGAACGCATCTCCACTGCCGGAACCGGTGACGAGGGGATACTTCTACGTGGGGACCTCAAGGTGACCAGCCAGTATTCGGTATTCTTTGGACAGTTGCGAGACATCCAGTCAAACCTCAACGCCCGCCAAGAATACGGCATCGCCTTTGAAGATGATTGTTCGCGCTTCGAACTGGTTTACCAGCGTTCCGAACTGGAAGACCGCACGCTCGGACCTGAAGAGAACATTCAAATTCGGTTCTCGCTGAAGACAATTGGTGACTTCGGTTCGAGCGAATTCGATTGATTCGAGCGGACGGAGCGCGGTTGGACCGGCGTTCCACCCTAAATTTCCGTAAGAATTCAGGGATGACTGCCCTGATGCGTTGCGCGCGATTGCAGGACTTGTATTGTCCCGCAGTATAATAGCCACGGGGCCCGACTGGGCACTCAATGGAGGCCATTCATGGTTCGTCAGATTTTCGCAGCTGTTCTTCTTGCAGCCATGCCTGTTGGCCTTGTTTCAACAGCACAGGAAGCAAGCGCTCCGGAACGGCTGGCGCTGGAAGGTGTCGCAGCCATCGTAAACGACCAACCTATTTCCTATTCAGATGTTCGCCAGCGCGCACGACTATTGCTGCTCAGCCTCGGTGGTCAGCAGCCCTCCCAGGAACAGATTCAGCAGATCACGGGCCAGGCTCTTGAACAGTTGATTGATGAGCGCCTCCAACTGGAAAAGGCGGCCGAATTCGAGATGGAAATTGCGCCGGAAGAGATCAACGGTGCTGTAGACGACATGGCGCGCCAGTCCGGCGCCACAGGCGATCAGCTGAAACAACAATTGCTGGCCGCTGGCGTGAACCCCACTAGCCTTGAAGAGCAGATGCGTGCCGAGATTGCCTGGAGCCGCGTGATGAGCGGATTGTACGGCTCACGTATCCGCATTTCGGACAACCAGGTGGAAGACCAGCTTAACCGCGTGCGCAGCTCCCTACAGCAGACCCAGTATCGTGTTTCCGAAATCTTCCTGTACGCACCGGATGCGGAGACCAAGGATCAAGCCCTGCAAGCCTCAAGTTCAATCATCGAGCAGTTGAATCAAGGCGCTGATTTCCGGATTGCTGCGCAGCGCATCTCCTCTGCCCCGACCTCCGCCACAGGGGGCGATATGGGGTGGATCACAACAGGTGACCTTGATCCTGTGCTCGCACAAGCGGTCGAAGATTCACCTGGACCTGGCATCGTCGGTCCGCTCGCAGTCGAGAATGGAATTTACATTCTGAATATTGCCAGCAAACGTGAGCCAGCCAAACTGACAACCAAGGTCGACCTTATTCGCCTGCAAGTGACAGACGGCGATGAAGCCGTCCTCAAAGAAGCCATGGAAGCCATCTCCAGTTGTGATGATGTTCAAAGCGTTTCCAATTCGAAATCGAACTTGCGGCATGCTGACCTGACAGACATAAACGTCGACGAGCTGGGCACTGAGGGCAAGGACCTCGTGCTTGCGGCAGACGTTGGCCAGCCCACAGAAATCTTTGCCGCCGGCAGCGGCCTTGCAGTCATGTATGTCTGCCGCCGTGAAGATGGTGCCGAAGCCCTGCCATCGCGCGATGACCTCAAGAGTCGCCTGAAAGATCAGGAACTCAGCATGATTTCGGAGCGAGAGCTGCGCGATATGCGCCGCGAAGCGACGATTATCTATCGCTAGGCCTTGCATGACCAGCTATTTGGGTGAAGACCGCCTGAGTGACTGATAAA
Source organism: Hyphomonas sp. L-53-1-40 (assembly GCF_000682775.1). Classification (GTDB taxonomy): domain Bacteria; phylum Pseudomonadota; class Alphaproteobacteria; order Caulobacterales; family Hyphomonadaceae; genus Hyphomonas. Next base: position 101,154 of record NZ_AWFI01000012.1, read on the forward strand.
AGCCGAACTCCACTCGCATTGACAATGGGTGATCCTGCGGGTGTGGGACCGCCGATCACGGTGTCGGCGTGGAACGCGCTAAAGCATGATCCGTCTCGCTGTTTCTTCGTGATTGGCGCGCCACATTTGTATGCTCCGGACATCCCGGTGCAGGAAATTTCCAGCCCGGCAGACGCGCAAGAGATATTCGCTCATGCGCTGCCCGTCCTTCCCTTGGAAGGTGTGCCACAGATCCAGCCTGGACAGGCAGATGACAGCGCCGCCGCATCCATCATCAAATCCATCGAACTGGCCACCACCTTGTGCCTTGATCGCTCTGCAGACGGCATGGTCACCAATCCAATCAACAAGGCGCTGCTCTATGGGACGGGCTTTCGTCATCCGGGCCATACAGAATTCGTGGCCGCGCTGTGCGCGGAAGGCGCTCAGACATCGCCCCTTCCGGTCATGCTGTTGACCGGAGGTGGTCTGCGCGTCGCACTCGCAACCATTCATGTCGCACTGAAAGATGTGTTCAGTCAGCTGAGTACTGAAAGCCTTGTCACACTTGGAAAAATTGTGGCGGGTTCGATGCGTATGGATTTCGGCATTGCCTCGCCCCGTCTCGCTTTCACCGGGCTGAACCCACACGCTGGCGAGAATGGCACGATAGGCCACGAGGAAGTCGATATCATCAACCCTGCAGCCCGAGCCCTGCGCGCCGCCGGCATCGACATGTCGGATGCAAGGTCGGCCGACACAGTGTTCGCGGAGTCCCTGGACGGACGGTTCGACGCCATTATCGCTATGACCCATGATCAAGGACTAATCCCGGTCAAGACGCTGGACATGTGGGGCGGTGTAAACACGACGATCGGCCTGCCTATTGTCCGCACGAGCCCCGATCACGGTACCGGCTACGATGCCGCCGCGAATGGCACAGCCCGGCCCGACAGCCTGATCGCCGCCATCGAGCAGGCCCGAATGATCGCCGATAACCGAAAGCAAACTTCATGAGCCGTGACGAGACGCCTCCAGGCCTGACACAGGCAACTGCGCGCAAGGCGCTAGGCCAACATTTCCTTTTCGATCCGGACATTTTAAAACGCACGGCACTGGCCGCAGGACCGATAGAGGGCCGCACAGTAATAGAGGTCGGCCCAGGTCCGGGCGGGCTCACACGCGCCTTGCTGGACAATGGCGCAGACAAGGTCATCGCCGTTGAGGCTGATGAGCGATTTGCCAAGGCGCTACAATCATGGCCGGAAGCTCAAAGCGGTCGTCTCCATCTGATCCTGAGAGACGCCCGCAAAGTCCGCTGGGAAGAGATGCTGGCAGAACTTGGCGGCACCACACCAGCCATGATGATTTCCAACCTTCCCTACAATGTTGGCACGCCATTGCTGGTAGCTTGGCTGAAGTCTGGTCCGTGGCGTGGCGAGATGGCCCTGATGTTCCAAAAGGAAGTCGCTGAGCGCGTGTGCGCCAAACCCAATACGGATCAATATGGTCGCCTTGCCGTCCTGACCCATGCGGTGACCGATCCCCATATTGCCTTCACTCTGCCGCCGGGTGCATTTCGTCCCCCGCCGAAAGTGGACAGTGCCGTCGCCGTTCTGCACCCATTGCCGCCGGAAAAGGTCTTTCCCCATCTCGACAAGCTGGAAGAAGTGGCTGGTGCAGCTTTCGGTCAGAGGCGGAAAATGCTGCGCGCGGGGCTGAAGCCGCTTGCCAAGCGTCACGGCCTCAAAGCGGTGGAATGGCTCCAGAGCCTCGACATCGACCCGACAGCCCGTGCCGAGACGCTCAGTCAGGACGAATTCCGGCGGATGGCTGCCTCCCTCGTCAAATAAAAAAAGCGGCGCCCCGATTTCCCGGAGCGCCGCGCTTTGGACAATCTGCAACCAGCTAGTCGCGGTCAAGATCGAACCGGTCGGCTTCCATGATCTTCGTCCAGGCCGCGACGAAGTCGTGCACGAACTTCTCTTTGGCATCATCCTGGGCGTAGGTCTCCGACAGGGCCCGCAGTTGCGAGTTCGAACCGAAGACGAGATCAACTCGTGTGCCGGTCCATTTCACTTCTCCGGTGTTGCGATCTCGTCCTTCGAAGACATCCTGCTTCTCAGTGGCTGCTTTCCAAGCGACGCCCATGTCCATCAGGTTCACGAAGAAGTCGTTCGACAGCGTGCCGGGTCGATCCGTGAAGACGCCATGCGTGGAACCAGCATGATTGGCACCGAGTACACGGAGGCCACCGACAAGGACCGTCATCTCCGGCGCCGTCAGAGTCAGCAACTGCGCCCGATCGAGTAGCAATTCTTCGGTCGGAACCGAGAATTCGACCTGAAGATAGTTGCGGAAGCCATCGGCTTTCGGCTCGAGGAAGGCATAGGATTCAACATCCGTTTGCTCCTGCGAAGCATCCATACGGCCCGGCGTGAACGGTACCGAAACATTGATGCCCGCATCCTTGGCGGCCTTCTCCACGGCAGCAGACCCACCGAGCACGATCAGGTCGGCCATCGATACCTTCTTGTTGCCTGTCTGGGCGTAATTGAAAGCGCGCTGAACGCTTTCGAGCAGACCGAGAACCTTGGCAAGCTTTTCAGGTTCGTTGACTTCCCAGTTCTTTGCCGGGTCCAGGCGGATACGGGCGCCATTCGCACCGCCCCGCTTGTCGGAGCCGCGGAACGTGGAAGCTGCGCCCCATGCAGTCGAGACCAGTTCGGACACAGACAAGCCCGAAGACAAGATCTTCTCTTTGAGATCAGCAATGTCACTGGCGTTCACCAGCTCATGGTCAACTGCCGGAATTGGATCCTGCCAGAGCAATTCTTCGCTTGGAACTTCCTCACCAAGGTACCGAACGGCTGGCCCCATATCGCGATGGGTCAGCTTGTACCAGGCGCGGGCAAACGCATCTGCAAACTGATCCGGATTTTCGTGGAACCTGCGAGAGATCTTCTCGTATTCCGGATCCATCCGCATGGCCATGTCGGCCGTGGTCATGATGGTGATCTGCTTCTCGGACGGATTGTGAGCCTTTGGCGCCATGTGCGCCTCGTCTACATCCTTTGGCTGCCATTGGAACGCGCCAGCGGGGCTCTTCACAAGTTCCCACTCATAGCCGAACAGCATATCAAAATAGCCATTGTCCCATTTGATCGGGTTTGGCGTCCATGCGCCTTCGATGCCGCTGGTGATCGTGTCATCGCCATGGCCAATACCGAACTTGCTCTGCCAACCAAGCCCTTGTTCGGCGATGTCGCCGCCTTCAGGCTCTGCACCGACCATCGCCGCGTCACCCGCACCGTGGCACTTGCCAAATGTGTGACCGCCAGCAGTTAGCGCAACAGTTTCTTCGTCGTTCATGGCCATCCGGGCAAACGTTTCACGGATGTCCTTTGCCGAAGCCAGCGGATCAGGATTGCCGTCCGGGCCTTCGGGGTTCACGTAGATGAGGCCCATTTGAACGGCTGCGAGCGGGTTCTCGAGCACACGCTCGCCGCTATAGCGGCTGCCGGGCTTATCGCTGGTGGCCAACCACTCTTCTTCCGTGCCCCAATAGATATCTTTCTCCGGCTCGAAAATGTCTTCGCGGCCGCCGCCAAACCCAAACGTTTTACCGCCCATGGATTCAATGGCGCAATTGCCCGCAAGAATCATGAGATCTGCCCAGGAAATCTTGTTTCCGTACTTCTTCTTGATCGGCCACAACAAACGACGGGCCTTGTCGAGATTGGCATTGTCTGGCCAGCTGTTCAGCGGCGCAAAGCGCTGCGAGCCGGAGGTCGAGCCACCCCGACCGTCACCGGTGCGATATGTACCCGCGCTGTGCCAGGCCATCCGGATGAAGAACGGACCATAATGGCCGTAGTCCGCAGGCCACCAATCCTGGGAATCCGTCATCAGCGCGAAGATGTCCTGTTTGATCGCCTTCAGGTCGAGTTTCGTGAATTCCTTGGAATACTTGAACGTCTCGCCAAGTGGATTACCGACCGGCGGGTTCTGGTGAAGGATGCTGAGGTCTAGCTGGTTGGGCCACCAGTCGCGGTTTACGCGCCCTCGCAGCGAATGCATTACGGGGCACTGGCCCTCTGGAGCTGCGTCATTTCCGTCCATATTCATCTCTCCCTGGATTGGTCTGGCCTGAGAGCAGTCCCTCCCGGAACAACCCTCCTGATTTCATGGTCGCCGAGAGAATATTCGTGCGGAGTAACCGCAATTCTTTGACGACGATCTTGAGGCTACGCAAAGATGTTGAATAGAACCAATCAATAGAAGCCCACTCCGGTATCGATATTTTCTATGCATAGAATTAGTGGCACAAAAACAAAGGCCCCGGCGTCTTTCAACTAGTGGCCTGCGAGAACCGCGAGCATGAGCAAGGCCACGATATTTGTGATCTTGATCATCGGGTTCACGGCTGGACCAGCAGTATCCTTGTAGGGATCGCCGACCGTGTCTCCCGTCACAGCAGCCTTGTGAGCTTCTGAGCCCTTTCCGCCATGATGACCGTCCTCGATATACTTCTTCGCATTGTCCCAGGCACCGCCTCCGGACGTCATCGAGATGGCCACGAACAGGCCTGTCACAATCACACCAAGGAGCATCGCCCCAACCGCCGCGAGGGCCGCGCCTTTGCCGGCAATCGCAAAGATCACGCCGAACAGGACAATCGGTGACAACACTGGCAGGAGTGACGGGACGATCATTTCCCGGATAGCGGCCTTCGTCAGAAGGTCGACCGCCCGGCCATAATCAGGCTTCACTTCGCCTTTCATGATGCCCGGCATTTCGCGGAACTGGCGACGGACTTCCTCGACCACTGCTTGCGCGGCACGGCCAACAGCCATCATGGAGAGACCACCAAACAGGAATGGCAACAGGCCGCCGAACAGGAGGCCGACCACCACATATGGGTTGGCAATCGAGAAATCAGCCGTTGCATTATAGAAGAAGTCCCCTTCCACGGCGCGCGCCGAGAAGTATTTGAGATCTTCTGCATAGGCAGCGAACAGCACAAGCGCGCCGAGCCCGGCTGAACCAATGGCATAGCCCTTGGTCACGGCCTTGGTCGTGTTGCCGACCGCGTCGAGCGCGTCCGTTGTCTCGCGAACTTCCGACGGAAGCTCCGCCATTTCGGCGATGCCGCCCGCATTGTCCGTAACAGGTCCGAAAGCGTCGAGCGCCACGATGATACCGGCGAGTGCCAGCATGGTCGTGGTTGCAATGGCAATGCCGTATAGGCCTGCGAGGTTGAACGTCAGGATGATGCCCGCAATGATCACGATGGCCGGAAGGGCCGTCGATTCCAGCGACACAGCGAGGCCCTGGATCACATTCGTACCGTGGCCAGACTCTGATGCCCGCGCGATGGAGCGTACCGGACGATATTTGGTCTCAGTATAGTAAGCCGTGATCACGACGATCAGACCGGTCACCACCAGGCCAACCACGCCGCAACCGAACAGCATCCAACCGGACACGTCATTGGCTAGGCCAAGCCGTTCGCCCGCATCGTCGAGCACGCCGAACCCATTCGGCAGGACTGTTGCGATTGCGATTGCGAGCCCGCCAATGGACAGTACGCCCGTCACGATGAGGCCCTTGTAGAGCGCCCACATGACATCGGTCTTGCCGGGTGCGAGGTTCACGAAATAGGTGCCGACAATCGACGTGACGATACAGACGGCGGCAATCGCCAACGGCAGCATCATGATTTCGACGATATAAGTTGCACCAGAGAAATAGATTGCGCCGAGCACCATCGTTGCCACCAACGTGACCGCGTAGGTTTCGAACAGGTCGGCCGCCATGCCGGCACAGTCGCCGACATTGTCTCCGACATTGTCTGCAATCGTGGCAGCGTTGCGTGGATCATCCTCCGGAATGCCAGCTTCGACTTTGCCAACCATATCACCGCCGACATCCGCACCCTTGGTGAAGATACCGCCGCCAAGGCGCGCGAAGATCGAGATCAGTGACGCGCCGAACCCGAGGGCCACGAGTGAGTCAATGACGAGACGTTTCTCGCTTTCGATGCCGAGGTTGAGTCCGACCACCATTGTGAGCAGGCCGTAATAGACGACAATGCCCAGCAGGGCGAGGCCAACGACGAGCATGCCCGTGATGGCACCTGATTTGAACGCCAGCTTGAGACCGGCGTTGAGGCCGGACTTGGCCGCTTCAGTTGTGCGCACGTTTGCCTGCACCGACACTTTCATGCCGATGAACCCGGCCGCGCCTGAAAGCGCTGCGCCGACAATAAAGCCGAGCGGCACCTGCCAGTTTCGGAACAGAATAAGCAACAGAACGACGACAACGACGCCGACGATCGCAATTGTACGATACTGGCGCCCAAGATAGGCATTTGCGCCTTCCTGGATCGCTTGAGCAATTTCGCGCATACGCGCATCACCAGCCGGGGCCTTCATGATCGAATTGATCTGGAGCCAGCCATAAAGGACTGACAAGACCCCCGCCGCGAGAGCGAGATAATACCACATGGATTACGTTTCCTTCCCTTAAAACAGAACTTCGACGCCAGGTTATTCCTGATCATGCACTGTTTATTATACGTGACCAGCCTGCCCGGCCCTCGGGAAATAGGCAATATGCCTCCCGTCAGGGGCGAGTCAGCCCAGTCCCACTTCAGCCATGCTCAAAGCCGAGAGTTTCCGGGAGGTTAATGGGCGAATTTCGCAGGGTGACGGAAAGTCCTCCTTCGGGTCGGGTTTCGCCGATAAGCGTAATAATTACGCCAGATCTGCCCGCATCCGCCAGGATTTCATCGCGCCGCGTTTTTTCTGAGGTGAAGAGCAGTTGATAGTCGTCTCCCCATGTCGACAGGCGGATCATTTCGTCCACATCGGTTGCATTCCCCGCAAAGGGCACGGACTCAAGTGCTATATGGACGCCGATTTCGGACGCGCTGGCGAGACTCGCGGCATCCCCCAACAGCCCGTCGGAAACATCCATCGCCGCCGTCGCGAACTGCGCGACAAGATGCGCGGCGGCAAGCGGTTGGACCTGCGGCACCCGATACGCCTCAACCTCGGCGCTTTCAACCGCCCCTTTCTGGATCGCATCAAAGCCCAGATACGCCGCGCCGACACGACCTGTGACCCAGACATCTTCGCCGGACCCTGCGCCCATCCGGCGAACAGGCGTGTCACCAACACATGTGCCGGTCAGCGTGAGTGACAGGAAAAGACCACCCGGGCTGCGTACGGTGTCCCCACCGATCAGCTGGATATCGAATACATCCAGTTCTGCCCCAAGGGCGGATGCGAATTCAGCAAGGTCCGTTTCCGGTCGATCCTTCGGCCATCCGAGCGTCAGTAAAGCTTCAGCCGGCAAAGCCCCGGCGGCGTAGATATCAGAGACGTTCACGCGTACGAGCTTCCGGGCGATGGTCCCAACCGGATCAGATGCGAGGAAATGAACGCCCTCGACCAACGCATCAACCGTGATGACTGTCGGAGACTCGCTCGCGGCTAATTGCGCGAGGTCATCCCGCAACCCAGCCGCTCCGCCGGACATGGCGAGCGGGGCAAAATACTTGGCGATCCAGTCTTTCTCGGCCATCGGATTAGCGCCCTATACACGCTGCGGCTCTACAGGCCTTCGCGGCCAATTGCGTAGAAACGCTCCTTGCGCTGGGTGCGCAGTTCGGACGGGCTCAGGCCTTCCAGTTCCTGCAAGGCCTCATCAAGCGCTTTTGCGGCAGCAGCCATCGCACGTTTCGGGTCACGATGTGCGCCGCCGACTGGCTCCTTGACGACACCGTCGATGACTTTGGTTTTCAACAGGTCCGGCGCTGTGATTTTCATTGCGTCAGCCGCATCCTTCGCCTTGGCAGCGTCGCGATAAAGGATCGAAGCGCAGCCTTCCGGAGAGATCACCGAATAGATGGCGTGCTCCATCATCAGGACCTTGTTGGCCGCCGCGATACCGATCGCGCCGCCCGACATGCCCTCGCCGATGATCAGCGTGACGAACGGCACGCCCAGTGACAGGCCGCGCTGTGTGCCGCGCGCAATGGCTTCAGCCTGCCCACGCTCTTCGCCGCCCTTGCCGGGATATGCCCCCGACGTGTCCGGAAAGCTCAGGACAGGCAAATTGAACTTCTCGGCCATCTCCATCAAGCGCACTGCCTTGCGATAGCCTTCAGGGTGGGCCATGCCGAAATTGTGCTTCAAGCGCTTCTCAATCGTGCGGCCCTTCTCATGGCCGATAATGACCACCGGACGCCCCTTGAAGCGTGCCAGTCCGCCCATAATGGCTTCATCATTCCCAAACACGCGGTCGCCCGCGAGCTCCTCGAAATCGTCGAAGATGTTCTCGATGAAATCAGACAGATGCGGCCGATCAGGATGACGGGCCACAAGGGTCTTCCGCCACGCGCTGAGATCGGAATACATATCCTTCAGCTGCTTGCTCGATTTGGCCTTCAGCTTCTTCAGCTCGTCGGTGATCGATGGACCTTCCTTGCTGGAAGCAAGCGCTTCCAGTTCGGAGATCTTCGCGTCCAGCTCCGCAATGGGCTTTTCGAATTCAAGATAGGTCGTTGTCATGATGCGCAAGTTAGCAATGACCGGCTGACTCGCCTAGCCGAGAATTCACTAAAGTGCGCCTTGCACCTTTACCACGGCTGGCAGGATCAAAACGCCAAGCAGGACCGGAAAAACGAATATAATCAATGGCAAAGTCAGCTTTGCCGGCAGTGCCATGGCCTTTTCCTCCGCCATCAGGATCCGACGCTTCCGCATATCTGCCGAGAAAACTCGTAAAGTCTGGCCCAGGCTGGTGCCCATCTCCTCTGCCTGACGGAGCATTGTGGCCAGAGAACTCGCTTCCTCGATGCTCATCCTGTCAGCAAAAGCGCGCCAGGCATTCTTGCGCGCCTTGCCTGCGCGCAGCTCCAACGATAACTTTTTCATGTGACCGGCAATGATCGGATGCCGCAATTCCAGCTCTTCGCCGACCCGCTGAACCGAGGCATCAAGGCTGAGACCGGCCTCTACGCAGGCAACCATCAGATCCATCATGTCGGGAAAGCCAGCCGAGCATTGCTGCTGGCGCGCTTTGGTACGGCGCGAAACGAGCATGTCAGGCGCGAGCAAGCCCGCAATGATCAGGCCAATGCTGACCATGATCAGATGTTGCTTCGAAAAGCCGCCGAGATACGGCAAAGCCACGAGGAGAGCGAGCTGGGGCAGCACCACGCAAGCAATCCGGGCCATGTAATATCGCCCCACCGCCGAAGGGTTCGTGAACCCTGCCAGAAGTAATCTGGCACGCACCTCGCTGACCGCGTCCTCGTTCGATGGAGTCGCGCGATTGGCAAGTCCGATAACTGCCCGACCTATCCGCGTATCGTTCCGGCTTTGGTCCTGTACCGCAGGACGTGACTCGCGTCGCTCCAACCGACGCTCAAGATCTTCCTTGGCCTTCCAGCTTCTCACGAAGGCCATAATCGCAGGCACGGCGAGGAAGCCGGCAATGGCCAGCATGATGATGGGCAGAAGAGCAGATGCGGAGAAGGGCATGGGTTTGCTTGGAGCCTACATCTTGAAATTGATCATCTTGCGCATGACGAAATTGCCAATCGCCATCCACACAAACAGGATCGGGAACACCACCCGCACAAGCGGCTCATCGATCACTTCGCCGTAAAATTCCGGGCGCAGCACATGAATGCCAGACATCACGATGAAGGGCGCCGATGTAAGGATCATCGCAGAAGCGCGCCCCTCGGATGAAGCGGCCTTCACTTTCAGGCGCATGGTCTGGCGCTCACGGATGGTTGTCGTGTTCGCTTTCAGGAGTTCGCAAAGGTTGCCACCAGTCTTTTCCTGCAGGCGTACCGTGGCGACGAACAGTTCGACGTCCGGGTCGCCCGCCCGCTCGGCCATGCGCTGGACCGCATTGGTCAGCGACATGCCGTATGACACTTCATCCGCAGCCATGCCGAACTCTGTCCCAATCGGGTCAGGCATCTCGCGGGCCACCAGCGACACGGCTGTCGCAACCGGGTGGCCAGCCTCCAGACTGCGACAAACGATCTGAAGTGCGTCGGGCAACTGTTCCGACATTTTCTTCATACGTCGTCCGGCAACCATCTTCAGCCAGATGATAGGTCCGAGCAGAAGAATGAGCGCAGCGATGCCAGCGGCCGGTCCGGGTCCACCAACGAAACGCCAATAGGCGAGCCCCGCTACCAGGCCTGCCCCGGCCGACATCCCGAACCAACGCAATGGCTGAAACTTCAGGCCGGACCTGACGACCAGCTGATTGAACCAGCGCAGCGGCATGGCAAGATTGCCATTCTTGTCGAGACCACGGCTCTTGCGCAGTTCGACCATGGCTTCACTTGTCGTTTCAAACCGTTCCTTGAACTGAAGGCGCTTGTTCACAACGCGTCGCGTTTGGGCTTCGGTCACCAGCCCCACGACTGACTGGATTGCCAGAAAAACCGCGCCGATCGCCATGATCACAGGAATCAGGACTGTCAGGCTGATATTGGTGATGTCAGGCATCCACGACACGAAGCTCGCCTCCTAGAAACGCGTAGAGGGATCAAACATGCCCTCCGGCATAGACACGCCGCGACGTTCCATCTCATCGAGAAATTTTGGGCGTAGGCCAGTCGCGGCGAAGTGCCCCTCGACCTTGCCCTCATCGGTTGTGCCAGTGCGTTCAAAGCGAAAGATTTCCTGCAATTGAACAACTGAGCCTTCCATGCCCGTCACTTCGGAGATTGATACGACTTTGCGCGAGCCATCTGACAGGCGCGTGGCCTGGACAATAAAATTGACGGCGGAAGCAATCTGTCCACGGATCGCCGTCTCGGATATTTTCATACCACCCATCATCACCATCTGCTCCAGACGGGTCAGTGCATCGCGCGGATTGTTAGCGTGGATCGTCGCCATAGAGCCTTCGTGGCCCGTATTCATGGCTTGCAGCATGTCGAACGCTTCTTCTGAGCGAACCTCGCCCAGGATCACGCGGTCAGGCCGCATGCGCAGCGCGTTCTTCACCAGTTCGCGCTGACGGATCTCGCCCTTGCCTTCAATATTGGGCGGGCGGGTTTCCATGCGCGCAACATGAGGCTGTTGCAACTGGAGTTCGGCAGCGTCCTCAATCGTGATGAGGCGTTCATCTTCATTGATAGCGGCTGATAGCGCGTTGAGCAGGGTTGTCTTCCCCGACCCGGTGCCCCCGGAGATAACGGTAGAGGCCCGGCACTTCACCGCCCCGAGGATGAACTTTGCAACCGGCTCAGGAATTGCGCCAAAGCCGACCAGCTTCTCCATTGTCAGTGGCGATTTGGAGAATTTCCGGATTGAGACAAGCGGCCCATCAATGGCGATTGGCAAGACAGCGGCATTGACACGGCTGCCATCCAGAAGGCGTGCATCAACCAAGGGCTGGCTCTCATCGACACGTCGGCCCACAGCCGCCACGATCCGCTGCACAATGCGAAGCAAATGGTCATTGTCCGCAAACCGGACCGGTGCCAGTTGGAGCTTGCCGTGCCGCTCGACATAGACCTGGTCAAAACCATTGATCAGGATGTCGGCAATCGAGTCGTCCTTCAGTAGCGGCTCGATGGGCCCAAGCCCTGTCATCTCGTCCATCACAGCATCGGCAAAGCTTGCCTCTTCTGTGGCCGAGAGCGCCATCTCTTCCTTCTTGATGATCTCCGAAACGATCCCCCGCACGCGGCGCCGCATGGTTTCATCATCCAGCTTGTCGAGAACGGACAGATCCAGTTCGTCGATCAGCTTGGCATGGATACGCAATTTGGCATCGAGCTGGTCAAAAGCCTTGGTGTCGGCAGGAGCGGGCGGCGCGGGCTTCGGCGCAGTTGGCTCAGCTACTTCAGGCGCGTTGACCGGTTCAGGCTTGGCGGCGGCGTTCGAAAATCCAAAACGGCTCATTTCGCTTTCCTCTTACCGGCAACTTGTTGAACGAGCTGCCTCGCGGCGTCGGGCATCATCTTGTCGACCAATGTCGAGACATCTGCGACGAGCGCGCTTTTCGGTTTCACGTCACCAATCGGCTTTCCGAGATTTACCGCCGTGCGGGCAGCATCCCAGTCCGACGTGATCGTTGCATCAATCTGACGGTCGATGGCCTTCTCAGCCTTGTCGACGGCAAACTCGGCACGAAACTTCTTTTTCGGGAACATGCGGTTCAGCACGAGCTTGGCCTTGCGGTCAGGTCCGCGCAGCATATCAACCTCGCGCGCCATATCCGCAGCAGCGTGCAGACTAGGCACGGTTAGCTCACTGATGATAATGGCCTCATCAACCGCGCCCAGTATTGGTTTGGTCCACGGCATCATATGGCGGGGCATGTCCACGAGAACAAATGGAAACTCGGCGCAGGCAACGTCCAGCAATCTCAGGATTGCCGCTTCCGTGGCCAACGCATCCGCATCCGGATTGCGCGGCGCCGAAATTGTGGAAACACCATCCTCGTGTTGCCAGCACCAAGCGGCGAGCAAGCGCGCGTCAAGGCGTTCCGGCGCAGCCGACAAGGCTGCAAGGTCCAGCTTCGGAGCCGCTTCCAGAAACGAACTGACCATGCCGTCAGACACATTCAGATCAACGAGACATACCTTGCCGGGTCCGACTTTCTCACAAATGGCAAACGCGCTCTCAATAGCCAGTGTTGAGACCCCCGCACCACCGACAGCGCCCCGGAACGCCCAGCACACGGCGGATGCCGGCCCATCACCGCCGCTCTCCGCGGCTTCTGTAGCAGCACGAATGCGTTCTACGGACTCCAGAATTTCATCCGCGCCAGCGCTCGCTGGCAGGATGTCCGATGCTTCAATTTTCATCAGTGCTCGAACGATGTGAACCGGAAGATTATCTGATACCATCAGGACGGCGCTGTCCGGCTTTTCAACTGCCAGACCCAGCACGACCTGTTCCGCGCCTGTTTGCCCCTGTTCCAGCAGGATCAATGCGCCGCCGAACTTTTCAACGATGTTCGCGGGGTTCATTGAAGAGAGGTCGATAACATTCCGGCAGATAGACTTGAGCTGCATCAGCCGCTCCGGTCCCGCCAATGCGGCGATCGCTGGGATCATCGCCGGCGCGGAAGCCGGCGGGGCTCCATCAGATAGTTTGCGGGCTACGCCTGACATCAGCTGCCTCCCGAAGCGCTAACTGACGAATCCCGCAAGTCCTTGGTCTTGCCCTCATTGAGGGCCTTTACGGCATTGGCCGCACGCAAGCCGGATGTGGACTCGACGGCCTTGGAGTTGCTCAGATTGACGTCACGAACCGATTGCTCACGTATGTTGCTAGCATTGGCTTCACCCAGCAGAAATTTGTCCTGATTGTCATAACTTGCACATCCGACGAGGAACACGCTCACCATCATGACACTGATAATACGGCGCTTGAAAGTCATGTTCAGTCTCCTTCGCCAACCAGCGGCGCATGAGTGGTTTGGTTCATGAGAAAGAATTCTTCTTCCGTCGGTTCAGCAAATGCGTCGAGCGGAGTCCGAAGCATGGAAGGGTGCGGAGTAGGTTGAACCAGACGCGGAATGATGATGATCACCAATTCGCTTTCCTGACGCTGATAGCGCTTGGAAGAGAACAAGGCGCCCAATACCGGCACATTTCCAAGCCACGGTGTCTGCCGAACATCATTGGAATAATCATTCTGCAACAGGCCCGCGATGGCAAAGGCCTGTCCGTCATGTAGCTCTACCGTTGTATCGGCGCGACGGACGGAAATACCTGGGATCTCGATGTCTTGGGCTCGGATACCATTGTTTCTGTCAAGCTGGGAAACTTCCGGGCGCACCCGCAAATTCACAAGCCCGCCACCCAAAACGGTCGGCGTGAAATCGAGGCTCACGCCAAACTTCTTGAATTCGACCGATACCTGGCCATTCTCGCTTGAGACCGGAATGGGGAACTCGCCCCCGGCCAGGAAGCTCGCCGTGTCGCCTGACAAGGCCACCAGATTAGGCTCAGCCAGCGTACGCACGATTCCCTTCTCTTCAAGGGCGCGCAGTTCGACATCAATATTCTCTCCACCGACATTGGTGAACAGGGCAACCGTCTTGGCGGCCAGTCCGGACACGGTCGATGGCTCCGTGAAAGCAACCGCGTCGCGCCCATCCATGGAATTACCAAATCCGATTTCTTTCACCGCGCTGCGGCTGGCTTCCAGGAACCGCACCTCCAGCAGGACTTGCTGACTCTGACCAACAGACAAACCATTGGCCACACCACCCGGAACATAGCGCTCGGCCACCTGCACCGCCATATCCGCCGCAGCGGCCGTGGTCAGCTTGCCATCCAGGAACACGCCATCATGCACGGGATAAACATCAATACGCTCGCCCGGCAGCAAATTTTCCAGATCAGCCCGCAGTTCATCAAGGCTCAGCTCAACTTCAACATCAATCAGTTCAGAGATCTCGCCTTCCGCATTGTAGATGAGCACGGTCGTTGAACCGGGCACCTTGCCACGCAGGAAGAAAGACCGGTTGGAAGTTGCCATCGCTTCGGCGATATCAGGGTCGGCTACGACGAGCGTGGAAAATCCCTGATCGGACTCGATGACAGTCGAGCGTCCCTTTTCTAGCACGAGCACCTTGGCGTCAGGGCCGGTCGTGCGCTCGGTCCAGGCATGCGCCGGCGCAATGGCGACGACGCCAACAACCAGAAGAAGCAGGATATAAGTCAGTTTAGGCATCAGTTCGCCTCCTCGGTCAGCGGCTTCGGCTGCGCGACAGGCGCGGTTATACTTGTTTCACGGTCCCCATTGATGACGCGCACGGTCGCCGTTGTTGCGCGCTTGGGCGCCGCGCGACGAACAGGGGCCTTCTTGGGCTCCGCCTTCACAAGCGTGATGACATCGGCGTCCTCTTCGCGTCCGATCAATGCCAGTCCCAGTGCGCCTTGCATACTCACCGCACCCAGGCGGAGTGCGCCTTCTGGCGACACTTCCAGAGTTACCGTGCTGGAGGGACGTGCGCCCTCAAGGTTCGATTCGAATGTCTGATCGACCGCCAGCACTTTCACACGCTTGAGCACAGGGCGCGCAATCAGGTCCGATGTGACACGCACGGCATCGCTGCCAAACGAGTTTGCAGACTGGCCAGGTTCACGCTGAATGAATTCGTTCACGTCGACCCTGTCGCCGGGCAGGACGAATCCAGCGACTCCGGTATCACTCCGTACCGTGATGGCCACCGCACGCATGCCGGGCTCGATGGCAGACGCAAGGGTAAGCAGGTTTCCGGCCGCGTCGAGCTTCTCCAGCATAATCGGTTCGCCGGGCAAGATCGGGCCGCGTGCATATAGGATTTCCGACAGTTCTTCCGTCGAGGCCAGAACACCTTCGGGAACAGAGTCACTTGGCCACTTAATGGCTTTCACATTGCTGACCGAGACCTCCTCACCTGCTTCGATCGCTGCAGATGCAACGAGAACAGACGACATCTGGACCGCCGGTGCCGCGATCTGGGCCGTCGCGTCATTGGAATTCGACGTCATGTAATAGCGGCCAAGAAACACTGCTGCGATGCCCAGTATCGCAGAGAGACCAAGACTGATCAGGGGTGCGAGTTTCATTCTGAATGCCCTCTCCCGCGCAAAATGCGCAATCATCAGCATTCATGATTAATCTTCAGGCGATAAGGTCTCTTGAAGACTTGTAGGGAAATCTAAATCACGAACAGAACCGCGCATTAACCATGCCGCAACTGTTTCGCGGCCAGTTCTTAAAATTCAGCACACGCATGTTAATCTGCTAGGCCGATTTAGCCTCTCAAGACAGTGGAGAACATGTCTGCGTCGACGTTCCCGCCCGTGATAAGCACGCCGACCCGCTGTCCGTGCATCTCGGATGGCAAGCCCTTCACTGCGGCCGCCAGCGCTGCTGCCCCGCCCGGCTCGGCCACGACCTTCAAGTAACGGAAGGCCAAGCGCATCGCCTCGCGCACCTCATCATCCGAAACGACCAGCCCACCGCTCAGCAACCGCTTGCCGAGGGCAAAAGTGATCTGGCCGGGCATGGGCGTCAGAATGGCATCACAGATCGACCGCGTCCCAGGCGGATTGCTGTGCCGCTCGCCTGCTGCTAGCGACCGCGCCCAATCATCATGCCCTTCAGGTTCGGCCGTCCAAATTCTTGTTTGCTTCGATAGTTCGGCCATCGCGATCGCCACGCCCGTGATCAGCCCGCCACCACCAGCACAACAGATCAGATGGTCCAATGGCGAACCTAATGCTTCCATCTGGTGCGCAAATTCGAGCCCGGCGGTGCCTTGCCCGGCCACGATGTCTCTGTCGTCAAAACTCGGCACAACGACCGCGCCGCGGTCTTCGGCGATCCGGGTCGCGATCTCCTCGCGGCTTTCGGTCTCCCGGTCATAGAAGTGAACCACGCCGCCATCTGCCTCGACGCCTGCCACTTTTATACGGGGCGCATCGGATGGCATCACAATTATCGCGGGCATACCCAGCAAACGCGCGGCCCGTGCAACGCCCTGTGCATGGTTGCCAGAGGAAAAAGCCACCACGCCCGCTGCGCGTTGCGCCGCCGGGACTTGTGACAGACGATTCATAGCGCCGCGTATCTTGAAGCTACCAGTCACCTGCAGGCACTCAGCCTTGATAAACAGTGATCCGCCAGCAAGGGCGTCCAGCGCCTCATGCGTCAAAATCGGTGTCTCACGCACAACGCCCCGCACACGGTCAGCGGCAGCAAGTACATCCTCGAAAGATGGTAGCGTGTCAGCAGTAGTCATGCCGGTGGCCTAACCCGAACCGGCATGCCCTGCAATGCAATAGGATCGACTAGAGTTTGTCGAGCATCGCCCTGGCGAGTGCCTTGGCGTCTTCGCCTATCTCGTCATTGGCAAGCGCATAACCCAGTACCGCTTCGAAATAGCCAAGCTTCGAACCGCAATCATAATCCTGCCCTTCATACTCGTAGGCATAGAAGGACTGGACTTCCATCAGGCGAGCCATGGCGTCCGTCAGCTGGATCTCGCCGCCAGCGCCCTTGCCCTGGCTTTCGAGCAGGCCGAACACTTCGGGCTGGAGAATATAGCGACCCGTGATCTTGAGGTTAGATGGCGCGTCGGCGACAGGTGGTTTCTCAACCATGCCCGTCATCTCAATCAGGCGTCCGTCGCGATCATTCCCTTTCGGCGCAATGACGCCATAAGATGACACCCGATCCATCGGCACCTGGTCCACGGCGACGATATTCCCACCGACCTTGTCATAGGCTTCCACCATCTGCGCGAGACAGGATGGGCTGCCCTTGACCAGAACATCCGGCAGCAACACGGCGAACGGCTCGTTGCCGACAATATCTCGCGCACACCAAACAGCATGGCCAAGCCCCAAAGGCGATTGCTGGCGCACAAAGCTGGCGGAGCCCGCTGGAAGAGTGGTCTGCCTGACCTGTTCCAGAATGGCCTTCTTGCCCTTGGCCTCCAGCGCGACTTCAAGCTCGTAAGGGATGTCGAAATAGTCTTCGATCGAGCCTTTGTTGCGCCCGGTCACGAAAACGATGTGCTCAATCCCGGCTTCCAGCGCTTCATCAACGACATATTGGATAGCCGGCCGGTCGACGACTGGCAGCATCTCCTTCGGGATAGCCTTCGTCGCGGGCAGGACTCGCGTGCCAAATCCGGCCACAGGAAGAACAGCTTTTCTAACGCGCATGAACAGGAAGCTCCTTGGAATTCAACATGGGGCCGTGAAAGGCCACCTATGTGGGGTTCTAAGCAGACTTGAACTTAGATCGCGTTAACTCAGAGCAATAAAATGGCCGTAAGTCTAAATCCAGCCAAGGCTGTACAAGCTTAACGCACCAACGCTGCACGCAAGTGACAAAACGAGCATTGTAGCCATGGACCGCTTGACCGATGGTGCACGTGTCCCACGCATCTCGGCTTCGAGGAGGCTCTGCAGTCGCCGCGCGGGGGATGGCGCGGCGGGATAACGCGGCTCGGACAGGCTGGCGGATTGCATGTTCGCTTGCGCCATATCTTTGGATTTCGCGGCTTCCTGGGCGCTTGATTCGTCTGGAATCGCCGGCTTGCTTTTCGGAAGGGCCATCTGAATTCTCCGGTATCTGCCAGAGAGTGTGCCAGATGAGACCTAACCGATAGCTAACAAAATTGGATGGACTGAGGTCAGAGCGGGACCGGTCCGAAGAAAACGCCGCCGTCTGGCGCTTCATAGCCATTCGAGCAGCGCAATGTGCCATCAGAACCGCGATCATCCAGAACGATAAAGGTCTTTAGGCGGGTCTCACCGAATTGGCGCGCTTGCGATACGGTCTCACCGCCATCGCTGCGCACTGTTGTCGCCGATGCCATGCTTCCCGAGATCATTACGGCGACACCGGTAGACAGGATTTCCTTGAGCATGTCTCGGCCTTCTGGGGGTTACCCGAAATTTACCAACGATAGGGAGCGAGCGCCGCCTATATTCGTCCGGCCCGAAAACTTCAAGAGTTAAAGCGGGGTCAACGTATGCCCTCCATCCACAACCAGTGTAGATCCCGTCATATAGCCGCCCTGCTCCGACGCCAAAAGCAGGAGCGGACCAGACAATTCCTCATAATTTCCGAACCGACGCATCGGGACCCGCTTCGCCATTCTCTGGCCCGCTTCCGAATCGAGAAACTCATCATTGATCGCAGTCTTGAAATAACCAGGCGCAATCGCGTTCACCCGAATTCCATGTCGAGATGCCTCAAGTGCCATTGTGCGAGTCAGATGATTCACCGCAGCTTTTGACGCTGAATAGGCCGAGATCATGTTTGACGGCCTGAGCGCGGTGATTGATGCGATATTTATGATCGAGCCGCCAGAGCCCGCATCGATCATGGCCTTGGTTGCGTGTTTGGCGACTCGCCACACACCGGTGAGATTGGTCTCAATAACAGTGTCCCAATCCTTTTCAGGCATTTCCCAGAACCATCCCTCACGCGACATTCCGGAATTGTTGACGAGAACATCGCACGGACGACCGAGCGCTTCGCGAATCTCTGCAAACGCCCCCGTAACACTGTCGTCCGAAGTCACGTCCATCTGTACAGGCAACGCCTTTCCGCCGCGCTTTTCGATGCTTTCTGCAACTTCTTCCAATCGGTCCAGCCGGCGCGCCGCAAGCACGACATAGGCCCCTGCATCGGCCAGAACATGGGCAAAATGCTGGCCCAAACCGCTTGATGCTCCGGTGATCAATGCCGTCTTATTAGTTAAACTGAACAATCTCATGCCCTCCAAACAGAAAATTCGTGTTGCACGCCGCAATATTTTTCCTCTATCCCAGCCATATGAAAATATCTGTTCTGAGGGAGCGACGAGCTGGTGAGACCCGTGTGGCGGCTACACCAGAAACCGTCAAGAAGTTGGTGGCCTCCGGCCACTCGGTAACAATTGAGTCCGGAGCGGGCACTGTCGCAGGGTTCCCTGACGACAGCTTTTCTGAGGCGGGGGCTACCCTCGCACCAGACGCGGCCGCGGCAACCAAGGGGGCCGACATTGTCTTCAAGGTGCGCGCACCGGAAGACGGCGAAGTTAGCTCCCTGCCCGACGGCGTCGCGCTAATCGCGTTGATGGACCCCAGCAATCTGGACGCAAGCCCGCTTAACGGAAAGAAAATCGCGTCCCTGTCCATGGAATTCACCCCCCGCATCACGCGCGCACAAAGCATGGACGCCCTGTCGTCCCAATCAAACCTTTCCGGCTATCGCTCAGTCATTGAAGGTGCGCAGATCTACGGCCGCGCCATGCCGATGATGATGACCGCTGCCGGCACGATTGCCCCGGCCAAGGTCTTTATCATGGGGGTTGGGGTCGCAGGCCTGCAGGCCATTGCCACGGCGCGCCGCCTCGGCGCCGTCGTCACCGCAACCGATGTGCGCCCCGCGGCGAAGGAACAGGTTGCCTCGCTCGGCGCGAAATTCATCGCGGTCGAGGATGAAGAATTCAAGGCGGCTGAAACTGCCGGCGGTTATGCCAAGCAGATGTCGCCGGAATACCAGGCCAAGCAGGCAGAACTCACGGCCAGCCACATCACCAAGCAGGACATCGTCATCACGACCGCCCTGATTCCCGGCCGCGCCGCGCCGGTCCTTGTCACCGAGGACATGGTGAAGACCATGAAGCCAGGTTCGGTCATCGTCGACATGGCGGTCAGCCAGGGCGGCAACTGCCCGCTCTCCAAACCTGATGAGATCGTGGATGTGAACGGCGTGAAAGTGGCCGGGTTTTCGAACCTGCCCGCGCGCCTTCCTGCCGACGCCTCATCGCTGTTCGCCAAGAACCTCCTCGCCTTCCTGCCGCTGGTCACAGCCGAGGATGGCAGCCTCAATCTCGACACCGATGACGAAATCGTCACCGCCATGCTGCTCACGCGCAATGGCGAGACGGTGAACGAAAGGATCCAATCATGAAGCGCGCACTCTTGACGCTTTCCACGGCCAGCTTCGCGCTGCCCGCCTTCGCAGATGCTGGCGGCGTCGATTCGACCGTCTTCCTCGCCGCTATCTTCGCGCTGGCCTGTTTTGTTGGCTACTATGTCGTTTGGTCGGTAACCCCGGCCCTGCACACGCCTTTGATGGCCGTGACGAACGCCATTTCGTCCGTCATCATCGTCGGCGCGCTCGTGGCGGCGGCCACGGTCGGCCTCACCTCCGACAATTGGGTGTCCAAGATCCTCGGCACGATCGCCGTGATCCTTGCCAGCGTGAACATCTTTGGCGGTTTCCTCGTCACCCAGCGCATGCTGGCCATGTACAAAAAGAAGGGGGACTAAGACATGGACTCCTTCCACTCCACCTGGGCGCCGATGCTTTATCTCGTCGCCGGTATTCTCTTCATCCTCGCCCTGCGCGGTCTCTCCAGCCCGGCGACCAGCCGCGCAGGCAACCGCAATGGCATGATCGGCATGGCCATCGCTGTCGGCACGACGCTGGCGCTGGTCTGGTCACAGCTTGACCTGCAGACTTGGGGCCTGATCCTCGGCGGCGTCGCCATCGGCGGCACGATCGGCGCGATCATCGCTCGCAAGATCCCGATGACCGACATGCCGCAGCTCGTCGCCGCCTTCCACAGCCTTGTAGGCCTCGCTGCGGTGCTCGTGGCGGCCGCCGCGCTCTACTCTCCGGTCAGTTTCGGCATTACCGGCATCGCAGGCATCAAGGCAGCGTCGCTGATCGAACTCGGCCTCGGCTCCGCTATCGGTGCGCTGACCTTTACCGGCTCGCTGATCGCGTTCGCCAAGCTCAATGGCAACATGTCCGGCTCGCCGATCATGTTGCCGGCCCGCCACCTGCTGAACATCGCGCTGGCTGTCGGCATCATCATTCTGATGGTCATCCTGATCCAGTCTGACGGTTCGGCTCAATGGGCCTTCTGGGGCGTCACAGTGCTTGCCCTGATCCTCGGCATCACGCTGATCATACCGATCGGCGGCGCGGATATGCCAGTCGTGGTCTCAATGCTGAACTCCTATTCGGGCTGGGCCGCAGCGGCGCTCGGTTTCACGCTCGGCAATTTCGCGCTCATCATTACCGGCGCGCTGGTGGGGTCGTCCGGGGCGATCCTGTCCTACATCATGTGCAAGGGCATGAACCGCAGCTTCATCTCGGTCATCCTTGGCGGCTTTGGCGGCGATGATGCCGCCGCAGGCGGCGCAGGCGCAGATGCCGATCGTCCGTTCAAGCGCGGCTCGGCCGAAGATGCAGCCTTCATCATGAAGAATGCTTCTAAGGTTATCATCGTACCCGGTTACGGCATGGCGGTCGCTCAGGCCCAGCACGCGCTGAAAGAGATGTGCGACAAGCTAAAAGAAGAAGGCGTCGAAGTGAAATACGCCATCCACCCCGTTGCGGGCCGGATGCCGGGTCACATGAACGTCCTGCTCGCCGAAGCGCAGGTGCCTTATGACGAAGTCTTCGAACTCGAAGACATCAACTCGGATTTCCGCAATTCCGAAGTTGCCTTCGTGATCGGTGCCAACGACGTCACCAACCCGGCCGCCAAGACGGACAAGACCAGCCCGATCTATGGCATGCCAGTCCTCGACGTCGAGAATGCCGGGACGGTCCTGTTCATCAAACGCTCGATGGGTTCCGGCTATGCCGGTATCCAGAACGAACTCTTCTTCCGCGACAACACGATGATGCTGCTCGCAGACGCAAAGAAGATGGTCGAGGATATCGTGAAGAACCTCTAGGCGCTTCGGAGCGACGCAAACCGACGCGTTGCCGCCCCATCCAATACACAAATCTGATCGGCCGCCTTCTTTTTGAGGGCGGCCGATTTACTTGTTACAGTGCCATCTTCCAGAGCCCAGTCCGACGCAATCTCCGCCAGCGGCTCCAGCACGAACCGGCGCTCCGCCATGCGCGGATGCGGGATGGCCAGCGTCTCGGTATCCATCTCCACGCCTGCCATCAGCAGAACGTCCACATCCATCTCGCGCGGTCCCCAGCGCAAGCGTTCCTGTCGCCCCAGTTCGGCCTCCACGGCCTTGCAGGCATGCAGTAATTGCAGCGGCCCAAGATCGGTCTCGATCAGCAGGCAGAGGTTCAGGAAATCCGGCTGGTCCGCCACTCCCCAGGGCGCGCTTGCATAGAGGCCGGAGATCGCGGTCACCTCAATGCCCGGCATTTGCTCCAGCCGGTCCGCCGCGTGCGCCAGCGCCGCCTCGCGGTCACCCAGATTGGTGCCGAGGCCGAGCGCAGCCTCAGCCATTACGGGTTCGTGTGATCGAGACGCCGACATGGTCCACCAGATGCCGAATTGGCGCCGACGGCTTGCGCACCGTGACGGTGACTTCTTCGACGATGTCCCACTTGGTCAGGATCGCATCGGCGATGCGTTCGGCAAAGGTTTCGATCAGATTGAATACGGTCTTCCCAGACAGGTCTTCGGCAAGGTCACAGACCTCCCCATAATGGACCGTCTCTTCCATCTGGTCGGTTGACGTCGCCGGCTGGCCGAGGCGGCAGTCGATGTCGATGAAGAATTTCTGTCCGAGGGATTTCTCCGCCTTGTGGACCCCATGGAACCCATGAAGGCAAAGGTTTGAGACAAAGATGCGGTCGGTCAAATGGCGCTCCCAATGGCTTGAAACATGTCGAGCGCCTCGCGGTGCGCGGCGACATCATGGACACGAAGAATCGTTGCGCCCCGGTAGACGCTGTCGAGGCCGGCGGCAAGCGTCCCGACAAGACGATCCTCCACGGGCTTGCCCGTCATGCGTCCGATAAAGGACTTCCGGGAGACTCCGACCAGGACCGGACATTGGGTATCGACGAGCACATCCAGGTGCGCGAGCACGCCGAAATTCTGATCATACGTCTTGGAAAAGCCGACGCCCGGATCGAGCAGGATGTGTGCGCGGGGAATACCAGCACGATCGGCCACGTCGAAGGCGCGCCCGAAGAACGCTGTCATGTCCTCGCGGATGTCTATGTCGCCATCCGTTTTGCCGCGATTGTACGTGATGCAGACAAGGCTTTCAGTCTCGGCCACGGCGCCGGCCATGCCCTCATCCTTGGTCATGCCCCAGACATCATTCACAAGCACCGCGCCCGCCTCGGCAGCGCGCCGGGCGATCTCGGCCTTGTAGGTGTCGATGGAGAGCGGCAAGGCGTCCGGTCCGGCAAGGCGTGTAATGGGCTCACGCACGCGGGCCCATTCGTCTTCGAGGCTCACCGGATCACCTCCGGGCCGTGTCGACTCACCGCCAATGTCGAGAATGTCTGCGCCGTCCTCGGCCATTTGCCGGGCATGCGCTTGCGCAGCGGACAGGGTGTCATGCGCGCCGCCATCGGAAAAAGAGTCAGGGGTCACATTCAAGATGCCCATGATCAGCGGCGTTCGGGCCGCGAGCCGCTTCAGCAGGTGGTCTCGAACCGCGATCCGCGCAAGCCTATCCATATACGCATCCTTTCCGGTTGGCAGCGTTACCGTCTCAACAGGTCAGGAACAACGGTTCCGCTGCCACTATCCTCTGCCAATGCGCGACTTTCTCCAGCATTTTCAATGCTCATATCCGCTCAAATCCAACCGGGTTGAATACGGTGTAGAGTGATGTCTGTCGGCGGCCTACGGCATGGCTGCTGGCTTGACGGTCCGGAGCGTGAGAGAGGGGAATCAGCGTCCCTTCTTCCTGCTCCCGGCGGATGGAAGCGGCTTCGCGTGCACTCGGGGCTACTATTGTTTACTCCATCCATAAAAAAGGCCCCAGCGTCCGGAGTTTTGCTCCATCCGCCAGGACCTGATCGCAACACCGGATGGGGTTTGCCCCAGTCCGGCTCTTTTTGCTGTTTTACTGTTTGGTCTCCACCCCCGGGTCGTTTTGGGAATAGGCGTCTTCGAGTTCGTGAGTGTCTGGAGACTGTTTCAATGCGCCCGCCTTTGTGTCTTCGGCACCAGTATCGGCATTGAGCGTCTCGGGGGCATTGGGATGACGCCCATCGCGCGGCATCAGGACGGGGTTCTTGCCCTCATCCAGACGCTGAGCACGTTCTGCGGCGGTGCCTGGGGCCTCAGGTCGGTCCTTCTGACCGTCATCCCGCAAGAATCCGTGCTCGCCGTCCTGCGGCTGGTCGTCCGTGCTGCGGTAGCCAGCCTGATTCGTATCCTCGCGGCCGGGGGTCTCGCCATCACCTCGCTGCTTGCTGAGGTCGTTCTGGCGCTGGGTATCGAGATCTGTTTCTTGCTTGTTCATGATGAGTCTCCTTTCGGAAAACCAACGGGCGACAAGCGCGAGATGTTCCGAGGAGACGTGGCCGGCGGGGTTAAATCGGGGTAATCGGAGAAGACGCAGATGTCTCAGCTACACCTCAATCATTCTTTTCCGATTTTCGATCCTGTGAATCGAAAATTTTTGACTTCGTCAAAAAAGGAAAAGAATGGTGTGCCCTACAGGGTTCGAACCTGTGACCTACTGATTAAAAGTCAGTTGCTCTACCAGCTGAGCTAAGGGCACGCCGGAACGCGCGATTTAGGCGACCAGAACCGAGCGGTCAACCGCCTCTTGCATTGTATGGCTTGAAGTCGCCACAATTTTCGCATCACCCTCGCCGCATGAGACGTACATGGCCCCTTTTCCTTACACTTGCAGCAGTTGGCGCATGCGCCAGCCAACCTGCCCCGACAACACAAAAAACCGCTTCGACCGGCAACCTGACCGAAAATGTCAGCGACGCGGCCGGCAGCGCCTACACGCAGACCCGTTCGGGCCTGTCGGATGCTGCGCTTTCGCCGCTTGAGGATTTCAACCTGCGCAGGGAAGAAATCCCGCCCATTCTTAAAGGGGTGCAGAGCCCCTACGAACTTCCAGAGAAAATGAGTTGTGAGGAAATCGAACAGCGATTGGCCGACCTTGATGCCGTGCTTGGCCCTGACTGGGATACGCCGGTTCCGGATGAACGTCTTCGCACCGAGAAGCTGGCGGATTCAGCCGCGCCTCGGAAGCCCGCGGCCTGATTCCGTTCCGGGGCATCGTCCGTAAAGCTACGGGCGCGGAAAGCCACGAGAAGAAGTATAATCTCGCCTACAAGATCGGTGCGCAACGACGGGCATATCTGAAAGGCATGGGCCTCGCCATGGATTGCCCCCTGCCCGCTCGTCCGGACTTCGCCGCAGAGCGCGACCCAACGGCGGTCACCTTCAAGGGCGATGCGCCGACTATGCCG
Source organism: Hyphomonas sp. L-53-1-40 (assembly GCF_000682775.1). Lineage (GTDB taxonomy): Bacteria > Pseudomonadota > Alphaproteobacteria > Caulobacterales > Hyphomonadaceae > Hyphomonas. The sequence continues at coordinate 126,863 of NZ_AWFI01000012.1, forward strand.
AATTCAGGCGCGTATGACGCCTATCAACAAAAGCAACTCGACAATCTTACCCCTGTTGGTCCTTCGGAGCCGACTTCGTCGACGCCCAAGCCGTCTGAAGTCGATGACGCAGGGCTTGAAACCGTCCCTCCGCAATACTGAGCCGAATTTCTTGCATAAGAGCCTGAAAGAAAGCCGTATTGTGCCAGCTGAGCAGCATGGGCCCGAGATACTCACCCGCCTTGAAGAGGTGGTGATAATAGGCGCGTGAATAGTCCTGACTGGCGTTGCAGTTCACTGCCTCGTCGAGCGGTGAAGTGTCTTCCGCGAACCGCGCATTCTTGACGTTCACCGGCCCGTCCCAGGTCCAGGCCTGACCGTGGCGACCGGACCGCGTGGGCAGGACGCAGTCGAACATATCGATGCCACGCGCGACGCTTTCCACCAGATCGATCGGCTTGCCGACGCCCATCACATAGCGTGGCAAATGGCCCGGCAGGTGCGGCACCGTCATGTCGATGGTGGCACACATCTGGTCATGCCCCTCACCCACAGCGAGCCCGCCGAGCGCGATACCCCCAAAGCCTTGCGAGACGACGCCTTTGGCGGACTTCTCGCGAAGGTCTGCGAAGTTTGATCCCTGCACGATGCCGAACAGGGTCTGGCCCTCGCGGTCGCCAAAGGCGTCCAGGCTCCGCTGACCCCAATCAAGCGACAGGTCGAGGCTACGCTCGGCCTCTGCGTGCGAACAGGGATAATCGGTGCATTCGTCAAGCTGCATGGAGATGTCGGCGCCGAGCAGGTCAGCCTGGATCTCGATGCTGCGCGCCGGCGTCAGCCGGTGGGTGGAGCCGTCAATATGGCTCTGGAAGGTGACGCCGTCGGCATCCATCTTACGGAGCTGTGCCAGCGACCAGACCTGGAAACCTCCGCTATCAGTCAGCATCGGGCCATCCCAATGCGCGAAGCTGTGCAGGCCACCAAGGCGTTTCACGCGCTCTGCGCCGGGCCGCAGCATGAGGTGATAGGTATTGCCGAGGATGATATCTGCCCCGGCGTCCTTCACCTGGTCCATATAGAGCGCCTTGACCGTGCCGGCCGTACCCACAGGCATGAAGGCCGGCGTGCGGATTTCGCCGCGCGGTGTCTTGAGCGTGCCCGTACGGGCCTTGCCCTCGGTCGCCTTGATCTCGAATGGAAATGTCGTCATAGGCCGAGGCCTATAAAGTCTATGCTGGCCCCTGCCTAGGCGTGGCTACAGCCGGTAGATGCGCCGCGCGGTTTCCGTGAACAGCGCGCGTTGCTCCACTTCGGAGTATTTGGCGGCAATTTTCTTCAAGCCATTCCACAGGACCGGGTAGCTGATGGACCAGCGATCCACCGGGAAGTTGCTCTCGAACATGCAGCGGGCTGCACCGAAACAGTCGATCATGTGATCGTAATAGCGCTGTTGGGCCAGCACGAATTCGTCCGAGGTCGGCGGCGTCTCACGCTCATGCCAGCCCCAGCCATTGTCCGGCATGGCAAGGCCACCCAGTTTGGCGACGACGTTCGGGCAATGGGACAGGTCGGCCATGTCATCTTGCCACTGCTCGAAGATCTCTTCGCGCTTGTCGGCATATGGGCCGATACCGATGGGCGTGCCGAAATGGTCGAGCACCATGGTCGTGTTCGGCACCGCCTTCACCAGGTCGAGATAGTCGCGGTTTTGGTGGTGATAGTGCCATGTGTCATAGGACAGGTCGTGCTCGCCCAGCAATTGCACGCCCCGGCGGAAATCTTCATCCGCATAGAGACGCTCAGGCGCCCGGCCCGGAATGCGCAAGGTCGCGCCGCTCGTGTCGCGTGAACCCGCATGGCGGATGCCGCGGAACAAGCCGTTGGCAGCCTCCCGGTGAGCATCAAGTACTACTTCCAGATGCGGACCCCGAAGGTCGGCATGCCCGACAATCCCTGCGATACAGGGCCCGCCCTTCGTCTTCATCTCGGCTGCAGCGGAGGCCACGAACTCGGTCTCGCCGACGGGTTTGAGGTGATCCGGTCCATCCTCGCGATAGGCCGCACCGCACTCCATGAACACCGTCTGCACGACATTATGCCCGCTGGTCAGGTCAGCGAGGAATTCCGGCACATTGTAGTACATGTCCGCCTGGGGCCAGAGATGGTGATGCGGATCGATGATCTCGCGATCAGGATCGACAATATCTTCCTGAACCTGTGCCAGCCAGTCGCTATTGTTGAACACCATCTGCGCTTCCTCCTGCTTTTAGGAGGAGTGTGAGCCCCAGAAACGCGAAAAGCCAGCCCCAAGGCTGGCCTTTCGTAATATCCATTTCTCAACAGATCAGAATTCGATTTCGGCGCCGACCAGCTCTGGCAGCTGCATGATGATCAACAAGTCACGCATTTCCTGACGGGCGGCGACATGGCTCATTGTGAAGGAGATATTGGAGCCCTTCTCGGTAAGATCGAGCAGGGTCAGACCAGCCGGGAACAGTTCGCGATAAATCACGCGCTCAGAGAGACCTGGCGCAAGGCGGAACCCGATCCGCTTGGACAGATTGGTCAGCGCTTCGCCGACGCGCTCCTTGTTACGCGCCGCTAGAGGCGACATGCGGTTGCGCATCACGATCCAGTCAATCGGACGGCGCGACGTCTGAGCCTTCTTCTTGCGACAGGACCAGACCATTTCTGAGTAGAAGCTTGGACGCAATACTTCGAGCGTCTGCGGGTTCACATCGCCCAACAGGTCAAAATCGACGAAACTGTCATTCAGCGGCGTGATCAGCGTGTCTGCATTCACATGCGCAAGACGCGAGAGATAGGTGTCACCGCCCGGACCATCGATGATGATGAAATCGCAGGCTTTCTTGAGGCGCGCCACGCTGCTGAGAAAACGCTGGGTCTCCTCGGATTCAGCCTTATCGAGATCGCGCTCTGTAGAGGCATCCACGCGCACGATTTCCGGCATGGGAAGTTTCGCACCGGTGGATTGCATCCAGCGGAGGCGGTTTTCGAGATAACGGGTGAGGCTGCGCTGGCGCACATCAAGATCGATGACGCCAACCTTCTTGCCCATCCGCATCAGAGCGACGGACAAATGCATGGAGACGGTCGACTTGCCAGCTCCGCCCTTTTCATTGCCTACGACAATGACGCGGGCCTCGCGCTGCTGCGCTGACAGGTCCGGGCCGCTAACCGTTTCAAGCGGTGCGAATCCATCAGCGGGCATTACGGGCGACTCCTTCAGAGGTATTTCAGTTCGTTAGGGCTCAGGCGACGTGAGACATCTCGGCACCAACAGACTTGCTGCTGGGAACCACGTCCATGAAGAGATCGGCGTCTTCAGCCGGAACGTCGCCATAATGCGCAGCCATCGGCTCACCATCGAAGAGGACATCGTCCGAAGTGATTGGACCGAAAGCAGCCTGCAAGGGCAGCTCGGCGCTGACGGGGGCATGTGCCGCAATGTCAGTGAGCAATGCGCGAAGGCTGGAAAGCGTATTTGAGATGCGTCCGAAGTCGCGGGAATAAAGCGTTGCCGCTTCGGTCACCGGGCTGCCGTCGCGATCAAACATCCATTCGTCGACCGCGTTCGGGTTCAGATATTCGCGGATCGGCTCTGGAACAGCCGTTTCAGCGAGTCTGGACTTGCCTGCTGCCAGTCGGAGACCGATAGAAAGCGCGAAGGTTTTTAGCGGAGCGAGAATGCGATGTGTCATGAGTTTGAAATTCCTCCGAATGGGTTAACAACGCGTTTACGAAATCCTTTGGCGGGACGTTTTAAACAATCCTCATACGGGAAGATTTCATAGTGAATTCCATGACAGGTAAGTTAACGGCGGCCGTCCACTCGCGGGCCGAGCTGCAACAACAGATTCGGGCATGGCGCCAAGCCGGTGAAACTATTGGATTTGTTCCCACAATGGGCGCCCTTCACGGGGGGCACCTTTCCCTTGTGCAGATGGCACGCACAAAGGTGACAAAAGTGGTCGCGAGCATCTTCGTGAACCCCACACAATTCGCACCCGGTGAAGATTTCGACACATATCCGCGCGACGAATCGGCTGATCGGACCAAACTCGATTCGGCGGGCTGTGATCTCGTATACTTGCCTACCGTCGAGGAAATGTATCCGGAGGGCACCCGCACCAATGTACGAGTGGAGCAGATGTCTGATCTGCTGGACGGCATCTATCGTCCCCATTTCTTCTACGGCGTGGCGACTGTGGTGGCGCGGCTGTTCCTGCATGTCCAGCCGGATGTCGCCGTGTTCGGGGAGAAGGATTACCAGCAGCTCCAGATCATCCGGCGCATGGTGAAAGACCTCGGCTTTCCAATCGAAATTCTTGGCGGCGAAACCACACGTGAGGCTGATGGGCTCGCCCAGTCCTCTCGCAACCTCTACCTATCGCCTGAACAGCGTCGCAGCGCCGGGGCGATGCAGGCAGCCTTGCACCGGGCCTCGGTCCGTCTATCACTTGGCGCAAAGCCGTCAGATGTGCTGGAAGAAGCCCGGCGCCTGATCATGGCCTCCGGGTTTACCGAGATGAACTATGTCAGCCTTGTCGACCCAGCCTCCCTGGAGGACCTGCCCGACGCGCCCCTGTCATCTGGCACGGTTGCGCGGCTGCTCGGCGCGGCATGGCTCGGAAAGACGCGCCTGATCGACAATATCAGCGTGACGCGGTGAACTCTTTCAGCGCGTCCAGGACCGCCTGATTGTCGTCGGCCGAGCCGACTGTAATCCGCAATCGTTCCGGCAGGCCGTAGCCCCCAACAGCGCGGACAAGGATGTTGCGCGCCTTGAGGAAGTCGTTAGCCGCCGTAGCGCGCTCTGAGGAGCCGAACTCCGTCAGCACGAAGTTCGCGTCGCTATGCGGGGTCGGAAGGCCCATCGCATTCAAGGCCGCGGTCATGCGGGCGCGCCAGTCGGTATTATGGTCCCAGCTTTTCGTCAGGAAGTCGGTATCCTGAATGCTGGCCATGCCGGCTGCCACAGCGAGACCATTCACGTTGAAGGGTCCGCGAATACGCTGATAGGTCTCAGCGATCTCGGCAGGCATGTACCCCCAGCCAAGACGCAAGGCCGCAAGCCCATGAATCTTGGAGAAGGTCCGCATCATCACCGTATTGGCTTTCCGGTCCACGAGGTCCCGAATTTGCGCTTCATATTCCGGGCCGACATATTCGGCATAGGCACCGTCGACGACGAACAAGACATGCGGCGGCAGGCTGTCCTGCAGCTGTTCCAGCGCCTCGACGGGCAGCATCGTGCCAGTCGGATTATTCGGATTCGCGAGGAACAGGATTTTCGTCCGCTCCGAGACCGCGCCAAGGATGGCGTTGACGCCCGCGGTCAGATCGGTTTCCGGGACAGTCACTGGCGTTGCGCCGTGCGACAATGCCGAAACGCGATACATGGAAAAGGCGTGCTCGGTGAACAGGATTTCGTCGCCCGGTCCGGCATAGCTCTGGGTCAACAAGTGAATGATCTCGTCAGACCCCGCGGAAACCACCACACGGCTAGAATCGGCAATGCCAACCGCCTCGGCAATCGTTTCCCGCAGGGCACGGTATTCCGGATCAGGGTAGACGTGCACATCGCCCGCCACCGCCTTCATCGCCTCAATGGCTTTCGGGCTGGGGCCGAACGGATTCTCGTTGGAGGCCAGCATGATGACGGAGCCACTCGCGCCGGCGAGCTTGCCGCCGGGCACATAGGGCTTGGTCTGGGCGATATGCGGAAGAGGCGTAATCTTGGTCATCGCCGCGCGACTTACACGAAAGCGGCTGACTGGGAAACTCGCGAATTGCGCGTCATGCGCGTGGCGCGGCAGTGGATTGCCGTAGCATCAACTTGTATTCGAGCAACTTGTGGCGGGGCGCATCGCCGGTAGGGGCAGCCTCTTCCAGCAACATGCTGACGGCCTCTGCAGCAAGTTCGCGACTTGGCTGGTAAATCGTCGTCAAAGACGGACTGATTGTCGTGGCCAGCGGCGTATCGTCGAAACCCACTACGGAAAGGTTGGCTGGTACATTCACCTGGCGGCGATACGCCGTCGCGAGTACACCGGCAGCCATGTCGTCATTACTCGCAAATATCGCGGTCGGACGGTCAGGCAATGACAAGAGTTTCTCAGAGCATGAGACACCGGAGTCAAACGCGAAATCACCATCCTCGATTAGATCAGGATCGAGGGGGATGCCCTCTTCTTCCAGTGCCTGCCGGTAACCGGCAAAACGCCGGACAGCCTGCGCATGAGAATCGGCCCCCTTGATGAAGCCGATCCGCCGATGGCCGAGTCCGATCAGATACTCCGTCATCTCTCGCGCAGCCGCAGCATCGTCGATGGCCACATCCTGACCATGCTCAACGTCTTCTGCAGGCGCAATTCGAACGAATGGAATACCACGGTTTTCGAGTTCGGTGATGAGGTTCTTGTCGTCCGATAATGGCGGCGTCAGGATAGCTCCGGCCAGCTTGGTTTCGGCCCTCAGTGCAAGCAGCGACGTATGATTGTCGCTGCAATCCTCGGTGATGAGGCTGTAACCAAAGGCTTGGCAACGTTGCAGAGCGCCCAGCTGGACCTCGCCGATATAGTTGCGCGACGGGTTCGCATAGAACAGGCAGATGATGTGACTGTGGCGAGCCCGCAGATTGCGCGCATTGTGATTGGTCCGATAGTTCAGCGTCTTGACCGCTTCGAGCACCTTCAAGCGGGTCTCTTCGCGCACATTGGTCTCGCCATTCAGCACGCGGCTGACCGTCTTGAAGGACACGCCTGCTTCGCGGGCAACATCAATGATGGTGGCAGGCCGGACATGTCCGGCAGTCCTGTGCGCTTTTAGCCCGTCAGTCATCGCGGCTCCTCGGTTGAAACCCTTGAGAGCAAGCCAATCGCGCAGCAGAAATCCGCCGCCAGCAAGTTCGTCCGCTCTTAGGGGTATGGCCGACAAGCCTAGCTTCTTTTTCCCTACAGTGACAAGGCCTTGCCCGCGCTCAATACGCTCGGCAAGGCCTGCCGCTGTTCAGTTTATTTCAGGCTGCGGTTCACGAGGTTTTCCAACATTTCCTGACGGCCGCTTGTATGGGACGGATTTACGCCCGACTCGGCAGCCTTGTTGGCGATGCTCTCCAGGCTTGCACCTTCCGAAAGCATCATTCTGCCAAGGTCGGAATTCTCCCACCCCGCATACCGCGCGGTCTTGAGCTTGGCGATCTCGCCCTTTTCAAGAATGTCCGCCGCCGACAGCAGCGCGCGGGCCAATGCGTCGACTCCTCCGACATGAGCGTAGAACAGGTCTTCGACCGTGCTCGACTGACGACGTACCTTGGCATCAAAGTTGAAGCCGCCTGTGTCGAGACCGCCGGATGGCAACAATTCGATCAGCGCCAGCGTGATGTCGCGAATGTCGAGATTGAACTGGTCGGTATCCCAGCCATTCTGGTAATTGCCGCAATTGATGTCGATCGAACCCATGATGCCGAGCGATACCGCTGTCGCGATCTCATGCGCGAAGCTGTGGCCAGCCAACGTGGCATGGTTCGGCTCGATATTGACCTGGACTTCGTCTTCGAGACCGAAGCGCTTCAGAAAGCCGTACACGGTCGCAGAATCGAAATCATACTGGTGATACATCGGCTCGTGTGGCTTGGGCTCGATTAGGATCTTTCCTTCAAAGCCGATCTTGTGCTTGTGGTCGACGACCATTGCGAGGAAGCGGCCGAAATTGCCAAGCTCTCGGTCGAGGTCCGTATTCAGCAGGGTATCGTAGCCTTCGCGGCCACCCCAAAGCACATAGTTCTCGCCTCCAAGCGCCTGCGTCACTTCCATACAGTCGCGTATCTGGCGGACCGCAACGGCAGCAACTTCCGGGTTAGGATTGGTCAGGCCGCCGGCGCCGAAGCGCGGGTTGCTGAACAAATTGGCCGTACCCCAGAGCAGCTTGATGCCGGTCGCTTCCTGATAGGCTGCGAGGCGGTCGGCCTGACGCTTGAGATTGTTCGACAGATCGTCCGGTGTCGGAGATTCCTCGGTGACGTCCACGTCGTGGAAACAATAGTAAGGCAGGCCGAGCTTGCTGAAAAATTCGAAAGCTGCGGCCATCTTCGCGTCGGCTGCGGCGCGGTCATTTGCGCCACCATGCCAGGGGCGATTGAAGGTCCCGCCACCAAAGACGTCAAAACCGTCCCAGCAGAAAGTATGCCAATAGCAGACGGCCATGCGCAGATGGTCTTCCATCCGCCTGCCCATGACCATCTGGTCCTTGTTATAATAGCGATAAGCCAGCGGGTTGTCGCTGTCTGGTCCCTCAAACTTGATTGGGTCGATGCCCTTGAAGACGGGGTCTCCGCCTACGTTGATCTGTCCATCAGCCATGTCTTTATTCTCCTCAGAAGGTATCTTTCAGTATACGGTACAGCACACCGAATTTCTCATATTTCGGAGCGAGCCGGTCGCGGTCGCTTTCTTTTGGCTCAACAATCTGCAGCACTTCGGGTGCCTCGAACATTTCTTCGACTGATCCGCCCATGCTGGCGTAGCGAGCCAGGCGCGCGGCGCCGTAGGCCGGGCCAGTGGCCGCGCCGTCACGGTAAACCATGGGGCGGTCCAGCACAGCGGACAGGATGCGCCCCCAATACGTGGATTGCGCGCCACCGCCGATAACCGAAATCGAATGTACGTCCACACCGGACTCCACAAGGGCGCGGAAACCATCCGCCATACCGAAGGCGACGCCCTCAAGCACGGCCTGGCCGATCTGCGCAGAGCCGGAATCATGGTTCAGACCGAACAGGACACCCGACGCATGGGGATTGTTATGAGGTGTGCGCTCGCCAGACAGATAGGGGAGGAATTGCTCAGACCCGGCTAGGCCTGCCTCTGTCTGGGCGAGCTTCACAAGCTCTCCCGCATCGGATGTCCCGGTCAGTTTGACGGCCCAGTCGAGACAGCTGGCTGCACTCAACATGACCGACATCAGGTGCCACCGATCCGGCAAGGCATGACAGAACGCATGCGCTGCAGAATCGGGATTGGAGCGGAACGTATTCCCCGCCACGAAAATTACGCCGGACGTGCCAAGCGACAGCAGCGCTTCACCCTCATCAATCACGCCAACCCCGGCTGCGCCCGCTGCATTGTCACCGCCGCCGGCGACAACAGGAACACGATCCATACCCCATGCCTCTGCCGCTTCCTGGCGAAGCACACCGGTCACTTCATGGCCTTCATAGAGCTTTGGCATATGGTCGACAGTGAGGCCACAAGCAGCAAGCAATTCCTCAGACCAGGTCCGCACCTCGACATCCATCCACAGCGTGCCTGAGGAATCCGACATGTCGGAGGCGAGATCGCCAGTCATCCGCAGGCGGACATAGTCCTTGGGAAGGAGCACCTTGTGCACTTTCTCGAATGCACTTGGCTCATGACGGCGCACCCATTCGAGTTTTGGCGCAGTAAAGCCAGGCATGACAAGATTGCCGCCCTTAGACACAAAGGCTGGTGTACTCTCTTGGAGGTCGCGGCATTCTTCAAAGCTGCGTCCGTCATTCCAGAGGATCGCCGGCCGAATCGGAGCAAGAGATTTATCAAGAAGCGTCGCACCGTGCATCTGGCCGGACAGGCCGACAGCCTTCACCTGATGACGGCGATTCACATCCAGCTTCGCGACGGCCATGTTCGTGGCGGTCCACCAATCGGACGGATTTTGTTCGGACCACAGGGGTTTGGGACGCGAAATCGGGAGCTCCGCCTGGCTGACTTCAACTTGGCGTCCTGCCTCATCGATCAGCGCTGCCTTTACGCTGGATGTGCCTATGTCGATCCCTAGAAACACGTTCGGAATGTCCTCCCTGGCAGCCCGTCTGAGTGCGACTGTCCGATAAATGATACCGCTATCATTTCATCTTTGCCATCGCAAGAGCGGATTATCAACTTGGCGAACCCCGGTAGATCCGCCGCTGCCGCAGCCTCGCGACCCAGCGAAAAAGCTATTCAAGCTTTTAATGTTAGCGTTAGCATGCTTTGTAGCCAATGCTTACGAAAGAGGGAGATCGGGGTTTGGCCGATTCAACTGCGCTGTCGCGCCTTGTACTTCAGAGAGGAGCCCTAGAGCTCATCCTGTTGCCGGATCTCGGCGGCAGTGTGGGTGGGTTGACCTACAAGGCTCAGGACATTCTGCGCCCTCTTACGCGCACAGCAGATGAAAGCCCGCTACAAACCGCCGGCTTTCCTCTTTTCCCGTTCTCGGGCCGGATTTCCGAAGGGCACTTTGCTTGGCAAGGCCGAGATATATCCCTCGCGCCAAACTTCCTGCCGGAACCCCACGCCATTCACGGCCAGGCTTGGCATGCGGCTTGGCAAGTTGCAGAGCATGGCAGCGATCATGCGCGGTTAGTGTTTGACTACTGTCCCGGAGACTGGCCGTGGGCCTATCGCGCGGAACAGGAATTCAAGCTCCGGGATGACGGTCTGCACCTGATGCTTCGCCTTACCAACAAGGCAGATGAGACCATGCCCGCAGGGCTTGGTTGGCACCCCTATTTCCCCCGCTTGGACGCGCGCGTGAAAGTGCCGGTCGACCGGGTCTGGATGTCGGATGAGGGCATGATCCCCGATAGGCTGGACGTACCGGCCGCGAGCGCCGATCTGTCGGACTGGCGTGTCGTGGCTGAGCTCGACCTCGACAATGCCTTCACCGTGTCAGACCGGACAAGCCGCGTCGAATGGCCAAGCCGGAACCTGTGCGTTGAAATGGTCTCGGACGCAGAGCTCGGCCACATGGTGATATACACACCAAAGCAACAGGATTTCTTCTGCGTTGAACCCGTTAGCCATGCGCCCGACGCGGTAAACAGCCAGCATCCGGCCGAGCTGACAGGACTGCACAGCCTCGCACCCGGCGAAACGCTGTCGGCTCAGATAAGCCTGACCATTCGCGAAACCTGAGGCGCCTAGATTCAGACCTTGATGACCGAATCCCGCTCAATGATCGCAACATCGAGAATCGGGTTCAGCTCGCCCAGCTCGGCTTCATCATCCGAAATGAACGCTGCCAGCAAATCAACTGACTGATAGCCCATTTCAGCAATCGGCTGACGCACCGTGGTCAGCTGCGGCCAGATCGCGCTGGCGATGGGTGTATCATCATATCCGACCACGGAAATGTCTTCCGGTACGCGCTTACCATGACGGAAAGCCGATGCGATCACGCCGGCGGCCATATCATCATTGCTGGCAAAGATTGCCGTGGGCTGGTCTGCGAGGTCCAGCATCTTGTCGGCCGCTTCCATGCCGCTGCGATAGGTAAACCGACCCCGCCGGATAAGATTTGGGTCAATGTCGAGGCCGCGTTCCTTCATCGCCAGCTGGAACCCGCTATAGCGGCGATGCGAGGATATCTGGTCTTCGGCGCCGATCACGAAGCCGATCCGGGTATGGCCACGAGCGATCAGGTATTCCGTCATACGCTTGGCCGCGGCTTCATCATCGATGGCGAGGCTTGTGCCCGATTCTGGCGGAGCTTTTGGCGCGATAAGGACGCAAGGGATGCCTGCCTCCTCCAGCTTGGAAAGCAGGAGGTCGTCTTCGCTGAGTGGGGGTACGACGAGAATGCCGTCCAGACCGGCGCCGCTGACGCGCCCCACAAGCTCATCCACGTCGGAAGGGTCCTGATAGGAGGAGAAATCCTCGAGCACGAGGTGGTGCCCCGCTTCTCGGCACCGGTTCATTGCGCCGATGAGCAGCTCACTGAGATAGGAGTTGCTGGGGTTGTTGAAAATCATGCCGATGAACAGGGAGCTCCCACCCGCAAGGCTGCGCGCGAGCAGGTTCGGGCGGTACTTCAGTTCCCGGATGGCATCTTCGACACGCGCCCGGGTCGCTTCACGCACGACATCCCGGCGATTGAGCACACGCGAGACCGTCATCTGTGAAACGCCAGCGAGTTCGGCGACCTCCTTGATGGTCGCGTGCTGGCGACGTCCCGACTTTGTAATTTTTTCGGACATACTTGTTCTTCTTATCCCGTGAGCAGGGTTCCCGCCCTGCTTTTCTTTCGATGTCTTGCGCCGACTTAACACCCAAACCTCAAGCCTTTATGTAATTTTTTCAAGACGATTCAGCCAGATGGGGTAATGTGGCGCAGTTCACGTGCGGGTTGGCGCAGCCTTGAGCGCAGACGCAACGGCGTCGCGCATCAGCTTGGGGCGATAGCTGGAATCGTAAAGGGTCGGTCGTTTTTCCACCCCGTCTTCGCGCGGTTTGAATCCCTGCAGCCAGCTGTGATTGTCCGCCAGACCCCACATCAACAGGTCCTTGGTCTCCCGATAGCTGAACATCATGTCGAGATAGTCCCGCGTAAACGCGGCAATCTCCTGGTCGCGCTGAACAATGCCAGGAGCCATCATCGAGTCATTCACGTCGAATTCGGTGAGGTAGATGTCCAACCCCATACCGATGGCCTCTTCCACGAAGTCCCGCCAGATTTTTTGCTGGGTCGGCGTAAAGGCCGAAGGCGGCGCATCATTGGAATGACTTTGAATGCCAAGTGCATCAATGGGTGCCCCGTTGCGTTTCAAACGCTCGAGCATGCGCAGCACGCCTGTGCGATGTTTTTCATGGCTGGGCTCCCAGCTCATATAATCGTTGTAGGCCAACGTTGCATCCGGCGCCGCTGCGCGTGCCGTGCGGAATGCAAAATCCAACACGTCCGACCCCATGGCTCGGGTGAAGGAGGTCTCGCGAATGTCTCCGGTTTCCGGGTCGATCGTCTCGTTCACCACATCCCAGGAATAGATGAAATCAGCGTCTCGCGACGCCACCGCTGTGATATAACCACCCAGGACGGCTTCGGCTTCCGAGGCGTTCGCAAAATCTATTTCGTTGATCCAGTCGGGGAGCCACTGCGGATGCTGCCATAGCAAAGTGTGGCCCCGCATGCCGAGACTGTTGGCTTTCGCAAACGCCACCAGCGTATCGCCCGGCATCCAGTTCATGGCATCCGGCGTTGGCTGAATCGTGTACATCTTGTGTTCGTTCTCGGCTACGATCACGGCGCAATCACGCAAGACAATATCGAGATACGCTGGTTGGGACACCTCACCCACATCCATCGCCGTGCCGAAGTGAATGCCTTTTGCGGCGGCCAAACTCTTCAACGGCTCAGACTCATTCCCGAGCTGCACGGCGGGCTTACCTGTGGACGTACACGCAGCACCGGTTGCGGACGCAATCAGAGCGAGCGCGTGGCGTCTTGTAAGTTTGGACATTGAGTTCCTCCCGGTCAATTTCGGCTCTTGGCGGCCTTGGCATAGCGATAATGATAACGCTATCATATCGTGAATTGAAACCGGGTCCATACCGGTAGAACGACAGAGGGAGTCGGAAGCGTGATTATTCAAATGCGACATTGGAAGGCGTTTGCCAGTTTCGGGGCGATCGCGATCGCAGCGTCGTGCGGCAGTGTCAGTGCGCCTACGCCGCTGGAAACATCGGAAGCCCGCTTCTCCTATCTGACATATAGCGGCACTGACCCGATCTTTGATCTGCCCGTCTCCGACAGTCAGGCTCGGAATCCGATCCTGGCCGGATACTATCCAGACCCCAGCATCGTGAAAGTCGACGCCGACTACTACCTCGTGAACTCATCCTTTACCCACTATCCGGGTATCCCTATCTTCCACAGCGGAGACCTGATCAACTGGACCCAGATCGGAAATGTGATCGACCGGTCGGACATGCTCGACTTTTCCGGGCTGACCGTGTCGCGCGGTGTGTTTGCTCCGACCATCGAATTCCATGGCGGCGTCTTCTACGTGATCAATACCTGCGTGGATTGCGGCGGCAATTTCATCGTGACGGCTACCGACCCTGCCGGGCCATGGTCCGACCCGATCTGGCTACCCAATATTGGCGGGATCGACCCGTCGCTTTTCTTTGACGAGGACGGCAAGGTCTACATCCTGAACAATGACGCCCCTGAGGGCGACCCCCTCTATGAGGGGCATCGCGCGGTCTGGATCCGCGAAGTTGATGCACAAACGTTCGAACCGGTTTCGGATGCGGTCGTAGCGGTGAATGGCGGCGTGGACTTGTCCGAACAACCCGTCTGGATCGAGGGGCCGCATCTCTACAAGGTTGATGGCAAGTACCTGCTTAGCGCTGCTGAAGGCGGAACAGGCCCGCAGCACTCGCAGGTGATCCTCATCGCGAAGTCCCCCTTGGGGCCATTTACGCCCCATCCTGATAACCCGATCCTGACGCAACGCGACCTACCGGAAGACCGGGCCGAACCGATCACTTCGGTTGGCCATGCTGACTTCACCCAAGATTCTGAGGGCAATTGGTGGGCCGTATTCCTTGGCACGCGCCCCTATCAAGGCAACGAATACAATACCGGCCGCGAAACTTTCCTCATGCCGGTGTCATGGGACAATGGTATCCCACGCATCACCAAGCCCGGCGACGTCATCCCGCACGTCATTGATCGTCCCGCCCTGCCGGCGCAGCCGAAGGCTCCTTTGCCGCTGACTGGCAACTTCACCTATACGGATGAGTTTGAGGAAGACGTACTTCCGCTGCACTGGCTGACGGTCAGAATACCTGCCCAGAAAGCGTATCGACTGGAAAATGGCGAACTCGTTCTGGAAGCGCGCGCAGACGGAGTCGGCAGCCCTGGACAGCCTTCCTTTCTCGCGCGGCGGCAGCAACACACAAATGCTGAAGCCTATACTGAGGTCTCTTTCGTGCCGGGAGATAATGACGACGAAGCGGGAATTGCCGCTTTCCAGAATGATGCGGCCTATTATGCGCTCGGCTTGTCGATGAGTGAAGACGGGAAAGCGATTGTGCGGCTGCGCAAGCGCGCGGGGGACGCGACAGACAAGGACGGCGAGATCGTCGCAGAGGTCCCTGCAGCCGCGCCTTTTGGGGCCTCCCTCAAACTGCGGATCGTATCACGGGGCCCTGAGATCGACTTCTATCAGGCTGCCCGCGGCGACGACTGGGAGCCCGTGGCACTCGGCGAAGACAGCACAATTCTGAGCACGGAAAAGGCTGGTGGGTTTGTCGGTACGCTTCTCGGTGTTTATGCCCAGTCCGCCGCAGACTGATCATTAAAAATGAAAATGGCGGCCTTCGAACGATCAGACCTATCTTTCAGGCTGGCGCTACTCAGAGCAACCTTGGTCACTCTCGGAAGGTTCGAAGCGGATGTCTGCCACTGCCACTGTCCCAGCATCCATCGTTCCGATAACCGCCGGGATCTGCACGGCAGTAAGGTCGGTCAGACCGAGACAGGCCGCAGGCGCTCGGTATTCCGCCCAGTCGGAACCTGTGACGGTGATCTGCTCAACGGCTTCGCAATTGCCATTCTGGTCGCAAGAGCCACTGACGGATATGACGTGCTCCCCGCCATCCATCACCTTGGCTGCGATTACGATGTCCAGCGCGGCGTCGCCAGCCGCATTCAGATTGACCGGATTGGCAAAAGAACCAATGGACAGGACGCCAGTCGGATCCGACCATGAAAGCACCAGTCCATCCTCCTGAATTTCGTAGTCCGTCCGGCTGATCGAAAGGCCCGCCAGTTCGGTAAGCCCCGGCTGCAGCGTCGTGTAAGCCCCCTCAAACGCGAGGAGCGCGCCCCAGCGGTCTCCTGGGCGTCCGCGCCTGAACAAGGTCCGCGGATCCGCATTGCCCATGAGGTCTTCGGACAGACCCGGATCTTCACTCAGCTCTCCAAGCTCGGTTGCGTCAGAGGCATAGCTGAGGCCGTACCCGTAAGCGAATAGCGGCTCATAAGGTGTGTCTTCCGAATTGAGACGCAATGGCTGAGCTGTCGCCGGCCATGAGAAGGAGAGACGTCCCGTAAAGTCGTAGTCTGGTTCCGTCTGGAATAGCACATCGGCAATCCCGGCACCTTCGGAGCCCGGGAGCCAAGCTGCTACGAATGCATCGGAGTCATTGAGTTCGGGATTTACCCAAAGCGGCCGACCCGACAGGAAAACCGACACGACCGGCACGCCCTTGTCCTGGAAGGCTTCGAGCTTGCTTGTGTCAAAACCATTCGGCACAAAATCCATCGTCCGAATATCGCCGATGCCTTCAGCGTATGGATTTTCTCCGTACACAGCAATTACAACATCCGCATCCACATCGGACTCTCCTGTGGGGTCGAAGATCAGCGTTCCGCCGCCCGGCAGCAGCGCATCCTCAATACCTTCCAGAATGGACTGTCCATTGGGGAAGTGGCCATTGTCATAACCACCGCCCTGCCAGGACAAGGTCCAGCCACCAGCGGCCTTGGTGATACTGTCTGCGCCATCACCGATCACGAGAATGGTTTGCTCCGTGCTGAGCGGAAGGAGATTGTCATTGTTCTTCAGCAAAACGAGCGATTCCCGCACGGCGCGGCGGGCGATCTCTCGGGCCTCGGGCGTTGCCATCAGGCTCTCGTCGTTCGCTCCAGGGCGTTCGCTCGGCGCAGGCTTGTCGAAAATGCCATAGGCGAGCTTCACACGCAGGATACGGCGCACGGCATCGTCGAGACGCTCCATCGGGATGGTGCCATCCTTGGCGTGCTGGAGCGTACTTTCATAGAGCCCCTTCCAGCTGTCCGGCGCCATGTACATATCGAGCCCAGCATTCAACGACTGTGGACAGTCAGTATTCGCACAACCCGGCACCTGACCGTGACCATTCCAGTCACCGACAACAAAGCCAGTGAAACCGAGGCGGTCTTTCAGCACTTCGGTCAGCATGACGTGGCTGCCATGCATCTTGACACCCTGCCAGCTGGAGAATGACGACATGACGGTCTGCACACCGGCTTCAAGCGCGGTGAAATAGCCTTGGGCGTGAATGTCGATGAGTTCCTGTTCGGTGGCGAGCGTCTCGCCCTGATCGATGCCATCTTGTGTGCCGCCGTCGCCGACATAGTGTTTGGCACTGGAAATGACACGGCCCTCGCCGAGAAAGTCCTCATCATCCGGACGGCCCTGCAATCCGTAGACGATCCGTTCGGCATATTCGCGGACAATTTCGGGGCTTTCTGAATAGCCCTCATAGGTGCGGCCCCAGCGGTCATCGCGCGGCGTGGCAATGGTGGGCGCAAAGGTCCAGTCATGACCGGACACGATCAGCTCTTCTGCCGTGATGCGGGCAATATCTTCGATCAGGTCCGGATTGTTCGCGGCGCCAAGACCAATATTGTGCGGGAAGATGGTCGCACCGAACAGGTTCGCATGGCCATGCACGGCATCGATGCCCCAGATGACGGGGATGGCGATTTCAACACCTTCTGGATCGACCGAGGCGTGCCAATAAGCGTCTGCATCCGCGAGCCACGCGTCCATGGACGCGAACGGTTCGTCACCGGGCGCCGAGCTGCCACCACTGAGAACGGACCCAAGGCGATAGGCCTTTACTTCTTCGGGGGTCACACTGTCGCTGTCCGCCTGGATGACCTGACCGACTTTCTGCTCCAGAGTCATCTTCGCCATGATCTCGTCAATGCGCGCTTCGATCACAGGGTCGAGATCCGGCACAGTGATTTCGGGCCAAAGTTCTGGTGTTGCAACGAGATCCTGCTCAGTCATGAGCGCGGTCTGCACGGGCTCTGCAGCTACCATGGTTTCGGTGGCATCGGCATCGGTCGGCGTATGGCTACACGCAGCAATGAGCGCCACACTAGCCACGCCGCCGAGCAGCGAAATGATTGACGATTTCCGGACAGCCTTGGCCATCGCGACCTCCCTTATTCAGTTTTTAAAAAAATGCCCTCGCCGACAGATCGGCGAGGGCGGAATGTATATGCCGGGCCTATCCCTGCATTTCCTCGAGTTCGAGACCTTTGGTTTCCCTGACCGCCTTGAAGACGAAGAAGACGGAAATCAGCGCACAGACAGCGTAGAAGCCGTAAGCACCCGCCAGACCGATACCAGCCGTTGCCAGCATGATCGGAAAGGTCATCGTGATCGCGAAGTTGGCGATCCATTGCGCAAAGCCGGAGATGGCGAGACCTGCGCCGCGAACCTGGTTCGGGAACATCTCACCAAGGGCGACCCACATGACAGGGCCCCATGACGCGTTAAAGAACACAACATAGGCATTCGCGGCGAGCAGAGCGATCAAGCCAAAGCTGCCGGGCAGACTGACTGCCCCATCAATCGTGACCGCTTGTGAGAAGCAGAATGCCACGATGGCAAGTGTGACCGTCATGCCGATCGAGCCGATCCACAGTAGTGGTTTGCGACCGATCCGGTCGATCAGCAGCAGCGCAATGATCACGGCAATAATCGAGACCGCACCGGATATGATGTTGATCAGCAAGGCGTCGCTCTCGGAGAAGCCAACCGCCTGCCAGAGCACGGCGCCGTAATAGAAGACGACATTGATACCAACAAGTTGCTGGAACACGGCAAGACCGATACCGACCCAGACGATGGGCTTGAACCCGAACTGGCCGAGCGCGTCCTTGAGCGACGGCTTGTGATCATTGGCGAGCGACTGCTCGATCTCGTCGACCTTGCGACGAGCGGCCTTGGCGCCAGAGAGACGCGACAGAACCGATCGCGCCTTGTCCGTAGAGCCCTGTGCCACCAGGTAGCGCGGGCTTTCCGGAATGAATAGCAAGGCAACGAGGAAGAACGTAGCTGGCAGCAATTCCATCCAGAACATCCAGCGCCACGCTTCAAAACCGAGCAGCCATTCGTTCATGGCAGACCCACCGGTTGCCTGCGCGATCAGATAGTTGGACACGAATGCCAGAAAGAGGCCGCTGATGATGGCGACCTGCTGGATCGAAGTGAGGCGGCCGCGATATTTAGCCGGCGCAACCTCGGAAATGTAGGCGGGAGACATGACGCTTGCGGCGCCGACCGCAAGACCACCGATGATGCGATAGACGACAAATTCCGCCGACGAGCCCGCTACACCGGAGCCCCATGCGGAGATTATGAAACAAACCGCAGCAACGATCATCATCGTGCGGCGACCAAATGCATCCGACAACGTACCTGCCAGTGCCGCACCGACCGCACAGCCGAGCAACATGGAAGCGACATTGAAACCTGTGCCCATTTCTTGCGAGTTGAAGGCGACACGCAGGCCGTCGACCGTTCCGTTGATTACGCCTGAGTCAAAACCAAAAAGAAATCCGCCGATCGTGGCGACGGCGGTGATCAGCAGAACCTGGCCAAAACTGCCCTGTCCTGTATCCATACTTACAGTCGATGATGCGTCGCTCATACCGCGCGCCCTCCCTTGTTTCGCAGCAGGCAACCCCCTGCCCGCTTTTTGCTTATACCGAAGTCTAGCCTCGAATGTTATCGCCAACAAGAAGTCTATCAAAATTGAGTTGTCAACGTTGACAAATTTTTCTGCCGTAACGACGTCTACGAGTCGATGCGACGACGATGCGCCAGTTGCGCATCATCGCGGGCTGAGGTCCAGCATGAAAGGAGAAGGGAAGTTCCGCCTATTTGGCAGTTGCGCAGCTCTGATTATATGAGGCAATGTCCTGATTGAACTGGCGCGCAACTGCCTGCAGCGCACGCTCTTTTCCCATCAGTTCCTTCCTGGCGGTCTGATAGGCAGCCTTGGTCTCATCAGCTGTCGCAGCGTGCGCAGACGAGGCAAGGCGATGGATTTCGGCATCTTCCCAAACCTCACCCAGCTCTTCGACACTGATCGCCAACTCATCACGTTTGGCCTGCAGCGTTTCAATCTCCGCCTTCTTCGGCGCCATGGTTGCCGCCATCGCATTGCACCGCTCCACGTCTGCAGTCGTCATCGCCTGAGCGACGGCCGTTTGTGCAGCAATGACAAGCATGAAACTGGCGACAATGGATTTCATCATGAAACGGGACCTCTTGCTAAGTTCACGCTTTTTATGGCGGAAAGTCACTGAAGCAAAGCTGAACGCTGTTGCCCCCGAACTGCCTCATTTGAACGATCTCAGTCGCGTTCTTGGCCTTCCCGGGTTCGTCCGATGATGACAGCATCCATGATGCGGAATATGGCCGCAAAATCGGTCAGCAATTCCCGCACACGATCCGCACTATCGAGGGGTTTGAACATGCTGCCGGGCTCGAACAGATTCCCTCCCTCCAGCGTGATGAACATCTCGCCACCATCAAAACACGCCTTCAGGCGACCGCCATGGAATGCCTTTTCCAAGTCGACGAGATTCTGCATGAGGTCCGGTGTTAAGAGGTAGCGGCTCTCGACCTGATCGGTCGTGTAGACCTCAAATATCTTTTCAAACACCGGGTCTTCCAGCATGGCACGGGACATGCCCTTCCCCCCGCCAAACCGATTGAAGAAGCCCGAATCACGCGTGATCAGCGTGCGGCCATAGAAGCGCTTGGAAAACTCGAAGCGCAGGCACTGGCCCTTGAAGACCGTTCTCCAGCGGGTTTGCGTATTGCCTTTGGAATCGGTCGACGTACTGCGCTCTTCGAGATGCACCTCGAACAATTCGAAATCCACGCCTTTGCGCCGTCCCGTCAGCCGATCCTCATAATTGGCGCGGTCCCAGCTGGGCACGATTCCAACATCATGATGCTTGTAGATAGAGTCGACAGAGCCGGGCTCCGCCAAGAATTGCAGACCAAGCTTTCGCACAACGGGCAGGACAATCAGATCCTTGGCTTCCTTGCCCAGTCGACGCACATCACGGCCTCCCCAGTACAGATAGCCCACACCGACCACCACAGCGATGATTGCTGCGAAGGGATGCCGAACAAGAAACACGCCAGCAAGCGCACCGATAACAGCAACCGCGATCCCCACATAGCGGGCTTGTCGCGCCTTCGCGACGGCGACTTGTCGTTCGGCCTCACGAGTCAAAAGTGCTGGCCTGATCTCATCCTGGAACAGGCGGGGAAACTCCCGGAATTCCTCTGGAAGATCACCCAATGCCTTTACAACATCCGGATCGACAGGAGATTGTGACGGGAGTGGATCGGTCGATGGCATATCCTGACTCATCTGGGGCGGCCTCTCATAAACAGACCGCCCCAGTTAAGCTTGGATTCCGTGACAGGTAAAACCTGTATCAGATATCGGCGTAGACGTGCCGCTCACCCGCAAAGCCCGGATGGGTCGTCGCGCCCTTGTGGGCAGGCCCGACCAGCGCAGCAAATTTCTGCAGCGCACCTGAGCCATAGGCCGTAATACGCGGCTTCCACTGGCGCTTGCGATCTTCCAGCTCAGCAGGTGTCAGGCGCACATCAATTGTGCCTTTTTCGGCATCGATCGTGATGACGTCCCCATCCTTCAGCAAGCCAATGGGGCCGCCTTCCTGCGCTTCAGGGCCGACATGACCAATGCAGAAGCCTCGCGTCGCGCCGGAGAAGCGACCATCGGTGATCAGGGCCACCTTGTCGCCCATGCCCTGCCCGTAGATCGCGGCGGTGGTCGACAGCATCTCGCGCATGCCGGGGCCGCCCTTGGGCCCTTCATAGCGAATGACAAGCACTTCGCCTTCCTTGTAGTCGCGGTTTGAGACAGCTTCGAAGCAGGCTTCCTCGCCATCAAAGACCCGCGCCGGGCCGGAGAATTGCAGCGTGTGCAGTCCGGCTACTTTCACAATCGCGCCATCCGGGGCGAGCGAGCCCCACAGGCCGACCACACCGCCCGTCGGCGAGATCGGGTCGGTTGCCGGATGAATGACCTTCTGGTTCGGGTCCCACTCGATGTCTTCGAGGTATTCTGCCCAGGTCTGTCCGGTGACGGTCAGGCAGTCGCCATTGATCATGCCGGATTCGTGCAGCGTCTTCATCAGCATGGGCACGCCGCCCGCTTCGCCGAAATCCTTGGCAACATAGTCGCCACCGGGTTTGAGGTTCGCGATGTAAGGTGTCTTCTGGAAGATCTTCGCGACGTCTTCGAGATCGAACTGAACGCCGCACTCATGCGCCATGGCTGGCAGATGAAGCGCCGCATTGGTCGAGCCGCCGGTCGCGGCGACGACGATGGCCGCATTCTCGAAAGCTTCGCGCGTGCAGATATCGCGTGGGCGCAAATTCTTCTCAACCAGCTGCATCACCACTTCGCCGCTGGCCACGGCATAGCCATCGCGATCCGTGTATGGCGCCGGCAGCGCCGACGAGAGCGGCAGGGCGAGGCCGATGGCCTCAGAAACGCAAGCCATCGTGTTCGCCGTGAACTGGCCGCCACAGGCCCCGTCGCCCGGACAGGCGACCTTTTCCAACGCGTGCAGCTTCTCGTCGGTCATCTCGTTCGAGCCGGCAGCATGTGCGCCGACAGCTTCGAACACGTCGAGCACGGTAACGTCGCGGCCCTCATAGGAGCCCGGCAGAATCGATCCGCCATAGAGAAACACGCTCGGCACGTTCAGGCGCAGCATGGCCATCATCATGCCCGGCAGGGATTTGTCACAACCGGCAATACCCACCAGCGCATCATAGGAATGGCCACGCATGGACAATTCGACCGAGTCCGCAATCGTGTCGCGACTGACCAGCGACGAGCGCATGCCCTCATGACCCATGGCAATGCCATCGGTCACGGTGATCGTACAGAATTCGCGCGGCGTGCCATCGCCCTTCTTGACGCCTTCGGAGGCCGCATGTGCCTGGCGCATCAGGGCCGTGTTGCATGGCGCAGCTTCGTTCCAACAGGACGCAACGCCAACGAGTGGCTTCTGGATGTCCTTGGTCGACAGGCCCATGGCGTAAAGATAGCTGCGATGCGGCGCGCGCTCCGGCCCTTGCGTAACGTGGCGGGAGGGCATTTTCGATTTGTCCCAAGTCTTGCTCATGACGATCCTATCCTGTGTGTTCTGCAATGCCCCTAGCGCGCAATCCTGTTGCGGAAAAGGGACTATTCGCCGCCATAGATGGCAGTTCTTGCCCCTGAAGTATCCACGACCCCACGATACATGCCTTCGGAGTTGAAGACGAAGACATATCCACCGTCACCATCGAGGACGATCACGCCACCATCGCCGCCGAGTTCTGCGACTTCTGCGAGCGCGGATTCAGCGGCCGATTCAATCCCGTCGCCCGCCAGTTTCACCCGGTCGCAAATGGTCTTTGCCACGCCCACGCGGATGAAATATTCGCCGTGTCCAGTTGCAGACACGGCGCAAACGCCGTTCTCGGCATAGGTCGCTGCGCCAATCAGCGGCGAGTCCCCGATCCGGCCCGCTGCCTTGGCTGTCATGCCGCCGGTCGTCGTCGCCGCGGCAAGATTGCCGTCCTGATCGATCGCGACCGCGCCGACGGTGCCATGACGGTCGGCGGCGGTCCGTACGCGCTCTTCGAGCACGCGCTCCAGAGACTGCCTGCGCCGGTCCGTGTCGAAATAGGAATTGTCAACTATATCGAGGCCCTGCGCTTCAGCAAAAGCGTCGGCCCCTGATCCGGCGAACATGACATGTTCGGACTTGTCCATCACAGCGCGTGCCGCCTTGATCGGGTTGCGAACGCGGGTGACGCCCGCCACTGCGCCCGCATTGCGCGCACGGCCGTCCATGATTGATGCGTCGAGTTCATGAGTACCCGCCGCGGTGAACACGGCGCCGTGGCCGGAATTGAACAGCGGATCGTCTTCCATCGGTATGACAGCCGCCTCGACCGCATCCAGCGCGCTGCCACCGTTTCGGAGCACGGCTGCGCCAGCTTCCAACGCAGTCTCGAGCGCTGCGGTGTAAGCCGCTTCCTTTTCCGGGCTCATACCTTCGCGGGTGATCACGCCTGCGCCGCCATGGATCACCAGCCGCCATTCGGGCGTGGCGGGCTCAGGGTCCGGGGTCGCAGCGCACGCGCCGAGGAAGATCGCCGACGCGATCACCAGTTTGCGGAAATTCATGAGGGCAACTCCTGTTCATGCTGAAACAGGATGCCCGCATTGGTCAGAGACCTTCAAGCCCCTTGCGGGCAGCTTTCAGCTTTTCCCTGCGCGCGGACCAGTCACGGATCCGCTCACGATTCTCTTCCACGATTTCGGGCGGGGCACGCGAAACGAATTTCTCGTTCGAAAGCTTGCCCTCGGTGGATTTGATATCCTTGTCGAGTTGGGCCAGTTCCTTGTCGAGCCGATTGCGGGCCTCGTCGATGTCGACAATGTCGGCCACCGAAAGCGCAGACATGGTCTCGCCGATGACCGCAGTCACCGCTCCTTCGGGGGTCGCATCCGTCATCGAGATGTCTTCAAGGCGCGCAAGGCGCTTCAGGACGTCCTCATGGCTCATCGCGCGGTTTTCGATTTCCGCGCCGGCATTGACCAGGGTTAGCGGCAGCTTGGAGCCCGCCGGGACACCGAGATCGTTCCGGAGCGAGCGGAGTTCGGTGATCATGTCGATCACCCAGTTGATCTCTTCAGCGGCAGCCTCATCCGTGAACGGCTCAGTCGATGGCCAGGACTGGTGCATCAGGAAGCCCTTGGCCTCAGCGCGGCCCTCAGCGCGGCGTTCCCACAGTTCTTCGGTGACGAAGGGCATGAAGGGGTGGAGCAGCTTCAGCGATTCATCCAGCACATAGCCGCAGACCATGCGGGTTTCCTGCTTGGCGGCATCGTCCATGCCTGCCAGCAGCGGCTTGATCAGTTCGAGATACCAGTCGCAGAGCGTGTTCCAGATGAATTTGTAGAGCGCGCCCGCAGCTTCGTTGAATTTGTAGTCCTCAATGCCCTTGCTGACTTCTGCCGCGCATTGGGAGAGTTCGGACAGGATCCAGCGGTTCACCGGGCTTTCGACCCTGGCATAGTCGATCTCGCCGGGCGCGCCGCACTCATTCATCTCGGCAAAGCGGGCGGCGTTCCAGAGCTTGGTGGCGAAGTTGCGATTGCCTTCGACGGCCTGTTTGGAGAGCCGGATGTTGCGCCCCTGCCCGGCCATGCGGCCCATCGTGAAGCGCAGCGCATCGGCACCGTATTCGTCGACCAGTTCCAGCGGGTCCATGGCATTGCCCTTGGACTTGGACATTTTCTGCCCCTTCTCGTCGAGCACGAGCGCGTGGATGTAGACGTCCTTGAACGGAACTTCCCCCATGAATTCGAGGCTCATCATCATCATCCGGGCGACCCAGAAGAAGATGATGTCGAAAGCTGTGACGAGTGTTGCCGTCGGGAAGAAGGTTTCGAGATCAGCCGTCTTGTCCGGCCAGCCTTGCGTGGAAAAGGGCCAGAGGGCGGAAGAGAACCAGGTGTCGAGAACGTCTTCGTCCTGAACAAGCTTCTTGCCCTTGCCTGCCTGCTCCTGAGCTTCCTCTTCGGTGGATGCGACGTAGGCATTTCCATCTTCATCATACCAAGCCGGAATTCGGTGCCCCCACCAGAGCTGGCGGGAGATGCACCAAGGCTGAATGTTTTCCATCCAGTTGAAATAAGTCTTTTCCCAATTCTCCGGGACGAATTTGGTCTTGCCCTCTTTCACCGCGGCGATGGCAGGCTTGGCCATCGTCTTGGCGTCGACATACCATTGATCCGTCATCCACGGTTCGATGACGACATTGGACCGGTCACCGAAAGGCTGTTCGATCTTGAGGTTCTCGATTTCCTGCAGGAGTTCAGCTTCCTCGAAAGCCGAGACAACTTTCCGGCGTGCATCGAACCGGTCGAGGCCGCGATACTCAGCCGGAATACCGGCCGTGTCAGCCTCTTCGCCGTCCACGATATGCGCGGTCGCATTCAGGATATTCAGGGGCGTGTGGCCCGCGCGCTTGCCGACTTCGAAGTCATTAAAATCATGCGCCGGCGTGATCTTTACCGCGCCTGAGCCCTTTTCCGGGTCGGCATACTCATCGGCGATGATCGGTATACGGCGGCCAACAATCGGCAGCTCGACAAACTTGCCGACAAGGCCAGCATAGCGCGGGTCTTCCGGGTGAACGGCGACGCCGGTATCGCCCAGCATGGTTTCCGGCCGTGACGTGGCGACGACAATGTAGTCGCGCATCTCCTGATCCACGACATTGCCGTCTTCATCCTTGACCGGATGCAGATAGGTGACGCCATCCGCGAGCGGGTAGCGCAGATGCCAGTAATGGCCCGGCACTTCGCGCTGGTCGACTTCAAGATCCGAGATCGCGGTCTGAAAGTGTGGATCCCAGTTCACGAGCCGCTTGTCGCGATAGATCAGGCCCTTCTTGTGGAGCTCCACGAATACTTTCGTGACCGCGCGCATCATGCTGTTGTCGGGATCGTTGCGGTCGCCCATTGTGAAGGCTTCTTTTGACCAGTCGCAAGATGCGCCGAGACGTTTCAGCTGGCCGACAATGGCACCGCCGGATTCCTCTTTCCAGTTCCACACGCGATCGACAAAGGCCTCGCGACCCATGTCGCGGCGGGTGACATTGTCACCGGACTGGGCCATCTGGCGCTCGACCACCATCTGCGTTGCGATGCCGGCATGGTCGGTGCCCGGCTGCCACAGCACATTCTTGCCGCGCATGCGCTCGAACCGGATCAGGACATCCTGCAACGTATTGTTCAAGGCGTGGCCCATATGCAGGACGCCGGTGACGTTGGGCGGTGGTATTACGATGGAATAGGCTTGTGCAGACGTGTCGCCGGAGGGCTTGAAGCATCCGTTTTCTTCCCAGGCCTTGTACAGGCGGGGTTCGGCTTCGGCGGGGTCAAATCTTTGATCGAGCATCGTTTCAGGCGTATTCCATGTAAAAGAAAAGGCGCGCCAGTGACGGCGCGCCCTTCCCTATAACGTATTTGTCAGGAGAGGCTAGCGCGCCATGCGGGCAATGCGCTGTACTTCGGCCTCGACCTTTTCCTCGACGATCTTTGCCAGGTTGGCATCGAGCCAGTCCTTCATCATCGGCTTGAGCATCTCGCGCACGAGGCCCTCGATCGTATTGTCGCCGCCCATGTCCATTTTGGAAATGAGTTTGCCAAGTGCACCAGCTGCCACATCGGCTGTCTGGTCATCGGTCAGGACTGTTTGCTGGTAACGTGCGGTAGCCGCCATGTCTTCCTCCACGGATACGGATGCAGCCACCGGTTCGGGGGCAGCGGGTTCAGGTTCAAGTTCTGGTTCGGGATCCGGAGCGATTTCTTCAACGAGCGCTTCGGGGAATACTTCTTCGACGACTTCCTCAGCCTCTTCAGCCTTGGGGGCCGCCACGACCGCGCGCGCCGCACCGAGCATTTCTTCGAAGCTTGGCGGCTCGCTGACTTCGTCGGCGCTGGAGTCAAATTGCTCGAATTCCACCTCAAAGGCGTCTTCGTCAGCTACAACCTCTTCGGCAGAAGCCTCGTCCGCTGCCGGTTCGTCCTCGAACATGACATCATCGATGTCGTGCAGATCATCCTCATCGAATGAGGCTTCAGCCTCGACAGGCGCGGGAGTCTCTTCGGCGTGCGCCGATTCTTCCGCCTGTGGAGCCGTGTCATCATCTGAGATGATCTTGCGAATCGACGCGAGGATTTCCTCCATCGTCGGTTCTTTGTGTGCTTCATTGGCCATGGCCAGCCCCTCGATATTTGGTGCAGTGCGAATCCCTATGCATTAACCGCTACGGGGATTGTGTTAACAACCGTTTATCGTCGTTAACGCGAGTCTCAGCCCGCGCCATCCAGAACCAGCATGTTCGGAGACAATTGTCCGGTCGCGCGCAGGAGATTGTGAGCGGCGACATAGGAGTCCCGCTCGGCCTGCACGAGGGCAAGCCGGGCTTCGAACAATTGCTGTTCCTGGTCCAACACATCCAGCGTGGTACGAATGCCCACCGCCAGCTCTTCCGTGGCACCATCATACGCGATCTGGGCTGCGTCGACCTGACGCTCGGAGGCCGAAATGGAGCGCAAGGAAGCTTCATAAGCGAACCAGGATTGTGCGATCTGAGCGCGAATGCTGCGTTGGAGTGTATCGATCTGGCGCTGAGCCTGAGCGCGCTGCAGCTTGGCTGATTTCACCTGGCTTTTGATCAGGCCGCCGGAAAGCAACGGGACGGTGCCTTGGGCCACAGCTGAGACGCTCGAATCGCGCTGAGTGAAGTCATTATAGGTTTCCTGGCGCGCCGCAGTGCCCACGATGCTGATCTGAGGCTTGTACTGACCGCGGGCAACGTCGATTGCCTCGCGAGCCGCACGTTCAGCATGGCGGGCGGCGATCAGGTCCGGATTCGTGTCGAGCGCGATCTGGACTGCTTCGTCCAGCGAGGCCGGAAGGGGCGGCAGCGGCGGCGGCGGCGCGAGATCGACCGGCGCAAGACCGGTGAGGAACTGATAATTTGCAATATCTGCTTCGAGAACTGCTTCGGCGCCTGCCAGAGCGGCGCGCGCGCCCTCGAGGCGAGCTTGAGACAACGAAACATCGGTCCGCGTCACCACGCCCACGTCGAACCGGTCAGACGCCGCACGGACCTGCTCACCGGTCACTTCGACATTGTTTTCGCGAATCGAAACGGTTTCGAGGTCGCTGCGCACATCGACATAGGCCGTTATGACCTGAAGGATGAGATCCTGGACGGCGGCATCATATTGCGATTCAGCGGCGTCCACGCCGGCCTTTGCCTGACGGATGCCAGCATTGATACGTCCTCCGGTATAAATGGGTTTGGCAGCCTGAATCTGGGCGCTGGCAATCGGACGGTCGCCATTCGTGCCGGAGAGCGACGCAAAAGCGGCGTTTGAATCTGTGTACTGGTAGCCCGCACTCCCGGACAGATCGACTGTGGTGCGCCCCTGTGAGCGGGCCTGTTCCACGCTCTCACGAGCAATATCGGTCTCAACTCGTTGAGATTGCAGCCCCGGATTGGTTGCGAGCGCTGCATCAATGGCGTCGGCAAGTGTTTCTGCTTGGGCTGCGGTCATCCCGCTGAGGCCAACGGCAAGAAGGCTGACAGCGAGGGATCGGTGGAAATTCATGCGGCGCTCCTTGAGACCCAGACCGACTGAGCCCCTTATATGCTTGATCCCTAATATAAGGGTTCTGATCGCATTAGTGAACACTGTTCACTTTTCTGGAGTCTTAACAAATTGTCGCGGCCTGTCGCTTGTCAGAAGACAAATGACTTCTTGCGGTCGAATGCAGGGAATTTTGGTGGAAAAGCGTCGAATCCTTCGCGGGCCGATACGGTGTCGCCTGCGCGCGTGTAAACCTTGCCGCGCCCAAGCCCTTCCCGCTCGAGCGTCACGACGGCCAGTCGACCGCCCTCAGCCAACTGCGAAGTCCAAGCTTCTGGAAGTGTTTCGACCATGCCGCAGACATAGATAACGTCGAAAGGCGCCTGGTCAGGCAATCCTGCAGCGAGATCACCTTCGACGGCAACCGCCTGATCGATCCCAAGCGCTGCAAAGCGCTCTGACATGGCGTCCACGCGCGCATCGGTATCGTCGAGCGCGATAACGGTTTCGGCCAAATGACTGATAAGCGCCACCTCGTAGCCAGAGCCAGCACCAATCACGAGCACAATGTCGGATGGTTTGATGTCGGCCAGCTTGACCAATTTTCCCGTATCGCGCGGCGTCCAGAGGGCACGGCCCTCGGATGTCTCGATTTCCAGTTCGGAATAGGCCACCGATTTGCGCGATGTCGGCACAAAGGCTTCGCGAGGCGTTTTCAGGAAAGCTGAGACGATGTGAGGGTCAGAGACATCATTCGGGCGCACTTGCGTGTCGACCATGATCTCACGGGCTTTGTCGTAATTCATCTCGATTCCCTCTCGGGCTTTGTTATAGCGCGGTTTCTCTGCCCTTTAACATGGGTTTTCGAGGGCGCAATGCGCGATAAACGCACGCCGCATGAAAAGGACAGATTGCAAGCTACGAAGTTCGTTGCTAAGTGACGCGCCTTCTGGGACGGCTCTGTGGCGGAGTGGTTACGCAGCGGATTGCAAATCCGTGTACGCCGGTTCGATTCCGGCCGGAGCCTCCAGACTTTCAAACAACCACTCCTATCCGCCACACGCCTGACCGGCGCGCCCACAGGTGCACTAACACCCCGACGCCCATGATTTCGGAGTGGTAAACGCAACCAGGCCAATTTTCCCTCCCACATTCGCAAACCGTTTACAGCCCGTTAACCAATTTGAGGGATTGTGTACTCGTCTTCTCTTGGAGACACCCACCATCACCCAACGCCTCGGCGGGAGCTTGTCTCCCGCCTTTTTTTTGCGGAATCTGCAAGTTTTTATGACTTCGCAGCATGTGGGGGCTTGAACGGGTATTCGGGTCTGCTATTCACCCGTCTCCGGCTGTTCCGCGATAGCTCAGTTGGTAGAGCAGGCGACTGTTAATCGCCCGGTCGTAGGTTCGAGTCCTACTCGCGGAGCCACCTTCCCCAAACCAAGCAGAACGACGCTCAGGTCCCGTGCCTGCGCCTACCTAACCAATCAGCCGTTCCCACAACCTGATCACGACATAACAGCTGCTGGCGAGCCCGAGCCCCGCCAGAATCAGCACAAATCCGTCGCGCGCTGTAAGCGCCAACCCGAACAGCAAGACTGTCAGCCCCGGCAATACGGGGCCAAACGGGATCAAACCGAGCGGAAACGATACCAGCGCTGCTGCAATACAGATCAACGCAACCAGCTGAACGAAGGGCGGTTCTGTAAGAAACGCTAGTCGCGGTTTCAGGAACCGGTCGACCTGGCAAACATAAGGATGGGCCTGTTCCACGCCCAGGATCAGCGCCGATCGCGGAAACTCGAAATCCAGAATGCGCCGCGGTACCCATGGATATTTCAGGCCCAGGACGATTTGACCCGCGATTATGAGAATGATCAGGGCGACGAGCCAGTTTGCGCCCGGGATGATGGTCAACGGGCTGATCGACACAAAGCCCAGAAGCAATAACAGCGGTCCGTAAGACCGTCGTCCGACCGCATCAAGCATGGCTCCGACAGTAACCTTCTCTCCCGATGTCTGCTCCCGCAGGCTGATCAGTAGCGATCCGAGATTGTTGACTTGCGTCATCAGCACTCCACGACATTGACGGCCAATCCGCCCTGACTGGTTTCCTTGTATTTCGAAGACATGTCGAGACCGGTTTGTCTCATCGTTTCAATGACCTGGTCCAGGGACACATGCGAATGCCCTGTTGAATGCAGGGCGAGCCGCGCCGCATTGACGGCTTTCACAGCGCCGATGGCATTGCGCTCAATGCAAGGTATCTGGACAAGCCCACCTACAGGGTCACATGTCAGGCCGAGATTGTGCTCCATGCCGATTTCCGCTGCATTGGACACTTGCTGGGGAACCGCCCCCCAAACGGCGGCGAGACCGCCAGCCGCCATAGAACAAGCCACACCAACTTCACCCTGACATCCCATCTCGGCACCTGAGATAGACGCCCGCTGCTTGTAGAGAATGCCGATCGCGCCCGCGGTAAGCAGGAATTTGCGTGTACGGTCACGCGCATCGTCTGTATCGCTGCAATAATGGCGGATCACAGAGGGTATAATGCCAGCGGCGCCATTTGTTGGCGCGGTGACCACTTGGCCACCCGACGCGTTTTCCTCATTCACCGCCATGGCATATACGTTGAGCCAGTCAAACAATTGCTCGCGTTCGTTTGAAGCATGATCTTTGGCGAGTTTCGCCCAGAGTGATGCAGCACGGCGTTTGACATTCAGTTTGCCCGGTAGCGTTCCCGTCTGCGACAGGCCCCGCTCAATGCATTTTGTCATAACGTCAGAGATGCGGTCGAGCGCTTCAAACGTTTCAGACCGCGGCCGCAAGGAATCTTCGTTGGCGAGAACGAGTTGCTCGATCGTGAGATCGTTCTGCGAACACATCATGATCAATTCGGCAGCAGACGTGTAAGGGTAAGGCACGTCGACTTGAGTCTGGATGAGATCGTCTTCAAGCGGCTTTTCAAGCTGGCGCTGCGACGCAATGAACCCCCCACCTGTGGAGTACCACGTCTCATCGGACAAAATTTCGCCTGCTGGGCCGAACGCCCTCAACC
Organism: Hyphomonas sp. L-53-1-40; assembly: GCF_000682775.1. Lineage (GTDB taxonomy): Bacteria > Pseudomonadota > Alphaproteobacteria > Caulobacterales > Hyphomonadaceae > Hyphomonas. The sequence continues at coordinate 158,741 of NZ_AWFI01000012.1, forward strand.
GCATCCCGTTGGGATGTAAGCTGGGGATAACTCCATATGCAAATACGATATCCTTATCCGGATCAAATATGATCTGGTGCGTACCGGTTAGGAAGAGATTGTGGCTGGATTTGATCTCTGAGACAGCAGCATCCGCCACGTCCGGATCCAAAGTCTCTGGCGCAAACCCGGCGAGCCCAAGCAAAACCGCTTTCGGCGTTGCATGCCCCTCTCCCGTCAGCGCCAAGGAGCCCTGGAGCTCCACCTCGACCCGCCGAACTTGCGAGAGATTCCCCGCCTTCTCAAGTCCATCAGAGAAACGCGCCGCAATCCGGATGGGCCCAACTGTATGGGAACTGGATGGGCCAATCCCCACGCGGAATAGGTCGAGAACTGAGAGCATAGGGACTCGAATATTGTTTCAAATGAAACATCTGAATGCCCTCTTCCCAGCGAACTGACAAGCCGTGCGCCGCTCAGCCCAGCGTGACATCGTGCCCGTACAGCCAATCATTCCGCAAATGAATGAAGCCCTTCATCATGCGGCCAGCCACCCACATGGGACCGTATGTGGACAATTGGGTTATTGGATTGCTGCGATGGAAAAGGCTCGCATTCTCTCTCGCGCCCGCTTGAACCCTGCTGGTGCGCGGTTTGCGACAGGCCTCGTAGGTCTTGAGGGCGCCTGGCAGGTCTGCTTCGGACGAAACTTCCCTGGCAAGCACATAGGCATCCTCAATCGCCATCACGGCGCCTTGTGCAAGGAACGGCAACATCGGATGACAGGCATCCCCCATCAATACCACGCGCCCGTCGGACCAACGCGGTAACTCGTCCCGGTCAAACAGCGCCCAGCGATGCAGCACCGGCGCGTGTTCGACGATGCCGGTGACAGATGTGTGCCATCCCTTGAAATCAGCGAGCGCATCCTCTCGCGATCCTTTAGCGGTCCATGATTCCAGATGCTTTGCTTTGCGCTCCACCACGCCAACGAAATTGGCGAGGCTGCCGCCTCCCGCATGTCTGCGAGACCCGGTCCACACTGTGGCCGTTGGAGGCGGGATTTCGGTCAGGTCCGAGACCGCCGACACGGCCCGCCACGCCGTCATGCCAGTATATCGAGGCGCTTCCGTGCCGAGCATCTGAGCCCGGACGGCAGAATGAATACCGTCTGCGCCGACAAGGAGATCCCCCTCAACCGTTTCGCCAGTGCCCAATGTCGCGCGAACGCCAGTCTCATCCTTCTGATAGGAAACAATTTTCCGACCAAGACTGACCGTTTCCGGACGGCGTGCGGCCAACGCGTCGTAAAGGGCCTGGATCAGATCCGCGCGGTGGACATGGAGGTAATCAGCGCCCCAGCGATTGATCGCCGACTTTCGGAGTGGAATGTCGAACAGCCGACGACCGCTGCGGCCCATCCGCATTTCCAGAGCCTTGGGACGGAACGCATCCTTGAGAATGCGGGCGGATACTCCCAGCTGATTGAGCACCTGCATGCCATTGGGGCTGAGCTGGATACCCGCGCCGACTTCATCCAGCACGCTGGACTGTTCGAAAACGAAAACCTCGTGTCCAAAATGATCGAGCGCCAGAGCGGCGGTCAGGCCCCCAATGCCTCCGCCTGCTATCAGGACGCGCATTCGGACACCTCACACATCATCCGGCCGCAATCATCGCGCCCGTGAAGGGTCTTGCTTGCCGCCGATCAGAACGAATCGCCGGTCACAATATTTGCACTCGACGAAATCCTCGTCGCCCATTTCGTACCAAACGCGCGGATGTCCGAGGGCGCCGCCGCCGCCATTACACGAGACCCTATGGCTCGTCACCATTGAGATTTCCGGCGGGTCGAACACATCGCGTTTCGTGGACATGACTTGTAATTCCATCTGCAATTTCGTCGGCATGGTTGTTACCGGTGCCACATGGTCCTACCTAGATTGCACCGCCCATCGGCGCAAGATCGAATGGACAGAGTGAAAAGGCCCCCACATGTCGTCCAGCAAACCTGCCCCTGACTTCGCCATTGAAGTCAAAGACCTCAACAAAATCTATCGCGCATCTGGCAAGATGCCCGAAAAGCATGCGCTAAAGGGCCTGAATCTGGAGATTCCGCGTGGCTCTATCTTCGGACTGCTTGGTCCGAACGGTGCGGGAAAATCGACCTTTATCAACATTCTGGCTGGCCTTGTGAACAAGACGTCGGGTTCGGCGAGCATTTGGGGGCTGGATATCGACAAATATCCACGCCAGAGTCGGGCAGCCATCGGAGTGGTCAATCAGGAAATCGTTGCCGATCCCTTCTTCACGCCTTTGGAAATGCTTGAATTGATGGCTGGTTTTTACGGCGTGCCGAAATCGGAGCGCCGCAGCCTTGAAATCCTCACAGCCGTCGGGCTCGATGACAAGAAGGATGCCTATGTGCGCCAATTGTCGGGCGGCATGAAACGTCGCCTGATGGTAGCCAAGGCTCTCGTCCACAATCCCCCCGTCCTGATTCTCGACGAGCCAACAGCGGGTGTCGATGTGGAACTGCGCAGGTCTCTCTGGACCTATGTGCGGGAACTTCACGACAAAGGCACGACGATCATCCTGACGACTCATTATCTGGAAGAGGCCGAGGAGCTGTGTGATTCAATCGCCATCGTGAACCATGGTGAAATTGTTGCTTGCGAGCCGACCCCACAACTACTTTCCCGCCTCGACTACAAGACGCTGGTGATTACGCCGAAGGAACCGCTTGCGACCGTACCCGCTGCCCTGTCGGATATGGATGCATTGTTGCGCCCCGATGGCGATCTCGCCATTACGTTCCGGTCAAGCGAAACCGGTATCGGCAGGTTGCTGGAGACTGTACGCTCAAACGGAATCGGAATTGGCGACCTGGTTACAGAAGCACCTGACCTTGAAGACGTCTTCATCGCCCTGACCACGCAAGCTGCATAAAAAAACGCCGACATCGCTGCCTGCGTTTCTTCAATATCTACTTAGCAAGACGTTTTAGACGCTTTGCTTGATCCAGTCAGAGATGGCCTGTTTGCTCATCGCGCCCAGGTGCGTCGCGGCAACTTTGCCATCCTTGAAGATCATGAGAGTCGGCATACCCCGAACTCCATACTTCGAAGGCGCGATTGGGTTCTCGTCCACGTCGATCTTGGCGACCTTGATCTGGCCTGCCAGCTCTTCGGACACCGCATCAATGTGCGGCGACATCTGCTTACATGGGCCGCACCACTCAGCCCAGAAGTCCACAACCACCGGCAAATCGGAATCGCCGATCAGGCCGTCAAATTCATCGTCGGTAACATTCACCGCTGCCATAGCGTGGCTCCTTCATGCTTTCTGTTTCACTTGGAACATACATAGGAACTCTATTGGGAAGTCAAACCGGGCTCTGCGCACCCTTTAGAGCTTCTAATAGCATCTCCTCAGGCAAGAACATCAGGCGTGGACCGTCAGTCCAGCAAAGCGCCGTGCGCACCGTCCGTCCGGGATAGGCCCGCCTCAGAACAGCCCAATAAGCCGCCATCTGGGCACGATACGTTTCTGCTACACCGTCCGGACTGTCAGGCGCAGGCTGATCGGTCTTGAAATCGACAATCAGCACTTCGTCATCCGTCACCACCAGCCGGTCGACCCGGCCATTGATGATCAGCCCGTCCGGCAGCTCAGGCGCCGAACCGACAATCGCAGCCTCCGCGCGCCCGCCGGGCCGGAAGAGACGCTGCATGTCTGGCGCGTCCAGAATGCCAAAGACCGCAGCGTTCATTTCGTGGCGATCAGAATCTGTGAGGTCGGATAGGCGGGACAGGTACCTATCCGCGGCCGCCTGGCGCGCGGTAGGGTCCAGCGCCGGCAAGTATTCCAGCAAGGAATGAATGATTCTGCCGCGGCGCAGGCGCGCCTGCCGCGTCTGGCTGAAAGGCGCAAGGACCGGTGTCTTGCGGCCAAGCAGGCTGGACGGCGCGCCGAACCTGCGCTGGCGTTCGGCCTGACGGGGTGGCGTAAACACCCAGTCTGGCAGCGCTGAATGCGCTTTGGATTCTTCGAATACATCCCGGTCTTTCGGAGGCACCCGTCCAAACCTGCGGATGCCATCCTCATCAGCCTCTTCAGCAAACCGGCTCATGGCTGCACTACACAATGCGTACCAGCTCCGGTCATGATAGCCGGGCGGGCGCGCACCATGCCAATGACCGGCAATGATCAACCGGTCCTGCGCGCGGGTCAGCGCAACATAGAGGAGCCGGCGAAACTCTTCTTCCGACTTTGCATTCGCAACAGCACGCTCATGCTCTGCAGCGGGGATGTCGCTGTCCTTGCGAGGAGACCAGATCGGCATGTCGCTGACGGTGAACATGGCAGATGAAACAGACTTCGGCCCAGCGGTCGTATCGGGCAACACGACGACCGGAGCCTGAAGCCCCTTGGCACCATGCACCGTCATCACCCTGACCTTTCCTTCAGGCGCGGCGAGATCTCGTTTGATCTCGACAAGCTTCGACTCCATCTCTGCAACGAAGGCCTGCAGTGAAGACGGCTCCGTCGCATCAAAGCCTTGAGCGCGGGAAAGCAGTGCCTCGACTGGATCATGAGCCGGCGTACCAAGCCGTGCATTGATCTTGTCCCAACCCGTCAAATCGTCTGCCCCCGGCACATCCAGCACCCGCGAGAGAAATTCGTATGGCGGCTCATGGCGACGCTCCAGCAGGCCTGACAAAAATCTTTCGGCAGCCTGCACATCGGGATCGTCACTCGCGCGAACGTGCGACCAGAGCGTCTCGCCCTTCCCGCGCTTGCTCGCAAGCCGGTACAGATACCGATCATCGTCCACCAGTCCCACGAAAGGCCCGCGCAGGATTTCGGCCAGTGTCAGATCACGCTCTGGCAGGAGCGCAAACCGCATCAAGTTCAGGCAATCCTGTACTGCAATATGGTCGGTGAGCTTCAACCGGTCGGCCCCAGCAACCGGGAGACCTTCGGACTTGAGCGCTGAAATCATTGCATCGAAGAGTCCACCCGTCCGACTACGCACCAAGATCAGAATATCCTCAGGCTTCATGGCCCGGCGCTGCCAGTCCCGTGTCGGCAATTCCTCCCATACGGTCTCGCCCCGATCCACCATGGCTTTCAACTGTTTTGCAAGTCGGCTTGCAAGCTGCGCCTTTGGAGAACTTGAACGCAGCGCATTTACGGGTCGTGACCACGCATCAGCGTCTTCGTCCTCGTCACGCTCATCCACCGGCCAGAGCTCCACCAGGCCTGGCTGGTTCGCGCGACGAGCCGTATGTGTCACCTCATCCGCCGTCAGCGGAGGTTGTGCGCCAGATGCGATGTCGACCGGCGGGGCCGAGTTCCAGACCGCGTCGACGAAGCCGAGAATTTCCGGCGATGACCGGAACGACATTTCCATGGTTTGGGACAGGGCCGCCGGATCCTTCTGGATATAGGCCTGCTCCTGCGCACGAAGCTGGGCAGGCTCTGCGCCCTGGAAGGAATAGATAGACTGTTTCTCATCCCCCACCACGAACAAGGTACGCGGGTCCTGTTGGCGTTCGGCGCCGATGCCCGCGGTGAATTCTTCCGTCAACGCATTGATCAGCTGCCATTGTTCTGGGCTGGTATCCTGTGCTTCATCAAGCAGTATGTGACTGATTCCTCCGTCCAGTTTGTAAAGTACCCAGTCGGACATGCCGGTCCGGGTGAGCAAGTCACGTGTCTTGCGGATAAGGTCATCGAAATCGAGCGCGCCGCGACGACGCTTCTCTTCCTGGTATGCGACCAGCGCATCCAGCCCGACTTCCAACAGAGCGGAGGTGCGCTCTACGGTCTCGGCCAGCTTCAACTTCGCCGCGAGCGCCTCAACGCGCGCCACTTCTGACCCAATTTCATCCTTGGTCGCGAACAGCGCGACCACATTGGCATCCTTACCCGCCTCTGCATTGTAAAGGGATTTGTATGCGTTGCCCTGAGCGCCGAAGAAGGCACCCTTGTAACAGCCCCACCGGCGGCCCGGGTCTTCTTCGTAAAGCGCCGCCTCTACGGCATTGACCGTACGGGTATCGTCACGCTTACCCGAGGCACGAAGACTGATCAGGGCCTCTCGCAGTGCACCAACCGGCATCTGCGAGCCCATTTCCAGCTCGAGAATTTCTGCAGGGCTCGCTTCAGGAGCGTTGAGCCCCTCAATGAGAGCAGCACGCATTGCAGCCTGATCGAATGCATGCGTTTCAGCGAAATCAAGATAGGCGCTCATCTGGAACCGCATGGCATTCAACGCAACGTCCGCGCCATCATGCCCCCCTTCCAGCGCCAATACGTTCAGAGCTTCAGGAGCCACCTCACTTGCGTTCAGCACCGCTTGCGCACGAACGGCTTGCCAAATTGCCTGAGCCTCATCTTCCTCAATCTCTGCGAAGCCGGGTAGCACGCCGGCCTCCAACGGGAAGCGCCGCAAGATGCGGGCGCAGAAAGCATGGATTGTTTCGATCCGGAGGCCGCCCGGTGTTTCGAGCGCGCGAGCGAAGAGGGCGCGGGCTGCTCTCAGATCATCTGTTTTGTAGGCGTCTTTCGGTCGCCCCTCCAGGCGGGACAATTCCTCGCGCAACTTGTCATCGCGCATGATCGACCATTTTCCGAGCGTTCGAAACAGACGCGACAACATCTCGTTTGCGGCGGCCTTGGTGTAAGTTATGCACAGGATCGAGTCCGGCGCGGCGCCTACGCGACCATCTTCGCGGCGCAGCAACAGGCGGGCGACGCGATCAATCAGGACTTTTGTCTTGCCGCTACCCGCATTTGCCATAACGAAAACCGGACGCGCCGGATCGGCCGAAACGAGCTGGGCAGTGCTCGCGTGACGATAGTCCTCCGTATCCGGCGGAGCAATGGGCGTCTTCACGTCAGGCATCCCCGCCCTCCCCGTCTTCAGTATCACCTGCCCATTCGGCACGGCGGGCCAGGAGATTGTAGCCATTGTCGTATTTAACGAATTTCACCCGCGGCGCAGACAGGAATTTCGAGCTGGGTTCGCGATAGGCTTCAATCAGGCGCAACAGGCCCTCTTCAGCCATCGCCGCCATGTCGGCAGGTTCTATCGGGAGGTTGTGCTTGCCCCCCACGCTGAATGCTTCCGGCTTCGCCTTGAAGGCCACATAGTGCAACTGGTCAACTCGTGCCGATGGCACGCCGTCATAGCCACCCTTCTGTGCAATGAGGGCCTGCAAAGGCATTTGCTGGCTAAGCCCTGTGGCCACTTCCTTGTCGCGCGGCGGACTGCCCGTCTTGAAGTCCACAATGACAAGATCGCCCCTGGACGTTTGCTCTATCCGGTCAGCGGTCGCCGACAAAGTGAACGGGTGACCGGCGACGCTGTACTCAATGGAACCTTTGACTTCCTGCTTCAATTTGCCGCCCGACGTATCACGCTGACTACGCCAGATCATGAACCAGTCTACCGTACGCCGCCACACGGCCTCACGCGCAGCCCATGCGTCACCAGGTTCGCCCACACGCAGCAATTCCTGCCTGAGCAGGGCCATCAATTGATCGGCCGTCTTTGGTTTTCCGTCTTCCTCGAACAGTTCTAGCGCCCTGTGAATTGCGGTCCCACGCGGCGCAGGGCCGAGTTCACCATTCAGCGCATCGATTGACGAGAGGCCCAGCACCTGTTCAGCCCAGAGCGCATAGGGATCGCGCTGCAACAGGTCAACGCGCGTGGCGGACAAGCGCGAGGGCCAGCCTTCAGGCCGCGCGGAGGGGGTCGGCTCAGCGGTAAAATCCGCAAACGCATTTACCTCGTTCAGTTTTAGAGCCTCCACCAGCTTGACCGGATCAAAAGCCGTCGGCGCAAAGTGATCTGCAGCCTGATTTTCCAGTGCGCCTTCCGCGAGCGTCTTCAGCCGCCAGACCCAGCGCGACGCAACTGCCGGTGCATCATTTCGCCGTGAGGCGTAAACCAGCGTGACATCCGGCGCGCAGGCAAGTTGGGCAAAGTCGTGTGCGGCAAGTCCCATGCGTTCTTCAGGATCACCAAGGCCGAGGCGCGCACGGAAATGCCGGGGCAGGAAAGCGTCAGGCGCCGGGCGCTTTGGCCAAACGTCCTCATTAAGTCCGGCAAGGATCACTCGGTCTGCAGACTGGAGTCGCGCTTCCAGCGGTCCCCAGATTGAGAGTTGCGGATGCTCGACTTCACCAAAACTGACAGTCATCTGGGACGCCTGCGCATTGACGAGATCAGCGAGCGCGGCCGGTCGCATCGGCCCAAGGGATGCAGAGACCTCGCGCACGAATTCGAGCAAGCGGCTCGTGGCAGCGCCATCTTCCCCCGCCCAAGGCATCGGCGTCTCGCTGACCGATTCCGCCAAGGCTGCGATACGCTGAATGGCGTCGTCACCGGTGACTTCTTCAATCTGGCTAAGGTCCGCATTGGCATGCTCGAACCGGGCAATCAGGGATTCGACGAGTGTGATCCCCCTGATCTGATCATCCGGCCCGAATTGCGGATAGGGTTCGATCACATCTCGAGTGCGAATGCTCTCGACGAGTTCCTGAAGCGATTTCCATCGCCGCGGACCTCTCAGGAAATGAAGCTCGAGATCAGCGAGATCAGCGACTGGCGCGGCCAGTTCATGCGTTAACACCGCCACGATCAGGACCGGGTCGCCCGGATCGACCACCCATTTCGCACAGAGTCCAACGAAACTACCGGCCGCTGTCCGTCCAACCGGAATACCGGCCGATGGCGGCACACTGATGTCCCAACGCTTCAGCAGGGCGGAAGCCCGGCGCGCCAAACCAGCATCCGGCGTCACGAGGGCTGCTGTGCGGTCCTTGGCTTCCAATGTCTCGCGCATCATCAGAGCGATGGCACTTGCTTCAGCAGACTCGTCCGCAGCCTCTACGAGCGACAGGCCCTCCAGCGCGTCTCTTGCAAAACTCGGTACATCGGTGCCAGCAGTGGCGGAAAGCTGATCGAGGGTATCTCGCCAGTCTGCTGTGGCATCGGCGGGCGCGAGCGCCTCCATGATCATGCGTCGGCGCGCGTCGCGGTTGGGGCCAATCTCGATGCCAGGCCATTCAGCAACAGCCCCTGGCTCAATTTCGAGCGCGACCAGTGTATTGAGCAACGTATTCTGCGGATGTCCGACCTCGGAGAGAATACTGGCACGATGCTCTTCCGAGGCGGCAGAATCGAGCCCAGGCAAAACGATAAGCCCCATCGGCAATTGCAGCGCCGCTTTCATCAACACGCGTCCAGCAGGCGTCGCCCCGGTCGAGCCGGCAATGATGACCGGTGCCTCGGGTGGATGCGCCAGCCAAGCCTCTGCGGTCGCCTCGGCTGCCAGCAATCGCCGTTGCAGGGGGTCGGTCACGCCCTGCTCGTCCAGCCATTTCGGCCAGGCATCGGTGATGATTTCGAGGAATTTGGCTGAATTCTCCCAGTGCTGCGCAAGATCAGCGTCTTTCGCCAGATCCGCCAACCCACTCCAGTCAACCCCGGGGCTGAGGTGGGCCTGGTCCAGCAATCGCGCCAGTTCGTTCGCGGCTGCAAGCGCCGACGATGGCGGAACATCCATGCCGGAACTGTCGTGGTAGAATTTCTGAACCAACCGAGCCAGCGTCCCCAACCGCCTGGCAGGCGCCAAAGCGGGCGGGAGGTCGGTGACGGAGAACTCCGCGACGGGTGGCGCCTCATCGCTTTCAAGGTCGCCCATTGCCCGAATGTCCGGTGCCAAGATCGGAGTATCGTTCGCGGCGAGGAAAAGGGCGGCAGACAATTCCCGCGCAGACCGGCGGTTTGGAACATAAATGGTGGCGTCCGCCAACGCATCCGGGATGTTTTGCAAATCCACCGCGCGAACCAGTTCCGCTGCGAGGCATTTCAGGAAGTTTTCGCCCGGCGGGATGGACCAGACTCTTGGCGCGGCAGTGCCAAACAGGTGCGGATCACGCGCCATGGCAGTGTAACCACATTTCGGCATCTTTCAGGGCGTCCGGATCACCCACATGCAGCCAGAAATCATCAAGTGGCAGACCGTGCAACCGTCCGGATTCGACAAGCGGCCCCCAAATTCGCCAAGCAACCGAGAAGCGCTCCACAGCGAGGCCTGAGAATGCTTGCGGCTTGAGGATGCGGACTCCCGCATAGGCCCATGGGGCAGACAGGTTTTCACCGCGTCGCTTGAGGCTGCCATCCTCGGCACGGAGAAAGTCTCCGGCGCCCCCATATCCCAGGCTGCGCTGCGTATCCGCGAGAAGGAGGAGCTCGTCCATCTGCGCTGGATCAAATGCGCTGGCCAGATCGAGAAAAGGGGTCGGATCACCCTTACCCCAGAACGCATCTGTGTTGACCACGAAGACGGGATCATCGCCAAGCATCGGCGCGGCTTTCACCAGCGCGCCGCCTGTTTCAAGCACTTCGCCACGCTCGTCCGACACAATCAGGTCCACACCCTTGATGCCCGAAACATGATCTTCGACCTGATCGGCGAGCCAATGGACATTGACCACGATCCGCTGAACGCCCGCTTCGATCAGGGGGTCAGTCATTCTATCCATCAGACGCTTGCCACCGACTTCTATCAGGGGCTTCGGACATGTGTCCGTTAGCGGCCGCATCTCGCCGTATGCGGAATATTTGAAGACATCAGCTTTCCTTGAACACGAAGGGGGTCGTCTCCCGCACAAAGGCCGCCATGGGCTCCAGTGCGGGGTGGGACAGATTGCGGGCGAGCAGTTTCAGCTGACGCGGCTGGAATGTGCCATACCGAGCCTTGCCATCACGATGCTGCAACCGGGAGAACACACCAGCGATACGCAGCGCGTTTAGAGCCCCAATCACGGCGAGCCGCTCGTTAAAAGCCTCACGCGTCTTGCCGGTCTGGTCGAGATAGTGCCGGATCGCCGCTTCGGATGCCGCATGCGAAACGTCCCGTCGCGCGTCCTGGGTCAGCATGGCCATATCCCAAGCATCCCATCCCTTCACCGCATCCTGGAAATCGAGCAACGCAATACGGCCATCGCCCAACCAGAGCAGGTTCTCAGCATGGTAGTCACGCAGAGTGAACACACGCGGGAATGCCATAGCCTGTTCGATCAGGGCATCACGTTCGGACTCCCATCTAGCGCGGGCAAGTCCAGTCAGCGCAGCGCCACCCGCCTCCACTGGCAACCAGTCCGCATACAAGTCAGCATTCGAGGACAATGCGAGGCGATCAAAATCGAGTATCGGCCATTGCTCGGCCTCATGGGTTACAGAGTCGGGGATCGGGTGTTGATGAAGCCTGGCCAGCATGCCTGCGGCCAGCGTGTAGGCGGGCACTTCCAAAGCCGGATCCTGCTCGATCTGCCGCGCCAGTTCCTTACCGTCGCCGAAATCCTGCAGAATCGCCAACCCGGCCTCAGTATCATGCGCAAGGATTTCCGGCGCCTCAAAACCGAGTGATCTGAGATGGTGAGCTATCAGGACGAAGGCGTCGACACGAGAGGCCGCCAAACGCGTCTGCGCATTCCAGCCCATCGCGTTGCGCGTGGCATCATCGGCATCCGGTGGGCACGGATCAGCTTCGATGCGTGGAGCATCCATCAGCATCGCCGTCGAACCATCGGTCCGCACCATCCGGATATACCGACGCGTGGATGCGTCTTGTCCCAACGGCTTGAGGTCTGCACCATCCCATTGATGGCGCGCAAGAAAATCAGCGATCAGCGCGTCGCGGGAACTAGAACTGAAATTCATTGCAGCGCGCCTGCCAATCTTCGCCATGGGGTTCCAGGGATACGAGCCGATGTTCGCCTTCAAAGTCAAAGACGATGTCCAGCCGCCAAGCAGGTAGGTGCTTTCCCCCTTTCTCCGGCCACTCGACAATCGCCACGCCTTCCGGCGTCTCGTCCCACCCAATCTCAGCCATCTCGTCAGGCGATTCCAGCCGATAGAGGTCAAAATGCCAGACGGGAAAATCCGGAGCCTCGTAGGTTTGGACCAGAGTATATGTCGGGCTCGGCACTTCCTGGATATCCGGTATGAGCGCCCGAACCAGCCCTCGCGTAAATGTCGTCTTCCCGACGCCCAGTCCGCCATGCAGGGCAATCACATCGCCCGGCTTCAGCAAGGGGGCGATGGCATTGCCGAATGCGAGCGTGTGAGCTTCATTGTCGAGTCGGTAGGTCAATTTCATCATCATGTGCATATAAAAGACTGACCTCACACACCATCGTTTCCTGACCAAATTGCGGCAAAACGCGTGGTGACATGCCTTGCAGTAGCAGGCAGACTGGCCTAGAACATTAAAAATGACGCAGGCGTCACGAATTGACCCTACGTAGACCGGGAATAGCACATTGGATTTGACAGACGCAAAACGCATTGTGGTGCTTGGGGCTGGGCAAGCTGCGGCGCAAGCAATTCAATCCCTGCGCATGGGTGGCTATACGGGCGAATTGACATTGGTCGGTGAAGAACCGGCACTGCCCTACCAGCGCCCACCATTGTCAAAAGCCTATATGAAGGGTGAGTTCGCCGAGGAGCGCCTCTACTTCAAACCAGCCGCCTGGTACGAAGACAACAATGTGGAATTGATCCTTTCGACACGTGCAACCAGCATCGACCGGGCGGAACGCAGAGTGGATCTCGAACATGGTGGCCACCTCGAATATGACGCGCTGATCATCGCGACGGGTTCGCGCCCTCGCGCCCTGCCGATCGACGGTGCAGAGCTTGAGCATGTCTACGCGCTGCGCGGTCTTGCCGATGTCGAGCGGATCCGGCCGCAAATGGTGGCCGGACGCTCCATGGTGATTATCGGAGCTGGTTATATCGGTCTTGAAGCAGCGGCCGTCGCCCAGCAAATGGGTCTGAAAACGACCGTTCTGGAAATGGCACCACGTGTTCTAGCCAGAGTTACAAGCCCGGTCATGAGCGAGTTCTATGAGGCTGAGCATCGCCGCCAGGGCGTTGAGATTCGCACAGAGACGAGCCTGTCGAAGCTTGAAGGGAATGATGGCGCGGTGACCGCTGCCGTGCTCACCGATGGGACCAAACTCGATGCGGACATTGTTCTGGTCGGCATCGGTATCCTGCCAAACGAAGCACTCGCCAAAGATTCCGGAATTGCCTGCAATAATGGCATTCTTGTTGATCGCGATGCGCGCACATCCGACCCACGAATCTTTGCCGCAGGCGATTGCGCCAGTCGGCCGCTGGTGCATTTTGGTCGCTCTGGTCGGCTTGAAAGCGTCCACAATGCCATCGAGCAGGGCAAGCTCGCTGCCGCCGCCATTCTTGGCAAACCGCGACCGAATGAAGATTGCCCTTGGTTCTGGTCGGACCAGTACGACCTCAAGCTCCAGATCGCCGGGCTCAGCGCCGGCTATGACGAGATCGTGGTGAGAGGTTCACCGGAGGATCGAAAGTTTGCGGCCTTCTACCTGAAGAATGGAACGCTCATCGCAGTGGATGCGATCAACAGTCCGCCCGAATTCCTCGCATCCAAGAAGCTCATCATGTCAGGCGCCAAGCTTTCGGCTGACATTCTTGCAGACACATCAATAACAATGAAAGAGATTGCCACTAACGCAGTGGCAGCTTGAAGGAGAGAAACCCGCACATGGCGAAAATTACCTATATCGACCACGACGGCACGGAGCGCGTTGTGGAGGCCCAGAACGGCGAGACCGTGATGGAAGCTGCTATCAAGAACTCCATTCCAGGCATTGATGCCGATTGCGGCGGCGCCTGCGCGTGTGCCACATGCCACGTATATGTCGACCAGGCCTTCATGGACAAAGTTGGCGAGCAGGAAGAAATGGAAAAATCCATGCTCGATTTTGCTGAAAATGTTCAGGAAAATTCCCGCCTGTCTTGCCAGATCACCGTTTCGGAAGATCTGGATGGCCTGAAAGTCACGACACCGGAGAGCCAGCACTAGGTTACGCCTCATTGAACACATTGAGCGTCCCGGTGATATACCGGGGCGCTTTTTTGTTCGCATACCCCGGCGTCATGAGTTGGTTCCCTTCCAGAACTGACTAGATTGGCACCCTGTAGTCAGGGAGAGACTGATGGATTTCACCACCCTCATGCGCAGCGGCAAACAGACCGGCGACCATGCCATGTCTTTCCATGTGCCGGAGACCTGGATGCAGGGCCGCACAACCTATGGGGGGCTGACAGCGGCGCTATGCCTACAGGCCGCGATGCCGACCTCTGGTGGGCGTCAGATCCGGTCAGCGCAAGTGGCATTTGTTGGACCTGTGTCAGGTGACGTTGCTTGCACCGCCACCCTGCTGCGCGAAGGCAAGAACACCGTATTTACAAGCGTGCGCATGATGGGCGAGACCGGCGTCGCTGCCGAGGCGATCTTTGCCTTTGGGGCACACCGTGAGTCGTCGCTCAACTTTGCACACCTTCCTGCACCTGCAGTTACCTCCCCGAACGAGACCGTATCTTTCTTCGGAGAGTCACCGAGGCGCCCTGCCTTCACCCGCAACTTCAACATGCGGCTGGCGAAGGGAAGCCCCCCGATGTCGGGTGCGCCAGACGCAGACATGTCTCTCTGGATGCGGCACAAGGATGGCTCGGTTCCGCCGGACGCGGTTTCCGTGCTGGCACTTGCAGACGCACCACCGCCTGCGGCCATGTCGATGCTGACAGGACAGGCCCGTATCAGCTCCATGACATGGATGGCAGAATTCCTGACAGATGACATCAAGACGAACGAGGGGTGGTTTTTGGCCCGGCATGTCGCCGACACGTCAAAGGATGGCTATAACAGCCAAGCCATGACGTTGTGGAATACATCAGGCCAACCTATCATGATCGGCCGACAGACCATCGCCGTCTTCGCCTGAACTAGTTTTCAGGTTCCGAATCTTCGGTATCATTCACAATCGGCCCCGGCTCGAGCACTTTCATGAGTGATGCCGGCACCTGGCCTGCTGGACAGGATTCCTGAAGGACATACGCATTTCCGACACCCGGTGCACCGGCATAGACCGGAGCAGTGATCGTCTGAGAGCGGAAAATCCAGCTCAGGAAGAACATAGCGAACACGGCTGCGCCAACTGCGGCAATCGTGCCCCATCCCATACCCAAGGGATCTGAAGCGGCAGGCGCCGCTGAGCTTGTTGGGCGTTGGCCTGGACCGGAACTTGCGACATGCGGTTTGACGGAAGCCTTTGCCAAGGCGGCTGCGCTGGCCGTCTCGGCCGCTGGCGCAGGCTTGATACCCATCGCCTTCTCACGCTTCTTCTTTGCATCAATAGCAAGCGGGTCGTCCGGATGAGCCGTGAGCCAGTCTTCCCGCGCTTCTTCATCCTTCGAGCCATACCCCATCCACTCTCGAAGGTCGGAGCGCCCATCGCGCTGGCCGAGCTCTTCGATCAGTTTATAAAAGCCTTCAGGAGTCTTGCGCGACGTCATGCCCTCAATTGAGAAACGTTTGTCGCTTTTGAACGGCTCGTAAGGGATCGTCTTGTCGACGCTGACCTGGGCCAACATGCCAGGCCGCGAATGCCCGACAGAAGCCGCCGCACGCACCCAGTCGCTCTTCACTGCATGTTCGGACCACATGACAAGCATATGCTTGGAATTGCCCGCATTGCGTGCATCCTTGGCATCGAACGTATTGTCGACCTGCTTTTGATCGAACCAGACCTTGAACTTCAGCGAACGCAGCCGACGTGCGACCAACTTCGCCATGTCGCGATCTTCGATCGCCGATACCAGGAAAACATCGTACGCCATATGCGCGCTACCTCTTGAAGTAATGGGCCAAGCATACCCATAGACCCTTAATATTCCACCCAATTCCGCTATCAGGCGATATTTCAGTCTGTTTTTCGGCTGTGAATACGGCTATTTGCGCGGCGAACCAGTTACTCAGGAGACCGGTATGGGCTTCAAATGCGGCATCGTAGGCCTTCCCAATGTGGGCAAGTCCACACTCTTCAATGCGCTCACCCAGACAGCGACGGCACAAGCAGCCAACTATCCATTCTGCACGATCGAGCCAAATGTTGGCGAAGTCGCCGTACCGGAGCCCCGACTGGAGAAGTTGGCCGAAGTGGGGGGCTCGAAAGAGATCATCCCGGCGCGCATGAACTTCGTGGACATTGCCGGCCTCGTCGAAGGCGCTTCGCAGGGCGAAGGCCTTGGCAACAAATTCCTCGCCAATATTCGTGAAACAGATGCAATCATCTATGTCCTGCGTTGCTTCGAGAATGACGATATCACTCATGTCAGCGGGAAGGTCGACCCGATTGCCGACTTCGAAGTCGTCGAGACCGAACTCATGCTGGCTGACATGGAAAGCCTTGAAAAGCGCAAGGCCGGCGTCGTGAAAAAGGCCAATTCCGGTGACAAGGAAGCCAAGGCTCAGGTCGCTTTGATTGATCTCGCACTTGCCGAGCTGAACGAAGGTCGGCCGGCCCGACGCGCTGTTGTCTCGAAAGACGACACAAAAGCGTGGAACATGCTGCAGCTCTTGACCTCGAAACCGGTTCTGTTCGTCGCGAACGTTGATGAGGACAGTGCCGCAACAGGTAACGAATATTCCAGTCGAGTCGAGGCCCGCGCGACTGAAGAAGGCGCTGCGTGCGTTGTGATTTCAGCTCAAATTGAAGCCGAGCTCGCCCTGTTGGATGAGCCGGACCGCAGCGAATATCTTGAGACGCTCGGACTGGAAGAGCCGGGCCTGACCCGTCTGATCCATACCGGATACGACCTTCTCGACCTGCAGACCTATTTCACGGTCGGACCGAAGGAATCCCGCGCCTGGACCATCCGGAAAGGGTGGAGTGCGCCCAAGGCCGCCGGGGTTATCCATGGTGACTTCGAGAAAGGCTTTATCCGCGCCGAAACCGTTGCCTACAAGGACTATGTCGAACATGGCGGCGAAGCAGGCGCAAAAGAAGCCGGCAAGATGCGGTCAGAAGGCAAGGATTACATAGTCCAGGATGGCGATGTGATGCTGTTTCGCTTCAACGTCTAGGCTATTTTGTTGACAACGCAGCGCGCCTTTTCCCTCGCTCGCTTCCAGACAAGCTGGCCCAATCAGGACGTACGTACAGGAAATTGAGCGGCGTGCCGCGAATGAGGGCGTGAAGGGCAAGCGGGAGCGCAACAGCAAGTGCAAGGGTCAAGGCGGACGCCAGCCCCACATCGCCGAAGGGCGCTCCAATAGAAGGCAGCACCAGTCGCTCCATCGCAACGAGCGGAAACGCGTAGGTCAGGTAGATAACGATCGAGTGCCGGCCGCAATATCTGAGAAAGTCTGCTGCGCGGAACCGGGTCAGCAGCGCTGAGACGACGCAGACGGCGGTCGCGCCGGCAATGCCCAGAATGAAACTGGCAACCACTTCTTCGTGCAAGGCGAGGCTGACAGCCCACCAATTCAGCATGCCCCACGCGAGCAAACCAAGGGATCCGATCCAGGGCGCTTTGGCTGCCCTTTCCGCAAATCGGAAGATTTGTGGTGCAAACGCATAGCCCATGAAGAAGTAGACATACCGGTTTGCGAACCGGTCGATCACGCCCCATCCCGTATCAATCAGCACAAGTTGGTAGAGAGACTGGAGGACGAAGGCGCCTGCAAACACGATCCAGACCGGCACGTTCCGTAACAGGCGCGTTACCATATAGAAGATCGCCAGCATGTGCACGAACCAAAGCGAGTTCGAGGGCTCAACGAAACTGTAGACCCACAGCTTCAGGACGTAGCCAGGATGGGACACGAATGCATCGAACTCCAGAACGGGAAGCTGGAGCGTGAGCCAGAGCACGTAGAAATATATGAAATGCACGACTTTCCGGTCGAGATAGTCGACGAGCGGCGCATGGATCGACCGGCTCAGGAACAGACCCGCCACCAAAAAGAAGTCCGGAATTCGGAAGGGCCGTGCAAAATCGATGATGGGATGCATCCATCCTTGCTCATCGAACAGATATTCGACGCCGTTTACCGCGTGCATCATTACCACCAGAATGATGCAGATGCCCTTTGCGTAATCTACCCAATCTACCCGTTGCGCAGGTGGTGCGGCGATAGGATGCGTCGAAACCATTCAATTCAACTCCAATGGCGACATCGTTTCAGCGTCGGGATGAAGAAACCACCGACAAGTTGGGATGATCATTACAATAGGCTTTGATGCAAGCAGTGAACCAATCGAATGTCTGGTCCACGCGGGTGACTGCATTGCGTTGGCGCGACAAAACGCTGGCCTTGCCATGGGGTAACCAGAAATACGGATTGGCCTCCCATATGATGATGCGCCCATCTGGTCGGATACTGTAGTCGACCGCGGCAAAGTCCAGCCCAAGCGCCTTGACCGCCTGAACGAGTTCCTGCGCCTCTTCCAAAGGCGCAGAGAAATATGCCTTGTCTGCAGCAATCAGTTCAGCCCGCAAACGCTCATGATAGCCAAAATGTCTTGCGAGGCGCCGCAGGCGACTCGCCTCCCGCTGGAACAGACTGTTCGACAGGCCAACAATCCTTTCTGTGGAAAAGAACAGGTGAGACGCCAGCACTCGGTCACCAAACACAAACGCCCGGGCCTTGTGGTGATAGCGCGCAAACAGATCGGAGCGGGGCCTGCCAACGTCACGATACTCCTGACGGATGTCATACAGCTTCAGAACAACTGCTGGCAGCAACGCCTCACCATCCAGCTCCTTTGCGTCCTCAGCCTTGAACAGGGTCGTAACCTGTCTTTGTGCATGCTCCTGATCACTTCGGACAATACAGGGAAACCCGATGCGCTCGATCGCGCCAGCCATATCCCCCAACGTCGATGCAGACGCTGCGGCGGCGCATGGTGCGCCTGCGTCAGCCCAGATATGCGCCTGTCTGGATTTGGTCGTGTTGCTGAGCGCGTCTGGATGGTTGAGTATTCGGATACCTCGACCAACCGCCTCTTCGGCGATGGCCACAGCGTCAACATAACAGGCAGGATACTTCTGCATCAGAGGATCGCCCAGCCAGAAAATGACCAGTCCCACACCCTCAAGGTCCGCGGACCCGGAGCCTGTGCGATGGATCCGGATGTCCTTGAGCAAGGGATCAGACTTGGCTGCCAGCCGTTTCAGGAAAACATCGCCTGTTGGCACTTTTCGGCCGCGACCCGCGCCATGCGTGATGAAGAGAATCTTGCTGTCACCGGAGGCGCGCATACGCAACTTAGTCCCGAATCCTGACAGTCGCACAATCGCTGCGACGCATAGACTTTACGACGCAAACAGTATGCCAGGATAGCGAAACTGGCACAGGACAAATGCCCTCAAGCGAGGCGAGACTGACTGGCCCGGGGTAATCGCGCCCTATCCGCCTACTCCGCTGTGACAACCGGAGTTTTTCTTATGCGCGGGACACCAAGAAGCAGGTCAAATAACTGCGCAACTTGAGCCGAACCTCCTCGCAAAAGCTCAGTTGAGATATTTGCAAGCCTGTACAATCGCTTCCGATGCTGCCTAGAACCCCGCCACACGATTTACGTCAACGGGCATTCTTCATCATGCAGACATTTCCAGATACGGATTTATCCCATTCTGAAGCGCAATTTGAAGCTCAGATTCGCGCAGCAATCGATGGCAAGACCAAACCACTTGGCGCGCTGGGGGGTATCGAAACCCTTGCTGTTCAGATAGCCCAGATCCAGAAGTCCCTGACACCTCGCGCGGACACATGCCGGCTCACCATCTTCGCAGCTGACCATGGCATGGCAACAGCGGGTGTTTCGGCATTCCCGCAGGATGTGACCCGCCAGATGGTGCTCAATTTTCTTTCCGAGGGCGCAGCCGCCAACGTCTTCGCCCGTTCTGTCGGCGCAAGCGTGCGCGTCGTTGACGCTGGAGTAACTGGATCGCTGATGGATCACCCAGGCCTGATCCAACGTCGGGTCGCCGCAGGTACGGCCAACGCCATTGAGCGGCCCGCCATGACCCCCTCCGAACACGCTGCTGCGCTGTCTTCCGGGTCAGCGCTGGGTCATGAAGGCGACGAAGCGGTTGCGTGTTTTGGCGAGATGGGCATCGGCAACACATCTTCGGCAAGCCTCGTGGCGGCCAAAATACTCGGAGTGCCAGTTGCCGACCTGACCGGACGGGGCACAGGTCTCGACGATGATGGTCTTCGCCGCAAATGCGAACTGTTGGAAAAAGCTGCAAACCGGACGAACGATAAACTGGAAGCTGGTCTGGCGCTCCAGGAGTATGGCGGCTTCGAGATTGCCATGATGGCCGGCGCCATGATCGGAGCGGCAGCGAGCGGCAAGATTGTCATCGTGGACGGCTTCATTGCGACAGTCGCCGCATTGGCCGCTGAAGCGATTTCACCCGGTTGCCGGAAGAGCATGATCTTTGCGCACCAATCCGCAGAGGCCGGACATGCGCGTGTACTGGACGCGCTGAAGGCCAGGCCTTTGCTGCATCTGGACATGCGCCTGGGCGAGGGCACGGGCGCATTGCTCGCCTTCCCGCTTGTAAAGGCAGCCGCCGCGATGCTGCGCGAGATGGCGAGCTTCGACAGCGCCGGAGTGAGTGGCCCGGCATGAATGGCGAACTCGCCAAACTCGTGCTGGCTGTGCAATTTCTGACCCGGCTGCCGCTTGGAACTGACAAGATGTTCACGCCGGAGCGCATGGCGCAGGCGCCGAGATACTTCCCCCTGGTCGGCATACTTGTGGGACTCGTAAGTGCAGCCGCTTTCTGGATCGCCGCGCTGGTCCTGCCGGGCTATCTGGCAGCGCTGCTGGCGGTCAGCGCAGGCCTGCTGCTGACAGGTGCGTTCCATGAGGATGGCTTGGCCGACACGTTTGACGGCGTTGGCGGCGGACATACACCTGTTCGTGCAATGGAAATCATGAAGGATAGTCGGCTCGGCACATATGGGGCCGCCGCGCTGTTCCTGGCGCTCGCAATCAAGGTGGGTGCGCTGTCGGCGATACCGCCAATCTGGGTCTGCGCTGCCCTGCCCGTTGCGCATTGCGTCTCTCGGTTCTCAGCTGTGTGTGTGATCGCGACCAGCCGGTATGTGCGGGAGGAAGGTACGGGAAAGCCTGTGGCAACGGGTATATCTGCGTCCAGCTTGATAATTGCCGGTTTCACAGCGTTGGGTGCTGTTGCAGTCGGTGCTGTCCTGTTTCCTTTCGTCTCACTCCTGTCCGGTATTGTTTCATTGTGTTTCGCGCATGTTCTAATGCGCCTGTTCTTTGAGCCCAAACTGGGGGGCTATACGGGCGACACGCTCGGCGCGGTGCAGCAAGCAAGCGAGATCGGATTCTATCTGGGGCTCCTCGCATGGCTCTGACCCTCCTTCGGCATACAACGCCTGATGTCGCACCCGGCACCTGTTATGGTCGAACTGACTTGGCGCTCGCGACCTCTTTTGCGGACGAGGCCAGCATCGTTCTGGCCGGACTGCCACGGATAGACCGCATCGTATCGAGCCCGCTGACCCGGTGCGCTGAGCTTGCCGAATTCGTCGGAAAACGGAGTGGGCTGAACATCATCCGGGATGAACGACTGGTCGAGATGGATTTCGGAACCTGGGAGATGAAGCCCTGGAACGAATTGCCGAGACATGAACTCGATGCCTGGGCATCGGACTTCCTCCATGCGAGGCCTCATGAGGGGGAAAGCGTCGCCATGCTGACCGCCCGCACTCAGAACGCCATAGCCGAACTCAACCACCCCGACAGCCACACTCTGGTCGTGACCCATGCCGGCGTGATCAAGGCAGCCTTTGCCGCGCTCGGCGGCCACCATCACTATCAGAGCTCGGTCGCCTATGGCGGCCTCATCACGCTGCTGGAACACTCAGGAAACGCGACATGACCGACGACACTTCCCATACTGAAAAGATGAAGGCGCTGCAGGCAGAGCAACGCAAGAAGACCGACGCGGCCGCCGTGCCTGACCGCGGGCTGGTGCTGGTTCACACGGGAAATGGCAAGGGCAAGTCAAGCTCGGCCTTCGGCGTCATTGCCCGTGCCCTTGGCTGGGGTCACCATGTGGGGGTCGTCCAGTTCATCAAGGGCAAATGGATTACCGGTGAACGACAATTCTTCGACAAGTTCCCCGATCAACTCGATTGGCACACAATGGGTGAAGGCTTCACTTGGGACACACAGGACAAGGCTCGCGACATCGCCGCCGCCGAGGCAGCGTTCGACCGTGCGAAAACCATGATGGCAAATGGCTCCTACAATCTTGTTGTGCTGGATGAGATCAACATTGCCATGCGCTATGACTATCTCTCAACCGACGCTGTTCTTGAGGGACTGAAAGCGCGCGACAGCCAGACCAGCGTCATCCTGACGGGGCGCGATGCCAAACCGGAACTTTGCGACTATGCCGATCTTGTCAGCGAGATGGTCGAGGTGAAGCACCCCTTCAAAGCGGGGCTCAAAGCCAAGCGTGGCGTCGACTTCTGACCATTTTGCCGCGCGTCCTGTAATAGCGGCAGTATTGACAGGTCGCGAGGCTTGCAACATTACCACGTTCAGATGGTGCTTTCTGCAAGGAAAGCTAAGAGGGAAGCCGATGTGAATTCGGCGCTGTACCCGCAACTGTGAGCCGGGAGTTGAAGGCCATACAGCCACTGGAGCAATCGCTCTGGGAAGGCGGCCTGAGATGACGATCGGTGAGCCAGGAGACCTGCCATCGCGTCGTTCGTCCGGAGGCCGGGAATAGTTCTCAGCGGGCGGGAAGGCTTCAAGCCTATCCTTTGTAACGACATCCGAACCCCTGGGCCTGGCCGTCCGCACCAATCACAAGGTGAGGCCAGATTGTCGTTATGAACTGCATCCACCATTCGGGCGGCTGGGATGCGAGGAAAAGATATGTTCTACAAAACCGCCCTGCTGGGGGCTGTTGCGTTCGGCTTTACCGTCTCGGCGACCGCCCAGACTGCAAGCATCGAAGAAACCAAACTCGATACGATCATCGTCAATGGATCACGCCTTGACCAGACGATGACCGAAATTGGCTCAAGTGTCTTCGTCATCACGCGGGACGACCTGGAAGAGTTGGGCGTCGACTTTGCCCTGGACGCTATTGCAACCGCGCCCGGTGTCACGGTCAACCAGAACGGTGCCTTTGGCGGCAACGCCAGCGTGCGTATACGCGGTGCTTCCAATGACCAGACATTGGTGCTGATCGACGGCGTACCCGTAAACGATCCGACCGGCACCGGTGGCGGCTACAACTTCGCTTATCTGGACACAGACACCATTGAGCGTATCGAAGTGCTGAAAGGCCCGCAATCGACGCTCTGGGGGAGTGATGCCATTGGCGGCGTCGTGTCCGTCACGACCAAGCGCCCCACAGAAGGCTTGTCAGGCATGGTGTTCGGCGAATACGGCTCCTTCAATACATTGCGCGGCGGCGCGTCGATCAGCAATGCGAATGAAATCGGTGATTTCCGGCTCGCGGCTACCGGACTGACCACGGATGGTATTTCCAAAGCGGATGAGGCGAATGGTAACTCCGAAGACGACGGCTACGACTCACAGACGGTCTCGGCCAAAGGCGGTTTGAACCTGCCGGCCAGTGTTCGTCTCGAAACCAGCCTGATGTGGAGCGACGCAGAGTCAGAATATGACAGCTATGCGTTCGTCGCGCAGGGCAGCGTGGCGGATGGAGATGAGGTCACGAATTCGGAGACGCTGTCTGGAAACATCACCCTGAAAGCGCCACTGTTCGATGGCCGACTCGAGAACCTTGTTCAGATTGGCTATGCCGATATTGAACGCGAAAATAGGTCAAACGGTGTCCAGAGTTATTTCACCGAAGGTGACCGCGTGCTGTTTCGCTATCAGGGCACATTCGCCATCAACGACACAAATACATTGGCCTTTGGAACGGAGCGCGAAGAGACAAGTGCCAATGAGCAAGAGTCCTCGATTGACAGTTTGTTTGCGCTCTACGAATTCAAACCCGTGGACGATCTGACCCTGACGGGCGGAATTCGGGTCGACGATCACGAGACTTTCGGCTCTGAAACGACGGGTCGCGTGGCAGCAGCTTGGACCGCAACAGATCAGCTCACCTTCAAGGCAAGCTGGGGTCAGGGCTTCAAGGCACCCAGCATCTTTCAGTCGACCTATATCTGCACTTTCTGTGGACTGACCGCACCCAATACCAACCTCAAGGCTGAAACCTCCGAGGCCTATGACATTGGTGTGCAATGGCAGTCTGCTGACGAGCGCATGGTCCTTGGTGCAACCCTGTTCGATCAGGAAACCGAAAACATGATCGATTTCTCTTACACGGCTGGCTACGACAATATCGCCCTTGTGGACTCGCAGGGGATCGAGTTGACTGGCGCTTACGCGATCAATAACTGGCTGGGTATCGCGGCGAGTTATACGTTCATTGACTCAGAGGATGGCAACGGAAACGCATTGGCCCGCCTTCCGGAAAGCACCGGGAACATCTCAGCTTCTTTTGATCCGGACGGCCCCTTCTCTGGCGCAGTGCTCGTTCGCTATAATGGCGAAGAAGCCAATACAGACGGATCCGAACTCGACAGCTGGACACGCGTCGACCTGACCGGCAGCTATGATCTCAATGAAACAGTCGAAATCTATGGCCGGATCGAGAACCTGTTCAATGAGGAGTACCAGCAGATCTTGGGATATGGCACACCCGGACTGTCCGGATCTGTCGGCATGCGGCTCCGCTACTAGGACATCTCCATGTCGAGGCTGATAATCCCAATTCTTGCGCTTCTTCTGTCTGCTTGCGGACAGGCCGGCAAGAATGTGCTCACAAAGCCTGAGCGCCCTGCCCGGATTGTCAGTCTCGACTATTGCGCCGACCAGTATGTTTTGAAGCTTGTCGACCGGGAACGCATCCTGGCCTTGTCGCCGGACGCGGGCCGGGAATTTTCCTATATGCGGGACACCGCCGGCGGCATCGCGACGGTCAGGCCAAACGCCGAGAATGTACTGATCCTCAAGCCCGACCTTGTTGTGCGGTCCTATGGCGGCGGACCGAATGCCGCCGCGTTCTTCCAGAAGGCAGGCGTGCCTGTGGTGGAAGTTGGTTGGACGCCTGACATTCCTTCCGTGATGAAAAACACGCAACGCATCGCCAACGAGTTGGGAGAGCCTGAACGGGGTGCGGTCGTGAACACTGAGATGCAACACCGCCTTGCGCGGTTGAGAAAGCGCGAGACTGGCCAGATCGCATTGTACATGACGCCCGCAGGTGTAACGACCGGCCCGGGCTCGCTGATTCATGAAATGATCGTGGCGGCGGGCCTGACCAATATGGAAACAGAACATGGCTGGCGATCCATCCCGTTGGAAACGCTTGCCTATGAGAAACCTGATGTCGTAGCGGCTGCGTTCTTCGGATCGCGCACCAATCATCCGGACGCGTGGAGTCCGATGAAGCACCCTGTCGCAAAGGCGCAGCTTACCCAGAGCGAAGTCGTATCGCTTGAAGGCGCGTGGACCTCGTGCAGCGGCTGGTTCTTGATGGATGCCGTCGAGGCGTTGGCCGGAAAGGACGGACAATGACGCGTGAAACCCTGCTCATGCCGACATTGATCGCCGCAAGTGTGTTGGCAATTCTCTCGGCATGCTTCCTCGGATCAACCGCCTTGCCCGCCGACCGGTTGCTGGCAGCCCTCTTCGGGGGAGCGGAAGCAGGCGACCGCCTGGTCGTTTGGCAGATACGGCTGCCGCGGGCGATCGCGGCTTACATCGTTGGGGCCGCGCTGGGCATCAGCGGCGCTGCCTTGCAGGGCTTGCTGAGGAACCCTCTGGCAGAACCGGGGGTTCTGGGAGTCTCGGCGTCTGCGTCGCTTATGGCTACGTTCGCACTCTATTACGGGATCGCCTCGATCACCCCCTGGGCCGTACCGATTGCTGCGATCATCGGTGCGCTGACGGCAACAGGCCTCATCACCGTCGCCGCATTGCGCACACAGTCTGTTGTCACGCTCATCCTGATCGGTGTTGGCCTGTCGAGCTTTGCTGGCGCGGCCATGAGCCTGTTGATGAACCTGGCACCGAACCCGTTTTCACTATCTGACATGATCAACTGGATGCTGGGCTCAGTTGCCAATCGCAGCTTTGACGAAATTACGCTGGCGGCGCCCTTCATCCTTGCGGGCGGCGCAACTCTGTTTGCTACGCGGCGCGGTCTGTCTGCATTAACTCTCGGCGAAGAGGCAGCGGCAGGGATTGGCCTCAATCTGCGGCGCCAGCAGATATTCACCGTGGTTGGCGCGGGTCTGGCAACCGGTGGCGCGGTGGCGCTGGCTGGAGCAATTGGCTTTGTCGGCATTGTTGCGCCTCATATCATTCGTCCCTTCGTCGGGCATGACCCAGCGCGCTCGCTTGTGCCGTCCGCGCTGTTCTCCGGATTGATCCTGGTCGTCGCTGACATTTTCGTTCGCCTGATGCCGACGTCAGCGGAGCTTAAACTCGGCGTTGTCGCGGCGCTCATTGGTGCACCCGCTTTTGTCTGGATCGCGATGCAAAGGCGGACCGGAAATGACTGATCTCGTCGTCGAAAACATCTCCGTTCTCGCAAGGGAGAGCGTGCTGGTAGACGATGCCAGCTTCCGCCTCGGCTGTGGCGAGTTCGTAGCGCTGCTTGGTCCGAATGGTGCGGGCAAGACGAGCCTGATCCGCGCCGGTCTGGGCCTGCAATCGGCGAGTGCGGGGCTCAGCTTGCTTGGCGGTAAACCGGTTGATGCTCTCTCACCGACGCAGCGCGCCCGGCAAATAGCCTACCTTCCCCAGACCCGGCCGCTTGCTTGGCCGAATAGTGTCCGTGACGTCGTATCCCTTGGGCGGTTCAGCCACGGAGCGCCGTTGGGCCGCTTGAAAGGATTAGACGCCGAAGCCGTTGACCGCGCGCTTCAGGCCTGCGGACTTCTAGAACTGGCGGGGCGCCGCACGGATACGCTTTCAGGCGGGGAGCTGGCCCGCGTCCATTGTGCGCGCGCGTTTGCCGCCGAAGCGCCTTTGCTCATCGCGGATGAGCCCATAGCTGCGCTGGACCCCCGTCAGCAATTTCGGATTCTCGACCTGATCCGCGCCTATGTGGACCAAGGTCGCGGCGCACTGGTCGTGCTCCATGATATTCAACTCGCTGCACGCTATGCCTCTCGCATGGTCTGGATGAAGGATGGGCGTATTGAAGCGGACGGCCCTCCGTCCGAAACACTGACAGCCGAGCGAATGCGGGACATTTATGGCGTTGCGGCGCGGGTTGAGGGGTTGAATATTCATATTGACGGTGCCGCATGACCGCCCGCGCACTGATGTTGCAAGGCACTGGCTCGGATGTCGGCAAGTCTGTCCTGACGGCGGCCCTTTGCCGGATCGCGCGGCGCCGAGGCCTGAGTGTTGCCCCCTTCAAACCTCAGAACATGTCCAACAATGCCGCCGCCTGTCCAACGGGTGGTGAAATTGGCCGCGCTCAGGCGCTGCAGGCGCGTGCAGCAGGCCTGGACCCCCATGTTGACATGAATCCGGTGCTTCTGAAGCCCCAGACAGACCGTACCGCGCAGCTCGTCGTACATGGCAAGGCTACTCATGCCATGGAGGCCGCAGACTATATGGCCAATCGCGACCAGTTGATGGGCGCAGTCATGGAGAGCTTTGGCCGACTTACCAATGCGTACGACCTGGTCATTGTCGAGGGTGCCGGCAGCCCGGCGGAAATAAATCTGCGCGACCGGGACATAGCAAATATGGGGTTTGCCCGACGCGCGGGCGTTCCCGTTTGTCTGGTTGGCGACATCGAAAAAGGTGGTGTCATTGCCAGCCTTGTTGGAACACGGAATGTAATTGAGAAGAAAGACAGTGCGATGATCCGCGCCTTTCTGGTGAACAAGTTCCGGGGCGATTTAAAGCTATTTGATGAAGGCGTGACGGAAATCGAAACCCGCGCCAGGTGGCCGTGCCTCGGCGTGATACCCTGGTTGCCCGCCGCTTCAAAACTGCCTGCCGAAGACGCGCTCGTCCTGGACACGCCGCTCACCCCCTCTGGAAAGGCTTTGAAAATCGCGGCCCCCATGTTGTCGCGGATCGCAAATTTCGACGATGCCGACCCCCTCAAGCTTGAGGAGAACGTCAAGTTCAGTTGGATTCCTCCGGGCCAAGCCATTCCGCGCAACACGGATGTTGTTATCCTGTTTGGTACGAAATCAACCCTCGGTGATCTCGCCTTCCTGCGCGCGCAGGGTTGGGACCATGACATCATTGCTCACGCGCGTGCGGGGGGCCGGGTGCTCGGTATTTGTGGAGGTTACCAGATGCTTGGCAACCGGATCTCTGACCCTTTCGGCGTAGATGGTGAGCCGGGCGAAGCAGCCGGCTTGGGATTGCTCAATGTCGATACAATAATGACCCGGCACAAGGAAGTGAAACCTGTCAGCAGAGCCGTGAGTACCTTGGGACCGACCGCATCCGGATATGTCATTCATGCCGGTCGCACGTCAGGCCCTGATACGAAGCGTCCGTTCATAAATCTTGGTGCGGAGCAGGATGGCGCGTGCAGCGCAAATGGCCGGATCGAAGGCACATATCTGCACGGAGCGTTCGCAGGCAATGAGTTTCGCCGCGCGTGGCTGGAACAGGCCGGACATTTTCGCGGGGCAAATCTCGACTATGATGCGGCAGTGGACACCGCTCTGGACGAATTGGCCGATGGCGTCGAGCAAGCCGTGGATGTTGACGCACTGCTGAACCTTGCGGAAGAGCCTGGTTGGCGACGGAAAGCTTGATGGGGTTCGCGCCATTGATACTATGCGCATGGGGGTTGGAGGTCATAATTGGCTGGCCTCAACAACTGTTTCGCCGAGTTGGTCACCCAGTGACATGGCTGGGCGGGGTAATCGGCACCGCGGACCGGATGCTGAACCGCCCGAATTGGTCACACAAGGCTCGCTACCTGATGGGCGGATTTGCAAGCGCGGTTCTCATATTGAGTGTCGCCGCTCTGGCGCACGCCATTTCGCGCCTATTGCCACCAACGCTTGTCGGAACTGTTCTTGAAGCAGCCATCGCCTCAAGCCTCATCGCGTCCCGTAGCCTTCATTCACACGTAGCTGACGTGGCGAAACCTCTAGTGACAGGAGATATCAGTGCAGCACGCCAGGCGGTTTCGTTGATCGTGGGCCGGGACCCTGCGCTGCTGGAGGAGGATGGCATCTCGCGCGCAGCGCTGGAAAGCCTTGCCGAAAACATGTCTGACGGTGTGATTGCCCCGGTGTTTTGGGGGCTTGTATTCGGACTGCCGGGAATTGCTGCGTACAAAGCCACCAACACACTCGACTCGATGATCGGGCATCGCAGTGAACGGCATCATGCGTTCGGTGGTTTTGCCGCAAGACTGGATGATGTGGCAAACTTCCTTCCGGCGCGCCTGACGGGCTTGCTCCTGGCACTAACCTCCCTCAAGCAACAAGCGTGGAAGGTGATGCTGAGAGACGCGGGACGACACCGTTCTCCCAATGCTGGATGGCCTGAAGCTGCAATGGCCGGCGCGCTTGGTATTCGGCTGTCGGGACCGCGCGCATATGAAGGACGAACCACCAATCAGCCCTGGCTAAATGGTGGTGCGAGAGATCCGGCGCGGGGTGATGTGTCGAGGGGACTGGCGCTGTACCGCCGTTCATGCGCGGTCGCATTCGCATTGGTGGCATTGGTCGTTTTCGGAGCGTACATGTTATGAAACACGATCTCGTTCACGGTGGCTCTCTCGACAAGATGCGCGCCGCATTTCCAAATGCGTCAGGGCCATGGATAGATCTATCGACCGGAATCAATCCGTGGCCCTATCCCGTATCGGATGTATCGCCAGATACGCTGAATGCCCTGCCGACCCGCGACGCATATCAACAATGCCGAGCCGCCATGGCATCGGTCATTGGCGCGCCCGCTGACACATTGGCACTTGCGCCTGGAAGTGAATTGCTGATCCGGCTGTTGCCGCAGATCATTTCTCCGAAACGTGTCGCAGTTCTGACCCCCACCTATGGGGATCATGCACAAGTTTGGCGCACAGCCGGATGTGACGTCATGGAAACCACTGCCCCCCTGTCCCGAACTCATGACGCAGATGCCGTCATCATTTGCAATCCGAATAATCCTGATGGGCGGCTCTTCAATCCGGATGAACTGGACGCTGCACGTGCGGAGCTGGCAGAGCGGGGCGGATGGCTGATCGTGGACGAGGCGTACGCTGATCTTGCACCAGAGCTCAGCCTCGCCCGACATGCCGGTGCAGCCGGCTTGATTGTGTTGCGATCCTTTGGAAAATTCTATGGACTTGCTGGCCTGCGTCTCGGGGCGGTCATCGCTCCTGAAGACATACTGCGAACGATTTCGAACCTCCTCGGTGTTTGGCCCGTATCCGGATTGGCGCTCGGCATTGGCAAGCGCGCCTATCAAGACACTTCCTGGCAAGTCAGCGCGCGAGCGCGGCTTGACGATGCCCGAAAACGTCTGGACGAGATATTGGTGGGCACCGGAATCAAGGAGATTCACGGAACCAATCTTTTTCGGTTTGTTGAGTGCGAAGATGCTCATCTGATCTGGAGACGACTCGCCGAGCGCGGCATTTACGTGCGTCGCTTTTCCTGGTCGAACCAGCATCTGCGTTTTGGCCTCATCGCGAACGAAGCGGCAGAGACGCGATTGCGGGAAGCGCTCAGCCTTTCAGTCTGAGCGGAAGGCCGGCAGCGACGAAGTCTACCTGATTGCAAACAGCAGCTACCTTCTGGTTCAGCCGGCCCTGCGCATCCCGAAAAGCCCGTCCCAAAGATGTCTCTGGCACCAACCCCAAGCCAATTTCATTAGAAACGAGTGCAATCTGCGCCTGTGACGACTGGAGCGCATTACAAAGCGCCATAGTTTCCTGCTCTATATCTCGATTGTGGTGGAATAGATTGGAGAGCCAGAGCGTCAGGCAATCTATAAGTACGGACTCACCCGGATTGATCTCCCCCTGAATCACGGACACCAGATCAAGCGGCGCTTCAATTGTTCGCCAGCCTTCACCGCGATCGGCCTGATGCCGTTTGATCCTGTCGGTCATTTCGGCATCGAGTGCCTCGGCGGTTGCCACGAACAGGCGGTGCGGCGAGGCGGCCTCTGCGAGAGCCTGCGCGCGGGCGCTTTTACCGGATCGTGCGCCCCCCAGAACGAGGAATTTCGTCATCGGCTCAATAAGCAGAATTGCATCGGCTTGGCCAAATTATTCGTCTCGGTTCATGTGCGCTCAGTCGGCGGCTGGATCAGGCGGGTGTATCGTCGTCGTTATCCAGAATGCGATAGGCAGGTCCCTGCATGTCGTCAAACTGACCCGAGCGAATCGACCATACAAACGCGCCCAACCCCAGCAGGCCAAGTGCCAGAG
This sequence comes from Hyphomonas sp. L-53-1-40, assembly GCF_000682775.1. Lineage (GTDB taxonomy): Bacteria > Pseudomonadota > Alphaproteobacteria > Caulobacterales > Hyphomonadaceae > Hyphomonas. Next base: position 190,107 of record NZ_AWFI01000012.1, read on the forward strand.
CAACTGGAATAAGATAGATGATGATGGTCATAGACCTTTAGTTCTCGATCTGCAGCCGCATTGCGTTGAGGGTTACAATAATTGAGGACAGCGACATGGCAATGGCGGCGATCAGAGGTGTTACGTGCCCGGTCACCGCAATCGGAACGGCGACAACATTGTAGGCAGCGGCCAGCGCGAAATTCTGCCGCATGACCGACCGTGTTTTTCTCGCTACGCGCAGAATGACCGGAATGGCTTCGAGCCCCCCACTATATACGGCGTCGCTGGCTGACTGGGAGATGTCGATTGCGGCTCCCGGTGCAAGAGAGGCATGGGCCAGGGACAAAGCGCCGGCATCATTCAAGCCGTCGCCCACCATCAGGACGCGATGGCCATCGGCGCGGAGACGCTCCAGACGGGCAACCTTTTCCTGCGGTGTAGCCTCGCCGGTCCAGTCACTGATTCCGAGGGCCTCAGCCAGCGACGCAACGACGCTATTTTGGTCCCCCGACACAATCTCCAATCCGATGCCCTGGTCCCGAAGTGTCTCAAGCGCCTCAGCGGCACCCGGCTGTACGTCATCCACGAAGCGGAACTGGACCGCTGGTGCGACGCCCTGGTCTAGCCACAAGGATGGGCCGTGCAGAGCGCCTTTCGCTGCCGCACCTGTCCAGCCGGCCGAGCCCAGCCGCCAAACCTGACCATCCACTTCCGCCTCAAGACCGCGCCCGGCAATTTCATGTACACCTTCCAGCACAGTTCCCGGTCCCGCGATGGCCACGAGGGCGCGCGAAAGCGGATGATGGCTGACACGTGCCATGCTGGCAGCATCTGCCAGCATGGCCGCAGCCTCAGTCGACTCAAGCGGCACTGGGCAGCCATTCTGCTGAATGCCTTCTAGTTTTGGCGTGCCGAGCGTGAGCGTCCCCGTCTTGTCAAAGACGATATGATCCACGTCGGCCAAACGCTCAAAGGCATCCCCGGACCGTAGATAGACGCCCTTGCGAAACAGTCGCCCCGCCGCCACGACTTGAGCCACTGGCGCCGCGAGCGCGAGTGCACATGGGCAGGTAATGATGAGCGTCGCTGCGGCGATCATCAGCGCTTCAGGTAGTGACGCGCCAAGCAGCAACCAGCCAACACAGGCGAGCACCGCTGTCGTATGAACGAACGGCACGTAGATGGATACCGCACGGTCGGCGATCCGGCGATAGGCAGACCGGCGCTGCTCACCAGCCTCCAGCATCTCGCCAATTTGTGACAGCAGCGACTCTTCAGCGACCTTCAACGCCTCACCGCGAAGCGGTCCGGTCACGTTGATCGCGCCCGCGTGAAGCGTCATTCCCGGAGAGAATGTACGGGGAAGAGATTCTCCCGTCACGAGGCTCTCATCTACATCGCTAATGCCTGTGAGAATACGCATATCCACCATTGCGCGCTCTCCTGGCGCGAGCAGGATGCGATCGCCTGCCGCAATGTCGCTGGCCGCAACAGAGACGGCGCTTCCATTGTCGTTCAGACGGGTGACAGCACTTATCTGCATTGCCGCCAGGGCATTCGCTGCCGCATGCGCCTGCCGACGGAGACGCGCATCCAGGAACCTTCCGATCAACAGGAAGAAGCACAACATCACGACCGCATCGAAATAGGCGTGCTCGCCGCCGCGTATTGTTTCGAAAACGCTCACCCCGAATGCGAGGCTCAGAGCCAGCGAGATTGGGACATCCATGTTTGCATGCCCCTTGCGAAGCGCAGCCCATGCCGAGCGAAAGAAGTGCCGGCCGGAAAACAGGAGGACGGGAAGAGCGATAATCCCGGAAAGCGCATGCAACGTTTTGCGTGTCGCCTCGCCCATCTCGCCATGCCCGGCCCATACCGACACTGACAGCAACATGATATTGGCGGCGGCGAACCCGGCGATGCCCATGGAAATCATGAGGGAGCGTTCTTCCCGCGCCTTGTCATCAGCACCAGGGTCAGCCGCTTGCGCGGCGACGCCATAACCCAAGTCGGATATTGTCTGGGCAATACGGTCAGCGCCCAGCTCGCCTGTCCAGCGAACGCGCATCAAACCGTTAGAGAGATTTAGCCGGGCCTGCGTCACGCCCTGAAGGGCGAATACGGACTTCTCGATCTTGCTGAGGCAGCCACCACACTTCGCCCCCCGAACAATGAGATCAATCGCGCGCTCGTCTCCGACATTCCGAACAAAGCCCGAATACCCTCTCTTGGTATCTCGCGCGGCTGCAGGCGCGAGACCAGATGGGCAGCCAGGTAAGGCAGGCACAACAGCCGTCATGGCAGGATCACGATCCGCTTGTTCGCGCGAAACACCACCTCGTCTCCCGCAATATCGAAGACCTGGAATTGAGCGTCCCATCTGCCAGCCGGCAAATCGGCAATACTCGTGACATAGTCACCGCCACCATAAGGCTCGAGCACCACGATCTCGTCATGGGTCGTCGTGCCAGGATGGCGCAATTCAACAGATACCAGACGCGCCGAGATGGGTGCACCTGCGGCGTCAACCAGATTGAAAACAAGATTCTCATCATACTGGCCGGCCGCAGCGCTCCATCCGAGCAGGTCCTGCGCGGCCTTCGCTTCCAGCGTGCTGTTATAGTCCAAGCCCTGCAGGTAGGACTTCCTTACATCCTCACCCGGGAAGCTGGTAATCGCATGATAGAGGAAAATACCGTTCACCGTGAACATCAGGCCAAAAAAGCCCACCATGATCCAGAACACATGCCATCCGGTCAGCTTTCCACTCCTGGCACTCGGGTTGGCGCTCAGCGCATGGTCGGTCATTGTTCGGCTCCTCTGAACGAAGATATGTTTACATCGGTCTCACCCGTGGCCGCGTCGCGCACAGTGAATGTCACTTGTCGGCGAGGAACGGTAGCATCTGCCACGACGAGAATACGGTAGCGATCCACCCCGAATGCCTCCACAGGCAATTCGAGCGTATCGCTGCCTTCGTGGTCCATACCGATTACCCTGAACGCCCCCCCTTCCAGTCCGCTGACATCGAGCAGCATTGTACGGGGTTCACTTGCCTTGTTCACGAGCTTGAGCGTGTAACCATTCTGAATGCGTCCGTTCGAAAGGGTGACAAAAGGGGGCGAGCGATCCTTGAGTATATTTGCCTCGATGGTCGACTTGGTAGCAAGGCCCCACGCCATCAGACTCCCGATGGCAAGCATGACGACGGCGTAGACGACGGTACGTGGTCGAACCAGTTTGTGCTTTGTCGGGGTTAGCCCTTCATTGCGTGCAGCCACGGCAATTTGGGTGTCATAGGCAATCAAGCCCTTTGGCCGATCTACCTTCACCATGATCTCGTCGCACGCATCGATACACAGCGCGCAATGGATGCATTCGAGCTGCTCACCCTCCCGGATGTCGATGCCCATCGGACAAACTTGAACACACTGATTGCAATCGATACAATCGCCACGGTCGTCCCAGCTCTCGGATTTACGCTTCGGACCGCGGGGTTCACCACGGTCATAGCGATAGGTCACATTCAGGGCCTGCTCATCTGTCAGAGCGCCCTGAATGCGCGGCCAGGGGCACATATAGGTGCACACCTGTTCGCGCATCGTCCCTGCCAGGAAATACGTCGTCAATGTGAGGATTCCGGCGAACCAATAAGCGGTCAGGGGCGCATCGCCCGTGAACCAGCCCGCAGCGACTGTCGGCGCGTCATGCCAGTACAGGATGAAGGCGCCACCGGTCCAGAATGCGATGACAAGCCAGACAGCATGCTTGCCCAGCTTTCGCGTAATCTTGTTTGCCGTCCAAGGCGCTTTGTCGAGACGCATTCGGGCCGCACGATCACCCTCAAAGGCACGCTCGACCCAGATATAGAGATCGGTCCAGACGGTTTGTGGACAAGTGTATCCGCACCAGACCCGCCCAAGCAGGGAGGTTACAAGGAACAGCAATAGCGAGGCGAGGATCAGCCCGCCGGCCATGTAATGAATGTCCTGCGGCCAGAGTTCGATAAAGAAAAAGTAGAATTTTTCACTGGAGAAGTCTGCCAGCACAGCCTGGTCCGGAATGCCGTCACCGCGATCCCATCTTACCCATGGCAAGCCATAATAAACTCCCAGAGTGACAGCCATCACAAGCCATTTGATCGTCCGGAACTTGCCATGCGCGAGCTTGGGGTAGATCTGCTTGCGTTTGGCATAGAGGTCTTCATGGCGCGGTGGCTCCCCGCCCGATTGGGCAGGGAGTTCCGAAGTGTGGTCGATCAAGGTTGTGCTGGCCATGCGAGGCTCCTACTCGCCGCCGCCAAGCGAATGTACATAGACGGCAATTGCCTTGATGGTTGCGTCATCCAAACGGTCGTCCCAAGCAGGCATGTGGGAGTTACGGGCATTGTAGATAGTGGCTTCGATGTCCGCCTCGCGCCCACCATATAGCCACTCAGCGTCCGTCAAATTCGGCGCCCCTTGGGTACGGTCCCCAGTGCCGTCCGCCCCATGACAAGAAGCACATTGCTGCTGAAAGATTGGTGCGGCTCGCAAAACAGCTTCCGGTTCATCGCTGCGTCCTGACAGATTGAGCACATATTGCGCCAGATCATCTACTTCGCTGCGCTTCAGCAAACCATCTCGCCCAAATGCCGGCATGGCGGAAAAGCGGGTTCCATCATCTGTATCATGCCGGATGCCGTGGCGGATCGTGTACTCGATACCGTCCAGAGAACCATCCCAAAGCCATACATCGTCTGCCAGCGCTGGATAGCCAATTGCGCCGCGCCCGCCTGCCCCATGGCAAGTTGCACAATTGTCGCCAAAGGCACTTTCGCCCATGGCCAGCGCAAATTGCTGCAAGGTGCGGTCGGTTTCGATCTTTTCGAGCCCTGCGTCCAGAAGAACGATGGATTGGGCGTCACGCGCCGTCTTGAGTTCGCTCACCGCCTTGGCGACTTCAACCCGGTCTGAGTGTCCGCGAAGGCCTTTGGTGTTGGTGCCGAGCCCTGGCAATGCAGGTATGGCAGGCATCAGGATCATGTAGACGATCGCCCAAGCAATCGAAATATACCAGACATACAACCACCAGCGTGGCAGCGGGTTGTTCAATTCCTTGATACCGTCCCAGGAATGACCCGTTGTCTCCACACCGGAATGCGTGTCGATATCCTTGGTTTCATCAGTCATTTCCAGGCCCCTTGTCGTCAAGTGGAGAATGCGCGGCGCGGTCGAACGTGTCCTGATTGCTGGGCCACAGCGCGTAGATGAGCGCCCCAGCAAACATCAGTACGAAATAGACCAGGCCACCTGTCTGGGCGAAACTTGAAAGTGCTTCATACATAGTGAGTTCCTCCTAGCGACGGTTGCTGAGGTCATCGGCCTCGTAGGTGGAAAAATCGACGAGCGTGCCGGTCATTTGAAGATAGGCCACAATGGCATCCATTTCTGTGACGCGCCGAGGATCACCATCATAGTCGCGAAACTCAACGGAGCCCTCGCGCCCGGATGCGCCATCATATTGTTCAAGTAAGCCATCTAGATAATCGTATCCTTTTTCGTCTGGATCGGCCTGAGCGTAGAGGTGTCCTTCCGCGTTCTCGATCATTTCATCTGTATAAGGCACGCCAAGCATCCGCTCGGTGCGAAGGCGATCCTCAATCCGGTCGAAGTTCAGCTTCTTCTCTGCAAGAAAGGCATAAGGCGGCATGACACTTTCCGGCACCAGCGCACGCGGATCCTTGAGGTGGTCCACTTGCCATTCAGCAGAATACTTTCCACCAACACGGGCCAAATCGGGACCAGTCCGCTTGGAACCCCACTGGAAAGGATGGTCGTACATACTTTCTGCCGCGAGTGAGTAGTGGCCATAGCGTTCCACTTCATCCCGCAAAGGGCGCACCATCTGGCTGTGGCAAACATAGCAGCCTTCTCGGACGTAGATGTCCCGCCCCATCAGTTCGAGCGGGGTGTAGGGACGCATCCCGTCCACTTTCTCGATCGTGTTGTCCATATAGGCAAGCGGTGCCATCTGGATCAGACCGCCGATGGAGACCACGACCAGGATGCCTATGGTGAGCAGAAGCGAGTGACGCTCCAGCAATCCATGTTTGTTCAGAATACTCATGGATTCGCTCCTATTCAGCCAGAACCAGCGTCGCGCGTGGTTCAGGAGTTGCGTATGGGTCGGGCTTGGCCTCGACCGGCTCGGCAGCGCCATGGCCAAGGGCGGTACGCACGAGGTTGTAGGCCATGATCAGGGCACCGCTGAAGTAAAGGCCGCCACCCAGCGCACGGATCATGTAGCTGATATGCTTGGCTTCGACGGTTTCCACGAAGCTGTATTCGAGGAAGCCATACTCGTTGTAGGCACGCCACATCAGGCCTTCCATGATTCCGGCAAACCACATCGAGATCATGTAGAACAGGATGCCGATCGTGGAGATCCAGAAGTGCCATTCGACAAGAGACTTCGAGAACAGCGCCTTCTTCTTGTAGAGCCACGGCACGAGGCAATAGAGCGCTCCGAAACTGATATACCCAACCCAGCCGAGCGCCCCGGAGTGAACATGCCCGATGCCCCATTCTGTATAGTGACTAAGTGAGTTGACGGCACGCACTGACATAAGCGGACCTTCGAAAGTCGCCATACCGTAGAACGCCAACGACACGACCATCATGCGAACTACTGGATCAGTGCGCAGCTTGTCCCAGGCACCAGACAGGGTCATGACGCCATTGATCATGCCTCCCCAGCTGGGCATCCAGAGCATGATCGAGAAAGTCATTCCAAGCGTCTGCGCCCATTGTGGCAGCGCCGTGTAATGGAGGTGATGCGGCCCCGCCCAGATATAAATGAAGATAAGGCTCCAGAAGTGAACAATGGACAGCCGGTAGGAATAGACTGGCCGATTAACCCGCTTCGGAATGAAGTAATACATGATGGCGAGGAAGCCCGTGGTCAGAAAAAAGCCGACCGCGTTGTGACCGTACCACCATTGCGTCATCGCATCCTGAACACCTGAAAATACCTGCACTGACTTTGTACCGGTCAACGAAACAGGAATGGATAAGTTGTTGACGATGTGAAGCATCGCGATGGTCACGATGAAAGAAAGGTAGAACCAGTTCGCCACGTAGATGTGCGGTTCTTTCCGCTTCCACAGCGTGCCGAGGAAGACGAGCAGGTACGCGACCCACACAATTGTCAGCCAAAGGTCTACGTACCATTCCGGTTCTGCATACTCTTTCGACTGGGTCACCCCCATCAGGTAGCCCGTTGCCGCAAGCACAATAAAGATCTGGTAGCCCCAAAACACAAACCAAGGCCACATGCCACCCGCTATGCGTGTACGGCAGGTGCGCTGGACGACATAAAAGCTCGTTGCCAGCAGAACGTTTCCGCCAAAGGCGAAGATCACGGCGCTGGTATGCAGCGGCCGCAATCGCCCGAAATTTGTCCATCCCAGTTCAGGGAAGTAGAAGACGTTCGGAAAGGTCAGCTGAAGCGCGATGATGACGCCAACCAATAGTCCGGCAATACCCCAGAACATGGACGCGAACACACCAAACTTGACCAGCGTGTCTTCATAGCGTGACTCATCGAATGGATTGCGGTCGAGCAAATTGCCAGCCCACATACCCGTGCCCACCAGAAATGCTGTAGCCAGCGCGATAAACGTCATCGCCTGAATGCCCATGGCGTGATCAATCGTGCGTCCTGCGATGATCAGGGCAAGCACCCCGAAGATCGCAACCAGCGCGGAGACACTTGCGATGCTCCCCCCGCTGGCATTCGATGAGTTGGTTCGTGATATCATCATTCTGATTAGCCCCTTCCGCAGAGCGTTGCGGTTGCGTCGTATGGGGCCTGATTACGGTGATCGCTTCGCGGCGCGTATAGGGGCTTTCCCGTATAGGACAGTTCGTCCCTGGAGGGTCTTGCCTGTGAAACGAGTTCATTCTTATGCCGCCGCCGCCGCGCTGGTCTTCGCGGGTATCACCAAGATGGTCTTACAGGCCTCCGCGCAATCCACGCTCCTTCTGCCGACCTGTCTTGGAAAGTCTGTAACTATTCCAATTGAAAGCGCGGGCACGTCACTGATGCATTGTTGGGGTTGCTATGCGCTTCTGCTCGGGCTGCTGGTTATTGGTGCGCTCTTGCTGAACGACCTGCGGCATTCACGCCTCCGCACGAGGTCCGTTCTTTCCTAAATGCCCGGCCACACTTACACTGGTCGGGATATGTCAAATCCCCTGTCCGACCTCTGGCGCTTAGAGAATACCGACTTTCAGGATTCGGATTCGCTTCAATCGATTTTGAGGTCGATCCTGCTGTCTGTCCCGGACGCGATGATTGTGATCGATGATGCGGGAATCATAATGGCGTTCAGCCGCGCAGCAGAAGCCTTGTTTGGTTACAAGTCGGAAGATGTCGTTGGTACGAACATCAAATGCCTGATGACGCAATCTGACCAAGCGCACCACGACCAATATATCCGCAATTACCTCACCACGGGAGAGCGCCAGATCATCGGTATTGGTCGGATCGTTGAAGCGCGTCTCGCAAATGGCGATTCCATACCGGTCGAATTGAAGATCGGCGAAGCCAACATCGGCGATCGCAAGCTGTTTACGGGGTTCATCCGGGATATCACCGAGAAGCAGGCCAACGTGCATCGGATCGGGGAGCTCCAGGCGGAACTCGGAAACTTCTCGCGGCTGAGCGCGGTCGGCACGATGGCCTCCGCCATGGCTCACGAACTCAATCAACCGCTCACAGCCGTCGCCAACTATCTTGAAGCCGCACGTGACCTGTTGGATGAACCGAGCGAGAATGATCTGGCTATGGTCCAGGAAGCGGTGTCGGCCGCTGCAGAACAATCAATCCGGGCCGGCCAAATTGTTCGCCGGTTGCGCGATTACGTCTCACGCGGGGAGCTCGATCTCAGGCCCGCTCCCTTGAAGGGCGTAATTGACGACGCTGCAGCCATCGCCAAGGTCGGCATTGAAGGCCCCCTCGCACGCGTGATTCTCCGAATGGAAGATCCTGATGTCATCGTGATGGCGGACAGGCTTCAGCTGCGACAGGTGTTCGCCAACCTCATCAGGAATGCCATTGAGGCGCTTTCGGGAACAGAAACACCTCAGATCTGGATCTATACGCAGTCTTCCGGCGAGGAAGTGACGATCGAGGTCAAGGACAATGGCCCGGGGCTTTCAGAGGAGTTGCTCCATTCCCCATTCGATGCTTTTCAAACAACCAAAGCCAGTGGCATGGGGCTTGGCTTGTCGATTTGCCAAACCATAATCGAGGCGCATGGCAGCACGATTGCGGTTTCGTCCGAACCTGGCGCTGGAGCATCGTTTACGTTTACTTTAAGAGTAGCCACGAACGTGGCAGGGTGAGCATGCGATGACGAAGACCATTTTCCTCGTAGATGACGATGATGCCATCCGGCATTCCGCCAGCTTCATGCTGCGGCATGCCGGCTACACGGTGAAGACCTATCCGGATGGCGTGAGCTTCCTGGACGAATATGAGCCGAACGACTCCGCCTGCATACTTCTGGATGTTCGCATGCCGGTGATGGATGGCCTGACTGTACAGCAGGCCTTGTCCGAACGCGGCAACAAGATGCCCATCATTGTGCTCACCGGGCATGGAGATGTATCGGTCGCCGTTCAGGCCATGAAGAATGGCGCCATCGAATTCCTGGAAAAGCCTTATGAGAAAAAGGCTCTGCTTGAAGCCATCGAAACCGGTTTCAGCCGCATTTCCGACGACGAGGCCCAACAAGGGCTCAAGAATGAGGCGGTTGCGAAACTAACCCGACTAACGACCCGAGAATCCGAAGTGCTCGATTGCCTGGTTGAGGGTATGACCAACAAGGCCATCGCCGACGAATTGTCGATCTCCCCCCGAACGGTGGAAATTCACCGTGCAAACCTGATGGAAAAACTTGAAGCCGACAGTTTGTCTGCAGCGCTGCGCGTTGCATTCATGGCGGAACGAGGCCGCAAAGAGGCGCGCTAAGTAGGTCTACTTAGAGACGTCTTACTCCTGCGATCATAGATGTGTGACTCCGAAACTATCGAGACCACGCCTAAATGAATCAGTCCGTTTCACAGCCTGGCCTGCTGAGGGTTGCACTTGTCGAGGATGATGAGGAGGTACGCTACTCCCTCATGATGCTCCTGCGATCGCGCGGGTTTGCCGTAGATTCCTATCGGAACGGCATGGAAATCCTGATGAATCAACCAAGTTTGCAAGTTGATTGCCTGCTGATCGATTACAAGCTGCCGCGATTTGATGGTGTGGATCTTCTCGAGAAAATGAGGCTGGCTGGTGATACGACACCCGCAATCCTCATCACTGGCTTTTACTCTACAACGCTTAAGGACCGCGCGCTCAAGGCTGGATATGCCGCTGTTGTCGAAAAATCTTCTGCTCCTCAGGAAATCCTGGACCGATTGTCAGAAGCAACGAAGCAACTCCATTAGGTCCGTCTCGGCTCCCATGGGAATTACTGGTCGTAGAACTTACACAAAGTCTCTATGACTGCCGTGCCAACGCCTCCGGTCGAACGGTAGAATATCGCCTGACCGTCCCGTCGCGACGCAACCAGCCCCTCGGCCTTCAATTTCGACAAATGTTGCGACACGGCTGATAGCGATTGGTTCACTGCCTCGGCAATCTGGTTTACCGGCATTTCACCGTCAAACAACTCGCAGAGAATGCGCAGACGGGTCTCATTGGCCATCGCCCGCAGTGTCGCGCAAACTTCGGATACTTGATCCGACAGCGCATCAACTGAATCAGGATCGGGACGTGGGTCGGCAGGCTCGCTCATGCCGTCCGGCCTTCTGTGGAAAGATCATCATTGCCATCAGAAACCGCTGGCGCCACCCAATCTGGGCCCTTCAGCGCCACATAGATCGCCGGAATCACGAGCACCGTCAGAGCCGTTGAAGAGGCAAGCCCGAAAAGGAGCGAAATCGCGAGTCCCTGAAAGATCGGATCTGTCAGAATCACTGCCGCACCAATCATCGCCGCCAGCGCCGTCAACAGGATTGGCTTGAAGCGGATCGCGCCCGCATCCAGTAGAACTTCTTTCAATGGCTTGTCCGAAAATTGGCCATGCCGAACGAAGTCGACCAACAAGATGGAGTTTCGAACGATGATCCCGGCAAGGGCAATGAAGCCGATCATGGAGGTCGCCGTAAAGGCCGCGCCGAACAGCCAATGCCCAATCATGATACCGATAAGAGTGAGCGGCACAGGTGTCAGGATAACGAGGGGTGTCCGGAACGTGCCAAACTGGGCGACCACCAAAATGTATATGGCGACCAGAGCCACCCCAAACGCCACACCCATGTCACGGAAAGTGACATAGGTGATTTCCCACTCGCCATCCCAGAGCAAGGAAGGTTTCGATTCATCAGATGGCTGACCATAGAGTCGGATGGCAGGCTGCTCCAGCCCTGCGCTTTCCCAATCATACGCTTCTACCTGATCCTGAATTTCCAGCATGCCATATATCGGCGCCTCGAACCGACCGGCGAGCTCACCCATGACCATGTCAGCGAAGTAGCCATCTCTCCGGAAAATCGTCGATGACCCCGCTTCCATCCGGGCGTCCACGAGCGTGCCGAGTTCGACAGCTTGCGCGCCCGACTGTATGGGAACCGGCAAACTGGCCGTGCGCTCGGACCAGACCTGCGCAGATTTCGGTAGACGGATCGATACGGAGAGTGGGTCACGTCCTTCGCCGCGGGGTGCCACACCTACAATCTGACCCGAATAGATCAACGCCAGCGAATCCAGTATATCCTGCTCAGCGACGCCCTGATCAGCCGCAATCGTCTCATTCACGGAAAGGACGAGACGCGGTTGCGGTCCTCCGAAGGAATTGTCCACATCGACAATGTACTCCGTGTCCCGGAACAATTGCTCAATCACATCGGCCGTCTTGCGCCGCGTTTCGGCATCCGGGCCGTATATCTCGGCCAGCAGTGTCGAAAGGACTGGCGGACCGGGCGGCACTTCCACCACTTTCACACTCGCCCCTTCGGGCAATGGAACGACATGTAACTGGTCCCGCAAGACAAGAGCGATGTCATGGCTGGATCGGTCTCGGTGGCTCTTTTCCAGCAGGTTGACCTGCAAATCCCCCAATTCGGGTGCGGTGCGCAAGAAATAATGACGTACCAACCCATTGAAATTGAACGGCGCGGCTGTGCCAGCATATGCCTGAACCGATTCAACTTCCTCTACATCGTACATCGTCGCAGCGAGGGCAAACAGCGTGCGTTCAGTTTCTTCCAACGTCGTGCCTTCGGGCATGTCCAGCACGATCTGAATTTCCGATTTGTTGTCAAAGGGCAGCAGCTTGACGGTAACAGCCTTAGTGGCAAATAGAGTGAGTGATGCCAGCGTTGCAACACCGACAAGGCCCAGGAAAATCCAGGCATTTTTCCGGCTGGCAACAATTGGACTGGCAACGGATCGGTAGAAGCGACCCAGGCGGGTTTCCTCATGCTCCGAATGACCACTGACAGGTGCCTGCCCGGCAATCTTCATCAGCAACCAAGGCGCGATTCCTACCGCGACGAAGAAAGAGAACAGCATGGCGGCCGACGCGTTTGCTGGAATGGGCGCCATGTAAGGGCCCATGAGTCCCGACACGAACATCATGGGCAAGAGGGCTGCAATAACGGTCAGTGTAGCCACAATGGTGGGATTTCCCACTTCCGATACCGCATCAATGGCGGCCTGTGCGCGTGTTCGACCGTCCTTCATCGCCCAGTGCCGGGAGATATTTTCAATCATGACGATCGCATCATCAACCAGAATGCCGATTGAGAATATCAGCGCGAACAGGCTGACCCGATTGATCGTGTATCCCATCATCAGTGCCGCAAACAGGGTCAGCAGGATGGTCGTGGGGATGACAATAAGGGTAACCAAGGCTTCGCGCCAACCAATGGAAAACGCGATCAGCACAACAATCGAAACGGTCGCTAGCCCAAGATGGAACAGCAATTCATTCGCCTTGTGGTTTGCCGTTTCACCATAATTGCGGGTGACGGCAATATGGACCCCTTCAGGTATCATTTCACGTTTCAATAGCTCAAGACGCTCGAGGATCTGGTCCGCAACGACCACCGCGTTGGCGCTTGGTCGTTTCGCCAGTGAAAGCGTAACGGCAGGAAATGATTCGAACTCCGAACGCTCAGCACTCCGCTCCAGCGTCCAGGCTCGCGCTTCAGTCTCAATGCCAGCGACACGAACCCGCGCGACGTCGGAAAGATAAACCATGCGACCATCGGGAGCTTGAATTTCTAGCCGTTCGAGATCGCCCACGGCGGCAATCCGGTCACCGGCTTGAATGATGATCGAGTCGCCAGAGCCGCGAGCCGTACCAATGGGACGCGCCTGAACGGCCTGCGCCGTCACATCGACCAACGCCTGAAGCGAGACGCCATAAGAAGACAGCGCCTCGATGTCGGGTTCAACGCGAAGCTCGAGACTACGTCCCCCAATAACGTCAGTCAGGCCGACATCCTCCACCTTCAGGAGTTCTTTCAGAACCTCATCGGCGAGCATGCGCAGGCTGGTATCGTTCCAGACGTTTCCGGTCCACGTTTCCGGGGACAGCGTCAATGTAACGATGGGAACATCGTCAATGCCGCGCCCCACGACTTGCGGCATCTGAACTTCAGGTGGGATGCGGTCGATATTGGCGCGAATCTTTTCGTGTATTCTCAGGATGGCATCATCAGCATCTGTGCCGACCATGAATCGAGCCGTGACGGTAGCACCATCATCCCGGCTCTGGCTGTAGACATGCTCGACGTCGGGAATTGCCTTGATGATTTCTTCCAGAGGCTCGGTAACCTGCTCGACCGTGTCAGCCGCTCGCAATCCCGGTGATTGCACCAGAATATCAACCATAGGCACAGAAATCTGCGGCTCTTCTTCACGGGGTATCGTCAGCAGGGCAATCAACCCCACGGCAAGAGCGGCCAGCAAGACAAGAGGCGTCAGCGGTGAACGGATCGTGGCTCGCGTTATGGAGCCGGAGACATCGGCTTTCATGAATTCTCCGCTCCCGGCAGTGCAACCACATCGCCCGGCCGCAGACCTGAAAGCACCTCAAAGACCCCATTGGAAACTAATGGCTCCGCCAGCACGACGGGGGCCTCAACGAAGCGATCACCCACCTTTACGCGCACAAAGTCCACGCCATAGCGCGTGGTGACGTATTCCTGTGGCAGACTGATCGCGCGGCGATCACCCACCGGGGCGAGCACATCGGCCCGTTCGCCCACCAGCGCATTCAATCCGCCATCCACAACTGCGTCCGCGACCACTGCACCGTCTCGCAGCGCTGGATAAATCTTCTCAATGCGTGCTGTGCGCACGTCATTGTCGCGCGCGGGCAGGCGTAACGAAACTTCTCCGCCTTCGGCAAGAAAGCTCAAATGCCGCTCCGGCAAGGACAAGCGTACCAGTCCGTCCAGCGTCGCGAGGCTGGCAACGACCTGCCCCGGAGACACCACACTGCCTTCAACCACGAGTACATCTGTCACTCGTGAGTCAACTGGCGCGCGGACATACCCTTCCGCCCGACGGGCGATCAGACTGCGGCGTTCTTCCTCTGCGGAGGCTCGATTGGCCTTCACAACATCCAGAGCGGCCTTTTCCTGCTCGAACCGGGCTTTGGGATAAAATCCATCTGCTAACAGTTTGCTCGCGCGGGCGAGGTCTTCTTCCTGTTGTGTCATTTGCGCCGTCAATCCATCGACGCGAGATTGGAGTGCATTGATTTGCGGCGCTATCGTGTCGTCAGCCACGAAGGCGAGCACCTCACCAGCCTTGACCGTTTGGCCCTCATCGATGCTCAACTGTGTGATGACACCCTGAAGGCGAGACCGCGCCATAGCTGTATCACTCGCCTCAATACGCCCCACAACCGGACGAAAATCCGTGATGATGGACTCCTGAATGGTCAGTGTCTGCGCGGTGGCAGTCATGCTCAGCGCCAAGCCAACAATGAGACCACCGATATGTCGGGCGACCATCTCAATAGTCTCCCTTGTCAACGATCGCACCCGTCGCCGGGTCCAGCCGAATGCAGGGCTGCCCTGCCGACGTCCAGGCCGCGATGCCTCCCGCCAGATGAGCCGCGTCTGCGCCTGTTTCCTTCATGAAAGTGTTGAGCGCCATTCTGGACCGTTTGCCAGATCCACACTGAAACACGATCCGCCTGCTTCCATCCGCAGGAATCGCTTTGGGTTCAAACGTGGATAGAGGGTGCAGCAATGCGCCATGAATGCGTTGGTTTGCGAATTCTGCAGGCTCGCGGACGTCGACCAATACGATCTTGCCAGCCTTGAGGTCTGTAAAGACACTTTGCGGTGTCAGGTCATATTTATCAGCCATGATTTTTTCCTCTGCCAAGCCACCGGTCGCATTCGCGCAGTCGGTCTTTGATTTAGCTCAATGCCATCGTGACCTATATAGGTAATATTGCGTATTTGCGAAAGTGCTAATATACAACATGTTTCCGGCAAGGAGGATTGGTCATGGCGAACATTGTAATTCTCGGCGCGGGCCTAGGCGGATTGATCGCCGCCTACGAAATCAAAAAGACCCTCGGGCGGGACCATCAGGTTTCGATCATCAGCGAAACGGACTACTACCAGTTCCAACCCTCCAATCCCTGGGTGATGGTAGGGTGGCGGGATCGCAAGGACATCACGGTCGACTTGGCAAAACCCCTCCGCAAGCGAAACGTCAACTTGATTGTCGGCAGGGCAGAAAAAGTTGATCCCGCGAACAAATGCGTGCGTATGCCGGATGGGTCGCAGGTAGAATACGACTATCTGGTCATAGCCACGGGCCCCGAACTCGCCTTCGATGATGTCGAAGGCCTCGGCCCGAACGGCCACACTCAATCGGTCTGCCACATCGACCATGCCGAAGCAGGAGCCTCGGCCTTTGAGACCTTTTGCAAGAACCCCGGCTCAATCGTGATTGGAGCGGCACAGGGGGCTTCCTGTTTCGGGCCAGCCTATGAAACCGCAATGATCATTGAGACCGAACTGCGCAAACGAAAGATTCGCGATCAGGTGCCGATGACCTTTATCACCCCCGAACCCTATATTGGTCACCTCGGTCTCGATGGCGTGGGAGATACGAAAGGTCTGCTCGAGAGTGAGATGCGCAATCGGCATATCAAATGGATCACCAACGCCAGAGTACTCAAGGCCGAAGCCGACATGGTACGTGTGGAAGAGTTGAATGAAGACGGCTCTGTCAAGCAAATACATGAACTGTCGACCCGGTATACGATGCTCATGCCGCCATTCAGAGGGGTAGCCGCCGTGCGGGATGTCGAAGGCTTGGTGAACCCCAAGGGCTTCGTGGTTACGGACGAATTTCAGCGCAATCCACGGTGGCCGAATATCTTTGGTATTGGCGTCTGCATCGCGATTCCGCCCATGGGGAAAACGCCCGTGCCAGTTGGCGTACCCAAAACAGGCTTCATGATCGAATCCATGGTGGAAGCAACCGCCCGCAACATCGCGCAGCTTATCGAAGGAACCCAGCCAACACACAAGGCGAGTTGGAATGCGATCTGTCTCGCTGACTTCGGCGATGGCGGCGTGGCGTTCGTTGCGCAGCCCCAGATCCCCCCTCGCAATGTTAACTGGTCGGCTTCCGGGGGATGGGTACACTTGGCCAAGGCGGGATTCGAAAAGTATTTCCTACACAAGCTGCGTACAGGCCAGTCTGAAACCTTCTATGAAAATGCAGCGTTGGGTCTACTGAAGGCTCATAAATTGAAAGACCATTCCTGATGCCTGATCACCAGCATATTGTTTGCACCAAATGTGGCGCTGTAAATCGTACGCCCATAGGGAGTAGTTTGGCGAGAGGCCATTGTGGATCGTGCAAGGGTGACCTTGCCAGCGATGCTCCCGTCGAAATCAACACGAAGATTCTCAACCGACTCATGTCCCGTGACGAAGGCAGTTTTCTCCTGGATGTATGGGCCCCTTGGTGTGGACCGTGTCGGATGATGGCGCCTTCATTTGCCGAGGCCGCAAAGCACTTTGATGGCAATCTTCGCTTCTTCAAACTCAACACGGAAGCCCATCCGGAAGGTGGAGCCGCTTTGAATGTTCGCGGCATTCCTGCCCTCCTGTTGTTCCAAGACGGCAGCGTGATTGATCAGCGGTCTGGTGTAATGACTGCGCCCACAATCATCCAGTGGGTGAATAGCCTGAATATTCTGAAAACCAGCGCCTGACAGTATCTGACGAAAGGTAACAGATATGAATCTTGATCGTGCCGTACTCGCCTTTGCCGGATTGGTCGTTCTGATCAGCCTCGCATTGGGATACTGGGTATCCCCCTATTGGTTCCTGCTGACTGCTTTTGCGGGGCTTAACATGTTTCAGGCCGCCTTCACCGGTTTTTGTCCGGCCGCACTGGTCTTCAAGGCTATCGGCATACGGAGCGGCAACGCCTTCAAATAACGTCTGAGAGATTTGAGTTCGACCTTGGGTCAACAGCACATCACAAGGGCGACGTCCGCCGCCAGCTATCGCACTAAGCTTGATGGCTCATCGCTTGTCGCAAACTGAAGGCCAACATGGAAGCCGTCTGCCGAAGGATCTCGCCTTCATCAATCGACCGTTCATCAAACACCATCTCGACCACCGCATACCCGATCTCAACACTCAGCCTCGCTGATGGCAGGATACGTCCATGATCAAGATCAGGTCGTGTTTCGATTATCCGTTCCGCCAACAATCGCGCAACATGTCGGTGAGACTCAACCCTGACACCCGCCAATACAGGCGTGGCATGCATGGACCGCATAATCCACGCGCCTGCTTTGGTCTGTCGAGTTACCCGTATTGTCTCGAAGAGTAGCGTTTCGATTTCAGCCTCAAGATTGCTCAAGTCACCTGCGTCGAGGCTCCAATTCTCCATCAAAATATTCTGCTGAGCCATCAGTCGCTCGCCCAGTTCTTTCAGGACCGAATATTTGTTCGGGAAGTAGCGGTACAATGCCGGCGGCGTGAGTTCAGCTCGTCTACAGATCATGTTTGTCGAGAGTTTCTCGAACCCGACCTCCTCAATCAAGTCAGCCGCGGCGATCAAAATCTGCTCAAGCGTGTCTCGACTTCGCTGCTGGTTAGGAGCGGATCGTCTTGTGGTGTTGGGTTCGATTTTCGTTGTCATCACTCAAACATACTTCATTGACAGTTCAGGGGCGGCTGCCTATCGATAGTCATCGCTACCATTTTGGGGAGGTTGGCGCAATGGGAGTATCCAGACGGAGAGTGATTCAAGCTGGCCTCGGACTCACGGCAGTATCTGCCATTCCAATGGTTCAACACGTAGCGTGGGGCACGAGAGACTATGTCCGCGAAGACTACGCTCCAGATTATCCTGAGCCACCTATTGGCGAAGAGAGCTGGAGGAACTGGTCAGGCGCGCAAACTGCCACGCCCAAACAGTTTCGGTCTCCAGCGTCAGCTGCCGAACTTTCAGAAATCATCCGAACTACGCCAGGACACATCCGCCCAAGAGGCAGCGGCCATTCTTTTTCGGGGCTCGTACCCAGTGAAGGAGTTATTCTGGATGTTGGGCAGCTCGCCGGCTTGAAGGCCTATGACCCTGTAACTCAGCGCGCGACCTTTGGCGCTGGAACCGTTCTGTTTCAGGCAGCATCCCAATTGAATGAGATTGATCGGGCCTTTCCAAACCTTCCCGACATTGTCGACCAAACACTCGCGGGATCCTTCTCGACCGCCACCCACGGCGCAGGCCAAACCCTGACCGCACTCCATGACTACATCCACTCCTTCAAACTGGTAACTGCCGACGGCAGTCTGTTGGACGTCACGGCCGATTCCAACCCCGATCTGTTTTCTGCGGGCAAAGTCTCTCTCGGTGCGCTGGGTGTGATCAGCGAGTACACGGTTGAGACTATCCCCTCCTTCAATCTGAGGCGTATCGTTAGTGCAGAACCCATAGATGCCGTACTCGATGACGCTTTTTCCCGTGCCAGCTCATATCGAAATTTCGAATTCTATTATCTTCCAGGTACGGGACTCGCTGCCAGTATCACTCACGATCTGCATCACGGAGAGACGACCGGCCTGGAACCTTCCAACGATGACGATGAAATGTTGGAGGGCCTTAAACAGCTACGGAATGAATTCGGGTGGTGGCCCTGGCTCCGAAAACGCATTGCGCAATCTGCTCTTCCCAGCGGCACGATTGAAGATGTCACCGATACCTCACTCCAGCTCCTGGCCACGACCCGCCCGATAAAGTTCAATGAGATGGAGTATCACCTCCCTTGGGACGATGGTCTCAAGGCCTTGAGGCAGATCATCAAAATGATGGATCAGCGAAAGCACGTCTTCTTTCCCATGGAGGTCCGGTTTACCGCTCCCGACGATGCTTGGCTTAGCCCGTTCCTTGGTGGCCCCCGAATATCCATCGCGATCCATGCGGCAATCGACGAAGCCTATGATTATTTCTTCAGCGAGTTCGAACCAGTTTTCAAAATGTATGGCGGCCGCCCCCATTGGGGCAAACACCACAGCCTGCAACGCAAAGATTTGGAAGCTCTCTATCCGGACTTTACCAAGTTCGCAGACTTGCGCCGTTCGCTCGATCCGACTGGAAAATTCCTGAACCCCCATCTCGCCGATGTGTTTGGAGTTCCCTTCAATGTCTGAACTTAGCAGAAGGACACTCTTGATCGGAGGAACAGCTTTAGCAGGAGTAGCAACTCTCATGTCGAAACCCAGTGACAAGAGCGGACCAAGAGATCCTTATTTCTTGCAAATGCAAAAAGCTCTCACCGATGCAGGGATCGCAACACCGACCCTGGTGATCGATCGCGCACGGCTCAACGCCAATATTGATACGCTGAAACAACACCTGCCGCAGGGCATGGGATATCGTATTGTCGCCAAGTCCCTGCCATCGCTTCGATTGATTGACCATATTCGCAAGCGAACCGGCACGGATCGGTTGATGACATTCAATTTACCCATGCTGCTGGCACTGAGCACGGAAGTGCCCGAAGCCAGCCAGTTGCTTGGCAAGCCCCTGCCCATTCAGGCTGCGCGCCAATACTTTCACAAACTGCCGCCCGAGCGCTCTGATGCGGCAGGTCGCGTCCAATGGCTCATAGATACTCCGAAGCGACTTGAGCAGTACCAGGAACTCGCAAAGGATACTGGTCGCACCCTGAATATTAATCTGGAACTGGATGTAGGACTCCACAGGGGCGGCTTTGAACCAGGTTCCGAGTTGGGGAGCGTGTTGCACGAAATAGAACTGGACCCGAATCTGGAATTTGCGGGTTTCATGGGTTACGAACCGCATATTCCCAGCCTGCCCACGAGCTTGGGCTGGCGCGACAAGGCGCTCGCAGGAGCTTGGCGTTCATACAGGGCGGCGCTTGATCAAGCCGCTGAGGTGTTTGGCAAGGAAGCCATAGAGCAAATCACCCGAAACGCAGCAGGCAGTCCGACCTATCGTTACTACGAGGACACTTCGATTGCGAATGAAGTCTCTGCAGGGTCGTGCCTGATGAAGCCAACGCATTTTGACACTGAATTGTTGGAGCCCCATACGCCCGCGAGCTTCATTGCAACACCGGTCATCAAATCTGTCGCCAGAACTCGAATGCCCGGCCTCGAGTTCGCCGACAACACCAAACGGGCGTGGGATCCGAACTACAGCAAGACCATATTCATTTATGGAGGCCACTGGCTCGCCGACCCGGTTGATCCGCCCGGCCTGAAATACAATTCGACGTTCGGACGCTCCTCCAACCAGGAAATGCTGAATGGTGGGCCGGAGCTGCAAATCGCGCCAGACGAATTCGTATTTCTTCGTCCGCACCAGAGCGAAGCAGTCTTCCTGCAATTCGGGGATATCGCCGTTTACGAAGACGGAGAAATTGTTGACTCCTGGCCCGTCTTTGAGGCTTCAGCTTAGACTGTTTCAGCAGTATCCTCAGTCTGGAGCGCGAGACTGCTCCGCAACGCCTCGTCCGCTTCAGCCAGACCGTTGCGGGGCATCATGGCAACTTCCAGAGATCGGGTACGCAGGGCGCCCTGGATCACGCCGCGTCTGTCGAGATCTTTGAAGCAGGTCGGGACACACCAGACATAGTGCCACCAACCGTTGCTTTCCTTCAGGAATTTTGATCCAAGTGAAAATGCTTCATCGCCGTTTGTAGTGCAATCAGTTCGCATTTTGTGGTGCACGACGGGCGAAACGGCTTAGAGCGCCTGAGCTTTTCCAGGTAATTTCAATGATTTCAAGGGAGGTGTCAGGCGTCACCCTGAAAGAAATGGCGCGAGTGACGCGCCCGGTAATCGTGCTTGAAATTAAATTAATTCAACGCACTATGGCGCTCGAAACTTCGCTTGTTGTGCAGATTGTTTGCAATTTGTAGTGCAAACTGTGGTGCAGCCCTTTCGTGTTGTCAAAGTTCGACGCTGCCTATCAGCGACATTCACATCGCTAACATGATTTGCTGGCCGTTCAAATTCGCGCTGGAGCGTAGCCATGCAACTTTTCGCTCGGGACTGACCCGCGGGTCTGGGTTGATCCTGCTCCGTTACGACAAACCTTGAGTGCTCAGAGGTTCTTTCTTGATTTAAACCCCTATGGGGTATAAGTGGTAGTCATGAACTTTGTTGTCGCAACTCTCGTGACGGTATTTTTCAGCCTGTCGCAGGTGCTCTGCGCGTGTCCCGTCGATATGTCGGCGACGAACAGCATGGCAACCGAGTTCACCGCTCATTCTCACCAGGCGCCCGCCGATGGGCCTGAGGCGCCCTGCGATGATGAGACTGATCACTGCAAGCTTCAGACAGCAACGGTCGCCCAAGCCGACAAGACGGCGAACCCGGTCCAGCACGTATTAGGCGATACGACGCCCATCGGGCTTGCTACACCCTCATGGCAACACGCATGGAAGCGCGTCGTCAATGTCCGCACGCCCTGGCCTGAGGTCCGAAGTTACCTGCTGCAACAAACGCCAGTCACATTAAAGGTGCGTTCCCTGAGCTGATTTCGTGCGTCGCTGCATTAGCAGCCCGATTGCATAAATTCACCTCACGGAGACGATTATGTTGAACAGACGACATATGCTGCAGACGGTGCTCGGCACCGGCGCAGCCTGGGGGGCAAGCAGCCTCCTGCCCGCTTGGGCAAAATCTTCCAGCAACGGAAACCTTGGTGTGCCCTCACTTTCGGGCACGCGCTTCGACCTCGAAATCGGGCAGTTCCCGGTCAGGCTCAACGGCAAAGTCGGTATGGCAACCGGAATCAATGGCACACTTCCCGGTCCGCTCTTGCGGTTGCGCGAGGGCGATGACGTTACAATGAACGTCACCAACCGGCTTGCCGAAGACACTTCGATCCATTGGCACGGACTGCTTGTCCCCTTCCATATGGACGGCGTGCCGGGCGTCAGCTTCCCGGGCATCAAACCGGGCGAAACGTTCAAATATCAGTTCAAGGTGCCGCAAAATGGCACTTACTGGTATCACTCCCATTCTGGTCTGCAGGAACAACTCGGCCATTACGGTCCGATCGTCATAGATCCGGCAGGTACAGACCCAGTGGCTTATGACCGGGAATATGTTCTCGTCCTCAGCGACTGGAGTTTCACGCATCCGCACCGGATCTTCGACAAGCTCAAGAAGAATGCCGAGAGCCTGAATTTCAACCGCCCGACCCTGTCGAACCCAACCGGACTTGGCGGCATGTGGGGGCAGATGCGAATGAGCCCGCGCGATCTCGCAGACGTGACGGGCGAAACCTACACCTACCTGATCAATGGCCATTCGACGGCCGATAATTTCAATATGGTCTTCCAGCCGGGCGAGCGGGTTCGCCTGCGCATTATCAACGCCTCCGCCATGACCCTCTTTAATGTCCGCCTCCCGGGCTTGCCGATGACGGTGGTCCAGGCCGACGGTCTGAATGTCCAGCCGGTTGAGACCGACGAGTTCCAGATGGGCGTGGCCGAGACGTATGATGTCATCATCGCGCCGACCGAAGCGCGCGCCTACGCCTTTGTTGCCGAATCGATCGACCGCTCCGGCCAGGCCGTTGCCACGCTCGGCCCGCGTGCCGGTATGCGGGCCGATGCGCCTGCGCTTCGAGCCGTGCCGATGCTGACCATGCGGGACATGGGAATGGCCCATGGAGACATGGCGGGCATGTCAGGCATGGAGGGTATGGATCACAGTCCCGACACCAGCATGGACACGGACATGTCGGATCACGCCATGAAAGGTCACGACATGGGCACCATGTCCATGCAGCCTGACCCCAACGGTGCGGCCGTCCAGCCCGTCAAGATCGAAGCAGATATAGAGCGCGGCCCCGGTGTCGCAAAAGTATCAGGCATGACGATGAGCCGCTTGGGCGAACCCGGTCTCGGGCTTGATGATGTCCCCCACCGCACGCTCACCTATAACCAGCTTCGCGCGCTCGACATGAATGAGGACCATCGCCCGCCTGGCCGCGAAATTGTCATTCATCTGACGTCGAACATGGAACGCTACATGTGGTCGTTCGACGGTGTAAAATTCTCCGAGGTAACCGAGTCAATCAAGTTCTACGAGGGTGAACGTGTTCGCCTGACGCTCGTAAACGATACAATGATGCCACACCCGATCCATTTGCACGGCATGTTTTTCGATCTCGTGAATGGCGGTGGTCATCACATGCCTCGAAAGCACACAGTAACGGTCAAGCCTGCAGACAGGGTCAGCGTCGACATCACCGCAGAACATGTCGGTGACTGGGCGTTCCACTGCCATCTGCTTTACCACATGCACGCTGGCATGATGCAGGTCGTCAGCGTCATTCCGCCAGCAGACGATACGACACCAGCTGAAAAAATGCCGGCAGGTCAGATGAATATGCCCATGGACCATCACGGCATGAACCATGGGGAGGGAAAATCATGATGAAACCGAATTTGGCAGCCCCTCTCCTCCTCGGCTTCGCGCTCTACGCGACCGGCAGCGCGTTCGCGGAAGACACAAATCAAACCCCGCCCTGGGATCAGGCCGACGCCATCTACGGCGAGGATGCAATGGCGGACGCTCGCCGGGACGTTCTTGCGGAAGGCGGAGACCAGAAGAGCTTCTACATCCTCTTCAACCAGCTCGAGGCTCAGATGTCTGACGAGGGCGACAGTTTGTACTGGAACGGACAGGCTTGGTATGGGGGCGATATCAACAAGCTCTGGTTCAAGAGCGAGGGCCGCGCCTCTCTGAATGGAGAGGGCGTGGATGATGCCGAGATCCAGGCGCTCTATTCCCGCGCGGTTGCGCCTTTCTGGAATGTTCAGGCGGGCGTTCGCTACGACATCGAACCGGATAGTCTCGCGCATGGGGTCGTCGCACTGAATGGTCTGGCGCCCTACTGGTTCGAAGTCGACGCTTCCGCCTTTCTCAGTGAAAAAGGCGATGTAACGGCCCGCATCGAGGCTGAATATGAGTTGCTCCTGACCCAGCGGTTGATCTTGCAGCCTCGGATCGAAGCAAATCTTTCCGCGCAGGACATACCGGAAAGGGAAACGGGCGCGGGACTTAGCACACTCGATGCCGGCTTGCGGCTTCGTTATGAAATCAGGAGGGAGTTTGCGCCTTATGTCGGCGTCGAATGGCAAAGCGCCTTCGGTGAGACACGCGACATGATCAAAGCCGCAGGCGGTGAAGGCGACGATATCGTCTTTCTCGTGGGCCTGCGGACCTGGTATTAGGAGAACAAAATGGGCGGTTTCATAGAACCCAATATTCACCCCGTGCTGGTGCATTTTACCTATGCCCTCGGCACATCTGCAGCCCTGGCATATGTGGCTGGCCTCCTCGTACCTGCAGGCCGCTGGCGCGACAGCCTTCGACCGGCCGCCGACTGGATGCTGGCATTGGCTGCCTTGGCGGTTCTGGCCACCATCGCGGCCGGGTTTCAGGCCTATTACAGCGTTGCTCACGATGCGCCGTCCCATGAAGCGATGACAACCCATCGCAACTGGGCTGTTCCCACGGGCCTCGCATTACTGGCCCTCGCCGGTTGGCGCTGGCTGAGAAGGGCCTCGTCGCCCGGCCCGGTATTTGCGATCAGTGCCCTGGCGGTGGCAGGTCTTTTGACGGTTACAGCGTGGTGGGGAGGCACAATTGTCTACAAGTACGGACTTGGCGTGCAGACCCTTCCTGAAGCCAGCGGGCCAGGCCACGATCATGATCATGGCGGCGGAGCCGGTCATGGCGACCAAGGCACCGTAAATTCAACAGACGATCATCAAGACGCTCACGGAGCGCCTCCATCCGACACGATGGATGGATCATCGGCGAGCGGCGATGGACATGATCACGACCATACCGACGGTGCAGCTGATCGAGAAATGTCAGGCACGGTCCCCGCCGGACACGACAACTCCGACGGCCATCACGACACCAAACCGGTCTCGACTGATGAACAGGCGATCCTGGATATCATGGCCGCGATCGAAACCGGTTGGGAGACCGGCGATGGCGAACTGTTCCGACAGAACTTTCTCGACTGGTCAGGCGCCCGGTACTTTGAGTCAGGCGGCGAGAATACTGGCCTGCTCGACCTTGTCGAAAATCATGTCGAGCCCGAAAAAGATACCATTCCGGATCTCGAACTCGACTTCTCGAATATAGACGTGCGATTCGAGGGAAGTGACTTTGCATGGGCTGTCGCGGACACAGCGATCAGTGGAACGTTCAGCTCCAATGGCGAACGCCTGGAGCGTATCGGGAAACAAACGGTGCTGTTCCGCAAGGTCGCCGGCACCTGGCAGGTCATTCACACGCACTCGTCCTCCCGTGCGCCGCGATAAGGAGGAAATCCAAACTGCCGCTTGCCGGCCAAGTTGAAAAGCAACCGGCAAGCGGCGATGATATTGAATATACCCCCTAGGGGTACTATACTATGACTCTCCTACTTGCTCTTGCCTGGACCGCTGGAGGTCAGAATGAAAATCATCCCCGTCGGACACTCGCTGTCTCTGTTCCTGCTCGTCAGTTATTTGCTGTGCGTCGGCTGGGGGAGTGTGACGCCGTCCAGCCTTCACATGCATCCAGCATGGCAGGATCTACTGCCCGGATTTGAGTTTGGAACGCTGACCGGTTTCCTGATCGGCCTTGTCGAGAGCTATCTCTATGGCTGGTACATCGCCCTTCTGTTCGTTCCCTTGTTCAACTTCTTCAACCGAAACAGCAGCGCATAAAAGTGATGCATACCCTCATCCTGTGAAGCACTCCTGCTGAAAGAGTCAGAGCCATGACCAACGACACTTCTCACGCCCATTCCGGACATGCGTGCCATCACAACGATCAGGCCGCTCCACAGAAGCCCGATGATGCCTATGACAAGGTTCCGATCGGCTATGCCGGCACCGTCTGGACCTGTCCCATGCATCCGCAGGTACGCGAAACTGCCAATACAGGCTGCCCGATCTGCGGCATGGCGCTCGAACCGGAAACGGTGACGGCCGAGCAGGATACCAGCGAACTGGATGACATGACGCGGCGCTTCTGGGTCGCCCTTGTCTTCTCGGCGCCACTGCTCGCCTTTGTCATGGGCGAAATGATTCCCGGCAGCCCGCTCAGGCACTGGATTGATCCGACATGGAGTGTCTGGCTTCAGGCCCTGATCGCGACTCCCGTTGTCGTTTGGGCCGGCTGGCCTTTCTTCGTGCGCGGCTGGCAATCCGTGAAGCGACGCAACCTCAACATGTTCACCCTGATCGCGATGGGCGTCGGCGTGGCCTATATTTATTCCCTGGTCGCAACATTCGCGCCTGGCATATTTCCCGATTCATTCCGTGGGCATGGCGGCGCGGTAGCAGTCTACTACGAGGCGGCCGCCGTCATCGTTACGCTGGTTTTACTTGGCCAGGTGCTCGAACTGCGCGCGCGCAACGCCACCTCAGGAGCCATTCGTGCACTGCTGGAGCTTGCCCCTGCTACTGCGCGCAGGATTGCTGACGATGGCAGCGAACAGGATGTCGATCTCGCGGATGTAAAGTCTGGCGACAAGCTGCGGGTCCGGCCAGGTGAGAAGATCCCGGTCGATGGCGAGGTCGTCGACGGCCATGGGTCGGTTGACGAGTCCATGGTCACCGGCGAACCCCTGCCCGTCGAAAAAGCCGCTGGCGCCCGTGTGACCGGCGGCACGGTCAACGGAACCGGGTCGCTCGTTATGAAGGCGACACATGTGGGCGAAGACACGCTCTTGTCCCAGATTGTCCGAATGGTTGCCGCCGCTCAGCGGTCCCGAGCTCCAATCCAGCGGCTCGCTGATCTCGTCGCTGCCTGGTTCGTTCCGGCTGTTATTGGAATTGCAATCCTGACCTTTGTCGTTTGGGCCGTGTTCGGACCCGACCCGGCGATGGCTTTTGCGATCGTGAATGCCGTTGCCGTCCTGATCATCGCATGTCCCTGTGCGCTAGGTCTGGCAACCCCGATGTCGATCATGGTCGGCACGGGCAAGGGCGCGTCCAACGGCATCCTGATCAAGAATGCTGAAGCGTTGGAGACGCTTGAGAAGGTCGATACGATCGTGGTCGACAAGACCGGGACGTTGACGCTCGGACGCCCCGAACTGGTACGCGTCCAGCCAGGCGAAGGCTTCGACGAAGCCTCGTTGCTTAGTCTCGTAGCCGCGGTGGAACGTTTGAGCGAGCACCCACTTGCCGACGCGATCGTGCGTGGCGCAAAAGGCAAGGGCGCGCCTCACAAGGATGCGCACGGATTTGAATCCGTCACTGGCGAAGGTGCGCAGGCAAGCGTCGACGGCCAAACCGTCGCCATCGGCAACAGAAAGATGATGCAGCGGATCGGGGGCTGGTCTGACGACCTCGGGACACGCGCTGACCAGTACCGCACCGAAGGCCAGACGGTTATGTTCGCCGCCGTCGACGGAAAACCGGCAGGCCTTGTCTCTGTGGCGGACCCGATCAAGGAGACGACACCGGAAGCCATCAGACGTCTTCATGCCGAAGGGTTGAAGATTGTGATGTTGACAGGTGACAATGAGACGACAGCACGCGCGGTCGCCGACAAGGTCGGCATCGATGAGGTTCACGCCGACGTCTCGCCTGAAGACAAGCATCGGATCGTGTCCGAACTCCAGAAGAACGGTGCCCGCGTGGCCATGTGCGGTGACGGCATAAATGATGCGCCCGCGCTCGCTCAGGCGGATGTCGGAATCGCCATGGGAACCGGAACCGATGTGGCCATGGAGAGTGCCGGTGTAACGCTTGTGAAAGGCGATCTGATCGGGGTCGCAAAGGCCCGGGAGCTCAGCCACGCCACGATGCGCAACATCCGCCAGAACCTGTTCTTCGCGTTCTTCTACAATACGCTTGGCGTGCCGGTTGCCGCTGGCATTCTGTATCCCTTCTTCGGCTTGTTACTGAGCCCGATGATCGCGGCGGCCGCCATGAGTTTCAGTTCCGTATCTGTTATCGGCAACGCCTTGCGGCTGAGAACCCTTAAACTCTAATTTTCCGGAGCACAGACATGTCCAGACCACTTGCTATGAGCGCGCTCGGTGCGCTGATGATTGCAGCCCTGATAGCGGGTATGATGCTCTTCTCCGCGTCACCCGCAGCCAACGCGCAAACAGTCACTGTACACAAGACGCCATGGTGCGGTTGCTGCGCCGCCTGGGTGGACCACCTGCATGACGAGGGTTTCGACGTCATCGTGAAAGAGGAAGAGGACCTGACACCCATTCGGTCACGGCTTGGTGTTCGGGATGAACTGATGAGTTGCCATACCGCAGAAGTCGCCGGATATGTCGTTGAAGGTCACGTTCCCGCTCGGGAAATACGACGCTTGCTCGAAGAAAAGCCTGACGTCAACGGCGTCTCGGTGCCCGGCATGCCGCAAGGCTCTCCCGGCATGGAAACACCGAACGCGCCAGATCGGTATGATGTCATCATCTTCTCTGGAGAGGATGCCAGGACATATGCCTCCTATCGGGGAACGCAATTGGTCTCCGAACCGGCAAGACCATGAGTGAGGATGACTACAAGCATGGGTCACTGACGCTGGCGGGCACCGTCGCCATGGGGACGGGCGTGATGATCGGTGCCGGCATCTTTGCCCTGACCGGTCAGGTCGCTGAATTTGCAGGCGACCTGTTTCCGCTCGCATTCCTCACGGCAGCCATCATCAGCGGCTTCAGCGCCTATTCCTATATCAAGGTCTCCAACAAGTATCCTAGCGCCGGCGGCATCGCGATGATACTCCAACGCGCTTACGGCCCGTCTACCGTGACCGGAAGCGCCGCCCTGCTGATGGCGTTCTCGATGATCATCAATGAAAGCCTGGTCGCCCGCACGTTCGGCACGTACACGCTGCAGCTGTTTGGCGTCGAGGGCGGCATATTCGTCCCCTTGCTGGCAATCGGACTGATTATCCTGGCTTTCGTGATAAATATTGCCGGTAATCAGGTGATCGGCGGCGTATCGAAGGTCACGGCTATTCTCAAGATTGGTGGCATACTGATTTTCGCGCTTATTGCGATCTGGGCTGCCGGATTCAGCTTCCAGCCAGCAGCAGACGGTTTCGCTGACAGCACATCTGCCGGTGGGTTCCTGGCCGGCGTCGCGCTCGCCATCCTGGCCTATAAGGGATTCACCACCATCACGAACAGTGGCGACGAGGTGAAGCAACCGACCCGCAATGTCGGGCGGGCCATCATGATCTCACTTGCGATCTGCACTTTCATCTATCTCTTTGTCTGTTTCGCTGTCGGATCAACCCTCACTGTCTCGGAGATTGTTGCGGCGAAGGACTATGCCCTCGCCGAAGCGGCCCGGCCAGCACTTGGAAACTATGGATTGTGGTTCACCGTAACGATTGCGATCATCGCGACAGCGTCAGGCCTGCTTGCTAGCTTGTTTGCCGTCTCCCGCATGCTCGCCATGCTGACCGACATGAACCTGATTCCGCATAGACATTTCGGCATGCCCGGAACGGTACAGCGTCATACGCTCGTCTATACGGTTGTGGCTGCCGGATTGCTCGCGGCTTTCTTCGATCTCAGTCGGATCGCTTCGCTTGGCGCAATCTTCTATCTGGTCATGGATATCATCATCCATTGGGGCGTCTTCCGGCATTTGAGACAGGATGTTGGCGCCGCACCTGCAATCCTTATCTGTGCGATGGCGCTCGATGCCTTCGTCCTGATCGCCTTCATCGCCCTGAAGTGGCAAGCCGATCCAGTCATCATCCTGATCGCGGCTTTCGGCATGGCTGCAGTCTTTTCATTCGAGCATTTCTTCCTGAAACGTCTCCGCGACAATCCTCCCGGAGAGGAGTCCGGAAACGACCAGCACAAAGCCCATTCATGATCATTGCAACCTTGATCGGACTGCTCACTTTTGTGCTGGCAAGCACGCTGCATTATCTCGCACTGGCGCATCTGCACCGACGCCTGAACCATGAAGCGCGTTCAGGTCTCCCGATCGTTGTTTCGGGTATCGTAGGTGCAGGCCTGGCGCACCTGGCTGAGGCAGCGCTCTATGCAACCAGCTTTACGCTACTGGATGCCTTCGACTTGGGTGGTTTCAAGGGCGGCGAAGCGGACGGGTTCATGGACATATTCTATTTCTCCCTCGTCAACTACACATCGCTTGGGCTGGGCGATATCTATCCAACCGGACATTCGCGGTTCCTGGCCGGACTGGAATCACTCAATGGTTTCCTGCTGATTTCGTGCTCGGCATCCTTCATTTTCCTCCTGATGCGAAACCAAATGGATGGTCCAACTTCAGGCGGAATTCAAAAATCGGATTAACTCGGAACCTGTTCACACACTTCTCCGTTAGTCGTGGAAATACCCCACCACTGTATAAGGAGGATGTTGAAAGTGGATATGAAGAACAGTTATTGGCGGTTTGGAGCAATGATCATCACATCGGTGATCGTGATGTTTGGACTGATGTACCTCAACACCTATGCGTGGGAGCATGTTCGCTGGAGCGAAACGCGCTTCTACATGGCCTTCATCATGGGCGCCGCGATGGCCGTCGTGATGCTGAGCTTCATGCTCAACATGTACAAGGACAGCCGGATCAATTTCGGCATTTTCATTGGCGCTGCGGTCGTGTTCGTCCTGGCCCTCTGGCTGGTGCGCAGCCAGAGCACTGTCGACGACCGGTCCTACATGAAAGCGATGATCCCCCACCACTCCATTGCCATCATGACAAGTGAACGCGCCGGCATCGACGATGTCCGTGTGCGCGAGCTTGCCGACGAGATCATCACGGCGCAGCGCAGCGAGATCAAGGAAATGGAATGGCTGATTTCCGACATCGCGGAAAATGGACCGGCATCGACGGAAAGCGAGGCGGCGAGCCGCCCCGTTCCCCCCTTCGAAGGCACGCTCAATCCAGACGACGCTGCCGGGGCAGCCATCGCGGAGGACTAACGCGCCTTCCACGTCCAGTCAGACCCGTTCGATCCCGAAAAGGAGCGAAACAGAACGAGACTCGAAAAGATCAAGACACAGGGCCTTGCCCACCTTTCCTACTTCCTGAGCGCCGATGGCGAAGCTGCGGTCATTGATCCGCGGCGCCTTCGCGGGCTGGTTGCTGCCAGGCGACAAACCGGTGCTGCTGGTAGCGCGCGATGACGACCAGGCGGTCGATGCGGCCACCACGCTTCAGCGGATCGGCTTCGACAATGTGAGCGGATTTGTCAGCGGCGCCATGCCCGTGGCGGTCCAGAACGGCCCGCTCGACACACTCGACTTCGTCGATACCGAAACCGTCGCCGCGCGCGTAGACAACCCGCCGGCTGGCTGGACCCTGCTCGATGTCCGCGCCATCGATGAATATGAGAGCGGCCACATCAAGGACAGCATGCACGCTTATGTCGGCAAGCTGCCTGATGCGGCCAGTGACCTCGACCCGGACAAGCCCGTCACCGTCATGTGCGGAAGCGGCGCCCGGGCCACCATTGCCGCCTCGCAGCTCATGCGGAAGGGGTTCTCCGAGGTCGATGTCTATATCGGCTCGATGAAGGCGTGGACCGCAGCTGGAAATGCCATTGAGTGATGACTGTCAGTCCATCTTGGGCTGAACCTTTCGTTTCTGACGCATAAAGAGACTGGAAATTGCTTCACGAGGTCCCCATATGTATACCCTGTATGGGGTATTTGCCATGAAGACTGAAACCAAAGAGGCCGCGACCCGGAGGCTTGCCCGCATCGAGGGACAAGTGCGCGGCATCACGAAGATGGTGTCCGACGACCGGTATTGTATTGATGTCATTCGTCAGGTGCAGGCTGTGAAGGCCGCGCTTGTCGGTCTCGAGGCCGTTATCCTGGATGACCATATTGCAACGTGTGTGGATCATGCCCTGACCGGAAGCAATGTCGATGACCGGCGTGAAAAGGTCGAGGAACTTGTTGCTGTGCTTGGTGGCCGCAAGAAGTAGCGGCCTCACAGTTTGTTGAAATGAAAGCTTTAATCTTTTCACGTATTTGAACAATGATGCAGTTTGTGACCCGCCTCCTGACACTGTTTGCCGCTGCCTTCATGGCGGCTCATCCGGTCATGGCGTGTCCATTGATGGTCGGGGCCTCCGAAACCGCGCCGACTGAAATGAGCAGCAATCATCCCTGTCATGACATGGCGATGGAAGCCATGGCCGACACCGGGCATACAGATCAGGCGTCATCGTCTGATTGCCCCGCGGGATACGACTGTGCACCCATGCTTATCCAGGCGCACAGTGACGCCAATCCAGTTGCACCTGTTGCGAATGTAGACGCAGAATTTGCTGCGGTTCTCGCTAACCCACCAAAGGCATTCCTGCCAGAGCGCGAAACACTAAAGACCGGGCCTCCACCTCGGCTGGATATCGTCCAGCACACGCCAATATCGCTAAAGCAGCGCTTCCTGAATTGAGAGCGATGACCTGCGGCTGGGATTCAGAAGAGCCTGTTTTATCATGCCCCACATTTCGAGAATGCTGCTGGTCGCAGCGTTTGCCGCTGTGCCCCTTGCGGCGGTTGCCAGCGCTCAGAGCTTTGCCGAGCTTGAAGCCCGTCTCGAGGCCCATCCAAGCCTCTCCGCTCTCGGTTACGATGCCGAAGCCGACCGGGAGCGTGCAGTCGCCTCAACCGCACTCCCGGACCCGGTCGTATCCCTCGGGATCAACAACATTCCGATTTTCGATCCCTCATTCGACAGTTACTTGCCGACCAATAAAGCCGTTGGTATCCGGCAACAATTTCCGAGCTTCGCGGGCCGTGAAGCCCGCGCCGGTGAAGCCCGGGCGATGTCAGCACAGACCGAGGCGGTTCGCGATGCCCGTTATGCGGCCTTGCGCGCCGAACTCATCGCTTTTCTCGCTGACAAGACTAGACTGACCAGGCAGAGATCCCTCGCCGAAGCGCGAAACGCCAAATATGACGAGCTTGTCGACATTGTCGAGGCCGAGATCGACGCGGGCCGCCCGGCCGTCTATCGCCTTGCCGAAATTGAAAGCGAACGGGCAGAAGTTTCCCGGACGCTTGTTGATCTTGATCGGCAGGAAGCCGAGACCGATGCGCGCCTGATCGAACTCGTCGGACTGGTCCCTTCGACCGGCCTCCCTCCCCTGACTGAAAGAGACTGGTCCGGCGCAGCGCTTGAGTTCCATACCGTGCGTGTTGCCGACGCGGCCGTCCGCGTTACCGATTACGGTATCGACGAGGCCCGCGCGGCCTGGAAGCCAGAATGGGGGGCCCAGCTCACTTATCAACAGCGCGATGAAGGCGCGATGTTCGCGGGGGATGACTGGGTCTCCGGTATGGTGACTTTTACGGTTCCGCTCTGGGCCGAAAGGAAGCAGGCGCCGAACTTGCGCGCCGCAAAGGCCGAGCGGGCCGGCGCCGAGCAACGCTACCAGGCCGCCGCACGGAATGCGGCGGCCCAGTATGCGTCCCGGGACGCCATTATCCGCGCGGCCGATGCCAGTATCGACGTCCTGCAGGTCAAGATCGCTGCCGTCGAAGACGAAGTCGAGGCCCAGCTGATTACCTATGAATCCGGTGTTGGCGGCTATGCGCCGATCATTGACGGCGAGATCGCCATTCTCAAACTCCGGGCGGAAATCGAAGCTGAAACGGCCCGCAAGGCCGCTGCGATCGCACGCCTGAATGCCCTCCTGGTGACACAATGAAAAAGACATTCCTGATAATGGGCACCGCATCTGCCGCCCTCTTGCTCGCCGCATGCGGCGCACCGGGCGGATCACCGGGCGGCCAGGGTGAAAAGCCGAACGCCTCGAGCGAGACGCAACGATACACCTGCCCCATGCACCCTCACTATATTTCGACCGATCCGGACGGCACCTGCCCGATCTGTGGCATGGACCTGGTGCCTGCCGACAAGGCCCAGGAACCAACGAGCTCAGCAGGCGAAATCCTTTACTACAAGCATCCCATGGGCAAGCCGGACACCTCGCCCGTTCCGAAAAAGGATTCCATGGGCATGGATTACATCCCGGTTTATGCCGATGACACCGGATCGGGCGTGGCCGTCTCGCCGGAAATGATCCAGACCATGGGGATCCGGACAGCACCTGCCGAGACCGGGGATTTCAGCCGTGTACTGAGAGCCTTCGGCACGGTCGAGACCAATGAACGGCTCGAAAATGTTACCGTCTCGCGGCTAGAAGGCTGGATTGAGAATCTGGCGGTCAATGCCGAGGGCGACACCGTCCGCCCCGGCAGTCTCCTCTACCGGATCTACAGTCCGGACCTGATCGCCGCGCAGAAAGATTATCTGAACTCGTTCAAGATCGGCAACGAAGCGCGCATCGCGTCGGTTCGCCAACGCCTGCGCTCCCTTGGCATGCAGAATGCGGCCATCGACCGGCTGACCGAAACCCGCCAGGTCATTGAACGTGTTCCAGTTTACGCAGAAGCCGGCGGCACGGTTGCCGAGCTTCAGGTCCGCAATGGCGACTATGTCAAACCCGGTACACCCATACTGCGCCTGCAATCCTATGCCGATGTCTGGGTCATTGCCTCTGTGCCGGAGAGCGACCTGCCGCTAGTGCAGGCAGGCATGCCGGCCGAACTCGATTTTCCGAGCGCGCCCGATGCCCCCGGTAAAGGCCAGGTCGACTATATCTATCCGACAATCGACCCGAAAACCCGTACAGCCGACGTCCGGATCGAAGTGGACAATGTGTCGGGCTATCTTCGCCCGGGCGCCTATGCGGACATAAGGCTGAATATCGGCGGCCGACCGCGTCTTTCGGTTCCAAGTGAAGCCATTCTGCTTGGTAGCGAGGGCGCCCGTGTCGTCATCGCCGAAGGCAATGGCCGCTTCTCCGGACGCGCCGTGCAAACCGGGATTTCGGCCAATGGCCGGACCGAAATCCTGTCGGGTCTGGAAAGCGGCGACATGGTCGTCGCCAGCGGGCAGTTCCTGCTCGATAGCGAAGCCAACCTGAAAGAAGGCCTTGCTAAGCTGGAAGCTCCAGATGCGAGTGCGGCCAGTCCGGAAACACCGCTCTTCGATATACCGGTGGACAGTAAAGCCCTCGCCGAAATCGATCACTTCACTGACATGGCGCTCTACTTCCACGAGGCCCTGACAGACGGGTATGACATCGATCCGCTATTCGTGGATCCGGCGCTCGCCCTGGTGCCAGTGCTGCGGGACCGTTACGCGAACACGAAACTGGCACCGGTCATGGATGCTACGCAAACCGCTCTCGCCGCCGCGCAAAACGCCACGGACCGCGAAGACCTTGCCACGCAACTCTCAGACCTGGTCGAGGCCTTGAAACCCTGGCTGCTGGAAGGCGCACCTCAGCATTACAGCGAGGCTGGTCTGGTGCTCTACCGGGACATGGCAACGGGCCGGTACTGGCTGCAGGAAGAAGCCAAACCGGCCAATCCGTACAGCGCAGATGGGGCCGAACGGATTGACTGGCCCAGGCCGATGGCCGGCATGTCGATGACGACCAATGACAGCGAGACTGGCGCTGACCAGGCCCCTGGGCATTCGGGGGACGGTCATGACTGAACGAAACGACAGAGACCTCGCGGGGCAAGACCCCTCCAGATCATGGGTGGCAAAGCTGATCTCCTGGTCGGTTTCCAACCAGCTCATCGTCCTCATGCTCGCCGCTGCACTGGCTGTGACCGGGTGGATGGCGATCCAGCGCACGCCGCTCGATGCAGTGCCGGACCTGACAGATACCCAGGTCATTATTCGTACCGATTTTCCGGGCCAGAGCCCGCAGATTGTCGAGGACCTCGTCACCTATCCACTATCGACGAACCTTCTCGGTCTGCCGAAGACCAAGGATGTGCGCGGCTCCTCAATGTTCGGCACCAGTTTTGTCTATGTCATATTTGACGATGATGTTGACCTCTACTGGGCCCGCTCGCGCGTGCTCGAAGCCTTGTCCCGGCTGGGGTCTGAACTCCCGGAAGGCGCCGTACCGCAGATAGGACCGGATGCGACCGGCGTTGGCTGGGTCTATCAGTATGCCTTGGTCGACAAAACCGGCAAGACCGATCTCGCCGAGCTGCGTTCACTCCAGGACTGGTTCCTGAAACTCGAACTGGCCGGTGTGGAGGGGGTCTCTGAAGTCGCCTCGGTCGGCGGTTTTGTCAGGGAATACCAGGTTCTCCTCGATCCCAATCGCCTGAGAAGTTACGACCTGTCGATCACCCGTATCCGTGACGCGGTCCGCGCAGCCTCAAGCGAAGTCGGTGGCCGCGTGCTCGAACAGGGCGAAACGGAATATGTCATCCGCTCATCAGGCTATGTCGATGAGAAGCTTGATCTCGAACAGGTCGTGGTCAAGGCAGAGGATGGCACCCCCGTCCAGCTGAGCCATGTCGCCCGGATTGTCGAAGGCCCGGCCCTCCGGCGCGGCATTGTCGAACTCAATGGCGAAGGCGAAACGGTGTCCGGCATCGTGGTGATGCGCGATGGCGAGAATGCGCTGTCGGTGATCGAACGTGTGAAGGAGAAACTTGATAGTCTCCAGCGCGGCCTGCCGGAAGGTGTCGAGATTGTCACTGTGTATGACCGCGCGCCACTCATCGAGGGTTCGGTCGATTATCTGAAAGACAAGCTGATCGAGGAAGGCATCGCGGTTGCGCTCGTCATCCTGATCTTCCTCCTCCATGTAAGGTCGTCTCTGGTTGCCATCATCACCTTGCCGCTCGGAGTGCTCGGCGCGTTCCTGATCATGTCCTGGCAAGGTGTCACAGCGAACATCATGTCACTTGGCGGGATCGCCATCGCGATCGGCGCCATGGTCGACGCCTCGATTGTGCTTGTCGAGAATGCCAGCCGGAAACTGGCGGATCTGGGACCGAAACCCGATCCGAGCGTGCGCCGCCAGGCGCTGGTCGAGTCGGCTCAGGAAGTCGGCCCCGGCATATTCTTTTCACTCCTCATCATCACGGTCTCCTTCCTGCCCGTCTTTGCCCTGACCGGTCAGAGCTTCAGGCTCTTCAGTCCTCTTGCCTATACCAAGACCTATGCGATGGCCTTCGCGGCCATTCTGTCGGTGACACTTGTCCCGGTTCTGATGCTGTACCTGATGCGGGGTCGGTTCCGGCGCGAGGAAGCCAATCCCCTGAACGCCTTCTTCGTCTGGGCCTACAAACCGCTGCTCCATCTAGCCCTGAGGTTCAAATGGATCACGGTCGCCCTAGCGCTCGCGCTGACGGCCACCGTCATCGTGCCGGTCCAGAGGATCGGCTCGGAATTCATGCCGGCCCTTTATGAAGGCGAGCTCCTCTACATGCCGACCACCCTGCCCGGCGTGTCATCCACCAAGATGCGGGAGATTCTTGGCCAGACAAACCGCGTCATCAAGACCGTGCCAGAAGTCGATCGTGTCTTCGGCAAGGCCGGGCGCGCCGATACCGCAACCGATCCAGCGCCACTCACCATGATCGAGACCTGGATCAAGCTGAAACCGAAGGAGGATTGGCGGCCAGGTGTGACGGTCGAGGACATCACCGATGAGCTCGATGCCAAGCTGCAAATGCCCGGCCTCGTGAATTCATGGGGCTATCCGATCAAGATTCGCATGGACATGGTTTCAACAGGAGTGCGCACGCCCATTGGCATCAAGGTTACGGGCGATGATCTGACAGAGATTGAGACCATTGCCCGGGACATAGAAGCGGCCATTTCGGACGTACCCGGAACGCGCTCGGCCTTCGCCGACAGGGTCATGGGCGGCAAATATCTCGAGATCACGCCGGACAGGGGCGAACTCGCCCGGCGGAATATCGACATGGCAGCCTTCCAGTCCGTGATCCGAACCGCCCTGGGCGGCATGACACTCTCCCAGTCTGTCGAGGGCCGGGAACGCTATGACATCATCCTGCGCTATGATCGGCCATTTCGTGAGAGCGCCACAGACCTGGAAGAGATACTCGTGCCCGCCCCGTCCGGCGCCCATATCCCTCTCAGCGAACTGGCGGACATTTCCTATACGGAAGGCCCGCCAATGATCCGATCGGAAAATGCCAGGCTGACTGGCTGGGTTTTCGTCGATATCGCGGACCGGGACATGGGCAGCTATGTTGCAGACGCCGGACAGGTGATTGCCAACGCCGTCGACCTGCCTGCGGGATATGCGGTGGAGTTCTCCGGACAGTATGAACAGATGCAGGAAGCGAATGCGCGGCTGAAGATCGCCATTCCAGCTGCGATTGCACTGATCTTCCTGCTGCTGATGCTACATTTCGGTCGGCTCGACCGGACCCTGATCATCATGGCCAGCCTGCCATTCGGCCTGGTCGGCGGAATGTGGGCCGTCTGGTTGGCAGGCTACAATCTGTCAGTAGCCGTCGCGGTCGGTTTCATCGCCCTGGGCGGCATCGCGGTCGAGACAGCCGTCGTGATGCTGCTCTATATCGACGCGGAAGTCCGCAAGGCGAACCCGTCTGACAGGAGCCAGCTTTTCGCAGCTGTCAGCAAGGGCGCGGCCATGCGCGTCAGGCCGAAGTTGATGACGGTCACGACCATTTTTGCAGGTCTTGCCCCGATCTTCCTGACCGACGGCCTCGGATCGGACGTCATGCGCCGGATTGCCCTGCCCATGCTTGGCGGCATGGCCTCAACCCTCATCCTCTCCCTGATCGTGATCCCGGCCATCTACTACATCCGGGTCGGGCTGCAGATTCCATCAGATTTACCCCGGGCCGAACCGGATAACCGGGCCGGCTCATTCACCCCCGAAGGAGAAAAACCATGACGAGACACCTGTTGAAAATTCCGCTTTTGTTTCCACTGCTTCTGAGTAGCGCCATGCTGCCGGCGGCCGCGCAGGATCGCTCATCAGGCAGAATGATGATCGACGGCGGCATGATGGGTGGCGGCCTGTTCGGCACGGTGTTCATGCTGCTTGCTGTGCTCCTCCTCCTGCTCGGGATCGCTGCCCTCATCAAATATCTGAGGTCGAAATAATAGTCCCGTGTCCATCCACCCTATTCCCCCGTCCCGGCGCGCATCGGGGGCCTCTGTTGAAAGCCGCGCCTGACAATCAAAAAGGAAGAAAACGATGAAAACCCTCGTCAGAAAGACAGCAGTCACAGGCGCAATCCTCGGACTGGCCCTGATTGGTCCGGCGCTCGCCCAGGAGGCCGGCATGAAAATGGACAGCATGAAAGACATGGACATGTCCGGCATGAGCTGCTGCGGCGACATGGCGCCCGGCTTTGGCGTCATTAACGGCGTCGATCTGGATGCCCGAACCGTCAATATTTCACACGATCCGATCAAGAAGATCGGCTGGGGTGAAATGACAATGGACTTCGAGGTCGGCGGAATGGTTGCGCTCGACAAATTCGAGAATGGCGACAACGTCCATTTCATGCTCAAGCAGGACGACAGCGACAATTATGATATCGCCATGATGATGCCGATCGGCGGCGATCCGGATGCTTTCAAACTATCCATGATGTCGATGATGAAAGGCAAAGGCATGATGGACTGCAACATGGCCGGACACGGATCCATGTCCGGCATGTCAGGCAAGGATCATGACGACACCGATCACTAGCCGGTCCTCTGTTTCAAGCAAAAAATTCGTAAATCAGGTTCCGGCCGCGTTCCGATTAGTTCACCAGGAAATCCCAATGACTCAAAGAATTCTGATTACCGCCTTCTTGTTAGGTTCCGCTTCCCTGACAGCCTGCAGTGACCCCGAAAGCCGAACGCCGCCAGCATCCGGCCCTGCGGATCAGACCAGGCCTGAACCGTTCGAACAGGCAGATGAAGCTATGCCCGGCGATACTGGACGGGCCACGGGCAGGATCACATCCCTTGATCGCGACGACGGCCGGGTCACCATCGACCATGGCCCTTTCGAAGGCATCGCCATGGGCGCGATGACCATGAGTTTCGCTTTAATGGGCGATCTTGAGCTGACTGACCTCTCTGAAGGCGATGACGTGATCTTCCAGGTCAAACGGGGCCGGGACGGTTCTCACCGCATCATGGAAATTTGCAGCATTCCCGCGAATGGCCGCGACTGCCCGGACCAAGAAACAGTCTATCCGCACAACCCTCCAGATCAGTAAGGCGGCATACTCCGGCACTGTCCCCGATCGAGCTAAAGGGAAGACGATAAAGACCCGTTTCGCCATAGTGTCAAACTGGCATGCGCGGACCAAAAAGAATAACCGCAGCCCCGATCAGACAGGTTACAACCCCTATCAGATCCCAGCGGTCGGGACGAATCCCCTCAATGGTCCATAGCCAGATGAGCGAGGAAGTTATGTAAACCCCACCATAGGCGGCATAGGCGCGCCCGGCTGCAGACGCTTCCACCAGTGTCAGCAGCCAAGCGAATACAACAAGGGATATCATCCCCGGAACCAGCCAGAAAGCGGACTTTCCAAGCCGCAGCCAGGCCCAGAATGCAAAACAACCGGCAATTTCGGCGGTTGCCGCGCCAGCATAGATCAACAACGTCGCGCGAATATCCATGGCTGGGACGTTTCCTGATCTGGCTGGACTGGCGAGGCCCCGTTGCGGTTAAAATTGGTTTCAGCCTGCGCAGCATGAAAGCTTCGCCACGTCCTTGTCGAACGTCTGTGCCGCCAATTTTAACCCTTCAACAGTTGTCAGGTATGGAAAAATTGTCTCGCCAAGCGCCTTGCTCGTCATGCCGAACTTCAACGCCATAGCCAGCGTCTGAATCGCATCAGACCCTTCGGGCGCCGCGATCTGTCCGCCCAGGAGGCGGTCGGTCTTCGCATCCGCGACCAGCTTGATGACGCCGCGGGTATCGCGGGCGGCGGCGGCGCGTGCCACGTGGTCCAGCGTCAGCACGCTGGCCTTGACGTCATGACCGGCTGCCTTCGCCTGCACCTCGGAAAGGCCGACGCCGGCGACCTGCGGATCGGTGAACACGACCCAGGGCATGGCCCCATTGTCATAGCGCAAATCCTGAAGCCCGAGCGCATTGTTGGCCGCCACCTTGGCCCCATAAGCGGCCATGTAGACGAACTGGTCGCGATCGGTGACATCACCCGCTGCCCAGACGCCAGGCCGCGTTGTGGCCATGTCGGCTCCGACCTTGATCGATCCACGCGCATCGGTCTCGATGCCGAACTCGCGCAAGCCGAGGTCTTCGGAATTGGCCACCCGGCCTGTGGTGGCCACAGGCTTTCCACCCCGTTCGATTGTCAGCGTGACGCCGCCGTCACTCCGTCTCACCGATCGGTAGGACAGGCCGGTCTCGACCGCGACCCCCTCAGCCTTCAACGCGTCGGTCAACGCCTTGGCCACTTCCGGTTCCACGCCGGGCAGAAGGCGAGAACGCGTGACCAGTGTAACCTTGACGCCCAGCCGCGACGCCATCTGCGCCAGTTCACAGCCAATATAGCCGCCGCCCAGTACCAGGATGCTTTCGGGCTGATCGGGCAGGCTGAGAAGGTCCCAGGAATCCAGCGCCTCCACGGTCTCGATCCCGTCAATTTCCGGCAAGAAAGGGCGCGAGCCGGTGGCGATCAGAACCTTCGGTGCAGCGATGATCCGCCCGCCGACCTCAATCCCACCTTCGATCAGGCGTGCGGC
This sequence comes from Hyphomonas sp. L-53-1-40, assembly GCF_000682775.1. Taxonomy (GTDB): domain Bacteria; phylum Pseudomonadota; class Alphaproteobacteria; order Caulobacterales; family Hyphomonadaceae; genus Hyphomonas. The sequence goes on from NZ_AWFI01000012.1 coordinate 232,258, forward strand.
ACCTTCCTCGATATAGGTGACATTCTCATAGGAAGGCAGCAGGTCGATGTATTTTTTCTGGCGCATCTCGTCGACCAGATCGGCCGTGCCCTTGACGACCGCCGACCAGTCCACGCTCTGCGCACCGGGCTCAATGCCCGGAAACCGTGCCGCCGCTGTACCAGCATGCACCGCTTCACCGGCCCGTATCATCGCCTTGGACGGCACGCAGCCGACATTGACGCAGGTGCCGCCGATGGTGCCATGCCCAACCATGGCCACGCGCCTGCCGGCCTCGGCCGCGCTAATCGAAGCCGAAAACCCGGCCGAGCCAGCACCTATGACGATGAGGTCATAGCTGTCGTCGCCGTTTTTATTGACGGAGCAGCAATCGCCTGTCTTTACGGTTTGATTCATTATTTCTTCCTTGGCTTGTGACCAGGCATGGCGACGCGGCCTCGATCAAGTATTCAAAATCACACCATCGACCCGATGTCGGAGGCGTGGCCGGGATCAGGTTGAGGCCGCTGTCGCCGCATTCGCCTGCGGCGAAGACCGCGGGATCGCTCGTACGCATCGATGTGTTCACCTGGATGCCCCGCCGAGTGCACTCGGCGCAGGCAGCTTCAAGGTTCAGCCTGTCCATTTTTGGTACCCGGCCGGGGCTGAGGCACATGCTCATTGATGCAAAACAAGAAGGTGTCGCAATGACGGTACCGGCCAGACCCGTTATCAGCAGTTTTCGGTCAGTCCATTTTGACATCAAAGTGAAAGCCTTGTGTGAAAATCTGACGATGTATGCGAACATCGACTGGCAGGTGCCTCATCAGGATATTCCAGATGCTGCGTGTTCAACCGTCCGTAACGCTTGCCGGGTATCCTACATCGGTTGAAGCCGCAGCGATCAGCTCAGGCGTTGTCGCCGCCGTATCGTAAACCACTTCTGCGGTCCTGGCCGCATAATCGATATCGACAGATTTAACGCCCTCGACACGCATCATCGCTTTCCTGACAGCAATCGGACATGTCGCGCAGGTCATGTTTCCGATCGTAAAACGGGCTGTCGCCTGTTCGACCTCCACCGAGGCATCCGGAGCATTCTGCGCGCCGGCGACTGCGAGCCCCCCCGCGAGTGCCAGACCTGCCAGTCCGGCGATCATCCATGTGCGTTTCATACTTGTCTCCCTGGCTAGTAAAATAACGGTGCCCATACATCGATGGTCAAGGCCGCCAGCACGACAAGCGCGCCGCTCCACAGGGCGACCTGCTTGACGACTGACGACTGCAAACGGGCGCAATAGCTACCATCCTCGCAGACACTGGTTTTTCGAAAGTAGACATCCCAGAACCCAGCCGCGAGAAATCCGATCGCGACCAGAAGAAAAAGGGGCTTGTAGGGTTCCAGCGCCGTCAACTGGCCAATCCACGCTCCGGAAACACCGAGACTGATCAGCACAAGCGGCACGATGCAGCAGGATGATGCAAGGAATGCCCCCAGCATGCCACCGGCAACAAGCCACCTTGAGCGACGCTCATTTGCTGGGCTGTTTTCCGTACCTGCCATGACCAGCTGTTCCCATTGCTTTATTGATCATGATCACGTTACGCTCTGTAGTTGGTACAGACACAAGTGGGTATTTCATCATGGCCATCACATCGCCGCGAGCAGCACTCAAACGGGCTGAACTGGCCGGGCGGCTCGGCTGCAATCTTGAAACGATCCGCTATTATGAAAAGATCGAATTGCTGCCCGAACCAGCCCGCACGGCAAGTGGCCACCGGCTGTATTCGAATGAAGATCAGGTACGACTGCGTTTCATATTGCGAGCCCGCAGCCTCGGCTTCTCCGTGGAAGATGTACGCTCGCTACTTGGCATCAATGATGGCAGGCCGAGCTGCGCGGAGGTCAGGGCGCTGGCAGAAGCACATCGGGGCGATATCCGTAAACGCATCGCCGATCTGAAGCAGATGGATCGACGGCTCGGCGAGATCATGGCTGGTTGCACCGGCGCTGAAACACCCGATTGCGCACTCACCGACAAACTGTTCGAAGATAGCTGACAAAAGGGGCTCCTGCATCTGCCAGAGATGCAAATGATGGACATCCACGACACCATCACCGCTCCGCATCGCCTCAATGACGGTACCGTTGTCAATGTCCGGCGGACTACCTAGCCACAACATGTGGATCGGCCCGCCGATTTCGCGGAACGACAGGCAGAGAATGTTACCGCGATACCGATCGTCACGAACGGATCGAACAGTATTCAGTCATAGATGAGGATGAGCGCGTCGCCCGCAACCACGGCTACAGATGCGAGTGCGTCGGACAGATTGTGAAGGAGGAGCGCCCGGATATTCACGCTCCCATTCTGCACCGAATAGATCAGGAGGGCTGTAAGCTCTGCAATGACCAGCGCAACACCGCCAAGAATAACGATCGTCCAGCCACCAACGGCGGGCGGATCAGTGATCCGTATGACAGTCTTATTGACCAGATGGCAATGGAGACCCGACGATCATCGCTCGCGGGATCAAGATCGTCATGATCATGTGCGTGGCTCAGGATCGGCCTCCTCTTCCAGCACCTTGCGCTTGCACTCGAGATACGCGCGTCGCCGCGCGTGTACCGCGTTTTTTACGCGGCTCTTTGGTGGTATCAGGCCGCATTCCTCCTGCACCTTGGCCGCCTGCTCACTTGAAAGGGCCCCCATCACGTTGTCGAGACTCTCGCAGCCGGCCAGGGCTGCGAGAGAAACGGACATGACCGCGAAGCGAAGTTCACGATGGATGAACATGCTCGGCCTCCAACAAGGAATGGTGCGCGTCGGGCTTTGGTGCGAACCAGCGGTGAAGGGCGGGTAGCACCAGCAAAGTTAGCACGGTCGAGGAGACCAGCCCGCCCATGACCACCGTGGCCAGTGGCCGCTGCACTTCAGCACCGACACCACTTGCGAAGAGCAGCGGCGCAAGGCCGAGCGCCGTCGTAAGGGCGGTCATCAGCACAGGACGTGCCCGCAAGCCTGCCGCCTCGACGGCAAGTTCATCGCGACCACGGCCCTCCCTGGCAAAATCATCCATGAAACTGACCAGCACCATGCCATTGCCGAGCGCGATACCGAACAGGGCAATAAAGCCGACCGTCGCAGGCACCGAGATCGGCAGGCCTGCAATCCAGAGCGCCATCGCCCCGCCGGTCAGCGCCAGCGGAATGTTGAGCAGGATCAGGATGGCCGATTTCATGCGCCCGAACGTCAATAGCAGGATCAGGAATACGATACCGAGCGTGATCGGGATCACGACCGCGAACCGCGCATTCGCTTCCTGCTGGAGTTCGAACTGTCCGCCCCATTCGACGCGATAACCAGCCGGCAGGTCGAGCTGGCTGGCGACCGATTGCTGCGCATCAGCGACATAGCTGCCAATATCGCGTCCTCTCACATTGAGTTGAACGGTGATGAATCGCTCACCATTCTCGCGCGTGATCTGACGTGGACCGACAATCTCCCTGATGTTTGCCACGCTTTCGAGTGGAACCCGTGCGCCGCTGGACGATTCCAAAATAATCCGTCCGATGGCCGCGGGCGTGTTGCGGTCCTCTTCGGCATAGCGCACGATGACGGGAAACTGGCGCACGCCCTCAAAAACGGCACCAGCCTCTGCCCCGCCGACGCCGGAACGCAAGGCATCGAGCGCCTCCTCCACGCTCAGTCCATACCGGCCGAGCGCAGGACGGTTGAGCGAGACCACAAGCTGCGGCGCGCCGGTGATCTGATCGGCCTGGACGTCGGTCGCCCCTGGAACCTCCTGAAGAATGGACTGCAAGTCCTGCGAGCCTTCCAGCAGGACCGCCGTATCCGGACCGAAGATCTTGACCGCCAGTTGCGCCTTTGTGCCGGTCAGGAGTTCATCAACCGACATGGCGATTGGCTGGCCAACATTGACCCTGACGCCTGGAAAGCCGCCGAGATTCTCGGAAATCGACGCCCGGAGTTCATCCGGGCTGATGCCATTGCGCCATTCGTTTCGGGGTTTGAGCGCCACGAAGGCCTCGATACTGTTGACCGGGTCGGCATGCGCGCCGACTTCCCCACGACCGATCCGGCTGACAATGGAACTGATCTCGGGGAAGGCTTCAAGCAGTCTTGCCTCGATGCGGGTCGACGTTTCCTTTGCTTCGGTTAGCGAGATGGACGGCGCCATCGTCACACGCAACAGGACATCGCCTTCCTCCAGCGCAGGCGTGAACTCCGAGCCAAGGCGTGTCGCTGAGAGGCCCCCAACCAGAAGCAGGACGCCTGCTAGCCCGACCGCCGCGAGACGTCGCCGGACGAAGAAGGCCGCAAGCGGCTTGATCAGCGAAACAAGCCGGCTGTCGCTCTCCTGGCTATTGCTCTTGGGCGGACGCATGAGGCCGAGCGCCATCGCCGGAGCGATGAGCGCGGCATAGATCAGCGACCCTGTCATGGCGAGCGCGGCAGAGGCGGCGAGCGGCCGGAACGTCTTGCCTTCGGTTCCCTGCAAAGAGAACAGCGGCAGGAAGACAATGATCACCACGAGGACGGCAGCAATCAGCGGCGCGATCACTTCGGCGCTCGCTCGCGCGACCGTCGTGCGGCTATCTTCACCCTCGCGTCGTTCGCGCAAGCCGCGATCCACGTTCTCGGCGATGACGATGGCGCCGTCGACCATCATCCCGATGGCGATCGCCACCCCGCCCAGCGTCATCAGATTGGCCCCGATGCCGAGGAATTTCATCGCGATGAAGGCAAAGCCGACCGAGAAGGGTATGGCCATGACAACCACGAGGCTTGGACGCCAGCCGCCGAGGAACAGGAAGACGATGACCGCGACCAGGAGCGCGCCCTGCCAGAGGGCGGTCGTCACGGTCGCGGCTGCCTTATTCACCAGCGTACCCTGATCATAATACGGAACGGCTTTGACACCGTCGGGAAGCGACAGGTTGATCTCGTCGAAGCGCGCTTGCGCGTTCTCGATCACCTCAGACGTGTTTGTGCCATAAAGTTTCAGGACGAGACCGGCGACGGTCTCCCCTTCGCCATTGGCAGTTGCGAGCCCCTGCCGGACGCCGCCACCTATCGCGACTTCACCGAGGTCGCTGACGCGGACGGTTCGTCCATCCACGGTCTTGACCGGCGTTTCACGCAGATCATCGAGGGAGCGAGCGAGCCCGACCCCGCGCACCGTGTACTGTTCGGCGCCAATTTCGATGAATTGCGCGCCGGCCGTCCGATTGGCGCTCTCCAAGGCGGCAATCACCTCGCCGACGCTGAGGTCATAGGATGTCAGCTGATCGGGATCGAGGCGGACCTGGTACTGCTTCTCGAAACCCCCTAGTGACAGAACCTCCGTCACCCCTTCAACCGACTGAAGCGGATACTTGATCATCCAGTCAGCAATCTCGCGCAGCTCAACCAGCGACCGCTCGCCGGTCTCATCGACGAGCCGGTAGTACATGATGATACCAAGGCCGGTCGAAATCGGCCCCATCTTGGGTGTGCCGAAGCCGTCGGGAATGGCGTCGGCGGCCTCGCCGAGGCGCTCGCCGACGACCTGGCGGGCAAAATAGACGTCCGTGCCGTCCTCGAAATAGATATTGATGACAGACAGGCCAAAATTGGATGTCGAGCGGATCTCGTCGACCTTGGGCAGGCCGGACATGGCCGTCTCGATCGGATAGGTGACATAGCGTTCGACCTCTTCGGGCGACAGGCCTTCAGTTTCGGTGAAGACTTGGACCAGAGAAGGTGAGGGATCGGGAAAAGCGTCGACAGGCAGGCTGCGAAAGGCAAACAGTCCCCCGATCGATAGGGCGAGTGCGGCAATGGCGGCAAGCAGCCGGCCACCCGCAAGGCGGTGCATCAAATTGATCATTTTGCGGGTCTCCTAGTGTGCGTGGCCGTCGCCGAAAGCGTCTTTTTCAAGCTGCGCTTTCAGGGTGAAGGCGCCCTCGGCAACGAATGCTTCGTCGGCCTCGAGCCCGGAAATGATCTCGGTATAGCCCCTCGCGCTGTCCCCTGTGCGGACCTCGCGCGGTTCGAACCCGTCATCGGTCGGGACGAAGACCGACATCCTGTCTTCAACACTGACAATCGCATCGGAGGGAACGCGCACGACGGGGCGCCCCTCTCCCGTGTCGATCCGCGCCGTTACGAACTGACCGGGCTTCAGCCTGTGTTCGGCATTGTCGACAATGACCCGCGCGGTCGCGGTGCGGGATGCCTCACTGATGACAGGCAGGACATTTGAAATTGTCCCTTCGGCCAGGACGCGGCCATCCTCCTGCTGGAATGTCACGGTCTGGCCTTCGCTGACCTTGCCGAGATCTTCCTTGTAGACGGCGATGTCGGCCCAGACGACGCTATCATCGATGATGACAAAGATGGGCGCGCCGCCAGCCGATACGGTTTCTCCAAGAGAAACGCTCCGCTGAATCACCTCTCCGGCAAGGGGAGCCGTCACATAGGCTTGTGCAAGCGACCCATCCGCAGCCTCATTAAGCTTGTCCAGTGTGCCATGACCAATGCCGATCGCATGAAGCCTGTTTTCAGCAGCTTCCCGGCCGGCATTGGCTGCAGCGAATGCCGCACGCGCCGACTGCAGATCGGCCTCGGCGGTGATTTTCTGCTCCCAGAGGTTTTCCTCACGCTCAAGCTCGGCTTGCGCGAGGCGCTCGGCGCTCAGGGCATTCAGATAATCGGCCTTTAGGCCGGCGAGTTCACGACTGGTCAGCCGGGCAAGCGTGGCGCCGGCTTTCACGATATCGCCTTCGCCTGCATAAAGTTGGGCAACGGTGCCCTCGACCTGTGGCGAGACCCTTGCGACACGGTCCGCATCGAAACGGATCTCGGCCGGCAGTTCCAGCTGGCCCGAAACCGCTCCGGTTTGGGCTCGCCCGGTCCGGATACCGGCAGCTTCCGCCTCCTCGGCGGTCAGCTCGACATGATCGCCGCCTTCACCTTCGTGTTCGGTATGACCGCCTCCATCTTCATGTCCCTCATGATCGTCGCCATCGGCCTCATCATGGCTTTCATGCTCCTCATCACTACCGTCCTCGTGGTCGTCATGGCCATCTTCGGCTTGTGGGGGCGTCCGGTTTGCACCAGACGAATCGGAGGCGTCACTGCCGCAAGCACTAAGATACAAAAGCGCTGGAGAAAGCAGCGCCGCATAGAATAAATTCAGTTTCATTCGATCTCTCCTTCGAACGGCGCGGCGCCAATCAGCGCACGCAACCGCAGCGTGTATGTCTGGAGCGCCAGCCGGGCATCGATTACGGCGGCGCGGGTTTCAATCAGACTGCGCCGCGCATCGAGCGTGGCTGTGAGGTCGAACTTGCCAACCCGGTAGCCCTCTGCCGCAGCTGTATAGGCTTCTTCTGCGAGCGGCAGCGCTTCGCCCTCGAGACGCTGCAAGCGAGACTTCGCAGCCCGCACCTGCGCGGCGAGGCTCGCTTGCTCGGCCCGCAACCTTGCCTCAACAGTCTGTGCTGATAGCTCGGCACTCTGGGTACGTAATCCCGCCGCCCGCGTTGCGTCCTGATTGCGGTCAAAGACCGGCAAAGGAACACTGACACCCGCCAGAAACGCGCTATCGCCCGTGTCCTCAAATCTTCGGACACCAGCCGATACGGTTATATCAGGCCATGCGCCAGCGCGGGCCCGGTCCGTCGCCGCGCTACGAGCCGTCGCTCCGGCCTTAGCCGCCGCAAGTGACGGATGAACGCCAGAATCTGGTTGAGCCGACCCACCCGCCGGATCTGTTACGATTTCCGCAGTGCCAGACAAGACAAAGTCGATCTCTGGACTACCCCAAACGGACGCAAGCGCTAGCCCTTTGGCTTCGACCTGGCCCCGCGCACCATCCGCAACCGCCTGAAGCGCTGCTGCTTCAGCCCGCGCGCGCAGCAACTCAGGCGGAGCCGACGCTCCAGCGTCCACGCGGCGCTGGACGACGCCAGAGAACTCGGATGCGAGATCGGCTGAGGCCTGAGCGACCTCGGCCATGTCGTAAGCGGCACGAAGTTCCAGATAGAGTTCCCCTGCGAGTTTCTGAGCTTCCAGGCTTCGTACAGAACATTCGGCACTCGCCAATGCGGCTTCAGCTCTGGCGGCCCGCTCGGAAAGTCTTCGTTTGTCGCCAAGCTGTAAGGTCTGCGCCACTGCCAGGGTCGTCTCGTAGGCATTGAAGCCTTCAAGCGATCCGCTGCCGGCAAAGTTCTCGGTTTCGACAGACAGAGATGGATTAAGCCAACGGCTCGCCTGATCGGCGTCGGCCGATGAAGCTTTCGCCTCGAGAGCCGCCGTCAGAACTTCAGGCGAAGCATTGGCGGCGCGAGCAATAGCCGCGTCGAGCGTCAGTGGTTGGGATAGATCATAGTCAGTCGCGCTGACATAGACAGAACTACACCCTTGCGCATAGGCCGTACCGGCCATGACCGGCAGGGCGAGCGCGGTGATCGCGCTGCATATAATAATTTTCATTTTTGCTGGTTTCCTCGTCCAGATTCAACGACAGCGAGGCCGTAGCCACGCAAAATATTCCTGTGTCGTTGGTCTAGGCGCGAGGAGGACGGTAAAGACCGTCTGGGCGGAGGTTCTCGAGAAAAGAACCGCCAGGCAACAAATGTTTTGTCTGCACGACAGACTTCGGAGCGCCGCTTAGATCGCCGCCGCCTATCAGATGGAAATGACAGCTTCCGCACTGATGCGCGGTATGGTCATGACCTTCATGCGATGGCTCCTTATCAGGGGCATCTTGGGCCAGCTCACTCGTAGAACATTCCTCTGCGGCCTGATCGCCCGGATGCATGATATCCGCCGCAGCCGTCATCGGCGCAATAACAAAAGCTATCGCCATCACCATGACGAGCAACCTTCGTAAACACGTTATGACTTGGAACGGAACCATGATTGCTGGCTAGCTACTTTCTTTTACGATCGGGTAAACAGGCTCACTCTCTTTTTAGCACCTCCAGTCACTGGAGGGTCAAGCGCCTTTTGACGGAAGCCCTGCAAGCACCTCGGCGCCATCATGCTGTTCGTGCAAGCAATTCTCGTGCTGGCCAAGGGCAGCGAGCACAGAGCAGGATCCGATCTTGCCGCCTTCGCAAGCGCGGATCATGCGCTTGAGCTCGGCCTCGAGCGCCTCCAATTGGGTCAGCCTGCGGCGAACCTCGTCAAGCTGGCGACGTGCAATCTGGTCAACCAGGACGCACTCCCTGCCTGGCTCTACCTGCAGCGAAATCAGTTCCCTTACCGCTGAGACGGGAAACCCCAGATCCCTTGCATGACGTATAAAACGGAGACGCTCTACAGAGTCCCCTGCGTACAACCGCTGTCCGCTTGCGCTGCGTTGCGGCTCGTCGAGCAGGCCAATGGATTCATAATAGCGGATTGTCGTGACTTTTACGGCCGTCGCCCCTGACAGTTTTCCGATCGTCATCAAGGCCATGATAGCGCCCCTTGCCCCTCTAGTTACTGTAGACTGCAGGAAATAACCTAGACGGCTGAAAACACAAGCGCAGGAGGCAACATGAGTGGCGATACGACAATCCAGATACTCGGCATTGCCACAGGTGGCGCAGTTGCTGTGATTCCTATTTGGTCTGCAGCCTTCCCCGCGCAGAGAATTTGGCTCCCGCAGCGTTATTCGCGTTTTGTGGCACCAATCATCTGGATGGGTACGATCACGAATTTCGGAGCGGCGCTGTCGATTGGGGCTTCAGGTAGGGCAACCGCTCCCGTACCCTGCTGGGCGATATTCGGCCTCGGGTTTGCCCCTCTCATCATCGCGAATATGGTGGTTTGGCGCGCAGATTTCCGTTTCGGTTTCGACGAGACACCAGGAGCCAAGGGCACACTTGCCACCACAGGGCCCTACCGCTACTCCAGCTATCCTCAATACGCTCGCAATACAAAGCTTTCTAACGGAGACGCTTCGGTAAAATTCTTACGGTGCATCTCCCCTCACAGACAACGCATGGTAAAATCATAGGATGGGTAGCGAAGACTTGAAAATCGAGACGTCAGACGAGCGCCGAACTCTTCAAATCGTACTATGGCTAAACATACTCATAGCCATTGGCTTTTTTGTCACAGGCTGGTTCGGCGACTCCAATGCCCTCCTGGCGAACGGGCTGGATAATTCCTCGGACGCGGTTGTGTATGGCTTGAGCCTGCTTGCACTTACACGTTCGCGGATCTGGAAACGCAACGCCGCTCGACTGTCAGGTGGAATGCTTCTTGTATTTGCCGTCGGCGTCGCCGGCGACGCAATCCGTCGATACTTTGAAGGATCTGAACCCCTCGGTCTCATCATGCTGGCAATGGCCGCGATTGCAGGTGTTGTAAATCTGATCTGTCTCTGGCTTTTGAAAAAAATAGAAAAGAAGGATGTAAACCTGCGAGCCGCTACAACATTTAGTTTCAATGACTTCATCTCGAATGGGGGGATCATTATCGCGGGCGTAATCGTACTGTGGACTGGGTCCAACTGGCCAGATCTGCTTGTCGGATTGGGAGTCGCGGCGATTGCGGTATATGGTGGAATCGATATTCTGCGCGATGCGCATGCTGATAAGCATCAGTCAGGTGATGCCCCAAACCCGGAATGAAACAAGTGCGTAAAATTCTCAAAATGGTGCGCGCGCAGCGTCATTGAGCCTCGCATGATGGGCTCCCAAGCGTTACCGTAACAAATATCTACTCAATCAACTTTCTATTCCGGCATTGAATTTGCTTTCCCTGTTTAGTTGAATCTCTCTTGGGGAACGAGGACAAATGTCCCGGCTGGCAGATCATATAAGTGCTTATGACTACACATGGTTGTTGTCAGACAGCAGATGGGCCTGGGAGTTCCTGCGCCGAAACCGCCGGTTTCTTGAGGACTCGTCGCTTCCTTCCGCGAGTGAGCTTAGTTTCGCTCCCGCCTGCCATCAGATCACCCTCGTGCGCCCTAGAGCCTCTCAGGCGCTTGCTGAGCGATGGGGGCTCGCCTTCTTCCCGGATCCAGAGGATAGCGGCCTTGAAGCCGACGCGTTCTGGTCGGGAGGTCTCTATCCGAGGCGGGTTCACATGCAAGTTTCTCCGAGTGGTCCTAATGAATCCTGTGAATTCTATGATCGCACTGTTGGCATCTGCAGGATCACGCACTTCACCGACCTCGCCGGCCGCGAACAATTTCTTCTCAAGGGAAATGGCTGCGTCATTCAGGTATTCTGCACGGGCATGTCACTTCTCGCCCGCGAACCTGTCAAGCTCAGCTTCATCATCGACAGTCTCGACGAATTCCAGGCCAAGCTGAAAACGCTCCAGCGCGCCCAGCGTGTCTATGATCCGCAAGCAGCGGCGGATATCCCGGAATGGACTCGCCATTCCTTGGCCCTTCGCAATGCACTGGTCGCACTCGATTGTCATGATGCCAAACTCTCATATTTTGAGACGGCGCGGTTTATATATGGCGAAGAACGGGCCCGCGAAGCCTGGGACAGCCCAAGCCGAGCGATGAAAGACGAGATGAGACGTGCCCTTGCCCGCGGCCGTGACCTGCGGGACGGCGGTTATGCAACGCTTCTCGGACCCGTCGAAAACGCGCTTCTTTTAGCCTGAAGTAGAATTTTGGCACCTCTTTTGCAGCACCCGCTTGTGAAGGAGGCACCTGATGAGTCCCGCCGACACACCCTCGGTCCGTATTGATCTGGATGACTACGCCTATACTTGCCGACTCTCCAGAAGTCGCTGGGCTTGGGAATTTCTTCGGCGAAATAGCGAATTCAGGCAAGCCGCCCTGCGGGCTGGCGACTCACAGATATCTGAAAAGCCAGCCTGTCATGGCATCCGGCTACTCCGGCCGCTATGCGACCAGATCGACGCTGAGAAATTCGGCTTGGTTTTTTTTCCCGACATAGACGCGAATGGCTACGAGGCCGACGTCTTCTGGATCCCTGCCCTCTATGCTCGCGCCCTGACCATGCAGGTCGTACCGCGTCATCCGAGCGAGCGCGACGATATTTTCGAGCAGACGATCAATGTGTGTGAAGTCACCCACCTCACAGATCGCGTCGGCCGGGAATACCTGATGATCCGTGGGCACGGCCACAGCATCCAGGTCGCTTGTTCTGGTCTGTCACTACTCAGCGTCGAACCCGTCCGCATGAAACTGATCATCGATAATGTGTCGAGCATGGACGAAACACTTAAAGTCATCGGCAAGGCTCAGCGTATTCTTGGCAAGGACGATCCGAGTTTCAACGACACCTGGACACGCTCATCGCTTGCGTTTCGCAATGCGCTCATTGCGCTCGATGCGCATGAGACCGGTCTAACTTATTTTGAAACCGCTGCCATCATCTATGGCGAGGATCGCGCCACCGAAGCCTGGCAGAGCCCCAGCCGGGCCATGAAAGACGAAATGCGCCGCGCCCTCGTGCGAGGACGTGAACTCCGGGATGGCGGATACAGGGCCCTCCTGACTGCACAGACCTGAGCAGATCCAATTTGGCATCAGACCTTGATCCGGCGATCACCCCTCGCTGACGCGAGGGGGCTGTTTCGCGGGCGGCACGCCGCCAGCGGCCCGGCTCGTCTCCGGACCCCTGGTCTGCCCTCTCGGGCAGCCCAGCGGCATGCGGGTGTCTCGCCGGTGATCGCGCCAGGCTGCGCTTCCCACTGCAGGGCAGAGGGGTCGCAGCCTGCCTGGCCTTTGAAAGCGGTTCTGGGACGGTAGGAGTGACCATCTAGCTGCAGGCGCAGCAGAGCTATTCCTGCCCGGCCTATGCCCATTCCCCAGGCGTCCATGACAATCTCCCTCTCAGACGGGGGTGGGCGGACGACCGGTCTGCCCGGACCCGCCGCTTGCGCAAGGTGCCGGGACTGAAGGCGTCTGGAAGTTGTCGCGGCGTCCTACCTTTCCGCCTTGCGCAACCGGCTAACGGGTCCGGCCTGCCGGCCTTCTCGCCGCCCACCCCCGCCTGATGCGGGAGGGACATTTGGGCGGGGAGACGAGACTGACGCCATGACCACACCGCAACCTTCAGCCCCCCTTGCGGCAGACGCTGCACCCACATCTCCAGACCGGCCCCGTATCTATGTAGCCTGCCTTGCCGCCTACAATAATGGCTGCCTGCACGGGCGCTGGATCGAGGCCACCACGCCGGATGAGGTGATGGACGAGGTTCGCGCCATGCTGGCAGAGTCGCCGCTACCGGACGCCGAGGAATGGGCGATCCATGACTATGAAGGCTTCGAAGGCGCGCAGCTTTCCGAATATGCGAGCTTCGAGACAGTCTGTAATCTCGCCGATTTCATTGCAGAGCATGGCAGACTTGGCGCGCTGGTCCATCGCCATTTCGGCGATGATCTTGAGCAGGCCGAGGCGGCTTTCGACGACTATGCAGGCACCTATGCCAGCCGGGCAGACTTCGCCGAGGAGCTGCACCGCGACACCGGCACCGATATCCCCGCAGCCCTCGAATACTATATCGACTGGTCAGCGCTCGCCCGCGACATGGAGCTCAATGGCGACATTATGGTGTTCGAAACAGGGTTCGAAGACGTTCACGTCTTCTGGACGCGGTGAGCGCCATGACCTTTACTACCCGCTTCAACACTTATGCCTCTGAAGACGACACGATCAGCTGCGAGGCCGAGGGCTTCACCTTCACGGCCCGGATTGTCGTCGATGATTGCCCCGATGCGCCCGACCAGCGGCAGGATGGGTTCTGGCCCTCGCTTTACAAGAATGCGCCCGGTTTTATCGGGCCGGGCAACGGATTCCGGCAGCGCTTCGCCGATGCGCAGGCCAAGGCCGAAGCCGTCATGGAGGCATGGCGCAAGGGTGAGTGGTTCTATTGCGGGATCGTGCTTTCGGTCGAGCGCAACGGCATCGAACTGGACCCTCATGCCGCGAGCCTCTGGGGCGTCGAATGCAATTATCCCGGCACAGATAATAGCTACCTCACCGTAGTTGCGAATGAGCTTCTGCCGGAGGCGCTGGACGCAGGCCGCGCCGCTGCCTCGCGTCTTGCCGCGACCGTGACAGGCTGGGCTTCGACATGAGCGCGGCCCGCTGCCTCACTGAATTGCTTGGCCCACGGCCCCGGCTGACGCTGGTCATTGCCGAGGCCCAGGTCGCCGAAATCTGGGTCGAGGGCCGCGCACCCCTGATCACGATCCGCGATTATGACTGGGGCGAAACCGACCCCGAACCAAGCCGCGACGGCGACGGCTTTCCCTTCACCAAGATCAACTGGAGAGGTCCGGCATGGGCGCTGGGTCTCTCGCTTCACCCGCCAGCAAAGGAGACCTCCATGGCACAGCCCGACCTCAAACATATCCCGCTCGACGAGCTTCGGATTTCAAAACTAAATATGCGGCATGGAAGGAAGAAGCCGGACGTATCCGACATTCTGCCATCCATCCGCGAGAGCGGCCTCCGCCAGACTTTGCTGGTCCGCCGCGAGGGCAAATATTATGGCGTCATTGCCGGACGCCGCCGATTCTTCGCCCTGAAAGAGATTGCTAAGCAAACGGGAGAGACGCCGCTGGTCCCCTGCGCAATAATGACAGAGAAGGATGCGGCATCCGCGATTGCCGCCTCCGTGATTGAGAATGTCGGACGCCTGCCAGCGACCGAAATGGAGCAGTATCAAGCCTTCAAGCGCCTGCATGATGAAGGCAAGGCGATTGAAGATATCGCCACCTTTTTCGGGGTGACCGAACTTCTGGTGCGCCGTGTGCTCGCACTTGCTTCGCTCGCCGAACCGATCCGCAAACTCTATGCCGAGGACGAGTTGGACCGTGAAACGATCCGTGCGCTGACACTCGCCACACCCGACCAGCAGGCCGAGTGGCTTCGCCTCATTGAGAGCGAATCCGAACGCGCACCGATAGGCCGGTCCTGCAAAGCATGGATCACGGGCGGCACGACGATCACAACGGACAAAGCGCTGTTTGATCTCGAAACCTATGAGGGACAAGTGACGGCTGACCTGTTCGGCGAGCACGGCGTTTTCGCGGATGCAGACCAGTTCTGGCAGGCCCAATCCACCGCCATTGCCGAGCGGATCGAGGCTTACAAGGCCGGCGGCTGGGCCGATGTCATCTGCCTTGAGCGCGGGGCGTATTTCCACCGATGGGACCATGTCCAGTGCGCCATGGAAGATGGCGGGAAGGTCTTCATCGAAGTCCGGCATGACGGTACGGTCCAGTTCCATGAAGGACAGCTGACTTCCGCCGAAGCCCGCAAGCGGCAGCAGCGATCGAACGGCGAAGGCGATACGGTTCCGGCAGAAATCCGGCCTGAAATGTCCGGCCCGCTCGCGGAATATATTCTGCTCCACCGCCATGCCGCCGCGCAGGCGAGCCTTGCTGCGTCGCCCGCTATTGCGCTGCGTCTGATGGTGGCGCATGCCATGGCGGGGAGCGCGCTCTGGGACGTGCGTCCTCACGAGCTTCGCGCCCGGAAAGATGAGACGCAGGCGAGCGTCGAAGGCTCGACATCTGTGGCCGCACTCACCGAAAAATCGGCTCAGACTGACGCCTTGTTCAAGGCGCTGAACGTGAACCCGGCCCTTCGCCGGAACGGCGATGACTACCGGCTGTGCGAGCTTTTCTCTGCGCTGCTCGCCATGTCGGATGAGGAAGTTCTGACGGTTCTGGCAAGTGTCATGGCCCGCACGCTCGAGGCCGGGAATGGCATTGTCGAAGCCGTCCTGCATGTCTGCGGCACCGACCTTTCGGCGGCGTGGAAGCCCGACGATGTGTTCTTCGATCTCACGAAGGACAAGCGCGCCATCAATGCGATGATTGGAGATATTGCGACCCTGTCGCTCGCGGAATCGTGCCGCGCCGAGACGGGCAAGGCGCAGAAACAGGAGCTTGCGAACCGGATCAGCGGGGAGGGTTGCGAGGCCAATCCTGACTGGCGACCGGGCTGGATGCAGGTGCCACCGACCCGCCTTGTCGAGGGGGCCGGATCACCGCCCGCCGATGCGTGGACACGGATTGCGAGCCTGTTCGAAGCGGGGGCGGAAAACGCGTCCGATGAGACGCCTGAGCATCAGGACGCTGCCTGAATAATCGTCTCCTGTTCAGCCAGCTTGAGGAGCCGCCCGGTGCCTGTCACCGGGGGACTGGGGACTGTGGCTCCGATACCTGGGCGACCCATGAAAATACCTTCAAAAATATCGCGCGTCTTGAGGTCTCGATGGACAATCGAGACGCGTGTGATGAGGGGTCTGATTTCTTCCCGAAAAGCGTGTCACTGACCCCTTGTTTCCGTCTTTGCCTTGAAGACCTGGACGCGGACTGAGCGGCCATGAAACCGCCTGGGGCGAAGAAATTTCCCCGCCGCTTTGCGGCTCCTCGCGCAGCAAATTTCATCGCCCCAGGCGGTGCTCCGCATGCGCTTCGCCCCTATCGGGTTCTAGCCGCTCAGCCCCCGTCCGGGCGGTCCGGCGTCGACGGGGACAAGGGGTCCCCGGGAGACACGCCAAGGAAAGAAAAGGAGACCCCTATGGCAAACGCACTCGGATATGTCAGCGAGACCAAGTCCGGCTTTGAAGGCACCCTCGCAATGATGAACCTCTCTGCCGCAATCCGCATCGAGAAGAATGCAGAAAAGACCGAAGAAGGACATCCGGACTACCGCATCTATGCCGGTGAAACCTCGACCGAAATCGGCGGCGGCTGGATGCGCAAGTCGAAGGCATCGGGACGCGACTATGTCTCGCTGACGCTGGCAGACCCGCAGATCGGACCGCGCCGGATTTTCGCGAACCTCGCCCCGGTCAAGGGCAAGAAAGGCCGGCACGTCATTCTCTGGAACGCGCGCGACTAGGGTAGATCACAGCCTTGCCAAGCCGCTCCGGAGACACCTCCGGAGCGGTCTTCTTTCATGCCGAAAGGGTCTGAAACGAAGGTGCTGATACGCCTATCAGCGCTGCATTCTAACGTGAGGTTTCTTTGGGAATTCAAGGGTGTCGCCAGCGTGTAGTGCAAGTTCGACACTCTTAATCTGAGGATGAGTTGGCAGTCTGTCAGGGCTTCGAGTTGCGTAGAGGAAAGGAGAAGCAACGCTATGACAGAGACAAATAGAAGTGGAGAGGAGCTTCGACCCAAATCAAACCTCCCAACCCCGACCGAATGGATGAACACGGATGAAACCGCTGACCATCTCGGCCTCAAACCGAAGACCCTGGTCAATATGCGTTCGCTGGGAACAGGCCCGGTTTATCACAAGATCGGCGCCAAGGTCTGGTATCGCGGCAAGGACATCATCGCTTACACCAATGGACGTAGGTTCATGGGGACAGGCCTTCGCGATGAGTCGTAGAACCGCGTTGTTAGGCATGGGATGCGGGCTTAGCCTCATGGTCTCCGCCAGCATTATCAACCGGTCCGACTTCATCTGGAACCGGACGGAAAGCGTGCCCAAGGGCCTTTACTTTGTTGACCGGTCGGCGCGAATTTCGACAGGCGATCTGGTAGCGTTTGCGCCCTCGGATGAGGTTCGACATTGGCTGAACGATGAGGGAATTGTTGGCTCCGACTGGCCCTTGTTGAAGCATGTTGCGGGCCTATCCGGTGACGAGATTTGCAGATGCGATACGCAGGTCTCCATCAACGGGATCACATCTGTTGATGCGCTCAAAGTAACCGAGTCCGGCAGCGCCCTTCCCGCCTGGCAGGGCTGTCAGACCCTCAAAGCCGGCGACGTTTTCCTGCTCAACTCTCATCCCCTATCAGTCGATGGACGATACTTCGGCGTTCAGGACGGCGCGCGCATCATTGGCGTCGCCAGGTCCATATGGACTTATGGCAACCGGTCGGCTGAGGATCAGGCGACCGTCAAAGCGATAGATAGCGGGACGGGAATGGCTTCTGTGTCCCGGAGGGCAAGATTAAGGGAGTGTCACCCTGCGACACTTAACCCATTGTCTGCACATCCTTTTTCATGTGACCCGGCGCCGGAAAGCGGGTGCACGGATTTGCAATCCGCAGCGCGCTTAGAGCCGTGAGCAACGGTTTCGACTTCGTTCCTCGACTCGGGAAGATCAGGTCGCAGGGCAAGGTAAAGACCCAGCTGAAGCGGCTGAAACGTGTCGTCGCGAAGGGGCGGCTTGGCAGCCGTGGCCGCAAATCCCTGGCACCGGGCGCTGTGCGTCATGCAGGGCGTGGAAAAGTACAGGCCGCCCTTGCTCGCCATTGGTCAAACCAGCGGGCCCGGCGCGTCATTGTGAAGGTCCATATTGCGCGGGCGGGTCCAACCGGCGCGGCGAGTTTTGCAAAGCACGTCGCTTACATCCGCCGCGAAGGTGCCGGGCGCGAGGGTGAGCGCGGAAAGCTCTATGACCGGAGCGTCGATGAGGCCAATGCAAAAGCGTTCAACGAACGGGCCGACGAGGACAGGCGGCAATTCCGGCTGATCGTCTCTCCCGAAGACGCCGAGCAGATGAAGGATCTGACACAGTTCACGCGGGAGTTCATGAACCAGGTCGAGAAGGATCTCGGCCGCCGCCTCGACTGGGTTGCCGCCAATCATCACGACACGGCCCAACCTCATGTGCATATTGTCATCAGGGGTGGCAATACCCGGAATGGCGAGCTGCTGATTGACCGCAAATACATCAGGCAGGGATTTCGGGCGCGAGCGCAGGATCTGGTGACGCTTGAGCTTGGTCAGAGGCGGCTACGGGAGATGGCGGCGGCGAGGTCCAATGAGGCCGAGCGTGAGGCGCTGACGGCGATCGATCATGACATAGCCCGTTCGCTGACCGGTGGACGTTACACGCCAGAGAGTGAACGCGGCGGATCGTCGAGATTTGATGGTGCGGTCGTTAAGCGGCGTCTGCGGTTTCTGAAAACGCTCGATCTTGCGAAGCGACAGAAGGACGGTCGCTGGGCGATGCAGGAAGGTTGGCAGGATACGCTTCGAGCACTTGGCAGGCGGGGTGACATTATTCGGTCGCTCGCCAACCTCGAGGGTCGGAAGATCGATATGTCGCGTCTCCATGCCCTGCCCCGTGAATTGAACTCCTCTGGCGAATTCCTGGGGCGGCTCGCGGCCACCTTGCCGGGCGATGAATTGAGGAATGGTACGACGGCACTGATTGAAGGCCTCGATGGGCGGATTTGGTCAATCGAGATGACGGAGCAAGAAGCGGGTCGATTGCCGAAACCAGGCGGGACTGTTTCGGTTGGGCGGCGAGCAGTTGAGCCGAAGCCTGCGGATCGGACGATTGCTGCGATCGCCGAGCGAAACGGTGGGGTGTACTCTGAGGAACTGCATGAGGAGGCTGATCCATCGAGCTCACCGGCGTTCCGGCTCGCGCACAAGCGTCGGTTGGAAGCGATGAGAAGGTTCGGTGTTGTCGACAGGAATGCGGATAGCTCCTGGGCCATTCCAGAAAACTTCGAAGAGCGCGCTTTGCAGGCCGATACGAGAAAGCAACGTCTCGCTGTCGATGTTCGGTCCTGGCTGCCGATCGAAGCGCTTACTGAACGACATGTAGAGACGTGGCTGGATCGGATGAACGCAAATGAGCTGGATGGCGCGAAAGGCCCATTCGCGGACGAACTTCGTACGTCGCTCAGTATTCGAAAGGATTGGTTGCGGAGCAATGGATACGCACTTGATTATAACGGACAGCTGACACGGGAAGACGCAGAGCGTCTCAGGAGACACGAACTTATAAAAGCGGCGATAGCGGAACGCGCCCGCGTTGAGCTACCCTTTACATATCCGGACAACTGGGATCAATTTTCAGGGACCTATTCGCGGCATGTCGATCTGGCTCAAGGCCGATTTGCTGTGATTGAAGGAAAAGACGGCTTTGTGCTTGTTCCGGCATCCGGCCAGAAATTGAATTGGGTCGGCAGATGGGTCGAGCTCAACCGTTCGCGTGCTTCAATTCAATGGTCGTTAGGTAGGTCTAGGATACGTGAATCATGATGGCGCAAAAAGAAAACCTAGACTTGAGTGAAGACTCTCCCTCTTTGTATAAAGCTAACGACCCTAAGTTGATAAACTCCATAGGCGTTTGCAGCGCTAGGCGCTTCAATTTAAGCTGGCACTATGCGCCGTGAGTATAAGCGGGCGATTTGCCCAGCACCCGACTTGAGGCTTCTGTAAAGGAGGTGCATTGAATTTCTCAGACGTGAACGCCGTCAAGGATATGCTCGCTCTGCTGGCACCGGGCTTCATTATCCTTATGGTTCAGGAGGCTCACAAAGTCGGGCCAAGAGACAGTCTGCAGCAGAGGCTCTTTAGCTACGCCGTCGCCTCTACTGCATACTTCGCAGCCATCGCCCCTATTGTTCGCCACGCGGGCGAGGTCCTAAGCGTGCCTGTTCTTTGGGCGCAGGTTGCTGAATACGCTGTACTACCAGCTATCCTAGGCGTCATCCTGGCGGTGTGTCGGTCGAGACGGTGGCTGGACAGAATTTCGCGTTTGCTGAAATTGCCGCCGATTCATCATATTCCGACTGCCTGGGACTGGGCGTTTCCCCTGCAACGTAGCGGAGTGTTTGTTATAGCGACTCTGGAGAATGGGGACCGCTTTGCAGGGCCATGGTCTCCGGCCGCTTTTGCGTCTTCGACAAGCGGGGAACGCGACTTGTACATCCCAGAGGTATGGGACGCAAAGGAACAAGGCCCGTGGGAGCGGTTTGAACCAAAACGCGCCATCTTGCTCTGCGGAAAGGACATTAAGACCATCGAGTTTTTCAATGCAGGAGAAAGCAATGACGAAGAAACCACGTCCGGCACCACACTTTGAAAAGAAGGGTTACACAGCACCGCCGCCACAACCCCATAAGGTCAATGGCGGCTATCAAGGCCCAGGTCAGACCACCAATGAAACCAAGCCGCCATCAGGAGGTGGCGGAGGCAGTCAGTCATCTGGCAGCAAAAAGTAAGACCGTTGGCTTTCGATTCTGGACCAGACTAGATGTTTCGCTTCGTACACACAGCTGACGTTCATCTCGACTCGCCTCTGAAGTCGTTGGCTCTACGCGACCCCGATCTGGCGGAGATGGTTGGCGTGGCGACTCGGACAGCTTTCCGCCGGGCCGTCGACTTATGCCTTACCGAGCAGGTCGATGCATTTATCGTCGCGGGAGATCTGTATGACGGCTCACTGCGAAGCATGAAGACGGCGCGCTACTTCGGTGAGGAAATGCGCCGGCTCACGGAGGCCGGAATTCCTGCGTTTATAATTCGGGGCAATCACGACGCGGAATCCATCATCACACGCGAATTGACCCTCCCAGAGGGCGTGCATGTTTTCAAGAAAACAGATGAGCCGGTCGTTCTGAAAGACGGCGCGGTCGCGGTTCACGGCGTGAGCTTTGAGGAGCCGCACGCGCCGAATTCGCTGCTTTCCCGGTATCAGCCGGGGACACCCGGCGTCATTGATATCGGGGCGATGCACACCAGCCTGGATGGATCGCCGAACCATGACGTGTATGCGCCGTGCTCCACCACGAATCTCGCGGCCCACGGGTATGCTTACTGGGCGCTTGGTCACATCCACAAGCGCAGCGTGACCACGCATGACGACTGCACCATCGTTATGCCCGGTATTCCTCAAGGCAGGCACATGAACGAGGACGGCGTAAAATCGATAAGCCTGACGACGATTACGGAAACTGGAGACTGTACAGTCGAAGAAAAATACGTCGCGCCTGTTCGTTTCGAGCGGCAGTCGCTTGATGTGTCTCAAATTGGAGATTGGCCGGAGCTTATTGGGCTTACCGAGGACGCCTTCAATTCATTGCGCGACGGTCCGATTGCCGACCAAGACGTCATTGTGCGGTTGACCTGTACCGGGGCCGGAGAGTTCGCGCGCAAAATGCGTCACGACCGTGAAAGGCTGGAAGAAGAGCTACGGTCCGCCGCGTCACGGGTCGGGCGCGTTCATTTGGAACAGGTCGTTTTTGACACCGCCGTTTCGCAAGTGGTGAAGGACAACCGGGTTTCTGAACTCTCAGCCATCGTTCGAGGCGGTCAAATCGACCTTGCTCAGATCGCGTTGCGGATTGGAGACGATGTACAGCAATTGATTCAGAAACTGCCAGGCGAACTTCGCGCGCGGTTCGATCCTGCAGAAAATGAAGGTCTGATCCAAGACCTTTCCGAAGAGGGTGTTTCAGATCTGCTGGCGCAAATAGAGGGAGAAAGCTGAGACATGCGCTTTAGCGCTCTCCATCTGACGCGGTTTGGCTGTTTTACAAACGAGTCGATCGACTTCGGCGGCGTCAGTGGCGCGCCTGATTTTCACATCGTCTATGGCGACAATGAAGCCGGGAAGTCTACTCTTCGCGACGCCATCACAAGTTTTCTGTACGGCATTCCCGCCCGCACAGAGTACGACTTTATCCATGACTACAAAGCGCTTCAAATTGGAGCCGAGCTCGACACGAGCGCCGGTCCGCTTTCAGCCGTTCGGGTCAAGGCGAACAGAGACTCGCTACGCTCGCCCGAAAGCGCCGTTTTGTCAGAAGACAGTCTAAAGCGGGAGATGCTGGGCCTCGCCGAGACGGACTTCATCAACCTGTTCTCGCTCGACTTGCAGTCCCTCTTGAACGGCGGGGCGGATATTCTGCAGGCGAAAGGCGATCTTGGGGCTCTGCTGTTCGCAGGCGCCTCGGGACTTTCCTCCGTCACTTCGACATTGGAGCGCGCCCGCGAGCAGGCAAAAGGGTTCTTCAAGCCGAGAGCGACGTCTACTGAGCTGGCCCAATCGCTGAAGCGGCTCAAGGACATTGATGGGGAGCTGAAAACCCTCGACGTTCATGCGCCGGAATATCGGCGCATGAAGCAGAACGTCGGAGAAGCGAAAAGTGCCTACGAAGCGGCCGCCGACGAACAAAAACAACGCCGCGCTGCGTATGAGAAAGACAAAGCGGTTCTGCAAGCGATTGAACCATGGCGCGATCTTCAGGAGCGTAAAGACCGCTTGGAGGCGTTGGGTCCTCTTCCGCCAGCCGATGATGCAGCGCTTGAGCGCGCACGCCAGTTAAAAGCCGAGCTGAAGGCGTTGACCGATGCCAAAGAGGCACTGGAGGCGCGCCTAAAACGTTCAAAGGATGAGCTTGATGATTTGAAGCAGCCGCCTCATCAGGAGAAACTGACAAGCGGGCTTGAAGCTTCGATCGCCGAAGATCTTGAGACACGCGCTCGCGCAGCGGCGCTCGATTTGCCGAGCCGGCGTGACGACTTGAAATCGCTTGATCGGGACGTCGCCGGCTATCTTACACGGCTTGGTGAGCAAAAAGATGCGAAGCCCGAAGCACTGCTCGTTTCGAAAACGGACGCCGCCAACATCAGGGCGCTTGCTGAGAGGGGTGAAAAACTCTCTGAAGAGCATGAACGGGCCCTCGCCGAGCAGGAGAAGGCGGCATCTGATCTCACCGTTGCCAAGGATGAACTCTCTGCGCTGACCGAACCCGTGGATACCGCCTCTTTGGATGACGCGATCACTTCTTATCGGTCCGACCTCGACGCAGCCAGACTTGAGGAATTGGAAACAGACATTGAGGCCTCTAAGAGAAATCTCGATCGCGCGCTGGTGGGTCTGGCGCCCTGGAGTGGTACGCCTGAAGACTTAGAGGGACTGACGCCTCCGTCCGCTTCCGATCTCGATGATGTCCAAGGCCGGCATGATGAACTGAGGGCTGATCTTGAACGATTTGAGTCTGAGCGCCGGAATCTCAACCGGAGTATCGAAAGCGACACTGCGCAACTTGATGAAATAGAGACCGATCCGGAAATCGTTTCAGACGATGCGGCTGCCAAGCTGTTGAAGGCGCGGGACAGTCTTTGGTCCGATCATCGCCGCGTCATTGAGCAGGGTGTCGTCAATGAGATTCAAGTCAGCGCGACCGCTTTTGAAACCGCCATGGGCAAAAACGATGTCGCCGTAGCAAAGCGCATGGCGCACGCTTCGCAGATCGGACAAATCAAAGAACGCCGGCTCAAGCAAAAAGGCGCGATCGCTGAACGCGAGGCCGTCGATAAAGCGATTGAAGAAGCGACTGATCGACTGACGGTCTTGGACGACGAGCTTGCGCGACTCGCCGAAACTACGGGTCTGCCAGAGTCGATCAGCGCCTCGGCTTTTATGGCGTGGCGCGCAGCGTGGGAAGACGCACAACAGGCATTGACGACTTATCAGGACCGTTGCGCCGCGTTCGAGAAAAAGCAAAAGCGCTTCAAGACCGCCGCTTCCGCACTCAGAAAAGCACTGAACTCCGTTGGTGTGGAACATTCAAGCGCCGACGAAACGGTTCTGGCTGCGGCCCTTAGAACACTGGATGATCTGCGCAAGAGCGCCGAAGCGTACAGGATTGCGAAGGCCGAACATGACACGTTGGCGAGACAGCAAGTTCGGCGCGCCGAAGCGGTTGAAAAGGCAAAGACGTCTTCTGATGAATGGGAAAAGGAGTGGGACCGTACACTCAACGCATTCTCGTTTGCGCAAGGTCTTCCGGCCGCGATCAAGGCGAGGCTGGACGATCTCGCCAGTCTTTCCAGCATTCTGGATGAAAGAAATAAATTAGCGCGCCGTGTTGCGCTGATGGAAACGAGTGAAACAAATTTCGCGGACGCCCTCGTCCAGCTTTCCTCAGATACCGGGATTGGAGATAGGAACGCGCCTGCGTTTGATTTGCTCGATACACTGAAATCTGAAGCAAAAGCCCTGGACGCAAAGACTGCACAGAGGCTGAAGCTTTCCGAGCAGGTCGATGAGAACAAGGAAGAATTGGAGGAGACGGTTCGCAAACTCGCCGCGCTTGACAAAGAGGCAGTTGCGCTTTGCGAGCGGTCGAAAGCGGCAGACATCGCGCACTGTATCGAGACACTCAATTTGGCGACCGCAGCGAGAACGCTTGCTGACGAGATTGGCGAGCGCCGCCGACGATTGTCCAATCTCCTCGCCACCGATTCCGAAACCGAATGGTCGCAGATGCTAGCGCCGCTGCTGGACTCGATGGACGCGCTGGCCACGGCAGAAGCGGAGCTAAAAGGCGATCAGACACAAATTGAGATTGAAGAGACCCGCGTGCGGGAGCTTTATTCGGAGTGGAAAGCCGCCGAGCGGGCGCAGGACGGTGTCGACGATAATGAGTCGGCTGCGCGACTTCAGCAGGAGAGGGCGACGCTTCTTGCAGAGATCGAACAAGGCGCGCGTCACTATATCAGCTTGAAAGCAGGCGCTTTGATCGTGGACGAAGCGGTTCGGCTTTTCAGGGATCAGCACAGGGGCGCCATGTTGAAGGCCGCCAGTGAGGCGTTTTCAAAGATTACCCGTGGGCGCTATCCGAGACTGGTCACAGTGACTGCGGAGGACAGGGAGACATTGGTGGCTGAACGCGATGACAATACGACGCTGTCAGCAGACAAGCTCTCCACGGGCACGCGTGCGCAGCTCTACCTGGCCCTTCGTATCGCTGGCCACGCCGAATATGCGAAGTCTCAGACGCCGCTGCCGTTCATAGCAGACGATATCCTCGAAGCGTTCGATAATCAACGTGCGAAGGAAACGCTCATCCTGTTGTCCAGCATGGCGGAGTCCGGTCAGGTAATTTACCTCACGCATCATGAGCATCTGGTTGATATGGCCCGCACCGTCGCGCCTGATCGCTGCAAGGTCCACAGATTGAATGCGAAGGCCGCCGGTGAAGCGTTGGCTGCCGAGTAACGCCCAGCACTCTATCGCAGCCTTACCAGGAGTCGTCGCATAGTCTCGATGTGACTGCGTTCAG
Organism: Hyphomonas sp. L-53-1-40; assembly: GCF_000682775.1. Classification (GTDB taxonomy): domain Bacteria; phylum Pseudomonadota; class Alphaproteobacteria; order Caulobacterales; family Hyphomonadaceae; genus Hyphomonas. The sequence goes on from NZ_AWFI01000012.1 coordinate 258,027, forward strand.
CTTGCCGAGTGTCCAGCCTCGGTCTCCTGCGACGCACATGAGCTCGTACAGGAACAACGAGTTCTTGTTCAGCTTGGCGACACCGCCACAGAGTGCGCGCGCCTCTGTTTTTGCAGACTCCAATTCCGCATCAGCAACGTCAGAGAAAATCGATCCCTGGATATCGTTGTGCCAAACGGCCATTTTCGACCCAACGAAATCAGTATCGGGAAAATCAGATAGTCCGTCTTCGCCCGCCCATTTGAACAGGGCGTTGTTTAAGGCCTTATGGTCTTCGCGAGCGCCTTCCTTGCAGTTGCTGTCCCCATCGAACATCAGGAAAGTAGGGATTTCCATTGCCTCTGCTAGCAGGCAGCACCGCAGTAGGTCCGACTTCCCATTGACCGGCACGATCGAAACGCCGCGTCGGCGAAACTCCTTTTCGAGCCCGGTTGCATAAATCCACGTTGTGAGGATGACCTGATCTTCGATGCCTTCAACGAGGACAAGCTTGTCTGTGAAAAGCATCTCGCTCAGCGCTGGTTGTAACGTTGTCTCGAGACGCGCCCGCAGACCCTTGGGAGGCTGCGGGGCCTTTCCCACTATCTCCGCTTCGCGATCCGCCAGTTGCTGGTAGACGGCGGCGCAGCTGTAGGCTTGGTCAGCCGCGTTTCGTCGGATCGCCCGGACGTTTTCGAAGCCACGACCAGAGACGAAGTATGGGCTATGCGTCGCCGCCAAGACCTGTGCGTTGCCATCCGAGAGCTGCTGTAGGACATGGGCGAGGTGTTTCGCCTGAGGCGGATGCTGATAAAGTTCAGGCTCCTCAATCCCCAGGACGAGCGTTGAAATGTTTTTGTCTCCGAGCGTCGCCAGCTCCTGCAAGAGGCTGATAAGATAAGAGCGCTGCAGGCCATGACCGATGCGCGCCAAGCTGCCTTCGAAGCCTTGCTCGCCCGTTTTCAGGCGTGCGGCCGGCTCTTCGATTTTGAACTTTGCAGGATCCTGATACCAGGCGATTGAGACCGTGGCGCGCGGATTGCCCCAGTCTTGCAGGCGTTCTTGCAGGGACGAGGACAGCTCGCTCAGAGCGCCATTCTCCGCTTCGATCAGTTTTTGATACTGGGCCAAAGTCGAATTTCGTAAATCCTCAATCTGATCGCCGAAATCGACTTTGGACCGGACCGCTCGATCAAGCAGCTTGGAGAAGGCGGTGTTCTTGCTCTCCAATTCCTCGGTCGCCGCGTCCTTCACGGCGGGCACGTAGACCCATTGAATGTGTTTCTCCAGAAGATTAGCGCCTTTGGAAAAGCCGTAGAATTGCGACTCGCTCTCCAGTTCTTCGCAGAGGTCGGGATGGCTTTGTTCAAAACTGTTCAGCGCTTCCTGCCCGGCCGCCGCGCTCGACCATTTCGGCAGTTCGGTGAATGAGCCTTGGAGGTCTTCATAAACCGCTTTCTTGTCTTTCGCGCTTTGGGCTTCGAAGAACGGCCTGAACTTTCCGATCCCCATACGCGATCCGTACTGCCGAATGCCGGCGCCGCTTTCCGAGAATTCAGCACGCGCTGTAACGATCAGCTTATTGCCGCGCACATAGTGCTTAAAATCTTCCCGGGCTTCGTCGGAAAGATCGCCAAACGTGACCTTGATTTCGATCGGTTCGGACGTGTCCTTTTGAAAGAAGTCTTCATCTACCAGATTCCTGACGTCGGTCGCGTTTCCATCCTGATAGCCGAAAAAGACGTTCAGCGCGGCCAAAACTGTGGACTTACCAACGCCATTGGCCCCGACCAAGCAGGTATAGTCGTCAAAATGGATCGTGCAGTCTTTGAACGCGCGAAAGTTTTTAATGCCGACGCTTTCAATTCTCATTTGGCCGAGTCCTTCGCCAACATCTTTGACCGCATTACGCTCTACTCGCCGGATTCATATTGTATTGGAATGAGGTCAAACGAAGTAATTGCATTTGGCTTTTTATACTCGCAGTATTTCTTTGGAAGAGAATTCACTTCACGCTTCGCTTTGACAGATTGATCTCGCTCAGAGATGCTCAACGAGGTGCTTTTGAACCTCGGCTATGCGGATAGCCGAGAGGCGATTCGCCGCTTTCGAACATTAAAGTGCAGGTTGTTTGAACGGTCAAAGACCCATTTATCGTGCAGTTTTAGGGGCAACTTGTAATCTCATTGTGTCTGCTTCTAAGAAGAATCGGCCATCCCCGCTGACGACAGCTTCTGCGATTAGAGTGTCACAACTGACCACTTAGAACTCCCCAGAAGTCCCCTCGCATTTCCAAGCCGGCATGGCATTATTGCGCCTCGCAGTGGCGGAGGAAACAAACCATTACCCCCACAAAATTTCTTCTCGGTCAGTTTATTTTGACGCTTTTGCTGATCACCTGTTCGGTGTGGGTGGCGACGCAATGGGTGGCGGGTGTTCTGGATCATCAGCCACGTTTGGGTGGTCCATGGTTCGAGCTTGCGGGTCAGCCTATCTACAAGCCCTGGCGACTGTTCCAGTGGTGGTATGCCTATGATGCTTACGCGCCAGACGTGTTTGCGCGTTCAGGTTTGATTGCCTCGCTGGGCGGCATCGCCGGGATTGTGATGGCGATCATCGCGTCGCTCTGGCGGGCAAGACGTGAGAAGAATGCGACGACCTATGGCTCTGCGCGCTGGTCTTTGGTGCGGGACGTTCGGCGATCTGGTCTGCTTGGTACGTCAGGTGTGGTGCTGGGGCGATTCAAAGGGCGCTATCTTCGGCACGCTGGCGCCGAGCATGTCATGGCCTTTGCGCCGACACGGTCAGGCAAGGGTGTGGGGTTGGTGATCCCTACCCTTCTTTCCTGGACCGGCAATGCGATCATTCATGACATCAAAGGAGAGAACTGGGCACTGACATCGAATTGGCGATCGAGCTTCTCTCGCTGTGTCCGTTTCGATCCGACGGATTTGTCGAGTTCGCGGTTCAACCCATTGCTTGAAGTGCGGCTCGGGGCACATGAGGTTCGCGACGCGCAGAATATTGCGGACATACTCGTCGATCCGGACGGCTCCCTGGAGCGACGTAGCCATTGGGACAAGACGGCGCATTCACTGCTTGTTGGCGCCATCCTGCATGTTCTTCACGCCGAGGACGACAAGTCGCTTGCGGGCGTGGCGACGCTGCTCTCTGATCCGACCCGGCCGATCGATGACACGCTGGAGCGAATGCTTGAAGCGAACCATCTCGGAAGCCGCGACCGGCCAATGACGCATCCGGTTGTGGCGGAAGCAGCGCGTGAGCTTTTGAACAAGTCCGAGAATGAAAAGTCGTCGGTCGTGTCGACGGCGGTTTCATTTCTGGGACTCTACCGCGACCCAATCGTTCAGCGGGCGACATCCGGTTCGGATTGGCAGATTGAGGATCTTTTTCGGAGTGGGAAACCTGCGTCATTGTACTTGGTTGTTCCGCCCTCTGATCTCTCGCGAACCAAGCCCTTGATGCGGTTGATCCTCAATCAGATTGCACGGCGGCTTTGTGAAGAGTTGCCCGATGGGCAAGATCGCCGGCAGACGCTGCTTATGCTGGATGAGTTTCCGGCGCTCGGACGGCTCGACTTCTTCGAGAGCTCGCTCGCCTTCATGGCGGGCTATGGGATCCGCGCCTTCCTGATTGCTCAGTCTCTGAACCAGGTCGAGAAGGCATATGGGCAGAACAATTCAATCCTCGACAATTGCCATGTCCGGATCGCGTTTGCGACCAATGATGAGCGCACGGCCAAGCGCATCTCCGACATGCTGGGCACCACGACGGAGCAGCGAAACCAGAAGAACTATACCGGGCACCGGCTCGCGCCCTGGCTCAGTCATGTCATGGTTTCGCAACAGGAAACCCAGCGACCGCTCCTGACACCCGGCGAAGTGATGCAGATGCCAGCCGTTGATGCGCTAATCTTTCTGGCGAGTCATCCCCCGATCCGGGCGAAGAAGCTCCGCTACTATGAAGATCGCAATTTCACGGATCGTGTTGGCGCGCTGCCGATTGCTGCTGCCGGTGCGGATACGTCTCGGCTGTGCGGCTATCACCAATCTGGTGTGTCGCCTTCGGACGGGGAGTCAGGCGGGCTGGCGCGATCGGTCGGCGCCGACATCGGCGATGAGGAAGATATCTCGCAGGATGTTGCGAGTGAGGAGGAGCGCGGGCCGCAGCAGCGCGGCGGCATACAGGACCAGATCGCCCGCTACTACCTTCAAGTCCAGGAAAATGGCGGACGGGAGCTTTAGAACATGGCGCGCAATCCAAGGCTTCATATACGCGTCTCCGAAACGAACCATCGCAAGGTGAAGCAGTTCTCTGCTGAGCATGATGTCCACGTCGGCACGCTAATCGACGAAGCTCTGACCCTGTTGTTTACACCGCCTGAGGACAGGCCCGATGCGGCGATCATCCAGCGGCTGGAACGCGTTGAAGACCAGATCGAGAAGCTGGAGACCGGAACAGCGTTCCAGACGGACCTCTTGATCGAATTCATTTTCGAATGGCTGAGACAGCGGCCAAGTAAGAACCCGTTTGAGACGCCAGCAGATGCAGCGCGAGCGCGGGCGGAATTGCAAGCTCTGACTAAGCGCGTTGTTGACCGCTCCAATCCACATATCTGGAATTAGGATTGCGAGCCTCTTCGAAGTGCTGAGCTGAATGCCCTAGGCGCTTACTTGCCGAAGAATACGAAAGACAATTTTAGCAAACGTCGAAAACTGTTCCGAGTCGGTACCTTCCCTTAGCTTCAACGGGATCATGTCACGGAACTCAGTTTCGTCTTGGGGCAAGTTTTCCAAAAGCGTCTCAACCATGACTTTTCGCAGCAAACCGCGTTCAGGCGGAACTTCGGGCATACTTGGCTTAATCGTGTCCTCGCGCAGCCGTATCAAAACGTCTCGGGCTTCACTTCGCGACATTCGCCGATCCTGAGCTGGCGCCTCTTCGAGCACCGTATCGTCTGGGTCGAGATACTCCGAATCTTCTTCTTGCTCCGCACCATACTGAATGGAGATGTCTTCTTCCAAAGATAGAGGTGACCGGCGCTCAGGCGAAATCGGTCTTTGTCTTTGAGCAATCCTACGGGCTTTTTCATCCTCAATCGCATCGATTATCCGAGAGAGCTCCCGGCCGGGCTCTTGGAACCAATCGGTCGACCAGATGCGCTCAATTCGCCAGCCTAGGCCCTCAAGAATATCCTGCCGCAGTCTATCCCGGTCACGAGCCGATTTACTCGAATGATAGCTCGCTCCGTCACATTCAATGCCAATCAAATAAGTCTGTGGTGCCTCAGGATCTTTCACTGCCAGATCCAGGAAGAATCCATCTACACCTAGCTGCGCGACGACCTCATAGCCCTTTCGACGTAACGCTTCTGCGACCGCTATCTCAAAATCACTATCAGGTTCCCGACCACTTCCCACGGGCACGACCCTGCCAGGCAGGATACCGGTTTCCGAATATTCGAGGAAGCCGCTCAATGCCCTGACGCCAAGTTTTGAGCTTTCACCCACAAGCACCTCGGATGCCTTCATCGAAGAGAAGACAATCATGCGTTCTCGTGCCCTGCTGAAAAGGACGTTTAGTCTGCGATGGCCGTGTTCGAGATTGATCGGGCCGAAGCGCTGATAGACCTTCCCGGTCTCAGGACTCGGCCCGTAGGTCATGGACAACAACACCACATCGCGCTCATCACCCTGCACATTCTCCAAGTTCTTTACGTCGAATGGCTCTCCCCTGCTGGAATCCTCTTCAGCTCTGACAATGGAAACGTCGTTCCGGGTCTGCTCGTCGATGTACTGTCTGATCCGGTCGCGCTGGGCTGAATTCATCGCAACGACGATCAAAGATTGCTCGGGGCGGGCTCGCATGTGTTGGATCGCAGCCTTCGCTACTGTGCGCGCTTCTTCGTCATTTACGCCGCGGTCGAACCTGCCCGTGGGTACATAATTGAAGTCTATTCCCAAACGATCACCTGTATTGTTTGGCGTGGGATAGACGATCAGTTTGTTGTCGTAGAACCACGAGTTTGAGAAACCGATGAGGCTCTCATGCCGCGACCGATAATGCCATCGAAGCATGCGGCTATCGAACTTGGACGCAGCGAGAGAGAGGATACTCTCTTCCTTCTCGCCTACAACTTCCTCGTCGTAGTCTTCGGTTCCGTCGCCCTCCAGACCGATCTTGTTGAAGAAATTCGTGGGCGGCAATTGCTTGTCATCCCCAACGACAACCAACTGCTTTCCTCTCGCCACCGCAGATAAGGCATCCTCGGGGCGCATCTGCGACGCTTCATCCATTATGACAACGTCAAACTGAAGGCCGCCGGGTTTTAGGTATTGAGCAACTGAAAGAGGGCCCATCATGAAACACGGCTTCAGAGCCTGAATTGCATTTCCGGACCTGTCCATCAAATTGCGGATGGACATCCGAGGCCGCTGGAGCCCCCACTGATGCGACAGCAGAGCCATTTCCGTAAGATCGCCAACCCGCGCCGACGATCTACCCGGAGGTGGTCGCCTGCTATGTGCCTTGGCTGCGATTTCTGACCGCCTCGCCTCCATAATGTTCTCGTCAAGCGCACGAAAGATCTTTCGCTCCTGGTCCCTTTCGCTTCCGTTCTTTTCATGCAGCGGCGGAGAGGCCTTGAATACCGTTTGAGCCGAGCTGCGATAGGCGCAGTATCGCCAAACACCCGCGAGATCTTCAAAGAGCGGATAGCCTTCTTCAGCAGCTCGTATGAGAGGTGCTGTTGCGGCATCCAGAGCTGCCTTCCGATACCGAGCATAGCGAATCCAGGTTGGCAGATGATTCAGGCGATTTAGTTGGCGGTGCACCCTCGCCAGCTCATCTTCTAATGAAAGCCAGTCTGCGTCGGTGTTCCGCCCGAGGGTTATGTCAACAGAGAGTCGCGCACGAACTAATGCGTTTGCAGCCTCTCCTGTCTTTTGAAGTATCTCAATCGCAGCCTCAGGAGTACCGCCTCCTTCGGCCGTCAATAGCGGTCGAAATTCATCAGGAGCGAAGGCGTACACCAATCCGGTCCAGAAGTCAGATTGATAGCTTTCCATAACGGAGCTGCCGCCGAGATCCATTGCCCATTGAAGCTCCTCCTTGGGCGAATTCAGATCTATGCTGGCGACACGTTCTATCGAACGGAAGTCTTGTGAAAGAAGCCAGTCTGCGAGCCTGTCTGCTTCCGCATCTCCTGAAAGCGCCTTTCTTGCACGGCGTCTCCAGCTGACGATTTCGTCGAGAACGGCAAACTCAGTATCCATGCCATCGAAGAGCTGGTCGAATAGGCGCCTTCCGGCCTTGTCTGTTGCTAGGGCCTCCCTCCGTTGCAGCAGGCCTGCCAGATCGGCTAAGCGAAGTGCCCATACATCCGGCTTCTCCGACGAAAAGTTTCCCCCAAGAGATACGATGGCGGACTTGGCTTCCTTCCAGGACTTCGAAAAGAAGCGCGCAATCGGGGAAATTGTAGCAAGGTTTGAACTGTGCAAGAGGAGTTCAGCGTCACCGAGATGGGACGTTCGCGAACGAAGGAGATGCTCCTCGATGGCATCGAATCCTGCGTTTAACTCCTCAGCTTCCGATCGAAGTCTTGCCAGCTGGACATCTGCATCCGGCTCATCCATTTCGGGCTTGCTGTAATTTAGCCAGGCCATCGGCGCCGTCTTTGCAACTTCGCAGAGATCCACGATGCGGCGCAGCATCTTCCACGAAGGACTGACACGAAGCGAGAGGTGTTCAGCGAGTTCGTCGAAATCTTTCGTGGCACCCACTATTCGCGCTCTCGACGTGGCAACGATCTTGGTCGATTCCCACATATTTAGAACGCGTTCCGGACTGACCCCTTTCAGGCTCAATCCGTAGTCAGAGTCTAACTGAGCCAAGAGCCCGTCAAATTCTTTGAGTGCCGTGGCAAATGCATTCAATTGGCCTTCAATTATGGGCCTGTCGCTTTCCAGAAGGCTGAGGTTGCTCGCTCCATACCAAGGGCTGGCGCTGATCGGCTCGTCGGAGGACACCTCCTTCGCAGTCTTGGCCAGATCCGTCAGCAAATCCTCTCGTGCTTCGATATCAATCGGCGTGCCCCTCAACGAGCTGAGCCCCTTCGACACGAGTTCAGGCAAACGCAATCGGTCCACCGTTCTGGCGGTTTCACCGATTGTCAAAGTGTGCCGCCCGGCACCAAGCAGCAGATCTGCAACAGAGCTTCCGGCCGATGTGTTCGCGCTTACTGCTGCAACATAGTCGTTCAAGCTTTGTCGGACGTTCGCTGCCTTTTCCTTGAGCTTCGACAGATCACTTCTCACTCGCGGCTGGTGCGATTCAAAACGTGTACGGAGCGCTTCCAGAAGTGCTTTCTTTTGCGTCTTGTGACTGTGGAGTTCGAGACAGTACGGGTCAAAACCAAGTCCCGATAGTCGTCGCTCCACGACCTGCAAGGCTGCCAGTTTCTCGGCAACAAACAAAACGGACTTGCCCTTGCTGACCAGCGCGGCAATCAAGTTTGTAATTGTTTGTGATTTGCCGGTCCCTGGAGGGCCCTGCACGACCAGGTTCTTTCCTTCAAGAACCAGACGGATCGCTTCGAGCTGAGAACTATCAGCGCGGTCGATGAGTGGGAATTCCATTTCCTGTGAAATGGTTTCTTCGGAGACTTCGTAACTTATCGCTCCGGTCGGAATTGCGTCTTCCGACATTGCACCAAGCAGGGATCTAACGAGTTCGTTCTTCACGAAAATCCCGCGACCAGGCCAATTTGAAGGATCGAGGTCGTTGTAAAGCAGCAGTCGCCCTAATTGCGAAATGAGGCTCAAGAATATCTGACGCCGAACCACCCAATCACGGTTTTCTCCGATCGCTTCCTTGACGGCGTCAAAATACTCCTCGAGTCCGGTTCCATCCTCATACTCGGGAAGAGAGATTCCGAAGTCCGCTTCAAGTTTCTGACGGAGTGCGAGATTGATCTGAACATCGTCGCCATTTGCTTGTAGCTTATATGCTCTTGGCCCTCGTCGGACTTCAGGGCGAACGAGCTCCGCTGGCAACAGTAACAGCGGCGCGAGTTGGGTCTTACTTTCCGCAGTCTCTCGCCACTCAAGGAAACCAAATCCCAAGAATAGCATGTTCGAGCCGGTTTCATTGATCGCGGATCTTGCGTCCTGCGCGAGCTTCCTGACGGCTGACTCCAAGGAGTCGTACCATTCCAGTGTCTGAAGTTTCTGGTCTCGATGGACTGACCTTCTACTCCCTTCCCCCGGATCAGAAGGAAGGTCGAATTCCGGAATAATTCCTTTGTGCTTCGCCCAATCCCTTTTCGGTATATCACGCCGCTTCGCTGCGCTGACATCTGATGCATCTTCGTTCAGCTCTTCACTCGTTAGCATGAACTCTTCGGGAGGCTTCGTGGCCGCTTCCCACTCTTCGACTTCTGCCTGAGTTGGCTCGGGAAGAGGGAGGAAAGAAAAGCTTCTTCCGTCGATCAGGGACGAAAAGACCTGATCAGGGAGTTCGTCGATCAGTCGAAGCGTCCGTTTGGTGAATTTGAAGTTCAACAGCGGATTGCGAAGCGACAAATCGAGGAGCTTCAATCGCAACTTTTCGATCGTCGACGCGATCGTGGCGAGCTGGTCCGCGCTGGAATCTGATTGGGTTCTGCGGGCCTGGCTCGCCTCCATTTCGAATCCTCTGATAGCGGCAATGCAAAAAGTGCATTAGCACATCAGGAGCGCAATTATTCAACCACCAGATTTCAATCTAAAATAATCAGATCCTCTCGCTCTGTATCGCCGTTTCGAACTCTGCGGCATCTTCTTCTGACCTGAACATATAGCGGGCCATGTGTTAGCCCCTCTCAAAATGGCTGTGTGAGCGCCAGTCGGGACCGATATTTGTGTTGAGCCAGGCGGCGATGATGTCGAGGCGCTTGCCGAGGCCGAAGGGCGGGATCGGCAGTTCGACATGATGCGGGAAGTCCCGCGCACCCTTTTCGGCCATGAGAACGGATATGTAGCGACCCATGGGCTTCTCCTCGTTGTTCGTGCGTTGTTCTTTTTTCTCCTTCCGGTCTGATATCAATCCCTGCGGCGCGATTTCCTGTGAATTGCCCCTCTGCGTCCTCGGACTTCCCGGTGGCGCCTTTTGTGTCCTCCGGCCCCAACTGTGCAGCGGCGTATAGTGACCTGATGTTGGTTCCATCACTGATGAGGACCACACGCTGTCATGTCTACCCCGCCCCAGCCCAGCGAAACCGAGACCCGCCGAACGGCGATGCTCCGCACGGCCTTTGACGGGCCGGTTGGCGCCGCACTGGCAGCACCTGACACGATCGAGATCCTCGCCAATCCCGACGGATCGGTCTGGGTCGAGAAGGCAGGCTTTGGTCTGCAGCGGGCTGCGGAGACTCTAGGCCGCGCCGAGCGCGAGCGGATCATCCGGCTGGTCGCTTCCTCCGTCGGTGAGGCCTGCGACCGGGCCTCACCCATTGTGTCGGCCGAACTGCCAGGCTCCGGCGAACGGTTCGAAGGCATCCTGCCGCCCGTCTCGGAAGCGCCCTGCTTTGCCATCCGCAAACCGGCAGGTCAGCCTATCGCGCTCGATACCTATGTCGAGACCGGTGCGCTGACGCCGGCGCTGTGTGTCGCGCTCAGGCAGGCGCTGGAAGACCGGCTTAACATTGTTGTCGCGGGCGGAACCTCGTCGGGCAAGACGACCTTCACCAATGCGCTCCTGTCTGAGCCCGCTCTGGCAGACGACCGGATTGTCATCCTGGAGGACACCCGCGAACTCCGTTGCACAGCCGATGATGTCACACAGCTTCGCACGCATCGCTCAGGCATCACCTTGCGCGACCTTGTCCGCTCGACCATGCGGCTCCGGCCCGACCGGATCATCGTCGGCGAAGTGCGCGGCGGCGAAGCGCTCGACCTTCTCAAGGCCTGGAATACCGGCCATCCGGGCGGGATCACCACGCTTCATGCGAACTCGGCGCTAGGCGGGATCACCCGGCTTGAACAGCTGGTCGAAGAAGCAACCAGCGCCCTGCCCTACGCCCTGATCGGCGAGGCGGTTGATGTAATCGTGTTCATGTCCCGCGCCAGTGGGTCGCGGCGCGTCGAGCAGGCCCTACGCATTACAGGCTTTGACGGCGCGGATTATCGCACCGAGCCGCTCGCCGCCCCCTTCATCAGCATCGTCAATTGAGGAGAGATTCCATGCACTATCACCAGATCAAGGCGCTCAATCGCAGCGTTCAGGCAGCAGCGCTAATTGCATCGGTCGGCCTGCTCGCCTTGCCGGCGCATGCCGCAGGCACCGGCATGCCCTGGGAAGGCCCGCTCGACCAGATCCTGCAATCGATCGAAGGCCCTGTCGCCCGGATTGTCGCGGTGATCATCATCACGCTGACCGGGCTGACGCTCGCATTCGGCGAGACCTCTGGCGGATTCCGCAAACTGATCCAGATCGTGTTCGGCTTGTCGATCGCCTTTGCGGCCACATCGTTCTTCCTGACCTTCTTCAGCTTCGGCGGCGGCGCGGTGCTCTGATGCTCGATGGCTACGAGATCCCCCTCCACCGCTCGCTCGCCGAACCCATCCTGATGGCCGGCGCGCCACGTTCGGCCGCCATCGCCATCGGGACGCTGTCAGCCGCTTTGGCCCTCGGCCTCCGGCTCTGGATACCGGGGCTTGTGGTCTGGGTGGCGGGACACTCGCTAGCCGTCCTCATGGCCCGGTCCGATCCGGATTTTCTCGCCGTCGCAATCCGGTCTGCCCGTCACAAGGAACATCTTTCATGCTGAACCTTTCCGAATACGCGGCGAAACCGGCACACCTCTCAGACTACCTCCCCTGGGCGTGCCTCGTCGCGCCGGGCGTCGTCCTCAACAAGGACGGCGCCTTCCAGACAAGCTTCCGCTATCGTGGCCCCGACCTTGAAAGCTCGACGGAAGCCGAACTCGTTGCAGTCACCGCACGGGTCAACAATGTGCTCCGCCGGTTCGGGTCCGGCTGGGCGCTTTTCTTCGAAGCGGTGCGGGCGGAAGCTATTGCGCTTGAAGAGAGTACTTTTGACTGTGCGGCGGCCTGGCTGATCGAGCAGGAACGGCGCGCTGCCGCCGAGGAGACCGGTGCCCGGTTCGAGAGTTTCTATTATCTGACCTTGCTCTGGCTTCCGCCCGCTGAGAAGGCCCTGATCGAGCGGCCGGAGAAACGTGACGGCGAGGACTGGCGCCAGCGGCTCGAACATTTCCAGACACGCGCCGCGCAGACGCTCGATCTTCTTGCGACGGCCCTGGATGAGATCCATCCGCTCTCGGACGAAGAGACGCTCACCTATCTCCATGCCTGTATATCGTCGAAACGGCACAACGTGCCGGTTCCGGAACTGCCAGTTTTTCTCGATGCGGTGCTCGCCGATGAAAGCTTCGCGGGCGGACTGGAGCCGCGGATTGGCGAGGCACACCTTGCGACGCTTACCCTGCTCGGCTTTCCGGCCTCGACCCTGCCCGGCATGCTGGATGAACTCAACCGCCTAGGCTTTTCCTATCGCTGGACGACGCGCTACATCGCGCTGGACAAGGCCGAAGCAGAGAAGCTTCTTGCGAAGAAGCGCCGGCACTGGTTTGCCAAACGCAAATCCGTTGGCGCGGTCCTTCGGGAGACGCTGTTCAACGAACAGGCCGCGCTTCTCGACAATGATGCCGACAACAAGGCACTGGACGCCGATGCGGCCCTGCAGGAGCTCGGTTCGGACCTCGTCTCCTACGGATATGTCACGACCACGCTGACACTGATGGGCGCCTCCCGCGAGGAAGTCGAGGAACGCACCCGCGCCGTCGAGCGGGTGATCAATGGGCGCGGGTTCACGACGATCCGCGAGACATTGAACGCCGTCGAAGCCTGGCTCGGCTCGCTGCCGGGCCATGTCTACGCCAATGTGCGCCAGCCGATCCTCCATACACTGAACCTCGCTCACCTCGTGCCGATCTCTTCAGTCTGGGCAGGTGATGCGTGGAACGATCACCTCGCAGATCGCGCGCTTATAGAGGCCCAGACCGAAGTCACCACGCCGTTCCGGCTCAACCTGCATGTCGGCGATGTCGGCCATACACTGATCATCGGCCCGACAGGCTCCGGCAAGTCGGTGCTCCTGTCGCTCCTCGCGGCGCAATGGCAACGATACGAGGACGCGCAGGCCTTCATCTTCGACAAGGGCCGTTCGGCGCGGGCGGTGACGCTCGCCATGGGCGGCACCTGGTTGCCGCTCGCGGGCGATGAGCGTCCGGCGCTGCAACCCCTGAAAGACATCGATACCGAGCGCGGCGCGAGCTTTGCCGCAGACTGGCTGCTCGGCCTGATCGAAGCCGAAGGCGTGACGGTCACGCCGGACCTGAAGTCCGTCTTGTGGGACGCGGTGCAGTCACTGGCTTCAGCGCCTGTTGCCGAACGGACGCTGACAGGGCTCAGCCTGATCCTGCAATCCGATACGTTGAAAGCGGCGCTCCATCCCTACACGCTGGAAGGCGCCCATGGGCACCTGCTCGACAGCGATGCTGAAGCGCTCGACTTGTCATCTGTAGCCTGTTTCGAGATGGACGAGCTGATGCAGACGCCGTCTGCGGTCGCGCCGGTCATTACTTATCTCTTCCACCGCGTGGAAGACCGGTTCGATGGCCGCCCAACCCTGCTTATCCTCGATGAGGCCTGGCTGTTCTTGGATCATCCGGTGTTTGCGGCGCGGCTGCGCGACTGGCTGAAGACGCTGCGCAAGAAGAATGTGGCCGTCGTGTTCGCAACCCAGTCGCTGGCCGACATTGAAGGCGCCTCCATTGCCCCGGCCCTGATCGAATCCTGCCCGACGCGGATCTTCCTGCCGAATGAGCGGGCACTCGAACCGACTGCCCAGGCGATCTATCGCCGCTTCGGGTTGAACGACCGCCAGATCGACATTCTCGCCAAGGCCATCCCGAAGCGGGACTATTACTATACCTCGCCGCTTGGCTGCCGACTCTTCGAGCTGGGCCTCGGCGAAGTCGCGCTTGCCTTCTGCGGCGCCGCCTCCCCTGCCGACCAGAAGCTCATGGATCAGTGTCTTGAGGCCGACGCGGAAGCGGGCTTCGCCCGGAGCTGGCTGGAGCTGAAACAGCTTGGCTGGGCCGCCGATCTGCTGGCCGAGCAGCCGAGCGCACCCCTCCCACAAATCGCTGCTGAATAGGAGCCCCCAAATGAAAGCCCTTCTGTCTTCCGTCGCGCTTGTTGCCATTCCGCTGTCTGGCCTGATGGCCCCGCCCGCCTCGGCGCAGCTTGCTGTCTACGACCCGGCCAACCACGCCCAGAACATCCTGCAGGCCGTGCGAGCGCTTCAGGAAATCGATAACCAGGTTCGCCAGCTCACCCATGAGATCGACATGATCGAGAAAATGGCGCGGGATTTGGAAACCCTGCCTGTCGAAGTTGCCCGCGCCATCATTGCCGACCGTATTCGGCGCATCAGCGAACTCATGCGCGATGCTGAAGGCATCGGGTACGGCGTGGAAGAGGTCGAGGACGAGTATGAGGACCTCTATCCCGAAACCTATGGCGATACGCCGCCTCAGTCCGATGTACTCGTAGAGGATGCGCGCGCCCGCTGGCGCCAGTCGCGTAGTGCCCACAAGCACACGCTCCTCATGGTCGCTGAGACCGTGCGTAACAATGCCGAGGATTCCGAGGCGCTCACTGGTCTCGTGGATGAAAGCCAGACCGCGATTGGCAACCTCCAGGCCCTGCAGGCCGGCAACCAGATCGGCGCGCTCTCGGCTGAGCAGCTGATCCAGATGGAGGCGCTGATGGCCGCCCATTACCGGGCCATAGCCTTCGACCGGGCACGTGAGCTTGAAGAGGCCGAACGCGGCCGGGCCCGCCTTAAATCCTTCCTCGGAGACTGACCCGTCATGGAAGAGATGGGCGTCATCGACCGGTTCCTCGAAACCTTCATTGCCTATATCGATTCAGGCTTCGGCCTCCTTGCCGGCGATGTCGCTTACCTGACAACCACACTGATAGTCATAGACATCACGCTCGCCGGTCTCTTCTGGGCGCTGTCGCAGAATGCCGACGTCATGTCGGGCCTCCTCAAGAAGGTGCTCTATGTCGGCTTCTTCGCCTTCATCATCGGCAACTTCACCCTGCTCGCCAACATCGTGTTCGAGAGCTTCGCGAGCCTCGGTGTGAAGGCGGGCTCCAGCACGCTGACGGCAGGCGACCTTATGCGACCGGGCTATATTGCCGGGGTCGGGTTCGAGGCGGCAGAACCCTTGCTGGCCGAAATCGGCGACATGCTTGGTCCAATCAGCTTCTTTCACAATTTTATCCTGATCGCTGTCATGTTCCTGGCCTGGGCGATCATCCTCGTCGCCTTCTTCGTGCTCGCGGTTCAGCTCTTCGTGGCGATCCTGGAATTCAAGCTGACGACGCTGGCCGGGTTCGTACTGATCCCGTTCGCGCTCTGGAACAAGACCAGCTTCCTCGCTGAACGCGTGCTCGGCAATGTCGTCACCTCGGGCATCAAGCTGATGGTGCTCGCTATCGTCGTCGGGATCGGCTCAACGCTCTTTGCTTCGATCACGGATGCTTTCACCGGGCCGGGCGATACGACTCTGGCGCAAGTGATGGGCACCGTGCTTGCCGCCATCGTCTTTCTCTGGATGGGTGTGTTCGCGCCGGGAATTGCGTCAGGCCTTGTCACCGGGGCGCCGCAGCTTGGCGCCGGTTCGGTCGTCGGCACAACAGCCGCTGTGGGTGCGGGCGCGATCCTCGCAGGCACAGGCACAGTCGCTGCTGGACGCGCCGCAATTGGCGGGGCGTCGGCAGCGGTCAAGGCCGGGGCCTCAATGTCGGGCGCGGCTCGCACCTCGTATGACCTTGGACGGCTTGGTTCCGGCGCCACCGGCTGGCGCGGGCATCTCGCTGGAGCCACAGGTATGGCGCAGGCTGGCTCGGACGCCATGCGGCGCATGGCCGGACGGCCCTTGCAAGGCGCCCGAAATGCTTACAGGCGCGGCAGTGAAGCCGCCTTTGCGGCAACCGGCGGGAGCACAGCATCTACAGGCGTCAGCGATGCCGGAATCAGCGGTTCAAGCCCGGCCTGGGCCCGGCGCCTGCGCACAGAACAACGCCTGCAGCATGCCGGCGCGATCACTGTGCACGCTCTGAAAGATGGCGACCGCGGCATGGCTGGCGAGAACCCGAAACTTCAAAGAGACGAGGACTGATCCCATGTTCAGGCGAACTTCCACCCATTACGGGCAAAGCCCGCATCCCGAAACGCCCTACCAGAAGGCCGGCCAGGTCTGGGATGACCGGATAGGCTCAGCCCGGGTCCAGGCGAAGAACTGGCGGCTCATGGCGCTCGGTCTGCTCGGACTTCTGGCCGCTTCGTCTGCCGCGCTGGTCTGGCGCAGCCTGCAATCGACGGTGACGCCGTATGTCGTGGAAGTGGACGATACCGGCGCGGTCAAAGCGGTTGGCCCCGCCCTCGCCAATTACGACCCGACCGATGCACAGGTCGCCCATCACCTCGCCAACTTCATCTCCGATGTCCGCAGTCTTTCCATCGATCCGGTCATTGTCCGGCAGAACTGGTTGGCGGCCTATGACTATGTGACCGACAAGGCCGCCATCACGCTCAGCGATTATGCCCGCGACAATGACCCCTTCGCCGAGATCGGACGTCGCTCGCGCAGTGTCGATGTCGTAAGTGTCGTCCGCGTCTCGGACGAGTCCTTCCAGGCGCGCTGGCTTGAGAAGACCTACGAGAATGGCGCGCTGACCGGCGTCAAACGGTTCACCGGCCTCTTCACCCTGATCCACTCCCCGCCGCGCGATGCGCCGACGCTCCGCGCCAACCCGCTCGGCCTCTACATCCACAGCCTCAATTGGGGCGAAGACCTTATCACAGGAGACAACCCATGATCCGCACTCTCACACTGGTATCCACACTGGCCCTTACCACCGCCTGCGCCAGCGTTCCGGAGGCCGCGCCGATCGAGCCGGAACTGTTTGTCGCCGCCGCGCAGGTCGAGGACGCAGAGCCCCGTCCTGTCGAGATCGTCGAAACACCAACACCTTTGCCGCTTCCCGGCCAGATGAAACCGGTCGACGGGGTCAAGCGCACGGTAACCCGTGTCTATACCTCGCCCTCCGAGACGATCCGCAAGGGCACTTCAGAAGCCCGGATCGAACCGTCCGTGGACGGCTATGTAAATGCCATTCAGGTCTATCCCTATACAGAAGGGGCGCTGTACAGATTGTATGCCGCGCCGGGACAGGTCTCCGACATTGCGCTGCAGCCCGGCGAGACGCTGGTCTCTGTCTCGGCTGGCGATACGGTGCGCTGGATTGTGGGAGATACATCCTCCGGTTCAGGCGGAACAGCACGCGCACATGTTCTGGTCAAACCGATCGGCGCCGGCCTCTCGACCAATCTCATGATTGCGACAGACCGGCGGACCTATCATCTGGAACTGGAGAGCGGTGACGGCACCTATATGGCGGCGTTGTCTTGGCGTTATCCGGCCGACGAGCTCTCGCAACTCATCTCTCGCAACAGCGCAGCGCTCGCGCGGGAAGAGACATCAATCATGCCGGGTGTTGCACTCGACCGGCTGGACTTTGATTACCTGATCGATGGTGACCGTCCAGACTGGCGACCCGTCCGCGTGTTTGATGATGGGCGGCAGGTTTTCATCCAGATGCCGGAAGGGTTGTCGACTATGGAGGCCCCGCCCCTCTTTGTCCTTGGCGCTTCTGGCGAGGCCGAACTCGTCAATTATCGCCTCAAGGGCAATTACTACATTGTCGATCATCTCTTCCGGGCCGCTGAGCTTCGCCTTGGTGAGAAATCCCAGACCGTCGTCCGGATCCGCAAACGCGAACCACGTTCCGGTTTGGCAAGTCTGTTCGGGAGCAAGGGATGAGCGAGCCAGCCCCTTTCCCGAAGCAGGCGGATGCGTTGAAACTACGGGCACGCCCCCGCCCCGTCACCCGCATCAACCGGAAAGTCCTGATGATCGGCGCTGGGCTTGGCGTAATGGGTCTCTTCGCCGCCGCCTCGATTGCGCTCGATCCGCCGAAAGCTGTTGATCCGGCAGATCGTCAGGAACTCTACAACACCTCGACTAAGCGCGCGCCGGATGGGCTGGCAGACCTTCCCTCCTCCTACGCGACCTGGACGCCTTCGCCGGACACGCCCCGGCTTGGGGCGCCGCTCGCCGGCGATCTTGGCGGCACCATGGTGTCGGAAGAGAAAGAATGGGGCCTGGATCCGGACTGGAATGTGGCCCCCACGGAGGATTTTCGGCCCTCGCTCGAAGATGAAGCCTTGCGCGCTGAACGCCTTGTCGCGGCCAAGCTTGCCGACGCGGCAGGAAAATCCTCCGTGTTCTTCGATATAGGCGCGGGCACGAGCATCGAGCCCGCATCCTTGCCGTCTGCCGAACTTCCAGCCTCGCTCGGCTCTGAACTGCTGGCACTCGCGGGCCAGGGCGCAGGCGGCTTGCCGACAGGTTTCGACAGCGATGAGAACCTTCAAGCCCGCAAGATCGCGTTCGCCGACGAGGAGCGAGAGGGCTCGATGTACAACCCGCGTGATCTCGAGACGCCTGTCTCGCCCTATCAGGTCATGGCCGGCACACTCATCCCGGCCTCGCTGGTCACAGGGCTGAACTCCGACTTGCCAGGCACTGTGGTTGGCCAGGTTACCCAGCCGGTCTATGACACGGTGAGTGGGCGATATCTGCTGATCCCGCAGGGGGCTCGGCTCATCGGACGTTACCAGTCGGAAGTCTCGTTCGGTCAGCAACGTGCGCTACTGGTCTGGGACAGGATCATCTTCCCGGATGGTGGTTCTGTTCAGATTTCGGAACCCTCGGCCGACAAACAGGGCTTTGCGGGTCTCGCCGACCGAACAGATCATCATTGGAGCCGCGTGTTCGCCGCAGCGGGTCTTGCGACCCTTTTGGGTATCGGGTCGGAGCTTGGCTCAGATGATGACGACATTGAGCGGGCCATCCGGCGCGGGTTCGGGGATAGTGTCTCCGAAGCGGGCTCGCGCGTCGTTGATCGCAATCTCGGCATCCAGCCGACACTGCGTATCCGGCCGGGCTGGCCGGTCCGCGTGATCGTCACGCGCGACCTTGTTCTGAAACCCTATTCTGACGGAGGACGCTAATGGTGCTTCGTATCGCCCAGCTACCAGACCGCACACCGGTCAAACTCACGCTCTCTGTCGACCCCGATCTTGCTTTGGCCCTCGAGGATTACGCGGCGATCTATGCCGACACCTATGGGGCTAAAGAAAAACCCGAGACCCTGGCTCCCGCCATGCTGGAAATGTTTCTCGCAGGCGATGCCGGGTTCAAGCGGGCCCGCAAGGCCCTTCATGCCAAAGCCAGCAAAGGAGCTTGATATGGCAACCATCGGAACCTTCAGCCAGAAGGAAGGCAAGTGGACCGGCACGATCCGGACCATGACAATCAATGTGAAAGCGCAGATGGTGCCTGTCGCCGAGCCGGTCGAGGATGGCCCGGCCTTTCGCATCTTTGCAGGCGGCGCAGAACTCGGCGCCGCCTGGCGCGAGGAGAGCAAGGATGGCGAGACGCCTTACCTTGCCGTGAAGCTCGATGATCCGGGCTTCGACAAGCCGATCCGGGCGGCCTTCTTCGAAAAGGAAGAGGATGGCAGCGGCGTGCTGGTCTGGAACCGGCAGAAGCTGAACTAAGCCCTTGAAGGACGGCATGAAATCCGCGGACACTGGCGATATCGAGGACGCCCTCGATATCGCTGCGCGGATCATTGACCGCTTTGGATACCGCTATTGGCCAATCTTTGAGCGCTTAGAGGCAGAGCTCGAAAACCGCACCAGTCGCGAAATGCGGATTCAGGCCAGGCTAAACCCGGCCATGACGGAAACCAACCAATCCGGGCAGCCATCTCGCTATCAATAAGGACCTATATCGGTACTTTCAGCGCTTTTCATTTAGCATTTGACGGAACGCCCGATGACGCACCGGCTTCATGCCGCATCGACAATGGGTCACCCGCCATGCAAACCAAAGATTGGAAATTATTCTGGCCGGCCGCCCTGTTAACGCCATGGAGATGGGGACCCGTCAATCTTGGAAAAATCGATTCGCACCATCAAACTCAGCCGTTTGGGCAGTACTGCAATGCACAAAGACCATCACATCCGGAATGCGCTCCACTCAAAGAAGCTGAGCCATCTCAAGCAATGCCGTGATACGCTTGTCATCGATGAGCTCGGCTTGTCCCATGCACGAAGCCGTATCGATATAGCCGTCCTGAATGGCACGCTTCACGGCTACGAAATTAAGAGCGAAGCCGACAATCTGGACCGATTTGAATTGCAATTGCAGACGTATAGCCAAGCGCTAGGCCGCCTCACATTCGTTTGCGCAACAAAGCATGTGCAAACCGTGCTCGAACATGCACCCAACTGGTGTGGCGTGATGGAAGCGCGACGCGGCGCACGCGGGGCAGTCCTTTTTTCAACACTCCGGCGCGCCAGCTCAAATCCGCACCTCGACACAGAAGTTCTTGCTCGTTTGCTGTGGCGCGATGAAGCCGTAAAGTTGCTCATAACCAAAGGGATACCAGCATCCGGTTTACGCGGCCCTCGCCGGGAGCTTTATACCTTGATTTCAGATGTGTGCTCCAAGAACGAGATCTTGTCCGAAATCAAGATGGCTATGCGCCAGCGTGAAAACTGGCGAGATCGTCCAGTACGACTGTCATATGATGACTTATCCCTACATGTTTCCAGCGCGTGAGATTGCTGGTGCCCTCAGAGCGCGCCGCGCATTGGGTAATGTAGTGGTCTCCGAATGAGTATGAAGATCCTTTGAATTCAGAAAGCAGAACGATTGCATCGCAATGACCATACATTTGATCACGGTTGTCGCGAAAAGAACCTCCCTTTTCGACGTGCCAGGAATTGTCAGTGGCATAAATGACTTTTCCTGCGGGTTTCACCATGCGCATATCCATCGCGACGAATCCAGGATGGGTAATTGTATAGTCGCCGAAATTCGGCAGGCGCCCAACAGACGGTAGTGAGCCGATTAGCGACTTATAGAATATCCAGTGATTTCTCGGAATCGACGACGCCCCCGTTGCGATACCTGCCATACTCTCGGGAAAACCTGTACCAATGAGCGCAAAGTTCCTGAATTGCTCAAGGATAGGAAAAGCCCGGAATTGGGCGAGAAGAGCATTAACGAACGGCACGAGCGGGTCGTAGTTTGGCGCCTCAATATCGACCAACAGGTCGGTCTCACTGATGTCGCATCCGACAGCATTCAATACCGCCAAGGAACGCGCAACCTTGTCAGGGTGGATCAGATCCACGAGCGTTAATCGCAATCCAAGTCCGAGTTGATCTTTCGAGACGATATCACCGATCACTTTTAGCGTGGCCAACGGCATATCGAGGGACGCAACGGGAATAGCTGTCGCCCTATCGTCGCGGAGGCCATCAAAGACGTACTGGTAGGTGACACGACCATCATCCATAAGTGCTTCTCTAAGAGTGGGATGAAGGTCGACCCAACACGGCCGGGTTCCCCATTTCTTTTTGAGACGCGTTGCGAAAGGATGGACATGTTGATGCGGCGTCTTTTTCGGAACACCCAGTTCGAAATCGAATTCGAGCGGGGGAATTGTGACGAGAGGGCAGATTCGATCTTTACGATCCTCAGGAAGGAAGAGCAAAGATTGATACTCCGCCTGCCGCCAACGCAATGATGGCGTGTAATCTTGGATATCGAGCTTCACCTTAGCCCTCCTCGAATTGGCGGTGCACTTCGCCCTGTCCGACCAGGTCGGTCAGGATGGTGTAGTCATTTCGTTCTCGGCGTATCCGGCCTGCGAGAATGCTAGGATGAATATTGAGCCGCTCGGCATCCAACCGGACAGCATCTGCCGATAAAGCGAAGCGGGAAAGGCAGGCCGCCCAGCTTTCCGGTGGAACGAGCATGTCCAGCGCAAAATTGTCCGCTTCCTTTTCGAGTATGTCATCGCCCGTTGGCCCTTCTTCATCAAAGAAATCAAAATGCGTGTGGTCAAATAAATGTCGAAAGACGTGCCCCAGCTCATGAAGAAGAACGAACCAAAAATTATCCAGCCGATCGAAACGCAACGTAAGCGCCACGATGGGATTGTCTGAAAGAGACAGCATCGCTGCCCCATCCAGGTACGAGCCCGGGAGATGTGGTTCGATTACAAGAACAACCCCGTGGCGCCACAACATATCCGCTGCTTTTGACGGGCCCTCATCATCAGCTGACAGACCAACCAGTTCCTTCACCCAATTTTCATTGTGATCAAAATCGGGTAGCTGCGACACATTCGTTTTCTGGCGCGCAAGGTCTAGAACTCTGACCTGCCACGCCAGCAACGCAATTTCGTCCGGAAGATTCTTGCCGCGGAGTTTTTTCCTATGGTGAGCACCGGCAATAGCACCTCCCGCAACGGTCTCTACATAGGCCCGCGCTCCTGCTACCAGGCTTTGTCCGAGTTCCGGCTTGAACCAACTTCGCCGAACCATCTCCTTCACAGGAAACTTGTCCCATGCGACATCGTCGAGACTTCTCCACGTCAAGACACCCCCGGATTGTTCGTCATTGGAAGAAAAGGATTGAGCGACCTGTACGCCCAGCACATCTGCGAGCTCAATCAGTCTCGAAAGAGAAGCGCCCAGATAACCGTTCGCTTCATACCGTTGAACTTGCTGTTGTTTCATGTCTAGCATCGCGGCGAGCTCAGTCTGGCTCCACCCTTTTGCAATTCGAGCCTGGACAAGAATTCTGGGCAAATCCGCCAGAGAATAACTTTCGGAAAAGGCGATCTGACGATCCCGAAGCAACTCGTATTCCTGAATTTCTACCTCGATATCCGCGATCTGGCTCTTGAGAGCATCGGCCTCAATTTTCGCAATCCATGAATTGGGGTCGTCGGTCGTCGTCTGGCACTGATCAAGAGCAGCACGGAGACGTTCCAGTTCACGCTTTGCTACCGATAGCTGTTTGTTGCTAAGTATCATACCGCGCTCCGGCCCAATGTGGGATCAGTCGAGAGATCGATGAGGAGGATGCCTTTTGCGTCCCCGGAAAATCGATCGACCTGAAAGAAGTCCACGAACGCCTGCCCGCAGCCGCCCTCAATCAGCGAGGAGGGGAAAAACTCTCCCTTGAACGCAGCCTTCTGCGCCGCACGGCCATTCGAAAAATCTTTGAAAATAGGATCGAGAAGACGCTCCTGTACTCCTGAAGGATCCCAACACGCATCGAAATCGCCAGGTCTCGGTTTCGATGTTACAAAGCTCCCATCCACATAAACGCGCTGACAACCAGCTACGCTTAGCTGCTTCACCCCGACGACCAGTCCCTCAAATAGCTGACGACGATATCGGCTTGCAGCGTACACGGCTTTCACTTCCTCCAGAGTTGCCTGGTGAACTCCGGCCGGAAGCACCTTCCACGGCGAACCGCTCAACGAGACTAAATCCGGAATCATTGCTTACAACAATAATGTTGTATAGAAGGTATTGCAAGACAAATCAGGAACATATTCACCTCTACAGAGAGTTCTCGGCCTATTTGCACCATTTTGGATTTAATTTTCGCTTACAGGCCAAGGCTTGCTGGCCGATCAAACAGATCCGACGAAAAAGGATGTGCGATCTTCTTGAGCGCGTCGCGCCTGTACGCCAACGATCCGCCCTGACCGTACTCCGGTCGATTGTTCTTATGACCCATCAGGGCGCAGCGCAGCCCATAGTCGAGCCCCCCTTCGAGCATACGGTCTTCAAAAGCGTGCCGGAAAGAATAGATGACGTGATCCTTGCTTGGCAGGAGTTTGCGCTGGTTAAACGCTTTCAGCAGATTGGCGGATACGAGCGTGTTTCGATCATAATAATGATCGAACCCATGGGGACACAGCTTCATCGCTGGTAAGGCCACTCCGACAAGCGGTATCTGGCGCTCGGAGTCTCCGGTCTTCAATTCACGGTTTTGTTCAGGTCTGATCAGGATATGCGGCACGTCGTGGTCGAGACGGATATCTTCCGGCCGGAGATTCACGATCTCGCTGGGACGCGCACCGGTCTCAATGAGCAGGTAGATAATCGCCCGCAATTCGATGCGTAGTCCATTGAACAGACCTGGCACAAGAATGCGGTCGCGTACCCACTCATCGCTGAAGGCGGCACGCTTTGCCGTGGATTTCCCCGCAAAGAAAAAGTCGCGGAACGGGTCCTCGATATCTGTGATGCCGCGGTACTTGAAATAGCGCTTGCGGAGCGAACGGATATTGCCGATATGCCTGTTGGCCGTATTCGGCGTGATCGGACTGGAACCGTCTTTCTGTGGCAGCATACGGGATTGCCACCAATCCCTGTACCGCGTCGCGACGTCCCTTGAGATGTCGATCAACGGGATGTCGCCTTCGCGCTCAATGAAGTAGCCGATCGAGGTTCTCTTGGTTTTCTCCCATGCGTATCGCTGGGCTTCGGACTTGTTGTATTGGTCATCGAATGCGATCTTGGAGACGTACAGTTCGAAGGCTTCAGAGACTGTCGTGCGATCCTTGGCTTCCGGCGCCCCGCCAAGCAAGGCTTCCGCTTTTTCTTCCGTCGCAGCGCCGCTCCTGTCCACCTCCTTGAGCCGAGCGATGATTTCTTCAATGTCTGGCAAGGAGGCGATCTCTTCGACGGGTCGATAGACAAACCCTTCAGCCATGGCTCTGGCGACGCCCGCGCGATGACGTTCGCTCGCCGCCCGGTTTTTTGCTCGTTCGCCCCCCTCGGCCTGCAAGGCAAGACTGCACCAAAGAGCATCATCAGCTTCTGCCAGCCCGTTGCGTCGCATCATGGCGACTTCCTGCGACTGCGTTCGCAGCGCGACCTGGATCAGCCCACGCTTGTCGACATCTTTGAATCTTTTTGGAACACGCCTGACATAATGCCACCAGCCGCCGCGATCCTTTAGAAATTTTGATCCAAGTGAGAAATGCTTCATCGTCGTTTGTAGTGCAAAAAGTTTGCGTTTTGTGGTGCAAACAGTAGTGCAAAACCGGCGAGAGAACCTGGAGAACCCGAAGATTCTCCAGTATTTTCAATGATTTCAAGGGATCTGGACGGTTCCATTTCCGGAGAAATGGCGCGAGTGACGGGGCTCGAACCCGCGACCTCCGGCGTGACAGGCCGGCACTCTAACCAGCTGAGCTACACCCGCGCATTTCCTTGCCGAAACTCGGCGAAGCGCTTCTCTATTAAACCCGGCATGGCGGGTCAAGCGGGGAACTTCACGCGAATTTGCACTTTTCTGTATAAAGCTGTCATTCCCAAGCCATATTCCCATATCAGGTTAGACTCCCAGTCCTGAGGTTATTCCATGAAGCGCGTTCTCCTAATTGTTTCCGGCATCGTAGCACTGCTGATTATCGCAGCCTTTTCAGTGCCCTTCTTCATTCCGAAATCGGTTTACAAGAATCAGATTGAGAATGCGGCGACCAACGCGTTGCAACGTGACGTGACGCTCGCAGGCGATGTGAAAATATCCGTGTTTCCGCGCATATCGGCCTCGGTCGAACAGGTGAGCGTTGCCAATCCCGACGGATTTGCCACACCGAACATGATTGAGGCAGGTGCGTTGCGCGGCTCGGTCAAATGGATGCCGCTGCTGTCGCGCCGCGTGGACGTGCAGGAAATCGCCTTCGTGGATGCAGATGTGTTCCTTCAGCGCAAAGCCGGTGGAAATACGAACTGGGAGTTCGCCTCTTCAGAAGCGGCATCGCCACCATCTGAAGGGACAAATGGTTCATTCGATGCGGGAATCGAATCGGCAATCCTCAAGAACGCTTCGCTCACCTTTCAGGACGACCAATCTGGCGAAACATACAAATTGTCCGAACTCGACCTGGAAGCATCTCTGCGAGGCATGGACCAGCCTCTCAGTGCGACAGCCAGCGGCCGGTTTCAGGAGCAAGCCTTCACCGTCGACATCTGGCTGGATGCGCCCGAAGCGCTCACCCGTAATTTGCCCGCTCAGGCCCGGCTGGATTTGGCATCCGACCTGGCAAACATCAAATACGATGGCAGCGTCCAACTTGGTGACGCACCGAGTATGGACGGCGCATTCGAAGCCGTGGTGGCAAATCTGGCCGCGCTTACACAGAGATTCGAATTGGATGTGCCGGCACGCTCAGCCCTGGGTCGTTTACAAGTTGCTGGCAAGGCGTCCGGCGCGCTCACCTCCCCGTCACTTACCGAACTCATATTGACCCATGACAGTGATCTGTTGAGCGCGTCATATGAGGGATCCGTTTCGCTCAATGGTGATGGGACTGTTGCCGGCACCCTCTCCATCGCCAGCGACAGAATGCGTGACTTGCTGAGCGCTGCGGCAATTGAACTGGCCCCGGGTGATACACTCCAGACCTTCGCCGTCTCCGGTACGGCAAACGGCACATTCAAGTCCGTCATGGTCAACAATTTGAACCTGTCGCTAGATGCATTGAGGGGCACCGGACAGGCGGGGATTGATGTGTCGGCGACAACACCGCGCATTATCGGCGATCTCAGCGTACCCGCTCTGGACCTCACACCCTTTATGGGAGAGTCAGATCCGGAGAAGACCACACAGGGAATTCAGCCATGGAGTGATGAAACGCTCGAACTGTCCGGGCTGAAATCAGTGAACGCAAACCTCAGCCTTGAGGTCGGATCGCTTACCATTGGTGATGTCGAACTGACCGATGCTGTCATGGACGTCGACCTGATCGATGGCTTGCTGACAGCAGACTTGTCGCAATTCAAAGCCTTCAGCGGAAATTGGTTGGGCAAGCTGACTGTGGATGCCCGACCCGCAACACCGAAAGTCGGCTTCGACATGCAGGGCCAGAATGTTGCCGTCGCAAATCTGCTCGGAACGTTGGCCGGATTCGACAGCCTCACAGGAACAGGACAATTCAAGGTTTCTGCGCAGTCGTCTGGTACATCCATTGACGCAATCATGCAGGCAATTGACGGAGAGGTCTCCACGAGCCTTTCGGATGGTGTTGTCAAAGGCCTGAATGTTGCAGCCTTGGTACGAAGCGCCTCCTCTCTCAAGCAGGCCATAGCGACAGGCTCGATTCAGGAACTCAATTTTGGCGAAGCCTTATCGCAGAATGCCGAGACTGATTTTTCGAGCTTCAACACTGTTTTGAAAGTGAATGACGGCGTTGCGAATGTGGATGTGATGAAACTGCTGAGTCCCATTCTGGGCGTAGATGGGACCGGACAGATCAATCTGGCAGGACAGTCCATGGACCTGCGCCTTGCAACCAGTGTGGACAAATCGGCCCAAGGTCAGGGCAGCGTGGTGCAATTGAACGGCATTCCAGTTCCGATCCGCATATCGGGCGCGTGGACGAATCCGAAAGTCACACCAGATCTGAGCGGCGTAAGCTCTGCGTTCAAGGCAGAGTTGGGCTCCCGTGTGTTGGAAGAGCTTGGTGTCTCCAACTCAGCAGGCTCCGGCAGCACCGAAGATGTCATCGGCGGACTCCTTGGCATCAAGAAGCCTGACCCAGAAGCTCCGACGGACGACGCGCCTGCCGAGACATCTGCTGAAGATGTAGCGATCAAAGCGCTCGGCGGCTTGTTGAACAATCGCAAGAAAAAAGAGGCCGACACTTCAAACGAAAACTGAAATCCAGGGATCAGGCTTGGGCGGACTTCGCCGCTGGGAACTGGATAGTATTATCGGCTGCGGTCGCGTCATCCGACTCCCGCTTGGGTGATGCAAAATCGGCAGGTAGAAGGTCGATAATATGGTGAAGTTTGTCGAGCGGCTTGGCCCGGCTGATGAAGAAACCCTGCAATTCCTGGCATCCAATGTCACGCAGGAACTCTGCTTGAAAATGCGTCTCGACACCCTCCGCTGTGCACCGCATGCCCAGTGAGTGCGCCAGTGCGATGGTGGCTTGCGTGATAGAACGGCTGTCTGATCGGCTTTCAATGTCTCGCACGAAGCTCTTGTCGATCTTGATCTTGTCGAACGGAAAGCTCCGCAAATAAGACAGAGAAGAATAGCCTGTGCCGAAATCATCAAGCGCAATGCCGACGCCGATCTCCTTCAGTTTGTGAAGGCGCTTGAGCGTGAAATTTGTGTCCGACATCAGGACCGTTTCCGTGATCTCAAGCTCGAGCCGTCGCGGATCGATCTTGTTGGCAGCAATCGCATTCACGATGGTCGTCATCAAATTGGATGAGTGTATTTGCAACGGCGAGATATTCACCGAAACTTTGACATGATTGGGCAGACGACGCGCCTCTGCCAAAGCCGCCCGAATGACCCAGTCTCCGATCCGGGTAATCAGACCATTGTCTTCTGCGTGCTCAATGAAGTCGCCGGGATAAACCAGGCCCCGCTCAGGGTGGTTCCATCGCAGCAAGGCTTCGCATCCCACCACATCATGTGTGTGAGCATCAACTTGGGGCTGGAAATGAAGTTCGAACTCGCTGTGCTCCAGCGCGGAATGCAAATCGGCCTCGACTTGCAAATGGGCTCGCGCGCGTTCGTCGAGCGCGGGTGTGAACATGCACCAAGTGGACTTTCCGAGCTTCTTGGCCTGATAGAGCGCCAAGTCAGCATGCTTCAGCATGGTGCGGGCATCTTTCGTGTACGGATCGAACATCCTGACACCTACCGACGCGGAGCAATTGGCGGTCGACCCCCACAGGTCATAGGGCTCGCTCAGGCGTTCGGTTATCTCGTCGAAAAAGAGTTCGAGGTCGCCCATCGTCGGACGCTGAACGATCATGGCGAACTCGTCACCACTGATCCGCGCCACCATGTCATGATCGCCGCTCAATTCGTTCAGACGACCGGAGACATGCTGCAAGAGCTCATCACCCGCCGGATGGCCCAGCGTATCGTTCACCCATTTGAAATTATCCAGATCGAGCCAAACCAACGCTCTTTGGACTGTTTCAATATCCGGTTTGCGGAGCGCCTTTTCCAGTCGCTCCTGCATGTTCATCCGGTTTGGCAGACCCGTCAGCCCGTCATAATGCGCCATAAAGGCAATACGGTCTTCTATTTCCTTGGACTGGGTGATGTCCGATGCCACCCCGCGGAAGCCTCGGAACTTGCCATCATTGAAGATTGGCTTCCCGGTAAGGGACAACCAGCGTTCGGTCTCTGAACCTTTGAGCCTCATGGCGATATCGCGAAAGCCCTGGCGGCGCATGAGGCTGGTATTGAGCACTCTGGTAGAATCGTCCGCCTCGAACTGATCGACCAACAGATTGCCAAGCGTTAGGTCACCATTGTCATGCTCAGCGCCCTCAAACACGAGAGGAATGTCTACAAGCACGCCTCTGGCGTCAGTTTGCCAGAGCCAATCGGACGTACTTTCCTCAAAATCCCTCAACAGCAACCCAATCAGATGCGACTGCTCTCTAACCGCCGTTTCGTTGATGCTTTTGAGCACGAACTGGCGATGCGACCAGCGAATGGCTAGGATGAGTATCGCGACATAAGCCAACGTCAAAATAGATGTATACTGATATTTTGGATTTTGCTGAAACTGCATTTCCGCAACCAGTCCCAGTCCGATCGGAACAATAAAGGCAAAGGCTGCCTTGGGCAGACGCGACATCAGGAGCGCACCGGTGAACATGACTCCAGCCAGAACGACGCCCACAATCATCTGGCCATAGCTATCCGTGACATTCATCACAATGATAGGTACCGACGCCCAAAGAAGTCCGGCAATCGCCGCAACAAACGTATATTCCCTCATCACCTTGCGCGCGATCGCAAGATCGCTGGGCCGGTAGGTTCGAACCTTGTTCGTAACAAAAGCCGCTGCGCATATCGCGGCGATACAGACGAGCCATACAGACAAGGCAAAGTCCGCTGGCGTCTCCTTGAAGGACAGCCAGACAACCGACGCATTGATGAGGTTGGCCAGAACCAGAGGAATCGTGATCGTGCCCACGATTTCCAGCTGGCTTTCTCGCCAGGCCGCCTCATGCTTTCGTTCGTCGTCCGAGTCCCTAACGATCTCGGACAGCGGCCCATCGCCGCTATCCTTCATAGCCAACAGTTTCATGCGTCCACCCCGGAATTCATCCGACTTCTCGGAATCACCATTGTCAGCATGTCTAAGCCACGGAGGTGAAAATCAGTGTAGTGTGACGTCGAAAATTCTCTGAAACCGGTAACGATGCGTAAGTCATCAATCTTTGGTTGGATAAATATTCAAGGATTTCAATACGGTTCTGGCTCGCCGCTGTATCAGATCACGTTCACGATCCGGCATTTTTATCGCATTTTTCATGAGCAATGACATGCGGGGATTACCCTGCAATCGTTTGGAATGGCGGATCAGGAAGTCCCAATAAAGCGTATTGAAGGGACACGAGTCCTCATCGGTCCGGGTTTTGGAATTGTAACGACACCCGGCGCAATAATCCGACATCTTGTTTATATAGTTTGCACTGGCAGCGTAAGGCTTCGACGCAATCACACCCCCGTCTGCAAAGAGCGCCATTCCAT
Source organism: Hyphomonas sp. L-53-1-40 (assembly GCF_000682775.1). Taxonomy (GTDB): domain Bacteria; phylum Pseudomonadota; class Alphaproteobacteria; order Caulobacterales; family Hyphomonadaceae; genus Hyphomonas. The sequence continues at coordinate 288,637 of NZ_AWFI01000012.1, forward strand.
GCGTATTCGGCAGCTCCACCCATTCGTACGCGTCGGCATAAACACTCATGTACCAATCATTGACGTGGTCCGGATGGATGCCCGCGAGCAGCGCAAAATTTCCCGTGATCATGAGGCGTTGAATATGATGGGCATAAGCATGCCGAATGGTCTGCCCCAGCGCATCGGCCAGACAGGACATGTCGGTTTCGCCGGTCCAGTAGAAATCAGGAAGCTCATTTCGGGCATTCATAAAATTGCTCTTTCTGTACTTAGGGCCCTTCCACCAGTAGAGCCCCCGCACGTATTCGCGCCAGCCAAGGATTTGCCGAATGAAGCCTTCCACAGCATTGAGCGGCGCACGGCCGGATTTCCATTCCGCCTCAGCGCGTTCACACAAATCCAGCGGATCCAACAAACCGACATTCAGATAAATCGAGAGGATTGAATGCCACATCCACGGCTCATTCTTTGCCATGGCATCCTGGTAGTCTCCAAAGCCAGGCAGGATCTCCGCCATGAAAGCATCGCGAGCGGCCTCGGCATCGTGACGTGTGACTCCGAACACGAAGGGTTCCAAATCTCCGAAATTGTCTGGAAACCTGTGCGCGACCATATCGAGCACGTCTTGCGTAACCTGGTCTGGCTGGCAGAACCATCTTTGGGGAGTGACCTTTGACTTCGGCAGCCGTTTGCGGTTTTCCTGATCATAATTCCATTTGCCGCCAGCGGGGCTGTCTCCCTCCATGAGCAGACCTGTCTTCTGTCTCATTTCACGGTAAAAATACTCCATCCGCAACTGCTTGCGACGGGATGCCCAGTTCGAAAATTCACTCAGTGTCGCGATGAACCGCGTGTCGTCGCGCAGTTCCACTTCTACATCGAAGATGTTGGCCCACACCTCCATATCGCTCAACAGGCGCCATTCGCCGGGTTTCGTGATGATCAAGGTGTCGATCCCAGGATCGGCGTCCAGAGCACGTGCTACTTCACCGCGCAATGAGCCTTCATTCTCTGGATCCGTCAATTTGACATAGCGAACCGATACACCCGTTGCTTCCAACTCCTCGGCGAAGTGGCGCATGGCAGAGAATACAAATGCCAGCTTCTTCTTGTGGTGGCCTACATAGGTCGCCTCTTCCATGACTTCAGCCATCAAAACAGTATCTGTAGACGGATCGAAATCAGAGAGAGATGATAAGTCGGGCGTTAGCTGATCGCCAAGAATGAGTGTCAGAGCTGACATGCGGTAGCGAAATCAGTATGGCTTCGCCAAAACGTATTCAATGTCCTGACCACGCGCTTCGAAGGCCAACTTCATCCAACGTCCAGCTCGATCATACCACAGCGTAACATCAATATCAGAATCCAACAGATACCGCGTGGTCTCGATCTCTTCACCCGCCACACGTATGGTCTCGTTCCCCTGTTCCGAGACCGTGACCTCCAATATTTCTCCATTGCCGGTCGACAGTAGTTTTGAGGAATTCGTGGCAGCAAAGTTCCAATGACTTGAAGGCACGATTGAGCCTGCAACAACACCGTCGTACTCTGTGCCATCGACCTCCAACCCATCACCGCTGCGCACAGCTTTCACCGACCCTTCATCGCCATCATCGTCGACCTGACCGGTGAGAGAAACGAGCTGTCCATCCTCCCACACTTCAGTGGCGTCGAGTTCATACTTGAAAACGGTGATAGGCCCCAGACCGGCTTTGAGGTTCACATCAGTCGTTGCGGTCAGGCGCCCCTGGCTATCCTGCCCAAACTTGACGGAGTGCGAGCCGAACGGCTTGCCCTTGCGCAGTACATCAAACTCGATCACGTCGCCCGGCTTTGGTGCCCAACTCGCATCCGACGTTTTCGCGACGGCGGGTGTGCTAAACATCGCGGCCGATACAAGAATGGCTCCCAGAAAATGCTTCATTGAAAAAAACTCCAGAACCTGTTGGGCCGATGGGCGACAAAGCAGATACAACTTTCGTCTCCCACAGCGGCGGGCTTGTGACGCATGCCGGGTTCGCCGAGCACAAGGTCACCGCGAGAATATGTGCCATAACCGTCAGTAAAACGCCCGGACAGGACGACGGTTGCCTCAAGCCCACCATGACCGTGCATCGGTGCGCTTTGACCGGGCTCAAGTTTCATGAACTTTGTCCCCGGCGTGCCTGCAGATGCATATTGAACGCCGGAGAAACCGCGCCGCCAGCTCAAATCGCCAGATGATTGGAACAGGACCTCATCAGCTGAGAGACCTGACCATCGGGCGCGACCAGTTCTCGAACTCTGCTGGGCCGGGTCGGCAAGTATCGGGTCAGATCGTTCCAGCATCACACCGCCGATCATTGACCAGAGATGCGCGGTCTCAGCCCCCCTCTCACTCAGTGAAATGTGCAGGTCCCCCGCCACAGCAAAGGACTCCGGATGGTTCCCGGCGGCATGGTCCATCATGAAAGCAATATAGGTGTCGGTGTGGGTCAAGCAGGCGGTCCTGTCTCGGTTGGTCTATTCATGCTTCTTACGCAGACCGGCACGAATTGGATCACACGGGCCCTGTGGGACTCACAACGGTTGTGAAAACCTCTGCGCCGCACTAGCTTCGTCCCAAAGAAAATTGACCAGAATCGGACCTAATCTGATGAAGTTTCATCGCTCGGTGATCGACCTTATCGGCAACACCCCCCTGCTTCGCCTGAACCAGGCATCTGACGAAACCGGCTGCGAAATCCTCGGCAAATGCGAGTTTCTCAATCCGGGGCAGTCTGTGAAAGACCGGCCGGCACTGGGCATTGTTCGCGACGCTGAAGCGGCTGGAGAGCTGAAACCCGGCGGCACCATTGTCGAAGGAACGGCTGGAAACACCGGCATCGGGCTCGCATTGGTCGGCGCAGCACTCGGCTACCGCGTGGTCATCGTGATGCCACGCACGCAAAGCCAGGAGAAAAAGGATGCAATCCGCCTACTCGGCGCAGAGCTGATCGAGGTCGATGCGGTCCCCTACAAGAACCCAAACAACTACCAGCACTTCTCGAAGCGTCTGGCCGAAGACCTTGCCAAGTCGGAACCAAACGGCGCGATCTGGGCAAACCAGTTCGACAATATCTCGAACCGCAAGGCCCACTACGACACCACTGGTCAGGAAATCTGGACCCAAACCGATGGCAAGCTTGACGCTTTCATCTGCGCGGTCGGATCTGGCGGCACGCTCGGCGGTGTATCGCTCGCACTAAAGGAAAAGAACAAGGACATTCAGATCGGTGTCGCAGATCCCGGCGGGGCTGCTATGTATGAATACTACAAGAACGGTGAGTTGAAATCCGAAGGCACCTCAATCACTGAAGGTGTCGGACAAGGTCGCATCACAGCCAATCTTGAAGGTATTGAAGTGGATCGCGCTTATCGCTGTACGGATGAGGAAGCGCTCAACATCCTTTTCGGCCTCGTTCAAAATGAGGGTCTGTGTCTTGGCGGCTCTGCGGGAATCAATGTCGCCGGGGCCGTTCAGATGGCGAAGGATCTGGGGCCCGGGCACACAATCGTCACGGTGCTCTGCGACTATGGCAATCGATACCAGTCGAAACTCTACAATCCCGATTTCCTGAGATCGAAGGATCTGCCGGTTCCCGCATGGATGGAGGCTTGAATTATGGAATCCGGAGACCCGCTTGTCACAGCCGAATGGCTGAAAGAACATATCTCTGCGCCAGACGTCCGGGTCGTGGACGCAACCTGGTTCCCTCCCTTCCTCAATCCCGAGAAGACGGGGCGCCAGGCATGGGCTGAAGGACACATTCCCGGCGCCGTCTATTTCGACATCGACGCCATCAAGGCAGGCGGAACCGATCTGCCGCACATGCTGCCCGATCCCGTCATGTTCTCGTCGCGTGCGCGCAAGCTCGGCCTGGGAGACGGCAACCGGATCATCGTCTATGACCAGTTCAACTTCTTCGCCTCGGCTCGCGTATGGTGGATGTTGCGCGTAATGGGCCAACGCGACGTAAAAGTACTTGATGGTGGGCTCAAGGCCTGGACGGATGCTGGTGGCGAGATCGAGGACCTGCCACCGGTGGCCGTCGAACGCCATTTCACAGCGCGCGTCCGGTCCGATCTGCTGAAGGATGCAGGCCAAGTGCTTGCAGCATCTGCGAACAGCTCCCACAACATCATAGACTCCCGCTCGGCCGAGCGTTTCTCCGGCGAGGCTCCCGAGCCGAGAGAGGGGCTTCCCTCCGGTCACATCCCAGGCAGCATTTGCCTGCCCTCCGGCGAACTCCGCACGGAAGACGGCAGGATGAAATCCGCCGAGGAACTTGGCAAACTGTTTCCAAATCCCCTCGCGCCCACAATCGCGACCTGCGGGTCTGGCGTGTCTGCCGCTGTCACGGCGCTCGCGCTGGCCCGACTCGGTAATTGGGACGTCGCGGTCTATGATGGATCGTGGGCGGAATGGGCGTCTGACGCATCCCGTCCCGTCGCCACTGGCACAGTATGACAAAGGACACTGCGACACGTCTCATCCATACGCGTGGCCGCCGGTTGGCCCAGAAAACCGTCAATCCCCCCATTGAGCGGGCGTCCACACTCCTGTTTGATACATCCTCAGACCTCTATGGCGCGAAGCCCGGCTACGGCCGTATGGGCCTGGCGGTTCATCGTGAACTTGAAGACGCACTTTGCGTACTTGAGAATGCGACCTTCGCAAAACTGACCTCGAACGGATTACAGGCCTGCGCGCTTGCCATCGGCAGCCAGGTAAAAGCCGGGGATCACATCCTTTTCACCGACTCCGCCTATGGCCCCACCGCGCGCTATCTTGATCGTCGATTGGAAAAAATGGGGGTAGAGGCGACGCGCTTCGATCCGCGATGTGGCGCAACCATTTCTAACCTGATCAAACCCAACACGCGCGTAATTTACCTGGAATCTCCGGGCTCACTCACCTTCGAGATCAGCGATACGCCTGCCATTGTGGACGTGGCGCAGCAGCGTGGTATTCGCACCATTCTCGATAATACATGGGGCGCTGGAATTCTGCACAAGCCACTGGACCTCGGCGTGGACATTTCTGTCCAGGCGTTGACAAAATATGCGGTTGGCCATGCGGACGTGTTTGGCGGCGCTGTCATGAGCCGCGACAAGCGCGTGGCGCAAGACATTATCGACTGCGGAGATGATTGGGGCATCAGCCTGGGCCCGGATGATGCTTACACGGCCTTGCGCGGCTTGCGCAGCCTGAAGACGCGCATGGATGCGCACGAGGCCGCTGGTCTCAGGATCGCGAATTGGTTGTCTGAACGCCCGGAAGTCTCTCAAGTCCTGCACCCGGCACTCGAACAGCATCCGGACCATGTCATCTGGAAGCGCGACTTCACTGGCTCAAACGGCCTGTTTTCCGTCATTCTCAACACGGTCAGCCCAGAAGGCCTGAAACGCTTCTTTGACGCATTGGAACTGTTTTCGATGGGCTTTTCCTGGGGCGGTTTTGAAAGCCTGATCATCCCGTGCGACCCGCAATTGAAACGATCAAAAGGCCACTGGATTGACCAAAAGGTCGGCCCTCTGCTCCGCATACATGTCGGTTTGGAGACCGCAGATGACCTGATTGCCGATCTCCGGGCAGGGTTTGAGGCTATGGGGGAATAAGAGCGTGGAATTGGGGGCTCGCAAAATCGGATTGATGCTGGGCCCTGCCCTGGCCGCGCTCATGTTGCTGTTCGGCCCACCGGAAGGCCTCAGCCATGCGGCTTGGGGCACGGGAGCCCTGATGGTGCTTATGGCGGTCTGGTGGGCCACCGAGGCCATTCCCATACCTGCCACCTCTCTGTTGCCGCTTTTTGTTTTGCCGCTCGTTGGAGCGGGCTCACCTGCCCAGACGGGCAGTGATTATGCCAACCATATTGTCATCCTGTTGCTCGGAGGCTTCATCGTTGCCCTCGGCATTGAACGCTGGAACCTGCACAAACGGATTGCACTCAACGTTATCAGCCGGGTGGGCACGTCGCCCGGGGCCATTGTCTTCGGCTTCATGCTCGCAACGGCCGTCCTGTCGATGTGGATATCCAATACGGCCTCGACATTGATGATGGTACCCATCGCCATCTCAGCCAGCGCCGTGCTTGGGAATGTTTCAAAACACTTCACCACGGCACTCCTGCTCGGTGTTTGCTACGCGGCCTCCATCGGTGGGGTCGCCACCCCGATCGGCACACCGACCAATTTGATTGCGATCAGCTGGCTGCAGACCGAAGCGGGCGCTCATATCGGGTTCGCACAATGGATGGCCTTTGGCCTGCCGGCCATGGCGCTACTATTGCCGGTCGCATGGTGGAATGTCACACGCGGTATGCCCGTCCGCTCCGAAAATGCAGAAGCTGTGTCCGCTCACGTCAAATCCCAGCTTACCGACATTGGCAGAATGACCGTTCAAGAAACCCGCGTCGCAATCGTATTCGGGATCACGGCCACTCTATGGCTGCTCAGACTGCCACTTCAGCTATTCCTCGAAGCGTCTGGAATAGAGTTGCTCGCGAATTATGGGGGCGCGGAAGTCGACATGATGATCGCGATCTTCGGCGGGGTACTCATGTTTCTGGTCCCGGCGGGCGGCGGTGAAGATCGTGGCCTGCTCAACTGGCAGGAAGCTGAACAGATTCCGTGGGGCGTGTTGCTGCTGTTTGGTGGCGGCATCGCAATGGGCAAAGCCATTTCCCGCACCGGACTGTCGGAATGGATCGGCGAGAATTTGCGTGTTCTGGACGTGCTCCCGCCGCTGGTCTTCATTGTTATTGTGGTTGCTCTGGTCATCTTCCTGACGGAAGTCACCTCAAATGTGGCCACAATGACCACGCTTGCACCCGTGCTGGGTTCGCTCGCTGTTGCGCTCGGCACAGCTCCGGAGAGCCTGCTCGGCCCGGCCGCCGTGGCGGCGTCGTGCGCCTTCATGCTGCCGGTTGCCACCGCACCAAACGCCATCGTCTATGGCACGGGCCACATCACCATCCAGCAGATGATCCGCAAGGGCTTCTACATCAATCTGGCAGGTATCGTGATCATCGCTGCGGTAGGCTACTGGATCGCTCCGCTGGTCCTGTAGAGGAATCCAGCGACACGCGCCGAATTCCTCCTACACCCGACAAGCCTGCGTCCCTCAACCCCAGCCTCGTCTGCAGTCAGACATACAGGGGCAAGCTGAACGCCACCTGAACTTAGGTTAACTCAGGCAGCTGGTGGCTCGCTGACCTGGACCATCAGTTTGCCTAGATTCTTGCCTTCGAAGAGACGCGACAAGCTGGCTGGTGCATTTTCCAGACCATCGACAATGTCCGCCTCGAACTTGATCTTGCCTGCCATCAACCATTCCGCCATCTGCTGAATACCTTCCGGAAACCGCGGGAAGTAATCGATCACGATGAACCCTTTCAGCAAAGTCCGGCGCATCAACAGGTTCGAGAAATTGTACGGTCCCGGCACCGGGTCAGTCGCATTATAGGTGCTGATCAGTCCGCATAGCGGCATGCGCGAGAAATCATTCAGACGGGCAATCACTTCATCCATGATTTTGCCGCCGACATTCTCGAAATTGACGTCGATTCCCTTCGGACAGTGCTTGTCGAGCGCTGCCCCAACGTCTTCCGTCTTGTAGTTTATCGCAGCATCGAAGCCGGCCACCTCGGTCAGCCATTTGCATTTCTCGTCACTGCCCGCGATGCCAACAACCCGGCAGCCCTGGATCTTTGCAATCTGTCCCACCATGGAGCCGACTGCGCCGGCCGCCGCAGAGACGACCACCGTCTCGCCAGCCTTTGGCTTCGCAATATCCATCAGTCCGAAATAGGCCGTCATGCCAGTTGCACCGAGCGGCCCCATATAGGCCGTCAGCGGTACGCCGGGCAGGCGGGGCAATGCGTTCAGCGAACTGCCGGGCAGATTCGAATAGAGCGACCAGGTTCCGAGACCCGTGTTTACGATGTCTCCTTCCTTCAGCCCGTCAAAACGGCTTTCGGTGACCACGGCCAGACCGCCGCCACGCATGGCATCCCCGATGCCGACGGGCGGCAGATAACCATCCACATCGCTCATCCAGATGCGATTGGTCGGGTCGAGGGACAGGTAAATCAGGCGGGTTCGCACTTCACCCTCTTCCAACGGCACAAGCGGAGACTCGACCAGTTCGAGGTCTCCCTCCTTCAGGTCACCTACAGGCCGCTGACGCAAAACCCAGCTCTTGTTCATCTCAGTCATTTTTATCCTCCCATGTCTTGACCGGGAGGCTAGGTCGAATTCCGGCTAGCGCAAGACTCCGCGTCGCGTCATCCGCCACGCATATGCAAGCAACAAGGCACCAATCAGGATGATGACTGCCGCAAACGCGGGATTTGAAGCTCCTTCCGGAACATCTTTCAGCCACATCCCATGAACCATGGATACGAGCGCGGCCAGCAGCGATATCAAGAACGCCCAAACGGCAAACCGGCTGCGCAACAGGAGCAGAATGGATCCGATCAACGCGCCCCAGACGCCGAATGCCCAGATGACATACTGCCAGACTGGAAACGAATAGAAAAAGGCTCGCTGCTCTTCCGTGAAGTTCGACATGTACGGTGCCCAATGGGTCACTGTGGCCGTGTAATCGAACGCGCCAAATCCGTTCCACACTACCGCGAGAATTCCCACGACCCAGAGATGCCAGGGTGTACCGGCGGCTTGTGGTTCCAGTGTTTCACTCATGGTTCCCTCCCAGGATTATTTGAAGGAGTTTACGCTGGGGATGCGCGTTCAGCAAATCCATGCAGGCAGGGATGCAATCCATCGGCACATACGGGTGACGCCGTGCATGACACGGGCTACACATTTGGCCAGCAAAGGATTCCCGAACCATGGCCACTGCCCCCGTCAACAAGGACAGCCACCTCTACCTGGTAGATGCCAGCGCATACATTTTTCGCGCTTTCCACGCCCTGCCCCCACTGACCCGGGCCAGCGACGATCTGCCAATCGGCGCGGTGAGTGGCTTCTGCAACATGTTGTTCAAGCTGCTGGAGGATCTGAAGGGCGACGAGCGGCCTACCCATTTCGCCTGCATCTTCGACAAATCTTCGATCACGTTTCGCAATGAACTGTACGACCAGTACAAGGCCAACCGTTCAGAACCTCCTGAAGAGCTGCGCCCCCAATTCCCGCTCGTGCGCCGCGCCGCCGAAGCCTTCGCGGCCCATGCCATCGAGAAGGAAGGATTCGAAGCCGACGATCTGATCGCCACCTATGCCCGTCAGGCTGAGGCGAAAGGCGCGCGCGTCACCATCGTCTCATCTGACAAGGACTTGATGCAACTTGTCTCCGACAGCGTCATCATGCTCGACACGATGAAGAACAAGACGATGGGCCGCGAGCAAGTCTTCGAAAAGTTTGGCGTCGGCCCGGAACAGGTCGTCGACATTCAGTCACTTGCTGGCGACAGTGTCGACAATGTACCCGGGGCACCTGGTATTGGCGTGAAAACTGCGGCTCAGCTGCTGGTTGAATATGGCGACCTCGACACGTTGCTCGCACGCGCTGAAGAAATCAAACAGCCCAAACGCCGCCAGACCCTGATCGACAATGCCGATCTGATCCGCATCTCCAAACAATTGGTGACGCTGAAAGACGACGTGCCCCTCGACGTGCCGCTCGAAGACCTCGCTGTGCAAGACCCTGACCCTGACACGCTGATCAATTTCCTGGAAGAAATGGAGTTCCGCACCATCACACGGCGCGTGCGAGAAATGATGGAACTCGAAGGTACCCTGGAGTCCGCCCAGCCAGCAGAAGATCCGATCGATCGCAGCAAATATATCTGCGTCCGCGATTTCGAAGAGCTGGAAGAGTGGATCGCCCGCATCACCAAACAGGGCTATGTTGCAGTTGACACCGAGACCGACAGTCTTGATTCCATCGCGGCCAACCTTGTCGGCGTATCGCTGGCGCTCGCCCCGAATGAAGCCTGCTACATTCCGCTCGCACACGTCGATCCAAACAATGCGGGCGACGGAGACATGTTTGGCGCAGATCCGCCACGGCAGATCCGCATGCAGGATGCACTGCGCGCTCTGAAACCGATGCTCGAAGATCCGGCGATCCTGAAGATCGGGCAGAATATCAAGTACGACCTCTCGGTCTTCGCCACGCACAACATCAATGTCGCGCCGATTGATGACACGATGTTGCTGTCTTACGTATTGAATGCGGGCAAGCACAATCACGGCATGGACACACTGTCGGAGCGATACCTGCAGCACAACACTATTCCGTTCAAGGAGATTGCCGGCACTGGAAAATCGCAGGTGACGTTCGACCGAATCGCCTTGGACAAGGCCACAGAATACGCCGCCGAAGATGCCGACATCACCTTGCGCCTGTGGCAAGTCTTCAAGCCCGAACTCCGCACTGAGAAAGTCACGACAGTTTACGAGGCGCTCGAACGCCCGCTCGTCCCGGTGCTCGCCCGCATGGAGCAGGAAGGCATCAAGGTAGACCGCGATCACCTCTCGCGCCTGTCATCCGATTTCTCCCAGCGCATGGCCGCGCTGGAGGCCGAAGCCTACGAACAGGCTGGCCGCGAATTCAATATCGGCAGCCCCAAACAGCTCGGGGAAATCCTGTTCGACGAGATGGGTCTTGAAGGCGGCAAGAAGACCAAGACTGGCGCTTGGCAGACGGATGCCGACGTGCTGGAAAGCCTCGCTGCTGAAGGCCACGGCCTGCCCCGCACGATTGTCGACTGGCGCACCCTCTCCAAGCTCCGCTCCACCTATACTGAAGCACTTCAAGCTGCGATCAACCCCACCACGGGGCGCGTGCACACCAGTTACTCGATGGCGGTTGCCCAAACTGGTCGCCTGTCCTCCACAGATCCGAACCTTCAAAACATTCCCGTTCGCACCGAGGAGGGCCGCAAGATCCGCGAAGCCTTCGTCGCCGAAAAGGGCAATGTTCTGGTTAGCGCGGACTACAGCCAGATCGAGTTACGTATCCTGGCGCACATAGCCGACATCGACACGCTGAAGGGCGCCTTCAAGGAAGGCCTCGACATTCATGCCATGACGGCCAGCGAAATGTTTGGTGTGCCTATCGAAGGCATGGACCCCATGGTCCGCCGTCAGGCAAAGGCGATCAATTTTGGCATCATATACGGCATTTCCGGCTTCGGCCTCGCACGCCAGCTGGGCATTCCCCAGAGCGAAGCCAGCGAGTACATAAAAACCTATTTCAAACGCTTCCCCGGAATCCGCGCATACATGGACGAGACCAAAGCTTTCGCTAAGGAGCATGGATACGTTACCACCGCCTACGGACGGAAAATCAATCTCTCTGGCATCAAGTCCAAAGGACCACAGCGCTCCTTTGCTGAGCGCCAGGCCATCAACGCGCCCATTCAGGGATCCGCTGCCGACATCATCAAACGCGCCATGATCCGCATGCCAGATGTACTGGCCAAAGCAGGTCTGTCTGCGCGTATGCTGCTTCAGGTGCATGATGAACTTGTCTTTGAATGCCCGGCGGCCGAGGCCGACAAACTGATCGAATCCGTGAAGGCCACAATGCAGGGGGCCGCCGGGCCGGCACTCCAGCTATCTGTGCCCCTGGTTGTCGATGCGCGCGCGGCAAGCAACTGGGCGGAGGCGCACTGACCCGACTTGGCAGTGAACCGCCCCGTCACAGACAAGCGATGGGGCGGTTGCCTAACTACACTTCCGTCAGGGTGTCCGAATAGGGAAGGCGGGATTTCGGGAGCGTGGCGTTATAGTCCTGCTCGGGGTCGTGATATCCAAGCGGCACAACCAACAAGGCTGAATAGCCCTTGTCGCGCAGCCCGAATTCAGTATCCAGAACCGGAATTTCAATGCCTTCCATGGGTGTCGCGTCCACACCAAGCGCCGCTGCACCTAGCAGGAATTGCCCAAGGTTGAGATAGACCTGCTTGTCCATCCAGTGCTGGACGTCCTTGAAGTCCTGCTTGTGCAGATTCACGAACAAGGAGCGTCCGCCATGCATGGCGGACTTGTGGGTTTCCTTGTCGGTATCGAAGCGGCCATCCTTGTCTTCCTGCTTCAGCACGTGCTGGAGATAGTCTTCATCCACAGCAAGGCGGCTTGCAAACACGACGACGTGCGAGGCGTTGAGGATGGACGGGCGGTTGAACGGATACTTTTCAGTCGCCTTGGCGACCCGCTCCTTGCCCTCTTGCGTGGAGGCGATGACGAAATGCCAAGGCTGGATGTTCGTGCTGGAGGGGCTAAACCGCAGCAATTCTTTCAGTTTTTCGACCGTCTCGTCCGGAATGCGGCGGCTCGGGTCATATGCCTTCGTTGTGTGCCGTTTTTTAGCATAGTAGGTGATATCATGTTCCATGGGATAGTCCTTTCAAGGAGAATATTCTTGAGAGAGTTTCGGGGGGTTAGGATCGGTTCCGGGTGGAGGTGATCTCAAAATGTCCTTCGCTGCGGACATAGAGCAGGCAGTCTGTCTCGGCGTTGCAAGCGAACACATCTGCAGCGTTCGGCGCGCTTGCCACAAAACTGCCGGGCACAAGCTCGTGCCTCGCACGGGCATCGCCAATCTGAACTTCGGATTCTCCAGAGATCGAGACGATCTTGAATTCAGCCCCGTCACCGGAAAGACCAACAGACTGTCCAGCAGGTAACTTCACCAAAATGCCGCGCGCACTGGTATCTGTTTCACCTCCCCAGAGGAAAGCAACTTCAGCGCCGCTGCCCTGTTCGACCCAAGAAAGATCGGATGTATCCAGCCAGACCAAGTTTGAACGGTCCAGATTTACAGGACGCTCGCCATTGTTGAATGCGTTTTCGGTCGGCTCAACCAGATACGGACCATCTTCAATCTCGATATAGGCCATATTGAACGCGCCCTCGGCGGACGTGATGTGCGCTTCTCCAGCTGGCTGCGTCCAGAAAGACCCAGTGGGCAACCACATATTGGCCGCTCCCGGATCATCATTGTGAATTCGTCCCTCAATCACGACGCCACGATAAGTCACATTGTGAATGTGTGGCGGGGAGGAAAAGCCTTCCTGAAACTGAACGAGGAACCCGGAAGCACCCTCGGCCGCGCGATCTCTCCAGAGCGTTCCAGCTCTCGGGCTCGCATCACCACGGGCAGGATTGAGAGGCCCCCATTCCACGTCAGAGGTCAAAACGATTTCGGAGTGCGGCAATGGATCCTGAACCTGCTGGGCGGTGGCGCATGCCCCCAGTAGCGAGGTGACCAACGCTGCGCCTGCAACTCCACGGACAGCATTTCGTATTGAAGGGATTGAATTCAGCAGCATGAGTGATCCTTCCACGGGACGGGTTCGATTGTGGCGTATGGCAGGCCAGATCGGCCCGCTTGGTTGACGCCCACCGATTTATCGATACAATCTGAATGCGCAAGTACGCACAATTTTGGCTTATACGCACATAAAGTATACTGTAAGGCATGACTCGCTTCGAGAAATATGACTGTTCCGCCGGCTGCCCTGTGGAGGCGGCCCTGGAAATGATCGGCGGAAAGTGGAAAGGCGTGACGCTGTTCCATCTGATGGATGGCGTGAAGCGCTTTAATGAGTTGCAACGCGAAGTCGGCAATGTCACCCAGCGCATGCTGACCAAGCAATTGCGCGAATTGGAAGAGGCTGGCCTCGTGCACCGCGAGGTCTATCCAGTGGTGCCTCCGAAGGTGGAATACAGCCTAACTCCGAAGGGTGAAACGCTGCGGTCCATCCTTACTGCGCTGAAGGATTGGGGCGAAGAACATGCCTTCGCTGCAGCCGAGCCCGCAACAAATCTCCCTTAAATTGCCGTAATGTGAGCCTTCGCTCGCCTTGATCCCTTGATTTCATTGCAATTGCATTGAAGGAGGGCTTTTGCCGTGACGCGAACCATGTTTGAACACCGTAGTGCAAGACGACCGGATCCCGTTCACGGATATGGGTTGGTTGAGAAGGATAAAGCGATGACGACATTGGCGCTGGTGGATGATGACGAGAACATCGTTGCGTCCCTGAAAATCTTCTTCGAGGCCGAGGGCTACGATGTCCGCACCTATCACGATGGTGAAACGGCCCTTCCGGCATTGACGGAAACGCCACCCGACATCGCTATACTGGATGTGAAAATGCCCCGTATGGACGGCATGGAACTGTTGCGGCGCCTGCGCCAGACCTCCGAATTGCCTGTCATCTTCCTGACGTCAAAAGACGAGGAAATCGACGAAGTTATCGGCTTCAATATTGGCGCCGACGATTTCGTGCGCAAACCCTGCTCCAATCGCCTGCTGGCGGAACGCGTCAAGGCCGTGCTCCGGCGCGCCCGCGGCGGGGTGGCCGGATCTGAAGAGGGCGACCAGAAGCCGATCGTTCGTGGCAAGTTGACGCTTGATCCGAACCGTCACGCCTGTACGTGGGATGGCCATCCGGTCCGCCTGACCGTCACCGAATTCCTGATCCTGCAAGCGCTCGCCCAGCGCCCCGGCTATGTCAAAAGCCGCGATCAGCTGATGGACGCCGCCTATGATGATCAGATCTATGTCGACGATCGCACCATCGACAGCCACATCAAGCGGCTTCGCAAGAAGTTCCGCGAGGTGACCGACGAATTCGATGCGATCGAGACCCTGTATGGCGTCGGCTACCGCTACACCGAATAGGCACGGCATCTCGGAGGTCTATATCGGCGGGGCGGGCGATACCCGCACCCGCCTCGTGGCCGCGTATGCAGAAGCGCGGCAGCGCGACTTTGCGCATGGGGCCCACCATGATGCGCACTATTTCCCGCATTACGCGTTGCGGCGCATTCTGAAACTGGCCCGTCAGCACGCCGATGCTGGCCGCACGCTGATACTGGTCGGACATAGTTGGGGCGGCGACACAGCTCTCCGCGTATTGAAGGCGCTCCAACCACACCAGGTAGATTTGCTCATCTGCGTCGACCCGGTTCCCAAATCCCGGCTGAATCCCCCACCGACCCCACGCAATGCCCGTCGGATCATCCATGTTGATGCAAGGCCAAGTTATCCGAACCGATCAGACCAGGTAAAGGAGATGGGGCAATGGTTCGGTGGCACACTGCACCGACGATTGTCGTCCGCCGACACACGTATCGTCGCCGATCTGAATCATTTCGCCTTCGCCCAAATGATGTTGGCGCCTGGTGAAGACGGCCTCTCTGCCGCCCAACATATCGACGGACTGAACAGACCTAAGCGATCCCGAGGCGCCAGCTCCAATTGGGCAAGCTCAGGACGAGCAGAATGAATCCCAGCCCAATCAGGAAGCTCAACGGCGAATACACACGTCGGTTGAGGGTGAGAAATGGCGATTCAGGCGACGAGCGCTCAAACGCTGGCAGAACGCCAATAATGCCGCGCCCGAGAAACACGACTCCAGCTGCCAGACCTGCCAGCACCAGCACGCCTTTCTGGATTATGGGCGGCAATGGAAGGGAGAAATACCCGCCCAGCCAAGCTGCCAGGACGGAGGCCGCAAACAAGCAAAGCGCTACCATGAAGCAGGAAAATGCTGACGGCATCTTGGTTATACCGCGGCGGCCCACGACGGCGCGCGCAAGTGCCTGCTCATTTGCACACGGGAAATTGCTGCCAAACGCCCATAGCAGGTGCAAACAGCCGAGAGCGAACAAAACAGCCACCAAAATCGGTGAAATGAACGGTGCAATCATGCAGACACTCCTGCGGCAATGCGGAGCAGTAAAATGCGCCGCCCACTTGCCGTTCCATCCATCATTCAATAGCCAGACACGAGACTAACACAAGCAATAGGATAACTTCATGGCAGACCCGGAAAACACGCTTCTCCTCGAAACCTCCAAAGGCTCGGTAAAAATCGACCTGCGTCCGGACTTGGCCCCCGGCCATGTCGAACGCATCAAGGAGTTGGCGCGCGGAGGCTTTTATGATGGCATCATCTTTCACCGCGTTATTGATGGATTCATGGCGCAAGTCGGCTGTCCACAAGGCACCGGCATGGGCGGTTCGTCCAAGCCGGACCTGAAGGCCGAATTCAATGCCGAACCCCATGTCCGCGGCACATGCTCCATGGCCCGCACGTCGGCCCCGAACTCGGCAAACAGCCAATTCTTCATCTGCTTTGACGATGCCAGCTTCCTGAACCGCCAATACACGGTCTGGGGTCAGGTCAGCGAAGGTATGGACGTGATCGACCAGCTGGCCAAGGGCGAGCCCCCGCGCAATCCTGACAAGATTGTCAGCATGAAAGTGGCTGCCGACGCCTGATCTCAGGCAGGCAGAACCCCGTATGACGGATAGGAAAATCAGGCGAAAGGCGATTGCGCGCCACGGGTCGAAGATCTTTGGCTCACGTATCGCACGCCTGATTTTCGCGTCCAATTTGGCGGGACTTGCCATCCTCATTATCGGCGCGATGGTTCTGAACGAAATGCGCGCTGGTTTCGTTGTCTCCAAGAAGCAGGATCTTGTTGCGCAAGCCCAGATTTTCACCAGCTTGCTTGGTGACGATGCAACCACGCCTGCCCCCAAGCTCGATGATGAAGCCGCGCGCCAGACAATCGTGCGCCTTAACCTGCCCGAACGGGTTCGTGCACGTATCTACTCACCCGATGGCGAACTTGTTGGCGACAGCTTCTATCTCTCCGAGCGGGTCGACATTGATGCCCTGCCGCCGCTTCAGGAGCCCAGCAGTTTTGCGAAGCTAGGCGCCAATCTGTCGGAATGGGCAAGCCGCACGCTTGGCCCGATCATGCCCCGGCGCAGTTCTGATGCGCTCGTCGCTCAGAGCTTTGAGGAAGAGTTCGAGATCGCCGTGCGCGGTCAGGAAGCGGCCAGTCAGCGCTTTTCCGATCGGGGCCAGCGGATCATTTCCGTTTCCATGCCAATCCAGCGTGTGTCAGCTGTTGTGGGTGTCCTGACACTGGAATCGAATGACATTGATGAGATCATTCGCTCCGAACGCGCTGCGCTCATACCGTTCATCGGGGTCGCAGTCCTTGTCGCATTCGTCACGTCGGTCCTGCTGACACTTGGTATTGCCCGCCCACTGCGCCGTCTATCGGTTGCAGCAGACCGTATCCGGGCCGGCGCTTCTGATCGGATCGACATTCCGGCCCTGACCAATCGCAAGGACGAGATCGGCAATCTCGCCGCCTCGATGCAGAGCATGACCGAAGCCTTGCTGGAGCGGATCGAGGCGAATGAACAATTCGCTGCCGACGTGGCTCATGAGCTGAAGAACCCCCTCACCTCCATCCGCTCGGCCGTCGAAACCGCTGACCGGGTGCAGGATGATCCGGTCGCGCTTGAACGCCTCCGGCAGGTCATCGCACAGGATGTGAAGCGGCTGGACCGTCTGATTACAGATATTTCCAACGCATCCCGTATCGAAGCGGAAATGACGCGCGTGCCGACGGAGCAAATGGACATTGCCGGATTCGTCCACGATGTCGTCCAGACCTATGAAGCATTCAGCCGGGAGGAGCGATCGGTATCGGTTCATTTCCGAGACGATACGATGGGTGCGCGCCTGCTTGTCCGGGGGCGCGATGGGCCGCTCGGTCAGGTTGTTCGTAATCTGGTAGACAATGCGCGCTCTTTCTCGCCCCCTGACGCAGAGGTCAATGTGATTGTCGATCAATCGAATGATGGCCCGCAAACCATCGCGCGGATCATGATTGAGGATAGCGGTCCGGGAATACCTGAAGACAAACTAGAAAAGATCTTCAGCCGCTTCTATACGGACCGCCCGGCCGGAACGGCTTTTGGCAACAATTCAGGCCTTGGACTCTCAATCGTACAACAGATCGTCACGACCCATCGCGGAAAGGTCTGGGCTGAAAACCGCGCAGAAGGTGGCGCGCGGTTCATTGTAGACCTACCCGCGATCTAGGGTGTTACCGGTTCTTTCGGTTATCGATCAGGTCATCAACAACTTCCGGTTCTGCCAATGTCGACGTGTCGCCAAGGTTTGAATACTCGTTCTCGGCAATCTTGCGCAGGATACGACGCATTATCTTGCCAGACCGTGTCTTGGGCAGACCGGGCGCGATCTGGATAAGGTCAGGGCTCGCAATCGGACCGATTTCCTGGCGCACATGCTGGATCAAATTCTTGACCAGCGCATCATCCACTTCGACGCCCTGACGCAATGTGACATAGGCATAGATGCCCTGCCCCTTCACATCATGTGGATAGCCAACCACAGCGGCCTCTGCCACCGCATCATGACTGACCAGTGCGCTTTCGACTTCGGCGGTACCCATGCGATGGCCAGAGACATTGATCACGTCATCAACGCGGCCGGTGATCCAGTAGAAGCCATCCTCGTCGCGGCGGCAGCCATCGCCGGTAAAGTACGTGCCGGGATAGGCCGTAAAATACGTGTCGATGAATCGCTGATGATCGCCGTAGACCGTTCTCATTTGTCCCGGCCAACTATCCGTGATCAGCAGATTGCCATCGGCCGCGCCTTCCAATTCGTTACCGTCCGCGTCCACCAGCACTGGCTTCACGCCAAAGAAAGGATGGCTGCCAGCGCCAGGTTTCATATCGGTCGTGCCCGGCAACGGAACAATCATGGTGCCGCCTGTCTCGGTCTGCCACCATGTGTCAACAATCGGACACCGCGCTTCGCCTACGACGTGGAAATACCATTCCCATGCTTCCGGATTGATCGGCTCACCAACTGTTCCCAGCAAACGGATCGACTTGCGCGATGTCTTGTTTACCGGCGCTTCGCCCTCGCGCATCAGTGCGCGAATAGCGGTTGGCGCGGTGTAGAAGATGGTAACGTTCTGCTCGTCGCAAACCTGCCAGAAACGCGAAGCATCCGGATAGGTCGGCACGCCTTCAAAGACGAGGCTTGTTGCGCCATTTGCCAGAGGTCCGTATACGATATATGTATGCCCGGTTACCCAACCAACATCTGCCGAACACCAGAACACATCATCTTCTTTGAGATCGAAGACATACTCATGCGTCATTGACGCCCAGACAAGATAACCGCCAGTCGTATGCATCACGCCTTTCGGCTGCCCCGTCGAGCCAGATGTGTAGAGGATGAAAAGAGGGTCTTCGGCATTCATCGGTTCGGGCGGACAATCGGCGGAAACGCCTTCAGCCGCCTCGTGCAGCCAATAGTCCCGCCCCTCCTCCATGTTGACCTCAGCGCCTGTGCGCTTCACGACCAACATCTTCTCAACCATACCTCCGGCAATCTCGGCGGCCTTGTCGGCGTTTACTTTCAACGGCACACGGCGACCACCCCGCACGCCTTCATCGGCTGTGATCAGGAATTTGGACTCGCAGTCGGTAATTCGCCCTGACAACGCTTCGGGGCTGAATCCCCCAAACACGATGGAATGTACTGCGCCAATTCGCGTGCACGCCAGCATGGCATACGTGGCTTCGAGGATCATCGGCATGTAGATCGTGACGCGATCGCCCTTTTTTACACCCATCTTCTTCAGCACGTTTGCGAACTTGCAGACCGCAGCGTGCAACTGACGATAGGTCATCTTGTGGGTGTTGCCCGGCTCGTCGCCTTCCCAGATCAACGCGACCTTGTCGCCACGCGTTTCCAAGTGGCGGTCAAGGCAGTTCGCCGACACGTTGAGGACACCATCAGAATACCATTTCACATGCAGGTCGCCCGTCTCCCACGATACATCCTTTACAACCGTGTATGGCTTGATCCAGTCGAGCCGCTTGCCGTGCTCCCCCCAGAAAGCTTCCGGGTCTGAAATCGAGGCGGCATACATCTCTCGATATTTTTCCGGGCTCAGGTTCGCCTTTGCTGCGAACTCCGCCGGCACTGGATAGGTTTTCGCTGCGTCGCTCATGAATGGCTCTCCGTCTGGAATGTTTTCTGTTCTCGCCTCAGAATGCATACTTTGCCGAGAAGGTGAACCGCTTGATCGGCCCATCTGCGTCTTGAATGCCATGCAGCAATCCCGTCCCCAACGTCACGTGGGTGCAACCTCCCACGGATTGGCGCCAAAAACGGCCAGATAACCCGGATTGTCGATAAGCAGTGCCGAATAGCGACCGGGTTAAACCTGATCTCATCCGAATCGTCCAGATTGGCGCAACTGAGTAGACCAATTTGTCTCTGCGACATCGACCTGAAAACGAAAATGGGTGGCCCTCTTCAGCGGGCCACCCAGCAGTTTGACTAGACTACTCCGCCGACATGGGCGCCATGCCTTCGTCTGCAATACCGTGAGATTTCCGGGTGCCCGGTACGCGAATATCCTCGACCAAATCTTGGATATCCTGGGGCGGTGGTGCCGTCATGAGGGCCACCACGACACCCACGGCCATCGACACGAACATGAACAGGAAACCTATACCTTCCGGCGACACGCCAAACCACCAGTCTTCGGGGTCGGTGTTCACAAACTTGAAGTAGTAGATATAGCTGAACGTCGAGATCAGACCGGTCAACATCGAAGCGATGGCTCCTTCCCGGTTCATCCGCTTCCAGAATATGCCCAGAACGATCACAGGGAATAGCGACGCTGCAGCAAGGCCAAAGGCAAAGGCAACCACCTGCGCCACGAAGCCAAGCTTGGCGGTGTTCATGCCCATGATACCGGCCAGCACTACCGCCCCGGCGGCAGCGCCGCGCGCAGTCAGCAGCTCCTGCTGGTCGGTCATGTCCTTGAAGAAGGTCCGTCGACAGAGGTCATGACTGACTGAAGATGAGATCACCATCAACAATCCCGCCGCGGTAGACAGAGCGGCGGCGAGCCCAGGCCGGCAGATTTGCAATTGATGGATTGGCCATCACGAAGATGTCCCGATCAAGTTTGGTCACCTCATTGTCGTTGCCTGCCCGGTACTGCACGATACCATCACCATTCTTGTCCGTGATGCCCAATAGCCCGGTCTTTTCCCAGTTCTTGAACCATTCGGGAATTGGCTTGCCGCCGTCTGCGACAATGGCCGCCGCCGCGGCATCATAATCCGCATCGCTCGCAACATAGGTCGACTCATTCACCGTATCGATGAAGTTGAGCCGCGCGAAGGACGCAACTGCTGGCGCCGTCGTATAGAGCAGCGCTATGAAAACCAGCGCCCATCCGGCCGACACTCTGGCGGCGCCCGCGCTCGACACAGTGAAGAAGCGAATGATCACATGCGGCAACCCTGCCGTACCAAACATCAGCGCCCCAGTAATGGCGAAGATGTCGATCATCGATTTGTTGGATTGGGTGTATTCGAGAAAGCCCAGATCCTGCACCACCGTGTTCAACTTTTCGAGCATGGCCACATCCTCCCCCTTGACGTTCGAAATGAAGCCAAGCTGGGGAATGGGGTTTCCGGTGATGATCAGTGAAATGAAGACTGCCGGCACGGTGTAGGCAAATATCAGCACGCAATATTGTGCAACCTGCGTATAAGTAATGCCCTTCATTCCGCCGAGCACCGCGTAGACAAAGACAATACCCATCCCGACCATGATTCCGGTGTTGAACTCGACGCCAAGGAAGCCTGAAAACGCCACGCCGACACCCTTCATCTGCCCGGCAATATATGTGAAGGATACGAACAAGGCACAGATCACAGCGATCAGACGCGCCGCTGTCGAGTAATACCGGTCTCCCACAAAATCAGGCACGGTGAACTTTCCGAACTCACGCAGGAAGGGCGCCAATAGCAGGGCAAGCAATACATAGCCGCCGGTCCACCCCATCAGATAAACTGAGCCGCCATAGCCTAGAAACGCGATCAGGCCTGCCATGGAGAGGAATGAGGCCGCTGACATCCAGTCTGCCGCCGTCGCCATTCCGTTCACCATCGGATGAACATCGTGGCCAGCGACATAGAAATCATCGGTGGATGAAGCCCGCGCCCACAAGGCTATCGCGATGTAGGTGCCGAATGTGCCAACCACCCAAAAATAGGTCCAGAATTCTTCTCCCATCGCCTCAGACCTCCAGCCCGTACTTCTTCTCCAACCGAGCCATGGCGCGGCAGTAGTAGAAGATCAGTCCGACGAAGACGTAGATTGATCCATTCTGCGCAAACCAGAATCCCAGCGGGGCTCCGCCGATCGACAGATTATCCAGCAGGTCCCGAAACAGGATGCCCGCCCCATATGACACCGCAAACCAGATGGCGAGCAGAGCGAGGGTGAGCCGAAGGACTTCGCGCCAATACCCCTTGCCATCAATTTTCGTGTGAGTTTCCGACACGTGTTTCCTCCCATGACATTTTTGTCTTTGCGCCGTTCCGCAGTCTTGAAGCTGCCGGAAGCGGGAGGATTATGAAACCGGAATTTTGGCCTTGCAGTCTAATTGACTCAATTTCGGTGTCGCGGACCTTCCGGCTATTGCGCGCATGGCGCCATTCAGCAATGCCACCCATGATGAGCCACCCTGACAGGATCAACCCACCCAGAAGATAGGCGTCACGAACACCAAGCCCCGGTTCCAGGATCGCGAATGCGGCCCGGAACGCGAAAACCACTCCCATCAGGATGCCGAGAGAGATCATGATATGGTGCTTCATGTTGGTGAAAATCGCTGTCTGTTGGCCCACAATGATCTTAAGCGCCTGCCATGAGGTCGCAAGGCACAACTCTGGTCTGACACGCCCTGTCCCTGATGCCTTGCCAGCCCGCGCCTGATCGCATATACGCGCGCCTTCAGAAACGGCGGCGCAAGGCCGTTCGTGTCAGCTTCTTACCTCATCCCAAGATGGAGAGGCGGAGTCGAGGGCGAAAGGAAACCCCATGTCGAAATCCAAGATTAGTTTCAATGTCGAACTGCGTGAGCGCGTAGGCACCGGCGGATCCCGCGCAGCACGTCGTGAAGGCCTCGTGCCCGGCGTTCTTTATGGTGGTGGTGAAGACCCCGTCGCGATCTCCCTGAAGCGCAACGAAGTGCTCAAGGCCATCGAAACCGGTCACTTTCTGTCGTCGACTGCAACACTCGTTCACAGGGGCGAGAAGCAGATGGTGATCCCACAGGCGATCCAGATGCACCCGGTCTCCGATCAGCCCATGCACGTCGATCTGTTCCGCGTCAGCCGCGATCAGAAGATCAAGGTCGAAGTCCAGGTTCACTTCATCGGCGAAGAAGTTTCCCCTGGCCTCAAGAAGGGCGGCACGCTCAACGTGGTGCGTCACACGGTCGAACTTCTGGTTCCAGCCGGCAACATTCCGGAATCCCTGGAAGCAGACGTTTCCGAGTTGGAAGTCGGCGACAATGTGAAAATCTCCGACATCAAGTTGCCGGGCGATGCAGAGCCAACCATCACCGACCGCGACTTCACGATCGCCACGATCGCTGGCCGTACGGCAACCACCGAAACCACGACGGAAGAAGGTGAAGAGGCCGAAGGCGAAGAGCCAGCAGCCGAAGCTGACGCAGAGTCGGAAGACTGATCGGTACATTATGGTCTCGTGTGTCCAGCCTTTTGGGGCTGGGCACACAGCCAAACCCTGCTAATTCGGAAGAGGGAGGCCAAGTCGTGCTCATTCTTTCCGGTCAGGGTAATCCAGGCGAAAAATATGCGAAGAACCGGCACAATGCCGGTTTTCTTGTCTTGGACGAGATCCACGCCGCCCATGGATTCCAACCCTGGCGCTCCAAATTCGAAAGCGAGATTGCAGAGGGCTTTATCGGCCTCGGCCGCATCAAGACCCTGCTGGTGAAGCCGCAGACTTTCTACAATGAAACCGGGCGTGCGCTCTCCAAAGTGGCTCAGTTCTACAAGCTCTCCCCCGAAGATATTGTTGTCCTGCATGACGAGATCGACCTCGCGCCTGGCCGCGTCCGCCTGAAACAGGGCGGCGGTCATTCCGGCAATAATGGCGTTCGCTCGATGATTGCCCACCTCGGCGAGAACGTGCGCCGCGTACGAATTGGTGTCGGCCACCCCGGCGACAAGTCGCGGGTCATGCCTTACGTGCTGTCCGATTTCTCAAAAGCCGATCATGACTGGTTCGATCCGCTGGTCAGGGCGATTTCCGACGCGCTGCCTTTCCTCGCCGACGGCAATGATGAACGCTTCCAAACCGAAGTGATGCGTCTTGCCCCAGCGCCAAAGCACGATCCCAAACAGAACCGATAGCGCCGTCGGTTAGCCGTCGAGTTTGGCCAGTACCGACTTTTCAGCGGCTTCTGCCATGGCAACAGCGCCGACCGTACCATGCGCGGGAACAGGGCTGCGCCCCAAACCAAGACAGGCTGCGTAGAAACCCTCATCAGCGGCTCCCAGAGGGTCCGGCAGATCCGCAGCGATCTCTACCCTCACATCATATGGCGTCGTATTGACCAGTTGCCGTGTCAGGAAGTCGATGGAGATCTCGCCCGACGGATAGACAACGTGCATGGAACGCTGGCGCGCCTCCACTGCCCGGCTGGCCATCAGACGCGCCACGCCACCGCTCGCATAGGTGAACTGGGCGTTTGCTTCGTCGATATGGTCAGAATGAACCCGTTTGCCACTCGCCATGACACCGGTGAACTCATTCCCCATCATCATCGCAGCAAGGTCCAAATCGTGGATCATTAGATCCCAGATGACCGAGACATCGCCTGCACGATTGTCTGGCGCCGGCGGTCCGGCGCGGACGGATTCGATCAGCAGGGGTGTCTCTTCGATCGCCAGCACGCCCATTGCCCGCGCAACAAACCGCTCCTGATGCCCCACCTGCAGGATACGGCCGCGGGCCGCAGCCTCATCAGCGAGATCACGCGCAGCCTTGCCGGTCAGCGCCAGCGGTTTCTCGACGAGCACATGGCAGTGCGCCTCAATGGCCTGCCGCGCCAGCTTTTCGTGCCAGATAGCCGGAACCGCAATGACGATTGCATCGCACGCGTCCAGAAATGCTTCGTAATTGTCAAAACCCTTGGCGCCGAACTGGCTGGCGATCCGCGTCGCGCGCTCAAGATCGATGTCGTAAACACCGACAAGCTCAGTTCGGGCAGACGCAGCGGCCTTCTGGGCGTGATAGTTTCCAAAAACTCCGGCGCCCGCGACGCCGACTTTTAGTGTGGTCATAACAGATTAGCCCTCTTCCCACCTAAAGACACTGCATCGCGAAGAGCTGCAAGTCTTGGCCTCAGGCCGCGCTAACACAGAGAATTACAGAATCTTTCCGTCGCCCCCTTCACACGTCCGGTATGCCGGTCCACTTACGCCTTTACATAACAGAGGAAGGAAACATCATGACCGCACTCACATCCACCGAATGGTCCCTTGCTGCCCGCCCGGTCGGCATGCCGAAACTGTCGGATTTCCAGATGAAGACCATCGACATCGCCCCGCCCGGCGCTGGCGAAATCCAGGTCAAGAACGAGTGGATGTCGGTCGACCCCTATATGCGCGGCCGCATGCAGGACCGCGAAAGCTATGTTCCTCCGTTCCAGATCGGTGAAACCATGCAAGGTGGCGCTGTGGGCCGCGTGACGGTTTCCAACCACCCAGACTACAAGGAAGGCGATCTCGTCTCCTCCATGGCAGGCTGGCGCACGGCGTGGGTTGGCAAGCCCGAAATGGCCATGGCTCAGAAGCTTCCCGAAGTCGGCCTGCCGGAAAGCGCGTTTCTTGGCGTCGCAGGCATGCCGGGCCTGACGGCCTATGCAGGTCTGCTGCGGGTTGCCGAACTGAAAGAAGGCGACACGGTCTTCGTGTCCGGTGCAGCCGGTGCGGTCGGCTCAACCGTGGTCCAGATTGCCAAGATCAAAGGCTGCACTGTGATTGGTTCGGCGGGCGGCAAAGAGAAATGCGACGTCGTCAAATCGCTCGGCGCGGATCATGTCATCGACTACAAGGCCGCTGGCGGCTTCGACGGACTTGTCAAAGCGCTGCGCGAAGCAGCTCCCAAAGGCATTGATGTCTATTTCGACAATGTCGGCGGCAATCACCTGACCGCTGCTATTGAAGTTGCCAGGCCAATGGCGCGTTTCGCCGAATGCGGCATGATTGCGCAATACAATGAGACCGGCCAACCAACCGGCCCGCACAATGTTATTCAGATCGTCGGCAAACAGCTGAAGATCCAAGGCTTCATTGTATCTACGCACGCCGATATGCAGCCCGACTTTTTCCAGGACATGGCAAAGTGGATTCCGTCTGGTCAGATGAAATACGAAGAGACCGTCAAAGAGGGTATCGAAAAGGCACCCGAAGCATTCATCGGCCTGTTTGAAGGCGCCAATACCGGCAAGATGCTGGTCAAGCTGGGGTAGTTATGTCGCGTCTGTTTGATGCCTATATCATGGTGGACTGGAGTGCCGCGTCCAAACCTGTGACGGGCAAGAACTCCATCTGGATCGGGATTCTCGCAAAGGATGCCCGGCTCAAGCTGCAGTACCAGTCCGTCAACATCGATACGCGCCTCAAGGCGCGGACTTTCCTTGATGGCATCATCGCAAAGCTGACAGGGCGCGGAGACCGCGTCCTGATCGGTTTTGACTTCTCGCTGGGCTATCCGGCAGGCACCGCGGCTGCATTGGGCCTCGACACATCGACCAAGGCACCTTGGCAGGCCATGCATGCGCACCTGGCATCCAAGATGAAGGACAAGGCC
Organism: Hyphomonas sp. L-53-1-40; assembly: GCF_000682775.1. Lineage (GTDB taxonomy): Bacteria > Pseudomonadota > Alphaproteobacteria > Caulobacterales > Hyphomonadaceae > Hyphomonas. The sequence continues at coordinate 315,185 of NZ_AWFI01000012.1, forward strand.
GACAATTCCAATCCGCGCTACGCAATTGCGGCCGGCATGAACTATGCGATCACGAAGGGGCCTTTCCCTTTCTGGGGGGCTCCCGCACGCGATGTGGTCTCGACACTCTCCGACAAGAAGCCGGAATTCAGCGGTCAAATCCTGTCTGAGTACCGTATCGTGGAAACCCATCTGAGAGACTCAAAGCGTGGACAGCCGAAATCGGTCTGGCAGTTGGCTTATACGGGTAGCGTGGGCAGCCAGTCGCTGACCGGAATTCCCCATGTGCACGCGCTCAGGCAGTCACTACCCTCCTCACGCATCTGGCCATTCGAATTCGAGGATGGCGAGATGACCGAGGAGACGCTTGAAGGCATTCAGGTCGTTATTGCCGAAGTCTACCCGTCACTCATTCCCTCAAAGCCTGAAAAGGGGGAAACGCCAGATGCTGCACAAGTCCGCCAGATCGCCCATTACTATTCGGAAATGGACGAAAAAGGCCGGTTGAATGGGCGAATTTCCACAAATAGTTCTCTTGACGAGGGAAAAATATCGCAAATTCAGTCAGAAGAGGGCTGGATTCTCGGCGCATAGCCCGTCTTTATTGGGCTTTCGTCATATTCACGCCTTACGAATCGTGGGTATGTCGCTGCAACGGCGGGGGATCGCCGTTTAACATTAGAGGAGAACCCCTATGAATAAGGGCGAACTTACAAAAGCTGTCGCAGGTGAATCCGGTCTGTCGCAAAGCGACGCTGGCAAGGCTGTAGACGCTGTTTTCGACGCAATTGCTGGTGCCGTGAAAGACCGTCAGCAAGTGGCGATCGCAGGCTTCGGCACATTCTCGGCCAAAACCCGGAATGCTCGCACGGGCCGCAACCCAGCCACCGGCGAAGAAATCAAGATCCCGGAAAAGACATCGGCTGCTTTCAAGCCGGCTTCGGCTCTGAAAGACCTCTAGGGTTCCTCAGGACTGATAGGTCCTGACCATGGAATTCAAGCGGCGCGTCGGCTCGGCTGGCGCGCCTTTGCAGTATCCCAGCCGTAAACACGCCGACAAACACCCCCTCCATCATGCCGCGTGCACCCCGGCCTTCGACAATGCCGAGCCAGTAGCAGGCTGGCAGCATCACCAGGAAGAACGAGCCGATATGGATAAGGCTTGGCGACCAGACGATCTCCTGCGCCCTGAGCGCGAATGAGGCTGTCGCCTGCAGCCCGTCAAAAACCGTTACAAATGACACCATCACGAGCAGGGCAGCGATGCCGGATGCGAGATGAACACCATTGATCACGGCATCATCCTTCACGAGGAAGCCGGCCAACGAATTATTGAAAACGATCAGAATCACACCAAGCGCCACCCCCATCACAAGTGTGGCTGCCACGCCAAGACGCCCTGCATCCCGCATCTCCGTCAGGTTTCGTCGGCCATAGGCCTCCGCCACGCGGACGCTGGTGGCGGTCGCAATGCCCAGATAGAACATGAAGCAAAGCCCCATGATCTGAATTGCATAGCCATAGACAGAGTTGGCAGCGAGGCTGATCCATGTCGCGATCACATAGGTCAGGTTAAACCCACCCCACTCGGCAACATTGCTGATGGCGGTGCCCGTGCCGACCGACAGCTGCCGTTTGGCCTCGTTTTCGGGACTGGTTGGTGACTTTCTGAATGCGGGAGTCAGCAAGATCACGGCAACGAGCAACAAGATCGTGATCAATAGGCGAGAGCCTGTGGTCGCCCACGCCACACCTGCGGCACCCATGGGCTCGAACCCCCAAAATCCGCCGACCAATGCGAGGTCAATGATCACGTTGAGTAATACACCGAAATACATCACGGCCGAGACCAGCAAGGGCCGGCGCAGCGCTTCCAGATAGTAGCCGCAAACCGTGGAGATCATGAAGCCTACCATCCCGTAGGACAGGATGCGGGTTACGCCCGCCACGGATTCAGCGACCGTATGAGGGTCGACCGATGCCGCAACCTCGGTCGGGGGAGCAATATCGACAAAGAGCCATGTGAACAGCGCGCTGGCCGAAAAATAGACGACCGCCATCAATAGGATGCCAAGCCAGACGCTGGTCCACAGGCCGCGCCGGAAGATGCGGCCGCTTTCCTTCTCACGTCCAATACCGAGCAGTTCAGAGGTCAGTACCTGCACCCCCAACAGGATGCCAAGTCCCAGCCCGAGCGACACGCCCATCGGCAACCACGAGTTCAGAATATATGGCAGCTCACCGGGCGCATATTGCCCAAGCACAATCGCATCGGTCACAGCCATCAGCATTTGCGACATGCGCGTAAAGGCTATCGGTACCGATAGCCGCAACAGGTCTGCAATGTCGGCTGGGCTGCGCATGGAACTGTCTTTCTATCCCGCTTTGAGCTTGGCGGCGCCGGAGGCCCCGACGGACTGCAGCTTCTCTGCGATCATGAAGGCCAGTTCAAGGGCTTGTTCGCCATTCAGGCGAGGATCGCAGTGAGTGTGGTATCGGGATGACAGATCTTCTTCCGAGATCGCCTGAGCGCCGCCGATGCATTCGGTCACGTCCTGGCCGGTCATTTCGAAATGCACGCCCCCCGGATAGCAGCCTTCCGACGACAGCACGTCCACGAACTGGCGCACTTCCGACAGGATGCGATCTACCGGACGCGTCTTGAAGCCACTATCGGTCTTCAACGTGTTTCCGTGCATCGGATCACATGACCAGACCACGGTCCGGCCACTTTTCTTCACGGCGCGCGCTAATGGCGGCAGGCCTTGCGCCACACCATCCGACCCGAAGCGGGAGATCAAAGTGATCCGGCCCGGCTCGTCATTCGGATTCAGCGTCTCGATCAGGCGCAGCAGCTCGTCCGTTTCCAATCCGGGTCCACATTTGATGCCGATCGGATTCCGCACGCCCTTGCAGAAATTGACATGAGCGTGGTCGATCTGGCGCGTACGATGGCCGATCCACAGCATATGAGCTGACGTATCGTACCATTCGCCGGACGTGGAATCGATGCGCGTCATCGCTTCTTCGTAGCCGAGCAGGAGTGCTTCATGACTGGTGTAGAATTCGACCTGAGACATTTGCGGGACGCTGTCGGCCGTGACGCCACACGCTTTCATGAAGTCCAGTGACTTCGAAATCTGGTCCGCCAACTGCTCGTACCGCTCGCCCTGCGGGCTACGATCAACAAAGCCGAGCATCCACCGGTGGACGTTGGCGAGGTTTGCATAGCCACCCTGGCTGAAGGCGCGCAGCAGGTTCAGCGTGGCTGCTGACTGCGAATAGGCCTGTGTCAGACGCTCGGGATCCGGAATGCGGCTCTCGGTCGTGAAATCCATGCCATTGATATTGTCACCGCGATAAGAAGGCAGCGTCACCCCATCAATTGTCTCGATGGGCGACGAGCGCGGCTTGCCGAACTGGCCTGCAATTCGGCCAACTTTCACCACGGGCTTCGATGCTGCAAAGGTCAGCACGACGGCCATCTGCAGGATCACGCGGAACGTGTCGCGAATATTGTCGGGATGGAACTCCTTGAAGCTCTCGGCGCAATCGCCGCCCTGCAGTAAAAATGCCTCTCCGGCCGCCACTTCGCCAAGGCGCTGCTTCAATCGACGAGCCTCCCCAGCAAAGACCAGCGGCGGAAAGCTTTTCAGCTTCTCCTCGACTGCAGCAAGCGCGGCAGAATCCGGATAGTCTTCCGGAATGTGCTTTGCTGGCAGTTGGCGCCAATCTGAGGGGGTCCAGGTCATCTCGGTTACTCCAATTATGAGCCGCATTAATCACATGGCAGGCACTCGCTCAAGTTTCACTATAATTTCACAGCAGATTGGTGGAGGAATCATGATTTGGCCTTTTAGTAATTGCATAGGCCTGTTGTCGCTCGGAGAACCTCTAATCTAGTCATGTCGCACGTCTATATCAGCCACTCCGCCAAGGATTTCGATGCGCTTCTGGAGTTGCACGAAGCCCTCCGCACGGCGGCCATTCCCGACTGGTATGTGCCGAACGACGGAGCCTCCCGCGACATGGCAAACCAGTCGATTGACGACGCATTTGCCATGATTGTTCTTGTGTCGGCATCCTCCGTCCGGTCCAAGGCCGTGCGCCAGGATGTCGAACGTGCCAAGGCACGCGGCCTCAAACTGATCCCGTATCAGATCGACAAAGCCCGCCTGAACGGCTTCTTCAAGCATGAAGTCCTGCCGCACCTTCGCCTGTCATCGACCACTCCAGACGGCATGAAGCAACTCGTGAACGAGACGCGGCAAGCCTATAAGAGTAAGTGCCCCGTGCTGGCGGTGATGAACTTGAAGGGCGGCGTCGGTAAGACGACCATATCCAGCCAGGTCTTCGGCGCATGGCAAGGCGCGCTGGGTGGGCGCATCCTGCTGGTCGATCTTGACCCGCAATACAATCTTACCCAGACCTTTTTTGAAATGGATGTTGCAGACGCCAGTGCTGCCGCCGACAAATCGGTTATCTCCCTGTTCGAGAAGTCGCGCCTGCATGCACGGGATGCGACCAGTCCGGCCGAATCCTGGCTCACCCTCTCCACCGATCCGTTCGCGCCAGTCCCGAAAGAAAAACTCATCCACGAATTGATGGGCGAAGGCAGCCCGGGCGGGCGGCTCGACCTGATCTCCGGCCAGTTCGAAATATCAAAGTACGCCTTCGCGTCAGACCCGGCATCTCTCGCACTGATCAAGGAACACTTCCTGCAGTCCATTGAGCGCTATCGCAGCGATTATGATCTGATCGTGTTCGACACCAATCCCAACGCCACCTTCCTGACGCGATGCGCATTAGAGGCAGCCGACCGCGTGCTCGCCCCCATGCATGCCGACATCTACTCCCTGCGCGGTGTGCGCCTGCTGAACCAGGTCATCCGAGAACAGATTGCGCCCGAACACCGCCCGGACCTATCTGTGCTGTTCAATGCGGTTGGCCGATCGGAGCAATCCACCTTTGAAGCTGATGCTCGCAACGGCGCATACAATTCCAAAGCAGGCTTTGACCTGGCTGGGTCCTTGCTAAGGGCAGCATTGCCCCGATCTGGTCATTTACAGGTCAAAGCTCCACGTGAAGGCGAGCCCGCCTGGAAGCAATTGGTCATTCATTCCGGCCGCGGCGGCGGCCTGAAGCCCATCCGGGAGAGCCTCAAGACCGTCGCGCTGGAACTGAAATTGCTCGTTGAAGCCTGATCCGGACCACCGGTCCTGATCTGGTTAAAGCTCCTGTACGTCCGGCACCCACTTCTGACGCATCGTTACCAGTTCTTCTGCCGTAGACGGGTGCAGCGCACAGGTACGGTCAAAGTCAGGCTTGGTTGCGCCCATCTTCACCGCGATGCCAGCAATCTGGATCATTTCCGCGGCATCGTCACCGACAATATGGACTCCAAGCACGCGCTCATCTGACGCGCGGACGACCAGTTTCATCATAACCCGTACCGGGTCTCCGTTCAGCGCATTCTTCATCGGCTTGAACTTGGTCTTGTAGATGTCGATTTCGCCGAACTCCCTGCGAGCATCCGCCTCGGTCATTCCAACCGTGCCGACTTCTGGCTGAGTGAATACGGCTGTCGGAATGTCGCTGTGATCAAAATGCCAAGGCTTGTCGTAGAACTCTGTCTCCGCAAATGCGTGGCCCTCGCGGATAGCCACAGGCGTCAACGCGACACGGTCGGTCACATCACCGACAGCCCATACCGTATCGACATTGGTCTTCGACCACTCATTGACCGGAATGGCGCCGTTCTGGTTTACTTCGACCCCGGCATTTTCGCAGCCTAGGCCCTCCGTATTCGGACGGCGTCCAACACCCATCATGATGACGTCGCAGTCGAGCGCATGACCATTGGTCATGGTCAGGTGCAAGGGCAGGTCTGCCCCCTCCCGCTTCTCGATTTTCTCGAACACGGTCCCGGTAATGACTTGCACGCCAGCTTCCTTCAGACCCTCATGCACCTCGGTGCGCACATCAGCATCGAAACCGCGCAGCACTTCCTCACCACGATAGACCAGGCAGGTCGGCACGCCGAGACCGGCAAACACGTGCGCGAACTCTACCGCGATGTATCCGCCCCCTGCGATAACCAGGTGCTTCGGCAATTCTTCCAGATGGAAAATCTCGTCAGAGGTAATTGTATGTTCGACGCCCGGCAGCTCTTCCGGAGATGGTCGCCATGGACGCCCGCCAACGGCCACCAGAATTTTCTTCGCCGTCACGGTCTTTCCGCTGTTTTTCAGGCGCAGAGTATTCTTGTCCACAAATTCGGCCCGGTCTTCGAAAATCTCGACGCCAGCATTTTTCAGATTGCGGAAATAGATGCCGGACAAGCGGTCGACTTCGGCATGCATTGCTGTTGCGAATACTGAATGATCGTAGCTGACCTCCCCCGTAGACCAGCCATAGCCAGCCGCCTTCTTGATGTCTTTGCCGTACTTGCTGGCGTAAACCATGAACTTCTTCGGTACGCAGCCGCGGATGACGCATGTGCCGCCCATGCGATACTCTTCCGCCAGTCCGACCTTGGCACCAGATAACGCCGCCAGCCGCGCCGCACGGACACCGCCCGACCCTCCGCCAATTACGAATAGGTCAAAGTCATGTGTCGCATCGGTCATGGGAGGGTCCTTGAATCTTTACAGGTTTCGACCACCCATATGAGGCGGGATCAGGAGAATTCAAACACCGTAGCGCCATTCTCATTGCCGATGATGACAGTTCGCGCGAGGCCGATGAACAGGCCATGCTCTACAACGCCCGGCACATTGGATAATCGCGCAGCCAGCGCTTCAGCGTCAGGGATGCGCTCGCAATGGCAGTCCAGGATATGGTTTCCGCCATCAGTGACCACGAGTTCACCATTGGTCAGCGACCGCAGTTGTACGCGTGGGCGGTCAATACCGGAAGCCGCCAACACGTCGTAGACAAGCTTCGCCGTGATTGTGTATCCGAACGGTGTAACTTCCACTGGCAGAGGAAACTTTCCGAGCCGTTCGACCTGTTTTGACGGGTCCGCAATCACCACCATGTGATCGCTGGCATTGGCGATAATCTTCTCGCGCAGCAAAGCGGCGCCGCCGCCCTTGATCAATTGCCCCTGCGGATCGACCTCATCCGCGCCATCTACAGTCAGATGAATGCGCTCAACCTGTTCGAAGGGGATCAACGGAACACCAAGGCTGCTGGCAAGACGGCGCGTCTGTTCGCTTGTCTCGATACACCGTACCACAAGTCCGTCAGCCACTTCCTCGGCCAACATCTCAACGAAATACTTCGCCGTCGAACCGGTGCCGAGGCCGATGGTCATGCCGTCCTCGACATATTCCATCGCCGCCATCGCGGCATTCTCTTTCTCGTGCTCGTTCGCCATCAGCCTTCAGCCCTTTTGCTTGTCTGCCTTTTCCGATGCCTTCCGGCTCCGGAATTCAATCGCCCAATCCTTGATTTCCGTCTGGCGGGCGCGCCCCAATGCCAGGGCATCCGCAGCAACATCGTCAGTAACGACACTGCCAGAGCCAACGACTGCTCCGCGCCCAATCCTGACCGGTGCCACCAGAGCGCTGTTGGAGCCGATAAACGCGCCATCTTCAATGCGGACCTGATACTTCAGGAAGCCATCATAATTGCAGAAGATTGTGCCGGCGCCGATGTTCACATCCGCACCGACCTGTCCATCACCCAGATAGGAAAGATGACTCGCCTTGGCCCCTTCTCCCATCGTCGTATTCTTCACCTCGACGAAGTTTCCGATGAAGGCGTCTTTCTCGAGCACGGTACCGGGGCGAAGCCGGGCATAGGGACCGACGGAACAGCCCGGCCCGACCTGCGCACCTTCCAGATGGCTGAAGGCCCGGATCACCGCACCAGACCGCACGGTCACACCGGGCCCGAACACAACATTCGGCTCCACAGTCACATCGGCCTCAAGCAAAGTATCGTGGGAAAACCAGACCGTTTCCGGGGCAATCAGAGATACCCCATCCGCCATGGCTTGCATGCGGCGGCGATTTTGGAAAATGGATTCCGCATCGGCAAGGTCAGCCTTGGAATCACACCCGATCAGATCGTCCTCATCGCAGCGCACGGCCTTGCAGGTCATGTCCTCGGCCCGCGCCAATGCGACAAGATCAGTCAGATAGTATTCGCCCTTGGCATTGTCGTTCGTCACCTTCTGCAAAAGGCTGAACATGGTGACCGCATCGCCCGCCATGACGCCGGAATTGCAGAGCGTTACATCCAGTTGCTCGGGGGTCGCCTCACGCGCTTCGACGATTGCTTCGAGGTCTCCATGACCGGAGGTGATGAGGCGGCCATACAGACCGGGCTCGGCCGCATCAAAGCCCAGCACCCCAATCGCCGCGCCGTCGCTCAGACTGTCGAACAGGCTCCCGATCGCAGAGGCCGGCACGAGCGGGCTGTCGCCATACAGGACAACAAGGTCGCCTTCGAAACCCGCAAGCGCTTCCTCGGCGCACCGCACAGCATGACCCGTTCCCATAGGCGGATCCTGATAGGCAAGAGAGTCGGCTCCCAGCAACCCGCCAACATGATCGATCAGAATCGTTTGTGATGGGTGTGCAACAACAACGATCCGGTCGCATCCGACGTCTCTGGCAAGCGCTATTGACCAGTCGATCATCGGCCTGCCAGCCACCTTGTGCATCACCTTGGGCAGATCGGACTTCATCCGCGTGCCCTTGCCAGCCGCAAGAATGACCGCTGCACGTTCTCTGGCCGGTTTTTCCACAGGTTCTGCCCTCTCGCTTTCCCTAGTCCTTTCGCCTAGACCAAAGGCCGATTCAAGGCGAGACCGAAAAGGAATTGCGGCGCATATGTCAAAACCCTTCGACGGATGGACAATTGTCTTCGACCTGGATGGTACGCTTGTGAACACGGCGCCCGATCTGCTGGAAGCGCTGAACCATGTGCTGACCAATGCCGATCTCACGCCGGTCACTTTGGACACAATCGCCACGATGATCGGTCACGGTGCCCGCGCGATGATCGTAAAAGGCCTGCTGGCGCACGGCATCACGCCGTCCGATTCGGACCTGGATGTCTTTCTTGAGCAGTTTCTGGACTATTACGCCGCACACATTTCAGACCACTCGCATGCCTTTGATGGCGTAGTGGAAGCGATGACCACCCTGTCTGCCGGTGGCGCAATTTTGGCCGTCTGCACGAACAAGAAACAGGCCCTTACCGACCAGCTGCTGGCAGAACTGGACCTGACCCGTTACTTCGCCGCGATTGTGGGCGCAGACAGCGTACCCAGCCGGAAACCGGATGGAGACCATATACTGCGCACTATCGAGGCCGCCGGCGGTTCGCCCGAGCGCGCTCTGATGATCGGAGACTCCCGCACAGATGAAAGGGCAGCCCGGAATGCCGGACTGCCCTTCATTTTCGTCCCGTTCGGGTACGAAGAGGAAACACCACAACAGCTGAAACCTGACATCGTGCTGGAGCACTATTCCAGGTTGGTCTCAGTTGTGGATGGATTTGTCAGCTAAGCCGAAAGTTCACGCTGTTCGCGTGGGCGGTAGCTGGGACGGGCAGAGCCCGTTTCGTTTGCAATACGGCGACGCGGCATGCCGTTCACCATATTGCTGCGTACATCAGTGCGTGCAGACCGCATAGCCGGAACAAAGCCAGCATCGATCAGGTCGACATCAACTTCATAGCCACGCTCTGCCCAATAGGCACTAATTTTCTCGCGAAGGCGCTTTGCGCCGTCTTCGTCACACCAGTCTTTCATTTTTCTCTCTCTCCAGGCTGTACTGTTATTGGGGCCTTAGGCCCCCGCCTGTCCTTCTTATATGATCATGCAGTCCGTTCGTCGGGCTGTCTTGTGTGACCGGAACATGACCATTTTTTGTGGTTTTCTCAAGGCTAATTTCGAATGAAACTAGTGTAAGGTTCTCCGATGAACATCCGTTCATAATGAACGCCTGTTCATATTCATGTTATCGCAAACAGAAATCTGCTCACAATCAGAAAAAATCTAAAGAACTACCAAATCCTTGTAACCAGATCATGGTACAGCGACGCATTTCTACCCTTAGCGCGAGAAGTCGTCCCCCCAAGGGTGCATGCGCAAACGATTGTAATGCATGCGAGGAATGTGTTTATGCATATCTATAATCAGTCATTTTACGCGACTCAGCGCCAGCAGACATCCGGACTTGACCTCGACTCAGGCGCAGATTACGCCATCTGCTTTGCTGAATTGGGTGATTAGCTCAGTGGTAGAGCACTGCCTTCACACGGCAGGGGTCAGTGGTTCGAACCCACTATCGCCCACCATTCGCCCCGTTGCGCCCTGCCTCAACCTGTCATTCACTTATCCCGCGCATCTAATTCATGGTGAGCGCGCCGAAGCGCAGTATAAGGCGGTGCGATGAAATCCCTGTTCCGATCCAAGGTTATGACCTCCATACTCGGCGTTTTGATTTGGGGCTGGATGTCCCTGATTGCGCGTTCGGTCCGGTGGAAGGTCGAAGGGGAAGAGTCAGCGCGCAGCTTGTGGACCAACTATAACGGCGTCGTCCTTACGGGCTGGCACTCTCGTATTCTCCTCCTGCCCAGTGGCTGGATCCGCAACATGAAGCATTGGCCCGGCCAGATACAGAACGGCGCGATGTTGGTTTCATTGTCCCCCGATGGGGAGGCCGTCACCCGCGCGATCGCCCATCTTGGGCTTCACCCCATTCGGGGCTCAGCCGGGAACAAGAAAAAGGCGAAGAAGGACAAGGGTGGCATCCGCGCGATTGCCGAAGCAGTCCGTTTGCTCAAATCGGGTACTGTGGTCTGTATCACGCCCGATGGCCCCCGCGGTCCGGCGGAAATCGTCAGCCCCGGTGCGGTCATGATTGCCCAGCGCGCGGGCGTGCCAATACTGCCCTACGCGCTCTCGGTAAAACCGGCCTCGCGCCTGTCGACCTGGGACCGCCTGATTATTCCCTATCCGTTCGCACGAGGTGCCATTGTATATGGCGAACCAATCCTCGTATCACGCGACAGCGATCCTCAGCAGATTCAGGCCGAATTGCAGAAACGGCTTGATGAGGCGACCCGGAGAGCCGACATGCTGGCGGGCTATCCTGCTGAGACGCAATCGGATTCAGACAAGACATGACAGCCGCGATCCATCTTTACCGGACCCTGACGCAGGCCGCATCGCCCTTTTTGGGCGGCGTAATGAAACGCCGCGCCCGCGCCGGCAAGGAAGACTATGGCCGCATAAACGAGCGGCTCGCCCGCAATATGCCCCACGCTCGTCTGGCTACACGGCGCCAGCGTCGGTGAGAGCCAACTCCTGCTCGAACTGGGCCAGCGACTGCTCGAAAAGCGCCCGGACCTGCTGCTCCTCTTCACCAGCCAGACCCAGACATCGGCGCGCCTGCTCGGCCCCGCCCTGCCCGACCGTGCCATCCATCTCATGGCGCCACTTGATACGCCGGCGATCGCCCGCCGCTTCATCCAGCACTGGCAACCAGACCTGTGCATTTTTGGCGAAGGCGAATTCTGGCCCAACCTGATCCTCGAAGCGGAAAAGTCCGGCGCGAAACGCGCACTGGTGAATGGCCGCATGACGGACTCGTCTGCAGAAGGCTGGCAAAAGCTCAGCGGAGCCTTCCAACGCCTCGTCGGTCGCTTTGATGTTGTCCTTGCCGCCGATACTGACACGGCGCGACGGTTGGAAACCCTGCTCAATCAGCCAGTCCAGTCCACCGGCAACATGAAGTCTGCCCTCCCACCGCCTTCGGCCAGTGAAGTGGAAATCCGCCGCCTGCGCGAGAACTTCCTTGGCGACCGGCGTTGTATCCTAGCCGCGTCGACGCATGACGGCGAGGAAGCGATCTTCCTCGATGCCCTCAAAGGCAATGACGACACCGCGCTGATCATTGCCCCGCGCCATCCGGACCGCGGCGACGCCATCGAAAGCCTGCTCAAGACGCGCGGCCTGCCGCTGGCGCGCCGGTCCCGCGGCGAGACACCCACACCCCGTACCCGAATCCTGCTCGCTGATACGATGGGAGAAATGGGCCTCTGGTATCGCCTGGCAGATGCCGTCTTTCTTGGCGGCGGGCACACGGAAGGCGTCGGCGGACACAATCCGCTGGAACCTGTTCGCCTCGGTCGCCCTGTCGTGACGGGTCCCGATGTGTTCAACTTCGCCACAATGATGGATGATCTGGAAAAGCGCGGTCTAATCCGGCGCCTGAAGACGCCCAAGGCCATAGGCAAGGCACTGCTGACAATGGAACCGCCAGCTGCCGAAGCGCTTGCCGCCCTGAATGAAGCGGCTGATGCGCCCATGACGGTGACTTTGGAAGCCCTGTTGCCGCTTCTTCCCGAACCAGGCCTGCTACAATGAAGGCGCCGTACTTCTGGTCGGCCGGGCTCGATCCGAAATCTCGGGAAGCTGCGCCCCTGACTCGCGCTCTGCTCAGCCCTCTTGCCGCTCTTTATACATGGGGCATCCGTCGCAAGCTGGCCAAGGCCACCCCGGCGCGCACATCGATCCCCGTCATTTGCGTCGGCAACCTGACGACCGGCGGCGTCGGCAAGACGCCCATCGTGCAGGCTATCCGCCATCATATCGAGCTGAAAGGCATTCACGCGTCCAGCCTGTCACGCGGCTATGGTGGCTCCGAAATCAGTCCACAGAAGATCTATCCAACCTGGCACACCGCAGACATGTGCGGCGATGAGCCTCTTCTGCTGTCCCAGACCGGCGAAAGCTGGATCGGCAAGGACAGGTTCGCCGGGGTCCAACTGATGGCCTTTTATGGCACCAAGGTCGCCATCATGGATGACGGCCATCAGAATCCCGGCATCGTGAAGGACCTGTCGTTCGTCGTGATTGATGCGGCTGCCCCTTTCGGCAATGGCTACGTCCTGCCCAAAGGCCCGTTGCGAGAACCTGTCCAAGATGGACTCGCCCGCGCCGATGCGGTGATCCTGATGGGGGATAGCGATGTCCCAGAACGCGTGCAGCAGAGCGGCCTGCCCGTGCTGCGGGCCAGGATTGTCCCCTCGGCCCCCGCACCGTCTGGCCCGCTGGTGGCATTCGCAGGCATCGGACGTCCGCAGAAATTCTTTGACAGCCTGAAAGATCATGGCGGCGAGATAAGCGAAGCGGTCGGTTATCCGGATCACCATGATTATTCACCAAAGGAACTCGGCTTCCTCCACAAGCTCGCAAAATCCCATGGGGCGCGCCTGATCACGACCAGCAAGGACTATGTCCGTATCCATCCCGATGATCGTGGCGGCATCCTGCAATTCCCGGTCACCGCAGAGTTTGATGACATCCGCCAGCTTGACGCGCTGCTCAACCCGCTCCTCTATCCAGACAATTCATGACGCAGACCGCCCCGAAATATATTCGCCCAAAAGATATCGACAATCGTGCGACGTTCTGGCAGCGCGTCCAGTGGCGGCTGGAAACCATTGGCTGGGATCTACTTTATTGGGGGCCAATGAAGTTGCTTGGCCCAGACCGTGCCTCCGATTTTGGTGGCTGGCTGATGAAGAAGATCGGCCCGCGCCTTTCTCAGCACAAGACAGTGAAGCGCAATCTCCGGCTCGCTTTTCCGGATTGGACGGATGAACAGATCGAGCAGACGGCACTTGATGCATGGGAGAGTGCCGGCCGCGTCGCAGGTGAACTGCCGCACCTGCCATCCATCGATCCGTATACGTCTGGACGTGTGGATATTGTCGGTCTTGAAGTGCTTGATCGCCTGAAGGCCAGCGACAAGGGCGCGGTCTTCATTTCCGGCCACTTCGCCAATTGGGAAATCATGCCCGCCACGATCACCCAGCGCCTGCCGGACGCGGTGATGACTTACCGCGCTTTGAACAACCCCCATATTGATCGACGCATCTCGGATCTCCGCGCGGCCTATGGCACCCAGATCAATGCACCCAAGGGCGTCGGCACCCGTGAGTTAATGCGCGCTCTGGCCAAGGGCCAGACCATCGCGCTGATGAACGACCAGAAATTCAACGAGGGTATCGCGGTACCCTTCTTCGGTCATGAAGCCATGACCGCGCCGGGACCGACTCGCCTCGCCATGAAATACGGCGTCCCTATCGTGCCCGTGTCTACTGTACGCACCGGCCCGGCCCGGTTTCGGATCACCTTCCATGAACCTTTCGTGCCTGAAATCACCGGTGATGAGGCAGCAGACATCCAGCGCAGCGTCCAGCGTATTACCGATTTCATTGAAGAACAGGTCCGCGCAAATCCGGGCCAATGGTTCTGGCAGCATCGCCGTTGGCCAAAGGAAGCCTGGAAAGCCGCGGGCATTATCTGACCGGCCCTAGCGCTCCGGTTCGCTCCAATCAGCAGGCCCCACATGCCGACGCCGCAAACGGATCGCGAGTCCCAGAGAAACACCTACACCGATCGCGATTGTCAGATCGGCCACAACGGTCAGCACCAGCGTAATCAGCAACAGCGCGACATTCGCTTTCTCGTCCGACATATAAGCTCGCCATTTGTGCGGCTCGCTCATGTTCCATGCCGTCAGCATCAGCAGTCCTGCCAGTGCGGGCATCGCCAGATACCCCGCCAAGGGCGCCGCGAACAAAACGGCCATCAGGATGGTGAGCGCGTGAACAATACCGGCGACCGGCGTCTTTCCGCCTGCCCGCACATTCGTCGCTGTGCGCGCAATCGCGCCCGTAGCAGGCAAGCCACCGAACAATGCCGATCCAATATTCGCTGCTCCCTGCGCCATCACTTCAGCATTGCGTCGGTACTTCCCGCCGGTCATGCGGTCCGCTACCATCGCGGACAGGAGGGATTCCACACCCGCCAGAAAAGCAATTACGAAGGCTGAGGGCAGGAGTTCCGTCACACGGTCCAGACTAAACCCGGGCAATTTCGGCATCGGCAACTGGCTCGGCAATGCCCCAAACCGGCTGCCGATTGTATCGACTGGCAAGTGGAAGAAATACACGACGGCTGACGTCAGTCCCACTGCCACGATCAGGCCCGGGAATTTCGGTGCAACCCGCCGTAACCCGACGATCAGTGCCACTGTCGCAGCTCCGATTCCCACCGATGCCCAGTTCACCGTCCCGCGCGCCGCCCAAAGCACTTCCAGTTTGCCGAAGAATTCCGCCGGCAGGTCGGAAGTTGTCAGGCCGAACAGGTCATTCAGCTGGCTCGCCGCAATGATAATGGCGATGCCGACGGTGAAGCCGTTCACGACCGCCTCCGGAACGAAACTGATCAGATTTCCTGCCCGCAACAGTCCGGCGACAATCAGAATGATCCCCGCCATGAACGTCGCCAGAACGAGTCCGTCATAGCCGTGCGCAACAATCACGCCGAACACAACGACGATGAATGCGCCAGTCGGCCCGCCGATCTGAACCCGGCTGCCTCCCAGGAATGAAATAAGGAATCCTGCGATAACTGCCGTAACAAGACCGGCCGCAGGGTCAGCTCCTGACGCAATTGCAATGGCTAGGCTAAGCGGGATAGCGACCAGCGCGACCGTCACACCTGCAAAGAGGTCCGCCACAAAGAGCGGCCCCGAATAGGTCCGGATTGTTGTCAGAATCTTCGGCTTCATTCGTGCCCGGCCATGCCATGCCACCCCGTTACCCAATATCAATACGCCTACACCCGCACTATGCGTGCCGAAAAGGGCCGAAATTGTCGCGATCGATAGAGTTATGATCCGGCAAGTCGCCCTCAAAAACTCTTACGAAAGTCCGAAGAAAGAGTGTTGGGCTTCAATGAAGTGTGGAACGGAGTTTAAGGGACACTGGGATACTGTTGCCACTGAAACTGGTCTTCTTCGCCAGTAAACCAATGCGAGTCTCAGGGGCTTGAACGAATGACCGGATTCTCACTTCCTTCAACGGTTCTAGACGGACGTGCGGAAACATCCCGGCAGGCAATCAACTCTGCATTGACAGCCATTCGCCAACACCTAGGAATGCCGATTGCCTACATATCGGAATTTGTCGCGGGCGAGTCCGTATTTCGTTATGTAGACGCGCCGGGGCTCGAAAACCTGATCAAGCCGGGAGACAGCAGAGACCTGACCGAAGTCTATTGCCTGCACGTACTTGAAGGTCGCCTACCCGAACTCATTCCGGATACCTCCAAAAATCCGCTGGCTCTCGCCATGCCGATCACGCGCGAAATTCCGATTGGCGCACATATGAGCATTCCGATCCGCCTTGAGGACGGCACGCCATATGGCATGTTCTGTTGCCTCAGCCCGGAGGCAAACACGAGTCTCAATGATCGCGATCTGGAAACCATGCGCCTGTTCGCAAACCTGGCCGCACAACAGATCGACAAGGATTACGAGGAACGCCGCATCCTGCAGGAAAAGCGCGAGCGTATCCTCGAGACCCTGGATACAAGCGCGTTCGCCATTGCCTACCAGCCAATTGTCGACCTCGGCCAAATGCACCCCAGCGGGTATGAAGCCCTCTGTCGCTTCTCGGCTGAACCTTACCGATCACCGGATGTCTGGTTTGACGAGGCAGCTGCCGTTGGCTTGTCCGTTGAACTGGAACTCGCTTCGATCCGACAGGCTGTGGAAAAGATCCGCGAGATCGCACCCGACCAGTACATTTCCGTCAATGCCTCACCCTCCACAGTGATCAGCGATCAATTCGCGAGCACTTTCCTGAATTTGCCGCTCGACCGCATCCTGCTGGAAATCACTGAACACGCCGTCATTGACGACTATGAGGGCTTCACCAAGGTGCTGCGCCCACTACGCCATGCTGGTCTGCGGCTCGCCGTGGATGATGCTGGCGCCGGTCACTCCTCGCTCCGCCACATTGTTCAGCTTAATCCGGACTATGTAAAGGTCGACATGAGCCTGACCCGCAATGTGGATTCGGACTTGGCCCGTCGTGCGCTGATCGGCGCACTGCTGTTTTATACGCGAGAAACGTCGGCCCACATCATCGCCGAAGGTATCGAAACCGAGGCAGAGCTGAATACACTCAAACTGCTGGGCGTTCGCAGAGGCCAAGGCTATCTGCTTGGCCGCCCGGAGCAGGATATCGCCAAGACGATCGATTTGTTCAGCAAGGCGTCCTGACAGCATTCAGCCCCTGTGCATTCCGCAAAATCGTTCTAGATTGAGCTGACAACCCCGGAGCACGCGCCTCATGAATATCGGTGAAATCGTTTCTGTCGTCACCCTTCTGTTTGGGGCGGTTCTCGGCCTGTCCGCCATGTTTTCCCCCGCTTGGGCCAGCCGCATTGTTCGCCTCGTCGAGGATCCGGACCCGCTCCGCCCCGGTGGCTATTCGGAATTTCGCGCCACTTATGGCGGCCTGTTCCTGTTCGCACATCTGATGACGGCCATTCTGGTTGTGAATCTGTCGACGGGTTCCGAAGACATCCTGACGACGCTCGTTGTCCTGCCGCTCGCTGCAGGGTGGGTTGGCGCTGGCACCGGTCGCCTGATGTCGCTAGTCTTCGACCGAGCCAAGAACCGGGAGCCCGGTCTGATCCCGATCTGGATTCCGATGGAGATCATACTGGGCCTTGCTATTGCGGCGCCCTTCCTCCACTTCCTGCTCTGAAGCAACAGAAAGAATATCCCATGACGGAGCGTCGAGAGACGGGCCGCCCGCGCCGGAAACCTTCCAGCCCGAGCAAGCAACGCCCAGCCCCAAAATCCAAGCGTCCAGCCGAAGAGAAAGACTGGAGCGAAGGTGAGCGGATCGCCAAATACCTTGCGCGCGCTGGCGTCGCCTCGCGCCGCGAGGTCGAACGCATGATCGAGGATGGCAAGATCACGGTCGATGGCGTCAAGCTGACCTCTCCTGCCTTCAAGGTCACAGGCCGCGAACTGATCCGCGTGGGCCGCAAGACCATTCAGGCCCCTGATGCGACGCGCGTCTGGCGATATCACAAACCGGCTGGCCTCATCACCACCACTGTTGACCCGGAAGGTCGGCGCACGGTCTTTGACGAGTTGCCCAAATCCCTGCCACGCGTGGTCACCGTCGGCCGGCTAGACCTGAACACCGAAGGCCTGCTGCTACTGACCAATGATGGCGCGCTTGCCCGCGCCCTGGAGCTGCCGAAGAACGAGCTTGAACGCACCTATCGTGTGCGGGCCAAGGGCACCGTGACCGACTACAAGATTGCCGAATTGGCCGAAGGCATCACGGTCGATGGCGTCGACTACAAGCCGATCACCGCCGTGTTCGACCGGGAAACCGGCGCAAACAGCTGGCTAACCGTGACCCTCTCGGAAGGCAAGAAACGCGAAGTCCGCCGTGCACTGGAAGCGGTGAATCTCATGGTGAACCGCCTGATCCGCGTGCAGTACGGCCCGTTCCTGCTGGACGATCTTCGCCCGGGCGCGGTCGAGGAAGTGCCGACAGACCTGCTACAACAAGCCATCGGCCACTTGATGACGAATGAGCACGCTGCCCGGCCTGCCGAGCCGGCTCGCACCTCCAAAAAGCCTGCCCCTAAGTCACGCCTTGGCAGCAGGTCACCTTCAGGTAAGCTGCCTTCCAGGAAACGCACAAAGCCTCGCTGAGACGGCCATTGATAGGTCTCCGGCGGCAAAGCCATACGGAGGTCCCTCATGCCACTTCAGAACGTAACCGAGACCTATCAGGTAGATACCGCACCGCGGCCACCGAAGAACAAGCCCGTCTTCGATCTCGCACCGCCAGTCGACCTGACGGACCCGACCGTCTTCTCGTCCCGCGGCGGCTACACTCATGAAGCCTTCGCAGAAATGCGCGAAAAGGCTCCCGTCATGTGGCATCCAGAACAGGTCGGCGCGGGTTTCTGGGCGGTGACTTCCTATGATCTCGTCAAGAAAGTTGAGCTCGACCCGGTTATCTATTCTTCACAACGCGGTGGTATCCTGATGACCTATGGTCAGGAAGACACGCCCCGCCATCCGCTGCTGCACTCATCCAGCCTGAACAGCCTGATCAACCTCGACCGTCCCTACCATACGACGCTCCGTATGGAGCATATGCAGTTCTTCCGTCCCGGTTTCGTGGCAGAGTTGCGCAAGCGCGTTGATGTGCAGGTCAACCTGCTACTCGACGCGATGGAGAAGCAGGGCCCTGTGGTCGACATGGTGGAACTGTTCTCTGCCGAATTGCCGCTGTTCACGCTCTGCGAAATCCTTGGCGTACCGCCAGAAGATCGGCCGAAACTTGTCCACTGGATGCACTTCCTCGAAAATTCGCAATACCAGGCCCAGCAGGAAGGCCTCGGAAATGTCACGCCCGAACAGATCATGGCCTTCATGTCAGAGATTCAGGCCATGTTCGATTACGGTCGACATATGCTGGCCAAGCGCCGTGCCGATCCGCAGAACGACCTTCTTTCCGCGATCGCCAATGTCGAGATCGACGGCGAGCCCCTGAGCCCCGAATTTCTTGATGGTTCCTGGCTCCTGATCGTCTTCGCCGGCAATGACACAACCCGCAACTCGCTGTCGGGCACAATGCGCCTTCTGACCGAATTCGCCGACCAGAAGGAAAAGCTGATCGCGAACGAGGACCTCTTTCCCAATTTCGTCCATGAATCGATCCGCATGGTCAGTCCCGTCACCTATATGCGCCGCACCGCAACAGCGGAGACGGACCTCGGCGGCCAAACCATCGCCGAGGGCGATAAAGTGGTCATGTACTATGCCGCGGCCAATCGAGACCCGTCCAAATTTCCCGAACCTAACCGTTTCGACATCACACGCGCCAATGCGAAGGAACATCTGGCGTTCGGACATGGCCCACATGTCTGCCTGGGCCAGCGTGTTGCCAACATGCAGCTCGACTCAGCCTATCGCAACATCCTCGCACGCTTTCCGAACATAAAATGGACGGGCGAACAAACCCTCGCGCCCAGCAATTTCGTGCACGCCATTTCAAGCCTCATGGTGGACCTCGGCACATGAGCGAGCCGCTGGTCCTTCGTCAGGACAAAGACGGCCTTGCGACTCTTACCCTGAATCGGCCCGACAAACTCAATTCACTCACGGTCGGCATGTTCCGCGAACTTCGCCATCATGTGCTCGACCTCGAGACGGATGACAGTGTGAATTGCGTTATCCTGCGCGGGGCGGGCAAATGCTTCTCTGCCGGGCATGATCTTGGCGACATTGCCGAAGGTGAAAAAGTCCCGTCACCGGGGTGGCACTCTGAAACGCTCCGCCTGATGGAGCGCCTGCCCAAGCCGGTCATCGCGGCCGTCCACGGCCACTGTTATACAGGTGCGTTGGAAGTTGCCCTCGCGGCTGATTTCATCATCGCCGCGGAAAGCGCACGTTTCGGGGACACACATGCCAAATGGGCGCTTACCCCGATCTGGGGCATGAGCCAGCGCCTGCCACGCCGTGTAGGGATTGCCACGGCAAAACGCCTGATGTTCACCGCCGACATGATCCGTGCTGATGAGGCCTTCCGCATCGGCCTCGTCGAGCAAGTTGTAGCAGACGCCGACTTCGACAGCGCCTGTCAGGACTTGGCGGATCGCATACTCGCCAACTCGCCATTCTCCCATGCGGCAAACAAGCGTCTGCTGGAGGCGACCGAGGCGCGAGACTTGGATAGTGGCCTGCAATGGGAGATACTCAATTGCGAAGGGGTTGGGCCTGACATGCAGGACCGAATCGCGGCCTTTACGGGCAAGAGCAAGAAAGCGAAGACATGAGTGATTTCCTGATCCGCCGTGATGATTTGCGCGACACGCGCTGGACCCCAGCCGACCTGCCTGCCCTGGCCGACGGCGCTGCCCGTCTCAAGGTCGATACGTTTGCCCTGACGGCCAACAATGTCACCTACGCCACTTTTGGCGACCAGATGCAGTATTGGAACTTCTTCCCCGCCGCAGATGCAAGCTTTGGCCGCGTGCCCGTCTGGGGGTTCGCGACTGTGGTGGAATCCAAGGCTGAACATGTGAATGAGGGTGACCGCCTGTACGGATATCTCCCCATCTCCGAACATTTCGATGTTGAGCCGGTCAGCGTCGGCAAACATGGTTTCATGGATGGCGCCGCCCACCGCCAGGGCCTCGCGCCCATCTACAACACATACATCAACACTGCTGGCGACCCTTCCTACGATGCCGCGCTCGAAGACCAGCAAATGCTTTTCCGTCCACTCTTCACGACGGGTTGGATGATTGATGACTGCCTGATGGAAACCGGCGACCCGGTGCCGGAAACCGTTGTGATCTCCTCTGCCTCGTCCAAGACTGCCATGGCGCTGGCTCACTGCCTGAAGGTTCGCGGTGGTGTCGACACGGTTGCGCTGACCTCGCCCGGCAACAAGGACTTTCTGGAAAAGACCGGCCTGTATGGCCGCGTCCGCACCTATGCTGACGCCGACCGCCTGCATGCACGCGGCCTGACGGCCTTTGTCGATTTCCTCGGACGCCCCACACTGACGGCAGATGTCCACAATGCCTTAAAAGACCGGCTTGTTCGTAGTCTCGTCATCGGCGTGACCGATTGGGAAGGCGACCGTTCGCCCATCGCGCTGCCAGATCCTCAGCCGGAATTCTTCTTCGTGCCAACTTATGCCGCTGAACGCGCAGCCACGCTCGGCGGCGCTGAAATCAATCGTCGGCTCGGCTCTGCCTTGAAGAGTTTCTATACGGCCTCGAAGGACTTCGTCACGCCGCGCCACGCCAAAGGTGCAGACGCAATCACGAAAGCATGGACGCAGACCATCGACGCCCAGGTCAGCCCCTCCGAAGGACTGATCCTCTCAATCTCCTGATCGCAAAAACAAAAGCCCCCGCTGCGGCCAAACAGCGGGGGCAGGTCGCACACCTGGAGCGCTCTAGCGTCGCTCCGAGACCTTGAACTCCATGCGTCGGTTCTTTGCCCAGGCTTCATAGGTTTCGGCCCTGTCCAGCGGACGGGATTCCCCATACCCGACTGCCGTCAACGCTTCAGCCTCGACGCCGTGCTCGACCATATAGTCACGCACTGCTTCTGACCTCTGTTGGGAGATCACTTCATTATATTGATTGGAGCCGCGAGAATCCGTGTGGCCGCCAATCTCGATCACGTGGGCATCACACAACAGCGCCACGCCCGACAGCGCATCCAGCAAGCGTTCGCTGGTCGGCGAGATGATGGCCAGATTGCTCTGGAACATGATGGTGCGGCCATCCATCGTGGCATTGAACGCAGATTGGCACCGCCCGGCATTGGCTTCGCCATCAGACAATGCCGCCAGCGCCTCGCCCACGCCCCGCTCGCCTTCTTCAACCGAGATGCCATCCACGACGAGCGTCACATCGGACGCGACGTCGGCATTGTCCTCGAGGGCCGCCTGCCCGACCAGAAAGCCCTGCTCCTTGGCGGCCGGATCCGGCGCCAGGCCAGTCAGAACGGCAACCGGCCCACTGACATGCAGCCCCATCCACGGGAACCCGGCATCCGGGAATGTACGCTCTAGCGCGCCCACCCAGCCAACATTTTCTGGCCGCGTCTCAATGGTTGTTGGTTGTGACGCCGGGGGTGTGCTTGAGACAACAAACGCCGCCCCGTCCCAGTAATAGTCGCCTTCAGCGAGTTGGACACACTGAGGCCCGCTTTCGGCGGCCACTGCTTTCGGCGCATCTGCCGATTCCCCTCCACACGCCGCAACACTGAACAGCGCAGCCCCGGCGATCGCACGGGCAAGGAAAAGATCTCGTTTCATGCAACTCACTCTAAATTTCGTGGCGCTTGCGCCGCATCCTCATCAATCGCCAAGTCTCTGGCGATTGATTGGGAAAGTCAAAACGCTTCGCGGCTCAGGCGAAGTCCGGTCCGATCATTGCGCCTGCTTGTAGACCGTTCCGCCTTTCATCACGAAATCCACATCCTGCAATTCAGTAATGTCTTTCAGGGGATCTCCCATGACCGCAATGATGTCGGCATGCTTGCCAGCCGTGATCGTACCAATGACATCTGCCATCTCGACATGCTCGGAGGCGACCACGGTCGCCGCGCGGATCGCTTCTTCCGGCGTGAACCCGGCTTCTACCATCAACGCGAATTCCTGCGCATTGTCGCCATGCTTGGACACCCCCGTATCCGTGCCGAACGCCACTGTGACACCGCCCTCATGCGCACGGCGTAGCATATCCAACATCAACGGTCCCACAATTGCGGCCTTTTCCCGGCTCGGCGCGGGGAGCCAGGGCTCGTTGACCCAGCCCGTCACCGTTGCCCCGGCCAACACTGTCGGAACCAGAACAGCGTCATGCTCCTTGAACAGGGCGATCGTTTCATCATCGGTATAGGAGCCGTGCTCAATGGAATCGATGCCAGCCTTCAACGCCGACACGATGCCGCCCTTGCCATGCGCATGCCCGGTCACCTTCCGGCCCATCGAATGCGCGGTCTCGACAATCGCAACCAACTCATCATCCGTAAACTGCTGTTCCAGTCCGGCCCGAGTGTTTGAGAGCACTCCGCCCGTCGCGGCGATCTTGATGACGTCTGCACCTTCCTTGATCTGCTGGCGCACGGCGCGGCGGCAATCATCGGCGCCATTACAGATATTCTTGCCGGTGAACATTGCCATGACTTCTGGCGAATAGCCGTTGATGTCGCCGTGCCCGCCGGTTACGCTGATCCCCTGTCCGGAGGCCCGGATGCGTGGGCCCGGCACATTACCTTTTGCAATGGCATCGCGCAGTCCGAAAATCGCATTGTTCGACGAGCCGACATCCTGAACCGTCGTGAAGCCGGTTAGCAATGTCTTGTAGGCAAAGCCCGCGCCGTCGAAAGCCGCATCCACATCTGTGTACTCGAACGCCTTGATCCGGTCATTCGGCCCATTCTCGAATGTGATGTGCACATGGCTGTCGATCAGGCCGGGCAGGACATAAGCGTCCTTGAGATCTATCAGGTCCGCATCCCGCGGAGCGCGCTTGTAGCCCGCTTCAATCGAGACGATCTCGCCATCTTCCACCGTAATGGTCTGGCGGGTCAGGTAACCTTCGCCCGGTTCGGCCAGCACGTGCCCGGCATGGATCAGGGTTGTCTCGGCCATTGCAGTACCGGTCATCACGGTTGCCAGCGCTGCGCTCGCAGCCAGTTTGCTAATCATAGAAGTCATCAGGTCAGCCCTCCCTCAAGGTGTCAGGATCATTTTCATCGCACCATTCTCGCGTGCGTCAAACATACGATACGCCTCTGCCCCTTCCGACAGCGGCATATGATGGGTAATGGTGCGCTCCGGGGCCAGCTTGCCCGCCTGCACCAGCGGGATCAATTCGGGCCAGTGCTCTGGCACCGAGCAAGTGCCCGTCCGGAACGTCAAATTCTTGATAAAGGCCAGCGCCATCGGGAATTTGAAATCCATTGTCTGGTTCACACCGATGCAGGAAACCGTTCCCGCGGCCTTGGCCAGTTTCAGCGACAGATGGATCGCCGGGTCCGCGCCGACACATTCCACGACGCTGTCACACATCCGGCCTCTGGTCTGCTCCTCGATCACGGCCTTGGCTTCGCTCGCGTCCAGCGCAACCGCACCCATCGCCTCTGCCATGGCGCGCCGCTCCGCAACCAGATCGACCGCATAGACTTTCGCCGCGCCCATCAGGAAAGCGCCTTCCACGGCCATCAGGCCAATCGGACCGCACCCGACCACGGCAACAGTCGCACCGGGATGAATATCTGCTCCCTTCAGCCCGTGCCAGGCCGTTGGCAAATTGTCCGTCAGCAGAACGGCCTGGTCATCACTGATCCCGTCCGGAATGCGCGCCAGGCCAAAATCCGCGACCGGTACCATCGCATATTCGGCCTGTACGCCCTGCAGGCCGGGGCCGAGCCCATAGCAACGCCCGCCATGCGTGTCGCATTCATTCATATTGCCTGACATGCAGGGCACGCACGCGCCACAGCCCACAGCGGCCGAGATCATTACCCGGTCGCCTGTCTTGAACCGCGACACGCCACTGCCAGTCTCGACAATCTCGCCCACGGCTTCATGCCCGACGCAATAGCCGGTCTCGTCGCTGAAACCGTGGCCCTGATAGATATGAAGGTCCGATCCGCATATTCCGCAGGCGGTCATCTTCACGATGGCACTGCGCGTATCTTCCGGTTTCAACTCAGGCGCCTCGCCATACGCAATGTCGCGCGTGCCTTGGTACAACAGTCCCTTCATTCCATTTCCTCCGGGCCGGTCAGGTGGCCATTCTCATTTCTGGTCTCGGGACCGAAGACACGGGCCCGTCCGTCTCCAAAGGCTGCATCCCGCGCGCGAAGCGTAGGCTTCAGGCCCTTGTCTGCAACGCTGTCACGAAACCCCTGTGCGGCACGGGTGTTGTGGCCCCGCACATCATTTTCCACTGCAAGCCGTTGAAGCGTACGCGCGCCCATCAGCTCCATGGACAAATTCACAATCCGCTTGTTGGCAGATAGCAAATCGGGATCGATCTTTGCCATGCGTGACGCCAACCCTGTGACCTCTGCTTCCAGAAAGTCGCCGGGTACGGCCTTCAATACCAATCCTATGGCTTGCGCTTCCTGGCCGGTGACGGTGTCGCCGGTCAACAGCAACCGTTTGGCCCATTGCGGTCCGCAATTGTAGACCCAGAAATTGTTTGGCAACGCGCCGAGGTCGCGCGCCGGAGGGAAGCCAAATGTCGCATCATCTGCCGCAATCACCATGTCCGCCATCAATGCGAGATCACACCCGCCTGCCAGGCAATAGCCATGAACCTTTGCAATCACCGGCTTGTGCATGTCGAACAGCGCCATGCGCCAGCGCTGTTGCCGTTCCAACTGCCACGCATCATCATCCAGGCTGCGATGACCGCGATAGGATTTGGTATCCTTGTCCTCCACCGGCGACACCGGCACATCGCCGTCTGCACCGGAAAGGTCGTAGCCCGCACAGAAGGCACGCCCAGCCCCCTCAAGGATCACGCAGTGCACTGACCTGTCATTGTCAGCCTCCCACAAGGCCGCCGACAATTCCGACTGCATCAGGTAGGAAAGGGCATTCAACTTTTCGGGCTGGTTCAGCGTGATGCGCGCATAGCCATCCTGCGTCGTGTAGAGAAGTGTATCGAAACTGCCCATGCCTCAGGCCGGCAGCCGGTCAGCGGGATAGTCCGGATAGCTCGCCTTCATGACACCATGGTTCAGCAGCATTTCGGCAACCGGCGTCTTGCCGGTCGCATCAAAGAAGCGTGTGCGGATCCAGTAATTCTCGACCCGTCGGCTTTCCGACAGTGCCACGACCTCGCGACGCAACAGATAGGTCTCCCCGACCAGCAGTGGCCCATCAACCATGCGGATTTCCAGATCGGCAAACAGGCCAATCGCAGGTTGCTTGACCGGGAATTTGGAATTCCGGTTGGAGTAGTTTCCCAGCACACTGACCATTTCCAGGGGCACAATCGGTTTGCCCCACGGCCCCGCAGCGCCATCGGAGTATACATCCATCGGCTCTGTGATGACCTTCAACTTGTCAGCCAGTGAGAAGGGATAGAGATTTCCCATATGCTGATCCGGGTGCATCGTAACCGTCTCGTCGGCTGCGCCGGTCATGCCCACTTTCATATCGGCGAGGATCACGAGGTCTCCCGCCGGGCGCAGCTTTGCCATGCGCGCTTCGAGCAATGTCTCACCATGATCCGGCCCAATCGATGCGCTGGCCTCCAGCACCGGCGTACCATCCTCCTTGAACGCCCGGCACATTGTCCGCGTCGCCCCCGGCGCTGGGCGATCGACTTCGACACGCACCTTCTCACCCTCGAACACCATGTTCAGGAAATGACTGGAGAAACAGCCGCGCTCGAACCACGCGTCGCCCCAGATTTCGGCAAGGTATGGCACGAATTGCGAGAAATGCGTCGGCCCTTCAATCGGCCCGGCCTTGATGCCGAGGCGCTCCGCTTCGCTGTCATCATGAAGGCTCTTATGCCCATCATAAGATTGCTCTTGCAGCATCTGAGCGGGCGCGCGCAGTGGCCCCTTGATTGTCTCTGTCATGTTTCCTCCGTCCTTCATCGTCTTCTATCTGGGGTGTTCCGGCAAGGTTTATCGCGGCGGCAACAGGCCTGTCTGGCTGGCCGTTGTCAGCAAGGTGCCGTCTTCTCCGAACTGGTACAGAACGCCATGAGCGACGCCGGCAGCAAAGCCCGACATACGCGTCACATTCAGCACCCAGTCCGTCTTCGGAAGCGCGTGGATGCGCACTGTGTTGTCGAGGCTTCGCCCGCCTCGCGTGCGGGTATGTGCGCCAAGGAAAAAGTCTGAGATCAGCGACAGTCGCGCGGCATCCGCGGGTCCGGTATCCTTCACCCGCACCCAGACCATTTCCTCCGCTGTCGTATCATCCTGATGCACAGAGCGGCGCTCGATCCGTCCGGCGAGATTGTCGTCCCGCGAGAAGGGTATCTCGTGACTTTCCGCACATTCCGCTGGCGGCGGCACAGGGGGCATGTTCAAAAACTGCCGCCCCTCGCTGTCATCCCATCCGCCCAAGGCGGCTGAAACGTGCAAGACCGAGCGACCGTCTTCCGTCAAATCGGCAACCGCTTGCACAACGGTCCTTCCCTCGGCCAGCTTGCGCACCGTGATGTCGATGCGCGAGTTCAGCGTCGCGCCGCCCGCAAACTGTGCCGTTGCCCATAGCAGAGGGCGCCCGATCGCAGTCTCCAATGCATGCACGCCTGCGGCCATGGACACGCCGCCCATCAGGAATTGCCGGTCTGGCGGTCCCGCACAGGCGCTCTGGCGCGCGACGAATTCAAACCGGTTGGGGTCCTCTGTCGATTGGATTGGTATCCAGAAGGTCGGGCGTGGGCCCTCACTGTCAGCCATCTGCGTCCTCCTCAGCATGTGTTTTCGACCGTTTTGGATCCAGCCGCACGGCAATCAATGCCAACACCAACAAGGTAGCTGACAAGCAAAGCGCCATCATGGCGGTGCCCGACCAACCCCAGATTTCATAAACGGATGTGCCCGCCCAGCTGCCCAGCCCGCCTCCGATGAACATCAGCACGATATATGCTGTCATCAGGCGCGTGCGCACTTCCGGCGGCTGATTCAGGAACGTCATCCGCCCGGTGACATCAATCAGCGGCCCGACCACATTCATCAGCATCAATGGCACCAGCAACATCCACAGGCTGTGGCCGAACACGTCGAGCAGGCAGACGCCGGAAAACTGCACCAGCGCTACGAATGCTCTCAGCCGTCGGGGCCCGATCCGGTCGGCCCAACCACCGAAGAACGGCGTGGTGAACACATTGATCAGCGCAAGCGCCGCCAGATAGCCTACCGTATCAGCACCATAGCCCATTTCAGGGCTGGTCAGGTAGAGGCCGAGCCCGAGCCACACCGCCAGGAAGACACCGAAGCCGAGCCCCTGCATCGCACCAGACAGCAGAACTTCCGGGTGTCGCCGCACAACCGGGAACACAGACATGACAAGTCCGACATAGCTTTGCTTTTCCTGCGCATCGCCGCGCCCCTGTCGCTCATCCATGATCCGCGGCAGCAACAGCGTCACCCCGCCCATCAATGCTGCAGCAACATAGTATACCGACCGCCAGCCATAATACTCACCCAGCCAGCCGCCGCCCACGCGCGCAACGAGAATGCCGGAGATGACGCCCGTGGTCAGCATCGCCATGGTCTGGCCCAGCCGTTCGGGCGGCACGCGCTTCGACGCATAGGCCGGCAGCAAATAGGGCGTGATCGTTGAAAATCCGAGAAATGTCGAGCCTGCAATGAACAACCGGAAATCGGTCGCGAATGCCATGGCCAGCATGCCGACGAACTGGCCTGCGGCAAACACGGTCGCCAATCGCTTGTTGCTGAACCGGTCCCCCAGCGGCAGCAAAAGGAAGATGCCGAGCGCCAGCGCAATCTGGTTGAACGCAGGCACAAGCCCAATCTCCGACGGCGACGCGCCGAAATCTTCCGCCACCAGAGCGATGATCGGATGGATGTAATAGGCGTTGGCCGTCACCACCGCGCAGGCCAGCGTCAACAGCCAGATGTCGCGTCGGCTCAGATACCGGTAATCAGACCCGCTGCCCGGCGGGCCGGACAGGTCAGAGCTCACCCGGACATCCCGGCCCGGCGGGCATATTCGGCCGCAAACTGCGCCAGCGGCACCACCCGTGCAGCGTTCGACTCGGCATTGGCACTGTTTGCAGTGCCATCACGAACGCGACCAATGATGCCCTGCAGGATTCCCGCAAGCCGGAATCCGTTATAGGCAAAATAGTAGTCCAGCTCCGGCAAGCCATCGCGGCCCGTATGCTTGCAGTACATGTCGACATACTCGTCCATGCTCGGAATTCCCCAGGCCTCGAGGTCATCAATCGCCATGATTGAGCCGCGCGAGGAATCCCCCGGCGGCATCACCCAGTTCATGAGGTGATAGGAGAAGTCGGCAAGGGGGTCGCCCAACGTGCAAAGCTCCCAATCCAGCACCGCGATTACTTTTGGCTCGGTCGGATGCAACACCATATTGTCGAGACGATAGTCGCCATGCACGATCGTGGTCTTGTCGCCCGGCGGGATGTTCTTGGGCAGCCATTCGATCAGCTGTTCCATCTCCGGGATATGCTGGGTCTCAGATGCCTTGTACTGTTTGGTCCAGCGATGGATCTGGCGGGCCACATAGTCGCCTTCCTTGCCGAAGCCTTCCAGGCCTGCAGCGCGCCAGTCGACATTGTGGAGATCAGCAAAGGTCTTCACCTTCGCCTCATAGATCGCGCGGCGCTCGGCTGGCTCATAATCGGGCAGCGTGCCATCCCACAGGATGCGGCCCTCAACCATGTCCATGACGTAAAACATCGTGCCGACGACGCTTTCGTCGGTACACAGGCCATAGGGGCGTGCGACCGGATATCCCAGCGGGTAGAGCGCGGAAATCACGCGGAATTCGCG
This sequence comes from Hyphomonas sp. L-53-1-40, assembly GCF_000682775.1. GTDB lineage: Bacteria > Pseudomonadota > Alphaproteobacteria > Caulobacterales > Hyphomonadaceae > Hyphomonas. Next base: position 345,079 of record NZ_AWFI01000012.1, read on the forward strand.
GTCCACGGCGTGTGCGCTCGGCAACAGCTTGCCCGGCGGTTTGCGGCGCATGACATATTTCTTGTTGGGCGTGACCAGTTGGTAGGTCGGGTTGGACTGCCCGCCCTTGAATTGGCGCACTTCCAGAGGGCCTTGATACCCCTCGACATTGGCCTCCATCCACGCGGCGAGCTTCGCCTCATCGAATTTGTGCGACTCGACCACAGGCTTGGTGCCCGTGAACAATTCTGCAGCGGTTTCTCCCTCGGCCATTTTCTGCCCTCTTTTCTACAAGTTTTCCTGTCACACCATACTCACGGCTTACGCGACGCCAAGGCCTTCCGCGACGTCCGCATTGGCCAGCTCACATGAAAGGTTCGCACTGTGCGAAAATTGGAAACTCTCGTCACCGCCCTCGCCCTGCTCAGTTTTGCCGTGTTCGCCTTGGTGGCGGTCATGATTGTCATCCTCGTCCGCGAAATCGTATTAGTCTTCCAGCGCCTCCGCGGCGTCTTTCATCCGGTCCCCCGTCCAGCCAACCGACACCTCGTCCACACGCTCGAAAGCCCGATAACCCATGCGCCGCTTGCTGATCCTGCTCTATCTCTGTTTCCTTCCGGTACCATCGCACGCCGCCGAGATTGATCCCGATCGCATGATCCGGCCGGAATTGCTGGGCGAGGCCATACAGGCGATGAGCCGGCATTCCGACCGAACCAATCCGAGCCGACTGGTCATCGTCGATTATGGCCTGCATTCTGCGCAGAAGCGCCTTTTCGTGGTCGATCTCGAAACCGGCCTCGTCAAAGCCTATCGCGCCACGCATGGCCGGGGTTCCGACAAGGATCATGATGGCTTCCTTGATGCCTTCTCTGATGTGCCCGGCTCCTCGGCGAGTCCGCAAGGCGCCTATCTCACGGCCGAGGAATATTACGGCAAACATGGCCGCTCGCTGCGTCTCGATGGCCTCGACAAGACCAATGCCAATGCCCGCCGTCGCGCCATCGTCATCCATTCTGCCGCCTATGCCGAACCTGCGATGATCGACAACTACGGCAAGCTGGGGCGCTCGAATGGCTGCATCGCCTTTTCGCGCACCGACCTCGACACCTTCATGACCCTCGTCCCGCAAGGCACGCTGATATATGTCGGGCGTTAAGCCTCCCCGGAAAATACTTGTCACCCCCCATTCCCGGCCTAAAGTGCGCGGCTGGGGGACGAAAACATGCTGGCGGACGACATGTCTGATCATCTTGGGACAAATTGTGCGAGGCCGGACGCCTCGTGAAGCTCCCATCTGTCCTGTCCCGTCTGCGACGCAAGCAAGCGCGTGTTGATACACCGCCCCTACCGCCCGTCACGACATCCCCGACAGGGCCACCCGACGCGCCGCGCCCCGCCCCGCTGGAGCGGCTCAATCGCTGGCTGACCCTCGCCGCGAATGTCGGCGTCCTGCTAGGCCTTGTCGTCCTGATCGTGGAAGTTCGCCAGAATGCGTCCCTGACGCGCACGGCAATGGACCAGCAGAAGAATGATTTGCTGGCCGAAATCGAATTCAATATCGCAAAGCCGGAAATCACCAATATCTGGGTCAAGTCGATCCGGGCACCTGAAGAATTAAGTGATGCCGAGATCCGGACCATCGACGGCCTTCTCATCTCCATCATGCTTCAATGGGATCAGATGTTCATGATGCAGGATGCCGGGCTGATCTCGGAGACCCGTGTCCGGCAGCATATCCAGAACTCAGCCCCCTTCTATTTCGGCTCCCGTTTCGGCAAGCACTGGTGGGCATTGCAGATAAACGGCTGGGAGGGCACGGCCATGCAACAAGTCGCCGGACCCATCGTCGAAGCGCTCGATGAGGATTTTCTGGACCACCACCTCGACAAGCTGAAATTGCTCCCCTCCGAGGAACTGACCACAGACGAGGAGATGCCGGAATGACCCTCGAACAAGCTGCCCTCATTGCACAGATCATCGGCGTCGTCGTAGTGGCGGCGACGCTCATCTATCTTGCCCTGCAGGTGCACCAGGGCGCGCAGCAAATGCGCTCTGAAGCCCGTCAGGCACAGCTCACCTATGACCAGACCGGCGTCTACAAGTTCGTCGATTTCCCGGAACTGGGCCGCATCTTCTCGCAGACTGAAACGCCAAGTTTCGAGGAGAAGACCAAACTCTTTTTCTGGATGATCGGTCAGATGCGGGCGCGCGAGTATGAGTGGCTGCAATACCAGAATGGTGCGATCACGAAAGAGTCGTGGGAAACCTATCAGGGCGTTATTTACTTCGTCCTCGGCACGCCGCGCGGACGGGCCCTGTGGCAGCTCTGCCGGGGCTATTTCAATGCGGGGTTCGCGGACATGGTCGACGGCATGGTGAATGATACGCCGCCGATTGATCTCTGGGACCAGCTGCAGGCTGTGGAGTAGACTGACCATGATCCTCCAGCGCCTGACCACAGCGCTCCGCAAACAAGACTGGTTCACCGTGTTCATCGAAACGCTGATCGTCGTGCTGGGTGTGTTCCTCGGCGTGCAGATCGGCAACTGGAACCAGTCTGGCCAACAACAGCGCCTGTTCGATGAATCCTTTGACCGGACCATCGTCGAAATCCAGTCCAATCTGGCCGAAATAGAGGCCTCACGCGGGACAATCGCGGCGCGGATTCCCATCGTGCAACTGGCGATCGAGGATCTCCGGGCCTGCCGCACAGGCGATGCAGCAAAGACACGGATTGAGGCTGCGTTTGCGCCAGTCGGGGCGCTGAACGGTTTCAACCTGGATACCAAGGCGCTCGACCAGTTGATCAACAATGACGGCTTCCTGCCTTACCAGACACCCGAAATGCGCAAGCGTTTGATGGCCCTGTCGACACGGCTCAACCTGCTGCATACCAACTCAATAGCCATGGGCGACAGCCACAAGGTTACATACCAGGATGTTTCCCACATCGTGCGCCCCGGCCCACTGACGTTTGAAGGACCAGAGCAGGCTTTCGAAGCCATCCGAGGCGGCGCGATTGCCAGTGGGGAAATGGTCAGGAAACAGGCACTTGTCGTGCCGTTGGACGTAGCTTGCAGGGATGAAGCCTTCCTTGGTGCTTTTTTCAGTTGGGAGAATGCAGCCTATTATCATTGGATCATGGGTAAATTTGCCGCTGAGGCGATCCGCAACGACCTTGAAGCGCTGGACGTACCGGCGTCCAAGACGGAAGGAGACACGCCATGATCCTCCAGCGTCTCGCCACCTCCATCCGCAAACAGGACTGGTTCACTGTCTTCATCGAGACACTGATCGTCGTGCTCGGCGTGTTCTTCGGCCTCCAGCTCGGCAACTGGAACGAGGCGCGCGCCGAGCGGGCGCAGGAAACCGAACTTCTCCGCGCACTGCATCAGGAAATCGAGACATCCATCCGCCTCACCGATCAGAAAGTCGATGCCATCCGGCAGGTGGTCGCTGCCGGCAAGCGCTCGCTTGATTTCCTTGAGTCAGGCGAAAGCTGCGGTGATGAGTGCTGGAGTGTGCTGGTCGATTTCTTTCACGCCTCGCAGTGGCAATCTATCGAGGTCGACCGGTCCACCTATGACGAAATGCGCCGGCAGGGCTTTCCTCGCTCTCGCGACATCGTCGACGTGGTCGAAGGCTACCTTGCCCAGAATGCCACCCTGTCAATCACCAACGAGCTGCCTGCCTATCGCTCCCGCGTACGCCAGCTCATCCCGTTCGACGCGCAGGAATTCTACTGGGATAATTGTTACATCCTGAACGACGGTGCCGAGACCTACATTCTCGATTGCGCGAAAGGCATCAGCGACAAAGCCGCCGCGCGCGCTGTCGGAAGAATTGCCGACACGCCTGACATCCCTCTCCTCCTCACTCAATGGGTCGGCCTCCAATCCGCTACGCCAGCTGATCTCATAGTCCAGAACCGGACAGCAGAAATCGCCCTGGAGGGAATCGAAGCCGAACTGGAGCGCCGCGAATGATCCTCCAACGCCTCGCCACCTCCATCCGTAAACAGGACTGGTTCACCGTCGTCATCGAGACATTGATCGTAGTGTTCGGTGTCTATCTCGGTATCCAGCTTGGCAACTGGAATGCGGCGCAGAATGCGAAGGCCGAAGAGGCGCGGATCATTGAACGTCTGACGATTGACTTTCAGGCACAGGAAGCCCTCGTGCTGCACTATATCGAGATGGCAGAATACATGATTGCCGATCTCGACGAGTTGGCGACATTATTGGAGGTTGCTGACCCTCCCGAGGACGAGGCCCACGTCCGGCGGATGATCGTCAACATATTTGGCGTTAGCACGAAAACCCCGCCGCCGCCGAGTTTCGAAGAATTGGTGGCGTCGGGCGGGCTTGCGCAACTGAGCGACATTGCGCTGCGCGAAGCACTGACGAAGTATGGGCAGACAAGCTCACTGTGGATCTACGTCGAAAATCGGTCGGTTGCATTGAAGCAGCCGGACTCCCCACTTGTACTGGCGCTGAACTACAAGCCCGGATCACTTGGTTCCGGCGAAGAGGCTGACAACTTGGTATATGATTGGGAGAAGCTGCGAGAGGCCCGCTCCGCCTTGCTACTGGTTCTGATCAATCTCGGCCAGGCGCTTGATCGTCATCAAAAGGATCTGGCCGCGGTGCGCAATGTGATGGATGCGCTGGAGGCGGCGCAGTGATCCTCCAACGCCTCGCCATTTCCCTCCGTAAGCAGGACTGGTTCACCGTCGCGATCGAAACGCTGATCGTGGTGTTTGGCGTCTTCATCGGTCTGCAGGTCAACAACTGGAATGAAACGAGGGTGGAGCGTCAGCTTGCAAAGGACTATGTCAAACGTCTCGAAACAGACCTTCGCACAGACCTCGCCAATTCACGTCTGCTGACAGAATACCATGAACAGGTATTGGCCGCAGTTGTGAGAACAGGTGAGCTGCTGTCCGCCGATGCGCCCGATGCAAAAGAACTGATCCAGATGGCTTATCGGGCGACGGAGATAAACCAGCTGCCACCGGAGCGCGCGACATGGGACCAGATCGTCTCCTCCGGGCATCTGGGATTGTTACCCGAAGGTGCTGTCGAAGGCGGACTTTCCACATATTATGCATTCGATGCGATGAAGGTGACTTATGACGCCCTCGAACAAACGCCGTATCGCAAGGCCTTGCGGTCAAAAATCCCGATACCGGTCCAGCAAGCCATACGGGTGGGATGCAGCGACCTGCTGGATGAACAGAGTATTCTGCTAGGTTTCAAGGAGGAATGCGAGATTGAGGCGGACCCTGAAACCCTGCAGGCCGTCGCTGATGCCATCCGGGCCGACCCGGCTATTCGTGAGCATCTGAGGTTACAATTTGCCGAAGCAACGACTGCGGTCAACAATCTGCAGGGGAATTCCGCACTTATCAGCTCGGCCCTGGAACTACTCGGTGCTGCCCCGGAGGGTAGCACTGATGAAGGGACAGTCCAATGATCCTCCAGCGCCTCGCCACCTCGATCCGCAAGCAGGACTGGTTCACCGTCCTGATCGAGACGCTGATCGTCGTGTTCGGCGTGTTCATCGGTCTGCAGGTCAACAACTGGAACGAGGCGCGGGGGGATCGGCTTGAGGCCGAGACCTCGCGTGAGCGACTGATTGCTGATCTCCATGCTGATCTCGACGCCTTTGCGGTTCGTCGGCAATGGTACGCGGAGGTCCAGGAAGCCGCCCTGCGCGTGGATGATGCGCTGCGGTCCGATCCCCCCGAAACGATTGATGAGACTTGGGGGTTTGTCCTCGACAGCTGGATTGCAGGGGGCGAATGGCCGTTCGAGCCGTCGGCGCAGATTTACAGGGAGCTTCAAAATTCTGGCGATCTCGACCTCATTGCCAGCGGATCAATGCAGCGCCGACTGCGCGACTATTATGAAGACTCGGTCAACGAGATTGAAACGCTGATGATATTCCAGTCGGGGTATCGCGACCTGTCGCGCCAATTGATCGAAGGCCGCGTCGGTATGGTCATTAGTGACTGTCTCTCCTCGGCACCCAGTCCCGAACCCAGCCAGCCAGGCGCAAACCCTGATACATTCTATGAAAACTGTCCGCCGCCAGAAGATATTGCTCTCGTTTTGCACTCAGCCGAAAGTCTGCGGGAATCGGAAGCGCTCCGATTGCAGCTGAATTTCCAGCTGAGCAAACTCGCGTGGCTGCCGTCATTTCTTGATTACCTCGATCGGCAAGCAGCATCGCTCGTGTCCGATCTGGAGACGACGCGATGATCCTCCGCCGCCGATCCGAAGGGGTGCTGAATCGCCGCTGCCAGATATTGCTACTGACTCTCGTCGGCAAGCAACTAAGGTACGTAAAAAATGATTCTGCGGATCGTCCGCGCCTCGACAACAAGGAGTGACCATGACCGCCAGACATTCGCTTTTCGCCCTTTCCGCACTGCTTGGAGCAAGCTGCCTGACGCCCGTCGCGGCCGCGCAGGAGCGCACCGCCGATGAGCTGAAAGCGCGCGAGATCTATGCCAAGGTCGTCTCGATCCGTTCAGCCCGCGGGCAGGAGAATGTGCCCGAAGTCTTCGAATACCTGATGAGCGAATTGGCTGCCGCCGGGTTTGCCGACGAAGACATGAAAGTCACAAACTACGAAAACAATGGCGAAGCCACACAAGGCCTGATGGTCTGGTACCGGGCCGAAGACCCGGTGAAGGCGCCCATCGTTCTGCTCGCTCATGCGGATGTAGTCGACGCGCTGGCCGAGGATTGGGTTCGGGCGCCCTATGAACTGATCGAGGAAGACGGCTATTTCTTCGGGCGCGGAACGGCAGACAACAAATATGGCGTGACCAATCTGGTGCAGACCTTCATTCGTCTGAAAAAAGAAGGTTGGAAGCCGAACCGCGATATCGTGATGGTGCTGTCCGGCGATGAGGAGACCGGTATGGTCTCGACCCGCGGTCAGGCCCAATATGTCCATGAGCATATCAAGCCGGAATTCGTGCTGAACGCCGATGCGGGCGGCCTTGCGCTCGGACCAAATGGTCAGCCACTTTACTACGGTGTACAGGGCGCTGAAAAGACCTATGCAACCTGGGATCTGACCGTAACCAATCCGGGAGGTCATTCATCTGCTCCGCGGGCAGACAATGCAATCTACGAACTCTCCGAAGCGATCCTTAAAATTCGGGACTACACATTCCCGGTCATGTCGAGCGAACTGACACGCGCGTCGCTACGCATCGGCGGGCGCCAGCGGCTTGACAAGCTTGGTCAGGCGATGAGGGACTTTGCCGATGACCCGTCCGACGAAGATGCAATCGCAGTCCTGCGTGCCAATCCGGCAACGGTCGGCACCATAGGCACCACATGCGTGGCGACCATGCTGCGCGGCGGACATGCTGAGAACGCGCTGCCGCAATCAGCCACCGTAACCGTCAATTGCCGCATCTTCCCTGGGGTCGGCATCGAGGCGACCGAGGCCACACTGAAAGAAGTCATCGACAATAAAGGCGTGAAGTTCAAATTGATCTCCGACCTTGTTGAAAGCCCGGAATCCATCCTGCGCGAAGATGTGACCAACGCAATCAAGGCCTCGCTCGCAGAACGCGGTGTCGACGTGCCGATCCTCCCACATATGTCATCGGGCGGCACAGACGGCATGCATTATCGAAATCTCGGCTATGACACGGTCGCCATTTCGGCGGCCGCCGCCAAACAGAACGACACGTTCGCCCATGGCCTGAATGAACGCCTTCCCGTTGACAGCTTCTATGACGGTCTCGATCACTGGTCGATTATCCTGAAGAACCTTGCCGGGGCGGAGAACTGAGCAGCCTGATCGCTCCGAGCGTAAGAATCCGGACTGGTTCACCGTCCTGATCGAGACGTTGATCGTGGTGTTCGGTATGTTCATCGGTCTGCAGGTCAGTAACTGGAATGAGGCGCGTTCCGAGCGGCTGGACACCCGGAATGTTCTCGAAAGGCTGGAGCGTGACTTCGAACTGCAGCGCACGCTCACCAATCGCAGCATTGGGCAACAGGAATTGCTGCTCGAAGCGACCAGCCGGCTCATCATGGGAATTCGTGCAGGAGAATTGGATGAGCAAACGCTTAACGAGGACCTCGCATTGGTGGACTCGGTATCGACATTTCCCGGACCTTTGGCTGCCTTTCAGGAACTTGTCTCTACCGGACGCATGCGCCTGATCGCGAATGAAGACTTGCGGGACAAGCTCTATGAGTTTGACAGCTCGATCGCGTTTGGGCGCGAAGTCTTCAGTGGCACATTCACCGCGCCGATAGAGGACCTGGCGCGTGTGCTGTTCAAGGCGAAAAGTCTGGTAACGTCAGGCACCCCGTCCGAGACCTTCCAGCAAGTGGGAGCTGTGGAGACCGTCGATCGCGCAGTCTTGCTTGAAGATCCCGAAATCCTTGCCGCATTTCAGAACGCATATCTTATCCAGGACAACTACCATCTGATACTGATAAGGTACCGTGGCCAGATCGAAGACATCCTCGAGCTTCTCGCAGAAGAGCAAAAACGGGCCTCCTGAACCTCTTTGGCCAAGTGCTCCGGGACCCTCCCTCAACATTACCCAAACTTCACCCTTCACGAAGGCGTGAGCCGCTTGGACACGGCCAACCTGCCACCTATATCAGGTAGGAGAGAGAGGTTTGCGTTCGCTGCGTTTGTCCCCCTCCCCCCAGAGTAATGCAGCGAACCGCCCGTCATGCCATTTACAGTTCTCCCCCTACTGGTGGCATGGCGGGCCCTACTCACTTCGGACAAAATCCCCCGAAAACTCCGGCATGACTCCTACGGCTCGCCGTGATATTCTGGTTCTCTGAAGTGATGTGAGGATCAGCATTGCATCGTCCGTCAGGCCCCCTTTGGGTATTGCGGGCACCGGCCTCAAAAAGGCCCGGCGGGGGCGTCATGACCCTCAATGACATCTACCTCGTCTCCCAGATCATCGCCTCCGTTGCCGTGATTCTTTCCCTCATTACCCTGATCATCTCGATCCGCCAGAACACGCGCGCTCAGAAAACCGCGTCGGCCCAGTCCATTACCGCTGCCATCACAGCGATCAATGTGCCCGGCATGGCCTCGCCCGACATGGGGCACGCCCTGTCTGCCGCCTGCCGTGACTGGTCAGGTGCCACCCGCAATGAGCGCATCCTTGCGCATTACTTCCTCTTCTCCTTCTTCAAACTATGCGAGCAGGCCTGGTATCAGCACCGCTCCGGCGCGCTCGAAGAAGATCAATGGAAAGGTTGGGAAAGCTCCCTCCTGCGCTTCTATCACAGCCCCGGCGTCAAGCATGGCTGGTGGCCAAACCGATATGTCGCCTGCTCTCCGGCCTTTCAGAAATTCCTGGCGTGCAGCACAGAACCCCGCACCAATGCTGGCGCGTCGCTCTACGCCCTGTTCGAAGGTGCCCCTCCCCCTCTCCCGCGCCAGCCAAGTGCTGAGCGCTCCTCGATTAAACTTCGGAAAGGATAACAGCAGGCCCGACGGATTTTTCTCGCTCCGCCGTTTTATCCCTGACATTTCTACACAGGAGACTCATCATGACCATCGTCAAACCTGCCCGCCTCGCCGGCCTCGCTGCGCTTGCCGTCATCGGCGCCGGTACGGCCTCTGCCGGTGAATGGCGTCTCGACCCGGCCCGCTGCCCCGATTTACGCGAAGACCGGATTGACCAGCGTATCGATTATGGCCGCGCTGACAGGCGCGAAGATATCCGCGACATGCGTCAGGTCAGCTGCCCTGCTTCGGCCTGGACCTATGTGCCAGCACCTGGAGAGCGCGTGGCCCGCAAGATGGCCTATTCGGGTCCGCGTCAGGTCTATGTCGCTCGGCATGGCTACCATCAAGTGCAGGCTCACAAGCATGGCAAACATCCGGCTCCGGCGCTGATCAACATCGTGATCCGCTAAGGCGCCCCCAAGCGTTTCATGCTATCGGTTTTGCCATGAGAGATTCCCATAGCGGCGCATGCCTGTGTGGGGCTGTCCGATTTGAAATCGATGGCCCGCTTGAACATTTTTATCTTTGCCATTGCAGCCGGTGTCGCAAGGACACCGGCTCTGCGCACGCCTCCACGCTTTTCTCGGGACGCGCGCATCTTGTGTGGCAGTCCGGCGCGGAACACATCCACACATTCCGTCTCGCAGGGACGCGCCACCAGAAGAGCTTCTGCACGCAATGCGGATCGGCGCTTCCCTACGCGCTGGAGGGCGGCCAAGGCATTGCTGTGCCCGCTGGCAGCCTGGATACGCCGATTACGCTGCCACCCGAGGCCCACATATGCTGGGCCAGTCGTGCTGACTGGGAAGACCAGTTGGCAGACGCCCCGCGACTCGACGACCTGCCAGGCTAAAGCGACTTCACCCACGCCCTTGCTTTCACGGTAGTCTCTAGTAGACCGCCGCGCATGCTTACCATTTCAAATCTCGATTTTCAGGTCGAAGCCCGGCCCCTGTTTGAATCTGCCACGGCGCAGATCTCGGCCGGCTGGAAAGTGGGCCTTGTCGGCCGCAACGGCACGGGCAAGTCCACCCTGCTGCGCCTGATCCGAGAGGATGTGGAAAACCCCCGCAATGACAGCGCCATCCGGTTGAACACCGGCGCCCGGCTCGGCTGGGTCGCGCAGGAGGTCACGTCGTGCTCGCCGCCGACACAGAGCGCCACGCGCTGATGCTGGAATCCGAGACCGCGACCGACCCGGACCGCATCGGCGAGATCCATGAACGCCTGCTCGACATCGACGCCTGGACCGCCGAGGCACGCGCCGCCGAGGTGCTGAACGGCCTCGGCTTCACAACCGAAGACCTTGGCCGCGCGACCAAGGAATTCTCCGGCGGCTGGCGTATGCGCGCAGCCATTGCCGGTGTCCTGTTCTCCCAACCGGACTTCCTGCTGCTCGACGAGCCGACCAACTATCTCGACCTCGAAGGCGCGGCCTGGCTCGAAACCTATATCAAGAAATATCCGTATACCGTCCTGATCGTCAGCCATGACCGCGAGATGCTCAACCGCTGCGTCACGCACACAATGGCACTGGAGCATCGCAAACTCTCGATCACACCCGGCGGCTACGATGACTGGCTGAAGCTGCGCGCAGCGAAGCTTGCCCAGCTGGAATCTCAGAAAGCCAAACAGGACAAGGACCGCGAACACTTGCAGGCATTCGTGGACCGGTTCCGCGCCAAGGCCTCCAAGGCCCGTCAGGCCCAGTCGCGCATCAAGATGCTGGAAAAGATGCAGGACATCTCCATCCCGGTCGGCGACCGAACGACGCCGTTCCACTTCGCCCCGCCCAAGGACAAGCTCGCCCCGCCCATGCTGGAACTGCGCAATGCCACGCTCGGCTATGGTGAGGACGCGATCATCCTCGACAAGGTCAATCTTCGTCTGGACCCGGATGATCGGATTGCGATCGTCGGCGCCAATGGCCAGGGCAAGACGACGCTGGTCAAGTCCATCGGCGAACGCCTCTCGCTGATTGGCGGCGACCGGGTCGTGCCCAAGGCGGTCCGCATCGGCTATTTCTCGCAGGACCAGCTCGACGAACTCTCCGAAGGTGACAGCGTTCTGATGCACGTCCAGCGCATCATGCCGCCCGGCACACCGCCAGCGCGAGTCCGTGCAGCTGCCGCGGCGATGGGCTTCAGCCACGAGAAAGTGGAAACCAATGTCGAGAAGCTGTCGGGTGGCGAAAAGGTGCGCCTCCTGCTCGGCCTGATGTCATCGGCCGCGCCGCACATCCTGATCCTCGACGAGCCGACGTCCCACCTCGACATCGACAGCCGCGAAGCGCTGATCTACGCACTGAACGAATTCCCCGGCGCGGTCCTGCTCATCACCCACGATGTCTACCTTGCCGAGGCCACGGCCGACCGGCTCTGGCTGGTCAATAATGGCCGCGCCGCGCCCTATGATGGCGACCTTGCCGACTATCGCGCCCTCGTCATGAAGGCCGACCGCGACGACACCAAGGGGGCCAAGCCTGCCAAACAGGCCAAGCCGGCTGCTCCGAAGGAGATCACTCCCGAAGAGAAGAAACGCCTCAGCGCCCTCAAGAAAACAGCCCGCGACGCCGAAAACCGACTCGAAAAGGCGAACACCGCCATTGCGAAGATCGACGCCAAGCTCGCCAGCGGCACACCTCCTGCGGACGAACTGGAAAAGCTCCTGAAAGACCGCGCAAAGCATGCCAGCGCAGCCGAAACCGCCGAAACCGAATGGATGGACGCTGCGGAAGCGCTTGAATTGGCGAGCTCATAAGGGACGGCCTCCTGAGTACACGACCCGCAACAGCCGCATCAGTACCAGATATGACCGGCACGCAAAATACGCCGCCCTCTGACTATTTTTATTTGATTACGGACCGTCTTTTGCTTGCCTCGGACGTTAACCAACATTAACCTGTTGTCATGGTGGCGGTGGGGCCACTGACGAGCGCGCAGGCGCTCTTTCGTCTTGGAGACAGATAATGAACATCAAGGGACTGCTTTTGTCAGCAGCGCTGACGGCTTTCGCGACTCCGGCACTGGCGCAATTGAACGCATACGAAGATTAAACGATCAGCGATTCCGTGTGGGAGATCGCGACAATCAAGGTCGATTCCAATATGGGGGACTATTACCTCGAAGGCATCAAATCCACATGGGTTGAATCCAACGACGTGGCCAAATCACTCGGCCATATTGAAGACTACACCATTATGGTCAGCGCCATGCCGGACAGTGGAGCCTTCAACATACTCCTCGGCATCAAATATGCGAGCATGGCCGATATCGGCCCTTCCAGGGAAAAATATGATGCGTTCATGGCGGCCTGGGGTGAAGCCAATCAGGATAGTTCACGCGAGACATCGAAGACATATCCCGAACTCCGCAAGATTACGGGTCAATATCTGATGCATGAACTCACCATGCTGGACTCCAGCAGCGAGTAAATCCTGGTCTGAGGCCCGCTTGTCTTTCGGCAGCCGGGCCTCACCTGTCACAAAAACCGCCCCTGTTTCGTCTGACTCCTGAAACAGGGAGTTATGAACATGTGGAGACTGTGCCTGATCGCCATTGCGGCGTTTCATTTTGCCAATGGGCTAGGGATGTGGTTTGCGCCGCAATTCTGGTACGAGACCGTACCGGGCGTTGCGATGATGGGGCCGTTCAATCTCCACTTCATCCGCGACATTGCGTTGATATTTGGCCAGAGCGCAGGGGCGCTCGCCTATGGCGCGTTTGCACGTGACCGGACCGCCGCCATCATCGGCGCGACATGGCCCGCCCTGCATGCGCTCTTCCATGTCTGGATCTGGATCAGCCGCGGCTTTCCGCTGGATCATGTCGCTTCCTCCAATCTCACCGCCCTTCAGCTGCCGGCCTGGCTCGCCCTCGCCGCCGCGCTCAATTTTGCCCGCAAGGAGACCGCCCGATGATCCGCAAACTCTTCCATGCTCAGGCGCGCAAGATGCAGCGCGCTTTCAACTATAACACCAGCTATATGCACGAGATCATCGACATCTCGCCCGGCGCGGCCTGGGGCCTGTCCCGCTTGCCCGCCTTCTACAAATATCGCGGCGCGCCCGCCGGACAAATCCCGTGGACCGGAACCCTGTTGGCCTCGACGCTCGACGGCGATTGTGGACCATGCGCCCAACTGGTCGTCGACATGGCGCTGGCAGGTGGGGCAGATGCTGACGCCCTGCAGGCCTGCGCCGAAGGCCGCCCGCTGGAGGCTGGCGCGATGGGGCTCGGCTACCGTTTTGCCGAGGCGGCCATATCTGGTGATCCGACGGCGGATGACCTACGCGGCGAGATCATCTCCGAATTCGGCGAGAAATGCGCCCTCTCCTGTGCCTTTGCCGCCGCCTCCGGCCGCATCTATCCCGTAATCAAGCGCGGCATGGGCCATGGCAAGGCCTGTCAAAGGCTGGACTTTGCCGGTAAAGAAGTGATCCTCCCCGCATGAGCGCCGACACCGCCATCTTCGAGGCCGAACGCCCCGGCCTGACCGCCCTGTGCTATCGCATGCTGGGCGAGCGGGCCGGCGCCGAAGATGCCGTGCAGGACACATGGCTGCGCTGGCAACGATCTGACCGCACGGCCATTGAAAACCCCCGCGCCTGGCTGCGCCGCACTGCCGCCCGCATCGCCATCGACGCGCTACGGTCGGCTCGCGCACGCCGGGAAACCTATCCCGGCCCGTGGCTGCCCGAGCCCATTGTCGAAGCGCCCTCACTTGGCGTCGAGGAGAAATTCGCCCTCGCCCAGGAATGCGAGCTCGCCTTGCTGTGGGCGATGGAGCGATTGTCGGAAACCGAGCGCGCCGCCTTCATCCTGCGTGAAGCCTTCGACGCCGGCTATGACGAAATTGCCGCCGTCACAGGCAAGTCCGAAGCCGCCTGCCGCCAACTGGTCAGCCGCGCCCACAAACGCCTGCAGGAGAGCGGCCCGCGCTTTGACGCAGCCCCGTCTGAGGTCGCCGACCTCCTCCAGCGCTTCATGGCAGCCGCCGCCGCGCAGGACCATGCCGCCGTGCTGGACCTACTCGCGCCAGAGGCCACCGCCTACACCGATGGCGGCCGCAAGGCCCGCGCCGCACTACGTCCGCTGCGCGGACCGGCTGACATTGTTCAGGTCTTGATGGCCGTGATGATGAAGGATGCCAAGTCTGACGCTACATGGACCATGGAGCCCGCTCTCGCCAATGGCGCCCCGGCGCTCCTCCGTAGACTGAACGGAAAGGTCGATCTCGTCCTCACCCTCGCCCCGGACACAACCGGCCGCATCGCCTGGCTCTACGCCATGCGCAACCCGGATAAACTGCCCGCTAATTGAGGCCGAGCGCCGTGATGTTCACGCCTTGTGCGGCGAGGCCGCCCAGTACGTTTTCCTGCGTGCGCTCCAGATTATGATTGCGGGCGCTGTCGCGCAGGGCTGTCAGATCCGCTTTATTCAGCCAGACTCCGGCTCGGATCAGGGCCTCAGGCGAGTGCAGGCAGGATATGTCCGCCAGCGGATCACAGGCATAAAGCACCAGATCCGCCGCGCAGCCTTCAAGCGCGCAGCCGTCCAGACCTTTGCGTCCCAACACCTGAGCGGGCGCATCCGTCGCCGCTTTCAGCGCGTCAAACGGCGTCAGCCCCGCCTTCACCATCAGGCCCAGCTCCTCGACCAGGGACAGGCCCGGCACATTGGTGAAAATCCCCGCATCCGTGCCCGCGACCAGCATCACGCCCTCCTCCTGGAGCATCCGTGTCACGCGCCCGTAAAAGGCATCGCTCTGCGCCGCCGGCCCCGGTGGCTGGCTCGCCCAGAATTCCTGATGATCCCGCTCGGTCTGCTGCACGACCGGGTTCAGCATCTCCGTCCCCGGACGGACCAGCGCCGCGCCCTGCGACTCGGCCACCCGCCACAAATTGTGATAGGCCAACAATGTCGGCGTTACCGGCACCCCAGAGGCCGCGATGCGCTTGGCCAGCGCCCGCGCCGCCGCCTCATCCTGCCGATCGCTCAGGCCATGCCAGACAATCGACTCGACATGCTCGATGGTCTCGAACCCATCATCCAGCACCTCCTCGAAGGCAATGTCGAACGGCGCCTCGAACGGCACACCCGGCCCGCGCACGCCCTCCGGCGTGTGCCCGGTCACGATCATGCCCCGCGCCTCCGCCTCTTCCAGCACGGCGCCATACGCTTCGCGGGTCAGATTGGAATACACTTTCAGCCGCGTGAAACCCTGCTCAGCCTGCCACGCCACCGCCGCGCGGGCCTCCTCAGCCGTCTCGACCAGTTGGTGGTTCACCTGCGCGTTCGGGCCAGTACTGTTCAGGATCGGCCCGGTGGTCAGCAGGTGCGGCCCAAGCACATTGCCCGCCTCGACCTGCTCGGCCAGTGTCAGGTGAAACGGCAGGCCCGACATGTTGCGTACCCGCGTGACGCCCGATGAGAGATAAGCCGCCAGCTCCGCCTCGTCCCAGACATGCACATGCATATCCGTCAGGCCGGGGATCAGCGTCAGGCCGCTAGCGTCCTGTTCTACATCCGCAATCAGGCCCGCCTGCGTGTCCGCGACGGCGATAATCGCGCCCTCATCCACCAACACGAACACATCTTCCCGTACGTCTGGCGCCTCGCCCGAAAAGTCGACCACTCTTACATGCGAGATCAGCAAATCGCCTTCCTGCGTGGGGGCGGCGGGCTGGGTGGCACAGGCCGTCACCAATGCGCCAAGCGTCAGGCTTGCCCGGCCAGCCCACTTGCGCGCGTTTGATCGGAATACCTCGGACATAGATTTGCGCATGATCCGGGCTCCAACTTTCCTATTTCAGGGCGCGCCAGCCAATGTCGCGGCGGCAGAAGCCTTCCGGCCAGTCGATGGCATCGACGCCAGCATAGGCCCGTGTGACAGCTTCCGGCAAATCGTCGCCGCTCGCCGTCACGGCCAGCACCCGGCCGCCATTGGCCAGCAGCGCGCCGCCTTCGTCCATGTCCGTACCTGCCTGGAACACGGTCACGCCCGGCAGCTCATTGGCCGTTTTCACACCGCGAATGACCGAGCCCTTGGCATAGTTGCCGGGATACCCCTCGCTCGCCAGCACAACGGTCGCCGTCGGTTCGAACCGGTCCAGCTCCAGCAGTGCCTCGAACGCTTCTTCATTGCCCTCAAGGCCGCCGGTCGCCGCGCCGAGAATTGCCGGCACGATGTCGCCCGCAAGGCCCTTCATCAGCACCTGGCATTCGGGGTCGCCGAAGCGCGCATTGAACTCGACCACTTTCGGTCCCTGGTCCGTGACCATGATGCCGACATAGAGCACGCCCTGATACGGCATGCCGTCTGCCTTCATGCCCTTGAGCATGGGCTGGACGATCTCGGCCTTCACGCGGGCAAGGATCTCGTCCGTCGCGACCGGCGCCGGCGCATAGGCGCCCATGCCGCCTGTGTTCGGTCCGGTATCGCCATCGCCTGCGCGCTTGTGGTCCTGTGCAGCTGGCAGATAGATCGCCCCCGTGCCGTCGGTGATCACGAAAATGCTGGCTTCCTCGCCATGCATGAATTCCTCGATCACCAGCGTGGCGGACGCATCGCCGAACTTGCCCGACAGCATCTCGTCAATCTCGGCATCGGCCTGCTCCAGCGTTTCCGCGATCACGACGCCCTTGCCGGCGGCAAGGCCATCGGCCTTCAGCACGTAGGGCGCTTCCAGCGTGCGCAGATAGGATTTCGCCAGCACCGGATCGGTGAATTCGCCATAGGCCGCGGTCGGCACACCATACTGAACCATGCGCGCCTTGGAGAAGGCTTTCGAGCTTTCCAGCTGCGCCGCCTGCTGGCTCGGCCCGAACACATCAAAGCCGCGCGCCCGCAAGATGTCCGAAAGGCCAGCGGCCAGCGGTGCTTCCGGTCCGATCACGATCAGGTCCGGCTCGACCTGCAGGGTCAGCTGCACCAGTTTCTGAATGTCGGTGACGGCCACATCAAAACAGGGGCCTTCCTCATCCATGCCGGGATTACCCGGAGTCGAATGCACCATATCCACCAATGGCGACTGTGCCATTTTCCACGCCAGGGCATGTTCACGCCCGCCCGATCCGATCAGAAGTATGTTCATGACTGCGCTCATTGCGCAGGTTGGCGGCGGGAATCAAGCCCTCAGCGGCGACCAGCAAGGGGAATGGCTCTCTTGCTATCCCCGTGTCACATACGGCGTAGATTGGAAAAAGCCGTTCTGTCATGGTCACTTGCGACCATGGTCCGCAGACCAGGTCGACACGAGTTCATCTGAGAGCCAATGCATTCAGGCTCTACAGCATGAAATCGCCATTTCCTCTCGCCGTTCACAGCCTCACCCGCTTCTGGTGGGATGCCGCCGATTATCTCGCATCGGCTGCTCAAAAGCGGCTTGGACTCTGGCCAGTTGCCGCCAAGCCCTTCCTGCCCCGCGCAGAGTTGGAGGATCTGGCTGGCCTCGTGGGATTTCTCGAAGCGATCCTCAGGCGCCTGTTCTGCCTTGCCGCTCTTGAACTCGGGCCCCTGCCGCGTCTCAACGCGAAACCGCAGGACCCGGACAAGGGTGCCAAGCATTTATCAAGCTCCACAATCTCACCCGCCCCGGAACCGGCGAGTCGCCGCCCGCGCCATCGCATTCCCCGCTTCCGCCTCATCGAAGCGACGAAAATCATCCATGCCACACCGCCGAAAGCCCAATTTCGTACCGGCCCCCGCATTCGCTTCCTTGATGAAGAGACGCCCGTAGACTTGCGGGACTATCCGTCCAGCCCAACTGACATTTTACCAGCCGGAAAGCTCGTTCGACGGCTGCTGGCTGTTAACCACGCGCTCGATCACGCGGTCGAATACATAGCCAGGTTGCGCCAGATTATGGCGACGGCAGTCCCGGTGCTGAAGCGTGCTGTACCGTCCGCATTCAAGACACGTAAACTGAGGTATTTACAACAGGATAGCGCCCGCCAATTGCACGCGGCTACTTGGGATTTCCTGTCGCCTGACACGTCCTGAACTGACCCGAAAACATGGACCTCCCAGCGCGGTGCCACAAGGCATTCGCGGCGCTGGTCGTGGTTAAGGAAACCTTTCCGTTATCGGAGAAACCCTGCCCCCCGACTTTACCGAGAAGTTATCCTGTTCTGGCAGTGTGCCCACTAGAACCTTTGGGCCAGGTGCGGCCAAAACTGGGGTGGGTAATGATGACGAATACGAATTTGATCAAGAGGACTGTCGAAACAATTCGCCGGTTCAAGGACGAAACACAGGGCAACATCGCGATCATTTTCGCGCTGATGACCATTCCGCTCTTCCTTCTCATGGGCTTTGCGATTGACCTGCAACAGGTCAACACCGCGAAAAACCGCGTCCAGTTCATTCTGGACAGCGCGGTTATCGCGGGTGCCCGCGAAATGCAGGAAGGCAAGAACGACACCGAAATCAAGACGTACATCGAGAACTATTTCAAATCGGCAATGAAGGCCCAGGGCAAAGGTACCGATTGTGCCGAACCCGTTGCGACCATTGCGAGCGAGTCTCAGGATCTTTCGGTGAAGGTGCGCTGTGCACAGCCGACATCGATCATGCAGATGACGGGCACGAAGGAATTGAACTTCTCCGTCACCTCCGCTTCGACCTACGGTATCGGTAAAGTCGACATCGCTTTCGTGTTCGACGTTTCCGGATCAATGGGCGGCAGCAAGATGTCCGCCCTGAAAAGCGCAGCCGACACGGCAATCAATGTGCTCGTGCCCGCAGACGATGACGGCACGACCGGTGAAGTCCGCATCGGTATGGCCTCCTATTCCTCCATGGTGGACGCAGGCGACGATTATTTCTTCAAGGCAACCGGACAATTGCCAATTCGCACATACACTTTCTCATACGATGAAACCTACGAGTCTGGTGGCGACTGGGAAGAGGTCTGCCAATGGAAGAAGAAAAGAGGAAAGTGGAAATGGACGTGTGAAGATGAGTGGGTCCCTGAATACGGCACCCGCACAGTCACCGAGACCAAGACGATCAACAATACTTGCGTCAAGGAACGTGTGGGTGACGAGCAATTCACCGACGAAGACCCAGGTCCATTCCAGTGGATCGAAGCCGCCGAAGCGTATGGCAGCATCAACTGGAGAGGTAATGTCAGCTGGTACACAGAATCCTGTAACCCAATTGGTCCACTGCCCATGACCAGCAATCGCGACAAGCTGTTCGATTATATTGATGGCCTTAACGCCAGCGGCGGTACGGCTGGCCATCTCGGCATTGCCTGGGGCTGGTACCTGATCGCACCGGACTGGGACGTCGTCTGGCCTGCAGGTTCCGACCCGTATCCCTATGACGAACCGGATTCGGCCAAAGCCATGATCATCATGACTGATGGTGAGTTCAACCAGGAATACGATACGTCGAACGGTGACTCCTTCGATCAGGCTGAAAAGATGTGCGACGCCATCAAGGAACAGGGCATCAAAGTCTACACCGTCGCCTTCCAGGCCCCGGCTTCGGGTCAGGCCATCCTCAATTATTGCGCGTCGGGCGACGACTTCGCGTTTACTCCGGAAAGCTCCGAGGAACTGACCGAAGCCTATACCAAGATCGCCCAGTCCATTTCGGACCTGCGCATCCGGTACTGATCTCTCATTCTGGCAGCGGTGCGCGTGCACCGCTGCCAATCTCCAACCCCAAATTTTCTATTACTTTACAAGCTTATGCCCGCCCCAGCAAAAGGGCCTGCCCACCTCCTGCGCGAGCGCTCAGCCGGATGATTTGGGTTATGGACAAATGGCCGTGATCCGAAGTAGAAAAGATGTTGAAAACAGCGCATTGTGCGCTGGACATTTTTTTCGGGAGCCCCGTCATGAAACGGGATCGTCTGTCTAGCGCTCCCTCTCCGGTTGCGCCTGCCCCTGCCTTGTCAGCAGCGGAGAGCTCTTGGCTTAGCGCCATCATCACATCGTCATCCGATGCAATCATTTCAAAAAACCTGGACGGTATCATTGCCAGCTGGAACCCTGCCGCCGAGCGCGTGTTCGGTTACACACCTCAGGAGATCATAGGCCAGTCGATCCGCGTATTGATCCCGGAAGATCGCCAGAGTGAAGAGGATGAAATCCTCGCTACGATCCAGACCGGCCGCACCGTGGCGGATTTCGAGACAATCCGTCTTCACAAGGACGGCACCGCAATCCCCATCATGGTCACGGTCTCTCCCGTTCATGATAAAAGCGGCACGATTGTTGGCGCCTCGAAAATCGTGCGTGACATCTCTCGCGAGCACGAAAATCAAGAACGCCTCCGCCAGAGCGAAGCCCAGTTCAAGGCGCTCGCAGACAACATCCCTCAGCTGGCTTGGATGTCGGACCCTGAAGGTCACATCTTCTGGTACAACAAGCGCTGGTATGAATATACCGGGGCCGACGAAGAAACGACACGCGGACATGGCTGGCGCTCCGTGCACCATCCCGAACATGAAGCGCGCGCCACCGAACACTTCCTGAATTCGCTGAAGACCGGACAAGTCTGGGAAGACACATTCCCCCTGCGCGGCAAGAATGGAAAATTCCGCTGGTTCCTGTCTCGCGCGCTACCCATCCACGACAAGGATGGCCAGATCGAGATGTGGTTTGGCACCAATACCGACGTAACTGAACAGAAACAACGCGAGGAGCAGATCCAGCTTCTACTGGGCGAGGTAAACCACCGCGCCAAGAACATGCTGACCCTCGTTCAGGCGATTGCGCGCCAGACCATGGCCAGCGGCGACAATTTCATGGATCGCTTTGCTGAGCGTATGCGCTCGCTGGCCTCCAGTCAGGACTTGCTGGTCAGTTCCGGCTGGCGCGGCGCGCGGGTCGAAGACATCATGAATTCCCAGCTTGCGCACCTGGAAGACTTCATCGGCACCCGGATCAAGCTGGAAGGCCCTCATGTTCGCCTGACTTCCGCAGCGGCGCAGTCGCTCGGCATGGCTCTCCACGAGCTTGCCACCAATGCTGGAAAGTATGGCGCCTTGTCCAATGATATCGGCCAAGTCGATATTCGTTGGAACATCCGTCAGGAAGAAGGTACGAACCGATTTGAAATCAGCTGGACGGAAAGCGGCGGCCCACCCGTCATTGCCCCCGACCGGCGCGGCTTCGGCTCGACGGTCATCGAGCGGATGACGCGCATCGCCTTCGGCTTCCCCGTCAAGCTGGACTTTGCCCCTGAAGGCTTGCACTGGCATCTCATCAGCGTGGATGATCGCGTCTTTGAGGCTGACTTCGTGGCGGAAGTTAAGGACTCCTCCATAGACCTGTCCCGTTCGCCGCAGTCCGCTGTGGCCGCTCAACCATCCAATGGTGGAAGACGCGTACTCGTCGTTGAGGATGAAGCGATTATCGCAATCGACATGGCAGCCGCTCTGGAAGATGCCGGCTTTTACGTGGTCGGTCCGGTAGGATCCGTTTACGAGGCAATGAAACTGCTGGACGAACATGTGTGCAATTGCGCCGTTCTGGACATCAACCTTGCCGGCGAAACATCGGCACCCTTGGCCAGTCGTCTGCTCGCGAGCGGAATCCCTTTTGTAACGGTATCCGGCAACACACAAGAATCGATAACTGAAGAATTCAGTCAGTCACCTTTCCTGTCAAAGCCGATTGTGACGAGCAAGCTGTTGTCGAAACTGTCGACGATCCTTCCCGAGCCTGAACGCGCGATCAGTTGAAAGAAGTCAAACCGAAAATGCGCCGACATCTTCTTTCAGCAGAGGTGCTTCGACGAGTATCTGAACACCATCCTCCGTGAACGTTCGGGTTGCAACCAACTTTGGAAACATATCGAACAACCGGGTTCCGAAGCCAACCCGTGTTGGGGGCTGAATGCCGGGGACGCCGGTTTCGGTCCACGTGACACGCAACAGATCGCCCTTCAGGGTCCACTCTACGGTCAGGTGTCCGTCCGGCGTGCTGAAGCAGCCGAACTTCCGTGCGTTCGCCGCCAGTTCGTGAACGATCAGTGCGGCGTCCTTGCTGCCCTTCACTGTCAGGATCGCGTCGCTGCCTCTCAGCGTGTAGCGCTGGCTGCCCCGGCCGAGCATGGCGTCGAGTTCCTCAATCATGATCTTGCGCAGGCTGAGACCCGTCCAGTCACTGCGCGTGAGATTGGAGTAGACCCGGCTCATCGAGGCAAGCCGCTCATTGAAATCATCCACGAACGCATCGACGCTTTCGGCGCTCTCTCCTGAGATACGGGAGGTCGCCATGATGACCGCAAACATGTTGCGGATTCGATGGTCCAGCTCATTCTGCATGACATCATTCTGGCGCTTCAGCTCCACCTGAGCAGTGATGTCCTCGGCCCGCTGGATCATGTGGGTCACGACACCATCATCATTCCGGTAGGGGTCCTGCACGGCCTGCCACATTCTGGTCTGAACCGTGCCGTCCGGCTGTTTCAGCTCATAGGGCTGTACTTCCAACCGGGTCTGCACTCCCTGAAACACTTGGCGAAATTTCGCCTCAACCGGATCTCGACGCTCTTCGACATCCGGGAAGATTTCAAAGATGTATTTCTGCCGAATATTGGCCCATTCGGTATTGGTCGCCGTCAAATATGCCCTGTTCGCATACACAAAGCACAACTCCCGATCGAGCACCATCAGAGGCACCGTCCACCTGTCAGCAACCTCGCGGAAACTCAAATCTCCGGTGATTTCCTGCGTCTGAGAAACCTGATCCATGACATACTCGCTGGGCTGCGTAGAGAGACTACACCCTCGCGCACTTCCGTTAACCTTGCATGACCAAACGGGGGCAATGTCAGCGCACTTGCCCTTGCCGCTGCGAGGTTTATGACTGTCGGAATGCCTTCTGAATCGCCTCCCTCCAATGATGTCGCCCTGTCCGTATCTGATCTCGCCGCAAGCCTGAAACGGACGGTCGAGACCAACTACGATCATGTCGTCGTGCGCGGTGAGCTCGGTCGGGTCACGATTGCGCGTTCCGGCCACATGTATTGTGACCTGAAGGATGAACGGGCGGTCCTGAACACCGTCATGTGGAAAGGCCAAGTGAACCGCCTGCCCTTCAAGCCCGAAGAAGGTCTTGAAGTCATCGCTACTGGCCGACTCTCCATTTATGAAGGGCGCTCAAATTACCAGATGATCGCCGCCTCCATGCGCCCGGCCGGTGCGGGTGCGCTCATGGCGCTGCTGGAGGAGCGGAAGAAGAAATTCGCTGCCGAAGGCCTGTTCGCCCCGGAACACAAGAAGCATTTGCCTTATCTGCCCCGCACAATCGGCGTGGTCACCAGCCCTACAGGTGCGGTTATCCGGGATATTCTGCACCGCATCGGTGACCGCTTCCCGGTTCGCGTCATCGTCTGGCCGGCTCTGGTTCAGGGCGACAACGCCGCAGGCCAGATCACCGCAGGTATCCAGGGCTTCAACGCCATAACCGGCGCCGACCGGCCCGACGTGCTGATCGTTGCACGCGGCGGGGGCTCTATCGAGGACCTCTGGCCGTTCAACGAGGAAGCTGTCGTTCGCGCGGCCTTCGAAAGTGAGATCCCGCTGATATCGGCGGTCGGCCACGAGACCGACACGACCCTGATCGACTATGTATCTGATGCACGCGCACCCACTCCGACCGGAGCGGCAGAGATCGCGGTGCCGGTTCGGTCCGAATTGCTGCTGACCACTGGCGAACATGGCGAACGCCTCAAGCGCGCCCTCGCCCGCCGCACCGGACAGGCCAGGGACAAGCTGGGTGCAGCCCGCCTACCCCGACCAGAAGCCTTGCTTCAGCCAAAACGCCAACGCCTGGACTATGCCAGCGCCAGCCTGCCCAAGGCCGCGCTCGCCCTCGTCCAGACTGCCCGCCTCCGACTGTCTCGGCTCGCGATTAGTCCGGCCAGCCTGAAATCGGACATTCGCGCCTCTAAGCAGCGCCTGCGCGACACAGCTGTTCGCGCGCGCCCGGCGCTGACCCGTTTGATCGAAGCCCGTCACATCGCTCTCGCCTCCCAGGGAAAGCTGCTTGAGACCTTGTCCTACCAGTCCACCCTGAAGCGCGGCTACACTATAGTGCGCGACACGAATGGAAACCTGATCCGCTCGGCCAGTTCCGCTGCGGCGAGCGACGCCTTCAAGATCAGCTTTGGCGATGGTGACGTAATGGCCCACCCGGATGGATCCAGCCCCCCAACGGCCGCCAAGCCTGCCAAAGCCAAGCCCAAGGGCGATCAGGGCTCCCTGTTCTAGCTTCCCGGCGCTGAATGCCTCCTCACAACTTCTGCGGTGATTCCATTACTGTGCTGCCAGTTTGATGGGCAAACCTGCACGGTGTGACAAAATGGCTGCAATTGACTGCATGTGCCAAAGTTGGAAATAGTTCATCCGTATACCTCTTGCCCGTATCAACAATCGAACTTTTCAGAAGTTTTCGTGACAATCTCATTGATTTTTGCGCGCTCTGCGAGAACGCCTGTTCTGCAGTATTTGCTGTAGCAAAACTTTCATTTGAGCCCACTCACCCTGCTGAGTACCCAGCGCGCGACAGCGCACGGGGCGCCTTCAAAATGGGTTCAATCATGAAACACGCATACCTCTCCGCGACGGCCGTGGCCGCGCTCAGCCTTTCCGGACAATTGTCCGCTCACGCACAGGAATCTGGAGCTGAGCAGACCCGCCACCTACAGGTCGTCACGGTCACCACCCAAAAGCAGCAGCAATCACTGATTGATGTGCCAATTAACGTCTCGGTCGCCGACCAGGATCTGATCGACCTGCTGGCGGCAGACGATTTCGAAGACCTCGGCAACTTTGTTCCGGGCTTGCAGGTTCAGGCTCAGAGCCTCAACGCACCGAGCTATTCCCTGCGCGGTGTCGTCTCCGATGGCGGCACGCCTCGCGTTGCCATGTTCCAGAACGGTGTTGCCATCGGTAACGTGTCGTTCGCCACCAACCTTGCCATCTATGACATGGAACGGGTCGAAATCGTCAAAGGCCCACAAGCAACCTTGTTCGGCCAAGGCGCTCTGGTCGGCGGCGTGAACTTCATCCAGAACCGCGCCTCGCTCGACGAAAATTCTGGCAAGGTCAGCCTCGAAGGTGGCGATTACAGTTCGGTGCGCGCGGAAGGCCACTACAACTACGTGCTCAGCGACACACTGGCACTGCGCGTAGCTGGACAGGTCAAGAATATGGACGGCTATGTGCCGAACACAGCCAACTCACCCGACCTGATGGGTCAGGACACGTTGGCCCTGCGCTCCGCTTTGCGCTGGGAGCCTACCGAGAAGCTCCGCGCCGATCTGTTCGTCAACTATCAGGAAGACGACTCCACCGGCACGCAGTTCACCTCCGGCTTCTTTGAAGTGAATGGGAAAGTCGACCCGTTCGGCGCCACCGCAATGAACGTCAACGACGATCAGGTCCGCAGCAAGCTCGGCAATGACCGGGAATTGTTCTATGTCACCGCCAATGTAGAATACGATCTCAATGATGCCTGGTCACTGACCTCGCTCACTGACTATCGCAACCTGTTCTCGAACGAAGCCTGGGATTCCGACGGCGCAGCCTTCAATCTTCTGCAATTCTACCAGGGGCGCCAAGCAAATACGTTCAGCCAGGAGCTGCGCCTGAACTATGATGATGGCGGCAAACTGTCAGCCTTCTTCGGCGGCAACTATTTCACGGTCAGCGGCAAGGACGAATTGATCTTCTCGACCGACGAAACCTATGCCCAATCCCTGTTTGCCCCTTCTCTCGCAGCCGCTGTGGCCCCCGGCGCGTCTATTGAGCAACTGGGTGCGCAGCTGGCCTTCCTGGGCCTGCCCGGCGGCGAAAACCTCGGCAGCTTCGATACGCCGCTTCAGTATTCCATGCTCGCCTTCCTGCTGGGTGGCAGCGTTGTTCCGCTTTTTGATGAACACCTCGAGCAGCAAGTCGCGACGTATGGCCGTGACACGTATGACCTGTTCGGCGATGTGACCTATCAATTGACTGACCGGCTCGAAATCACCGGTGGTCTTCGCTACACGCAAGAGGAATTGTCGGCCAGCACGCGCGCGGCAATCCTGAAGTCCAACCCATATCTTGGTGGCCTGAACGGCGTGACGATGGGCCCGAGCATGCTGCTCAGCGCAGCGACGTTGAATAACGAAGCCTTCGGGTCTGCTGATACGGATGGCGCTTTCACCTGGCGTCTGAACGCGGCCTACCGTGTCTCTGAAAACGTGAACGCCTGGGTTGCCTATGGTCGCGGCCGCCGCCCGGAAGTGCTGTCGGCCTCTGGCGCAGACTATGACGTCATCGACGCGGAGACGCTCGACAATGTCGAGGCTGGCTTCTTTGGTCGCTTCTGGGACAATCGCCTCCAGATGACCAGCTCGGTCTATTATGGTGAGTACAAGGACTTCCAGACGACGCGCTTCGATCCGATCCAGGGGATCTTCATCACCGAGAATTCGGGCAACGCCACCCAGTATGGCCTCGAATTCGATGGTCAGGCCCTGATCACCGACAATATCCGCCTGCTCGGCACCTATGCCTACACGCATTCGGAATATGATGACGAAGATGACAATGGAAACCCGCTGCAGTTCGCGGGCAACAGCTTCCGTATCAGCCCGGAGCACAGCTTCTCCCTCGCAGCCGACATCACCATCCCGGCCGGCGAGCGTGGCGACTTCTCGATCGTGCCGAGCTATGTCTGGAAGGATCATCACTATTTCGAGGATGACAATGGCTATGACTATGCAGCCGACGGCAATGGCGGCTTTGTTCGCGTCCGTGAATCCTATCCGGACGGCAGATTCGTCGAAGAAGAGCAGGATGCTTACGGCATCGCCAACCTGCGCGTCGGCTTTGACAGCGCGGACGATGCCTGGGGCGTCTATGTCCTCGGCGAGAACATCTTCGATGAGGAATACCTGATCGATGTCGGTAATACCGGTGGCGCGTTCGGCCTGCACACGATTATCCGTGGCAAGCCGCAAATGCTGAAAGCCGGTGCCTATATCAAGTTCTAGGCGATTGACCCACCGGGGCGGACAGATGTTCGCCCCGGATTTCCCACACAGGAATCATTCCATGAGAAAATACCTGATCCTTGCCAGCCTGTTTCTGGCCGCCTGCAACCAGGCGGCAGAACCGACAGCGCCTGCCGAAGCCCCGGCGGAGACAGAAGTCGATGGCGCCGCAGAGGCTGAAGCCGTAGCTGCTTACAAGTCGCTCGACGGAAAACCACCAATCATTATTGCGCATCGCGGGGCCAGCGGCCTCTACCCTGAGCATACGCTGAAAGCCTACCAGGCCGCCATTGATCAGGGAGCGGACTTCATAGAGCCGGACCTGGTGATGACGAAGGACGGCGTGCTTGTTGCCAATCATGATGGGTATCTGTCTGACACGACGAATGTCTCTGAGCATGCGGAGTTTGCCGACCGCAAGACCGTTCGCAAGACACCGATGGGTGATCTTGATGACTGGTGGTCGGATGATTTCACACTGGCAGAGCTGAAAACACTGAAAGCCATCCAGCGCGTCGAAGGCCGCTCGCATGAGTATGACGGCCAGTATGACATCGCGACCTTTGACGAAATCATTGATCTGGTTCTCGAAAACGCCGAAGCAGGCCGCCCGGTCGGCCTGCACATCGAAGCCAAATGGCCCGCGAACTTCTCCGCTGCCGGGCTCGACATGGTCGACCCGATCTTGGACACGATCAGTGAACGCGGCTTGGTCGAAGCAGGCATTCCGATCTTCATACAATGCTTCGAGCCGACCTTCCTCGCCCAAGTCGCTGCCAAGAGTGACCTGCCTTTGGTCCAGAACCTGGTCGGTCCACCCTATGCCGCCCTACTGGGCCTCGACATGAAGCTGGAAGATATTCCTACAATGGGCGTGGGCGCTCACAAAGCGATGATTTTGACCCCGGAAGGCGGCACGACCGACTATGTCGCGCGTGCACATGAACTCGGTAAGATCGTGCACGTCTACACTGTCCGCGACGATGAACCCGCTGAGGGCTTTGACTCTGCGGAACAGGAACTGAAAGTCCTTATCGAGGCGGGTGTCGACGGCATCTGGACTGACTACCCAGAGACCGCAATCAATATTCGCGACGGGGCCGACTAGTCGCAAAAAATCAAGTACGGCAGAAGCCGTGCCTACTCCCTGACAAGACTGGCGATCCAGAAGGGTCGCCAGTTTTTTCATGCGGACGAGAAAAAGGCCCCGCCAGCGAACAGCCGGCGGGGCCTGATACGAAATCGTTGATCTGGCCTTAGCTGATGTCTTCCGACAGAACCGTCATCTGGAACTGGTAGGAAGTTTCACCCTCGTCCACATCCTTGTAAACGACGGCCAGAAATTCGGCGCCGAGATAGCATTCGACGGAATCATCGGTCTTGTCGCGGGCGACCAGGCGCAGGCCCGGATGCAGTTTTTCCTTGAGATAGGCTTCAAGGCGCAGCGTTTCTTCGCGCTCCATAATCGGGCTCCTTCAGGTCTTTCGGTTCGCGGCGCAACGTAGAGGTTTTCGATACGGTTGCAACCGCAATGCCTGTAAATCAGCTGCGCTCTGCCTCCAGCGCGCAATGGGCCGAGAGGCTTTCCAGCACGCTCTCAAACCGGCTCGGAAGCAAGCGCTGAAGTTCCGGCTTGTCGATCTGGTTGCACTCCATCAGGGACAACACCATCGCGGTCTCATCCTGAATCGTTTCCATATTTTCCAGAGCTTCCCGACTCGCACCGGCCTGACGCAGGGCGATACCATTCTCGCGCGCAGCAATATGGCGAACCGTCAAATTCCAGGCGAGCGGAAGGATGTCGTCGATCCGCTTGGTATGGTCCAGCGCCGCAGGCCAATCCTCATCCAGAATGTGAATGAAACCGATATTCTCTTCAGTATAGGCAACGCCAACTTGTGTCGCGCCCCGCTCGGCCCGGATACGCGCGGCGGTGCGAAGCTCAGACAAGGCCTCCTGCAAGGCTTCTTCATAGAGGCGCCCTTCCGGCAGCTGGCGCTGGGCCGCCAAGGCCACTAGAGTGGTGCCGACGCCGTGATGCGCCATCTGTTCCTGTTCCAGCGTGATGTCTTCAGGATCGGCCAGGATCAAATGCGCCGCCTCGCTGAAGGCCCGATAGGCCAGCAACGCATCCCCACGCTTGCGCAGGCACTGGCCTTTCCAGAGCAGCAGCATCGGCTCATCCAGATCACGGGCACTCGCCTGGTTCACATAGTCCACAACGGTGGAGCAGCCGCCATTCCAGACAAGGGACGCATCATTGGCATCGCGGTATTCCAGCATGGCGAGTCCCGCTGCCCCGATCGCCTGATCGGACAATTGCTCGGCATCCATGAGTTGCTGAAAGGCTGCGCGAACATCGCTCGACTCAACCTCGCCGCCCCAGTCGTTCAATGCAGCTTGCAGCAGCAGGTGCTCTTCATCCTTCAGCAGGCGAACTTCCCCATCATCGGCGCGCAGCACCATGCTGACCACTTGGGACGTCACATCATTCATCGTCTTCCCAAGCACATGGCTGCGCGCGATAGAGATGGCGCGGTCCTTGTAAGCCGCAATCTGGCGGGCAGATCCGGCCTGTTGGAGTTCGCGGGAAAGCTCGCCCTGACGACGGGCAGACTCATTCTCTTCGCGGATAGCCACCAGCTGCGCCTGCGTCGATTCCCGCTGGCGGCTGGCTTCCCCTCGTTGAGGCGCGCTTGATAGGCATATTCGGATTTCAGCCCCTGTAGCGCCACATAGAAATAGATCACGCTGCCGACCGCGATCACCGCCGCCGTCACCAGCAGAACCGCCAGTGCCCGGATCAGGAAGCGAAAGGCTTTCTGCTCGCCTTGCAACTCACGAAGCAGGTCCAGTGACGTAACCGGGGTCTTGCCGATATCTGATTGCGGGCTCATGCCGGGCTCCTGTGAGCGAGAATGGGCGTGTCGGCTCCGTCCCAGACAGTTGGTCCGAATACGGGCTCCAACAGCAGACGAAGGCCGGTGTCCGCATCGTCTTCCCGAATGAACGCCTCGGCGATCAGGAGTTTGATCCGCATCTGCCGTTTGCGCCACATGCGCAGCGCCGCGCCAATGGCGGTCGCCACGAAAAAATTGGACGCGCCAATCATGCGTTCCGGATTCTCCGCAAACAAATCCTCTCCGAATGGCAGGGGATAATGCCCGAGCAGAGTGGAGATGAAGACACTGAAAGATACGAGTGCCATGAACATCGCCCCGAGCAAGAGATAGCGGTTGAGCCGCGCCTCTGCCTTCAATTCAGCCCGGTGGTGGCTGATCAGGGGGCTGATCGTCTTCATCCGCTAGTCCCTGTCCCTCGCCACACGGAATCCGATCCCGTCATCGCGCCCGGTGTCTGGAAACCCGTCACGAAACGCCGAGCGCACATAGGACGGCACCTTTTCCCAACTGCCGCCCCGTACCGCTCGGGTCCGGCATCCCGGCTCGTCATAAATGGTCGCCGTGCCGAACCGCCCCAGATAAGACCGCACGCTGCAATCGGCGATCCATTCGGCGACATTGCCATGCATTTCGTGCAGGCCGAAAGCATTCGGGGGATAATAGCCGGCAGGCATCGGACGGCGTGGCCATGTGCCTTTGGGGCTGCCATTATAGACCCGTGATGCGTTGAAATTTGCTTGTGAGTCGCTGAGCGTCTCGCCGGTATGGAAAGGCGTGGTTGTGCCCGCCCGCGCCGCATATTCCCACTCGGCCTCGCTCAACAGGCGATAAGGCTCGCCCTCCACGCGAGTGTTCAACCAGTCGATATATGCCGTTGCCTCGCCCCAGGTAATGTTGATCACCGGAAGGCCCGATTGCTGCCATTGATCACTGCGTGTCGCATCGCTCGCTTCATTGCCAACACAGCCTCCGGCTGCGATGCATGTATTGATCTGTCCCCAGGTGATTTCGGTGGCGGAAGCGGCAAAAGGTTCAATCGTGGCGCGCCATTGCGGGCCTTCATTATCCTTGCGCTCTTTCTCTCCGTCAGGCGAGCCCATCAGGAATTCGCCGCCTGGAATGGCTACCATTTCCGGACAATCGGAGCAGTCCCGGAACTTGCGCTCGGAAATGTCCCCGCCCACTGTGGCAGCATTGAAAGCCGCTGCGCGAAGCAGGCTGGAAACTTCCGTGAAGGCGGGCTTTGAAGCGCCGCCGCCTGTCTCTGCCGTGGCACCGCCTGCGCTACGCGCAGAAGAGTTACGCGCGCCATGTGGTGGCAGGCGGGGCGAGGTGCTGACCGGCGCTGGCTGGGGTGCTGGGCCGCCAAAGCATCCCGCAAAGCAGAAATCAGCGCCCGTGAGACCGGAATTGTAGAAAGGAGTCTGCAGGCCGTTGGTGGACTGGTTCACGCGATCCGCAACGCGTTTGAAAACCTGTTCAGCGATTAGATTCTGCTGACCAATCGTCTCGGCCAGCGCCAGGGCAAAGGTCGAATTTCCGCCCTCGCCATCATAGGCGACATAGCCGGGCGCCGTGGAATAGGAAATGAGCAGGCCGCGCGCAGGCTTCACCTCGGCCAGTCCGCCGGCAGCGCTGCGCGTTGCGCTGGGCAACGGATTGTCGCGACAGGCATCGAGAATGACAAAATTCACCGCATTGCCGGCGTGTTCGACGTAGCGCAACGCATCGCCGAGACGTGGCGCCTGTCGCCATACATCCTGCTCTGAACGGGCATTGGCGTCCACCGGGACGAGATAGTTCAGCCCCTGCGACTGCACGCCATGCCCGGCATAATAGATCAGGCCGACGGAGGCCGGTCCGCCAGCTTTGAGCCGCGCGCCATGACTGGCAAAGGCCTGCTCCATTTCTTCTTCAGTGCCATCCAGCACCAGATCGACGGAAAAGCCGACCTTGCCGAGCGTGTCCGCCATGAGCCGGGCGTCTCTTGCCGGATTGGCGAGCTGCCACCCGGTCTGCTGGTAGCCTGAATTCCCTATGATCAGGGCGTATCGAGGGGGATCGCCGCTTTCGGCCAAGGCAAATGGGCCCAGTATCAGGCATAGGAAAGCTGTCAGTACGGTCCGAAGCATTGCGGGCGTCCCCTTCCGCTGGTCGCTACATCGTCCCCCGAGCGCGCAGTGTTAACTAACCCCAATTCCCGGTTTGAGAAAAGGGGTCAGCTGGACCGATTTGCCAAAAGCCGGATCAGGCCTTGCCGGGACGTTGGGCAGCTTCCGGCTGTACCGCCAGCAATTTTGCCTGTCCGACCCAGTCATCGCGCTGGATACGGCCCTTGAAATGCTCGAGCTTGTCATCGACCCACTTGATCTCGTCCGGACCCCATTCGGCAATCTGCCAGAAATAGAACACGCCGATTTCATTGAGCAATTCGGCCAGCATCGGGCCAATCCCGTTGACGCGCTCAAGATCGTCATCCTGACCGAAAGCGGCGCTGACCAGCAAGTTCGCCTTGTCATCCGGCCGACGGGCCGCCGCGATGGGATCGACGCCTCGGCGAACCTCAACTGTGCGGACGGTTTCGGCTGCAGCCGGAGGAGGAGGGGGTGGAGGCGGCGGTGGTGGCGCAGCCGGAGGCGTTTCGGCTTTTGGCGTGAAATGCGCCTGAGACAGCGGCACGCGCTGGCTATAGTCGATTTCGGTGCGGGAATAGGCCGTTTCCTGCAGGGTGCGCACCATATGGTGCATCGCCGCCATGCCATATTCGATAGAGGTCAACCGATCCTCGACGGCGCCCATATTCAAGCGGGCTTCCATCTTGCGCAGCGAATTGGTGACGCTGGACAGGTCAGGATCCTGCAAGTTGAGGACAGATTCCTGAAGCGCAGCGAGACGACGTTCCAGCGGCGCAACATCGGGAAGCGACTGCATGTCGATGCGGAGCGCTGCCATCGACGATTCGAAGTTGGCGAGACGCGCCTGGATTGGCGTCAGGTCTACGGGCGTACGGTCCATCACCGACACATGGGCTTCGAGCGCCGCCAGTTTCGAATGAAGCGCTGCGGTGCCTCCCTCAAGATCGGCAAGTTTGTTATGGGTGATCCGCACATGGTCAGGTGCGCTCTTCATATCACGCTCGATCTGGCGAAGCGTTTCAGTAACCGGACCCAGGTCAACTTCGGTCTGGGACAGTTCACCAATGGCCGTTTCAAGACGGGCCAACCGGTCACGCAGGCTGTCGACATCCGGCACGCGCAGCGACGCGAGCGACGACGACAAGGTCTGCAGACGGATGGTCATGCTTTCATTGTCTGCCTTGCGCTGGGCATCCAGCCCTTCCGCAAATTCGGCGAGGCGCGCCTCCATCTGGCCAAAATCACTGCGAATCGGCTCAAGATCCGTCATCGGCACGTCGAGATTTTCGAGTGCCAGTTCAAGCCGGGCAAGGCCGCTATGGATCGGTCCCAGATCAACTTCCGGCACTTCAGGAAATGCCGGCATTTCCTGTGGCTCTGAATTGACCAGAACGTTCACATTGTCCTCGATCCTCGACAGGCGTGCCTCCAGGCTTTCAAGGTCAGTGTTCTTCAACTGCCCCACGGCCATGTCGAGATCCGCCAGCCGCGAAATGACGGGGTCAAAGCTGGACCCACTATCGGTGAGCCGGGTCTCAATAGATTCAAGGCGGGAATTGATCGGAGATACGTCAGGGATGGGCAAAGCCGTCAGACGGTCGCCGAGACTGTGAATATTGGCGTGGAACTCATCTCGTGTGACGGGCGCGGGCAAACTCGAAAGCCGCTCCTCGATAGCCGCAAAATGCGCGAGCAGGTCATCGCGGGTCACACCAGACCGCATTTCCGAAAGCGCACTGGTCTCCATCAGCTCTTCATAGCTCTCGGTGACATCCTCATAACGATTGCGCATCCACCAATAGGCCAGCATTGCGCCCGCCAATGCGGCGAACAACATGAGCAGCAAGATCTGGATGAGAAGAAACCACATGATGTTTACTTTCGACGTATCAGGAGGAAATCATTCGGAAACACGGATCACCCGTATCTCTATTCGGCGGTTCAGGGCGCGACCCTGAGCGGTCGTGTTCGGCGCAACGGGGCTGGCATCGCCATAGCCGGTTGCGACCAGCCGGTTCGGCGGTACTCCCCGCGCGATCAGCGCGTTGCGGACAGCCTCGGCACGCGCCTGGCTCAACTGGCGGTTGGTTTCAGGTAGACCTGTGCTGTCAGTGTAGCCTGCAATACGCAGCGAACCGGGACATGCTCGAACGGCTTCGGCCACATCATCCAGCAAACTGGCACTTCCCGCTCCGATCACTGCGCTGGAGGACTGGAACTCTATCCGCGCATCACCCAACAGGTCGGACAGCGAGGACTCGCAGGAATCCACGGCCTCCCGTGAAATGATATCGACCGCCCCGACTTCGCCCATGGGGACAGGCGCCAGCGCGATATCACGGACAGTCGCCGCATCCGCGGCTGGCAGTTCACAGCTGAGCGAGAAGCGGTTTGTGTTGAAGCCCGACACACCGCGATCACAACGCGAAACCGTGTCCACGCCGCGCAGGGCGATTTCGAGGAAGCCGTCCGGTGACGGGTCATTAGTGATAGACAAGCTGTCCTGAACTGACACGATACGTGGTGGATTGATTTCCGTACGGGCCGCCGCAACCACCTGTTCCCGCACCGTATTGTTTGGCATGTCGCCATCCAGCGTCAGCACACCATTCGCGACCCGGAACGACCAGTTGATGCTGCTGGCGGAGGCTGTCTCTCCCAAACCACTCCAGTCGAATCCGTCGCGCACCCGTGTGACGGGCCGTGCCTTGCCAAGCAGGGTCGAGGCGCGCGCTTCGCGCACAGCGGCGAGGGCTCCTTCGGCGGCCTGCCGGCTGGGCGGGCGGCCTTCCAATGTCACCCATTGGCCTGACACGCGCGGCCGGGCCCAAGCCGCATCGATATCAGCAAGTGCCTGAGCAGCAGCGCGTTCGGTTGAAAGCTGAATGACACCGAACGCAAATGGCCATAGCGCGAACGCCATAAGCAAACCCAACGCGATGATTGGCGCACCACCATACGGGACAAATGGCAGCCGGTCGCTCTGTGCCCGACGCACCTTGCGCGTACGCAGAAGCCGGCCTTCGGTGCTGGTACTGTCACTCAAACTGCCGCCCTCGATTCAGATGCAATCAACGCCCCACCCAATACCGGGCATTGCGCTAAACATTATCTGAAACAGAGGCCTGCAACAACATTCCGATCCCGAAATGAAACGCTGGTAGAGACAATAAAACTGTCAAAACTTGCTGCAATTCAGCCGTGACGAGAGTTGTATTCACCGCGAACGCCTGTCAGGCGAAACTTGGGATTACTTGCCCATCTCGTCGGGAATCGTCTGGTCCATGGTCTGGGCCGGATGACAGCAGGATGGACCGCTGACAATCCGGGCCGGAACGCCCGCAACGGTGCACTTGGCGGGCACGTCCTTCAGCACGACGCTGCCGGCCGCAACCTTGGCTTCGTCACCGATATGGATGTTGCCCAGAACCTTGGCACCAACCGAAAGCAAGACACCCTTGCCGATCTTGGGATGGCGATCGCCGACTTCCTTGCCTGTGCCGCCCAATGTCACCCCGTGGAGCAGTGAACAGTCATCGCCAACAATCGCTGTCTCACCAATCGTGATTCCGGAGGCATGGTCCAGCATGACGCCTGTGCCGATGCGGGCGGCGGGGTGAATGTCGACACCGAACAGTTCCGAAGCGCGGCTCTGGAAATGGAAGGCCAGCGTTTCGCGGCCTTCACGCCAAAGATGATTGGCGACGCGATACGTCTGAAGCGCGAGGAACCCCTTGAAGTAGAGGAAGGGTTGAAGCATGCCCCGGCAAGCTGGATCACGCTCAAGAACGGCCTGCATGTCGGCTTCAGCCGCGGTCACCAGAGAACGGTGGTTATCATACGTATCGCTGAGTATATGGCGCACCTGCTGGGTGCTCATGACCGGGCTCTTGAGCTTCTCAGCCAGATGGAACGACAGAGCCTGACACAGGGTCGAATGCGCAAGGATCGCGGAGTTCAGATAACTCGACAGCGTCGGCTCATCCGCCGCAGCGGCGCGCGCTTCAAAACGCAGGCGGTTCCAGGCGGGCGCCGGGGCGCCGATATCCGGGTTCTCTGGCATGTCTCTTCCTTCCAGTCCCTGACTAAACGAGATGGGCGATTTTTGCCCGAGTGCAAGTGTTGGCAGCCAATTACTCAGCTGGCATTTCCGAGCGGTTAAACACATGGCGCATCGCGGTGCGAACGGGTTTTGCTGTCGTGATGCGAAATACTGCGGGCGTGAAGTACAAGGCCAGCAGCGCTGATCCGCCGACCCCGCCTGAAATTCCCGCTGCCAGCGGCATCCAGAAAGAGTCCCCGGTCAGCAGGATCGGCACAAAACCGCCCATTGTCGTCAGCGTCGTTGCCACGATGTGCCGAGTGGCGTCCACGACCACTTCGCGCTGGGCAATCACATCGTCGGCCATCGCTGCGGGATTGGCCCTCAACAGGGACAAGACCACGATGGAGCCGTTGATCGCGATCCCGAACAGGCCAAGCCCGCCGATAATGGCATTGAAACCAAATGGCAGATTGAACAGCCAGACCCCGAAGAAGGCGAAGCCGAGCGACAAGAAGCCGGAGGCGAGTACGAGCAGCATCATGCGGAACGAGTTGAACACAAGCATGATTGCGCCTGCCATCACCATGACAAGCGGCACGCCTACGGCGGCAAGATTGCCAACGGCATCGCTGGAGTTTTCTGCCTCGCCACCGACGACGACCTCATACCCCGCTGGTACATGAAAACCGGTTTCCGCAAAACGGGCCTGATAGTCCTCCAGCACCGGTGCCGGCAGTGTGTAGGGGTCCAGATAGGCCAGAATCTGATTCATCCGCTGGCCGTTCCGGCGCGTGATGACTGCTGTCTCCGGAACGAGCGTGACCTCGCCCAATGCGGAGATCGGCGTGCCAGAACCGTTGCCGACCGTTGCCGAGCGCAAATCTGACATACCGGACCGGCGCGACATCGGCGCGATGACTTTCACGGGCAATTCCTCGGTGCCTTCAAGGACCGATCCAGCCCGGACACCTTCGAGCTCCGCGCTGAGGTCTGCCGCAATATCAGTGAGGCGCTCGCCCGCCATTGCAGAGGCGGCTTCATCGGCCTGCAAGCGCATGGTCGGCGCGCCAAGCTCCAGCGAAGCCACGGTGTAGGTTACTCCGGGGGTTTGTCCGAGCACGGCGCGTGTCTGGTCCCCAATCATGTTCAACGTGTCAAAGTCATTCCCCATGATCCGGAACTCAATCGGCGCATCCGCAGGCGGGCCCTGTTCGAATGGCAGCGCCAGAAAACGGGCGCTCGGGAATTCTTCGCGCACCCTGCGCTGGACTTCTCCGACGATTTCATGCGTCCGCTCATTCGAATCCAGCTGGACCCAGCCAGATGCAAAGCCTTCAACACCTTCGGTATTGTTGATGATATTGTAATAGACTCGCGGAGAGGGCTGGCCGAGCACCCATGTCACATCCTCGACCCCCTCGATGCCACTGATCATCTCGGTCGCGCGATGGACCAAATCGACCGTATCGTGGATGTCTGCCTCGGGCGAGAGTTGCAGCGACACCTGAAACTGGTCGCGCTCCGTCTGCGGAAAGAATTGTGATGGTAGTTGGCCAACGAGCCAGAAGCCGAACACCGCAGGGGCGACACCCGCCAGAATACCCAGCGGCGGATAGCGCAGCACCATTTCAATAGAGGCCCGGTAGCCATCGGAAATGAAGTCATTCGTGAAGCCGTCGCGCCACCAGCGACGCGGCCGCTTCGCATGCCCCGTCTCCCAGCCCCGCTTGCGGTCAAACCAACCGGCCATGGCCGGGATAACCGTGATGGATACCACGAAAGAGGCTGTAATCGAGAACACGACTGACAGGCCGATCATGCCGACAAACTCTCCTGCCCCGCCGGGCAGCATGGCGATGGGCGCGAAAGCAAGCGCCGTTGTCAGGGTGGAGGCCGCGAGCGGTGCTGCCAGATGGTTCAGGCTCTTGCGGATCGCTTCGAAACGGTTCTGCCCCTTGGCGCGCAACTGGTCGAATTCGTCCACCACAACGATCGCATTGTCGATCAACAGGCCAAGTGAAATGACAAGCCCCGTCACCGACATCTGGTGCAGCGGGTGACCAAAAAGGCTGAACAGGATCAGCACGAGGCTGACCGTCAACGGGATGGCCATGCCGACCACGATGGCCGAACGCCACCCCATCGTGACGAACAGGACGAGGACGACGATGAAGGCGGAAAACAACAGGCTCTGCGCAAGACCGTTAAGGCGGTCATTGGTGTAGAGACTCTGGTCGAAGATTGTCTCGACCTTGAGCCCTGGCGGCGCGGATGCCGCAAAATTTTCAGATATCTCACGCGCACCTTCAGCCCATTTATCGACGCGCTGGCCGGGCGAAATATAGACGCCGACCATGACCGTGCGGAGATTGTTCTCATAGGCCTGCTGAGTGGACGGATCGGCAAAGCCCTTCTCAACCCGGGCCACATCGGCCACGCGAACAGCCGAGCCGTCGGCACGTTGCAAGAGCGGAACCTGGCGAACACGGGATATGCCATCGAATTCACCGCCGACCTCAAAGCCGATCGTGCCGCCTTCCCCGCGCAAACGGCCCGCTGGTGTCTTGCTGTCAGCCGATGCGATCAATGCCGCGGCCTGCCGGAAAGACAGGCCGGATGCTGAAAGCGCTTGTGGATCGACGACAACGCGCACTTCCTCGACGGGCATGCCATAGGTTTCGGTTTCTTCTGTTCCGGGCAGGCGTTGAAACTGGTCTTCGAGATCAAGCGCGAGACGCCGCATGACAGTGAGCGGCGGATCTCCCTCGCCGGTCCATGTCAGGCCCACCACAAGCGTCGCGGCGCCGACATAGAGGCGTTCGACTTCGGGCGTGCCGACGCCTGTTGGGAACTGCGCACGGGCCTCCTCAACCTGCCCTCGGATCAGAGTCCAGGTATCATCCACTTCGGCTTCGGACAGGTCTTCCCGAATTTCGACCCGGACCTGCGAGAAGCCGGACCGGCTGGTCGAGGTCACGTCTTCGATTTCGGGCAATTCCATCAGCGCCGCTTCAACCGGTTCTGTTATCAGCGCCTCGATCCGCTCAGCGTCTGCGCCGGGGAATGGCGTCAGCACATAGCCATAGCGTTCAATCAGGGTCGGGTCTTCCTGACGCCCCAAAGTCAGCATTGCGCCCAGTCCGCCAATCAGGACTACGAGAATGGCAAGGATCGCCAGGCGCGGCAATTTGAAGAAGAGTGTCGACATCGGGTCTAGCCACCATTCACGGTGGAGGCGCGGTGAACATCCCGCGGCTCAACCGGCAAGCCAGGCACAATACGCTGCAGGCCATTGGTGATGACGCGCTCGCCATCCGTCACCGCGCCGCGCACGAAAGCGCGGTCACCATCAGTATGCACCATTTCGACCGGGCGCGTTGCAACCTGCCAGCCTGAGCCGACCGGCTCCGCCACATAGATAGTCCAGAGGCCGCGAGAGGCCGTCGACAATGCTTTCACCGGAACCCAGAAGCCCGGCTCGTCTATATTCCGCTCCATGGTCAGACGGACCACAGCGCCGGAAGCGACGATTTCGGCATCATTGATCTCGAACACAGCTGCGACCGTGCGCTGCGCCGGGTCGATCACGCCGGTCACGCTGCGCAAGACAGCCTCAACTGCCCCTGTATCGGCCTGCAAAGTATACGCATCTCCAGGTATCAGGCGCGCCGCGCTGTTGGCGGGTAGCCCGATGCGCGCTTCGAGATGCGCTGCTTCGACCAGATCCAGAATCGGTTGGCCCACGCCGGCAATCGCGCCCTCATCGGACCTGCGCGCCGTGACCACGCCATCGAACGGCGCCGAGATGCGGGACAGGTCAATCTGGACACGGAAAATATCGGCTTGCGCCTTGGCCGCTTCGACTCGGGCCAGCGCAGTATTCGCCTGGGCTTCGGCTTCATCGACCGCCTGCTGGGATACGTGGCCTTGCATCTTGAGGGTACGTTGTCGCTCGACCGTGCTCAGGGCGAGAGAGTGCGCAGCGCGCGCCTCCTTGACCACGGCGGTGGCCGATGCGAGTTGGGCGCGCAGGCCGCGCGTGTCGAGGCTTGCCAGAATGCTGCCCTGCTTGACGCGATCGCCCACATCAACGGCAATGGTCTCGATACGGCCACCAGCGGAAAAGCCCAGCGCAGAATTGCGTCGCGCTTCGGCAAGGCCGGAATAGGTTTCGTTCAGCGTGAAGGCTGTGGTCAACTCGACTGGCGCAACCTGCACCGCCATCGGCACAGGCGCGACCGTGGCCACTTTGGGCCCCTCTTTGCTGCGCAGCTGCGTCGCAGCCAGCACAAGGCCGCCGCAAACGAGCAACAGGATGATGAGGAAGAACAGCCCCTTCAGGGCCGTCGGCCGTTTGTCACGTGCGGTATCTCCGGCTGTGTGATCAATGTCGGTCATGGGTTTTGTCCTGGCAGGCGGCCACTTCCAGTCCCGTCAGCAGGCTTTAGCAGCCCACGGATCTGAAGATCGGCATGGAATTCAATGAAGTCTGTTGCGGTCATCGGCTGTTGGTTCGGGACGAGCTGATGGAATTGCGGCATGTGGATCAGCAATTGCGCGAGCCCGTGAGAGGCGGCCCAGATTGATTTGGCTGCCATGACGGGATCAAGCGAAGGATCAAAAACCTCAAGCTCCTGCCCTTCGGTGACCATACTGATCAGCACGCCAAAGGCCTGTCCTTTCTGAGACGCCACAAATCCGTCCCAGGATAATGGCGCGGCACAGCCTTCCGGGACGGTGCTCTGGATGCTGGAAAAGGCGGCGGCGTAGTGGAAGGGGCGAGTCACTGCAGTCTCCACATAAGTGGCCACGCACGCCTTGGCGCGTTGCAGAAAAGGACGGTCTGCACTGGAGCTGCGATCAACCTTCTGAAGGAGCCGCTCAAAAAACGCCTCTTTCAACTCATCAATCAATTCATCCTTCGAGCCGAAATACTTGTAGATTGCGGAGGGTGAGTAATCGATCTCGTCGGCGAGC
This sequence comes from Hyphomonas sp. L-53-1-40, assembly GCF_000682775.1. Lineage (GTDB taxonomy): Bacteria > Pseudomonadota > Alphaproteobacteria > Caulobacterales > Hyphomonadaceae > Hyphomonas. The sequence goes on from NZ_AWFI01000012.1 coordinate 386,646, forward strand.
CGACGAATTGACAAGCCGTTTTCGCCTTCCTTGGCGAAAACGCGCTCTGCGGCGGAAATAATCGATTCCCGCACGCGCAAGCGACGACGATCGGCTGGCGTCGCTTCGGAAACGTTATCTGTCTGCATATGGCACATTACTCGCGCAAACCGTTCAGAAAGTGAACACTGTTCACTCTTGTACGCCTCCCGACGCAATTGCTCAAGCCTGCAATCGTTAATGACCGCCTTTAAGAACGAGTCTCACCCTCCTATGTTGCCGCGATGACAAAGCGATTCCCCCCCGCCCCAGCCATTGCGACCCCCATGCTGGCAACACGCCCAAGCGCCGAGGCGCGGCAGCTGCTCGCCTTGCGACGCTCTGCCGGAAAACATTTTATCGGTGAGCCGGGGCCGTCTCCCGAGGCGCTGGATGAATTGCTCGAAATCGCAGCGCGGGTACCAGACCACCGTCGGATGACCCCCTGGCGGTTCATCGTATTTGAAGGAAAGTCCCGCGAAGATTTCGGGCAGGAGCTGGCGCGTATTCGGGGGGAAACGCTTGAAGGCGCCGAATCCCGCGATTTGCTGGAAGCCGCCGGTCTTTTTCTGCGCGCGCCCGTGGTGGTCGCGGTCATATCTGCTCCAACGGATGACGGCCGCACGCCCGTCTGGGAACAGGAACTCTCCGCCGGAGCGGTGTGCTACAATCTGCTGCTTGCTGCGAATGCCAGCGGATGGGCCGGGGCCTGGCTAAGCGAGTGGCCAGCCTTCGATAATCAGGTTGCGGGAAGTCTTGGCCTGTCCGAGACCGAACGGGTCGCCGGCTTCATCTATCTCGGAACTTCAAAAATATCCCCACCGGAACGCGGACGGGCGGATATGTCTGCACTCGTGACCCGCTGGACGCGCTAACCGCGACCGCGATAGGACGCAACGCCCGTATCCGGCACGTGAAGTCCGGCAGGCACCTCGCCGGACTGCCAGAACACATCAATCGGGATGCCACCGCGCGGGTACCAGTATCCCGAAATACGCAACCAGGTCGCTTCTGTGAAATCGAAGATTTTCTTGCCGATGGATACGGTGCAATCCTCATGGAAAGCGCCATGATTGCGGAAACTGGTCAGATAGAGCTTGAGGCTCTTTGACTCTACCAGCCACTGACCCGGCGCATAGTCGATCACAAGATGTGCGAAATCCGGCTGGCCTGTCACCGGACAAAGCGAGGTGAACTCGGGGGCCACGAAGCGTGTCAGATAGAGCGTGCCAGCGTGCGGATTAGGCACGCGCTCCAACTGGGCGTCTTCCGGGTTTTGCGGTTGGTGGGTCTGCTGGCCGAGTTGGTCCAGGCCCTGATAGATCGGATTGTCAGCCATATTATAGGATCGCCGGTACGGGAATGAGATTGAATGTCAGCCCCATATAGAGCGCATAGCCCAAAAGGAGAACTGCTCCTTCCCAGCGGGCGATCAGCTTGCCGGAAATTGCAAACAGCACCATCAGCGCAACCGACAGGACGAGCGCTGACATGTCGCCAACACTAATCAGGCTGTGGCCCGCGCCAGAGGCCAATGCGTCCGTTGTCACATCTCCACTCGGCATACTGCGCACGCTGAACGGGTGGACGAGAGCTGTCAGGCCGAGAATACCTAATATATTGAATATGTTGGAACCAATGATGTTGCCGAGCGCGACATCGGCCTTGCCGCGGAAAGCCGCGATGGCAGACGTGGCAAGCTCTGGGAGACTGGTCCCGACCGCCACGATAGAGAGCCCGATGACCGTCTCGCTGATGCCAAACTCTCGTGCAATGACTACGCCGCCGTCGACAAGCAGTTTCGCGCCGACCACCACGCCCATAAGACCCGCCAGAGCAATGAATACCCCCTTCACCACGCCGTAATTGGCCTCAACCGTTTCGCCTTCCCCGGCGTGCATTTCAGCCACCTCGTCGCCAGCTGCCTGGTCGGCAAACAAGGAGAAGGCAATATAGCCGAGCAAACATGCGACCAGCACAAATCCTGCAAGGCGTGAAAACAGGTCAAACCAGATCAACACGCACAGAAGGGCGGTAACAATGACCATGATGGATGTATCGCGCATCAGGGCGCTTGGATTGGTAATGATGGGATGGATCACCGCCGCCACGCCGAGCACCAGAAGGATGTTGGCGATGTTGGAACCAACGACATTGCCCACCGCTATGCCGACTGCACCTTCATTGATCGCGCGCAAACTGGTCACCAACTCAGGGACCGACGTGCCGAAACCGACTAGAGTGAGGCCTATGACCAATTCGGAAATGTTGAGCTTTCGCGCAACGCTGACCGATCCTCGAACAAGCCCCTCCCCTCCGATAAACAGGAGGACGAGACCGCCCAGAACCATCAGATATGTCATGAAAATCCCCGTAGGAAAGATTGAAGTTACGAATATGGGGAACAGCCCGACGTCGCGCAATCAGGCCCATGATGACTATTTTTGCGAAGCCAGGACGCATCGCCCACATGCAAAAAAGCAGCTATCGGATTGGAAGTGACAAATTTCAGCAAACTTGTTCACCGTACACTCAGCTAGATGGCGCACATAACTCAATGAATACACAGGGATCGAACACAGGATGGTAAACCGGGCAGAACGCCCAGCGGAGAGTCGTGGCCTGCCCTTCGGCAGGACTGCTGTCTGCTGTCTTGCGCTCAGCCTGATACCCGCCTGCGCCTACCTTCCTTTTACGGGCGATGACGAAGCTCAAACGTCCGACACGACCACAATTCCCGTCACAATTGATGGGTTGCCCCGAAATCTGGAAGCAGGTGCGCGCGACGCAGTCGAAATTCGCGCGGGAGCGCCAACCAGCCTGCTGGACGTGCGCCGCCGCGCCACACAGGCTGCAAGTGCCCTGGAAGAATACCTCGCCTCCGAAGGCTATTTCACCGCCATTGTCAGCCCAGACCTCGTGGAAGACATGGACACTCGTCCACGCCTTGATGTGGATCTGGGTGATCGGTTCACGATCGCATCGGTGGCCCTTTCCGGCGTTGATGACTTGCCCGCAGATGTCAGCAACCAGATCGACGCGGTTACGGATGGATTGGGTATCGGCACATGGGCGGTCACCGACGACATCGAGTCGCTCGAGAAGCGTCTCGTCAATCAACTCCGCAATTCCGGATACGCGTTTGCGGAAAGCAAGGGCATCGACGCGCTCGCATCCCGCGCCGAGAAAACCCTGGAGCTAACCTACAAGCTGGTTCCGGGACCTCGCGTGAAGCTGGGCGAACTCGTTATTCCAGACTCGCTGGAAACTGAAGATCGCGCCATCAATATCCTCCGCAACTGGCGGCCGGGCGACTATTTCGCCCCTGAGAAGATGGAAACCTTGCGAACGCGCGTACGGGGAACAGATCTCTTCGACGGCATCGGCGTGAACATTCAGAAGACAGCCGACAGCGATGGGCTGCATCCCGTCGAACTCCAGCTTTCTGAAGGCCAGCGTCGTTCTGTCGGCGCCGGTGTCAGCGTTTCCACATCTGATGGTGTCGGCACGACCGCCAGCTGGGAGAGACGTAATCTGACCGGTATTGGCGACACGCTCGGTGTCGATGCCCAGATCGCAACGCGCGCAAGCGAGCTGACGCTGAGTTATGAGCGACCGAACATCGGCCGCTATGGACGTGACTTCTCCGCTGAGACAGGCGTGCGCGCGGAAGAAACCGACGCATACGACCTACAAGGCGCGAGCATCTCAGCCAGCCTGTCCCAGCCGTTCAATGACCAGTTTACATTGTCCGCCGGCACGACGCTGGACGCCACTCGTTCCACAGACTACGAGCTGCGGGCCCAAGGCGAGGACGACTATGTCGAGCAGGTTACCCTCTCGTTTCCCCTTGGCGCGACCTACAACACGGTAAAGGCGCCGCTGGACCCACAGGCTGGCAACCGCGTATCGCTTGGTGTTGAGCCGGGTATTTCGTTCGGGGACGGTGAAGCGTCCTATACTCGGATCACCAGTTCCGCCTCGACGTATCGAAAGATCTCCGACCGTCTGGTCGCGGCTGTGCGCGCCGAAGCTGGCACGTTCCTGGGCGATGAAGGGGTGCCGGTCGATCGGAAATTCTTTGCGGGCGGTGGTGGGTCCGTACGCGGTTTTGAGTACCAGTCTCTTTCACCGACCGATTCCGACGGCAACATCATCGGCGGCGACGCCATGTTCGCTGCCTCGCTTGAACTGCGTTGGCGGAAGTCCGAGCGGTGGGGCTATGTCGCCTTTGTCGACTCCGGATATGCAGCTGACTCCATCGACGAAGCCTTCGGCGAGATGCGGACATCGTTCGGACTTGGTGTGCGGTTTTACCCTGGCTTCGGACCGGTCCGGTTTGACATCGCCACCCCACTCGGCCGCCGCGATGGGGAAGACCCGGTTCAAGTCTACGTTTCCATCGGACAATCCTTCTGATGGCCGTTCTTACATCTCTTCTCGGTATGATCCGCAGGCGGAAATGGCTGGTGGCCACCCTGTCGGTCCTCCTTGTGCTGGTCGTCCTGCTCATTGCTGCACGTATCTGGATTGCCTCAGACGGTGGGCGGGCATTTGTCGAATCTCAGGTCGATGGCCGTGAAGCGGGGCCATTGGGCACCATCCAGATCGATGGCCTCAGCGGTGATCCTTTGGATCGGCTCGGCGCATCACGCATCACGTTGACTGATTCTGAAGGCGTGTGGCTGAGCATGGAAAATGTCGCCATCGCCTGGTCACCTGCGCGGCTGATGTCAAAGACCGTGAAACTTGACCTTGTTAGCGCCGAGAAAATCGATGTGGGCCGCCGCCCCATCCTGGAACGGGAGGAGGATGAGGATTCGGAATCTTCCAGCAATTGGGCCGTGTCCCTCGATCAACTTAGTATCGCGGAGCTTTTGTTGCAGGAAGGTGTGGCCGGTCCACGCGCTGCGTTTGATATTGATGGCCAGTTTCGTTTGCCGAAATCGCGCACGTTCGATCTTTCCCTGACAGCGCTTCCGCTCGAAGGCGTTGGCGACCGGGTGGATGCTACATTGAAGCGCACAGCCTCAGGTGCCTACCGGCTGGACGCAGAAGTCGACGCTCCCGCTGGTGGCACCCTGGCCACACTCACAAATCTCCCCGACGGCGATAGCGCTTCGCTCAGTGCCCGCGCCAGCGGAACGCTGGATGATGGCGATGGCTTTGCCCAACTGAAGGTATCAGGGGCGACCGTCGCAGAATTGACAGGCAAGATCACGGCTGGCGGCTTGCTGGCCAGCGCGGACATCAACGCATCGCGCCTGCCAATCTCCGAACAGCTGAGAACACTTATCGGTTCTGCTGCCACCCTGAAACTCGACGGAGATATTGAGAAGGCGAGCATTCCTTTCAACTTTTCCGGCACGCTGGCATCCGGGTCCATATCCGCAAACGGTGTATATCGCAGCCGCCAGCGTGACTTCGACGGCCCGATCAATCTTGATGTAGCGTTTTCTGGCCTCAGGGAACTGGCCAGCCTTGATGCCGATCTGGTCTTTTCAGGCTCTCTGACTGATCCCCGTGAGGCTCCCGGACTGACTGGCATTGCAGCGCTTCGCGCAAATGCGGGTGCGGACCTGCCTTTCGAGAAAGTCGAAGGGCCGGTGGAGATCGTATCTACCGGACGATATGTTAACTTCAAGGGGTCGCTGACGGGAGCTGGCATCCTGGCAACAAACGCTACGGGTCGCCGGATCGCAGGCCAATCACCGAGGGTGGATATCGCAGGCGATTATAATCGGGACACCGGGGTCGTCACTCTTGACCCTTCGACTGCACGTCTTGCCAAAGGACGCATAGCAGCAAGCGGTGCGATCAGTATACGCGAGAAGACACTTGACGTTCAGGCACGACTTCAACAGGTGTCCGGCCTCCTGTCATCCGCCCCCAACTTGTCCGCCACTGGAAGTCTCGCGGTGACGGGCCCGTTTGCCGCCCCATCAATCGTAGCAGACGTCAAGGCGCAGGGCATAGACGAGGTGAATGCGACAGCCACCAAAGCTTTCGGAGATATCGCGCGGCTGCGCGCCACAGTTCAAAAGACAGACTCCTCTTATCGTGTACGGACCGCCAGAATAGACGGTGACAATCTGAATTTGTCCCTATCGGGCACCTATGCACCTGGCGGGGCCGCGAACCTGTCGGGCCAGTTCACACAGTCCGATGCCATCCCTATCTCAGGTTCGGTAATCGATCTCAGCTCCGGCATCTTCCAGCTTTCCGGCCCAAGAGGCGTGGATGCGATAAGCCTGGCATCCTCAGGCGGCGCGTTTAGCCGCGGCTCCATTGATATCTCTGATTTGCAAACTTCCGTAGATTTCAGACGGTCGGACGATGGCTGGGCGGGTCCGGTCGCCTTGCAAGGTATTGCTGGCGACCACCCTGTCGAGATCACCTCCACGGCATCCTGGTCTGACGGTGTGTTCGCACTGCGGGACATCCAATCCGACTATGAGACGGCCCAGCTTTCAGGGTCACTCTTGTATGGCGGCGAGCGCGGGCTCGACCTCAAACTCAGAGTAGCCGGAGACCGATTTGATCTCGGGTCGCGGCATGTCGGTGCATTTGATGTCGAACTGAGCGTGGACCGGGCGCAGGACGAGGACATGTCGATTACCGCCTCTGGCCAGGTTCAGAATGTTTGGCTCTCACCGTCGCTTCGCTTCGACTCAGTGGACGGACAAATTCGCAATGCCCCGGAAGGCTACAATTTCGCGATACAGGTCGAACGCGAACATACTGCCCGGCCCACTTCGCTCAACATATTGGGTGAGGCGGATTTCGGAGCCGAGTATCCTAGCGGCCAGATAGAACTGGATGGCACCTTGCTTGGCGAGGCTGTCCGTTCCGTTCAGCCCGTCAGTTGGCGGTTGGGCGAAACTCCCTCGGTCGAGGCGAACATCGCCATCTTCGGCGGGAATATCGAAGCGCGCATTGCCGAGCGAACCCGCACGCCCCGCATGACCCTGACGGTCGACAGTGTCGACCTGGCTCCGGTCCTGGCTTCAGCGGGGATAGCAACGCGCCGTGTGATGGTGAATGGCAATGGAGACTTCCTGTTATTCGGAGCAAATCCGGAAGGCCAGTTCGACATGAATGTCGAAGGCCCGTTACCCGGACTCGAGCGCGCGCTGGCCATTGATCTGGCAGGCCGACTGAGGAACGGCTCGCTGATCGTGGATGGCGCAGGCGATTATGGCGACTTGCGACTCGCGGGGTCCGCGACCCTGCCGGTCGCTGCCGATCCAGAGGGTATCGCACACCTGGACATGGACCGCCCCTTGCAGGGAACGGCCAATCTTCAAGGTGATTTGTCAGATTTGAGATCACTCGCCCTAGCTTATGGACATGATATTGGCGGTGTCATAGACGCATCGGCCGACCTGACCGGAACACTAAAAACACCCACATTCAGCGCTGAAGCAAAGCTAACGGATGGCACCTATGAGTTCGGGGCAACAAGCCTCAGGCTCGTGAATTTGAATCTGGACACAGATTACGTCGACCGGGCCCTAACCTTGCGCGGGAGTGGCAAAGGGGCTGATGGCGGTACGGTGAGCATATCCGGTACACTCTCGGCAGACGACACCAACCTCACGACCGATTTTGCTGACTTGTTGGTCTATAATCGGGATGGCGACTCACTTCGCGTGGATGGCAAGGTCAATCTCGCTGGTGGCGCAGACAAGCGGACCGTTTCCGGAAATGTCGACGTACAATCCGCTCGGTTCAATCTCGACAATCTACCATCATCCAAAGCACAGGCCATCGACGTGCGCTGGAAAGAGGATGGCGATGCAAGTGACAGTCAAAGCGCACTCAGGCATTCACTCGCGCTGGATATGCAGATCACGGCGGACCGCCGGGTCTTCATTGATGGCCGCGGACTGGAAAGCGAATGGGGAGCAGACCTGAAATTGACCGGGACAGCCGCCGATCCGCGACTCAACGGCACGGCCACAATGCGTCGGGGCACTCTGGACCTGGCAGGGCGACCCTTCGTATTCGACAGCGGTACGGTTTATTTTGACGGACCTCTGCGACGGGCGCGCCTGGAGGTAGAGGCAGACCGGACTGTCAATGGGTTCGAAGCGAATGTCGCCCTGACAGGCACACCCACGAGCCCCTCGATCGAGCTGACAAGTTCCCCCGATCTGCCAGAAGACGAAATTCTGTCACGCCTGCTATTCGGGCGGTCCTCGGTGGACCTGTCAGCGCTGGAAGCAGCTCAACTGGCCAATTCAATTGCGCGACTCAGCGGTAACAGTTCCGGATTCGACCCTACATCCGGGCTTCAAGCCGCCCTTGGTGTGGACCGGCTATCATTCGGAACCAATGATGAAGGCTCGGCGCAAGTAGGAGTCGGACAATACATTGCAGACAATGTATATCTCGAGTTGAACTCGGCTGGCGCGGCGGGCAGTTCCGTTGAAGTTGAGTGGGAGCCAAGACCACAAGTCTCCGTTACTTCAGAAACTACTACAGATGGCGATGCCACGCTCTCAATTAAGTGGAAAAAAGATTATTAAAAATTGCAGAGGATCAATCCACCAGAGGTGGGATTGAGGGCATGTTGATCTGGATTAAGCAATAGCAGAGAACGCTGCTTTTAATGGGTTTTTCAGCATCTCAAACAGGTCCACTATCAGGGCAGTAACCAAGATGAAATGCGGAATTCGTTGTGCATTCCATTTTCTTGGGTATCAGCAACCTTGCCATAACACCCTTCGCGGGAAAACTGGTTACCTCTGATGGATATATGGAGCGAGCAGGTCATGAAGCAATCTACTTCCAGAGCCCCTACGGCAGTCGATCAGATGGTTGGCGAAAAAATCCGAAAACTTCGTCTGGATCGCAACCTGACCCTCGCTGAACTTGGCTCTGAACTCGGCATCAGCCATCAACAGCTTCAAAAGTATGAGACTGGCACCAATCGATTGAGCGCCGGAATGCTTGCCAATGTCGCGGAAGTCCTGCGCGTCTCAATCGCCAGCCTTTTCGAAGACGAGAATGCCGACGATGACAAAAATGCTGATCCGTCCGCAAAGGTTCGCGCCGAATGCCATTCCTGGATCGACCGTACGCCCTCCAAAGAGCGCCTTTCGATGATGGCAAAAGTTTTGCGGGTCATGTCGAGCGATTGATCCCAAAAGGATTTATGTGCCGGCAGCTCTTGGCACCGACGCGCTTTCGTCAAATTCCGCTTCAGCTTCGATCCGCTGCTTTGGGTGATAGAACTCGTCCGTGAACCAGGGCGAGACCTGCTTGTCAAACAGCGACTTGATCCACTCGATCATGAGATTGCCAAGCGGCGACCGCCGCGTCTGCTCCGTATACGCTATCCAGAACTGGATCGGCGCCACTTCCGACATGTCCAGTGCGACGAGATCGGGGTAGACATCTTGATGGTAAGTCGGCAGCAGCGCGATCCCCCCACCTCTCCGGCACAATGTGATCATCGCGCTTGCTGAATTCGTGACAAACGCAAAATCGATCATTTTCTTCAGCTCATGCGCCTTGGGGGCCCATCGCTCAACTTGCTGAACATATGATTCGTGCAGGATGCATCTGTATTGATGATACTCGAACATGCTGGAAGGCTGGCTGGTTTGCGCGTCGAGATACCCTTTGGACGCAAAACCGATGTAATGAAGTGTGCCCAGTTTGTGCGAGATAATTTCCGGGTCCCGCGGTTCGGTAAACTGAATCGAGATATCCGCCTCATCATTGAGCAGGTCTGGCTCCTCTGCCTTGACGTGCATTCGGACTTGCGCCCTTGGATGCGCCGCCTGAAACTCGGCCAGGCGCGGGGCGATCCAGTAGGGTCCGACACCGTCACCTGATCCGATCGTGATCCGGCCTTCGGTGCCATCGGTCTTGCCGATCGCCTTGCTCAGCACTTCATTAGCGGACTCTTCCATCTGCCGCGCATAGCGCAGCACCGTCTTACCAGTCTCCGTCAGCTCCATGCCGCGAGTTGACCGGGTAAACAGTTTGCTGCTCAGGAATTCTTCCAGCTCATCAATCTTGCGACTTACTGTCGGAGGCGACTCCTTCAACCGCGCCGCGGCAGAAGTCATGCTGCCCAATTCGGCAACTACCTTGAAGACACGTAGTTTGTCCCAGTCGATCCGTTGGTTCGTCATACTGATTCCAGAAGCGTGGAAGCTACTTGTTCAATCAACATGTTCGCTAGTCAAACAACTAGCCTGAACACAGATAGCTCCATGAATACTGGGAGGAATACTATCCTCAATACCCAGAAATACAACGGCTTGGCATGAGTCTATACAGATTGTGATCTGAGGTAGCTGGTTCGAAAAGGCCAGACTGCCAGCAGGCATTTCCGAACAGCGGTATCGATTCGTGTCTGTTGGCATCCGATCAATGGTCGCCTGGAATTGACTTGTTACGCGATCAGATTCACGGGGCACGTCTCGAGGCCGTAATTGAGCAGACCGCCTCTTTGGCGCACACGTTCACCTGCTGGTTCCAAGCGGCTGTAGCGGTTGAGCAGGCTGTTGATCATCTGGGCAGCTTCATTGCGAGCAATCCCTGCCCCCATGCAATGATGGATACCATGACCGAATGTGGCCTGCTTGATCATGTTCGGTCGCTTCAGAATAAACTCATCCGGCCTTTCAAAGACAGCCGGGTCCCGATTGGCAGAGGCGTGGAAGATCGCCACCCAATCTCCTTCTCTGATCTGCGCTCCCCCAAGTTCGTAGTCCTGCGTGCATACCCGGTGGAGACGCTGAACCGGCCCGTCCCGGCGCAGGCTTTCTTCGATGAAGGCCCGCACGAGTGAACGATCGGTCCGGAGCGTCGCATACATCTCGGGATCATCGGCCAGCACATCGATCAGATTTCCCAGGAGATAGCCCGTGGTCTCTGCGCCAGCCACGACCAGCGTCAGGCAAAATCGCACCACTTCCTCACGCGTCAGGCGGCTTCCGTTCGACTCAGTCTGGATGAAGGCAGACATCAAGTCGTCGGGAACCGGTTTGCCTGTCTCGATATCGGCGTAGCGCTGGTCGACCGCTGACTGATAGTAATTCCAGAGCTCGACATTGCACTGCTGGCGCTCCGCCAGGGTGAAGTCAGAAGTCACCATGAAGGCATTTGCCCAGCGACGCAAAAGGACATAGTCCTCCTCCGGCGTACCGATCAGTTTGGTCATTACGAGCGCGGGCAAATTCGGCGCAAGGTCTTGCATGAAATCTACCGTCCCGCCGCCGACCATATCGAGCTGCGCTTCAACCGTTGTCTCCATCCATGGCGCCACGTCGCTCATGACCCGTTTGGGCGAAAACGCCATTTGGGCAATCTTGCGAAGCTCCGCATGGCGAGGATCGTCATGATTGACCAGCATCAGGGTCGGCGCTTCGGATTCTTCCTGCATGATATCGCGCGACGAGAAGACATCTGCGCACCGGCAGACTTCCTGGACATCGGCATGCTTCAGCACGACCCACGCGGGATACGGCTTGTCCAAGCCGGGTATGGTGCCCGGCGGATAATCTTCAAGGCCAAACTGAATCGGCTTGTCGCGCATATGTGCGTAATACGGATAAGGGTTCGCCATTACGTCCGGATGATAAAGATCCCGCACGTGAAATTCATCAGGAATGTAAGGCTTGGTGGAGGCTTGTGTCATCTGGTCTTCTCCCGGGTGCAGCGGCCCAGCGCCGTGCTGGCAACCGGCATGATTGTTGAGGGTATGGATCGCGCTCGAATTTGCGTGCGCTGGTTTATTGTGTCCTTAGGACCTTTTTGTTACATGGCGCAGTTCCTTCTTGTCGGGCATTCTGGAGACTCGGTATTTGAAGGGAGATTCGACTTCGCTTATCGGCGAAGGCGCAGCAATGAACCGGAGACTGGATGGACCTTTCGAAGCGCAAGCAATCGAGCAAGGATTTCCTCGACCTGTTTTTCCCGATCCACTATCTGGTCGGAATGCAGATTGAGGACGCCCTCAAATGCGGCGTGCTGACACGCCAGCAAGCCTGTCTCCTCTGGACCATCCATACGCGTGGCACTGATGGGAAGAAGATGCGTCGCAAGGACATCGCGCATGCGCTGGCGTCTTGGTACGAAGTAACGAGTTCGGCGATCTCGAAATCCCTCCGTGCGCTGTCCAAGCCGCCCCTCAACCTGATCACAATGGTCGAAGACCCCGAAAACGGACGCGAGAAGTTTGTCGTGTTGACGCCCCGCGGCGTTCAGTTTGTCGAAAGCATGATGCGCAACGGAACCGCCTTTGTGGAAACAATGGTCGAACGTCTCAGCGATGATGAAATCAGGTCCGGGATTCACTTCCTGGCCAGAGTAACCGAAATCCATCATGAGCTGGCCTCCGAGGCTGCCGCGAAGCAGAAACCGAAGCGCAACAGCGCGACAAAGCCCAAAGAGTTGAGCTGATAATCGAGGGCGGGACGCGCGTTCATTCCTAGCGTTCCGGCGTCGTCAGGTCGAACGCGACATGCACAGCCTGAGCGCTATCCTGAAAATCCCGGAAGCGGATGACCTGTCCATCCCGAATGGTAAGGATGTGCGCATAATCGGCCGCGTAAAGGCGCCCCGTTGCCTTCAGCACCATGCGTAGATGCCCGGTCACCGCCACCTTGTCGCGTTCCGCTATGAACTCGTCCTGACGAAACGTCTCGATGTCTACATCATTGCCAACATGGCCGAAAAAGATCTTGCACTTCTCCTTGCCGCGAAAAATTCCTGCAAAGGGGATGACGCTCGGACCGTAGAATTCGATCGTACAATCCTCGGCCATGACTCCGAACAATTTGTCGAAGTCACCTTCATGCACGCCGGCATACCAGGTCTGGGCGGTTTCCAATGGGGTCATCATCTTGTGAGGTTTCCTCTGGCTGAGCCTCTAGAACTGGGTGGAGAGTTCGATTCCGAACGTACGCGGCGCACCGAGGGAACCGACGAATTCGGCACCATAGGTTGTGCCCGTAAGAATCTGGTTGGTGAAATAGGTCTCGTCTGTCAGGTTTTCCCCAAACAACGCGACCTTGTATTGTCCGTGTCCCGGCGCATATGTCGCCCGCGTGCGCAGGACACCATAGCTATCCTGTGACGCCGCATTGATATTGAACACGGTAAAGAAGACCTGATCCTGCCAGGCATAGTCCGCCCGAAGGGTCAGATCGCCGCCAAATGCCGCAAAGTCTGCCTGAGCGCCGATATTCATTTTCCATTCCGGAGCCCGAGGCAGCCTCAAACCATCAAGATTGCGCAGAGTTGATCCCGGCTCATCCGTCAGCGGTGCGGGACGCAAGGGTTCAGTCAGCTCGCCTTCGGTAAAAACCGCGTCGAGATAGGTTACCGACCCGTCGAGTTGAAACACATTACCGAGCAAGGCCGCAAACTCGACTTCAGCCCCTCTGACTTCCGCCTTGCCGACGTTCCGGATGATGGGCTGGTTGGCGATCGAGTCCTGTGCCTGCAGGTTTGTGTAATCATATATGAATGTCGCCGCGTTGAGACGCAGTCGCTTGTCGAGCAGTCCAGCTTTGACGCCGGCTTCATAGGCCCAGATTTCCTCAGGCTCGTATGGGGTTCGCTGGCTGGATCCAATATTGTATCCGCCACTCTTGAAGCCACGCTGGGCGCTCGCATAAAGAAGCAGGTCATCCGCAGCCGTCCATTCAAGGGCGAATTTCGGCGTGGTCGCATCAAAGGTCGCAGGGCCCTCGACTGGTGCAACCACGAACCCAAACGGGTCTGGCTGGACACCATCACGGCTTTCACTAACGGCGTTGGGGAAAAACAGAACTTCCGGTGCAAACCTAACAAGAGACCCGCCCGGTGCTGACGGGAGAAAGGCGAGGTCGAAATTCTGGAAGCCGTCACGCTCTTCCTCAGAATAGCGCAGACCGGCCTTCAATGTCAGCCTGTCGGTCAGATCGAAACTCGTATCAATGAAGATATTGTATGCTTCGGTTTCCTGACGCCCGTTCAGGTGCAGCTCGCAACATAGCGTGCTTTCCGGAATGCTGACCGGAAAGGGTGGCAGGACACCCGCAGTCTGCAGATCAAGCAGGCCTTGCGTAAGGATCGGCTCCCAGAAGTCGCCAAAGATGTTGTTCTGGATATCATTCTCTTCAGAAAAGTATCCGCCCCCGGCAATCCAGCTGAAACGTCCTCCGGACGGGGAGGATAGCTGGAAATCGGCGTTCCATTGCTCATGATCTTCGGCGCGATGGATGTAGGTATTGAACTTGTCTCCGAGATCAAACGAGTTCTGGAAGTCAGGATTTGAATTCTTGTAGCCGGTGATGACCTGAACATCATAGTCGCCGAGGGCCCAGTCGAGCCGCCCTGTGAGACCCCACACGCTTGTTTCGTTGAAATAGTCGACTGCCGAAAAGATGTCGCGAGAGGCGGGTGCCGAGATACGGCCACTATTCTTGATGCCGAAATAGGGCAGCGTCTGGGAGCCCTCGCGAGTCCCGAGCCAGCCCGGCACTTCATCCTGGTACCCCAGGCTCGCAAAATGGAAGACGTTGGCGCGATCGTCCGCTTCGTAATAGTCCCCCGTCAGGGTGAGCATGGCGGTGGGCGTCAAATCGACCTCCACCGTGGCGCGGGCGGTGATGTCGTGCTTGTCCTCCGCATCGAATGTGCGATCGGGCTGGGATGCGGGGAGTGACCCACGTGGCAGATGAACCGCCGTGTACCCGGCGCGATCCTCCTTCTGGACCGCCAGACGGGCCCGCACACGGTCATTGAGAGGGCCGCTCAGGGCGGCGAATGCGTGCGTGCGATCATAATTGCCAAGGATCAGTCGCGCTTCGCCGACGAATTCATCGGTGGGGCGCTTTGTGATGATGTTGACGGCGCCACCGGTGGCGTTGCGCCCGTAGAGGGTTCCCTGTGGACCGCGCAAGACTTCCACGCGCTCTATGTCAAAGAAACCAGGACCAATTGCAGCCGCGCGCGACAAATAGACTCCGTCCAGATAGGTCGCCGTGGAACTGTCGGCACCGGCCACGATGACCGGCGTACCGATGCCACGAATAAAAATGGACGTGTCTCCCTGATAGTTGGAAACGTGAAGTCCCGGAACCATGTCTGCGACATCTTCGACGGACTGGACCGACCGGTCGAGCAATGCCTCGCTGTCGAGCGCCGAAAC
The DNA here is from genome assembly GCF_000682775.1 of Hyphomonas sp. L-53-1-40. Taxonomy (GTDB): domain Bacteria; phylum Pseudomonadota; class Alphaproteobacteria; order Caulobacterales; family Hyphomonadaceae; genus Hyphomonas. The sequence goes on from NZ_AWFI01000012.1 coordinate 401,824, forward strand.
CGAAGCTCCCGTACTCTGAATATTTTCCTCTCGCCGCGTGGCCGTAACCGTGACCGTACTCAGAGTACGGGACTCCATCTCAGGCTCAGCCTCGCCTGAGACATCCTGCGCGGCGGCCGACTGCATGACCATGGCAAAAGCGCACACCGAAACGGTGGCGCCAAGAGCGCGTTTCAACATTGTTCCCTCCCTTACCCCCGCGGTGCGAGGGTTCTTTTTGTTATACCGCAAGATGTCCCTCGTTGATTGTTTCCGTCAAGACCCTTTTTGAAACCAAGATCACTCACCTTCACAAAATCGCGCGCCTGTGCATCACTCCGCCTCAACACCCCTCAATTTACTACGTTGTTTTAATTTTATTTTTCTATTGCGCATGCACCAGAGCAATTCCGGGCACCGAATCATTGTCAAAACTCGCACATTGAATAAAAGGGTCCTCAAGACCTCTTTTGCATGTAAAGGACCTGAAATATGCCTGGATATACGATCGGACTGGACGCAGGAATCGCCCACCTCATATTGGAGCGCCCCCAGTCAGGGAATGCGTTGGGCGCCGGATTCTGGAATGGACTAGCACCCGATATCTCCGCGCTCGATCGCAGTGGGGAAGTACGCGCCATGGTTCTGTCAACAGGCGGACGAAATTTCTGCGCAGGAATGGATCTCGTTGAATTTGCAGGCGGTATCCCCGAGCCTGACTCACCCGGCGCCCGCGAGAGTTTCTACCATCTCGCTCTTTCCTTGCAGGAGACTTTCTCTTGCCTGGAGCGCGCACGCTTCCCCGTTTTTGCGGCAATACAGGGCGCTTGCCTCGGCGCCGGTCTGGAGCTGGCCGCAGCATGCGATCTCAGATACGCGACCCGCGACTCTTATTTCCGGATTGAGGAAATCAATACAGGTATCATGGCGGATGTCGGGGCATTGCAGCGCCTGCCGAAAATCCTGCCTGAGCCGGTTGTAAAAGAGATGGCATTTTTGGGCGAGACACTGCATGCGGACGAAGCGGCCCAGCATGGCTTTGTGACCCGCCTTGCGGATACGCCGGATGCGGCGATCAAACTGGCCATGGCCGCCGCAGATCAGGTGTGCAGGAAGGCACCTGTCGCCATCGCAGGGACAAAAGCCGCCTTGCGATGGGCACGTGACCATTCTGTTGCGGATTCCCTGGAATGGTCTGCCCGTACGCAGTCGGCATTGTGGAGCACGCATGATATTTCCGCCGCCCTTCGTGCCAGAAAAGCGCGCACTGATCCGTTATTTGAACCACTCCTGGCCAAGCCGGTGATGGGAGGATCAACATCCAGTCCAAGGGGCGGCGACCCGCAACCTGACTGAATGCTAATCCTTATCCAGTGTGAGTGCCTCGTACCGGATAATCCTTCTCGCGAATAAAGGTAAGGCCATCCAGCAAGCCCTTCAGCGCAGGACGCGCAAAGGGGGCATTCGATATGTCAACGATCTGCAACTTGCAATCATCCCTCACAACGAATGTTGCCGGTTCTGCAAAGGGGCGGTCAGTTTCCTCCGGGCTCCGGGGGTCGGATACGAACAGGCCCAACTCTGCCATCTGCGCGGTGCTGAGACCATAACCGATCGTGCCCATGTAGCCGATATCGCTGGCAGAGGCTTTCGCCTTTTCTTCCGGATCAGCAGAAACCGCGACGACATCAACGTCGATCGCAGCAAAATCATCGAGCATGCCATTCAGCTCTGTCAGATAAGTCTTGCAGATGGGACAATGCTTTCCGCGATAGACAATGATCAGCTTCCAGTTCCCGCGCTCCCGGTTGGGGACGCCGAGCTTGGTGTCACCCCCACCCAGTGTGGCAACCTCGATGTCAGGAAACGATGCGGCGGGTGTCAGAGTATTGGGCATGAACTGTATCCTATGATTATCTGCGGGCAGTAACACTAGCTCACAACTGGACCGCTTGTTCCGCTTCACGCGCGATGAAACACAGATTTGAGCCGCGCACACATCTCGCAAGGTATCTGGAATTGCGCAATGAACTTCCCAAATCCAAAGCAACCGAGCAGGCGCCGGAACTGGAATGACGGTCCGGCCTCCTTGTTCCGGTCACTAAAAAGAGAGGGCCGGTGTTTGAAGTTGATGCCCGTGTCGGATAGTCCAGCCTCACGCAGGCGACCAGCGCGATCAATCTCATTTTTACCGGTTGCGGGCCAATTCCACATCGCATTTCCCGCAAAACAGGTGATAGACCCTTGTTTTTGCTGGTGCCGGCTGAGGGACTCGAACCCCCGACCCTCTGATTACAAATCAGATGCTCTACCAGCTGAGCTAAGCCGGCCACGCTGGAATGGGTGTCACTACTTCGATCAGCGCGGCGGCGCAAGCGGGTGTTCCAGTCAAATTGTTATCAGTTCGCTCCGGAGCCGATTTCTTTCAAATTCCCCAACTCTGCCCCATTCGCCCTGATGGCCGCATATTTCCGCCTCAAAGGGCGTCTATCCCATCCTTCATGAGACCACACACCAAGATGTGGCGTTGATGGGTGTCAGACGACACGGGAGCCTGAAGGAATACTGGAAATGAAACGCGCACAGATACTGGCCGGCTTCAGCATCGCCGCAATCGCCTTGGCATTCCCTGCCATGTCGGACGCCCCGAAGGCTCCGCCCCTTGAGCCTGTTCATGTTCCTTACGAAAAGACCTGCCAGGATACTCGAATCACCGTCTATTTCTCAAAGCAGGAATCAGTCCTTTCCTCTTATGCGGTTCGCTCGCTCAACACGGCTGGCGACCAGCTTGCCGGATGCGCCGTATCGGACATCGAGGCTAGTGTCGTATCAGCCGATGCTAACGACGACATGGCAGCCACCAGCCTGTCTGAAGCTCGCGCCGCCGTGGTGCTTGAAGCCCTGAACGCGCGGGGTATCCGTGCGCGTGACATTCGCACGGCCTTTGTGTCGGCCGCTGAAGCCAACCCGTCAGATGCCCTCACATTCCCTATGGCGCGCCGCGTCGATCTTACCGTGACGGCCGCCACCGGCTACGGCCTGTAGGCCTACAAATTTTCCTCCCGGAAAGTCCAGGATTCCTCACCGCGTCCTGGAACCCCTCGCCCCGAGCGCCTTGCAGCGTGTTCGGGGCGTTCTTTTTGACGGACTGCCCTGTTATTTAAGGCGTCACAATTCTTTCCTTTCCGGCGCGCATCGCTAAAAGGTGCAGGGCAACCGGGCACACGGCCCGGCCTGCCCGCAACGCTATTTGGGAAAGACCGCATCTCCATGACGCAAACCCGGCGCATTCTCGTTACGTCCGCCCTGCCTTATATCAACGGCATCAAGCATCTCGGTAATCTGGCAGGCTCCATGCTGCCGGCGGATGTATATTCCCGCGTGATGCGACTGATGGGCCATGACGTGACCTATATCTGCGCCACAGACGAGCATGGCACGCCAGCTGAACTGGCCGCCCAGGCCGCCGAGATGAGCGTCCAGGCCTATTGCGACGAGCAGTACGAGATACAGCGCGCCGCAGGCGAGGGTTTCAACCTGTCCTATGACTGGTTTGGACGCTCCTCCCGCCCTGCCAACAGCGCACTTACCCAGCATTTCGCGCAAGTTCTGGAACAGAACGGACTGATCGAAGAGCGTACATCCAAACAGGTCTATTCTGTCGATGATGGCCGCTTCCTGCCCGACCGCTACGTCGAGGGCACATGCCCGACCTGTGGCTTCGAAAAGGCGCGCGGCGACCAGTGCGACAATTGCGGACGGCTCCTGGACCCGGTCGACCTGATTGACCCGTATTCCTCGGTCTCCGGCAGCAAGAATATCGAAATCCGCGACACCAACCATCTCTACCTGCTGCAGACGCAGATGCAGGACAAGATTCGCGACTGGGTGAACAGCAAGGGCGCCCAATGGCCTGGCCTTGCCGTTTCCATCGCCAACAAATGGCTGGATGAGGGCCTGATCGCCCGCGCCATCACGCGCGATCTGAGCTGGGGCGTGCCGGTGCTGGACGCCGATGGCAATCCGCGTCCGGGCTATGAAGACAAGGTCTTCTATGTCTGGTTCGACGCGCCTATCGAATACATCGCGGCTACGCAGGAATGGGCCGAAGCGACCGGGAATGATTGGGAAGCCCTCTGGCGTACCGACAAGGGCGCCGACGAAACTGAGTACGTCCAATTCATGGGCAAGGACAATGTCGCCTTCCACACGGTCAGCTTCCCCGTGACGCTGCTCGGCTCCGGAGAACCATGGAAGACGGTCGACAAGCTGAAGGCCTTCAATTGGGTCACTTGGTATGGCGGCAAGTTCTCGACGTCGAACAAGCGCGGCGTCTTCATGGACCAGGCGCTGGAATTGCTGCCAGCCGATTACTGGCGGTGGTATCTGATCGCCAATGCCCCAGAAGGCTCGGATGCTGCCTTCACCTGGGAAGGATTCCAGTCTGCGGTGAATTCCGACCTCGCCAACGTACTCGGTAATTTCGTCAACCGGATCACCAAGTACACGGTGTCGAAGTTCGACGGCATGGTTCCGGAGACGGGCGAGGCCGGCGACGCCGAAGCGTGGATGACGGCGGAGCTGCAGGAGCGCCTGCCACGTCTGATCGAGCATTATGAGGCGATGGAGTTCCGCAAGGCCGCAGCCGAGACCCGCGCAATCTGGGCCGCCGGCAATGAGTATCTTACCAAGGCCGAGCCATGGGTGAAGTACAAGTCAGATGTGGACGCGGCTGCTGTCGGCGTACGCACGGGCCTGAACCTAGCGGCCCTGTTTGGCATTCTCGCGCTGCCGATCATTCCCGACGCGGGCAAGAAAATCCTCGATGCGCTCGGTATTCCTGACGAGCATTGGAGCTTCAGGTTCCGCGACATTCCCGGCCTGCTGAACGCCCTGCCGCCGGGCATGGAGATTTCTCCGCCAGACGTCTTGTTCCAGAAGATCGAAGACAGCCAGGTCGAAGAATGGACAGAGCGTTTCGGCGGAAGTGATCAGGCCTGACGCTCGAATATGACGCTCAGATTGTTGGCCGGCATATCGATGATTTTCGCGACAGACAGGCCGACTTCTTCGGCCAGCGGGATGATCTGACGATCCAGATCACGGACTCCCCAAGTGGAGTCTCGCGATTGCAGGCTCTCGGTGAATGCCGCGTTGGATGGCGCGATCTCACCATTGCGCGCGAAGGGTCCGTACAGGAACAGCTTGCCACCCGGCTTCAACAGCCTACCTGCGCCAGCTATGAGCCCAAGTGCGGCCTCGAAAGGCGCAATATGAATCATGTTGATTGAGACTATGGCATCCCAATAGCCGGGTCGTTCCACTTCTCCCCACAGCCCCTCGGAAGCGTCCACGACGACAGGCCCCGCCAGTCGATCATGCGAACTGGCGTTCCCCCAGGCCTTCTGGCTGGCGCGGCTTTCCGCATCAATGTCGGAATAAGTCCAGTAGAGCTCGCCAAGCGCCCGGGTCAGGTGAGCCCCATGCTCGCCAGTGCCGGAAGCGATCTCGAGAACGTGCCCGCCTTTACAGACATGTTCGCGAAACACGCTGAGGATCGGGTCACGATTGCGCGCAACAGATGGCGAGTAACGCCGACCATCCCCCTCGGTGCCCCGCACCTCTAGAGCGACTGGCTTGCCACTTTCAGACTTTGGGTAGGCCCCATCAGACCCATTTGTCATTGGGTCTGCTCGAAGGGATACATCTCCGTGGTTACGACCGCCTGCCCCAAACTGTTGTAGCGTGGGCCAACGGCTTTCTCCGGCAAGAAGAATGCATCCAGCCGCGCAACCATATCTTTCGACAATTGGACGCTGCCTGCCTGCCAGTTCTCTTCAAGATGAGCGAGACTGGTGGTACCCGGGATCGGGAGAATATTATCTCCCTTGGCAAGCGTCCAGGCGAGCGCCAATTGTGCCACTGAACAGTCCACTTCTTTAGCGCAGGCCCGCGCCTCGTCCAACAGGGGCAGGTTCCGGGCATAGTTTTCTGGCGTGAAGCGTGGAAAGATGGATCCACGCAAATCCGACTCATGGAATTTCGCCGGATCCACCGGCGGATCGGCAAGAAAGCCGCGTCCCACGGGCGAGAAGGCCACGAGCGCCACACCCAGCTCTTCACACGCCGCCTTGATGGCGATTTCCGGGTTGCGAACCCAGAGAGAGTACTCGCTCTGCATTGCCGCAATCGGATGCACGGCGTTCGCGCGGCGCAAATCGGCTTCGCCCATTTCCGACAAGCCGATCATGCGGATTTTGCCTTCTTGTACGAGGTCCGCCAATGCGCCAACCGAGTCCTCAATCGGCACGTTCGGATCCGGGCGGTGCATGTAGTAGAGATCGATCACATCTGTTTGCAGGCGCTTCAGGCTGGCCTCGCAGGCGGCCTTGATGCTTTCTGGCCGCGCGTCCAGCGTCCGCTGGCCACCATCAAACCCCAACACACATTTACTGGCGAGGAAATAGCTGTTCCTTCTATCCTTCAGCGCCTGCCCGATCAGCTCCTCGCTGCGCCCGAAGCCGTAGAGCGTTGCCGTGTCGAGAAAGTCGTAGCCGAGGTCCAGCGCGCGCACGAGCAAGCCCTTGGCTTCCGCCTCATCCATCGGCGGGCCATACGCATGCGTAATGTTCATGCAGCCGAGGCCAACCGGGTAAACCTCCCGGTCTCCAATACGTCGTTTTGCAGTCATGGTGTGGGTCCCTATGAGACGAACTGTTCCCGCAGGACGGGCTTGAGGATCTTGCCGTTTGCGTTGCGCGGCAGGGGTTCGGTCATGAAGAGAATCTTCACGGGCACCTTGAACGCGGCCAGGTGGCTGGCGGCATGCGCTCTCAATTCGTCTTCGGTGACATGCATGCCGGGTTTCAGCTGCACGACAGCGCCGACTTCCTCACCGAGAATCTTGTGTGGGATACCCACGACCGCCGCGTCCATCACAGCCGGGTGCTCATAAAGGGCATTCTCGACTTCGATACAGTAGACGTTCTCACCACCGCGGATCAGCATGTCCTTGGCCCGGTCAACGAGATAGAGGAAGCCCTCTTCATCCAGACGCGCAAGATCGCCGGTCACGACCCAGCCGTCGCGAAAGGTTTCGGCAGTCGCTTCCGGTCGGTTCCAATAGGCCTTGCAGTTCATCGCGCCCTTGCACCAGAGTTCACCAACTTCGCCCTGTGGCACAGGATTTCCATCAGGATCGCAGATTTTCAGCTCAACGGCTTTGGGCGGCGCCCCGGCACTGCCCGGACGGTTCACATAGTCTTCGCCGATGTTCAGCGTTGCCGTGGCACACGTTTCCGTCATGCCCCAGCCATTGCCAGGGGCCGCATCCGGAAAGCGCTTCTTGATGGTCGAGACAAGCTCCGGCGCCGACGGTGCGCCACCATAGGAAATAGCGGCGATAGAGGACAAATCATATTTGTCCCTGTCCGGATGTTCAAGCAATTGCCAGGCAATGGCAGGGACACCCCCGACAGCCGTAACCTTCTCTTCCTCGATGATCGGCAGGGCCTTGCCCGCATCCCACTTGTACATGGAGACAATCTTGTCGCCGCGCAGCAGGGACGGGATCAGGATCGCAAAAGCCCCTGTGGCATGGAAAAACGGAATCGCCAGCAAGGTCGCGCGCTGTTCGTTTGGATCGGGCTCAGGTACAGGTTCGCCCTTGCGCAGGAACATACGGGCCTGACACGTCATGGAATTGAACATGTTGGAAACGACCGCGCGATGGGTGGCCAATGCGCCCTTTGGTTTCCCGGTCGTTCCCGACGTGTACATGATCGTTGCGTTGTCTTCAGGCTCCAGATCAATAGCTGGCCACGACACTTCTGGCAGATTGGCCCATTCATTGGCCCCGCCTATATATGTTTCCATCCGGGACACGCGCGGGTCGCCATACTCACCTTCTGGGTCGCGCGCGATGATGACGTTTTTCAGGTCCGGCAACTTTTCCCATTCCGTCCTGACACGCTCATAGATTTGTGGATCAACGAAAGCGATCTTCACGCCAGCGAACGACAGACCGTATTCCAGTTCCTCACTGGTCCACCAGGAATTCATGGGCGTGGCGATGGCGCCAAGCATGGAGGCGGCGAAGAAGGCGACGGGCCATTGCGGATAGTTACGCATGATGATGGCGACGCGGTCACCCTTCTCGATACCATATTTGTCACGCATGACGGCGGCGAGTTTAACGACGGCTCGGGCAAGGGCGTCAAATGTCACGCGCTCATCTTCATACACAATGAAGTCACGGTTGGTGTATTGCATGCTGGCGAGTTGAAGTACCAGTGGAATGGTCGGCGGCGCATTCTTGTAGATCTTCATTTCGACGCCATTGATGACAGCGTCCATGAGCTCTAGCGGGGAACCTTCGGCCGCGAGCATCTCATTCGCCTGAGCGATGGACATGGCGGGCCAGTTTGGCAAAGTGTCTGCGGGCATGGGTTTCCTCTGGATGTGTGTTTTGTCCACACAATCACGCCGCCCCAAAGTATTGAAGGAAAAATTGACCGTTCATCCGACAATTTTTCGAGAGCGGGAGCAAAATCATGTTCCAAAGCGCAGTACGCCGCCAACACGCCCGTTCCGAAATAGAAACAGTCGTATCGACGGCGAAAAGTTCTGGATCGATTAAGAGCGGTTACTTGCCGAAATCGCAGAAACGCAGCGCGTGGTTGGTGCCATCCGGCTCGACAGCATCGTAGCTGCGTCCGGTCAGCTCATCGCCCTCACAGAGATAGCCGATCTGGTACATGGCGATCAGTGTCTCATTGTCCGGCGTCAGGTCGCTGGCAATCATGAGATCGATAGCATCCTCATGGCGGCCCAGTTGCATCAGTATATCGAACTTTTGCTGGCGAGTGGTTTCGGGCTGGTTCAACACCGTCATCAGCGAATCTGCCTTGCCACGCGCCGTCGCGAGCGCAGGCACTGCCTTCGCAGACACCGCTGTATCGTCGAGCGTGTTCACGACTTCGTCGAAATCCTCGATCGCGCCCATCACATCATAGCCTGACTGGCTGGCACGCAGCTCGCCGCGGCGCATGAGCGTCTTGGCAAGTTGCTCGCGGGACAGTTCCGGATCGCCTGAAAGCTGGGTCAGGCGGTCGATGGCGGTCTGAGTGTTGCCAGCCTCCTCCAGACCCTCAACCGTGGTCATCGCCAGCGCGTAGCTGGACATGGTTTCAGTCATTGGTGCGACTGTGGCACCCGTTGCCTCGGTCGAGCCGGACGTGGAAGAACAAGCTGCAAGTGCCAGAGCGGAAGCAGCAGCGATTAGGCCGGAACGAATCATGGGACATCTCCATCAGGGAACAGAAGAAATTCAGTGCCTAGTCGTAGTCGCTCAAGGCGTGCGCTGACAGGGCGGTAATGTGGATTTTATGTGACCTTTCAACTGGTCAGGTCTGCACACCATTCCAGCCCGGTGAGATCATCCCGGTCTTCACCGAACTCGTGCAAGCGGACATCCGACTCGCCTGCCTCACAGATATAGCCTGCGGCGACCAGTGTTTCGACCTGCTCAGGGGTCGGCGGCAAGCCGGAGGAGCGATAGCGCGCAACGGCCTCTTCATGGCCGCCCAAAGTCCATGTTCCGTCAAACCACTGAGCGAGCGTAAGGAACCGGTTCATCGACACCTTGATTTGCTCTACATCGGTGCGGACATAATCGAGTTCCGTTCGCGCATTCGCCGCAAGGGCGTGATCCGGCGCGATCTTCAACAGGGCTTCGAAATCTTCAATCGCGCCCAGCCGGTTGTCTGCCGCCTGTCGGCGCAAGCTGCCCCGATGATACAGGGCCTGGACGCGTTGCTCGGTCGTCAACGAGTTGCGAGCGAGCAATTCGCTTAACATCGCGTCGGCGTCGTACGGGTTAGAATCCGCCAAAGCCTGCGCAATGACCGTTTCTGGTGGCGGCCCGGTATCGGCTGCCTCAGGCGCGGTGGCGCAAGCAGCCAGCAATAGCGCGGCACTGATCGAAGTATAGAATGGAAAACGTCTCATGCGCGGCACATAAGACCGGTTCGCCGTGCGCCGCAAATTGCTTTTCAGATAGATATCAGGCGCGCGCCAGCCGGTTGATCTCGGCAATGTCACCGCGCCCCAGGGCTTCAATCGCCTTGGCGGCAATGTGACGGGCATTAAGGCCAGCCGTTTCATACATCTGGTATGGGCTATCCTGATCCTGGAAGACATCTGGCAGCGTCATCGGGCGGATTTTCAGGCCATTATCGAGCGCGCCTACGCGGGCCAGGTGTTCCAGCACAAAGCTGCCGAAGCCGCCCGTGGCACCTTCTTCCACAGTGATCAGAACCTCATGCTCGCACGCCAAGCGTTCGACGAGTTCGGCATCCAGCGGCTTGGCGAAGCGTGCATCTGCGACTGTGGCGGACAAGCCCTGGGCAGCCAGCATTTCAGCAGCCTTTTCAGCTTCGCCAAGGCGCGTGCCGTAAGACAGGATCGCAATCGTCGTGCCTTCGCGAACGATCCGTCCCTTGCCGATTTCGAGCGGCTTGGGGTTCTCCGAAACCGCCACGCCGGTGCCTTCACCACGCGGATAGCGAAAGGCGGATGGGCCATCATCGATCTGCGCCGAGGTCACGACCATCCGTGCGAGTTCTGCTTCGTCTGCAGCGGCCATGCATATCATGCCCGGCAGCGCACCGAGATATCCAATATCAAAGCTGCCCGCATGCGTTGCGCCATCAGCGCCAACAAGGCCTGCGCGGTCTATGGCAAACCGGACCGGCAATTTCTGGATCGCCACATCATGCACGACTTGGTCGTAGCCGCGCTGAAGGAAGGTAGAATAGATCGCCGCGAACGGTTTCATGCCGTCTGCCGCGAGGCCCGCGGCGAACGTCACCGCATGCTGTTCGGCGATGCCGACATCGAAATGGCGGTCTGGGAATTTCTTTGCAAAGATGTCCGTCGATGTACCTGACGGCATCGCGGCCGTAATGGCGCAGATCTTGTCGTCAGTTTCTCCGAGTTTCGCCAAGGTCTGGCCAAACACCTTCTGGTAATTTGGCGCCTTGGGTTTTGGCTTCGATTGCTCGCCGGTGATTACGGAGAACTTCGAGACGCCGTGATATTTGTCCGCCGAATTTTCGGCCGGCGCATAGCCTTTGCCCTTTTGGGTAACGACGTGGATCAGGATCGGGCCGTCCTTCATCGCTTTCACATTCTCGAGAACCGGGAGAAGCGTATCGAGATCGTGACCATCGATTGGCCCGACATAATAGAATCCGAGTTCCTCGAACAGCGTGCCGCCCATGGCAAAGCCGCGCAAATACTCCTCCGCGCGCCTGGCCGGACTTTCCAGCCCGATGGGCGTGACCACTTTTTTGGCGATCCGGCGCAGACCACGATAGGGCCGCGAAGATACGAGTTTCGACAAGTAGTTACTCATCGCGCCGACCGGAGGCGCAATCGACATGTCATTGTCGTTCAGGATTACGATCAGGCGGGATTTGTCCGCGCCGGCATTGTTCATGGCCTCATAGGCCATGCCAGCAGACATGGATCCGTCGCCAATCACGCAGACAACATGCGTGTCGCTGCCTTGCAGATCGCGCGCCTTCGCAAAGCCATGTCCCGCAGAAATGGAGGTGGATGCGTGCGCAGCGCCGAATGGGTCGTATTCGCTCTCGGCGCGTTTCGTGAAGCCTGACAGGCCGCCCGGCTGTCGCAGTGTGCGCATCTGGTCGCGACGCTCTGTCAGGATTTTGTGCGGATAGCATTGGTGGCCGACATCGAAGATCAGCTTGTCTGCCGGTGTGTCGAAAACGGAATGGATCGCGAGCGTCAACTCGACGACACCCAGCCCCGACCCTAGATGGCCACCTGTGACCGAAACCACATCGATGACTTCGTCGCGCACCTCATCTGCAAGTTGTTTCAATTCCGCCCGCGAGCGGCCTTTAAGGTCGGCAGGAGAATTGATTGCATCCAGCAAACGATTGGGGCGGGCGTCGGTCATTCCAGTTTTAGCTCGATCTTTGAATTGTTATTCTGACCAGACCTTAATGCGTTCTATCGAGCACAAAATCGACTGATTGCAGCAGTATATGGGCCTTTTCGCGGAAAATTGCGAGGTGTTCCTTCGCCTGTGTGGCGAGAATGCGCACCCGCTGGCGTGCGCCCTCAATGCCAAGAATGGTCACAAAATTCGCTTTTCCTGCCGCCTCGTCAGTGCGTAGGGGCTTTCCAGCGCTGTCCTCGCTGCCGGTCGCATCGAGCAAATCATCAGCAATCTGGTAGGCCAAGCCAAGATCATTGGAGAAACCCGCCAGTGCGTTGCGTTCAGCTTCCCGGGCGCGGCCGACAATCGCCGCCGCTTCTGTCGCGTAGGAAATCAGCGCGCCCGTTTTGAGGCGTTGCATGCGTGTGATTGTGTTCAAATCCCGCGGGCTGTCGGATTCCAACATGTCGATCATCTGGCCGCCGACCATGCCGCGCGCGCCGGATGCATCGGCAAGCCGCTCGATCAGCATGGCCCTTACGGATGCATCATCATGGGTCTCGGTTGATGCCAGGATCTTGAAGGCCAATGTCAGCAGCGCGTCTCCGGCCAACACCGCAGTCGCTTCATCAAAAGCCTTGTGAACCGTCGGCTGGCCACGCCGGAAATCATCATCGTCCATGCAGGGAAGGTCATCATGAACGAGTGAATAGCAATGCACGCATTCAAGCGCCGCTGCAGCGCGCAGCAAGGTCTTTTCGGGCGCATCGAACATGGCACCGGTTTCCAGCAGGAAGAAAGGCCGCATACGCTTGCCATTGGCCAGAGCGGCATGGCGCATCGCGCGCATCAGATTGGCTTCCGGGCCACCTGCAGGCGGGATCAGCTGGTCAAGCGCAACGGTAACCCGGTCGGCCACCTCTTTCAGGCGCTGTTCGAACTCTTGGGCCTCGCCCATATCGAGGCCCCTTTAGTCGAAATTGGCGGACTCTGTGGTCGGCCCATTGGCCCCTTGGACGATCTGCTCAACCTTCAGCTCAGCGGATTTCAGACGGGATTCGCAATGCGCTTTCAGCGCCGCGCCGCGTTCATAAATCGCGATGGATTTCTCCAGTTCGACTTCGCCCGCTTCCAGTTGGCGGACGATGATTTCGAGTTCGGCCAACGCCTCCTCGAAGGTAAGCTTGTCGACTGGTTTCTCTTTCGCATCAGCCATTCTTCGGCCTCATCTTCCTTGAAATTTCCGTGACACTAGAGCGGCGATCTGAGGTCCACAACCACTTCCCGACCAGATTTACCGGTATTCGTAGATGCGGTAGCTCCAATAGGCATCGCCGCCATCATACGAACACTTCCATCCAAGCTTCTTCATCTCCGGACGCAGCATTCGATTGAACCAGCCATGGGCCGCCAGATACACCTTGCCCTCACTGGACGCCTCGTCGAGCTTCGACGCAGCGGCGGCGGCACGCTGGCGCGCCTGTTTCACGCTTTCTCCATCCAGCGCATGCCCGTTCAGCCAAGCAGCACGGGCGAGAATATTCCACGTTTTCGGCAGATAACGCACACCCGGCAGAAGTGGCGGGGGCAATGGCGCCTCATTGAATACCGGATCAAACAGCGCCTGCATGTGCGGCGCCGCACGTGCAGCGGTCTGCTGGGCACGCAATCGCGCAGAAGCGAAGACAATATCGGCATCGGCCACCGATTTGACCAGGCCGTCCGGCGGCGTCTGGTCATCGGCCAGAGGGCCAATCTCGTAACGTTCCCACCAGTCGCGATACTGTTTCCAGTTCAGTCGCGGGCCCGCCGTGCGGTCGAGGGCCGGGCGACCGTGACGCGAAATGATGATGGGACCGCGCTTCCGGTCTGTCGATGTCGTGTCTGGCATCGCCATACAAATCATACTCGTTGTTGCTGGCCCCGTGACCATTGTTCCAAAATTGCCCTAACGGGGTTGCCCCCGCCCGGCAAGGCGCGTTTGTACACCTATTCGCTTGTCAGGCTGTGAAATTCGAAGGGCTCAGAGCCCCTTCCAGACACGCTTGCGGCAGGGTTCTTCGTCCTGCAGCTTACATTTGTGGAAGGTGACGAGGACCGTTTCAGCGCGACCAATCATATGATCCATCGGCACAAAACCAATTGATGCTACATCCGCAGGCACGCGCGGCTGACAGCCCGCCCGGTCAATTACGCCTTCGATGGCCGGGCAATGCCCACTTGGAAAGCGACTGTCGAGCGAATTGTCCCGATTATCACCCATCATGAAGACATGCCCTTCCGGCACGATGAACAGGTCGGTATTGTCGCCCCGACCACCTTTTTCCTGCCGGTGAGTGACCCACGTCTTGTCGCCAATCGTTTCCTGCCATTCATGGGCGATATCGATCGCCACGGCATTGTGCGGAACGTAACGGATGGTGCGCAGATATTCGCTCTCAACCGCTTCGCCATTCAGATAGAGCTGCTCGCCAATCAGCTGGATCTGATCGCCGGGCAGGCCAATCAGACGCTTGATCATGACGCGACCCGTATGCGGATGCTCGAACACAACCACATCGCCGCGCTTGGGTGTGCTGGCAAAAACCCGGCCCTCAGGCAACGGAATGAAGCGCCCCATGGAAAACGGCAGCGAGTAACGGTCATAACCATAGGCGAACTTCGCCACGGCGACCCGGTCAGTCACCTGTAGCGTTGGAACCATGCTTTCAGACGGGATCACGCGCTGTTCGTAGGCAAGCCCCGAAAAGAGCAGGAAGACAGGCACAAAAACGGCAAGCGTGGCGCCCCATTCACGAAGCTCCTGTTTAAGCTTGGCGCCAAGGCCTGGCGCCTCGGCGACTTCATCGTTCGCCGCAGTGTTACCATCTGATGCCATGGGGACCTCATCCATCGTCTTCGTGACGTTTGATCTGTTTAGACGAAAGAAGTCCTGATTGCGAAGACGAAAACGCCTCCGCTGCTGCAAAAGCCGGGAATGCCCGCCTTAGCTCAGGCTGTAGAGGTCTATTCCGGTTTCATTCCGCGTCACAGACACATCACCCCGATAGATGAGATAGTTGAGATGCGCCAATGCCTCACCCGTGGCCATGCTGACCTCGTCGTCGGAAATCGCGCGGCCGAACAGCGTGATGAACGTATCCACTGCCTTCATTGGCCCACGCTCCAACCTCTGAAGCAATCTTGAGAGTCCCACATGATGCCCGTCGATCAAGTGCTGCAGCCGTTTGTGGGCTCCGGTAAAGGGCTCATTATGAGCTGGCAGGACAAGCACGTCTTCCGGCAGCCGCTGTTTCAACTTTTCACAGCTTTCGAGCCAGTCGAGCAATGGATTCGCCGCAGGCTCAGTCGGATGGACGGATATGTTGGAAGAGATCCGCGGCAGAATCTGGTCACCTGAGATCAAGATATTGAGATCGCGACTATAAAGACATGCATGCTCGGGCGAATGCCCACTGCCGGTGATGACTTCCCATTCCTGACAGCCCATTTCGAATGTATCGCCGTCAACAAGGCGGCGGTAGGAATCCGGTAATGGCATGACACCTTTTCCGAACCCGCCGAACTTCTCCTTGTACTGGTCCAGCTGGGCCTTGTTCCAGCCGGCACGCAAATAGAAGTCCAAACCAGCCTTTGGCGCACTGCGCCCGGTGTCAGATACCAGCATCCGGCACGTTGTATATTCCAGACGAGTCATCCACAGCTCAGCGCCCCATTTGTGACAGAGCCATCCAGCCGTCCCGATATGATCGGGGTGCATGTGGGTGACGATAACCCGCTTGAGAGGCTTCTGCTCACTGACCCGATCAGCCAACAATTTCCGCCAGACGTCACGCGTCTCATCATACGGAATCCCGGTGTCAACAATGGTCCAGCTATCGCCATCGTCGATCAGCCAGACATTGATGAATTTGAGAGAGAAATGCAGAGGCATCGCCAGCCAGAACAGGCCGGGCGCTATCTCCCTGATTTCGCCGGGAGCGGGCGCCGATTGTCCATGCGGATAATCAAGGCGCGGCCGTGTCGGCTTGCTGATTTCTGTACCATCCATGTCAGGAGGATACGCAGCTTCTTGCGTCCGTCGAGCCGTACCGCAAGGTCATGCCACAGCAAGACGCGTGCGAATGTCCTCAACCAGAGCGATTGGAGCTGCCATACCGTCGACCCGGATAACGTCTTCCGGCGGAACCAGCGCGGCCAGTTGGCTGTCGAGCAGGGAGACCGGCATGAAATGGTCGGCGCGCGAGGAAATCCGCTGCGCAAGCTCATCTTTGGGCACGTCCAGCAGGACGAACAGGCATATCCGGCCGCTCTGCTCGCGCAGGCCTGTCTGGACAAAGGGCGTAAGCGCCGAACAGGCCAGGACCACCCGGTCCTCCGGCATGTCGGTCAGGGTTTTGCACAGGCTGCGCACCCAGTCGGCGCGATCTGCATCGGTCAGGGATGTGCCGGAGGCCATCTTCTCCTTGTTGGCGGCGGAGTGGTAGTCATCCGCTTCCACAAACGGCCAACCCTCGGCCTTGGAGAGGGCTTCGGCAATGGACGATTTTCCACTGCCCGCCACGCCCATGATGATCACCAGGTCCCTCACTTGATGGGTGTTCGCTTGCGAGGCTTGAGCTTGGTGCGCTTGAACTTCTCGCCTTTCAGCGGGGAGACCGTTTTCTCTCCAGAGGCCGGTCCCGGCTTCCCGCCTGAGCGGGGGGCGGTCCTGTCAGGGCGCCGGTCTGGCTTGCCTGACCGTTCGGGACGTTCAGCCCGCGCGGGACGATCCGGACGCCCACTCCGTTCTGCCCGATCTGAGCGCTCTGGCCGCTCCGGTCGCGGCTTGCGGGGACGGGGCATGTCACCTCTCAGCAAGGCTTCGCGTTCACGGCCACTGATCGGACGCCACTTGCCTTCCGGCAAACCTGCAAGCTCCAGCGGCCCAACACGCACACGCATCAGGTCCACAACATGCAGCTCTACCAGTTGGCACATACGCCGGATCTGGCGGTTGCGGCCTTCGTTCAGGATAAATTTCAACTCCTGCTGTTTCACTTGCTCGACGATGGCAGGTTTCAGCTGGCGACCATCCAGCTCGAGACCATGACGCAACTTGCCCAGCTTTTCGGGCGTAACATCGCCCTTCACCTTGACCAGGTATTCCTTGTCGAGCTGGCTCTCCGGCCCAATCACGGCCTTTGCCAACACGCCGTCTTCGGACAAGATCAACAAGCCGCGGGAATCCTTGTCGAGCCGACCGAGGGGCGCAAGCTTGTTGTAGCGCCCCGGAATAGCGTGACTTTTTCCTGAAAGACTATCGCCTGAGATGAGCCGCACAGCGGGAATTTCATCACCCTCCGGCGTGCCCGAAACAATACCGATCGGTTTGTGGAACAGGATGGAAAGTTGGTTATCGAGCCGACGTGCAGCCTTCTGCGCCAGATCCAACGTCTGACCGGTCTCGATCTTCTGGCCGGAGACCGCTTTCTCGCCGTCGACCTTCACCAGGCCCTGCTCAATCAGGGAGTCCGCCTCGCGCCGCGAGCAAACGCCTTCCAGCGCCAGCCATTTGTTGATCCGCAAGGGCTCGTCGCCGGAATAGGTTTTGGTCCAGGCCATGGCGTGTCGCGCCTCCGTGCAATGTTGCGGCCCGTCATATCGGCGCGCGCCGCCCCCCGCAACATTCAGTCGACATTGTGGGGCATTTCCGGCATAGGCGCAGCCCCAACGGAGATGATTGAATAATGACGGACCGCCGCACTGCAGCGCCCCTGCTCGCCTTTGGCCTGTTAGTCCTCGGGACCATTCTCGGCCTTGCCGGGACAGATTTGGTCCTGCCTGCCGTTCCGTCCTTGCCGGAAACCTTGGGGGGCTCGCAGGCGATGGCGCAGCTGGTGCTGGCCGCCTTCGTGGCAGGTGGTTGTATGGGTCTGCTGGCCTTCGGTGAACTCGGCGCACGGATCGACCAGCGTAACTTGTTGGTCATCTCGCTTGCGGCCTATGCGCTGGTTTCGTTCGCCTGCATGGCCGCGCCGTCCCTGTCCGTCTTGGTTGGCCTGCGGTTCTTGCAAGGTCTGACCGGATCTGCCGCAGCTGTGTTTGCTCCAGGCATGATCCGCGCCATGTTTTCCGAGGAGAAAGCCGTTGGCGCACTTGGCTTCATGGCGAGCATAGAATCCTTGATCCCTGCCCTTGCCCCTGTGCTCGGCGTCTGGCTGCTGATGGCATTCGGCTGGAAAAGTTCCTTTCTTGCCCTGGGTATCTTGAGCCTAGGCGTTGCGGCGCTCGTCGCCATACTGCGTCATCGCCTGCCCGCGCCGCCGTCGACGCGGGCGCCGGGCAGCTATCTGCGCCACGTGATCAATCCGGTCTTCCTGCGCTATGCCCTGAGTCAGGCCTTCACACTCGCCGGACTGCTTATCTTTGTGTTCGGCGCACCGGCCATGATCACCAAGGGTCTTGGCGGCGCCCTGGGCGACTTCATCATCATGCAGGTTACAGGGATTGCGTTCTTCATTGCAGGATCGAACTTTGCCGGCAAGCTATCCGCACGGTTCGAACCTGAACCGATGATCCTGTTCGGATCGGCTATGTCCGCCGCAGGCTTGGCTGGTATCCTGATTTACGCACTGGCGGGTGGCACAGCACCACTCATGCTCGCCGCCCTGTTCGTGCCGGTCAATCTCGGCCTCGGTTTTCGTGGACCTCCCGGTTTCTATCGCGCGGTCGTCGCTGCGCGCGGAGATGATGCGCGCGGGTCGGCGCTCGTCCTCGTTGCCATCCTTTCCACGACTGCTGCCGGCACGGCGATCGCCGCGCCGTTCGTCACATTTGGCATGGTACCACTCGCTGTGATCGGGACAGCAGTCTCCTGCGCCTCGGTCCTGTGCTTAATCGCCTTGCCAAAGCTCAGCACCTGAGCCGAAATCACGCGATACCGAACAGAGCTTCGCTATTGTCGAGGAAAGGGGAGCCGCCTTCGGTGATGCCGGAGACACGGCCCGGCGCGGTTGCCAGAACAGTCTCGGAAAAGAAGCCCGCAAGTGCCAGTTGGCGTGCCCGGAAGCTGCCTTCCTCACCGCGTGCAGCAACAGCTGCCCGCGTCAGGAAGTGCCCGCCAATCACGTCTCCCGCCAGCGCGAGATAGGCCGTCGCGCCCGCAAGTGCCTTGTCCTGGTCGCGATCCTTCATCGCTTCCAGCATCCAGTCACTGGCCTCGCGCAGGGCTTCGGCGCCCGCGCGCAGGCGGTCTGCAATCTGCACAAGCTGTGGGTCATTGGTCGCGCGGGCATCTGCCGCCGTTGCCTCGACCTCACCCAACATCA
This sequence comes from Hyphomonas sp. L-53-1-40, assembly GCF_000682775.1. Taxonomy (GTDB): domain Bacteria; phylum Pseudomonadota; class Alphaproteobacteria; order Caulobacterales; family Hyphomonadaceae; genus Hyphomonas. The sequence goes on from NZ_AWFI01000012.1 coordinate 421,081, forward strand.
CTCGCATGGACTCACCATTCGTACCGGTCAGTTTACGCCCGACAAGGTCGATGGCCTGAATGCCATTCGTGCCTTCATAGATCGGGGCAATCCGGGAGTCGCGATAAAGTTGGCCTGCGAGTGTCTCGCCCATAAAGCCCATGCCGCCATGTATTTGCACACCAAGGCTCGCCACATCGACGCCCATATCCGTGCACCATGCCTTGGCAATTGGCGTCAGCAGGTCTTCCCGCATCTTTGCAGCTGCGCGTGTGGTTTCATCCGGGGACGCCTCGGCGAGGTCTGCGGCGACCCCACAGGCATAACAGATCGCGCGCGCCGCAGCAACGCGGGCGCGCATGGTCGTCAGGGTACGGCGCACATCCGCATGATGCAGGATCGGAGCGGGCCCTTCAACGCCCGGCGCCTTGCCTTGCTTGCGCTCCTGCGCATATTCGAGTGCCGTCTGGTAGGCCGCCTCGCCTACCGCCACGCCCTCTAGCCCGACGTTGAGGCGTGCGGAATTCATCATGGTGAACATACAGGCCAAGCCCTTGTTCTCCTGACCGATCAGCCATCCGGTCGCGCCATCATATTCCATCACACAGGTCGGCGAGGCGTGGATGCCCATCTTCTTTTCCAGACCGATACATTTGACGGCATTGCGTGCGCCGAGGCTACCATCCGCTTCAACCATAAACTTCGGCACGATGAAGAGAGAGATGCCGCGCGAACCTGCAGGCGCATCCGGCAAGCGCGCCAGGACCAGGTGTATGATGTTCTCGGCGACATCATGGTCGCCCCATGTGATGAATATCTTCTGCCCACTGATGGCGTAGCTGCCATCTTCCCTCGGCACGGCTCTTGTCTTGAGCGCGCCAACATCCGAACCGGCCTGCGGCTCCGTCAAATTCATGGTGCCGGTCCAATTGCCGGCCACGAGGTTGGGAAGATACATCTGCTTCTGGTCATCTGTGCCGTGTGCCAGCAGGGCCTCAACTGCGCCGAAGCTGAGCATGGGGCAGAGCCCGAACGACATGTTGGCCGCGTGGAACATCTCCATGACCGCCAAGGCGAGCGCCTTCGGCAGGCCTTGCCCGCCCCATTCCTCTGGCGCCGACAGGCCCATCCATCCACCCTCCCGGAATTGGGCGTAGGCATCAGCAAATCCCGGCGCGGCCTTCACCCCATCCTCGGTCAGTACGGCACCGTGCGCGTCGCCAGATGCATTGAGCGGCGCCAATACATCACGTGCCAGCTTGTTGGCTTCTTCCAGGATCGGCGTGATCAACTCGGGATCATAGTTACTGAATGCCTCCAACCCTTCCAATCGGGACAGACCCGCAACGGACTGGAGCGCGAACGCCATATCGTTGAGCGGAGCGTCGTAGGCCATGTATTTCTCCCAGAATCCGAATAGGTTATATCCCGAAGAGCATTTAGCGCGGGGATGGTGCCACGCCAACTGCGCCCTATAATCACCATGACCGAACCAATAGACGTCCAGGAGACACGAATATGCGCAAAATCCTACTTTCCGCTTCTGTCCTCGCGCTCGCCGCCTGCGGCGCCGCCGAGACCACTGCCCCTGCAGCAGAGGCCCAAACGCCGGCAACTGAGACAAGTGAAACGGCTGCTCCGGCTGCAGAAGAGACCGCACCTGCTCCGGAAATGGCTCCGGCCGGCACGTACGTGCTTGATCCCACCCATGCGTCGCTTGTCTGGACGGTGAATCATTTCGGCCTGTCCAACTACACAGCCCGCTTCACCAAGATGGATGCCACGCTGGAGTTCAATCCTGATGACGCGTCTGCCACATCGCTGACCGTCACGGTCGACCCGACATCGGTCGAAACAGATTATCCGGGCGATTTCAAAGCGACCCATGCCGATTCGCCTTACGACACGTTCGATGAAGAAATCGCGCAGGATCCAACCTATTTCAACGCAGGCGAATACCCCGAGATCACCTTCACCTCGACAGAAATCACAACAACCGGCCCGACCACCGGCACTGTCACAGGCGATCTGACCTTCCTTGGCGTGACCAAGCCAGTGACGCTGGATGTTACTTACAACGGCACCGCGACCTTCCCGTGGGCCCCGGAACAGCCAAAAATCGGCTTCTCCGCCACCGGTTCGTTCAATCGTTCCGAATTTGGCCTGTCGAAAATGGTGCCAAACCTGGGTGACACGATCCACCTGACCATCGAGGCGGAATTCGCCAAAGCTGCCGAATAAGACAGGTACATCCTCCACATGAAGACTGAAACGTCTCGTTACACGATCGTCGCCATCACCCTTCACTGGGTGATGGCAGCCCTTCTACTGTTCATGATCTGGCTCGGCTGGAACATGGACGATAACGAAGTACGCTTTCAGCTTCACAAATCGATTGGGATCCTGCTCCTGTTCCTCAGCTTGGTCCGGGTGATCTGGCGCGTCATGAATCCGCCACCGCCACTCCCGGAAGAGATGCCAGCCCATGAAAAGCTGGCGTCTCATCTCGTCCACATGGCATTCTATGGACTGATGGTCATTTTGCCTTTGGCCGGATGGCTGCTTGTCTCCACCTCCAAGTTCAAGGTGCCGACCGTCTTGTTTGAGACGGTCAGCTGGCCCCACTTGCCCGCGCCGGATTTCCTGCGCGGAGATATTGCGCACGTCATCATCGAGAACATCCATTCCAAAGGTGCTTGGGTCCTGATCATCCTGCTAGGCCTGCATGTGGCCGGCGCGGTGAAACATGAATTCGCTGCTGAAGACGGAGTATTGAAAAAGATGTTGCCTGGCTTGTTCGGAAAGCCTGCGACACCCCCCACCGCACGAGGATATGTCCGCGCCTTCGGAACGGCGATCATTGCCTTTGCCCTCATCGCGATCATACCGATTGCGGGCTCAGGTCAGTCCAGCAGCGCCACACCGCAAACTGACGAGGCCATCGCACCCGCAGACGAAGCCATCGACGCGAATTGGGATGTCGATTACGACACTTCCGAAATTCGGTTCACAGGTATGTATGATGGAGCTGAATTCAGCGGCACCTTTGACGATTGGTCAGCAGATGTGGAATTCCATCCAGAAGCGCTCGATGAGTCTCGTGTGCTCGTAACGGTCCGGACAGCTACTGCCGATGCCGGCAAGAAGCTCTACAATGACAGCCTGAAGGGCCCGGAATGGTTCGACACGACCACCTATCCTGACGCCAAGATCAGCCTGAGCAATTTCAGCAAAACGGACACCGGCTACAATGCGGACGCTGCAATATCGCTGAAGTCCGAGTTGGTAACGGTACCGCTCGACTTCTCACTTGAAATCGATGGCGACACCGCGATGCTGGCTGGAAAAGCGGTTATGAGTCGCAAGGCCTTCAATCTCGGCCAAGACTCTGATCCCTCTGGAAGCTGGGTTGGCGATGAAATCACAATCTCCGTAACGGGAACCGCCACGCGCAAATAATGCACGGGTGGCTTCCGGGGCCGCGACGCGAATGCTAAGCCCGCGCGCATGACTGCCATCGCTCCCATCGAATCCAGCACGCTTCAGCTGGCTGCCAGCTTCCTGCGCAAGGGCGGGCTGGTCGCCATGCCGACCGAGACCGTATATGGTCTCGCCTGCGATGCATCAAACCCTGACGCGGTGGCACGACTATACGCAGCCAAGGGGCGTCCCAGCTTCAACCCCCTGATCGCGCATGTTGCTTCACTGGAAATGGCGCAAGCCGAAGCCGTGTTTTGCGACGCAGCGTTCACACTCGCACAGGCGTTCTGGCCGGGCCCACTTACCTTGGTCTTGCCGGTGGCGTCGACGGGGACGGTTTGCGACCTGGCGCGGTCCGGCCTGGATTCAATCGCCATCCGCATGCCAGCCCATCCCGGCGCGCGCAGCCTGATCGCGGGCTTCGGTCGTCCGGTTGTCGCACCGTCGGCCAACCGGTCCGGTCATATCAGCCCGACGCTGGCCGAACACGTCAAAGCCGATCTCGACGGCAAGGTCGACCTGATCCTCGACGGTGGGCCGTGCACGCAAGGCATCGAATCCACCATTGTCTCATTGGTCGGTGACCAGCCAACACTCCTGCGCGCCGGCACAGTCGAGACCTCCGCCCTCGAAGCGGTTCTGGGCACGTCACTCGCGCGCGCCGGCGAAGACGATAGCATTGCCGCCCCCGGCCAGCTGAAAAGCCACTATGCACCGAATGCCCGCTTACGTCTCAATGCGAGCGCCCCCGAAGCAGGGGAGGCCTGGCTAGGCTTCGGCCCGGATGGGGCAAATGGGCTCAACCTCTCACCAGCTGGCAACGTGACCGAAGCTGCTGCAAACCTGTTCGCCATGCTGAGGCAACTGGATGCAGAGGCCGACCGCATCGCTGTCGCGCACATTCCGAATGAGGGTCTTGGCGAAGCCATCAATGATCGCCTCGCTCGGGCCGCGCACCGAGATGAATGATGGAAGCAACAAACTCGAAATCGCGCAGGGAATGAGTAGGTTTACCCAATGACAGAGCTTAGCCCGGACTTCCTGACCGCCGCCCAAAACCTGCTCGGCCCGAAAGGGTGGAGCATGGCAGCGGAGGAACTCGCCAAAGTGTCGTCACCCTGGCGCGGCACCTACAAGGGCGAGACGCCTTTCCTCGCAAAGCCCGCCACAACGGAAGAGACCGCTGCACTGGTGCGACTTTGCAATGAATATGGCGTCGCGATCACACCTCAGGGCGGCAATACCGGCCTGGTTGATGCGGGCACGCCGCATGGCGAAATCTGTGTGTCGATGCAACGGATGAATGCGGTACGTGCACTCGATGCGTTCAACAATTCGCTCGTGATCGAGGCTGGCGCCCCCCTTGTCGTGGCGCAGCAAGCGGCCGACGACGCCCAGCGCTTGTTCCCGCTTTCACTCGGCTCGGAAGGCACCGCCACGATTGGCGGCCTGATTTCGACCAATGCTGGCGGGGTCGCGGTGCTGCGCTATGGCATGATGCGCGACCTGATCCTTGGCCTCGAAGTCGTGCTGCCGAATGGAGATATCTGGAACGGCCTGTCGGGCCTGCGCAAGAACAATACGGGCTACGATCTGAAACACTTGTTTGCTGGCGCAGAAGGTACGCTCGGTATCATCACGGCTGCGACCCTGAAACTGTTTCCCAAGGTTCAGCGCGCGAGCGCTTGGGTCACCTGCACAACAGCAAGCGACGTCGTGAAACTGCTCGCAATGGTTCGCGACCATGCCGGCGATACGGTAACAAGTTTCGAGATCATCCCTGCGAATGCCCTCGCCATGGTACAGGCAGACGTGCCGGACACACGCGACCCGCTTCCATCTGATTTGCCTTGGCGCGTGCTGATCGAAATTTCCATGTCCCGCGCCGAACATGCCCGCGACGTTCTGGAAGGCGCACTCGCCGCAGCATATGAGAGCGAACTTGTGCAGGATGCCGTCATTGCCGAAAGCGTCGCGCAAGCCGAAAGCTTCTGGCATATCCGAGAGACAATCCCGCTGTCGAAACGAGCATATGGCACCGCGCTGAACCAGGACATCTCCGTACCGGTTAGCCGCATTCCCGAATTTATCGATGCTTGCAACGCTTCGGTTCTGGAAAAAGTGCCTTCAGCGGAGTTCGTGATCTTCGGTCATGTCGGCGATGGCAATCTCCATTATTCTGTTTGCGAGCCAGCCAGCGCAGAGCGTCCAGTTCTACGTGGTCAGGATGAAGCAATCTTTCGTATCATCTATGATCAGGTCATGAGCTTCGACGGATCCATTAGCGCCGAACACGGTGTTGGGCGGCTGAAACGTGATGAACTGGAACGCATTCGTCCGAAGGCAGCCACCGAAATGATGCGTGCCATCAAACATGCGCTAGACCCAAACAAGATCATGAACCCCGGTCGCGTCATCAATTCCTGATCGGGTTCCCAGTTGCCTTCCCGCCCGATCGCTGTAGCGTCCACAGACCAACGCGGGAGACATAAATGCGTACACACCTTGCCGCCATCGCGCTCATCACGCCGCTGATCGCCTGTGAGCCTACGCCTCCAATCGTAGGCGGACCGTGCAGCTATGAAACCACAATCATCTCGGCAACGGTGACCGAAGTCGATGAAGACGGCGCTTTGTTCGATGGGCCCGAGGGAGAATTGTGGGTCCCGGCCTCCTACTTGGGCACGCTGCCGGAAGTCGGAGAGACACTGACGCTGAAACGCGATCAGATCACCGAGGGCACATGCACGCCGGAAATGTACGAAGTGGTCGCAGCCGATGTCAGCGACGAGGACTAGCGTCCCGAGCGGCGACTGGAAACGACCATGAGACGGCCGTCCAGCGTCGATGCACTTGCGGAGTTTGGACGTGCGCGCTTGTCGCGCTCTTTCTTCATGCGCGACTTCCTGTATTCGGATATCGCCGCGCTTCACGGCCTCTCGAACGTTCCCGATGATCCGGACCTTGCCATTACCGCCGGCACGAAGCTCTGCACGGAATTGCTGGAACCCTTGCAGGACGTTTTCGGGCGCATCGCCATCAGGTCCGCCTATCGCTCTGCTGAAGTGAATGGATTTGGCAACCAGATGCAGCGGGACAAGAAGAAGGGCTACAATTGCGCCTCGAACGAAAGCAATTACGGCCATCATATCTGGGACCGGCGGGATGCCGAAGGAAACATGGGTGCAACCGCCTGCGTCGTCATTCCAGCCTTCTACGATGCTTTCCACGCAGAAGGGGACTGGCAGAAACTGGCCTGGTGGATCCACGACCATTTGCCTTATTCAACGCTATACTTCTTCCCGAAACTCTGGGCCGTGAACATTCAGTGGCGCGAAAATCCGGTTCGCCAGATCGACAGCTATACCCCGCCGCGTGGTCGGCTGACAGATGAGAGTAAGCCGAATTTTCACGGCTCTCACGAAGCGGAGTGGGCATCCCTGCGTGACGTTTTCCCGAAAGCCTGAAAGGGTCAGCTGGCAAGCGCTGCAGATATCTCCGCATGCGACGCAAACACATCCTGCGCGCCCGCCGCCCTGAGCCGGTCGCCAAGCCCCGCATCGGCATGACCACCGCCCGTAAAGCCCCACGCTGTCATCCCGGCGGCGCGCGCGGCTGTCACACCATTCACGCTGTCTTCGAGTACGACACATTTGTCGGGCCGGGCACTGATCTGTTCGGCTGCGTGCAGAAACAGATCAGGCGCAGGCTTTCCATTGGTCACGAGGTCTGAGGAATATATGTGCGGCGCAAAGTTATCGTACAGTCCAGTGAGATGAAGTTTACGGACGAGCTTCTCCGCCTCGGACGACGATGCCACTGCCTGCGCACCAGAGAACGCGGCCGATACTTCCAGCACACCTTCAATCGCGCGCAGATCCGTTTCGAAGCGTTGCCAGATGCGCGCCTGCAACTGGTCGGCAAAATCCGGAGGCAAGGGGCGTCCACGCTCAATGGCATCCGCCGCGAGAGCCGCATGGAAGTCCCGATTGTGCAGGCCGACAAAACGCGAAACGAAAATCTCGAACGGATATTCGAGCCCCCAACCAGAAAGCATTTCCCGTTCAGTGGCGATGGAGATTGTTTCGGAGTCGACCAACACCCCATCGCAATCAAAGATCAAGGCGTCCACAGAGCCTATCCCCGCCGCCCGAACAGGCGTTCGATGTCGGCGAGCTTGAGCTCCACATAGGTCGGCCGCCCATGATTGCACTGGCCGGAATGTGGCGTCGCTTCCATCTGGCGGAGCAGCGCATTCATCTCCTCGCCATTCAGTCGTCGTCCGGCTCGCACTGAACCGCGGCACGCCATGTTCCCCATGACTTCCTCGAACCGCTCCTTGAGCGCGAGGCCCGCATCATATTCGGCGAAGTCATCGGCGAGATCACGGATCAAGCCCATTGCGTCCATTTCCCCGAACAGGGCGGGGGTGGCCCGTACACAAATCGCGCCTGCGCCGAAAGGTTCGATTTCCAGGCCCAGTTCAGCCAACTCGTCGGCGCGCTCGAGCACGCGGGTCGCCTCGTCCTCAGTAAGCTCCACCACATCCGGGATCAGCAGCGCCTGACGCCTTACCCCGCCCGCAGCCATTTGGCGTTTCATGTCTTCGTAGACCAGCCGCTCATGAGCGGCATGCTGATCCACGATAACGATGCCATCCGCTGTCTGCGCAACGACATAGGTTTCGTGCAACTGAGCGCGGGCGACGCCGAGTGGAAAGTCAGAAGGCATACCTTGCGCGGGCACGGCTTCCGGCTCCACCCGTGCGGACGGAGCGGCATCATGTCGATAGGCAGGCGGCGGTGCTTCGTGCAGCCCCGCCATCACATCGCCAGAGGGCGGAAGAGGCTGGTCGAAATCAATACCCGATGGCTGGCGATAATAGGACGAGGGTGAAGCCTGCCGCTCTGGCGCAGATGGCAACGACCAGAGATTGGCCGATGTTGCCTCTTCAATCCGAACCTTGCCGAGCGCAGAATTCGCGACCGTGGTCGACGCTCTGTGCCCCGCAGCGGCGAGCGCGTGACGCAGTGCACCGATCATCAAACCTCTTACATTCCCCGCATCGCGGAACCGCACCTCGGTCTTGGCGGGGTGCACGTTCACATCGACATATTCCGGATCAAGATCAACAAACAGCGCCGCCAGCGGATGCCGGTCGCGCGCCAGGAAATCCTGATAGGCCGCACGGATTACGCCGTTCAGCATACGGTCCTTTACCGGTCGGTCATTCACGAAGAGGAACTGCATCTGGGCGTTGCCGCGATTGAGCGTCGGCAGGCCGGCAAAGCCAGCAAGGCGAACACCTTCGCGCTCGGCATCAATCTCCAGCGCGTTCTCACGGAAATCACGTCCCATGATTGCGCCGAGCCGAGCCAGTTGGCCGGAGGCGCCTTCGACTTCAGCGGCATAGCGCAGCGAGTTCCGGCCATTATTTTCCAGCGAGAAAGCAACATGCGGATTGGCCATGGCGAGACGCTTGATCGTGTCAGTCACAGCCATGCTTTCGGCGCGCTCGCCTTTCATGAACTTCAACCGGGCGGGAGTCGCATAGAACAGGTCGCGCACTTCGATGCGCGTGCCAGTCTCGCCGCGCCCGGTAAACGCCGCCGGGCGAGGGCCTTCCATCCGTCCCGCCTCAACAAAGACTTCGGCTGCGTCTTCGCCGGTCGCGCGGGATGAAATGCTGCAGCGGCTGACCGAGGCAATCGACGGCAACGCTTCACCCCGGAAGCCCATCGTGTGGATGTTCAGCAAATCCACCCGCCCGCCGGCATCCGGCACGAGTTTGGAGGTTGCATGGCGTTCCAGCGCGACGAGCAGATCGTCGGCAGACATGCCACAGCCATCATCTTCGATGATGATCCGTTTCAGGCCCCCCGCTTCGATGGAGACAGAAATACGGCGAGCGCCAGCGTCCAGAGCATTCTCGACCAATTCCTTGACGGCGGCCCGCCGCGATCCGGTTCACGACATCAGGTGGCAGCTTGCGAATCTCGGGGCGAGGGCGGACGGAATCAGGCATCTGGTTACAATACCCCGGCTGACGCGCTTTGTCCCCGCCTGCCCGCACGGTTTCAACAGGGACCAGCCAAGGCGGGTATGTCCGGCTCGCGCCCGGCGTCCAGTTGACGCAGGCCGGTTGCCTTCCGTGCGGTTACCCCACAAAGTGCGCCGGAACATTCCGGAGCCTGAAATTCCATGAAGTTGACTTCTTCCCTCGCCGTCGCCGCAATAGTGTTGCTCACCGCTTGTGGCGGCTCCGATGCGCCCGAAACTGATACCCCGGCCGCAGAAGCACCTCCGGCGAAGGCCCCGGCAGAAGCGGCGCCCGCCGCTGCCCCCGCTGAAGCGGCGGTTGATGCGGTATCACCGTTCGCGGCCCTGCCCGCCCCGTACAATACCGCCGATTATGCGCGCGGTCGCCGCACCTGGAAGCTCTGCCAATCCTGCCACATTACGGCGGAAGGCGGCGGCAACCTCGTTGGGCCGAACCTGCATGGGCTGTTCGGTCGTGAGGCCGGCACACTGGAGGGCTTTGCCTATTCCCCTGCCCTGCAAAAAGCCGACTTCATCTGGACGCCCGACAAGGTCGATCACTGGCTGGAGAACCCGCGCACTTTCCTGCCTGGCAACCGCATGACGTTTGCGGGCGTACGCAAACCAGACGACCGCCTGGCGGTTGTCGCCTATCTGATGAGTGAGACCGGCTTCGCCGCCGAAGCTACCCCGGAAGACGCCCCTGCGGAATAGACTCGTGTGATTAATGCCGGAGGATAAGGGCGAGCAGCACAGCATGCTCGTCAAACTCTCCGGCAAATTCCTCTCGATAACCGACCGCCACATCGGCCCAACCGAAATGGTAGCCAAGCTTGGTTTCGTACTTGTTTGAGTCCGCCGTTTCGTTGCCGCGCTCGACCCAAAGCTGCTGGCTTATAAAGAAGTCCTGCCAGATATCGACGCCATAGCCGAACTCGGCACGCTGGCGGACACAGCCATCTTCATGACGGATCACCGCGGCATCTGCGAAGACATAGAAATTGCGACCACCCCGCAGGCCGGACAGGCCGCCGCTGAGGCGGGCTTCGGCGCCCCACTCGTCGCACCCGAATACGCCGGCCAGCGAACTGCCATGAACCAGGCCGCCCTCAACCCCTATGGCCCAACCCTTGTGGGTGACCAGTTGCCGGCGCAACGTGGCACGCCAGAACTCCTTGTTAAACTGGCTGCCGACCTCATAGGCCACCGCCTCTGATTTTGCGGTAACCGTCCAATTCGGTGCGAAGCCATACTCGCCGTAGAGCGAAACCCGGTTTCCACGGACGCCTTCCAGTTCCTCTTCAGTGCCGACGGCCTCGGCATACCAACCTTCATGCGGTTGGGACCAAGGCCCTGCCGAAGCGGGTACGGCCCATGCCAGCCCGAGAAAAAGAACCCCAAATCCCCTCATCACAGATGAAACCTAGTGAAGAAATCTGGGGTTGAAAACCATTTTCTGTCTCGCGCGGAATCCATGAAAATGAAAAAGCCCCCGCCAAATTGGCGAGGGCTTTTTTTAGTCGTCCATGTAATCCGCGCGCTTAGAGGCGGAACCGGATCTGGTCGGACCAGAAGCGCTCAAGGCGCGAGATGGTCTTGTTCAGTTGCGACAGGTCATCCGGACGCACGCTGGCCGTTGGCTCAAGCGCGCCGGCCTGCTTCTCGAAGAGGGCCTCGACCCGTTTGCGAACCTTCAGACCGCGCTCGGTCAGGCTGAGCGTGACGGTGCGCTTGTCATCTTCGGAGCGGGTCTGGATCAGATAGCCGCCTTCCTGGAGTTTCTTGACGTTGTAGGAGAGGCTGGTGCCAGCAAAGGCGCCACGAGCCCGAAGAACAGATGCGGGGGCTTCGCCTTCGCCAATTTCATAAAGCAACAATGCCTGAACGCCGGTCAGCGAACGCTCACCGCCGCGCTCCAGATCGTCCTTCACAACATCATGAAGACGACGGTGCGCCTGCTCAAGCAAAGACAAAGACTTCAGGAAAGACTCGCCCAACGAATTGTTCGCAGTATCCTGCGCTTCTGCAATCATCATTTTCATCACCACTCAACTATTCACTCAACTTTTGTTGTAGTTTGAGTAGAAATACACGAGCAATCCTAATGAATTAATAAGCATGCCCTTTTCTCAAGATTAGAAGGTTAATATCCACGCGAATACATTAACCGTTACTATTACGTAACGATTTGGGCCTGTCAGGTTTGGATATCATGAAAGTATTCGCTCAAGCGAACGTGTCGACCGTGCCGCGAATGCCGTATTTCGGACTAGGCCCATGCACGTTCGGCTCTGCACGACTGTCGATCAGCATGAATACGAAAACGATCAGGCCGCCGACATAGGGAATCAAGTTCAGCAGGTACATCCAGCCGGACAGATCCTGATCATGGAAGCGCCGTACGGTGACAGCTATACCCGGAATGATGGTATAAAGTATCCAAAGCGCGGTGAAGAGAGGGAGAAAGTATCCCTCGGAGTCGTCGACGCCAAATATTGATAGGGTAAGGATCGTGTCGACAACAAACGCCAAGATGAGCGCAAGTATTGAAAACAATATGTACCCCCAATACTCTTGGCGGCGTGCGCGGCCATTGAACTTGAAATAGCTGGATGACAGACATCTGAGAAAGTACGTCCAGATACCGTCACTCTTGACTGCCATGGGCTGAGCATAGGGTGCAGCCCCCGCATACCCCTGACTAACGGGCTGCGGCGGAACTGGCTGTGTAGAGGGTTGTCCGGTAGCCTCGAGCAAATAGATATCGCGCGCCTCGTTACCCATACCGACGAAATCGACAACATGTCCCTGGACGAGCCGATTGTTGTCCCGCACCTGTGCCTGAGAGAAATTGTAGCGCACACCATCGTCTCCGAGGATGAGACCCAGCCCCTCTACAGAGTCAGCCTTTAATACTTGTCCGCGCATACATGCTCCTGAATCGCCCCAACATTGATTGTCGGCACTATTTCAAGGCCTTGGCTCGCGCTCAATCCCCAAAGGTCAATTCATCGTCGCCCAATGGCTCGAAATATCTCGCCACGTCCGCATCGCTGACCTCTTCCAGCGTGGCCGGCTTCCATTTCGGAGCATTGTCCTTGTCGACAATGACCGCGCGAACGCCTTCAAGGAAGTCATGACTTTGCACTTTGCGCCAGCCAATGCGGTACTCCATCCGCATGTTCTCTTCAAAGTTATCAAGTTTGGCGCCATCTCGAACCTGACGAAGAGCAACCTTCACAGTCTCTGGGGACTTCGTTCGAATGGTCGCCGCCTGCTCGGATGCCCACTCATTGTCAGCCACGTCCAACGCAGCCACAATCTCCTCAGCGGTGTCCTTTGCAAAGCAATCATCAATCAAATCGCTATGCGCCGCAAAGCTGCCCGCTGGCACAGGATGGGTCATGCCGCGCAGGATCTCGTTCAGCATTTCGGCGGCACCGACGGAGAAATCCGCGCCTTCGATCTGCTTTTTCAGGTTCGGCACCAATTCCGATGGCAGGAAATGCGTCGCCACCCGGGCCGCAACAACATCTGCGCCCTTCAAACGCGCCCCCGTCAGCGCCAACCATGTACCAAGATAGCCCGACAGGCGCGGCAGGAACCAGCCACCCCCCACGTCCGGGAACAGTCCGATCCCGGTCTCCGGCATGGCGAACAGCGTGCGCTCGGTCGCAACCCGGTGAGAGCCATGCACAGACAGGCCAACCCCGCCACCCATGGTCACACCATCCATGATCGCCAGCACCGGCTTGGGGAAAGTCTTCAGCGCGGCATTCATCCGGTATTCGACATTGAAGAAGGCACGCGCCTCACTCGCATCACCCGCGCCGCTATCGGCCAGCATGCGAATGTCACCACCAGCGCAGAACCCCCGCGTTTCTTCTTCATGGTCGATCATGACCATGTGAACGGTCGGGTCTGCCGTCCAGCGCTCCAGGGCGGCCAAGATGGTGTCGCACATGGGTGCGTTCAGCGCATGCAACGCCTCTGGCCGCGTCAGCGTAATTCGTCCCACACCGCGATGGGTCTCCACCGATACGTCATTCGACATGCTTTATCCCTTTGTCTCCGGCGTCTTCCGCCGACCATTGTTTGTTTCGCCTACCCCTACATTCGACGCCTCGCGGATCAAGCCCGCCCCGCGCGTCAGGACGTTAACAGTCCGCAAATCCCTATTGGAAATTCATGACAATGGCGAACCGCGAATGTTTACCCGTTGGGACTATGGTTCGCCCATGAGACAGACCGACCTCCCCGGCGCAGAGCTGCGCGGACGCCGTACTCCGGTAATCGCCAAAGGCATTCTGAAACTGGGTCTCTGGCGCTCGGTACCGTGCGAGATTCGCAACATCTCATCCGGCGGCGTCCGCTTTGCGACCCGCAAGGAGATCAATCTGCCGGAAACCTTTTCAATCCGTCTGCCTAACAGCCGACGCCCACGCCTGTGTCAGCGCCGTTGGCAACTCGGTCGCGAGACCGGTGTCGAATTTATCTGATGCCTTCCTTTTGTTGGCGACGCGGTGGCGTCACGCGCAACGGTCACACCCACTCCACAAATGAACCTTCCGCCTAGCGTGGCAGCAGCGCCGTATCGCAATGCCAGCAAGCTTCGGCGCTGCCTGCGCCAATGGGGCTGCCGGGCGGGATATCGACTTCAGGTGTGGACGGCATGACGGGTAGAGATGGCCTGTCGAGATGGGCCGTAATACGACGGGAGAGCTCGTCCCGCACTGCCACATCCGCTGGATCAGCTCGCCGCGAACGGGACACAATCCGGCGCGCCAGAGCGCTGAGATATGCATTGGTCTGGATCACCGTTTCAGGCGTCGCATTTGTGTTTGCGGCAAGGTCTGTCAGTACGGAAACGTACCGCACTTGCTCGCGCCGCAGGATACTCGCCTGACGTGGCGTGTCAGCATCTTTGAACAGCGCCTCCTCCACTTCGCGCAAGACATCACCAAAGCTCAGCGCGTTCGCGTCGCGGCGTTCAGTTTCGATCAGGCGTGCGACGCGCTGGGGATGCAGCAAGGCGCCCAAGGTTTGTGAGGCTGATGTGTCAGCGGCTGTCAGAAGATCAAACATCGCCCCGGTTTCGCCTGGGAAATATTCCGCCCCCGCGCCCGCCCCACGGAACGACACCAGCGGCGGCGTCAACAGGTCGAGCGTCTGGTCTGGCAGATCAAGCACGGCCGGATCCAGCGTTGCCACCAGCGCACTGAGCGCGCCGCGTTGCTGATCTGCCGGTACGGGCGCTCCGCCAGTATTGGCCTGCCCCGTTTCGGCATAGTGGAAATCATAACCACCAATCATCTTCGCCGCCGCGTTCACCTGATAGCGATGATAAAGATAGATCGGCACGATCACCGCCCGCAGGCGCGAGGTCGGCTCGCCTGCCTGCAGCGCGCCGAGGCCGAACCGTTCAAGCGCTACTTTCCGTACCCGCATCACCTCCGTCAGGGACGCGACAGGGTCTGTGCCATTGTCCCAGACGCTCGCATAGGGATGCGCTGTTCCAACGCCGCGCCCCTGCGGATCATCAATATAGCGCAGTCCGCTCCCCCAAGCCGATTCCAACAATTCGTCTCCTGCAGCATTCTCGTCCGTGCCGTCAGGATATTGCCGGTAGAGCCACATGGCAGACACCATGTCCCACTCACCGATTCCGACATCATAGGCGGCTGAGAAATCCAGTTCCCCATTCTGGCCAACCCAAATAAGCGGCGCTGGATAATCCATCACCGACGCGCGCTCATTCGAGGACGCCGCAAAATTGTGGGCGAAGCCAAGCGTGTGGCCGACTTCGTGCGCAGCCAATTGGCGAATACGGGAAAGAGCGATCTCAACCGGATCATCCGCCGCGCCAGTGCCGGTCTTCGATGCGCCAGCCAAACCTTCAAAGATCATCCTGTCCTGGCGCACACGCTGGCTACCCAGAATAACATTGGCTTTAAGCATTTCACCCGTACGCGGATCGGTCAGTCCACCACCATAGGACCAGCCGCGGGTCTGGCGGTGCACCCACTGGATCACATTATAGCGGACATCAAGCGGATGCGCGCCTTCGGGGAGGACTTGCACGAGATAGGAATCCGGAAAGCCAGCGGCCTCGAAAGCTTCGGCCCACCAGGATGCCCCTTCAATCAGGGCGACACGAATTTCCTCTGGCGCACCGGAATCAACATAGAAGACAATCGGCTCTTTTGCCGGGCTGCTCGCTGCGGACGGATCCTGTTTCTCAAGACGGAAGCGGCGCGCATAGGATTGCCCGACCTGTCCGCTCAGTGGCGCGGAAAAATCATAATAGCCTACATCAATCGCGCCGCTGCGTGGATCGAACATACGAGGCGTGTAGCCGTCATCCGGCAAGCGCACGAGCGATGTGTGCTGCACCAGCGTCACAGAGCGCGCATCGGCCGCCGTGGCCCAGACTTCCGCTTTCGGTTCGTCACTGCCCAGCGTCAGAAAGGCGTCAAACTCGACATTGTCCGGAAAGGCCAGCGCCGCCGAAACGTCCGGCATGGACAAGTCCTTCGAGATCTGGAACGCGCCGCCCTTGGGATGCTGTTTCAGCCGCGCGCGCACATCCATCGTGTCGCGCGTCAGATAGGACGACAGGTCCACCAACAATTCGCCCTCCGGTCCGGTGCCGAGAATTTCACCCGACCAGACAAAGCTGCGCGCAAAGGAATCCCGCACGGCTTTGCGCTCCAGCGGATTGTCGGCGCTGGCGCGATAGGTCCAGTTCTCGATCTCCGCGATGACCTTGTCGCCCACCTTGCGGAAGGCAACGATCTCGCCGGCATTGGCGCGGCCCCGATCCAGCCCGATCGGATTGGAGCCGAGCCCCGCCGTCAGGCCCGTCGCCTGGATCGCGCGCAGGGCAACGCCTTCCTCGTCCGGCGCGGGCAGAGCGACCAGCACGCGCCCGCCATCTGCATCCAGATAGAGATCAACAAATCCATCCTTGTGAACAAGTGATCCGGTTTCTTCCGCCCAGTCTCCAGACTGCGCCCATGCAAATGGAAGGACGAGCGTCGCCACCATCGCCAAAACCAGACTCTTCAATCCCCGCACAAGCGCACCTCTTCCGATCAGCTGAAACACAGCCGCACGGTGCCGCATATCGGATGGAGGTTCAATCGCTTTCCGGGCTGGCGGCCCGTCAGGGCTCAGTGCGCCCCCTTACCCATCGCAAGTTTGCGTATCGCGCATGATGCCGACCTTGGTGACCTTCCCGGTCTTGTTGTCGACGCCGAAATAGATGTCACGGTAATCATATAGAGTGACGTCATCCTCCGTCACCACGCATTTCGGCTTGCCGTAGGCCCCACGAGTCAGAATCTGCTCAGCGCCTGTGCCAACGCCCATCTCGGTGCGATAGCGTGGGTCGCGTGCGATGATCCAGTACACGCTCTCATCAGCGGCAATCACCAACCCGTCATAGGTATAAGTCGTGGCGCGCGTACCTTCGATCGGGGTGGTGCTCCGGGGTGGGCCTTTGACGGCAAACAACTCAATCAGGCTCATGCCCAGTTCGACATCGCCGACTCGGTCGCCACGGACAATCATATCGTCGTTCAGGTTTGGCGGGGTGTTGGCGCAGGCACCCATCGCGATAATCGCGCCAAGGGCAGACAGCTTACGGACCACTTTCATCGCGGGTCCTCCTATTTACTAAAACTCTACAAGAGCCTTAGATCACCCCATGGGTGGCCATATGTCGAGAGACCGGCAGTCAAAACCTGTCCCTACACGCCCGAAATGGGCATAATTATCCGTAATGTTCGGATATCAGGACGATCTTCCTAGCCAGCGCTGCGAGCGTCGGCCCCTAATCCTTCAGCATGTCCCGCGAAATGATGACGCGCATGATCTCGTTCGTGCCTTCCAGAATCTGATGCACGCGCAAATCGCGCACGATCCGTTCGACACCATAATCTGCGAGATAGCCGTATCCGCCGTGGATTTGAAGGGCGTCGTTCGCAACCTTGAACGCAGTATCCGTGACAAAGCGCTTGGCCATCGCGCACCAACGCGTCGCGTCCGGCGACTTGCCGTCCAGTCGTCCAGCCGCCTCGTACAGCATGACCCGCGCGGCCTGCAGCTCGGTTTCCATATCCGCCAGCTTGAACGCCGTGTTCTGGAAGGTCGCAATCGCCTTGCCGAACTGTTCGCGCTCTTTCGCGTAGGCCACCGCCTTGTCGAGCGCGAGTTGCGCACCGCCGAGGGCACACGCCGCAATATTCAGCCGCCCGCCATCGAGCCCTGCCATCGCAAATCGGAAGCCGTGACCTTCCTCGCCAATTCGGTTTGCCGCCGGCACGCGAACGCCGTCCAGCATCACCTGCCGCGTGGGCTGGCTCTTCCAGCCCATCTTGCGCTCATTCGCCCCAAAGCTCAGCCCGGGTGTGTCCTTCTCGATAATGAAGGCCGACACGCCCTTGGCGCCGTCGTCGGAAGTGCGCGCCATCAAGACGTAAACGTCAGACGTGCCCGCGCCGGAGATGAATTGTTTCGTGCCGGAGATGACATAATCATCGCCATCCTTCACTGCGCGCGTCTTCAGGCTGGCAGCATCCGATCCCGCACCGGGTTCGGTCAGGCAATATGATGCGATCAACTCCATACGCGTCAGCCGCGGCACCCACGCCTGGCGCTGCGCGTCCGATCCGAACGTGTCGATCATCCAACTGGCCATATTGTGAATGGAAATGAATGCCGCCGTAGAGACATCACCATAGGACAACTGCTCGAAAATCATGGCCGCGTCGGTGCGCGTCAGGGCGCTGCCGCCGACTTCTTCAGAGACATAAATGCCCGCAAAGCCAAGCTCTGCGGCCTGCTTGATCACATCGACCGGGAAGTGGCTGTCGCGGTCCCAAGCTTCCGAATGCGGCAGCAATTGCGCCTCGGCAAATTTGCGGGCCATGTCCCGGATCATCAATTGTTCGTCGGAAAACAAAGCACTCATTGTTAATTCCTCGTTTTTTGGCGTAAGAGGCTTCCACGGGAATTGAATGGGTAGCGCGCAATGTCAATGCAACACGCCAGCACACGCTATGGAATCGGCGATGCGGACGCGTCCGAAGTCGGCGTTCTGGCCGAAGTGGATCGCGCCGCCAGCGCCCTGTTTGCTCCGACCGGTCTATTGTCCGAAGAAGCTCTGAAAGACCATGTACCCGTCGACATCCTTGCCAGCGCCGCCGAGAATGGCGACCTGTTCACCGCGCGGCTGGAAACCGGCGCGCCGGTTGGATTTGCGCTGGTCTCCCTGCGCGGCGGCATGCTCTATCTTGACCAGATCAGCGTCCATCCGGACCAAGGTCAGCGCGGCATCGGCGCGGCTCTGCTGACCCGCGTTATCGACGAAGCGAAGCGTCGCAAGCTGCGCCGCATTGCGTTGTCCACTTTCCGCGACCTGCCCTGGAACGCACCGTTCTACGCCAAGCATGGCTTTCGCGAGGTCAAGCGCAGTGACATGGCCGAGTGGATGCTGGAATTGGAACGCATTCAGGCCGAAGAACTCGACGTCTCAAAACGCTGTTTCATGCTGCGTAAAATTGGCTGGTTGTAGCCATCCGGATTTTAGACCAATGAGACCTGCATGACCCACTTTTCCCAAGCCTTCCCCGCCACCCGCATGCGCCGACTGCGCCAGGCCCCATGGATCCGTTCGCTCGCTGGCGAAAACGTGCTGACGCCCGCCGATTTGATCTGGGCCGTCTTTGTCCATGATGGCGACGACCGCATGCCGGTCAGCAGTCTGCCCGGCATTGACCGGTTGAGCGTAAAGGACGCCGCCAAGGCCGCGGTCCGTGCACGTGAGCTTGGCATTCCGGCCATCGCGCTGTTTCCCTATATTGGCGCAGACGGCAAGGACGAGACAGGCTCCGGCGCGCTCGACCCTGATGGACTCGTGCCACGCGCCCTGAAAGCGATGAAGGATGCTGCGCCTGAAGTCGGCTTGATCACGGATGTGGCGCTCGACGCCTATACCAGCCACGGGCATGACGGCCTGCTGGACGAGGACGGCACCATCCCGAATGATGCGACCACGGAAAACCTGGTTCAGCAGGCGCTGGTCCATGTCGGCGCGGGCGCCGATATCGTCGCCCCGTCAGACATGATGGATGGCCGCATCGGCGCGATCCGTTCCGCGTTCGAGGAAGAAGGCTTCACCCACCAGATGATCCTCGCCTATGCCGCCAAATATGCCAGCGGCTTTTACGGCCCCTATCGCGATGCCATCGGCTCGGCCGCCGCGCTGAAGGGCGACAAGAAAACCTATCAGCAAGACCCGGCCAATTCCGATGAAGCCCTGCGCGAGGTCGCGCTCGATCTTGCCGAAGGCGCTGACATGGTCATGGTCAAGCCCGGCCTTCCGTATCTGGACATTGTGCAACGCGTCAGCTCCACCTTCGGTGTGCCGACCATCGCCTACCAGGTCTCCGGCGAATACGCCCAGATCAAGGCCGCCGCCCAGAATGGCTGGATCGACGGCGACCGCGTCATGATGGAGTCGCTCATGTGCTTCAAACGCGCGGGCGCGAGCGGCGTGATCACCTATTTTGCTGAAGAGGCGGCGGAGAAATTGGGGTGATTTGCCCAAGACTACTGCCGGATCAAGAAAAGAAGCAGCGCAAACTGGGAATACTACAATGACCGGTCAGCAGAGCGGTAACGATAAAAGAAGCATTTCTATTATCAATTCCGAAGAGCTCATCGCCCTATCCGAAAGTGAAATTATCCCGGACGGGACAGCCATCGACTGGCATTCGGTACAATCTCAACTCGACGAGGCGGCAAAAAAAATGGAAGCAGCAGGCAGCAACCAAGCGCCTGTAGTACGGCTCCTCAGTAACATCATGGGCATACACGATAAGTATGACGATCCAGCGGAACCCTACGGTCCAATGATAGTCATGGACGGGCGCCGATCCATGATCCCATCTGATCTTGCGGGCGAGCAGTCTGAGCAACTGGCGGCTTATGCGCCAACAATCAATAACCCAACCTTGCGGGCCCGCGTTGCGGACATCGCTTGGCTTAACGACCGAAAACGCCGTGATATGGCAGACCTCGCAATAGAGGCTTACCTGCAACGCGTAATTCAGTACCTGAATGGAGAAGCGCAGTTTCGGCTCGATTCGGAATCTCTCATTGACTACCGAGCTATTAAGCTCCTCCAACGGGCCTTCCAGATTTCAAAGGCTGTGAAAGGAAAAGAAGAGCACTCAGCGGGGCTGATCGATGCCCTAGCACTTCTAAATCAGAGAGCTTTCGGCGCCTGTGATTTACCCTCTATTACTCGAGTGGCGCGATTGTCTTTGGACTTCTATGCTGTTGATGAACTGGCGCTCGCTCAGCGGATCGAAGAGGTCCTCAAGAAAACTGATATGGTTGATCCCTATTGGCGCAAGGCAACACTGGAACAACTTCAACGCATCTACAGACGTAATGAACTTCAAGAAAAGGCCAACGATTGCCAGCTTCAAATTGCTGAATGTTCGATTGCACTATCCGAGGCGATGGCCGGGTCTGCGATGGCTACCGCCGGGTGGTTGATGACTGCGATTGACGAACTGCGTCAAGCACGCGGTCCTGCCGCGAAGGCGCGCGCTCAGGAAGTCCGCACCTTGTTGCGTGAGAAGCAGGAAGACTCCATCTTCGAAATGGGTACCATTTCTCACAAAACCGATATTACTGATCTCGTCACAGACACGATTAGGCGAATAAGCGGCCTTTCTCTTGGCGAAGCACTGGGACAGTTTGCATGCCTAGCCGGTTCGCCCGATCCTCAGCAGCTTGAAGAACAGGCAAAAAAAAGCATCGCCGAATATCCGCTGTCATCCATGTTCGCGGCTACTCATGTTGATCGCGAAGGAAAAACGGTCGCGAAAGCTGAAGGCTCTACTATCGGTGATATTATCTCGGACGACGCGCTTCGAGAGCACATACTTAGGGATATGGCGATGTTGAGAAATCTTGTTGTTTCGAGCGCAATTGAGCCCGCACGCCGACATATCCAATCAGAGTTACCTCTCAGTCAGAACGCTTTTGACGTCATAACCGCAAACAGCCCTTTTGTTCCTGAATATCAGAGACCTCTTTTTGCTCTTGGCTTCGCCCGATTCTTTCAAGGCGATATGATGAGTGCTGGTAGCCTGCTCATTCCGCAGATGGAAAACTCGATACGACATTTGCTTAAAACAGCGGGTCGCGACCCATCGACTATCGAGAGCGATTTGACTCAGGATGACAGGTCGATTTCTAGCTTGATCACTCATGACAGAAAGGCGCTTGAGGAAATCTTAGGAACTGAAATCGTTTTTGAGATCGATAGCCTGTTCAATTCTCGTCCTGGGCCTGCGTTGCGACACGAATTCGCACACGGAAAAATCCCGGGCGCACACTTCTATTCATCGGATGTAAAATATGCTTGCTGGTTCATGTTTCGTCTGACTTGCTTGCCACTCTTTGAGTACTGGGAAGACATCTGCCTGCTGATAGATACCAAAGAAGTCTGAAGCACTGCGTTATGCAGGATCATCCAGATCTTGCTTAAAACTATAATCATAACGCAACCGTATCCCCCCACGCACCTCCACCTTAATCCTGCCACGATCCCGGCCAGTCCCTGGCCAGTCGAAATCTGGAGCGCCGGAAAGAACTTCGCCTAGCTGGTACTACCCCGCCAACCCCTCAAAATACCCCATCAGCATTTGCAGCGTCAGCTCCCTTGCGCGCTCTGGCGGTTTGCCGATCAGTGTGCCGAGGGAGGGGCCGAACAGGCCGGTGCCGAGGGCGAGGGTAACGCTCATCAGGATCATGTCTTCGGCAAGCTCTGACGGGATGCCGCCCTGCGATATCTTCTTCTGTGCGACATCCCGAACCGCCTCGCGCACCACGGTCAGGCGGCTGGTCTCGTCCGTCAGTTCCAGCCAGGCAGCCAGCCGCGCCGCGCCGCGTGACTCCAGCGCATCAAACAAGGTCTTCAGGCCCTCGGCCCGCGCCTTTGCCGGGGCATCGACGGGAATTTCGATGGCCATGATCGCGTCCACGAGATCGGCAATCATCCGCTCCATGAGGGCCTGCTGCACGGCGTCGATGGAGCCGAAATGATGCAGCACGGTGGCATTCGCAACGCCCGCCGCCTTGGCCACATCCGCCAGGCGCAGCGTCTGCGGCCCCTGTTCCACCAACAGCGTCTCCGCCGCAGCAAGGATATTGGCGCGCGATTCTTCCGGCGTGCGACGGATTCGGGGTGAGCTGTCTTTTTTCTTTATTGACATTTTTGTCAGTAGTATTACCTGTTGCGACAAGACGATTGCCAGTTCTGTACCAGAAAGCAGTAAACACAATGACGCGCAAACGCACCCCCGAAGACATCACGATCCAGCCGCGCAATCTGCGCTTTGACATGACCGCCGCGGAGGATGGCCGCCCCTGGCTGGACGGAAACCCCGTCGCCACCGCCGTTTACAACGCCATGTCGCTGACCTTCCCGGAGGGCGAGCGCATGTTCATGGACGCGGTAAAGGCGTATCGCGGAGAGGTTTCGGGCAAGCTGGCCGACGATGTGCAGGATTTCATCACGCAGGAAGCCATCCATTCGCGTGAACACCACCTGCTGAACAACAAGATCGACCCCGAAAAGTATCCCATCGCCGAAATCAATGCAGCGATCATGGAGAAGATCAACTTTGCCCGCGCCGGTGGCCCGATGCGCATGTTGATTGGCACAATCTGCCTCGAGCATTTCACGTCAATGATGGCCGACCTGATGTTCGATGCCGAGATCGACGGTGTGGCGATGTTCAGCAAGACAGACCCGGCGCTGGAGCGCCTCTGGCGTTGGCATGCGATGGAAGAAACTGAGCACAAGGCCGTTGCCTATGATGTCTTTCTGGAGGTCACCAAGGGCTGGTCGCCGCTGAAACGCTATTTCCGGCGCAGCCTGTCCATGCTGCTGATCACAAAACACTTTACCACCAACATCGCGACCTATGCGGCCATGCTGCTGGAAGCTGATGGCTATACCCGCGAAGACGCCGACCGCGCCGTGAAAGCGTTTCTCTGGAAGAAACCATCCCTGTTCGGACGCGGCTGGAAAGTCTGGCTCTCCTGGTTCAAGCCGGGGTTCCATCCGTGGGATCATGACAATCGCCATGCCATGGATGATTGGAAAGCGGAGTTTACACCGGTGGCCGCCGAATAGGCCTGGCCCACATTTGACCTGATGAGAGGGCGTCTTGGCAGGGACGCCCTCGTTTGCTTCCAAGGCATCAATCTGTTTCGACAACCCGGTAGAGCGCTTTCAATTCGGCGGAGGGCGCAAAGCCCGGATCGGCCGTCAGCGCCTTTTCGAGATAGTCATACGCTCGCGCATACGCGCCGAGATCATGATACGCGAGCGCGAGGTTGTGGTAGAGGCGTGACTGAAATTCCGGCGCGACAATGTCCACCGATGACAGCACCTGCACAGCCTTTTCCGGCTGCCCGGCATCGACATAGACCCCGCCGCAGCTGATGATCGTGCCCGGAACAGCTTGTCCGGAGGCCAGCGCCTCCTCGCAATCGGACGCCGCCTCTGCAAACTTTCCGGCCCTCCGGTACAAGATCGCGCGATTGGTCAGCACCGCCACGCGAACTTCTTCATCCGTCTCAGGATCTTTCAGCGCTCCGCTGCAGGCCTGAACGCCGTCGCGGGATGCCTGCCCGGCGCGTTGCGCGGCCTCTGCACAAGCCTCAGCCGGCGGCGGCGTAAAGTACAGTTTACGGATGTACATGCCGGCTGGGTCTGCAGCTGCCGGCGTACTCGCAAGGGAAAACGCGACCGCTAACCCCGCAAGCCCTTTGTTCAGGATGTTCGACCATTTCATCGTGACGCGCTCCTCCACTGGCGTTTCAATACCTCATAGGTAGGGGATTGCGCTGCTGGGCAGAATTGGCAATAATGCCATTATATGGTCGATTTTCGCCAATCTGAGAGCCACTCCATGACGGACCGGAATACCCCCGCGCGCCACCTTATTGTCGCCCTGGCCTATGAAGGCCTCTGGCCGCTTGAATTCGGCATTGCGGCTGAAATCTTCGGCTGGCGCCGGCCGGAACTGAAGGATCTCTGGTATGATTTCCGCGTGGCCTGTCCGGCACAATCGGCTCAGGCCGTTGGCGGATTTTCGATTTCGTCACCCTATGGACTCGACAGCCTGAGTGAGGCGGACACGATCATCGTTCCCGGCTGGCAGAGCATCATTAAGCCGCCACCGGAAGAGATTCTGGAGGCCATACGCGCAGCGCACGCTCGTGGCGCACGATTGCTCTCTTACTGCACCGGCGCGTTTGTCTTCGCCCATGCCGGCTTGCTGGATGGCCAACAGGCCACCACGCATTGGCGCTACCTTCCCTTGCTGAAAGAGCTGTTTCCGAAAATCGAGATCATTGATGACGTCCTCTATGTGGACAATGGCAACATCGTCACCGCCGCCGGCAGCAGCTCGGCCATCGATGCCAGCCTTCATGTCATCCGCAAGGATCATGGCTCCGGCGTGGCCAACAAGATTGCACGCAGCCTTGTCACCCCGCCCCATCGCGATGGCGGGCAATCCCAATATGTCGAAGCGCCGGTGCAAGAACGCCCCGGCAAATCTGTCGCCGCTGTGCTGGACTGGTCCCGCGAAATGCTGGACCAGCCGCTGACCATTGCGTGCTTCGCCCGCCAGGCGGGCATGAGCAAGCGAACCTTTCTACGTCGTTTCCGCGAAGGCACCGGCACCACGCCCCTGAAATGGCTCCGCCGCGAACGGGTCTTCCGGGCAATGCAGCTGCTGGAATCGACCCCGCTCGACATCACCGACGTGGCGCTGCAAAGCGGGTTTGCATCGACTGAGACCTTCCGTACCGCTTTCCGCCAGATCGCCTGCACCTCGCCGCACGCCTATCGCAAGCGGTTCGAGGCCATCGACGCCTGAGCGAGGGGCTTGCCCTGACGCGTGAGGCTTGGAAGGAAGGGGCATGACCAAGCTTCTGATCGTCTATCATTCCCGCACCGGCGGAACCCGCCAGATGGCGGAGGCTGCGGCCAAGGCGGCACGAAACGAAACCGAAACGGAACTGAAACGCGCGGAAGACACCACGCCGGAGGATATGCTCGGCGCGTCCGGCTATCTCTTCGCAGCGCCGGAAAACCTCGCTGCGCTGTCGGGCGCGATGAAGGAATTCTTCGACCGGTGCTACTATCCCGCGCTCGGCAAGATCGAAGGGCGGCCCTACGCTCTGATGATCTGCGCGGGCTCGGATGGCGAGAACGCCGCGCGCCAGACCGCGCGCATTGCCACCGGGTGGCGGCTGAAACAGGTCCAGCCCCCCCTGATCATCTGCACGCACGCCCAGACGGAAGCGGAAATCCTCGCGGAAAAGACGATACCCGAAGTAGACCTCGCCAAATGCCGCGAGCTTGGGGCCGCGCTCGGCGCTGGGATAGAGATGGGGGTTTTCTGACTGCCGCTGTGCCCGTCCGAGGTTCCTGCTATCCCCCACACCAGCCGCACAAACCCTTGAAATTGCTGGCGATCAAAAAACTTTATCCCACCCCTCCGTGCTCGGCCTATAATGCACGTCATGACAGACCCGCGTCACGCCCGCTATTATGCCTTTGTCTGGCCACTCTTCTGGCCCTGGCTCTGGCTGAATCTGCGCCGGCTCGAAGCCTGGCAGGAGGAGACCGGGCGCACTGTGCTGCTGCGCATTGACCGCTTCGGCAACATCTACATAACGGCGATGGCGGATGCGCCCAACCCACAGCGCTATCAATACACCGCGCCGGTGATCCCGGCATGGGAGCGCCCGTTACGCTGGAGCGATCTGCCAGAAAACCTCGTCGCGGGCGTGGTCCCGCTCGCAAAATGCTGTGCGGCAGCGGTGACACAGGCGAAAGCCGTCACCATCTCAGGAACCTCACCTGTTGCTCCCGACACATCCTGATACGGATGACCTGACCGAATTCAAATCGACCCAACCGGAAGGCCACCGCCTCGCCGGCCATTCCTGCTGCCTGAAACAAAAAACGGCGGACCCCCACTCTGGGTACCCGCCGCTTTGAATTCGAGAACTCGGAAGAAATTAGGCAGCTTCGCCGATCTTTACCAGTTCGATGTTGAAGGTCAGGTCTTCGCCGGCCAATGGATGGTTGGCGTCCAGCGTTACAGATTCCTCTTCAACGGCAGCCACTGTCACAGGGATCACTTGCCCGTCCTGGGTCTGCATCTGAAGGCGTGAGCCAACTTCCAGCGGAATCTCCGCCGGAATATCTGCGCGAGGCACATCCTGGCGCATGGCCGGGTTCATCTGACCATAGGCGTCATCACACGCAACATTAACGGTCTTCTTGTCGCCAACGGTCATGCCCGGAATGGCAGAGTCGAGGCCAGGTATGATTTGGCCGGATCCGACTTCGAATGTCAGCGGCTCGCGCCCTTCTGAACTGTCGAATGTGGTGCCGTCATTGAGGGTGCCGGTGTAATGGATGTGTACGGTATCGCCCGTTTTCACTTGCGTCATGGTCTCGCTCCAATCGTGGTGGGTGGAATTTCAGAGGCCGCGTCGCGCGCACGGGTGCTCCGTTGAACTGAGGCCATACCTAGGGCTTCTGAGGCATATGTAAACCCGCCGAGCAGCAAATGGCCCGGCGGCGTGCCGGGCCAGTACATTGATCAGTATACGAAAACTGCTTTGACGTTGACGAATTCCTTCATGCCAAAGCCGCCATGTTCCCGGCCAAATCCGGAATCCTTGACGCCCCCAAACGGCATGTTTGGTGCGGCAATGCCAAACCCGTTGATCCTCACCATGCCGGTGTCGAAATGATTACAGGCCAGCTCAATCGCGCGGTCTTCATTGCGCGAGAAAATGCCGCCACCAAGGCCATACCGGCTGTCATTGGCAATCCGCATCGCATCGTCATCATCCTTGGCGCGGATCACCGAAGCCACGGGACCGAACAATTCGTCGTCATAGGCGGGCTGGCCCGGCGCCACATCAGTCAACACGGTCGAGGGATAATAGGCGCCCTGCATGTCAGGGATTTCACCGCCACAGCGAATGGTCGCGCCTTTTTCAACACTGTCCTTGACCTGGCCATGCAGCGTTTCACGCAGGTCAGCGCGGGCCATTGGCCCCAGATCACTGTCTTCGGCAAACGGGTCGCCGAGCTTGATGTCCGCCATTGCCTTCACGAATTTTTCGGTGAACTCATCATAGACTTCCTCAGTCACAATGAAGCGCTTGGCGTTCACACAGGTCTCGCCATTGTTGAACAGCCGCCCTTTCACGCATGTCTCGACGGCGAGATCCACATCGGCATCTTCCAGCACCAGATAAGCGTCGTTCGAGCCAAGCTCCAGCACAGTCTTCTTCAGCGCCTTGCCGGCTTTCTCACCCACCACGCGGCCGGCGCCGTCACTGCCGGTCAGGGTCACGCCGCGTATGAGGTCATTCTCGATCACGGCATCGGACTGATCATGCGAGATCAACAGAACGGTGAAGAGATGTTTCGGCAGGCCTGCAGCTTCATAGATATTGCGCAGCATCAATCCACTGCCCGTACAGGTCTCAGCGTGCTTCAGCAGAACGCCATTGCCCGCCATGAGGTTGGAGATGGAATAGCGGATCGCCTGATAGAGTGGGAAGTTCCAAGGCTGGATACCATAGACGATGCCAATCGGGGAATAGGTCACGATGCCTTTGCGACCCGTCATGATATCGCGCTCTTCGCTGGCCAGCTCTTTCGGGCCCTGCTCAGCCGTATAGTCGCAAATCCCGGCGCACAATTTCACCTCTTCCTGCCCATCGCGATAGAGCTTTCCCATCTCCTTGGTCATAAGCTCGGCATAGTCATCGACATGCTTGCGCAACTCATCGCCGATGGCCTTGATGACTTTCGCGCGGTCTTCGAGACTGCGCTGGCGCCAGTCTTGGTAGGCAGCGTGGCACTGCTCGATAGCGAGCGCCATCTCGTCATCACTCATGCGGGGATAGGTCTTCAGCGTCTCGCCAGTGGCCGGGTTGATCGTCTTGAGAAGGTCGGTCATGCAGGGGGATCTCCAATCTTGCTTTCACAAGTTCAACGACCCGCCCCGCTGGCAGTTCCGATCACATTCCCGTTAGATACAGCCAGATTATTCCGGCCACGTATCGTAATTCTCTTTCATGTAAGAGAATCCATCCTCGACGATCTCGCGCAGGACCTCCATGTCGATGTCGGCGAGCTTGTTGATGTAAAGACAGCTCTTGCCGACCTTGTGCTTGCCCAGCCGGGCGAGCTTGTCGCTCATGTCGCGATATCCCGGCATGATATACAGGACGAGATTGGCTTTGCGCGGCGAAAACCCGGTGATCAGCATATCGCCTTCGCGACCGCTGTCATACTTGTAGTGATAACGGCCATAACCGACCAGGCTCGGTCCCCACATCCGGGGTGTATAGCCCGTGACTTCCTCGAACCAGTCCAGCAGCTTTTCGCCATCAGCGCGGCGCGTGGGATGCTCGACCGCCGCGACAAATTCTGCTGGCGACACCAGGGTCGGCTTGGTCTTGTTGTCCGATTTCGCCATACACCCCCCTGACGGGACGAGCTTAGCCGACCGACACCTCAGCGCCAAGGTCCAGCCAAAGGATCAATGCGGTGGCAGCGGCCAGCAGCAGGATCGAAAGTCCCGCATTGATCCACACGGCCCGGTCGGCATTCTTCTGATCTATCCAGGCACGCGGCCTGATCTTCCGCAGTCGGAACACGATCAAGGCCGCCAGAACCAGGGCCACCACATTCAGAGACAGGAGCAAGCCTGCCCGCAATGCCAATGTCCAGTGCCCTGCTCCCACAAAAAGACCCAGCGCCGCGCCCGGCGGCAGCAAGGCAGCGGCGACCATCACGCCGACCAAAGCCGAGGCCTGCCCGCGCGTCAGGGACAGGGCCGCCGCACCACCAGCCGCCATGGCAAGAGCCAGCCCGTCCAGACGCACTTCAGCGCGTGACATCAGCTCCCGGCTTTGCAGGTCAATCTGGAGCACAAACGACAATAGCCATGCACAGACAAGCGCGATCGCGATTCCGGACCCCAGCGTGATCGAGGCCCGCTTCAGCAGTTTGAAATCGCCCAGCGCAGCGCCCATCGAAAAGCCAAGCACAGGCCCCAACAGGGGCGCGATCACCATGGCGCCGATCACAGCCGCGATGCCGTCAGAGTTCAGACCAATCGCCGCCACAATGGTCGACAACACGACCATGATGATGAAGTCCCGGTCCAGCCGCGCACCCGTGGAGACATCGGAATAGATCTCTTCCCGCGTCGCCTGAACCCGTTTGTCGGCCTTCTGGTCCGTCGCCTCTTCAATGTTTGGCGCAGTCGCCTCCACCGGAAGCACGGTGATCCGGAAATCTTCGCACGTATCCAGCGCGGTCTGGATATTATCGATCAGTGACTGGCCACTGCCTTCCCGCATGAAGACAGAGATCAGCTTGCGATCCTTGCGCTCAGTGTCCTGAACATAATAATCGATCGGGTCGGCCGCTTTCACCGCCCGGATTACGGTATCGTAGCGTTCGTCATTCGGCAGGTGAACTTCCAACAGGCGCATGATTATCTACCCGCGCTTCAAGCGTGCGATCAGGCTGGACGTGTCCCAGCGCTGGCCACCCATGGCCTGAACATCTGCGTAATACTGGTCGACCGTCGCCGTCAGCGGCAGGCTCGCCCCATTCTCCCGCGCGGCTTCCAAAGTGATACGCAAATCCTTGCGCA
Source organism: Hyphomonas sp. L-53-1-40 (assembly GCF_000682775.1). Classification (GTDB taxonomy): domain Bacteria; phylum Pseudomonadota; class Alphaproteobacteria; order Caulobacterales; family Hyphomonadaceae; genus Hyphomonas. Next base: position 451,383 of record NZ_AWFI01000012.1, read on the forward strand.
TCCAATCGACCGCGAAGCCGTGTTCGAAGTGGCCTTCGACCATCGTTTTCCAGCGGTTCTCCATTTGCCAGCTCTGGGCGGCCCCGCCGCTGATGGCTGCGATCACTTTCTCCGCGTCGAGCCCGGCCTTCTCGGCAAAGTGCAAGCCCTCCGACAAGCCCTGAACGATGCCCGCAATACATATCTGGTTGACCGACTTGGCCAGCTGGCCCGCGCCACTCTCACCGATCAGCGTCATATTCTTGCCGTAGGCCGCCATCACCGGTTCGGCAGAATTGAATGCCTTCTCCTCGCCGCCACACATGATGGTCAGCTTGCCATTGACCGCACCGGCCTCGCCGCCACTGATCGGCGCATCCACAAAGCGCGCGCCTTTCACACGGCAGCGCTCATCCAGTTCGCGCGCAAGATCCGCTGACGCCGTTGTATGGTCTACCACGATCATGCCCGCGCCGAGGCTGGGCTCCAACTGGTCGAAGACGGCACGAACATCCGGATCATCGCCCAGGCACAGGAAAACATATTCAGCGCCGAAAGCTGCGGCCGCCGGGTCCTTTGCGACCTCGCCCTTATGCTGGGCGGTCCAATCCAGGCTCTTGGCCTCTGTCCGGTTCCAGACAGTCACTTGATGGCCTTTGGTCGCCAGATGCCCCGCCATATGGAAGCCCATCACCCCCAAGCCAAGAAACGCCGTTTTCGCCATGCCAGATCTCCGTGTGTCCTGCGGACCCAATTAGATTGAATTTCAGGGAAATCACACCCTTTGTTCTCAACGCCCATAAACCAAGCTCTGTTACAAACCGCGTTCCTGTCAGAATGAAGGAACACGAAGCGCATGGCGATTGCCACCACTAATACGCAACGCTTTCCGGGCAGAAGGCCCGCTGCGCCCCGTCGTAAGATGGGGACATGGAAGATGGCCTATGCCGATTTCCTTACTGCGCTGATGGCATTTTTCCTGATGCTCTGGCTGGTCAGTGGCGTCTCCCCGGATTCGCGGAGCATGATCGCCGACTACTTCACAGGCAAAGACACGGCCGCCGCGAGTGGTCCGCTAGTAGAAATTCGCCAGTCCGAGACGTTCCGCCTTTACGAGACGCTGCGCACAGACGAAGCGCTCGCTGCCGCCGGAAACAATCTGCAACTGATTCAGGCACCAGACGGCATTCGTCTCAACCTGGTTGATACCAATGCCCGCCCCTTGTTTGCCAGCGAAAGCGGCGCCCTGACCGAAGCGGGCGAAGCGCTGACCCTTCAGCTTGGCCAGGCCATTTCTGGCCTTGCAGGGCCAATCACCATTGAGGGCCACACGGACGCATTCCCCTCGCTGGACGCGAATCGCACCAATTGGGATATCTCTTCCGAGCGCGCAAATGCTGCGCGGCGCATCCTCGTCTCGGCCGGCGTTTCCACTGATCGTGTGCGCGCCGTAACAGGTTTGGCCGACACCAGCCCCCTCAATCCAGGTGAACCGCACTTGTCAGCCAATCGCCGGATAAGCATATTGCTACATTCTGACGGCTAGTCGTTCTGGCGACGTGTCGGGGCGTGCTGATGAACCGGAGCCGTAATGCTATCTGAATTCGTCCAAACTTGGCCGATGTGGGCGAGCCTCGCCATCGTCTGCGCCGCGATCACGTTCTACATGCTCGACCGGTGGTCGATGGAGTTCGTGTCGGTTTGCGTGATGGCAGCCCTGCTGCTGGTTTTCATCATTCCCGGTGCACGCGGGGTCGACGGCGAAGCCATCAGCGCGGCAGACCTGTTGTCAGGCTTTGGCAACCCGGCCCTCATCACCATCATGGCATTGCTCGTGGTCGGCCAGGGACTGTTCCAGACCGGAGCGCTGGAAGGGCCGACCAAGGCCTTGCTCGCGGGATATGACAAGCGGCCCGTCTCAACTCTGATTCTGGCCTTCCTTGCGGTCTTCGTGACCAGCGCATTCGTCAACAACACGCCCATCGTCATCATGTTCCTGCCGGTGATGACCGCCATCGCCATGCGTATGAACGCGCCGCAGTCGCGCCTGATGATGCCGCTCAGCTTTGCGTCGATCTTCGCCGGCATGACCACGCTGATCGGTACATCGACAAACCTGCTGGCGGCCGAATCCTATGACCGGATCACCGGCCAGCAACTCGGTTTCTTCGACCAGACCCCTATGGGCCTGATCCTTGCGGCCGCCGGCCTGCTCTACATCCTGATCTTTTCCAAATTCCTGTTGCCGAACCGGCGCGGTCTTTCCGATGACATCGTCCAGCCCTCCGGCAAACAATTCGTCGCTCAGATCGAAGTGACACATGGCCATTTCCTGCTTGGCAAGAAGCCAGTCGCAGGCATGTTCGCTGACCTGCCCGACATGACCGTCCGCATGATCCAGCGTGGCGAACGGGCGATCCTGCCGCCCTATGAGGATATCAGCCTGCAAGTTGGAGATCTGGTCATCATTGCCGCGACACGCGCCGCGCTCCAGAACGTGCTGGCGCGCCAACCGGATTTCCTGCAGCAGGTCTGGCAGGCGTCAGGCGCTGACCTTGAGGATTTCTCGCGCCCCGGCTCGCTGGCCCTCACCGAGGCCGTCATCGCCCCCGGCTCGCGCATGGTGGGCCGGACGGTCGAAATGCTCGGCTTTCGCCGCCTGACCCGCGCCGTGACGCTTGGTATCCAGCGCCGCAGCCGAATGATTCGGACGAAGCTTGGCGAAATCCGGCTGGAATCCGGTGATACGCTGCTTTTGTGTGGCCCGGTCGAAGCGTTTCGTGAGCTGCGCTCAAGCCGCGATCTGATCCTTCTGGAATGGTCCCAAACCGAAATCCCGCTCACAACCAAAGCGCTGGCCGCGCGGGTGATTGCCATCTCCATGGTGATCCTCGCGGCGACGGGCTTTGTGTCGATCCTGCACGCATCCGTTCTGGCCGCCGTCGCCATGCTGATCGCGGGCTGCCTGAACACACGCCAAGCCAGCCGGGCACTCGATCTGCGCATTTTTCTCGTGATTGGTGCGGCGCTGGCCATGGGCATGGCCTTGGAAAAGACCGGCGCGGCTGACCTGATCGCCCATTCGGTCGTCAATCTGGCTTCGCCCTATGGCACGCTGGCCGTCCTGTCGGCGATCTTTCTCGCGGTCGCCTTGCTAACCAATCTCCTGTCCAATGCCGCGACAGCCATCCTGTTTTCGCCAATCGCCTTGTCAGCCGCGGCGGAGCTGAAGGTCGAGGACCCATTACCCTTCCTGCTGGCGGTTATTTATGGCGCCAATTGCTGCTTCGCGACGCCGATTGCGTACCAGACCAACATGCTGGTCATGGGTCCCGGGCACTACAAGTTCGGGGACTTCATGAAGTTTGGCGGGCCGTTGGTGATCATACTTTGGGTCGTCTTTACCATATTCGCCCCTTGGCGGTTCGATTTGTAAGTGTATCGTCGCACTTATGAAGTTCACTGACTCCCAGATCCTGCCCCCGGGGCTCGAGCGCTCGCTTCGGTTCTACGTGACCAATCCGAGCCCTTGCCCCTATCTGCCGGGCAAGAAAGAGCGGAAAGCGTTCACCAATCTGGCCATCGGGGAAGCAGATCTCGTCCACAACTCCTTGAGCCAGGCCGGGTTTCGGCGCAGTCAGACGATCGCATATCGCCCGGCTTGCCCGCGCTGCAATGCCTGTCGCAGCGTGCGCGTGCCAACGCGGGATTTCGAACTGTCGCGCAATGACCGGCGCACCCTGAACCGCAATGCTTCTCTGATCCGCCGCCCGGTCGAGGCCCAACCGAGCCGCGAGCAATACCGGCTGCTGAAAGCCTATGTCAAAACCCGTCATGATGGCGCCGGCATGTCCGACATGTCTTATCGGGATTACAGCGCCATGGTTGGCGGCAGCCCGGTGCAAAGCCTGATCTTCGAGTATCGCGATGGCGTGGAAGAAGACGCGCCTCTGGTCGCCGCCTCGATCACAGATGTGCTCCGGGATGGCTTTTCGATGGTCTACACGTTCTTTGATCCGGAGCTGACCTCAAGGGGACTCGGCCATTACCTCATCCTTGATCATATTTTACACGCGCAGGATCTAGGCCTGCCGCACGTGTATCTTGGCTACTGGGTGAAGGGCAGCCAGAAGATGGACTACAAGCGGCGCTACAAGCCGCTCGAAGTGCTTGATGGCGACGTGTGGCGTCCGCTGGGCGACGATGAATGACACGGTTTAGCCTTTAGCCCGGCCAAGACCGGGGAGGCATGGGGAGATAGATGATCCATAGACGCAACCTGCTGGGCGCAGGCGCACTCGGCCTTGCCGGCGCGGCTGCTGCCTTTGCCAATCCCGAAAAGGCGGCCGATCTTGCTGCGCCGGCTATTGCGCGCAATCGACGCCGATTCAACATGGTCACCACCTGGCCCAAGGGCCTGCCCGGGCTTGGGGAAGCGGCCGAGCGCGTAGCCCTGCGCATCCAGCATATGTCCGAAGGCCTGATGGAAGTGAAGGTCTATGCGGCCGGCGAACTCGTCCCGCCTTTTGAGTGCTTCGATGCCGTCTCGAATGGCTCGGCCGATATGTATCATGGCGCCGAATACTACTGGACGGCCAAGTCCAGCGCCTATCCGTTTTTCACCGCTGTTCCCTTCGGAATGACCGCACAGGAACTTATGGGCTGGATTGATTTCGGCGGCGGCCAGAAATTATGGGATGAACTGTCAGCCCAATTCGGAATCAAATCCATCCAGGCCGCAAATACCGGCCATCAGATGGGCGGCTGGTTCCGCAAGGAAATCAACACGCTGGATGATCTTGTCGGACTCAAGATGCGCATTCCGGGTCAGGGCGGCGACGTACTGCGTGCACTGGGCGGCTCCTCGGTCGCACTGCCGGGCGGGGAAATCTATCAATCCCTGCAAACCGGAGCGATCGACGCGACGGAATGGGTTGGCCCCTGGAACGACTATTATCTCGGCTTTCACCGCGAGGCGCCATACTACTACGGACCCGGTTTCCACGAACCGGGCGCAAGTCTCGCAGTTGGCATGAACCTCCGCGTCTGGGACGGTCTCACGCCTGGCGAACAACAGATCATCAAGGCCGCCTGCGAGAGCGTGAATCACACATCGCTTGGCGAGTTCACCTACCAAAATGCGGTCCATCTGGACCTGCTTAAACGCGAACATGGCGTCCAAATGCGCAGCTTTCCAGACGAAGTCGTCAGCCGTATGGCCGAAGCCGCCTGGGATGTCCGCGCGGCCTCCGGAAGGGATGGGATCGAGAAGCGTATCTATGAGAGTTTCGAGGCAGGCTTGAAGTTGATGCGTGGCTGGGCCGACGTGTCCGAAGGGCCGTACTATGCCGCCCGCAATTCGAACAAATAGGCCGGGGGCGGGCTGGGCATGTCTCCGGAGATCTTCCTCACCCTTGGCGGGGCACTGAATTGGCTGGGGCTTGCCCTGTCGCCATTGCTCTTGCTGCCACTGATCGTCACGATCTGGCCAGCCCCTGTCGAGCGGATCGCCAAATGGCTGAGCACGCGCATTGATGCGGTGTCTGGCTGGGCACTTGGCGGCGCGATCGCCGGCGCGATCATTCTTGTGGGCGCGCAATTGATGGTCGTGCTGCTACGCTACGCCTTTGGCCTCTCATTCACCTGGTTGAACGAGGTCGTGATCTATGCCTTCGCCGCCATGTTCATGCTCGGCTCGGCATCAGCTCTTCGAGATGATGCGCATGTGCGGGTCGATATTCTCAGGCCTCGCTTTGGCGCGCGCAGGCGCAACTGGATCGAACTGGCGGGCATATATCTGTTCCTCTTCCCGATCTGCATCCGCCTGCTAGCAATGACCGAACAAGGCCTTGCCCGTAGTTGGGCGCTGTTCGAAGGCTCACGGGAATCCGATGGCTTGCCCCTGCTCTTCCTGTTCAAGACACTGATGCCAGCCTTTGCCGTGCTGATGCTGGTTCAGGGCTTGTCAGAAGCGCTGAAAGCCGCTCTGCGCCTGACCGGAAAGCTGGAAGATGTGGCCGAGGAAGAGCCCCATGGAGGCGTCCATGGAACTTGAAGTCATCTTGGCCCTCTCCATGTTCGTCTGCGCCATTCTCGCACTATTGGCAGGGTATCAGGTCGCGCTGACGCTTGGCGGCATAGCGTTGCTGTTCGCTCTGGTCGGAATTGGTCTTGGCGTGTTCGACGAGGCATTCTTGCGCAATCTGCCGAGCCGCATAATGGGCGGCTCGATCATGCAGAACCAGACCCTGATCGCGGTTCCACTTTTTGTGTTGATGGGTGTGATCCTGGAGCGCTCGCGTGTCGCGGAGGACCTGCTCCATATTGCCAGCCGTCTATTGGGGAAGGTGCGCGGCGGGCTCGGCTATGCCGTGGTACTGGTGGGCGCCTTGCTGGCGGCGTCCACGGGCATTGTCGGCGCGACGGTCATCACGATGACGCTGATTGCCCTGCCCACCATGATCCGGCAGGGCTACGACCCGCGTCTCGCCACCGGCACGATTGCCGCCTCAGGCACGCTGGGCCAGATCATCCCGCCTTCCATTGTGCTCATCCTGCTGGCCGATGCGATTTCGAACGCCGCCAGCCAAGCGAGCCAGGCCACTGGCTCTGCCGGTTCTTTTGTCGTGTCGGTCGGAGACCTGTTCGCCGGCGCGCTGATTCCGGGCTTCCTGCTGGTGGGCCTCTATCTCGGCTGGATCGCACTGACCGCCATTCGCCACCCGGAGCGCTGCCCGCCGGTACAGGATGATGACAGTCCGCCGCTAACCACGAAGGAAGTTGCTTTCGGGCTCGGCGCGCCGCTCCTGTTGATCGTGGCCGTGCTCGGCGCCATCCTTGGCGGGGTTGCCCCGCCCACCGAAGCTGCCGCCATTGGCGTGGCTGGTGCCGTCCTGCTCGCAGGCCTGCGCCTTGCCGATGACGATCATGAGCGCCGCATCACATGGCTGCTCATGGCGGGCCTCGGCAGTGTCATCGCGATCATCCTGCTCCGGAACCTGTTTGATCTGCGCACCGGCGTGGCCACGATTGGCCGCACGAACGAGATCGGCATCCTCCTGACAATCCTTGCCTCAATCGTTTTCTTTGCCGGGGTCGCCACCGGTCTCGTCGTCTTGCGCCGGATGCGCCAGCTCCTACCCGCCCTCAAAAGCGCGACGCAGATCACCAGCATGGTGTTCCTGATCCTGATCGGCGCGTCGCTGTTCAGTCTCGTTTTCCGCGGCTATGGCGGCGATGACATCGTGGCCGACATCCTACACTCAATGCCGGGCGGTAAATGGGGCGCGCTGGTCATGACCATGATCGTCATGTTCGTCCTCGGATTCTTCCTCGACTTCATCGAGATCGTCTTCGTGGTCGTGCCACTGGTCGCGCCACCGCTGATCATCCTCGGCTTTGATCCCGTCTGGTTGGCCATCCTGATGGCGCTGAACCTGCAAACCAGCTTCCTGACGCCGCCCTTTGGCTTTGCCCTGTTCTATCTGCGCGGCGCGGCCCCGGCGAGCATCAAGACCTTGCAGATATGGCAGGGTGCGGTGCCATTCATCATGCTTCAGCTTCTGTTGATCGGACTGGTTGCCGCAATTCCCGCCTTGGCAACCTGGTTGCCGGCGGCTATCGCCCGATAGTATGGGACAAGACATTGATCCGTTTCGCGCGATTTCGGTCAGCAAACGCGCACATGATTTGAAGACCGAGGGCCGCCGCATCCTGCATATGGAGTTCGGCCAACCCTCAACGCCTGCGCCCAGAGGCGCGATCGCCCGCGCGCACGAAGTACTGGATACAGACCCCATGGGGTATTGGGAAAGCCGTCCGCTCAAGGATCGTATTTCCCAGCACTACAGGGATGAGTATGGTGTCGATCTGACGCCGGGACGGGTGACACTGACATGCGGGGCCTCGCCCGCGCTCGTACTGGCGCTCTCAACGGCATTCAATCCGGGCGACCGGATCGCCCTCGCACGCCCCGGCTATGTGGCCTATCGCAACACATTGCGCGCGCTCAATCTCGCCCCCGTGGAAATCGCTTGCGGTGCGGACGTGCGTTACCAGCTGACGGCCGCCGCGCTGGACTCCATCGACCCAGCCCCAGCAGGCGTCATCATCGCAAGTCCCGCCAATCCAACCGGCACGATCATTCCCGAGGATGACCTTGCGGCTATCGCCGCAGTGGCCAAGGCAAAAAACATCCGTATCATCTCGGACGAGATCTATCATGGCCTCAGCTATGGGCCGGACATCCGATCCATGCTGGAGTTTGATCCGGATGCTTACATCGTAAACTCGTTTTCCAAATACTTCTCCATGCCAGCTTGGCGACTGGGCTGGCTGGTCTCGCCCAGGGATGGGGCCGCGCGGACCAGCGCCTATGTCGGAAACCTGTTTCTGACGCCGCCATCCCTGTCCCAGCATGCTGGCCTCGTGGCGATGGACAGCGCGGAGGAACTGGACGGCCATGTCGAGGTCTACCGCCGCAATCGCGAATTGATGCTTGAAGCCCTGCCGCGCCTCGGGCTTGAAAAGATCGCGCCGCCGGATGGAGCGTTCTACATCTATGCCGACATATCGAAGTATACCGATGACAGCCTGGCCTTCTGCCTGAAATTGCTCGAAGATACCGGCATTGCCACGGCCCCAGGCGTCGATTTCGATCCGGTTGAAGGCCATCGCTTCATGCGGTTTTCATTTGCGCTGTCGACAGCACAGATCGAAGAAGCGCTCAGCCTGCTGGAGCCATGGTTTGCGGCTCAGCCGCAATCATAGTCGGCCACGGCGCCGCCATCTGCGCTGCGCTCCAGAGACACGAAATTGCAGCCCTCCGGCGCTGCAGCCCTGGCGGCCTCGACCAGCGCATCTTCGGTCGGCGCTTCGGCCACGCCGAATGTGCCATCAGTCTTGACCGAGAATTTGAGTTTGAAGCCCTGACCCTCGGCCGGTGAGGCAAAGAAGCTGTAGCCGCCCCCCGCCACGGTGCGATCCGGCAGGCCGCTCCAGGTGGATGCACTCCACCCGGCAGAATTTGCGGCGCAAGCCCCAAGGACAAGCGCCGCACTGATCGTAAGATATTTCATGGTCCCACCTCCTGATCCGGAGGCACCAGTATAGCCTAGAACTTGACTTCTGGCACCATGGACAAGGCTTCTCGTCCTTCGACACCGACATCGAAGAATTCGCGACCTTCGAAATTGAACATGCCCGCCACGATGGACCCGGGGAATTGTTCGCGGGACGTGTTGTAGTCCTGAACAGCCGAATTGTAGAAGCGGCGCGCGGCGGCGAGCTTGTCTTCGATGGAAGACAGTTCCGACTGAAGTTCAAGGAAGTTCGTGTTCGCCTTGAGGTCCGGATAGGCTTCGGCGAGCGCAAACAGCTTGCCGAGCGATGCGGTCAGCATGCCTTCGGCCGCGGACATTTCCCCCGGTGTGCTCGCGCTTTGTGCGGCATTCCGCGCCGAAATGACGGCATCCAGAGTTTCCTTCTCATGGCTCGCATAGCCCTTCACGGTCTCCACGAGATTCGGGATCAGGTTTTGACGCTGTTTCAGCTGGACATCCACGTCCGCGAAGGCCTGATTGACCCTCTGACGCTTCATCACAAGGCCGTTGTAGATCAGAATGACAAAGCCAGCGATCGCGACGATTGCGGCCAGAACTACTAGAATGGGGCTCATCGGGCGTCCCTCCATAAGAACCAGATATAAAAGGGGTATCCGGGCCCGGCGCAGAGTGCAAGGGACGCTGCGATGCTCACGCGACCGTTTCAGTTTCCAGATCAGTTTTCAGGCGGTCCAGCAGGGCGACCGCACCAGAAGCATAGCCCCCGATCCAGCGCTCATGAATATGTTTGATCGGCAAGGCATTGAGATAATTCCAGCGCTGGCGACCAACCCGACGCACGAGCACAAGGTCAGCTTCTTCCAGCACTCCCAGATGCTGCATCACCGTGCACCGGTTGAGCTGGCTGAACTGCGCGCAGAGGTCACCCGTCGTCTGAGGTGCATCTTTCAGCGCATCCATAATGCTCCGCCGGACCGGCGCGGCCAGCGCCCTGAAAATCAGGTCAGTTTTATCATCGCTTGACATGTTGTCTTTTTATAACATTTACTTGGATCTGGCAAGCGATATCGGGAGGCTGCGATGAACCTGAAATTCGAAGTAAGCGGGCGTATCAACCGCGCTGTCGAGGACGTGTTCGAGGCCGTTGCAGACCCCAAACAGCTATCTGGCTATTTCACGACTGGCGGCGCGAGAGGCCGCCTGGAGGCTGGCGCGACGGTCATATGGGATTTCCGCGACTTTCCCGGTGCCTTCCCCGTCAATGTTGTAGACGTCGAGGAAAACAAGCGCATCGTCCTGGAATGGGATGGAGATGAAACAGATGGCGCCAAGACAACCGTCACCATTCGGTTCGAACCGACCGAGGATGGCCGCACCATCGTCTCCATCGCGGAGGAGGGTTGGCCTTCCACCGATGAGGGACTCTCGAACTCGTATCGTAATTGCATGGGTTGGTCGCAGATGATCTGCGCGATGAAAGCGTGGGTCGAACATGGCATCAATCTACGCGACGGTATGTACGACTAGCACCACTGATCGGGACTGTGGCAGACCGCAGGCTTGACCTTACTGCCTATCTGTCGCCAGATTTGGTGCAATCGGGAGATATTCGATGGCCTCACCCTTTCCACTTGGCGAACACCATTACAGCCACCGCATCGGCTGGCTGCGTGCCACTGTGCTAGGGGCGAATGACGGAATACTGTCGACCGCCAGCCTGATGATCGGCGTTGCATCCGCTGCGGCCTCCACTGGCGCGATCCTGACCGCAGGCCTTGCAGGCCTGGTGGCCGGTGCGATGTCGATGGCCGCAGGGGAGTATGTTTCTGTCTCGTCACAGGCTGACACTGAAAAGGCCGACCTCGAGATCGAGCGCGCAGCGCTGCGGGATCATCCCGAAGCCGAACTGGTTGAACTTGCGCACATTTACATGAATCGCGGCGTCGAAAAGGACACGGCCTATGACGTCGCGCGTCAGTTGACCGAAAAGGACGCGCTGGAAGCCCATGCGAGAGACGAGCTTGGCATCAACGAAATTGTAGCAGCGCGGCCCATTCAGGCAGCTGTCAGTTCTGCGCTCAGCTTTTCCGTAGGCGCGGTCCTGCCTCTGTTGGCAGCCGTGTTCTCACCGGCGGATCTGGTCAAGCCTGTCGTGGCGGGCGTGTCCCTACTGGCGCTGGTCCTGCTTGGTATGGCTTCGGCCAAGGCGGGCGGCGCGGGCAAGTTCAAAGCCATTGTGAGAATCGTATTCTGGGGGGCTGCTGCCATGCTTGTCACCGGCTTGATCGGTGCAGCCTTCGGTACGGTCGTTTAGAAATTCGCGTGCTTCTTCCCAACGGCCCGTCTTTACAAATTCTTTCAAATCTTTAGCTGCTAGTGAGGGGAGGCGCAGACAGTAATGCATAGAAGATGCTCATGACGAATTCAGGCCAGCTCGCACGCATGATTTCAGACGCCCGCCGGGTGATGGTATTCACCGGAGCTGGCATCTCCACCGAGAGCGGCATTCCGGATTTCCGAAGTCCTGGCGGCGTTTGGAGCAAAATGTCCCCGATCTATTTTCAGGACTTCGTTGCGTCGCGTGATGCGCGCCGGGAATCCTGGCGGCGCGTGTTCAGTCGCGCCGAGGGTTGGACCGGCGCCAAACCGAATGTAGGCCACTATGCCATCGCCGATCTGGTGAAGCGCGGGAAGGTTAGCTCCGTAGTCACACAGAATGTTGACAACCTGCATCAGGATTCCGGTGTGCCAGACGATCAGGTCATCGAAATACATGGCAATGCGAGCTATGCCAAATGCCTGCAATGCGGAAAGCGCTACGAATTCGAGACGCTGAAGCCTCGCTGGGAACAAGACGAGGATCTGACCTGCATCTTCTGCACGGGCCTGCTCAAGAATGCGACCGTCTCGTTCGGCCAATCGATGCCAGAAGACAAAATGCTGCGTGCCAGCGAAGAAGCGCTACTCTGCGACCTTGTGATCGTGCTCGGCTCGTCACTTGTGGTCTACCCGGCCTCGGCCATCCCGATGGAAGCGAAACGCAACGGAGCGCGTATGGCGATCATCAATCGTGAACCGACCGATCAGGACCCGTTCGCAGACCTTGTCCTGCACACAGAGATCGGATCGCTCCTGACCGACACGATGGCTTTGCTGGACAAGTAAACTAGCCCCGCGCGCCTGCGATTAGAAGTTGAATTTCGTTCGCCCCATCAACGGGATAGAAACCTGCACGTGTTATCGTACCAGCGATCACGTGATGTGTGGGGGCTCAGAATGCGCAATATCGTACTGGCAACACTACTTCTGTCTGCATCAGCTTGCGGGAATGCAGGCGGAAAATCGATGCCAGCATCCACGCCGCTCGTTGTTATCGATGGTCAGTCTGCTGTGAATTATGGGCAAGTCACCATGGGTACGCCCTCTATCAACGTGTCAGACCTTCCTGCCCGACAGGAAGTCATTCGTACGAATACATCCTGCCGAACTCCTAGGGCCAGCGGGAATGCCCGCGCAGCCTATGTCTATACGTATAGCGGCGGGATCCGGACGCCGCTGCACCATATCAACCGAAAGGACACGCCAGAAGCGATTGCCGAGCGTAAGGCCATGATCCGGGAGAGGACAAAAAACGCCAAGACGGCCATGCAGCGCGAGGCGCTCGGCACGGCTATCGGAAATGCGGTAAATAACGCCCGCCAGATCGAGGTCCTTGTCACGGAGACCGATGCCCCGGTCTTCCTGTACCTCACATCCTATGACTCCGTCCTTTGGAACATTCAGCGCGCCCCCGGTGTAGATATCGACGGTGTGGTCATCAACTCCTATGAAGCGGGTGCCATTGCAAATGGAGTAGATGCCTCGCGAACGGGGATCATCTCCTTCGACAATTCACCCACTCGGAAATGTTACGTCTCAGCTCCGGGCCGCGTTATCCCGGTTGAGGGTCGGATCGCGTCAGCTAAGAAACTCAATCCGAACGTAGACCTCAGCCGATACGAGAAACAGTGGCAACAGGAATACCGCGACGCAAAACGGTTTTACGGTCAGGATATCAAGAACCTGACCGGCAAGCGACCGGAGTGGATCCTGGACAATGCGAGAGATGGCGAGTTCAACGCTATACTAGTCGGCCCGAAACCTACGGCGCCGTTCGAGGCCCAGGCGATCACCCGGCTGCAGATCCCGTCCCACATCACCCCGTTCTGGGGCACCCGCAAGGACGCCTATAAGGCTTTCGGCCTGAATGCGGAGAGCTGAGTCAGGATTTTAGTTCGGCAATCCCGTCCAGCACCTGCTGATGCAGGTTCAGCCACTCCGACCGGGGGTATTCCCCATCGAAGAAACTGTATTCGTACTGCTCGCCGGAATGCCCCAGCCACCAAGTGAAGCATCTGCGTCCCCTTGGCTCGCTATCGTAGTAGCAACTGAAAGCCACAGGGTTGCCCATGAGGGTAAACATCGTTGGGCTATCCTGTAAAAATATGTCGGCCGCTCCCATACCGACTGATCCGTTGCGCGAAGAGATAAATCCGTTTCCGGCATCCTGCATCTCGAACTTGGTCCAATCACGCGTCAAAGACAGGTCTTTGGCCCCATCACTTTGGGGAAAAATTCTCAGCTGGATGGAAACGTCAAAGTGATCAGCCGTCAGCTGCCTGCGGGGTGGCGTGTGGATTTCAAGCTGGGAGGCGGTCAGCACCAGTCCGTCCGCATTAGGACATAGCCTTTCAGAGGGCTGTTCCACGTCGGGAGATATGGTGTTTGGCTTATCCGGTGAATAAACCCGCACGCCCAGAAGACGGGAAGATAAGTCAAATCTGGCTTCGGCGATTACGACGGTACTTGCACCCGCCGTTTCGCACATTTCCACTCCGGGCTCCTGCTCGGAACCGCATGCAGCGACCAATGCGATCAGAACTGGCAGGAGGCCAAGCCGCCTCATGGGCATGCCCTCCGCCTAGCCGCTGAACGTGCCGCCGCGCGGGAAGCCCTTCGGTACGGCTTTGCCAGCCTGTGAGCGTTTGCCGATCCATTCTTCCCACTCCGGGAAGGCGCGGTGGCGACCGCCCGTCATGACAATCAGTCCGTCACGCTTGTCGAAGGTCATCAGGTCACGCAGCTTGAACTTGCCACTATAGGACTGCAGCTTGTTGCCCTTGCCGCGCGCCATCTCCGGCAACTCATCCAGAGGGAAAATCAACAGTTTCCGGTTCGATCCGACCACGGCCAGCATATCACCCTCAACCGGCACGCAGATGTTCAACTCACCCTTGCCGGTATTCACGGCCTGCTTGCCGGCCTTGCGGTTGGATTCCAGCTCTTTCTCTTCGACGACGAAACCATAGCCCTCGCTGGAAGCGACGACGCGTTTGCGGTCCGGCTCAAAGCGGAACATTGTGACAATGTCGACACTGTCTTCAAGGTCGATGGACAGGCGGATCGGCTCACCATGACCGCGTCCACCCGGCAGCTTGTCCGCCGGCAGCGTAAAGGCCCGTCCGTCGGATGCCATGAGAATAATCTTGTCCGTACTCATCACTTCTTCGGAAAGGTAGAGTTCGTCACCATCCTTGAACTTGGCTGATTCCGGATCGAGCCCGTGCCCCTTCATGCCGCGAATCCAGCCCTGTTGGGACAGCACAATAGTCAGCGGCTCCTTCGGCAGTGTGGCTTCCAGAGCGGCTGCGAGATCCACTTCTGCCATTTCGCCAAACGTCGCGCGGCGGCGACCGAGTTCAGAGTCAGGGTCGAAGGCCTCGCGAGCTTCTTTCAGTTCCTTGGAAACCTTGCTCCATTGGCGGCGTGTCGAGCCGATCAGCTTGATCAGGTCTTCGCGCTCTGCGCTGAGCCGGTCATGCTCGCCGCGAATTTCCATCTCTTCCAGTTTGCGCAATGCCCGCAAACGAAGATTAAGGATGGCTTCAGCCTGAATGTCCGTCAGACCGAAGGTCGACATCAACACAGCCTTGGGCTCGTCCTCATACCGGATTATGCGGATCACCTCATCAATGTTGAGATAGGCGATCAAATAGCCATCAAGCAGGTGCAGTCGCTTCTCGATCTTGTCGAGACGGAACTCGGCCCGGCGCACAACGACTTCGCGGCGATGATCGAGATAGGCCTGCAGCACATCCTTCAGGCCCATGACTTGGGGCGCGCCCTTGTGCAGCACGTTCATGTTCAGGCTGAAGCGAGTTTCAAGGTCACAGACCTTGTAGAGGCTCTCCATCAAGACTTCAGGCTCGACGGTTTTCGAGCGCGGCACCAAGACGAGCCGCACATCCTCGGCGCTCTCGTCGCGCACGTCGTCCAGCAGCGGCAACTTTTTCGCTTCGATCAGCTCGCCCAGCTTTTCGAGCAGGCGAGACTTCTGAACCTGGTAGGGAATCTCGGTGACGATGATCTGATAAGTGCCACGACCAGTGTCTTCGACTTCCCAGCGCGCACGCATACGGAAGCTGCCGCGACCAGTCTCATAGGCCTGAAGCATGGCCTCCTTGGTTTCGACGATGATGCCACCGGTCGGGAAGTCTGGTCCCTGGACGAAATCCATCAGTTCCGCCGTCGTCGCCTTGGGCTTTTCGATCAGCAGACGCGCCGCATCGATCAGCTCGGCAGCGTTGTGGGGCGGGATGGAGGTGGCCATGCCAACCGCGATGCCGGTCGCACCATTGGCGAGCAAGTTCGGGAATCCGGCTGGCAAGACAACCGGCTCTTCATCATTCTCGGCATAATTGGCGCGAAAATCGACTGCGTTCTCGTTGAGGCCATCCAGCAACAGCTCGGCGGCAACCGTCATGCGCGCTTCGGTGTAACGATAGGCAGCGGCGCTATCGCCATCAATATTGCCGAAATTGCCCTGGCCATCGACCAGCGGATAGCGAACGGTGAAGTCCTGCGCGAGACGCACCAGCGTATCGTAGATCGAGCTGTCGCCATGCGGGTGGAAGTTACCCATCACGTCGCCAACGATCTTGGCGCATTTGCGATAGCCGCCCTCGGGGTCAAGCTTCAGGACGCGCATACCGTACAGGATACGGCGCTGGACGGGTTTCAGGCCGTCGCGCACATCGGGCAGCGCGCGGGACGTAATCGTCGACAGCGCGTAAGCGAGATAGCGCTTGGAAAGCGCCTCGCTCATCGGCTCGTTGATGATCCGGTCTTCCGGCGTCCCGTCAATCAAATCGGACATTCTGGCCTCTTTGCAGTTCGTGCCACATTCTGGTGCAGGCCCTTGATTAAAGTCAGCGACTCAAGGGCCGGAGCACGTTAACACAAACGTCGCTTTGGTTAAGGAAAGGAAAAGGGCGCAGCTGCTGATGAGTGCAATCCGGGCATGGATCCTGTTGATAAGCCTGCCGGCGCTGGTGTTGCTGACCTTCTTCTGGCTGGCGCCTCCGCGCCACAATCCCTTTGCTCCGGTCGATTTGACCGAAACTCCCGGCATCGGGACATGGCACAAGCTGACCCGTGCCAAGCGAAACCGCGAAGTGTGTTTTGCCGCGCTGGACGATGCAGGCGTGCTGTACACACCGCTCGAAGACCAGCAGCTGGACGGCGGTTGCGGACTGACAAACGCCCTGACGCTGGACCAGACGCTGACGCCATATTCGGCGACGTTGCGCATGACTTGTGGTCAGGCGGCCGCGCTTTATTCTTGGGAGCGCCATATTGCTCGCCCGGCGGCAATCGAAATCCTTGGCTCGCCGATTGCGCGGATCGAGACCTATGGAAGCTTTTCCTGTCGCAATATCGCAGGCACACGACGGATGTCCCAACACGGGCTGGGCAATGCGATTGATGTATCGGGTTTCCGCCTTGAGGATGGCCGTCTCATCAGCGTCAAAACGCATTGGGATGCAGGAGGGGCGGAACAGAAATTCCTGCGACGGCTCCACAAGGGTGCGTGCGATTTATTCTCGGTGACGTTGGGGCCCGAATACAATGCCGCCCATGCCGATCATTTTCATTTCGACATGGGCGGAGGAAAAGTCTGCCGGTGACTAATCAGTCAAGGCATTTGAAGCCGTCTTCAGTGACTTCCTTCACGCGGCCTTCACCACCGCAGACGCGGAGCGCAGTTTCGGTATTTTCATACATGGCGTCGCGGCCGTGTTCGTCGGCATCGACGTGAATGCAGCCCGCAAGAGTAAGCGTGGCAATGGCGGTTACGGCAAAAACAGTTTTCTTCATGGCATCAGCCTTTTCGTCTGCACGGAACGCCCCAGTCCTCACCGGCCACCTAACACATCAGAAAATGAACGGCTTCTGAATATGACAGCCCTTGCGCGCGTTATCTCGCCGCGCAACAGTCAGCGCCACAAGAGGGAAGGAAACAGAATGAAATTGTATAATTCCGTAGGCCCGAACCCGCACGTGGTGCGCATGTTCATGGCGGAACGCGGCATCGACCTGCCCAAGGAAGACATCGACCTGATGGCCGGAGAAAACCGGCAGGCGCCCTATACGACCAAGAACCCGGCTGGCCAGCTGCCCGCTCTTGAGCTTGATGATGGCAGCATCCTGACCGAGATCACTGCCATTTGCGAGTATCTGGACGAAACCCAGCCCGGCGACCGCCTGATGGGGGATACACCCGAAGCGCGCGCCCAGAACCGCCGCTGGACACGGTGGGTGGACCTCAAGATCGTTGAGCCGCTGACCACAGCTTTCCGCGCCGCCGAGGGCCTGCCCATGTTCCAGGACCGGATGCGCTGCCTGCCGGAAGCTGCTGATGGCCTGAAAGCCTGCGCACAGGATGGGCTCGTCTTTCTGGACGAACAGATGGCTGACGGCCGTGAGTTTGTGGCAGGCAAGGCATTCGGCCTGGCTGACATACTGCTGTTCTGTTTCCTGGCTTTTGGCAGTCAGGTGGGCCAGCCCCTCAACCCCGATCTGAAACACATCGGAAACTGGTATGCGCGGGTCAGCCAACGCCCAAGTGTGAGCGCCTAGGGCCGCTTCAGCATGCGGCCCACCAGTCGCAGGCGCTCTGGTGGAATGCCCCGATTGAGACCCCCAAACAGACGCGCTTCCAAAAAATAGCCGGTGAGCTTCAAGCCATCGGCTATATCGGACGGCGCAACATGGGCTGTGGATTCGACAAGAAAAAGTGGCAGGCGAAGGAGGCGGTCGACATATTCCTCGGCCTCGGATCCTCGCACGGCCCGTCCGGTCTTTGGAGATACATGGGTCAGGCCATCATTCGCGCCGGACAACGCGCATGCATCCAGATCGAGCCCGAAGCCGAGCGCCGAGAGCAGGCCCAGTTCCCAGCGCACATAGAGCGCTGGCCAGATTTCCTGCGCCTCAATCTGGTCTAGCAAAAGCTCGGTAGCCTCAAACAGTGCAGAACCCGCGGCATCGCCTTCATCCAGTCCACCCCGCAGGATCGCGGTGATAGCCGAAATGGCGGCGAGGGCGGCTGGATCGTCCAATACACGCGCCGCTCGCTCCCGGCTGGCCTCGGCCACATCAAATCGACCCAGAGCCTCTTCAAGGCGCCCGGTCCAACTGAGGGAAACAGAATTTCCGGCTTCATATTGCGCGCGGCGCTTGCGCGAGGAACCGCCATAGACAAGACCGGACCGACGCCCGCGCATGCGGGTGAGAACGTCGAGGATGAGGCCACCTTCTCCAAAGCGGCGTGCGCCCAGGATTATGCCGTCATCCGACCAGTTCAAACATCAAACTCCAGGCCGAGCCCCTGGTAGCTCTCGCGGCGTTCCTGCCAGCGTTCATCCACCTTCACGAACAGGAAGAGGTGCACTTTGCGACCGAGCATTTCAGAGAGTTCTTCGCGGGCCTTGCGACCAACATCCTTGATCGCTGCGCCACCCTTGCCGAGCACCATGGATTTGTGATTGTCGCGGCCGACGACCACGACCTGTTGCACACGGACGGAGCCATCCTTTTTCTCTTCCCAGCTCTCTGTTTCAACCATCAGTTGGTAAGGCAGTTCCTGGTGCAGGCGCAGCATTAGCTTTTCCCGCGTCACTTCGGCGGCAAGCAGGCGCATCGGCAGGTCGGCAATCTGGTCCGGCGGGTAGAGCGCCGGGCTTTCGGGCATCCGTTTCGCGAGAGCCTTTTCCAGCGCGTCGACGCCTTCGCCATTTTCTGCGGAGATCATGAAGACCTCATCATAAACGCCCGTCTCGTTCAGTTCCGCAATGATCGGCAGGACCTGATCATGGGGAAACAGATCAATCTTGTTCAGGGCGAGGAAAGCTTTGCGGCCAATCTGCTGAAGTTGCTCGATGACCCGGCGATCATCTTCCAGAGATTTCTTCTGCGCACCATCTACCTTGCCTTCGCGCTCCGCGACCCAGGCCGAAGCGTCGATCAGGTGCACAATGGCGTCCGCATCGTCAGCGCCACTCCAGGCCGCCTTCACCATGGCGCGGTCGAGCCGGCGCTTGGCCGCAAAGATACCCGGAGTGTCCACAAGCACGATCTGCGTGCCGTCCACCTGCGCGACGCCGCGCACCGGGAAGCGCGTCGTCTGCACCTTGTGCGTGACGATTGCCACCTTAGTGCCGACCAGACGATTGGTCAGCGTGGACTTGCCCGCATTCGGCGCGCCGATAATGGCGGCAAATCCAGCATGGGTGATGGGAGTGTCTGTCATGGGGTTCCGGTCAGGCTTTCTAGGAGAAGGGCGGCAGCATTACGCTCAGCATCGCGCTTTGACGACCCCGCGGCAACAGCCGCACCCCGGTCGGCCACTTTAACTTCGACCTCATAAGTGGGTTCATGGTCCGGTCCCGACCGGCTCAGCACGTCATAATCCGGCAGTGGCAGGCCCTGTCCCTGGGCCCATTCCTGCAGCAGCGTCTTGGGATCCTTGGTCTGGGCCGGAGCCGCCTCGAATTGCGGCGCCCAACCTTTCTCAATGAATTTCCGGGCGGTGGAGAGCCCGGCATCCTGGTAGATTGCGCCTATAATGGCTTCGCAGGCATCGCCAAGGGTCGATTCCCGTTCGCGCCCACCGGCAGCTATCTCGCCATCCGACATGATAACGAATTCCGAAACGCCGAGATGGCGCACGGCATCCGCGCAGGCCCCCTTGCGAACAAGACTGTTGAGACGCGGAGCCAGATCGCCCTCACTCTCCATCCGGCGTCGGTCAATCAAGCGTTCGGCGATCACGAGGTTCAGGACCCGGTCACCTAGAAATTCGAGGCGCTGGTTGGACAGGCGGACTGACTCCGCAGAAGTTACAGCGCTTGGATGTGTCAGCGCACGGATTAGCGTCTCCGGGTTTTTGAATTTGTGGCCAAGAATGGACTCCAGTGTCCGGATATCCGCTTCGGCCAGTGAGGGTTGGCTCGCTTTTCCCTTCGACCGGAGGCGTGTGCGTTTGGGTCTTGCCGGTGTCATGCTGGCGTCACCGGCAAGGCTTCGATAATGACCTGGGCTTCCGCCCAGGGGTAATCATCCGTGATGGTCAGGTGAATAACCGCTTCATGGCCGGCGGGCATCATGGTGGCGAGGCGCTCCGCCGCGCCGCCGGTCAGCGCGAAAGTTGGCTTGCCCGTTGGCAAATTCACAACGCCGAGATGCTTCCAATGAACGCCGCGACGCGGCACACCCGTACCGAGCGCCTTTGCACACGCCTCTTTGGCCGCAAATCGTTTGGCGTACGTCTCAGCAGTCAGGCGACGGCGGCGCGCCAGCGCGATTTCGACATCGGTAAACACGCGTTTCTCAAACCGCTCACCAAATCGGGCAAGTGTCTTTTCCACACGCTCGATATTGCAGAGATCATTCCCGATACCGATGATCATGCGCGGGCCTCATCCATCAGTCGACGCATTTCCCGGATTGCGGCATCAAGACCGATAAAGATGGCCTCACCAACAAGAAAGTGACCAATGTTCAGTTCTGCGATCTCGTGGATTGCCGCCACGGGAGCAACGTTCTCAAATGTCAGGCCATGTCCGGCATGCGGTTCGACACCGCGCTTGCGCGCTTCTATCGCCGCGATCTTTAGCCGTTCGAGTTCTGGCGCCGCGGCCTCTGCACCGCCTTCGATCCATAGCTCAGCGTATTTGCCCGTATGGAGTTCGACCACAGGTGCTTGGAGCACTTCCGCAACCGCAATCTGAACAGGGTCGGGTTCGATGAAGAGTGACACCCGCGCGCCAGAATCATTGAGGCGGCGAACCACGGGCGCAATTTGGTTGTGCAGGCCCGCGACATCGAGCCCGCCTTCAGTCGTACGCTCTTCGCGCTTTTCAGGAACAATACAAGCTGCATGCGGGCGGAACTTGCAGGCAATCTCCGTCATCTCGTCTGTCGCAGCCATTTCGAGATTGATCGGAAGGCTGGAAGCCGCACGGATGGCCTCCAGATCGCCATCGCGTATATGCCGCCGATCCTCGCGCAAATGGATCGTGATGCCGTCTGCGCCGGCCTGAGCAGCAATTTGCGCCGCGCGCATCGGATCGGGATGATCCCCACCGCGCGCATTGCGAATGGTTGCAACGTGATCAATGTTCACACCAAGGCGCAACGGGCCTGCCATCAGGCGAGGCCCCTGGAGCCAGGCTTGACGGCCTCCATCGCGGCAAGATCTGGTGGCAAATCATTGGCGTCATAGTCCGGGAAATCAACCGCCGCGAGCGAAATTAGCTTGCAGCCAACATCAGCGCGGCCGTTCGACCGGTCGATGATACAGGCACCACCCACGACCTCGCCGGGCAGCGCATCCAGCGCTTCGACGGTTTCACGAAAAGACAGCCCCGTCGTGACGATATCTTCTGCGATCAGCACACGTTCGCCTTCGGCAATGGAGAAGCCCCGGCGGAACTGAAGCTGGCCATCGACCCGCTCGGCAAAGATCGACCGTGCGCCAAGCTGGCGCGCCAATTCATAGCCCGGAATGATGCCGCCGACAGCTGGCCCAGCCACAACATCAATCTTGCCGAACTCGGCGGTAAGCTTTTCCGCCAGCGCCTTGCAGAGTTTCTCGGACAGGTCAGGCTGGGAAAAGACCAACGCCTTCTGAAGAAAGACCGTGCTGCGGCGACCAGACGACAAAATGAAATGCCCCTCCAGCAAAGCCCCGGCCTCGCGGAATACATTCAGCACATCATCATTCTTCATCTTCGCCCTCCTGGTCGCGCACAGCTCTGTCGACCACAGCGATCGACCGGAGCGCGGCCAGTATCTGCGTCAGACGCTTGAGGTCTTCAACCTCAATTTCCATCAAGATTTCCGTGAAGTCCTCGTGGCGGTCTACCGTATGTATGGCTGTGATGTTGCCGCTGGCCTGTGCCACGGCAGCGCAGAGCTTGGCCAGTACGCCGCGCTCATTGGAGGCATTGATACGAATTCGGCCAATAGCCACCGCACCCGTGCGCGCCAGTTCGGTCCAGCGCAGGTCCACCCAGAGCTCGGGTTTATCGTCATATTCGGCGAGCTTTGGGCAACTCGCGACATGGACCACAATGCCCTTGCCCGGTTCATGAACCCCCATGATACGGTCCCCAGGCAACGGGCAGCAGCAATTTCCGAGATGAAGCGTCACGCCCGGTGACAGCTCCGTGCCGGATACCATGAGCGGCGTATGCTCACTGTCCATGCGGACCTTCGTGGGATCGTCCTCGCGTTCCGGCCGGTAACCCGGAAAGGCCGCCTGGATCACATCGTTTGACGAAATTCGACCGCGCCCCAGCGCTTCGGACATGTCTTCCATATCCTCAAAACCGGCGAGGCGGGCCGTATGGTTCATCTTTACATCAACCGGATCAATACCTGCCCGTCGCAGCGCCATATTGATCAGCCCCTGACCGAGGCGCCGGAACTCTGTTGTTTCCTTGTCGCGCACCAGCTTGCGCATCGCAGAGCGCGCGCGCCCGGTGATCGCCAGCGCTTCCCAGCCATGAATGGCGTGAGGCGCTTTGCCCCGGATGATCTCGACAACGTCTCCATTTTTCAGCGGACGGCGTAACGGCTTCACCTCGCCATTGATCTTGGCGCCAACACATGTGTCACCCACCGCCGAGTGCACCGCATAGGCAAAGTCCAATGGCATGGCGCCGGCTGGCAGGATGATCAACTTGCCCTTCGGAGAGAAAGCAAAGACGTGCTCGCGATACATTTCGAGCTTGGCGTGCTCCATGAACTCGCTCGGATCGCCGCCATCCTGAAGCAATTCTGCGAAGGCTTCGAGATTGGCGGCAGGGTCAAGACCGGCAGCACGCGCCGAATCGATGTCAAAGCCGTAGGCGCGGTTCTTGTAGCCCCAATGCGCAGCCACGCCGAACTCGGCGGTGCGGTCCATCTCTTCAGTGCGTATCTGGAGTTCGACGCGCCGGTTGCCGGAAGCGCGTACGGTTGTGTGCAGGCTGGCATAGC
The DNA here is from genome assembly GCF_000682775.1 of Hyphomonas sp. L-53-1-40. Classification (GTDB taxonomy): domain Bacteria; phylum Pseudomonadota; class Alphaproteobacteria; order Caulobacterales; family Hyphomonadaceae; genus Hyphomonas. Next base: position 474,788 of record NZ_AWFI01000012.1, read on the forward strand.
CGTTTGGCTTGGGCACGGAGATATAGTCACGGAACCGGTCAGGGATACACGCCCAGAGTCTGTGGATTTCTCCCAGCACCCGGTAGCAATCCTCAACGCTCTCCACGATCACGCGGAAGGCAAACAAGTCGGCGACATCCCGGAAGGAAATCGATTTCTTCTCAAGCTTGCGCCATAGCGAATAAGGTTGTTTCCGACGACCCTTGATGCGGCAAGGAATTCCGGAAACCTCCATCAATTGCTCAAGGTCCCCCCGGATGCGCTCAAGATCATCGGCATTTTCGAGCGCGAGCTCGTCCTGGCGATAGAGAATGGCACGACGCGCTTCTGGGTTTAGCTCCTGGAAAGCCAGATCCTCCATCTCAGCAGCAATCTGGTAAAGACCGACGCGGCGGGCGAGCGGGCCGTAAATGTCCATGGTTTCCCGCGCGGTGCGTTCGCGGCTGGATGCCTTCTTCCGAAAGTGCAGCGTGCGCATATTGTGAAGCCGGTCGGCCAGTTTCACCAGCAGGACTCTGATGTCGCTGGTGGTGGCGAGAATGAATTTCTGGAAGTTCTCGGCCTGAGCCAATTCCTTGGAACTGTATTCCAGCTTATCGAGCTTCGTGACCCCATCGACCAGTTCGGCCACGTCCGCACCAAAGCGCACTTCGACATCGCCAATATCGATCTCGGTGTCCTCGACCACATCATGGAGCAGGCCCGCGACGATGGTAATCTCGTCGAGTTTGACGTCAGCCAGAAGGCTCGCGACTTCGACGGGATGCGAATAATATGCATCGCCCGAATCCCGCATCTGTTCGCCATGATGCGTTTTGGCAAAATCGTAAGCGGCACCGAGAAGTTCGGATTTCACCCGAGGGTGATAGGCGCGAACCTTATCGATCAGCTGTTGCCGGGTCAGGACATCTTTAGGTTTTTCCGCAGCCGGTCGCTCTGTGCCAGCCATGTCGCCAGCCCCTTCATCCTTTGCGGATAGGGTGCTGCCGTCCATCTGGCCTCCTACAGCCGGTCGTCCCGTCCGGACTCCAGCTCGGCCTGATAGGCACGCATGACGTCTTCTTCGGTTGCAGCAGGTGCAGATTCCAGAGCCAAACGGTCGGCTTCGCGCTCGTTCTCTTCGCCTGGACGAATGTCCTGCAGATTAGAGATCAGCGCTTCCTTGACCACTTTCAGATCAATCGACTCGTCAGCAATCTCGCGTAGCGACACAACTGGGTCCTTGTCATTATCGCGGTCCACAGTAATCGGCGAACCTTCGCGGATCATGCGGGCACGATGTGCAGCAAGCAGGACAAGCTCGAAACGGTTTGGAACCTTTTCGACGCAGTCTTCAACGGTAACGCGGGCCATGAGCAGATAATCTCCTTTGGACCGCCCCTTATATGCAGCGCAGCACGCCGACGCAACCCGGCGATTGCCGTAGAATGTAGGACATTTTCGCCCCCTTGGCAGCGCTGAAAACGCCGCTACGGTGCCTCCTTACCTTAGCCGGAGGCCGAAACCCATGTTCCGTACTGTTGCCATCTCTTCTCTCGCGCTTGCGCTCGTTGCTTGCGGAAACGGAAATGACGCCGCTGAAACGCCGCAACCGGTCGCCTCCGACACAGGCGCAACGACCGAGGCCGAAGCATCGAATACGGTCGCCCCGGCCTCATCCGCGGCCACTCCTTCAGCAGAAACCAACTTGCCAAAGGCTGATGCAGAACTGATCGAAATCTACAAACAACTTCACGCCAATCCGGAACTTTCTTTCAAGGAAGCCAAATCGGCCGCTCTGATGGCCTCTGAACTTGAAAATCTCGGCTTCGACGTTTCCACCGGCATTGGTCAGGACTGGGTGGTTGCCAAGGCAATGAAAGATGTAGGTGAGGTCAAGGATGGCGTCGGCGGACACGGCGTCGTTGGCGTATTGCGCAATGGGGATGGCCCGACCGTCATGATCCGCGCCGATATGGATGCCCTGCCCGTTCCTGACCAAACGGGTTTCCCGTTTGCCTCAGAGGTCCAGTCGACCACATGGACTGGCGTCGAGAGCCCGGTCATGCATGCCTGCGGCCACGACATCCACATGACCAGTTGGATCGGCACCGCCCGCGCACTGACTGCCCGCAAGGATCAGTGGAGCGGCACACTTGTAATGATCGCCCAGCCAGCCGAAGAAATCGGCCTTGGCGCCCAGGCCATGCTGGCCGATGGTCTCTATAGCCGCTTCCCTCAGCCGGACTACAATTTGGCGCTGCACGTTTCCGCAGCCGCGCCCGCTGGCACGGTTGTCTATACGAAGGGCTATGCCATGGCGAATGTCGACAGTGTCGACATCACCGTGAAAGGCGTCGGCGGGCATGGCGCCTACCCGCACACAACACGCGACCCGATCCTGATCGGATCTCACATCGTCGTAGCTCTGCAGAGCCTCGTCTCGCGTAATACGAACCCGCAGGACTCTGCCGTTGTTACAGTCGGCTCGTTCAAGGCCGGCGCAAAGCACAACATCATTTCCGACGAAGCAACGCTGCTCCTGACGGTGCGCTCCTATGACGACGCGACCCGTCAAATGCTCTTGAGCGGCATTGAGCGCATTGCCAAGGCGCAAGCCGAAGCCTTCGGGGCGCCTGAACCAGAGATCACGATCGAACAGGACTATACACCATCGCTCTTTAACAACGCCGACCTGGCCGAAACAGCCATGGCGGCCATCGCGGATGCAATCGGCGAAGACAACGTCAAGGAAGTAGCCCCGGTCATGGGCGGTGAAGATTTCAGCCAGTTCGGGCGGACGGAAGAAAACATTCCCGGCCTCCTATTCTGGGTCGGCGCAGTTGAGCCTGCGCGCTATGAGGCCTCCAAAGACAGTTCCCTGCCCCTGCCCTCGCTGCATTCGCCATTCTTCGCTCCGGATTACGACCCGACCATTGCCACAGGCGTCGAGGCTATGACTGCGGCCGCGTTGGAACTGTTCAAGGAGGGGTGAGCCTGCGCCCCTGGCTGGACACGCAGTTGCGGCCCAGCAGGTGCTCCTCGATTTCGCACAGCTAAACCTGAGTCCTCCTACGCCTCGTCCAACTTGGCATACACTAGGCAAGGGAGCGCTGTCGCGAGCAGCGCGGGAAGATCGCCAGCTCCACGCCGTCCGGCAGGTCCGCCACAATTTTCGGCCCCCGCGCCTTCAAAGGCGCAAATACGATATGCAGCCTTGTCGCGAGTAGGACTATCAGCTGCCGGACGACCTGTTCCACCTGCTTTACCCGTCCATTCGCCTTCGCCCGCCGCTAGCGCGACATCTTTACCGGATGCAGCTTCAAATCATCGCCCGCGATTGATTCGATCAGCGCGCGGCACGCCTGCTGAAGGCTAAAGGAGAGGAAGTCTGTGTCCGCACAAATGTGGAAGAGTATGAGGGCACAGATTCTCAGACGAATTCGCGAGGCACTTTCCCATGCGGCACAGGAAAGACGACATGGAGTGACCTAACGTCGAGGGTAGAAGCCACGCCCACCTTATCTTTATATGTCTTCCACAAGCTCCGAAATCTCAGAAATCCGGCGCGACAGGAGGGAGAATGCAACACAGAATGGGCGAAGGCCCTCTACTTGATGCGCGGGGGCGATTGGTCGAACGAGGATATGCGACCAGCGAGGTCAGGACATATGATCGCTCTGCCATCAAAGCGGGCGCCCTGCGCATAAAGGAGTGGGACTATTACTGCATCCTGACACCCCGGTTCGGGCTGGCTCTGACTGTCGCTGACAATGGCTATCTTGGGTTCCTAGGCACATCCTGGCTCGACCTGGAACAGAAAACAGCCACCAATCATGGAGCTATCATCCCGTGGTCGATGGGTAAGATGAAGTTGCCAGCCAGCGCCGATAGTGGCGACATTTCCCAGCGCAAGGGCGATCTGGAACTGAGCTTTCGGCATGATGCAGGAGGGCGGCGCCTGACGGTGAATGATCCGGCTTTCGCCAACGGAAAAGGACTGCACGGGGAATTATGGCTCGACCAGTCCGATATGGACCGGATGGTTATTGCCACACCGTTTCCAAAAGCCCCGAAGGCTTTTTACTACAATCAGAAAATCAACTGCATGCCCGCGCGCGGGAAGATCACCCTGGGCGAGGAGACGTATCAGTTCTCCCCTGAGAGTGCCTTTGCTGTACTGGATTGGGGCCGCGGCGTCTGGACGTACAACAACACATGGTATTGGGGCTCTACCTCCGGCCTGATCAAGGGGCGGCCATTTGGGTTTAACATTGGCTATGGGTTCGGCGATACATCCGCCGCCAGCGAAAACATGCTGTTCGTGGATGGTAAAGCCCACAAGCTCGATCATGTCACATTCCATATGCCTGAAGGTGCGCCTGATTCCGCACTATGGAAATTTACCAGCAATGACAAACGATTTGAGATGGATTTCGCTCCCGTCATCAATCGTCACCAGACGACCGACCTTGGCATTTTGAAGACTGCGCAGGACCAGGTCTTTGGCCTATTCTCAGGACGTGTCATTCTTGACGATGGCAGCCAGATGACCGTGAAGGACTTGCCCGGATTTGCCGAAGAAGTGCGAAATCGTTGGTGAACGGAGAGCAGGCAAGGTGGCGTTGAGAGCGGTTATAGGGCGGATCATGACCCAACCATCGCAACGGGCGTAGAGGCCATGACAGCCGCCGCGCTGGAACTGTTCGACGAGGGCTGACGCGGGATTTACGCCAAAATTGGCTTGCCTGATCTTTTCACAGGGGTTAAACCCCTTTTGCTCAGAGTGCGTATAAGCTTCAAGTTTCTGTCGCACGAGCAGCCCGAACTCCTGACGTTTGAAGGCCTGCCCCCTTGAAGCGCCAGATTTCAGGTCCATATTATACTCAGATCGAGCATAAGTCGGTCTGCTACGAAGGAGGACGACATGGCACGTCTTATTGATTCCGGCCCCGGTTGCCCAACGCCAACTCCGCTGCGCGGCGCCTCTGCCGCTGAAACACGCGGCCTCGTCTATGATGACGCGGTGAAGCTGGAGACTGACGGCCTGTACCCGCTGGTCCAGGATTTCATCACTCCGATGGAGTGGCCAGCCATTGCGCCCCTCGTCGCGGCGATCAAACGGCTCAAGAAAGAGAAGAACGCCGTCATCCTGGCACACAATTACATGACGCCGGACATCTTCCAGCTTGTCGGCGATTTCCGTGGTGACAGCCTCCAGCTGGCCCGTGAAGCTGCCAATGTGGATGCCGATATCATCGTGCAGGCCGGAGTGCACTTCATGGCCGAGACCTCGAAGATCCTCGCGCCTGAAAAGACCGTCCTTATTCCGGATACCCGCGCGGGCTGTTCGCTGGCCGCCTCGATTACGGGCGCCGATGTGCGCCTGATCAAGGAGAAATTCCCGAATTACCCGGTCGTGACCTATGTGAATTGTACCGCAGAGGTGAAGGCCGAATGCCACATCACCTGCACCAGCTCGAATGCGGCGCAAGTTGTCGAAGCCATCGCTGCTGAGTGGAATACTGACACGGTAATTCTCGTGCCGGACCAGTACCTCGCCAAGAACGTGGCTGCCCAGACCGGCATCCGCGTCATGACCTGGCCGGGGGCGTGTGAAGTGCACGAGATGTTCAGCGCCGACGATGTCGAACAGTTGCGCGAAGCCCACCCAGGCGTCGTTATCCTGGCTCACCCGGAATGTCCGCCGGATGTACTGGAAGCCGCCGACTTTGCCGGCTCGACGTCCGCGCTGGCCAATTACGTTGCCGAGGAAAGCCCGAACAAAGTTGTCCTGCTGACGGAATGCTCGATGAGTGACAATGTCGCGTCAGCCAATCCGAACGTGAACTTCATTCGTCCATGCAATCTCTGCCCGCACATGAAGCGCATCACGCTGGAAAACATCTATGATTGCCTGGTCACGGGCGAGTACGAGGTGCTCATCCCGGAGGATGTCCGCGTGCGCGCCAAGGAAGCCCTCGACGCCATGATGGCCCTGCCGAAAATGGTCAAGCCGCTCGCGTTCAAGACCGGTTTGAAACCACTTGAGCTTGAAATGGTCGTCTAGCAGCCAGACAGGTTGTGCAATCGCGGGGGAGCGGCGTAATGTGTCTCTGGGCGCAAGGAGAGGTAGAATGGTCCGAGGCATATACGGTCTCGCGGCAATGGCGATCGCAGGCCTTTTGGTCTGCACTCCCGCTCATGCCGACAGCAAACGCGAGGGAGATTCATCGGATGTCCTTGGCACCTGGAGCTTCCAGACAAAACCCTATCGCAATGGGGAGTGCATGATGTCTGGCACCATGTATCTTTCTCCGCACCCGGATGAAGGCCAATATAGCTGTGAGCTCACAGCGGTTGAAGTCTGCTCAATGTGGGGCCGGTCGGTTGTACGCCAATCCTGCAAGGCTCGCCGCTTCGGAGACCAAATTTCGATTCGGTCCCAGATCGAGGAAATGCTGGAAGCCAAGGTCGAGGGCCTGATCTATGTACCAGACAATTTCACGCTCACCATCCAATCCGCTGACCGCATGTTTGGGGCGCTGGTATCTGCTGTTACGGCGCCAGCGGAATTTCGCCGCGCAAATGACGGCATTTCCTAGTCTGTGACCGCTTCCATTCCGCAAACCCTGACGGCCAATGCGCCAGTCGATGATGACGTTCTGATCGTGGGCGCAGGCCTCGCCGGCCTCTTCCTCGCGCTGCAGCTCGCGCCGCGCCCGTGCACCGTCATTTCACCCGCACCACTCGGTCAGGCTGCCTCGTCCGCCTGGGCACAGGGTGGTCTTGCCGCCGCCATGCACCCTCTCGACAGCCCGGAACAACACGCTGCTGACACGGTGGCGGCCGGCGCAGGCCTGGTCGACCCCATCATTGCACGACTTATCGCCGAAGAAGGGCCCGCACGTGTCCGTGACCTCGTCGCGCTAGGAGTCCCGTTTGACCGCACGCCGGATGGCGCATTGGCGCTCTCGCTTGAAGCAGCACATTCCCACCCACGTGTAGCACGCGTTGCCGGAGACCTTGCGGGCAAGGCCATCATGGATGCGCTGGTCGCGGCCGTTGCCGCCGCGCCACATATCACCATCATCGAAGGCGTCCGCGCCACCGGCCTGATGCAGGATGCCAATCTTCAGGTGGCAGGCGTCATATTGCGGGACAATGCCGGAACGCTCTCCACACGGACCGCGCGGGAAACGGTGCTGTGCACCGGCGGTTCCGGCGGCCTGTTCCAGGTTACCACCAACCCACCCGAAGCGCGCGGCGACGCTGTTGCGATGGCCTGGGAAGCGGGCGCACTGATTGCAGATCTAGAATTCGTCCAATTTCATCCTACGGCCATCGACATTGGCCGCGATCCTGCCCCCCTCGCGACCGAGGCCCTCCGCGGTGAAGGCGCCACGCTCCATAATCGAGACGGCACGGCCTTTATGGCAAGCTACCATGAATTGGCCGAACTCGCGCCGCGCGATGAAGTGGCGCGCGCCGTGCACACAGAGCGCTTGTCTGGCCGAGGCGCATTTCTCGATTGCCGCACGGCTGTGGGTGAACACTTCCCGGACCATTTCCCAACAGTATTTGGCACTTGCAAATCTGCCGGCATCGACCCACGCACCGAATTGATCCCGGTTGCTCCAGCGGCGCACTATCATATGGGTGGCATCGTCCCAGACTTCTGGGGGCGCAGCAGCCTCGATGGACTGTCCGTCTGCGGCGAATGTACATCTACCGGCGTACACGGCGCAAATCGCCTTGCATCCAACTCTTTGTTAGAAGCTGTCGTATTTGCCCACCGCATTGCCGAGCGCCTGCGCGAAGCTGAGTTCGCCACCCCTAACGCATCAACAGGTCATGTTCCAGGGGCGTTACCCGTTCCAGCCCTGCAGGAATTGCGCGGCGCCATGTCCGAAAAATGTGGAGTTGTGCGAAATGCCACCGGCATGACCAGCGTGCTTGAGCTGATCGAGCGCTTGAACACCATACATGGGCCGGCTCGCGCGCTGACCACTGCGAGACTGATCGTTCAGGCCGCAATCAATCGCAAGGAAAGCCGGGGCGGACATTTCCGGTCTGACTATCCAGACATGATCGAACCGGAACGCCAGTTCCTGCTGAGAGATTTTGAGGAGACCGTCCGCGTATGAAACTGCTTCCCCCGCCGCTGCCCGCGATCATCCTCGATCCCATCGTTCGGCTTGCCCTGTCAGAAGACCTTGGCCGCGCAGGTGATCTGACCACGGACGCGACCATTGCGCCGGAAACCCAACTCAGCGTCGTTATTGCAGCGCGCCAGCCCGGCGTGATCGCAGGTCTCGACGCTGCGGCCCACGCGCTTACCCTGATCGATCCAAGCGTGGAACTGGATGTTCGGATGGATGATGGCACGGCAGTAAAACCCGGCGATGTTGTCGCGCGCCTTGACGGCAGCGCGCGCTCTATCCTGACGGCTGAGCGCACGATGCTGAATTTTATTGGACGACTGTCAGCGGTCGCCACGATGACGCGCAACTACGTCGCAAAGATTTCTCACACGTCCGCAACAATTGTCTGCACCCGGAAAACGACCCCAGGTCACCGGGCGCTGGAGAAGCGCGCCGTTCGGTGCGGCGGAGGTACAGCACATCGCTACGGCCTGGATGATGCCATCCTGATCAAGGACAATCACATCGCTGCTTGCGGTGGCTCCGTGGCGCTCGCACTGGAACGCGCCAAGGCCTATGCGGGCCACCTGCGCATGATCGAAATTGAAGTCGATACACTCGACCAATTCGCGGAAGCGCTGAAACATGGGCCGCATGCCGTCCTGCTCGACAATATGGATACCGACACCTTGCGCCGCGCCGTTGAAATGAATCAGGGCCGCGTCACGATCGAAGCATCTGGCGGAGTCAATCTGGGTACCGTTGCGGCAATCGCAGAGACCGGTGTGGACTTTATTTCCGTGGGGGCGCTAACGCATTCTGCTCCCAATCTTGACGTGGGTATGGATGTGGCCTGACACTGCTGAAAAGGGCGATCAGTCCCTGATATCAGCAGGAGGGAAAGCCCATGACGCGAGCGAGCGGGCGAAAGAGTATCTTTATTACGGGCGCAGCATCCGGCATCGGAGCAGAGACCGCGCGCTATTTTGCAAAACGCGGCTGGTTCTGCGGCCTCTATGACGTGAACACTGCTGGCCTCGATGCCGTCGAAGCCGAGATCGGATCCGAGAACTGCCTGAAAGCCAGGCTTGATGTTCGCAACCGCGAGGACTGGGCCGCTGCCACCAAGGATTTCAGCGAAGCAACTGAAGGCGCAATGAACGTACTCTTCAACAATGCGGGCATTGGACGTCATGGCTGGTTCGAAGACATCGCAGGCGAGGATAATGACGCGATCATCGACATCAATGTGAAAGGTGTAGTGAATGGCGTGCAGGCTTCACTCCCCCTTCTGAAGGCGACATCAGGCGCACGCATTGTGAACACGGCCTCTACCGCGGGAGTTGTCGGCTCACCACAACTGGCTGTTTATTCTGCAACCAAGTTCGCTGTGCGCGGTCTGACCGAAGCGCTCGACGCCGAATTTCGCGATCTTGACATTCGCGTCACCAGTCTGATGCCGTGGTTCATTGAAACGCCGATCCTCGAAATGGGGGATCGCGACGGCTCGAACCACAAGATGTCTGACCAGCTCAAGGAAAACGGCATGAATGTGTATCCGGTTTCCATGGCTGCGGAACGCGCCTGGGACGCCGCTCATGGTAAAGATACACATTTCATGGTTGGGAAAGATGCTGAGCGGGCACGTTTCATGGCGCGCTGGTTGCCAGGCGCTATCCAGAAGCGCGTGAAGGCGGGAGTGCCCCCACGCGACTAATGTTTCCTAGTTCATGGCGCCGGCGGCTGAAGCGGAGCTTCTTACCGCCGCCTGCGTCACCTGGGCTGCCGTATAGTCGGAGACCTCGGACGATTTACGCATCGTGTTGAACTTCGGGGCACCATTGGTGATCGTGCGCGTAGAGGTGGTCACAGAGGCCGGCGACAGAGTTGGCGCCGGGGCATTCACGGCCACTTTCTCAACCTTGGCATCGTCGGTGGTCTTGATCACAGACGTCGCTGCTGCATTCACGTCAGTCTCGGCCGCCGCCGTGATGACGCGCTCACGCTTGCGATTGTAGTTCTGGCGCACTTGGGCCCACTCGGCGCCGCGCGGGAACCGATAGAAGATGTGCAAACCAATCTTGTCGGTCTTGATGAGGCCAGCGCTCCAGATCGGGTCAACATAAGTGGCATGATAGTGCGTCGCGCCGCCTGTGCGTTCCTCGTTGAGGTTCATCAGCACGTGTGCTGCGACCTTCTGGGCAGTGTCCCAGTTACGGCCGCGTGGCTCGCGGGTCATGGCGCCGTCACAGGTAAAGGTGAACTGGCAACCGGTTGTGCGAGTCGCACCCTGAAAAACGACATCACAGACGCTGTCAGGATAGCGATGGTCGCGAACGCGATTCGCGATGACTTCGGCAACCGCCATCTTGCCACCCAGCGATTCTGTTCCGGCCTCATAATAGATGGCTTGGGACAGACACTGCGCCTCGTCGTTAATCTTTTCGGCGCGTTTGATGTGCTCCGGACGGAACGAAACCAGCGATGAAAGTGCGGCGCCATCGCGGTCGCGCATCGCATAACGGCTCATTGAAGCGCCGGTATCGCGCTTGAGCGTGTACTCGACGGTACGGATCCAAGGCGTATCCAGCAAGCTTGGCGTCATCGGATCAGCGCGCACGGTGACGCCGCCGTCTTCAATAGAAGCCAGGCGTACCGCTTCCGCATGGAAATCAGCTTCGGCGCGCTTCTCCATCTGGAGTTCGCCAATCAGGGGAAGAGTTACAGTCGCAGCCACAGCGCAGACCGCAACGGTCGCCCCGCGAATGACAATATCTCTCTGCTCTTCGTTCGTCATAGCCATCCACCAACGCTTGAGCTGCTCTTGGAGCCCACGCATTGGCGATAGAGTCGCCCTTCGTGGTTGAAGAACCCTTAACATCACCGCTCCCCAATCCCCCGGCAGACGGTATATTCCGTCCTACGAACCCCGGGTGTTGTTGGTTTGACTAAAAATTATGAGACCGTTTCTGGCCCCGCTTCGAGTTGGATATCCATCTCTCCCGGTACCTAGCAAGAAGCTGGCCAGATACGTGAATGACTTTTCTGTCAGGATAGATACGCCCCCGATTTTTGATTTAAACCGTTACATCAGGAAAAACCGGCCAAGCCTCTGTAATACAGTGGAATATTTCTGCAAATTTCGTGAAATATTTCGCACTGCACAAAAATGGGTGTTGCCCGGAAACAACACCCAAATCCTGCCGGTTTCTAGCGGACAGTCGTCTTTATTTGGCTTTCAACGCCGCATGTGCCGCAGCGAGACGCGCGATTGGCACACGATACGGAGAGCACGACACGTAATCGAGTCCCGCCAACTGACAAAAGTTAATCGAAGCCGGGTCGCCGCCATGCTCACCGCAGATTCCGAGCTTGATTCCAGGACGTGATTTACGACCCCGCTCAGTAGCAATTTTGACCAATTCTCCTACGCCGACCTGGTCGAGCGTCACGAATGGGTCTTTTTCGTATATGCCTTTGTCCTCATAAATCTTGAGGAAACGGCCTGCATCATCGCGCGAAATGCCGAGTGTCGTCTGGGTCAAGTCATTCGTGCCGAAGGAGAAGAACGCCGCTGATTGTGCAATTTCAGCAGCCTGAAGCGCCGCGCGTGGCAGCTCGATCATAGTGCCGACCATGTAGTCCAGTGTGACCCCCGTCTCGGAGAAGACCGATAGGGCGACTTCGTCCACAACCGCCTTCAGGATTGCGAGCTCCTTGTGCGTGGCGACCAGTGGGATCATCACTTCCGGAATTGGCTTGCGACCCGTCTCCTTTGAAACATTAACGGCGGCTTCGAAAATCGCGCGCGCCTGCATCTCATAGATTTCGGGATAGGTGATACCGAGACGGCAGCCCCGATGACCAAGCATGGGATTGCTCTCATGCAGTTCTGCAGCCCGGCGGCGCAACTCATCCGCGCTAACGCCAGAGGCCTTGGCCACTTCGTCCATGTCCGCATCGGTGTGCGGCAGGAATTCGTGGAGTGGTGGGTCGAGCAGCCGGATCGTGGCTGGCCGATCTTCCAGAATGCGGAAGATTTCCTCGAAATCGCTGCGCTGCATCGGCAAGAGTTTGTCGAGCGCAGCGCGACGGCCACTCTCGCCATCCGCGAGGATCATCGCCCGCACTTCGGGGATACGCTCTTCTTCAAAGAACATGTGCTCAGTGCGGCAGAGGCCAACACCTTCGGCGCCAAATTCAACCGCCGTACGCGTATCCAGAGGCGTTTCAGCATTGGCGCGCACTTTCAGCGTGCGCACCTTGTCAGCCCAGCTCATCAGCAAACCGAAATCACCCGACAGATCAGGTTGGCGCATTTCGACGGCGCCCATCATCACCTGGCCGGTCGCCCCGTCCACAGTGATCACATCGCCTTTCTTGATTTCACGACCCATCACGCGGAACACGCCCGCCTTGGTATCGATCTGCAGGCCGCCGGCGCCGCAGACACACGGCCGGCCCATGCCACGGGCCACCACGGCGGCGTGGCTGGTCATGCCGCCGCGTGCCGTAACAATGGCGCGGGAAGCATGCATACCCTTGATGTCTTCAGGGCTGGTCTCGATGCGCACGAGGATAACGTCCTCGCCCTTTTCGGCCATGGCCCAGGCGTCTTCGGATTCAAACACGACCTTGCCAACGGCCGCGCCGGGACTGGCCGGAAGGCCCATCACGATTACGTCGCGCTTGGCATCTTCCGAAATGGTTGGGTGCAGCAACTGGTCCAGCTGAGACGGCTCAAGGCGCAAGATCGCCTCCTCTTCCGTCACCAAACCTTCGCGTGCCATGTCGACAGCGATCTTGAGCGCTGCAGCAGCGGTACGTTTGCCGTTACGGGTCTGCAGCATGTAGAGGCGGCCATCTTCGACCGTGAACTCAAGATCCTGCATATCCTTGTAGTGTTGTTCCAGCGTGTTCGCGACTTCGCGCAGCTGGGTATAGACTTCCGGCATCGACTCTTCGAGCGGCGCATCGGTCGAGCCCAGCGTATCTGCGCGCTCGCGCGAAATCGGTGCGGGCGTACGAATGCCCGCCACCACGTCTTCGCCCTGAGCATTGATCAGGTATTCGCCGTAGAAGACCGGGTCACCATTCGACGGGTCCCGCGTGAATGCAACGCCTGTGGCAGACGTCTCACCGAGATTACCGAACACCATGGCCTGCACATTGACCGCCGTGCCCCATTCTTCAGGAATGTCGTTCAGCTTGCGATAGGTAATCGCGCGGTCATTCATCCAGGAGCCGAACACGGCCGTGATCGCACCCCAGAGCTGCTCCTTCGGATCGTCCGGGAATGGACGGCCAAGATTGTGCTGAACAGCAGATTTGTAGAGCGTGATGATCTGCTTCCAATCATCGGCCGTCATCTCGGTGTCGAGATCATAGCCCTGACGATCTTTGTAGTCGTCCAGGATATGTTCGAACTCGTCATGGCTGATGTTCAACACGACATTGGAATACATCTGAATGAAGCGGCGATAGGAATCATAGGCGAAGCGTTCGCCAGCCTTCTTGGCCAGTCCCGCCGCAGCTGATTCGTTCAGGCCGAGGTTCAGGACCGTGTCCATCATGCCCGGCATCGAAGCGCGCGCACCTGAGCGTACGGATACGAGCAATGGATTTTCGGGATCGCCGAAGCCCTTGCCGGTTTCCTGCTCCACGGCCGCGAGCGCGGCATCAACCTGCGCTTCCAGAGCGGCCGGATATTGGCGCTCCAATTCGTAATAAGCAGTACAGACTGCGGTCGTCAGCGTGAATCCCGGCGGCACCGGCAGGCCCAGCTTCGCCATTTCTGCGAGGTTCGCACCCTTGCCCCCGAGCAAATTCTTCATTGAGGCATCGCCGTCTGCGCTCCCGCCCCCAAAAGCATACACCCAGGTTTCGTCTGCTGGTTTCAGTGCTGCTTCACCCATGAATTCTGCCTTCCGATACATATGTCGTGTCCCCCAAGTTAACGGGGGGCGAATTGCAATTCCTATGCTGCATTGCAGCGCCATTGGCCAGTGTCTGAAAGGGCACGCAGGGTGTGACAACGTTGTTCGTGACACATTGGCGCGTTCCCGTGCAGGCGGGCCGTTTCAGTCTGACACAGGGGCACGCGAGCGCCCTGACCTGCATCAGCCATCAATGCGGGAAAAATCCGCTACGCGGTGAAGTGTTCCACGGATTTTTGTGAGCAGCGCCAGACGATTCGCGCGCACAGCGGAATTCTCGTCATTGACCATGACGGCCTCGAAGAAAGCGTCCACCGGGCCACGCAATTTGGCAAGTTCGGCCATGGCCGCTGTGAAATCTTCGGATTTCAGCGGGCCTTCAATGGCGGCCTCGACATCGGACAGGGCTTTCGCCAGAGCCTGCTCCTCGGCCGGCCCCTTGGCGATGAGGGCGTCATCAACGGAGAGATCAGCAGGCAGATCGCCCTTCTTCTCCTCGGCCTTCAGGATGTTGGCCGCGCGCTTGTAGCCCGCGAGCAGGTTGGCGCCGTCTTCGGTCTCCAGAAACGCCCCCAGCGCCTCGACGCGGCGCGTGATGAGCACGAGGTCATCTTCGCCGAGCGCGAAGACGGCGTCTATCAGGTCGTGGCGCTGCCCCTGATCACGTAGGTATTGCTTCAAACGGTCGGCCAAGAAGGGAACAAGGTCCTCTGCGGCGCTATGAGTTGCTTCAAATTCAACAACACGCTGCCCGCCAAACTGCTTCTCAACGACATCACGCCTTTTTTGGAGGTCGTCGTCATATGCAAATAGAGGAGCGTCGACATTCGCTTGAGAATTCTCCAACTGAATTATGCGGTCAAACGCAATTTTCGTCGCAGCAGACCGCAACGACTTGCGCACCCCGAGGCGCACGTCGCCCTCTAGAACAATCCGCACGAGACCCAACGCCGCTCTGCGCAGCGCGAATGGGTCTTTCGATCCGGTTGGCTTCTCATCGATCGCCCAGAATCCAACCAGCGTATCCAGCTTGTCGGCGAGCGCAACGGCGATGCCCACCGGATCTGTTGGCACGGAGTCGCTCGGCCCCTGAGGCTTGTAATGGTCGCGGATGGCGTCGGCGACAGCGGCGGGCTCGCCCGCTTCCAGCGCGTAGTAGCGACCCATCACGCCCTGCAGCTCCGGGAACTCGCCGACCATCTCCGACACAAGGTCCGCCTTGGCGAGGCGTGCCGCCCGTTCGGCCAAATCCGGATCAGCGCCCACTTTCGGGGCCAGTTCCCGCGCCAGCGCCGCGACGCGTTCCACCTTGTCGCCCAAAGAGCCCAGCTCAGTCTTGAACGCAATCGTGGACAGCTTCGCCGCCATTTCTTCCAGCGGCGTGGCCTTGTCTTTCTCCCAGAAGAAGCGGCCATCATCGAGACGTGCCGACAAGACGCGGGAATTTCCTTCGGCCAGTTTCTTGCCGCCATCGGCCGCGTCGATGTTCGCGACCACAATGAAGTGCGGCGCCAGCTTCCCGGTCTTTTTGTCATTCACCGCGAAGTATTTCTGGTGCGTTCGCATGGACAGCTGGATCACTTCTGGCGGCAGAGCCAGGAAGGCCGGGTCCATGTCGCCAAGCACGACAACCGGCCATTCAGCAAGGCCAACCACCTCTTCGAGCAGGCCCTTGTCTTCAATCCATTCGAGGCTGGCCTCGGCGCAAACCTTCTCAATGCCGGCAAGGATCACCTCGCGCCGCGCATCGCGTGTCAACTTCACATGGCCAGCATCGCTGAGCTGACTCTCATAATCCTTGCGAGAGGTGATCTTGAACGGCCCACGGCCATGAACGCGGTGGCCTTCGGTCTCGTCGCCGCTGGTAATGCCATCCACTTCAAATGGCACCACTTTCCCATCCAGCACACAGACAATCCGCTGCAGCGGGCGTACCCAGCGCAGCTCCCCGGTGCCCCAGCGCATGCTCTTGGGCCAATGGAAACCACGAATGATGGCTGGCACAGCCTCGGCGATGATGTCGGTCGCATCGCGCCCCGGCGTCTCGATCACGGCAACGTAGAAGTCGCCCTTCTTCGGATCAGAGCGCACTTCGGCCTGACTGATATCGCTGAGGCCTGCGCCACGCAGGAAGCCTTCAACGGCCTTGTCCGGCGCGCCGACCTTCGGGCCCTTGCGCTCTTCCTTCACATCCGCAGAGCGCTCTGTCAGGCCCTCCATGAACACCGTCAGGCGACGCGGGCCAGAGGCCGTTTCCAGATTCGACCAGCTCAGCCCCGCCTCGCCCAGCGCCTTTTCCAGCGCAGTACCGAGATCGCTCTCGGCCTTCGCCTGCATGCGCGCGGGAATTTCCTCTGAAAAGAGTTCGAGAATCAGGTCTGCCATGAAGGGGTCCAGCCAGTAGTTGCAAGCCTGCACGGCATACTAGCGCGGGCGGCAGGGTCAAGCACCGGACGTGCAGATGGGGCGCTTAGTTAGCCCCAAAAGTGAGCTGCCAGAGCTGCAATGCGCCGCCCTTCATGGACACGACCAGCTTCTTGCCATCCGGCGCGAACTCAATCCAGTTGGCTCCGAACATGCTCAGATCCTGCACCCCGGCAAGCAGGGCTCCGGTCTCGGCATCCCAGATCTTGCCGGACAAATCCATCGCACTGGTCGCCACGAACTCACCGTCTGCACTGAAAGCGGCATTCCATAGTGGAGCATCATGGCCAGTCAGTTCGAGAACTTCACCATCCGCGCTCCATATACGGGCCGCCTTGTCCGCTGAGGCGACAAGAATGCGGTCTCCATCCTGACTGAACGTGGCGTAAGTAGCCGGAACTTCTCCGGATTCGACCATGCGGAGCTGCTCGCCCGTCTCCGTATCCCAGACGCGGACCGTACCATCATTCGACGCTGTGACGATCCGGCTTGCATCAAAATTGAACCGCGCGGAACGGACTGCGCCGGAGTGCCCTGTCAGGCGCAGCACCTCCTCGCCCGTTCGGGCGTCCCAGATACGTGCGGTTTCGTCATATGAGGCCGTAACCACCCGGTCCCCGAAGGGGCTGTATTCAGCATAGGAAACAACGCCCAGATGTCCATCAAGCACCAGCCGCGCCTCCTCGCCCAGCGAGCTCCATATGCGCGCCGTGCCGTCTTCGGACGCCGTGATGAGGCGCTCTTCATTTGGGCTGAACCGCACAGTCAGGACCGGCGCGGTATGGCCTTTCAGTTCGGTCGACTGGCCATAAAGGCTTGGCGTCATGCCGACGATCCAGAGACGCGCAGTGTGATCGGCTGATGCACTTGCCACGTAGCGTCCGCTCAGGCTGTAGTCTACGCCATAGACTTCGTCTGTGTGGCCGTCCAGGTCTCCGAACCAGGATACAGATTTCAGCTGCAACCGCGTTCGGGCACAGGGAGGATTAGCGAGGTTCCGGCGCGCCACCTCGGCGAACTTCCCGTCGGGATATTGCTCCAGATGGCGGGCGTATTTGGTGCAAGGATCGACGGTTGTATAGCCCACGCTGGAGATTTCGACCCAATCCATCGTCTCCTGGTCCAGCACCGTCTTCAGGCGGCACTCCCCGGAAAAACAATAGTCGAGCGAAACGTCCGAATAGATTGCGGGGCGCTGCTCATGATTTATGGAGGAGGCCAGCATCGCGACCTCGCTGCGAGTTTCGTCCACGCTGCGCAATAAGGGATTGGCCGGATCGCTGAGGCGCGGCAACAGGCTGCGCGTGAAGACCGAATACGGGGACTCATCCTCCGGCCCCAGCCGGTCGAGCGCCTTCTGGCGGGTGCCTGCCGCATAGACCACGAGTGTGCCCGGCACGATCTCCAGCCGCGACAGTCCGCGCGTCACGCTGCGGGTTCCTGTATCGAAGGGATTGTCCCGGCAAGCATCCACGATGGCAAACAACAGGCCCGGTTTGCGCGCCTTGATCTCTGCCAGCACGTCAGTCGATAGCGACACAGTCTGGCGGCGCAGCGCGAATTCGGACGATTCCAGCGGCGCATCGGTCATCGCCAGAAAATTGTCGGCGCCATCCGACCAGCCGTGTCCGGAAAAGATGAAAGCGACTTCGTCGCCGGGCTCAATGGATTGGAGAAAGCCGTCCAGCGCCTCGAGAAAGTCAATCGTGCCAGGGTCGATCAGGCGCGTGACTTCAAAGCCCAGCTCGCCCCCAAACGCTTCGGAATAGCCCGTGGCGTCTCCGGTCGTCTTTTGCAGGTCTGGCAATTGCTCATAGTCGCCGACACCGACGATCAGAGCCCGCTTGGTCTTCGCGTCCGCGCCAAGCACGAGACAGAGACCGACAAGGCAAACGAGTATCCAGCGTAACATGACGCGTCCTCCCACAACGGAAGAGACTATCCCCATGAAGCCGAATGACCAAATCAGTCAGAGGTTAAATCTAGGTGGAAACGTCTTCCTGCTCGGCCCATTGCGCAGCGGCGCCGCGGGCGAGGTCTCGGACGCGGGCGATATAGGCCTGACGCTCGGTCGGGCTGATGGCGCCGCGTGCGTCGATCAGGTTGAACGTGTGCGAGGCTTTGAGGGCGTAATCATAAGCTGGCAAAGGCTTGCCTGCATCGCGCAGGGCATTCGACTGGTTCTCGCAATCGGCAAACCAGCGCTTCAGCATCTCGACATCGGAATGCTCGAAATTGAACGCTGATTGTTGTTTTTCGTTTTCGAGGAACACGTCGCCATAGGAGAGCGGCACTGCGCTGTCCGGACCGTTGAAGGGCAGATCATAGACATTGTCGACGCCGAACACATACATGGCGAGGCGTTCGAGCCCGTAAGTCAATTCGCCAGAGACCGGGAATACATCCAGTCCGCCAACCTGCTGGAAATAGGTGTACTGGCTGACTTCCATCCCATCGCACCAGACTTCCCAACCAAGGCCCCAGGCGCCGACAGTCGGGTTCTCCCAGTCGTCTTCGACGAAGCGAATATCGTGAACAGTCGGGTCGATGCCAATGGCGTAGAGACTTTCCAGATAGAGGTCCTGCAAATCGTCGGGATTAGGCTTCAGGATGACCTGGAACTGGTAATAATGGCCGAGCCGGTTGGGATTTTCCCCATAACGCGCATCCTTCGGCCGCCGCGAGGGCTGGACATAGGCCGCACGCCAGTTCTTTGGCCCCAATGCCCGCAGCACAGTCGCCGGGTGCAAGGTGCCGGCGCCGACTTCCATGTCATAGGGCTGCAGGATCGCGCAGCCCTTATCGGCCCAATAGGCCTGAAGTGTCAGGATGAGGTCCTGAAAGGATTTCGGTTTGGCGTGCGCTTTGGGTGCGGTCATGGGGCAGATCCGAATATCGATTGGGTGTCGGGTTACAGCCGTGCGCAGGGCGAAGCAAGCACGGGAATGCGATCAGAATGACCCACGAGATTCATCATGATCATTTGACCCTGCCCCGCGCCCGGTGACCATGCGGTAAAACCCGCCATGCCCCAGCAAGGCCAAGACCAGACCAATGAACAGAAAGCCGAAGAACAACAGGCCGAACATGGCCAACTCCTTTTTCTATGCCCTTACCTCAATTCAGACCCTAGCCTGCAAATGTGGCAATTCCCAGAAAATCTGGATTACCAGTCGATCGCCCTGCCATGACGGATCGCATCCAGCGCTTCACTGGCCTCACCGTCGGCGGTGTGAGTGATTAGGGGCGCGAGCAAACGTACCTCTCCCCGTCTCAATCCCTTGCGTCCCCGCACCAAAACCCGGCGCGCATCTTCGCCATGCTTCGGCGCAATGGGCAGAACGGTAATCTCTCCCGTCAGGCGATCCAGCACAGCGAGAATTCGGGCGAGTTCGGCAGCGCGATGAATTATCACAATGGGCGCACGCGGCTTGGCCGCAAACGCCATCGCCTTGATCCAACCATCGAGGCTGAGGGATTCGAGATATGCTCCAGCTTTCTCCGCTCCCGGCGCGGAGATCCTTCCTGGCTCGAAATATGGCGGGTTTGCAAAAACCAGATCGAACCGATTTTCCTTGTCGCGTACCCATTCGGCGGCGTTGCCAGTCTCGACACTCACTCGGTCTTTGAAATTGTTTGACGAGACAGATTGCCGTGCGAGGTCAGTCATGACCGCATCAATATCCACGCCTGTCACCTGCATCTGCGACAATCGAAATGCGGCCGTCATCAGCGCCCCACCGCATCCACAGCCTATTTCAAGGGCCGCGCCGCCGGACTTTTCGGGAAGGGCCGCGGCCAGCATCAGCGAGTCTGTGCTGGCTCTGAAGCCCTTTTCAGGTTGGAATAGGGTGACCCGACCTTGGTAGAGGGTATCTTCTGTGATCTGCCCCACTAGCCGCGTTCGACTTCGGCCAAGGCTGCCTCGGCAGCAGGCAACAATTCCTCCGGCACCATCACGCGCCTCGGAAACGCGCCGATATTGCCCTCGACAGCGGAGATATGCTGATCAGCGATGAAATATTCGATGCCCGCCTCCCGCAGCAGGTGCTCAATATAGCTCAGCTTGACGACGTCATTGGTGCGAAAGACTTCCTTCATTCGGTCGCCGAACCGCGCAGATTGATATCCACAGAGCGGGCATCATAGACACTCGGCCGATCAGGTTTGTCGCCTTTGCCGGTGACGATTTCGAGGACTTCGGTAACCGACCCGCTATTGCCACCCCCTAGCGGAATGCCGATCCCTACGCCGACCCCGACGCTGCTGTGGCCGCGAGAGCCCGATGAACCGCCAATGGAGACGCTGGAACCACCGCTACGGCTGTCTTCACTGCGTTCGGCAAAGCTGCTGGTTATCTCAAACCAGTCAGAGCCCTCCAGAAGCGTCAGTTCAGCTGCACGCAGCAAGGCCCGGTCACGCGCCTTCGACGGACTGGAGTCGGTATAGGAGACCTGGTATCGGCCCGTTTCGATCTGCTGGCTGGAATAGCCCATCGCTCCGGACTTGGATGCGGGCCCGTAGGCCGCGTTCGACGTACATGCAGCGAGCAGGCCAGCGGCGAGCAGAATTGCATATGGCTTCATGTGGGAACCCTTCCTTGTTGGAATATTCTCAACGGCCCAATTGCCTGAATGTTTCGCACACACGGCGAGGATTCGCCACAACACTTCGCTGTGAGATGCGTCGGGGTGCCACGTCGCGCTTGATGCGAACCCGTCCTACGACTATTTCCCATTTCGTCAGAGAAATGATGGGAGCCAGTGAAAACGTGACCCTTGCGCCAAAACCAAGAGGCAAAGAGGCAGTCGGTTCCATTGTGGATCGGATGCAAACGCTCGTGGCCAAGGACCTCGGTGAGGTCGAGACCTTGCTGGCGACCCGCGCAGCAAGCCCGATATCGGTCATTCCGGATCTGTCCGGTTACATTGTGTCGGCGGGCGGCAAACGCCTGCGACCATTGATAACCCTCATTTCTGCACATGCCGTGGGCACGCCGAACAAGGCAACACATGCTCTTGCAGCGGCCGTGGAGTTCATCCACACCGCCACGCTGTTGCACGATGACGTGGTGGACGAAAGCGATCTGCGACGCGGGAAACCTGCTGCCAAGGCAATTTGGGGCAACAAGGCCTCCATCCTGGTGGGGGACTTCCTGTTTGCGCGCGCGTTCAACCTGCTGGTTGAAACCAACAGTCTCGAAATCCTGAACCGGCTCGCCACAGCATCCACGGTGATTGCCGAAGGCGAAGTTCGCCAGTTGGCCGCGATGCAGGCCCGGGATCTGCCAACCGAAGACTATCTGGCAATTATTGAAGCGAAGACTGGCGCGCTGTTCGAGGCCGCTGCCGAGACCGGCGCCATGTCAGTCGGCAGTGATGATCACGCTCATGCGCTTGCCACATACGGCAAGAATCTGGGTCTCGCCTTCCAGATCATCGATGACGTGCTGGACTATGGTGGCACCACGTCGGTAATTGGCAAATCAGTCGGCGATGACTTCCGCGAATGCAAAATTACACTGCCCGTCATCGTCGCGAAGCGACGCGGCTCAGATGAAGACCGTCTGTTCTGGGACCGAGCCATGAATTCCGAAACGCAGCAGGACGCCGATCTGGCTCACGCTGTTCATCTGATCCGGGCCACTGGGGCTGCAGACGCCACCGTTCAGGAGGCCGAGGCCTATGCTGCGCTGGCCAAGGGCGCGCTAAGAACGCTCGAAGAGTCCCCCTATCGCAGCGCACTCGAAGATCTGGCCGATTTCTGCGTAAGCCGGGCCTACTGAGTCCGCGAGCGTTCGAGCCACCAAAAGACTGATCCGATAGCAGCAAGGGCAACCAGTGCCGTCAATTGCAGAACCGGGAAATCATCGGCCTGGTCAGTGGACTCTGCTGCGCCAAACATGGTGACCACACCCATCACCGCGCAAATCAGTGTCATACTCCACCAGAAGGTCGCGACACTGAGGTGGCCCCAACCGCGGGCAATCAGCCGCTGATAGGCGTGATCGGTGTGCGCCTGAAGAAGATTGCGCCCCTTGAATGTACGCCACGCCAGCGTCAGCAAGACGTCAATCAGAAACGGCAGGGCAAGCGTGAGCGCCAGAAGCGCGGCGCGAACGCCGTCCATGCCGTCGCCAAGGTGGTAAACGGCCATCAAGCCAAACAGTCCGCCGGCGCCTAGAGATCCGCAGTCTCCGGCATACAGCCCGCCTCGCAAGTTCCACACAAGAAAGCCTAGCACGGCTCCGAACATGGCGAACTGGGCGATCATGGCAAATTCCCCGATCGGGTCGGGTACACAGCTACCAAAGCACAGCATCAGCACGGCAAAGAGCGGAAACAAAGCCACATGCATGATCGCAATCGATCCCAGCGCGAGGCCGTTGGCGCCGTCCATGAAATTGACCGCATTCGTAATCACGATCAGCCAGACAATGACCGCAATACCAAGGAGCCATCCACCTGCCCCGCCCGGCATGAAGAATGGTATGGCTGCAATGACAGCCCAACCGCACAGCAGCGCGAGCTTCAACAAGGCTGACAGGCCGAGCCAGTCATCAAGGAAGCCGATTGCCCAAGGCGTGACGGCTAGCACAACTGCAAACAAAACCCTGCCCGTGGGCATCTGACCCAATGACGAGGGTACTGCCATGACCGCGAACGCACCCAGTGTAATCAGGATCGCGCCGAAGATACCGATCCCGCCCGTGCGAGGCACAGGCGCTGCCTGCTGCTTACGGCCACCATCCGGAGCATCGAGCAGCGGCAAATGACGCGCCAGGGTGCACAGGACGAAAGAAATCAACGCCGCTCCGGCAACGAGGTAGAAAATCGTCATCGCGCGTCCCCCAAGCTTGTTGCACGAATCCACCACTTGGGATGGGCGCGCTCAAGATCCCTTGCCGCAGACTGTGCGTCGTTATCGGTTGCAAACAGCGCGAAACAGGTTGCGCCCGATCCACTCATTCTTACGAGACGACTTCCCGGCACCACATTGAGGACGTCAAGCACCTCCCCGATAGCTGGTACAAGGCGCACCGCTGGGGATTGAAGATCGTTACGTTGGTGCGCCAGCCATGCGATCAACTCTTCCGACGAACGCATTTCAGGCACGGCTTCGAGGGCGCTGAAAGCACTTATGCCCCCTTTTGCGTCAAAGGCCCGGAAAACCGGCCCGGTCGGGCAGTCGACCGCTGGATTCACCAGAACAGCTGGCAATCGAGGAAGGTTCTTTTGCGGGCGAACTTGTTCGCCTTCGCCCTGCATCAACGCCGTCCGCCCTTCCAGCGCAACAGGCACATCGCCGCCCAGCGGCACCGCGACCTGTCGGACAAGATCGCGCTCCAATGACCACAATTTCTGAAGAACGCGCAACGTCGCGCCGGCATCCGCCGAACCGCCGCCAATTCCCGCTGCCACGGGAAGATGCTTGTCGAGCGTCAGCGCTACACCGTGCGATCTGCCCTCGGCCACGCACAGAGCTTGCGCTGCGCGCAGGACGAGATTGTCACCACCGACTTCCAGGCCGCTGGATCGTGGCCCCGTGAGACTGAGGGTCAGAGTATCTGCGGACTCAGCAGATACCCGGTCGGCCGCTTCCGGCCCAGCGAACATGACGAGCGAATCGAGCGGATGACGGCCGTTTTTTTGTACGGTTCCGACATGCAGGAACAGGTTTACCTTGGCGGGCGCGAGAGATGTCGGCATGTCAGACAGCCACAGCGACTAGGGACGAACAGGCTTGGGAAGTTGCGCGCCTGCTCCAGATTCAGCCTGTTTGACCAATGGCACGTTCGGACCGGCGACCAGCTTGGCTTCAATTCGGTCGCGCTCGCCATCCGCAGGATCTAGCGTCAACGAACGCCGCCACTGGAATCGCGCCTCAAGCTTGCGGCCGGTCTGCCAATAGGCGTCACCCAAATGATCGTTCAGAACAGGATCGCCAGGCTCAAGCTCGACTGCGCGTTCCAGATGCTGCGTAGCAGTCTCGTAATCGCCCAGCCGGTAATGCGCCCAGCCAAGGCTGTCGATGATATAGCCTTCATTTGGCTCAATCTCCGCAGCCCGTCGGATCATATCCATAGCGAAGTCGAGGTGCTCACCCCGATCAACATAGGAATAGCCGACATAATTCAGCAGTGATGCGTCATCCGGCTGCAGAGCCAAAGCCTTCAGCAAGTCGCGCTCACCTTCGGGCCAGTCGCCGAGCTCTCCACGTGATACACCGCGCGCATAGAACAATCGCCAGTCCTCACGCTGGTGGCTTGCATCATCCCGGATGATCTCTGTCAGCAAGGCCTCTGCCTGTTTCTGTCTCCCAACAGCGCGATAGAGGTCTGCAATCTGGATCTGCAAACCCCTGTCGGGAGAATGGTCCAGAGCCTCAGCGGCGACGGCGAGGGCGGACTGACTGCGTCCACTGCGTTGCAGAACCCATGCTATCTGCCCCCGCGAAGTAGCATAAAAAGCCGACGTCTCAGGCACACGCGCCAGCACACCGATGGCTTCGTCCCAGCGTTCGGCATTTGAAAGAGATTGTGCCCACAGAGAGCGTGCGACATGAAGCTCCGGATCGAGTGCCAGCGCCAGCACGAAATACACGGCTGAGACGTCATCGCTTGTCTGACTCATCAAAGCGGCCGCCGGAACATAGATGGCCAGTGCGGCGCCCTCATCCGGGTTCAGCCGCCGAACCTTGATCTTGTCGCCCGATGCTATCGCTTGGCTCAGGCGCGCAATCGAGGCGTTATGGCCAACTTGTTCGTCGAACGTGTTCAGGATTTCCAACGCCCTGTCTCGTTGACCACGGGAGGCCAACAGCTGGGCATGCGCCTCCACGCCAACAGCAAGGCGGGCGCTCGAATCCCATAGCGTGTCAAAAACCGACAGCGCGGCATCATCATTGCCAGCCGACATCTCGATCAGCCCCATCATGTAGAGCGTTGCACTATCCAGTCGTGGATCGCCCGACAGGCCGTCTTCGAGATACCGGACAGCCGCATCCGTCCCATGCGTATCGACCACGCGCCAAGCCGACAGGCCGCGCGCAATCATGCGGTTGAACGGCCCAAAGCGAGACTGCTCAAGCATTTGCTTGGCGTCATCTTCCCGACCAATCCGAAGCGCTTCCACAGCAAGGGTCAATCGAACGAGAGCGGCCTCGCTGCCGAGGGTATTTGCCCGTTTCGCCACCCGCACGCCTTCGCGATAATCGCCAGACAGAAGCGACGCAAACAGAGCACGATCCGCAATACCGGATTTCTCTGGTGCAGTATCAATCGCCAGGGCGTAATGCTCAGCTGCCTTTTGGGGATCATTGGTCATCGCCGCAAACCGGGCGATCAGGAAATCACTGTACGCCTCGGCTTCAGTCGGACGACCATTGTGGACAAGCGAAGAATCCAGATGACTCAATCCGCCACTTGAACACGACGCTGACAGCGCCAGAAGCGACGACACCACAAGGAAACGCAACAATATCATAGGAGGCAACTTCTCAGTAACGGTGCGCCGCTGCAAGGGATTTCCCCCGCTCTAGCCCTGTCCCGCCAACAGGATATCCTGCTTGTCAAAAAAGCGGTCGATGCCGCGCTTGACCGCCGACATGACATTGCGCAGGTCGCGGTCGGATTGCAGGCGCTTTGCGTCGGCCCGATTTGTCACGAAGCCCATTTCGAGTAGCACCGCCGGAACATCCGGCGCCAGCAAAACATAGAAGCCCGCCTCGCGGTGTGTATTGCGCAGCACGGGGCCGGACTTCTCCAGTTCAGGCAGAAGCATTTCCGCAAATTCAGACGAATGCGTCTTGGTTTCGCGTTTTACGAGATCTTCGAGGATGCCACTGACACGTTGCGGCGCGCCGTCCTCGAGCGGGATGCGCCAGTTGTTGCGATTGGCTTCCTTGTCGATCCGGCGTTCACCACTCGCGCTGATCGTATAGACGGAGGCGCCGGCAACGTCGCGACTAGCCGCCGCATCCGCATGTAAGGATATGAACAGGTCAGCGCCCCAATCGCGCGCCATGCTGACGCGCACCTCATGGTCGACATAGACATCCGTGTCGCGTGTCAGCCGCACCGTATAGCGGGGGTCCGCCTGAAGGATATTTTTGAGTGCGAGCGCCGCACGTAAAGTGATGTCCTTTTCCACACCGCCTGTAATAGCCATGGCGCCCGGGTCCTTACCGCCATGCCCAGCATCGATGACAACCGTGTAGGACTGCTTTGCAACGCGCTGGGACACTGGCAACGGAGCGTCAGGCCTCATCGACGCAAGCTCAATTGCGAGTTCTTCCTTGCGCTTTTTGGCCTGATAGGAGGCAAGCTTGCGCATATCTTTCTTCGCCACGCTGCTGAAGCGCGCGGCCGACACGGTCTGAAGGTCAACGATTACCCGGTAGGATGGCTCGTTGCCCGCAGGTGGCAGGGACAAGGTCCGCGCGACCATTAACGGGCGCTCAAGCGCAAAGCTGAGCGTTCCCTCGGAGAGCGCCCAGGTGGCAACACCACCACCCCCATCACCCACAGCAGGTGTCACTGGCCCATCAACTGGCAGCACGAGGCTGCGAGCGTTTCCCGATTCGGCAAGGAAGGCGCGACCTTCCTGCTCAGAATCTGCCCACACAGTGATTCGAGTCGGCTCTCCATTGCCAACAACCTGCACCCGGCTGACATCGGCGGATGCGGCAAAACCCGCACCCAGACAGGCAATCACAAGGCAAACAAAGCGTAAAATAGTCATCAGGATCGCATGTATTCCAGATTCGAAGGTTTTCCCTACCAGACCGATTATTAACCCAGCATTGACCATAGGTTACGTATTACACAGCCTCAGCGCCCTTTTTGGTCTTTTCTTGACGGTCAAAATTGGGCAGTATCATCAGGTAGCCGCCAATCAGGCCTACCAAGCAATTTTCCCAACGTCGCGACAGCGATCCCGGCTTCACCGAAAAGGCAAGCGGGCGCCGCGCTCCGGAAAGCAGAGAAGATGTACGCGGGTGCAGTAGTCAAAACCGATTTTCCTGTACTGCCCATGGGGCAGTCGGGTCGGCGTGACCGTATCCTCCCCCTAAATTTACAGACCGGCCCTGCGGCTGGCTTGAGGTGCGTTGACGCATCCAAAGCTGCTGCGCCGGCTCATAAGGTTCCTTTACATGAGCAAACTCATGCTAATCGACGCCTCGCACACGGAAGAGACCCGTGTTGCGATCGTCAACAATGGTCAGGTCGACGACTTTGACTTTGAAACAACTGGCAACGAACAACTCCGCGGAAACATCTACCTCGCAAAAGTAACGCGTGTAGAGCCGTCGCTTCAGGCGGCATTCGTTGAGTATGGCGGCAATCGCCACGGTTTCCTGGCCTTCAGCGAAATCCACCCTGACTATTACCAGCTGCCCGCGGAAGACCGCGAAGCCCTGCTGAAGGAAGCAGCCGAAGAGGCCGCTGCCCAGATCGAAGACGACGATGATGAAGATGGCGATGCAGTCGACATCGACGATGAAGACGACGTCGACAACGATGCAAGCGACGATGACTCTGACGAGTCGGAAGACTCCACCGATAATGAAAGCGGTGAAGCCAAGGCTGCCGCCGCACCCCGCCGGAAGAAATCAAGCCGCGCCTCGATCTCCAAGCGCTACAAGATCCAGGAAGTCATCCGCCGCCGCCAGGTGATGCTGGTCCAGGTCGTGAAGGAAGAACGTGGGAACAAGGGCGCCGCCCTGACCACCTATCTCTCCCTCGCTGGCCGCTACTCTGTCCTGATGCCGAACACGCCGCGCGGCGGTGGCATTTCCCGCAAAATCGTCAATGGCGCGGACCGCAAGCGCCTGAAATCCATCGTATCCGAGCTGGACGTGCCGGACGGCATGGGCCTGATCGTGCGGACCGCAGGCGCCAAGCGCACCAAGGCCGAGATCAAGCGTGACTATGAATATCTTTCCAAGCTTTGGGAAAACATTGTCGAGAAGACACTGACATCCGAAGCTCCAATGCTGATCAATGCCGAGGGCGGTCTCGTCCACCGGGCAATGCGCGACATGTTCGACAAGGATATCGAGGAGGTCCTTGTTCATGGTGAAGAGGCCTATCGCGAAGCGAAGGATCTCGCCAAGCTCATCATGCCGAGCCAGTCCAAGAAGGTTCAGCAATGGAAAGAGGAAGACCCGCTTTTCGTGGCCGAAGCGGTCGAGCAGCAGCTCGACTCCATCTACTCCCCGACCGTCCAACTGAAATCCGGCGGCTATCTCGTCATCAACCAGACCGAAGCCCTGGTTGCGATCGATGTGAACTCCGGCAAGTCCACACGTGAGCGCAACATTGAGCAGACGGCTGTGCGGACGAACCTCGAGGCAGCTGAGGAAGCCTGCCGCCAGATGCGCCTGCGCGACCTGGCTGGTCTCATCGTGATCGATTTCATCGACATGGACGAGAACAAGAACAATCGCGCCGTCGAGAAAAAGCTGAAGGATCACCTCAAGGTGGACCGGGCCCGCGTCCAGCATGGTCGCATCTCGCAGTTCGGCCTGATGGAAATCTCACGCCAGCGTCGCCGTCAGGGCGTGCTGCAGGCAACCTCCGATCCGTGCGAAGCGTGTAACGGCACTGGCCGTCGCCGCTCTATCCCGTCGGCGGCACTTCAGCTGATCCGGGCCATCGAGGCCCGCGCCTCCATGGGCGGCCTGAAAGCCATTTCCGTGAAGGCTCCGACCGATGTCGCGCTCTACCTGCTAAACAACAAGCGCGAAGCGCTGGTCGAAGTCGAACAGGTGGCCGGCTTTGCTGTCTCGATTCACTCGTCAGAAGACATGCTGCCAGGCGATTTCGTGATCGATGCAGAGCGCGACCCGAATGGAAAGCCGAAGAAGCGCAAGCCACCACGCTCGCTCGCCAAGCCGAGCAAGCAAATCGTCAGTGATGACGAGGATGAAGATGACGAGAGCGAAGACGACACGTCCGAAGCCTCTGCTGATCAAGATGACGAATCCACAGGCACCCGCCGCAAGCGCCGTCGGCGCCGAGGCGGTCGTGGCCGCAAACAAGAGGCAGCTGAGTCGCAAGACGATGAATCCCGGCTCGACGGCGAGGACGCCGAGGATGACGGCGATGACACCGCCGAGGCCGCGTCAGACAGTGACGACGATTCAGAGGATGGCGCCCCTCGCAAGCGCCGCCGCCGGGGCCGTCGCGGAGGTCGTCGGCGGCGCCGGTCTTCAGACACCCGCACCGAGGCAGCCGATGGAGCGCCAGCAGATGGCGGCGCCTATCTGGACGGCCTCGCTGCGAGTGCTCCGGAAATGCTGGACGATATTCCGCCGAGCGAAGCCAAGGTAAGCGAAGAACCCGCAACGGAAGCCACGTCGGCCAAGGCACAGGCTGAAGAGACCGCTCCGTCTGAGGCCCAGGCGGAAGATGCCCCAGCCGACAGCGAAGACAAGCCGACCAAACCGAAGCGCCCCCGCCGCTCACGCGCCAAGAAAAAGGACGCAGCCATGGCCGCTGAAACCGGCGGTGAGGCAGAGGCCAGTGAACCGGCCAAGGCCCAGCCTGCGCCAGAAGCTGAGCCGGTCGTTGAAGCCAAACCAGCCCCCGTGGCCGAAAAGCCTGCGCCGGAACCAAAGCCTGAGCCAGAGGCCGAACCCGCCATGGCCGACCAGGCTGCGCCCGAATCGGCCCCTGAGCCCGCAGCCAAGTCGACCAAGTCGGCCAAGAAAGCCGAGCCCAAACGCTCCGGCTGGTGGTCCCGCGCCAAGCGCTAGGCGGTCAGTTCCCCAAGACAACAAAAAAAGGCCGGAGCAGAAATGCTCCGGCCTTTTCGATACACCATGTTATATTTAAAGATCAGACCACTGAATTTAATCTGCGTTTGCGTCGCGGACTAATTGCTCAGCAGTTGCCTGTGAGGCTTCCATTTCTGAGCCCGAGGCGACGATAGCTGCATCGGAACAACCACGCTCAACTTGAGTCGCCTTGATGCTCATTCTACGTTCACTCAGCGCTTTGGCTGCTTCCGACTTTGCCATCGCATTCCCAATGCCATAGTCCCCCAAAAATCCTGCCACGGATCTCCAATCGGTTGTCGCAGTATCAATAATTTTCGCTTCAACTTCGTCTGTTTTCGCGAGCTCAATTGCCAGTTCTCTACAATTCAGCGCCCTCTGCTCCACAGCCGATAGATTCGTCGCAATTGGATACCGTTTGGTCGCGCATCCAGTTACCGCGGCAAAAGTCGCCAATGCGACCAATGGATAAAGTTTTTTCATTTCTTCCTCTCGATTCCCATTACAAATTGATCACTGCTTATAGTTGGTGATTGCGTCAATCTCTTGGAGAATATTTTATGGGAGTACAAACCGATTTCTTTCGTGCCATCACGCTTGCTACTTGTATTTTCACAAGCGCTTGCTCAAACAATGAAGATATCGCAAAGAATTCCACCGAATCTCAAATTTGCAGGGTTCACACATTTGGCTCTCAGGATGCACCTGAATGCGCCTGCAAGATGCGCGGCATACGAGAGGCTTTTGGTGACGAAAGCGTAGAAAACCTTTACGCGGTTTTGAAGACACAATCTGTGAAGGACGCCGAATTCTATCTTATTGAGCTGGCGGTAAATAATCCAATGGCTGCCGCCCAGATTCAAAATCAGACCGACACCAATTGTTATAAATAACATTGAGGGCCACCCAACGAGCGTGGCCCTCAATAATTTCCCTCAGCCATTCATATGCCGAGCACTTGACTGATTTAAGCCGCGGCTTTCTCAGCTTTCCCGGCTGGCGGGAAGCGGTCGTAGAAGCCTTCGCCCTTGGCCGCCATGTCGCGGAGCAGGTCGCCCGGACGGAACCGGTCACCATACTTGTCCGCGAGCTTGTCGGCCTCGGCGACGAATTCCTTGATGCCCCACATCAGGTCGATATAGGAACAGCACCCGCCCGTATACGGCGCAAAGCCCCAAGCGAGGATGGAGCCAATGTCGGCATCGCGCGCATCGGTGATAACACCCTCTTCAAAGCAACGGGCAACCTCCACAGCCTGACGGATCAGGAAACGGTTGGTCAGCTCTTTCTTCAGGTCTGGTGGGCATTCGTCCACCTTCACTTCCAGCTGCGTGTTCAGGTCTGGCCAGAGGCGTTCCGGCTTGCCCTTTTCGTTGTAGTCGTAGAAGCCCTTGCCAGCCTTGCGGCCCACACGCTCCTGGTCCTCGACGAGCCAAGCGAGGAACTGCGTCCGGTCATCCGCCTGCAGATCGATACCAGCTGCCTCAGCGGTTGCCCGCGTCACTTTCAGGGCTGTGTCGAGGCCAACCGAATCGGAAACTTCCAGCGGGCCCATCGGCATTCCGGACTGTCGGCCGACATTCTCGATGATCGCTGGCTTGATGCCTTCTGCCAGCATTTCCATGCCCTCGCGCGTATACGTGCCGAAGCAACGGGAGGTATAGAAGCCGCGACTATCATTGACGGCAATCGGCGTCTTGCGGATGGCGAGCACATAATCGACCGCCTTGGCGAGGGTCGCTTCGCTGGTCTTTTCACCGCTGATGATTTCGACAAGCCCCATGCGCTCAACCGGCGAGAAGAAGTGGATGCCGATAAAGTTCTCAGGGCGCTCCGATGCTTCAGCCAAGCCTGTAATTGGCAATGTGGATGTGTTTGATCCGAAGACGGCATCCTTGTCGAGAACAGCTTCAGCCATCTTGGTGATCTTGGCTTTCAGTTCGACATTCTCGAACACGGCCTCGATGACCAGGTCAGCGCCTTTGACATCATCATAATTGTCGGTCGTCGTGATCAGGTCGAGCAGTGCGTCGCCCTTCTCCTGTGTGGACTTGCCACGCGAGACGGCCTTTTCGACGAGACGGCGGGAATAGTCCTTACCCTTCTCGGCATTCTCTTTCGAGACATCGACGAGAACAGTCGGGATACCAGCCTTGGCCTGCACATAGGCAATGCCCGCGCCCATCAGGCCCGCACCGACGACAGCGATCTTCTTGAATTCGGTCTTCGGATGACCGGCCGGGCGGTTGCCGCCCTTGGACAGTTCCTGCATCGACAGGAACAGGGACCGGATCATGGCTTTCGC
This sequence comes from Hyphomonas sp. L-53-1-40, assembly GCF_000682775.1. GTDB lineage: Bacteria > Pseudomonadota > Alphaproteobacteria > Caulobacterales > Hyphomonadaceae > Hyphomonas. Next base: position 507,358 of record NZ_AWFI01000012.1, read on the forward strand.
TTCCGGGCGCTGCTGCGTGTTGATGAAGTAGCGCGTCTCGATCCGGAGACCCGCATCGATCGGCACCTGAATACCTTCATAGATGCAGGACAGGATGTTCTTCTGCGCCGGATAGTTGCCGTAGGTCTTGGCCATCAGCATGGCGTTGGACATGGTCGCGACCTGGCCCGCACCGGGGCTGCGATGTACGACGCCGCCCGGAACCTTGAAGCCCTTTTCGTCCCAAGGTGCCTGCGCCTTCGGATTGGCCTTGACCCAGGCTTTTGCCTTGTCGACCGTTTCGGACGATGGAGCGAGTTCTTGAACGACACCCATGGCGAGCGCCTTCTCGGCATTGAAGCTTTCACCTTGCAGGATCAGTGGCAGAGCGGCCTGAACGCCGATCAGGCGTGGCAGGCGCTGGGTGCCGCCAGCGCCCGGCAGGAGGCCGATCTTGGCTTCCGGCAGGCCGAATTGCAGCTTCGGATTGTCATTCGCCGCAACGCGATAATGACAGGCCAGCGCCACTTCGAGACCGCCGCCGAGGGCGAGGCCATTCAGCGCAACGGCCACCGGCTTGCCGCAGGTTTCCAGTTCACGCAGAGTTTTGTTGAGCGAAAAGCCGCGATCGAATTGCGCCTTTTTCAGCTCTGCTTCGGACATGTCCGCAGGCGACTTGCCGGCGCCTGCGTTCTGGTTCATTTCACCAAGGTCTGCCCCGGCGCAAAAGCCGCTCGGCTTACCGGACGAGATCACCAGGCCCTTGATGGCGTCATTGGATGCGACTTCCTTGGAGATTGCGATGATATCAGCGACAGCTTTTGCCGTCAGCGTGTTCATGCTGCGGCCTGGCACATCAAAGACTGCGTGCGCAATGCCGTCACCATCGACGTCCCAACCGAATGTTTCGAGTTCCATATCGTGTATTCCGTTCGTCTGTATCTTGATTAAACGCGTTCGATGATCGTGGCGGTGCCCATGCCGGCGCCGACGCAGAGGGTGACAAGAGCGGTTTCCTTGCCGGAGCGCTCCAATTCGTCGACCATCGTGCCAAGGATCATGCCGCCGGTCGCGCCGAGCGGGTGGCCCATAGCGATGGCGCCGCCATTCACGTTCATTTTTTCATGCGGGATGTTGAGGTTCTGCATCATCAGCAGGACGACCGATGCAAAGGCTTCATTCAGTTCGTACAGGTCGATGTCGCTGGCTTCCATGCCGGCCTTCTTAAGGACCTTCTGGGACACATAGGTCGGGCCGGTCAGCATGATGCCCGGCTCGGAACCGATGGACGCCATGGCGCGGATGCGTGCGCGCGGTTTGAGGCCGAACTTCTCACCCATTTCCTTCGAGCCGAACAGGACCGCTGAAGCACCATCCACGATACCGGACGAGTTACCGGCATGGTGCACATGATTGATCGCTTCCAATTCAGGATAGCGCTGCTTGATGACTTCATCGAAGCCCATAGCGCCCATGCCAGCGAAGGAGGGGTTCAGTGCCGCGAGCGACTGCATGTCAGCGTCAGGGCGCATGTGTTCATCATGGGCCAGCTGGATGCCGCCCATCTGGTCTTTCACCGGAACGATGGATTTGGCAAAGCGGCCTTCTTTCCAAGCCGTTGCGGCGCGCTTCTGGCTCTCGACCGCAAACGCATCGACGTCATCGCGGGAGAAGCCATACTTGGTGGCGATCGTGTCAGCGCCAATGCCCTGTGGGGCAAAATAGGTCTTGAGGGCGACTTGCGGGTCGGAAGACCACGCGCCACCGGACGCGCCCATTGGCACGCGGCTCATGCTTTCAACACCGCCGCCGATGGCCATATCTGCCTCGCCGGTCATGACTTTGGACGCGGCCATGTTACAGGCCTCGAGGCCGGAGGCGCAGAAGCGGTCAACCTGAACGCCCGCGGTCGTTTCAGCATAATCAGCATTCAGAACGGCGACGCGCGCGATGTCTGCGCCCTGCTCGCCCACCGGGCTGACGCAGCCAAGAACCACGTCATCGACATTTGATGTATCGAGTTCGTTCCGGTCACGGATGGCTTGCAAAACTTGGGTCGCAAGGCTGAGCGCGGTGATCTCGTGCAGTGATCCGCTTTTCTTGCCTTTACCGCGGGGCGTACGCACCGCGTCGTAGATATAGGCTTCAGTCATTGGAGAGGCTCCTTCTAAACGTAAGATCAGGTTGCCGGTTTCAGTACCGGATTGAGGGTCAGGCTCGCGGTGGAACGGGCAGCTTCCTTGCCGCGAGAATCAAACAGTTCGGCTTCCGCGAACAACATGGCACGGCCGACATTTCTCAGCCGCGCTGTAACTTCGATGACGCCCTTCCGGACAGGGCGTAGAAAATGGGTGTGCAAATCAACCGTCGAAGGCAGCTTCGTCTTGCCCGCCTTCATTCCGGCGAGCATTCCGATTGTATCATCCATCATGGCGACAAGATAGCCGCCCTGGATAACGCCTGCCGGATTGCAGAACTCCGGGCGGCCCTCAAAGCGCACCCGGGTTGTCAGCGCTTTCATGTCGAGCGCCAGGAGTTCAAAGCCAAGCGATGTCGAGGACGGGCTCGGCGTCGGAAAAACGTCGCGGATGAGATGGCTATCAGGCATGATCAGGACTTCGAACCTCGAACGTGTGGTCAATCACGGCCAAAACAACTCCCTCAATTGTCGGCGCACTTCTTTTATCACCTTCCGATCATTCACGAACCCTCTTATGCCCTTCGAAGCGAGCTCGCGCCATTCGCGCTCTGATCGCCACTTAACGTACATAAGAAGTCCCAAAAACATGGTTACGGCAAATGCAATCGCCAGGTTGAATCCCCAGCCCATAATTGTTTCTCCTCGTTGCACTTTGATGAAAGCTAAAATCAAGTTAGCAGGCACCAAGAGCAAAGTAAGGGTCAGACCAATTCGGCCAGTCTGCATACTATAACGTCCTCGCAATCAGCATTTTCATGACTTCGTTGGCGCCGCCATAGATACGCTGAACGCGTGCGTCTGCATACATCTGAGCGATGGGATATTCGTCCATATAGCCGAACCCGCCATGCAACTGCAGGCACTCATCAATGATCTTGCACTGAAGGTCAGAGATCCAGTACTTCGACATCGATGCGGTCGAGGCATCGAGCTCTTCCTTGAGCAGGCGCTCCGTACAATGATCGGCAAACACTTTGGCGACGGTCGCTTCGGTCTTGCATTCCGCCAGTTTGAACTGCGTATTTTGGAAATCGAAAATCGTACCGCCGAACGCCTTGCGGCCCTTCACATATTCGACGGTCTCGTGAATTGCACGTTCAATCATGCCGACGCCCTGAAGGCCGATTATGTGGCGCTCCTGCGGCAGTTTCTGCATCAGCTGGATGAAGCCCTTGCCCTCGACTTCGCCAAGAAGGTTGGAAGCTGGCACACGCACTTCATCGAAGAACAGCTCCGATGTATCCGCAGCATGCTGGCCAACCTTTTCAAGGTTCCGGCCGCGGCGGAAGCCTTCCACCTTGTCTGTCTCGACAACGGCAATCGAAATGCCCTTGGCGCCCTGGGTCGGGTCCGTCTTCACGCAAACGAGGATCAGGTTTGCGGTCTGGCCATTCGAGATGAAGGTCTTTGAGCCATTGATGACATATTCGTCGCCATCGCGCTTGGCGGTCGTTTTCATGCCCTGCAGGTCAGAGCCTGCACCGGGCTCCGTCATCGCAATGGCGGTTACGAGTTCGCCCGAACAAATGCCGGGCAGCCAACGCCGCTTTTGCTCTTCGGTGCCATAGGCGACGATATAGGGTGCAATAATCGCATTGTGCAGGGTTATGCCGAATCCGTCGACACCCTTCCACTGCTGTTGTTCGATGATGATGGCTTCATGACGGAAATCACCACCCGCGCCGCCATATTCTTCGGGCACGGATGCGCCGAGCAGGCCCATTTCGCCAGCCTTTTTCCAGATTTCCATCGGAACAATACCGTCCTTGCGCCACTGGGGCACATGCGGCACGCATTCCTTTTCGAAGAACTGGCCAACAGCGTCAGAGAAAATCTCGAGCTCTTCGTCCTGGCGCCAATTGGCCTTCGGGACATCTAGTGGGCTGGCCTGCATTCGTCTTCCTCCGCTATGGGCGGCTTTTGCTTGCCGCTTACGTTCACGTAAACATGTAAGCGTCGCTCCGAGGAATTCCCAGCCCTCTCCCAACGTCAGAACGAGCGGAATCGCATAATTTTTTTGTGTGATAGCGCGTGAAACCCACTTATTTGGGCCACGCGCCATCAAAATCGGACTGGCGCGCTAAAACGCCTCCGCTGGCAAGGCCATCATCGACTTCGCGCCGGTCTTCACCTTGGCTAGGTGTGCAGCACCATCCGGCACCATCCGGTCCACAAAATAATAGCCGGTTGTGAGCTTCTCTTCATAAAAGGGATCGCCCGCCGCCTTCTTCTCCAGCGCAATCTTGGCCATTTTCGCCCACATGAATGCCAAGCCTGTGAGGCCAAACAGGTGCAGGTAATCGTGGCTGGAAGCGCCCGCATTGTTGAAATCGGTCATGCCATTTTGCATCAGCCAGGTTGTGGCCTCTTGCAACTGGGCCTTCAGTGTCGTCAGGCCCTCGATAAACGGGGCCATATCGGCATCGCCATCGGCTGAATTGATGAATTCGTCAACTTCACCAAAGAAGCTGAAGACAGCCCGGCCACCATTGGACGCCAGCTTGCGGCCAACGAGGTCGAGCGCCTGCACGCCATTGGTGCCTTCGTAAATAAGAGTGATACGGCAATCGCGGACGATCTGCTCCAGACCCCATTCACGCGTAAAGCCAGAGCCGCCGTGAAGTTGCAGCGCCTGATTGGCTTTTTCAAAGCCCATATGGGTCAGGTATGCTTTGATGACCGGCGTCAGAAGGGCCATATAGTCGCCCGCCTTTTCCCGCACTTTTTCATCTGGAGATTTGTGCTGAAGGTCACCCTGGAAGGCCGTCCAGTAAGTAAGCGCGCGCGCGCCTTCGAGGAATGCCTTCTGGTCCATCAACATGCGGCGCACGTCCGGATGAACGATGATCGGATCGGCAGGCTTTTCAGGTGCCTTTGGCCCGGTCAGGGAACGCCCCTGAAGACGGTCCTTCGCAAAATCGACTGCATTCTGATAGGCGACGACGGCTTGGGACAGACCCTGCAGGCCCACGCCGAGGCGCGCCTCATTCATCATGACGAACATGGTGCGCATGCCTTTATGCTCTTCGCCAACAAGAAAACCTGTCGCGCCGTCATAATTCATGACGCAGGTCGCATTCCCGTGAATGCCCATTTTTTCTTCGAGGCCACCGCAGGAACAGGCATTGCGCTCGCCCAGCGAGCCATCTTCGCCCACCATGTATTTCGGCACAACGAACAGGGACACACCCTTGATGCCTTCCGGCGCGCCTTCAATGCGGGCCAGCACAAGGTGGATGATGTTCTCGGTAAGGTCCTGCTCGCCACCGGAGATCCAGATTTTCTGTCCGGTGATCTTGTAGGAGCCATCGCCCTGCGGCACGGCTTTTGTTTTCATCAGGCCCAGATCGGTGCCGCAATGCGGCTCGGTGAGGTTCATCGTTCCGGCCCATTCGGCCGACGCCATCTTCGGCCCGTACTTGGCCTTGAGTTCATCGGAGCCACCCGCCATCAGCGCCTGATAGGCACCGTGCGTCAGCCCCGGATACATCCCGAACGCCATGTTCGACGATGATACCATTTCAGTCCAAGCAATGTTTACAACGTGCGGAAGCCCCTGACCGCCCATGGACGGATCGGCCGACAACAAAGGCCAACCGTTTTCAACGAGTTGTTTATAAGCTTCTGGAAAGCCATCCGGGGTTTTTACACTGGCGTCATCGCCGCGCACACACCCTTGCTCGTCGCCCACAGCGTTGAGCGGAAACAGGACTTCCTTGGCGAATTTGCCTCCCTCCTCGAGGATGGCATTCACCAGGTCCGGCGTGGCCTCTTCGAAACCCGGCAGGTTTGAATAGTTCTGGATCTGCAACAGGTCCTGCAGGATGAATTGCATGTCGCGGATCGGCGCGTCGTAACGTGGCATTTTGTATTTCCTGTCAATAAAGCACGAAAATCGCAGATATCTGCGGCGCGCTTGTACAAATTAATTTGCCCCACCGTAGCATCTGCTGGGTGGGGCACAATTTGGTCGATGCAGATCAGACTTCGTCGAGCTGCCTGCGGGCAATTTCGTCATATGCCGCAAGCTGTCGCTTGTTCTCATCAGACGGGCCGGTATTCGCAATTTGCGTTTCCAGCCAAGAGATGCCCTTGCGCAGCTCTGTCAGGGCGGTGTCGATATCGCCCCTCTGGATTTCAAGTTCTTTCACCTGCTTGCGGAACTTGTCGAGCGACATCCGCATCTGGGCACGCTGGCCATCATCAAGCACGTAAAGGTCGAGAATTTCGCGGATATCCGCGAGCGGCAGGCCGAGACGTTTCAGCCTGACGATAATTGTCAGCCGCGCACGATCCCGGTTGGAATAGACGCGCGTCATCCCGTCACGAGCGGGATGCAGCATGTCCTTGTCCTCATAGAAACGCAGCGCCCGCGGCGTCACACCGAACTCGCGAGCAAGCTCGGAAATTGTGTAGGTGCGGGAGTCCGCAGCGGAAATCTTGGAGAGCTTGTTGTTCATCATTCCGCAAATCTAGATCAAGGCTTACGCGAACGTCAACGTAAACTTTTTTAGCCCGTTTCGTTTCCCTGCGGATTCCTTTGGTAGAGTTACCGAATTTGGAGGTTTTCTTTACCTTTAACCTGCCCTTAATCCGGGTCCTGTCATCACCGATGCTGAATCTAAATGATTTTGCCCGAAGTATTAACAATCGCGGGCGAAATGAGTGCTTAGGAGAGTGGGGATGAGCCAGACGGGGCCCTGGAGCGTCAAAGGAATTGACCAGCGCGCGCGCGACGCCGCTCGCGAGGCAGCGCATGCTGAAGGCATCACCTTGGGGGAATATCTGAACCGGTTACTTATGTCGGTCGATGCCCCCCGACCAAACGAAGTTGCGTACCCTTTCCAGAATCGCCGACCAACGGCAAATGCGGCGAACGACACGCTCGACACGTTGACGCGCCGCATCGAGGCAACAGAAGCACGCTCCACACTTGCCATAACGGGCATGGATCACACGATCCTCGGCCTGGTGGCTCGCCTGGAAGAGGCCGAGCAAAACTCTTCTGCCGTAGCTGGCCATGTGGACAGCCTGATCGAAGAGCTGAAGGACACACATTCCGCTTTGCAGGCAAAAGTGCAGAAGCTCGAAGCCGACGACACGACCCGCGAAAACCTTGAAGCGCTGAAATCACTCGAACAGGCGCTTGGCAAACTTGCCAGCCATGTCTTCGAAGAAAGCGAGCTGGCTCAGAATGAGGCCCAAGCCATTCAGGGCCGGGTCGAGACAGGCTTCACCGAACTGACCGACCGCGTTGAGAACATGGAAGTGAAGGTCGAACAGACCCTGTCCGACGCGGCCTCTCGCGTCGAGCGCGCCGTGGACCAGGCCGAATTGCGCGCCGAAGGCACAGCCCGCGAGCTCGCCGATCGCCTATCCAACCTGGAAACGCATGTGAACCTCCGCCTGTCTGAGGTCGACAAGAATGATGAGCGTCTGGAAAGTGTCGAGACGAAAATTACAAAGTCCCTGGCTACCGTGGAAGACACACTGGCTCAAACACAGGACCGGTTGAACCGAGCAGAAACCACCACGGATGCGGCCCTGCTCAGCCTTGAGTCCACATTCAACAATCTTGACGCCAAGATCGAGACCCTGTCGAAAACAGTCGAACCTGATTTGGCGGACCGGCTTCGGGCAGAGTTTGAATCGCGCTTCGACGAGATCATGACGACTGTCCGCAGTACCGTTGACACTGCCCGCGCAGAACTGGCCGAAGAAATATCTCGCGCGGCTTCGGGCCCCAGTGAGGAGGCCGTAGTAGAACTTCACACCGGTCTGGAAGAAGTCCGCGAAAAACTTATCGCAGGCGAAGGTCGTCAAACTCAGGACATGGACAAGGTCTCGTCCGAGATCGGACGGATTGGTGACCTGGTCGGTACACGAATGGAAGAATTTGGCGCGAACCTCGACAAACGGGTCAATGCAAGTGAGCAACGTAGCGCAGAGGCAATTTCCCAGATTGGGGACCAAGTTGCGACCGTCGCTGATCGCTTGCAAGCGCGTCAGGACAAGGCTCTGCAGACCTTGGCTACAGAGATTGATGAGAACCGCAAGCGCGCAGACCTGAAACTCTCTGAGGCGATATCGAGTGTCACCGACAAACTCGAAGAGGCTCAAACCCAAACCAGCGCATCTCTCTCGCCAATCCAGAAGGCGATGGCGTCACTCGCGACGCGATTGGAAATGCTCGAAGACACGGCTACGCCTTCCAAGTCTGGCACAGGCGAGCCAACTGATCTGGCAACGATGAACGCGCTCAACGAGACTGATCGCCTGCTCGAAGAATTCCAGGAAGGGGAAGACGCGTCGTCTGATCTTCTCTCCGATGAATATGATGCAGTGTTCGAACCCGGCCTGCCCGGAGACATTGCAGATGACGATACCGGCGACGCATTCCTCACAGACTGGACCGAGACAGAGGAAGTCGAAGAAGCCGAGGCAGAAGCCGAGCCGACCGCCAAGTCAAACGCTTATGACGAAGACTACGATCTCGTCGAGGACGAGTTCGAAGTTGATGCCGATCTGGACAACGCAGAAGACGATTTCTACGAAGCATTCGCCGATTCTGACGAGACGCCTGCCTCCGCAGAATTTGATGCACTTGCCGAGCTTGAGGACTACGGGGACACGTCTACCGAGCCGCGTGAATCGGATATCTTCGAAGACGACGAATTCGACATGGAGATCGATCCGGCCGGAGAAACACTTACCGATCCCGAATTTACGGATACGCTGGAAGACGAGCCTGAGGCCGCGCCGCCGGCTGCGAACTATATCGATATGGCCCGCCGCGCTGCGATTGCAGCCTCATCAGGTCGCAGGGATACTTCTCCATCACTTGCACCTCCAAGTGATCAGGCTGACAAAGGCTTGCGCTTCGGAACCGGAAAGCTCCCACTCTATGCTGCAGCCTCGGCCGTTATCATAACGGGCGCCACTGTGGGCGGGTACCTTTATCTGCGCGGTAAGCAGGCCCCGACTTCGGTGACCGAACTGGCCGCTCCCGTTGATATGGCGGCTGCGAGTCCAACCGAGACAGAATTGCCACCCGCCGAAGCCACCGAGTCATCCGACGAAGCCATTCTGTTCGAGGATGATGTCGCGCTGCCAACTGACACAGAGACTGCGGCCGCAGACATGACCGATGAGGTCACATCATCTCAAGAGCCATCCGACTCGATCGCTGAACTGGTTGAACCAACGCCGATGATCGCGACCGTGCGTGTTGAGCCAGCCACAAACTTTGCGCCGATCCCCAAAGTCGACACACTGGCAAATGCCGCGGCATCCGGGAACGGCATTGCGCAATTCCAACTAGCGCAGCAACAGCTTGCCGATGGTGATTTGAAGGGCGGGGCTGCCCTGATGCGGCAAGCCGCAGAGAAAGGCCTGCCAATTGCTCAGTACACGCTGTCAAAGTTGCACGAAAAAGGCACGGGTGTGCCGAAGGATCTGACACTGGCCCGGGAATGGACCGAGCAGGCCGCAAGAGGTGGTAACGTAAAGGCCATGCATGACCTCGCCGTATTCATGGCTGAGGGCGAGGGTGGAGAGCAAACCTATGCCGGTGCCGTTGGATGGTTTCGCAAAGGCGCGGAGTTTGGCATCGTCGATAGCCAGTACAATCTTGGCGTACTGTACGAGCAAGGCCTCGGCATCAGCCCAAACCTGACTGAAGCCCTTTATTGGTTCATGGTCGCCGCAAAGAATGGCGACGCTGGCGCACCGGCAAAAGTCATGGAAATTTCCAAGCGTGTTTCACCAGAAGCGGTGAACCATGCCCGTGTACAGTCTGAGGACTGGAGTGCCTCCCGCGCCAACGCAGCAGCCAATGGCCGGTTCGGCGCGCAGTCCTGGAACATCGGCAACGCGGCTCAAGTGCGCGCGACACAGCAGGCCCTGACGGTACTTGGGTTCAACATTGGCTCTGCCGACGGAGCCCTTGGCCCGGATACAGCGGCCGCCATTCGCGACTATCAAAATGCTGAGTCTCTCGACGTGACGGGAACCATCACGCCGGAACTGATCGAAAGCCTGAATGCCCGCGCCAATTCTTAGTCTTACTGTTAAGGCCGTGTATAAGCGCGCGGCCGCTCACTCTCCTCAAGGCTGAGATAACGATCACGCAGACGCGTTTGGCGGGACTCAAGTGACTGCTGCTCGCCGGCTATGATAACGGCGATGGGTGCAGACACGACCTCTAGTGGATCCCCGTCCCAGCCAACCACATCGGCAGGTGCGCCGGGCGCGAGGCGACCATACCCCGTCAGGCCGAACATGTCCGCTGGGGCACTGGTTAGCGCCGCCAAGGCATCGTCGAAGCTCAGTCCGTTGGCAACCGCATTGCCAGCCAACTGTGTCGCAAGGCGCGCCTGATGGCTGCTGTCCCCAACATTGGCGATAGCGAATGTTACGCCCGCTGCGGCCAGTCGCGCCGCATTCTCCGACGTCGCCGCCAATTTCTCAAACGAGCCCGGAAGGTTGGAAAACGCATTGATTATCACAGGAATATTCATCTCAGCCAGCCGCGGTGCCACGCGCCACGCTTCGTCCGCGCCGACAATCACGATCTTCAGTGACGGCTCCTCCTCAGCCAGATCCATTACGGCATTCAAGTCACTGGCGCGACTCGCTTCAATCAAGATCAACTGCTGGCCCCGTGCGGCGGACGACAGCGCCTGGGCATCAATCCGGTTCAGAACCGCGCCATCATTCTGCGTGATGTAGCGCGCTGGATAACTCCGCGCATCATCCAGCGCAGCCCGCAGCAGCGCCATGGCGGACTGCCGGGAGCCGCCAGCGAGGCTCGCACCTGCTTCACCGAGCTTGATGAAAGTAAATGCCTTCTCATCCAGCTCCGTATCGAGATCACCGCTTGTATCAGCCACGAAACCCTGCCCGGCAAACAGCGCATTGCCAGTATTGGGTACGACAACCAGGCGCGTGAAACCTTCGATCCGCGTGACATCAATCGCAGTGGCGTCCGGATTGAACCCATCGGCTGCATTTAGCGCCGCTGAAAACGGAGACATCGCCGCCGCCGTGTCATTCGTGGAATCTTCCGCGCCAACTTCAACCAGGCCTGTACGGGCAAAGGAGGCGATCAGGCCAGGTGTCACCCATTTAGCGGAAATCTCGGTGGCGCCACCTGGCACTTCAGTATCTGCCCCGCCGACCGTGACAATTCGGTCGTCCTCGATGACAACAACACCATTTTCGATCGTACCTTGAGCGGTGCCGGTCCAGACTGTTTCACCGCGAATGACGAACGTATCGGCGAACGCGGGCGCCGCTGCGAGACCCAAGGCCGCAACGCTTGTAAATAGTGTACGGATCATTTGCGATCTCCTTCACCAGGTTGGCCGATTTCAAAATCCATCACAGGATTGGTCTCAGGATGGTCGCGGTCAAACATAAGCGCGCCGTCAATAAAGACCTGGTCTGCCTTGGCGTAGACGCTGAACGGGTCATCGGACCAGACGACGACATCCGCCATCTTGCCGGGCTTCAGACTGCCCGTACGATCATCAATGCCGAGCGATTTGGCCGGGTTTAGCGAAAGCCACGTCCAAGCGACCTCTTTCGGTATATCGATACCTGCCTTCAAACCATCAGCCCACGCCTTGGCGGCTTCCTGGTTGAGGCGCTGAATGCCGACATCGCTGTCAGAATGGACGATGGCACACGCACCGGCCTTGTGGACCATCGGGATGTTCTCACGGACCCCATCATAGGCTTCCATCTTGAAGCCCCACCAATCGGCCCACATGGAAGAACACGCACCATACTCGGCCAGTTTGTCAGCAATCTTGTAGCTTTCGACGGCGTGGTGGAAGGCGGTGACCTTGTAGCCAAACTCCTTCGACATATCCATGATTTGCGCCATCTCATCGGCGCGGTAGCAATGCATGTGCACGAGGATGTCGCCATTCAGCACACCTGCGAGCGTGTCCAGTTCGAGATCACGCGCAGGTGCTTCACCGCCTTCGTCTTCAAACTTCTCCCATTTGCGCTTGTATTCTGCAGCCTTGATCCAAGCTTGCCGGTATCCCGCCACATTGCCCATCCGAGAATAAGGGGCGCCACCAGGAAAACGCCCGCCGCCGTAACCATAGACGCGCTTGGGATTTTCGCCGCAGGCCATTTTCAGCGTATAGGGCGCGTCCGGAAATTTCATGCCCTGAACGGTCCGGCTCGGCACGTTCTTGAGGATCACACCCCGCCCGCCGAACAAGTTTGCGCTGCCCGGCAGCACCTGGAGCGAGGTGATGCCTCCGGCTATCGCCCGCGTGAAGCCTGGATCTTGCGGCCAGACACCGTGCTCCGACCACACTTCGGCCGTGACCGGCGCAGAAATTTCGTTGCCATCGCCGTGCGCGGTCACACCGGGCGAGGGATAGACGCCGAGATGGCTGTGATTATCGATAATGCCCGGAGTCACCCAGCGACCTGTCGCATCAATCGTCTCGGCACCCTCCGGGGCTTCGATATCGGCGCCTAGTGCGACGATCTTGCCATCCTGCAACAGCAGGCTGCCATCTTCGATCAGGTTACCTTCGCCATCGAGGATTGTAGCATTGGTGATCAGGACAGGCGCATTCGGATAGGGCGCATATGTGGAGGGATAGGGATTGCGGTCGAACGCGTCTTCCGACGACGCAGCCTTGTCGGCATCGTCGCCTCCACCGCACGCTGAAAGCAGGAGTGCCGCAGCGCAAACAGCGGCCAGCCCATAAAGTATTCGCATTTCATTTCGCCCCGTGTCCGCAGAAAGGTTTGGCTCATACTGCTGACATTTCTCCCGGCTTCAAGGCCTGAGCCGGAAACACGCGTGAAATTCTTGCCTGGCCGGCCGGATTTGCCGCAATTTGTTTCTACTGTTCCGGTTGAGACGGGTCTTTCTTGTCTCGGCCGAACACCAGGCGCATCAGCCAGTTTGGCGCAAACCGTTCGACCCGGGGATGCCTTGCCAACACGCTCTCCATCCACCGCCTGCCCCACATCGCGTTCCGCCCCAGCAGCACGACACCAAGAATGGCAATCGGCAAGCCAACAGGAATGATCGGCGTGACGAAAGCGATTGGAATGGCCACCACGATCATGATCAGACCGGTAAGCGCCAAAATCTGGCGGAACGCTACATTCACACCATTGCGCAGCCCCGCCGCAGCCTTTGGGGAAGCTGCGGTCTGTTCCGTGTTCATGTGGGTTTCGTCATCGGCCATTAAGCTGAATATGGGAAAAGAAGCGGGCGCCGCCAGCGATATCGTCATGATGTGGCCAAAGTCTGGTGTCTGCGTTACCTGATTGCTACAGATTGCCCGTTCGTTCCGCGCGCAGGGCGGGATGAAGTGTTGCGTGAGGCCCGGAATGAAATTGCAGTCAGTTCAGGTCCTGCGTGGAGTGGCTGCCCTCCTGGTCGTTCTCTATCACACCCGAGCCCACGAAATTCGCGGCATCACCCATAATGGTGGCGACGAGCTCGCTTGGCTTGGCGGCATCGTGACGAACGGTTTCGCCGGGGTCGACCTGTTCTTCGTTATTTCCGGCTTCATTATGGTCGCCGTGACCTACGAATTGAAGCCCGGCATCCACACAGCTCTGAATTTCGTGTTCCGTCGGCTGACCCGGGTCTATCCGGTCTGGTGGCTGTTTGCCGGTATCACCACAGTCGGTCTGCTCGGCTATTTCCAGTTGGGTAATATGGTCGAGACGTTGCAAGTCACGTCACGTCCGGAGCCAGACTGGATCTATATCATCAAGTCCTTCCTACTGATTCCACAGGAAAAGGAGCCGGTACTCGTGGTGGGGTGGACGCTAATCCATGAAGTCTATTTCTATCTGGCGTTCAGCCTGGTCCTGCTGCTTCGCAGATCCTGGTGGCCCTATGCGTTGCTTGGCTGGGGAGCTGCAGTCATCGCAGGATGGATGTCAGGGCTGTCCGGCCCGATCGTTACCGATTTCCTATCGCTGTTTTTCTCGCCCATGACCATGGAATTCCTGTTCGGCGCCGCCACAGCAATGCTCGTCGCGTCCGGAGTAGCGTGGCGAGGTGGCGTAGTGATGCTGGTCGCCACACTGTGGATGGTGGCGTCCCTATGCCTGCAGGGGCCCCAAACCGATTACACACTTCAATGGGGCCGCGTCATGATGTTCGGCTTGCCGAGTGCCGCGCTCATCTACGGACTCGTTACGCTGGAGCTTGATGATCGTTTGGCTTGGCTGGTCCCCGCGGGGGTCGGCGCTCTGCTGAGTATCGCGGTTTTCCAGCTCTACGGACTGGGAGAAACAGCCCCTCTATCCGTGCGGGTCAATGCCACTATTGTTGCAGTTCTGGTGGGCGGCGTGGGCATGCTTGCCACGTTCTGGACAGGTTGGCTGGCTGGTCAGACTAAACCTCGCAGCGTGCGCGCCCTGTTTCCATCCTTGCGAAAGATGCTCGCCGCAATGGTCCGTCTCGGCGATGCCTCTTATTCGCTCTACCTTGTGCACACGATCATCATCGTGGCCGTACGGGTCCTGTTCGGACGCCTCGGAGACATTCCCGTTCTCGCGCCTGTTTTCCAGCTCGGCCATCCCGGCCTGCTCGACAATGTTGCGTTTGCACTTGCCTGCGTGACCGGATCGATTATCGCCTCGCTGCTAAGCTACACCTATTTTGAACGGCCAATGGGCGCGCTCTTCCGAAAGTCACGCCCAACAGTGCAGAACGCTTCCTGATCCTTATTCCGCCGCGACGGAACTCGTTTCTGGCGGTGTCCACTTGAGCACAGGCTTGCGGGCGGCCTGCGTCTCGTCCAAGCGACGCATCGGGGCGAGATAGGGCGCGCCCTTCATCGTTTCATCGCCCTGTGCAGCACGCCGGGCAATCGCCTCCAGCGAGTCACAAAAGCGATCCAGCTCGGCTTTCGATTCTGACTCGGTCGGCTCAATCAGCATCGCCCCATGCACGACCAGCGGGAAGTACATGGTCATCGGGTGGTAGCCCTCATCGATGAGGGATTTCGCAATATCAATCGTCTCGATCCCGTCCGCCGTGAAGGCATCGGAGAACAATGCCTCATGCATGCAATAGCCATCGAAAGCTGGTGTCATGACGGATTTCAGGCGCGCCTGAATATAGTTGGCGTTCAGCACGGCATCTTCAGAGGCCTGCTTCAAGCCGTCTGCGCCGTGGCTGAGCATATAGGTCAGCGCCCGGACGAACATGCCCATCTGGCCATGAAAGGCCACCATGCGGCCAAAGCTCTCGCTCGCATCACCTTCCATGTCCTCCACGAGGCGGAAGACCCCGTCTTCATCCTTCACAACGAAGGGCACTGGCGCGTAAGGCGCGAGTGCATCTGAGAGGACGGTCGGTCCGGACCCCGGTCCACCACCGCCATGAGGGGTGGAGAAAGTCTTGTGGAGATTGATGTGCATCGCATCGACGCCAAGGTCACCGGGACGGACCCGGCCAACGATGGCGTTAAAGTTCGCACCGTCGCAATAGAAGTATCCGCCAGCCGCATGGATCAGGTCGGCGATCTCCTTGATGTCGGTCTCGAAGAGGCCGCACGTATTCGGATTGGTCAGCATGATGCCAGCGATATCATCAGACATTTCAAGCTTCGCTTTCAACTCATCCATGTCCACGCGGCCGCGCGCATTGGCCTTGATCTCGTCCACGATGAAACCGCATTGAACCGCGGTCGCCGGGTTCGTTCCGTGCGCGGAGGCTGGTACCAGCACGCGCTTGCGGGTCTCGGCCTCGCCGCGCGCGACCAGCGCCTGACGGATTGCCATCATGCCGCAGAACTCGCCATGCGCCCCGGCTTTGGGGCTCATCGCAACCGCAGGCATGCCGGTTAGTGTCTTCAGCCAAGTGGCCAGTTCATCAATCAGTTCCAGTGCGCCCTGCACGGTTGCCTGCGGCTGCAGCGGGTGGATATCCGCAAAGCCGGGCAAGCGCGCGAGCTTCTCGTTGAGACGCGGATTGTGTTTCATCGTGCAGCTGCCGAGCGGGAACAGGCCAAGATCGATGGCATAATTCTTCTGACTGAGGCGCATGTAGTGGCGCACCGTCTGCGGCTCAGACAGGCCCGGCAGGCCGGTCGGCTGGCTGCGCGCGGCGGTTTTTTGGCTTGGGCAGGTCAACGCCGGTCGTGTCTTGTGTGCCGATCTCGAATATCAGGTCCTCGGCTTGCAGCAGGCCTTTCGAGCCGGACACGGTGTCCACGGACTGGCTGGCAGCTGAAACGGGAGATGTCGGGCGGCCTTGGGTGTTCATGGTCATCAGATGATCTCCTTCAGGGCGGCGGCATAGGCGGCTATGTCTTCCGGTGTCGTGCATTCGGTGGCGGCGCAAATAATCACGTCACCCATATGCCCATCGGGGAAGAGGCGGCTGGCGCGAACGCCACCGACCACACCGGCTTCGTCCAGCATGGCGAGCACGGCTTCGGCGTCCATCGGTGTGCGGAAGGCAAACTCATTGAAGAAGCGCGGCGTCAGGATTTCCACGCCGGGCACGGCTTCCAGCGCATCGGCAAGATCGCAGGCCGCTTCATGGTTCAGCAGGGCCAGCTGTTCCAGCCCCTTCCCGCCGAGCAACGTCATGTGCGCCGTGAAGGCCAGCGCGCAGAGGCCGGAATTGGTGCAGATGTTCGAAGTCGCCTTGTCGCGACGAATATGCTGTTCGCGCGTCGAGAGCGTCAGCACGAACCCGCGATTGCCGTCGGCGTCCACAGTTTCCCCGCACAGACGGCCAGGCATCTGGCGCACCAGCTTCTGGGTACAGGCAAAGAGGCCGACATAGGGACCGCCAAAATTGAGGCCGTTGCCGATGGACTGGCCCTCGCCCACGGCAATGTCTGCGCCCATCTCACCCGGAGGCGTGACGAGGCCCAGAGAGACCGCTTCGGTGAAAACAGAGACGAGCAGCGCGCCTTTTTCATGCGCGGCGTCGGCAGATTTCGAAAGGTCCGTCACCGTGCCGAAAATGTTCGGGCTCTGGCCGATGACGCAGGCGGTCTGATCGTCTACCGCATCGGCCAGCGCATTCTCTCCATCCACAGTTGCGGGCAACTGGAACACTTCGAACCCTTGCGCCTCGCACACCATTTTGGTGGCGGCGGCATAGTGCGGGTGCAGCCCGCCCGACAGGATCACCTTCTTCCGGCGCGTCACGCGGGTTGCCATGATCGCCGCCTCGGCACAGGCTGTGGAGCCGTCATACATGGAGGCGTTTGCCACATCCATGGCGGTCATCGCCGCAACCTGAGTCTGGAATTCGAATAGGGTTTGCAATGTGCCCTGCGCAATCTCCGGCTGGTATGGCGTGTAGGTGGTGAGGAATTCAGAGCGCTGGATCACCATGTCGACCGTAGCCGGAACATGACGCTTGTAGGCGCCCGCCCCGACAAAGAACGGACCGGACGAGGCCGACCGGTTCTTGGCCGCGAGATTCGACATGTGGCGCTCGACGGCGAGTTCCCCCTGATGGTCCGGCAAGCCTTCAATCGTGCTGCCGAGGCGCGCAGCTTCAGGTACGTCCGTGAAGAATTCATCGACTGTTTTGGCGCCGATGGTCGCCAGCATTTCTGCACGGTCTTCCGGGGTCAGGGGGAGGTATCTCATATGTGCTACTCCATCAACGCCTACAGGCCGTCACAAAATGCCTTGTAGGCATCCGCATTCATCAGCGATCCAAGTTCGCCGGCATCAACCAGTTTCAATTTGCAGAACCAGCCTTTGCCTTCCGGGTCTTCGTTGACCGTTTCCGGTGCGTCGGCGAGTGCGGCATTGCCCTCGACCACTTCGCCGGCGACGGGTGCGTACACATCCGAAGCCGCCTTGACGCTTTCGACCACCGCCATGTCGTCGCCCTTGGCGAAGCTGGCACCTGCTTCGGGCACTTCGACAAACACAACATCGCCGAGCTGCTCGGCGGCGTATTTGGTGATCCCAACCGTGGCGACATCGCCATCCACGGTGATCCATTCATGGTCTTCAGTATAGTAAGTTGTCATGCCCAATTCCCTCTCAGCGTTTGTAATTGTGTGCCACGAAAGGCAGCGCGCACACTTCTGCGGGACGCGCCTTGCCTCTCACCATCAGGTCGATTTTCGTGCCAGGCTCAGCCAGGCCTGCGCGCACATAACCCATTGCGATGGGCGCATCGACACTAGGTCCAAAGCCACCGGACGTGACAATGCCAACTGCTTCGCCACCAACTTCGATCACGGTTCCCTCGCGGGCTGGCGCGCGCTCCAGGGGCTGGATACCGACACGGACTTCAGCCGGGCCGTCGGCGAGAGCTTTCATAATACGTTCAGCCCCCGGAAAGTCGGCGCGTTCACGGCGTTTCTTCTGGATCACCCAGGCAAGGTCTGCCTCGATCGGGTCGCGGGTCGTATCCATGTCGTGGCCATAGAGGCAAAGCCCAGCCTCGAGACGCAGGGAATCCCGCGCGCCAAGGCCGATAGGCTTCACCCGGTCATCGGTCAGCATTTCCTTGACGAGCGGCAGGCCAGCCTCCGGGGAGACAAGCACTTCAAACCCATCCTCGCCCGTATAACCACAGCGCGACACGATGCAGCGCGAGCCGTTCAGCTCGAACGGCATATGACGCATAAATTTCAGCTCTTCACAGCCCGGGAAGAAATCGCTCATCACGTCGGCAGCCTTCGGCCCCTGCAACGCAAACAGAATGCGGTCATCGGCGTGCGTCAGCACGGCCTTGCCTTCAAAGCTCCGCTCAATGAGCGCCCAGTCGGCATCCTTCACAGCGCCGTTCACGACGATGTAGAGCGAACCCTGCGCCTCTTCGCCGATCGGGCGGGTGATGATGAGGTCATCCAGGATACCGCCTTCCTCATTGAGCAACACGGTCAGGCGTGCCTGCCCTTCCTTGAGGCCCGCAATATCTGACGGTACCAGCGTTTCAATTAGCGCCGCAATCTCGGCATGCGCGTCATCGCCGCCACCAATACCGTCAGCAAGCGCCAGGAAGCATGGCCCCATATGGGAGACGTCGAACAGGCCTGCCTCTGTGCGTGTCCAGAGATGCTCTTCCTTGACGCCCATCGGGTACTGGACCGGCATTTCATAGCCTGCGAACGGCACAAGCTTCGCGCCCAGCTCTTCGTGCAAGGCATGCAGCGGGGTACGCTTCAAATTCTCTGTCGTCGTGTCGGCCATGACGCCCTTTCATAAGGAGACGGGGCAGCCTGAAGCTGCGCATCGTCGCCCCCGCTGTCCTGGGCGCCTGAGAGATTCCGCCCGGTTTGGTGGGCTTGCTCCTTCGGCGAGACGGCGCAATCAGCCCGTCTCTTTCCAGCGTGTTGTCTCTCTCCCGGTCCATTTGCCTGAGCGTTTCCGGGGCGGTTGCGCCTTCGGCGGCAGGATTGGATACCTGCTCTCTCCCGGGAGGAGTTCGTCTATGCGACTCGAACTAGCGTGGATTCTGGTGGCCAGCAAGCGGAGAGTCAGCAATCGCCTGCCCGAATGCCGACACTGCCCAGCGAACAGGCAGGCCGGCTCGCATCAGACTTCTGTCGCCTTGCGCCCGAACCAGCCCTGAACCATCGACCACGCATTTTTTGAGCCCGACATGGTCTGCTCTGCCGCCCAAGCGGCGCGGGAGGTTAGCCCGCCGCAACGCTTGAGCAAATCCGTCGCGACCGAGCCGGATTCCTTTTTCACGCGGGCAAGTGCTTCGGCAGAAATCGAGCGGGCCTGTCGCGCGGACCAGCCTTCAAAGGCCCGGCAGCGGCGCTTGGCGAGATAACCCATCTTCAGGGTCAGCATGGCGTTTACCGCTCCGTCCATGACCGGCCCGGCGATCAATCCGCCCATACGCCCCAACAGGCCGCCGATCACATCCCCCGTCATGTCGGTCACATCCTCCAGCGCGCGGCTCACCACGACGATAGCCGCCACATCTCGCAGGATCAGCAATGTGCCGCCCAAATGTGGGCGGCCAAAATAGATCTGGGAAATCTTCGCGATCAGGTTCGCATTGCGCCACAGCACCACGAATGCATCAACGGTGCCGTTCATGGAGAAAGCCGTGGCCACGCCGACGCCGACCGCTTCGGCATGGATCAGCTTGTCGACCTTGGCGTCGAGTTTCTTGAGATGGATTTCGATATGGCGCTTCTGGAAAGCTTCAAGGTCTGCTGCGACCGTGGCGGCCTCTGTCATGTCCGCCGCCGCGAACCGGGCCAGCAAAGCGCGCCCGGCCACCATGCCTTCCTCGATAGACGCCACGTCCTCGACCAAGAGCGGATTGCGCTTCAGCATGGCAAGATATTTGAGGTCGTATTTCAGCCGCTGAGACAGGAGTGTGATGTCCGGATCATCCAAATCGAACGGCGTATGGGGCGGTTTCGCTGCGACGGGCATGGACAGGAATGACGCGAGTGGCCGCCCTACCAGCAAAAGCAACAATCCCGCCAGCAGCAGGATGAACGCGTACCCCAGCACCGGGTGCACGTCGTCGAACAGGCGGTAGAACAGAAATCCCTGTCCGATCACGGTCAGGAAGGCGAGCGTCAGCAGCGCCGCTCCAGACCATTTGATGACTTTCCAGGCTTTCGACCATTGGGATGCAAATTCCCATTGGTACGCGCTGTCTGAACTGGTCTCCACCGGGACTGGCATGGTCTTGGCCATATCGGAACTCCTCTACTGACTGATCTCTCCGAAGAGGATCAGCGAGGAGTTGGGCCAAGGCAATACGTAGCTACATGCGCTCCGGAATGCGAATGCCGAGAAGGTCGAGGCCAGTTTCGAGTTGCTTGAGCACGGCGGCCGACAGGGCAAGCCGGCTGGCGCGGAGGCCAGCATCTTGCTCGGATGCGATCGGCAACGCCGCATAGAAGGCGCTGAAACCCTGCGCGAGATTGTAGACATGCTCGCAGAGGATGTGCGGCATACGCTTTTCACGCGCCTGCAGCAGCGTCGCCGCGAAGCCATCCAGTTGCAACACAAGCGCGCGTTCGGCGTCATGGCCGATCCGGATCTCGCCAGCCTTGTGGCCAGCATCTTCTGCCTTGCGCAGGACCGATTTGATCCGCACGGCCGCATAGAGCAAATATGGCCCAGTCTTGCCCTCAAAGCTCGTGAAGCGGTCGAGATCAAAGACGTAGTTACTAGTCCGGGTGTTGTGCAGGTCCGAGAAGCGCAGTGCCGCCAGCGCCACCTTGGCGGCGACATCCCGGCGCTCGTCTTCCGACATGTCTTCCGGCAGCTTTCCGGCTTCCGCAATCTTCTTCTGGGCTTCTTCGAAGGCCATGGCGTTGAGGTCCGCCAGCCGAAGCACGCCGCCTTCGCGGGTCTTGAACGGCTTCCCGTCGGGACCGTTCACCGTGCCGAAGCCAATGTGCTCCATATGGCCTTCATCGATCAGGCCAAGCAATTCCGCGGCGCGGAAAACCTGTTCGAAATGCAGCGCCTGACGTTGGTCCACAACATAGAGCATCAATTCCGGGACCGGATCCATATGCTCCATCCGGTCCTCAATCGTCGCAAGGTCGGTGGTATGATAGCCCGTGCCGCCGCGGCTGTTGACCAGCATGATCGGCGGCATGTCCTTCTTGTCGCTCTCACGCTCGATGCGGACAATGACGGCGCCATCATCTTCTTCGGAAAGGCCTGCGTCCTTGAACTTCTCAACGAGACCCGGGATCAGGTGATCGACATCGCTTTCCCCCTTCCACAGGTCGAAATGGACATTCAGGAATTCATAGTCGATCTTGAGCGCCGCAACCGACACATCGATGAAGTGCCTCAGCAGGGCACGATAACCCGGCCGCCCGGCCTGGAGTTCGGCCACAGCCTTCTGGCTGCGCTCATTGCGCGCCGCATCAGCCTTGGCCTTGTTGCTAGCCGCCGGATAGAGGCGTGCGAGGTCTTCGATCGTGACAGGTGGCTGTTCCGGATACGGGCCCTCATAGACGGCGTCGAAATAGATAAGGTCGGGCTGCTCGTCATAGAGTTCGGTCACGAGGTGGCCCATCTGGAGCCCCCAGTCGCCGAGATGGGTGTCGCCTGTTACCTTGTCGCCGAGAAAACGGAGTAGTCGCACCAATGTGTCGCCGATCACGGCGGAGCGCAGATGTCCGACATGCATCGGCTTGGCCACGTTCGGGCCACCAAAATCGATCACAGTGACCTTCGGGTCAGCCGCCAGTTCGCCGCCCGCCATGTCGTCCGAGAGGATGCCCGCAGCACGCGCCGACATCGCCTCGTCGGAGACGCGGATATTGATGAAGCCCGGCCCGGCGACTTCTGCCGACAGGACCATGGGATGATCTTTCAGTGTCGCCGCGATCTCACCGGCAATCTCGCGCGGGTTCTTGCCAGCCGACTTGGCCGCCCCCATTGCGCCATTACACTGGAAGTCCGCGAATTCCGGCTTGTCAGAGCGGCGCACAGCGCCCCATTTCGACTCCAGTCCCATGGCCTCAAAGGCGGCGCTGGCGGCCACCGACAGATCATTGATCAGACTGGCCATTGCTTACTGTCCGGCATCCATGCGGAAACGCTTGCCCGCGCGGTTGAATTCCAATTGCTCTTGGGTCAGCTCGAACCCTACGACGACTTCGAAGTTCGTGCCCGAAATCGACTCATCCACGCGCGGAATTTCGATTGTGCCGATAACTTCGGTTTTTCCGGTCAGGTTCTGGCCGCCGAAGTTGCCCTCGGTATTGAAGTATTTCTTTGCCAGTACTTTGCCGTTCCGGCGCGTGACCGCGACGTAGTAAGGGTAAGTGTGGGCATTGGAATCCGCTGCCGGGCCCTTGCCGAACGCAAAATCGATCTCAACTTCAGCTTCCAGTGGATTGTCCTCAACATACCGACAGAACAGCCGTACATCGATGATTTCACCCGTAAATTCGATATTCGAATACAGCTCGCCACCACCATCAAATTCGACATAGCGCGACGAATCATAGAGGGCACCGACGGGTGGGCACGGGCCGGCATTCTGGCGCGTATCGAAACTGTCCGCGATCTTTCCGGCACCACAGCCAGTGAGAATGACCGCGGCGAGAAGTGGGGCATATTTGATCATGCGTCGGCGTGTCCTTCTTGGCCTCATGCAAAGGCCTGTCCATCTGTTGCTGCAGATGTGTTAAAGGCCCAGACGTCTCGGCGCAACGCCCGCAGGCAGGAAGTAGGATGAAATGAACGACAGGCAGCCTCTTGTGATCCGACTTGCGGCGCCGCGCGGCTTCTGCGCTGGCGTTGATCGGGCCATCCAGATCGTCGAGGAAGCGCTCGAAAAGTGGGGCGCGCCGGTCTATGTGCGCCACGAAATCGTCCACAATGCCCATGTGGTGAGCCGACTCGAGGATCTGGGCGCTATCTTTGTCGAAGAACTGGACGAATGCCCGGAAGATCGCCCTGTGATATTCTCCGCCCATGGCGTGCCGAAATCCGTGCCGGCCGAAGCCCAGCGCCGCAACATGATCTTTGTCGACGCTACCTGCCCACTCGTCTCCAAAGTGCATGTCGAAGCCGAGCGCCATCACCGGGAAGGCCGTGAAATTGTGCTGATCGGCCATGCCGGACACCCGGAAGTCATCGGCACGATGGGACAGCTGCCGGGTGATACAATGACCCTGATCGAGACCGTTGAAGACGTGGCGAGCTTCGCGCCAAAGAATCCGGACAATGTCGCTTTCGTGACCCAGACAACCCTCTCTGTTGACGATACAGCAGACATCGTGGCGGCGCTGCAGACGCGCTTTCCGGGCATTTCGAGCCCTCACAAGGAAGATATCTGCTACGCCACCACCAATCGTCAGGAAGCGGTGAAGTCGTTCGCGCCCGGCACAGATCTCGTTCTCGTGATCGGGGCGACGACCAGCTCGAATTCGGTCCGCCTGGTCGAAGTGGCCAAGCGCGCAGGCGCCGCACGGGCAGAGCTGGTCGCCAGCGCCGAGAATATCGACTGGGCCTGGTTCGAAGGCGTGAGCATACTTGGCCTGACGGCCGGGGCCAGCGCGCCGGAAGATCTGGTGCAGGGTGTGATCAATGCCTGCTCTGAGCGCTTCGAAGTGTCCGTGGAAAAAATCGAAACCGCACGCGAGACGGTGACCTTCAAGTTGCCCCGCATATTATCCGAACAGGCATAGCAACCTGTCTGCGGCCGGATATTCAAATCTGTCCAACATTCTGGCATAAGGCCCGGCATGACTTACACGATTGCTGCCTTCTACAAATTCTTTTCCTTTCCGGACTTCGAGGCTCGGCAGCCCGAGCTTGCCAAACTGCTGGACACCGCAGGCGTGAAGGGCACAGTCCTGCTCGCTTCCGAAGGTATGAACGGCACGATTGCCGGAACCGCCAAGGGCATCGAGGCGGCGCTCGCCTGTTTACGCGCCGTACCGGGCGCGGCGGATCTTGAGGCGAAGTTTTCCGAAGCCGCCGATATGCCCTTTCTGCGCCTCAAAGTGCGCCTGAAAAAGGAAATCGTGACCATGGGCATACAGGGCACAGACCCGAATGCGCTGGTCGGCACCTATGTCGAGCCAACCGAGTGGAACGACCTCATCAGCGACCCGGACACTGTGCTGATCGATACGCGCAATGATTATGAATATTCTATCGGCACGTTCGAAGGCGCGATCGATCCGGAGACAAAAACTTTCCGCGAATTTCCGGACTGGTTCCGCAAGTTCCGTGAGCGGCTGGAAGCCGAAGGACGCACGCCCAAGGTCGCCATGTTCTGCACCGGCGGCATCCGCTGTGAAAAGGCGACCAGCTTTGTAAAGGCCGAAGGCATTGACGACGTGTTCCACCTGAAAGGCGGCATTCTGAAATATCTCGAGACCGTTCCGGAGACCGACAGCAAATGGCGCGGCGAATGTTTCGTCTTCGACGAACGCGTGTCGGTGCGCCATAATCTCACCCCCGGCAGCTATGATATGTGCCATGCCTGCAAACGGCCGATCACGGATGAAGACAAGGCGGAGGCCGCCTATGTACCCGGCGTTTCCTGCCCGCACTGTATTGACGAAATGAGCGATGAACAGCGCGCACGTTTCGCCGAACGCCAGAAGCAAATCGACCTTGCCCGCAAGCGAGGCCAGGAGCATATGGGCCCGGAGGCGCGGCGGAGCGAAGACGCGTGAGCGCGCCAGGACACATCCTCTATACGTTCCGGCGCTGTCCCTATGCGATGCGTGGACGAATGGGTCTGTCGATGGCAGGTCTGCCAGTCCATGTTCGTGAAGTGGTACTCCGCGACAAGCCCGCCGACATGCTGGCCGCCAGCCCCAAGGGCACGGTGCCGGTTCTGGTAACGACCTCTGGTGAGGTCGTGGACGAGAGCCTCGACGTGATGCGGTGGGCGCTGGCACAGAATGACCCCGAGGGCTGGCTGGCGGCAGACCCGGAAACGACGGACATGTTGATCTCTCGCAATGATGGCGCGTTCAAGCACGCGCTGGACCGCTATAAATACCCCAACCGGTATTCCGACGAAGATCTTGTCCCCGGCGCGGCGCGGGAGGCGGGGCTCGAGATACTTGGGGACCTTAACTCAAGGCTGGAAGCACATGGCGGCCAGCTTGTGCGGCCAACGCGCAGCCTGGCCGATATGGCGATATTTCCTTTCGTTCGCCAGTATGCGCATACCGACATGGACTGGTTCCGGGCGCAGGATTTGCCTGCGCTACAGGTCTGGCTGGACGGTCACAAGCAGAGCGCCCTGTTCAAGAGTGTGATGGCGAAATATGCCCAGTGGGAACCGGGCAATGACGAGCCATTATTGCCCGCTGTCGCCTGACCACCCAACGCTTACCGTCTACCCACCAAAACCGGCTATCTGGTCTTGCTATCACCGGCACGATCCGTCCCGATATCTTCCAGATTATAGGGCGTGGTCTGGTACATCTGGTTGATCCAGTTTCCAAACAGAAGAAAGGCGTGAGATCGCCACCGATTTTTCGGCGTGCGGCTGGGGTCGTCATCCGGGAAGTAATTGGCCGGCACAGCAATCTGCTTACCTGACGCCACATCTCGGCGATACTCATTCTCCAGAGAGGTCGAGTCGTATTCAATGTGGTTGAAGATATAAAGCCGGTTGCCGCGCGCCTCATGCAACAGGCAGAGCCCGGTCTCGTCACTCTCCATCAGGACATTCAGACCACTGCCGGATGGAATATCCTCGCGGCGCACTTCGGTCCATCGAGATACCGAGATCGAGAAATCATCCGAAAATCCCGTGAGGAACGGAGATTCCGGTTTGCGGTTGTGGTGGCGATAGACACCAAACGCCTTCTCTTCGAGAGTATGCTTAGGCACGCCATGGAAATGATGCACGGCCGCCATGGCCCCCCAACAGATGAAGAAGCTGGAATGAACATGAGTCTCGGTCCAGTCGAGAATTTTTGTCAGCTCGTCCCAATAGGTGACGTCCTCGAACGGCAGGGTCTCAATCGGCGCACCGGTAATGATAAAGCCGTCAAACTTGCGATCCTTAACCTCATCCCAGGTATGGTAGAAGGAGATGAGGTGATCCTCCGGCGTGTTGCGCGCCACATGGCTGCCGATGCGCACCAGGGTCAACTCCACCTGCAGCGGCGTCGCGCCGACAAGGCGGGCGATCTGGGATTCAGTCTCGATCTTGTTCGGCATCAGATTGAGCAGCGCAATCCGCATCGGGCGAATATCCTGACGCGTTGCGATGGATTCATCGAGCACCTGCACGCCTTCACGCACGAGCAGGTCGCGCGCGGGCAAACCGTCAGGAATTCGAATGGGCATAGGCTCTACTCCGCTACCAGTTTCGGCCAGTCGGAATCTTGCTGTGAGCGTGTTCGGATTTCCCGCGCAGCCTTTTAGCAAGTTGTTTAACGTGGCTGCAAGCCGACCGACCAAATCACCACGGGGCCTCTACATAGGCGCCCTGTGGCGGGAGTCAATCGGTTCGCGTGAGGGGATCAGCCCGCAATCGCCGCGCGAACAGCGGCGAGCGCATCGTCGGCCTTGTCGGTATCAGGGCCGCCAGCCTGAGCCATGTCAGGCCGTCCGCCACCGCCCTTTCCACCAAGCGCCTCGCTGGCCGCCTTGACGAGATCGACCGCCGAATAGGTGTCGGTCAGGTCCTTGGTCACCCCAACGGCAACACCGGCCTTGCCATCGGCGACGCCGACAAAGGCCACGATGCCAGATCCGATCTGGGCCTTGGCCTCATCCACCAGCGTGCGCAACTCCTTGCCGCCCACACCTTCAGCAATGCGCGCCATCAGTTTCACGCCATTGATCTCTTCCGGCCCGGCCGGCGCGCCACCGCCGCCGCCCATGGCGAGCTTGCGCTTGACGTCGGCCAGTTCTTTTTCCAGCGACCTGCGCTCCTCGCCGAGCGCAGCCACTCGGCGCGGGACATCCTTGAGCGGAACTTTCAAGCTCTCGGCAAGGTCTACCGCAATCTGGGCACGTCCCTTGAGATAGGCCAGCGCCTCGGCGCCTGTTGCCGCTTCGATTCGGCGCACGCCTGCCGACACACCACTCTCTGACATGATCACGAATACGCCGATATCCCCGGCACGCTCGACATGGGTGCCGCCGCACAGTTCAACCGAATAGCGCCGTGCATCGCCGGTGCCCATGGACAGCACACGGACTTCGTCGCCATACTTCTCACCGAACAATGCAAGTGCCCCCGCTTCGATGGCTTTGTCAGGTGAAGTTACCTGAATGCCCGTCGGGTGGTTTTCGCGAATCTGGGCGTTGACTTCATCCTCGACCGCTTCGAGTTCTGCTGGCGTCATCGGACCATTGTGCGAAAAATCAAAACGAAAGCGATCAGCCTCGACCAGTGAGCCCTTCTGCGTGACATGTTCGCCGAGCACATTGCGCAAGGCAGCATGCATGATGTGGGTTGCAGAATGGTTCGCCATGATGGCGCGGCGGCGGGCGGCATCGACATGCAGGCTGGCCGTGTCGCCGAGCCTGGCTTCGCCCGAGACAAGCTCCCCGATGTGAACGTGCAGGTCACCTGCGCGCTTCTGGACATCGCGCACGATGAAGCGCGCGCCGTTACCGAACACTATCTCACCGTGGTCGCCGGCCTGCCCACCGGATTCTGCATAGAAAGGCGTTGTGTCGAAAACGAGTTCGGCCGGGCCGGCAGACAGTGCATCAACCCGTGCGCCGCCAGCAGCGATTGCGACCAGCTTGCCCTTGCCTTCGGTGCCATCATAGCCGGTGAAACTTGTGGCGCCCGCATCGTCGCGGACGCGGAACCAGATATCATCCGTTGCCTGATCTCCGGAGGAGAATCCTGCTGCGCGGCTATCCTGGCGCTGTTGCTCGAGCGCGGTTTCAAAACCATCAACATCGACGCTCATCTCCCGACCGCGCAGGATGTCCTGCGTGAGGTCGAGTGGGAAACCATACGTGTCGGACAGTTTGAAGGCGACGTCGCCCGGCAGCGCATCGCCGGCCTTCATGTCCGCCGTTTCCTTGTCGAGCAGCGACAAGCCATTGCCCAAAGTGCGCTGGAAGCGAGCCTCTTCCTGTTCGAGGGCGGATTCAATGGCGGCTTTGGCGCGGCCGAGCTCAGGATACGCCTTGCCCATTTCCGAGATCAGCGCCGGGGCGAGCTTGTACATCAGCGGTTCGCGCGCGCCAAGCAGGTGACCGTGGCGCATCGCGCGACGCATGATGCGACGCAGGACATAGCCACGCCCCTCATTCGACGGCAGGACGCCATCGGCAATCAGGAAAGCGGATGTGCGCAAATGGTCGGCGATGACACGGAAGGAGGCAAGCTGATCGCCCGCAGCCTTCGCGCCATAGAGGTCTTCCTCGGCCGCGATCAGCGATTTGAACAGGTCGATATCGTAATTGTTGTGGACGCCCTGCAGAACGGCCGAAATCCGCTCCAGCCCCATGCCCGTGTCGATGGAAGGCTTGGGGAGATTCTTGCGCGAACCATCGGCCTGCTGGTCGAACTGCATGAAGACCAGGTTCCAGATTTCGATGAACCGGTCGCCATCCTCATCCGGGCTACCGGGAGGGCCTCCAGCGACGCTTTCGCCATGATCATAGAAGATTTCCGAACAGGGTCCGCACGGACCAGTATCGCCCATCGACCAGAAATTGTCGGATGTGCCGATCCGGATGATCCGGGAATCATCGAGGCCGGCAATCTTTTTCCAGAGCGTGGCGGCTTCATCGTCTTCGGCATAGACCGTGACGAGCAGCTTTTTCGGGTCGAGCGCGAATTCCTTCGTGCACAGTTCCCAGCCGAATTCGATTGCGTCTTCCTTGAAATAGTCGCCGAAGGAGAAATTGCCCAGCATTTCAAAGAAGGTGTGGTGGCGCGCCGTATAGCCGACATTGTCGAGGTCATTGTGCTTGCCGCCAGCGCGCACACATTTTTGCGATGTCGTCGCACGAGGCCCCGGAGGCGTTTCAGCGCCGGTAAAGATGTTCTTGAACGGCACCATGCCCGCATTGACGAAGAGCAGGGTGGGATCGTTCTGCGGGATGAGCGGCGCAGATGCCTGACGCAGGTGCCCTCGCTTCTCGAAGAAGGAAAGAAAGGTCTCGCGAATCTCGTTTACGCCGGTCATGGGCAGCTCTGTGTCCTTGCGATCAGTGTTGCGGCCGAGTCAATCGACGCACTTATTACACCGGCGATATAAAGGTCCCTTTGCGGCACGCCAAGCGGGGTGCGCCACAAAGGGACAGTTCTCTGGAGAGAGAGAGGGTATTTCTGGCCCTGAAATGTGTATTTCAGGACCAGAAATCCTGTGGATCAGCCTTCTGCGGCGTCTGGCAGATCGTCTTCCTGTTCGGATTCCATGCCGGCATTCAGCAATTCATCCGCCAGAAGGCCTGCATTGCGCCGGATCGCATCCTCGATCTCGTCGGCGATGGCCGGGTTTTCCTTCAGGAAGTTACGGGTCTTCTCGCGGCCCTGCCCCATGCGCTCTCCCTTGTAGGAGTACCAGGAGCCAGCCTTTTCGACGACTTCAGCCTTCACGCCAAGATCAATGAGCTCACCCGTCTTGGAAATGCCTTCACCATAAAGAATATCAAATTCAACCTGGCGGAAGGGCGGCGCAACCTTGTTCTTGACCACTTTGACGCGTGTCTGGTTGCCGATCACCTCATCCCTGTCCTTGATCGCGCCGATGCGGCGGATGTCGAGACGGACAGACGAGTAGAATTTCAATGCGTTCCCGCCAGTCGTTGTCTCTGGACTGCCGAACATGACGCCGATCTTCATCCGGATCTGGTTGATGAAGATCACCATGCACTTGGATTTGGAGATCGAGCCGGTCAGCTTGCGCAGCGCTTGGCTCATCAGGCGGGCCTGCAGACCTGGCAGGGAGTCGCCCATCTCGCCTTCGAGTTCGGCACGTGGTGTGAGGGCCGCCACCGAGTCGATGACCAGTAGATCAACCGCGCCGGAACGCACCAGCGTGTCAGCGATTTCGAGCGCCTGTTCACCGGTGTCCGGCTGGGAGATCAGAAGGTCATCAAGATCCACGCCGAGCTTACCGGCATACAGCGGATCGAGCGCGTGTTCGGCGTCGATAAAGGCACAGACGCCGCCATTCTTCTGGGCTTCTGCCACGCTGTGCAGGGCCAGCGTCGTCTTGCCCGAACTCTCCGGACCATAGATTTCGATGATACGGCCCTTGGGCAGGCCGCCAATGCCGAGCGCAATGTCGAGGCCGAGCGAACCGGTGGGCACCGCTTCGACATCCATCACCTTCTTGTCGCCAAGGCGCATGACCGAGCCCTTGCCAAAGGACCGCTCAATATTACCCAGCGCTGTTTCAAGAGCTTTCTGCTTGTCCACGCCTGATTCCTTGTCCACGAGTTGTAGCGCCGCTTTGGCCATGAGTCGTCTCCTTAGGTCTACCATGGGGCCGCATTTGGCAAGGCCCCCGTTTGCCGTTGCTGAGTCGGATGTACCATATTTGTTCTGCGGAACAAAGGGGAAACTTCCTGCGCGCTACATCTTTTCTTTTGGTGCTGTTTCAGGCATGGTCGCGCATATGCTTGACCGATCCAGCCGCCCCGCCGGCGAAGCCCGCCTTCGCTATCTCGACGCCGACATCGAAATGATCGCGCCGGGAGACTATGTCACCTGCGCGGTGACCGGCCGGAAGATCCCGCTCCAGGCCCTGCGCTATTGGAGCGTGGACCTGCAGGAAGCCTACTGGGACGCCGAGGCGGCGAGCCAGCGCATGGTCAAGGCTGGTCGCTGATGCACCGCGCGCTCCTGACGGGACTGGCAACATTCGTGGTGGCGTGCGCAGCCGCAGAGTCTCCTGCGCCGACGCCTGCGCCTGACATGGCACCTGTTCCTGCTGCGCCAGCCCCGGTGGCTGAGCCTGAAACTGAGACAGAGACACCTGTTCAGGTCATCGCGCCGACATGTGACGGCGTTCTGGTACAGGGCGGGCTGGTGATTTGTTCAGCCGAACCGGGCAGTACGTTCACGGTCGCGGGAACAAAGCTGACTGTCAGCGAGATGGGCACGGCGCAGTTCGGGCTCAGCACGCGCGCGCCGAGTGTCGTCGGCTGGTCGCATGACAGCGGCGCATTCGGGGATCTCCAGATTGCCGAGCGCCAAGATGAATACCGCGAAATTTCAGGTTTTGACTGCGACAAGGTCGATGCCCGCTCGGCTGAACAGAAGGCACATGCCTCGCGCAGCTGGGTGAAGAAGCAGGACTCGTTTGCCAGCTTCAATCCCGGCCCCGGCGCGCTGGAAGGTTTTGTGAAACCGGCCGATGCGCCAACCTCGTCGCCCTTCGGACCGACCCGGAAATATACCGGCGTCTCGAAAGTGACTGGCGAGCCGTGTGAGAGCACATCGGTGCATCGCGGCTATGACATGGCCGCGCCGGTGGGCACCGAGGTTCGCGCGCCCGCGCCGGGTGTGGTGATCCTGGCCGATCCGGATCTCTATTATGAAGGCGGCACCGTGTTCCTGGACCATGGCCATGGCCTGGTCTCGGTGTTCATGCATCTGTCAGCGGTCGATGTGGCGGCGGGCGATGAGGTCGACACGGGCGACCTGTTGGCCAAGACCGGCAATACCGGCCGCACGACCGGGCCACACCTGCACTGGGCGGTAAAGTGGCGCAATCCCGAAGCGCGCAGCCGGGACGGCGATTTCTATATCGACCCGGCCCTGTTGCTGGAGCTACAGCCCGCGCCTTAATCCTAAATGATGAATCAAGGTTATCGCAGGCTTGCCCGCGCCCGCGCAATTGCGCCCTTTGCGGAAACGCGCCCTTCAGACCTGTGGCGCATAATTCACCCGTAGCGCGAACACACACCCCTCTCCCGGATTCGCGCTGCGCCCCCCGGGTCTGCGGAACCTGTAATATCTGCAGCACACCGAACCTGCATGGGCGGTACCCATCAATTGCACCCAGCCGCCCATGGCTCCGCTCGCCCTTAGCCCCTCCCAAGGCGCGGGTGGGCGGAGATTGCAACCTCCCCCGATGTCCAGATTTTAACGAATGGCCGCCCCGGTCAGGCCGGGGCCACGGGCGGGTCCGTGGCCGTATCGGCCCAATGGCAGAACTGCCAGAAATCCCAGAGTTTTCGCTGCAGCGTGTCGCGCCTCAGCCGGTCTTTCACATAGCCCGGCGGGCGGCCCATGCGCAGCGGATGCATGCGCCCGCGCTTGCCGGCCTGAAGCTCGGCCCGGCGACGCGCCTGCCACAGCGCCATGCGCCGCGCCTCGGCGGCGGGGTCAGCGCAACTTGTGGAGAGCCGCTCCAGCCGCGCGAGCAGCGGCGTGGGATCCAGCGTTTCGGGCGGGCCTTCAGGCTCTGGCGCACGGGGCATGCCCAGCATCCAGATCGAGGGGCGAGGCCCGTATCTTGCCGGGGGCGTTTCAAGCGGCTCCAGCGGCGGGAAATAGAGCGTCAGCGTGTCGAGCATGACGAGCTTGCGCGCCGGGGCCTGCCGTGCGAGGCCGGTCTGGCTGGTCCGTAAAGTGTCCATAGCTGGTCCAGATGAGTCCATAGCCGATGCGCGCGGCCGCGGCGGGGTCCAGCTGACCTCCAGTTCCAGCGACATGAGATAGAGCATGCGGCGCACCAGAGATTCCAGGGCGCGCAGCGTACGGAGCGATGCATAATAGACCGCGCGCGGCACGGCGCCCTCGCTTGGCGCGGTGAGCGCGCCGCGCACTTCCGCCATCAGCCCGGCCACAAAAGGCCAGCCCGTCTCCAGCGCGCGTTTGATGAGGGAGTCCCGGTCGAACATGCCCGCAAGCATACGGCAGGGTTCAGAGGGGTGGGATAAGGTTTATTTTGTTTGTCTGAGCGGATCGACACAGGTTTTAGTGACTACAGAAACACCCCATGTCTCTAATATCACAAATGGGAGATTCGATTTCCCATATCGACGAATACTACCACTATGGAGGGGCTAGAAGTGGACAATTTGGAAGGCCAGTGGATTGGAACACTTGACGGCGAGATTGGAGGTTTAGCGATTCTCGATCTCGACCTAGTCGGTAAACAATACTGGGGCACCGGAATGTTGTTCCCAAACGGCGCGGGTATTCCCGGCACACTCGCGGTAATAAGAACCTCTAAAGAACAATTCTCACAATTTGAGGCCCGCACTTTAGCCCTGACTACCACGGGCGAACCGGTACTAGCCCAAGATGTCCCAAGAGTTTTCCCGGGCTACCAGCATGGAACTTCGACCACTTTACAATGCCAGATACAGCAAGATGGTCGCCTACGTATAAACTACCACACCGACATCGGAACGATTGGATCAGGACATCTCATAAAAAGCCGAAGCACAATTCCATCATCATACGAACCTGAAACCGAAGTTAGTGACTGGGGCTCTTTTAAGGAATTTGTTTCAACAACCGATGTCTCTAAACATATTTACAGGGGGCAACCAGGAGCGTGGAAGTTAAGAACCTCTTTTCACCGGACTAGCAGAACAGATTTGTCGCGCTATATGGATGAGGATGCACGAATACTACGAAGGCACTTGTCACCAATAGTGGAGAACAAGTTTGATTTTGAAAACCCTGATAGTTTAGGAGAATTTTTTCATCTAGTTCAGCATCACGGCTTCCCTACTCCTTTGCTCGATTGGACTGAGTCCCCATACGTCGCAGCCTATTTCGCCTTTCGTAATCCGTTTTCTGACGAAACCGGAAGCGTGCGAATATTCGAATTCGCCAGAGAAGCTTGGGATGACAATCCACGCACCCCCAAAGATAACCACGTAAGTCGTGTCAAACCTCATGTGACTATTTTAGACTTGGCTGGCCCCCTAAATCATCGGACATTGCCGCAGCAAGCCGTATCGATGCTGACCAATATCGATGACATTGAGCATTTTATCTCTTTCCATGAATTACAGCAGCACCAAACATACTTGAAAGCCATAGATATTCCGAAGAGCGAGAGAAGTATCGTTCTACGCGACTTACGTACAATGGGAATCACTGCGTCATCTCTCTTTCCGGGACTGGATGGGAGTTGTGAGGCCTTGAGGCAACTACGTTTTGATGACTAAATTCGAACGACGACCCCACATCCTAAGGTATGCACAATACCGAAAGCGCGTTGGCGGGTCTTGACCCGCCCTACGGGGGTTTTGGTTTTTGTAGGGCGGGTTAGCGGAGCGTAACCCGCCATTACCCAGGTCTCCATGCTTTTCCATAGTCGCGTTTGAAGCGATGCCATGTCGAGAAGGGCCATTTGTCCGCATCATCGACATAACCGTGCTTCACCGGATTGTGGTGAATGTAATTCACGTGCGCCTCATAATCCTTATCATCCCGGATCGCATGTTCCCAGAACCTCTGTTGCCAGATGTTCCGCTCTCGCTTTCGGCCCTCGCCCTTGATGGTCTCCGGCAGGCGTTTGGTGAAGCCCGCCTTGAGGAGGCGTATACGGGTTGAATAGTCATGATCGTCTTCCGGCAAGGTCATCATGAAATGCGTATGGTCCGGCAGCACAACCGCAGCAGGCGTCTCGAACGGACGACGTGCGCGCACGTCTCGCCAGCTTTGGCGGAGTGCCTCAATGTTTGCCGTCAGCACATCCGAGGTGCGGTTCTTGAGCGTGACCGTGAAGAAGAAGGTGCCACCCGGAATATAGAGACGTCTATAATCCGGCATGGCGTTTCTCCTTGGCGCCTTTTTTTGGCGGGTTTTGACCCGCCCTACGGGACGAGCACTGTCGCGCCGGTCGTGGTGCCGCTCTCGATGGCTTCGTGGGCTTTCGCGGCCTCTGAGAGCGGGAAGCGCTGGCCGATGTCGGCGTGGATCGTGCCGGACTTCAGGGCGCTGAAGAGGAGGCTGGCGCCGCGCGCAAGACTGTCCGCATCCGGAATAAAATGGAACAGGGTGGGCCGGGTCATGACCAGCGAGCCGCCTTGCGCCAGACGGCCGGGCGGGATCGGCTCAACCGGGCCGGAGGCGTTGCCATAAGTGACGAACCAGCCTGCAGGCCGAAGGCTGTTCAGGCTTTCCTCGGCGCTGATGCGACCAACACTGTCATAGGCGACATCGACGCCGCGCCCGCCGGTCAATTCCTTCACCTTGTCGGCGACGCCCTCATAGCCAATGATCACGTCTGACGCGCCCAGCGCCCTTGCCTTTTCGGCCTTGGCCTCAGTGGAGGTGACGGCAATGACGCGCGCGCCGAGGCTGGCCGCCCATGGTACGAGCAGGCTGCCAACACCGCCGACGGGCGCCCAGACGAGAATCGTCTCCCCGGCCTGAAGCGGGCGGACCTCGAACAACAGCGCCCAGGCGGTGAGGCCTTTCAGAAGGACGGCGGCGGCATCCTGCGGACGGATATCATCCGGCAGGAGCAACATGCGGTCGGCCGGGCCGGTGAAATGGCTGGCATAGGTGCCGCTGCCCAGATAGGCGACCTTGTCGCCGGGCTTCAGATGGGTGACGCCCTCGCCGACTTCCTGAACCGCGCCGGCGCCCTCCTGGCCGGGCGTGAAGGGAAAGCGCACAGGATAGAGGCCGGTGCGGTGATACGTGTCGATGAAGTTGAGGCCCGCCGCGCTCTGGCGCACGGTCACTTCGCCGGGGCCGGGCTTGCGGGGGATGAAATCCTCGACCTTGAGCACGTCTGGCCCGCCGGTCTCATGCATCTGGATGCGGTATGGCTGTGTCATGTGTGCAGTAGAAACCCGGAGCGCACTGGAGCGCAAGAGCGACTCGCGTTTTGGTTGGGCAATGGCGACAGCACAGATCCTTATTGCGGGCGTGGACGAGGCCGGGCGCGGGCCCTGGGCGGGGCCGGTGACGGCAGGCGCGGTGATCCTCGACCCGGCGCGGCCCATCGACGGCCTGACCGATTCCAAGAAGCTGACCGAGGCAAAGCGCGACGCACTGGCGCCGATGATCCGCGACCGGGCGGCAGCGTGGAGCGTGGCGCATGCGACCCCGGAAGAGATTGACCGGCTGAACATTCGCCAAGCGACATTCCTGGCGATGGAGCGGGCCGTGGCGGGACTGGGCCTGGCGCCGGGGCACATATTGGTGGATGGCAACGCCCTGCCCGCGAGCTTTCCCTGCGCAGCGACGGCGATTGTGAAGGGCGACCTGACCGAGCCGGCCATCTCGGCTGCGTCGATCCTCGCCAAGACGGTGCGCGACGCGCTGATGAAGGAGATGGATCTAGCGTTTCCAGCCTATGGCTTTGCCCGGCACAAGGGTTATGGCACCGCCGCCCATGCCGAGGCGTTGATGGCGCACGGGCCCTGCGCCCACCACCGGATGAGCTTCGCCCCGGTCAAACGGGCACTGGCCGCGAGCGCCTGATTCGCCCCTGACCGTCCTGCCCGGCGCTCCCCCCTTGCTCTGGGGCCCGGAGCTTAACCAATTGGGCAAATCGGTAAGGATTTCTCCCTCTCAGACCCCCGAAACCGCCACATTTTAACGGCTGATTAACCGTAGCAAGAGAGCTTCGCGCGAAATGGGAGGGCTCCGCATATGTGGATATTGTTCGGGTGGCATACTTGGTGGGGCGAGTCTGGCCGGCCCTATCGCTTCAAGATCACGCTGACGCCGAAGGGCCTGCCGAATGATGGCGGCATCTATGTCTTCGTGCAGCGCCGCTTCGTCTTCTTCCTGTTCCCACTCTACATCGGCAAGGCCGCAAACTTCAAAAGCCGCCTGATCGGCCATGAACGCTGGTGGGAAGCCTGGTGGAAGCGCGGCGCGACCGAGCGGCACGTTCTGGTCCTGAAGAAGGAATCGGACCGGGCGCGTGTGGAGGAAGACCTGATCCGCCGCTACCAGCCGCGCATGAACAATATCCTCGTGCCCCGCGGCAGCAATGATGCGCCCAACAACAAGCGCCTGCGCTTCTGGTGGAGCCTCAAGCGTTTCTTCCGGATCCCGTTCCTGGCCCGCTAGGGCAGCGACGGCCCGTAATCCTCGACACGTCAAGTAATTGGCGCCCCTGTGACGGGGCGTTGGCGGGCCTCTGACGGGGCCCTGACGGCGTAATGGCGTGGCCCGAAAGGGGGTTTTTCCGCAAGTTCAGGGCAGTTACACACAGTTCGAGGAAAGGAACGCCCCATGAAATTCGATGTCGATGCCGGAAAGATCAAACGCTGGCGCGAGGAACGCCATTGGTCACAGGAACACCTGGCTGAGCTGGCCGGGGTTGGCGTACGCACGGTGCAGCGGATCGAGACCGGCGAGAAAGCCTCCGGCGATTCGCTGAAGGCACTGGCGGCGGCGTTCAATGTCGATGTCATGGCGCTGACGGTGGATGCGAAACGTGAAGCCGAGGTCATGCTGCGCGAGAAAAACGCCAAGGTGACGGCCGCCATGCGGCTCGGCTTCTTCATTCATCTGGCCAGTTATCTCTTCGGCATGGTCGTGTTCGCGGGCATCAGCCTAAGCATTGGCGGCGAGCGTTATGCGATGCTGACGCCGACAATCTGGTGGACGGTCGGCCTGGCGGGCCATGCGCTCGCCCTGGCCCTGGTCGAGTTGACCGCGCGCTACCAGCAGCAGGTCGGCGCGGCAGACTGATCGGCAACCGCGCGAAATGCTTGCGCGGGAAACCCGGGCCGTGAGATAGGGCGCGTATGGCAGATGATAGCTCCTCCTTTTCTGCGGCTCCGCCCCTGTTTGCGGATGCGCCGTCTGGCGTCAGCTTCAAGAAGCTGCGCAAGCGACTGGTGCGCGGCGCGCTGAAGGCGATTGACGACTACAAGATGGTCGACCGGCGCGCGGTGGATGCGGGCGAGGCCCCACGTCCGAAATGGCTGGTCTGCCTGTCGGGCGGCAAGGATTCCTACGGCTTGCTGGCGGTATTGCTGGACCTGCAATGGCAAGGCGCACTGCCGGTGGACCTGGTGGCCTGCAACCTTGACCAGGGCCAGCCGGGCTTTCCGAAGCACGTCTTGCCGGACTGGCTGGAGCGGGTCGGAGTCAAATACAGGATCGAGACCGAGGACACCTATTCCATCGTGACCGAGAAGGTCGAGGCGGGGCGGACCTATTGCTCGATGTGCTCGCGCCTGCGCCGGGGCATCCTCTACCGTATCGCGCGGGAGGAAGGCTGTGAGGCCATCGTGCTGGGTCATCATCGCGATGATGCGCTGGAAACCTTCATGATGAATTTCGTGCATGGCGGGCGCATGGCCGCAATGCCGCCGAAACTGCTCAATGACGAGGGCGATGTCCTCGTGCTGCGCCCACTGATCACCGCCGCCGAGGAGGATCTGGCCAAGTTTGCCACCGCAATGGAATTCCCGATTATTCCTTGCAATCTATGTGGCAGTCAGGACGGGCTACAGCGCGTGGCGATGAAGCAGATGCTGGACGAATGGGAACGCAAGAAGCCCGGCGTGCGGCAGGTCATGGCACATGCGCTGGCCACGGTGCGGCCAAGCCATCTGCACGATCCGCGAGTCTTCGACTTTGCCGGACTGGAGATTGGTGGCGCCGGCGAAGATGATCCGAACGTTCCGTTTTAGCGCAGCTTAATTCTTCGTATTGACGAACAATAACACCACACCGCTGATCATGGCATACTGGAAAGCCCCGGCCTGTGCTGCACCGCCCAGCGGCGTCTGCCACATCTGGAAATAGGCCCCTCCGACCACCATGAACAGGCCGAACCAGACAAACAGCGCCATAATACAGCCCATCAGGCCCCATGTCTTGGCCGCGTCGAAGGTTTCTGGCGATGCGGCGCGTGCACGGAACATGTCATAGGCACCCTTGAAAGACAGGGCAGCAACCAGCAGCTCTCCCAGTATGATTCCCCACAGGACGATCACGATCAGGACGGGTGATGTCACGGGTGGACCAAATGCATTCGGATATGCCTCGTTGCCCGCCATCGGAAGTACGCCCTGGACGAAACTGGTCGCTGCTTCGAAGTTGACGATGTTGTTGAGCGCGTAGAACAGGCCCTGTAGCCCGACAAACACGATGAGCAATATTTTCGACAGTCTAATCATGGCGTCCTCCCTACCAAGAGGACAATGCTAACCGAATTTGACCCGAATGGCGAAGAACATTTGAACGTGCCATTCCAAGCCTACCGGAACAGGCGCCCCTTGCGGGCACGGTCGACCAGAAGCCAGATGCCGGCGAGCGACAGTGTGACGGCGCCGAAGCCGAACAGTTTCATCCACCACGTCGTGAAGGTCTCGCGCGACGTCCAGTCCATGATGTGCAGGCCCCAGAGCAGGTCGAATGCCCGCCACCACGGTGTGCGCACGGCCACAAGATCGGCTGTCTGCGGATCGATCCAGAAGGTGGCAGTGTCCTGGCCGGTGAACTCCGCCCGCCAGAGCGGCTGACCCGCGCGACCGGTCTCGGCAGGTGCCGCGTCGACCAACGCCACCGTCTCCAGACGGCCCCGGCCCGCCCAGTGCGCTGTCGCCGCAGCGCGGATATCTGCCTCCGCGAGGGACGCGCGCGCGGCGCCCGTGACCGTGTCATACAGGCGCGTGCCGGACGTATCCGTCACCTCCCAGACATATCCATCGCCAAGGCGTTTCAAGTCTGCTGAAAGGATGGGTGCGCCCTGCAATCCAACCGGTGGGGTAAGGCCCGATGGAATGGAGGTTGGGTCAAGCGTCATGTCAGCCCGCAAATGCGTGCCGCGCACCTGTTCAATCGGCTTCAGCGTGAAGAAAAATCCGGACACGGTCCAGATCAGCAATTGTGCCCCTACGACAAGAGCCAGCAACCGGTGCACCCGGGTGACGTACCAAGTGAGCTTTGTCATGGCGGAGGTTCCGGATTCAGTTTACCGACTGCACGATGTTCAGCGTGTACGGCACATAGAGCTGAAGTTCCAGAGGCCCTGTGGGGATCATCACGACACCGGATTTCTGCCGTGCCTCCTGCGCAAAACCGGGCACAATCCCCATGGCAGGGCAGAGCCCTGCATGAAAACACCCTCCAGCAGATGCCGGAGGGTGTTTCCAAAAGCAGGTTCCGTCAAGGACGAGAGGCGACTATTTCCGCCAGACGGCAGCCATGGCCGGATCTTCCTCTTCGCCCGTGTACTTGCGGGTTTCGGCGCGGCCGACCACCATGTGGTGCACTTCATCGGGACCGTCAGCGAGACGCAGGGTGCGCTGATTGGCATACATGCGGGCCAGTGGCGTCCATTGGGATACACCGGCGGCGCCGTGCATCTGGATGGCATCGTCAATGATGGCGCAGACACGTTCCGGCACCATGGCCTTGACCATGGAAATCCAGACGCGGGCTTCCTTGTTGCCCAGCACGTCCATCGCCTTGGCAGCCTTCAGCACCATCATGCGCATGGACTCGATCTCGATGCGCGCGCGGGAGACCTTTTCAAGGTTTCCGCCCAGCTTGATCAGGTCACGGCCAAAGGCCTGACGCGTCATGCCGCGAACGACCATCAGGTCGAGTGCCTTCTCAGCCGCACCGAGCGACCGCATGCAGTGGTGGATGCGGCCAGGCCCCAGACGAAGCTGGGAAATCTCGAAGCCGCGGCCTTCGCCGAGCAACATGTTTTCCTTCGGCACACGTACATTCTCGAAACGGATATGCATGTGGCCATGCGGGGCATCCGGATCACCGAAGACGTGCATGGGGCCGAGAATGGTGACGCCCGGATGCGGCAGCGGCACCAGGATCTGGCTCTGCTGCTTGTTCGGGGCGGCGTCAGGGCTGGTTTTCACCATGGTGATCATGATCTTGCAGCGCGGATCGCCAGCGCCGGAGATGTAGAATTTCTCGCCATTGATGACCCATTCGTCGCCTTCGAGCACGGCGCTCATGGAAACGTTCTTGGCATCCGACGATGGCAGGGCCGGCTCGGTCATGGCAAAGGCCGAGCGGATCTTGCCTTCGAGCAGCGGCTTGAGCCAGCGCTCTTTCTGTTCTGGCGTGCCGACGCGCTCCAGAACTTCCATATTGCCGGTGTCCGGCGCGGAGCAGTTCATGGATTCAGAGGCCAGCGGGTTCTTGCCGAGCTCAGCCGCGATATAGGCATAGTCGAGGTTCTTCAGGCCTTCGCCGGTTTCGGCGTCCGGCAGGAAGAAGTTCCAGAGGCCCTGCTTCTTGGCCTCGTCCTTTGCCTTTTCGAGCGCTTCCAGCTGGCCGGGCGCATAGGACCAGATGTCAGTCTTTCCTTCGCCAAGGCGATGGAATTCCTCACTCATGGGATTCACGACATCCTTGATGAAGCTTTTCACATGCTCGTAAAGCGGCACGGCTGCGTCTGACATGCGCAGATCGTTGAGCTCGTTTTGTGTGTCCTTGGACACTTCGGTATCCGCCATTTTGGGGTCTCCTCTCAGACTTTCTTGTTGGGGGAATGGTAGGCCTTGCGGCAACGGCACCGCAAATTGTTTCTTTGAAATGTTTTGTGTCGCGCATGTGTGGCGGGGCGCGGGATTTGGCGTTTGCCTGCAAACCGGTCTAGGCCAGCGCCATGACGTCGCTCGCCGCTTCCATCATCCTGGTCACCGTGCTGGCCACCAGTTTCCTGTCCGGCATCTTCGGCATGGCCGGTGGCGTGATCTTCATGGGCGTGCTGACTGCGCTGGTACCGGTTGCCACAGCCATGATCATTCATGGCGCGGTCCAGATGGTCTCCAATGGATATCGGGCGTATATCTGGCGCCGTCATATTCACTGGAGCGTGTTTCGTCGCTATGCGCTGGGATCTGCCGCAGCGGTCCTGTTGCTGTTCGCGCTCAGCTGGCGCCCGGACAAGCAGATGGTTTACCTGATGCTGGGGCTGGTGACCTTGCTCGTCTGGCTGCCCAAATCGGTTGCCGATCTCGACATCCAGAAACCCTATCAGGCCGAAGGTGCGGGCTTTGTCGTGCAGGCGCTCAACACGGTTGCGGGCGTGGCCGGGCCGTTGATGGACCAGTTCTTCGTTCACACGGACATGCATCGCCACGAAATCGTTGCGACCAAGGCCGTGACGCAGGTTCTGGCGCATTTCGTGAAGATCATTTTCTGGAGCGTCCCGGTCATCATGGCGACGGGCGCGCAATCCTTGCCGCCAGCCTGGCTGATCCTTGCGGCCGCACCGCTCTCCATGCTGGGAACAACATTGGGCGGCAAAGTGCTGGACCGGATGAGTGATGTGAACTTCAAGCGGGGCATGAAATATCTGGTCACGGCGGTCGGCGCAGTCATGCTGATGCGCGCCGCAGGCTGGCTCTAGAGCCACTGCGCTTACGTCTCTGATTGTCTGTGGCGTCAGCGCCGCGCTCATTCAGGATCCTCTACTCTGCAAATGAAAGTAGCGAGTCCTGTACCATTCGGGAAGTTTATTATATGAAGCCCATGCATCACTATTGGTGATGGTTTGGAGCGCATATGAATCTTAGATCATTGGACCTGAACCTGCTGCCTGTGCTGGAGGCAGTTTATTCCGAGCGCAGCCTGACCCGGGCCAGCGAGACGCTGCACATTACCCAACCCGCAGTGAGCAACGCCCTCGCCCGGCTACGCACCCATTTCGAGGATCCGCTTTTCGTGCGCGAGGGGCGCGGCGTGAAGCCCACGGCCATGGCCGAAGCCCTCATGCCTGCGGTGCGCGACGCGCTTGACCGGTTGCGCGCCGGGCTGGAGCCACGATCGGCGTTTGAACCGTCTCGCTCGACGCGCGTGTTCAATATCTCCGCCCGCGATGCCGGAGCCTTCATGATTGCGCCAAGCCTTGCACGCCGACTGCAGGACATTGCCCCCGGCGTGCGCATCGCCTGGACGCAACTGAACCGGGGCGCGATCTCCACCGAGCTGGCCTCGGGGCGGCTGGACCTGGCCATCGACGTCCCAGGCATTCGCGGCACCGACCTTGAGCGTGAGCCGCTGATGACGACGCCTTATGTCTGTGTTGTGTCGGAAGACCATCCGCTCTCGGGCCGCCAGATGACGTTTGAAACCTTTTTGGAGTTGCGCCATGTCGTCGTCTCCAGCCGCCGCGAAGGACGTTCTTATGTCGAGGAAGTCGCCCGGTCGCATGGCGCGCGCATCACGCCGGTCATGCGACTGCCGACCTATATGCCAGCGCTGGAAATTGTGAAGTATACGGATCTTGCGCTCACCGCACCTGCCTTGCTCGCGCAATCACCGGGACTGGTCTCACATGACCTGCCCGGCGTCTTTCCCGCGCTCGACAGCGAGCTTTACTGGCGGCGGGAAAATTCTGAGGATGCTGCCCTGACCTGGCTGCGGGCTCTGATCCTTGATGCTGTGACAGAATTGGCGGGATGAGACTTGCGCCGGCAGGAGTGTGCCTATAACAGACGCGGGTCACTTGGGGAGTAGCCAGTCGGTCGGCAGACCGAGCCTCCGCGTCAACATACTCGGCCTGCAGGTCGTGGCGCGAAGGGAACGGGACACCGTTCGGGCGAGACCAATGACGCCGCATTCCTGCTCGGGCCGGGCACGGAATGATGGTGTCATTGCGTCAGATTTGCCCGGCCTGGAGACTGTCTCTCATGGAAGCCCTGTTCACCTCCACACTCGTGGTCGCCCTTGCCGAGATCGGCGACAAAACCCAGCTATTGGCTGTTTTGCTCGCGGTACAGTTCCGCAAGCCACTGACCATCATCACCGGCATATTGGCCGCAACCCTCGCCAACCATTTTCTGGCCGCACTGGTCGGCTCTCAGGCCGCCACGTTCCTCCAGGGGGACTGGTTTCGCTATCTGATCGCCGTATCGTTCATCCTGATGGCCGCCTGGACCCTCATCCCGGACAAGCTGGACGAGGATGAACGCCCCCGC
Organism: Hyphomonas sp. L-53-1-40; assembly: GCF_000682775.1. Lineage (GTDB taxonomy): Bacteria > Pseudomonadota > Alphaproteobacteria > Caulobacterales > Hyphomonadaceae > Hyphomonas. The sequence goes on from NZ_AWFI01000012.1 coordinate 551,786, forward strand.
ATGCGAAATGGCGCTTTCCTGACAACGCTCATCACATTCTTTCTCGTCGAAATGGGCGACAAGACTCAGGTTGCGACGATTGCTCTGGGGGCACAATTCGAGCAAGTGATGCTGGTCACGCTCGGCACGACACTGGGTATGATGCTGGCCAATGTTCCCGCAGTCTATTTCGGAGAAGCCTTGATCCGGCGCGTGCCGCTCAGCCTCGTGCGACGGTTGGCGGCGCTGTTGTTCCTGGCAATCGGGCTATGGCTGCTGGCAGAAACGGCGGGGTGGATCTGACGCAGCCATCAGATGGCAGCGCGCTCGTATTCCTCATCGCGTTCGGCGGCCAGCCGGTCACGGATGGTTTCTTCATTGTATCCGAACTCATGAAGCGTACGTCCGGCCATTTGCAGGCCGGATTCAATGGCATCCGGGATCACTGACCGGGCCCCGGCATCGATGAGGCGCCGGGCGTGTTCATGGTCGCGGGCCCTGGCGATAATCGGCGCGTCAGGGCGCAATTTGTGAAAGGCTGACACCATCGCTTCTGCGGCGGTAACGTCATCCACCGTAACGACAAACATCATGGCACCGTCGACGCCTGCGCTATGCAGGATTTCCGGTCGCGCGGCGTCCCCCAGATAGGCGCGCCAACCAGCATTGCGGGCACGCGAGACATTGAAGGCGCTGCGTTCCAACGCAACAACTTCGGCGTCTTCCGCCGCGAGGATACGCGCGACGGCATGTCCGACCCGACCAAACCCGGCAATGATGACGTGGCCCTGAAGGTTTGAGAAATCTTCTTCCAGCGTATGCGCCGGTTCGGGCCCGGCCAGCTTGCCTGACAAGAAGCCCCCAACCTTTCCGAGCACCGGAATGAGCAACATGGAGAGTCCGGCAATCGCGGCCATCAGCCCGGCTGGCGCCGGGGCAAGCACGCCAATGGCGGTGGCCGCTGCAATCACCACAAATGCAAACTCCCCGGCAGGCGCGAGCAGGAAAGCTGCTTCGATGGACATCGGTGTCGGCCCGGCAAACAGACGCAGGGCCCCGAAACCGATGACCAGTTTCAGGATGAGCAGTGCACCAAGGCCGGACAGGATCACCCAAGGCTGAGACAGGATCGATGGCAGGTCGAGCCCCATGCCCACCGTCATGAAGAACAGGCCCAGCAGGATGCCCTTGAAGGGTTCGAGATCGACCTCTGTCTGATGCTTGAACTCGGTTTCGCCCAGCAGCAGGCCCGCCAGGAACGCGCCGAGCGCAAGTGAAAGGCCCGCCGTTGCCGTGATGGCGGCCGCGCCCACGACGGTCAGCAGGGTCAGCGCCATCAGGAAATCCCGTCCGCCTGCCGCCGCCGCAAGGCGAAACATGTGCCGCAGACCAAAACGGCCAATGATCACGATCACGATGATTGCAATGACGCCATTGAACAGGGCTTCGAGCAGAATTTTCGTGACGTCCTGACCGGCCTCTATGTTGGCAAAGCCGACAAAGATCAGGATGGGAGCAACGAGGATGTCCTGAAACAATAGCACGCTGAGCGCGGCGCGCCCGACCGGTTGAGCGGCCTGTTTCTGCTCGATCAGCAGCTGCATGACGATAGCGGTCGACGACAGTGCAAGCGCCAGCCCGGCGATGATGGCGGCCTCTGCCGGCAGGCCGATCTGCCATCCGATGAGACCGATGGCGAGCGCGCTGATCCCTGCCTGAAGCCCCCCTGCGCCGAACACGGCCCGCCGCAGGGCCCACAGCTTTTCAAACGAAAACTCGAGCCCCAGCAGGAACAGGAGGAACAGCACGCCCAGTTCGGCAAAGGGCGCGGCGGCTTCCGGTTCCGAGATCGAGACAAATTCGAGTATGGGATAATTGTGGGAAAGCGAACCCAACGCGTAAGGTCCAAGCGCGATGCCGGACAACATGAATCCGACCACGGCGGGCAGTTTCAGATACCGGAAGACCGGAACCGCCACACCCGCCGCAAACAGGAAGACGATTGCGTCCTTGATCAGAATCTCGTGTCCTGGTTCCGCCATGCCTCGCTATGATTACCTTGTCTGGTTTGCCTCAGCTGCGCCGGGCCTTGAAGAAATCCTTGAGCAGCGCGCTCGCCGTCTCGCCCGCCGCCTCGTCCTGCTCGACCTCCGGCCGCCAGTGGCAGGTCGGTTGCTCGAAAAAGCGCGCGCCATGAATCACCGCGCCGCCCTTCGGATCGCAAGCCGCGAAGACGACCTTCCCGATCCGCGCGAAGCTGATCGCGCCTGCACACATCGCGCAGGGTTCCAGTGTCACATAGAGGTGCAGGCCGGTCAGCCGGTAATTTCCCCTAGACGCCGCCGCGGCGCGCAGGGCGACGATTTCGGCATGCGCGGTCGGGTCATGCCCGGCTATTGGGCGGTTCGCCCCCTCTGCCACGATCTCGCCCGTCTCCGGATCGACGACCACGGCGCCGACCGGCACTTCGCCCGCCTCGGCCGCCTGTCGCGCCAGATCCAGCGCGCGGGTCATCGGTTCAGCAAGAATTGTCATAGGGACGGGATCGCCTTACACGGACGCAAAGTAAAGGGATTGCTTGTCGAATGCGCATCATTGCCGGAGAGCACAAGGGACGCGCGATTGCTGCGCCGAAGGGTCAGGGCACACGCCCGACGGGGGATCGCGCGCGCGAGTCCATCTTCAACATGCTGGCCCATGCCGACTGGGCGCCCGAGATTGATGGCGCGCGGGTAATTGACCTGTTTGCAGGTTCCGGCGCGCTGGGCCTGGAGGCGATGAGCCGGGGCGCGGCGTTCTGCCTGTTCGTCGAAACCGACCATGGCGCGCGCGGCGCGATCCGCGACAATATCGAAGCACTGGGACTGTTCGGGAATACGCGCCTACACCGGCGGGGGCCAGCGCCGGCGCCCCCTTCACGCTCGCCTTCCTCGACCCGCCTTACAATAAAGGCCTCGTTGAACCCGCACTGGCCGGTCTGGTATCTGGCAAATGGCTGGCCGAAAATGCGCTTGCCGTGGTCGAGACCGGATCGGACGAAACGATCACGCCAGACGGATGGGAGACGGTCGAGACGCGCAACTATGGCGCAGCGCGGATATGGTTCCTGAAACGGGCCTAGCCCTCGAAAAACTCCCGGCGCAAATCGAGGTGAGTCTGATTGGTGCCGATGAGTTCTCCGCATTCACCGAGCCAGCCTTCCGCCGCCGCCCGGCCAATGTCCCTCAGCTTGGTCAGGAACTCCCAGCTCGTATCGTATTTGGTCCTTAGACTGAACTCCATGAGGTCTTGCCCACCCTTGATAGCATGGATGTTCAGACGACGGTATTTTTTGAGCATCGGCTCTTTCAACATGCCATCATCAAGCAATCGCTGGACAAAGGCGATGGCACGCAGCTCTCCGATCAGGGCGGCATTAAAACTGATCTCGTTCATCCGGTCTTGAATCTCCCCGGCACGTTTCGGCACACCGTCGCGGCGGATCGGGTTGAGCATGACCAGCAATACGTCACGCGGGGCGCCGGAATAGATCAGCGGAAAGAGGCTGGGATTGCCCATGAAGCCTCCGTCCCAATAAGCCTGCCCATCAATCTCCACGGCCTTGAAGGTTTGCGGCAGGCATGCCGAGGCGAGCACTGCGTCGAGGGAGATGTCCCCATCACTGAACACGGTGACATGGCCGGATTCGACATTCGTCGCCGACAGGAACAGTTGGATGCCCGACTCATCCACTTTCGAAAAGTCGATTACCTGCTCCACCACATCGCGGAGCGGGTTGATGTTGAACGGGTTGAGGTCGTAAGGGCTCGCCAGGCTCGACATGGCACTGGCATAGGCGAATACGATCGGACTGAGCGCGCCATAAGGCGTGACATTGCGGGAAGATTTGGAGATCCCCTGCCAGAGGGCTTCCAGCGTATCCTTCGCACCCTGCACGCCGTTTTCAGCCATCCCCGCCGAGAATGCGACGGCATTCATCGCCCCGGCGGAAGTCGCGGAGATCGCCTGGATTTCAAGATCATCTTCCTCGATCAGCCGATCGAGCACACCCCATGTATAGGCGCCATGCGCACCGCCACCCTGGAGCGCGAGGCTGATCTGCCGCTGCTTCTGTTTTGCCATGGCGGTGTTCCTGTCACTTGAACCGAGATATTACTTTGCCGGTGCGGTCTTAATGAGACCTGACCACAGGCGTAGGATGCCTGTCCGGCCGGCGCCACGCCCGCAAAACAGGAATCTGGGTATTCATGTCGATTTTGGTCGATATTGGCACAAGCCTTGCGATAAAAGCGGGGTAACCAAGCAGGATGAACAGGTGAGCCGCCGTGGCGTATGAGATTCCGCAAAAACCCGTGATATCGGTCATCATGGCGAACTATAATTGCGAGGCATTTCTTGCCAGCGCCATAAGATCCGTCCTGAATCAGACCAATACGGCGCTGGAACTGATCCTTGTGGATGACGGGTCCAGCGACCGGAGCGTCGAGATTGCCCAGGAAATCGCGAAAAAGGATGCGCGACTGAGCGTCTTCAGCGGCACGCGTTATGGCGGACCTGCCCCGGTTCGCAACCACGCACTCGAGCATGCCAAAGGCGATTGGGTCGCCATCGTGGACAGCGATGACTTGATCCGTCCCGACCGGTTGGAGCGCATGCTGACCGCCGCCGAAGACACCGGCGCAGACATCCTGATCGACAATCTTGCCGTGTTCCAGTCCGACGGTCCCGCCAATATCTTCACGATGTTCGAGGGGGATTTGCGGGATCGCCCGGCCAGGATCATGGAGAGCGAATACATCAAGGCGAACATGCTTTATGGACGGGGCAGCAAGCTCGGTTATGCCAAGCCACTGATCCGCCGCAGCGCGCTGGAAGCCAATTCGCTTCGCTATAATGAGACGATGCGGATTGGCGAAGATTACGATCTGATCGTGCGGCTGTTATCGACCGGAGCGCGGATGATGAGCGTGCCGGACGTGATGTATTTCTATCGTAAGCATGGCAATTCGATATCTCATCGGCTTGATGCCGTGGCGCTGGACGCGCTCGAACATACGGCCGGCGAAGCGCTCCGCCAGCCGACCCCACATGCGGAAGTCACGGCCGCCCATGCCGCTCGCCTGAAGTCGATCCGGCGCGCCGTCGTATTCGATCAGATCCTGACGGCACTCAAGCGCAAGAATGTGTTGGGTGCGGCCAAGCTCGTCGGGACAGACCCATCTGTCATTCCACTGCTGAGGATGCCGTTGATCCATCGAATCCAGCAGCGCACCGGCAACCCGCTCGCACGCTCGGACCAGCATCTCGAGGCCGAATTGGTGAAACTGCGCGCCCTTTGCGAAGCTTGAGCGTGGCAGGCACCAATTCCAGAAGCGTGGTCCCAGCGGTCGGTACGGTCTGTTTTCGGGGAGACGATGTTCTTCTGATCCAGCGGGGCACCAAACCCTTGCAAGGCGAATGGTCCCTGCCCGGCGGCCGTATCGAAGCGGGCGAGCGCGCAACGCTTGCGGAAGAGACCGGGATCACCGCACGGCTCGTGGGTCTGATAGATGTTGTGGATGCGATCTTTACCTCTCGCGGGTCCGGTGACGTGACCCGCCATTATCTATTATTCGACTATGCTGCGGTTTGGATGTCCGGAAGCCCGGTAGCGGGGGACGACGCAGCCCATGCCGAGTGGATCAGTCCTGCCAGGCTGGCCACCTTGCCGCTATGGGACGAAACCCGTCGCATCATCAATTCCGCGCGCCATCTAGTTCACAGCTCAAACGAAGCTTGACCGCCCCTACGTCACCCGCTTGATCTGCTGACCAAGCAAAAAAGTCGCGGAGGACACAATATGACATACGCCCCATTCAACTTGGCCGGAAAGGTCTGCGTCATCACTGGCGGCAATAAAGGCATTGGTCTCGGCATGGCCGAAGCGCTCGCTGCCTCTAATGCGGATGTCGTCATATGGGGACGCAAGGAAGATGACAACGCTGCGGCCCTAAAGAAACTCGAGGGTCTCGGAACTGGCAAAGCGTCTTCAAAGAAGGTCGACGTGGCCGAGGAAGACCAAATCGTGAAGGCCATGGCCGAAACTGAAGAAGAATACGGTCGAATCGATACCTGTATCGCCAATGCCGGGGTTGGGCGCGGCGCAGCGAATTTCCATGAAATGACTTTGGAGACGTGGCAGTACAATCAACGCATCAACTCGGAAGGTGCCTTCCTAACCTTGCGCGAGGCTGCCAAATCCATGGTCAAGCGTGCCAAGGCTGGCGATCCAGGAGGCTCGCTGATCGGCACAGCATCGCTCGCTGCGCTGTCGGGTGCAGCGCGCAATCAGGCATATGGGCATACCAAGGGTGGCCTCATCGCCATGATGAACGCCATCGCCGTCGAATATGGCCGCTATCAGATCCGTGCAAATTCCATCCTGCCGGGCTGGATCGCGACCGACATGACGGACGGCGCGCAGGACAACGACGTTTTCAACAGCAAGGTCATTGCGCGCGTTCCAATCCGTCGCTGGGGCAAGCCGGAGGATTTCGGCGGAATTGCCGTCTATCTGGCGTCTGACGCTTCGAGCTTCCACTCGGGCGATACGCTGCTGGTAGACGGCGCGTACCAGAAATTCTGATCGACCGCCTGGTCTCACAAAAAAAGGGCTGCCCGAGGGCAGCCCTTTTCAATTCTGGTAGGACCAGACCGATTACTCGGTTGGCTCTTCTTCAAGTTCGTCCGCAGCGTCGTCGACAGCTTCTTCAGCGTCATCCATTGCTTCGTCCATTGCATCGCCTGCATCTTCCGCAGCCGCTTCAATGTTGTCGCCAGCTTCGCTGAGCGCGTCGCCTGCATCGGCAGCAGCTTCGTCCATTGCATCAGCAGCATCATCTGCAGCTTCTTCGATGGATTCAGCAGCCGTCGTATCTTCAGGAGCCGTTGTTTCTTCTGCAGCGCATGCAGCCAGTACAAGCGCAGCGGCACCGATAATCAGGAGTTGTTTCATGCTTTATTCCCCTACTTCAGGTCAAAGATGACCGGGCAGAGGTTTAACATCTGCCGACCACGACGCAAAGATGGTTTCAGCTGAAGGTCTGATGCAGCGCTTTTTGCGCAAACTGCGCCCAAAATAGCGAATTCGCGCTCCAACGGCGCAGATTTGGGCCGGATCGGGCATTTATTCATCATCTTCCCCGCCAAATATCACCGTCTCCGATTCGCAAGCGAATGGTCTTTCAACCGCTTAATAGCGTCGAAACAGGATCCTATTCCGTTTTATGCCCGAATCACGTGGACAGGCCTGGAGCCAATCACGTCCCTTCACCCTGCCAGGAATCGCGCTTGGTCAAACAGCCTTGCGTTGACGCAAGGACGGCAAATTAGGGTCTTTTCAGAAGAATTCATAAAGTCAGGGAGACGCCGTCATGGCCATAAAAACCGCACTCACAGAAATGTTGAACACCGAACACCCCATCATGCTCGCGGGCATGGGCGGTGTGTCCTACGCCGAAGTTTGTGCGGCCATGTGCAATGCGGGCGGATATGGCGTGCTCGGCATGGCGGGAACGACCCCGGACTTCATTGAAGGCCAGATGAAGCGCGTGCGCGAACTGACCGACCGGCCCTTTGGTGTGGACCTGCTGGCTGCCAGTCCGGAAAGCCTTGAAGAGAGCGTGGATGTCATCATTAACAATGGTGCCGACAGTTTTATTGCCGGTCTTGGCGTTCCAATGCCGATCATGGAGCGCCTGAAAAAGGCAAATGTGAAAGTCATGGTCGTCGGCGGCGCGGTGAAGCATGCCATCAAGGCCGAACAGGCTGGCTGTGATGCGGTCATCCTGCAGGGCGGTGAAGGCGGCGGGCATACGGGTCTGGTGGGAACGATGCCGCTGGTGGCGCAGGCCGTGGAAGCCGTGAACATTCCGGTGATCGCGGCAGGCGGCATATATGACGGTCGCGGCCTCGCAGCAGCGCTCGCACTCGGAGCCTGCGGCGTCTGGATGGGTACGCGATTCATCGCCTCGACCGAGGCCCATGCCGCGCAGATGTACAAGGACACGGTCGTTGGCGCGGGCGACACCGATACGACACGCACGCGTTGCTATTCGGGCAAGCCGATGCGTTGCCGCACGAATGACTATATCAATGACTGGGAAACGCGCCCGCAGGACATTCAGCCCTTCCCGCACCAAGCCATCCATTCTACCCGGACAGGCGTAATTGGGGGCATTGGGGGCATCACGGACGAAGCCAAACTCGATGCGGACACCTCCTGCTTCGCCATGGGCCAGTCGGCTGGCGGCGTGAGGGAGGTCAAGCCCGTCGCGGAGATCGTGGCAGACATAATGCGCGATGCCGAATCAGCCATCGAACGGATGGCCAGCCTGCGGACCAAAGCGACCGCATAGAAAACATCACGCCGGAAACATATACAGCCGGGCCCACAGGCCCGGCTGTAATCGTTTTACTGCGCGGCGGCCGGTGTCAGCTTGATCAGGCGACCACCTTCCTTGTCCTCCAGAACATAGAGCGCGCCGTCTGGTCCTTGCTCAACTTCGCGAATGCGTTTTCCCCATTCATAGCGCTCGGCCTCCTTGGCCACCGGTTCGGTTTGGCCATCCTTGGGCGGTTGTCCGAGATTGTCAGTCGGTTCAGTCTCGAAGGAGACGCGGATCAATGCCTGCGAGGACAGTCCTCCGATGAACGCATTGCCCTGCCAATCGGCAAACATCTCCCCATCATAGAATACCAAACCGGCCGGGCTTATTGCCGGAACCCAAGCGATCGCCGGGTCCTCGAAAATCGGATTGCTTTCATGTGTCGGGATCGGCTTTCCACTATAGTGATCGCCCTCAGAGACTTCGGGATAGCCGTAATTCTCGGACCGTACGATCAGGTTCAGCTCGTCCCCACCCTTTGGGCCCATTTCAACGACCCAGAGGCGCTCTTGCCCGTCAAATGCAATGCCCAGCGGATTGCGATGACCAAGCGTCCACACCTGATCTGCAACCGCGCCGTTTCCGAAGAAAGGGTTGTCTTCCGGAACAGACCCGTCCTGATTGACACGAACTACCTTCCCCAAATTCATGGCCATGTTTTGCGCCGGAGTGAACTTCTGACGCTCTCCTGAGGCGATGAAGAGATGACCATCCGGTGCGATGGCAAGACGATGGCCGTAATGGCCGTTGCCTTTCACTTTTGGTGTCTGGCGCCAAATCACGTCGCGCCCCTCCAATGTGCCGCCCGTGTCAGTAAGGGTCAACGTTGCGCGCTCAACGGCTGCCCCGCTCAAGCTCTCATCCGTCTCATCGCGTTCGACGTAAGAAATGAAGACGGTGCCGTTCTCAGCGAAGTCCGGGTGGACGATAATGTCCCCCAGACCTCCCTGCCCCATTGCCGTGACCGAAGGGACATTGGCGATTTCGCCCAGTTTCTTGCCCGCGGTATCCAGCAGCCAGAGATCACCATCCTTTTCTGAAACAAGTGCGCGGCCATCCGGCAGGAAGGTCATCGCCCAGGCGCTGTCAAAGGTTTCGAGCGGGGTAGCGGTGAGCTGCGTGCCGCTTGTGCCAGTGACCGTCATGGCGTCGGGTGCAGTGGCCTCATGATGTTCAGCGGTCGCACAGCCCACAAGCATGATTGCGGCGCTGCCGCTCAGCAAGGAGCGCAGGATGAGTGATGACATGGGAATTCCTCCGGTGGCAGATGTCTGCCAACCGGAACGCCCAAAAGCGCAAGCAGTTCCACTGCTCAGTCAGCAAACGTCTCGCGCGGCACCACGTGTTTCAGCGGCTCATTGGCCAGATAGCGCTTGAGATTGTCCAGAAAGGTCTCGTCCGCGCGAATATAGGTCGCCTGCGTCATGGCGCTGTTGTGCGGTGTGATCGCGACTTTGGGATGGCGCCAGAGCGGGCTGTCGCTTGGCAAAGGTTCTTCGGCGGTGACGTCAACTGAGGCGAAGGCCGGGCGCCCCGCATCCAGCGCCGCGACGAGCGCCGCCTCATCCACCAACTGCCCGCGGCCAAGATTCATCAGCAGCGCATCCGGGCGCATGCCTGCCAGGAATTCCGCATCGACCATGCCAGCCGTTTCATCTGTCAACGGAACGCTGAGCAGGACCACGTCGGCTTGCTCCAGTTCGCTCGTCACCAGCGCCATCGGTACAATATGATCAGCGCCCTCAGCCGGACCAGGCGAGCGCCGTGCGCCCGTCACGTGACCGCCGAGTAGCTGGACCCGCTTGCCGACCGCCGACCCGATGGACCCAAACCCGACAATCAGCCAGCGCGACCCCATCATCTCACGCATCTCGAGCCGGTTCCAGTCAGCCTCGGCCTGTTGTGCGCGATGCTCCGGACCCTTCTTGAAAAAGTCGAAAGACTGCCAGAGCGCCCATTCGGCCATGGCTTCGGACTGCGTGTGGTTGGTACAAAACGTGCGGGAAATCTTGCCAACGGAGATCAGTGCCGGATTGTCGAGCCCAGCCGCGGAGGACTGGAACCAATCTATCCCGCCAGTCTTGAGTACGGCGATCATGAAGTCGCGGGCATGGCTGCCAAACCAGACATCGGTATTCCCGAACACGATGTCGGGTTTGACGTTATGCACAACGGTGCTGTCCCCGGCATGGGAGAACAGGCCGTCCTCATCCATGACAATGAACTGGATCTCATGTTCAAGGCCCTTGAGCCTTTCACGAATGCGCGCAAAAGTCGTCGCATGAAGCAAACAGGTTTTCATATTCTCCTGCTTAGCGCGGTGATGTTCTGCGGCGCAAGCACAGCGCAATCGGAATTGCCGATTCGTGGACCGGATTATTTCCGCGATGCGACCGATCTCGCAGCCACGCTGGGCGCCGCCCACGCGATCCGCGCAAAGTGCAATGGCCGCGATGACCAGTATTGGCGGCGCTACATGTCCGACATGCTGAAGTACGAAGCGCCCAATCGCGGCGCGGTCCGCAGCTCACTGGTCGACGCCTTCAATGAGGCCTTCACAAGCGCCGGGCGCATCTACCAGACCTGTGACAATCGCGCGGTCGAGGCTGAAGCTGATTTTGCCGTGAAGGGCCAGGAAATCGCCACGCGCATGGCCACCCATTACTTCCCTCAACCCCCAGAGCGCCAAGACTAGGTTTCGGTCGACACCACGCTGACATCCTCAAGCAGGAATCGCGGTCCTGTGCCGAGCCCACGCGCACGATCCTCCGGATTGTAAAGTTGGCATTTTTTCAGGGACAGGCAGCCACAACCGATACAGCCGTCCAGCTTCCGGCGCGTCCGCTCCATAAGCGCGATCCGTTCATCCAGCATGTGCCGGAAGGCCGTACTGATACGGGTCCAGTCCCGCTTGGTCGGCGTACGCCGCTCCGGCAATGACGACAGGAGCTGGCTGATCTCTTCGATGGTCAGGCCAATCTGTTGGGCGATCAGGATAAAGGACAGGCGACGAATGTCCGAGCGCAGGAAGACACGCTGGCCGCCAGAGGACCGTTCTGGGTGAACCAATCCCCGCCCTTCGTAGAAACGGATCGCCGAGACCGACAGGCCGGTCCGCGCAGCCACATCTCCGATCGCCAAGCCCTTCGGAACTGCCATGAAAAAATCTCCTATTTCACGCTTGACCTCAACTTAAGTCGAGGAATTACGACAGCTTTATCAGAGATTTGATGAAGACGAAATGGAGTTGAAAACAATGAGTATTGCAAAGTTCGAACATGTGAATGTGACCGTCAGTGATCCAAAGAAGACCGCGTCCATGCTGACCCGTTTGTTTGGCTGGAAAGTGCGCTGGGAAGGCCCGTCCAAATATGATGGCTATACGGTGCATGTCGGCACGGATGAGGATTACCTCGCACTGTATGCGCTGCCCCAGCAAGACCGGCCAGATGAGGAAAGCTATTACCGGACCGGCGCCGTCAATCATTTCGGCATCCTGGTGGATGATCTGGACGCGACCGAGCAGAAGATCCTCGCCGCTGGCTATCGCACCCATAGCCACCAGACCTATGACCCAGGCAGCCGGTTCTATTTCCACGACCATGATGACATCGAGTGGGAGGTGGTGAGCTATGCTTGATGGACTGATCCATTCCTATCTCGAAACCGTGGGCCGGGCATGGGAACCGCGCGACGCGTTTGTTCGGCCTCGCTGGGACTCGCTTCTGCCCCAAAGCGCGCTAAGCTCTCGTCAGATGAGAACAGGAGAGGCTGATGAGACCCATTCAGGCAATCGCCGCAACAGCGCTGGCTATCGGATTGTACGCGTGCGCTACACCGCCAGCACAGGATGAGGCGCAAGTAGACGCCACCGCGAAGGTCACGCAGAAGAAAGTGGTCCGGATATCCATAGAAAAGGATGCCGAAGCCACGCCGCCGGGGCCGGGCGACCGGATGATTACCGGGCGGGACCTTGGCACGCGCTCCTCTGTGGTGGCCCCGAATGGCGCGGCCGCCACAGCCCATCCCCTCGCCACGCAGACGGCGCTTGATGTGCTGAAAGCCGGCGGATCAGCCGTGGATGCGGCTATTGCCGCAAATGCGATGCTGGGCCTTGTCGAGCCGACCGGAAACGGCATTGGCGGCGATCTGTTCGCCATCGTTTGGGATCCGGAGACGCAGCAGCTCTACGGTTATAATGGCTCTGGTCGCTCTCCGATGGGCGCAACGCTAGAAGACATGCAGGCCAAAGCCGATGAATTCATGGACGGTGAGGAAATCCCGCCCTTCGGCGCGGCGCCTGTCACTGTGCCCGGCACAGTCGACGGCTGGTACGCACTGCATGGCAAATTCGGCAAGCGGCCGATGAACATGAACCTCGAACCGGCCATTCAGTATGCCCGTGATGGGGCGCCGATCCCGGAAGTCATTGCCTATTATTGGGGCCGCAACGCAACGCGCCTGCAGGAAGCGGCTGACAGCGGCATGCTGGAAGAGTTCGACAATGCCAAGGCGACCTATTTCTCGCCCGCCCCGAAAGAAGGCAGCCTGTTCCGCAATCCGGACCTTGCCGACACGCTGGAGCGGATAGCCTATAAAGGCCGCGACGAATTCTATTCCGGCGAGACCGCCCACATCATGGGCGACTATTTCGAGCGGATCGGCGGCTTCCTGACCTATGAGGATTTTGCCGCCCATACCGGCGAGTGGGTCGAGCCAATCTGTGTGACCTATCGCGGTGACTACAAGGTCTGCGAATTGCCGCCGAACACGCAGGGCATCGCGGCGCTGCAAATGCTGCAGATGCTGGAACGGTTCGACCTGCGCGGCATGGGCTTCGGCTCGGCCGACTCGATCATGGCGCAAGTGGAAGCGAAGCGACTCGCCTTTGCGGACCGCGCGCGGGGATATGCTGATCCAGAAACGTCCGGCATCGATCCGAAGGTCTTCGTGCGTGAGGGCTACAATACCGAGCGCGCGACCAATATCGACCTCAAGCAAGCCATGGCGCCCCCGGCGCCCGGTTTTGCGGACGCTGACACGAAGCTTAATGATGGCGACACGACCTACCTCACCGTCACCGACAAGGACGGCATGATGGTGTCCCTTATCCAGTCGAACTATCGCGGCATGGGCTCGGGCCTCGTCGCCGATGGCCTCGGCTTCATGTTTCAGGATCGCGGCCAGCTGTTCAGCCTCGACCCGGCCCATCCGAATGTGTTCGAGCCCGGCAAACGGCCCTTCCATACGATCATCCCGGCCTTTGCCTTCAAGAAGGACATGCCGGGCTGCCAGGTGCGCGCCGTGCCGATTGAGCAGGCCTGTCCGTTCGAGCCCTGGCTCAGCTTTGGCCTGATGGGCGGCGGCATGCAGCCACAAGGCCATGTGCAGGTGATCCTGAATCTCGTTGATTTCGACATGGGGCTACAGGAAGCCGGCGATGCTGCGCGCTGGGAACATGTCGGCGGGTGCGAACCGACGGATGACCTGACCGGCGACACGTGTGAGAGCGATATGGGCATCGTGCATCTGGAAAGCGGCATCCCGCCGGAAACCCGCGCCGAACTGGAAGCGCGTGGCCACACGGTCGAATGCTGCAAGGCGAATGCGGGCGGCTATCAGGCGATCATGCGCGACTTCAACACCGGCGCATGGATCGCCGCCACCGAAATGCGCAAGGATGGCAGCGCGGATGGGTACTAGCCGTCTCGCTCCTCTCCCATTAGGGAGAGGGGCATGACGACGAAATTTGCCCCAGAAGCCCCGGCCGATTGTCCTCTGTGCCCGCGCCTTGTGGCGTATCGGGAAGAGGTCGCGGCGAAAGAGCCGGATTGGTTCAACGGCGCCGTGCCGAGCTTCGGGCCGGAGGATGCCGAATTGCTGATCATCGGGCTCGCGCCGGGCGTGACCGGGGCGAACCGGACGGGCCGACCATTTACCGGCGACTGGGCCGGTGACCTGCTCTATGCGACGATCGACAAGTTCGGATACTCGACCGGCACCTACGATGCGCGGCCGGATGATGGGTTGAAGCTGAAGCGCGCCATGATCACCAATGCCGTGCGCTGTGTACCGCCGCAGAACAAGCCGGTCGGCGCCGAGATCAATCAGTGCCGCCCCTTCCTGTCAGCGCGGATCTCCGCGCTGCCGAAACTGAAGGCGATGATTTGCTTGGGCAAGATTTCCCATGATTCCACGGTACGCACGCTGGGCCTGAAGCTGAAGGATTATCCCTTCGGGCATGGCACGCATTATGATGTGGAATTCAAAGACCGCCCGCTGGCGCTGATCTCCTCCTATCATTGCAGCCGCTACAACACGAATACACGCCGCCTGACACCGGAAATGTTCGAGGATGTTTTCGCGATGGCAAAGAAAGTGACAAAATCCGACTGAGGGGTTTGCAATAGAGAACTTCCCGTTTATCGATAATATTGATTTTCGATAAAGGTCCGTTCCATGCCTCGATATGCCGCTCCTATTCTGTCATGCTTTCTGGCACTGGCGTTTCTCGGCGCCGGGGCCGCCCACGCGGCAAAACTGGAAGTTGACCCGGATGCGCCGCTCTGGATCAGACTTGCGACTGACGCACTGCTCTATGCGCATATTGGCGGTGGGACTGTCGGGCTCGTGTCCGGTGCTGCCGCGATTGCGACGCGCAAAGGCCGAGCTGTTCACCGGCTTGCCGGGCAAATTTTCTTCGTTTCCATGTTCATCACCTACCTGATCGGCGCAGGCGTCGCTCCATTCCTGGAGGAAGGGCAGCGACCCAATTTCGTGGCCGGCATTCTGGCCCTGTATCTGCTCATCACGGCTCTGGTCACGGTTCGCCAGCGCGGGCCGGTCCGGGTCAACTGGCAGCACCATGCTGGTCTCGCAACAGCGCTCGGGATCACGCTGATGGGCGTCATTTTCATGTATATGGGCGCAAATAGCGAAACAGGCACGGTGGATGGCTCGCCCCCTCAGGCATTTGTCCTGTTTGCGGTGGCAGGCAGCTTTGCTGCCTTCGGAGAATTCAACGTGATACGGAAAAAGGCGCTGTCCTACGCCGCACGTATATCGCGTCATCTCTGGCGCATGTGCTTTTCGATGTTTATTGCCTCAGGCTCGCTTTTCCTCGGTCAGCCGCAAGTCTTTCCCGAGGGCTTCAACCAGTCCGCCTGGCCATTCCTGCTGGCCTTTATGCCACTATTTGCGCTGCTCATCTGGCTGGTTCTGGTGAGGTTTCGCGGCGCAAAACTCCGCGCCGCCTGAGCGGTAGTCCTCACCCTTCCTTCAGGATCCGCGCCTTCTGGCGTTGCCAGTCGCGTTTGGCTTCAACGTCGCGCTTGTCATGACTCTTGCGGCCGGTGGCGAGGCCGATCAGGATCTTCGCCATGCCGCGCTCGTTGAAATAGAGCTTCAGCGGCACGATGGTGCGCCCGGCCCGGTCGACGGACTGGGTGAGCTTGGCCAGCTCCCGCTTGGACACGAGCAGTTTCCGCTTGCGCTTCGGCTCATGATTGAACCGGTTGGCGGCATTGTAGATCGGGATATCCGCATTGATCAGGTAGAGGCCGCCATCTTCCGGGCTGACATAGGCTTCAGCGATATTGGCCTTGCCCTGACGCAGGGATTTTACCTCGGAGCCGACCAGCATGATGCCAGCCTCCAGCGTGTCCTCGACCGCATAATCGCGGCGGGAGCGGCGGTTCTCCGCGACCAGCCCATCCGAGCGGCCCTTGGTCTGGTTTTTCTTCGACATCGCCCTGATTTAGGCGCTCAGGCCCGCAAGTGCCATGGCTTGGTCGATTTCAGCCCGTTTTTCTGCACCTGGGCTGGTGATCGGCAGGCGCACCTCGTCGGTGCAGAAGCCGAGCCGCGACAAGGCATATTTCGCCGGTCCGGGCGATGGCGAGCAGAACATGGCCTTGTGCAACGCGATCAGCTTGCGCTCTATCGCGCGAGCCTCATCAAGATTTCCAGCATGGAAAGCCGTGTGCATGGCAGCACATGCTTCCGGCATGACGTTCGCCGTGACCGAGATGCAGCCCATGCCGCCCATGGCAAGATGGCCCAGCGCACTCGGGTCGTCGCCGGACAGCTGAACAAATTGCGTGCCTTCCGGGATCGCAGCGGCGTGCTGGCTGACGCGGTCCATGTCGCCAGTCGCGTCCTTGATGCCGACAATGTTGGGCAATTGGGCCAGGCGGGTGACCGTATCCGGCGCGAGATCCACAACGGTGCGGCCCGGCACATTGTAAAGCAGGACCGGAAGCGCGACCGAGTCGTTGATCGCTCGGAAATGGGCCTCAAGGCCTTCCTGATTGGGATTGTTGTAATAGGGGCATACGACCAACGCAGCGTCAGCGCCGACAGCCTTGGCGTGCTCGACCAGTTCGATTGCCTCGTCTGTGGCATTGGCCCCGGCCCCAGCAATCACGGGCACGCGACCTTTGGTAATTTCAACACAAAGCGTTACGACATCCTTATGCTCTTGGGTGGAGAGTGTGGACGTCTCGCCCGTAGTGCCGACCGGCACGAGCGCGCTGGAACCGCCAGCAATCTGGCGCTCTACCAGCGCTGCAAAAGCGTCCCGGTCAACAGCACCATTGCTGAAGGGTGTGACGAGAGCTGGGATTGAGCCATGGAACATCGTAAATTTGCCGCGATTCAGGTGTTGTTTGTCTTGATCGAGTATGAATCGCCAATGCCTTCTCACGCTTTGGCCAAGAAATAAACTCTGCAGAGACGTTTCATGATGCGACCCGTTGCCATTTTTGCCTCTCTTGCCGTGCTGTCCCCGGCGGCTGTCTGAAACCCGACCGACCCTATGCGTCTTCCGTAACGGATGCCCGCAATGCGGAAATCCTGCACAAGGCACTCCGCGCGGCTGACCGCTATGACTGGCCGACTGTGGCACATCTGCAGACTCAGGCCTCTGATGCCGACGTGCGAAACCTCATTATGTGGATCCGGGCCAGCCGCGGCGTTCCGGGCATGAATTTCTCGGAAGTCTCGTTCGCGCTGGACAAGCTGCAAGACTGGCCGAAAAAGACCTCCATGCGCCGCCGCGCCGAAGAGATTATCGGCGAATCGTCTTTCAGCCATAAGGAACGCATCGACTGGCTGACCGAGTCGGGTCCGATTACCGGAGCTGGCAAGATCGCGCTGGCCGATAGCTGGCGTGCGATTGGTGAACCCGGCAAGGCGCTGGAAGCCGTGCGTGACGCCTGGCACAATAATTCCCTCGAACGCGACGTCGAGCGCGAAGTCCTGTCCACTTATGGCAAACAGCTGACCCAGTATGATCACCGCGCCCGTGTCGAGTTCCTGCTATGGACCAACCAACGCACGGCTGCATCGAAGCTCAAATACCTGCTCACGTCTGACTATCGTAAACTGGTCGACGCCCGCATCGCGCTCGCTGCGCGGTCGCGCAATGTTGATGCATTGGTCGATGCCGTCCCCGCCAACTTGCAGGACAATCCCGGCCTGCTCTACGAGCGCGCCAAATGGCGCCGCCAGAAACTGCGCAACCAGGATGTGGCGACCCCATTGCTAACGGGCATCGACGGGAATGACATTCCGGAAGCTGGCCGCTCGCGCCTGTGGGACGAACGCAACATCGCGATCCGGACAGATCTGAAGGACGGCAACTGGAGCCGCGCCTACCAGCTGGCCTCACCGCATGGCATGGAAAGCGGCGGCGACTTCGCCGAGGCCGAATGGGTGTCTGGGTGGATCGCCCTGCGCCTGAAGAATGATGCGGATCGCAGCCTGCAGCATTTCGAGACCATGTCTGACGGCGTCTCAACACCGATCAGCCTTGCACGCGGCAAGTATTGGGCTGGTCGCGCCCGCGATGCGCTTGGCCAACCGGATGCCGCACGGACAGATTACACGGCGGCAGCTGAGCACAAGTTCACCTATTACGGACAACTTGCCGCCGAGCGTCTGGACGACAAGAAGCTCGCCTTCCCGAAGACCTCAGAGCCGACCGCAGAAGAGATTGCAGCCTTCGAGGACAAGCCAATGGTTCAGGCCCTGCGCCTGCTTGGCGAGAGCGGTGAGGAACGCCTGTTCCGTGAATTCGCCTATCACATGGACGACCTGCTTGAGACCGAGTCCGAATATCTGCTGCTCGCCCGCATTGCTACGGAGTATCAGGTGCCGGATGTCGGGGTTCGTGGTGCCAAGGCCGGTCTTGCCAAAGGCATTGTCTCTACCGATGCCGCCTACCCGGTGGTTGCCTATCCGCTTCTGCGCGAGCCACAGGTAGAGCGGCCGCTAATGCTGGCCCTGTCTCGGCAGGAAAGCGAAATGAACCCGAACGCGATCAGCCATGTTGGCGCACGCGGCCTGATGCAATTCATGCCGGCCACCGCTCGTAACGAAGCGCGGCTACGCGGCCTGCCTTACCGCACTTCCTGGCTGACCGATGATCCGGGCTATAACATGACCCTAGGCGGCCAGCATCTGGACACGCTGCTCTCGCGGTTCAATGGCAGCTACATCATGACAGCCGCCGCCTATAATGCCGGGCCTAGCCGACCGCGCCAGTGGATCCAGGACTATGGCGATCCCCGCACTGGTCAGGTCGATCCGATTGACTGGGTGGAATTCATTCCCTTCTCGGAAACCCGCAATTACGTCCAACGCGTCCTTGAGAACACTCAGGTCTACCGTCACCGCCTCAGCGGAGAGCCGATTGATATCGAGATTGAGGAAGATCTCGACCGAGGGCGGGAATAGGTCCTACCGCGCCGGAACGTGCGCCGCGATCAGCTGAGGCCCGTCCGCAGCAAACGCCCGCTCAAGCGCAAGATCGAACTCTTCCGCATTCGTGGCGTTGACTGCGGGTACACCCTGCGCCTCTGACAGCTTCACCCAATCGATCTCGGGATGGCCGAGGCCAAGCAGTTCCTGCGCGGCAGGCCCCGGATTGCCAGCGCCTGTCCGCGCCAGTTCTATATTCAGGATACGGTAGGAATGGTTGACGAAGACCACGTTGACCACATTCGCGCCTTCGCGCGCCATGCTCCAAAGTGCCTGATTGGTATACATGCCCGCACCGTCGCCGGTGATGCAGAGCGTCTTGCGGTCAGGCGCAGCGAGCGATGCCCCCAACGCGAGCGGCATGCCCTGCCCGATCGCGCCGCCCGTCAGCATCATCCAGTCATGCGGCCGGGCGCGCTGGGTCATCAGGAAGCTAGGCAGGCCATTGGAGACGCCATCATCCGAGACGAAACTGCCTTCCGGCATGTGGCGGGCAATGGATGCGCCAATCGTAGCAGCATTGAGAGCGCCTGTCGGTGCAGCGGGCAGGTCCAGCTCAGCCACTGGCGCGGCTTCCTTCGCACCGAGCGCATCTGCGAGCGCCTCAAGGATCGCGGCGCTGTCGGTCTCCGGTCCGCCAATCTTCATCGGTGTACATCCTTCCGGCACAAGCACGCTCGGCTTGCCGGGATAGGCGAAGAAGGCCACCGGCACCTGCGTACCTGCGATCAGCATCAGGTCCGAGCCTTCAAGGTCCGACATGGCGCCTTCGGCGAAGTATTGCATCCGGTCCGGGATGAACCGCCCAGCCCCCCGCGCCTGGCGTGGAAAGAAGGTATCGGTCAGCACACGTACGCCTGCGGCCTTTACACGCGCAGCCTGTGCCAGGCCCGCTTCAGTCAGCGCGGTGCCATTGATGATGATGATCGGCTTGCTGGCAGATTTGACGGCGGCCGCAGCTGCTTCGATAGCAGTCGGGTCAGGCTTGCGCAGCGATGGACGCCCGCGCTTTGCGCCGGGTTTCCCACCTTCCAGCCAAGCGGTGTCGGCGGGAAGGATGAGGGAGACCGGGCCGGGTTCAGGCCCAAAGCTCGCCTCCCAAGCCTGCGCGGCAAGATCGCCGGCCTTGGCAACCGTGTCAGCGGACTTGACCCAGCGGGAGTTTGGCCCGGCCATGCCGATGACATCCGAGGCCAGCGGCGCATCATAGCGCTGGTGCGGCACGGCATGATCGCCGATCACATTGATCATTGGTGTCCATGCCCGGCGGGCATTGTGGATGTTTGCCCCGCCATTGAGATAGCCCGCACCGAGGTGCAGCAACGTCATGGCAGGCGTTCCGGTTACACGCGCGTGACCGTCAGCGGCGCCGGTTGCGACACCTTCGAACAAGCAGAGCGTCGACTTGATGCGCGGCTCATGATCGAGCGCGGTGACGAGATGCATTTCGGACGTGCCGGGATTGGCGAAGCACGCCGTTACGCCATGGTCGGCCAGCGTGGAAACAAGCGCCTCGGCGCCGGTCATCTTTTCAAGTGGCTGATCTGTCATCCGGGTTCCCTTTGAGATTCTTGTTCGTGTTCGGTGTCTTGCGCTACAGAATCAGCAAATTCGCAGGCGTCTCGCTTGTTTCGGCGAACAGCGTGTCGACTTGGTCCTTTCGGAGATCCTGTGTGCGCGACTGGTTGATGTAGCCCTTCTCGGTAATCTCGCCATTGTCCGCCAGCGGAGGACAGGTTTGCAGCAGCACACGGGCGACCCGAGCAGACACATTCGGATGTGTCTTGTTGTGGGCCACTAGTCCTTCGCGAACTTTCTCATGGATGGTCGGGTGCGCGACAAGTTGGTCCAACGGCAAATCCTCACCAATCAGGCGACGACACCATGCTTCATTCAGGAAACCAAGCAGGCGCACATCATTGCGGTTCAGGCCACAGACAACAGCATCAGACAGTGCACCGCCGGTCGCAGCCACGGCCTGCACGCGCACGGTGCCTGCTGAAACCCAGGTCCCATTGGCGAGCTTGAACTCTTCGGCCGTGCGCCCGTCAAAGGCGAGGCCACGTTCGGGGTTGTCGGGATCGACGAATTTCACCGCATCGCCGAGCTTGTAGAAGCCTTCCTCGTCGAAAGCTTCTGCGGTCTTGGCTTCGTTGCGAAAATAGCCGGGTGTCACGTTCACGCCTTTGACGCGCAACTCCATCTTTTCGGCATTCGGCACCATCTTGAACGTGTTGCCCGGCAGCGGCAGGCCGATCAGCCCCATCCGGTCGTTCGGCCAGTGCACATTCGACGCCGTCGGGGCGGTCTCGGTCGCGCCGTAGCCGGCTGAGAGGGAAATCCGTTCGCCAGTGATACGCACGGCGACAGCCTGAATGCGCTCATAGATATCCTGTCCCATGGATGCGCCACCATAGGCCATGCAAACGAGTCGTTTGAAGAAAACCTCTGCTAGCTGATCATCCCGTTCAAGCTCCGTCGCGAGGGCAGCCCATGCCGCCGGCACGGTCGTGTGCTGGGTGGTGGAGACCTCTTTCAGATTCCGCAACATTTCCGGAAGTCGTGCGGGCGTCGGCGCGCCTTGGTCTATGTAGAGCGTACCGCCCCAGTCGAGCATATTGTGCAGGATCGAATGCGCACCATAAGTATGGCTCCAAGGCAGGAAATTGCACATGACCTGCGTGCCGCCCGTCAGCTCATCGAGACGCTCCTCATCCCAGATCGAGCGGATCATCCGGGCATTGGAGGCGACCATGCCGTGCAGATTGATGACCGCCTTCGGCTCGCCGGTAGAGCCGGATGTCATCATGTATTTTGCCACCGTGTCTGGCGTGAGACGGGCATAGGCTTCATCCACCGCCGAAGTAGGCGACCGCATGAATTGTTCGAAACGCACCGCATCGCAACGCTCCGGCGCGCTGCCACTATAGATGACGAGGCGGCCATCAAGATCCAGTCCATCGAGCGCGCGCTGATAGTCCGCGCCATCCTCGACATAGATGAATTTCGGCTGGGTCAGGCCATCAATATATTTGAGGCGGCCAAGGTCTTCGCTGAGCAGCGCATAGGCCGGTGTGACGGGCACGGCCGGGCTGCCGGCCCACATGGCCGCATACATGATCAGCGCATTGGCGATGGAATTCTTTGACAGGATCATCAGGGGCGCACCCTGCCCGGCGCCTGCATCGAGAAAGCCTTGCGCAAGCCGGCGCACGGCATCAAGTCCCGCCGCATAGGTGATTGTGTTCCAGCCTTCGGCATC
This sequence comes from Hyphomonas sp. L-53-1-40, assembly GCF_000682775.1. GTDB lineage: Bacteria > Pseudomonadota > Alphaproteobacteria > Caulobacterales > Hyphomonadaceae > Hyphomonas. The sequence goes on from NZ_AWFI01000012.1 coordinate 574,214, forward strand.
CGGCTTTTCCGGATCACGTTCCGCCAACCACACTGTATCTGGCCGATGCTCGGCCCAATGGACAAGCGCCGCCAGCATGTGTGGCGGGCACGCTTTCAGGGGCTGGCCATTATCGAGGTAGATCGTCCCGTCGGGTCGCCGATCGATCTCCAACTTCAGCGGCAGATAGGGTACTTCCCGGAAGGGCAGGTCCGACGTGTCAGGCATAATGTGCGCGTTTCTTCCCGTATATTTTTTCTTTCCGGCTCATTCAAAGCCGCTTGTGGGAATATGGATCACTTCTCCGCAGTGCTTGCAATGCACGGCATCGCGTTCGTGAAGTCGCAGGCCACACTCATCGCATTCCTGTTCAACCTTGTCGCGCGGCTCGATAATAGTGCGAATGAGCTGCAGGAAGAGGGTCAAACCCAGCACCATCACTATTATCGACAGAAGTCGTCCGCCAGGACCAACCATCAGAACATCGCCATAGCCAGTTGTGGTCAGGCTCGTGACCGTGAAATAGAGCGCGTCTATATAGGTGCGGATGCCGTCATTGATGCCGACCTGGGTCGAATAGACGACCGCAGCCATGATGAAGACGAACACAGCCAGGTTGGTCACCTTATCGATGATCCGCTCATGCCGCTGAAAGAAGGGGGTGATCACCTTCACTCGCTTGATAAAGGTGAACGCGCGAATGGCCCTGACCGCACGGAGCACGCGCAGGAAGGCGAAATTCGAAACCAGCAGCGGCGCAAACATGGTGATCACGACGACAAGATCCGCAATATTGATGGGCCGGACCACGAAATTCCAGCGGTGCCGCGCGATATAGAACCGCGCCAACAGGTCGGCGAGGATCACACTTCCAATCACGTAATCGACAGCGATATGCGTGCGGTCCCGCTGGTCAAAGGGCGCCCAGAGGAAATAGCCGATGGTAACGAAATCGAACGCCAGCATGGCCCAGCGAAACAGGAACGGCCATTTGCCCGTACCCTCATACAGCCAGAATAAAGCCCGGTTCAGCCCCTTGCGTTCGTGCTTCAACCGGCAGGCTCCAGCGTTTCGTTGAAGCGGACCGGCTGTCCGCCGCCCTTCTTGACGATCTCGCCGTCGCGCATGACGAAGCCGCCGCGGATGATGGTTGCGACCGGCCAGCCGGTTGCCTCGAAACCGTCATAGGGCGTCCAGCCGCATTTCGACTTCGACCAGTCTTCCGTGATGGTCTCCTTGCGTTTGAGGTCCACCACCGTGAAGTCGGCATGATAGCCTTCGGCAATGCGGCCCTTGTCGGCGAGGCCGAAGACCCGTTGCGGCCCGGCGCTGGTCAGTTCGACAAAGCGCTGAAGGCTGAGCTTACCATTGTTCACATGGGTCAGCATGACCGGCACCATCGTCTGCACGCCCGGCATGCCAGACGGCGACGCGGGATAGGGCCGCTCCTTTTCCTCGCGCGTATGCGGGGCGTGGTCCGTGGCCAGCACGTCAACAATACCCGCATTCAGCGCGCGCCACAGCGCATCCTGATGGCGCTGTTCGCGCACAGGCGGGTTCTGCTGGGCAAAGCCCTTGAGGCGTTCATAACAATCCGGTGCAGCGAGGGTGAGGTGATTGGGCAGCACTTCGACACTGGCCAGATCCTTTGCGTCGCGCAGCAGCTCCATCTCCTCGGCGGTCGAGATATGCAGCACATGGATGCGTTTCCCTGTCTTGCGCGCGAGGCGCAACAGGCGGCGCGTGGAACTGACGGCAGCCTCGACGTCACGCACCACGATATGGCTCTGCCAATCACCTGCGACGGCAAGGCCGCGCCGTTCTTCGAGGCGGTATTCGTCTTCGGAGTGGAAGGCCGCGCGGCGCTTGATCGCGCGCAGGACAGCTTCGACACCCTCATCATCCTTGATCAAGAGGTCACCTGTAGAGGCGCCCATGAAGACTTTCACGCCGCAGCAGCCGAGCATCTTCTCCATCTCGGGCAGCAAGTCGATATTCTCGTGCGTCGCGCCCGCATAGAAAGCGTGGTCGGTGTCCATCCGCCCTTTGGCGCGGGCCAGCTTGTCGGTCAGGGCCTCGGGCGTGGTTGTTGAAGGATTGGTGTTCGGCATCTCGAACACGGCAACGACGCCACCAAGCGCCGCTGAGCGCGCTTCGGTTTCAAGGTCAGCTTTGTACTCGAGGCCCGGCTCACGGAAGTGGACCTGGCTGTCGATCACGCCCGGCAGGATGTGCAAGCCGGTCGCATCATAAACCTCCCCGGCATCCACGCCGGTCAGATCGCCAATATGCGCGATACGCTCGCCGATCACGCCAACATCGGTTTGGGTCATACCGCCGGGTGAAACGACGGTGCCGCCTTTAAGGATCAGATCATAGGTCATGACAGATGGGGTGTGACTCCGGAGGGGCTAAGTCAAGGGTGGTTTTTCGGTATAGGCAAATGGCGACGCTCCCTTGAGATGGGTCAAAACCATACTTACAAGAAGTAGATGAAACGCATTCTTCCAAACCGCGCCATTATCCGCCTGACCGGACCTGACATGCTGCACCTGCTTGGGCGCACCGTAACCCATTCCGTCGATAACTGGCAGACCGGCGAAATGCGCTATGGCGCGCTGCTGACGCCGCAAGGGAAGGTGATCGCTGATTATCTCGCCATGCTGGCGCTGGAAAACATCTATATCGACGTCCATGCCGACGCCGCCGATGACCTGGAGAAGCGCCTGAAAATGTTCAGGATGCGCAATGACGTCGCAATTGACCGGCTCACCGAGGATGTCGTGACAGAAGGTAGCTGGATTGACATCCGCTCCCCCCAATTGCCGCATCGCGCGATTACACCTGTTGGCGTCTCCGGCATCGAAATTCCGGCCCAGGAATGGCATGCCGCACGGATCGCGGCGGGCGTGCCGGAATGGGGCGCGGACTATCGAGGATCAGAGGTTTTCCCGACCGATATCAACATGGATATGATGAACGGCATCGACTACAAGAAAGGCTGTTTCGTCGGTCAGGAAGTGGCGAGCCGCATGAAGCGCAAGGGCAAGATTCGCAAGCGCACGGTGAAAGTCACTGGCGACGCGCTGGAAACCGGCATGGATATTCTCGCGGACGCCCCAATCGGCACCGTGACCAGCGTGGCTGGATCTGCCGGCCTTGCCCTCATCCGCACCGACCGACTGGCCAAAGCCGAACAGGATGGCAAATCATTCACTTGCAACGGCGCGGCTGTCACCTTTGACTTGACCGAATGGCAACGCGCCGAAGTCGACGCGCATCTGGCGGAACCAGCCCATGACTGAAACCTTTCCCTGCGCATGGGCCCCGCTTACCGACGAGCTATATCGAAACTACCACGATACCGAATGGGGTGTGCCTGAAAGGGATGGCCGCGCGCTCTGGGAAAAACTGCAACTGGACGGCATGCAGGCCGGACTCGCCTGGATCACCATCCTCCGCAAGCGGGACAGCATTCGCGAAGAGTTCGATAACTTCGATCCGGAAAAGATTGCCCGCTGGACACCTGCCCGCGCCGCCAAGGCGCTGACAAACCCCGGCATCATCCGCAGCCCAAAAAAGGTCGAAGCCGTGATCGGCAATGCCCAATCCTATCTCGCCATGGAAGAGGCAGGGGAGGATTTTTCCGACTATTGCTGGCGTGTCGTGGGCGGAACGCCGACCATCAATAAATGGAAGCATTTCCGAGATGCACCAACCGAAACCAGTTGGTCAGCTGCAATGTCAAAAGACCTCAAGAAACGCGGGTTCAAATTTGTTGGTCCCACAATCGTCTACGCATGGGCGCAGGCGGTTGGCATGGTCAATGACCATGATGTAGCCTGTCCCCGACACACCGCCGTCCAGGAGACCTGATTCATGAAAGCCAGTTTGATTGCCGCTGCCCTCATCGCGCTGCCGACGCTGGTCGCATGCACTACTTCCTCAGTCGATCAGGCCAATCGTGCGGAAGCCTGGAGCCGGTGCCGCACAGCCCCCAACCCGGAAACCCGCGATCGATGCATCCAGACCGAGATCGCGCTGCTCGAAGCCCGGCAAGAGCGTGAAGCAGCCTCCTATGCGGAGAAGAAGCGTGCCGCTGAAGAACGCCAGGCCGTAAACGAAGCACAGGGCATTTCCCGAGAGGATGCGCGTCAAACCACGGATTCCGGACTGCGCCTGCCGGACGAGTGAACAGCTACCGGTACTTGCCAAACCTCGCATCTCGTCCAACACTGTCGGACAAGCTAAACCTTTGTAGACTCAAACAGAATTGGTCCGCACTTCGGCGGTTCTGGAATAGAGGGCAGGAATGAATACACCCGTGATTTCGGCGACAGGTCTCTGGACGCCGCCCAACTCGATTTCCAATGAAGAATTGGTTCACAGCTACAATGTATGGGCTGACAACTGGAACCGGGAACGCGCGGCGGATATCAGCGCGGGATTGATCGAGCCGAAAACCCATTCATCGGTAGAGTTCATCCAGAAGGCGTCAGGCATCAAATCGCGCTTCGTGATCGACAAGGCCGGCATCCTGGATCCTGACATCATGGCACCGCGCATTGCCGAACGTCCGAATGATCGCATTTCCGTATTGGCCGAGATTGCCGTAAACGCCGCGCGCGACGCGCTGGAGCGCTCCGGTCGCAAGGCCGAAGACGTTGACGCCGTTATCTGCGCCGCGTCCAACATGCAGCGCGCCTATCCCGCTATGGCGGTCGAAGTGCAGGACGCATTGGGGTGCGGCGGCTTTGCCTTTGACATGAATGTGGCATGTTCGTCGGCAACATTCGGCATTCAGACCGCAGCTGACTTCATCCGGTCCGGTAGCGCGAAATCCGTGCTGGTGGTAAATCCCGAAATCTGTTCCGGCCACCTGAATTTCACGGATCGCGATAGCCATTTCATCTTTGGCGACGTGGCCACAGCTATCCTTGTCGAAGAGGAGAGCATTGCGCCGGTCGGCCATTGGAAAATTCTTGGCACCAAACTGAAGACCCAGTTCTCGAACAATATCCGGAACAATTTCGGGTTCCTGAACCGCGCCGCGCCGGAAGGCATCGACGCGCCGGACAAGCTGTTCGTTCAGGAAGGCCGAAAAGTGTTCAAGGAAGTCGTGCCAATGGTCGCCAACATGATCGCGTCGCAGATGGAAGAATTGGACATCAAGCCGGAAAGCCTGCGCCGCATGTGGCTACATCAGGCAAATGCCAATATGAATCGCCTGATCTCGTCCAAGGTGCTGGGGCGCGAAGCGACGGAGGACGAAAGTCCCACCGTGCTAGACACCTATGCAAATACGTCATCCGCAGGCTCGATCATCGCATTCCACAAGAATTCAGGCGACTTCAAGCACGGCCAGCGCGGCCTGATCTGTTCGTTCGGCGCCGGATATTCTGCCGGAACGGTATTTGTAGAGAAAGCCGCTTGAGCGACCAGGGCCCGAACTAGTCGTCCAGGTCGTCCATGAACATGTCGCCCCAAAGGATTTCCTTGCTGGCACGGACCGCTTCTACAACAACAATGCTGCACGCAATCAGCAATACGCCGAACGCAATAGCCTGGGTAGATACAACAGTCGTCAAAGAATCCAGCATAGTCACCTCTTGTTTGGGTCGGCCGCGAATTCATGAACGCAGCCCTTGTTCACACCCCCCTTTTGCCCGAAACGCCTTAACAGCGCATTTGCCAATCAGGGCGAAAAAGGGACGAGTTCGTAACCGGAATGCCCTCGTTTCTTTACCCCTATTACAAATGGCTTAAAGAAGGGGGTGATGACGTCTCGAGTGAAGCATTCTGTTAAGGCCCCAAGAGTCTGGCAACGCATGTTGTCCGGCCGCCGACTCGATTTGGCGAATCCCTCGCCCATGGATGTGGAAATCGAGGACATTGCTCATGGTCTTGCCCGTGTTGCCCGCTGGAACGGCCAAACCCGTGGTGAGCATGCATTTTCAGTGGCCGAACATTCTGTTATTGTGGAAAAGATCTGCCGCACCTTGCAGCCTGACCTGACACCACAGCAAAGCCTGACGGCCCTGCTGCATGACAGCCCTGAATATGTCATTGGCGATATGATCTCTCCTTTCAAAGCCTTGCTGGGAGAAAGCTACAAAAGCATCGAGGCCCGTCTGCAGGAAGCAATTCATATTCGGTTTGGCCTTGCTCCTGTAACACCGCAACGCCTGAAACGCCTGATCAAGAAAGCGGACCTGATCTGCGCATGGAGTGAAGCGATCCAGTTGGCCGGGTTCTCCGAGGACGAAGCAAACAAGTTGTTTGGAAAACCGCCCGAAGACACGAAATTGCGGCTGAAACCAAAAGCTGTACCGGACGCACAATCCACATTCCTGAAGCGCTATGCCCAGATCAACAAGCAAATAGAGACTGCCACATGACACAGTCATCCCCGTTGCTGATTGGTCTGTCTGCCGTGATGGTCGCCGTGGAAGCAGACGCGCCCCGTGTGTTGATCACCCAACGCGAGACAGGCGAAGATGCGCTCCCATTCGGTGTCTTCGACCCAGACAGGCACCGCACTTTTGACCTCTCGCTGAGAGGGTGGGTTCGGGAACAGACGGGTTTCGAACTCGGTTATGTTGAACAACTCTACACATTTGGGGACAAAGACCGGGAGACACCCGAAGCAACGCTGGCTGGCACAGCGCCAAATGCGCGTGTCATTTCTGTCGGCTATCTTGCGCTAACACCCGAAGCGCGCCCGGCGGGGGACTCTTTTGAGGCGCGCTGGCAATCCTGGTACAGATTTTTTCCGTGGGAAGACCATCGGAATGGCAGACCCGCCATCATCGATGCTCATATTGCGCCGCGTCTGATGACGTGGGCGGCTGGAAATGAACGCAGACTGGAGCGTGCACGCGCCGCTTTCGCGCTGGATGGTATCCGTTGGATCGAAGAGCGGGTGCTCGACCGCTATGAATTGCTCTATGAGGCTGGTCTGGTTAACGAATGCGCCCGTGACGCTGGCTTGCCTGAACCCGATGTACGCCTCGGCGAGCCTATGGCATCGGACCACCGCCGCATCCTCGCCACCGCTATCTCCCGGCTACGCGGCAAGATCAAATATCGACCGGTTGTGTTCGAGCTTATGCCGGACCGGTTTACATTGTCGTCACTACAACGCGCGGTTGAGGGCATCTTGGGTTTATCCCTGCACACACAGAATTTCCGACGCGCCTTGGACAAGACCGGCTTTGTCATTGGAACGGGTGCGTTGGAAACAAGCACCGGCGGCCGCCCGGCAGAGCTATATAGCTATAACCGGGACAGCGCCTTTGATGCATCGACTACCGGCCTGTCAGCGCCGCGAAAGACAGCGGATTAGGCAAGCTGCCTAGTTGAGCCCTTCAGGTTGGCCCACTACAATGAAGCTGAAACGGTCCGGCTGGAGGAATTCCGCCGCAACGCGGTTTGCATCCTCGAGCGTGACAGCTTCGATCAAGGCATTGCGCCGGTCGAAATAATCCACTCCCAATTCGTCCTGACGGACACTCATCATCTGGCCCGCGATCTTGGCGTTCGAGTCGAAAGCCAATGGATAGGAGCCCGTGAGGTAAGCCTTCGCGTCTGCAAGCTCTTCCGCAGTAATGCCTTCTTCCGCAATCAACGCGGTTTCGACCAATAGTGCCTCGACGAATTCACCTACACTCTCATTCTTGGTTTGGCCGCTGCCACCCCAATTCTGATAAGTGTCGTCAAACGACAGCCAAGAGTAGACGCCATAGGTCAGCCCTTTCTGAACGCGCAGCGATTCCATCAGCCTACTGCCGAATCCACCGCCACCATATGTGTAGTTTACGACATAGGCCGTAAAGAAATCCGGATCTTCGCGTTTGAGGCCTGGTGCCAGAAAGCGCACAAGGCTTTGCGGCTGAGGCAGGTCGATAAGCACAGGCTCAAATGCACCATCTACCGTGAAGGTAATTTCCGGCGTTTCCGGAAGATCACTGCTCTCTGGCAGGCTCGCCGCAATCGCATCAAGCATGGGAGCGAGCTCTTCCGGCGTAATCGCACCGACGGCGGTAACAATCAGGCTGTCCTTCACCATCAGTTTGCGCATGTGCGCCTTGGCGAGTTCTGGCGTTAGGGCAGCAATGCTCTCGGCGGACGTCTCGCGCGCATAAGGGTGGTCAGGATAGATAGCCTGAGCCTCAGCCCGACCTGCGAGATAGCGCGCATTCGTTTCGCGCGTGTTCAATGAAACTTCCCTTTCCCGCTGGAAGCGGGCGAACGGGCCCGCATCGAAACGGGGTGCCTCGAAAGCTTGTGCCACAAGGCTCATTGCCTCATCCGCATTGTCGGTGAGCATGGATGCAGAGCAGGAGGTCCAGTCGCTCGAGGCGCTACAGCCGAAGCTCATGTTCAGCTCTTCCATCCGGGTCTGGAAGGCGAGCGAGTCGAGATCGCCGGCGCCTTCATTCATGTGATAGACGACCGCGTCGGCCAGACCTTCCAAGCCCTCCGGGTCGACCGCTTCGCCACCTTCCCATGCCATCGCGACGGACAGGATCGGGATTGAAGGCTCGGAAACCAGCCAGACCGACACGCCGCCGGGCGTCGTAAATTGTTGGATCTCGGCAAAATCCCCTTCGTGGACGACGATATCCAGACCGCTTTTTTCAACAAGCGCCACAGGTGCCGTGTCGGCAACACTGGCCAATTCATCCTGCGTCTCCACAGAAGCACAGGCCGCAAGTCCGACACCAAGGGCCGCACCAATGATGAGGTCAAAAGGTTTCATCTCAGGAATCTCCCTCGGCAGGCAGCAAGTGTGCCTCAATATAGTGGCGGTCAGTGCCAAAGATTTCGCGCACAGCGGCAATTGCCTGTTCAGTGGTTATGGCACGCATCGCGTCCGGATAATCCAGCACGTCCTCAATCGAGCCACCGAGGGCTAGCGTGGAGCCGAATGTGTTGGCCATGTTGGATTGGCTGTCCCGGGCGTAAATCGCTTGCGCGGCAAGACTGTTACGTGCCCGCTCGACTTCGGCATCAGTGAAGCCCTCTTCCAGCACCTTCTCCAACTCGGCCATGATGGCCGTTTCCAACGCGTCCAGCGTGACGCCGGGTGCCGGGCTTGCCGTGATGATGGCGGGGCCTTCATCGTGAAGTGTCGTCCAGGCATACGTGCTGGCATTGATGGCAATCTTCTGATCCTCAACGAGCGACTGGTAGAGACGGCTGGTCATACCGCCGCCGAGGACTTCGAGACCGACATCAAGCGCATAGGAAAGTTCACGGTCGCGGGTCTCGGAAGTACCGGAATAATACCGGCTCCAGCTAGGCTGGCGAACCTTCGGGTCTGAATAGACGAGTTCCTTGGTGTCGGTCAGAGGTGCAACGGGTGCCCATTTACGCACGCCATGCGCCGTACCGGTTGGCGCAATTGCACCATAATGCTCTTCGGCCAAAACGCGCACCTCTTCGGGCGTCACATCACCGGCAACGACCAGAATCGCATTCTCAGGGCTGTAATATTCCTTGTAGAAGGCCAATCCGTCCGCTGGCGTCAGAGCCGCCACTTCGTCCATATTGCCGATGATCGTGATCTCGTAAGGATGGCCCTTCCAGAGTTCTGACAGGACCATTTCCTGCAGGATCACGCCGGGATTGTTGTCGATGCGCTGGCGACGCTCTTCCTTCACGACATCGCGCTCGGAAATGAACGGACCGTCTGGATCGTCATTGATGACGAGGTCGGTCATGCGCTCGGCCTCGAGCGCCATCATCGTCCCGAGTTGGTCCTTGGCCACCCGCTCGAAATAGGCAGTATAGTCCCAACTCGTGAAGGCATTGCTGACGCCGCCATTGCGCGAGACGATGCTGTCGAACTCACCTGGGGCGAGGTCATCAGTCTCCTTGAACATGACATGTTCAAACAGGTGCGCGATGCCGGATTTTCCCTCGGCTTCGTCGACCGCGCCGACTTTGTACCACACCATATGGGTCACGACGGGCGCGCGATGGTCAGGAACGACAACGACTTCCATGCCATTGTCGAGATTGAACACGGTCGGAGTCCATGCGCTTTCGTCTGCGACGGCACTGGATGCGAAAGCCGAGAGCGCGAACAGCCCCCCGGCAAATATCCGTTTCATGGGCGTTGTTCCTCTCAGGTGTTCGACTGACTCATTTTACGTAGATTGTATCAGGTTCCCGGCAACTTGATGCGCGGCGCATCGCTGGATTGCTCGATCACGACCGGTTCACCACCGGTGGCATTATCGGTGGCAACGCCTTCAGCGGTTTCCTCATCATCAGCCCGCCAGAACAGGATGCGGTCGGCAATGCTGGTCGATTTGCGGATCGTCTTGGTCTCTTCATAGTCGACCTGCGTGCGGATGACCGGATCAACCGCATTGGCGCCGGCAGCAGCCACGAGGGCTTTCTCGGACGCGCTGGCATTGCGGCCAATGGTCGAGCCGAAGGCGGCGGTGACTTCAGTGCGCGAGCCATCCAGTTCCGGTGGCAAGGCGCCGCCGGCTTCCGGCGGTCGCAGCTTGTAGTTCGGCGGAACGGTCAGAGGAGCCATGGTCACAACGCGGAACTCGTCCGGCGTACGCGAACCGCCACCGGATGACGTACAGGCCGTGGATGCCGCCATTGCGACACCAGTAGCCAGAAGGATAATCTGTTTTTTCATATCAGGGCGTCCTCGCCATCACGATTAAAATACTCAGGACTGTTTCTTAGCCTGTTTCCGACCCGACAGTAAGAACTGGTCGGCAAACAGCAATACCGCGCCCACACTAATTGCAGCATCGGCTACGTTGAAGACCCATGGGAACATCAACTCATTGGCATTGACGAAGTCCACAACGGCTCCGAACCGAACCCGGTCGATCAGATTGCCGAACGCGCCGCCAACAACCATGGCCAGCGACAACTTCAACAGCCAATGATCGGCATAGCGCACGAGCCAGTACAGGAAGCCCAGCGCGATCACCAACATGACGAGCGCCAACAGCCAGCGCCCGATGCCATCGGACTGGAACAGGCCATAGCTCATACCCCGGTTCCAAACCATGGTCAGGTCAATCGGACCGGGCAGCGGGATATGTCCGCAGCCCTGACGGGTCTCCAGACAGGTGAGCGCGTTGAACCGGGGTTCTTCCAGCACAAGCCATTTGGACCATTGGTCAACCAGCACGAAGACCGGAATGAGCGCCAGAGCCCAGAGTTTGGAGACTTTCAATTTCATCCCGCGCAGATTGCAGCTTCAAGCAGGCTGATCAAGCGATTCTGAGCACTCATCCGGCAGCTTTGTCCCACGCCTTCACGGTCAATGCATCGCGCGGCGTGATATCTGGGAAAGCCGGATCAGCGGTCTCCGGGTCGAAATACTTCCAGCTACGTCGGCACTTGATACCATCTGCCTTTACCGGATAGACGACCACGCCATCTGTGTCGTCCAGCGTGAATCCGCCGCCATTGCCGTTGGATGTGTGGATCAGCTCGGCGCCGGATGTGATGAAGATATCGGCGGGGCTTTCGCCCTTGAACGCATCGATCAGGTTCTGATCTGCAATGTGCACCTTGGGTGCCGCTTCCAGCGATGCCCCGATCCGCTTCTCGCGGCGCTCGACTTCCAATGCTCCGGTGACGACACGGCGAACCGTAAAGATCTTGGCCCAACGCGCGGCCAGCGCCTCGTCTTTCCAGCTGTCTGGCGTATCGGCGAACTGCAGCAGGTGCACGGATTCCGCACGATCCTTGATGTGGCTCTCGAGAAACGCCTCCTCCATCGTGAACGGCATGATAGGCGCTAGCCATGCGAGCAGGCGTTCGAGCACGGCGGCCATGACGGTGCGCGCGGCGCGGCGGCGGTTGCCATAAGTCGCCGTCTTGTCGTCCCAGGCTGATTGGGTCTCAAATCGTGGGTCGCAATACAAGCTGTCCTTGCGGATGTCGAAATAAACCGCCGAAAGGTCGACGCCGCAGAAATTGATCAGCAGCGACATGATGCGCTTGAAGTCATAGACGTCATACGCGGCGCGGATCTGGCCATCGAGTTCAGCAAGACGGTGCAACAACCAGCGTTCCAGGCTTGGCATGTCTTCGCGCGGCAGGGCTTCCGCCTCCGTCCAGCCGTCGAGCGCGCCGAGCATGTAGCGCACCGTGTTGCGCAGCTTGCGATAGGATTCCACCGAGCCCTTGATGATCTCGTCGGAGATGCGGAGGTCTTCCGTATAGTCACCGGACGCGGTCCAGATTCGCAGGATTTCGATCCCGTATTGCTTCTGGATCTGCTCGGGTTCGATCGTGTTGCCGATTGATTTCGACATCTTCTTGCCATCTGCATCGACGATGAAACCGTGGGTCAGCACCTGCTTGTAGGGTGCGATGCCGCGCGTCGCACAGCATTCCAGAAGTGATGACTGGAACCAACCGCGATGTTGGTCAGAGCCTTCCATATAGAGGTCGGCCTGTCCGGTTTCTGCGTCGATGATGCCGCGCTCGCGCAGGGCGAAAGCATGCGTCGTGCCGCTATCGAACCAGACGTCGAGAACGTCCGTGACCTTTTCCCACTCACTCGCAGGCAGGCCCAGCGGCGACAGGAAGTCTTCCGCAGGCGTATCGAACCATGCTTCGACCCCGCCTTTGGCGATGGCCGCCTTGATGGCGTCATTGAGTTGTTCTGCCTGATCCGCTTCCAGCGCGGCCGTGTGCGGCTGGCCATCCTTGTTGACAAAGATCGTGATCGGCACGCCCCAATTGCGCTGGCGGCTGATCAGCCAGTCCGGACGCCCTTCAACCATGCTTTGCAGGCGGTTGCGGCCAACCGCCGGGAAGAACTCCGTGTCTTCAATCGCCTTCAGCGCATTCTCACGCAGGCTCTTGCCGTTCGGACCGGGTTTGTCCATCGAGATGAACCATTGCGGCGTCGCGCGGCGGATCACCGGCGCCTTGGAGCGCCAGGAATGGGCATCACGGATCGTCGTGATGCCGCGCGCCAGAAGGTTTCCGCTCTCGGCCAGCAGCTTGATGACTTCCGGGTTCGCCTTGCCCTGCTCGCCCCGCTTCTTGCCGGACGTGCGGATGATGTCGAGCCCTTGCAGCGCTTGGGGAAGGTCACGGTGCTGATAAGCGCCATCAGGGCTGACGATGTCGCGGATATCAGAGGCCTTGCGACCCGACGAGACCCAGGCATTGAAGTCATCCTCACCATGCGCCGGGGCCGTGTGGACGAATCCTGTACCGGCATCGTCGGTTACATGGTCACCTGCGAGCAGCGGCACGTCGTGCTGGAAGAAGGGGTCTAGCTTGGCCAGCGGGTGAACCAGCGAACCGAGTGAAGCCGGGTCCACATCTTCGACACGTTTGAAGGCGGAAACCTTGGCAGCATCGAGTACGTCCTGTGCCAACTTGTCCGCAAGGATCAGCTTGTCACCTGCAGCCGCGTACGGAGGAAAGCCCAGTTCTTCCTCGCTCATCACGGTTTCGACCTCGAAGAGACCGTAGGAGATGTCCGTGCTGAAGGATACAGCTTGGTTGGCTGGGATGGTCCAGGGAGTTGTGGTCCAGATGACCAGCTTTGCACCGTCCTCGCGGGACGGGACTCCAAACTTCACCCAGATCACCGGAACTTTGCGGTCGTGATACTCTACTTCCGCTTCGGCCAGCGCGGTGCGCTCCACCGGGCTCCACATGATCGGCTTGGCGCCGCGCACCAGCGTACCGCCCATCGCCATGCGCAGGAATTCGCCGACGATGGAGGCTTCGCTCTCGAACTTCATGGTGAGGTAGGGATTGTCCCACTCACCCTCGATGCCGAGCGCGCGGAATTCGGCTTTCTGAACGTCGACCCATTTGCCGGCATAGGCACGACAGGCGGCGCGGAAATCGCCCGGCGCCACATCATCCTTGGTCTTGCCCTTGGAGCGGAACTCTTCTTCCACCTTCCACTCGATGGGCAGGCCGTGACAGTCCCAACCCGGCAGGTAAGCCGCGTCATGGCCGGTCATCTGGTGCGAGCGCACGATGATGTCCTTGACGATCTTGTTCATCGCCGTGCCGAGGTGGATGTGCCCGTTCGCGTATGGCGGGCCATCATGCAGGATCCACGGCTTGGCGCCGCGTGCTTTCGCATCCGCGCGCAGCTTTTCATAAAGTTTCAATTCGTCCCAGCGCTTGATCCAGTCCGGCTCGCGCTTGGGCAGGCCACCGCGCATCGGGAATTCGGTGGCGGGCAGGAACAGCGTGTCGCGATAATCGCGGTCGGTCAGGGAATCAGTCATGTCGGGCCTATGGCAGTTTTGGCGTGTTGTACGGAAATGCCGGGCAATGGCCACGGCTTTTTTCATGCGTTCAGAGCATGGGCTCCCGGCTTCGCGGCCCCGATAATCGGGTCAGCGCGCAGCCGGGCGGCTAATTCGAATGAAGCATATCCGTGCCATGGCGTTTCCGTAGCAGGCGCGGCTTAACGAGTCACTATTTCCACTCAGCCTTCGTTTCGGCCCCCGGGAGGCTCGCCAAACGCTCAGAAACCTTGCCGCAAAGCATCCGGAACACAGCCCCATTCTCCACGAGATTGCTCCAGCTGATGCCGTGATCCAGGATCACATAGCGGGAAACCCGAACTTTCTGGCTGTCGGACTTGTAAAGAGAGATCGCCGGATAGTCGCGATCGATGCCCGAAATCACATCACTGCTCGCACTCGAACCATACACGGCCATCAGCTCGAGCCCCCGGCAATCCGTGCCGTCCGGCCCGGCGCAAACGGCATAAGCACCGAAGGTCAGGCCGTCGTCGAACTCACCGAATACAAAGGGCGCACCGTCCCCCGTGCGACCGGCCGCGATGAACTGCGCGCCCATATCGTCCAGCAGGAACCGAAGATCATCCATCGTGACCGCCCGGATAATCTGAATTGGCTCAATTTCCACCGGCTCAGATGGCTCAACAGGCGCATCTTGCGCGATCGCAAGCGGTACCATTGCCAGAGCAAGTCCGGCGGTCACTAACCGTGTCAACATGGTCGTCCCTCTAACCAGTGCATCAGTTGTCTACGAATGGATTATGGCAGTGAATTGACAATAACCTGAGTTAATCAGGACGCTTTCAGCCGCCGCTTTGCTTCGATTTCGTCCTTCCCCATCTGAACCACCATCAGATCCAGACTGTCAAAGTTCAATTCCGGCCTCAGATAGGACAGCATCTGGACTTCAATCCAGCGACCATAGATATCCCCTACAAAATCAAAGATATGTGCCTCGAGCAGCGGGTCGCGCAGCCCCGTGGTGGGCGTACGCCCGAAATTCGCGACGCCCGGCATCCAGTCACCCGTTCGGTCGATGCGCACCTTTACGGCATAGACGCCATATTTTGGGTGGATCAAATCGCCGAGATTTGTATTGGCCGTCGGATAGCCGAATTTGCGTCCGTTCTGTTCGCCCTTCATCACAGGGCCATCCGCGATCCACGGCGAGCCAAGAATCTCGGCAGCTCGCTCCGGTTCACCTGCTCTCAGCGCCTGTCTTATCGCGGTAGATGAGGCTTTTTCGTCGTCATTCTGGACTTCTTCGACAATGGTCACCCCAAAGCCGAGCGCACGCCCAAGGCTCGACAAGCGCTGCGCATGGCCCATTCGGCCTCTGCCGAAGCGGAAATCAAACCCGACGGAGACGTGGCTTACGCCCAGGCCATCGACCAGAACTTGCCGGACAAACTCTTCATCCGTCTTCGACGCCATTTCCCCGTTGAAAGGCAATTCAAATACCGAATCCGCGCCTTCATTCAATATGGTCTCGTTGCGCCGTTCAGGGCGGAAGATCCGGAAAGGAGGGTCCAACGGGCGGAAATAGGCATGAGGTGGCGGTTCAAAGGTCGCCACTGAAAAAGATCCTTCGCCAGCCTCGCGGGCGGCTGCAATCACGGCCTTGTGGCCCGCATGCAAGCCATCAAAATTGCCCAGAGCGATCGACGCGCCCCGTGCAGATTCAGTTAAACCGCGATAGTCAGCAAAGATGCTCATTAGCTCTCCCGGCGCGGTGCCACGACTTCAGCTTCACCCGTAATAACGCGCTTGCCGTCCACCGTACAATCGACCTTCAGCGTCACACGGTTGCCACGCTCCTTCTTCTCGGACACTTCTGCGCGCACGATCACTTCGTCTCCGATGTGAACGGGGCGTTTGAAACGCATCGACAGGCCGATGAAAATCGCCCCCGGGCCAGGAAGATTGTTGCCCAGAATGCCGGAAATGTAGCTGGCCGTCAGCGCGCCATGCGCGATCCGTTTGCCGAAAATCGTCTTGGCGGCGAAGTCGTCCGACATGTGCAGCGGATTGAAGTCACCAGAGACTTCCGCAAAACGCTGAATATCATCCTCGGTGATTACATGCACGGTCTCGTGAGACATGCCGATATCGAGGTCTTCGTATTTGTAACCGGTGAATTCGCTCATCCCACTCGGGCTCCTGATTGCTTTTCGGCAGTTTCGTTACACGCTGCAGCGCAGCACGTCACCATCTGAGGCCAGTCATTGCGTAGGTTGCTTCCTCGCCATAGTCTGCCAGAAGGTCTGAAACTTCCGTCTGGAAGTCCGCGCCATGCTCTGTCAGGCCAGTCCCGACATAGAGTCCATCAAAGCCCTGAATGCGCGCGCCGCGCATGTCCGTCGTGGGGCTGTCGCCGATGCACAGGACCCGTGACTTGTTTGCGGCGGCGTCACCCACACGGGAAACCGCAAGATCGTAAATCGCCCCATGGGGCTTTCCAGGATAGATCACGGATCCGCCAAGATCTTCATAAATTTCCGCCAATGCGCCGGCACACCAATGCAACTGGCCGCCGATCCGCACCTGCTTGTCAGGATTGGCACAGATCATCGGAATGTTCCGGTCGACCCCCTGTTTCAGCGTATCGGTGTAATCGGAGGGATGGTCCTTGAGGGAATCGCTCAACCCGATGCAGAGCAGGACATCAGACTCTTCCGGCTCGCCAAAGCTCAAGTCGAGCCCTTGATACAGATAAGGATCTCGCTCCCACCGCGCATTCGCGCCCATCGCCCAGAAAACCTTGTCCCGGCGCTTGGCCAGTTCTTCGCGGGTCGCATCTCCGGACGAGACGCAATCATCATAGGCATCTGTTGGCACACCAAGCGGCAAGAAATAGTCGATCACCTGCTGCTTTGGCACCGGCGCATTCGTGATGAGACAGACTTTTCCGCCTTGCTTGCGAAAGTTCACCAGCGCCACGCAAGCCTCTTCAAAGGCATCGCGGCCATTATGGATCACGCCCCAGACATCGCATAGAATGGCGTCATACTGGCCAGCAATCTCGGACAGGCCGCCCGGAAATTTCAATTGTGTCATGCATTTGGACCTAGGCTGCACCGCCAAGCCGGTCAATCGCCAAAACCGCAAGCCTCTGCCGGCAAGGGATTGAGGCGCCAGTGCACAGCCGTGGGAATGGAGATGGCATGCGCAAAAAAGCATCCCTTCAGACGGGTCATATGGCCAAACCCGTCATCAGAGATCAGATTCGGATCATAATTGCACGACAAGAGGTTTCCACCGTGCTGCACAGGGTCACCCATGCGCACTTCCAGGAGCATGTGGTTTGAACCAGTTGCCACCATGACCGTGCCTGCCTCAACCGGTCCGAATTCGCATTCGTCCAGACTGCCATAACTGCCATCCTTCAGGATGATGGCGGGTTCGAGCTCCGGCGCGATGCGCAGGTCAAGCAAGACGACGCCTTCCGTCATGGCCTGCAGCGCCTCAGGCGCCTCAAATTCGATGGGGCCTGGCAAGTCCGCGTCGACGCGCTGAACGGCGCCTGACTCTGCCATAGCCGATGTCGCGAGAATTGTTGCCGCAGTACCGATCTGTACGAAACGTTTCATTCTGCCACCTCCTTTACCGGAGATGACAGCTTGGAAATGGGGCATATTGAAGGTCGGTTGGCGGCCCTAGCCGAAATTCGACAGGCGCTGGACGAGCTCCTGTGGCGGCGCTGTGGCTTCCATCAGGGATGACTTGATCGGGCGCGGCGCGCCGAATACGTGGCCCTGACCGTACGGGATGTCATATTCTAGAATCTCGACAACGCTGGCCTCATCCTCGATCTTCTCGGCAATCATTGTGATGCCATAGCGCGAGAACACGGCGCTGACTTCTTCTCCATCAACGCGGCGGTTGATCGACGAGACCGGGCGCGGACCGGTTGGGTCGCGCAGCTGGTCCATCAGGTTCGTGCCATTCATCTTCACGAAACGAATTCCCGCCGACTGAAGGCGCGGCAGGTCGAGGCCCAAATTGTCGGCATGATCAATGGAGAAGCGGAAACCAAGCGCTGTCAGCTTGTCCATATTGTCCCGCATCGCGCGCGAACGTGTCTCGAACCGGTCTGCCGTAATCTCGAAGATCACCGCGCCGGACAGGTCACGATTCTCGGTGATGAATTCCAGGAACATCGGGAAGAAGGTTGTGTCTTCCAGCGACGCCGCAGAAATATTGCAGAATACGCCGACGCGACGGTCACGCTCAGCCAGGCGACGCACGATCTGGACACACCGGAACAGCGTGAAATTGTCGATGATGCCCATCAGTTTGGCGCGGCGCGCAGCATCAAGAAATTCCGCTGGCAGAACCAGGGAACCATCCGGACGGCGCAGGCGGGTGAACCCCTCGTAGAAGGACACACGACGCTGGGGTAGAGACACGATCGGCTGCAGGTGCAGGTCAACACGACCATCCTTCAGCGCGTCGCGCACATCACGCAGGACAGCATCTTCTTCCGGTGCCACGACCGCGGTGCTGGTCGTTTCCGCCAACTTGTTTTCAAAGCTCTTGGACAGCCGGTCGATCAGGCTCTCCAGCTGCTTCATCTCGGTCACGAGCGCGTCGCGGCGCTCGGTCAATTCGTGCTTGACGGTCGCCTCGACGGCATCCGTGCGCGCTTCAATGACATCAACACGTTCCGCGGAATCGCGAACGGTCCGCTCCACCCGGTCGATGCGGTTATCGATGTCCTTGGTGGCGCGTCCTGAACTGGCGAGTAGGTGAATCTGCCCAAGCAAAGCCGTGGTGATGCCACCCGCCGCAATCGACATAGGCAGGCCGACATCCGTCAGCGTGAAGACGCCGTAGCCGACGCCGCCGCCGATGGCCGCGTATAGAAGGAACAGAACAAAAGTCATTACGTCAGCACCCGATACAACCCAATAATGTTAACAGCTAGGCCCAATTGGTTAACGAATTGCGAGGAATTGGAGGAATTTGTCGACCGCGGCAATCCTGTCACAGCGCCGTTGCAAACAAGCCACAATCCCCATCAAGTCGAGCATGGCAGGCGTCGCGCATGCGGACAAGGCGATTAGTGCTGGCACTAAGGGCAGCTTTCGCCGGTGCTAGGACGCATTTGCGGTCAGATCGACTGGCACAGCCACATCTGAAACCAGATCGGAGAACTGTGGAAAAGCAGGTCTCGATCCGATTTTCAGTTAACCACCCCGTCACGAAACACGAAAACCGGATCTGCTGTTGGCCAATTCGATTCGCAATCAAGCACCAGATCAATTCCATCGGTTACCGAGTCGGGCAGTTGAATGCCACAGCCCGCGATCAGCGCCGTATGGTCAGCATAGTCCACAACATAGAAGGCTCGGTCCGTCCCGGTTTCGAACTTGCTGATACGCAAATCGCCGGTATCGAAAACGGTTGCCACCTGCTCACCGTCTCCAGGCAACAAAGCGAGCAGCGCCGCATCGAACCCACCGGCTGGACGGTCCTCGACATAGATCAGCGCATCGGACACCTCATAGGCGCGATTTAGCAGTCCGAGAAACTCGCCCGTGCCGGACGGTCCCGCTACTGGAAGAGAAGATTCCCTTCCGGCACGCCACGCAGCGTTTCGCATCTCGTCTAGGCCTTCAATATCCTCACCGCGCAAGGATAGAAGCATAACAGCGTCGGTGTTCCGCAAGCTCGCTCGCGTCATGTCGAGTGTCATGCCGGCCGGCGCGCCGAATATGACCCGTTTTCCGCCTGCCAGAACATGGACGCAAGCCCCGGGCAAACTCCGCTCTGTACAAGGCAGCACAGCGAAATCTGTCGAATGCACAATCAAATCCGCTCGTGCCGTCTCGGCATCTTTGGAAGTCACCGGATTGCATGCGGCGAGCGCAGTAGCGCATACGACAATCCCAAGAGCTCGAAATTTCATGATCGTACCCACCCTACCCGATCCGCGTGTCTCCGGGTTCGGTTACGATTTCGTTTTCGATGACACCGACCTGATCAATTTCCAGACGCACCCGGTCGCCCACCTTCAGCCACTTCGGTGGGGTGAACCCACCCCCAACACCCGCAGGCGTACCTGTGAAGATGAGGTCACCCGGCTCCAGCGTGAAGGCGGCAGTAAGATGCGCAATCTGCGCAGGAATGTCATGGATCATGTCGCGTACATGACCGGTCTGGCGCAACTCATCATTCACAAAGCTGCGCAGTTCCACTGAAGCCAGATCCTCGATTTCGTCCGGTGTTACAAGAGCCGGACCAAACGGGGCGTGGGTGTCGAAACCCTTGCCCATGATCATGGTCTGGCTCGCGCGCTGCCAGTCACGCACCGAGTAGTCACAGCCGACGCAAAAGCCGGCGACGATTTCCATCGCCCGCTCACGTGGCACGTGCCGGCCATGCTTGCCGATGACAACAACCAGTTCGACTTCATAGTCCAGCTGATCAGAAACCTTGGGTAGATGCACGCGGCCGAAGGGCTTGTTGGCCGATGTCGCCTGCTTGTTGAACCATTTCTGCACCTGCGGAGATTTTGTATCCACAAAACTCACACTCTCGGCGGCATGGGCGGCATAGTTCACCCCAATCCCCAAAATCTTGCGGGGGCGCTCCACCGGCGCCAGCAGATCGAGCGTTTTCAACGGGACCGGCAAAGCGTCTGATCCTGTAATTGCCAGCGCATCTTGCAGAGTTGTCGCACCTGTCGGCCGGACGCTGTCCCCGTCCAGAACTCCATAGCGAGCGGTACCATTTTCTGCGAACCGAACCAGCTTCATTGCGTTACTCTCCTGTCACACTTTTTCCGCAAACGCGTTGCAAGCCGTTCATGTGCCGTTGTGATGACACTTGGCAAGGGCTAGGCACAAAGCTTGTATAGAGGATGCCAGTATGGATCTCGGCGTACGTGCCCAGGAGAGCTCGCTCAAGAGTATTTTCGGCCCCAGCGAACGGCTCTGCATGCCGCCCTACCAGAGAAGTTACTCCTGGACGGAGCGCGAGGCTGGCGAACTCCTGACTGACCTTCTTGACGCCGCCGAAACCGGCACACCCCACTTTGTCGGGGCTGTGGTTCTGAACCGCGGCACGGAAGAAGGCTTGCTGGAGATTGTCGACGGCCAGCAGCGCCTCACGACGCTGACCATCCTGCTCTCTGTCCTGCGAGACATTGAATCCGACCCGTCGAAAAGTGCGGAAATTCACGCTCTGATTGCTGACGAGGCACGCCCCATGCTGGGAGAGACCGCGAGTTGGCGCTTGCAACTTAACCATATGGACGGGCCGTTTTTCCGCCACATGATTCAGACCCCCGGTGCCACGCTGCGGCTGGATGGCGAGTCCGGGGACAGTGACAGCCAACGTCGCATGGTTCAAAATGCCCGCACGCTACTGAAGCGCGTGAAGGCCCTGTCAGACACAGATCGGAATGCCCTGGCAGATGTCACGATGAATCGCTGCGCGCTGGTTCGCGTGGTGGTGAACGACAAGGACCAGGGCTTCAAGGTCTTCCGTGTACTCAACACGCGCGGCAAAGAGCCGGGCGCACACGACATCATCAAGACCGAACTGTTCCAAAGGTCGAAGTTCACGACTGAAGAAGCAAGCTTTTACTCAGAGCGCTGGGCCGAGCATGAGGCTGCTCTGGGCGGCAGCGCGTTCGACGACCTGCTTCGCCAGATCCGCTCAATCTATGACAAATCATCGAAGGGTGAGTTGATCACCGGCTTCCTGAAAAACGTCATCCCGAAGATCACCGCACGCGGTTTCCTTGATGACGTCCTACCCCGCTATGTCGCAGCGTACAAGGTCATCACAACCGCCAATTTGGACAAAGGCCCACACGCCAAACTGATCAGTGACAAGCTGAACCAGATGCGCGCGCTGGATCAGACAAGCTGGCGCGCTCCGGCGCTCAAATTCCTTGTCGAGCATGGCGTTGAACATGAGAGTGCGCCGGAATTCTTCACCAAGCTGGAGCGGCTTTCGTATATCATCATGCTGGTCCTCACTGATCGCGACCAACGCACAAAACGCTTCAACAAGGTGAACGAGAATATCGGCAACAGCCGCACGCTGTATGGCCGCGGGAGCCCGTTCAACATCACCAAGGATGAGTCCCGCCGCGCCTTTGACAGAATGCTTGGCCGGTTCGCAACGTTCGGTCAGAGGCGCTCAATGGCGCTGCGCCTGAATGCGGCGCTGGACGGCGGCTTCACCATTGCTCCTCAGTCTGACGCGACGGTCGAACATGTCCTGCCCCGCAATATCAGCGAAGATAGCCACTGGATGATCACCTGGCCGGATCCGGCCAAGCGGCGCGAGCAGTGCGACACGCTCGGCAATTTCGTCCTGCTGACCAACAAGGTGAACCAGAAAGCCGACCGGCTCGACTATCGCGCCAAGAAAGAAGTCTATTTCAATGGCGGTGGCGGACAGGATTTCGCGCTGACACGAGATCTGGTTGATCAGGAAGCCTGGACGTCAGAAGTGGTTAGAAAACGTACGGAACGGCTCGCCGAAATCCTCATGATAGAATGGCAACTCGCCTGATCGGCTTTTCCTAGCGTGACCCCTGTTCGAAGCGGACTCCTGTGCTAACGAGTCTGCAACGATAAATGTTAGGGAGCCTCACCATGAGCCTGTTCGACCTTACGGGAAAAACTGCTGTCATCACCGGATCTTCGCGTGGCATAGGCAAGTCCATCGCCGAGCAGATGGCCGAACAAGGCGCGCGCGTGGTGATCTCGTCCCGCAAGCCGGGCCCGTGCCAGGAGGTAGCTGACGCGTTGAACGCCAAGCATGGCGATGGGACGGCGATTGCAATCCCGGCCAATATTTCTTCGAAGGATGACCTGAAGAATCTGGCCGAGAAAACACGGGCCGAATTCGGCCAGATCGACATTCTCGTCTGCAATGCGGCGTCGAACCCGTATTATGGCCCGCTGGAGGAGATCGATGACGAATCCTTTGAGAAGATCTTGTCCAACAACATCATCTCAAACCACTGGCTGATCCAGTTGGTCGCGCCTGAAATGAAAGAGCGCAAGGATGGCGCCATCGTTATCATCTCGTCAATCGGCGGCCTGAAAGGCTCAAGTACAATTGGCGCATACAATATCTCCAAAGCTGCCGACTTCCAGCTGGCCCGCAATTACGCACTCGAGCTCGGCCCTCACAATATTCGGGTGAACTGTGTCGCACCAGGCCTGATTAAGACAGATTTCGCCCGGGCCCTGTGGGAGAACCCCGAAATGGCGGCACGCGTCGAAAAAGGCACGCCCATGCGTCGCATCGGCGATCCGGAAGATATTGCTGGCGCCGCTGTCTTCCTCGCCTCCAAGGCGGGCGCCTACATGGCCGGCCAGATGGTGGTCGTGGACGGCGGGTCCGTGATCGTTTGATCCGTGCATCTTACAGACTCTCCTGAATCCGGCCCCGCCGACGAAACCAGTTTCGATACGTTTCGCCAGATCGACATTCGCGTCGGCACCATTATTGAGGCTGCGCCGCTGGAAGGCGCGCGCAAGCCTTCCATCCGCCTCCTGATCGATTTCGGACCGGGCGTCGGCACAAAGAAATCGTCGGCGCAGATAACCGAACATTATTCCCCCGAACAACTGGTTGGACGACAAGTCGCGGCCGTGGTCAATTTTCCACCGCGCCAGATCGGCAAATTCATGTCTGAAGTCCTGACGCTGGGTTTTCCGGACACGGATAACCGCATCGTCCTGTTCTCTCCAGATCATCCAGTTCCCAATGGCGCGAGACTCGCATGACAGAACACACGCTTTCCACCCAAGCCAAAACCTTCCTCAGCAATTTGCAAGATGGCACATGGCAGCCTCCACTCGGCCTCAAGAACCTCGGCATCCGCCCGGATCTCTGGCTGAAGGAATTCGACTATGGCTATACGCGGTATGAGTGGCCGAATACGGGCGACCGCGATATCAGTGAGAACCGCGCCTTCGGCGGTTGGGTAGCTGGCTTTTCAGACCATATCGTATCCATCACCATGGCAAGCGCGCTGGCCGAAGGCGAATGGTTCACGACAATGGAATTGCAGACCCGCATTCTACGCCCTGTCGGCCACGGCCTGATCACGATCGAAGGTCGACTTGTCAGTCGCGGTCGCACGACTGGGCTGGTCGAAGCCGAGTGGAAGGATGCCAATGGACGCCTGCTGGCAAAGATCACCGCCGCCAAGGCCATCCGGACCCGCGACGAGTTGGGCCAGCCTGCCATCTCGAAATAAGGCAATATCAGGACATCAGGAACCTGAGCATCAGCGCCCCGTTTATAGCATAAGCTATTTAAGGAGC
Organism: Hyphomonas sp. L-53-1-40; assembly: GCF_000682775.1. Lineage (GTDB taxonomy): Bacteria > Pseudomonadota > Alphaproteobacteria > Caulobacterales > Hyphomonadaceae > Hyphomonas. Next base: position 598,773 of record NZ_AWFI01000012.1, read on the forward strand.
TGACCATGATGAAGTCATTGAAATATGTTGCCGCAGCTGGCGCTCTGAGCGCTGCGACCGCACTCGCCACATCCCCAGCATACGCTCAACTCGGCATCGGCGTTGGGGTGGACACCGATGTGGAAGTCGGGGTCGGGGTAAGAACTGCGGATCCACATCCGCGGCATCGCCACGAAACATATGTTTATGATGGTTATGAGTCCGGTCATTGGCACACACGCCACGAGATACGTCGCGAGCACCGCTGGAACGCGCGCTATAAGGGCTACGACTGTTATGAGTCCTTCCAGTATACTTGGGAAGACGGCGAGCGCGTTCGCTATGACACAACGTTCTGCTATAATGATAATGGCCGCAAGTATGAACCTGATGGTGTTCGCGCAACCGTGAAAGTTCGCTAGCAACACGATGAAATGACTGTCAAATCCCCGTGCTTCAGGCGCGGGGATTTTTCGTTGGGAGTAACAGGCAAGCATCGCCATACGAGTAGAAACGGTACTCACTGGCAATAGCGTGTGCATAAGCCGCCTGCATGATCTCCGTCCCCATCAGTGCGCACACCAGCATGAAAAGGCTGGAGCCCGAAAGGTGGAAATTCGTCACCAGGGCGTCTGTCGCGCGAACGGCATCGCCCGGCTTCAGGAAGATGTCCGTTGGGCCAGTCGCCGCGTGCAGGATACCATCCGTATCAACACAACTCTCCAGTGTTCGCATAGCCGTTGTGCCGACTGGCACCACACGGTGTCCACCGGCCCGCGCCGTGTTCAGCCTGACCGCCACCTCCGGCGTCAGACGTCTCCATTCTTCATGCAGACGATTTGCTTCAAGCTGCGCAGCTTCCAATGGTTTGAACGTGCCGAGCCCAACATGCAGGCGGACGATCTCCCGCACAATGCCAGCCGCATCAACGTCAGCCAACAAGCGGGGTGTGAAGTGCAAACCAGCTGTAGGAGCGGCAACGGAGGCTGCGTCCTCGCCAGCAAACCTGGTCTGATAAGTTTCGCGGTCCATGGCATCCGCCGGGCGGCGGCGCGCGATGTATGGCGGCAACGGCATCGCGCCATGGGCTTGGAGCGCTTCGGTCAATGCATCACCCGCAAGCGAGAAGCACAATTCTATTTCGCCGCCTTCATGGCGACCAGTGATCTCAGCGGAAAAGCCTTCGGCAAAGATAATCGTGTCGCTTTCTTTCAGCCGACGACCCGGCCTTGCCAGTGCGCGCCAACGCCGCGCATCCATCCGCTCGGTCAGATTGACATCGCACGCCACGTCCTGCCCAGACTCATCGCGCGCCGGACGGACGCCGGTCAATGCAGCGGGCAGCACACGCGTGTCATTGAAAACCATGACATCACCAGCCGACAGGTAGCGCGGCAGGTCACGTATAGTCGCATCTTCCAACCGCCCATCGCCATGCACCACCAGCAGACGCGCAGAATCCTGCGGATCGGCCGGGCGCAGCGCAATCAACTGCTCCGGCAGGTCAAACTCGAATTCGGACAAGTCCATGCGGCGATGCCCCGACCAGAAAGTCTCTAGTCTTCAACGACCGTTGGAACGGGCGGCAGGCTACAAACATGCGGACGGCCGGGCCCGGTGATCAGGTCGGCAAACAGATCACTGTCCGTGCGCATGACCCAAGCCTGGGGGCGCTCACCTTCCGGCAGGGCAGCCGGATCCGCGACCACTCCATCAGTGCCATTCGGACCTTTCTTAATCGACATGACCACATCCTGCCCGTCAAGCACACGGCCCCAGGCGGTGTATTGCTTGTCGAGATGCTCGGTATGTCCACGCATCAGGAAGAATTGCGAATTGCCGGAGTTCACATCATTGCCAAGGCGCGCAGTAGACACCACGCCCGCGCAATGCGGGATCCAGCTTTCGATGGTTTCGTTCCCGAGGTCTTGAGCCAGCCAAAGCGGGCGAGTCGCGATCGGAAAGCCGTTGATATAGCCATTGTCTGCGTCGTCGCGCTCACCAATCGCATAATCCAGCGGCATCTCCTCCGGATTGCGGCGGAACGTGAATTCAGCTTCGATGCCCGGCAGGCCAGAGCCCGTACCATTGATGGCGCGAATGTCGCCACCTTGCGCCATGAAACCTTCGATCACGCGATGGAACTTGGTGCCCGCATAATCGCCAGACCGGATAATGGTAGAAAATTGCGCGAAATGCTTGGGAGCGACTTCCGGGAACGCTTCGATCAGGATGCGCCCCTTGTTGGTATTGAAAATGAACAGTCGCTCGGGGTCCACGGCACGCCAGTTGGCCATATCAGCCTTGACGTCTTCAACCGTAAAAGTTGCCGGGGCGTCTTCCGCTGGCGCTGCGCTTTCTGTGGTATCGGCCGTGGCTGTCAGGGCGATGGCGGAAGCGGCAAGCGCAAAAGCGGCAAACTTCATTTTTCATACTTCTCCAGCAGGGCCCGTTTTACGTCGGGCGTTACAAACGGCGTGATATCCCCGCCCAGGCTCGCAATTTCCTTTACGAGCCGAGAGGCCACGGCCTGATGCCTAACATCGGCCATGAGAAACACGGTTTCAATGTCGGGATTCAGTTGTTCGTTCATGGCGGTCATCTGAAATTCGTATTCGAAATCCTGAACCGCGCGCAGGCCACGCACGATAATATGAGCTTCACAAGCCTCTGCGAACTTCATGAGCAAGCCATGCATCGGCATGACCTTGATATCGGCCAAGCCCGGTCCGTTCATTTTGGCGCACTCTGACCGCACCATGTCGACACGCTCCTGTAGCGGGAACAGGGGTTTCTTGGCCTCATTGATCGCCACGCCAATGATCAGCGTGTCCACCAGCTTGCGGGCTCGGCCAATGATATCAAGATGGCCGTTCGTCGGCGGGTCGAATGTTCCTGGATATAGTCCTACGCGATGCAAAAGCCTGTCCTCCCCGCCTTTCAGGTCCGATTTAAGTACGGGATTTAGTCTCCCGTATCTTCGGCATCATCCATAGCGGTTTCAGCGTCTTCCACAAGCCGTGCGACAGAAACCACACGTTCGCCTTCGGCTGTGCGGAGCACCCAGACGCCGCCCGTCGACCGACCGGCAATGCGGATCTGCTCCACAGGCGTGCGGATCAGCTGGCCTGCATTGGTGACCAGCATGACCTGATCGCCGTCGCCCACCGTGAAGGATTGCGCCACCTGCTTGACCGGGCCCAGCTTCTTGTCGCGTCCCCAAATATTCTGGGCGACAAGGCCTTTACCACCGCGGCCAGTGACACGGTAGTCATAGGCTGACGAGCGCTTGCCCATGCCGTCATCGGCAATAGTCAGGATGAATTCCTCGGCGGCGCCAAGTTCGGCAATGCGTTCAGCGCTCAAGGCAGCCTCGTCGACGGCTTCTTCGCCATCATCGTCCGAGACTTCCTCTTCCTCGCCCGTCGCAGCGCGGCGCATCGCGGCGGCGTGCTTCAGATAGCCGCGCGCCTCCTCCGACGTGACATCCATGTGGCGCAGAATGCCCATGGAGATCACTTCATCTCCTTCACCCAGACGGATGCCCCGGACACCGGTCGAATTGCGCCCCGCAAAGACACGTACATCCGGAACGGCAAAGCGGATACACTGGCCAAGCGCTGTGGTCAGCAGGATATCGTCCTTCTCGGAACAGATCTTCACTGACACGATGCCGTCATCATCTTCCAGCTTCATCGCGATCTTGCCGTTGCGGTTCACGCGAGTGAAATCTGACAACTTGTTACGGCGGACCGTGCCGGTCTTCGTCGCGAACATGACGTCCAGCTCATTGCGGGACTCATCGTCCTCCGGCAGCGGCATGACGCTTTCGATACGCTCATCGGCGGCCAGTGGGAAGATATTGACCAGCGCCTTGCCGCGCGAGTTCGGCCCACCAATCGGCAAGCGCCAGACCTTCTCCTTGTAGACCATGCCGGCCGAGGAGAAGAAGAGGACTTCAGTATGCGTGGTCGCCGAGAACACGTTCACGACGAAGTCCTCGTCCTTCATGTTCATGCCCGAGCGGCCCTTGCCGCCCCGATGCTGCGTACGATAGGTCGAGAGCGGGGTACGCTTGACGTAGCCGCCATGCGTCACGGCCACGACCATGTCTTCGACCTCGATCAGGTCTTCGTCTTCCATGTCGATGCCGCCAAAGGCGAATTCCGACCGTCGTGGAACGGCGAATTTCTCTTTAACTTCAGAGAGCTCGCCCTTGATGATGTCCAGAACACGCTGGCGCGACCGCAGGATGCTGAGGAATTCCTCGATCTTCTCGGACAGACCCTTGGCTTCATTGCCAATCTCGTCACGGCCGAGGCCCGTCAGACGGGACAGCTGCAGCGCAAGAATGGAGCGCGCTTGCTCATCGGACAGATAGATCGTGTCGCCGTCGCCCTTGCGGGTCCGGCGGTCCGCGATCAGATCCAGCAGCGGGCCCATATCCATGATCGGCCACGCTTTCTCGAGCAGAGCTTCGCGGGCTGCATTCGGATCGGGCGAATAGCGTATGATGCGAATGACTTCGTCAATGTTGGCCACGGCCATGGCCAGGCCGACAAGAACGTGGGCGCGGTCGCGCGCCTTGTTCAATTCGTGCTTGGTGCGGCGAACCACAACTTCCTGACGGAAAGCCACAAAGCAATCGAGCACTTTGCGCAGGTTCATCAGCTCCGGGCGACCACCATTCAGGGCCAGCATGTTGACGCCGAAACTGGTTTGCATCTGGCTGAAACGGAAGAGCTGGTTCAGCACCACTTCCGCGCTCGCATCCTTTTTCAGTTCGACCACAACACGAATGCCGTTCCGGTCGGATTCGTCCCGCAGGTCAGCGATGCCTTCGATGCGCTTGTCACGCACGAGTTCCGCGATCTTTGTAATCATCGCGGCCTTGTTCACCTGATAGGGAATTTCGGTCACGATAATGGCCTGACGGCCATTCTTGGCTTCTTCGATATCGGTCTTGGCGCGCATGATCACGCTGCCGCGGCCGGTGGTCATCGCCTTGCGGCTGCCGGACATGCCCATGATCTGGCCGCCGGTCGGGAAGTCAGGACCGGGGACGATTTCGAGCAGGGCGTCTTCATCCAGCGTCGGGTCTTCGATGATTGCCAGTGTCGCGTCGATCACTTCGCCCAGATTGTGCGGCGGGATATTCGTCGCCATACCGACCGCGATGCCGCCAGCACCATTGACCAGCAGGTTCGGATACTGCGCCGGCAGGACAATCGGCTCTTTCTGGGATCCGTCATAATTGTCCTGGAAGTCGACCGTATCCTTGTCGATATCGGCGAGCAGATAGGTCGCCTCCTTCGTCATGCGGCTTTCGGTATAACGCATGGCGGCTGGTGGATCATTGTCGATCGAGCCGAAATTGCCCTGACCGTCTACGAGCGTCACGCCCATCGAGAATGGTTGGGCCATGCGCACCAGCGCGTCATAGATCGCAGAGTCACCGTGCGGGTGGTAGTTACCCATCACCGCGCCGACGATATTTGCAGATTTCTTGTACGGCTTGCTGGGCGTGTTACCGCCCTCGTTCATCGCATATAGAATGCGGCGATGAACAGGTTTCAGACCATCCCGCACATCCGGCAGCGCCCGGCTCACGATGACGCTCATCGCATAGTCGAGATAGGAGCTTTTCAGCTCGGATTCGATAGAAATCAGCTCAATGCCGTCCGGAAGGGGCGCGCTGCCCTCACCGCCATTTTCTGGCGTTTCCGGGTCGTCTGGCGGAGTTGTGTCGTCGCTCATGGAGAATTCGTCCTGGCTACGGTGAAATTAACGGGAATCACCTGTTCCGATACAGGAACATGTCTAGCATCCCGCCATGATTGAAACAAATGCGACAGGGCCAAAATAGCAGTAAATACGGGCGAAATCGCCCTAAAACGGGGTCTCGGAAGCAGGGCTCAGCGCCCCGATGGTTTCGAGCGCTTTGCGGACCGCCTCTTTGCGCGTTTTCAGTGCCGGATTTTCAGCGTTCATGTCCAGATTGAACGCGAATGCATATGTACCGGGAGCGTCACCTTCGGTCTGTTCCAGCCAGCCAACATACCAGCCGATATCCGTTTCACCGGGCACACTCTTCCAACCCGTCTTGGCATGGATCGACCAGCCATCACCCTCCTCGGCGAGCATCATCGGAATTGCCTGCTCATAGGTCCGCGCCGAAAGCGGCAAAGTGCGGGCAGACAGTTTCGCGAGAAACACGACTTGCTCCCGCGCGGAGGTCTTCAGCGGGCCCTTCAGCCAATAGGTCTGAATATCGTCCTCGGTGCCCGTGTCAGCGTTTCCATAGCCAAAGCGCGCGAGCCAAGTGCTCAGCGCCACACTGCCGATACGCGGCGTGACCGTCTGGTAGATCCACACTGTCGAGCGCTGGAAGGCAGAAGCAAAGTCCTGGCTTTCATTCCACCCAGGCAAGAACCGTGTCTCACCACCCCACTCAAACCACTCATCGGAGCCGCTGACAGCGCCTGTCTCCAAGGCAATCAGCGTGTGCGGGATCTTGGAGGTCGATGCGGCCACGAAACGCTCAGATGGCCGCTCACCGCTGGTGGTCCATGTCCGACCGTCTTCAAGCCGATAGACGACGAGCGCCGCTGTATCCTGCGTCAGGGATTTGCTGGCAAGGACAGGATCAAGATTTCCGACCGGGACACTCGGCGGAGACTGGCATGCGCCCAGCACGGCGACCAAAGCCACCGCCAACCAGTGCGCAGGATGCCAGCCTGCCCGCATAGCGCTAGAACGGGATCTCGTCGTCGAGGTCCTGGCTGAAACTTTCCTGCGGACCGCTCATCTGGCGCGGCGCGCCAGCCTGCCCCTGATAGCCGCCGAAATCGTTGCCGGAAGACCGGCCACCGCCTTCATTGCGGCTGTCCAGCATGGTCAGCGTGGAGTTGAAGCCGCGCAGCACGACTTCAGTCGTGTAGCGGTCCTGGCCATCCTTGTCCTGCCATTTGCGGGTCTCGAGTTGGCCCTCGATATAGAGTTTGGAGCCCTTTTTGATATAATTCTGGACAACGCGGACAAGGCCCTCGCTGAAAACCGAGACGCGATGCCATTCGGTCTTTTCCTTGCGTTCGCCCGTATTCTTGTCCTTCCACGTCTCGGACGTGGCGAGCGAGAAGCTGGCGACCTGACCGCCATTCTGGAACTGGCGGACTTCCGGGTCCTGTCCAACATTTCCGACAAGAATGACCTTGTTCACTGATCCTGCCATGGTTCCAACTCCGCTCCGGTCTGTTTCGCTTTCGATTCGAATCCGCTTTTACTCTGCTCAAGGCGGTGTGTCGCCCGCTGCGGTGAAAATTCCCCCGCCTTCGGCATGAAAAAGCAGCGCCCGCTGTATGTTCACATTTTGTTCTTGTCGTCAAGCTGGACTCAAGGCACACATAGGACCTAGCAGATATTTAGTCCCGTTTCGCTGGCGAAACGAGCATCAATCCAGCAGAGAGCCCGTCAATGGCAGAGTCTCCCTTCATCCGCGTGCGCGGCGCCAAGGAACATAATCTCAAGAATGTCGACGTGGATATTCCCCGCGGCGAGCTGGTCGTGATGACCGGCCTGTCGGGATCAGGCAAATCTTCGCTGGCTTTCGACACGATCTATGCCGAAGGCCAGCGCCGTTATGTCGAGAGCCTTTCGGCCTATGCGCGCCAATTTCTGGAGCTGATGCAGAAGCCGGATGTAGAGAGCATTGAGGGCCTGTCGCCCGCTATCTCGATTGAGCAGAAGACAACCAGCCGAAACCCGCGCTCGACCGTTGGTACGGTTACCGAGATTTACGACTACATGCGTTTGCTGTGGGCGCGCGTCGGTATTCCTTATTCTCCCGCCACTGGCCTGCCCATCGAGAGCCAGACCGTCAGCCAGATGGTCGACCGCACAATGGACCTGCCCGAAGGCACGCGACTCTACTTGCTCGCCCCCATCGTCCGTGGGCGGAAAGGGGAGTACCGCAAGGAATTTGCTGAACTGCTCAAGAATGGCTACCAGCGCGTCAAGGTCGACGGTGAGTTTCACGAACTGGAAAATCCGCCCAAACTGGACAAGAAATTCAAGCATGACATCGACGTTGTGGTCGACCGGATCGTCGTGCGCGAGGGCATGGAACAGCGTCTTGCCGAGAGTTTCGAGACGGCGATCGGACTCGCAAACGGCATCGCTATCGGCGAATATGCCGATCTCGAAGAAGGCGAGACCGAGCCGAAGCGCATTACCTACAGCGCCAATTTCGCCTGCCCGGTCTCCGGCTTCACCATTCCCGAGATCGAGCCGCGCCTGTTCTCGTTCAACAATCCTTTTGGGGCCTGCCCGACCTGTGACGGTCTCGGACAGCAATTGAAGGTGGATGCCGGACTGGTTGTTCCGGACAAGGATCTTGACCTGCTGAATGGCGCAATCGCGCCCTGGGCCAAATCAACCTCACCCTACCAGACCCAGACCCTGCAGGCCCTGTCAGCGCACTACCGGTTTGACCTGAAGAAGCCCTGGAACAAATTGTCGGAGGACATCCACCAGATGATCCTGTTCGGCACGGGCGAAGAAGAAATCAATTTCGTCTACGACGACGGCATGCGCCGTTATGAGGTGAAGAAGACGTTCGAAGGCGTCATCCCGAACCTTGAGCGCCGCTATCGCGAGACCGACAGCCAATGGGTGCGTGATGAGATCGCGAAATTTCAGGCAGCTGCACCCTGCCCGGCCTGCGGTGGCAAGCGTCTCAAACCTGAAGCACTGGCAGTGAAGATCGACAGTCTCGACATTTCCGACGCCTCGGTTTTCTCCATCAAGGATGCTCACATCTGGTTTGGCAATGCGCACAAGGCGCTGACCAAACAGCAGAACGAGATCGCCGGACGCATCCTGAAAGAAATCAATGACCGGCTCGACTTCCTCAATGATGTCGGCCTGGAATACCTGACGCTCAGCCGCGCCTCCGGCACGCTGTCCGGCGGGGAGAGCCAGCGCATCCGGCTCGCCAGCCAGATCGGCTCCGGCCTGACCGGCGTGCTCTACGTGCTGGATGAGCCGAGTATTGGCCTGCACCAGCGCGACAATGATCGCCTGCTGGAAACGCTGAAACGCCTGCGTGACCTTGGGAACTCCGTGATCGTCGTGGAACATGACGAGGATGCTATCCTGACCGCCGACCATGTTATCGACATGGGACCGGCCGCTGGTGTGCATGGCGGCCAGATCATTGCCGAGGGTACGCCCGATGAAGTGATGGCCAGTCCGAAAAGCCTGACAGCAGACTATCTGAACGGCACCAAGGAAATCCCGATTCCGATGCGTCGACCGGTTGAGAAAGCCAAGCGCAAGGTGACCCTGAAGGGGGCCACCGGCAACAATCTGAAAAATGTCGACGCGACGATCCCGCTTGGCAGCTTTACCTGCATCACGGGCGTCTCCGGCGGCGGCAAGTCCACGCTGATCATCGAGACGCTTTACAAGGCACTTGCGCGCAAGCTGAATGGCGCGTCGAGCCCGCCACAACCGTACCAAAGTCTTGAAGGTCTGCAGCATCTCGACAAGGTCATCGACATTGACCAGAGCCCGATTGGCCGTACACCACGCTCTAACCCGGCCACTTATACCGGTGCCTTCGGCCCGATCCGCGACTGGTTTGCCGGACTGCCCGAGGCCAAGGCGCGCGGCTACGCACCTGGCCGGTTCAGCTTCAACGTGAAAGGCGGGCGCTGTGAAGCCTGTCAGGGCGACGGCGTCATCAAGATCGAAATGCATTTCCTGCCAGACGTCTATGTCACGTGCGAAACCTGCAAAGGCAAGCGCTACAATCGCGAGACGCTGGAAGTCCTGTTCAAGGGCAAGTCGATTGCCGACGTACTGGACATGACAGTGGAAGACGCCGCGAAATTCTTCTCCGCCGTGCCTGCGATTTCGACCAAGCTCGACACATTGAATCAGGTCGGCCTTGGCTATGTGAAAGTCGGCCAGCAGGCAACGACTTTGTCGGGCGGCGAAGCCCAGCGGGTGAAGCTCGCCAAGGAGCTCTCCAAGCGCGCCACCGGCAAGACGCTCTACATTCTCGACGAACCGACTACCGGCCTGCATTTCGAGGACGTTCGCAAGCTTCTCGAAGTGCTGCACTCCCTCGTCGACACCGGCAACACGGTCGTCGTGATCGAGCACAATCTGGATGTGGTGAAAACGGCGGACTGGGTGCTGGACCTCGGCCCTGAAGGCGGCGATGGCGGCGGCGAACTGGTCGCTTATGGCACACCGGAAGATATTGCTGCCTGCACCGACAGTTGGACCGGTAAACACCTCGCCGAGACGTTCCGACGTCAGGACGAGCGCCGCGCCGCGCGCAACAAGCGATTGCGAGCCGAAGGCACGAGCAAGGCAAAGCCTGCCGCCAAACCGAAGAAGGCCGCCGCAAAGGCGCCTGCGAAAGCCAAAGCTGCAGCTAGGCCGAAGGCCAAGGCCCCTGCAAAGGCCGCAACCAAGGCAACGCCAAAAGCAAAGAGCCCGGCAAAGCGGAAATCCCGCACGCCGAGCCCTGCCAAGTAATCGCCTGTCGCGCTAAACGAAAGTCTCGTTGATCGCCGCCGTGTCCGTCCAGTTCGGGTCGGTCTTCGCAGCCAATGCTGCGGGGCCACCGAACACATGCATCATGATGCCAGCCAGCCCCATATAGATCAGCCCGAAGAAAATTGCGGGAATGACGAATCCCGGCGATGCAAAGGCAGCGAGTATTGCGGCCGGATCGTCCGATCCGCTTTGCATGACCGGCATCAACGCCAGGACAGCGGTCACCGCGAAAACCAGATACAAGACAAAGATAATCGCCATCATGATCAGCGCCAGGATCAGCCAACTGCCGATCAACGTCCACACTTTGCCTTTGGTGACACGCCACGCGCTGCCGAACCGAATCTTGCGATCCCGAATGGTCATGGCGGCGGCGGGTGAGAAGCGCACAGCGACCCATATTGCGAAGACCATGTAGGCAAGCATGACGATCACAGCCACAGCTCCTGCGGCCATAACTCCGTCACCGCCTGCGGCAGCCCCGATGAGCATGGGGATCATCAGCAATATGAACATCCCTATATAAAGCAGGATCAGCAGACCGAACCAGAACAGGCCGACTACGAACAGGCGGCCTTCATCACCGCCAAGCTTCAGGCTGAAGCCGTCGGCGCGCATGTAGCGCCGCTGGCTGGCGGCTTCGAACATGATCCACATCAGGATACCAAAGACAAAAGAGACCAGATAGCCGAGCGCCACCCGGCCCATATTCTCCAGCATCACCTGATCCATCATGTCGGGATCTTCCATGACGATGGGATTGAACGCAGCACCATAGATGGGCGCCATGAGGTAGAAACTGAGCCCCTGCACAACAATTCCGATCAGTGCGTATGCCAACGCATATTTCCAGAGAAACCCTTTCGGTCCCCCGGTTTTGCGGAAGTGCCCCATCGCATTCCCGACTGAAAATTCCAGAGTATTCATCAGCTTGCCCTCTCTTCAGCTGAAAGTATCCACATGATACGTATCGTCCACACTGCCGCGCGGGTCATGCCTCGCCGCAAACGCAGCGGGCGCGCCAGCGACATGCATAAGCAGCCCCGACAGGAACAGACGCGCAATCAGGTAGATGGCCAACACCACGATAACCCCACTGCTCATGATGGCCGCGGCAATGTCATCGCCAGTCTGAACGTTCTCAAAGGCTGGCGCCATCATGAACATCATTGGCAACTGGAGCACTTGGTCGGCGATGCTGACAACGATTCCGCCCACAATGGTGAGGATGAGATATGCACCGAGGATTGGCCAGAACCGGCCACGTGACACGTTCCAGGCATCGAAGAACCGGAAAGCCTTGTCCTTTATGGTGAGACCGAAACACGGTGCCAGCCGCGTCGCGAAAAACGCGTAGACAAAGAACAGCACGAACCAGAGCCCAAATGCACCAAGCATCGTCCCAACCACGCTGCTTGCGATCTGTGACTCGGTAATGCCATCGGCCGCAAGCCCCACTGCCGTGGACACGGCCCCAAAGAGCATGAGCACCGGTACAATAATGAACAGGGTTTGCATCACGGCCCAACAGAGTCCGACCGCCATCGTTCGTATTTCATCCCCTCCGAAACCGAGGGAAAACCGCTCATCGCGAACATATCGCCGTTGCGATGCGGCTTCGAACATTGCCCAGATGATCCAGCTGCCGAGCATGGCGAAGACCGCCCACCCGACCAGGGGCTCCATCGCACCCAATATCGCGGCGAATACGGCTTGAGGGTCGCCGCGACCGACCGAGGCCTGTTCCAGCATTTCTATGGTCTGGAATACTCGTAAAAAATCGTCTTTGGCGAAAATCAGGATTGCCAAGCTGAACACGGTGAACACGCCAGCAAAGGCGAGGGGAAATATCCAGAGAAAGCTCCGCGCATGCGCCGCACGGAACGCGAACATCAACGCACCGTCAAATGAAAACCGGCTTGGCATGTGGCAGAGCCCCCCTGAACTGCTTATCAGGCGTCAGGATAGGACGATTTAGATGACAGGCGCAATCATTCGCTTGGCTCGGTGCCAGGATGCAGCTGGTGCAGGGTGGCCACCGCAAGGCCATGTCCGCCGAGCAGGAACGGCACCAGCAGTGCCATGCCAATCGCGCCTGACAGGAAGGCCCCAATGGCGCTATCGCCCCAGACATCCCGCAAGGTCCAGTTGATCAGAACCGCCACCGCAAATGGCAGGATATGTGTCGCCAGTCCCGCGAGGCCGAGTTTCACAGCGTGGCCCTTGGTCCACGGCCATGTGCGAAACACCAGTGTCTGGCCCGTCGCAACCGTCGCAGCGCCAACCAGCAACAGACGCAATGCCATGAAGAATAGTATGGCTGCACCCGCCAGACAGGCAAGGATCAGCACCGCGCCATAAGCGGTCGGCAACATATCGATCAGCGCGGCCTGCACGACTTCTGGCGGCGTCTCCGCATCAACATCCACTCGGCCGGAAGCCTTGAGCAGGATTCCGGGCAGGATCAGGAGGAAGAATCCGATGAAGACACCCACAAACAGAAACGCCACGTAGATCGCCAGGTTTGCATGGGCGAGCCGCAATCGGTCTCCCGTCCTTGTGTCCAGCATGGCGCGGTACACAACCAGTGAGAACTCGATGCCCACCACGAACACGACCAGCGCAGCAATGGCCGGAGCTGCATCGCCCATTGAAGATCCAGGCCCCACGGCGAATGTGTAAATACCGCCCGCAACAATCAGGGCCAGCATGATGACCGAGCTGGGCCGGGCCGCTTTCAGGGCAAGGGACCATGCCTCTGAAACAAGGCCTGGAATGGAGAGTTCACGAGTCATATCCGACTCCTTACACGCCTCATCGCGCGCTCGCCACGAGGAATCACGGCAAACGCCATCTTGACGGAGGGGCTGTCGCCCCGCACATCCGGCCCATGAGCATCAAACCCATTCATATCATCGGCGGCGGCATGGCCGGGTCGGAGGCCGCCTGGCAGGCCGCAAATGCAGGCGTTCCCGTCATCTTGCACGAAATGCGTGGCGTCAAAGGCACCGATGCCCACCAGACCGACAAACTGGCGGAACTGGTCTGTTCCAACTCGTTCCGGTCAGACGATCACGTCTCGAACGCCGTCGGTGTGCTGCATGAGGAAATGCGCCGCGCGAATGGCCTGATCATGCATACGGCAGCCGAGCACCAAGTGCCCGCCGGCAGCGCGCTGGCCGTGGACCGCGAAGGTTTTGCAGAAGCCGTCACTGCCAAGTTGGAAGCCCATCCGAACGTCACCATCATCCGCGAGGAAATCGACGGTATCCCGCCCGAAGACTGGGACAGCGTGATCGTGGCCACAGGGCCGCTCACTTCGCTCAAGCTTGCAGAGGCGATCCACGCGCATACCGGCGAGGATGACCTCGCTTTCTTCGACGCCATCGCGCCCATCGTCTATTTCGACTCCGTCGACATGACCAAGGCCTGGCGACAGAGCCGCTATGACAAGCCCGGCCCCGGCGGTGACACGGCGGCGTATATCAACTGCCCGCTGGATGAAGACCAGTACAATGCCTTCATCGACGCACTGATCTCGGGCGAGAAGACCGAGTTCAAGGAATGGGAAAAGAACACGCCTTACTTTGAAGGCTGCCTGCCCATTGAAGTCATGGCAGAGCGCGGTCGCGAGACGCTGCGATTCGGCCCGATGAAACCAGTCGGCCTGACCAATCCACACCAGCCGGACATCAAGGCGCACGCCATCGTCCAGCTACGCCAGGACAATGCCCACGGCACGTTGTGGAACATGGTCGGCTTCCAGACCAAGCTTAAGTATGGCGCGCAGACCGATATCTTCCGGATGATCCCTGGCCTCGAAAAAGCAGAGTTTGCACGGCTTGGCGGCATCCACCGCAACACCTTCCTGAACTCGCCGAAACTGCTCGACGAGCAACTCCGTATGAGGACCCTGCCACGTCTGCGTTTCGCAGGTCAGGTGACGGGTGTCGAAGGCTATGTCGAAAGCGCGGGCATGGGGCTGCTGGCCGGTCGCTTTGCCGCGGCAGAGCGCCTTGGCCGCCCGTTGGCACCGCCACCCGAGACGACCGCACTCGGCTCGCTGATTCGTCACATCACAGGCGGACACCTTGAAGGCAAGGCGACGTTCCAACCGATGAACGTGAATTTCGGCCTGTTCCCTGAGATCACCGACTTCCCCAAACACGGGCCCGACGGCAAGCGCCTGCGCGGCAAGGACAAGGGCCGCGCCAAGAAGCGCGCGCAGGCCGTACGCGCGCTGGAAGACTTTGATTCCTGGCTATCGGCCACCAGCCTGGTCCCGGCGGAGTAAACATGCGCCTCGCCGTCACAGAGCCCGGCGTGCCCGAGATATTCCATTCGCTTCAGGGTGAGGGCGTCTCGGCTGGTAAGCCGAGCGTGTTTGTGCGCCTGTCGCAATGTAATCTCCACTGTGTCTGGTGCGACACGGCCTATACTTGGAATTTTCAGGGGACGGAGTTTGTCCATCGCGACGACCTGCCGGGCGCCCCGAACAAATTCGACCGCACAGCAGAGACCGTCGATGTATCCGTGGATGCCCTGACCGAGAGACTGCTTGGCCAGAACTGTCGTCGCATCATCTTCACTGGCGGCGAGCCCCTGTTGCAGCAGCGCGACCTCGGCGAGCTGGTCCAAAACCTCAAGGCCGCTGACCCGGCCTTCTATATTGAGATCGAAACCAATGGCACGATCAAGCCCATTGGCCTTGCGGCGGAGTTGATCGACCAGTTCAATGTCTCGCCGAAGCTTGCCCATTCCGGCAATTCGGCCTCAATCCGTTTCAGGCCTGAAGTGCTCGACTTCTATGCGAGCGACCCGCGCGCGAACTTCAAGATTGTCGTGGCAAACCCTTCAGACCTCACGGAAGTTTACGCCCTTGTTGCGCAATCGGGTATGCCCGCCCATCGCGTATGGTTGATGCCTGAAGGCCGGACGCCAGCCGAACTTCGCGCGCGAGAAACCTGGCTTGCCGAAGCATGTCTTGAAGCTGGCTACAATTTCACTGACCGCCTGCACATCCATCTGTATGGCGATACGCGCGGCACCTGAGCCTTACTTGGCCAGCATCCACACAGCCATTGCGATCATCATCAGGTTTTCGGTCAGTGAGACGAAGCCCAGCGGCACATTGCTGTCCCCACCAACACAGGCGCATTTCAGGTCCCGCTTTTCAATGTAAACGGCGCGGAACACCGATACGGCACCGATCGTGCCGATGAACAGGGCGACCGGCGCTGCAAGGAAGATCAATGCGCCCGCAATCATCAGCACGCCTGCCAGAAATTCCGCAAACGGATAGATATAGGCATACCTGACCCATTTGCGTGCCAGCAGATCGTAGCCGAGAAACGAGTTCGAAAAGCTCTCAAGATCCCGCAATTTCTGGATGGCCAGGATGCACATGCTGATCGCGATAAACCATTCTGCTGCACGGATGGTCAGCACGCTCCCATAAGCGGCCCAGCTGACAGCTAGTGCCATCAGGGCGGCCGACACAAAGATGGCGACAACCGGCGTATAGGTCTTCTTGTCCTTGTCCTTTGCAGGCTGGCCGAAGAATTCCTTCAGCGCGTCATAGCCGCCGATCCGCTTTCCATCGATGAAGGTCTGGGGCGTTGTCTTCACACCATGTTCGCGCTTGAAGGCATCGGTCTCCTCGCGGCTGGTCAGGAGATGATCCTCGACCGGATACCCTTTTCGCTTCAGCAGCGCCCGGCTTTTCAGTCCGAACGGACAGACATGCGACGGTGTTTTCATCCGGTAGAGACGGGCGATGGGTTTGCTGGCGGACATGGATCACTCCTTTACGGGGCGGGCACAGGGCTGGGAATGACAAACCAACGTGTCACGGCGTGACGAGTTGCGTTCCGATCAGACCTTGCCGCTGCGGATCGCCTGCAGCACGCAGAGCCGTTTCTGAATGGCGTTCGGCGTCTTGCCCTCGGTGTAGAGTTTGCGCAGGCGAAAATGCGCGATGGCTGGCCGGATCGGCTTCGGCGCAGGCGGCAGGATCGGGCCGTATGCCTTGGAGTCAGAGCGGCGGGCGGCGGCAAAATAGGGCGCAACGTCCCGGATTTCCTCGGCCCAGCCATGCATAGGCGTCAGCACATGCGCTGCCGTCAGCGCCAGCCAGCCCTCCGGTTCAAGGGAGCGATCCTGCGCCTCGAATGCCGATTGGTAGCCATCAATGAGGTCCTGTAAGGCGCGTGCCTTCAAGCGCCCTGCCTCGATCTCTTCCTTCAGGGCCCGGGCGACGTCATGTTCGCGCACTTTGCCCGCCTCAATTTCGGAAATAGCATCCCGCCACCATTGGAACCGGATCAGGCCAAGGCCCTCTTCAGTAACCACCAGGCGCACCCGTGCCAGCTCATAGGCGAGTGCGTAAAGTGCCGTCAGGGCGTGCCGTTGATCATCTTTTGCATAGCGGCTGGAAATCCAGCGGTCTTCGTCCGCGCGCAGAATCCGCTTGTCGATCGCGGCCCATTGAGATTTGGAAAGAGGGCTGGTCTGGTTTGACATGCAACCCATATGTGGGAAGACGCGTAATTAGACCAGATACTTTGCTGCAAGAAAGGACGCCCAAAATGGCATTTTCCCTCCCTGATCTTCCATACGGACGCGACGCCCTGGCGCCGCACATCTCCGAGGAGACCTTGAACTTTCACCACGGCAAGCACCACGCCGCTTATGTCAACAACCTCAACGGCCTGATCGAAGGGACCGACCTCGAAAACGCATCGCTGGAAACCATCATCAAAACAGCCGCAGCCGACAGCGGCAAAGCTGGCCTGTTCAACAATTCGGCTCAGGTCTGGAACCACACCTTCTACTGGCACTCCATGAAGCCGGGCGGTGGCGGCAAGCCTCATGGCAAGGTCGCAGACCTGATCGACCGCGATCTTGGCGGGTATGACGAATTCGTCAAAGCCTTCAAAGCCGCTGGCGGTGGCCAGTTCGGATCTGGCTGGGCATGGCTCGTCTACAAGGATGGCAAACTGTCCATCACCAAGACACCCAACGCAGAAACCCCACTCACTGACGAGGGTGCGACGCCGATCCTGACCATGGATGTCTGGGAGCATGCATATTACCTCGACTACCAGAACAGCCGCCCGAACTATATGGGCGCTTTCCTGGACAATCTCGTGAACTGGGATTTTGCAAACCAGAATCTCGCTGACGCGGGCGCCTGATTTAGGGTATGGTCTCCTCGTCATATGGACGAGGGGACCGCCCATGTTTTGTACAAATTGCGGACAGAAGCTGGGAGATGGCCACCGCTTCTGCGCCAATTGCGGAACGGCTGTTACACACGGCGCGCACTCCGCCTCACCGGCATCCATCCCTGCACAGAATGTTGATCCCAGCGTCGATTGGCGCAATTCGATGAATGTGGGAGAGATCATCAACCATCCCGATGTTCGAGCACGAGTTGTCCAAGTCACCGGAGCGACACCACAAGGGATGACCGCAGAACAGTTCTTCAAATATGCCGAGCCCGTCATGGCGGCGGCTGGCGCGGGCGGGGTCCCGCTGGCCGCGATGAAAGACATCGCCATCCCGCTTTATGCCAAGCTCGGCCTCAAGATGGACCGCGAACTGTCGCAAGGCTTTCGCAACACGTTCGGCGAAACGCTCGCTGCCGTGGTCTGTTCGCTCGCCAGCCGCAGCCAGCCAATCGTGGATATTTCAGAGGCAGGCGATGGCTGCATCATCAATTCCAAAATGGCCTCTTCTGTCTGGTCCTGGGAAGGCAACATGATCATTACTTTGGAATCCCGTGAGGAAGGTACATTGCTGAAAGGCACGATTACCGTGCCCGGACAGGCATTTGATTGGGGCCGATCCAAGCGCGTGCTGCAAAATCTGATCGATGACGTCCAGCGCTATCGCGTCTGACCTGACGCTCTTGGGCGAAAGCTGGGCGCGCCCCCTTCCATTTGGTCGCAATTTGGCTTATGTGCAGCGCAACACGACGCTCCGGGCATGGAATTCGCCCGGCCCGCCAAAAGTGCACTAAGGCACTGAACGCGGGAAACTGCGGCCACCAAGGCCGCCGGGTTGAATCAGAAACCATTCCAGGAACCATAACATTGACTGACGTAACATTTGCAGACCTCGGCCTTGGGCCGAACGTACTTATGGCTGTGGAAGAGGCAGGCTATACCACGCCCACGCCGATCCAAGCCGAAGCCATCCCCCATATCCTCGCCGGCGGCGACGTCACAGGCATCGCGCAAACCGGCACCGGCAAGACGGCGGCCTTCGTGCTCCCGATGATCCATCGCCTTGCGCGCGGACGGGCGAGGGCCCGCATGCCCCGTTGCCTGATCCTCTGCCCGACGCGCGAACTGGCCGCGCAGGTGGCCGAGAATTTCGAGAAATATGGCAAGCACCTGAAACTCACCATGGCCCTGCTCATTGGCGGTGTCAGCTTCAAGGAACAGGAAGGCCTGCTCCAGCGCGGCGTTGACGTACTGATCGCCACACCGGGCCGCCTGATGGACCAGTTCGAACGCGGAAAGCTGCTGCTGATGGGCGTCGACTACCTCATCATCGACGAAGCTGACCGCATGCTGGACATGGGCTTCATTCCTGACATCGAGAAGATTGTCTCCAAAATTCCGGCGAAACGGCAGACTCTGCTGTTCTCGGCAACCTTCCCGACCGATATTCAGAGACTGGCGAAGACCTTCCAACGCGACCCGGTCAAGGTCGAAGTTGCCCGCCCGACCGACGCAGCCCAGACGATCACACAGCACGTCGTCCACATTCCGACAAACGACGCGAAGGCCAAGCGCACGGCGCTGCGCCGCGTGATCGAGTCCCGCGACGTGAAGAACGGCATCGTCTTCTGTAACCGGAAGGTCGAAGTCGATATCGTCGCGGCCTCGTTGCAAAAGCATGGCCACGACGCCGCCGCCATCCATGGCGACCTACCGCAGGCCTTCCGCACCCAAGTGCTACAGCGTTTCCGTGACGGCGACCTGAAGCTGCTCGTTGCGTCAGATGTCGCCGCACGCGGGCTAGACATTCCGGACGTCGGACATGTCTTCAACTATTCGCCGCCACCCAAAGACGAGGATTATGTTCACCGGATCGGGCGGACCGGCCGCGCCGGGCGTACGGGCGAAAGCTTCACGGTTGTGTCACCGTCGGACGAAAAATCCTGGGGCTTTGTCCTCAAGATGATCCAGCAGGATGTCGAGGACTATATGCCCGAGGGCCTGCTTGAGGAACTCGGAGACCTGCCACCGGATGAAAGTCGCAGCCGCGGCCGTTCCCGGTCAGGCAGTCGTGACGACAAATCACGCGGCGGTCGCTCGCGCAGCCATCGGCGCGACGAGAACACCGACAAGCTGGAAGGGGCAACTCCCGCCGAGTCCAAGCCTAAAGCCAAGGCTGAAGAGCCCAAGGCAAAGACTGAACCGAAGTCCGATGCCCAGACCGATGATCGCCCGGAAGAGAAGCCAAAGCGCGAGCGTGCGGCGAAGCCAAAACGCGATCGCGAACGGGACCGCAAGCGCAAGGATGACGACCCTATCCTCGATCCGGCTCCTGAAAAGGTCAAAGGCTTCGGCAGCGACATTCCAGCATTCCTGAAACGCTAGTTCGAACAGACCGCAAAAGAAAAAGCCCGCCAGCATTGCCGGCGGGCTTTCTTGTTTCCGGAAACAGAGCCTAGCGCTTGATGCGGCCTTTCACCTGACCCCGGAACTTGTCGCCATAAGGCGGGCGCATCATGGCCAGCATCTCACTGCCTGTTTGCGTGTATACTGACTTCTTGTGACTGAACTCCATGAAGCCGTCCCGACCGTGATAGCTGCCCATACCGGATGGACCAACGCCGCCAAAGGGCAGGTCTTCCTGCGCGACATGGAAGATGACGTCATTCACGGTTACGCCCCCCGACGTCGTGTTGTTCAGCACATAGTCCTTCTCGGTCGAGTCTTCACCAAAATAGTAAAGCCCAAGCGGCCGGTCATGCGCGTTTACATATGCCACCGCATCTTTTGTTTCACCATAAGACTTGATGGGCAGGATCGGGCCGAAAATCTCGTCCTGCATGACTTTCAGATCATCGCCCGGATTGACGATAATGTGCGGCGGGATCTTGCGGTGGGGCTGCTGGGAAAAGTTCTCTCCCGCAGGATTGAGCTCGTGAACCTCCGCGCCTTTTTCGCGAGCTTCCTCGATATAGCTCATGATCCGGTCATAATGGCGCTGGTTAACAACTGACGTGTAGTCGTCATTGTCCTTCAGGCCCGACGGATACATCGTCTCTATGGCTTTGGTCGCCGCGCCCACAAATTCTGCGGTCTTCTCCTGCGGCACGAAGGCATAGTCGGGTGCCAGGCAAATTTGACCTGCGTTCAACGTCTTGCCCGCCATGATGCGGCTGGCCGCTTTTTCCATATTGGCCGACCGCCCGAGGATGACCGGGCTTTTCCCGCCAAGCTCCAGCGTCAGCGGCACGAGATTGTCCGCAGCCGCGCGCATGACGTGATGCGCAATCGACGTCGCGCCAGTAAAGACCATATGGTCAAATGCGAGCTTGGAGAACTCCGCGCCCACTTCCGGGCCGCCCGTGACTACCGCGACTTCTTCTTCGTCATAATACTGACCAATCAGCTGCTTCATCAGCTCTGAGGTCGCCTCGGTGAATTCCGATGGCTTGATCATCGCGCGGTTGCCAGCAGCGAACACGCCCGCCAGTGGGGCGAAGGTCAGATTGACCGGGAAGTTCCATGGGCTGATCACACCGATCACGCCCTTTGGCTGGAACTGAAGCTCTGCGCGTGAGCCGAGCAATCCAAGCGGAAATTCGACCTTGCGCTTCTCAGCCCGCATCCATTTGGCGACATGTTTCTTCGAGAATTTGAGCGCGCCGATAGACCCGGCAATATCGGTCAAATTCGACTGGTCCACAGACCGATGGCCAAAATCTTCCCGCATGGCTTCGGCGAGCGCGTCGCCATGCGTCACCAAAAGGTCGATGGACTTGTCCAGCCATTCGATACGTTTCGAAGCGGAGGGAATGCCGTCGCGAATATGCGCGGCTTTCTGACGGCTCAGTATCGAACTCATGCCAGATCCGGTAGCGCTATCTAGGGCCATTTGTTTCTTCCTTTGGGTCGTTTCCTCACCAGAGTGTAACGCGCATTGACCCCTGAACAAAATAAAAAACATTTCCGTTGGGTCAGGCGTTCACGCGGGCCAGACGACACAATAGGGTGGCAAAAAATGTCCATCGGGAGCGGAACACATGGCCTACACAAAAATTTCCTATGAGCTGAAAGGCGACATCGCCGTCATCAGCTTCAATGATCCAAGCACGCTGAATGCATGCGGCGTCGATACAGCACAGGAATTGCTCCACGCATTCGAAGTGGCAGCGGACGAGGCACGCTGCACCATTCTGACCGGATCAGGTCGCGGCTTCTGTTCCGGCGCCAATCTCGGCCCCGGCGGTCTCAGCGTACAACTCAGCCATGAAGGATCCAAGCCAGATGCGGGGCGCGCCCTCACAACGCATTACAATCCGCTGATGCAGGCGATCAGGGAACATCCGCATCCGGTCATTACTGCCGTGAATGGTGCCGCTGCTGGTGTCGGCTGTTCGCTTGCACTTGCTGGCGATATCGTGGTCTGCGGCCAGAGCGCCTATTTCCTTCAAGCCTTCCGCCGCATCGGCCTCGTACCGGATGGCGGATCGACCTGGCTTCTAGCCCGCACAATCGGCCGCGTGCGCGCAATGGAAATGGCTCTGTTTGGCGACAAGCTCCCTGCGGAAAAAGCGCTGGAATGGGGCATGGTCAATCGGATCGTCGAGGATGACCAGTTGATGCCCACGGCTTTGGAAATGGCCGAGAAGTTGGCAACTGGCCCGACCATCGCCCTGTCTCTGGCACGCGAACTGATTTGGAAAGCCTGCGAATCTGACTTCGATGAAGCCATCTATGACGAGCGCATCGCTCAACGCACTGCGGGGCGCACGGACGACTTCAAGGAAGGTGTCACCGCATTCCTCAAGAAACGCCCGGCAGAGTTTAAAGGAAAATAGCCGGAAGGTTTATTTTTAGCCGTCTATTTTCCCTTAACAATTGCGAAACGGCTTTGTCATATCCCTGTCCAAATTGGACGGGGACATTTCAATGACGACGGAATACCGATTGATTCACTTCAATTGCGCGCGCCCATTAGGCGCGTTCAACATGGAGAATGAATTCGTCCGGGTATTCATGGCAATTTTGCCCCGTATCTTCACTGACGCGGACTCGTTTGACGGCATGCATTGGCATACGCACGGCATCCGGCGCCCAAATGGTGACTGGTATGGCATGCAAGATGCCTTTCCTTATCCCCGCGACATGGCTGCGCCGGATGTGTGCACCATGGCTGGCTGGACATCGATCGAAGCCCTGAAAGAGTTCTCTTACAATGGACGCACACACCCACCCGGGATGCGCCGTCTGTCCGACAGTCTGGATCGTAGTGACGGGGCGAGCTTCGTTCTCTGGTGGGCCCCGCGTGGTGAGCGCTTCTCGATGCAGGATGGCTGGGAGAGGCTACAATCCCTGAGGCAGAACGGCCCGACAGAATCTGCGTTTTCACTTGAGCACCTGATCAGCAAACCGGTGGCAGCCTGATGTTGTCGCGGAGACTTGCACTCGGGCTTTTGGCGTCGATCACATTGGCGGCGTGCGCCTCATCGCCTGCACCAGATGCCCGCCACATCTATCTGGTCCGCCACGCAGAGAAAGCCGCTGGCGACGATCCGGACCTGACGGTCGTCGGTCGGGCCAGGGCTGATATTCTCGCTACTGAATTGAAGCAGGCAGGCCTTACCGCGATCTACTCAACTGATACCCGCCGCACGCGCCAGACAGCCCTACCAATTGCCAAGGCCACCGGCCTCACCGTGCTGCCCTATGATGCCGGCAATCTGGAGACCTTCGCGAACATGCTCCGTGCGACGCCCGGAAACATCCTCGTTGTGGGTCATTCCAACACCACGCCCGAACTCGTCAAAGCACTCGGCGGCAAACCCGGCGCGCCGATTGTCGAGGCCACAGAATATGACCGCCTTTACGTGCTGACCTCCAAGGGCCGCAGATTTCAGACAGAAATCCGCCGCTACGGAAACTAGGTCTATCAGGCTGGAAGGCCGAGCCGGTAGACGCCCTTGAAAACATCCGGATCCTCGACAGGTTTGCCTTTCCGATAGATCAACACCGTTCCCGCCTTGTGCAGGCGAATGGCTTCAGCGCGTACATCTTTCAGTACACGTTGAAAATTCGCATCACTCACGGCGCGCGCCGCCTGTTCAGCACTGATCGTCTTGCCTGGACCAGCTTCTGCGGTCAGGTCCAGGATAGCCTGCTTGACCGGGTTCGCTTTCTCCTCGCTCACCAGTCGACCGCCGCATAAACGAGTTGCTGTAATTGGGGCCGGATCGGATAGGTGCCTGAAGGGATCATCTGTGTCGCCTGGATGACGACCATCTCTTCTTCCGGGTCAATCCAGAAAAAGGTGGACGCAAGACCACCCCAGCTGAAATTGCCCAGACTGGAAGGCTGCGTCGAGGCAACCGGATCGGTCAGTACAGAGCCCCCAAGCCCGAAACCATTGCCTTCCATCCGCGCTTCGGAGAATGTCTTGTCGCCCATCTCCTTGATCGTCTTGCCATCCGGAAGATGATTTTGGCGCATGAACTCCCACGTCTTCGGGCTGATGATGCGGGCGCCGTCCAGCGTACCGCCACGCATCAGCATCAGGCAGAAACGGTGATAATCCCGCACGGTAGAGGCCAGACCGCCGCCAGCATTCAGCAGTTTCGGACGCTTGCTATAGAGCTTCGACTCCTTGCCGGCGGCATCGGACATCGAGATCTCGCCAGTCAACGGATGCTTGTTGTAGCAGGCCATCAACCGGTCAATCTTGTTCTCCGGTACCCAGAAGTCGGTATCATCCATGCCAAGTGGACCAAAGATACGTTCCCGGAAGAACTCGTCGAGAGGTTGCCCAGCAACGATTTCGACAATCGCGCCGAGCACATCGATGGAATGGCCATATCCCCATTGTGTGCCGGGCGAGAAGGCGAGCGGCAGCTTCGCGATCCGCTGGCTCATCTCGAGCAGGGTCTCGGTCGGCGCGCCGATCTTCTCCTTGCGATAGATCGCGTCAGGCTCGTCCTGCATCAGGAAGCCGTACGTGATCCCCGATGTATGCGTGAACAAATCCAGGATCGTCATCGGGCGGTCTGGCGCGCGGGTCGTAAAATCCTCGCGATTGCCGCCGTCGAAAACCTGGACGTCTGCGAACTCCGGAATGAAGCGAGAAACTTCATGGTCCAAGCGCAACTTGCCTTCCTCGAACAGCATCATCGCTGCCAGAGAAGTCACCGGCTTGGTCATGGAATAGATCCGGAAGATCGTATGCGGCCCGATCGGCTCGCCTTCGCCAAGATGCGTTGTGCCGGAATAATCTTCCAGCGCCACTTCGCCACCGCGCGACACCAGGGTCGCCACGCATGGCAATTTGCCTCGGTCGATATAGTTCTGCTGGAAATACTGCGGAATGGCTGCAAGCCGTTCCGCATTCAGGCCCACATCATGTGGATCGGTCAAATCGTGTTCGAACATGGCTTAGAGTCTCCCCGCTTTGGCCGCCTTGGCCAATTCGCGTGCAATGATGATCTGCTGAATCTGGCTGGTGCCTTCATACAGGCGGAAGATACGCACATCGCGATAGAATCGCTCAATGCCATAGTCAGACACGTAGCCTGCGCCGCCAAACACTTGCACCGCACGATCAGCCACCCGGCCGCAAGCCTCCGTGGCGAACAGTTTCGTGGATGAGGCGAGCAGGGTGACATCCTCGCCCGCATCGCGCCGCCGCGCGGCGTCCATGATCATGCATTCGGCCGCATAAGTTTCGGCCTGGCTGTCGGCAATCATCGCTTGAATCATCTGGTGGTTCATGATGGCCGTGCCGAATTGCTTCCGCTCGAGGGCATAATTCACCATCTCGCGGATCAGGCGTTTCGACACGCCCGTCGCTACGGCTGAGATGTGCAGGCGTCCCTTGTCGAGCACGCTCATCGCAACCTTGAAGCCTTCGCCTTCCTTGCCGATGATGTTCTCGGCTGGCACGCGGGCATCTTCGAAGATCACGTCACAAATGTGCGCGCCCTGCTGGCCCATCTTCTTTTCCGGCACACCAACCGACACGCCCGGTGTGTCGCGTTCCACGACAAAGGCTGACACGCCCTTTGGGCCCGGCGTATCCACATCGGTCCGCGCCATGACTGTGAACAGGTCCGCCTTGTTGGCATTGGTGATGTAGCGCTTGGTGCCGTTCAGCACATAATGATCGCCGTCACGGATTGCCTTTGTGGTCAGGCTGCCCGCATCAGAGCCCGCTTCCGGCTCGGTCAGCGCAAAGCTCGCAATCAGATCGCCTGACGCGATGCCCGGCAGCCATTTTTCCTTCTGCGCGTCGGTCCCGAACAGGACGAGCGCCTGGCTCCCAATACCGATATTCGTGCCGGCCACACTGCGGAAGGCTGGAGAGGTCTGGCCGAGTTCAAACGCCACCAGCGCCTCGGTCTCCATATCCAGCGCGAGGCCGCCATACTCTTCCGGCACCGCAATGCCGAACAGGCCGAGATTCTTCATCTCATCGACCACAGCCTGCGGAACTTCGTCCTCGTCGCCCACTTGCGCCTCGATCGGAACGCACTTCTCGGTCACGAAGCGGCGGACCTGTTCGATCAGCGCCGCGCGGATTTCGGCATCGAATGCCATACGATTTCCTCCGAACATATTCTTTCCCGCGTAATCTATGCCCCAACGGCACGCTTGTCGAAGGGTGACTGTGCGGTATCGTGCCGGAAAAACAGCAGGGAGGCGGAATGACCGTAGAAACAGTCCAAACTGGGGAGTTTGCCGGCTGGCAGACATGGCCCGACGAGCCGTTTGAACACGATGCCGCTGGTCCGTTCTATTTCAAGATTGACGATGATGGCCCGGTCGCGGCCTTTCGGGCACAACGCAAACATATGAATGCCGGTGGCGTCATGCATGGCGGCTGCCTGATGGCGTTTGGTGATTTCTCCCTGTTCGCGATCGCGCATGACGGCATGGAGGGCGAATATGGGGTCACGGTCGCCTTCACCTCTGAGTTTCTGGATGGCGCGCTGGAAGGCGAATATATCGAAGCGCGCGGCGAAGTGCTCCGGAAGGGTGGGTCCATCACCTTTGTGCGCGGCCTTGTCACCGCGAATGGCCGTCCCGTCCTCAACTTCTCCGGCACAATCAAGAAACGAAAGAAACGCACATGAGTCACCCGCCATATCAGGATCTCTCACGCTCCATTGAGGGCAAGACCGCACTCATCACCGGCGCTGCCAGCGGCATGGGCCGTGCCACCGCCCACCTGTTCGCCCGCCAGGGCGCCAACGTCGCCGTCACGGACGTGAAACAGGAAAATGTCGATATCGTTGTTCAGGAAATCCGTGATGCTGGCTTCGCCAATGTTCAGGGTTGGGCGCTGGACGTCAGCGACAAGGACGCCATCAAGCGCGTCATCGATCAGACGGCGGCGCATTTTGGCGGGTTGGAAATTCTCGTGAACAATGCCGGTTTCGCCAAGATGGCTGACGTTGCCGAGGAGAGTTACGAAGACGCATGGGCCGACAGCATCAATGTCATGCTGACCTCCCACCAGCGTGCCATCCGCGCAGCGCTCCCTTACATGCGTAAGGCAGGCTTTGGCCGCATAGTGAACATTGCGTCCACGGAAGGCCTTGGTGCCACGCCGGGCAATTCACCCTATGTTGCCGCCAAGCATGGCGTCATCGGCCTGACCCGCGGCCTCGCCGTCGATCTCGGCCGGGAAGGCATCACCGTCAACGCGATCTGCCCCGGCCCGATCCATACTGGCATCACCGCCGGCATCCAGGACGAGCACAAGGAAATCTACGCCAAGCGCCGCGTGCCGCTTCGCCGTTACGGCATCCCGGAAGAGGTCGCCAACATGACGCTATCTCTCGTCCTGCCGGCCGCCAGCTTCCTGACAGGGGTGCACATCCCGGTCGATGGCGGGATGAACATCAAGAACGCCTAGCCCGCAAAACCGCGTGCTTTCATGGCGTCGTACCAGCGACCGAGATTCTCGTGCTCCTTGTGCGGCGCCCATTTCATCACGCGGCAGAAGCCACAGGTGATGAACAGCGTAATGTCCGCAATCGAGAACCGGTCAGCCGCAAGATATTCGTGGTCGGCAAGGTGGGCGTCAAACCGCTCAGCCATGCGCTTGGCGTTCTTCTCACCCTTGGCAGCGGCTTCAGCGCTTTGCGGCACTTCCAGCGGCGCCATCATCTCATGCGCATTGCGGAACCAGGTCGCGAACTGCACCATGAACATCAGCTCGACCCGGCGATCCCACATCTCGATCAGGGCCTTTTCCTTCGCGTCCGTTCCCATCAGGTTCGGCTCCGGGAAGACATTCTCGAAATAGGTACAGATCGCCCGGCTTTCGGTGATCTTGGTCCCGTCATCCAGCACCAGCGCCGGCACCTGCGCAAACGGAGACACTTCGCGATATTCCTTTGTCCGGTGCTCCTGTTTCATGATGGAGACTTCTTCCAGATCCACCGCGTCTAACTTGCCTTTCGCGCGCAGGAAAAAGACAACCCGGTCCGGATTGGGGGCCATGGGGCTATGATAGAGTTTCATCGGTTTCCTCCTAGAATGTTTTTCTCATGCCCAGCGTCGCATTCAGAGGTTCGCCAGGGAAGTAGCGTTCATTGCCAAAGGCGAGATCCGCGCGGTCAGCATATTTTTCGTCTGTCAGATTCCGCACGATCAGGAACAACTCGGCCGTCTCGCTGAGGGCCCACGCGCCCCGCGCGCCCAGCACGGTGTGGCCGGGGTAAGTGGTCGTGTTCGCGGGATCCACGAAATACTCGCCGACATGATCAACATTCAGTGACAGTTTGATCGCGTCCGTCGCCTGCCAATCCAGCGAAACATTGGCCAGCCATTCCGGCGCCGTGTCGATTTCATTGCCGTCGCGGATGGTCTCGGTGCCGGAGCCGGTGATCCGGTCGAATGTATAGGTCTGGTCAGACCAACTGGCCGAGCCGGACACGCTGAGGGTAGGCGTCAGATCAAATGCCGCGGACATCTCAACGCCCTTGTGTTCGGTCGACCCATCCGGAACGTTCAGGCCGTCGCTGTCACGGAAGAAGAAATTGTCCTTCTCCATCCAGTAGGCCGCAACATCATATACCAGCCGACCGTTCAGCGCATTGCCCCGCGCGCCAATCTCGACGCTGTCGAGCGTCTCTTCCTTCACCTGCCCGGCCGCTTGCAGGCTTTGCAGGCGGTAGAGATCAGAGGCCTGCGGAGCGCGCTCGCCGCGGGCATAGTTCGCGTAAAGATCGGTCACCTCCGTTACTGACCAGATCAGGCCCAGCTTCGGCGTCAGGAGGTCAAAATTATCGGTCCGGTCATCCGGCACATTGAACCGGCCATTGATGCCGGGCGCCACATCGGTCGAATAGTCATACTCATGCGATTCCGCGCGCAGCCCAGCCAGCACGTGCACATCCTCACTCAGCGCAAAATCCAGCTCGCCCCAGACCGCCCCCATCAACGTATCGACGGTGTAGTCATAGTGTTTGCCTTGCGGGAAACGCGAGTCGCCCGGAAAGAAGCCGAACGGTTCGGGCTGGATTTCGGTCAGCCAGCCGCTTGCAACATCAACATCCGCGCCCACGCGCCAGGTCAGGCTGTCGGAGGCCTCCCGCTCGAAGCGCGCCATCAGGCCGCCGCCGGTCGAGCCATTCTTTTCCACGCCGCCATTCGGCAGGAAGTGCTGTGCAAAGATCATCGACTGGGTGTGCGCATACGGCGTCAGGGTCAGCGTGCCGCCGCTGAGGTTTCGAGACAGCCGCGCGCCTGCCCGCGCCGACCACGCATCGCGGTAGGCTTCCGGGTTCGGATTGGATTTGGCAATGTCCTCATCCTTGTAGGCATCCGGCCCCTGTGCAAAGCCGGCCGTTTCCTGGTTGAGGTTTGACGCGGTGAGCCATGTCGTCGTGTCCCAGTCGCCCAGCATCCAGTCGCCGACCAGTGTCAGCTTCTGCTGGTCGACGCCGGTATTGTCGCGCCAGCCGGTATCCTTTTGTAGCGACACCGCCGCCAACCAGTGCTCTCCCTCGTCCAGCGTCACATCCGTGCGCCAGCGACCGAGTGTGCCATAGCTCGCGACCACCTGGCCGCCGCTGCCGACTTCCGGCAAGATGACATTGACCAGTCCGTGCACGGCATTGGAACCGTATTTCGCACTGCCCGGCCCGCGCACGACTTCAATGGCGCTCGCCACTTCATGATGCGGCTCGAACAGGGAATTCACGTTTCCGAAGGCGGGCGAGCGCACCGGCACGCCATTCTCCATGATCAGGAAACTGCCCTGCCCGGCCCCGCCGGTCAGCACGGGTGAGCGGATTGCAACCAGATGCTCCTGCCCGGAATTCATCTGAATGTTCACACCGGGCAATTTGTTCAGGATTTCAGCCGGATGATCGGCGAGCGTCTCGTCGATCTCAGCAGCGTCCAGACCCGCAAGGCTCCCAGGATCGGTCTCTGTCCGATCACCCCAGACGCTCACCGGCGCCAGGCGTTCCTGTGCCAAAGAAGGCATAGCAGTGGCCATACCACAGGCGGCCAGCAACCCAATTCGAACTCGTCTCATCTTCATATCCCGCACTCGTGCCAATCCCAGCCCTGAAGTCTAGGCCTGACCGTGCGGGAGGCGAGCGGAAAGATCAGCCACCTACGCCTGCAAACAACTGATACGGTAGCGCCCCGACCACCGCGCCAGAGAGACACGTCGCCAGCGTCCCCGCCAACAGCGTCCGCCAGGCCAGCGCCAGGAAATCATCCCGCCGCGCCGGTTCCACAATGCTCAGGCCGCCAATCAGGATGCCCATGGAGCCGAAATTCGCGAAGCCGCAAATGGCGTGCGCGGTGATGATGCGCGTGCGCGGGTCCATCGCGTCAGCGGGGACTTCGGCCAGCTGCAAGAAGGCCACGAATTCGGTCAGCACCGTCTTCACGCCCATCAGCGAGCCCGATTGCGCCGCCTCGCCCAGCGGCACGCCAATCATGTACATCAGCGGCGCGAAGATCCAGCCCAGCACCCGCTCGATCGACAACGGCGCACCCGCGACATCCGGAAACAGTCCCAGACCCGCATTGACCAACCAGAGTAGAGCCAACGCCGCGATCAGCATGGTGGTAATGTTCAGCACGATCTTCAGGCCATCAGAAGCGCCGGTGGAAAAGGCATCCATTGTGGAAGAATAGCTGAAATCCGGCTCTTTCATCCGCTCGGTCGCGGGCGTCGTTTCCGGGATCAGGCACAGCGCCACGGCCACCGCCGCTGGCGCCGCCATGATCGAGGCCGTCAGCAGCTGCGCCAACGGATTGTCCATCTTGCCTTCAAGGAACGCCCCGTACACCACAAGCACACTGCCTGCGATGGTCGCAAAGCCCGCCGTCATCATGATCAACAGCTCAGACCGGGTCATACCCTTGATATATGGCCGGATCAGAACCGGCGCCTCGGTCATGCCCATGAACACATTGGCGGAGACGGCCAGCGAGGTCGCCCCGCCAAGGCCCATGGCGCGCTGGAAGATATAGGCAAACCCATTGGTCACCCATTGCAGGATGCGCCAATGCCAGAGGATCGCCGACAGCGCGGCGACGACGATCACAATTGGCAGGATCTGGAAGAAGAAAAGCGGCGGCGGTGATCCGCCCATCAGTTGATCTGCGGCGACATTGTCGCCGACATAGCCGAACACGAAACTCGTGCCGGCCCGCGTCGCATTTTGCAGGCCATCGACCACGTCATTGGCCTTGAACAGGATCGCCCGCACAAAGGGGATGCCAAACAGGATCAGCGCAAACACGAATTGCATGATCGTCGCGCCGATGATCAGCCGGAACGGAAACAGTTTCCGCTTCTCTGACAACACCCAGCACACACCATAGATCAGGACGATGCCGAGCAGCGCCCGCGCATTGTCCCAGCCCCATTCATACCCTGCGATGGAAAGCATTCGCCGCTCCCTTTCCCCAAAACTGTCACATTCAGGCTTAAACGCGACAACGGCGAAGGGGAAGCACTCATGTGCGCAACTGCGTGCCGCCGGCTGCAACCGTGGGAAACATGGGCACCACCTGCCCGACCCTCTCCCAACGTCCGGCTTGCGCGGCGCCCACCCGGCTGCTCAATTGGCGCGCATGGAAACACTCATCCCCATCGCGCAACAGATCGCAAACACGCTCAAGGCCCGCGGCGAGACCGTGGCCATTTCGGAATCCTCGGCTGGCGGCCTCATCTCGGCGGCGCTACTCGCCGTGCCCGGTGCCTCGACCTATTATCGCGGGGGTGGCGTCATTTACACGCCCAAGGCATTCAAGCATCTGCTCGGCCTGACACGGGAAGATATTGGCGACATGCGCTCCTCGACCGAGCCCTATGCCCGTCTGCTGGCCAACACCATTCGCGGCAAGCTCGCCGCCGATTGGGGGCTCTGCGAGACCGGCGCCTCAGGCCCAACCGGCAATGGCTATGGCGACGCCGCAGGCCACACCTGCATCGCCGTAGTCGGCCCGAACCGGTTCGAGATCGCCACCACTTTGGAGACCGGCCTCAGCGACCGCCCGGAAAACATGCGCCTCTTTGCAAAAGAGACGCTCGAAGTCTTCCTGGCGGCGCTGGGCTGATACCTAGCCCAGCTTGCAGACGCAGAGCTTGTTGCCGTCGGGGTCCCGGAAATAGGCACCGTAGAAGTTTGGCAGGCGTTGGCCCGGCTCGCCTTCACAGGTGCCGCCCATTTCTAGCGCTTTCTTGTAGGCGCGGTCGACGGTCTCATTATCCTTGCAGCCAAGCGCCGGCATGACGCCATTGCCGGCAGAGGCGGCTTCGCCATCATAAGGACCGCCAATCGCGATCATCGGCTGGCCGGGGCCGGTGCCATAGAATTGCAGCCGGTCATTGGCGAAGACGCGTTGCCCGCCCAGCTCCCCCATGACCGCGTCATAGAATTCAACGGCCTTGTCCTTGTCGTTTGATCCCAGTGTTACATAAGCCAGCATGACGATCCTCCCTGGATACTTTTCTTCGGCTGGCCAAAACGCAATCACGGCGCGGCAATCCGCGCAAGAGGTGACGCTACGGGTATGCTTGACGTTTACGTCAGCGTTTGGTCTGACACGAGGCAGAACAGTCAAGGAATGAGGAATAGTCCCATGTCAGATATCCGTTTCGACGATCGCGTCGCCATTGTCACCGGAGCCGGTGGCGGTCTCGGCCGTTGCCACGCGCTGGAACTCGCCCGCCGCGGCGCGAAAGTTGTCATCAACGACCTCGGCGGCACGCTGGACGGCACCGGCGGAAATTCCGAAGCGGCCGAAGCCGTTGTGAAGGAAATCGAGGCCATGGGCGGCGAAGCCATGGCGAACGGATCGTCCGTTTCCGACGAGGCCGGCGTCAAGAAGATGATCGATGACACGATGGCCAAATGGGGCCGCATCGACATCATCATCGCGAATGCCGGAATCCTGCGCGACAAATCTTTCTCCAAGATGACCCAGGCCGACATCGATCTCGTAATTGACGTCCATCTGCGCGGCAGCTTCATGCCGGTCCACGCAGCCTGGAACATCATGAAAGAGCAGAATTTCGGCCGCATCGTCGTGACCACATCCTCGACCGGCCTCTACGGCAATTTCGGCCAGGCCAACTATGGCGCTGCCAAGCTCGGCGTGGTCGGCATGATGAACACGCTGAAAATTGAAGGTGCAAAAAACAACATTAAAATCAACGCCGTCTGCCCGATTGCTGCAACTCGCATGACCGAAGGCCTGATGCCCGACGAAGTGCTCGCCCAGCTCAAGCCGGAATATGTCACGCCCGGCGTGATGAACCTCGTCAAGGACGAAGCCCCGACCGGCATGATCCTGTCAGCCGGTGCCGGTGCGTTCTCGATGGCGCGCATCGTTGAGACCGAAGGTGTGTTCGTTGGCCAGGGTGAAGGTCTGTCGGCTGAAGCCGTTGCGGCGAAATGGGACCAGATCACCGATGTCTCGACCACGAAGCCTGCCTTCCAGTCTGGCGGCGAGCACGGCCAGAACATCTTTGCGGCTGTCGCAGCCGGCATGAAAGGCTAGGCTCCGGCTTGCCAAATACGCGATTGGGGCGCAGGTACTTCCTGTAAACAGGGAGATCATCATGCGCCTCATCGCTCTTGTTTTGTCTATCACGCTCCTCACCGGCTGTGCCTGGTCCGAGAAGTCCCCGGAAGACACTGTACTTGTCGAGGTTGAGCCAATTCCCTCGTCTCCCCAAACGCAACTGCCACATGGCCCGCCGATCGCAGGTGTTGGTGAAACCTGTGGAGGCATTGCCGCCATCCAGTGCAGAGACGGCTTGTTCTGCAAAATGGAAGACGGCGCCTGCCGCAATATTGCCGATGCAGCAGGTGTCTGCGCTGAGGTCCGCCCGATGTGCACGCGCGAATATCGCCCGGTCTGCGGCTGTGACGGGAAGACCTATGGCAACAAGTGCGAAGCCCACGCCGCGATGACAAGCATCGCCAGCGAAGGCCCCTGCATGCTGGAAACGTCTGAGGAGTAATACCTCAGACTATTCCTGCATCGCCTTGAGATACATGGAATTTACCGGCTTCGAGAAGACGCGCTCGACCATCGGGATGAAGAATTCCAGCGGCTCGCTCTCATAGTCCGGATCGAACGCGGCTTGGTCGTAGAGATGGCAGAACTGCGCGCAATATTCGTAATGCGGACTGTCCTTGAAATGCTCGCGCAGATTCCGGTCCAGCCCGATATGATGGAAGAAGTAATAGCCTTGGAACGCGCCATGATTGGCCACCATCCAGAGATTGGCCTCTGACACAAACGGCTTCAGGATCGCGGCGGCCGTCGCCAATATCGTGAAGCAGCGCGCAGACCACATATTCCTCGTCACGGCCGTCGCGATGCGCGCGGGTAGCGGTCTGGATGGAATGTTCCAACCGGTCGATCGGGAAGCCACCATAATCGCCATCGAGCAGGCGCAGATGGTCAATCACGCGCTTGGCGAGCCCCTTGTTGAAGCTCTTGGAATGCTCAACAATGATATCCCAATCATCTTTGGTGCCTTCCAGCATTTCGCGAAACTTCGCGCGTTCTCCCATGTCGTGTCCGTCGGCCATGTCTTCCTCCTGATATTTTCAGGCAGAATACACTGATGACGCCCGCGTCACAAATGGAAACGCCCCCGAAGCCATAAGCTTCGAGGACGCCTCAATGCGATGCTTGCCTGCACTCAGTCCCAAAGAGAGCCAAGTGCCAAACGTTGGCGCCAGGTATTGCGCGGTGGCACATGCGCAGGTCCGCAATCCGAACAGACATGATCGTGCAACCGCTGGGACAAGGCCCAGGCGGATTCCCCGGTCCTGACACCAACCGCGGCGAGCACATCGATCAGCTGACGCAAATGCGCGTCACTCAGATCGTCATTGCCCTTCAGCAACGCCTCGGCCAGTCGCCAGCCGCCAGAGCCACCGGTGGGCTGGACGATTTGCGAACCGCGTAGACCGCCATCCGGCCCATGGCGAGGTCGGCGGCAAAGTCTCGCAAGCAATTGCGGAACTCCAACGCCATCTCGTTCAGCGCCTTTCGGGTCCGGACCGGTTCGAACCAGTCCGGCAGGGCGGGTGGAGCCAGCACCCGTCCAAACTCGACCGGCTGCAGCGCCTCGGCAGCCATGTCGAACAGGGCCGACGCGCTGTTTGCACGCTCCCAACGCTGGACCAGACGAGACGCACCGCTCGCCCCGTGGATTCGCCGTGCGAGCTGGTAGGCTGCGGCCAGGTCTTCCACCGCTTGGGGCCTTTCCGGCAAGTTCGCCACGATACCCGGAATCCGCAAGGCTTCCGGCACCGCCACGATCACACCCAGACGATCGGCTCGGATCTGCGGCATGTGCCGCAAGACTTTCACCGCTTCCGGATCCGCAAACAAGCTGAGGAAGTTGGCATAGTCACCTACCTCCCACAATTGTTCACCCATCCGACCGAATGCCTTCATCAGGCCGCCCGGCGCATCGCCGCGCATCAGGATACGCGCAAGCTCGGCGTCGCGGGCGCGCTCCACCACACGCACGATATCCATGCCATCATCGCTGGTGGTGCCCCAGCGCCGCTCCAGCAGGATCGCAGCCGCATGGCGCCGTGCCGCCGGCAGGGTCAGGAACCCGGCATGTGGCACAGGCCAGAAACGGGCGACCCGTTCTGCGTGGGGACCGGCAATATAGCTCAACAATGGCGTCGCTGCCGACGGCTTGCCAAACAGCAAGACACCGGCACGGGTCATGGGCGCGCCCATGATCCACCTCCTTTCACATCATCCGTCAGCTGAACTCTTCAGAAGCGGACTATCGAAATTCAATCTGTAATTATATCAGGAGGCGACCGGCCAATGCGCGGGAGCCGCTGATAGCGCTCCCCGCGAAAACGAGGAGCTGTTCGTCGCAATACAACTCAGCTTCATCTTGTTCTTTCCGGCTAAAGGGGCGAGCCATCCGTAAACGCACGGCCCAGCCAACAGAGGCAGGCGTATAATCCAGTCCGCGACATTCTGTCAACAGGCTGGATTGATTTTTTTCGCTCAATGGAAACTATTGATCATTTTTTGAAGCATAAATAACCGTATAAAGATCAGTTGGCGACTTCCGCCACCGCATCGAAGCGCGTGCGGAAATCGACAAGTTCCAGCACATAGTCATCTTCATCATGGAAAGCCTCATCGCTCAGCAACGGCTTCTCGCCCGCCTTGTACCAATCCGCATAGTCTGAGGTCTCACGGCTCGATTTCTTGTAGTGGGTGGAATATGTCCTCACTGTCATGCGTGGCGCTTCATCGGTGAAGTCAAACTCCATCAGGCGCATCCATCCATCACCGATGCCCACAGGCCAGTCCGACTTGACGCCGGCCTCAATCGCTGTCTGACCGCGATCCTGATAGTCCGCCAAAATTTGCCAAACCTTTTGACCCGCCGCGTTCTCGTCCACGCGCCACGCCTGCCCGTGTTGGTGGCCACACAGGACGAGAAAGACCTGCTCGTTTTGACTGATCAGCTTGTCCCACACCATCTCTGGCGTGTTGTGTATGGGATCGACCGCATGCCCATCAACGATCACATTCGGCACGCGCTCACCTTCCTTGCTCATATAGTCGTGTGTGGAAATGATCGTCGGAAGGCCGGAATAGTCTGCGATGACCGAGGCGGCCCAGGCGAGCGAATCGTTTGGCGGATCAAACTGCAGTCCGATATGGAGGAAGCGATATCCGCCTGCCTCGAAAACCTGTGCGCTGTCAGCGCCGCCATCATGGCTGGCCACATACCAGGGTTTCCCCTTGAAGAACTCCGTGTCCGCGCCGAACACAGAGCGGAAATTATCCAGGCCGCCCGGATGCAGCACGCCGAGCGAACGGGCCATATCGGTCATGTCGATTTCTGCGGGCGTCGTGGCCTCGGGGGGAAATTTCGAGTCCGTCCACATCGCATCATAATCATGATTGCCCGGCACGACGGAAAACGGCGTCTTGCCCGCGATCAGGCTGAACCCTTCATGCGCCTTGGGCATCTCGACCGTCAGGGTCTTGTCACTCGGCGCGAGGTGCGCGCTCAGGATCGGATTGGCAACCGCCTTGAAGCCCCGGGCTTCGTGCGCCGGATCCATCGCTTTGGTCTGATGCTGCCAGACATCGCCCAACGTTGTGACGAATGCTATGTCCCCGCCCTCGCTCTCGAGATTGTCGGCGACATAGCGCATCTGCTCCAGGAACAATTCGCTGGCCTCAAACGGGAAACCTTCGGCCTTCTGGTGTGTATAATCGAGATAGTTCTGCGTGTCGGGCAGGACGGCGATCGTGAAGACCTGATCCGGTGTGATCTGTGCCTGAATTTCCGGAGTCACAACCTCCGGAAATTGGACCTCTTCTGCTACCGGAGCGGCACAGGCCGCCAGCAAGCTGAACATCGCAACTGCCGCAGTCTTTGCGGAGCTGCGCGCTGTCAGTGAAAACGGTGTCATCAATTCGCCTTTCAGGGGTGTCTGGAACTCCCCTTTCGATTAACAGGCCTTGATGACGCTTTCTTTGGCCCCGCCAGGGCATTCCGACAAATCATGAAACATGCGCTTTTTCGCGACTATTGCAGCTGATCCTGACGGGGTTTTACGTATTTCGTGCTAGTCTTAGAGGTTCAAGTAATGAATTGGAAAAGCAGAAGCGCTATCCTTGCAATCAAATTACTTTCTCTTGGCGGTCTTTTCGCCAGCGTAGCGTGAACACCAGAACGGGACCCTATTGGAATGCAATCGACCTCGGTAGTCATTCCGACCTGCAACAGAGCGTCTCTTCTTGCGGATTCCCTGAAGTCCGTTTTTGCCCAGACCGTACAGCCGGATGAAGTCATCCTGATAGATGATGGATCGACCGACAACACGCCGGACGTCGCAGCGCGCTACCCGCAGGTGCGCTATGTGCGCACTGAAAACCAGGGCAAGTCCGCGGCCATCAATCTGGCCATGACGCTGATGACCGGCACCCGGCTCTGGGTTGTTGACGATGACGACATCGCCTGCCCGGACGCCCTCCAAAAACTGGGGGCTGCGCTCGACGCCAACCCGTCCGCTGGCTTCAGCTATGGACGCCATGACCGGTTCACCGACCCCGCAAATGGCGGCGAGCGAGTCTGGCAGGACACCGGCTACTGGCGGGAGTGTCACCCGCGTGACTTCCTGATCGCCACGATGGAAGACATGTTCACACACCAGTCTGGCATGCTGTTCCAAAAGACACTGCTGGATGCGACTGGCCCGTTCGATACCGGGCTCAAGCGCTCGGTCGATTATGACTATATTCTCCGCGCAGCGCGGATCAGCACCAGCGCCGCCTGCCCCGCCATCGTCTTCCACCAGCGCCAGCATGATGGGGATCGCGGCTCAGGCGCGAACAGATTTCCAGCCTCGGAACTGGTGCGTCGCTGGATCCAGCATGACCAGATCATCTTCAAGCGCATCTACGAGACCTGGGCGCTCGACGAATTCCTGCCGCGGGGCGAGAGTGTTGTCGGCACCCCCAGCAAGCGTCAGGCGCTGATTCAACGAGGCGCCATCATGGCACGCAAGAAATTGTGGGATCATGCCATGCGGGACTTCGCGAATGCGGCGCTCCTGATGGATCTCGATCTGACTCAGGCAGAACGTGCAATCGCCCGGCGAGGGAGCCAGTCGAAATATGGTATCCAGGAATTGCTGGACGATCATGTGATTGGTCAGGGCTTGCGGGATGTCGCTGGCCTGTCCCGTAACGGCGCTGAACTCATTGGCGAACTCGCGACCGGTTTTCGGTGGCGTATCCGGGACGAGTTGACAAGCGGCCACCCCCGCAAGGCCTCGCGACTGCTCCAGCTCTATATCACGCTGACCTCGTCAGCCTTTCATAATTCCCGGCCAACTGATTCCCCCTGGTATCCGGACGACCTTCTGACAGAGCCACATAAATCGCCCGGCAAGTAGGCGTGGAACCGGGTCAGTGATCCCGCGAATCCATCTCAGAGCACTTCTTCATAGAGCGCCAGCGCATCGTCATACGTGACAAGACGGGGGTTGTTCTTCATCAAGCGCTCATTCTTGACCGCATCCTCAGCCATTTTTGGCAAGTCATTGTGATTGACGCCAACCTCGGTCAGCTTCAGGGGCGTGCCGCTTTTCGCGCACAGCTCCACCATATGGTCGATAAAGGCGCTCGCGTCCTGGGCCACGCCGACGACCGGGCCAAGATCCGCATAGTCCTTGGCGGCCACCACAGCGTTGAACCGCAAGACCGGCGACAGCATCAACGCATTCGACACACCATGCGGCACATGGAACAGCGCGCCCAGCGGATAGGCCATCGCATGCACGGCCGCGACCGGCGCATTGCTGAAGGCCTGCCCGGCGAGCGTTGCTCCGATGCACATGGCCTCGCGCGCCTCGATATCATCCGGGTGCTCACATGCGCGCAACAGATTCCCGGCCAGCAGGCGCAGGCCTTCCTTGGCCAGTGCACCCGAGACCGGATTGCGCAACAGCTTTGACGTATAGGATTCGATGGCATGAACCATCGCATCGATCCCGGTTGCCGCCGTCACACCGCGCGGCGCGGTCAGCGTCAGCATCGGATCGACAATCGCGAGATCAGCAAACAACTGGTCTGAGACGACTCCGATCTTCTTCATGTCATCTGATGTGACGATGGAAATCGCCGTGACCTCTGATCCGGTCCCTGCTGTCGTTGGCAACAGCACCAGCGGTGGGCGCGAGCCTTTCACATTGCCGACGCCGTAGACGTCTTCCAGCGATTGCCCGGAATCCATCAGCACGGCAATCAGCTTTGCGGTATCCAGTGACGAGCCTCCGCCCAGCCCGATCACGCCATCGGCGCCATGTTCGCGAGCCGCAGCGACCGCATCGCGGATCGTGGCAGCGGGCGGGTCGGCAACGACCTTGTCATAGACAAACACTTCAAGACCCGCATCGCGCAGGCTTTCCAGCGCGCCCTCCACCAAGCCGGCTGCAATAACGCCCTGGTCCGTCACGAAGACCGGGCGTTTCATGCGATCGCTGACCAGCTTGCCGAGTTGGGCAGCACTGCCCCGTTCGAACAGGATGTGCGGCGGCGTCTTGAAGCTGAATCCCATCGGTCTTTCTCCCATTTTCACTACAGGCTTACGCCTATCGGGCCTGAACAGTAAATGTTGTAGATTGCCCGAAAATCGCACGGTCTGTCATGTCGTACACACGGAAACCCTTTGCCCAAATGCAAGAAACCCCGGACCAGCGGTCCGGGGCTCCTGAAACAATTCGAATACAGCGAGGAAAGACTAGCCTTCCATCGACTCCATTTCGGCTTCGTGACGTGCACGATCCGCAGCACCCTTGGCGCTCTCGTCACGGTCGACCAGTTCCAGAACGGCAACAGGTGCGTTGTCGCCATGGCGGAAGCCAGCTTTCAGAACGCGGGTATAGCCGCCATTACGGTCCTTGTAGCGCTCGCCCATCACGTCGAACAGCTTGCGGACAGCCGCTTCGTCACGGACCTTCGAAAGGGCCTGACGGCGTGCGTTCAGGTCGCCCTTCTTGGCGAGGGTCACCAGCTTGTCCATGAGCGGAGCCATTTCCTTCGCCTTCGGAAGGGTGGTCACGATCTGCTCATGCTCGATGAGGCTAGCAGCCATGTTCGCGAACATCGCCTTGCGGTGCGATGTCGTCTTGTTCAGTTTACGGTATCCAAGGCGATGGCGCATTGTCGTGTTCCTTAAGGAGGTGGTCAGGCCCCCGATTACTCAGTGGGCTAGAGGTGGTCGTCGTATTTCTTGGCGAGGCCTTCGATGTCTTCCGGCGGCCAATCCGGCACTTCCATGCCGAGGTGCAGGCCAAGACCGGCGAGGACTTCCTTGATCTCGTTCAGGGATTTGCGGCCGAAGTTCGGCGTGCGCAGCATCTCTGCTTCGGACTTCTGGATGAGGTCACCAATGTAAACAATGTTGTCGTTCTTCAGGCAGTTTGCCGAGCGAACGGACAGTTCAAGCTCGTCGACTTTCTTGAGCAGGACAGGGTTGAAGCCGAGATCGGTTTCTTCTGTCTGTGCGCCCGTTTCCACGGTCGGCTCTTCGAAGTTGATGAACAGTTGCAGCTGATCCTGCAGGATACGCGCGGCATAGGCCACGGAATCTTCCGGCGTGACAGACCCGTCTGTCTCGATGTCGAGGGTCAGTTTGTCATAGTCGAGAACAGTACCCTCACGGGTGTCTTCGACCTGATAGCCAACGCGGCGGACCGGGCTGTAAATCGCGTCAATCGGAATATAACCGATTGGGGCATCTTCCGGACGGTGCGCCTCGGCCGGGACATAGCCCTTGCCGGTCGCAACGGTGAATTCCATGCGCACTTCAGCGCCATCATCCAGAGTACAGATCACGAGATCCGGGTTCAGGATCTTGGTGTCACCGGAGGTTTCGATCTGGCCAGCTTTGACTTCGCCCGGACCTTTCGCCTTCAGCACCATGCGCTTTGACGTGTCGCTCTCCATGAAGATCGCAACCTGCTTCAGGTTCAGCACGATCGTCGTTACGTCTTCGCGAACACCCTGGATCGCAGAGAATTCGTGAACGACATTGTCGATCTGAACGCCGATGATCGCAGCACCTTGCAGGGACGACAGCAGAACGCGACGCAGCGCGTTGCCGAGAGTCGTACCATAGCCACGCTCCAGCGGCTCAATGACGAGCTTGGCTTTGCGCTTGGCATCGTATCCGGCCTGGACGACAGGACGGTTCGGGCGGATCAGCACTTTCCAGTTACGGTCGTTGACGTTGGTGGGTTCGATGTCTGCCATGGGCGACGGATCCTCAGAATGGGTCAGGCGACATGAAATTATGCCGCCAATAAATACGAACTAGACGCGGCGGCGCTTTGGTGGGCGGCATCCGTTGTGCGGAATTGGCGTCGTGTCTGTGATAGCCGTAACGGTCAGGCCAGCAGCCTGAAGCGCGCGCAGTGCGCTCTCGCGGCCCGAACCTGGTCCACGCACGCTGACTTCAACAGTCTGCATACCGTGATCCATGGCCTTCTTTGCGGCATCTTCTGCCGCCATCTGGGCTGCGTAAGGCGTCGACTTGCGCGAGCCCTTGAAGCCCATCATGCCGGAGGACGACCACGAAATCGTGTTGCCCTGGGCATCCGTGATGGTGACCATGGTGTTGTTGAAGCTGGAGTTCACGTGAACAACACCAGAGGTGATGTTCTTGCGCTCTCTCTTGCGGACGCGGGTCGTTTCACGAGCCATTGAAGACTATCCTATTTCTTCTTGCCGGCGATCGGCTTAGCCGGGCCCTTGCGGGTACGGGCGTTGGTGTGCGTACGCTGACCGCGAACCGGCAGTTTACGGCGGTGACGCAGGCCACGGTAAGAACCGAGATCCATCAGGCGCTTGATGTTCATCGACGTATCGCGGCGAAGGTCGCCTTCGACGAGATAGTCGGCATCGATCGTTTCACGGATCTTGATGACTTCGGCATCCGTCAGCTCGTTCACGCGACGGGTCGACTCAACGCCAACCTTTTCGATGATCTCACGGGCCATGGATGGGCCGATGCCATGAATGTACCGCAGCGCGATTTCCACGCGCTTGTTGGTCGGGATGTTAACGCCTGCAATACGGGCCAAGGCCGATCTCCTAAGCGGACTGTTAATACATAAAGAGCGCGCCAAGGCGGAAACATCCGTCCTGCGCGCCGGCGATTAAGCCTAAAGCTAA
The DNA here is from genome assembly GCF_000682775.1 of Hyphomonas sp. L-53-1-40. Taxonomy (GTDB): domain Bacteria; phylum Pseudomonadota; class Alphaproteobacteria; order Caulobacterales; family Hyphomonadaceae; genus Hyphomonas. The sequence goes on from NZ_AWFI01000012.1 coordinate 641,777, forward strand.
GAAACGAGGCTTATAACGATGGAAATTAACGCGTCAACCGCGGAATCCCACCTTTACGCCGTCTCTTTCAGGGCCGCGTCGATTGCGGTTGCAACCGCCTCGATTGAGCCCATTCCGTCGACTTCCACGAGGATACCACGCTCCGCATAAATAGGCACCAGAGGCGCTGTATCTTCGTAGTATTTTTCGAGCCGTTTCGAGAACGTCTCGGGGTTGTCATCCTTGCGGCCCTGTTCTTCGAACCGCTTGGTGACACGCGACAGCAGCTTGTCATCATCGACAAGGATGCGGATCACGCGATTAACGGCTTCACCGCGGGATTCGAGCAAACGATCCAGCGCTTCAGCCTGACCGACTGTACGTGGGAAACCATCAAAGATGAATCCCGGCGCGCCGGCCTGAACTTCCAATTGCTCATCGATCAGGGCGATGACGATCTCGTCGGAAACGAGGCTGCCCTCATCCATGATCTGGGCAACTCTTTCGCCGAGTTCGGAGCCAGACGCGCGCGCCGCGCGCAGCATGTCACCGGTAGAGAGTTGGACGAACCCCCGCTCTTCGACCAGGCGTTTCGCCTGCGTGCCTTTTCCGGCCGCTGGCGGCCCGAACAGAATTAGGTTCATCTCTTACGACCCCCGAGTTTCGACTTCTTGATCATGCCCTCATACTGGTGCGCGATCAAATGCGACTGAATCTGTGTAACTGTATCCATCGTAACAGACACAACGATCAGAAGAGAAGTACCGCCAATATAGAAAGGTATCTCTGGGAAATATCGCCGCAGGAGTTCGGGAAGGATACAGACGAACATCAGGTACAGGGCACCAATGGTCGTCAGTCGGGTCAAAACATAGTCAATATAGGCCGCCGTGTTCGAGCCAGGACGGATACCGGGAATAAATCCGCCATACTTGCGCAGATTGTCCGCCGTCTCTTCCGGATTGAACATGATGGAGGTGTAGAAGAAGGCAAAGAAGATCACCATCGCCCCGTAAGACGTGATGTAGGTCCACGAGCCTGGCGCGAAATGCGTCGCCAGCCAGCCCAGAACGCCACTCACGGCGCCAGAGGCTTCGGCATCGGCCGGGTTACCACCCAAGAAGCCCACCGCCGTCAGCGGCAGCATCAGTAGCGCAGAGGCAAAGATTGGCGGGATAACACCGGATGTGTTGATCTTGAGCGGCAGGAAGCTCTTCTGGCCCTGGGCAACGCCGTGGGCCTGCTGTCGCTTCGGATACTGGATCAGCAGCCGCCTCTGCGAGCGCTCCATGAACACGATGAAGACAACCAGCGCGATCACCATGGCGGCAATCGCCACCACGAACGCAACGTTCACAGAGGTCGTACGCGCCTGCGAAATCAGGTTGAAGATCGCCTTCGGCATTTCAGCGATAATACCCGCGAAGATGATCAGCGAGATACCGTTGCCAATGCCGCGCGCCGTGATCTGCTCACCCATCCACATCAGCAGCATCGTGCCGCCGGTCAGCGTCACAACGCCGGTCAGGATGAAGAACCAGGACGAGATGCCCTCAATGCGGACGGCGGCAAGGCCGCCAGCAATTGCAAAGGACTGGACCAGCGCGAATCCCAGTGTGAGGTAACGCGTATACTGGTTGATCTGCTTGCGGCCGGACTCGCCTTCCTTCTTCAACTTCTCAAGCGTTGGAGAGGTCGCGGTCAGCATCTGGATGATGATCGAGGCCGTGATGTAAGGCATCACGTTCAGGGCGAACACACCCATCCGCTCCACGGCGCCGCCGGCAAACATGTTCATGTTGCCAAGCAGGCCACCGGACTGGCTCTCGAAGAATTGGGCGTATTGCTGCGGGTCGAGCCCCGGCAGCGGGATGAACGTCCCGAGCCGGTAGAGGATCAAAATCCCGAGAGTAAACAGGATCCGGCTCTGCAGGTCCTTGGCTTTTGCAAAGCTCCGGAAATTCATGTTCCGAGCCATTTGTTCGGCAGCATTCGCCATGGGCCGCTTGACCTCCCTGAAAAAGCGTTCGCCGCCTAAATCGGCGGCGAAACAGTATTTGTGAAGGGGTTACCGGTAAAAACCGCCGATTATTCGTCAGCAGTCTCTTTAGCCGGCCCCGTGACGGTGACTTTACCGCCAGCCTTCTCAACAGCTTCAATAGCTGCCTTGGAGGCACCTGTCACAGTGATATTCAGATTCTTTGGTGCGTCACCTTTGGCAAGCAGACGCACGCCATCGCGCACATTGCGAACCAGACCAGCGGCCACCAGCGACTCTTCGGTCACATCCTTGGCGTCCAGCTTGCCAGCGGCAATCGCCTTGCCGAGACGGCCAAGGTTCACCCAGGCATGGGACTTGGAGTTACGCGCCGTGAAGCCGCGCTTTGGCAGACGCATGTAGATCGGCATCTGGCCGCCTTCAAAGCCATTCACGGCAACGCCGGAACGAGCCTTTTGGCCTTTGACACCGCGACCAGCCGTCTTGCCCTTGCCAGAGCCGACGCCGCGGCCAACGCGCAGGCGGTTCTTTGTTGAGCCCTCAGCGGGAGACAATTCGTTCAGTTTCATCGGTCTATCTTTCGATATCGTGCGGCTGCGAATGGTGGCGATTACTCGCCAACCACCTCAACCAGGTGAGCCACCTTGCGGATCATGCCCCGCACGGACGGCGTATCTTCGAGTTCCTTGGTGCGGCCGACCTTGTTCAGGCCCAGCCCCATCAGGGTCTGGCGCTGCTCAGGACGACGGCCAATCGGGCTGCCAACCTGGCGAACAGTGACTTTGCTTTTAGCCATTTTCGTGCCCTTCCCTAGTTCGTCGCGTCAGCCATGCCGGCTTCGGACGCGCCATCATTGCGGCGACCGACGACATCCTGAACCTTCAGGCCACGCTTGGACGCAACGGTCCGCGGGCTGTTCTGCTCTTTAAGCGCATCAAACGTTGCACGCACCATGTTGTACGGGTTGGAGGAACCGATCGACTTGCCGACCACGTCCTGAACACCCAGAACTTCCATGACAGCACGCATCGGACCACCTGCGATCACGCCGGTACCTGGAGGCGCTGCACGCAGCACAACCTTGCCTGCGCCGTGACGGCCACGGCCATCATGATGCAGAGTGCGACCTTCGCGAAGCGGCACGCGAACCATGTTGCGCTTGGCTTCTTCTGTGGCTTTGCGGATCGCCTCAGGCACTTCGCGGGCTTTACCCTTGCCGAACCCTGCGCGGCCCTTCTGGTCACCAACGACAACCAGGGCTGCAAAACCGAAATTCTTACCGCCTTTGACCGTCTTCGCGACGCGGTTGATACCAACCAGCTTGTCGACGATGTCGGACTGCTCCTCGTCGCGATCGCGATTCCGGCGGCCTCTTCCTCTTTCTTCAGCCATAGGGCCTCTCCTTAGAATTTGAGACCGCCCTCACGGGCGGCGTCTGCCAGGGCTTTCACCCGGCCGTGGAACATGTAACCGCCACGATCAAAGACGACGTCTTCGACGCCTGCTTCTTTCGCGCGCTCTGCGAGCGTCTTGCCGACGAGGGTAGCCGCAGCGGCGTCACCACCGGTCTTGGCCGAGCCGAGCACATCCTTTTCCAGCGTCGAAGCCGAAGCGAGCGTAATGCCTTTTTCGTCATCGATGATCTGGGCGGAGATATTCTTGTGGCTGCGCGCAACCGACAGGCGTGGACGACCCTCAGCAACCTTGCGGAGCTTGGTACGAACCCGCTGGGCGCGGCGCAGCATCTTATCGCGTGAGCTTTTCATGGGCTTACTTCTTCTTGCCTTCCTTGCGGCGGACATATTCGCCCTGATAACGGATACCCTTGCCTTTGTATGGCTCAGGCGGACGGAATTCGCGGAGTTCGGCAGCAACCTGACCAACAGACTGTTTGTCTGCACCAGAGACGATGATCTCGGTTGGCTTCGGCGCTTCCAGCTTGATGCCGTCCGGAGCCTTGAAGATCACATCGTGCGAGAAGCCGAGTGCGAGCTTGAGATCGGTACCCTGCATTTGGGCACGATAACCAACGCCAACCAGTTCCAGCGTCTTCGAATATCCATTCGAAACGCCTTCGACCATGTTCGCGGCGCGGGCACGAGCGGTGCCCCACTGCGTACGGGCCTTGGAATCAAGGGCTTCAGCGAAGGTTGGCAGGCGACGACCCCGAGCCTTTTCAGCCTCGATACGGTCATTTGCAGCCTGCACGAGATCTTCGCGCGGCGAAACGGTCAGCTCGTTGTTCTCGAGCTTTGGCGTGATCAGCTCAGACAGGACCAGCGAAAGCTCACCCTTGGAGCCTTTTGCCTTGATCGTCTGACCTTCGACCGAGACGGTCGTGCCATTCGGAACTTCGATCGGGAGTTTACCAATACGTGACATGATAGCTCTCCTAGAATACGCGGCAGAGCACTTCGCCGCCTACATTCTCGCTGCGGGCAGAATTGTCAGACATAACGCCTTTCGAAGTCGAAAGGATCGAAATGCCCAGACCATTGCGCACCAGCGGAATGTCGGAGACAGAAGAATACACCCGGCGACCTGGCTTGGAGACACGTTTGATCTCCGAGATCACTGGCTGACCTTCATAGTACTTCAGCTCGATATCAATATTCTTGTGACCGTCTTTTTCAACTTCGGTGTAGCCGCGGATGAAGCCCTCATTGATGAGAACCTCCAGGACGCGAATACGAAGTTTCGAAGACGGCGTGACGACTTTAGACATGCCGCGCATCTGAGCGTTGCGGATGCGTGTCAGCATATCTCCGAGGGGATCAGAAATGTTCATCTTTGATATCCTCCTCTCTTACCAGCTGGACTTCACGAGACCGGGGATCTGACCGTTTGAGCCAAGCTCACGCAGCGCGATCCGCGACATTTTGAGTTTGCGATAGTAGCCGCGCGGACGCCCGGTTACTTCACAGCGATTACGCACACGGTTTGGGGCCGAGTTACGTGGAAGTTCAGCAAGCTTGAGACGTGCCTTGAAGCGCTCTTCCAGTGAAAGGTCCTCATTCATGGCGACGGCCTTCAGCTCGGCACGCTTTGCAGCGTACTTTTCGACAAGCTTCTGACGCTTCTTGTTCTTCTCGATTGCGCTCTTCTTTGCCATATCAGCAGATCTCCTGGCGCTAGTTCCGGAACGGGAAGCCACACTCGGCGAGGAGTGCCTTGGCTTCTTCGTTGGTTTCAGCCGTGGTGCAGACGATGATGTCCATACCGCGAATATCTTCCACCTGATCGTAATTGATCTCCGGGAAAACGATGTGTTCTTTGAGGCCCATGGCGTAATTGCCCATGCCGTCGAAGCTCTTTCCGTTCAGTCCACGGAAATCCTTCACGCGCGGCAGCGCAATATTGGTGAGCCGGTCAAGGAACTCGTACATGCGCTCACGGCGCAGGGTCACTTTCGCACCGATCAGCATGCCTTCGCGCAGCTTGAAGCCAGCGATCGACTTGCGTGCCTTGGTGGCGACAGGCTTTTGGCCTGCGATCAGTTCGAGCTCGGCCAGGGCAGCCTTGATCTTCTTGGAGTCGGAGACAGCTTCGCCGACACCCATATTGATCACGACCTTGTCCAGTTTCGGAACCTTCATCGGGTTCGAATACTTGAACTGCTCCTGCAGCTTGGCCCGGATCTCTTCACGGTACTTCGTCTTGAGACGGGGTTCGTATGCCTTAGACATCGATGGACTCCCCTGAGCGTTTGGCAAAGCGCGTCTTGCGGCCATGCTCATCAGTTTTGAAACCAACACGCACTGCTTTTCCGTCGCGCGGATCGGCATGAGCCACGTTGGATACGTGGATCGGTGCTTCGAAAGACTTCAGACCACCGGGGTCCATCTGGCTCGGCTTCTGGTGCTTCTTGACGACGTTCACACCGCGCACAACAACGCGATCCTCGTCGACCAGCACTTTCAGCACTTCGCCTTTGGTACCTTTGTCGCGGCCTGCGATCACGACAACGGAGTCGCCTTTTTTGATCTTAGCAGCCATCTTACAAGACCTCCGGGGCCATGTTCGCGATCTTGACCTGGTTCTTGCCGCGCAGTTCACGCGGGACCGGGCCAAACACACGAGTGCCGATTGGCTCACCATTGGTATTGATGAGAACGGCAGCGTTTGAGTCGAAACGAATGGTCGTGCCATCCGGGCGGTTGATGTCCTTTGCCACGCGAACGACGACAGCCTTGCGGACGTCACCCTTCTTCACGCGGCCCGTAGGAATTGCTTCCTTGATGGACACCACGATCACGTCACCAACCGATGCATACCGGCGGCCTGCGCCACCCAGCACCTTGATGCACTGAACGCGGCGCGCGCCGGAATTGTCGGCGACGCGAAGGTTTGATTGCATCTGGATCATGCGTCACCTTCCCCGCCGGTCACAAGTTCCCAGCGTTTCAGTTTGGAATGCGGAACGCACTCCTGGATCGTTACAATTTGACCCTCGACAGCCGCATTGGCTTCGTCATGGGCGTGATACTTCTTAGAGCGGCGAACAATCTTCTTCATCACAGAGTGGGTGAAGGTCCGCTCTACACGGACGATTGCGGTCTTGTTCTGCTTGGCAGAGACCACGACGCCTTCCATAATACGCTTTGGCATGATCTCTCTCCTACGCCTGACCTGCTTCGGCTTTTTCGCGAAGGATCGTCTTGACGCGTGCAATATCGCGGCGGACTTCCTTCACTCGGGCCGTTTTTTCCAGTTGGCCGGTGGCCGTCTGGAAACGCAGGTTGAACTGCTCTTTCTTCAGCTTGACGAGCTCATCCTTGAGCTGGTCGAGGCTTTTCGTTCTTACATCTTGGGCTTTCATGATCAGATACCCTCAATCCGCTTGACGACTTTCGTCTTGATCGGAAGCTTCGCAGCGCCGAGGCGCAGGGCCTCGCGTGCGACATCCTCAGACACGCCGTCGATTTCGAACAGGATGCGACCAGGTGCGACACGGGCGACCCAACGGTCGACAGAGCCTTTACCTTTACCCATCCGGACTTCAATCGGCTTCGCCGACACTGGCAGGTCCGGGAATACACGGATCCACACTTTGCCCTGACGCTTCATGTGACGCGTGACAGCCCGACGGGTTGCCTCGATCTGGCGCGCGGTGACCCGCTCCGGCTCGAGAGCCTTCAGGCCAAACTCGCCGAATGCCAGCGATGAACCGCCCTTGGCATTGCCCCGGATCTGGCCCTTGAAGGCCTTACGGAATTTGGTTCGCTTCGGTTGACGCATCTTTTACGCTCCGGAGGCTTGCGCGCCGGTGGCCGGTCCGCGCTGGTTTGCATTGGCACGTGCACGGGACTGGCCGGAAGATTCCAGACGCTTGTCCTGAGCCATCGGGTCGTGCTCCATGATCTCGCCTTTGTAGACCCAGACCTTGATGCCGATGATGCCGTAAGTGGTGGCCGCTTCTGCAGTGCCGTAATCAATGTCGGCGCGCAGCGTGTGCAGCGGCACGGAGCCTTCTGCATACTTCTCGGTACGCGCAATCTCTGCGCCGCCAAGACGACCGGACACCATGATCTTCACACCGTCAGCGCCGAGGCGCATGGCGGACTGGATGGCTCGCTTCATGGTACGACGGAACGAGGCACGGCGCTCAAGCTGGCGAGCGATGTCGTCGGCGATCAGCGTGGCGTCGATTTCCGGCTTGCGGATTTCAACCAGGTTCACGCGAACTTCGTCGGTCGTCATCTTTGACAGAACTTTGCGAAGCGCTTCGATGTCGCCGCCCTTCTTGCCGATCACGAGACCCGGACGTGCCGTGTGGATCGTGACGAGACATTTCTTGTGCGGACGCTCGATGATGATCTTCGAGATGCCGGCTTGCTTCAGACGCTTGCGGATTTCCTTGCGGATCGCGATGTCTTCGTGCAGCAGGCGACCGAAGTCGGCCGTGTCGGCATACCAGCGGCTGTCAGACGTCCGGTTGATGCCCAGACGCAGGCCGATCGGATTTACTTTCTGACCCATTATGCGGCCTCCGCTTCAACTGAGGTGTCACGCAGGATGATGGTCATCTGCGAGAATGGCTTCTGGATGCGAGCAGCGCGGCCACGAGCACGGGCGCGAATACGCTTCATCACGAGGTTCTTGCCGACATGCGCTTCTGCAATGACGAGGCTGTCGATGTCGAGGCCGTGATTGTTCTCGGCGTTCGCGATGGCGCTTTGCAGCAGCTTGCGGACATCCTGGGCAGGACGCTTCGGCGAGAACTGCAACTGAGCCAGCGCACGCTCGACCGGCATGCCGCGGATCTGCTGAGCCAGAAGGTTCAGCTTCTGCGGGCTCGAACGGTACATGCGCAGAACAGCGCGCGATTCATTCGAAGCCTGCTTCGGAGGATTCTTGGCTTTAGCCATGACTACTTCCTCTTCGCTTTCTTGTCCGCACCGTGGCCATAGTAGGACCGCGTTGGCGCGAACTCGCCGAACTTGTGACCGACCATTTCCTCAGAGACGGAAACCGGGATGAATTTGTTGCCATTGTGGACCTGGAAATTCAGGCCGACAAAGTTAGGCAGGATCGTTGAACGGCGCGACCAGGTCTTGATCACAACGCGCTTTTCAGAGGCGCGCGCTTCTTCTGCTTTCTTGAGCAGATAGCCGTCTACGAACGGGCCTTTCCAGACAGAACGTGGCATGTCTTGCGGCTCCTCTTAGCGTTTCGCGTTACGGCGACGGATGATCAGACGATCCGTTGCCTTGTTTTTACGGGTCTTCGGACCGCGTGTTTTCTTGCCCCATGGCGTCACTGGGTGACGTCCACCGGACGACTTGCCTTCACCACCACCGTGTGGGTGGTCGACCGGGTTCATGACAACACCGCGGACAGACGGGCGCTTGCCCATGTGACGCTTGCGGCCTGCCTTGGACAGAACCTGGTTCATATTGTCCGGGTTGGACACGGCGCCGACGGTTGCCAGGCAGCTGTCCATCACCATGCGAAGCTCGCCGGAGGTCAGCTTGATCTGGGCATAACCACCATCACGACCGACCAGCTGGGCATAGGTGCCAGCGGAGCGAACCATCTGCGCGCCCTTCTGAGGCTTCAGCTCGATGTTGTGAATGATCGTACCGACCGGAATGCTTTTCAGCGGAAGCGTGTTGCCCGGCTTGATGTCAGCCGTCTTGGACGTGACCACCGTGTCACCAACTTCAAGGCGCTGTGGCGCGATGATGTAGGACAGCTGGCCGTCTTCGTACTTGATCAGGGCGATGAAAGCCGTGCGGTTCGGATCGTATTCCAGACGCTCAACAGTTGCCGGCATGTCCCAGCGGTTACGCTTGAAGTCGACCTTGCGGTACAGCTTCTTGGCGCCGCCACCGATGCGGCGAGCTGTGATACGACCCGTATTGTTGCGTCCACCCTTCTTGGTCAGACCTTCGGTCAGCGCCTTGACGGGCTTGCCCTTGTGAAGGTCGGATTTGTCCACCAGCACAAGCTGGCGGCGTCCTGGGGAGGTTGGATTGAAAGTCTTAAGTGCCATGTTTCTCGTCCTTCTCCCCTAGAGGCCCGTCGTGATGTCGACGGACTGACCCTCGGCGAGCGTCACAATGGCTTTTTTCATGTCGTTGCGACGACCTTCATAGCCACGAAAACGCTTCGTCTTGCCCTTTTGGACCAGAGTGTTGACCTTGGTTACTTCGACCTTGAAGAGCGCCTCGACAGCGTCCTTGATCGCTTTCTTGTCAGCGTCGATCGCCACTTCGAAGACAATCTTGTTGTCTTCAGCCACCAGAGTCGATTTCTCGGTGATCAGTGGGCGACGGATGACGTCGTAGTGATGTTCTTTTACGTCGGCCATGATTACTTAGCCTCCTTCGCGCCATCGAAACGGGCCTTGATGCCTTCGGCCGCTTCCTTGGTGATGACGAGCTTCTTGCGGCGCAGGATGTCATAGACATTCAGGCCAGCAACCGGCAGCACGTCGACGTTCGGAATGTTGCGGGCTGCCTTAGCGAAATTCTCGTCCACGGTCGTGCCGGAGATGATCAGCGCGTTCTCGATACCGAGACCCGCGAACTGACCGACCAACTCTTTCGTTTTCGGAGCCGACAGGATCGCCTCGTCCAGCACAATGACCGCATCCGCCTTCACCTTGGAAGACAGGGCATGAGCCAGAGCCATCTTGCGGACCTTTTTAGGCAGGTCGTGAGCGTGGCTGCGGACTTTTGGTCCGTGCGCAACAGAACCACCAACAAAGATCGGCGCATTCCGGGACCCGTGACGCGCGCCGCCGGAACCTTTCTGGCGGATATACTTCTTCGTGGTGCGGCTGACTTCGCCGCGGGTCTGGGTCTTGTGCGTACCAGCCTGGCGCTTGGCCAGCTGCCAGCGAACCGTGCGCTGCAGGATGTCACCACGGATGTCTTCGATGCCGAAGATGGCATCATCAACCGTGATGTTTCCAGCGGCTTTGCCGGCAAGGGTTTTGACTGCGAGTTCCATTATTCAGCACCCTCTTGAGTTGCTTCAGCTGCTGGCGCGGCATCCGCGCTCGCCGCCTTGAAGGAGCCAGCCGCTGGCGCATCAGCCGGAAGAGGCTTCTTCACCGCGTCGCGGACTTCAACATAGCTGCCGTCATGGCCAGGCACAGCGCCCTTGACCAGGATGAGGCCGCGCTCAACGTCGGTGCGAACCACTTCCATGTTCTGGGTCGTGACACGCTCAACGCCGTAGTGACCGGCCATTTTCTTGTTCTTGAACACGCGGCCCGGATCCTGGTTCATACCCGTCGAACCGTGCGAACGGTGAGAGATGGACACACCGTGCGTGGCGCGCAGACCACCAAAGTTCCAGCGCTTCATCGCACCGGCAAAACCCTTACCGATCGTGATGCCGGCAATGTCAACTTTCTGACCCGGAACGAAATGGTCAGCCAGGACTTCAGCGCCAACTTCCGGCAGGTCGCCAGAGACGCGGAATTCGCGCAGCTTGCGCTTCGGTGCGACGCCGGCTTTTGCGAACTGGCCGCGCAGCGCCTTCGACGTGCGCTTGGCTTTCTTTTCGCCGATGCCGAGAATGACAGCCTGGTAGCCGTCCGTGCGGGTGACGTCGCCACCCTTCTTGGTCTTCACGGCGCGCTCTTCTTCAGTGCGCACGCCAACAACTTGGCAGCCATCAAGCGACAGGACGGTGACCGGCACGTGGCGGCCGCTCTCGTCAAATACGCGTGTCATGCCAACCTTGCGGGCAAGCACGCCGGAACGGGGTGCTGGCAGAGCCATTAGCGGCCTCCCTCAAGTTTGATTTCAATGCCAACGCCGGACGACAGGTCGAGCTTCATCAGCGCGTCCACGGTCTGCGGGGTCGGGTCTACAATGTCGAGGATCCGCTTATGGGTCCGGATTTCAAACTGCTCGCGCGACTTCTTGTCGATGTGCGGCGAGCGGTTCACGGTGAAGCGCTCGATACGGGTCGGCAGCGGGATCGGGCCTTTGACCTCAGCGCCGGTGCGCTTGGCCGTGCTCACAATCTCTTTCGCCGACATGTCGAGGGCGCGGTGATCGAAGGCCTTGAGCCTGATCCGGATATTTTGTCGTTCCATCGTTCGGTCCGTCCGCACAAAACACGTTAGCCCCAACGTGGCGCAGAAGTGCGCCAGGGCGTAGCGTGGGATTAAATTGTCTGTTTCGAGGGAGCGTTCGCTCTATAAAGCGCTGCCATCCCGGCGAAGTCGGGGGTTTATGGGATCGATAGGCCCGCGTCAACTGAGTCGTGAAGCTTTTATGCAGAAAGACTCACAGGGGTAAAACTCTCAGTCTCTATCGCTCAGGCGGCATTTCCGAGACGGGTGGCAAATCGAACAGGGCCCGCAATTCGAATTGGGTGGATTTCAGCGTTCCAGCAGGCCAATTCTCGTTTCTCATGTCATCTTGCATGGCCGCCACAGCGGGTCCGGCGATACTGGCTCCCACCTGTTCGCCTATCTTCAGGCTTTCGCGCATAATCGCAGCGCTAGCCATAGAAATCTCCTGCCCCTCCGGCGTTTCCAGGAACGCACGATATGCCTCTAAAGCGTCAGGAGAAAGATTGTAGACATAGGCCTTTGCTATGGGCTCACGCATGCCTTCCAACAAGGCGTCTGTCATGTGGGCTGTCAGCATTTGAATGGCCACGTCTGCGGCGTCATCGGATATGGTTTCACCATTCTTGGTAAGTTCATTCTGAAGATTTCCCAGCATGAGGTCGGCCATGACCGCCAAGGCACCTTCGTATTGATCCCGCGTCGCGGTCTGTTCCACAATATAGTAGGCATCTTCCATGGGATCAGCCGCAACGGGTGCGCCAAACAGTAAGATCAGCACTATAGCGGGAAGAATGCGTTTCATGACGTGTCAGCTTTCCAGATGCAGTAGGCCACAAGTCTACTGGGAGCCCTGGAAATGAAAAGCTACTTCCTTCGTTCTTGCATGGGACCGCCCCTCTCGCCCATGAGGCAAGAGGGCGTGGCGCCAGCCCTGCCCTCACACGCTCCATGCGCCTTGGTCCCAGCCCAGAAGGGCGCGGGTTTCGGCCGCGTCGTGCGCGAAGACACGGCGCAGATAGTCCCGGTCATCTGAACTCATCCGGTCAGCTTCGGGCGCCGCATTGTACTGGGTGGAGACGTCAAATTTGCGCGCAGGCAAACCCATGAACTGGCAAACTGTGGTCAGCTCTCGCTGCGGATCGGCTGCGAGGTCTTCGCTGCGCAGGAACAGGAGCTGATCATCGGGAAACAACCGCCTCAGCTCCCGGATCTGAGGCGCGTAATAGCTGCGCGCCAGGTATGAGCGTTCCCGGTCCTGATTTGGCAAGGCCCGGCGGGCGCGTTCGCGCTCCTGGCGGATCGCAATCGGATAGGGCAGCGTTTCGCGTCCCAGCCGGCAATCCATGCGATAGTGAGACCAGGCACGCTCCACCGGATCGCGCAGGATCACGATGATCTGGATATCGGGATTATACACCCAGACCCGTTCCAGCGCGCCGCTCCACCAGCTGATGATCGGCGTCGCCTCGCCCAGCATGCACCCGTCGCGCCAGGCCTTCCAATCGAAGTGGCGATGATACAGCCAGTAGTCCAGCGGGCGGATGCCCGTTGGCGGGCGCCTGTCGAAGAAGTGCGGTTCTTTCTTCTTCGCCATGCAGATATCGGGATGCTGGCGCAAATATGCGTCCAGCGACGTGGTGCCGGCCTTTTGAACGCCGGCTATGATGAAATCGATGCGTCTTGCCATGCATCCGGAATAGCGCGGGTGTCTTGCCTGATTTTGCCGGAATGCGGTTCTTGTGTCGCAAAGTGTTGCAGGGTGAATGCGCGATTCACCTTGTTTAACCAAGGCCTCACGCTTTTCACGGACACTTCGGTCTCACCTGCCCCTCATCCGAAGGCCCCCGATGAAGCCTCCCCTGTCTTCCCTGCTCAGCCGCCCGGCCGTCCGCTATGGCTTGGCCAGCATTGCGGCCTTCGGCATGGATCTGGCGCTGACCATGGCATTGCGGCTTGGCGGCCAGCTCAGCCTTACCCTGTCGGCAGCGATCGCCTTCATCGTGACCGGGCTGGTTTTCTATTTTGTCCATGAATTCTGGACGTTCGGGCATGACAGTTCAACCGTTTCGTCAGGTCGGCTTGTTCGCAACCTGACCTCGCTCGGCGCAGCCTTCTGTGTGCGTGTCGGCATCATCGGAGCACTGGAACTGATGCGTTCGCCCGGTCCGTCTCTGGCGCTCGTCTATTTCGGATTGGGCGCGGCCGCATCGCTCACGGTCAATTTCCTGATCAACAAATACTGGGTCTTCACCCGCACCTGACGCTGATAAAAAAGGCCGCCCCTTATGGGACGGCCTTCTCGTTACTGCCTGATGGGAACAGGGCTTAC
>NZ_AWFI01000013.1 GCF_000682775.1 Hyphomonas sp. L-53-1-40
TTACTGCCTGATGGGAACAGGGCTTACTTCTTGATGGCCGAGACCACGCCGGCGCCGACCGTACGGCCACCTTCGCGGATCGCGAAGCGCAGGCCCTGGTCCATAGCGATCGGCTGGATCAGCTCGACATCCATTTTGACGTTATCGCCCGGCAGGACCATTTCCTTGTCAGCCGGAAGCGTCACAACACCCGTCACGTCCGTCGTACGGAAGTAGAACTGTGGACGGTAGTTGGTGAAGAATGGCGTGTGACGGCCACCCTCTTCCTTGGTCAGGATGTAGGCTTCGGCTTCGAACGTCGTGTGCGGCGTGATCGAACCTGGCTTACAGAGAACCTGGCCACGCTCAACGCCTTCACGGTCAACACCGCGCAGCAGGGCGCCGATATTGTCGCCAGCCTGGCCCTGATCGAGCAGCTTGCGGAACATTTCAACGCCCGTACAGGTCGTCTTCACCGTGTCGCGGATACCGACAATCTCGATTTCCTCACCGACCTTGATGATGCCCTGCTCGACACGACCGGTCACAACCGTACCGCGACCGGAGATCGAGAACACGTCCTC
>NZ_AWFI01000014.1 GCF_000682775.1 Hyphomonas sp. L-53-1-40
GTCAACTTCTTCAACGAGAATGACGGCGCGTCAGAGTTCGCAGTCTACGTCAACGGCGTCGAGGTCGAGACATGGACCGGCGCAGGTGGCTCCAGTGGATGGGTCATCGACACGCACGCCTTCCAGCTCGACCTCAACACGGGCGACGTGATCACGATCGAAGGCTCCAAGAATGCCGGTGAATATGCACGTATAGACACCATAACCGTAACCGATGCGTCCTTGCTGCCGCCTCCG
>NZ_AWFI01000015.1 GCF_000682775.1 Hyphomonas sp. L-53-1-40
GAGGCGTTCCGAGATGGACCCCTGCCTACCTACGCAGGGGTCATCGGGGGAGGAGTGGTCTCTCTGCGACGAACCGTATCCTCGGCGCATGCCGGGGTCTCCTGCTGAAGCCTGCCGGACGAGACTCCGGCATGCGCCGGAGAAGTGGGGGAGGGGACGAGCGAAGCGCGCAGCAGATCCTGCTTCACATGAGTCCGAGCGTGGCATGGAAAGCACATACGCGGCAAGTTTGTGCGAGTGAATGTCAAATGCAGGTTGTTTTGGGGCGTGGCATCCTCTTAAAGACCCGCAACTCATTCTCAATATCAACAGGTATCCCTCATGCCGTTTTCCCGTCTTTCCGTCCTGCTGGCCTCCAGCGCGCTCGTATCCCTGTCATCTTATGCTGACAATGCCACCGAGCCGGGTGAGCAGAACCCGTACCGGATGTTGTCGACGATTGTCGTGACAGGCTCGACGGATGCAGTGGACGAAGTGGCCGGGTCTGTCTCCTTCCTGACGGATGCTGACCTGTCGGCGCAGGCCCAGAGCGATATCCAACGCGTGCTGCGCGTCGTGCCGGGCGTGAACATCCAGGAAGAAGACGGCTATGGCCTGCGGCCGAATATCGGCCTGCGCGGGTCGGGTTCAGATCGCTCGTCCCGTATCGTGCTGATGGAAGACGGCGTGCCGATCTCGCCGGCGCCCTACGCCTCGCCGTCCGCCTATTATTTCCCGACCACAGCGCGGATGAGCGCCGTGGAAGTGACCAAGGGGCCCGCCGCGATCCTGTATGGTCCGCGCACGACGGGCGGCGCGCTGAACCTGTTCTCGACGCCAGTGCCGGAAGAGACGTCCGGATTTGCGCAGGCATTCTTTGGCACCAATGATCGCCAGCGGGTCCACGCCTGGACGGGCGGACGTGCGGAGGTCGGCGCAGGCTGGAAACTTGGCGGCCTGATCGAAGTGTTCACCGACGAGACTGACGGGTTCAAGGAGCTGGACAATGGCGGCCCGACGGGCTTCGACGCTGATGATCTGATGCTGAAAGTCGGCGCGTACAAGGATGACGGCCCGATGCCGCAAAGCGTCGAGCTGAAATACCAGACGCGCGAAGAGACCTCCAACGAGACCTATTTCGGCCTGACGCTGGAAGATTTCGAGGCCAACCCCTATCGCCGCTATGATGCGAGCGCGGATGATGAGTTCCGGGGCGAGAATGAGCTGTTCCAGCTGACCCACAAGATCGAATTCTCGCCAACGCTGAACCTGACGACAATTGCCTATCATCATGATTTTGCCCGCAACTGGTACAAGCTGCAGGGCATCAGCGCAGACGGTACGGGCGCGAGCGGCGATACGGGCATTTCCTCCGTGCTCGCCGACCCGGTGACCTATTCGGCCGAGTACAGCCTGGCGACTGGCGCAACCGGTCTCGACGATTCCATCGTCTACCGCGCCAACCGCCGCGCTTATTACAGCGAAGGCCTGCAAACCACGCTCAACTGGCAGACCGCGTTTGGCGGCCTCGACCATGATGTCACTGTCGGTATCCGCGTGCATGAGGACGAGGAAGACCGGTTCCAGGAAGAGGATGCCTATCGTCTTGAAGGTGGACGCCTGATCCTGACCAGTGCGGGCGCGGCGGGCAGCAATGCCAATCGCATCTCCAGCGGCGAAGCGGTTGCCCTGTTCCTGCAGGACCGGGTCAGCATCGGCAAGCTGACCGTGACCGGCGGCGCGCGCTTTGAGGATTATGAGCTGACGCGCGAGGACTATTCAACGGCAGACCCGACCCGTGCGGCGGGGCCGACGCGCGTGCGGACCCTGGATGACCAGGTCGTTGTGCCTGGTCTAAGTGCGCTTTACGAACTCAATGAGGACGTGACTCTGCTGGCCGGTGTGCATCGCGGCTTTGCGATTGCCAGCCCCGGCGCAATCGAGGCCGATGCCGAAGAGAGCGTGAACTGGGAAGCCGGCGGACGCTTCTCGAAAGAGGGCGTAGATGTCGAGGCGATTGCCTTCTTCAATGACTATTCAAACCTGCTCGGCACCTGCACCGCCTCGTCCGGTGGCAATTGCACGATCGGCGACCAGTTCGATGGCGGCGATGTGGACGTGATGGGCCTTGAGCTGACGGCGAGCTGGGATGCGGCGGCGCTGTTCGACACATCGCTCTCACTGCCGGTCGGCCTCGTCTATACGTGGACGGATGCGGAATTCCAGTCAGGCTTCGAGAGCAGCTATGAGCCGTGGGGCGATGTCGAGGCGGGCGACGAGCTGCCTTATGTCTCAGACCAGCAGATCACCCTGATGGCGGGCATCGAAGCCAGCCGCTGGGGCATGGATTTCTCCGCCAACCACGTCTCCGAAGCGCGTGCGCGCGCCGGGCAGGGCGCCATTTCGGCGGGCGAGCGGATCGATGCGCGCTGGCTGGTCGATGCGGCGGCCTGGGTCGACCTGACCGAAACGCTGCGTCTGCGCGTGAAAGCGGAAAACCTGTTCGACGAAACCTATGTCGCCTCCATCGACCCCGCGGGCCTGCGCCCGTCGGGCTTGAGGTGAGATTCTAAGCACCGGCGCTTTTGCGCCAAACCTCACCTGAGGGCCTTTCATTTCGGGGGAAAATGAGCCATAAGCCGCCCCTTGTGGTGGGATATCGGGTCCTGACCCGGCTGGACGACATCCCGGCCGTGGCCTGAGGCCTCAGATACTCACCCAAAACCCCCGCCAATTCAGGCGCTTAGACAAAACCCGCCGCAAGGCGATTACAAGAAAGATACACGATGTCGATTACCGCTGAGAAGAAGCAGGAACTGATCGAAAAATTCGCCACAAAGCCTGGCGATACCGGTTCCCCAGAAGTGCAGGTCGCGATCCTGACCGAACGGATCAACAACCTCACCGACCACTTCAAGACGAACAAGAAAGACAACCACTCCCGCCGGGGCCTGCTGGCCATGGTCGCAACCCGCCGGAAGCTGCTTGACTACACCAAGCGCAAGGATGAGGCGCGCTACGCCAAACTCATCGAAGCCCTCGGCATTCGCCGCTAGGCACAAAATCAAGCCCGCCGGGCAATAGGGCCGCGGCGGGCTTTTCGTATGTGAAAAAGAAAGACATTTTGATGTTTGACAAGAAATCTGTGTCGCTGGAATGGGCCGGCCGCACGCTGACGATCGAAACGGGCCAGGTGGCCCGCCAAGCCGATGGCGCCGTCATGGTGACCTATGGCGATACAAAAGTGCTCGCGACCGCATGTTTTGCGAAAAGCGCGAAGCCGGGCCAGGACTTCTTCCCCCTGACCGTCAACTACATGGAAAAATACTACGCATCGGGCCGCATCCCAGGTGGCTTCTTCAAGCGTGAAGGCCGCCCGACCGAGAAAGAGACGCTGACGTCTCGCCTGATCGACCGCCCGATCCGCCCGCTTTTCGTCAAAGGCTTCAAGAACGAAGTCCAGGTCGTGCTGACCGCGATGTCCTATGACCTAGAAAACGATCCGGACGTGATCGGCATGATCGGTGCCTCTGCGGCGCTTGTCCTGTCCGGCGCGCCCTTCATGGGCCCGATCGGCGCAGCGCGCGTGGGCTACAAGGATGGTGAGTACATCATCAACCCGACGATCGAAGAACTCGAAGAGTCCGAACTGGACCTCGTCATGGCCGGCACCGCCGACGCCGTGATGATGGTGGAATCGGAAGCTTATGAACTGTCCGAAGAAGTCATGCTCGGCGCTGTCATGGCGGGTCATGAATCGATCCAGCCTGTGATCGATGCGATCATCGACCTGGCCGAACAGGCCGCCAAGGAACCGTTCGACTTCGAAGCCGAAGATCACTCGGCCGAACTGGAAAAAATCCAGAAACTGGTCGGTGCAGATCTTTCCGCCGCCTACTCGATGACCGAGAAGCTGGAGCGTCAGGCCGCTGTGGGCGAAGCCCGCGAAAAGGCCAAGGCTGCGCTCGTCGGCACCGAAGAAGAGCCGGGCGAAATGTCTGGCGAGACGTTCAAGTCTGCCTTCAAGGAAGCCGAAGCAAGCGTTGTTCGCGGCGACATCCTGAAAACTGGCAAGCGCATCGATGGCCGTTCGCTGGATCAGGTTCGCCCGATCGAGGCAATCGCCAGCTTCCTGCCGCGCACGCACGGTTCCTCGCTGTTCACCCGTGGTGAAACGCAGGCGATCTGTGTGGCCACGCTCGGCACCAGCGATGATGAGCAGTTCATCGACGGCCTTGATGGCACGTCGAAGTCCAAATTCATGCTGCACTACAACTTCCCGCCATATTCGGTGGGCGAAACCGGTCGCATGGGCGGTACCAACCGCCGCGAGACCGGCCACGGCAAGCTCGCCTGGCGCGCGCTGCAGGCTGTTCTGCCAAAGCATGAAGAGTTTCCGTACACGATCCGCCTCGTTTCCGAGATCACCGAGTCCAACGGCTCGTCCTCGATGGCAACGGTTTGCGGTTGTTCCCTCGCCATGATGGATGCCGGCGTGCCGGTGACCCGTCCTGTGTCGGGCATCGCAATGGGCCTGATCAAGGAAGCTGACGGCGTGGCGGTTCTCTCCGACATTCTCGGCGACGAAGATCATCTCGGCGACATGGATTTCAAAGTGGCCGGTACCGAAAAAGGCCTGACGTCCCTGCAAATGGACATCAAGATTGCCGGTATCACCAAGGAAATCATGCACACAGCTCTGGAGCAGGCCAAGGGTGGGCGCATGCACATCCTGGGTGAGATGGGCAAAGCGCTGGATACGTCCCGCGACAGCCTGTCGGAAAACGCTCCACAGATGGAAATCGTCAAAGTGCCAACCGACAAGATCCGTGACGTGATCGGGTCTGGCGGCAAGGTCATCCGCGGCATCGTGGAAGAGTCCGGCGCCAAGGTGAACATTGATGATGATGGTACGGTGCAGGTCTCTGCGCTGGACAAGGAATCCATCAACAAGGCGCTGAAGATGATCAAGGAGATCGTCGCAGAGCCGGAAATCGGCGAGATCTACGAAGGCAAGGTCGTTGGCTTGAAAGACTTCGGTATCTTCGTGAACTTCTTTGGTCCGAAGGACGGCCTTGTGCACGTGTCGCAAATGGCGAACGAGCGCGTGAACCATCCGAAAGACCTCGTCAAAGAAGGCGACACGGTCTGGGTCAAGCTGATGGGCTTCGATGATCGCGGCAAAGTGCGCCTGTCCATGAAAGTGGTCGACCAGACCACCGGCAAGGAACTTGCCAAGGACGAGGGCGGCGAAGAGGAATAGGATTTCCTTTTCCTGTAACAGGATACGAAAGGCCGCTCTCCGGAGCGGCCTTTTTTATTTTTGATCATACTTGGATGTTCTGCGCAGGCCTTTCCAGAACAACAGTCCGATCATCCAGAATTCGCCAATTGTTGGTGGAATCGTGAGTAATCCGATCCAAGCGCCTGCGTGCGGTGCGAGCACTGCGATAAACACGCTCGCGACATAGCCAATTCCGCCAAGGATAAGTATCCAGCCTAGCGGGCGAGGGCCGAAGCGCCCCTTCAGGACGATCCAACCCATTGGGATCAACCAGAGCCCAAAGAAGATGGCGCCTGCGGCCCAGAAGTGGTGACTGGTCAGAACAAACAGATGGCTGATTGCCG
This sequence comes from Hyphomonas sp. L-53-1-40, assembly GCF_000682775.1. Classification (GTDB taxonomy): domain Bacteria; phylum Pseudomonadota; class Alphaproteobacteria; order Caulobacterales; family Hyphomonadaceae; genus Hyphomonas. The sequence goes on from NZ_AWFI01000015.1 coordinate 5,608, forward strand.
GATCGGCGCTGCTGTGTCCCAAGGCTGTGTCGAGCGCCGCGCGCAACATCACCGAGCTGGCGAGCGTCGCGATCGCATTGACCATGCCGAAGAGTGCCACAACGCTCGCGGCATGCCGGTCGATGTGACTGAACAGTTTGGCGAACCATACCGCCGTCAACGCCTGGAAGATGGCGGACCCAAGCTCCAGCGCGATCCCGACGCGGGCAAGACCTTCCTGCCCGGTCAGATTGGCGAGCGTTTGAACAGGATCATCTTCCGCAAAAAGCTGAGGTCGAACCGCCATGAAAACGGCGCCGCCGGTCAAACCGAGGCCCAGGTAAAACAGGCCAGTGAGGCATGCATCGCGTCGAAGGGAGGGGGGCAAGGCGGACATATTTGTTTAAACCTTACAATGTAAGTCTAGGCCATGTGCTACCATGCAGTGCAAGAGTCTTGCAAGCGCCATCGCCACAAAGGCAAATGGATCCCGAAAGGAGACATGGCTGGCAATGAGTACACGGAAGCCTTTGACGCACACGCGCGTGCTTGATGCCGCGATGACATTGGTTGATCGCGAGGGCCTGCAAAGTCTGAGCATGCGGCGCCTCGGCAAAGAGTTGGGCGTCGAAGCGATGTCCCTGTATCACCATCTTCCAGGCAAGGAAGGCCTGCTTGATGGACTCGCCGAGGCGCTGGCAAATGAGATCACGTCCGCCGTTGACGAGCGTCCGGCATCATGCATGGCAGACTGGAAATCGGACCTGCGCAGCAGATGTCTGGCCGCTCGCACGGTGGTGATGCGTCACCCATGGACGCCTGCGCTTTTTGCGGCGCGGCAGTCCATACCACCGTCCATGTACCTCTATGTGGATCAGGTGATTGCATTGTTTGTGGACAATGGCTTCAGCTATCAAACGGCCCATCGTGCATTGCACGCGATCGGAAGTCTGATGTTTGGCTTTGCGCAGGAATTGTTCAGTCCGCCGGTGTCGGGTGGAAACCTGGACACACAAAAGACGCAGGCGGAGTTTGAGGAGATGGCAGAAAATCTGCCCTACCTCTCGGCCATGGTAGCGTCCGAGATGCATCAATCCGACGAGCCGGCCATGGGGTGGTGCGACAGCCAGACAGAGTTCGAATTCACCCTTGATCTGTTGCTGGATGGACTTGAGCGCCTCCGTGACTAGGGTCGCACAAACTACCCATCCTCCGTCAGCGCCTTGCGTACAGCCGCAATTGTTCGCGCGACATCCCCCTCATTCGTCCGCCAGCTGACGACGCTAACGCGCATAACGCGTTGACCCTGCCATGTCGTGCCGGAGAAAAAAGCTTTACCTTTTTCGTTCACCCGGCGAATGATCTCGTCGGTGAACGCATCATTCTCTTCCGCACTCGCGCCTTCGTGTTCAAACCGCACAAGACCCTGATTGAGTATCGGGTCATTCAGGGCGCGAGCGTTCGGCAGGGCGCCGATCCCATTCACAATTTCAGCGCAATACGCACAAGAGCGGTCAACAAGGTCGGCGACGCCCTGACGGCCAAGTTCCTGAAGTGCGGCATAAACAGGCACGGAGCGGGCCCGGCGGGAGAGTTCGAGGTTCCAATCCGTTGGATCACGCACGTCCTGACTGGGGGAGAGATAAGCCGCACTGAGTGACAGGGCGGCGCGGTGCGCCTCTGAATCGCGGACAATGGCAAAGCCGCAATCATAAGGTACGTTCAGCCACTTGTGACCGTCGGTTGCCCAGCTGTCAGCGAAGTCGATGCCGTCTGTGAGGTGTTTGAGGCGGTCGCTCGTGCGGGCGAACAGGCCGAACGCGCCGTCGACATGCACCCATGCGCCAGCGGCCTGGGCCATCGGAATCAATGTACGGAAATCATCGAATGTGCCGACATTCAGGTCTGCCGCGTTCAGGCATACAATTTTTGGGCCCTCCCATTCGGCAAGATGGCGGGCAAGGTCATCTGCGCGCATGTCGCCCATGGGGTTGATGGCGACATCTGTCATGGATGCCTGTCCAAGACCGAGGTGGCGAATAGCGCTGTCGAGGGAGCGGTGCCTGTTTTCACTGGTCAGGATGCGGATACGCGGTGCGCCGAACAAGCCGTCGTTTTCTGCATTCCATCCGGCCTTTTGCAACACGCCATGCCGTGCCGCTGCCAGCGCGGTCACGTGCGCCATCTGGCACCCGGTGGTGAACGCGAAGGAGGATGTCTGCGGCAGGTCGAACAGTTGCTTCAGCCACTCACCAGCAATCTCTTCAATCATGCTTGCGGCGGGTGCAACGGTGAACATACCCGCATTCTGGTCCCAGGCCGACACCAGCCAGTCGGCAGCAAGTGCCGAAGGAAGTGATCCTGCCATCACCCAACCAAAGAATCGTCCCCCGGCATTGGCATGCAGGCCGGGCTCGGCGTGCGTGGCAAGGTCGTCGATAATGGCGGCGGCGTCTCGCCCGGTTTCCGGTAGCGGGCCAGACAGGGCGGCGCGAAGGTCGCGCGCGGTGGCCGTGGCGCCTACGGGCCGATCAGGCAGGCTGTCCAGCCAGCGGCGGGCATGGAATGTGGCGCGGTCGAGTGGATCAGTCATGGCGAATTTCCCCAGCGGGCATCTAACGGGACTGTGCGTGGCAAAGGAAGTGCGGCGGCGGCCTTTTTTCGTTGAAGCCAGCCGGGGTTTGCCGTTACACCCAGAGCCATGATGACAAAGCGCAAGCAATTCCTCGTCGCCATGTCCGGTGGCTCCGGATCTGGCAAGTCAACGCTGGCCGAAGCCCTGCTGGAACATTTGCCTGAGGGGCAGGCGGTCCTGTTTGGTGAGGATGCGTATTATTATCCGATGAGCCATTATGGCGAGCCGGAGAACAAAGAAGAATGGACGGCACTTGTTGCGGGCATCAATTATGATGCACCTCGCTCGAAAGAAGCCGACCGGCTGGTCAAGGATTTGCGCGCGCTGAAAGCCGGCGAGACGATCCAGCAGCCAATCTATGATTATGAGCGCCATGACCGCAGCGAGAAGACACGCGAGATCAAGTCTGCACCGATCCTGATCCTGGAGGGCATCCATGCGCTGTCTTTCCCGAAAATCAGTTCCCTGATTGATCTGTCGGTCTATGTGGACACGCCAGACGATCTGCGCCTCGCACGGCGAATTCGCCGGGACGTGACCGAGCGCGGTCGCTCGCTGGAAAGTGTACTTCAGCAATATCTTGGCACGGTTCGCGCGGCGCATTACCAATGGACCTATCCGGCCAAATTCGAGGCCGACCTCGTGATTGCCGATGAAGGCCTGCCGGCCTATGGCAATGTGCGCCCGACCGAAGAAGCCATCGAACGCATGATCGCACCGGTGCTGGCGCGTCTGCAGAATTGCGGCGCGATCTGACCCGTTTCCGGTTCGGGGCCAGTCTGGTATGACCAGCCTGCATCGGAACAGGAGACCGTCATGACCCATAGACTTTCATTTCTTGTTGCAGGGTTGGCGGCGCCATTTGTCCTGTCTGCCTGTATCTATGTTGATGAAGGCTCCGAACCTGTCCGCAAAGTGGTGGTCGAGCGCGAAGTCATTGTTGAAACGGGTCCGGCACAGGATGATCGGCTGAACGCAACGCTCTGGGCGCAGCAGGCGGTAGAGTACAAGGCCACGACTGACGGCATCTATGCGCTGGCGGCGATGCGATTGGACGAGGCGCTGGCTGATCCGGACTGGACCGCCGCGCCGGACCTGCAAGGCGAGGCCTATCAGGATCTTCCCCCGGCAATCATCCTTGATGCCGATGAGACCGTATTGGACAATACGCCCTATGCGGCGGCGGATGTGCTGGTGGGTGAGCCTTTCAGCCCCGATCGCTGGAATGCCTGGGCCAGCGCGGGTGTGGCGAAGGGCGTGCCGGGCGCGGTGGATTTCACCCGCGCGGCTGCGGCCAAGGGTGTGAAAGTATTCTACGTCACCAATCGCGACGCAGTGACGGAAGAGGGGACCGCGCAGAATCTGCGGGCACTCGGTTTCCCAATGGGCGGCAATGTCGACACGTTGCTGACCAAGGGCGAGCAGGACGATTGGGGCTCGGCCAAGGCAACGCGCTGGGCCGTGGTGGCAAAGGATTATCGGATCCTGCTCATGCTGGGCGACAATCTGGGCGACTTCACCGATTCCTATAAAGGCAGCCCGGCAGAACGGCAGGCCGTATATGAGGCGAATGCGGACAAATGGGGCCGGGAATGGATTGCCCTGCCGAATCCGGGTTATGGCAGCTGGGAAAGCGCGCCATTCGGTCATGATTACAGTCTGCCTGAAGACCAGCGGTTGCAGATGAAACGCGATCAGCTTCAGCCATGGCCTGAACGGCCGTAACACTTCTGTTCATGTTGGCGCGGATATGGTGCGCAAGACATGATCCTGCGCACTCTTTTCGTCGGCTTTGCCGCGCTTGCCGCTGGCCTGCCCGCATTTGCCTGTGACCTTGCCCTCACGGGGCGGGGCGTCGCAGTGGCCGATTATGTCGAGCAGGTGCGGCCCTGCTTCGGGAACCTGCCGGAGGGCTATGCCTTCGACGCGCGCATGGAAGGCGAGTTCCTGAGGCTGACCAATATCGCCCGCAAGGAGGCGGGATTGCCGCCGCTGGTCAATCGCGCGGCGCTGCGTAATACGGCGCGCTTTCACAGTCTCGACATGGCGTATAATGATTTCTTCGGTCATGTCGGGCCGGACGGGCGCGAACCGCAGGACCGCATCGCGGCCTTCGACCGGCGGGCAATCATTCAGTATTCAGCTGAAAATGTTGCCATGATCGAGATTGTCCGGGGGCGCTGGAATCTGGAACGGCAGGCCGTGAAACGTCTGCACCAGAACCTCATGGACAGCCCCGGCCATCGCGCAAACATTCTCAGCGAACAGGCCACGCATGTGTCGATGGGTGTGGTGCGGACCGAGACGGGTGTCTGGGTGACGCAGAACTTCCTGAACCTGTCGGGCAGCCTTGCGCGGGACGTGCCCGTCCGGATGCGTACCGGGGACCGGTTGCGGCAGATGCCCGTGCTAAACGGCTGGAAGTTCCGCGAGTTCGCGGCCGAATTGCCGAGCGGCGACGTGCTGCCAATGGGGCAGGGTATTCCGGCGGGTATATCGGGCGATATCCACATTGCCGCCGAAGGCCGCAAACCGGGAGAGAAGCCGCGCAGCTATTACACAATCTACCTGCCCGGTCCCGCTGTGACCGTGGGCGGCTAGAACACGCGCATGATCTGGTCCAGTGGCTTTTTCACCAGAGCGTGTTTGGGCACCATGGCATCGTTGGCTGGATAGCCCGCAACCAGGATCAGGAAGGGTTTTTCCGTTTCCGGACGATCACAGATCCGGTTCAGGAACTTCATCGGGTTGGGAGTGTGGACAAGGGTGGCGAGGCCGGCCTGATGACAGGCGGTCATCAGCATACCCGTGGCGATGCCGACGCTTTCGTTGATGTAGTAGTTCTTGCGGGTTTCTCCCGCTTGCACGCCGCCGCGGCGCTGGGCGAAGATACAGATCAGCCAGGGGGCGATTTCCATATAGGGCTTGTCGGCATCGGTGCCGATCGGCGCGAGCGCGTCGAGCCAGTCTTCCCCGGCGCGCCCTGAATAGAACTCACGCTCTTCAGCTTCGGCAGCCTGACGAATTTCGCGCTTTTTCTCCGCGCTGTTCACACAGGCAAAGAACCAGGGCTGGTGATTCGCGCCGGATGGGGCCGACCCGGCGGCGGCGACACAGGCCTCAATGATTTCGCGTGGGACGGGCTTGTCCGAGAAGGCGCGGACGGAACGGCGCGTCGCCAGAGAGTCGTGAAAGGCGCGGGCGCGGTTTCGCATCTCGTCTTCGGGATAAGACGGGAAGCCGCTGAGCGGGACATGAGTCTCGGTACTGGTTTTCATGATGCCCGTGTTAGCAGGATGACGGGCGGACGCAATTCACATCAGCGGGACCGGCGGGCGGCATCAGCGCCGCGCCTTTCGGCCCGCTTCATCCATTTTGAGAGCGTCGCCTCCTTGGCCGTCTTCACCGGTCCGACCTGCAGGATGCGTGCGGGATGTATGCCGACAAATTTCATGACGGGCTTCTGCACCTGTAACTTGGCGGCGCGACCATTCGATAGCCGGTCAAACCAGACTGGCGCGTCGGACGTCATCAGCACATCGCCCCGTCGTCCGGCCAACAGGCGATCCCAGAAGGGGTCCTTCTCGTGATATTTCATGGCGAAGCCCGGCAGGAAACTACGGTCGATCACGCCTTTCATCTTGGCGGGCATCCCACCCCACCATTGCGGGTAGGCCCAGCAGACATGATTGGCCCAGAGCAAGTTCTCCCGCCACGCTTCAGGGCATGGCTCAAGGGTCTTGCGGGCGTGATAGCCTTCGGTGAGATCCGGGTCGAAGACCATGTCCGACAAATTCATGCGCCGGATTTCGGCACCGTTTGCTTCTGCGCCACACTGGTAGGCGTCCGCCATGCCGTGGCTGAGCGATGTAGCGCGTGGGTGGCCGACCCAGAGAAAGATGCGTGCTGGCATGAGAGTCCCCCCAAATAAGATTGAACGATACGTTTATTCTTCAATGCGGATCTGATGGCAAGCCCAAACGGTGTGGGGTGCAATTTGCCAGCATGGGGTTCGCCCTGCGTGTCAGCCGCGTTTCAGACGGGCAACGGCATCGGAGACGGGTGTTTCGCCATTTGTGAGTTCGATGATCTCATTGGTGATTTCCGGCACGCCGATCAGCTCCGCGAGCGTGGCGGCGACATTGCCGCGCGCGACGTCTCCATAGGTGATCGCGCGGCCCGCCATCACTTTGCCATCGCCGTCATCATCTTTCAGCGTGCCAGGGCGCAGGATGACATAGTCGATCCCGCTCTGGGCAAGGGCCGCATCGGCGCGGCGCTTCATGGCCATGTAATGTTCGAAGTCGTCACTCGTGTCGCGGTCGCGGCCAGCATCCATGATGACCGAGACGAGATAGATGCGGTTCACGCCTGTGGCGCGCGCCGCCTCGATCAGCTTTTCCGGGCCCTCTCCATCAATCGCGGTCGTCTTGTCCCGGCCGCTGCCGGCGGCTCCTGCGGAGAAGACGGCCGTATCACAGCCGTTCATGGCGCTGGCAAGATCGTCTGCGGTCATGTCGATGATATTGCCGAGAACGGGCTCGACGCCCTGCTTGCGCAGATCATCTGCCTGTTCAGGTTTGCGGTGCAGGCCTTTGACCGTGTGGCCGGCCTCAACGAGTTTCGGGCTCAGGCGGCTGCCGACGCCGCCCGTGGCGCCGATGAGGAAGATATTGGACATGGAAGTCTCCTGTCAGAATGGGTTCGCCAGACCAACAGGACAGACGGGCAGGAGTTCCGGGCGATTACAGAAGCGTGATCGCTACTGTACAACTTCCACCGGTTCGATTTCAAAGAACGAACTGCCTTCGCAATTGATCACGATCGAGCGGAGTTCCGGCTCGGGAAAGTCCGACTGGGTGTATTCAACGGACGTTTCGGTGATGACATGGAGCATGCCCGTTGCAGTGCGCCTAAGATCGAAAACATAACTTGGGGGCGCTGACTCCTGGATGCTCTCAAATTCAAGTTCGTACGCGTCGCCGTCATTCGGTGCATCTACCAGAAACCGGATCTTCAGTACCGGAGGTTTGACGATGCCTGGCATGAAATCGATCACGGCGCTTCCGTCGCGCGGATCATAGGCTGGACACGTCCGACTTTCCTCCGCCGTGACATCAGGTTCGGGGTTCTCTGCGGCAGTCTCTCCACACCCTGCCAAAAGCAGCACTGCTGTCATGGCTGAACACGCGATACGTAACATGGTTATCTCCCTCCCAGCTTGAAGGAGAAGCATAGCACAACACGCAGAGGTTTAGGAGTCCGCTCGCCAAGATTGGGCGAACGCGTACTAATCCTCTGGCAAATCCGGGACGCCGACGACGTGGAAGCCGGCATCGACATGATGGACTTCGCCGGCGACCGAGTGGCCGAGTTCGGAGAGCAGGTAGAGCGCCGCGCCGGCGACGCCTTCCATGCGCGTGTCTTCCTTCAGCAGAGACCAGTCGCGGCCCGTGCCCATCAGGCTCTTGCCGCCGCGAATGCCTGCGAGGGACAGCGTGCGCATCGCGCCAGCCGAGATCGCATTGACGCGGATCCCCTGCGGACCGAGGTCGCGCGCCGCATAGCGGGTTGCGGCTTCGAGCGCCGCCTTGGCGACGCCCATGACATTGTAGGAGGGCACAGTGCGCTCAGCGCCGAGATAGGTCATGCAGATCATCGCGCCGCCATCCGGCATGATTTCACTGGCGCGGCGGGCGCAGTCGATGAAGCTGTAGACTGAAATGTCCATCGCGCGGCGGAAGCCTTCGCGGGTCGTGTTGGCGACCATGGAGCCCTGCAACTCGTCTTTGCCGGCAAAGGCGATGGAGTGGACGAGGAAATCGATCTTGCCCCATTTGGCCTTGATGGCGTCGAACGCGGCATCCATGGACGCATCATCGGTGACGTCGGCCGGGATCATCGTGTCCATGCCGATGGATTCGACCAGCGGGCGCACGCGGCGCTCCAAACTGTCACCCTGATAGGTGAACGCGATCTCGGCGCCCTGGGCGGCCAGCTGGCGCGCAATGCCCCAGGCGATGGAGTTCTGGTTGGCGACGCCCATCACGATGCCGCGCTTGCCTTTCATCAGGTCGCCTGCCGGCGGGGTCCAGTCATCAGCCATCGCGGCATCTCCCTTGTTCAAATATCATCGTGTCATCAGGGCTAGGCAGCCCGCTTGCCCACGTCAAGCAGGCGCAGCGCTAGAGGACGTTCTTCAGGCCGACCTTCATGTCGAGCGCGGTGTAGACATGCTCATCATCGACATAGACGCGGCCATCGGCGATGCCGAGATTGAGCTTGCCGCGGCGTACGCGCTTGATGTCGATGACATAGCGGACGAGCTTCTTGTCGGGCGTGATCTCGCCGGTGAATTTCACTTCGCCGACGCCGAGCGCACGGCCCTTTCCGGGGCTGCCGGACCAGCCGAGCCAGTAGCCGACGGCCTGCCACATGGCATCAAGGCCAAGACAGCCGGGCATGACCGGGTCACCGGGGAAGTGGCATTCGAAGAACCAGAGGTCTGGCGTGATGTCGAGTTCGCCGATCACGCTGCCCTTGCCGAACTGGCCGCCATCCATGGTGATCTCTATGATCCGGTCCATCATCAGCATGGGCGGGATCGGCAATTGCGCATTGCCCGGGCCAAAATAGCCGCCCGCACCTGACTTCAGCAGGTCTTCCTTGGAGTAGGAGGATTGGGGCGTGTGGTAATCGTGCGGTCCGGACATGGCGGTTCCCTTGTTCAATCAGCGCAAGAGGCTTTACGAGCCTGTGCCGCGCGGCTTGTCAACAGGGAGAGGGTGTCCAGACTGCCCTTGCTTACAGGGTGGCTTCGCTGGTCGTTACGCCCCAGAGGGTGGCAGCCGGGACGAAGCCTTTATAGTTTCCGGCTTCGATGCGGCACCAATTGTCCGCGCATTTGCCGAGCTCCACCAGGACGGTCGCCTCTATGCGGGCGATCTCTGCGCTTTCCGGATCCGGCGCGTGATGAAGGATCGTGTCGGTCTGCACCATGGCCTTGGCTTCCGGTTCCAGCATGCGGGCATGGACCCAGACTTCTGAGCCGGACGGATCCCGTACACGGCGCCAGTTCTGGCTCTCCTTGATGATCAGCAGGGGCAAGCCCTGGCGTTCGTAGCGCCAGAGGATCGGATGATCGCGGCTGGGGCCGGCCCGACCATTCACGGCATTGTATTTCAGGGTCTCGAAGCGCGGGACTTCCTTTCCGGAAAATTTGCTCACGCGCACATAGGTCGGACCCTCAGCCAGTGCCGAAGCGCAAGCAAAGACGAGCCCGGTTAAAATAATGGCTGCCCACTTCATGTGCAGTCTTTTCCCATGTCTGCGAGGGGATAGAATTCCATAGCCGAATGAATCTTGTGTAAAATATGAAGCGTTGGCGTGGTCTAATCCCTCTGCTAAGGCCCGAATGAGAATATTTGCAAAAAGAGTTCCTATGTCCGCGAAGAAGTTGAAAGTCGTTGTCACCCGAAAACTCCCGGCGCCGGTCGAATTGCGCCTCAAGGAATTGTTCGATGCGAGGCTGAACAATGATGATCACCCCTTCACGCAGGAGGAACTGGTCGAGGCGATGCAGACCGCCGACGTGCTGGTACCCACGGTAACTGACAAACTGGACGGCCGGATCATGGCCCGGGCAGGGGACCAGTTGCGCCTGATTGCCCAGTTCGGCGCGGGTGTGGACAATATTGACGTGCAGAGTGCCGTACAGCGCGGCATCACCGTGACCAACACGCCCGGCGTGCTGACCGATGATACGGCGGATGTCGCCATGGCACTGATCCTGTCAGTGCCGCGCCGCCTGTTCGAAGGTGCGCAGATCATGAATACGGGCGGCTTTGACGGCTGGACGCCGACCTGGATGATGGGCCGCCGACTCGCCGGCAAGCGGCTGGGCATCATCGGCATGGGTCGTATCGGCCAGGCGGTTGCGCGCCGTGCGAAAGCCTTCGGCTTGCAGATCCATTATCATAACCGCAAACCGGTCAGCCCGCGCATCGAGGAATTGCTGGAGGCGACCTATTGGGACAGCCTCGACCAGATGCTCGCGCGCATGGACATCGTCTCGGTAAACTGCCCGCACACGCCCGCAACATTCCACCTGATGAATGCCCGCCGGATCGAGCTGATGAAGCCGGAATCCTATATCGTGAATACGGCCCGCGGCGAGGTGATCGACGAAGCTGCACTGGCTCGCGCGTTGAAGGCGGGCAAGATTGCCGGGGCGGGGCTCGACGTATTCGAGCGGGAGCCTACGGTGAATGAGGAATTGTTCGGCCTGCCAAATGTCGTTCTGCTGCCGCATATGGGCTCAGCCACGATTGAGGGCCGTACCGAGATGGGCGAGAAGGTCATCATCAACATCAAGACCTTCGCCGACGGCCACCGCCCACCAGACCGCGTAATCCCCGCAATTCTGTAAAGCGGGCTCAGTCCAGCGCGCCGATATAGGGCAGGCCGCGATATTTGCCGGCATCGTCCATGCCATAGCCGACCAGGTAGCGGCCCGGTGCATCGATGGCGCAATAGTCGACACCGTCTGCGCCGCGTGGGGCCCAGGGCTTTTGGGTCAGGGCGCAGGTGATGACTTCCCGCGCACCCTTGGACAGCAAATGAGTCTTGGCAAAGGCGAGCGTGCGACCCGTATCGTAGACATCATCCAGAATGATCACGCCCTTGTCCTTCACGGACCGGGCAAGGTCTGCACGCACGACAACGCGGCCCGAGCTTTCGCGCGCGTCGCGATAGGATTCCAGCCAGATCACGTCGAGGGTCGGGTGGATGTCGCGCCGGGCGAGCGCCTTCATCAGGTCTGTCGTGAAGGGCGTCGCACCGATCAGAATGGACACCATGGTCCATTCTCCCGTCAGGCGAGGGGCCAGCGTGTCGGCCAGCTTGTCGATCTCGGCCAACAGTTCGTCTTCAGGCACGATTACTTCGATTTTGGGCAGGTCGGTCATTCGGCAGGCGTTTCCGTTTCGGTGGCCAGGAGGTCTTCAGCGGTGGGATCAAGGGCGTCGTCCCGCAGCGGCATATCGGCGAGATCGACGAATTTGAGTTCGATCTCGAAGCTTTCCATCGGCGCCTGTTCGACGACGACCTGAAATGTTCCCGATTCGCCTGCCGCCAGTTGGTCCGGCCGGATGCGGCCATACTTGGTGGCTACCACGGCGCCGATTTCGTCTTTCAGGTCGACGCGCACCGCTGGCGTGTCGACGGTAGAGCGCGAAATGTTGAGGGCCTTGCCCGCCACAGTGACGACCGGGACCGTGTCGTTGAAGGTGCGGCTGCGCTGGATATCCTCGAAGTCGAGCCCGAACCGGTTCACATTGAACCCGATCTGCTTGTAGATGCTGCCAGCCTGCGGCCAGAGCTTCACCACTTCGTTGCGGTACATGATGGCCCCAACGCCGAGGGAGAAGAACAGGCCCGCGGTGACCAGCCAGGAGAGCAGGGCGGCCGTACGGCTCTTGCGACGGCGTTGCTCACGGACTTTCTCGCGATAAATCTCGTGGGCCGCGGCCGGTGTGCGCCGGACTGTCTCGTCCAGATGTTTCGGTTCAACAAACCAGGATCCACCACAGGCGGCGCACTTCACAGTGCGGCCGCTTTCACCGATTGTTGAGTCATCGGCGAAATACTGGGTTTCACAATTGGGACAGGTGAGGATCATGTCTTGGTGTTTCCCGCAATTCGCCCCAATAATCCATTCGCCCGCGCACAGGACAGGAGCCTATGACTCTTTCCCGCCACGATCTGTTTGACGATGTTGCCGTACGCCTCGATGGTGTTTCGCTGCGCTATGACACGTCAGAGGATATCCTTAGCGGGATTGATCTGGTCCTGAAACCCGGATCATTCAGCTTTCTGACGGGCGCCTCTGGCGCAGGCAAGACCAGCTTGCTGAAGTTGCTTTATCTGGCCCTGAAACCGTCCCGGGGAGAAGTTTCCCTGTTTGGCCGACCGACGAGCCGTTTGACGCGGGACCAGCTGTCGGCATTGCGTCGCCGGGTTGGTGTTGTTTTCCAGGAGTTTCGCCTGCTGGACCATTTGACCGCATATGAGAATGTTGCATTGCCACTGCGGGTATTGGGCCGGAAAGAGTCGACCTATCGCAGCGATGTCGAGGAACTGCTGGCCTGGGTCGGGCTTGGCGAGCGGATGCATGCGCGGCCGACCACGCTTTCGGGCGGCGAACAGCAGCGCGTGGCCATCGCCCGCGCCGTGGTGACCCAGCCGGACATCCTGATTGCGGACGAGCCGACGGGCAATGTCGACCCGGAGATGGGCTCGCGCCTGATGCGGCTGTTCCTTGAGCTGAACAAGCGCCGGGCTACGACGGTGATTATCGCGACCCACGATCTGGGACTTGTGCGGCAGGTTGAGGCGCCAGTGTTTCGCCTGCAGCACGGCCTGCTGGTACAGGATGTGGAATATGGACCGGCCGCACGACGGCGGACGGACATTTCCAAGGCGGTGGAATAGGCATGTCGAAGGAAACTCCCCTCCTGCCGCTTGAGGACGCTCGCGAAATGGCCCTGTTCTTCGTGGTTGGTGCGCTGTGCTTTCTTGCGGCGCTGGCGACGCTGTCAGCGAAGTCGACCTATGGTGCGGCGCGCAGCTGGACGGCAGAAGTCGAAGGCGAGCTGACCGTGTCGCTGCCGGATGCTGACCGGCGCGGCGCAGAAGCCGCGCGAAAGCTGATCGAGTCGACCGATGGAATACGTGAAGCGCGCTTGTTGTCGAAAGCGGAAATTGACGCGCTGCTGGAGCCGAATTTTGGTAGCCGGGGCTTGCCGGAAAGCCTGCCCCTGCCACAGCTGATCGCGGTCACCGCCGAGCCGGATGTGGAGTTCATCGGGCCAACACTTGAGCGCCGTCTCACCGAGGCGGGATTTGTAAACGCTGTGGACGAGCATGCCGATTGGGCCGGAGATGTTCGACGCATGCTGGCGATTGCCCGACTGGTGGCACTGACGGCTGTCGCGCTTCTGGCATCAACGGCGGTCGCCGTGATCGCCTTTGCAACACATGCCGCGTTGCTGGCGCGTCGGGATATTGTCGATGTGCTGCATCTGGCAGGCGCGCGGGATCGGTACATTGCCGGCCTGTTCGAGCGACGCTTCTGGTTGCTCGGCATTCGGGCGGGGGCAGTAGGAGCCTTGCTCGCCCTCGGCGCGGCAGCGGCGATGATATTTGCGGTCCATTCCAGCGGGGCGCGAACTGGCCTGCTGCCTGAGCTGAGCCTGGATTTCCTGGACCTGATCATTCTGATCCTGACGCCGCTGATTGCGGGGCTTGCTGCGCGCCTCGCAGCACGTGTAACTGTCATCCGTTCTCTGAAGAGTGTCATGTGAGCGGTGAAAAACGACTGAAGAAACGACGTACCGGCGTGGTGCCGGCGATCGGAGTGGCGGTGCTGCTGTTGGCGGCGCTGGACTTTGTGCTGTTTGCGAACCGCGCCGCGAAGGCTGACCATTCACCAGAAGTCACTGGCGATGCGATCGTAGCGCTGACAGGAGGATCCGGCCTGCGCATTGCTGCGGGCGTGGAACTGGTAACGCGGGGTCGTGGCGCGCGGTTGCTCATTTCAGGCGTGAACCCGGATGTGCCTGTGGAGGATTTGATCACACTGGCGGGGGGCGCCGCCGATGTGTGGGCGTGCTGCGTGGATATTGGCTATGTTGCTGAATCTACGCGGGGCAATGCCGAGGAAACCGCCGTCTGGGCATATGAGCGCGACTACAAGAAGCTGATCATCGTGACATCTGACTATCACATGCCGCGCAGCCTGATCGTATTGCAAAAGTCGATGCCTGATATCGAGTTGGTTGCGTGGCCTGTGCGCACGGTGAATGATCCTGCTTCAATTTGGAGCGATCCTGATTCCTTTCGTGGCGTATTCCTCGAATGGGCGAAGTGGCGCGTGACGACGTTCGAATGACCGGTTATCTGGTAGCGCAATGATGATGTTTCGTTCGATTCTGTTCGTAATTTGGATGTACGGCCTGATGGCCGTTCTGGGCCTGCTGGCCCTGCCGGCATTGCTGTTGCCGAAATCGGTGACGTTCTGGGCGATCAGCTTGTATGCGCGTGGCCTGATCTGGGGGCTGAAGGTGATTTGTGGCATCCGCGTGGAAATACGCGGACGCCAGAACATGCCGCGTGGCACGGTGCTTTATGCGGGCAAGCACAATTGCATGCTGGACGTGTTTGTTCCTTTTCTCGTGATGCCTGCGCCCGCGATCATCCTGAAACAGGAATTGCTCTGGTATCCGTTCCTCGGCTGGTACGCGCTGAAGGCGGCGATGATCCCGATTGACCGAGCGGGGAATACGAGAACGCTGAAGAAGATGGTCGCTGCTGCAAGGGGGCGCGCCGACGATGGTCGCCAGATCGTGATCTTCCCGGAAGGGACACGCACGGTGCCAGGGGCCGAGCCTGCCTATCACGCCGCCGGTATTTCGGCGCTCGCCAAGGGTATTGAGGCGCCCATCCTGCCGGTGGCGACAAATGCAGGCCTGTGTTGGCCGGGTCGAGGATTGAAGCGCAACAAGGGGACGATCATCTACGAGATTCTGCCGCCCATTCCGGCGGGCCTGCCACGCAAGGAATTGATGAGCCGACTGCAATCGGAACTCGAGACCGCATCAGACGCTCTTGTTGCCGAGGGTCGCACCGTGCAGGGTCGCCTCGCCCGCTAACTCGCTTCAGGACACGTCAATGGTCGAGCCCTCTACCACCCGGAAAAAATCTCGGTTCTGGCTCTATGCGCCATTTGTCCTGCTGCTGATCCTCGTCGGCGCGTGGACAGCCTATTGGTTCATTGCGAAAGGCCAAATCGACAAAGGCATTGATGAATGGATAGCGGCTGAACGTGCCAATGGCGCTGAGCTTGAGTATTCCTCCAAGTCGCTGGGCGGGTTTCCCTATCGGTTCGAGCTGGTCGTGAACGATCCGACCTACCAGCCGGCCGGTGCACCCCGCTGGGAAGGTGAGCAATTGCGCCTCGTTATGCAGCCTTGGAACTGGCAGCATGTCATCGCATATTCGCCGGGCCGGAACCTACTGACGGAGGCAGGCGGACTTCGTCAGACCGTGACACTGGACAAGACATCCGCCGCCAGCCTCTCCTGGAACAGCGACACAATTGAGCGCATCGGCCTGCAAATGGGCAATGCGACTGCGCTGATTGACGGTGAGACCTATGCGACGACCGGGTTTTCCCTGAACCTGAAACCGCGCGAAGGCGCAGAAGATGATTTGATGATCGCCCTGCAATGGGACCGACTGACCATCAATGCGGCCCCGGCAGGTGCAGAGTTTCTTGGCGACACGATTGGACCATCACGCCTGATCGGCGAAGTGCGCAGCTTCTTTCCGGCCTGGATTCGCAGCGGCGGCGATCCGCAACGCTTCCATCGCGCGCTCGTGCAGGAAGATGGCGCAGTCGAAATTGCGCAAGGTCTGCTTGATTGGGGCCCGCTGGATCTCGGCGTAAAGGGCGATATCAAGTTCGATGACGGCCTGGCGCATGGCTCTCTAGGGATGCGGATAGAAAGCGCGGACGAGTTGCGCGACGCGCTGGGCGCCTCTGGCCAGTTGGGACAGCAGGAAAATGCCATGCTGACCATGCTGGAAACCTCATCTGCGGATGGCGGCTTCCTGACCTTCACCATCAAGGACAGTGAAGTGAGGATGGGGCTGATCCCGGTCGGCACACTGCCAGAGCCGGGATATTGACGGCGCCCTCGCGGCGGGTGCTGGGTGCGGCCTGCGAGACACTGACCGCTGCAGATCCCGCACTGGCGAGAGCCTATGACGAACTGGGTGTTCCCGAATGGCGGGTGGGTGAGCCCTGCTATGCGGCGCTTTGCCGGCTGATTTCCTATCAACAACTCTCTACCACGGCTGCCGGCAGAATCTGGGAACGCACCCAGGCGATGTTTGGCGAGGTGACACCGGAAGCCGTTCTGGCTGCGGATCCCGAAGATATTCGGGCGTGTGGCATGTCCCGCCCCAAGGTTCGGCACATGATCTCGATTGCCGACGCCATGACCACAGGCAGGCTCGATCTTGAGCGTGTTTGCACGTCTGATCTGGATGTTGCGCGCAAGGAATTGGTCTCGGTGAAGGGAATCGGCCCGTGGACTGCGGAATTGTTCCTGCTCTATTCGGTCGGCGCGATGGACGCTTTCCCGGTGGGTGATGTTGGCTTGATGGAAGCGCACAAACTGCTTCTGGAGGTCGAAACCCGTATGGAAATCAAGGAATTCACCGCGCATGCCGAGTGCTGGCGACCCTATCGTGGCGTGGCGGCACATCTGCTCTGGGGATGGATCAACGACCGGCGCACCAAGGCGGCCCAGCCGAGCCCTCAGGTCTGACCATCTGGACAGCGTTGCAAAACACCGCAACTGTCATAATCTCATTATGTGAATCACCTAAAGCAGGGGCGAGACGAAAAGGAGCTACGCCTTCAGTCGGTTCAAACAGACATACCTTCTCAGTGTCATGGCGGTGACCCATGGCTGAGATCATTTCGGCCCCCCCGAGCGGCCGGCCCGCTCTGGTATTGAACGCTGATTTTCGGCCGCTCTCTTACTATCCCCTCTCTTTGTGGCCCTGGCAGGAAGTGGTGAAAGCCGTGTTCCTCGACCGTGTCGATATCATCGCGGAATATGATTATGTTGTCCGCAGCCCGAGCACGGAGTTCCGCCTGCCAAGCGTTATCGCGTTAAGGGATTTTGTCCGGCAGGACCGCCCGCCGGCCTTTACCCGGTTCAATGTCTTCCTGCGCGACGGTTTTGAGTGCGCTTATTGCGGCACGTCAGAGCATCTGACCTTCGACCATGTCATCCCACGCTCCAAGGGCGGGCGCACGACATGGGAAAACATCGTCGCCGCCTGCAGCCCCTGCAATCTCCGCAAGGGCGGCAAATTGCTCAAGCATACCGACATGCAGCTGATGCGGCCCCCGGCGCGGCCGAACAATTACCAGCTGCAGGAGATTGGCCGGAAATTCCCGCCGAACCACCTGCATGAGACGTGGATGGATTATCTGTATTGGGACATCGAACTGGAAGGCTGACCCAAGGGGTCAGCGCCAGTCATAGGCAAGGCGCGCCTGTTCTATATGGTCGAGCTTTGCGTGTAACGCGGACCAGTCGTCCGACTCGGCGATGGGCGCCCAGACGGCCTCGACTTCATCGATCACCAGGCTGACCGGGGCAGGGGCCTGAAAGTAGGCATGCTGAAGGCGTTCGGGCCGGACCGGGCTACGAGCGACCAGCGCGTCTCGCACAGGCGAAAATCGTTCTTCGTTATAGAGCGCTGCCTGGGGGGAGGCGACGGCCCGTGAGGTGCTTTCATGACCGCCAAACCAGTCGAAGAAGGTTTGCGGCCAGCTCGCACCTGTCTCGGTCATCCACGCGTAGAATGCCTGCAGGAACTCCGTATCCGCATCAGGATCACCTAATGGTACAATGCCGAGCATGGCATGAGTGTGAGAAATGAAGCTTTCCTGATAGGCGCGTTCATAAGGCTTGAGACCAGTGGCGAGGTCTTCCGCCCCAGCGAGGGGCAAGAGGGCGGAGGCGAGTTGTTGGAGTGCCCATCCACCCTGCAGGGGTTGGCGCCCGAAACGGTACAGACCCTGCTGGTCGAAATAGGCGGCGGTGAAGTTCGGATCGGAAATCGGCAGGAACCGCCACGGACCGAAATCGAATGTCTCGCCTGTAATATTGAAATTGTCCGTATTCATCACGCCATGCACGAAACCAGCGGTCATCCATTGCCCGATCATGTGACCGGTCGCGGACGCTATGGCCGAGAGCATGTTTACCGTCTTGCGACTGACATCCTCATCCTTCGCCAGAGGATGGAAGTTCGTCACCACATAGTCGACGAGCCGGGCCAGATCATCTGGCTGTTCGAGATAGGCGAGGCGCTGGAAGCTGCCGAAGCGGATGTGACTGTGTGACAGGCGAGTGAGTACGGCAGAGCGAGTCGGGGAGGGTTCATCGTTCCGGGACAGCTGTTCGCCGGTCTCTATGAGGGCGAACGGCTTGGAGGTGTTTACGCCAAGGGCTTCGAGGTAATTCGCGGCAAGAATCTCGCGCACGCCACCCTTCAGTGTCAGGCGGCCATCGCCTTGGCGACTCCATGGCGTCTGACCAGACCCCTTCGTGCCTAGATCGAGCAGGCGTGAGTCCGTGTCGCGGACCTGTGCAAACAGGAAGCCGCGTCCATCGCCCAACTGCGGATTGTAGGTGCCGAACTGGTGGCCATGATAGCGCAGGGCGAGGGGCTGTTGCAGATTTTCGGGCAGGGGCGTGAACTGGCCGAAATGGGTGGCTTGATCAGCCGCATCCAGATCGCCCAGACCTACCTCGTTAGCCCAACGCGTGTTCCAGTACCGTACTGAATGTTTCGGGAAATCCGCAGAATCGACGGGATCGCCTATAAAGTTGGCTATGGCGAGAATGGGGGGTGTCTGGGTCATGCGCTCTCACATAGGGCCTGAATGAAGAAAGGGCGACCCGCCGGGCCGCCCTTTCCGAAAAGATTGAGAAGAACTGATCCTAGTATTCGTAGGTCAGTTCGAGGCCAACAAGGCGACCTTTCTTGAGCGGGGAGAACGTACCACCGGCCGGAAGGGCCTGGTAAGTATAGTTCACACCGGTCGAGAGCGGGCCCGGGAAGGGAAGCTGGGTGTCGTTACCCGCCTGAACTTCGTCGAGCAGGTTCTTGCCGTAGATCGATGCAGCAAGGCCGTCGACAGGCGTTTCCCATGTCAGGTTCGCGTCCAGCATGTTGGCCGACTGAACCCAGCCGAAGTTGCTGTCTGTATACGCGATGCGATCGCGATACTGGTAGTTCACCTGGCCGATGAGCGCACCGGAATCACCCAGATCGACATCCTTGATCAGGCCGACGCCCCAAGTTGCCTGTGGCACGCGTGGAAGGTCGAGTGCGAGATCGCTGTCACCAACAACACCGTCCGCATCGAGATCGAAGAACACGTCATCATAGGACGCATCGATCATGCCGACATTGAACGTGGCGAGCCAGGAGTCTGCGAAGGCAACTCGGCCATCCACTTCAACGCCCGTGATGGACGCATCGGCAGTGTTGATGATGTTCTGGACCACGCCGGATGAACCAGCGGTGTTGACCTCACGCTGCATGTTCTGGATTTCCGTGTGGAACACGGCACCGTTGACTTGGATACGACCGTCTTCACTGCTGGTCTTGAAACCAACTTCGAAGGCGTCGACTTCTTCCTCATCAAATCCGAAATCGCCGGTCTCGGCCACGAACTGGTAGAAGATCGGGATATCGGTGATCCGGAAGTTGTAGCCACCGGAGCGGAAGCCTTTGGTGTAGTGACCATAGGTCTGCAGATTGTCGTTCCAGAAATACTGCACGCCGACTTTCGGAGTCCAGTTCGACCATTCATTGCTGTCGCTGAAACCGTTCGGCTCCTGTGCGGCACCGCCGGTGATCAAGGAGATCAGCGCGTTGGTGCCATCCGGCGAACAGGTGCCGCTGACGACAGAGCATTCGCCGCGTGGGCGGATGTAGACGACGTCTGCGTCTTTCTCTTCGTTGGAATAGCGAAGGCCGACAGTACCAACCAACTTGTCCGTGAAGGCGTAATCGACGTTGGCGAATGCGCCCCAGACTGTGTGATCCTGACGTCCACCACCATAGAAGCCCCACGGAATCGATGCCGGCAGGGTTGCCGGGCGGGTCGTCGGCAGGTTGCGTGTTTCAGTGTAGGCGATTTCCTGCTCGAAATAGTACAGGCCTGTCGTCACGTCTGCTTTGCCGAACGTACCGGCATAGCGCAGTTCGTCAGAGATCTGCTCCTGTGTCAGCTCTGCACCGGAGTGAAAGAGCGTGAACGGGGTCGCGTCAATATCGCCGACTGACTGGGAGTCGTAGTCACGATAGCCAATGATGTTGGTGATCCGGCCGTTGCCGAAATCGACATCATAGTCGGTGCGAAGGGAGCCGAAGATGGTTTCGGATTCCGCCAGACCTGGCTCGTCGATCGAGAAATCAAACGTGTCACGGTCGAAATAGGACCGGTTCTGGCCCGACGGGCCGTCGCCGCGGCTGTCTGTGTATTCGATCTTGCCGAGGAAGGAGAGACGCTCGGTTGGCGTGAATTCCAGCGCGCCGCGATAGGTCGCGGTCTGGAGTTCGCCGTGATTGTCACCATTGTACTGGTTCTCGAAGTAGCCGGCATCGCTTGTATAGGAAGCGCCGATCTTGCCGTTCAGCACGCCTTCAATCAGCGGGCCGGAGACATAACCCTGCACAGTGGCGCTGGCGCCACCACGGTCTTCATCCACAGGGCCATCGACCTTGGCACCGAGCTTGTAGGTGAATTCGTCGGTCGGATTGCCTGAGTTGATGACAACCGCACCACCTGTTGTGTTGCGTCCGAAGAGCAGGCCCTGAGGGCCGCGCAGGATCTCGATGCTGTCCACGTCGAACAGGTCGACGACGACGCCGCTATTCACGCCAAGATAGACACCGTCAACGAAGACACCGACGGCCGGATCGATCGATGGGATGGACGAGTTCACGCCCAGACCACGAATGGCGAAGTTCGCCGTGCCGCGTGACGTGCCCACATCATCCAGCGAAACGTTCGGGGATGAGTAGGACAGGCTTTCCAGCGTCGTGACGTTCAGCGCGTCAAGTGTGTCGGAATTGAAGGCCGTAACCGCGACGGGCACGTCCTGAACATTCTCGACGTCTTTTTTCTTTGTGGCGGTGACGGTGACCGTTCCAAGGACGCGATCGATTGCCGATTCGCGCTCAGTTTCGGCTTCCTGTGCCTGAGCATTGGTCGCAATTAGAAGGACGGCAGAAGCCGTCGCAAACAACGATTGTTTGAGATGCATAGCAGTTTCCTGATTGTAATATTATAGTTCCGGGAGGGTATTTCGGAGCCCGCTCTTGGCGGCGGGTGCAGTTAAAAATAATCGCTATTTCGATAGATTCAGCCTCAAATAACGAGTCTGTCGGGGATTGTTTTTTACTGTAACATTTGCGCCACAATCAGGCCATTTCCGACCTAATATGTTCAGAAATTGTGCAGGTCTGGATCACGCGCCGAAGTAAGACAACGTTGTAATCGTAACTTCCCTTGAGGAAGCCGCGGCGATTTGTTGCACCGCACAACAAAATTACCCTGTTTCCGTCCGTAAGCGAGCATATGCTGGCTGCGAGTGAGACATGAGCTGAACACTAGATTCGGCCGCTCACACCACGGGAGGAAGTATATGAAACACCAAATGAAAATGTGGATAAGTGCGTCTTGCGTTGCGCTGGCAGTCGGTATGCCAGCCGTCGCGCAGGAGGAAGACGGGAGCGAGCTGCGCCAGTCGACTGTTACGGTTACTGGTTCGTTGATCGCGGGTACGCCAGAAGATGCCGCGCTGCCAGTCGACGTGCTGACCGCCGCTGAATTGAAGCTTGAGGGTTCGCCATCGATAACGGAACTGATCCGGAATCTCGGCGTGTCGTCGGGTGTTGATGGACAAACCAATCAGTTCGCCTCGAACGGCCTGGAAGGTACGTCCAACGTCAACCTACGCGGGCTTGGCCCAGCCAGGACACTGGTCCTGATCAACGGACGCCGCCAGACCTATCACCCCTATTCGATTGGGGAGCAGGCGCAGCTCTTCGTGGATACGAATATGATCCCGAGCGCCGCTGTCGGCCGGATCGAAGTCCTGAAAGACGGTGCGGCCGCAATCTACGGGTCTGATGCCATCGCCGGCGTTGTGAACTTTATCACGCGCTCCGACCTCGACGGGTTTGAAATCGGCGGGGATTACTCGCAGTTCGACGGTACGGATGGCGACTACAACATCAATGCCGCCTACGGCATGCAGGGCGGAAGCTGGAACTGGGTGACGTCGGTCGGCTACAACTCACGTAGCGAAGTGCCGCTGCTCGAAAAAGACTGGGCGATCTTGCCTTATGCTGACAACCCTGTCGGTGGCTGGTCCTCGCTTTCGAATCCGGGCCGCTATGTCGCGCTCGGTGCCACGGGTGTGATCGGCGCTGTGAATACCGAAGCAGGCTGTGAAGATGCTGGCGGGTTCATCAATCCGAACACCGCGCAGTGTAACTTCCAGTTCACGCAGTTCGACAATCTGGTTGAGGAAGAAGAACGCTACCAGGTGTTCTCTGAGTACAACCGCACATTTGAGAATGGCGTCGATCTGCACCTCGAAGCCCTATACGGTTACAGCGATGTGCCATCCTGGAAGACATCACCTTCGTACCCACCACAGGAGCTGGCAACCCAGGTCGTGCCGGTGTCCAATCCTGGTTTCCAGCAATACATGGCCGACAATCCGGGCGACTTCCCTGCTGGCACACTGGCTGCGCTCTATATCGGACGTTCCTTTGGTTGGGGCGGCTACCCTGGCACCGGCGGAGCTCAGGAGGGCTTCCGGACCTATAAGAGCCACCGCCTTGCAGGCGACCTGACGGGTCAGTTCGAGAACGGCCTGACATGGGACACAGCGCTCAGCTATTCCTCAACCGAGGGTGAGCGTCTGACGAACGATACCTACATTCTCGGCTTTACGGCCGCGCTGAATGGCTATGGTGTCTGTACAGATCCTGTAACTGGGAATGATCCGGCGACTGGCAGCCAGCCATTTGCCGCCGGCTACACCGGATCCCTCGTGGCAGGCGCTGGAAGCTGTGAATACTACAACCCGTTTTCCAATGCGATTCCATCCAGTGCGATCACGGGTGCTGCCAATCCAAACTATGTTGCTGGGCTCGAAAATACTGCCACGCTGGCCGACTGGCTGACGGATGGAAACAGCACGACCGTCACAACCGACCTGTTGGTATGGGACGCATCTGTGTCGGGCCTGAGCGGTGTTCAGGCGGCAGGTGGTGAAATCGGCTGGGCTGTCGGCGCGCAAGTACGCCGGGAAAGCTACAAGGTCGAGCCCACTGCATTGACCGACCTGACGGTTACGCCCGGACCGGGTGGTACAGGCCCTTATTCGTTCCTGGCTGGAACTACGCCAGCAGACGAAGACCAGACCATCTATGCGATTTTTGGTGAATTGCAGGTACCTCTCTATGAGGACATCGATATGCAGGTCGCCATGCGGTACGAGGATTATGGCGGTGATGTCGGATCCACCTTCGACCCGAAGGTTGCGATCAAGTGGCAGGCCAACGACAACCTCGCTCTGCGCGGCTCGGCTCAGACGTCGTTCCGTGGACCAACCCTCAACCAGTTGAGCGGTGCGGTGACCACGCTGCAATTCGTGGCGCCGACCTCCGCCTTCAAGGCAGTTGACCAGTTTGGCAACGGTGCACTGAGCCCGGAATCGGCGTTCAGCTTCAATGTGGGGGCGCTCTTCGACAATCAGAACGGCTTCTCCGCGTCGCTTGACTACTACAATTTCGACTTCTCTGATCCGATCATTGTTGAAGACCAGGCGTCTATTGTGAGCGCTGCAGTTGCGGCTATTGGGGCAGGTGATACTGAGAATCCGATCCTCTCACGGATTACATTCCAGGATCCGGCCAATCCGGCCGCGTCCGGAATTGCTCGTATCGAGACCAATGTCGTGAATGGTCCGGACATCAAGACGTCCGGCGTCGATGTTCGCGCCGAGCAGGTCTGGGACATGGACAATTCGGCAGCCTTCACCCTTGGTGGCGAAGCGACTTACATAATCGAGTATGATGTCGACGATTTCGAAATCGAAGGCGTGATGATTGCTGGTGGTGATCGGGTCGGCCAATTCAACCGGTCGAACTTCTCCCGCTCGCTGCCGCAGCTCAAAGCCAACATCTTTGGCAACTATGAGCTCGGTGATCACAACTTCCGCGCTGTGATGCGTTACATCGATGCATATGACGATGAGCGTGGCGACCTGACTGGCAACAACACGACGGAGATCGATAGCCAGACGACGTTCGATCTGTACTACACTTGGCAGTCGACCGCTTGGGACCTTGACCTTGGTCTGTCAGTGGTCAACGTGACGGATGAAGATCCGCCATTTGCACAGTTCGATCTGAACTATGATCCCTATACCCACAATCCGTTTGGCCGCACATTCAAGATCAGTGTGACCAAGCGTTTCGGCGGCAGCAACTGATTGCCATCGAATGCAGCACTGGGGGCGGCCTTTGGGTCGCCCCCTTTTTTATGTCGGGATGTCAGATGGCGCCAAGTGCCCGGCCAGCTTCAACGCCGGCATCGCGGATCGCAACGCGCACGGCATCGGACAGGGCGGTCATATTCATGAAACCATGTACCATGCCCGGGTGTTCGCGCACGCTGACGCGCACGCCAAAACTCGCCATCTTGTCGGCATAGGCGAGACCTTCATCCTTGAGCGGGTCCCAGCCGCATAGCACGAAGTGCGCCGGCGGAAGGCCCTTGAACGCATTTGGTTCTGCGAAGAGGGGCGAGACACGCGGATCCATTCGTTCGGCATCATTCCCGATATAGGCATCGCGGAAGTACTCGAACAGATTGGCCGATATGAAGAAGCCACCTTCCTGAAAGCTCATCTTCTTCGTCCGGATGTCCACAAACTGAACAAGCGGATAGAGCAACAGCTGGAAGGCAGGGCCCTTTTGGCCCGTCCGCAACAATTCCTGAGCCAGAAAGGCTGACAGGTTTCCGCCAGCGCTGTCGCCGCTGACCGCCAGCCGGTCCGGATCAACCCCGCACGTTTCGGCATGGGTGGTGATCCAGTTCCATGCGGCGAGGGCATCTTCATGGGCCGCGGGAAATTTGTGTTCCGGCGCGAGCCGGTAGTCGACCGCGATCAC
The DNA here is from genome assembly GCF_000682775.1 of Hyphomonas sp. L-53-1-40. Classification (GTDB taxonomy): domain Bacteria; phylum Pseudomonadota; class Alphaproteobacteria; order Caulobacterales; family Hyphomonadaceae; genus Hyphomonas. The sequence continues at coordinate 31,076 of NZ_AWFI01000015.1, forward strand.
CCTGGAGCGCGCGCCTTCGGCCAGCCGTTTGCAGATCATGTCATGGCTGTCCAGGTCACCGAGCACAAAGCCGCCGCCATGAAAGAAGATGATTCCCGGACCGGGCGGAATGCCCGCGCCGAGGGGGGTGTAGATGCGTGCCTTCATCGGCCCGCCGGGGCCGGGAATGGTGATCAGCGAGATATTTGCCATCTCCGGGGCGTCACGCTCGATCGCGCGACTGGCGACATAGAATTGCTGGCGCAGACGATCGACCGAGCCTTTCCAGTCAACGGCGGAAAAGTCCGGCATCTGGAATTTGTCCATGAATTGGCGGAAGGTATCATCGAAGCCCATGACAGGCTAAATGGGGGTAAATTCCGGCCTTGTGAAGACGGCAATACGCCGCCAAGATGACCATATGAAAACCGTTGACGTCTTTTGGTCGTTTCGTTCGCCCTATTCCTATCTCGCGACCAAGCGCCTTCGCAGCATGAGCAATGTCTGGGATGTGCAGGTGCGTCCGCGTCCAGTCTATCCGATTGCCATTCGAACCCCGGAATTCTTCTCCGAAATACGGCCGCAATGGGTGCCTTATCTGATGAGGGATATTGTCCGCCTGTCGCAATATCTGGGGCTACCGCTCGGAGCGCTCAATCCGGATCCCGTCGTCATGAACATGATGACCCGCGAGATTTCACCGGACCAGCCGCATATTGGACGGCTGACCCGTATGGGCATTCTTGCATGTGAGGTTGGCGACGCCGAGGGGTGGGCCTTTATGGATGAAGTCTCCAGCCTGATCTGGTCAGGAGGGGCTTGGACCGAAGGGACTGCTCTGGCTGAAGCTGCGGCGCGTGCAGGGTTTGACCTCGCTGATCTAGACTCTCGGCAAGAAGCCGAGAAGGATCGGCTCGAAGCTTTGATTGCCGAGAACCAGGCTGCTCAGGACCCGCATCATTGGGGTGTGCCGCTGATGGTGTTCGAAGGGGAGGCCTTCTTCGGTCAGGACCGTCTGGATGTGCTGGAATGGCGACTGGAACAGTCTGGCGTGCAGCGCCTGTAACTTAGAAGCTCGACAAGTTCTTTAACTGGCTGAGGTCTCCGCCGCTGAAATCCGCAGAACGAACCATTTCAGCGAATGCGCGGCCCTTGGTCCCTTGGGGCAGGGTTTTCAGCGCGGTTACGGCGGTCGCGCCCAATTGGCACATATCGAGGGAAGCCAGCGCCGATTTCGACGGTCCTTCCGGTCCGGAGGCCAGCAGGAGTGGCATAATTTGTGGATCCGACATCAGGGACATCGCGACGCCCTGAAGTGCCGCTTCATCGCGAGACGTCAAGTTGCCGTGCTTTACGGGACGCGTTTGGGCATCTTCGATGGCCACAAGCGCTATACTGATTGACGCAAAAGAATAGTCGGTCAGTTCGGAGCCAAGATCTGCGAGGTCGGATGCGGCGGCCATCTGACCCGACAGGCCTGACGCTGTGTTGAAGTCCTGATATCGGCTGCCTGCACACCAGCGATGCTTGGAACGCGAAGCGCTTTTGAGCTGTGACCGGGTCATATCCAGCCAGTCATCGACATGGCGCATATTAGCCTTTGCCAAGTCTGACTTGTGCCGGGTCAATACTTTGCCAGCTTCTTCAATGGCAATTTTCGTATGATCGTATGCGTCGGCTTTGGCGAGCCGCCGATCCAGACTTGCGCGTGCCGCGGGATCGACGCGGCTGAGGGCGGACAGGAATGACTTGGCCGATTTTCCCGAGAACTCCGGATATTCCATTTCTGTTGTGCTGGCAGCGTCTTGCGCCTGGGCAAGTGTGTGAGCGCTTCCCGGCGCAGCATGGTTCGCTGAATGAGGCAGGTTGAGCACGGCGAAGAATGCGCCTGCCACCACGGTCAGGGTGATCGCTCCGAAAACAAGCGTATTTCCGCCTGATGATTTTTCCCCGCCTCGCGCGTCAAACGTCATTATACGTCCCCCGATACAACATAGATTATATCGGGAAAATACTGACAAAGACTTATCGAGACTGAAAAACCCTGTTGCTTCAAAGACTTCGCGATCAGGTCGCGTCAGAAGTATCTCAGGCTTCGGCCCGTACTGCAGCGACCACTAGCGAAAGCGCACGGTGCATCAGTTCGTCATCCAGGGCCTCAGCCATGACCCGGATCAGGGGTTCCGTGCCCGATTTGCGTACAACCATCCGGCCGCGCTCGCCCAACAGCTCGTCCGCTTGCGTCAGGGCATCGCCCACGCCCGCGCTTTCAAGGGGATTGGAGCCTTTGAAGGGAATGTTGACCAATTCCTGTGGTGCAGGCTCAAACACTCGCATGATACTGGAAGCGGGCCGATCACTGGCGGCGAGCGTCTTCAGCACTTGCAGCGCGGCCAGCAGGCCGTCGCCTGTGGTAGAGACGTCGGACAGGATGATATGGCCGGACTGTTCGCCGCCCAGATTGAAACCATGTTGGCGCATATGTTCGCCGACATAGCGATCGCCCACTTTGGTACGGGCGAGGGTGAGATCCAGTCCCTTGAGATATTCGGCAAGCCCCATGTTCGACATGATCGTGGCGACCATGCCACCCCCCTTGAGACGGTTGGCGCGATGCAGTTCGCCCGCGATGAGCGCCATGACCTGATCGCCATCCACTTCTTCACCCAACTCATCAATCACGATAACGCGGTCAGCATCGCCATCGAAGGCGATGCCAATGTCCGCACCCGTCTCAGTGACGGTAGACTTCAGCAGGCCGGTGGCTGTGGAGCCGACCCCTGCATTTATGTTCAGCCCATCGGGCGTGTCGCCAATGATTGTTACGTCGGCGCCCAGTTGGCGCAGTGCCGCCGGGCCAACTTCGTAAGCCGCGCCATGCGCGCAATCCAGGACGATCTTCAGGCCAGAGAAATCAATGTCCGTGCCCACCGTTTCAAGGCAGCGTTCCAGGTAGAGAGTGGTTGCGCCCTTCATGTGATGCGGCGTTGAAATGGCGGGTGGCGGGGCGAAGTCGCCTTCAAAGGCTGATGCCATGGCGGCTTCCAGAGCCTCTTCTTCGGCGTCCGTAAGCTTGATCCCAGCGGGACTGAACAGTTTGATCCCGTTATCGTCTGATTTGTTATGTGAAGCCGAGACCATCAGACCGAGGGCGGCCCCGGTCTCGCGTGTCATCAAGGCGACGGTAGGAGTGGGGACAATGCCCAGCAGCACGGGTTTGAGCCCTATACTGCTCAGGCCTGCAATCAAGGCTGCTTCAATCATCTGGCCTGAGCGGCGTGTGTCACGACCAATGACGACTTCACGACCGCCATTCGGAGCAAAAGTGCGGGCTGCAGCAATCGCAAGCCGCAAAGCGGATTCTGCGGTCATGGGCGGTGTGTTCACGCGCCCGCGTATGCCATCGGTTCCAAAATACTGTCGTGCCATGATCCAAATCCTTCGCCTGCGATTCTTGCAGGTTTGATGAGAAAAATCGAGATCGGGCCTCAGGCGGGGCTGACGTCGCCATATACGATGAAATGCGGATTGTCGTACCCTCGACCGGTTTTGCCATAGAGCAAGGGTGCGCCTTCTTCTGTCAGGACGCGGCCACCAGCAGCTTCCACAACGGCGTGGCCCGCCGCGGTGTCCCATTCCATGGTGCGACCCATGCGGGGATAGAGGTCAGCTTCTCCGGCCGCAATCAGGCAGAATTTCAGGGAAGAACCTGCACCAACTGTTTCGGCCACATTGAACTTGCTGAGCCATTCATTCGTTTCAGGTGAGCGGTGGGATTTGGACGCCACAGCGGTCAGGCCAACTTCGGGCGCAGGCCGAATCTTCAGCGCTTTGCGGACCGTTGGAAGCTCGCCGCCGGGTTCAGCCGTGGCTTGCCAGGCGGAATTGTGGCTTTCCGCAATAAACAGCCGGTTCTTGGCTGGCGCATACACAACACCCATGACTGGGCGGCCATGTTCTATGATCGCCACATTGACGGTGAATTCGCCATTCTTGTTCACGAATTCCTTGGTGCCATCGAGCGGGTCAACCAGCGCAAACCGATAACCATGTTCGGGCACCTTGCCTTCACTGAAGGATTCCTCTGCCACTACGGCGAGATCAGGTTCTGCTTCAGCGAGACCTTTCAGGATCAATTCTTCCGCGCGCTGGTCGGCTTCAGTTACTGGTGACGCATCGCCTTTGTGTTCCACGCCGAAGTCGCTCGCATAGATATCCATTATGAGCTTGCCGGCATCGAGGGCAATCCGGCCGAGTTGGTCCGCAGTAATCGTCACTATGTAGGGTCCCCTGATCAAATTCCGGCCCTTCCTGTCAGCCGCTCCGAGTTGAAGCAACCCAAAAATGCCCGCGGCGTTGACGCCGGAGGTCCGCATCGGCAAACTTGGCGCTCGGTCGTCAAAGAGGGTGAAGATGATCTCACGTCGACACATGATGCTTCTTGGAGGCGCTGCTGCCATGCCGTGGCCGGGGCATACCCAGGAAACTCCCGCAAAGCCTCGGATTGCCCTGATCATGGGGAATGCAGCCTATTCCAGTGGTATTGGCACATTGGCAAACCCGGTCAATGATGCGGAGTTGGTGGCTCAGGGGATTGCAAGTTGCGGCTTTCGACTCGTGTCAGGTGACATTGTCCGCGATGCGAACCGCTCAACCATGATGGCTGCGATCCGGGACTATGTGGACGTGCTGAAAGAAGCGGGTCCGGATGCGATGGGCTTTTTCTACTATTCCGGTCACGGGGCCGCGCGGGAGAACGAAGGCAATTACTTGATTCCGGTCGGAGAAAGCGACGTGCTGGACGATGCCCTGTGGGATGATTCGGTGTCGCTCGACTGGTTGATGCAGAAACTGGATGCGCTGGACGCCCCAAGCGTCGTGGCGATTGATGCCTGTCGAAATGTGCTGCAGCTTCCGGAGGCGCAGCGCTCGCTTGGCGGCGGCGAATCCTTCCGAGGATTACGCCGCACTGCCGGCGGGGCGGGGGAGCGCAACATGTTCCTGTCCTTTGCAACCTGGGAAGGCGAAACGGCAAGCGATGGTCGCGCAGATGACGGGAATGGGCCTTATGCCAGCGCGCTCAGCACGCGCCTGAGCAAACCGGCAACCACCGTTCGGGACATGTTCGAACAGGTGCGTCTCGATGTGTTGGAAAAGACTTTTCAGCGTCAGGAGCCCATGAATCTTTCGCGGCTGCAACGGCGGTCGTCTGACATCAAGATTGGCTCGTGGGAGTTGGACCGGGTCGAGATGACGCCGGGTGGAGCGCGCTGGCCGCTCCGGCAAGCCCTGGTGATTGCGAATTCGTATGCGGAATCACAGACCTTCTCTCTGTCTGGTACCCATACGGACGGCGAAAAAGTTCGCGCCGCACTGGAAGCCAGCGGGTACAGTACAGTGTATGTTCCCGACACTGAGTATTCGGACTTTTTCAGTCATGTGGATGCTTTCATTGATCGCTTGAGAGTTGCCGGGCCGGCTGCCGTGGGGCTTGTCTATTTTGCGGGATACGGCACCGATATTTCGGGGGACAATTACCTCATGATGGAAGGCGAACTGCCGCGTAATAAATTCGAGGCGGCACAGTCATCGGTTCGACTTGGTGACCTGGTTACGCGTCTGGAAAGTTCATCCGCCCAGGCGATTATGGTTTTGGCGGATTGCGGACGTCCATTTAACGGAATGGGCCACCGGGGCGGTGATCCCGGCTTCAACGAAGACTTTGGTCGGGACAATGTGGTCGTCGCATATGCGGTTGCGCCGGGCACACATCGATTGAACCCGCAGACGGATTCGGAATTTGCGGGCTCCTTCTCCCGGATTATCCAGTCCGAGGACCGAATTGATATCGAGACGGTCATGCGCCGCGTTGCGTTGGATGTTCAGGCGCGCACGGACGGGGCGGAACGGCCCTGGTTCCAGACGTCTCTCGACCTGCCGATCTTTTTTCGGGCGGATATCCGTCCAGAGGACGAGACCACACAGATGGGGCCGGAGGACACGTATGCTCCGCCGTCCGACCCGTACCCTTAGTTGCTCTTGATGACGTCCAGCAGTTCGACTTCGAACATCAGGTCGGCATTTGGCGGGATTGGACCGCCCGGTGTGCCTTGCGCGCCATAGGCGATATCTGACGGGATATACATCAACCAGCGATCACCCGGCTTCATCATGGCGAGCGCCTCTACCCAGCCGGGGATCAGGCGATTGGAGGGGAATGTTTCCGGTTGCCCGCGCTGAAAGGCGCTGTCGAACATCTCGCCGGTCTCCACAAGGCGGCCTTCATAATAGACAGCGACCATTTCGCCATTTACCGGGCTCTCGCCAGCGGCATCTCCGCTCTCCAGCACGACGTATTGCAGGCCGGACTCTGTTTTCTGCACTTCTGGCAGTTCTGAATTCCACGGTGTGTACTTTTCCCACGCTTCAGCGTCGGCGGATTTCGGTTCCATCACTTCCACCAGTTCAACCTGGAAGACGAGATCGTCACCAGCCTTGATGACGTCACCGCGATTGCGATTGCCATAGGCCAGAGCGTTCGGAATGTAGAACAGGTAGACGTCGCCTTCAGTCATCTGTTGCAGACCCTGCGTCCAGCCCGGGATGACCTGATTCAGGCGGAACATGGAGGGGGAGCCGCGATCATAGGAGGAGTCGAACTTGTCGCCGCCAGCCGTGCGGCCTTCATAGTGCACGCGCACCATGTCTGACGGCACAGGACTGGCACCGCCATCAGGGCCTTCTTTCAATACGATGTATTCCAGACCGCCCATGCCGGTTTCCACGTCAGAACGTTCAGCGTCCCAAGGTAGATAGGTTTCAAATGTTGCATCCAGGTCAGTGGTGTCGGGAGTGCCGCCGCAGGCAACAAGCAGAGCGGCCGCGAAGGCTGCGATTATGGTCCGGATCATGTAACTCTCCAGTTGGCTGGGATGTTCAGGCGGGTTTAGTCAGGTCTCGCCACCAAGTCACCTTGGCGGCTGATATATCGATCAAAGTGAGCGCGGAGGATAGCCTGCCTGCGCCAATGCATCGATCACTTCCTGCGTATGCTGTGCGTCGCGTGTCTCAATCAGGATATCGAATTCCGCCCCCTTGGCGGGCACATCCAGCGCGATCCGATTGTGCGCAACTTCCATGATGTTGGCACCCTGGTCGCCAATAATCTTGGAGACGAGTGCGAGCAGGCCGGGCCGGTCGTCGCCGATGATCCGGATAGAAGTCAGGCGGTGTTCACGGACGAGAGCGCGTGTCAGCACTGAGGACAGCAAGCGCGTGTCGATGTTGCCGCCGCAGAGCACCAGACCGACCTTGCGGCCTTGAAAGCGGGCGGGATGAGCAATCAGGGCTGCGAGGCCGGCCGCGCCTGCGCCTTCGGCGATGGTCTTCTCGACTTCCGCGTACAGCGTGATGGCGCGCTCAAGATGTTCTTCTTCAACGAGAACGATGTCGTCGACCAGTTCGGCGCAGATCTGACGGGTCAACTCACCTGCTTCCTTCACGGCGATGCCTTCCGCGATCGTCGCGCCCCCGGTTTTTGGCGTCTCACCACGAAGAGCGGCATGCATGCAAGGATACATTGCCGCCTCCACGCCGATGATCTGGATATCCGGCTTCAGGGCTTTTGCCGCAATGGCGATACCGCTGATCAGTCCGCCCCCGCCAATCGGGACAACCAGCGTGTCGAGATCAGGTTGGGCTGCCAGCATTTCCAGTGCGATCGTGCCTTGGCCCGCGATGATGTCCGGATCATCAAAAGGATGCAGGAAGGTAAGGTTGTCGCGCTCGCAAACCTCCATGGCATACTGTTTGGCTTCGTCGAAGATCAGCCCCTCCAGCAGGACGCGTGCGCCGTGGCTACGCGTATGCTCGACCTTGCTGAACGGGGTGGTCTTGGCCATCACGATGGTCGCCGGGATACCCAAGCGTCGCGCATGATAGGCCACGCCCTGTGAGTGGTTGCCAGCAGACGCCGCGATCACGCCACGTTGTTTCTGGTCGTCGGTCAGTTTTGACAGCTTGTTGAGCGCGCCGCGCTCCTTGAATGCCGCGGTGAATTGCTGGTTCTCGAACTTCACCCACACTTCTGCGCCGGTAATATGAGACAGGGTCCGAGACAGGTTCAGCGGTGTGTGAACGATCTGGCCTTCAAGCAGGCTGGCGGCCGCTTCGATATCGGACAGGGTCACGGGAAGATCTGGTGTGTGGGTGTCGGGCATGATGAGCCATTCTTGAGGGTGCAAAACGCGCGCACCCTATGCGCGCGGTCCGACAAGGGCAAGGCTGGAACTACTCCTGCCCGTCGAGGCTTTCAATCCATTCCCGGACCAGCAACAGGCCGTCTTCATCAATCACGCTGCGGCCGAGTTCCGGCATCGCGATACCCGCTTCGTCAGAGGCCATGCGGAAGACCAGGATCGAATGGTCGGGCTGACCCGGTTCGACGACCGTGCTTAGCCCGCCTGAACCGCGCCCGGCGGCAGTCGGATGTTTGCCGAGACCAAGCTTTACAGGCTCGGTTTCGGTCCAGGCGAGCCAGAGGCCGGAGTTGGAGGCGGATCCATCGGCCTTGTGGCAGTGGGCGCAGTTTATATCCAGATATGCGCGGGCGCGAGGCTCGACAGCAAGGCTCGCATCCCAGACGGGAGGGACCACGGGTGGATGAGCCGGGACACCGTCGATTATGCCGCGGGCCTGCCAGTTGGAGAGTTGGCTGAAGCCTGTCGGCCCGTCATGATTCAGGTTTCGCGCTTTTGGCCCGATCGGTAGAACCGTATCTCCGCTTTGGTGGCAGGTCTTGCACTGGTTCTTGTTCGGTATGGCGTAGCGAATGCCCAGAGGCGTTCCGGAAGGGTCGATCATGTCGATATTCACTTGCTTGCCCGCGGGCGCGTAGGTCGCCTCGGTGCCGGACTCGTTCCAGATGTAAGGAAACGCGGCCCAACCATCTTCCTTGTGAATCAGGAGCCTTGTCTCCACCTTGTACTGATCTGCGTCGGGCGTCCGCATGTCCGGCGCGAAGGAAAAGGTTTTTACCAGTACGGTACCGACAGGAAAGCTGAAGACTTCCTTGTCCGAGTAGACTGCCTGTTCGCCACCCGGCACAAAAACAAAGCGATGCTTTACGGCGTGGTCGGAGAAGAGGGGATTTACGAGGTCATATGCCAAGACCTCTTTTGCGGGCGTCGCAGCGGCGCTGTCTGTAAACAATCCGTATTCTGATAGCGTTTTGGCGGGCGTGTCGCTCAGGATTGTTTCGAGTGATGGCGCGGCCGCGCGATCATAACCGCCACAGGCTGATACCAGCAGGCAGGTAATCAGAGAAAGGCGCGCAATCATCGTAGCGCCCGCTAGTTTGCATCCTGTGGCAGTACGACTGCCGATGGCTGCTCCACGGGGGTAGCACCGGGACGCTGGTTGGATGGTGCGATGCTGGCTGGATCAGCAGGATATTTGCCAATGCCCAGATCGATGAAGCCGACCGACTCATCCTCCTGAATTGAGATATTGGTTGTCGGAACACTGCCGCCTTCCCATGCGACCACGCCATCGCTGACGATTTCCGGCAGGATGCCTCCCATGGCTTCGGCGATGGGTTGCAGCATGCCTTGGGGGTCGTCGCCGCCACCAGAATAGGAATTGCCAACAAGGACGACATCACGAGGCACAGGGTTATATGTTTTGTCGCTGAAGGGTTCAGGATAGGCTGTCATCAGAATGTGGGCCGAGCGATTGTTTGAGAAATTGTTCGAAAACACGTGCACGTTACGGTTGGCCATGATGATGACGCCCGTTCCGGATGGCACGCCTGCCACAATATTACCGGCAGGGGCGAAGTTACGGGTGTTGTTGTCGATGATCTGATTGTCGAAAATGCGCGTCGAATGTCCGCTCGTTTGCGGCAGGTCAGGTAGATCGAAAACAAGAATGCCGCCAGTATTGTGCTGGGCAATATTTCCGTAAACGTCCGCATTCATCGAATTTTCTATCTCGATGCCGGCAACATTGTACTCCGCAACCGAATTGCGAACGATGATGTTTTTGGACTGGCCGACATAGATACCCGCATCGGATGCACCGCGTACAACAACGCGCTCGACGAGCACGTCTCGTGATTCGACCGGGTATACGCCGTACGCGCCATTACTTTCATCGGGATCGCCAGACCATTCCACGATCAGGTCGCGATAAGTGATCCGGTCCGCTCCTTTGGATTTGATGCCGTCGCCCTTGGTGTCGCGAATGGAGAATTCCGCCAGCGTGACATCGTCCGACGTAACCAGAAGGCCCTCGCCGGCACCGGTTTGGCCGGAGAAATCGAGTATCGTCTTGTCCGATCCGGCGCCAATGAGAGTGATGCCGTCCACGTCGAGGGAAAGCCCGGTTTCAAGTCGGAAATGGCCTTCAGGAAGCTCGACGGTGCTGCCGGAAACAGCCTCGATGAGGGCTGTCTGCAAATTTGTAGCAAAATCACCTTCGGCCGAAACTATGCCAGCGGCAGGGGCGGCATCATCTTTTGGTGCGGAATCGCCGCATGAGGCCAGCGCGGCAATACTCAAAGACACAGAGCCCAGAATAATGCGTTTCAAAGTTCAACCCTCCCCTTGGTTTGAATCGAATTTCAATCCAAGGGGAGGGAAAGGCAAGTATTAGTTTGAAATCGTATCCTAGTGCACGCTCAGGGGTTTGAGGTCGTGCGACCGGGCGGCAGCAAAGGCGGCTTCACGCCCCTGGACTACGGCCAGGCGGACTCCGTCGGCAGATGCCACGACGAACAAGTCTTCAGGCTCGTCGATCTGGTCGATGGCGTTCGCGGGAAGAATCCCCGAAAGCTCGCCGGCATCAAGATGGCGGATATATACGAAGGCATCGTTTTCAAACGGGTTCGTTTTCAGTTCTGTTGTCATCGCTCCAATCCTTTCCGTCGCAAGAGACAGACATGCCGAACGTCGGAACGATCTGTTCCACTGTTCACAATAAAGGTGGGGGATAAAGGTTCCCGTTCAAGGCCGACATTAGGGCATCTTGAAGGCATCGCATCACGATGATGTGCTACTGTGCAGCCGAAATATTCATGTGACGTTCAGGACATCGACTTCCCGCGCGAGCCAGATTTGCGCAACGAAGAAAATGGTGGAGCCAGACGGAATCGAACCGACGACCTCTTGCATGCCATGCAAGCGCTCTCCCAACTGAGCTATGGCCCCGAACCGGAAGCGACGCAGTTACATCCGCCGCTTCCGTGATTCAAGTTTATTTTTCATCATCCTCGTCATCGAGCGGCAGATCGTCGTCATCATCATCGCCATCTGCGTCGATTTCGAAGTCGGTATCGTCGTCGTCATCCAGCAGGACGTCATCGTCATCATCGTCGACACCCTCCTCGTTGAAGCCGGCAGGAACCTTGGCTGGTGTGTCGCCGTCCTCGTCGTCTTCGGATGCGCCTTCCAGGATCACTTCTTCTTCGTCGCCGCCAAGCTCCTTGGCAGCTTCCTCGTCGACTTCATCATCCTCGTCGTCGTCATCATTTGCGCGTGCGGCTGAGTCGTCCTCGTCGTCGTCATCCTCGTCATCATCATCGGTCTTGACTGCGGCCTTAGCAGCCTTGGCCTTCACTTTTGTGATCGTGGTGCGGATGACTTCGTCTTCCGGGTCAAACTCCTCGCCACATTTCGGGCAGACGCACGGGCGTTTGTTGAGGTCGTAGAAGCGTGCCTCGCAGGACGGGCAGACCTGTTTGGTTCCAAGTTTGTCTTTCGACATGGGAGACAGCCTCCTTTAAGTCTTCTCTGAATTTGATATGGCCGGGCGCTTGCCATGAACGCCGCACGCTGTCAAAGCCCCATTTCACGTCGTCAATCAACCACGGAATGTACCTGAAATGGTCTGGACCAGCCGACCCGTAAAAAGTCTCAAGGGCGTTATACGTGCGCCGGGTGATAAATCCTGCTCTCACAGGGCACTTATCTTCGGGGGGCTCGCAGCAGGAAAGAGCCGATTTACCGGACTTCTGGAGGGCGAAGATGTGCTCCGCACAGGCTGGGCGATGGAGGCCCTGGGTGCAACGGTGAAACAGACGGGGCCGGGCGCCTGGGAAGTTACCGGTGTCGGAGAAAAAGGACTGGTCCAGCCGACCAAAGTACTGGATTTTGGCAATTCGGGCACGGGTTCGCGCTTGATGATGGGGTTGGTGTCCGGCTATCCGATCAATGTGGAGATGACCGGGGATGAGAGCCTGCGCTCGCGTCCCATGAATCGGATTTTGAAACCCTTGCGCCTGATGCGGGGCCTGGATACGGCGGGGCCGGACGGTCAGTTGCCCTTCGCGATTGTTGGGACCGAAAGTCTCAAGGCGATCACCTATGTGCCACCTGTTGCATCGGCTCAGGTGAAATCGGCCGTGTTGCTGGCGGGACTGAACGCAGAAGGCACCACCATCGTCGAAGAAGCGCGCCAGACACGCGACCATACCGAACGCATGCTACGCGGCTTCGGTGTTGCGGTTGGTACCGAGCGGATTGGAAGCGAAGGTGTCCGCGTTTCACTGGCGGGCGGACAGATGTTGTCAGCGATTGATGCGGCTATTCCAGGAGATCCGTCTTCCGCCGCCTTCCTGGTCGCGGCCGGTATCCTCTCGCCGCAGGGCGATGTGATGGTTGAGGGTGTCATGTCCAACCTCACGCGTTCTGGCTTCTATGATGTTGCAAACCTGATGGGCGCGCATCTGGGCGCGGAAGAATTGGGGGATGCTGCTGGCGAGCGGCTGATCAATATCCATGCGGGGTCGGCGCATCTCTCGGGCAAGGCGGTTCCGGAACGTCTTGTGCCTTCGATGATTGATGAATTCCCCATCCTTGGTGTCATGGCGGCCTTTGCTGATGGCGAGACGATTGTGACCGGTGCCGAAGAGCTTCGCGTCAAGGAGTCGGACCGGATTGGTGCTGTTGTTGCCATGCTGCGTGCCAATGGGGTTGAGGCCGAGGAACGCCCAGACGGGTTCGCGGTCCAGGGCTGTGGCGGCCCGCCTCCGGGAGGTGGCCTGGTCGAGACGCGTCATGATCATCGGATTGCGATGAGTGCGCTGGTCATGGGAACGGCGTCTCAGAATCCCGTGCGTGTTGACGACATCTCGATGATCGCGACGAGCTATCCGGACTTCCTGAGCCATATGGCCGAGTTGGGCGCGGAAATAACGGAAGGCTGATTTCCGCAGGGTCAAAATTGACCAGACCCGATAAGCGGGCATCTTGGTCGTATGACAGACCTCAACTCTCCCCTGACTCTTGCGCACGGCCCAGCCCTGAAAAACCGGTTCATGCTGGCCCCTCTCACCAATCAACAAAGCCATGCTGATGGCATGCTAAGCGCCGACGAGATCCGTTGGCTTTCGATGCGCGCCGAAGGCGGCTTTGGCCTGACCATGACGGCGGCGGCGCAGATTGATCCCCACGGTATCGGTTTTCCGGGCCAGTTGGGTTGTTATGATGATGCCCACTTGCCGGGACTCCGCGAACTTGCCGCGAACATCAATGTCGCAGGCAGCCATTCAGTGGTGCAGTTGCATCACGCAGGCATGCGCACGCCGCACGAGTTGATCGAGGGGCAGCAACCAGTCTGTCCGTCTGACAATGAGGAATTCGGCGCGCGGGCGATGACGCTTGCTGAAGTGGAGCAGGCGCGCGACAATTTCATTGCAGCGGCTGTCCGGTGCGAAGCGGCAGGATTCCATGGGGTCGAAGTGCATGGGGCGCATGGATACCTGCTCTGCCAATTCCTCAGCGCCGAGATTAACAAACGCGATGATCACTACGGGGGCAATCTGGAAAACCGGACCCGTTTGACCTTCGAGATCGTAGACGGCATCCGCGCAGCCTGCGGGGACGACTTTTCGGTTGGCCTGCGTCTTTCGCCGGAAAGGTTTGGCATGGACCTGATGGAGGTTCGTGATGTTGCACGGCGGGTCATGGCCGAGGGGCAAATCGACTATCTGGATCTTTCACTGTGGGACGTGTTCAAGACGCCTGTTGATGAAGCCTATCAGGACCGCCGGCTCGTCGACTGGTTCACCGACTTGGAGCGGGGCGAGGTTCGGTTGGGCGCGGCTGGAAAGCTGACCACAGCCGCGAAATGCCGTGAAGCGGTTGAGGCTGGTCTCGACTTCGTTGTGGTCGGTCGGGGGGCGATCTTGCACCATGATTTCCCAAAACAGGTATCCGCCAATCCGGATTTCGAGCCGACAGCGCTACCGGTTTCGCGCGCGCATCTGCGCCAGGAGGGGCTGGGCGAGAGCTTCATCGACTATATGAGCGGCTGGAAAGGGTTTGTGGAGGCGACGGCAGCCCCGGCTTGACTTGCCCCTTTGGATCGCTCACTTCCCGCCCCCATGATTATCGCCATTGATGGAACTACGGCGTCGGGCAAAGGCACGATCGCGAAGCGGCTATCAGCCCATTACGGCTTGCCGCACATGGATACAGGGCGACTGTACCGTGCAACCGGTGTTGCCGCGATGCGCGCCGGGGTTGAGCTGGATGATGCAGACGGCGTCGCCATGGTTGCCCGCAGCCTGGATCTTGCCGATTTCGACGAGGCCGACCTCCGCACAGCTGAGGCTGGCAAGGCAGCGAGCGTGGTAGCGGCGATTCCGGAAGTGCGCCGGGCTCTTTTTGAACTGCAAAGGGCTTTTGCAACCCAGCCGATAGGTGCCCTGCTTGACGGCCGGGATATCGGGACGGTCATTGCGCCGGAAGCGGATGCGAAGCTCTGGGTGGATGCCAGCGTGGAAGTGCGCGGTGCGCGGCGCTGGAAGGAGCTTTGTGGGCAGGGAAGCGATATCGCCCTCGAAACGGTGATCGAGCAATTGCGCGTTCGCGACCAACGAGACCAGTCTCGCAAGGACGCCCCGGCCGAAATGGCGGCAGATGCTGTCTTGATAGATACGACCGACCTGACTATAGAAGCCGCAGTGGAAAAGGCGATTGCGGCTGTTGAGGCGGCGATGGCCCGTGGAAACCGCGCCTGAAGGGGCTGCTCTCACATTTGAGAGACCTCAAATCCAAACAGGCCGCACCACTTCAAATGCAAGAGACCACGCTCTCGGGTCGTTCTGAGCAGGCTGCAATAGTGCACGCCTGCCTTGAGCCGTTCGACCCGCCCGAAGGAACCCAAATGTCAGATAACTTCAATCCCTCGACCGACGATTTCGCAGCAATGTTTGAATCGTCCACGGCCGCCAGCGCAATGCAGGAAGGCCAGGTCATTCCGGCCACCGTCATTCGTATCGACAATGACGCCGTGCTGGTTGATATCGGTCTGAAGACCGAAGGCCGCATCCCGGTCAAAGAATTCTCGATGGAAGACAAGGAGCCGGAAGCCGGCGACATCGTTGATGTCTACCTTGATCGCATCGAAAACGCCCTTGGCGACGCTGTCTTGTCCCGCGACAAGGCCCGCCGCGAAGAGCGCTGGATCAAACTGGAAAAATGCTTCAACGCCGAAGAGCCTGTCAAAGGTGCTATTTCCGGCCGCGTCAAAGGTGGCTTCACGGTCGACCTTGGCGGTGTGAATGCCTTCCTTCCTGGCAGCCAGGTGGACATCCGCCCGGTTCGCGACGTTGGCCCACTGATGGGCGAAATCCAGCCATTCCAGATCCTCAAGCTGGACCGTGCTCGCGGCAACATCGTTGTCTCGCGTCGCGCAATCCTCGAAGAGAGCCGTGCCGAACAGCGCGCAGAGATCGTTTCCGACATGGCAGAGGGCGACGTCCGCAAGGGTATCGTCAAGAACATCACCGATTATGGTGCGTTCGTTGACCTGGGTGGTATCGACGGCCTCCTGCACGTCACCGACATGAGCTGGAAGCGGATCAATCATCCGTCGCAGGTTGTGGAAGTTGGTCAGGAAGTCGAAATCCAGATCATCAAGATCAACCCTGACACCCAGCGTATCTCGCTCGGCATGAAGCAGCTTGGTTCCGACCCGTGGGATGGCATCGACATCCGTTATCCGGTTGGTGCGCGCCTCAAGGGCCAGGTTACCAACATCACCGATTACGGCGCCTTCGTGGAGTTGGAAGATGGTGTCGAAGGCCTGATCCACGTCTCCGAAATGAGCTGGACGAAGAAAAACGTCCATCCGGGCAAAATCCTCTCGACCTCTCAGGAAGTCGACGTGGAAGTTCTGGACGTCGATTCCGAGAAGCGCCGCATCTCGCTCGGCCTGAAGCAGACCATGGACAACCCATGGACCGCATTCCTCGCAGAGCACCCGATCGGTACGGAAATCGAAGGCGAAGTTCGTGGCATCACGGAATTCGGTCTGTTCGTTGGCCTCGGCCCGGACCTCGACGGTATGGTGCACATCAACGACATCGCTTGGGACAAGTCCGGCGAGCAAGCCATTGAAGCCTTCAACAAGGGTGACATGGTCAAGGCGAAAGTCCTGGATGTTGATGTTGATAAAGAGCGCATCTCGCTCGGCATCAAGCAACTGTCCGGCGATCCGATCGAAGCACCTGCAGATGGCGGTTCCGGCGTGAAGCGCGGCACGATTGTCACCTGTACTGTCACCGAGATCACCTCGGGCGGTATCGAAATCGAGTTCGGCTCCCCGGCGATGAAATCCTTCATCCGTCGCTCCGATCTGTCTCGTGATCGTGCAGACCAGCGTCCTGAACGCTTTGCTGTTGGCGACAAGATTGACGCAAAAGTAATGTCGGTGGACCGTTCGTCCCGCCGTGTTTCCCTGTCCATCAAGGCCCTCGAAATCGCAGAAGAGGCAGAAGCCGTTGCACAGTACGGATCGGCAGATGCCGGTGCGTCGCTCGGCGATATCCTTGGTGCAGCGCTGGCCTCGTCCGGAACCTCCAAGGAAACCTCGGAAAAGGTCACCCCGACCCCGCCGAGCACGGATGGCGTGGCTACGGCCGACGCGTCTGCGCTGGACGAGAGCGGCCGCCTGTCCGCTCCTCAGGGCGATGCTGACGATCTGAAGCAGATCAAGGGCGTCGGTCCGGCGTTCGAGAAGAAGCTGAATGAAGCTGGTATCTACCACTTCTGGCAGATTGCCGCGCTGACGGATGCTCAGATCGCCACCCTCGAAGAGGAAGTCGGGACATCCGGCAAAGGCGCTGAGTGGAAGGCCCAGTCGGAAGAACTGGCCAACGCCTGAGGCGACTGATCCGGTCTCCGGATCAGTATTCTAAAATTGATGAAATGTTTGCGGCGGGGGCCTAGCGCTCCCGCCGCAAATGCGTGTAATATCAAAGACATGCTGAAGTCCGAATTGATTGCAAAACTCGCTGTGGAATACAGTCACCTGCGCCAGGAAGACTTGGAGCGTGTGGTCAATGTTATTCTGGAAGAGATCGGATCCGCTCTCTCGCGTGGAGATCGTGTCGAGTTACGTGGATTTGGGGCGTTCTCTGTTCGCCATAGGGATGCGCGCAAAGGTCGAAACCCGCGCACCGGGGAATCTGTTGAAGTTCCGGCGAAATCGGTGCCCTTCTTCAAGGCTGGCAAGGAGCTGCGCGCCCGGGTGAATGGCGGCGAGGATCCTGAAGCCCGTTAGGTTGCGACTGTTATTCCACTGAGTGTGACGACTTGACGCTCTTGGCAAATATACGGCCTAGTTCGCGCTCTTAATTGAAAGATCCTAGCAAAAAGGGGCATAGGGATGCTGAAGGAATTCAAAGAGTTCGCCTTGAAAGGCAATCTGGTCGACATGGCCGTAGGCTTCGTCATGGGCGGCGCGTTCGCAACGGTCGTAACGGCTTTCATTCAGGGCGTATTCCTGCCCCTGCTCGCCCCCATCATGGGCGGCATTGATCTCGCCTCCATCGCCTATACGATTACGCCAGCTGAAGTGAATGCCGCTGGTGAAGTGGTAAAAGAAGCCGCAGTCGTCGAACTGGGCAATTTCATCGCCGCGATCATCTCCTTCATCATTGTGGCGTTTGTCATGTTCATGATTATCAAGGGCATGAACAACATGAAGAAAAAAGAAGAGGCTGCGCCCGCTGCGCCACCGCGCCAGGAAGTGCTGCTGGAAGAAATTCGCAACCTGCTGGCCAAACAAAGCTAGGCGTGCGTCAACATATTCATGAAAGGTTAAGCACAGTTCGTGTACCTTCATGGATAGTAGAGTAACTGGTAGAGTATTGAGGGGCGGCCTGTTTGGTCGCCCTTCTTTTTTGCCTGCACATCACCTCGCCCTAGATTGAATGGCATGAATGCTGTCGTATTTGGATCATCAGGTGGTGTAGGCCGCGCCTTGGTGGACGCCCTGTTGACGCGCGGGGTCTATCAAACCGTATTTGGTGTTTCCCGTTCCGGCGATGCCTCTGCGGGGGCAAAGGGCCTGAAGGCCGACGCACTGGATGAAGCCGCAGTTGAAGCAGCCGTACAGGAGGTGGCTTCAGCTGGAGATGTCAGGCTCTGCATGGTTGCTATCGGGCGACTACATGAGGGCGAGAGCCTCCAGCCCGAAAAATCCTATCGCCATCAGAGCCGGGATGCCTTCGAACGGATATTCGCCGCGAATACGATTGCGCCTGCATTGATTGCCAAACACATGCTGGGTCGAATGCCTCGGTCCGGCCGGTGGGTGTTTGCGCCACTGTCAGCCCGGGTCGGTTCTATCAGCGGCAACCGTCTCGGCGGCTGGCACGCCTATCGCGCATCGAAAGCCGCGCTCAACATGTTGGTTCGCAACTATGCCATTGAATGTGGTCGGACAAACAAGGAGTCGATTTGCATTGGGCTCCATCCGGGCACGGTTGAGACGGGATTGTCCGAGCCGTTCCAGGCCAATGTTCCGGATAGGCAATTGTTCTCCCCGGCGCAATCAGCAGGGCATCTGCTTGATGTCGTAGACGCGCTGAACCCAGATGATTCCGGCAAGGTGTTTGATTGGGCGGGAAAACTCATCCAGCCTTGACTGTTTCCGCAATGCCCTGACGCAAGGCAAAGTTAAGACCGGCCTGCCAGAGTGGCAGGATGGAAACCTTGGCCGCCTTTACTGCCTACCTGACCGACGAACGCCGTATGGCGGACAAGACGGTCGAGGCTTATCAGAGTGATCTTGCGGGCTTTTTGGGATTCCTGAACACGCATCTTGGCGAAGCACCGACGCCGCACCGGTTGGGCAAACTGAAGGCTCGCGACGTGCGAAGTTTCCTCGCCCAGCGCCGGCGGGACGGATTGTCAGATGCCTCAATCGCGCGGCTCCTGTCCTCTATCAAGGCGCTGTATCGCTGGCTGGGCCGCACACATGACATTGAGAATGCGGAGATCGCCTATTTGCAGGGCCCCAAGCGTCCACAGCGGCTGGCCCGCGAAGGATTTGATTGAGGAAGCGGGGACCGACCCTGATTCCGAAGCCTGGATAAATGCGCGCGACGCGGCAGTACTGTCACTGCTCTATGGTGCGGGCCTGCGGATCTCTGAAGCACTCAGGCTGACCGGAGCAGACGTTCCGGCGCCGGAGCGACTGAGAATTGCGGGAAAGGGTGGCAAGGTGAGGATCGTCCCCCTGATACCGGCAGTGCGAGAGGCCGTTGATACCTATGCCAGTCTTTGCCCATACAATTTGGGTCGCAACGATGCGTTGTTCCGGGGCGCAAAGGGTGGGGCGCTCAATCCGCGCCTGATTCAAGGGTTGGTGCAGAAGCTCCGCGCGGTGCTCGGCTTGCCGGATACGGCGACGCCACACGCGCTACGCCACGCCTTCGCGACGCACCTTCTGGCGGCTGGCGCAGACCTCCGTGCGATCCAGACTTTGCTGGGCCACGCATCGCTTTCCACCACTCAAGTCTATACAGGCGTGGATGCCGAGCGCTTGCGCGATGTGTATGCCGCCGCCCATCCAAGAGCCTGAATAGCCTTAGGAAACTCTTTCAAATTGCCCATTCCCGCCTCAATTTGAGGTAATCTTACTGCGATACTGTCGAGAGGTACGCAGAGAGGACTGACGCCATGGGTGTCAAAGGAAACGCAATTCTCGGGCTCATCACGCTGGCCGCATTTATCGGGTGCGGACTAATGGCTCAGGCGCAGGAAAGCCAGGTCGATTATGATGGCTTTGTGGACCTTTCAGCTGAAATCTCAGATTACCGGTCTTCGCGTTTGATTGATCTCGACACGTTCAGCGAAATGAAAACCGATAGCGATACGATTATCCTGGATACGCGCAGCGCTGAAGCTTATCGCTTGGGACACATCGACGGTGCTGCTCATCTGAATTTCTCCGACTTCACCGATGACAAGCTCGCACAACTGATCCCGTCAAAAGACACGCGCATCCTGATTTATTGCAACAACAATTTCACGGACAATATCGCGCCTGTTCCTGTCAAACGGATCGAGCTGGCGTTGAACGTGCCGACCTTCATCAATCTCTATGGCTATGGCTACGAGAATATATATGAACTGGACGGAGCCTACCCATTGGCGGAACCCACCATTCATTGGGTGGGAGAGGTCTCTCCGCTCTAGGCTTTCCAGAGCGCCAACTCTTCAGTAAAACTCAACTGTTCATCTGACGCATTGCATTCAGTGCGGCCTGACGTCATGTGACGCCGCGAGATAATGCAAGAGCGAGATGCCCTGATATGACTGCAGATGCGACGCCTGTTGCCGCCAAGAAGGTCAACCCGAACGCGCCGACCGAGGAAACCGTCCTCGAGGTGAAACACTATACGGAGCGGCTGTTCCGGTTCCGGTTGACCCGGCCGTCGACCTTCCGGTTCCGGTCAGGCGAGTTCGTGATGATCGGGCTATACAAGGATGACGGCCGTCCATTGCTCCGCGCATATTCCATTGCCAGCCCGAGCTGGGATGAGGAGCTTGAATTCTATTCGATCAAGGTCGCCGACGGCCCGTTGACGTCTCGCTTGCAAGCGATTCAGCCTGGCGACAAGGTTCTGCTGGGCAAGAAACCGACTGGCACCCTGGTGCATGACGCGCTGGTGCCGGGCAAGCGACTCTATTGTTTCTCGACTGGGACGGGCTTTGCGCCCTTCGCCAGCGTTGTGCGCGATCCAGAGACTTACGAGAAGTTTGACGAAGTCATCGTCACCCATACCTGTCGTGAAGCTGCTGAACTCGACTATTCCAAGGAAATCGTGGAAGAGACGCTGAATCATGAATTCCTCGGCGAACTGGCTCAGGGCAAGCTGCGCCGCTATGGCAGCTGCACCCGTGAAGACTATGAGTACAAGGGCCGCATCACGGACCTGATTGAAAGCGGGAAGCTGTTCGACGATCTCGGCGTGCCGCCCTTGGACCCGGAAACCGACCGTGTCATGATTTGTGGCTCGATGGAGATGATCCAGGATGTGAAGGATCTGATGATCAAGGCTGGCTTGACCGAGGGCTCGAACGCGTCGCCAGCAGAATTCGTCATCGAAAAGGCCTTTGCGGGCTAAGCCTGACCCGACAAGCATATTGGCGCTTTTGCGCTGGCATGGTTAATCTTCCTGTACGGGAGGACGTAGCGACATGCGTAGAGTTTCAAGTTTGACTGTGGGGCTTTTGGCCGCCGCCATTTCTTCCGGTTTTAGCGCATCTGCACAGGATCGCGCCTGTCGCGTGGAGGACACGCCCACTGGCGCCAAGGTGGTTGGCGGCGTCAACGCGCATCTTGCCAACTGGCCGGGCATCGCGTCGATCCAGCTGAACACGCAACGGGGCGCCTTCCATGTCTGTGGCGCGGCAGCAATTTCGAAAGAATGGATCCTGACCGCCGCACATTGCGTCGAAGGCTTCAGGGTTTCGGAACAGAGCGGACGCGTTTTCGCCTTCGAGGATGCAGGAGATGGTGGGCCGGAGCGGAAGATCGCAGCCATTCGGGTCCAGCTTGGCACCGGCGATCTCGGGCGCACCCCGGAAGGGTCACAAGCTTCATTCGTAACGGAGGTTGTCACGCACCCGGCTTATGCGGGCGCCGAAGACATCTACAAGGGTGCGGACATTGCGCTCATGAAACTCGACACGCTATGGGAGGGACCACTTGCGACCCTGTCGACAGATGCGACGACGGACAGATTGTCCAAGGCGGGTGAGGAGGCTTGGGTGGCCGGGTTTGGTAATTTGTTGGAACTGGAGCCGGGCCAACGCACCAAATGGCAGAATGCGCGCAATTTCGCACTCGCTGCGCCGAGCCTCGTCTTGCAGGAAACTTCGGCCCCAACCGTGGCAGCATCGGTGTGTCAGTCGCGCCTTCGCAAGGCCTCCATGCTGGAAGGATATCCCGCGGATTACCAGTCGCTGATTGTGGATAACACGCTGGTCTGCGCCGGCCTGGAGCAGGGCGGACAGGATGCCTGTCAGGGCGACAGTGGCGGGCCGCTGGTGAAATACGACAAGAATGGTTGTCCCTACCAGATCGGCGTTGTCAGTTGGGGTGTCGGGTGCGGACGGCAGGAGAGCCCCGGCGCCTATACGCGGGTATCTGCGTATGCGGACTGGATTCGCACCTATGTGCCTGATGCGAATTTTGTTCAGTATGCACAGGTGCCACCGCCGACGCGCGGCGTACCTGACCTTGTGTCCAGCGTGCAGCACGATTTTGATTCTATTGTCAAAGATATGCCGGTCACGTTGGTTAATGCGGCAGGCCACCCCGTGTCTGTTGTCGAGAACGGCCAAATGGTCGACCTGAAAGTAACCTTGCCCGTGCGGGGAAAACTGGTTCTGTTCGATTACAATGCCGATGAAGTCCTGACCCAGCTCTATCCGAACCCGGTTGAAGCAGCGGGGCGCTGGCCGGTGCGAGAGGCGGGCGAAACCGTGTTCTTGGCAAAGGATATCTTCGGCGAACCGGGCCTGCAGGCCGGGCCGCCGCTGGGTCCTCAATCCATGATTGCCATGGTCGTGCCCGAAGATGCGCGCCTGCCGGTTTCGCCCCAGCAGGGCTTTCAGCAGATTGATGCTCCGGTGGATTACATTACCCGTCTGGTGCGGACTGCATTGCGCCAACAGCAAACGGTGCGTGGGCTGTTCCGCATTGCTGCTGCGGAGGCGGGCGAAGTGGCCTTAGCTGAGCCCGAGGTACGCTCCGAGACGGTCCCGCCGGAACCGAAGCTGGCCATGGGCGTGCTGAACTATTGCATCGACTCGCGGATCTGCGGGACAGGAAATGACGAGCCGTCCGACGACCCGAGATAGATCAAATTCGCAACATCGCGTTCAGCGGGTAGTTACCGTAGCCGTGTTACGCGAGAGGGATGCTCCGCCGCCTCATTGCCATCCTGCTGACAGTATATGCCATCGCCTTTGCCTTCGGCGCGCTGACGGCTGTGCGGTGGCCGTCAATCATGATGGCGCTCAGCTGGGTGGTGCAGGATGATATCGCGTCTGGTTTGGAGAGCGTGGACTGGCGCCAGCTCGGCATTGCTCATGGTGGGCCTTATCTGCTCGCGGCGCTGTGTTTCTATTGCTCGGCTGCAATGATTGCCGCGCGTCGCCCGGGCGGTGTGCTGTGGTATTTTATGGGCGTCGTCGCGGGAATCCCGTGTCTTTATCTCGTGACGTTCGAGCCCGGTTGGTGGAATGATCCCAGCGCAGCCGAAGGCGCCATTGCGGGGGCATGCGCTGGTGCGGTGCTTCTGATGCTCGCCGTGTGGGAATTGCGATTGCGGACACAGCGCAAGGCGGAATCCGCTGAGCAAGTGGCTCCATTGGTCCTTTCCCAGCCAGTGCTTGTCAGTGAGCCCTTGCCGGAACAGCGCAAGCGGTCGGTTCCGGCAAAACCGGTCCGGCCGGCCATTGTGCCTGCTGCGATTGCTCGTCAGCGCGCGAGCTTTGCCGCCCATGGCCGCAAGATGAATGCGCGTCGTCGCCGCGCCGTCTGAGCGTTCCAAAGCCAGATAGCATTTGCTGTCGTGCCGTCATGGCCGTACCTTCTCCAATAAAAGGGATGAGGATCAAACATGATGAGCGCAAGGCGTATCATTGGACTAGTTCTGGCGCTGCTGGGGGGATGGCTGTTCTGGGGCGGCGCAGCAACCGTCAACATGCTGGTTAATCGGGGCAGTGGCCTGTCGGACGCGCTTATGCAACCGCCTACAAGCTTGGTGCGACTGGTTGCAACGGGGCTCATTCTGCTCGGCGGGCTCGCTATCATGGCTGGAAAAGGTTTTGGACGCTGGGTCGCACTGGCAGGAATCCTCGTATTCACCCTGCTAGCGGGTCTGATGGTATTGTCAGGCGCTGATCCGATCCTCTGGACGGATGAAGTCGTTATAACCGGTGTGTTTTGGCTGCTTTTCGCTGGGCTTGTCGTAACGAAACGCAGCTAATCCAAACTAGCAGACCCTGCCGCATTGATTTCAGAAGCAAAATGCCTAGTTTGGCGGCTCAATCCTACTGGGCCCTCTAAGCAAGGCAGATTTCCCCATGGCTGAGACATACGACGTCGTCATTATCGGTGGCGGCCCCGGCGGCTACAATTGCGCAATTCGTGCCGGACAGCTCGGCCTGAAGACCGTGTGCATCGAGGATCGTGGCGTGCTGGGCGGCACCTGCCTGAATGTCGGATGTATCCCGTCTAAGGCGCTTCTGCATGCTTCCGAACTCTACGCAACAGCGCAGAACGAGTTTGAAGGCATGGGCATCAAGACCGGCAAGCTGGAAATTGATCTCGAGCAGATGATGGCTCAGAAAACCGAAGCGGTTGACGGCCTGACCAAGGGCATCGAATTTCTCTTCAAGAAAAACAAGGTCGATTATATCAAAGGTCGCGGCAAGATCCTTGGCAAAGGGAAAGTCGAAGTCAAAGGACACGATGGCAAGACCCAGACACTGAACACGAAGAACATCGTGATCGCGACGGGCTCCGAGCCAGCCAACCTTCCAGGCATTGAGATCGATGAAGAACGCGTCGTGACGAATGTCGGTGCGCTGTCGCTGACCTCAATTCCCAAACGTCTCGTCCTGATCGGGGCCGGGGTGATCGGTCTCGAAATGGGATCGGTCTGGGCACGTCTCGGCTCGGAAGTGACTGTGGTGGAATATCTCGACCGCGTGATGCCGGGTGCCGATGCGGACGTCGCCAAGGAAGCCCAGAAGATCTTTAAGAAGCAGGGCCTGAATTTCCGTCTCGGCATGAAAGTGACCGGCGTCGAGAAACTCAAATCCAAACTGAAGCTGAGCATGGAGCCGGCCGCAGGCGGTGAAACTGAGGTGCTTGACGCCGATGTCGTAATTGTCGCGATTGGTCGCAAGCCGTACACGGAAGGCCTTGGCCTCGAAGCGGTTGGAGGGACAACCGATAAGCGCGGCGTTGTGCAAGTGACCGATGGGCACTTCAAAGTGGCTGATGGCGTTTGGGCTGTGGGCGATTGCATTCACGGGCCGATGCTGGCGCACAAGGCTGAGGACGACGGCACGGCCGTTGCTGAGTTGATCGCTGGCAAGGCAGGCCATGTGAACTACGACCTTGTGCCAAGCGTGGTCTATACCAAGCCGGAAATGGCATGGGTCGGTCAAACGGAAGAGCAGCTGAAAGAAGCAGGCGTGGAATATGTGAAGAGCAAATTCCCCTTCATGGCCAATTCGCGCGCCCGCACGAACCATGAAACAGACGGGTTCGTCAAAATGCTGGCGGACAAGAAGACCGACAGAATCCTTGGGGTCCATATGGTTGGTGTCGGCGTTGGCGAACTTATCGCCGAGATCTGTGTCGCCATGGAATTCGGTGCGGCCTCGGAAGATATTGCCCGCACGTGTCATGCTCACCCCACTCTGTCGGAAGCGGTCCGTCAGGCGGCGATGGGTATCGAAGGCTGGACGATGCAAATGTAGGCATTCGGCAATTTGCTGAAATGTGTCTGAGATAAAGAGTGGACCCGATCATGTATCGGGCCCACTCTTTTCACATGTACACACATTCCGGAGCAGGCTGGCATATCCGCGACTTTGAACGCCGGGACTATCGCCCGTGCTATCAATTGTTTCGTGATTGCCTGAAAGAGTTTCCGTGGCGCGGGCCGGCGGCGCCCTATCTGAGACAATTGTTCAACTCCCTGCCGACGGCGCGGGCCTGGGTCGCAGAGGAGCCGCAGGCGGGCGTGGTCGGCTTCCTGACGCTGCGTCCCGATTCCGGCTATGTCGATCATCTCTTTGTAGCATCGGATTGGCGCCTGTGCGGCGTTGGTCGCGGCCTGTTGCATGTCGGGCGAGACGTGATGGGAGAGTCGCTACTGCTTGATGTCGATGCGCAAAATTCGCCGGCGCGGAAGGCCTATGAGGCGCTGGGCTGGAAGGATTTTGCCCGGACCGGCGAAGCCGGCAATGAACAGATTCGCCTGATCGGACCCTGACCCTTATTCTGCTGCCCGCATCAGCGCCTGCATCCGGTCCAGCCAGCCCATCCAGGCTTTTCGGCCCGGCTCAGTCAAGTGGATACGT
The DNA here is from genome assembly GCF_000682775.1 of Hyphomonas sp. L-53-1-40. Classification (GTDB taxonomy): domain Bacteria; phylum Pseudomonadota; class Alphaproteobacteria; order Caulobacterales; family Hyphomonadaceae; genus Hyphomonas. The sequence continues at coordinate 57,463 of NZ_AWFI01000015.1, forward strand.
GTCTGGGGCCGGCGGCCAACGAAGCGCTTTTCCAGTTCGACATATCCGGCCTCTTCCAGTTTCCGCAAATGCGTGGACAGGTTTCCATCTGTCGCCCCGACCTTGTCGCGCAGCTCTCCGAAAATGGCGGGACTGACACTGGAAAGGTAAGCCATGATGCCGAGGCGGAGACGCCCATGGATGACATCGTCGATGTCGTTGTGATCGAAGGGGTTTTTCTCGGGCATGGGCGTTACACTGTTTCCGAGGGTTCGTTCCGCATCAATAGAAGGCCGGGTAACAGGACACAGAGCGCCGCTACGGCTGATCCGAGAAGCACGATGTAAGGCGTCTGCATGAGGAGCACCGCTGGCAATGTGCTGGCCATGGCGGCACTGCCGCTAAGAGAGAGGATGCGGTTTTGTGCCATCACGCCGGATACGTATTGGGCCAGGCCATAGAGCCCGATCACCATTGGGACTGACCACATGAAGGCGGCGGTACCTTGGCCCAACAGGGCCGCGATGAAGGCTCCCATGAAGTAAGCGCCAAGAAAATAACCTGCCGCCTGCCAAACGATGCGAGAAACCTGATTTCCCACTGAGGCGGCGCCCGGCTTGTGGGCAGAGAAGCCCGCCTGCATGATGAACATGCCGCCCATTCCGAGGACGACATAGCCGATCCAGAGGAAAGCGAACGCCACGGGCGCAAGACCCCACATGCCAGTCGCAATGGCGTAGTGACCGAGATAGGCCAGTGTAGTTAGGGCGCCCCACAAGATCAGGAAGCGGCCACCGAGGAGCGGCGCCTTCTGTCCGGCTTCTGCCAGATCGCGCACATAGGCAAGATCGTCGGTGAGGGATTGAGGGCTCATATTCGTCTCCACAAATAACTTTGAAATACAAAGTATATTGATGTTCGGAAATGTCAAGCAATCCACATGGATGCCAATACGGAGCTTTGAACTTGGTCAGTAGATTGACTCAGCCCTCGGCGAGGCGTGCCATTTCCGCGTCGGACAGTTCGGAATTGTCGTAGACATTCTGCACGTCATCCAATTCGTCGAGCACATCCAGCAGCTTCATCAACGTGTCGGCGGCGTCGCCGTCTACCGGGACATTGTTCTGCGGCTTCCAGATCAATTTCGTCGATTTGGCTTCGACTTCTTCGCCAAAATGTTCGGTCAGCGCGTCGGCCACGGTCTGGAGGTCTTCGCGAGCGGTATAGATCCAGTGGCTGTCGGCGTCGGATACCACGTCCTGTGCGCCCGCAAGGATCGCCGCTTCCATGACTTCGTCTTCGGTGCCCACGCTGAGAGGATATTCGATCTCTCCAACCTGATCGAAACTGAACGAGACAGAGCCCGTTTCGCCCAGATTGCCGCCATTCTTCGAAAAGGCTGTGCGCACATCGGTCGCCGTACGGTTCTTGTTGTCCGTTGACGCCTCGACGATTACGCCAACACCGCCGGGCCCGAAGCCTTCATAGCGGATGTCCACATAATCTTCGCCGCCGCCGCCCTGGCCCTTGTCGATGGCGCGCTGGATATTGTCCTTGGGGACGGACTGGCCCTTGGCGTTCTGAATCGCAAGTCGAAGGCGTGGATTTCCGTCCGGATCGGGCCCGCCCATCTTGGACGCGATCGTGATCTCTTTTGACAGGCGCGCGAAGAGTACGGCGCGCTTCTTGTCCTGTGCGCCTTTGCGGTGCTGGATATTTGCCCATTTACTATGGCCTGCCATGGAGCCCTCGTCGAATTTGGTCTGATCAGGAGAAGGGAGGCGTTTAGCGCAGGTTTGCGAAACGGCCAAGCTCCTACTGTGTAACGGGCCTTTATGGCCTTGGATGGCGTTTTCGCAGGTCGTGAAGCCCGGCTTTGCAAAATTTTCCGCGCCAAATTGACACTTACGTCAACGTCAACCTTGCGTCTTTTCTGTGCGGGCGTTAGGCACACCCCACACGAGTTTAATTCCAACTAATGTCTGGAGCGGTTGTATGAAGGTCCTGGTACCGGTCAAACGCGTCATCGACTATAACGTCAAAGTTCGGGTGAAGCCCGATCAGACGGGTGTCGATCTCGCAAACGTCAAAATGTCGATGAACCCATTTGACGAGATTTCTGTCGAAGAAGCAGTTCGCATGAAGGAAGCCGGCACGGCGACCGAAGTTGTGATCGTCTCCATCGGTCCGAAACAGGCTCAGGAAACCATTCGCACAGCGTTGGCCATGGGCGGCGACCGTGGCATCCTGATCAATACTGACGAAACCGTAGAACCGCTGGCAGTTGCGAAAATCCTTGCAAAAGTCGTTGCGGAAGAGAGCCCGGACCTGGTGCTCCTCGGCAAGCAGGCCATTGATGACGATTCCAACCAGACCGGCCAGATGCTGGCAGCGTTGCTGGACTGGCCACAAGGCACATTCGCTTACAAGATCGAGAAGGACGGCGACGCCCTGACCGTGACCCGCGAAGTCGATGGCGGCCTGCAGACCGTGAAACTGGCCACACCGGCAATTGTCACCGTCGATTTGCGCCTAAACGAGCCGCGCTACGCGTCTCTGCCAAACATCATGAAGGCGAAGAAGAAGCCAATCGATGAGAAGGCTCCCGGCGATTATGGCGTCGACATCTCGCCGCGCCTGTCAGTTGTGAAAGTGACTGAGCCGCCTGTGCGCGAGGCGGGCGAAAAGGTCGAGGACGTTGCGACGCTTGTTTCGAAACTCAAATCAGCAGGAGCGATCTAATGGCTGTTCTGGTTATTGCTGAACACGACAATGCGTCCCTGAACGACGCGACCCACAAAGTTGTCACCGCGGCTGCCAAGTTCGGCGGCGACGTTGATATCCTGGTAGCAGGCGAAGGCGCAGGCGACGTAGCGCAAGGTTGTCCACGCTGATGGCGCTTCGGTGGCAAAGCAAATGGCCGAAGCCATGGAAGCGCTGGTTGTGCCGATGATGGCTGGCTATGACGCGGTTTTCATTCCGGCCACCACGACTGGGAAGAACGTAGCGCCTCGTATCGCTGCGAAGCTTGACGTCATGCAACTGTCCGACATCACCGACGTAATCGATACTGACACGTTCGAGCGTCCGATCTATGCCGGCAACGCAATCCTGACGGTTAAGTCTTCCGATGCGAAGAAAGTCATCACGGTTCGTGGCACGGCTTTCGAAGCCGCTGGCGAAGATGGTTCGGCTTCGGTCGAAGCAGCTGATGCACCTGCAGGACCATTCAAATCCGAATTCGTGTCGGAGCAGATGGTCAAATCCGACCGTCCAGAACTGGCTGGCGCGAAACGCGTCGTGTCCGGTGGCCGCGCGCTGGGCTCGAAAGAAGAATTTGACCGCCTGATCGTGCCGCTGGCTGACAAGCTGGAAGCAGCTGTCGGCGCTTCGCGCGCCGCTGTCGATGCGGGCTACGCCCCGAACGATTATCAGGTGGGCCAGACCGGCAAAATCGTTGCGCCTGAACTGTATGTCGCTGTCGGCATCTCCGGGGCCATCCAGCACCTTGCTGGTATGAAGGACTCCAAGATCATTGTCGCGATCAACAAGGACGAAGAGGCTCCGATTTTCCAGGTCGCCGATTATGGCCTGGTTGCAGACCTCTTCAATGCCGTCCCGGAACTGACCGAGGCGCTGTAAGCTTTTCAGCTCTGACTGAATTCAACCCGCAACTCCTTAGGGAAGTTGCGGGTTGTTTTGTATAGAGCGAGCTAAGCCATGATCAGGAGATTGCATGCGAACAGCCATCGTAACAGGTGCAGCGTCGGGTATCGGCCGTGCAATTGCCGTGCATTTTGCCAATGAAGATTGGCGCGTCGCTGCGCTGGATATCGATCATGATGGTCTTGCCTCGCTCCCGAAAGTCGGGATTCAGCCGATTTGGTGTGACCTGTCATCCGAAGAGAGTATTTGCGCCGCGGTCGCAGAAGCAGGGTTCGAACAGCTTGACCTGCTCGTGAACAATGGCGGGCCAGCCGACCCGGTCGCCGGGCCCCTTGAAGAGATGAGCATCAATGACTGGAATAGCTGGATCGCACCGCATCTGAACGGTAGCTTCTTGATGGCGCGGGAATGCATGCCTTATTTGCGGGCTGCCAAGGGGAGTATCGTCAGTATGACATCGACCCGGGCCTATCAATCGGAGCCTGACACCTACGGGTATGCAGCAGCAAAGGGAGGCATTATTGGCCTGACCCATGCGCTGGCCATCGGTCTTGGGCCGGATGTCAGGGCCAACGCAATTGCGCCCGGCTGGATCAATTCAACTGGTGACGAGCTGTCTGGTGAGGCGCACGCGCAACATCCAGTCGGTCGAGTGGGGGAAGTTGAGGATATCGTACATGCGGTGGCCTACTTGTCAGGAGCTGGCTTTGTGACGGGTCAGGTGCTGACAGTGGACGGCGGCATGACGCGCAGGATGACTTACACCGCCTAGCGCGGGCTCGATCCTGGGTTAGCCGCTTCGGTGTTGTCGGATCCGCTGCAGAGGGGGCCATCTTGCAGGATTGCGGATATACCCGCGGCGACTGCATCCCAGACTTGTGTTTGACGCACTGCACAAACAGGATATGACATCTCTCTTTTACGACGATCTGGACGAGACTTATGGCAGACCTGAAGACAATTGGCGTGATTGGCGCGGGCCAGATGGGGAATGGTATCGCCCATGTCAGCGCGCTAGCCGGATACGACGTCGTTCTCAGCGATATTTCCAAAGAGTCTCTCGCCAAAGGTATGAAGGCGATCGAACATAATATGGCTCGTCAGGTTGGTCGGGGACAATACGGCCAAGGCGATATGAACACCGCACTCGGGCGTATCAAGCCAACAACTGTCTTGAAGGACCATGAGGTCGCAGACCTTGTTATCGAGGCCGCCACAGAGCGCCGAGAAATCAAGGAACAGATCTTCCGCTCGATCTGCGAAATCGTGCCTGCGAGTACATTTCTGGCGACGAATACGTCGTCCATCTCGATCACACGGCTCGCGTCCGTCACCGACCGTCCCGAACGGTTTATCGGGCTGCACTTCATGAATCCCGTTCCGCTGATGAAGCTGGTTGAAGTGATCCGTGGGCTCGCAACGGATCAGGAAACCTACGAGACCGCCATCGAGTTTGCAGGGCGCCTAGAGAAGACGACCACGAATGCCGAGGACTACCCGGCCTTTATCGTCAACCGGATCCTTGTGCCCATGATCAATGAGGCCGTTTACGCTCTTTACGAAGGTGTTGGCACGGTTGAAAGCATTGATACGGCCATGCGCCTTGGCGCAAATCATCCGATGGGGCCGTTGACGCTTGCCGACTTCATCGGGCTCGATACCTGTCTGTCGATTATGCAAGTTTTGCACGATGGTCTTGCCGACACCAAATACAGGCCCTGTCCGTTGCTCGTGAAATATGTTGAGGCAGGCTGGGTTGGGAAAAAAGTCGGCAAGGGATTCTACGACTATTCCGGACCTGAGCCGGTTCCAACGAGGTAGAATCATTCTCCTTCATTTCTTTTCACAGATAAGAGGGTGTCTTCCGAGGCATTTTGTTCCGCAGAGGTGGCGCCTGGTTGACTGCTATTCAACCAATAGTAATTTTTGATTCGTTAACCCGACACTGATTTACTTCAATATGAGGTGAAGGCAGATCGTATAGTGGGGACGAATTCATGATTTGTTATTTTGGCGGACGGATAAATGATGCGTATGAGCGCCCGACGTCCCGAACGCAGAAGAACATCCGCTTTCATGACGCAGGCGACGGGCGTGACCCGGCGGTTCGAAACTCACCTTCAGGCCGAGTACGCGGCTGTGGTTACAGAGCCTCTTCCCTACCGACTTCGGCAACTTCTCGGCTCCATGAGAGAAGTGGAGAACTCGCAAAAGCGATAGGATACGTGATGGCATGACCGATTTCGCCGAAAATCCTGGCCCAAGCTGGTCCTTTGTTGATGAGCTAGAGGCGTTGTTGCCCCAAATGCGCGCGTTCGCTCGTAGCCTTTGCCATGATGCAACGCTTGCCGACGATATTGTTCAGTCTGCATGCCTCAAAGCCTGGGCAGCGGCGGATTCTTTTGACCGAAGCGCAAAGATGAGACCGTGGATCTTGCGGATTGTTCGAAATGAGTATCTCCAGCACAGTCGTCGCGCTTGGCGCAATGTTGATGTTGAAAGCGGATTTCTCGAAGAAACGCTTGTTGATCACACATCAGCTGAAATGCTGAGCGAAGCCTCGCATGCTGTGCAGGCAATCTACGCTTTGCCGATCAAGCAGAGGGATGCAGTCATACTGGTTCTGGCAGCGGGTCTCACTTATGAGGAAGCGGGCGCGATCATGGACTGCTCACCTGGAACGATCAAAAGCCGGGTAAGCCGGGCGCGCGCCGTACTGATGGATGAGTTGAATGGGATTGTTCCGGCAATCTCCAATGACACGCCTGAGCTTTCTGCACGGTCCACATTACACCAGTTGGTAATGCACGCCGAAGGGCTTATGGCTGAGGCTGCGTGATCGACATCAGGCCATGAGCAGGAAAACGCTCACCGAATAAATGATCATCAATGCGGCCGTCTTGATGGCAGCGGACACAAGAAATGGTCGCAGATCGGACCAAGACGTATCTCGAGCGATGGCGGCGACAGAGGTTGCAATATCATGCTCGATCCCTTCGCGGGATTGACCCGCAAGCACCAGCATGACTTTCGAAGAGCGAGTGGACGGAGCAGATTGGGCTTCCGTCAGGACTTGCTGAAATACATGCCCGGCGACGACCTCACCGAGCGCGCGCTCGGGGTGCCAGCCATAGCGAGAAAGTTCTACTATCCCAAGCCGAACAAAGGGCCACGTTACCCAGATATCACGAACAAGAAACGCGGCGAGAATCCCTGTCACACCCCAGATAAAATAAGGCCGCCCAATAACACCGCCATGGAAAAGTCCCCAAAGCGTCGCGAGGATAAGCAGTTTGATAGCCGTCGCGATTGCGAACGACCGAAAGCTCTTTTTGAGAAAATCATCCGCATGGCGCTTGATCTGGCGACGCGTTTCCACGGCGGCTGTTTCGATCACCTTGTTCTTCTGGGCGGATACCCCGCGTTCGAGGTATCTTCGGCCAAAAGCCAGTCCAGCGCCAACCGCTGAGGCAACAAGCAGAAATGATCTCATCCTGCCAATATAGGAGCTTTGGCATGATTTGTCTGCAATTGGTGTCGCTACAGCAGACCGAGTAAAAGCCTCTGGGCATGACGTGTCGCCGTCTTCGGATCACGCACAAGCGTGTATCCAAGCAACATCGCGCCCGCGGACACAGAGACAGGATATTTCTGAACCAAGGATTTCAGAGTGTCGAACGGTAGGTCTGCCAACGCATTGGCTGTCGACTCCTCCAGATCATCAATCTCTTCTGATGATTTGCGATAAGGCAGAAGAAATATGTACAGCATCAGGGCAGAAATTGCCACAAGGATGGCGGCCACTGTAAAGCAGGCGGCCGTCAAACCGATGACAGATGCCAGCGCCAATATTCCGGCAACAGACAAAGCAAACATGCCGCCGAAACCGCATACGATTCCGGCGACAGCCGCGAACAGCCTAAGCTTTGTCGCGTCCATGAATTATTTGCCCCTCATCATTGCGAGGATAAGTCCGGCGCCAAACGCGATCCCGACAGCGGCGAGCGGATTCTTGCGAATTTCCGTTTCAACCTCGTCACGGGTTTCCTTGAACTGGCCAGAGGCTTTCTCGGCTATTTCCTTGCCTTTCTCGACTCCGGCTTGCGCCTTGACTTTCGCCAAGCCCCGGACGTCTTCCATCACGCTTTTCAAGTCGCCGCGAAGCATGGCGATGTCATCCTTGAGCGCAGCGTAATCGCCTTCGGTCTCAGCTTTTAGTGTAGTGGCTGTTTTGGTGTTCACGTTAAATCTCCTGATTTCGTGTGCGCCAATACAACGGCTGATCAAGAAATTCGTTCCATCGGATGCTAGCAGTTTTATGCGACGGAACCTTACATGTGAACATACGTTTTGATCGCATGGACGTATTCAGAAACAGACTTTCCCAATATGCCTCTTTAAACGATGACGCGTGGACCAAATTTGATCAAATCGATTTTCAGACCCGCGCGTTTCAGTCCGGCGATGATATCATTCGTGTGGGGGAAACTCCCGCAAAGATATTCATTGTAAAGGATGGTTGGGCAATTCGCCATCGTTCTCTTGATGACGGTCGTCGCCAGATCGTCAACTTCATGTTGCCAGGTGACGTGTTCGATATGCAAGTGATTGCGGGTGTAAAGGCGGACCACTCAGTAACCGCCGTGACGCGCACTGTCGTGGCGACGGTTGCAGCGGATCAATTCATGAATGTGTTGCGCAGCGATGCCGATGTCGCCGCAGCATTCTGGTGGGCAGCGGTGCAGGAAGAATCTATCCTGCGTGAACAGATTGTCCGCGTCGGTCGCAGGTCTGCCAAGGAGCGTATCGCACACCTATTGCTTGAGCTTCAAAGAAGATTGAGAGCGGCAACAGGGGGAGCAAAAGATCACCTCCCCATGCCTTTGACGCGGACGGATCTAGCAGATGCGCTCGGCCTGACACCGGTTCATGTATCAAGGACAATGTCAGCCTTACGCCGCTCAGGACTCATTGATGAGTCCAGAGGCCAGGTCACTATTCTCGACAGAAAGCGCATGGAGAGTCTGTCGCAGTTCGACACTGACTATCTCCATGTTCGCAAACTCGATTTCGCGGCGCCAGCAGACCTGGGCAGTGGTTCCCACTCGTCTTTGTCAAACGGCGCTATCTCGTCTCACACGCATCATCCCCGCGTTCCCCGTAAAGACAACTGATCCCAGGGGATCACACTCAAACAGAATTGGAATAACCCATGCCAGACACAACCCATCAAGAAGAGGTCTCTACAACCGAGGCACGCCAGGGCCGTCGCCGGACAGGCTTGTTGAGCGTTATGGGGATAGGTATCGTCATCGCTCTCGTCGGCATGTTGCTGGTGCTGGCATTGACCGGCATGTTTGCGCCTGCCAGCGTCTAACGGATCTTGAATCCAATAACTAAGGCCGCCCGTACATCATCGTGTACAGGCGGCCTTCTAATTCCGCGACATAAGAAGTCTAGGCGTCCACTCGCTTTTCGTTGGCGGGATGAAAGAATAGCGCCTGGCCGATCGCTGCCTTCACCGTATTCTCCTGGAACGGTTTTGGAATCAGGTAGGTCGGTTCTGGGCGCTCACCAGTCAGCAGGCGTTCGGGGAATGCCGTGATGAAGATGATCGGCACATCGTGATCTGCCAGAATGTCGTGTGCGGCATCAATACCGGACGATCCATCTGCAAGTTGGATGTCACAGAGAACCAGTCCTGGCGGATTTGCGCCGAAGAGAGAGAGCGCTTCGCGATGTGTGGTTGCGATTCCGGTGACCGTATGGCCGAGGTCTTCGACCAGGCTTTCGAGATCTGCTGCAATAATGGGCTCGTCCTCGATGATGAGAACTTTCGTTGCGAGCTCGCCTTCAATTTCTCTTTGCGCATCTTGTTCGAGAACACGCTGCTCTTTTTCGGAAATGCCGAGGATGTAGGCTGCGTCCGAAGCAGAAAATCCCTCAAGGGCTGTCAGCAGGAAAGCTTGCCGTTGGATGGGGGCGAGTGACTGAAGTCTTTTGTCTGCAGGGTCGCCCTTGCCGCCATCTTTTCCTTCAAGCTGGGCACCTGTCGTACCCCAGATGACATGGAAAAAACGGTAGAGCGAAAGACGAGGATCTTCCACATTATCAACAACTTCCGGATTTTCGACGAGCGCTTGAAGCGATGCGCGAATATACGCGTCTCCGCTGTCTTGACTGCCTGTTAGCGCCCGGGCGTACCGGCGCAAGAAGGGCAGATGGGGGGCAAACGATTGTACCAAACTCATTGGGAACCTCTCTTCTGGGACCGCATTAACAATTCATGAAAGCAGCTTCGGTTCCACCCTAGTGCAAAATACTGCATTAGTGTGGAACTTATATGGTGCCGGATTGTTTAACTATCAGACTCATATAGTTAGGTATCAGATCGTGAATCAGGATAGTTTGGACGGAATGGAAAAGAACGGACGCAAAAACTCCGTCAAATCCGACCTCGGCAGTAAGAGGCGGACGCAGCGCATTGGTGAACAATTGCGCCGCGTATATGACGAAGTAGCGCAAGAAGATGTGCCCGATGAGTTCCTGAGGCTTCTCGAAGAAGCCGATAGGGCTCGGCCATCTTCCACCTCAGATAAATCCTGAGGGGGCTTCCATGACAGACAATACGGAAAAACTCAGCGATGCTGAATTCAAACGCGAACTTGCTGCATTGATCCCACACTTGCGGGCTTTCGCGCGCAGCTTGTGCGGTGATGCGACGCTTGCAGATGACCTTGCTCAGGATGCAATGCTGAAAGCGTGGAATGCGCGGCAATCCTTTCAGGCCGGCACAAATATGAAGGCGTGGGCCTTCACAATTCTCCGAAATGTTTTCTATTCAGAAAAGCGCCGGTCTTGGCGCCGCACACCGCTTGATCCTGAGGTTGCCGAAGCAACGCTGGTGTCTAATAGTAATCCATCCGACACGCTCGATCTGCTCGCCATGCGCAATGCGCTCGGCAGGTTGCCAATCGACCAGCGTGAAGCCCTCATTCTCGTCGGTGCCGGCGGTTTGCCCTATGAGGAAGCTGCAGAGATTTGTGGCGTCGCCGTCGGAACGATCAAAAGCCGGGTGTCTCGGGCCAGGAAAGCTGTGGTCGAGATTCTGGAATCAAACGGGGCAGGATTTAGCGACGACTCCGAAATGAGGGCGGAAGACGCCTTCAATGATATCATGCGCCAGGCAGATGACATTGCCGGTGTCGGGTAACCGGAGTGGGCTAGACCGGGGGGATAGCAAAGGCATGAACGCAGCACCTTTGCGCAATAAGCTCGTTCTGACCTTGGCAGCTGCACTAACTCCGGTCCTCCTACTGTCTGCGTTCAAAGCCTATATTGACGCTCGGGACATTCGGGAAAGTCAGGCTCAGAATCTGGTCGTCGTTGCGGGCGCAGCGATTGACGGTGTGAACCAATCCCTGCAGCAGGCAGAACTGTTGCTCTCACTCTATGAGACGCGACTGACAGCAGGCGAGTGCAGTGGCGTATACAATGAACTGTCTGAATACCTGCCGTCGCTCACCAACGTTGTTGCGTTCGACAAGGACAGTGAAGTTGTCTGCGCCGCTGTAGGCACTCCCACACTCAGCCGTGACAATCAGGTTTTGCATGACAGGTTGCGGGCCGGAGGAGACTCCTTTGCTCGGAGTGACGCATTTTTTGGGTCCGCGAGCGACGAGTGGCTCTTTGCGCTCAATAAACGCGTCGAGGACGAGGCTGGAAATTTCGTTGGCATCCACACGTTTGCGTTGAGTGCAATTGAGCTCGCCAATCTTGTGCAGGCCGGCTATCTGCCAGACTACGTTTCCCTTTCCATCGCGGATGAGACTGGCAGGGTGTTCGGTGATCCCATTGTAGGGCCAGTTTCGTCCGAATGGATTGAGCAGGTGAAGGAAACTCGCGCCGCCCAATTGTTCCGGGCGGAGCAAGCCGGCGGGGGCTCCACCGATGTCGTGCTGCGACCTGTCGGCGATTCCAACATATTTGCAGTGATTGCGCGCCCTTCCTACGGTTTGTGGAATGACTTCTTTCTGCGGCCTGCGACTTCGTTTGGGCTCCCATTACTTGCGTTCGCAGTAACACTGCTAGCAGCCTGGATGGCGATTGATGGATTGGTGCTGAGATGGATCTCCCGCTTGACCCGCACAGTTCGCATCTATGGTGCGGGCCGGTATCAATTCAAAGCGGGTAATTCTTTTGTTGATGCCCCCTCGGAGATCCGCAATTTGGCGACCGCAATGGAGGTCATGGCGAAAGATATCGACCATCGCGACCAGGATCTCAAAGAGGCTATCTCCACGCGCGATGCGGCCGTGAAAGAGATTCACCATCGCGTGAAGAACAATCTCCAGATTGTTACAAGCTTCCTGAACTTGCAGGGCCGGCAGTTAAAAGACCCACAGGCCCGGGACGCAATTGCGGCGACGCGCCACCGTATTGATGCTTTGGCGATTGTGCACCAGACTCTCTACCAGAATGAGCGCTTGGAAACCGTCGATATGCGACCCTTCCTCACCGGGCTTCTCAATCATCTCTCAGATGCATTGGGCATGTCTGAGGCGGGCATAAACCTTGTCCAATCTTATGCCGAGATACAACGGGATGCCGACGATGCCATTCCGATGGCGCTGTTCATCGTTGAGGCAGTCACTAATGCTATGAAATATGCGTTTGAGGAAGACGGCGGCGAAGTTGCGGTGCACCTGTCGTTGGCAGGCGAGAAGGTTATTCTCGAGATCAGGGACACCGGACTCGGTTATGATACGGCTGATGAGGATTCCGGATTGGGTTCCAAACTCATGGTTGCTTTTGCAAGACAATTGTCAGCTGAATTCACGACTGAAGCGCGACCTGGGCTTGGCTGCTCGCACAAGCTCGTCATGGATATTTAAGTAGAAGACCCACATACGGTCCGCCTTATGAATCAGTACGCACAAGGACGCGGAACTCGCATCGCTTGGGCGCGTAGATTATCCATGGTCAACGCAGTACACCTCCAGATAGACATTCAACGCCAATCCCGCTGTTTGGGCTCCCACCTTGATATATTCCGTCGCTTGAATGGTCCGCGTCGCGTGGGCGCGATGTTTTCTGTGCTGATTATCGGACTTGGGCAGATCTGGACCTGTTTGCGCAAACACACAGAGCTGATGCGCACGAGCAAGCGAACACGAGTTTTGCTGATCTCCTGTTCCGGCGAAGCGGTTCATTCCACACACTAAATAGTTTTTGCTGCCCTGCGAATACGGCTCACTTCCAAACATACGAGCAAAAAAAGACACGCTCGATTCGAGCGTGTCTTTTCAGGTGGGATTTGCGGCCCGTTTAGTCGTTGATGTCTTCCTCAACGTCTCGTGCGGTATCCTGGATAACTTCGCCACCAGCTTCAACATCCTTGCCAACGCCGTCGACGGTGTTGCAGGCGGCCAGCAGGGTGGCGAGGGCACCCAAGGCACCGAGTGTTGCGATCTTCACGGTATTCTTCATGATAATTCCTTTCCGCTTTAAGCAGTAAACAAACGTTACCCGTCTCCCTTAGTTCCAATGGTCGACTAAAAAATATTCGGGAACTGGGATGCCCCCTACCGGGTTGTATTGTCATCGTATCGACCACGTTGCGTCGATTTGTTTGAGAAAAGGAGTTATAGTCATGCTCGGTTGGGCAATCGCATTTTTCGTATTGGCGTTAATCGCCGCAGTTCTCGGCTTTGGTGGTATCGCTGGTGCTTCGGCAGGTATCGCCAAAATCCTGTTTTTCGTTTTCCTTGTTCTGTTGGTCTTGTCCTTCGTGGCGCGGGCCGTCCGTGGACGAAATGTGACCTAGTGAGGTTTGCATCTTTTTTGAAAAGGGCGTTGCGACTGCAGCGCCCTTTTTTGTGCTTGCTTTCTATAAAGACCGCAATGGAACTATTTTCCTGCAGCGGCGTAGGTAAATTGAGGCGTCACCGGGAGGAGGTATAGGCTGTGAAAGAATACATGGCTTCCCCGGATGCTCCAGACAACAAGCGGGATGTGGTGCGCAATTGGGCCATCACCGGAATATTCTGGATCCTCGCGCTTGGGACACTGAGTCTTGCCCAAGGTGTATTTGTTCCAATTATCTCCGCATTTGTTCTTGCGTTGACTTTCAGTCCTGTGAGGCGCGCACTTGGCCGGATCGGAATTCCTGCGGGTGCCGCAGCCGGCATAATCATGGTCAGTCTTCTCGTTGTGCTCGGAGTCCTGTTCTACTTCATATCTGAAGCTCTACAGCAGTATATGAGTGACGCGCCGACTTTCGCTGCTGAAGTTCGCCGCGAATTAAGTGGTCTTTTTGGTACAATTGAGCCGGTATTGAAGGCTGGCGATCAGATTGATGCGCTTACAAGTCAGGGTAAACAGCAAACAGTCGCGATACGAGAGCCAGGTTTCGTCAGTGTAATGACCCAAGCCACGCCGGCTGTGGTCAGCCAATTGATCGTGACGTTGACGTTGAGCTTCTTCCTTATCGCATCGGGTGACATGTTCTATGAGAAGCTTGTGCAGGTGATGCCCAAGCTCAAGGACAAGCGACGAGCGTTGGCAGCTGCGCGCACTATAGAAAACCAGCTTTCAACTTATCTCTTCACCATTACAGCGATCAATGCAGTGCTCGGCATGGTCATCGGTTCGGTTATGTGGGCGATCGGGATGCCCAATCCGCTGCTGTTCGGGTTGGGCGCATTCTTGCTCAATTATATTCCGTACATTGGTTCCATCGGAGGAATCACGGTTTCGCTCGTGACTGGGTTGGTGACCTTTGACAACACTCTCCAGGCGCTACTGCCCGCGCTGCTTTATTGGCTGATAAACACCATAGAAGGACAGTTTTTAACGCCCGTGCTGGTGGGGCGCCGCCTCAAGCTGAACGCGGTCGTCGTATTCATTTCATTTGCGTTGTGGGCCTGGGTTTGGTCATTTATGGGAATGTTGTTGTCGACGCCGATCCTGCTAATGGCAAAAGTCGTGTCCGACAATGTGAATGGATTGGAGAGCTTCGGAAAATTCCTGGGTGATCGGGACGACCTGTCCGGTTCGGATTCACGATTGATGAAGTTCGTGTTCCGCCAAAAAGATACTCCACTTTCGGAAGAAGGGTGAGTCCCCTTCAGCCGTCGGGCATCACCATGGCCAAGTGCGACAAGACAATACGTGCCGGCCTTCGGGCCGAGAACTCGATACCCTCAATCAAGGATATAACCGCACCTGATTCAGATACTTCTCGGAGTGGAATTTGGAAAGTCGATGTTCCCTTCTCTCCGACGTCCCGTTCAAGTTCGGACAAGCTGCCTATCTCATGCCGGCCGGACTCGGAAAGTACAGCTAGAACAATGTTACCTGCATCCTGCTGAGAAACGTCCAAAGTCAAGGTGAAACAGAAACCAGCGTTGACCTCCCGAGTTAGGTCCAGTCTCTCGTGTGAGAAAAGGACAGGCGCAAAGGAGTCACCCTTCCAAACGATCTCGATGGCATTTTCTTGTTGTCCCAAGTCAGCTGACTTGAGCACTATCGCTCCCGCAGCAGAGATGGCTTCGCCGCCATGCCAAGGTTTCCCAATTTCACTATTCTCAAGGTGCACCGTCCAACTTCCTGCGGTTCGGCCTAACTCAAAAATTGTGCCATGGTCGGGCTGAGTGACGACACCGTCTTCATGCAGTATCCGCAGGTTCCCACAGTCCTTCATGGATAGTCCGAACCCGAACGGAAACAGAGGATCATAGGGCTGCGAACCCATATTGAGCGCGTATTGATCCGCATATTGAGGCCAGGAAAAAGATAGTTTGCCGGAGAAGTCGAGACCATTCGTTGCGAACAGCACATCAGCGAGTGCGCCTGCCTGAGTGCCGGGAAGAAATGCTGCGATGAAGGCGTCGGACGCATTCAATGATGGATTGACCCAAAGCGGTCGCCCAGAGAGGAAGATGCAGATGGTGGGGATGCCTGCCTTTCGCAGCCGTTTGAGCGTGTCGGCACCTTTCTTGTCACGGGGCTGAAAATCGAGCGTCGACAGGTCTCCGCGAAACTCGGCATAGGGGGCCTCTCCAAATACGTGAATGGCAATGTCCGGCGAGTCCTTGATGCGCCCGCCGGGTGAATAGGTAACTTTACTGCCATGCTCTTTGCCAACGCGTCTGATGCCCGCCAGAAGGGTTTCGGCATGCGGATAGTCGGCCGGGTTGAGATTTCCGCCTTGCCATGACAGTGACCAACCCCCGCACATCATGCCGAGATCATCCGCAGCGCGCCCCGTAACCAGAATTTTTTGGTTCGATTGCAGAGGCAAAACCTGATTTGCATTTTTTAGCAAAACAGCAGATTTCCGGACGGCAGCAGCTGCAAGGTCCGTATGTGCCGTGCACCCGACAATACTTCCTCGCACAACCAGAATCCGCTCGCTGGGAGCGGGTTGGCTGCACAGGCCTGCACGCATTTTTAGTCTAAGTACGCGGCGGACCGCATCGTCCAGACGTTCTTGGGTGATTCGTCCGGACTCGAGATGGCGCAACAGGGAGGCATGCAGGCCTTTCCAGCTATCGGGAGCCATATACATGTCCAGCCCCGCCATCAGCGCGTCGGGGCAATCGGTTGGGGTAGCGCCCTCAATTTGCCCGTGCCCGTTCCAATCTCCCACGACGACTCCATCGAAGCCCCAATGGGCTTTTAGAAGGTCTGCGAGAAAGGCTTCGTGTCCGTGCATTTTCCGACCGCCCCAACTTGAAAACGAGGCCATCACAGTCTGCACTCCAGCTTCGAGAGTGGCGTAGTACCCGGCTGCGTGGATCTCCCGCAATTCGGCTTCTGAGGCGATCGTTTCGCCTTGATCTCGTCCCGCCTGAGTGCCGCCATCACCAATAAAATGTTTCGCGCAAGCGAGTATCTTGGCGTCACCGAGGAAGTTCTCGTTGCCCGAAATACCTTGTAGGCCGCGGACCAGGGCGGCGCTCAGCTCGGCGACCAATTCGGGGGACTCCGAATAGGACTCATAGGCCCGGCCCCACCGGCTGTCGCGTGCGACGGCGACGGTCGGAGAGAATGCCCAATCCATACCTGATGCACGTACTTCACGTGCGGTGGCGGCGCCTATGCGTTCCACCAGTTCTGCATCCCGCGCGGCACCCAGTCCGACATTATGCGGGAAGATTGTTGCCCCAATCAGATTGTTGTGGCCGTGAACCGCGTCGGTGCCCCACAATAAGGGAATACGAGGGCCATCTGCACGCATGGATGCCGCCCAAAATTCATCGGCGAGTTCCAGCCAGTCCGCGAGACTGGCACGCTGATTTCCATTCGGGGCAGAGTTGCCGCCATTCAGTACTGAGCCGAGATGATAGGCCGCCACATCCCCAGGCGTCACAGATGCAATGTCGGCCTGAATGATTTGCCCAACCTTCTGCGCAGGTGTCAGCCACTCTAGAATTCGCTCAATCAAAGCCTCTGTTTTCTCGCACCGGAGGTGCGGCTTTTGCGCCTTCGGCCAATCGGATAGGACCAGCGTAGGATTACGTGGGGCCGTCATAAATTCAGTCCGACGCCGGACCGGTGTGCTGGCTCCTCGTCGGGAGAGTAGTCTTCGGGATAGTCTTTCATCTGGTCATACCAGTTGCGTTTCAGGAACATGCTGGTGATGGTCACAACTGAAAGCGCTGCAACCATTTTGGGCCAGTCCTGAATGACCAGGAAAATGGGGACGCAGATCAAAGTCGTCTGCCAGACAATACCAACGGCCACGTTAATCAGATCGCGCTTCAAGTTCGTATTGGGGATGACAGTTCGACCGTTGGCGGCGAGTGAATTGGCGACGGGTCTCCAAAGGCCCCATGGACGAGTTCTCAGGTAGAACCGTTCCAACGTTTCCATTTCGGTTGGCTTGGTCACCAGAGAGCCGATCACGACGGCGACAAGGCATGCGGCGAAGAAGAATGGGAAAGCCTGTAATGGGTTGATGTCCACGTGTGGCAAACCCAAGCCAAGCGCGCATAGGA
Source organism: Hyphomonas sp. L-53-1-40 (assembly GCF_000682775.1). Lineage (GTDB taxonomy): Bacteria > Pseudomonadota > Alphaproteobacteria > Caulobacterales > Hyphomonadaceae > Hyphomonas. The sequence continues at coordinate 75,111 of NZ_AWFI01000015.1, forward strand.
TACCCGTCAGCATACCCCAGAAGTAACCATAACCATTCATACGCCACCAATACCATTTCACCACATTGGCGGCCGTGTATCCGCCATAGAGACCCGCCGTGATCCAGTTGATGACATTGTCGATACTGGTCAGGAACACTCCAATGAGCGTGCCGACGATTACGAAGATCGTGGAGACGAGATAACTGATTCTGAGATAGGTCTTCTCGGATGCATTCGGCCTGATGTATTTCCGGTAGATGTCATTTACGACATATGCTGGGGCGGCGTTAAGGGGGGCGGCGAAGCTGGACATGAACGCGGCCAGTAAGCCGGCGAGGGTAAGGCCGAGCAGCCCCACTGGAATGAATTCGCGTAGTGCAAATGGCAGCACGGCCTCAAAGTCCGCATCTGTGCCCATCTCGCGCAAATAGGGGCTGAAATAGACCAGCGCGAGAATCGTCAGGCCGGTGATCAGCAAATAGCGGGGGACATTCAGGACAATGCTGACCAGCGCACTCATTTTGGCCGCTTCGATTGGAGTGCGTGCTGAAAGGATGCGCTGCATGTCATAGTTTGGGGCCGGTCCGGCAAGTGATGTGAAGATGCCTTTCAGCAAGACAAGCATGAAGAATATTGCGAACAGCGAGTAGCCCTCACTCGCTATTTTGGCATCGGCAGAGGGAAGCAGACTGGACCAATCAAGGCCAAGCTCCCATCCAAAAAAGGGGTTGCTCCATCCTTCGGGGACCGCCGCAGCCAGCGTCTCCGGTGCAACATGCATCATGGCGATCACGGCAATACCGACACTGGCAATCGTAATGACGAGGAATTGCATGACTTCCGTAAAGACTACGGAGTACATGCCGCCCTTGATGACATAGAGCGATGTAAGGAAGATCAGGATGACGCCGAAAATCTTCTCATTGAGCGAGACCATTGCGGCTTCCCTCTGGGCCAGAAGGTCACCGGCGAGATTGGGCGCCTTCAGGGCAGCAGGTAGGAAAACATCGAGATTAAGAAAGCCCGCGAGGTCCAGCGGGATGAACTGGACTGCGAGCTTGCCGATGCCGAGGAAGCCGTAGGCCATGTAGGCGAGCACCAAGATCAACGCGAACAACACGACGATCAAATGGCTTAACCGTGCGGCTGGGCCATCGCCAAATCGGAAGGTAATCCACTCTGCCCCGGTCATCGCGCCTGACCGGCGCAACCAGATGGATAGGAAGACCATCAGGAATACTTGGTTGAAGACAGGCCAGAGCCATGGGATCCAGACGCTTTTCAGACCATAGACAAACAGGATGGATACGAGCCACATCGTACCAGCTACATCGAACATACCAGAGGCGTTCGACAGGCCCAGCGCATACCAGGGCAACCGATTGCCACCCAGAAAGTAGCTCCGCATACCCTTGTTGGCCCGGGTGGAAATCCAGAAGCCGATGAACAGCGTCAAGCCGATGTATGCCGCGATCACGGCCATATCAATCGGATGTAGACTCACGGTCCCCGACTCCTAGTTAGTGCGCGCGGTTCGCCCCGGGCGGGCGGCGGTGCACCGAATTCCTCCTTGCAGCCAAATGAGCCGCCGTCGCCAACGTTCTGTGCGTGCCTGACCATGAGAACATTCAATACAACCGGTTTCATTGCAAGCGGTCATGGTGTTTGATGATTGGATGGTTCCGCAGTTCGGGCGAGGTGCACCGATGGGGAGTCCAAGAAAGCCGAAATGGCTTGCCGGAGAACTTAATGGCTCAGATCAGGGACGTCGCGAAGCTGGCTGCTGTCTCCCCGGCGACAGTGTCGCGGGCATTTTCAGATCCGAGCAAACTGTCCACGACGACGCTCGAACGCGTCCTGGCCGCAGCTGAAGAACTGAAATATAAGCCGAGTTCATTGGCTCAATTGTTTCGGGAGAAGCGTACCAATACGGTGCTTGTCATGGTGCCGGACATTGCAAACGTTCTGTTCGCTAGGGTTGTCTCGGGCATTGAGCGTGTCGCGGTAGAGAACAAGTTCAATTTGATCGTGTCTGACACTGGAGACGATGCGGCCATCGAATCCGTTGGTGTGGAGATGGTGGAAACCTATCGTGCCGACGGCGTGATCCAGCTGGGCGAGCGGCCGCTCGACCAGTTGCACCATGAGGGAGAACACTGCGCGATTCCCTTTGTACAGGCGATCAGTGCCGATCCGCGCGGCCGGTATCCGACGGTTGGTATCGATGACCGCAGCGCAGCGGCAATGATGGCGGAGCACCTTCTTGCGTGTGGGCATCGCCGGATCGGGGTGTTGGCAGGCCTGAAAGACCGGCTGGTAACGCAAGAGCGGCTGGCGGGAATTCGCGATGCGTTGGCTGCACGGGAACTACCGTTCGATGAGACCATGGTGGCGTACGGGCCCTACTCGATGGCGGGTGGGGAGAATTCGGCCATGCGCCTATTGTCACGCGAGCGAAATGTATCGGCGCTATTCTGTATGAGTGATGAGATTGCGATTGGCGCAATCCGCGCGGCCCATGATCTTGGTTTCAACCTGCCGAACGACCTGTCGATCTCCGGCTTCGACAACATCGAATTCGGAAAATACTGTACGCCGCCCCTGACCACTGTAATGCAGCCCGCAGAAAGAATAGGAGAAGTGGCCATGATCCATATGTGTGACATTCTCAGAGGCCACGCTGTGACGGGGATACATGAAATGCTATCAACCGAATTGGTGGTAAGGGCGAGTGTTCGAGAAGTTGGCTAGCCGAGTGGTTTGAAATGTCATGCGCGCTCGGTCCCAGTTGAGAACAAGGTCAGTCCACATGCCCATTTTTAGGAGCGGAAGACGATTGGCCTATCGTGCCTGTCGTCAGCGAAAGGCTCACGCCGAGAATGAGGAGATGGAGGGGCGTGTTGGCGCCGATCAAAACAGGTTCGGTAGTGTGAGAGACAGCGCGGGCACGAATGTGATGATCATGAGCGCGAGCAGGAGCGCGCCGTAGAACGGCCAGATCGTCTTCACTGCCTGTTCCACCGGAACTTTTCCGACTGCCGATCCGACAAATAGCACCGAGCCCACTGGCGGCGTCACCAGCCCGATCCCCAAATTCAGCATCATGACAATGCCGAAGTGAACCGGATCGACACCCACTTCCATGACGACCGGCAGCAAGATCGGAGTTGTGATGATGATGAGAGGCGACATGTCCATGAATGTGCCGAGCACAAGCAGGATGACATTCACGATCAGCAGAACAAGTATCGGATTGCTGGTGGTGGACGTAATCATGTCGGCCAGCTGTGCTGGTGCTTCGAGGATGGCAAGCGCGTAGCCGAATGCAGTCGCTGCACCGATGATAAGCAGCACCATCGCCGTGATCTTTACCGATTGCATGGCGGCTTCCGAAAAGCGCCTCCAGCCCAGCGTTCGGTAGACCAGTGCTCCGATAGCGATCGTATAGATGACCGCAATGGCAGAAGATTCCGTGGCAGTGAAGATACCGGACAGAATGCCGCCCATGATGATGATTGCGGTCATCAGGCCGGGGATGGCGAACAGGAGTGCGCGCGTAAAGCTGCGCCAGCCAGGAAAGGCACCGCTGGCATACCCACGCAGGACAGCGACGCGCCAGGCGACGAACATAAGCAAGGCTGCGGTCATCACGCCGGGCACGATACCAGCCAGGAACAGATCTCCAATCGACACGCCGATCCCGCTGGCGGCGGAATAGATGATCATGTTGTGTGAGGGTGGAATGAGTAGGCCGACAATGGCAGCGGTCACGGTCACATTGACGGTATAGTCGCCGTCATATCCACGCTCACGCATAAGGGGCATCAGCGTGGATCCCATGGCTGAAGCGCTGGCAATAGCCGAGCCCGAGACGGCACCAAACATGGTGGACGCCCCAACATTGACGAGGCCGAGTCCACCCCGTGTGCGCCCGAAAGCGCCTTCGGCAACTTCGACCAATCGCTTTGCGATGCCTGACCTGTACATAAGGTCCCCAGCGAAGATGAAGAAGGGAACCGCCATCAGCGTAAAGACACTGACGCCGGCCGCCATGCGCTGGAAAACCACGACCATCGGGATGTCGAGGGCCAAGAACGTCGCCATGGCCGAACCGAGTAGAGAATATGCGACTGGCACGCCAAGCGCGAGCAGGACAACCAAAACACTGACCAGAATGATCAACTCCATCTTGGGTCCTCCTCGTCTGTGACTTTTTCGCCGGAAAGTTCTTCGAAGATCCGTTCGAGCGAGAACACTGCCATCAACGCGCCTGCAATGGGTAGGCCGAGATAGGCCAATCCCCGAGGCAGTCCGAGCGAGGGAATGACATGACTCCAAGTCTTGGCAACCAATTGGCCGCCCCATACCAGCATGGCCAGCCCACACGCGCCGACGATGATGTTTGAAATGATCCGCATCCAGAGTCGCACCTTCGGACCAACCGCATTCTCAAGCGCCACGATTCGGATGTGAAAGCCTTCTCGGACGCCTGCGGCAGCCGCGAGCGACACATACCAGATCATCAGGGCGAGCGAGGCTTGTTCAGACCAGGAGGGGCTAGAGTTCAAGACATATCGGCCGAACACTTGCCACCCGATGATCAGCGTCATCAGGACCAGTCCGATTGCTGCAATTCGGACTAGCCAGTCTGCGGTGAAATGCGTGATGTTGGTCAGGAGGCGTATCATGCGCCAGGCCTTAGCGCTTCGATGTCTGCAACAATCTCTCTCTGGGTGTCGGTTTTGACGAAACGATCCCAGACCGGACGCATCTTCTGCTGGAAGGCACCAAGGTCTGCCACGTCATTCACCGACACACCCGCAGCCAGGATCTTTTCACGGGACGCGGCGACACGCTCGTCCCAGAGTTTGCGCATGAAGGGTACCGAATCGCGAGCCGCTTGTTGGACCAGTGTCTTGTCGCTATCCGAAAGTTTTCGCCAGCGGCTGGCCGACATGACGAGGACCTCTGGCGCGATGATGTGCCGGGTTAGACTGTAGAAGGGCGCAGCTTCAAAATGGCGCCCACTTTCGAAGGATGGCCAATTGTTCTCTGCGCCATCAATTACGCCCTGGACCAATGCCTGATAGACTTCACCGAGCGACATAGGCGTTGCGTCGGCGCCGAGTGCCTTGATCATGGCGACGTAGAGGTCGGAATTCGGCACGCGTATTTTCATGCCAGCCATATCGTCTGGTGACAGTATTGGCTTGCGCGTATTGTAGAAGCTGCGTTCGCCAGAATCGTAGAAGCACAGGCCGATGAGATCGTGCGGCGCGAGCGAGTCGAGAATTCGGTCGCCTGCAGGTCCGTCGAGTGCCGTCCGCATATGGGAAGTTGAGGAAAACAGGAACGGTAGCGCAGGGATGGTCGTCAGGGGTTCGATCGAGTTAAGCGGTGCGAGGTTTACCCGGTTCAGGTCAAGACCCCCGAACGAGGTGATTTCTAGCGTGTCGCGCTCCGAGCCGAGCTGTCCGCCCGCGTACATCTTGATACGAAGCCTGCCCCCGCTGCGCTCGTCCAACAGGCGCCCCATCTCCTTGACGGCCTGAACGGTCGGATATTCTTCCGGATGAGAGTCTGCACTCAGCAAGTCCCGGCCCGAACTCTGATTGCACGCAGCCAAACTTGTGGCGGCTGCCATGCTCATCAGGGCTTGCCGACGTGAGATAACTGGTATGCCACGCATCATGGGCGCACCGCACGTACAGTCGTGTAAAGGAACTGATCCCGCCTCATATCTCTCCTCCCCGGTACGGCCATTTCAAAGGCCTCTTTTAGAGAGGCGGCTCGTGCGATCACTGCCCATGGTAACCGGTGTCATTTATTCTGCAAGGTGCCTGGCCAACTTTAATGTGGCCAACGTTCAGCCAGCACTTCCACTTGCCCGTCTTTCGACTGTACTTCCATGGCCGGGTTTTTTGGCATGCCGTCGGCGAACAATTCATAGATGATGCTGCCATCGGTTTGCGTACTCTCGATGATTCGGACCGGCTCAGCCGCGCCTGCTGCCGTGGCGGCGGCTTGAACGTCTGCAGGTACGGCGGTCCAGGGCAGGTCCCGCTGAATTTCAACAACTTCTGCAACGCCGTCGGCGTACAGGATATCAAGTTCGATTTCGGATCCGTCGGCGCGTTCACCTTCGACATCGAAATAGACGCGCTGGCCGCGTTCCTTCCGAAGCACTTCCAGTACCTTCATGTCGGGCATGGCCTCGGAGACGGCAGATTGCACCGGTCCGGGCAGGTCTGCGGGCGCCACTTCGGTAACAATGTCGCCTTGGCTTTGAGGTTCCGGCACTTGAGTTGGTGAGCAGGCCGACAGAATGCCGGCAGCGACGATGATGTGAGTGGCAGATTTCATGGATCAGGTCCCCCATTGAGTGAAAGGTACTTTGGCGAAGAGTTCCCTCTCGCCTTTGCGCGGGTCATTCTCGAGCCGGGTCGTGGTGCCGAATACCAGTGTCTCCCGGTTTGGCAGCGTATGTCGAGACCAGTCCGGCAACCCGGGATGATTGGGCTGGCCTTTCCTGGCCATGGAGATGAAGGCGCGAGACAGTTCGTCTGCGACGCGTGCATACTCGCCTGTTGAGGGAACCTTTGTGCCGCCATACGTGCCTGATTGGTCCAAATTGTCGAAGGCAAAGGCGATGTCCATCGTGTGCGGTGCGCCCCATTTTCCGCCCTCTTCTGGCGAGCCGAGGTTGAACTGGTAAACCCAAGTCGGGCCGTTCTCAGTCGCGCGCATATCTGCCTCTTCCACCTGTCCGCGCCACGACCGCCCGGCCGTAGTGGCTGCAAAAAATACATCACTCGGCGAATAGGATGGGTAGAGGGCACGATACTCCATTACGACATCGTCTGGGTCGATGTCGCACCGCATATGATCTGCTAGAAGTATTCGAACGTCCGACCAATCGAGGTGGAATGTGTCAGGATGCTTTGCGCCAATCAGGTTTCGAGTCTCGTCCTTCGTGTTCCCGAGGATCATGGGGATCGATGAGGACTGTCCCGGAGCGCCAGGCCAAAAGGGATGGCGGTTGAGAAAACGTCCATCCAGGACAGGACCAAAATACAGACCATGCGCAGGATTGACCGGATCACGCGTTGCGAGTGCGTCAATGAGGGTCTCCATCGGAGCTGCCTGTAACGCAGCTGTGTCTTCCGGTGCGATGCCGAGCGTGTCGAGATAGGCTTGTGCGCGAAGCTGGCCATTCAAGGGACCACAGGCGGTGACCTGTTGACCGCTCATTGTGGCTGCGGAATGAAACAGGCCATTGGCGGACGGCGCGGCCATCAGAGTGGCAATCTTTGCCCCCCCACCGGACTGACCAAAGACGAAAACTCGCGACGGATTGCCTCCGAAGGCGACTGCATTGTCGCGTACCCATTCCAGTGCAAGCACAAGATCCCACATGCCGACATTGCCCGAGTGGGGAAAATCCTTGTTGAGTCGATTGAGTGACAAATACCCGAACGCATTCAGCCGATGGTTCACGGTGATCACGACTACGTCACCCTTGATCGCCAGGTTCGTCCCATCATAGAGTGGTGAAGATCCGGAACCGCTGGCATACGCTCCGCCATGGAAATAGACCATGATCGGACGATTGCCACCATCAGCCAGTCCTGGCGTCCAAATGTTCAGGAATAGGCAATCTTCGCTGACATTCTCCAATTTCCCTGATTGCGGAGCAGTCGCCCCATACTCGGTCGCATCCCGCGTATCCGCCCAAGGGGCAGGGGGGCGTGGCTTGGCAAAACGCGTTGGCGCCGTATCCGCACCATAGCGAACGCCCTTGAAGATATTGACCGCTTTGTGACGATAACCGCGAACCTTTCCGTGTGTGGTGGCGGCGACAGGATGTTCGGACCGCTTGTCGGCGAGCCCCATGAGCGGAGAACTGAGTGCAAGAGCGGCGGTGCCGCGAGTAAAGGCCCGTCGGTTCATCGTCATGTTTCAAGCCCTCTCAACTTCTATACTCTAGCGGCGTACGTCGAGATCCGTTTGCGTCAGAAGGTCTTCCACCTCTCCAACATTCGTCCTGTTATAATCTCCGCTTACGGAATGTTTGATCGCAGCTGCGGCCGTTGCGAAGTTTACAGTTTTCTGCGGCGTGTCACGTGAGATCAGGCCGTGCAGGATTCCGGCTGCATACGCATCGCCCCCGCCGATTCGATCCACTATGCCGGGCAAGTCCATCTCCGGCGAATGCCAGATGCCATCGCGTATTGCGAGGCGGCCAGTGAGGCGATGGTGACTTGCGCTAACCTGTTCGCGTAATGTCGATGCAACATATTCCAATCGGGGGAACCGCTCGAAAACAGCCTTCTCCGCATCTTCCCGCCAAGGATACTTTTTGCCAAAAACGAGCTGCACATCCAGTTCGTTTATGAAGGCGAGGGTGGCGTGTTCTAGTAATTCAGCAAGAATCTCCGGACCATTGCCGGACCAGGTCTTCCAGAGCTGTTCGCGATAATTTCCGTCGAAAGAGACGCTTACACCCTGTGCGACAGCAGTGCGCACCGCAGCCAACGCCGCCTCAGACGCGTTGGCGCCCGTGGCTGGCGTGATCCCGGAAATGTGTAACCAGTGCGCATCTCCAAGCAATGTCGGCCAATCATAGGTCGCGGCGGGAGTCTCAACGAAGCTGCTTCCAGCCCGGTCATACGTTATACGAGATGGTCTTTGGACTGCCCCGGTTTCGAGAAAATACAGTCCGACACGACCTTCGCGCCTCAGGATCGAATTGGTCTGAACGTTGTGCGACCTCAAATCCTTCACCACCGCGTCGGCAAGCGCGTTTTGAGGTAGGGAACTGACCATGCGGGACGTATGCCCGAATTGGGCTAATGAGATGGCGACATTCGCCTCGGCGCCACCGACATGCACGTTCAATGATGGCAATTGCATCAGACGCTGATTGTCGGGCGCACTCATGCGTAGCAAGAGTTCTCCGAAGCAGACGATTGTGGCCGCCATGTCTGGTCAACCTTTCTCCCGGCTCAGCGGGCCAGCCAGCCACCATCGACAGGCAGCGTAATGCCCTGCACGTAATCAGATGCACTCGATGACAGGAAGACTGCCGCGCCACCGAGATCGGACGGTTGGCCCCAGCGACCCGCTGGAATACGGCCCAGAATTTCGGTGTTGCGCGTTTCGTCGGCTTGTAAGGCCGCTGTATTGTTGGTCGCGAAGTAACCGGGGGCGATCGCATTCACATTGATGCCGTGCTTGGCCCATTCATTGGCGAGGATCTTGGTCAGTCCGGCTACGCCGCTCTTGGAGGCAGTATAGGATGGTACGCGAATGCCACCTTGGAACGAGAGCATCGATGCGATGTTGACGATCTTGCCACCCTTGCCGGCGGCAATCATTTCACGTGCGACCGCCTGACTCAGGAAGAACAACGTACGAAGATTCACATTCATGACCGAATCCCACTCGTCAAAGGTAAAGTCGATCGAATCGTTGCGTTTGATGATCCCAGCATTGTTGACGAGTATGTCCACGGCGCCGAGAGCCGATTTGGCTTCGGTAACAATAGCCTCCACACTGTCTGCCGAACCGAGGTCTGCTAGGATCGAGTGCGTTTTGCGACCTGTCCCGGCTAATATGTCCAGGGTTTCCGTCGGTGCGCTTCGGCCGACAAGGCAGATGTCTGCCCCCGCTTCCGCCAGCGCAACAGCCATGCCTTGGCCGAGGCCTGTGTTGGCTCCGGTGACAATGGCGCTCTTGCCTTCAAGCCTGAAGGGATTGGTCTTCATGGGTCGCTCCGAATGTCGTCTTGTTGCGATTGTTGTCCGCTCGAGGCCTAGGAGGCGAGTACCTGCTTTACGTAGTCGGTGAGGGCCGCGTCTTGGCTGTTTGCGAAGAAGAACTCCTGGAATTTCTCGCCAGAGACCGCAGCCTTCAAGAGATCCTGATCGACTGACTTGAGGCCGGTAAGCATGTCCTTGCAGGAGGCTTCCTTGAGCTTAGTGAGAATCCCGCGATTCTCAGCCATGACAGCGGCGCGTTCTCTCGGATAGCCCAGGCCCGGCTCACCCTCGAAAAGCTTACGATAACAGTCTTGGAGGTTGAGTTCAGCTGCCCAGCCGAAGCCCTTCGCGTACGGCATGGAAATCGCGTTGCCGTCATTGATCTGGGCGAACAGGAAGGCGTCTGTTGGATCGATGACGAGGCCACAGAATACGCCGGGCATTGCATTGCATGCGAGGTTGGAACCCATGCCTGTGCCGCAACCTGTAACAATGAAATCTGCTGCGTTTGAGTTGATCAGAATGCCAGCCATGATGCCGATCATTGGATAAGTCAGATGTGCCTCGTCGTCCGGGCCGGACATTCCGCAATGGGCAACGGAATGGCCGAGGGGCTCTGCAACTGAAGTAAGCGCGTCATGGACAATGCTGCTCTTCGCAGCCTGGCTATTTTCAATAATGAGCGCAATCTTCATGGGGGGTATTCCTTTTGTTGCTTGAGTACTTCGCTTCGAAAAGCGCCGCTGGGATAGAGTCCGTCCGTGGTCAGGTTCCAAATCTGGATCAGGACTGTCGTCACTGCGGCGATCCGCGGTACGGCATATTTGGTAACCGGTGTCATAACATCTGCGTTTCAGACTGACAACCGGTTGATCGGGAGAGAATTAGATTGTGCGGGTCGATTCTCGCACAACAAGCTCCAACTGAAAGGATTGTAGTTCCTGGCTACCGTCGGAGCCCGCTCCACGCTTCACCAAGAGGTCTGCGGCGGCGCGCCCAACTTCGCGGATAGGAGACCGAACCGTGGTAAGCGGCGGCCAGATCCTTGCGGATATTGGTGTATCGTCAAAACCGACAATCGAGAGGTCTTCGGGAATTCTCAAGCCAGCCTTCCGAGCGGCGACATAGACGCCAACGGCCATTTCATCATTACCGGCAAAGATAGCTGTGGGTCGGTCATGGCGGTTGAGAAGCCGCGTGGCACTGGTCACACCGGAGTCAAATGTGTAGGCGCCTTCAACCGTCAATTCCGGAGCAAGTTCAAGGCCGTAGCCCTCAAGGCCGCGCTTGAACCCCGTCAGGCGTTCATGGGCAGACCGGAATGTTTTTGGTCCGTGAATGTGACCGATTCGCTTGTGGCCGAGTTGTGCCAAATGCGCGGCGGCCATTTCTGCCCCCTGAGCATCGTGGGTCCGAATGCTGCGCGACGGAATGTCCAGTTCTAGTGAGGCGATGCGAACGTAATCGCATTCCTCCTCTCTTAAAATCTCGGCAAGTTCCTCATCTTCAGATACGGATGGAGTCAGGATAATGCCATGCGGCTTGTGTTGCAGGATGAAGGATCGGACGCGCTCGCGATAGCCTTCTTCCCCACGATCACAGGGCCGTAGGACCAGCTGAAAGGCGGTATCACCCAATGTATCGAGTATCCCGCGCTGCATATTGACGACATATTGCGGACTTGGATTGTCATAGACGAGGCCGATCAAAAAGGATTTCCGGAAAGCCAGTGCGCGTGCTTGGGGGTTTGGTGTGAAGCCCGTCTCAGCGATGATCTGTTTGACCTTCTTGCGCGTTTCCTCGCGAACAAGCGGTGATTCATTGATGACACGTGACACGGTTTTCTTGGACACCTCCGCCATGCGGGCAATGTCTATAATTGTTACCTGAGACCGGTCTCGGACCGGTTTGGCCTCGTGTTCATCGTCGCTCATGGGAAAGCCTTGCTATGCATCGTCTCTTTTTGACGTGATTTGGGGTGGCTTCAAGTCCCCTTGGCTTTCAAGCCGGAGTCCAGCGCTTCTGGAGCGGCAGGTTGCATCGTCTCCAAATTCCACAGGGCCGGATCAAAGGCGCGGTGGGTCGGACTCGCGGTCGGATATCCGCCGACTTGATTTTGACTGTCGATGATTTCACCGCGCCCCTCCGCCGTGTCGGCCAAAATGCGGACGTCAACGGAGTCCCTGTCCCAAGGGCGCGCGCCAGCGTTCTTCAGGACGTAGCGCTCAACTTGGTTCGCAGCCAGAATTGGCAGCCCTGCAACAATATCAGAAGGTTCAGACTGTTCTACAATGCGTGTGGCGGATGTTGTGTAACGCCCAAGCTCCGGCGCTTCATGACCCCAGTGATCAATGGAGACGTTGCCGGACATGTGAAGGCCCAAGTCGCCATCGCCACCAATCATGAGTAGTGGCAACCGTTCGCTGGTCGAGGGGCCTGCGCGCATAACATTGCCGATCAGGTCCATGCGGCCGGTCTCCGCAGGCACGTCGCCCCATTCCAGTCCTTGCAGATTATAGTGAACCCCGCGCTGGCCGGGATTGTAGATGAGATTGTTCACAATCGCGCCCTGTACGCCGCCTTTGAAAAGCGGGCTGCGCTCGAAATTGTGAGCGTATAGATTTCCGTAGATCAGGATATCGCTGACATTGTCATGTATGAGCGATCCCTTTGAGTGCTCTCCCTTTGCATGTGTCGAATGGGACAGACCTTCAGCGATGATGTTGTTGGTATAGGCGATTGTGTGTGATGTGCCTTCGCGCCAGTCTTTGGGAGTTTCGCCGGTGAAACGTGGGCCGGAAGCGGACAGGTTTTCATCCGTCGCCCAGCTAAGCGAACAGTGGTCGACAATAACATTGTGAGCTGCGATCGTCGTGATCGCATCTATGTCTCGGCCGCTTCGTAAGCCTTCACCCAGATCGCCCGGGCGAATACGCATGTGCTGAACGATAATGTCGTCGCCGGTGATAACCATGCCACCACGTATAAGGGTAATGCCAGGTGACGGCGCGGTCTGGCCCGCAATTGTTGTGTTGGACGAGCTAACTCGCAAATTGTTGCCATCAAGGTCAATGACGCCGCCCACTTCAAATACGATGATTTTGGGACCATCGGCCTCCAGCGCTGCTCTGAGTGTACCAGGTCCATCGGATTCCAAGCTTGTCACTCTGACGATTTCTCCGCCGCGCCCTCCCGCCGTCATTGCTGCTGGCCCGAGCGGACCCATCCACGGGGCAACTGGTACAGAGGCTGTTGTTTCAGTCTCCGCTGGAGCGACACCTAGCGGCTGTGCGGTGGCGCAGCCGGACAGGACCAACAGCGCTGACGCAGCAATCATTCTTGGGAAGGGAGCGTAATTCGGTCTCGCCATGGGTGTTTCCTCACTTCTTGTCCCCGGATTTGCCGACCGATTTCAAGTATTCGCTCGTTCCGGATCACTTTTTATCACTATGGAGGTTTGAAAATGACACCGGTTTCCTATAGTGTCTACCCCAAGATAGGCAGGCTGAGGAAAAAGCGTGAGCGTAGTTGAAAATATAGCAAAAAAATTCGTTCAGGCGCGACTTGCCGCCGGAAGTCTGGTTGAGTATCCGGGCACTGTGCCCCAATCCATTTCCGAGGCCTATTCCATACAGGATGCCGCCATCGATATGTGGCCCGACGAGCTAGCTGGTTGGAAAGTTGGCCGCATTAATGGGGCAGACATTGATCGTTATGGAACGGATCGCTTGGCGGGCCCGATTTTCAAATCGCAAATCCACAATCAGACTGTCGGAGTCATGGAAACCCCCGTTTATGCAGAAGGATTTTCGGCGGTTGAAGGGGAGTGTGTACTGATTGTCTCGTCCGATGCAGAACCTTCGAAGACCGAGTATTCCGCAGAGGACGCGATCGCCTTGGTCGGCTCGATTCATGCGGGTGTAGAAATCGCCAGCAGCCCTTTTTCCGAAATCAATGATCACGGGCCGCTGGTGACAATATCTGATTTCGGCAACAATCATGGTCTGATCATTGGCGATGAATTGCCTGAATGGCGGTCTCTGGAATTTAACCGTTGGCCGTTTGAAACCACGATTGATGGACTTACTGTCGGCACAGGAGATGCGAGCGGGATTCCCGGAGGTCCGATTGAATCCTTGCGCTTCATGCTAGAAAACGCCGCGCGTCGCGGAATGCCGTTGAAGAAGGGGATGGCAATCTCGACCGGAGCGGTGACAGGTGTTCACGCGGCGAGTGTAGGTCAGAAAGCCATGATTAGAACCCGAGGTGCCCGGGATATCGATCTCCGGTTGTCCTCCGTCGGAAAATTTGCCGGTACCGTAGTCTAGGAAAGTACACAGTACAGGAACGGATAGAGGTGACCATGCGCTCTCCCGTCCGAACGTCGAGTTTGTGTCTTTTGCCCCGTAGGTGGGCGATCAACGTGAACGCGTAATTGTTGTTGCGAACTTGGCCTTGAGACATGTGAAGCCCGCGCAAATCATTCGGGCGTGGCCGTTTCCTGACTATATCAATGCATGCCACATCCATCAGATCCTTAGCTAGACCCGCAACACTGCCCTGCAATGCAAAACGGTAGAAGTCCTGCGCCTTCGCTCCAGTCGATCCGCAGCATCGCTTCATGGCCCGGATCTCTGGGAATCAGGCAGGGAAGCGGTTCTGTTGCTTTGGGAGTTGGTGTGCAGCAAGCCGTGGTGACAATCGTTTTGCCTTGCAGAGGCGAATTTTAGCGTCAGGTCATAACACCGTTGAAGTGCTTTGCCATGAAAAACAGCCCTTGCGAGAATTTCGCAAGGGCCGCTCTGAACATGCGTCTTGGGAGGAACGCAATTTCATGATTGTTTCAGTAGTGTTGGACCGGTGATGTAGTTTTTACCGCCGATCCAAAACCATGAGTCGTCTCAGAATGTATACCGTGCACCGAGTAGGAAGTTCCGACCGGTATGATGGTAGAGGGTTGGAAGATTGAGTTGGTCAAAGGTTTGGTGCTCGAACTCATCTGTCAGATTGATGCCCTCAAAGGTCAGGTCGAGCTGATCTGTCAGCGCGTATGACATCGACAGATCCACGTTGTAGGTCGATGCGACACCCCGCTCCTCGCGACCTTCGGTGCGTCCCGAACTATTTGGAGCTCGGGTTTGGTATTCATCCCGGTACGCACCGGATACGCGTGCCGAGAACCGGTCTGTCTCGTAGTACAGAGTCATGTTGTGCGAGATTTCCGAGAAGTTTCTGATTTCGTCGGAATCGACATAGGTTAGGTTCCCTACAAATCCCGCATTCTGTAGAAGTCCTGGCAGGAAGAAGAAGGGTTGCTGGTATACAAGTTCCAGACCCTGGATCGAGGCTTCTCCACCATTTGCCACCTGGCTGACCGCGACGATCGGATCAAGCCCGTTCGCCAGATCTTCTCCCAGTGGGCTGGTCGAAGAGGCTACGCTGGCCGGCAGACCGAGTGAACTGAAAGCCACTTCGTTGCTGGCAGGGGTCAGGAAGAAGGATTCCACGTCCTTGTAGAAGAACGACACAGCCAGAAGGCTCTCCTCTGCAAAATACCATTCGGCGCTCAGGTCAAAAGCTGTGGCCCGGTAGGGATCGAGCTCAGGATTTCCGATGCTGAATGTATAGGGCTCGCCGCTGAACGTATCGAGGCTACCGCCCGGTGTCAGATTTCCGAGCGATGGTCGGGCCATGACTTTGGCGACGCCAGCGCGGAACTGAATTTGGTCGGAGGCCTCCAGAACAAGGTTCAGCGCCGGGAGGAAATCTGTATAGGAGTTTTCCACCGTGCGGAGCGCAAGTCCGCCACTGCCAGGCACATAACCCGAAGCAGTGGTGGTCGTTTCAACATACCGCGCACCGATATCTCCACGGAGATTCATGCCTGACAGGTTAGTTTCGAAGTCGAGCTGGACGTAGCCGCCCAAATCTTCCTCTTCGACCGAACGGTTGTCTTGAGGTCGTGAACCGATGTCCCCTGTGATATCCAGGATGCCGCTCAAGTCGATGGCAGCATCCCAATTTGCGCTAACCCACGACGTATCGTTGGAGCCGTAGTCCAGTCCGTTTCCATAACCGCTTACCAGTCCAACCAAGTCGCCGCTGACGACTGGCGACTCGGTGAAGCCGTCGAGATCTGCGACATTGCCGTCGATACGGATTTCGCGTGTCGAGAAGTCATATTTCTTGAAGCTCAGTCCACCCGACAAGGTCATGGTTGGGGAGAAGTCATAATACAGATCGGCCCGAACGGTCTCGAAATCATTGTCAGACCCCTGAGGGCGATTCCGGAACTGCGTGAACAGGAATTGGGACGGATCCGTTACATCCGTGTTGCCATAGCTGATGGCCGGGAGATTCAAATCGTTCCGAAAATCATAGCTATAACCTTCGACCGGGTTGGCGGCGTCAAAGAAAACTGTCGCCTGAACCGGGTTATCGAAGCTGGATGAGGACTGACCTGCAAAGAAAGAACCCCGCAGCGTGTCGGAGAAATCGTGTTCGACTTCGAGTGTCAGCTGCGTGAACTCGGTCGTGTAGTAGTCCCGGCGATGTTCGCTACGCATCGGGATGATGCCATTGCTCGTATCGGCGAGGACATCGCCTTGCAGATAGTCCAGAACGCCATCGCTATTCACGTTGTAGTCCGTTACCGCAATATTGTCGGTATTCGATCGTACAAAGACCTGCAGGAACTCTTCGTCGCGCTGTGCATCCAGCTCAGAGTAGAGTCCTTCCACCGTAATAGTGGTCCGGTCAGTTGGACGGAATTGTAGTGCGCCGGTTAGGCCGGTGCGTTCCTGATCATAAGTGAGGCGACCATAGCGCGGGATGCGCGCATAATAGGAGTTGCGGACTTCCTCACAGGCAGCTGGCATCGGGTCCGCGCCAATACAGCCTGCGCCGTTCACAGAGCGGAATGTGCCCTGATCATCAAACCGGACAGAAGAAAAGCCTTCTTCACGGATTGTGCGGTCTTGAAATGCTGCAGAAACCAGCGCGCCAAATGTGCCAGTGTCGTTCTTGTAGGAAGCAAGGCCGGCAAGGCGAGGCGATGTTTC
Source organism: Hyphomonas sp. L-53-1-40 (assembly GCF_000682775.1). Classification (GTDB taxonomy): domain Bacteria; phylum Pseudomonadota; class Alphaproteobacteria; order Caulobacterales; family Hyphomonadaceae; genus Hyphomonas. The sequence goes on from NZ_AWFI01000015.1 coordinate 91,915, forward strand.
TTCTACGAGATCATTGTAGAGGGCCTGCGCGGATGCCGAGAAGGTCCACCCATCATCATAGTCCAGAGGACGCGCCGTCTGAAGCTCGACAACTGCACCAAGCGATCCTTCCTCAATGGAAGAGGACTGTGATTTTCGAACCACCAATTGGCTGAACAGCTCGGACGCAAATGTATTGAAGTCGAACGAGCGGCTGCGGTTTGTACCACCAGAGGCGTCTGATCCACCACCGGTGGACAAGGCGTCCATACCGTTGATGCGCACACGCGTGAAGTCGCCCGAGAGGCCTCGCACCGTGATGCGTCGACCTTCGCCAGCCTGACGATCAATCGCGATGCCGGGAATGCGCTGAAGCGATTCAGCGAGGTTCAGGTCCGGAAAAGCGGCAATGTCTTCAGCGACGATCGCGTCGACCACTCCGGTCGATTGTTTCTTGAGATCAAGCGCTTCAGCAAGTGAATCACGGAAACCGGTTACCACGACACTGTCGAGTACTTGGTCTGTCTCATCTGCCGATGGTTCATCTATGGTTTCCTGCGCATACGCTATGGAACCTGACAGCATTAGGCTGGCCAGGGACGCGCCCGCAAGGATTCTGACTCTGGTGGATACCCGCATTCTAATTTTCCTCCCGATATATTTTATCACCGAATGACACCGGTGTCAGGAATGGTTATCCTATTTCACCCCACTGTTCAAGTCTGTCTCGTTTCGATTCGTGATCCGGGGTTAAGCTTTCTTGGGGTAATTCGGTGCATCAGGGTGCCGGCGGATCCCTATTTCACGGGTATCGCGCTCAATGTATGAAGGGCAATCGGCGCGTGCAGTGGGGCCCACGTCAGGCGACAAGTTGCTCTGTGACCCGAATAAATTCGCTTAGGCTTTCAACCAATTCTTCCGAGAACTTACCGCTTTTACTCATATCCCGCGCGACTGTTTCCAGAGAAAATGCGGCGGTGGAGATTTCCGTGTAACCAAAGCTTCCAGCGCTGCCGGCAATAGAGTGAGACAATTGACGAATCTCTTCCAGCACCACTTTGCGGTCTTCTTTATTTAAAATGGCCGCAAACTCTGCAGGTACCGTGCTGAGGTAGTCCCGATATTTGAGCTTCAGTTCTTCTATCGGGTCCTTGGTGGGTAGTTGCTCGCTGGTAGAAGCGGCCGGACCAGCCGACTGGCTTGTGAGAGATGAAACGAGTGCATTCAGTTGAACGATATCAATCGGCTTGGGAGCGTGATCCGTCATGCCAGCTTTCATGCATTCAGCGATCTGCTCGGGTAGGACGTTTGCGGTCAGTGCCACAATCGGAACTTGACTGGCTGGCGCGGACAGCGCCCGAATTGCGCGTGTTGCGGCAATGCCATCGAATTCCGGCATCTGGACATCCATCAGGATGACATCATACGTGTCGCCTTTGCTAAGGGAGGTCAGCGCATCATGCGCAGACAGAAAGCCCCGAACCGAATGACCGAACTTTCCGAGCCCCAATTCAATCAGTTCCAAATTCATGGCGACATCGTCCACGGCCATGATCTTGAGCTTAGCGAGTTGGGGAGTCTTGGCAGTTGAGCGGAAGTCGGACATCGGTACTTCCGCAGGCTTGAACGGCAATACCAGTTTCGCAACCGTACCCTGTCCAAGCTCGCTTTCCAGGTGCAGTTCTCCCCCCATAAGCCGGGCAAGAGATCGACTTATGGAGAGCCCCAAGCCCGTTCCGCCAAACTTTCGCGTTACGCTATTGTCGGCCTGCTTGAACCCCTCGAAGACGCTTTCCAGTTTGTCATGGGGAATGCCAGGGCCCGTGTCGGCCACTTCAAATTTCAGCAAGTCTCCCTCTAGGGAGGCGCTGACTTGGACCGTTCCTTCGGTCGTGAATTTTGCGGCATTGCCGATTAGATTTGTGAGTATCTGTTTCAGCCGCACCTCATCAATGAGCGCACCTTTGCTCTCCACGGTAGATGTCAGCGGTACGGATTGCGAGTCTCTGCCCGCGTGCACCAGATCAATCGTGTCCTGAACAAGTTGAGCAATGTCGACAGCCCTCTCTTCTAACTGGATGCTTTCTGCCTCTATTTTGGAGTAATCCAGAATATCGTTGACAATATCTCTCAACAGGCGTCCGGCCTTCATCGCGCGGGTAGCAAGCAGCTTTTGCTCATCATCCAGATCCGTCTGCTCCAACAGTTGCGTGAATCCGAGGATGCCATTCAGGGGCGTACGAATTTCGTGGCTCATATTCGAGAGGAACTCTGTCTTCGCCTTGCCAGCGGATTCGGCCTCAGCGCGCGCCTCGGCCAATGCTTGTTCCCTTTCCTTTCGATCCGTAATATCCCGGAAAGTCGATATTACTTCCCGTGGACGACCATCTTCGCCCTGAATCAGTTTCGGATTGCCTTCGAGCCAAATGATGTTCCCGTGCTTGTCCTTGGCACGAAATTCTCTCTGTACAGACGTATCAACGGCATTGTTCTGAAATAGCGCTTGTGTGAGCTCTGCGGCATGTGGTCGGTCCTCCGGGATCGTAAAATCCAAGGTCGACAGGCCGATGGCGTCTTCTGGCGAGATGCCCAGAATCTCGCATGCTGGAGACGCGTAGGTGATGACCCCGTCCAAGCCGAACTTTACGATAATGTCTGTAGAGTTTTCCGCGAGGGTCCGGTACTTGGATTCACTATTTGCGAGTGCTTCAAGCACTACCTGTTCATCGGTGACATCCTTGAACACGCCGAATACTCGCTCGACCTTGCCCGTCTCGTCCAAGAGAAAATCGCCGATAGAGCGCACGCGTCGCCTTTTGCCATCCGACTTTCGAACAATAGTAGCTTGAAATTCCCAGCCTTCCGCCTTGTTGACAGCTCGCTGAACCAAAGCGCGCACACGATCGCGGTCTTCCTCAGCGTAGAACATGACCGCGTCGCCATACATCGGGTTGAATTCTTCTTTTGTAACGCCGTGAATTGCATAAACTTCCGGCGACCAGTCCACTTCCTGGGTGGACGGGTTCAGAGTCCAGTGCCCGACGCCCGCCATGCGTTCGGCCAGATGCGCCTTTGTCAGCATTTCCTGTTGTTCGCGTGACTTGCGCGACAAGCGCTCTCGAGACCGCCTGATATGATTGATCAGTCGACGGCGATCCGAAGAGGCTGCTCCAACGGCGAGTCCTAGAATGGAGTTCGTCGCGAGGAATAGTTGAAGCGCCAAAATCTTGGATGTGATTTCGGCTGACATCAGATGCATTGGGCCGGTACCGGCCAAGGTGAACGGCAAAGAGATTGCCGTGATCATGAGTAGTCCGATGGCGGCTGCTTTTACACCTCCTCCAAAAGCGAGGAATACGATCGCGGGAGGTACGAGGAAGAGGAATGGATAGTCGCTCTGGGCGAAAACGAAGAAAGTCGTCGCACACAAGAGTCCAAGCTTGAGAATATACTGGAGGTCAGGCGATGTGCTGACGAACTTTCTTGAGCGGTCCGCCAAAGACCAGATTATTGGAGTAAACAGAACTATGCCGAGAAAGTCCGCTGAAAACCAGACAAGGGCTTCAGAGACTACGAGGTTCTCTCCAGTCGTGTACAATCCTATTGCTGCTATAAGGGATGACAAAAGGCTGCCGGCGAATCCACCGACGATTAAGGTGGAAATTCCCGCGAGGCTAATGAAGCGTATCTTGCGCTGGTATATGAAAATAAAGGCGACGCAGCAGACTTCTGCTACATTCGCGAGAGCCAAGACGAACGCTCGAAGAATCGGGTCTCCTGAATAGATGTTTGCCAGCACCAGCGCGACCATCATTGCCGTGAGAAGAGCAACCCAGTTCCTGCGCGGGTTCTTCAGAAGCAATACAATCAGGATCGCGTTCGCGGGCCAGACGGCAGCCACACGCCCAGCGCCACGCGTCAACTCGATCATCGCGACCGCAACGACGAAAATGACGATTCCGACACCTAGGCTTCCAGCCAGCACACCGATGCGGCTGGTGGCGCGACTAGGTTTCCTAGTGGCCGTTGGGGTGTTAGGAGCTGCGCTTGGCATGGATCAGATCCGTTTTTGTGTTGCCGTCTTGCAATCTGCATGCAGACGGATTGCTTAATTGCCCGTGCTCTGCCGCAGGCGAAATCATGCGGAAGCTGCCTCATTTAGAGACATTCTCAGTGAGAATGTGACTAACGCAATATGGCGCTCACAGCAGCGCCTGCTCAAATGCCCAGAGATTGCCTTTGTTTTCAGCAGTACCGATCGCTTCAGAAAGATCGCGGGGTGGGCGATCGCCATAACTGATCTGACATTTTGGTGCCTGTATCACCATCGTGTGTCCCCTCACTCGGTAAATCGATTAGCTGCTGATTTGGATGGAAACTTGTTTCAATTGAGTTTAGATCATCTGTTTTCCCGCAGTGGGAGAAATTCTGTGGTACAATGCTTTGAGTAAACGGCTGAATTACTCTCTTGATTGAGGCAAGGGACCGAGGGGCAAAGATGTTTGCGGATATCGTTTCTTCAGAACTCAAATCCTTGAGATCCTATGCGCAGTTGTTGCTGGGATCGATTGATGCTGGCGACCAGGTAGTCTGCGATGTATTGGGAGACTTGATCGGATCAGTCCGGGCCGCAGGCTCAACGGGCGTGGATCGGGCATGCCTGTTTCGTCAAGTTGACCACAGGCTGCATCAGATCGCCCAAGCCCATTCGGTGAATGACCGTGTTCATCCCATTCTACATGGATTGGAGATCGTGGACCGGCGAGTGCTGTTACTGTCCATAATCGGCGGATTTGGGACAGAAGATTTGGCGCGGATCACCGGTTTACATGTTGATGAGGTCACCTACATTATTGCTCGTGTTGAGCCAGTTGTTGCAGCTGCCTCGCGTACCGGCGTGCTGATCATTGAAGATGAGCCCTATATGGCGGAATTGCTTTCCGTGCTGGTGGAGCAAACTGGTCATTGGGTCGCTGGAATTGCTTATACGCGCGACGAAGCCATGACCTTTGCAGAAAAGCGGGACATTGGATTAATCCTCTCGGATATAGATTTGGGCAACGACGTCTGTGGCTGGACAGTCGTTCACAAAATTCGCGAAACTCTCGGCTATAGGGTGCCGACTATTTTCATTACGGCGCACCCCGAGCGGTTGGAGGAAGACGGGTGTGAGAATCGGGATGGGGTGGTACCAAAGCCGTTCGATATCTGGCGCGTACGGGAAGCTGTGAACAACGCCGTGCACTTGAACGCATCCATTTTTGCCTAATGTGGCTGAGTTCGAAGGGGTTCGCCTAAGGCAGGACCGCGTCGTCGCGTAGGTCACTGTTGGTCGACGCGATTTTGACGCTGACAACATATGCCTTTTCGTTTTCCATATTGGCAAGGATCAGGCCGGCTTGGTCGCTCGGGATGAGCCGCAAGAAGCCCGCTGCGAAGCCGGCGTCCATTTGGTTGAAGATCCCTGCGGCCTGATCTGGTTTCATTGCGCCGTACATCTGGGCAAGGTGCTGGATGTCCTCATTGGCCGCCTCTGCCATGCGTTGCCATCTATCGTCCAGCTGGATCTGGATTGATTTGAGGTCTTCGGCCTGCTGGTCCAGTTCCATCTTCCGGTTCTGAAACTGGATTTCTTCCGCTCGCAGGTCCGAAATGCGTTGCTCGATAGTCTTCTGGTCTTGCTCCATGGCTTCGACGAGGTCGCCTGTAAGGCAAACCTTCCGCACAGTATCGGAATCGTCGACATAACTCTTGGGCAGCACGTCAGATGGACGGCTGCTGAGTGATTCCGCACCTGTCGTTGCAAACGCCTGGGGCAACCACCGGGTCCCGCCTGCGATCGTGAACAAGGCGCCGATCGTCAGAAGAACATGAGTGCGTCCGCTACTCTTTATGCCCATAGCTCTCATATACCCTTTTGGTCTTGGTCGTATCATCGTCTTCGAAAAGATAGTCGGAACTGTCCAGACTGGAGGCTGCCTGGTTGGAGACGGCTTCAAGGCGCTTGGTCAGCCGCGTGATCTCCGCGACCCGATCTGATGACTGAGCAAGTGCGTCGCGCATTGTTGTGCGAATCTCGGCATCAGCTGCCTGAATCTTGCGGGAGATCTCCCGATCCTTCATTTCGAGTGCATCTTTCAACTCCGTCAGCTTCTTGCCAGCGTCATGCGCCTCAGTGAGGATTGCGGTAAGTCGAACTGCTATTTCTCCAGATTGAGCCTTCGCTTCGTGTCGCGCTGATGAAACTGCGGCGACTGATTCGGACATGGCGCGAATGGATGCGCCCAAGCCATCCTTGGTATTTTGCAGGGCCTTGAGCCTGCGGCTGAGCAGGGCACAGTAGAGGCAAGCCGCAAACGAAACGAGAAAGAGCGCTATGTCGGAGGGATCTAGAGGCATAATCTTACCGTAGCAGGAATTCGGTTACGAGCACGCCGTGCGAAGCATCCGCACCGAGCACGATTTCGGATCGCATCGCGAGTTGCTCCCTCATCTTCGGGTAGAAGTCAGCTGACTCGAAATCAGAGAGCTGAAGTGCACGGAGGTAGCCAACGAAAGCATCGACCAGCATGGGTTCGGCTTTCTTTACCGCGCTGACATGACTGTTGTCTGAGATGACAGAAGTCTTGATCTTAACATAGCGAGTGGCCGGCTCATTACCTATCGTAACAAGGATTTCTTGCAACTCTACATAGACGTGATCTTCCAGCGCGAGCGGCGTATGAGCCGGCTTGCCACCTTCGCCTGGCGCACATGCAAGTGCTGCCGCAGGGGCACTGGGCGACAGGAAATAGACGATCCCAAATGCGCCAGCCATGCTGACGACAGCCAACACCACAAGCGGGATCAACCCACCACCGGAAGACTTTTCTTCAGGAAGTTCTGTGTTCGCGTCAGAGGCCAAAACGTTACCCAATAAAAAATTGCTGCTGACAAAGGCTTATTAATTTCTGGGTAAAGGAAGCGTTAATGATTTCGCGGAAAATATTAACCAATGGAATGATGGCGTTGGGATCGGGGTTTTCTGGCCTATGAAACTTTTAGACACACTGAAGGCGCTATCAACGGCGCAGAAACTCGCACTTGTGGGTGCAGTTGCCGGTGTGGTCTTCGCCATGTCGTTACTCGTTCAAGGTGCGGTCAAGCAGCCCATGGGCCTGCTGTATGCCGGACTGGACCCGATGCACACCGGTGAAGTGATCGCTGAGCTCGAAAAGCGCGGCGTCGAATATGAGATCCGCGGCGAGGCGATCTTTGTTCCGAACTCCGATCGCGACTCGGTTCGTTTTGCGCTGGCCAAGGACGGGCTGCCGCAGCAGTCTGTCAGCGGTTATGAGCTGCTTGATGATGTGAATGGCTTCTCGATCACGTCGGAAATGTACAATGCGACTTACTGGCGAGCGAAGGAAGGCGAACTGACCCGCACCGTGCTGGCCATTCCGGGTGTATCATCCGCGCGAGTGCATATCGGCGCCAGCCTTCGATCGGGTTTTTCCCGATCCGGCCCATCACAAACTGCATCCGTGACCTTGGTTTCCAGCAACCGGATCAGTGCGAGCCAGGCTGAGGCTATCCAGTACCTCGTCGCCCTCGCCGTGTCCGGACTCGATCCGGCCGATGTGGCCGTGATCGATCCGAAGCGAGGTATGCTGGCGGGGCCCAATATCGACCGCATGGAAGAACCGGGAATCGTCGCCGAGGGTCAGTCGAGCACTCTGGAACAAAAGATCCTGCGCTTACTGGAGGCCCGTGTCGGCCCGGGTAATGCGAGAGTGTCCGTGACGGTCGATGTCAATCGCCAACGCCAGCGCGTGTCCGAAGTGGTGTTCGATCCGAATTCACGCGTTATTCGCAATCGCACCAGCAATGACACCAGCGAAGCCAGCGGTGGTGGGGGCGGAGGTGTCACCGTTTCCAGCAACCTCCCGCAAGGGGCTGGAAGCCAGGGCGGTGGCAACAGCACAGTGAAAAACTCGACCGAGAGTGTTGTCTACGACATCAACGAGACACGCCGTGAAACCGAAACACTACCGGGTGAAATCGAACGCATATCTGTTGCTGTCCTGCTAAACGAGCAAGTCCTCGGTTTTGATGCCGACGCCGAAGACTCTGCTCCGTTGATGCGCAGCCTGGTGGCCGATTTTGAACAATTGATCCTGTCTGGGGCCGGTCTTAACGCCGACCGGGGTGACTCCCTGACCGTAGACTTGATGCCGTTCCAGGAACTGGAGGTCGAGGAGCTCACACCCGCTCCCGGCCTCGTTGAGACGCTCACGGAACGCTATTTCTGGTCTGCCTTGCAAGCTATTCTGCTGGGTTTGGTGGTGATTGTTCTCGGCTTCGGCGTCGTCCGACCCTTGCTGGCTCAGGGACCGAAATCTGATCTGGGCACTGAGGCAGGTGCAATCGCCGGCACGACTCCTGCGCTGACCAACGACCCAGTCGACCCGTTGGACTATCTGAAAGACTATACTCGGGAGCGCCAGGATGAAACGGCGAGCCTGCTTCAGGAATGGCTGAACGAAGACCGGAAGGCGTTGGTCAATGAGTGAGTCGCCCTTCGCCAACCTGCCGAGATTTGACCAGACTACCGACGACATGGCTGGCAGCGTCAGTGCAATGGCGGACACTGCAACCGCTGTAGATGTTCATGAGCCCGAGGTGCCCGCCGAAATTGTGCCGACACTCGATCCAAATGTGGAAATCCTTTTGACGCGATTGTCGGAAGAGATTGAACGCACGAATGATCTTCTACTTGTTCAAACGACGAACTGGGTTACGGCGATAGCGGAAAAGTTGTTCCCGGAACTCTCAAAACTGTTCTTGGCAGAGGAGATTGGTCGACAGTTGCCAAGCCTGTTACCGGAATCAGCAAATCGGGTGGAAATCACAGCTCCTGAGCTTCTCGCAAACGACATCCAGAATGTTGTTCAACGCTCAAATAAACTTGCGAACCGGTGCGTTGTTTCTCCGACACCCGCATCCGAGCGCAAGGATGTGGAAGTGTCTTGGGTAACGGGCGGACTGTCGTTGGAATTCGACGGGTTGCTGGAGGCCTGCCTTGGCCGACTGCAGTCTATGCAAACGCATCAGAAGGAAACATTGTGATGGCTATTCCCGAAATGACGCCTTCGGACGAAAACATCATTGAGCAGGATGAGATTTTGCCTGGCGGCAAAGTCTACCGATCCATCTATAACGTCCCGGTCAATGTGATCGTCTCCATCGGCCAAAAGCGTCTGACCGTTTCTGAAATACTGGATTTGAAACCGGATTCGGTGATCGCGCTCGCGGCACGTATAGAAGATCCTGTATCTCTTTCGGTCGACAACCGGCTCATCGCGCGAGGCGAGTTGATCGAAACGGAGGAGGGCGGTTTAGGCGTAAAAATTACGGAGATCGCGGAGGATCCCGATGCTACGGGGACTTGAACACCTGCCGCGTTTTGCTGGCGGCTTGTTCATACTAGTTCTTCTGTATGCGCTTTCTGGCGCAGCGTACGCGCAATCCGTTGATCCCGCTCAGATAGCCATTCCGGATGGATTCCTTGGGAATGGCGGTGAGGGGGGCCTGAGTGGCTCCGTCGTACTTCTGCTGGTTCTGGTGACGGTGCTCAGTCTTGCGCCAGGCATCGCCATGATGGCGACCTGTCTGCCATTCATGATCATTGTCTTCTCATTTCTGCGTCAGGCCATCGGCGTACAGCAGGCGCCTCCAAACATGCTCATTATGGCGCTTGCCATGTTCCTCACCTTCTTCGTGATGGAGCCCACCTTCATGGAAGCTTGGTCTTCAGGCATTTCTCCTTACATGGAGGGAACGATAGACGAGGGGCAGGCTTGGACGGCCGCGACAACGCCTTTCCGGGAATTCATGACGGCCCGTGTCGATCCAGAAACTATCCCTGTTCTCGCCGATGCGGTGAACCGCCCTGTGGTGGAAGGGGAGGAGCCTACATTTGCTCTGCTTTCAACGGCCTTCATGTTATCCGAAATCAAGCATGCATTCCAGATTGGCTTCGTAATTTTCCTGCCATTCCTTGTTATTGATCTGGTCGTCTCATCGGTTCTGATGGCCGTCGGCATGATGATGGTGCCGCCGACCGTAGTTTCGCTTCCTTTTAAGGTTGGATTCATAGTTCTGGCCGATGGCTGGTTGAAGATAACGGAAGCACTTTTGCGAGGATATGCCGGATGAGTTCGGTCGTAGAGTTGAAACAGCCGACACAAAGGCAAGCCGTATCCAGAACTGGGCCACAGACCGGCTCCTCACGCATTGCGGGTCTGACGCGTGCACAGAAGGCAGCGGTCGTCATTGCCATGCTTGGCGAAGCTGAAGCGCGCCCCATCGTTGAACGTCTTGATGACCAGACCATGGCTCAGGTCGCTGCTGCGTTGGAAACTGTTTCCAAGCTTCCTCGTGAACAGCTTGTCGAGATTGCTGTAGACTTCCTGAAAGAATTGCGCGCCGCAAGCGGTTCGTTCTCCGGAGGACAGGACAAGGCGCGTGAAGTCATCGCGAACATCCTCGATCAGAAACGCTATGATCAGATATACGGGACCGGCGAGCCTCAACAGGAAGTCGTGGTGGAAGAGGTTGGCGACACCTGGGAGCGGCTTGAAAATTATGATGCGCAGCAGGTTGCAACTTATTTTCTGACACTGACCCCCAATATCATCGCGCTAATCCTGCGCCGATTGGATGTCGCTGCGGCGTCGGAAATTATCGGCTTTCTGGGTGAGGAGCAACTGGATCCGGTGGTTGGTCATCTCGTTGAAGATGAAGCGCCAGATCCCGAAATTTATTCCGTGCTTGCCCACATGGTCGAGATTGAATTGCTGAACAATACAGAAGCTGGTCCGGGCGCAACCGAAGATACGGCCCACTTGGAATCCATTGGTGAAATGCTCAGCCTTGTCCCGAGCGACAAGCGTGACCGGATCATGGCCTTCCTCAGCAGCGAGCATGAAGGCAAGATGAAAAGCATCGAGCGGGTTATGTTTACCATCAGCAGCCTGCCAGAAATTTTGCCACGAGAAGCTGTTGCAATTGTATTCCGGGAACTTGGCGAAGAGACAATGGTCCAACTCCTTGCGAGTCTTCGCGAAGGCGGATCGGAAGTTTCGGATTATTTGCTCGGCAACATCTCGTCGCGCTTGGCGGACCAGTATCGTCTACAGCTCGAAGACGTAGGAAAAATATCTGCGGAGAAAGGCGAGAAGCTCCAACGTCAGTTCCTGATGTCCCTGATGACGCTCAAGCGGGAAGGGGCGATCAAGGTTGGCAAGCCTGAAGAAGACGACGAGGCCGAGTAGGGCCTGACACGGGTCAGCTCCTGTACAATTTATCTTACCTACTTGGTCAACGTATGATCAGGTCTGCGTGGAGCGCGCCTGCTGCTTTCATTGTGCGAATGATATCGGCTGTTTCCTGAGGTGTAACCCCTAGCGCATTCAGCCCAGATATCAGCTCTGAGAGCGACACATTGGGATGTAGCATCGCAATATTCTTACTGCCGGTCTGACCAATTGTGATGCGTGAGCGAGGCAGGGCGATGGACTCGCCACGTGCAAACGGGTTCGGTTGGGATACGACGGGGCTTTCCACCACCTTGATAGAGATGTTGCCCTGAGCAATCGCAACTTTGGAAATGGTGACATCCTCGCCGAGTACGATCGTGCCAGATTTCTCATCAATCACAATACGCGCTGGCACAGATACGCTGACAGGCAAGTTTTCGATATCTGCGAGGATACGTGAGGGCGTCCCATTGATCCCGCGAAGGTCCAGATCAATCGTGCCAGGATCACGAGTATAGGCGATCTGGGCACCATAGGCCGAGTTGATGACGTCTTCGATGCGGGCGGCTGTCGTGAAATCTGGATCGCGCAGGGCGAGTGTCAGGCTCTCGCGGTCGTTGAAGTCGAAGCCGATTTCCCGCTCGATGCGAGCTCCATTCGGGATCGCACCTGCTGTCGGCGTACCACGCGTTTCGCGCGCCGCGGCGGCTTGAACGTCAATACCGGAGACGATGATGCTGCCTTGGGCGACCGCATAAACTTCATTGTCTGCGCCCTTCAGGGGCGTGAGGATCAGGGTGCCGCCCTCGAGGCTCTTGGCGTCTCCGATCGAGGCGACCGATATGTCTATGGTCGATCCGTTACGTGCGAAGGAGGGCAGAGTGGCTGTCACAAGAACAGCTGCGGCATTATTGGGCTTGATATCCTCACCTTGGACATTCACGCCAAGACGCTCAAGCATGTATGTCAGCGAGTCTTCTGTAAACGGTGAGTTGCGGACTGAATCGCCCGTGCCATTGAGGCCGACCACGATACCATAACCGATAAGATCGTTCTGCCGCACGCCTTCAACATCGACGATATCCCGGAGCCGGGTTTGCGCATCGGCAGGGGCGGCCCCCCCGAAGAGACCAAAGCAGAGCGCAGCGATGAGGAGTGTTTTCCGAAGCATCATTTTTAGCCCAGATAATTCAGGAGTGACAGTTGGGACAAGCGGGCAGTAATCAGGTAGGAAGCTTCCAATGTCGTCTGCAGCGATTGCAGCTCCGTCGCAGCTTCATACTGGTCTCGCGCAGTCAAATCGTTGAACGACGCGGTCAGTAGTGTTTCTTCCGTGTCGAGCGTTTGTTGCTCGATCGCATTCCGCTCTTCGTATACGCCGAGATCTGCCCGTAGATTGGTAATTTGCGTTTCGCTCGACGACAGGCTCAGAGATGTTTCCTGAACAAGCGTTTTGTAACCGTCTAAAGAGGCGAGTGGACCATCCGGACCAGAAATTGCCAATACCGCTAAATCTCTGATGAGCGACTTGATTGCGTCATTGTCTGCTGTAACGCTCTCCGGGTCGGACGCGATCGTGCTGCCCTGGTATATATTCTGCAACCAGCCGCCTGTCGGCGAGGTGAAATAGTCATCCAGCTGAGTCGTAAAGTCGGCACTGTCGGTTGCGCTATCTGCAATCAGTTCGATGTCAGCCAAAAGTGCGGACTGATCGGAAAAGGGAAGGGTGGATGTCGCGTCCCCTGCGAAGAGGAAGCGGTCTCCATATCGCGCATTCAGAGACGAGAGCGACGCAGACAAGGCGGCCTTCGCGTCCCGCGCTGCAATACCCACTTCTGTATCATGCTCGCCGCCGATAGCGCTCAGCATGTTTGCGGCGATGCCACTTGAACTCTCTTGAACTGTGCCCAGGCTTGTTTGGATCAACGACAGTCGGGTCGCGCGCAGGTTCAGGACTTCGCGATCGGTGGAGATGTCCGCCAGCGCCTTCTGACCAAGCATGGCCTTACCGATCCTGCCAGATAGATGAAGCGTAAGGTCCTCATATCGACCCGTGGTGGCTTCCGTTGATGTTTTGCCGATCTGGGTCCGCAGTTCAGAAATGTGCTGACCAAGGCTGGCAGTCATCAGGCCGGAGGAAATAGAGAAGCGGTCCATATCAGATCTCCATCAGCTTCTGCATCATCTGATTTGCAATCTCGATGACTCGGGCGTTTGCTGCATAGGCCTGTTCGATTGCAAGTAGGTCCTGCATCTGACTATCGATATCGACACCGGTCTCAGACAATTCGGCCTCAATCAGCAGGTCGTGCTGCGTGGATGCCGATGAAAGCACTGATTCGTGAGAGATGCGGGTTTGCCCGGTGAGTGATGCGACGTGTGCAACCAATTCGGTTGCGGAGAAGCCGCCCTGAATACCGTTCGAATTCATCGACTGTATCTTGGTGAAGGCGTTGGACATAGCCGAAAGAATGGAGTTGTCTCCGGGCGGACCTTCAACTGCGGCGCCGATGCCATCCCTCAACCGCCAAAGGCTACCGCCTTGGGTTGGGTCAATTTGGGCGTTCAGGTCAATGCGTCCAGCGAGACCCGGATCGCCCGGCGTGCCTGTGTCGACAAACAGGCCGAAATCGCCGGGTACTTTTGTCGGATCAATCGAGTCATCGGACAGGCGGGTCACGAGATCGTTGGCGATCGTATCGAGTTGGGCTCCAAAATTTGGAAGGTCTGTGTCGCGCAAGGTGAAAAGCGCGCCGAACATACCACTTGATATAGCGGCGTAGCTGGACGCACCGGGCGTCAGTTCCTGCCCATTCACCGAGAGGCCCGAAAGTGCGCCATTGTCCAGTGTCATATCCGCGCCAAATGAATTGGCGGGCGAGAATTCCAATTGCTTGGCAGTTCCCGCAACGAGGTAGACACCTTCGACGGTTATGACATCGACAACTCCACCGTCGCGCGGAATCGCTTCGATCGGCAGATATTCTGCGATTGTATCAAGTGTTCTGTCGCGATCATCCATCAGTGCGGCGGCCTGGGATGTCGAGCGGTCCATGCCCGCCAGCAAACCGTTGAGTTCTTCGACCTGCTTCAGCGCGGCATTTACGACGTTCACGCCGTCGGCGATCTCGCGATCAGCTTCCGAGCGTTGCTGGCTGACCAATTGCGAAAGATCGTTCAACTCCGTCACAACAGCGTTGGCCGAGTCCAGCAAAGCCGCCAGTTGGGTGCTGGATTCGGGAGAGGTGACAGAGGCAGACAGCGCCGCCTCAAACTTGGAAAACTTGCTGAAAAGCCCGGTGCCTTCAGCGTCATCCCCTATCCGGGATGAGAGCACCTGCCATGTACTAGCCATCAAGCTGGACTGCGCAACATCGCTGGAAAGGCTTCGGCGCTCTGCAGACAGCGCAGAATCGGCAGAGCGCGAAATACCCGAAGCTGCGACGCCGCTGGTCCGGCCGCCAAGCAATGTCTCGCCCACCAGCACAGAACGCCGGACATAGCCCGGCGTTGATGCGTTTGCGACGTTCGTGGCGACAATATCGGCCCGAAGGCCAGATACCTTCAGGCCGGATTGTGCTGCGTTGATGGCGTGGGAAATACTCAAAGCAGAGCTCGCCTGTCAGAGTTGCGGATCAGCGCTTCAGATTGGTTGTCTCTTGCAGCATCTCGTCGACCGTCTGCACGATCTTCGCGCTGGAAGAGTAGGCGCGCTGTGTTTCAATCAGGTCTGTAAGCTCCGCAGCGATATCGGTTGTGGATTCCATCAGGGCGTAGCCCTCAATGCTGCCAACCGGCCCGGTGCCAGCGTCCCAGAGGTACAAATTTCCGCTTTCCGCAGAAACACGAAAGGCCTGACCGTCCAATGCCTTCAGTCCGTTCATATTCGGAACATCACCAACCGGAATCTGGTAGAGGGTCCGGCGGAAGCCGGTATTATAGATGGCTTGCAGATAGCCGTTCTCGTCAATCTCCACGGACTGGAGGTCACCAATAGGCGCTCCGTCCTTACTAACCGAAGTTGGTGAGAAATTGGCGGAGAGCTGAGTAATACCAGCGCTGTCATTCGGTCGGCCGATGAATACCTCGACATCACCGTGGGGCAGATTCAGCGTTACGGTGCCGGTCGTATCATCATAGGTCGCACCGTTGGACGCGGTGACACCACCGGTGTCGATACGGCCGCCATTTACAGCGCTGTCGGAGAAGTTGACGGCCAGATCGCCAATCGAAACGGCCGGGTCGCCTGCGCTATCGAATATCTCCACCGACCAGGCATTGCTTGAGCCTGATGCGGGAACGTTCGGGCTGAATTCCAAAGACAATGTTTGGGCCCGGCCCAGATTGTCGAAGTACTCTATCGGCAGAGTGTAGCTCTCACCCGTTCCACCAGCTGTAGTAGCATCGGCCGGAAGGTTGATGCCGAGTTCGATGCGCGATGTTGGGGAGGCAGTATACTGGGATGCCGCAATGTTGACAGGCTCAAGGTCGGTACCGCTGTTGCGGCTGACATTGCCGATTTCACCGTCGGAGTTCGCAGGCCAACCAAGCAGGAAGAGCCCGCTCTGCGTCCGGAGGTTTCCGCTTTCATCTGCGTAGAATGAGCCCGTTGGAAGCATCATCAGGCTGCGCTCCGACGAGAGCGAATTCACGCCTGTATTGTCCGTAACCGGAACTAAGCCGCGGCCCGAGACCGCAAGGTCGGTTGCGTTGCCCGTAGAGATGAGCGATCCCGTTGCGGCAATGTCCTTGAAGGCCGTAACCCGGACGCCGCCTGCGGCGTAAGCAGAGGACTGCTGTTGCAGAACCATGCTTGAAAAATCAACTTGGCTTCGCTTGTAGCCGTAAGTTGATGAGTTCGCGATATTGTCAGAAATGGCGGAAAGACGGCTTGAATTTGAGTTCAGCCCCATCACGCCCGCATTCAGGGATGAAGAAATGCTCATGGTCGACTCCTACGACAGATGTACTCTATCACTGGAGCGGATTTGTTAATAAGCAGATAACCTTGATTCATCTTTGGACTGGCCGTCCGTCAGGATGATGATCGATATCCTTCGGTTTTGGGACGCCGAAGGATTTTCCGGAGCGAGTGGATCAGTATCGGCCCGGCCGGAGACCTCGCGTAACCGTGATGGCATCATGCCCTTTTCGAGCAGAAGCTTGCGGATGACGTTGGCCCTGTCGGTGGACAGGTTCCAATTGTCGTAGTTCGCATCCAGACGGTATTGCAAGCTGTCGGTATGGCCAACAATCTTGATGTCATTACGAAACGCGTCAAGCGAACCGGAAATCGACGCCAGCAATTCCTTCAGGAGGGGGGTGGGGTTGCTGTTGCCAACGGCGAACAGGGGCGAGCTATCCGAGTCGATTACTTCGAGCACCATGCCCTCCGGAGACATCTTGATCATCAAATGCTCAGATAGCTGTTTAGACTTCTCGCCTAGTTCTTGTCTAAGGTTATGGAGATTTTCTGCGACCTCTTCCTTGCTGGCACCGGACTGGGCTTCTCTTTTTGGTGAGTCGACCGTTTGTTGGCGCGTGCCGCCTGTGCCCATCTTGGCGTAAGTGTCTTCGGTGAACATGGAAGAGCCGTTCAACCCATCAGAGCCGCCGCCTGAGATCCGGCTGATCGGGATGGTTGGGTTGAAATAGTCGGCAATACCTTTCCGCTGATCTTCCGTGGTTGCGTTCAGCAGCCACATTAGCAGAAAGAACGCCATCATCGCGGTGACGAAGTCAGCATAGGCAACCTTCCAGGCGCCGCCATGGTGACCGTCAGCTTTGACCACCTTCTTGCGCTTGATGATGATAGGTTGCGTGTTTGTCGACTTAGGATCGACCATTTGGTGTCCGCCCTGTGTTCAAGAATGTCCGTAATAACAGGGCGAAATCAAATTACGGATAATCTCGGACGGTCGTTTGATGCGGTCTTGGTAACTATTCAGCAACCAAATTACTGAATTCCTACCAGAGGAACTGGTATTCACATTTGCGGGTGTCTTGTGTCTTCTGTGCTGCAGAAAAAGATAGAGGCTGCGGGAGGCTTACCTCCGGCCGTCCGGATGTGCGACGCGCTCTGGGCGACGCTATCTTCTGCTATCGGTCACTGGGCTCAGGACGTTTATGGCTTAACCATTATCCCTGCCATTTCTAGTCAAAAAGTCCTAACGGGGAGCGAACCTGCCAGATCGTTCGAGGGTTCGTATGCGTTTGTCTCTGTTTCAGAGGCTGTTGGCCCGGTCGTGGCTGTCGCAATTAATTCCATGGGTGCCCGCAAATATGCGGCAAGGCGGTTGCGACAGGATGCAAATACTCTGAAAAGCGCGCCGGACCTGTTTCTGCGACTTATGTCCGAACATGCTGCGCGCGGATTGTGGTCGCAAGTCGTCGCTTCGGCGACGAAGCAAGCGAATGTTGGTTCACCCCATCTCGCCGATTTCTCCGCCTCTAGTGACACATTCAACCAAGATACCACCTACTTGAGCGTCGTCTATACGCTGGGCGGTGGTGGTGGTGAAGACAGCTGGTTGATGGAAGGCGGTGACGATGCGCCAGAGATTCAACTGGTCTTGAAGATGGACGACGTAAAAAAGCTTGTCCGCACACTTCAGGAGCGCGTTGAGCCAAAAGCCGCTCCTGATGAGAGTGGTCGGGATGTCCTGCGGGAGCGGGTGCGAAGCACGACGGTTGTGCTCGACGCGGTGCTGGAATCCATGTCGATGACGATTGGCGAATGCTCACAATTGGAAGTGGGGCAGGTGATCACGCTACCAAATGCCAAAATGGACAAACTGGTTCTGAGCGCGGACACGGTCAGCGGCTCTTTGCCGATCAGTCAGGGCGAATTAGGTGCCTGGAAAGGTTTCAGGGCGCTGAAGTTGCGTTCGCCGGTTCCGGAAGATGTCATCAGAGAAATTGCGGAAATTTGAATTAGTCCCCGTGTCAGCGGAGGAATCGAAGGAGTATGTAGGTGAACGCAATAGCAGGTCTGGTTGTCACGGTAGTGATGGTCTTCGGCGGGTACATGCTCGCTGGTGGACATCTGGATATCATCATGCATTCGCTTCCGTTCGAGATGATGATGATCGGCGGAGCGGCCACAGGTGCCTTTCTTGCCGGCAATGACATGACCACGATCAAGCATGCCGGTGGGGACATGGTCGCCGCATTTGCGGGCCCCAAATGGAAGAAGGCGGACTATCAGGACTTACTTTGCCTAATGCACGAACTTCTGAATGTCTTGAAGAAGAATCCCGTGGATATTGAGACCCATATCGAAGCTCCTCAGGACTCCGATATTTTTGCCAAATATCCCAAGATCCTGAAGGACAAGCGCGCGATCGAAATGATCTGCGACACGATCCGCTCCATGATTATGAACTTCGACAATGTGCATCAGGTCGAAGAGCTTCTGGAGAAGCAGCTGGATAGCCTGATCGAAGAGAAATTGCATGGATCGCACGCGCTGCAGAACATGGCTGATGCCTTGCCTGCTCTTGGGATTGTTGCGGCAGTTCTCGGCGTCATCAAGACGATGGCATCCATCGACAAGCCACCGGAAGTTCTGGGCGGCATGATTGGCGGCGCGCTTGTCGGGACCTTTTTGGGCGTGTTTCTCGCCTATGGCATCGTCGGACCGTTCGCGACACGTGTGAAACATATTCGGCTGGAAGAGCATAATTTCTATTCGATGATTGGCGAGGTTCTTGTGTCGAACCTTCACAAGAACCCGGTCAATATCTGTGTCGAAGTGGCCCGCCGCCACGCACCAACGCGGGTACGCCCATCTTTCAATGAAGTGGAAGAAGCGATTCGGGGGTTGAAACAGGCCGCGTGATGACGAGTCGCCTCCCCATGCTTGCCGGGCTCGCCTTCATGGCGGGCCTTTCGGCGTTCGCAGAAGCGCCAGCTAACGCGGAAGACGCTGGGCGCATGACCGAAG
Source organism: Hyphomonas sp. L-53-1-40 (assembly GCF_000682775.1). Classification (GTDB taxonomy): domain Bacteria; phylum Pseudomonadota; class Alphaproteobacteria; order Caulobacterales; family Hyphomonadaceae; genus Hyphomonas. Next base: position 111,139 of record NZ_AWFI01000015.1, read on the forward strand.
CAGATGAGCTTTCCGTACATTTTCGAGAGTTCGTTGATGAGGCAATAGGGGAGGGGTTGCTGACGCCGGCAGATCAGGCACCAGTCCCCGAGTCCGCACCCTCAAAACCTACGCAATTGTTTCGCGGTCGGTTGTCGCCGACCGACGCTACGGCGCCCGTAGAGGTCGACTCAGCCTGCATCAGCGATGCCGTCCTAGACCTTCAGGCGTTTGAGGAGTTCTCGACCTACGAACATTTCCTGAATTGGCGTGCTCAGCAGGTAGCCACGGGCATTAGCCTGACACCCGCAGACGTGGCCATGGCGTACATATCGATAGGTCTCTATGCTGAGGGACGCCTTCAGGTGTCTGGTATGGAAGACGCTGATAGCCGCTATATTCGCAATCTGTCTCGGCTGCTTGAAGACGGCTCGGTGCCTGACATCGAGCTGTTCGAGCAGGTCGCAGCCTGCAATATGTATGGTGACATCTGGTTGTCGCTTGCGCGCTTGTCGCTGCTCGACGAGAAAGGTGTGGATCTTCTGGATCGCAACCTGATGAGCTATCGACGATTGCCGTATCGGCTCAAGGTGCGCGCGGCCTCATTGGCAATCCCTTCTCTTGACCGCATGGGAAAGACGCTCCTTTCAGAGAAACTGATGGCGGATTTTTCGGCAGAAGAAATCAGACGGTCACAGCGCCTGGCGTTTACCCGCGCTATGATTGACATGAACCAGGGAGGGATAGAGCGTGAGCGCCAGCTTCGAGAATTCCTCAACGTTCCAGAGTTGCGCTCCGAGACAGCAGCCGTCCTCATGCGGCATGGTTTGCAGGTTGAGGCTAGTTTGCAGGATGAGCTTGTTGGTGACCTGCTGAAGAATGTCCAGCAATTGCCGCGTGGATCAGACGTTCGTGCAAGTTTGGAGACAATGCTGAAAGGTCCTGGGGAAATTTCCGACTACGAAATGATCTCCGAACTCGCTGAGCTTCCTGCCATGCAGGACCCCAAAACGAGGAAACTGTTGGGGGATCAGCTGGCCGCCCGTCTCCAGAAGGATTTTGAAGGCGAAGATCGTCTCGCCGGCCTCGCGGCGATGAGCGCCGTGGGTGAGAATAAAGACTTGCTTTCTGACAATTCTGATCACGACCGGATCGTCGAGTCGGCCGCCCGCTTTGCAGGCAACGTCGGCCTCTTGAGTGTGATGACGGCCTTGGCGGAAGACATGCCGGACAGCGAAGGCCTTACGTCAGAGCGAGCAGCGTTGGCCTTTCGGATGCAGGACTTCGCGAGTTTGCGGGATCTCACACAGACCCAGTCTGACAATCCCGATGTTATGCGTCTCTCTGCCATGTCTGCTGTGCTGACCAACGACCGGACCTGGCTCGCCAAAGTTGCCTCAAGAGTCGTATTGGACACGCCAACCGTGGTCGACCTCATTGAAACAGATGCCGCTTCCGGCAATTGGATCCTACCGGCGGCAGTCTATTCAGCTGCAGAGCGGATTACTCAGGAAGACTATCGGCCGCGTATTGATGCCGTTCTCGCTTTGAAGTTTGGCAAGGCCGAACCGAGGCTCCAGCGTATCAAGTTGAGTGAGATTCCGGAACATCTCGGTCAAATCAGCGCGGCGCTAAATTCGAATTTTCAGGAGATGCCCTGATGTCTAATGCGATCTATGCGGCTCTGACCCGACAAGATGGTCTGCTTCGAGAGATGCAGGTAATTGCCAATAATATGGCGAACTCCAGCACAACTGGGTTCAAGTCCAACCATGCCATTTTTGCCGAGCACATTGCTGCCGTAGGCGACCAGTCTGAGAGCCTGTCCATGGGCAGCCTTGCCGGGCATAATTTCGACCTTTCCCAAGGCGGAATGAAGCATACGGGCGGTCAATTCGATCTCGCCATTCATGGAGACGGATTCTTTGTCCTTGATACGCCGGCCGGCGAACGTCTCACCCGCTCTGGGGCTTTCCAACTGTCAGCAGAGGGCAACCTTGTTGACGCCTTTGGCCACCAGGTCCAAGGGGCCGGCGGCGGAGCGATCGCGATCCCGCAGGAAGTTACCAAAGTTTCAATTGCTCCCGATGGTACCCTTTCGTCTGGCGAAGAAATATTGGGGCAGGTTGCGGTCGTCATGCCCGATGGCGAACTCAATCAAGAGGGCGGCACCATGTTTGCAGCTCCGAATGGTCATCAGCCAATCGAAGAGCCCTCAGTGATGCAGGGCACGCTGGAACAATCCAATGTATCCTCAATCCTCGAAGTATCTCGCTTGATTGAGGTGCAGCGCGCTTATGAGGCTGGTCAGACACTGATCGAGAAAGAAGACGATCGGATCAATCAATTGATCAAGACGATACGCCAGCTGTGAAGCTGGCTTAGAACCGTAGGGGAATGAAATGAAGTCATTGCAGATCGCCGCGACAGGAATGGCCGCTCAACAGATGCGCGTCGAAGTCATTTCGAACAATATCGCCAATATGAGCACGGCGGCCTATCGCCCGCGCACCGCCGAGTTCTCGGACCTCATGTACCAGCAACATCTTACGCCAGGCACGATCACGTCGCAGGTTGGTACCGTCGTTCCGGCGGGTATCCAGCTGGGTACCGGCGTAAAGCCTTCATCGGTGTCCATGGAAATCACTCAGGGAAGCCTCCGCCAAACGGGCGCGGAGCTTGACCTTGCGATTGACGGAACGGGCTTTCTTGAGATCACGCTGCCGTCTGGCGAGTCTGCCTATACGCGGGATGGCAAGCTGAACCGAAGCGCCGAGGGTGAGATCGTCACAATGGATGGATTCCCGCTGGCAGATGGCTTGGTCATTCCGGAGAATGCGCGAAGCGTTGCCATCAGCCGAGATGGCGAGGTTGTAGCCTATTTCGACGATGGATCTGACGGTCAGGCCATTGGGAACATCTCGCTTGTCCGCTTCATCAACGAAAAAGGCCTCGAGGCCATGGGCGACAACATGTTCCGAGAAACCGAAGCCTCCGGTCCGGCTAACCAACTCGTGCCGGGGACTGAGGGGATGGGGCTTCTTCGCCAGGGCTTCCTCGAGGAATCCAGCGTCGACGTGGTTCAGGAAATTTCGGAACTGATCGAAGCCCAGCGAGGCTATGAGCTCAACTCAAAGGTTATTACCGCAGCTGACGAGATGTTGGCTGCCACAACACGAGTGAGGTAACAGAATGATACCAGCTATTGCTTTGGGATTAGGGCTGGCGGCGCAAATGCTTGGTGGCTCGTCGCTCGTGGTCAAGGAAGTTATTCGCGCCGGCGACACGGTTACGGCGGCCAACATATCGACGGAGACGGGTGCTTTGGTCGACACCGATAACCCTCTGCTCGGCCGAGAAGTTCGCCGCACGGTGTATGTCGGACAAGAATTGTCGATGGATGATACGCGCCCCGCGCGCCTTGTGCGCCGCAACCAACTCGTGACGGTGAAATTCGTCAGTGGAGCATTGGAAATCACGACGACTGGCCGAGCGATGGGGGAAGCGACTGAAGATGAAGCAGTCGCGATCCTGAATTTGAATTCGAAGAAGATCGTAAACGGTATTGTTCAGAAAGACGGATGGGTGCTTGTGCAATGAAACATTATCTTACATTCACCGCAGCATTCCTTGGCCTCACAGCCTGCGGCTCTGTGCCTTCGGCAGATGCAACATTCGATATGACTGCACCTGCGACCACCATGCCGGCGGTGATGCAGCAGGCCTATGTTGAGCCCGAAGGTACAAGCGATGCGTCGCTTTGGACTACCGCTCCTAATGCTCTGCTCAGCATGCGCCGAGCAAAGGCTATCGGCGACCTGCTGACTGTCGTTGTTGAGATGGACGATCAGGCAAGCCTGCAAAGCTCTCTGTCTCGAAATCGCAATAGCAGCGCTGACGTGAATGTCGATGCGCTGTTCGGTTTGCCGGAGTGGGCAAACGGTGTGCTGCCTGGCGGGGCGTCATTGTCACCTGGCGTCGACTATAATCGTGGCTCGTCAATGGACGGAAGCGGTGCGATGAATCGGGCCGAGAAGATCGCCTTTACGCTTGCGGCACGCGTAGTTGCGATGGAGCCGAATGGTAACCTGGTCATTCAGGGCTACCAGCAAACGCGCGTAAGCAACGAAGTTCGTATGCTGACGGTAAGCGGCGTGATCCGATCGCAAGATATCACCCGGACCAATACGGTAACCTATGAGAAGATCGCAGATGCGCAGATTTCATACCTCAACAGCGGTGATGCGACGTCGGTTCCGCAACAGCGGATTGGCCAGAAAATTATCGACAAGGTCGTGCCTTTCTAGGATCCTGAAATGAAGCAAATCGTTCCTTCTATTGTAGCCTTGCTCGCAATTTCTGCTGGCGGTGGCGGTGCCTATTTTCTGAAGTCCGGTTCCTCGTCTTCGCCGGCGCCTGCGCACGAGAGTGATGGCCATGAGAGTGATGAGCCCGCGGAGCCCAAGAAGGAAAAAAAGGCCAAGAAGGAAAAAGACTCCCACGGAAAAAGTGACAAGCACGGCGCTGCTGACAGTGGCGAAGTGACATATTACAAGTTCACGCGGGAGTTCGTCGTCCCCATGATTGAGGATGATCGGGTGCAAAGCCTTGTGATCCTGAACCTCAACCTCGAAGTCGACACAAGTATTTCGCAAGAGTTGTTTTCCAAAGAGCCCGTCCTGCGCGACAACATCATGACCACTTTGGTGAAACTGAGTAGTGGGGGGCGGACGCTTAACTCTATCACCGATGTCGACAATTATGAGACGTTGCGCGCCATGATCCTTACGAACCTCCAGAACGAGATTCCGAACGGCATTCATAACGTACTGATACTGGACATGGCCCGTCAGGATCTGTGATCTGCCATTTGCCTGACATCGCGAGGACCTGGCGGCTTTCTTGGCTAGCTCACAGCCTCGGAATATTTGTTCACGCTCGTAAGGTCGGCCGATAGGTGAGATGAGGTGCCGAAGCGGAGCCCGCCATTCTCGGTTGAGACATCGGTGATGGTGGTAATGACCTGAGGCGCTCCCAATCCGATGTATTCTTCACCTCGGTAGTAGTCGATGTTGAACTCGAAAATCTCATCTGTCGTAATGGTGTTACCGGAATTGGTCTGACCATTCCATGTGTGGACGCCGTGCTCCATGTCCAGCTTTTCAGACCAGACAAGCTCTCCCTCGGAGTCCCGCACGGTCAGGTATGCGTCGTCAGCCTCGGTAGGCGTGTTGGCCAGATAGCGGATTTCGGAGCCTGTGTATGGCACCCATGACGACTCAACCGTTACGGTCTCGCCCAGCCATTCACTGGCGAACATGGTGTGAAGTTCTCCGATCAATGACGAAATTCCACCCAGTGCAGAGTTTGTCTGAACCTGCTGTTCAAGCGAGGAAAACGTCGCGAGCTGGTCAACAAACTGTGTCGAGTCCATTGGGGAGAGTGGGTCTTGATTCTGAACCTGCGCAGTGAGCAGTTTGATGAAGTTATTGAACTCCTCACCAAATTGTTGGGTGGCTGCCGAAGAGGCAGTCGTCTGCGTTTGCGCGGCGGTGGTCGATTCGATCGTGCTCATGAAGTCGAACTCCTATACCCGTATATCCAGGCCGTTGGTGACGGTTCTGGAGGGGGTGGCTTGTTGAAGGGGGGATGCAGCGACGGCCAAACTATCTGGGTCGCTGTCCAGGGCGTCGACGTCAGTGTTCGACCAGCTTTGAGCCGGGTTCTGATCAGAGGGTTGCTCGCGAAAGGTCATATCCTGGCTAGACAAGCCGTGCTCGTCGAGGACCGAGACCAGGTCCGGGTGAAAGGCTCGTATTCGGCGAATTGCTTCAGCTGAATCTGCTGTGACCAGCACGTGCTGTAGGCCTTGCGAGTCAAACTTGAATTCAAGAGAGACCCGTCCGAGTTCTGGCGGATCGAGCTGTATTCGCACGCGGTTCGACTGCGTGTCTGATGACAATTCCTGGGAAATGATGCTCGGAATATCGGCGGGTACGGCAACATAATTGGCTTGAGGTTGCGCGGGGGCGACTACGGCTTGCATCGATGGGGCGAAGATTGTCGGCGTAGTACTTGTTACGGCTGACAAGCCCAATGATGATGCTCGCCCCGTATCAGATGTCGGGCCGGCAACCTCTGTTGCCGTTCCAGGCGCAAACCCTTGAGCTGACTCCGTAGACGCTGAAGTATTGGACGATACTGGAATGGGGTCAGGTGATTTCCGGTCTTGCGGCGTTCCATCCTGAGCTGTGTCGCCAGATGGAGTGGACTGCGGAGTTGCGGCGGTAGTGAAGGCGGTCTGCTGAGGGTGGGGGCCCTCCACATCGGATTCGCCAGCCGGGTGGGCTGGTACACCCATCTCAGGGGCGTTGTGCGCAATAGCCGATTCCATCACCGCATCAGGTTTTGCGTCAGTGGCCTCGCGGGGCTCAGCTGTGGTTGTTTGAACCGGGAGCGCGTCATCAGTGGCAGAGATTTCCGAAAAACCCTCCATGGGCGCGTCTGCGGACCGAGGTTCGGTGTCTGCAAGCTCGACCTCAATATCGCTTCTGACTGCTGGTGTAGCTAGCTCGGGCGAGGCCGCCGACACTGTCATGTCGTGGGTGGTCGCGACGGGAACCGTTATATCTGGCTCCGTATCTTCGACAGTATCCGGATCGACTTTCGAGGCGACCGGTAACGCTGAGACTTCCGGGATTTCCTGGAGGCTTGCGAATTCGGTTGCGTCAGGGGCGGCTGGGTCTAACTCTACATCTATGACGTTTTCAGATTCCAGATTCAGAAAGGTGATCGACGACGCGTTTGCGGTATCAGTGTTCACGCTTGCCATCATGATCTGATCTGGCGTTTCACCTTCAGGCATATCTTGTTTTGCCAACTGCTTCTGAAAAGCCTTACCTAATTCGCCGTCCGCTAACGGAGATGCGTGCGGCGCACTGCCGGACGCATCGACTGCGGACATTCCATCGAAGCTCAGAAAAGGCGTCATAGGTTAATCCAGATTAGGTTTCTCTTAACCCTGTTTGGCCCAACACTGGTAAAATAAGTTTTAAGCAAACGCGGTTCGTTTCGTAGTCACCGGACTTGAGGAGTGAGAGCTATGACGAATATTCCAGTTGCGGGCATGCAAGCACCGGCCCTGTCTGGCAATTCGCTCGCCGGAAACGGCCCAGGCAAGTCTGCCGTCGAAGAAATAGGTATAAGGTTCGAACAGCTGCTCTGGTCCGAAATGTTGAGCCATACTGGGCTAGAAGAGGCCTTCACCCAGTCAGGAGGGGAAGCGGCCTCTGCCTTCTCGCGAATGATCATTGAGGCAATTGCCGAAGACCTCGCCGAAAAGCACCCTCTGGGGCTGAACGCAACTGGCACACCAGCCTCAAGCGATGGCGCTGAACAGATGGGAATTGTGACCGATGACTGACACCACGCACGCTCAACACATCATGTCTCGGATTGAAGGCGTCCTGTCAGCCGAGAAGCATCTTCTCCTCTCGGGCCAAGTTCACCGTGTCGTGGAATTGTCTGAAGAGAAGGTCCAAGCCATGGCGGCTTTCGAGGCTTTGCTGCAGGAAGCTGGTCAGCTGCTGCGAGCGGAGACCATTCAAGCTCGTCTCAGGGGTATTATACAGGCAGCAAGCGAGAACTCCATTCACTTCCGCGCGGTTCAGAATGGCCTTCAGAACATGGTTACCCGGCTAGGCCGTGTATCTCAGGACTCTTATGTCGGCGCCTATCAATCCAATGGATTGCAAACTCCATTTTCAAACGCCACCGGGAATTATCTTAAGAAGGCATGACGGTTAACTGATTGTACACGGGTCCTGTATACTCAGTTACGGCGAACCAAGATGGGTTGCGGGAATTCCCGACGTCAGGACGACGTGAGATCGAACCTAGGCAGCGACATAGCCGCTCGCCTGACGAACATGGGGTACATTCAAAATGTCCAGTATTCTGACTAACAATAGTGCGATGGTTGCGCTGCAGACTCTGCGCGGAATCAACAGCAACCTCGAGACGGTCCAGTCCGAGATTTCGACCGGTAAAAAGGTCGCCACTGCAAAAGACAACGCCGCCATCTGGGCTATCTCGACCGTCATGGCGACGGACGTAGACAGCTTCAACCAAATCACGGACTCCCTGAACAAGGGTTCTTCGACTGTGGGTGTTGCCCGTGCTGCTTCCGAGCAGGTCACCAGCCTCCTGCAGGACATGAAAAACCTGATCGTTTCCGCTCAGGAAGACCTGAATGCTGACGACCGCGCGAAGATCCAGACGGATATCGATGCCAAGCGCACCGCGATCAGCAATATCGTCAACGCCGCTCAGTTCAATGGCCAGAACCTGCTGCAGGGCGACGAGAGCATCAGCATTCTCGCCTCCCTCGACCGCGGTTCGGACGGCTCGGTTTCTGCCACGTCCATCACGGTTGCCCGTCAGGACCTGCAGACGTCGGCAGCTGTTGACGCTGCTGACAAAGTGTCTGGCGATGCAGGCTTTGTTTCGACAGCCGACAGCGCCACTGATACAGATACGGACAAAGTCGCCAGCTCAGCTGGTACAATCGCATCTGATGATTCTGATGGAACGATCACTGACGGTGCCACCACTACACTGACTATCAAAGGCGGCGCTGTTGCAGCAGGGGATGTCTTCGCATTCACGGTTGGCGGAGAGGACATCTCGGTCACGGCAGTTGATGGCGATACAACCAACACAATCGCAGCCAAGCTTCGGACCGCTATTGATGCGGCAACAGTGACGAACCTCGATGCCGCTGGTGGCGCGGACGGTGCTGACGCTGCTACAGACGACGCAACGATCACTCTGATAGCCAATGGCGGCGACGTCACGTTCGACGACAGCACGATCTCCACTACATATGTCCAGTCGGTCATCTCGGATGGCGATTCTGCTGATATCTCGATTGCTGGTGGCACGCTTGCGGCTGGTGATACGTTCACTGTCAGTGCCGACGGAAATGACTATACATATACCGCCGTCGACGGCGACACTAATAATGACGTTGCGGCTGGTCTTAAGGCGCTTCTGGACGATGCCAGCATCACTGATCTGAACGTCACGGTGTCTGACGCAGCAGACCCAGCTTCGGATGCGGCAACACTCACGTTGGAAGCCGATGGTAGCGACGTTGAAGTGAACCTGACCGCTCTCGCGTCCCAGGATGCGGCAGTTGCTGCAGGCGGCCTTGGCGCCATCGCTGACCTGAGCGTTGGAACGACTGAGGATGCTACGGCAGCTCTGAACACAATCGAAGACCTGCTGGATACGGCAATCAACGCCGCAACAGCATTCGGCTCGGCTCAGACCCAGATCGAAGGTCAGGGCGAATTCGTCCAGACGCTGATCGACTCGATGACCGCCGGTATCGGTGCCATGGTCGACGCAGACATCGAAGCGGCATCCGCCAAGCTTCAGGCCCTGCAGGTTCAACAGCAACTCGGCGTTCAGGCGCTGTCGATTGCGAACTCGAACCCGCAGACACTCCTGTCGCTGTTCAGATAATTTCAATAGGATCCAGGCGCTGATTGGCGCCTGGGTCCGCTTACTACCAACACTAGAGAGGGTGCATGCAACAACTGGCTTACAAGGCATATGGTGAGGTCACGAGCCGCACTGCCAATACCGGACAGATTGAATACGCCCTGTTTCAGGACATCACGCAGGCACTTAAGAACGTTGACGAGGTCGAAATGCCAGCGCCCGCAGTCTGGGCCGACGCAATCGATCGCAATATGAAACTCTGGCAAATTCTTTCAACTGACCTGATGAGCGACGCCAACGAGTTGGACCCAGCGCTCAAGCGCAATCTCATTGCGCTTTCTGAGTCGGTCCGCCAGATCAGCTACCAGGTTCTCGCGCGCAAGGCAGAGATCACAGAACTGGTCGAGATCAACGAAATAATTATGCAAGGCCTGGAAGGACAAACTTCCTCACCTGCAAATGTGGCGGCAGAATAATGTCAGGACTAGTCCTCAAACTCGCAGCGGGTGAACGGTTTGTCGTGAACGGCGCCACGTTGGAGAATGGGGACAAGCCCTCCACTGTCCGTGTGGTCGATGACAACGCTCGAATTTTGCGCTGTCGCGATGCGATGAAACCCCAAGAAGTTGATACGCCAACCAAGCGCGTATATTACGCAATCCAATTGATCATTACGGGCGATCTGAACGAAGCAGACGTCCTGCCAGCCATTCTGGAAGAATGTGCTCGGCTAGATGACGTATTCGAAACCATAGACCGCAAACTGCTGAGCGTTTTGCGCTCCATGCTAGATCGCGGAAACTTCTATTCGGCACTTTGCCACCTGCGCAACATCATTGCGATCGAAGCTGAACTCCTAAAAGTTGCTAGTTTGAAACCACAGTTTACCGAGCAGGCGCAGGTCGCCTGACATGGTCTATCAGCCGGTCATCCCGATCACAGGATATGGCGGGTGGAAATTCCTGGAATCCACGCTTGAGAAGCAGATGGAGGGGTTCACCGACTCTGCCAGTATCAAGAACGACCGCGAATACTTTCAAGAAAAGATGTCGTCGCCAATCGCGATGGAAGACTTCCTGTCCGACAAGCGGCTCCTCCGCATCTCTCTCACGGCCTTTGATCTTGGGGGAGAGGAGTGGAAAGTCGGTTACATCCGTCATGTGATGGACGAACAGGCTGATCCCGACAGCACCTTCCTGACTCGCCTGAACAATCAGGCATACAAAGATTTTGCCAGCACTTTCGCGGTGAGTGAGGGTAAAATCTCGCTGTCTGCGGATAAGATTTCGACACTGTCAGATAATTTCGAACTGGCCTCTTTCCGGTCCGCCGTTGGCGATGTTGATAATAACATGAAGCTTAGTCTGAATTTCCAGGCGAAGATTGGCGACCTTGTTCGAGAAGAATCGAGCGATTCTGCGAACCTCTATCGTATTCTGGGGGATGTTCCGACTCGAACTGTTTTCGAGACAGCGCTGAATTTACCCACTTCTTGGCAGCAGTTGGACGTCGACCAGCAGGCAGATATTCTGAAAGAGCGCGTATTGAGCGTCTTTTCTATCAGCAAGATAACAGACTTGGCCAATGAGGACGTCATGGACAAGGTAATCCAACGCTTTCACACGATGGACTCGATCGCCAATGGCCAGTCCTCGCTTTCTTCCGGATCTGTGGCGTTGACGCTTCTGAACAACGCGGCAGGCTTCGGATCGACCGCCAGCCAAAACCTGTTTCTCAGCATCGTGTCCAGCTAGGATTTTTCGGCGGCCTCAACAGGGTCCAACAAGTCCTGAAGGTGCTGGAAGGCTTGTGGGATATGTCCGGTATTCGGCTCTGAAACGAAATTGTCCAGCTGCGGGAAGCGTTCGATGGATCGATCTCCGGCTGCGTCATGCCCGCGTTCATACAGATTGGCGCGCAGCATCGGCGCGATTTCTTCATAGAGTGAAATCGTTCGTCGGTAGTCCTTGATGATTTCGTTCTCATTTGGCTTGGCAGCATCCGGCAGACATCTTGAGACACTGCGCAGCACATCAATCGCGGGATACCGTCCGCGTTCGGATATCTCCCGGGACAGGATGATATGACCATCCAGAACTCCACGGACCATGTCTGCTACGGGCTCTTCCATATCCGATCCAGCCACCAGGACGGAGAAGATTGCGGTAATATCGCCTTGGCCTTGCGCACCAGGGCCGGTGCGTTCAGCGACTTCGGCAATGGCGCGTACGGTTGACGGCGGAAAGGCGTTGAGGGCGGGAGTCTCTCCCGCTGAGAGAGATACTTCACGATGCGCTTCCGCAAAACGTGTAATGGAATCGAACAGGAACAGGACCTGATGCCCTTCATCCCGGAAATGCTCGGCAGTCGCGATCGCGCAGAGCGCCGCGCGTTTCTTGGCCCCGGGTGGATCATTGGCAGTTGCAGCCACGATGACCGTGCGGGACAGGACGTCTTTGGGCAAAGTCTTGTGAACGAACTCATTCACTTCTCGGCTGCGTTCGCCGATCAGGGCGATGACTACGCGATCTGCTTTCACGCCAGCGGCGAGCGAGCCGAGGAAGGTAGATTTGCCGACGCCCGATCCAGCAAACAAGCCCATTCTCTGACCCTGGCAGATTGGTAGAATCGTATCGGTGATCATCCACCCGGTGGAAAGGCGCTGGCCGAGGCTTTTGCGAGTTGTGTTCGCTGGAGGTGGTGCTCTTAGCGGGCGACGGGTAGTGCTGCCGGCAGGTGCTATGGCGCTTTCGCCGGAAATCGTGCCTCGGTAGTCCACAATTTTGCCGAGCCAATGATCGCCGGGCTCGACATAAGCTTCCTGCTCCAGCACAGCTCGATCGCCAATTTGGATTGCATCAGATTCGCCGTAAAGCATCGCTTTCACGTGACCGCCTGAGACGGCGAGCACTTCTCCGAACACTTCACCCTGACGCGTGCGAACTCGAATTTCATTTCCCAGGCGAGCAAACTCGCTGATCCCGCCAATCAGGATCAGTCCCGGAGATACCTCCGTGACGGTTCCCCAGACTCGGTGCAGGCGATCAGGGAAATTGGGGGTCGGATGCAACAAGTAAACAGATCTCGCCTATTCGTTAACTCTTTCTTCAAATTACCCCGGCAATTCTTCCAAAGTATTAACTAGGAGCGATTCTGTGGCGATTCTCAATCTGGATGTCCTGAATGTTTACAGCGCCATGGCGCGCCATGCTGCTGAGAGCCAGAAAGTATCGGCGACAAATATCGCCCATGCCAACGATCCTGATTACAAGGCGCAACATGTCGAAGCCTTTCAGGACTTTCTCGCGCGAGCTGCATCAAGCGGAGCCGTCGACACCGGCGACCCAGCTTTCAAGACGTTCGAGACAGATTTCGCAAACTCGCCCAACGGGAACTCTGTAAACCTCGAGCTCGAAATGTTCCGCGCAACCGACGCGCAGGGTCAGCACGAGATGGCGCTGTCAGTCTACACTAAGTCGCTCGACCTGCTTCGCACAGCCATTGGCCGGAAAGGGTAATTCATGGACTCGCTCAAAGCCACGATGATGCAAGCCGTCTCCGGTATGCAACTCCAGTCGAAACGAATCGATATCTCGTCCCAGAACGTCTCGAATGCCGACACGCCTGGTTACCGTCGCAAGATTTTGTCCATTGAGCAGACCCCGACTGCCGCAGACGCCTTCATTGCGACACGGGTCGAGCTCGACGAAACCGAAGGCGAGCGCAGTTATGATCCGGCTAGCCCTCTGGCGGATGCCGAAGGATATGTGACGGCGTCCAACGTGTCGCTGGTCACTGAAATGGCTGATATGCGCGAAGCGAACCGCGGGTATGAGGCCAACCTGAACTCGTTCCGGCAGGCGCGAAGCATGTACCAGTCACTTCTCGATATTCTCAGGCGTTAAAGGGGGGCAGAATGTCCAATGTAAGCTTCAGTGCATACGCAGCGCTCGGTTCGGTCAAGCCGACTCAGGTTTCCGACAAGCCAGCAACAAACCCGGCCGAAAAGTCGGGGGTGGCAGAGGGGTTCTCCACCTTCAAAGCTGCTCTACAGGAGGCTGAGCAGACAGCTATGCAGACGGCTGTGTCCGGCGCGGATCCCCATGCCATGGTCGAAGCGCTAGCTCAGGCCGAGTTGGTCCTCGATGCCGCCGTGACTGTTCGGGACAAGGTCGTTGAAGCCTATCAGGAATTGCTTCGGATGCCGGTCTGATCAGGGCGGCTATACATGACCGAACTCGCGATCTTTGAAGTGCTTCGCGGTGCGCTCTGGGCGGCCGCCATGATGGCGCTGCCCATTCTTGCGGTCACGCTGGTGCTTGGTTTTGTGATTGGCTTGCTACAGGCGCTCACCTCCATTCAGGAAATGACGCTTACCTTCGTGCCCAAGATTCTGGCCGTCGTTGTCGTGTTCTTCCTGTCGCTTGGGTACATGACCCGAATTTGCCTTGATTTCTTCAACAATACCGTTCTCCCCATGATTTCAAATTAGGGCCTCCATGCCGACCTCACGCTTCTTCGACTTGTCAAAGCCGACCGCCATCCTTGCGATCGGCTTGATGGCTATTATTCTCATCATGGTATTACCGGTCCCGGCTTGGGTCATGGACATCGGTCTCACGGCGTCCTTTGCGTTTGCCATTCTCATATTCACGACCAGTATCTTTATCGAAAAGCCCTTGGACTTTTCGTCATTCCCGAGCGTTCTTCTGGCCTCGCTGATGCTGCGTTTGGCGCTGAACGTATCATCTACCAAGCTGATCATCAGCCAAGGCCATACGGGTACCGACGCTGCCGGCAATGTCATCGAAGGCTTCGCCATGTTCATCATGGGCGGAAACCTGTTTGTAGGCTTGGTTGTGTTCGCGGTGCTGGTCATTGTGAACTTCATGGTCATCACCAAAGGCGCCGGCCGAATGGCAGAGGTCGGTGCGCGGTTTGCTCTGGACGCGATGCCGGGTAAACAGATGGCCATCGATGCCGATTTGGCTGTCGGTGCTATCAGTCATGAAGAGGCGCGCAACCGTCGTCAGAAGGAGCAGGAAGAAGCTTCCTTCCTGGGTTCACTGGACGGTGCGTCAAAGTTCGTGAAGGGCGATGCGATCGCCGGCTTGCTCATTACCGCCTTGAACCTCGTTGCGGGCGTCGGCTTTGGCCTTGCCGCACACGGGCTCAGCTTCACTCAGGCGCTGAACAATTACTCCATTCTGACGGTAGGGGATGGTCTCGTTTCCCAAATCCCTTCCGTTATCGTATCAGTATCAGCGGCAATGCTTCTGGCGAAAGGCCGTGAGGACGGTGCGATCGATCTGGCGCTCGGCGCGCAATTGGGTGCGAATGCCACTTCCCTGATGATCGTGTCGGGAATCCTCGCAATTTTCGCGCTGTTTCCGGGTCTTCCGTTTCTTCCTTTCATGCTGGCTGCAGCGGCGTTCGCGGCGGCATCTTTCTATATTCGCCGGCGGGAGCGCGACCAGGCCGCGAAAGCGGAAGCCGGCGAAATTGAAGAGCCGAAAACTAGCCTTGTCATTGGTGACTCCATTCACTCCGACGAGATCCACCTGGAGGTTGCCCCAGATCTGGTAGGCATGGTGCTGCAGGGGGCGGGTGGCTTCGAAAGCCGAATCGACAAGATTCGAAGGTATATTGCAGAAGAATATGGCTTCGTTCTGCCTTCCATCAGGATGACGGACAACCCAACGCTCGGGAAGAACGAATACCGCATTCGAATTCAAGGTGTGCGGGTAGATACAGGTCTTGTGCGTCCGGGCTCGCTGTTGGCGTTGATGGAAGATGGGCAACTGCCACACCTACAGGGTGAGAAGGTCAAAGAACCCGTTTACAAGGCAGCCGCCCGCTGGTTGCCAAGTACAAAGAAGCAAGAGCTGTCTGCTGCTGGTATCCCAGCGGTCGAGCCGACGGAAGTTCTCGCGACTCACATGCTTGAAGTCATTCAGGCAAACTTCACACTCGTCTTTACACGCATGGTTATGCTGGACACGCTGGATGCCTTGACTCATATCAGCGACAGCGAACGTGCTGCGTCCAACAGGCGGTTCCTTGATGAATACATTCCCGGGAAGGTTAGTCCTGAACTTCTGCTATCAGTGCTGCGCCTGCTGCTTGAGGAGCGCGTGTCGATTCGTAATCTGTTCCTGATTGTTGAAACAATTGCCGAGGTCAAAGCCCAGTCAAGCGCGCCGTCGCGCATTGTGGAACTCGTTCGCCAGCGGCTCGGATTCCAAATTGTCGATCGCCTTCAGGACGGTCAAGGCCGCCTTCCGCTGCTCCAGCTCTCCACCAATTGGGAACAAAAGTTCAACGAGCACGAAATCTCCCGCGAGGATGGCGGATCGGATATTGCCCTGCCTCCAGAAATGTTTGGAGAACTGACGACAGCGGTGCAGGCCAAGTTGAACGAAATGGCTCAAAAAGGTGTCGTTGCCTCCGTGGCAACCTCGTCCCGACGAAGACGTTTCCTGCAAACTGTTCTGGCGAGCAAGGGCGTGCGCAACTCCGTTCTGGCGTATGAGGAAATCGGTTCCAAGAGCAAGCCGTACATCGTCGGCGTCGTCTGATGCTGGAAGGACTTCCAATCGGGCCACAACTTTCGGCCTGGATTATCCTTTTCATGCTGATCGTCGCCAGGTTGACCTTTGTCGTATTCCTGATGCCGGGGATTGGCGACCAGACCGTGCCGATGCGTGTGCGCATGTCGCTGTTACTGGGCGTGGCCACCCTGTTTGCCATGTCCGGCATCGTCACGGCACCTGTTGATATCTCAATTGCGAACTTTGTCGGTCTCCTGGGGGCGGAAACCATAATCGGGCTGGGCCTGGGTGTATTGCTGCGCACATCCATCTGGATTCTGAACATGGCCGGATCACTGATCGCCCAAACGATCGGGCTTTCGCAAATGCTCGGCATTGCGCTGGATGCTGAGGCGCAGACGGTGGTCTCGAACATGTTGGCCATGGCGGGTGCCGTCCTGCTCTTGTCGGCAGACTACCATGTCAGCGTATTTGTTAGACTCGCTGAAATATACATCGAAATTCCGGTTGGGGGGCTCACGCAGTTCGATCAGTCCTTTGTCATTGAGGGCATGTTCAACGCCATAAAGTTTGCCGTGCTGATCGCTTGGCCCTTTGTGGCGATCAACCTGCTCTACAACATCTCGCTCGGCTTTATTAATAAGGCGCTGCCATCGCTGATGGTGGCATTTGTGGGCGCCCCCTTTATGATCGGAGCGGGGTTTGTGCTTCTGGCCATTTCGGTGTCAACAATCCTGATAGTCTGGATGGATCGGGTCTCCGGTTCGATCGGCTGGTGGTGAGGTAGGCAATGGCCGAGGATCAATCAGGTGGTGGCGAGAAGGAGTTCGAGGCCACCGAACAGAAGCGACGTGAGGCGCGTCGCGAAGGGAATGTCGCCCAGTCCAAGGAAGCCAATACGTTTGCCCTGTTCGCTGGCGTTATCATCGCTGCCATCATGTTCAGTGCCGTTGTGGCGGGGGCCATGTTCAGCGAATTTTCCGCATTGATGTATCACGCTGACAGCTATGCGGCGGACGTTTTCAACGACGGTGGCGGAGCAACGAAAGCTTGGCTGGCGCGCACATTGGTCAAGGTGATACCCTTGTTTGCGATCATGGCGGCCCTTGTACTCGCCACGCTGGTTATCCAGCAATCGATTGCCTTCTCGGCGAAGAAGATCAAACCCGAGTTCAACAAGATTTCGCCAACCGAAAACCTGAAGAAGAAGTACGGCACAAAGGGCCTGCTGGACTTCCTGAAGGATATGGCAAAAATGTTCTTTGCTGGCGGGCTCGCGGCTGTGTTCCTGTACGGGTTTGCACAGCACTACTATGCGAGTAGCGCAGTAGAACTCAGCGATTTCTTCAATTTCACCTTCGGGCAGGTGCTAACGCTCTTCCTTATCTTCGGCGTGTTTCAGTTCGTACTCGCCGCGATTGATCTGCCGCTGCAGCGGCAGTTGCACTCCAACAAGCTCAAGATGAGCCGAGAGGACATCAAGAAGGAGCAGAAGCAAAGCGAGGGCGACCCTCAGCTCAAGCAGAAGCGGCGCGAAAAGGCGTCCAGCATGAGCCGGAACCAGATGATGCAGAACGTCAAAACAGCGACCGTCGTCATGGTCAACCCGGAACACTATGCCGTCGCCTTGAAATGGGATCCGGAGGGCGGCCGCGCGCCCGTTTGTGTCGCCAAGGGTGTCGACCACCTGGCCGCCAAGATCCGCGAAACTGCCATGGCCAATGATATCCCAATCTACCGGGATCCACCGTCGGCTCGGTCCATCTACCGGTTGGTGGATATTGATGAGGAAATCCATCCTGACCATTTCGCTGCCGTGGCGGCTGCAATCAGTTTCGTCGACCGCATTCGTAAGCAGACCGGGGGCAGCTAATGAGAGATTCTCGCCCGAAATTGCTGAAGCTCGTCGCGCTGAAGCGTCAGAAAGCGGAGCAATCCCTTGCTATTGTGCAAGCCGAGCTGCGCGATCTTGGGAAGCAACTGGATGCATTGCAGGAGGAGTTCGCCAGTGCTGACCGGGCGGGCGGAGATGTGCGTGCGATGATGCTTTCAAGCCAATACGGTCATTCCAGGAGGGTTCTGCATGATATGGATCGCAAGCGGTCGGAGATTGCGGACGCGCAGCAAAGGTTCAACGCTGCGCGAGAGGAGCTTAAACGGATCCTAAATTCCGAAGACCAGCTTATTCAGATGCGTGCGGGATCATGATGTCAAACGTGCGGGCTTGAGGATCAAGCTGCGTTGGAGGCCAGATCGTCTGACTGCACACGATTTCGGCCATTGCTCTTGGCCAAGTACAATCGCTGGTCAGCCTGTTCGATCAGACCACTGATTGCCAGACCTGGCTGGTGCTGGGCAATACCGAACGAGGCCGTGATAGCGCCGATGGGCGTCTTTGTTCCCTTCAGGACGAGCTTTCGTTGAGACATCTGTTCACGGATGCGATCAATCAACTGCGTGGCCTGTTGCAGGCCTGTTGCAGGTAGGATAATTGCGAACTCCTCGCCCCCATAGCGCGCTACGAGATCCTTGCCCTTGATGTTATTGGTGACGATTGACGCAAAAATCTTCAGAATCTCGTCGCCCACCCTGTGACCGAAATTGTCGTTCACGCGTTTGAAATGATCTAGATCTGCCATTACGAGACAGAGGCTCGAACCCTGTTTGTTTGCCGCCTCAACTTCAGCGGCAACGCGTAGGTCGAAGGCGCGTCGATTGTAGATGGAGGTGAGCGGATCACGCATGCTCTCATTGCGAACCGCCTCGAGTTCATGTTGCAGGCGTTCGATCTGTTTCATGGAGGCCATCAGGCCATCGCTAAGGCGTCGGCTCTGATCGGTCATCCGACGACTTTCCGACATCAGGCGCGCAACTGCGGAGGAGAGGGCAGCTGACGAGCTGGAATCAGACAGGTCGCGTTCAATTTCCGTCAACGCCACTTCGAACTGGTCGCTGTTCTCCATACTGGTACCCACAAGGTCCAGGATGCTGGAGAGTTGCTGTTCGACTTCACGTCCGATGTTCTCGCGCTTGGCGTGATCGTCGGTCGGGCGCAAATGAAGGTTGTAGACTTCATCTATTTCATATTGGCAGAGCGCGCCCCGCTCCAGCATTTCGTCGACCGCGACCACGACCTTGTTGTCGGACTTTGCTGCATAAGCGTACATCAGCGCGAATGTATTGGGGAATGGCGGCGTGCCATGTTCTGCGATCAACTGGCTGGCAGTATCAGCATGCTCATACACCTTGGCAAAGGCTTGCTGGTCCTCAGGACATACAAATACTGGCGTCTTGGATTCGCTCATCTGAACCCGTCCCCATCGGCAACTCATTTAACGTCGAGATTTACCTTGGGTAGGCGATCTTCAAATATCGTTAAATGTGGGCTTTTTAATTCGCGGCTTGGCACGAACGATACACCAGATTACCCGCCAGTTTCCGGGCGTTGTGTTGAGTTCGCAGCAGAAGTCGGGTGCTTCGCCAGTTGAACGCACGCCGCCAATGTTTCGGCGGGCTCTATAATCCACTGAGATGGTGATTGACGATGTTTCCGCTCACATGCGGAACTGCGTCTGGCGATCCCGGCGCGATTCGAACGCGCGACCTACAGATTAGGAATCTGTTGCTCTATCCTGCTGAGCTACGGGACCGCATGAGTAGGGTTGGCTATACGGGAATAGTCGGAAGGATTGAAGTCGCCAATTGGCGGCTCTACGCTGCGACGCTGAGGATGGGCGAGTGGTATGGCGCGATTGAAGGTGGGGTTGGTGGTCTTCATGACCCTTGTTGCGTGCGGTGCGCCGGGTCCGCTGGACAGTCTGGAGCCGGGAGAGCGCGGTCGGGTCGTACGCGTTGTTGATGGCGACACGATTGTTCTCGATACCGGGCAAAGCGTCCGGCTTGTCGGGATTGAGGCGCCTTCGGGAGGTTACCGGGATCGCGCGCCACAACCTTATCATACCGAGTCCAAGCGCATGATGGAAGACATGGTGCTCGGCCGGGAAGTCCAGCTCCACTATGGGGGCCTGACGCGTGACCGCTACGACCGGGCACTGGCTCATGCCCAGACTGTTGACGCGCTTGGGCCGACGCTCTGGCTTAACGCCGAGATGGTGAAGAGGGGCGGGGCCCGCGTGCGTGTTTACCCGGACACTGCGGCGGCGAATGCGCCCTTGCTGAAGTTTGAGCGTGATGCGCGTCGCGAGGAGATCGGCCTGTGGCGTGCTGTGGAATACCGCATTCCCTATGCCAGCGATTTACCGAAGGCCTATGAAGGCTTCCAGCTCGTGCGCGGACAGGTATCCGGTATGCGGGGAGCTGAAGGGTTTGGTGCAGTCTGTGACTTGTCGCTGCAGAACTCGGCACTCCGGCTGCAGATCCAGACGGCCGCGGCATCTTTGTGCCAGGAGGCGCCGGGGCTGGGTGTATTGGCGCGCGGTTATGTGCGAGGGGACGAGATGGAAATATCCCACCCGCTCAATTTTGAATTGGTGGAAGCTCCAACCAATTAGGTGCCGGGCAGCAGGCCGGATTCGTCCGGGTCTCCCACAATACGTTCGAGCGCGCGACGTAGTTTGCCGAGTGCCTGATGTTCGATCTGCCGTACACGTTCCTTGGAAATTCCAAGTTCGTGGCCCAGCGTTTCAAGCGTGACAGAGTCTTCGCACAGGCGTCGCTGCATGATGATATGCGTCTCACGCGGGTTAAGCGCTTTCAGGGCATTGGCGATCCACTCCTTGCGGCGTGTCGAGTCGCGCGATTCCATGACCTGTTGTTCCGGAATCGGCGCGGCATCAGGCAGCAAGTCTTGCCATTCACCGTCGCCATCAACGGCCATGGGGGCGTTCAGGGATCGGTCAGACGCAGATAAGCGTGACGCCATGTTCTCAACATCCCGTTCCGGTACGCCGAGATGTTCGGCGATCCAGGTTCGGTTTTCCTTGGTCATTACACCGTCGCCAGTATCATCGATTCGGGCGCGCAGGCGACGCAAGTTGAAGAAGAGAGATTTCTGTGAAGAGGTCGTGCCTGTTCGTACGATAGACCAGTTGCGAAGCACAAAATCCTGAATGGAAGAACGAATCCACCAGCTTGCATAGGTTGAGAAGCGCACCTTGCGGTCGGGCTCAAAGCGGGCCGCGGCCATCATCAGGCCGACATTCCCTTCGGAGACGAGGTCCGGCATGGGAAGGCCGTAATGGCGGAATTTCGAGGCCATTGCGATGACAAGGCGGAGATAGGCGCGAGTTAACTCATGAAGTGCGCGTTCATCTTCCTCCTCGCGCCAGCGCCGGGCCAGTTCCAGTTCATGCTCGGCTTCCAGCATGGGGGTCTTCATGGCCTTCTTGACGTATGATCGATCCGCCGGGCCATTGGAGCTATAGGCGTTTGCCATGACGGGTCATCTCCTTCTGCGAGGTGGCTTGTTACCAAACTAACACAGTCTCTACGGGCAAGAGCGCGCGCTGGATCAGATTCGTTCCCGATTTTAATCACTTTATGGAGAGCGCGATCGCCTACGCAGCGCGGGCTTGACCTGTAGGTGGCATCGACCTTACGGTTTTCGGAACATTGGGCGAACAAAATTGAAGGATTCATGACGGAGCTGGCAGATCTTGGTGTTCCGGACACGCGGGCGGGCGAAATCGTCCGGGGAACCCGGCGCTTGCTCGGCGGGCTCGGCTTTTTTGGCGTAACGGAAATGAGCCTAGCCAACAATCGCCGAGCGGACATCGCGGTGATTGGCCTGTCCGGTGAGATATGGATCGTAGAGGTGAAATCCTCAATTGCCGATTTCCGCGCGGATTCTAAATGGCCGGAATACTTGCCCTATTGCGACCAACTCTATTTCGCGGTCGCCAACGATTTTCCGCACGATCTGATCCCGGATGAAACCGGCTTGATCGTGGCCGACGCATTTGGCGGGGCGATAGTTCGGGCGGCGCCAGAAGACAAATTGTCGGCAGCTCGGCGCAAGGCCGTCACCCTGCGACTGGCACGTCTGGCGGCCATGCGATTGACCCAGTCGGCAGATACTGGCTGGACGGCGGCACCGGGCTTGCTTACCTGACCCTCATGAGTCATGCCTTTCCCATTGCGACACGTGTAGAAGACGCCCTGAAGCCGGGCGTGAAGGTGGCGCGTACACGCGCAGAGGCCGAAGCCTTGGTGCCAGAGCACAAGATCGACTCGCTCGCGACCGATTGGATAGATGTCACCGAAGAAGAGGCCGAGGCCTACTTGTCATCGCATGCAGGTGAAAATGGCCCACACGGGCATCTCCAAAAATACGAAGACAATGAGGGCAACCCTGTCCTGGCTGTGACCTGGTGGAAGCTGGACGATCAGGCGGGGATCATGCCTTTGCCAAAGGCATCCAAGAAAAAGCCGGCGGCTGAATCTCTATTTCCGGTCTGGCCGGACCAAACCACGCCGTAAACGCTACATTGATCCTCGCCAGATGGACCTATTCAAGACCAGTTAGATCAGATTCTTTACTGCCTCAGCCACCTTGTCTGCGGTGATGCCGAAGTGTTCATACAGTTTCTGGTAAGGCGCGCTCGCTCCAAAACCGTCCATGCCGACAAAGGCACCTTTAGGTCCAAGCCAGCGGTCCCAGCCAAAGCGCACGCCGGCTTCAACAGCCACTTTTGGCAGGTCACCCCCGAGTGTGTCGCGCTGGTATTTCTCGTCCTGCTCGGCAAACAATTCCATGCATGGCATCGACACAACGCGGACATGGATCTTCTCTTTGGCAAGGTCGGCCTGGGCCTGAAGGGCGATCTCCACTTCCGAACCGGTCGCGATCAGCACGGCAGATTCGCGCGACTTCACACCTGATGGCGAGATCACATAGCCACCGAGCGCGCTGAGGTTTTCGTCCGTATGCTCCTTGCGCGACGGTGCCAAGCCTTGCCGGGTCAGTGCCATTGTGGCGGGGCCTTCGGCATTGCTGAGCGCCACTTCCCAACACTCGGCCGTTTCAACGCCATCTGCAGGGCGAAAGACCCGCATATTCGGCATGGCGCGGAGCGAGGCGACTTGCTCAACCGGCTGGTGGGTCGGGCCGTCTTCGCCAAGACCAATGGAATCATGGGTCATGACATGTACCACGCGTGCGCCCATCAGGGCGCCGAGGCGGATCGCGGCGCGGCTATAGTCTGCAAAAACCAGGAATGTGCCGGAGTAGGGGATGATGCCGCCATGCAACGCCATACCGTTCATCGCCGCAGCCATACCGTGTTCGCGAACACCATAATGGACATAACGACCGGCCCAGTCAGACGGTGTCATTGCCGTGGTTGAAGAGGTCCGAGTATTGTTGGACCCCGTCAGATCAGCTGAACCACCAACCGTTTCGGGCACGAGATTGGTGATGACTTCCAGTGCCGCGCCGCTCCATTGACGGGTGGCTTTCTTCTCGCCGCCTTCCACCACAGCCTTCTTGTGTTTGATGATCGCCTTTGAGAGATTTTTCGGCAGGCGACCGGCCATGGCCGCATTGAACTCACCCTTGTGCGGGGAGGCCATCTGACGCTCTTTCCAGGCCTTGCGAGCCTCGACGCCACGCTCGCCGACTTTCTTCCAGGCTTTTTCGATGGCGTCTGGAATTTCGAATGGCGCATGGGGCCAGTCAATGTTCTCGCGAATGCCAGCAATCTCTTCTGGCCCATAGGGGCCGCCATGGGCCTTTCCGGTTCCGGCGACCTTTGGCGCGCCGTACCCAATGATGGTCTTGATGGCGAGGAAGACAGGCTGCTTCTGTTTCTGAGCCCACTTCAGGGCGGCCTCGATGTCTTTCTCGTCATGACCATCCACTTTGCGGGTGATCCAGCCCGAGGCTTCAAGCCGTGCGCACTGGTCGGTGGAGTCAGCGACATCGATATTGCCGTCAATGGTGACTGAATTGTCGTCCCAGAGCACGATCAGGCGGTCGAGTTTCATGTGGCCAGCCAGCGTGATGGCTTCTTGGCTGACGCCTTCCATGAGGCAGCCATCGCCGACGATCACATAAGTTTTGTGGTCCACAAGATCGTCGCCGAAGCGCGCATTCAGGTGGCGCTCTGCCATGGCCATACCGACAGCGGTGGCAATGCCCTGGCCAAGCGGGCCTGTGGTCGTCTCTACGCCTTTGGTGACGAAGTTTTCCGGGTGGCCCGGCGTATTGGCGCCCAGCTGACGGAAATTGCGGATGTCGTCCCGGCTGACAGATTTGTACCCAGTGAGGTGCAACAGCGAATAGATCAACATCGAGCCGTGGCCCGCCGACAAAATGAATCGGTCTCGGTCCGGCCAGTCAGGCTGGGTAGGGTCAAATTTCAGGAATTTCCGGAACAGTACGGTTGCAGCATCTGCCATGCCGAGCGGCAGGCCAACATGACCTGATTTGGCCGCCTCGACGGCGTCCATGGATAGGGCGCGGACGGCATTAGCCATGTCGCGGTTCGTGACAGCCATTCTGCTGGTCTCCTTTGGTTTGCGGAAGTCGTAGGCCAGACTAAGGCCGTTGCGTCAAGTCGCTTGGCGGATTGGAATAATACCGTTACTTCATTGTGTATATGAGTGAAATCGATCCTGCCATCCGCCAGCTCGACGAGGCGTTGTCACGACTGGAAGGCGCGCTCGACAGTCTGATGGCCCGCGCCGGCAATCCGGACGTGATCAAAGCTGAGCTTGCCGCTCTCGTTTCTGACCGTTCTGACCTTGCCCAGCAGCTTGATGCGTCGCTGGCGCGTGAGCAGCAATTGCAGGCGCTTGCCGACGAGGCGAGCGAAGCACTTGGCTCAGCCATTGAAGAAGTCCGCGCGGCGATCGGCCGGGAAGGGCAGCAGGATGGCTAAAGCGGATATCCAGTTGCGCGGCCGGTCCTATTCCATTGCCTGCGCGCCCGGACAGGAAAGCCGTATCGAGGCCCTGTCGAAACAACTCGACGCGCGAGTTACCCAGATCGCAGGCGCGGTGGGTGATATTGGCGATGAGCGCCTTCTGCTGATCACGGCGCTGGCCTTGCTGGACGAACTGGATTCAGCGCGCCGCTCAGCGCCCGGCAGCGCCACCAGCGAAGCCAGGGCCGCCGAAGCCCTGGTCAAGGCGGCAAGCCGGATTACGTCTCTGGCGGAACGCATGGAAAGCGGCAGCTGATCCCCGCGACGCTTTGCGCGTGGCAAACCGTCTGTCGCGCTCTATGCTCTCACCTTCATGCTGATTGAAAGGCTGCCTCATGCAAACCATTCTGATGACAGGCTTCTACATCGCGCTTGCGGCGCTGGTAATCGTTCTGGGGCTCGGCATCGCCAATCTGGCACGGACCGATGACAATCAGGCAAGCCGTTCCAACAAGCTTATGCGCCTGCGGGTTCTGGTACAGGCTATCGTGATCGCGCTGCTCGTCGGTCTAGGCATGGTGGTTGGTGCCATCAAGATAGGATTCTGAGGGCAACAACATGGTCAAGCTCGACAAGATTTACACGCGCTCCGGAGACAAGGGAAAGACACGCCTCTCGACGGGTGAGCCTGTTGATAAATGGCACCCGCGTGTTGTGGCCTATGGCACGGTGGACGAGACCAATGCCGCCCTCGGTGTGGCCGCGCTCAAGGCCGAGGGTGATATGCTTGCCGCCATCCGCCGTATCCAGAATGACCTCTTTGATCTCGGCGCCGACCTTGCCACGCCAGAGCGGGGCAAGCCGCTGGAATGGACTCCGTTGCGCATCATTGAAAGTCAGGTGCAACGACTGGAAACTGAAATTGACGCGATGAACGAGCACCTCGCGCCGTTGGACAGCTTCATTCTGCCGGGCGGCAGCGAACTCGCCGCGCATTTCCACGTCGCCCGTACGCTGTGCCGCAGGGCTGAGCGGGAAGTGGCGGAAGTATTTGCGATGGAAGACGAAATCGTCAGCCCTGAGGCGCTCGCCTATATCAATCGCTTGTCAGACTGGATCTTCGTCGCGGGCCGTGTCGCAAACAATAATGGCGCAGATGACGTGAAATGGGTGCCCGGCGCGAACCGCTAGGCGCGCTGCGTGTCCCGGACTTCTGCCATCAGGTCGAAGAGTTCGATAACGGGCGTGACTACGCCGTCGCCACGATATTCCCGATAGAGCGTGTCCACATTGACAGCGATCCGTTCGGCGTCGCCCCAGCTTGAATAAGCTCCGAGTGCAATATCCATCGCGGCATCGCGCACGCTGAGGCCAGCCTCGAAACGCTTGCGGGCTTCGGCGTCCACGAATTTGAGATACTCAGCCACCCGTCGCACCCCAGCCTTGTCGGTGACCGGACCATGACCAGGCACGATAACATCAACATCCATGTCGCATATTCGGTCGCAGGCGCCGACCCAGTTGGAGACCGGGCCAGCCCACATCAGCGGTGTGCCATCGATGAATAATATGTCGCCGGTAAAGACAGTCTTGTCGCCCGGCAGGTACACCAGCACATCGCCGGCCGTATGGGCGGGGCCGACTTCGATGAGCTCGACTGCCTTGTCACCGACCTTGATATCCATCTGGCCAGAAAAAGTCTGAGTCGGCGCGCGTTCTTCCACACTATCGAAATCGAACGGCGCAAAGACGTCGGCAAAATAGCTGCCGGCAGACCCGAGCTGTCCGCCGAGCTTTTTGAACTGGGCAAGCATGGCAGGCGGGACTTCGATCATTTCCCTGGCGCTGGCCTCTGATGTAATTATCTCCGCCTGCGGACAGCAGCCATTGCCATGGCAGTGATCGCCATTTGCGTGCGTATTGACGATGACACCAATGTCCTCTGCGGCAAGACCGGTCGCATCCTGCATCGCACCCAGCATGGTGCGGGTGAGCGGCATGTCGAACAGCGTGTCCACGAGCAGAGACTGGTCACCATCCCGGATCAAACCAGCATTGGACCAACCCCATCCGCCATCCGGCTGCAGCCAGGCATAGAGCCCGTTTCCCAGATCCTTCAGGCCATGTGTGTAGGTCCAGCGTTCAGCCATCATGTTCTCCCGTCCTCGCCCGCATCAAGTCAGGGAATGGACGGGAGGGCAAGGGTCAGAACCGATCAAGCAGACGGCGGAGATATTCGCGCTCTTCCTCGTCATCGGATTCATTGTAGCGTTGGCGCAATTCTTCCAGGATGTCCTTGGCGCGCTGGCGTTCGGTGGCGTCCGGAATGCTGACCTCTTCACCATTGTTTCCCGGCCCGCCCGACGGACGCCCAAATGGGTCGCTTTGCTGGGCGTCCTGTCCGTTGCGTTCTCGCTCCAGCTTGTCGAGCCGTTCTGCGAGGTCACGGGAAATTTCAGACAAGGCATTTGTTGCCATTTCCTGATTACGTGCCGCCCTGCGCTCATTGCCACGCTCAAGCGCATCTTCAGCCTGTCTCTGGGCGCGCCGAATATCTTCCAACGCGTCCGTATCGATCCGGCCTTCCAGGGCGTTCTCGCCCTCGATTCCGGCGCCCAGACCCTGTTCGCGGGCGAACTCCTCAACCAGCCGTCCCAGCCGGGCTTGTCGCTCGGCAAGTGACTCCGATTGTCCGGGCCCTGTACCTTCGCCCTCATTGCCTTCGGCAAATTCGCCGCCGCCGCTACCGGGGCGTTCGCCGTTTTCCTCGCCGCCGCCTTGTGGGGCTTCAGTCTGACCGCTACCGGCTTCTCCGCCACCGGGTTGACCGGAATCCTGTCCCTGCTGCGTGCCAGACTGTTGCCCGGACTGCTGACCTGGCTGTTGGCCGCCCTGTTCCTGTCCAGACTGGCCGGGACGCTCGCCGCGTTCCTGGGCCAGCGTGTCATCATTCAGCTGGCGCTGTTCCCGCAGGATTTCCGACAGACGCCGCATGGCATCGGTCAGTTCCTGTTCTTCGGGCGGCAGGTCTTCCTGTTCGCCATCGGCTTGCTGACCGGGCATGCCCGGCATGCCACCCGAGCCGGACTGACCCTGCTGGAATTCGAGATTCTGCAGCATGTTCGTGATGTCGGACAACAGCTGCCGGGCCTGGTCCGTTGCGCCGGTCTCCGTGAGGTCCTGCAGCGCATTCAGCATGTCTTCGAAATCCTGCCCGCCGAGATCGGGCCCACCGGACATCGCTTCCTGATCCATCTGCATTTGCGGCTGGGGGGTTGGCAGCGAGGTATTCGTTGGCCGCATCACGGAAGGCTTCCATCCGCTGCTTGATCTCACCTTCAGAGGCCCCGTCCCGCAAGGCCTGCTCCAGTGCACGCCGCGCCGCTTCCAGCCGTCTCAGGGCATCTGCAGCGCTGCCATATTCCGCGCGTAGAGCCAGTGCCCAGAGCAGGGGGTCAACCTGTTCGGCCTCATCCTTCGTGGCCGCTGCATCCAGAATACCCTTGGCTGTCCGAAAGGTAAGGTACACGCCCTGATCGCGAATGTAACGCTCGCCTTTATAGGTCATGGCATCGAGCATCAGGGCGGCCTTCTGGATATCAGGCGGCGCGGTCCCGAGGCGGTTTGACGCCGTGACATTCAGTGCATCCTGGCGCAATGCGTCTTCATTCTTTGCCAGCTCTGCATAGTCGCGAGGTTCGCGCAGCACAGTCACACGCACTTCCTGAGCAACGCGCGCGATCGGATCGAGAAACAGTTTTTCCGGCAGCTTGAAGTCGACCGGTTCGCTCAGGCCGGTCTGTCCCGCCCCATCTGTGGCGACCAGGCGCAGCGTCACCGGCATACCAGCCCAGCGATGACGGGTCAGGTCCAGTTGGGTTATGTCCTCGGCCGATGTCGGCGCCGCACCAGATAACGGCACGGCGACATGGTCTGCTTCATTTGGCGCGGCTGGATTTGGGGTTTGCAGAGTGATCCGCAATTCCAGGGCCGAGACGCCATAGTCATCAGAAATCGACCAGGAAATTTCGGTCCGGTCTTGCCGGCCCATTTCAGGCGCTTTCACGAAGCGGGCCTCAGGGGCCTCATCAGGCGAGGTCAGTAGGCGCCAGCTGGCGCGCTCGCCCCACCAGTTTACCGACAGGCGCGTGTCTTCCATGATCCGGGCGCGGGCTTCAAAGGCGCCATCGGGGGTCGGTTCGAATTTCTGCTTACGTGTCGCTTCGCCCTTCAGAACCAATTTCGGCGCGCTATGCGCTTCGGTGCGCAAGGTGACTTCCGAGCCCTCCGGCACGCGGACATTTTGCAATTCCGGAGTGAGGAAAATGGGTGCGCGGCCCGTGTGTTCAGGGGGCGTGATCCACGCTTCGACCACCATGCCGTCTGCACCAACCAAAGCGCCATAATCTGGAAACAGGGCGCGATGCAGGCGGGCGCTCGCATCCGTACCCGCAAAAACACCCATCAGGACCAGAAGCGCCGGAAGGACCGCGCGCATCCAGTATGGATCAAGGCGGCTCCACTCGCGCGATAGAGACGGCAGTTTCAGGCGTTGGGCTTCTTTCAACAGGCGCAGGCGATGCTTCTGCCACAGCTTCTGGGATCCTCGGCTCGCGCTCGCCGGGCGGTCGGTTAGCGACGAGACAGGCCGCAGGTCTGACTGTCGGTCGAGCAGGCGAGCTGCATCCTCGCGGCTGACAGGCGTATAGCGCCGTCCACCTTGCAGGATGAAGAGGATAGACCCGCCGAGAAACAGGATCGTCGCCACAGCGGCCATGGCCGAGCCCATGCGATCAATGACGCCCGCCAAGGCGATGGCGAGAAAGATCGCAACAAAGGTCAGGAAGGGCCAGAGCGCCTTGAAAAAGGCGTAGACCGTCAGCTTCCGCCGCGTGGCGGAAACCTTGGCGTTGAGCGCCTTCATGCCTTCTTTGTGAGCCAATCAGGAACCTTTTCGAGGGCGATCATTTCTTCAAAGTCCGGGCGGCGACGGATGATGTCAAATGACGATCCATTTACCAGCACTTCCGGAACCAGCGGTCTTGCATTGTAAGAGGATGACAGCACAGCGCCATAGGCACCTGCAGACATGAACGCGATTCGCTGACCGGGGCGGACAGCAGTCATCTTGCGGCCTTTGGCAAATTTGTCGGTCGACTCGCAGATCGGGCCAACCACATCGTAAGTCTTGCGCTCTGCGCCTGCACCAGCCTGATTGAGCGGCAGAATGTCGTGGTGCGCATCATAAAGCGCCGGACGCATGAGGTCGTTCATGCCTGCATCAATGATCAGGAAATCCGTCTCCGGCGCGGCTTTTTCATAAAGAACCGTGCTGAGCATGACGCCTGCATTACCCGTGATCACGCGACCGGGCTCTAGAATGACCTGAACGCCGAGATCCTGTGTTACCTCAGCGATCATCGCCGCGTAATCAGATGGCGGGGCTGGCGCGTCGCTGTCCTTGTAGGGGATGCCCAACCCACCGCCGAGATCGATCCGGCCGATATCATGACCGGCCTCGCGCAGGCGCTTGGTGAGGCCCACGACCTTTTCGAACGCGGCGCGCATCGGGACAAGATCGCCGATTTGGCTGCCGATATGTACATCAACGCCCACAATCCGGATGCCGGGCAGGGTGGCGGCTTCAGCATAGAGGTCTTCCGCATCGCTCCACGGCACGCCGAACTTGTCGCCTTTTTTGCCGGTAGAGATATTCGGATGACCGCCGGCCGCGACATCCGGATTGACCCGGATGGCCACAGGCGCTTCTGTGCCGGTCATGCTGGCAACCTCTGACAAGCGCCGAAGCTCTGCGGCACTTTCGACATTGAACTGGTGAATGCCTGCACGCAGGGCCAGCTGCATTTCCTCGGCGGTCTTGCCGACACCTGAGAACACTATCCGCTCGGCCGGGATGCCTGCCCTGAGGGCGCGCTGCAACTCGCCGCCGCTGACCACGTCTGCGCCGCAGCCTTCGCGGGCAAGTGTCGACAGGACGCCAATATTGCCATTCGACTTTACCGAAAAGGCGATCAGGCAATCCTGCCCCTCAAACGCCGCCGCGATGACGCGGGCATGTCGCACCAGGGTTGCGGACGAATACACATAACAGGGTGTGCCGACCTCATCTGCAATCTTGTTGAGATTCACGCCCTCGCAATGAAGGCTGCCATCCTGATAAGTAAAGTGGTGCATGAACTACTCGATTTCGCCGAGCGCGCCATTGTCTATGGGCGTCGTCGGTTTGGCGTCTGGGATGACGCCGCCCCATTGATTGGTGATCGGGCCGTCTGGTTCGGTTGTGTCGAGTTCCGTTGCCACCGCGACCGGTTCAACCGTTTCGACGGGTGCAACGGCTTCGACGACCAGAGTCGTAGGCTGGCTCTGGCATGCGGCGGCGAGGCACAAGGCCGTAATGCCGGCGATCCATCGCGCGGCGGAGATTGGCTTGGGTAATTTCATGGAATGCTTCCTACGCGCCGCCGAGCAATTCATCATCGGCTCCGGTATCGCTGCCTTCGTCTTCACGGTCCGGTAGGCTTGGCAGATTGTTCTGATTCTGGTCCGGCAATTCAGCAGGTTCCAGACCATCAGTTTGCTCACCCCAAAGTGGGTCTGGGCGTTTCAAATCCCCGGTCAGGCCACACGCGGCCAGATTGGCAGATGCGAGCAGCGCCGCGGCGAGAAGAAGGGGGCGTTTCATCAATGACTACTCCAGTCGAAGTCTCTGTTTCCACTGTGCCACTTGTTCGGCAACGCGAACAGGGCTTGTAGCGCCATAAGATGTCCGAGATGAGGCAGACGCCTCAACTGTCAGCACATCAAATACCGCATCGGTAATTTTGGCGTTCACGCTCTGCATGTCGGCCAATGTCAGATCTGACAGATCGCAGGCTTTCTCCTCAGCCTTCGCGACCAATTGGCCAGTGACATGGTGGGCATCCCGGAAGGGAAGGCCGAGCTCGCGGACCAGCCAATCGGCAAGGTCAGTGGCCGTCGAAAATCCCTTCGCGGCTGCCGCGCGCATATTCTCGGGCTTGAAGTTGATCGTCTCGATCATGCCGGTCATGGCACGAACACAAAGATTATAGGTGTCGAATGCTTCAAAGGTCAGGCGCTTATCGTCCTGAAGGTCCTTTGCGTAGGCCAATGGCAGGGCTTTGACCGCGCCCTGCAGGGAGCTGTAGAGGCCGGTAATCAGGCTGGCCTTGGCACGGATCAGCTCGGCGGCATCCGGATTGCGCTTTTGGGGCATGATGGACGAGCCGGTCGACCAGGCGTCGGTGAGCTGTGCAAATCCGAACTGCGCACTGGTCCAGAGCACAATCTCTTCGGCAAGGCGCGACAAATGCGTCGCAGCGATAGACAGGGCCGCCAAGGCCTCCAGCGCAAAATCGCGAGCCGACACCGCATCCAGCGAATTGGCCATGGGGCGGGCAAAGCCCAACGCTTCCGCCGTCATGTCTCGGTCGATGGGGAATCCAGTGCCAGCCAGCGCCGCAGAGCCCAGCGGGCACTCATTCAAACGCTCGGCACAATCGAGCAAGCGCGAGCGGTCGCGTTCCAGCATTTCGGCATAGGCCAGCAAATGATGGCCCAGTGTGACGGGCTGTGCGGTCTGGAGGTGCGTGAAGCCCGGCATCACGGTTTCTGTATTCTCGCCGGCGCGACCGACCAGAGCGCTCTGCAGGCCAGCGACCAATTGCATGGCCTCGTCGAGTGCGCCGCGGGTCCAGAGGCGAAAATCGGTGACGACCTGGTCATTGCGCGATCGCGCCGTGTGCAGTCGACCTGCGGGTTCGCCAATCAGCTCCTTCAGGCGCGCTTCGACATTCATATGAATGTCTTCGAGCTCCCGGCGGAAAGGGAACGATCCGTTCCTTAATTCCTCGGCAACCGTATCAAGGCCGCCCTGAATGGCTTCATTGTCGGCCTCGGAGATGATGCCCATTTCAGCCAACATGTCAGCATGGGCGCGGCTGCCGGCGATATCTTCAGCGGCCATCCGGCGGTCAATGTCGAGGGATGCGTTGATTTCTTCCATGATGTCGGTCGGGGTCGCGGCAAAGCGTCCGCCCCACATTGTCTGGCCTTTGCCTGTCGTCACTGCCATATCCCTTCAAACTCGTGTTGGAGACCGCGCCCCATGACCCGTCTGGCCTATATCGCCCTCTTCTTGATCGGCCTGATCGCAATTGTCTATGCGCTGATGAGCGCAGGGGGTGGAAAACCTTCAGAAAACAGGTTGGAAGCCTATGCGAGAGGCGAAATCGAGAAACTTGATTTCGCTCAGGCTGGAACATCCGCCTCAAACGCGCCCTTCTATCTGGAAGACGGCTCAGCCGTTTCGCTGGATGCGTTCATGGGGAAAGTTGTTCTGGTGAATTTCTGGGCCACATGGTGTGCGCCCTGCGAAAAGGAAATGCCGTCGCTCGGAGCGCTTCAGACCGCGCGGGGCGGGGACCGGTTTGAAGTGGTTGCGATCAGCGTTGATGCCCAGGAAGACCTTTCCCATGCCGCGCAGCGCCTCGGTGAACTGGGTGCGAGCAACATCACGTTCCACAGCGCAACGCCGGAACAGTATGAGATCGTTTACGATAGTGGCGTTCAGGGCTTTCCCACGACGATCCTGTACGATGCGAGCGGCGTGGAGATCGCGCGTCTGGCCGGGGATGCCGACTGGAGTTCTATCGAAGCGGTCGGATTTATTGACGCGCTGCTAAAGAATTGAGGCTGCCAGTCGGGCCCGGGCGATCTGGGTTCCCATGGCCGGTTCAGGCGCAACCGCATCGACCATGACCGGACCGTCGCCGGGCCACATGCGGACCAGCAATTCCAGTTCCAGCACCAGGTCATCCGCGCCTTCCATATTACGGGCCACGTCGCGCGCGGTCGCCGCATAGCCATATGCCGCTTGATAGGCCGGGGCGCGGTCAATCGCGGCATCAATAACGCCGACCCCATATTCGTCGCCGCAAAGTTCCAGCAGGAAGAGAACAAGATCCAGCTGTTCGAGACCTGTCGCCTCCAGCGTCTCGGCAAGGTTGGCCTTGGCGGCGATGAGCGCGTCTTCAACGTCCTCTGCAGGTGTTCCGGCTGTTGCGGCGGCGTGGACAGTCTCATAGACGCCGGTTTCGAAGCCAAATTCGCCAAATCCGTCGCGTTCCGACTGGGTTTCAAGCGACACCGCGTGATTGAGTTGCGCCGCTGCGAGGTCTGGTGCGCCCGCGCGGTAGAGTGCCAAGCCCGCCTCGATATGACCGGCGAGTACAGCGACGCGCTTGTCTGCCGTCAGGATGCGTACGCCGACGGATGTGCTGACTTCATTGCCTGTCAGGGCGCGGTCCGTTTCGATTTGCAGTGAATTTTCTGGTGGTGCAGTTTCCGGTGCCGCCGTGCGGGCCGGGGCCGGGTCATTGCAAGCGGACAGGGCCGCGTTACCAAGCAGGACAGATGCGGCAGCGGCCGTCTTCCGGGAAATCATTTTTGGCGTGGCTCCTGTCGTACGTTCTCAGCAGAACCTAGAGACAGGAACGCTACGGGGCAATGCAGCGGCCTGCTTCGCAGAACTACGGGCTGACTTGGCCAGATGTTGTCGATCTACGGTGCAGGCTGCACCAGTCTGGCTTTGGAGCACCGCCATCATAGTCCCAGACTTGGTGACTGCCTTCGGCCACAAGGCGCGTGGCGAGATCTTCACCATCGATGCTGATATCAACGACGAGCCGCTTGTATCGGTCGAGACCATAATCGCGTGTCACAGCTATTTCCTTGCCACGAGTCAGTTCGATCACCCTTTCCTTGGCGATATAACCTTGTTCGCGTTCGGCTTCGCAGTCGGCCCCGCCAAGCTGTTTCAGACTGCGCGTCTCAGGCGCGTCGACACCATGCAGGCGGAATTTGGTGCCGTCTGGCAGGCGCCCGGAATCGCCGTCGGACCAATAGACGAGGCCGTCCTGTTCGATAGCGGCCTGAGCTGCCAGCGCGGCTGCGCCGCCGAGGCCGGCAAGGATCGCCACGGAATACAGGACAGATTTAACTTGAATGCCGCACAACATGTTCGTGCCTCCTGAAAGTGTGAGGCGCACGCTGGCGATGGCGGGTTAAGCGAGGGTTAACCGGTCAGATGTGGGGTCGGTTTTGGAAATAGGGGCCAAACGGAAAAACCCCAGCCAAAAGGCTGGGGTTTTCCACTGTACGCATCATGCGAAGCGAAGAACGCTTACATGAAGCCTTTGAACTTGTCTTTGAAGCGCGAGACGCGGCCACCACGGTCGAGCATCTTGCCGTCGCCGCCGGTCCAGGCCGGGTGTGATTTGGAATCGATGTCCAGAACAAGGCGGTCGCCTTCGCTGCCATAGGTGGAGCGCGTCTGATATTCGGTTCCGTCTGTCATCACTACGGTGACGAAGTGATAGTCGGGATGACCTTCTTTTTTCATGGCCTTCGCCTCTCTTGAACTCTAAGGACAACCGCGCTGCCATCGCTTGGGTGCGCGGGCTTGTCTCAGCCTGTTTTCGAAGTGGCGCGTGTAACTGAAAGACGCGACCTCTGCAAGAGGCTGCTGGCAGGGAATCTGAAAGGACTTATAGACGGGCATGACCGATACAGACAGCTCCTTCACAGAAGACCGCCGTGCAACAGAACCAGCAGGCGGCGAAGCGATCAACCGGCCCAAGGCAAAGTCGTTGAAACCACTGGCCTTGCTGATGCCCTATGTCGCCCGTCATTGGGTGACCGTGTCCATCGCACTCGTATTCCTGGTGGCGGCGGCGGCCGTTAGTCTCGCGATACCTTTGCTGCTCGGCAGCGCCGCGGATGCGGGCCAGGCCGCGCAGGGCAGCGCCGAGGAATTGTTGGCGCTGGTCGACCGCGCATTTCTCTGGGTTGCGCTGGCGGCCATTCTGTCAGGCGTGCTTGGCGCGATCCGGTTCTATTTCGTGTCGCGCTTTGGCGAACGGATTGCGGCCGATCTGCGCAAGGATCTTTATGCGCACCTGCTGAAACTGTCGCCCCGCTATCATTCGCAGATGCGGTCTGGCGAGGCGGTGTCGCGCCTGACAGCAGACATCACGCTGATCGAAACCTTTCTTGGCTCGTCGGCGTCATTGGCCGCACGGACGCTGCTGACCACCACGGGCGCGCTGACCATGATGCTGGTCGTGAACTGGAAGCTCGGCCTCACCTTGCTGGCCATGTTGCCGGTGGCCGTTCTGCCCGTCATGGCGATTGGCCGGGTGATCCGGAAGATGTCGAACCGGGCGCAGTCACGACTGGCGGATGCGGGCGCGGAAGCTGCCGAGGCGCTAGACGCAATCGAACTGGTTCAGGCCTATAATCGGGAACAAAGCCGGCTGGGAGCATTTACCGAGGCGGTCGAGGCGACGTTTGATGCGGCGATGCGCCGGATCGGGGCGCGGTCGCTGATGATCGTTTTGGTCTCTGTGCTGCTGTTTGGCGGCTTTGTGGGTGTGCTCTGGATGGGTGCGCGGGCCGTCGCAACTGGGTCCATGAGCTTTGGCGATCTCGCCTCCATGGTGCTCTACGCGCTTTATGCAGGATCGGGCTTTGGCATGCTGGCGGAAGTCTATGGCGAAGTCATGCGCGCGGCCGGCGCGGCCGACCGTGCCGCTGAAGTGCTGAACGCTGAACCCGAAATCACCGCACCAGAAAACCCTGTTGCCCTGCCGGGCAAGGTGACCGGCGCGCTTGCCTTTGAGGATGTTACTTTCCGCTATGGCGATGAAGCTGTCTCGGCGCTTGATCATTTCTCCCTGTCGGTAAAGCCGGGCGAGTTTGTGGCGCTTGTCGGGCCGAGCGGTGCAGGCAAGACGACGGTCTTTCGCCTTGCCTTGCGCCTGTTCGATGTGCCGTCAGGCACGGTCACGCTTGACGGAGTTTCAGCCATGCAGGCTGATCCGCGTGACTGGCGTCAGCAATTTGCCTATGCGCCACAGGAATCGGCGCTGTTCACAGGCACTGCAGCGCAGAATATCGGCTTTGGTACCGACACGCCTGACGAGGCCCTGCTTGAGCAGGCTGCTCGCATGGCTGAAGCGTTTGACTTCCTGGTTGAAAAAGACGGCCTTGCGACGGATCTCGGCCAGAAGGGGAGGAGCCTGTCAGGCGGCCAGCGTCAGCGCATTGCGCTCGCCAGGGCGCTTGTGCGCGATGCGCCGGTGCTCCTGCTGGACGAAGCCACCTCAGCGCTCGATTCCGAAAGCGAAGCGGCTGTGCGCCGGGCCATTTCCAACGCCGCCGAGGGCCGCACGACACTGGTGATCGCACACAGGCTCTCCACCGTGCGCCGGGCTGACCGGATCATCGTGATGGAACATGGACGCATCGTCGAGGAAGGCAGTCACGAGGAACTCGTGTCAAGGGGCGGCCTGTATGCCCGCCTTGCCGAATTGCAGTTTGCAGAGGGTTGACCCACCTATTTCTTGCGGAGTTTCTTGACCTTGCCATCAATCGTGAACGCGAAGGCAAGTGACAGAACCAGCGGCACCCAGATGGGCAGTTCTCCCAGCCCCGGCGCATCCAGCGCCGCCGCGAGATGATCGTCTACGCACCACCATAACAGCCATAGCCACATATCTTTGTTCCCTTCATCAAGACCCTGTATTTTCAATATAGGGAGCTCGACAAAAGAAATATAGCAAAACGCTATTCTGCGGCTTGCAAGACGGGCGGCTTGCTGGCGGCCTCTTCGGCCTTTGTGAAATCCATCACGCCATCGGCGATTGGCCCGCGGCGCAGGTTCTTGACGTCAGCGCTGTAGTTCTGGTGCAGCTTCCACGGTTTTTCCGTGTGCTGGCGGGGGAACTGGTCCATGACGCGTTGGAAATACCCGGATGAGAAGTCCACGAACGGTTCAGTTTGGTTGGGATACTGCTCAAGTTTCGGCATGGCCGACGTGTAGCCATGCTGGTCCATGTAGTTCAGAAGGCGGCAGACATATTCAGATGTCAGGTCGGCCTTCAGGGTCCATGAGGCGTTGGTGTAGCCGAAGGTGACCGCCAGATTTGGCATGTTGGAGAGCATCACGCCCTTATAGTTCAAGAGCCGTCCAGCATCGGTGCGGGTGCCATCAACGGACACGTCCACGCCATTCATGAACTGCAATTGCAGACCGGTCGCGGTGACGACGATGTCGGCCTCGATCTCCTTGCCGGATTTCAGCTTTATCCCGTTGGGGGTGAACGTCTCGATGTGATCGGTCTCGACGCTCGCCTTGCCAGACTTCAGCGCATTGAAAAGATCGGAATCCGGCACGAGGCATAACCGCTGTTCCCACGGGTTATAGGACGGATTGAAATGGGTCTCGACTGGATAGTCCGGGCCGAGTTCTTCTTTCACCATGCCGATTAGCCGCTCGCGGGCCTTGTCGGGATTTGAACGGGTCTGTTTGAAGAAAAATTGCTGCAGCAGGACATTCCGCCAGCGGATGAAGGAGTAGGCCCAGCTGTCAGGCAGTATCTTGCGCAGGAAATTGGCGAACTTGTCTACCGCCGGGCGCGAAACAACATAGGTTGGCGAGCGCTGGAGCATGGTGACGTGCGCAGCCTTGTCGGTCATGGCAGGCACCAGTGTCATGGCGGTCGCGCCAGATCCGATGATGACGACTTTCTTGCCGGAATAGTTGAGGTCTTCCGGCCAATGCTGCGGATGAATGAATTGGCCCTTGAAGGCGTCTTCGCCCGGGAAGTCCGGCCGATAGCCCTCGTCATAGCGGTAGTAGCCGCCGCACATGAACAGGAAACGACACGTCGTGATTGAACGCGCACCAAATTCATCCTCGTGCGTCACATGCCAGGCTTGGTCGGGCGTGGACCAGTTGGCGGCGACGATGGCCGTGTTGAATTTGATGTGGGGTGTGACGCCATATTCGTTGGCGGTGTCCGCGACATATTTCCGGATCGAAGGCCCATCGGCAATGGCCTTCGCTTCGGTCCACGGTTTGAAGTTGTAACCGAGCGTATGCATGTCGCTGTCAGATCGAATGCCCGGATAGCGAAACAGGTCCCAAGTGCCGCCAATTGCGCCACGCTGCTCGAATATCTGATAGCCGAGGCCTGGACACTTCTTTTCGAGATGAACCGCGGCGCCGATGCCGGAAAGGCCCGCTCCGATGATGAGAACGTCGGTATCGGTATGTATCATGACTGCTTCCTGCCCATTTTTTCAGCCTATAAGGCCAAAAAATGACGCGGGTGTCACGATCTTTCTGGTGTCAGGAGGCCTTGCCGCTACGGAAGGGTTTAGTCCGCTTTCCGCGCGAAGGCCGCAGCATGGCGCAGCTGCTGTTCGATCAGCGGATGGAGCTCTTCATTGGCTGCCAGAACCGAGCCGGTCTTCATGAAGTCGCCGCCATCGATTTCGGCAACGGTTCCGCCCGCTTCGCGCACCAGCACGATGCCTGCAGCAATGTCCCAGGGTTTCAGGTCGCGTTCCCAGAATCCGTCAAACCGTCCCGCGGCGACGTAAGCGAGATCCAGAGCTGCGGAGCCATAGCGGCGGATGCCAGCGCATGCAGGCGTCATCGCAAGCATTTCGCGGGCAAAATTCGCGTGCATTTCTTCGGCTTTGCCGTGCCAGGGCGTTCCGGTGGCCACCACAGCCTCATTGAGGCGGGTGCGAGCGGCAACACGCAGCTTGCGGTTCTCCAGCCATGCGCCGCGTCCGGTCTCAGCCCAGAAGATCTCGTTCTTCGCGACGTCATAGACCACTCCGGTCAACAGCTTGCCTTCGCGCTCGAGCGCAATGGAGACAGCATAGTGCGGCTGGCCGTGTAGGAAGTTCAGCGTACCGTCGAGAGGATCCACGATGAATCTGTTCGACTTGTCTGTGCCTTCGACAATGCCCCGTTCTTCCATGACAAAGCCATAGCCGGGCCGCGCCTTCGCGAGCGCTGAGTAGATGATCTCTTCGGCGCGATGATCGGCGTTGGAGACAAAGTCTGCCGGGCCCTTCTTGGACACTTGCAGATTTTCGACTTCGCCGAAATCACGGGCAAGCGAACGGCCAGCTGCACGTGCAGCGGCGATCATGACGGTGCCAACGGGGGAGGGTTTGGACATGGGAGTTCCTAGTCGGAGCGACGGAGATAAGTGGAATCGGCTGTCTGGACGACAATGCGTTCGCCGGTGCCGACAAAGGGCGGAACCATGACCCGGACGCCGCCGTCACAGATTGCGGGTTTGAAGCTGTTGGCAGCCGTCTGGCCTTTCACAACCGGCTCGGTTTCCTGAACTTCGAGGATCACCTGTTCCGGCAGATCAACACCAATCGGCGTCTCGCCATAAAACTCAATGGAGACGGTCATACCGTCCTGCAAGAAAGCGCCCTGGTCGCCGATAAAGTCTCGCTGGATCGCGATCTGTTCGAAGCTTTCCTGGTCCATGAAGGTGAAAGCGTCATCGTCCGCAAACAGGAATTGATGGTCTTTCTGCTCCAGACGGACCTTCTCAACGGTCTCGGAAGAACGGAAGCGCACGTTCGATTTCGACCCATTCAGCAGGTTGCGCAGTTCAACCTGATTGAACGCGCCGCCCTTGCCTGGCTTGACCGAAGCCGTCTTCAGGGCGCGCCAGACCGTGCCGTCATGTTCGATGACGTTGCCGGGTTTGATTTCATTGCCGTTGATCTTGACCATTGGGGCGTGTCCTTTTGAAGGTTTGGCGGGGGCGTAAGCCTTTGGCCCGAAACGGTCAAGCGGGCGGAGTGTTAATGCGGGACCGGTTGATGCAGGGTTTTACAGCGAGCTTGCAGCGTCACGCCTTCGATGCATCGAGCCGGTCAAGAAGCGCATTGAAGTGGGCAATCGCTACCGGCGCGCCTTCAGGATGATCCCAGACCCCGGATGAGACCGCGAGGAAATCAGCGCCAGCTACAGCGAGCGGCTCGGCGTTTTCGACTGTGATGCCACCAATCGCGACGCAGGGCACTTCCATGCTTTCCTGCCATATTTCCAGAAGGTCCGGATTCGCCTCGACCGTACCGGTCTTGGTACGGGTCGGGAAGAACGCACCAAAGGCGACATAATCTGCGCCAGCCTCGCATGCCTGCATGGCAGTATGACGTGAGTTCTTGGCGGTTGCGCCGACGATCATGTCCGGGCCAACGATCTCTCGGGCGTCCTTTACCGGCATGTCATCCATCCCGACATGAACGCCATCTGC
This sequence comes from Hyphomonas sp. L-53-1-40, assembly GCF_000682775.1. GTDB lineage: Bacteria > Pseudomonadota > Alphaproteobacteria > Caulobacterales > Hyphomonadaceae > Hyphomonas. The sequence continues at coordinate 152,182 of NZ_AWFI01000015.1, forward strand.
ACCAATCTCGACGGCGAGTTCCGCGCTGTCATTGACCAGCACGGCAACGCCGTAGGCCTGCGCCATTTCTGTAACGGCTGCGCCAACGGCGCGGGTGGCGTCGACGTCGATCTCGCCGGTGTCAGTCTTCAGACGCAGCTGGAGACAGGCGACATCGCCTGCTGACAATGCCGTTTCCAACAGGGCGGCGAACCCCTCCACATCCTCGATGCGGGGCGGAGTTATCAGGTAAAGCCGCGTGCGCGGGCGGACATAATCTTCAGTCTTGCTCATGCGGCGCGCTATAGCGCAGGGCGGCCTTGGCCGGAAGCCATCCTTTGCGGCGGTCTCCCGGTCAGCTTTGCGGTGGCCTGACGATCAGCCGGGCGAGCTGACGTGCGATCGGAGCCCACACTATCGCCGCGCACCACGCAACCGGAAAGGCGATGGCCCATGCCGCGAGCCACCGCCGAAGCAGTCCGCCGTCGACCCCGGTATTGATGGCGCTGACGATCAGGGCGACAAGGCCGCTCATGCCTGCGGACAGAATGCCGGAATAAACGATCTGCCACCTCATTCTTTGGGCTTGTTCAGCCTGCGGGTGGTGCTGGCGGAATAGGCAACAAGTGCTTGCCCCTGGCGCATTGGCCTGGGCTCGAGGTCGCCGCCGCAGTTCGGGCAGCGACCATCGAGAGGACCGTCCATGCAGTCAGAGCAGAACGTGCATTCGAACGAACAGATAAACGCTCCAACCTCGTCCGGCGGCAAATCGGTATCGCAGCGTTCACAGTTCGGACGCATCTCCAGCATCGGTGTTAATCCTTTTCAGCTTCCGTCATCGGCGCGGACGCTGCGCCGGCGATCAGGTGCTGCTCATAAGCTTCGGGCGACCAATCGCGTCCGAGGAAATCACGCACGAGTTTGGCGGCCGGTTTTGAGGACCCGGCGCTCAGGACGAGCTCCCGATAGCGTTCGGCGGTGGCTTCGTCGCGCAAGCCGTTCGTCTCGAACTCGGAGAACATGTCCGTCGCGATCGCGAGCGACCATTGATAGGTGTAGTAGATTGCCGAATAGCCATCGAGATGCCCAAAGCTGGCATACCGGTGAAGATCGGGCAGGGTCTCGAACGGGCTGAGGCCAGCTTCCTGTTCGAGCCAGATTTTCTCGAAATCGACCTCGGAGGGTGGGCGATTATAGTAGTTCATCGAGACGCCTGCATATGTCAGCTGGCGGAGCGTGCCGAGGCCGGTGCCGAAGTCACGCGCGGCGTTCATCTTCTCGACCAGTTCGACGGGAATGGTTTCGCCGTCGGAGTTTACGGCGAACTTTGCCAGCGTATCATAATCCCACACCCAGTTTTCCAGCATCTGTGACGGGGCTTCAATGAAATCCCATTCAAGGCTGCTCATGCTGAGATCGGCGTAGTCTGGTTGGCCAGAGAACATCGCATGGATGAGGTGGCCGAATTCATGGAGGAAGGTTTCGACCTGTCTATGCTCCATCAGACCGGTCGTATGATCGCCCGCAGGGAAGTTGCACATCAGTGAGGCAACTGGCACGCCTTCAGATGTTGGGCCGAACCGAATGGGGAAGGCGGCCGCGTGTTTGAACTTGCCCTCGCGCGGATGCATGTCGAGGAAGAAACGGCCGACCAGTTCGCCATCCTTGTAGATTTCGTGAGCGGTTACGGTTTCCTGCCAAATCGGAGCATCGGTCCAGTCACGTATCTCGACTTCGAACAGGTCCTGTACCAACGAAAATATGCCTGACCGAACGTCATTGTAGGCGAAGTACTGGCGCACTTCCTGGGCGTCGAGCGCATAGTCGGTTTGGCGAATCTGTTCCGAAAGATAGCCGCTGTGCCACTGGCTGACCTGCGTCGCGTCGGGATTACTGTTCTGTTGAAAAGACAGCAGGCGTTCGTATTCGATTTCAGCGGCGTTTCGGGCGGCGGCTTCGACACCGTCGAGGAAGTCGATGGCAACCTCTGGCGAGCCCGTCATCTTGTCTTCGGTGATATAGGCCGCGTAATTTTCATAGCCCAGCAATTGTGCAAGTTCGTAGCGCTTCTCGAGCAGTTTCCGGAGTGGCTCTACATTCTCCGGATACGCACGGTTGGCCGAGGCAATGAAGAGGGATTTCTTCAAATCTTCGTTCGGGGAGTAGTTGAAGACAGGCATCAGGTCCGGATAGTTGGTCGTGATGACGATCTTGCCATCCTCATTGGGCGTGTGGGCGTCGATATAATCCTGTGGCAGTCCCTCCAGCGCGTCGACTGAATCGACTTCGACCTGTCCGACAATTTCGCGAAGGTTCTTGTTGAACTCAGTGCTGATCTGCGCCAGTTCGGCGTTCAGTTCCTCTACGCGCGTTCGCGTCGCTTCGTCCTTGTCGACACCGCTGCGCCGATAGTCTCTCAGAATGCGGGACAACATGAGGGCGGAGCGATCATCGAGGGCGTCGGCATCAATCGCGACCATGCGTTCGTAGATGGGGCCGGACAGGGAGAGCGTCGAGATGATGCTGGCTGTGTCTTCCTGACATGCGCTGCCGACTTCCCTCAACGCTTCGTCCGGGTTTGCTTCGGCCACGATAGCCGCTTCTCCATAGCCAACCGAAAAGGCGACATTTGTCAGCAAGTCAAAATCCTGAATGTCCTGAACACCGGGCGGCGTGTCGCGGGTTTCAAGATCGGTGATGAACTTTCCGGCGAGCAGCATCGCATTCTCGCAACGGGATTCGAACACTTCCGCAGAGGCCGGATTGACGACGAGCTCGGCCAGCATCGCGCTGGCTTCGTCCTGCAGGCTAGGCGTGTTTGCCTCTGCCTGTTCCAACGCTGTCGGCTCGACGGTTGCCATGCAAGAAGCAGCCGCCAGGAGCGACAGCGCGGATACCGCGCCTGTTACGGTGTGTTTGATCATGCCTTTAAGTCCCCACTCGATTGACTAACAAAAAAATGCCGCCTCATGTTTAACATGGGCGGCACTTTGCTTTCGCGTCAGGCGCGAGTCTAGGAAAAACCCGGCCTATCCGGCGCTAGATGCCGCACAAATGCGATCAATCGTGGCGGCAAGCGTGGAATTGAACTCTTCGTCGCTTTGCTGGGCCGAGAGGCCTTCGGTCAGGGCGCGGGAGAAGCTGGCAATCATGCCGGAGTTATTGGCAAGCTTGGCGCAGGCATCTTCGCGAGAATATCCACCGGAAAGCGCGACAACGCGCATCACGCGCGGATGATCGACTAGCGACTTGTACTGGTTTGCTTTGGTCGGCAGGGACAGTTTCAGCATTACCTGCTTGTCCTCACCCAGCGCGTCGAGCTGCTTGGTGATCTCGGCCAGGAGAATATCCTCGGCCTCGGCCTTGTCGGCAATCGTGATCGTGACCTCAGGCTCGATGATCGGCATCAGGCCGTGGCCCAGGATCTGGCGTCCAACGTCAAACTGCTGTGCAACGATGGCAGCGATGCCTTCCTGGTTGGCGGCATTGATAACCGAGCGCATCTTGGTGCCGAAGATACCCTTGCCGACCGCGCGTTCGAGCAGGTGATCGAGGTCCGGCATCGGCTTCATCATCTGGACGCCATTGGCTTCGTCTGCGAGGCCCTTGTCGACTTTCAGGAAGGGAACGACCTGATGGGCGTTCCAGAGGTATTCGGCGGTTGGCGTGCCATCGACTTCGCCATCCATGGTGCGTTCAAACAGGATCGCGCCAATGACCTTTTCGCCATTGAAGGCTGGTGCCTTGATGATGCGGGCACGCATCTCATGGATCAGGCCGAACATTTCTTCGTCATTGGAATAGGCGTCTTCGTTCACGCCGTAGAGGCGCAGAGCCTTGGGGGTTGAGCCGCCCGACTGGTCAAGCGCTGCGATGAAGCCATTCTTGTCGGCAATCTGCCGGGCCATTTGAGGATTGGTCATGATTTTAACGGGGCGTCCCTTGCATGCGTGGAATTTGCAAACTTTGCATTCAAGTACCGTGCCTGTCTTGTGGGTCAACAGGCTGACAGGGATTGATGTGAGCGCGCTCGCACCCGCCCGAATCTCAGGCAGTACGGGCAGTTTCGGGGGAAAGGACTGCCAGAGACGTGTGGGATTCAGGGCCTGAAATCGATTTCATCTGGAACATCAATTTTTTCTGACGCCGCGCAGCAAACCGATGAGAACGTTGTCATTTGCAGCCGCCTGCGCGATTTGCCGCAGGCTGTCTCAAAAGGGATCAGGCTTTGAGAGCTTCCACACCGGGCAGGGGCTTGCCTTCCATCCATTCAAGGAAGGCGCCGCCAGCGGTTGAGACGAAGGTGAACTCGTCGGCGGCCTCGGCATGATTGAGCGCGGCTACCGTATCGCCGCCACCAGCCACGGCGACCAGCTTGCCGTCACTTGCACGGATACCCGCAGCTTGGGCTGCTGCAACGGTGGCCTTGTCAAAAGGGGTCAGTTCGAACGCGCCGAGCGGCCCGTTCCAGACCAGTGTCTTTGAGTTGCCCATCGCGGCAACCAGCTGTGCGACCGTCTTGACGCCAGCGTCGAGGATCATCTCATCGTCTGCGACCTGATCCGTTGCGCAGGTGCGATTCTCGGCGTGAGCCTTGAAGTCCTTCGCGACAACAACATCGACCGGAAGCAGGATATTGCAGTTGTTTTCTTCAGCGACCTGCATGATCTCGCGGGCGGTTTCAGCGAGATCATGCTCGCAGAGGGACTTGCCGACACTGATCCCCTGCGCGGCCAGGAATGTGTTGGCCATGCCGCCGCCAATCGCCAGCGAGTCGACCTGGGTGACAAGGTTCTTCAGAAGGTCGATCTTGGAAGAGACCTTCGCGCCGCCGACCACAGCCAGCACGGGACGTTCCGGCGTGCCGAGCGCCTTGTCGAGCGCGTCGAGTTCAGCTTCCATGTTCACGCCTGCATAGGCGGGCAGGAGGGTCGCGAGGACAGCCGTAGAGACATGCTTGCGGTGCGCGGCCGAGAAGGCATCATTGACGTAGATGTCGCCGAGCGCGGCGATTTCTTTCGCCAGTTCCGGGTCGCCTTTTTCCTCGCCTGCATAGAAGCGGGTGTTCTCCAGAAGGATCACGCCGGCAGGGTCGAGATCAGCAATGGCCTGCTTCACATGCTCGCCCTTGCAGTCGGCGATAAAGCTGACATTCGAGCCGAGCACTTTGGCGAAGGCGCCTGCAATCGGCGCAAGGCTCATCTCCGCGACGCGCTGGCCCTTCGGGCGGCCGAAATGCGCGAGCAGGGCCACTTTCGCACCTTGCGTGCGCAGCGTCTGGACCGTGTCGACGGCAGCGCGCAGGCGCGTGTCATCGGTGACGAGGCCGTTTTCCATGGGCACGTTGAAGTCGACTCGGACGAGCGCGGTCTTGCCGGTCAGATCGCCGGCATCGGCAAGGCGTTTGAAGCTGGACATGGTATTTCCTCCAGAATGCCCGGCCAACCGGGTGCGATGCGGCATGGAAAAAAGAGCGCCTCCCGGTTGGGAAGCGCTCTGGAGAAGGGTTTTAGATGAGTTTGGACATGGCGAGGGCAGTATCGCTCATGCGGGTCGCGAAGCCCCACTCATTGTCGTACCAGGACAGGACCCGAACCATGGTGCCTTCGATAACCTGCGTCTGGTCGAGCGCGAAGGTGGACGAGTGCGGATCGTGGTTGAAGTCTGCGGAGACGAGCGGCTTGTCAGTATAGCCGAGCACGCCTTTCATTGGACCGTCAGCGGCGGCCTTGATGGCCGTGTTCACTTCTTCGACCGTGGTTGGCTTGCCGGCATCGAAGACGAGGTCGATCATCGAGACGTTTGGCGTTGGGACGCGGATGGCGGAACCGTCGAGCTTGCCCTTCAGTTCCGGCAGGACCAGGCCAACGGCTTTTGCTGCGCCGGTCGATGTCGGGATCATGGACATCGCAGCCGCGCGGCCACGATAGAGATCCTTGTGCATCCGGTCGAGGGTTGGCTGGTCACCCGTATAGGAGTGGACCGTCGTCATGTAGCCGCGCTTGATACCGACCGTGTCGTTCAGCACTTTGGCGACGGGCGACAGGCAGTTGGTGGTGCAGGATGCGTTGGAGACGACGAGATCATCTTTGGTAAGCGTGTCGTGGTTCACACCGAAGACGATGGTCTTGTCAGCATTTGTCGCCGGAGCAGAGACCAGCACGCGTTTGGCGCCCGCCTTGAGGTGAGCAGACGCTTTTTCCTTGTCGGCGAAGATACCGGTACATTCCATTGCGATGTCGATATCCAGCTCGGCATGGGGCAGGTCAGCGGGGTCGCGTACGGCGGTGCAGAGGAATTTGCGGTCGCCGACGATGATCGTGTCACCGTCCACTTCGACCGTCTGGTTCAACCGGCCATGAACGGAATCATACTGGAGCAGGTGGGCATTGGTGGCCACGGGACCGAGGTCATTGATCGAGACGACTTCGATGTCCTTGCGGTCATGCTCGATGATCGAACGAAGGACGAGACGGCCAATGCGGCCAAAACCATTGATTGCAACGCGAACGGCCATGAAAAATCTCCTTTGGAGCGGCAGGCTATAAATCTGCTGGCCCTTTACGACGCCCGCGCAATTTCGTCCACCCGCTGCCCATGCGGCCTCGCGCCGCTTACTGCCTGTTTTCGCTAACAGAGATCAGTCGTGGACTTGGCTTCAGCGGCCTCTTATGGCCTGAAGTCACGAGGAGGCGGTTTCATGCGTCAGGTAGGGATCGGAACGAGCGGACTGCGCGCGGGTGCCTTGGGCTTCGGTTGCTGGCGCTTTTTGGGACATGAATTGTCCCATGCGGAGAATCTTGTTGAGACCGCGCTCGATCTGGGCATGACTCTTATCGACACGGCTGACGTCTACGGATTTGGCGGGGATGGATTTGGCGCGGCCGAGGTCTTGCTGGGAAAGGTGCTGAAGGCCGATCCTGCGCGGCGCACGAGAATGGTGCTGGCGACCAAGGGCGGGATTATTCCCCCCGCGCCCTACAATTCGAGTCGTAAATACCTGATCGAGGCCTGCGAAGCGTCGCTTGCACGGCTGGGCGTTGAACAGATCGACCTTTACCAAATTCACCGGCCGGATCTGTTGACCCCGTGGGAAGAAGTTGCCGACGCGCTGGAAAGCCTTCTGGCGGACGGCAAGATCGGGGCAGCAGGGGTCTCCAACTTTACTGTCGCACAGACCCGCGCATTGCAGGCACATCTGGGACCGAAGCTTGTAAGCACGCAGCCGGAATTTTCAGCCCTTCACCTGGCACCGCTGGATGACGGCACACTGGACTGGTGCCAGGAAGTCGGCGCGGCGGCGCTGGTTTGGTCGCCGCTGGCGGGCGGTCGGCTGGCCGATGGTTATACACCGCAGCCTGATGACCCTGAGAGGTTGGTGGATGTGCATCAGGCGCTCGACAGGATCGCGGCCGGGCATGGCGTGAGCCGCAGCGATGTGGCGCTGGCTTTCGTCCTGATGCATCCGGCGCAGCCCATTGTTCTGCTGGGCACGCAGACTCCGGCGCGCCTGAAGGCGGCGACGCGCGCGCTGGAAATCCAGCTCAGCCGGCCGGACTGGTACAGTATTACAGAGGCGTTGCGCGGCGCGGCGATGCCATGAAGGGGCCCCAGCTTCAAACTCGCTCTGCCGCTGATTGGGGGCTGTTTGCCCTGCTGACCCTGTTCTGGGCGGGCGCCTATGTGCTGACCCGGGTGGCGGTGGACAAGGGCAATCCGGATATGGGCCTGCCGGTGGCCTGGGTGCTGCCGGGGCGGTTGACGATTGGTGCGGCAGTCTTGTGGGTGTTGATGTTGGCGCGGGGGCAGAAATTGCCGCCATTGAGAGACCGCAAGCGCTGGGTGGCGATCATCGGGATGGGGCTCGCAGGCTCCGTCTTTCCCTTCTTCCTGATCACGACCGCTCAGGAGACGGTCAATTCCAGCCTCGCCGCGCTCTATACGGCGGCGGTTCCGATCTTCGTGGTGAGTGGGGCAACCTTTCTGTTTGCGGATGAACGGATGAATCGCGGAACCGCGATTGGCGTGCTGACCGGCTTTGCCGGGGTGGCTGTGTTGTTCGGGCCGGATGCGATGAAGGGACTTGGCGATGCGAGTGTTGTGGCACAGCTGCTGCTGATCCTTGCGACGATGAATTACGCCCTTGCGAGCCTGATGGCGCGGGGCGCGCCCCGGATCGAGGCCATTCCGTTCGCGACCGGTTTCGTCACGCTGGCGGCGGTGGTTTCGTGGCCGCTGGCCTTCACGGTGCACCCGTCCGAGGTCAATGCCGACTGGACGCATTGGGCCGCCGTGGTGGGGCTTGGCGTGATCCCGACGGCAATTGCACAGGCGCTGTACATGTACCTGATCGCGCGGACGAGCGCGACATTCTTGTCCCTGACGGGCTATGCGATTCCAGTGGTCAGCGCCGTGCTGGGTTGGGTGTTCTTCCGCGAGACGCAGAGCTGGCAGGCGCTGATTGCCTTCACCCTGATCCTGGGCGGCGTTTGGCTTGCCCGGCGCGGCGGCGGCGTGAAGGAAGGCTAGGCCTGTTCCTGCACATGCGACGCCCGTGAAGGCGCCTAGTAGGATAGCTGGATTTTCATCAGGACACTTCGCGTCAGGTATCGGGACGGGGCAGGCGCGTGCCGGTCGCGCAGGGCCACAGCGGTATTGTGACGGCAGGGGCTGGCCGCCAAATCCATTTCACCCATCGCCAGGCGGAAGCCCTTCGAGGGCTCAAAGGCCAGCGGATCAGGGTGGATCGTTCCCGGCACGTCGCCGACGGCAACGATGTCTACTTCCCCACGGGGCGAGATTTGCACCATCATGGCGCGCATATCCCGCTGGATATAGCGCACGTGAAAGGTGAGGATCACGACCTGTAGCCAGATCCAGAACCGGTACGGCCGCAGGTGCGGCGGCAGGTTTCGCAAAGTGGCGAAGGCGTCATCCATGCTCTGATTATACCTCCGCCTGCGGAGGGGGAGGACAAGTCTTTTTGTTAACCCTGTTTTTATTGCATTTTTGTGACGAAAATAGGGGGTAAACTGTCATAAAACTCATACCGAACGCACTTAAGGGCGGGCATCATGACCCGTGCCGATCCTCGCCCTGATTATCGTTCGATCTTCATCTCCGATGTACATCTCGGCAGTGCCGGATGCCAGGCCGATGCGCTGTGCGCCTTCATGAAGACGCATACATCCGAACAGCTCTATCTGGTGGGCGACATCATTGATGGCTGGCGGATGCGCAAGAAATGGTACTGGCCGCAATCACACACGAACGTTATCCGCCGTATCCTGACGGCTGCAAAGCGCGGCACGGACGTGACCTATATCATCGGGAACCATGACGAGTTCCTGCGCGCCTTCCTGCAGTTCCGGCTCGCCTTTGGCGACATCAAGGTGAAGAACCGCGCCGTGCATGAGGGCGAAGATGGCAAGCGCTATCTGGTCGTACATGGCGACATGTTCGACGGCATGATGCGGGCTGACCGCAAATGGATCATGCATCTGGGCGATCATGCCTATAATTTCCTGCTCTGGACCAATACGAAGCTGAACGCGATCCGCCGCTGGTTCGGCATGCCGTACTGGTCGCTGTCGCAGGCCCTGAAGAAGCGCACCAAGCGGGCGCTGAACCATATCCATAATTTCGAGGGCCATGTGGCCGACTATTGCCGCCGCAAGGAGTATGATGGCGCGATCTGTGGCCATATCCATGTTGCCGAAATGCGCGAGATCGACGGCATCACCTACATGAATGATGGCGACTGGGTAGAGAGCTGCACGGCCCTCGTCGAGCATCATGACGGACGCTGGGAACTGCTCCACTTCCAGCCGCATGTGGTGAACGAGAAAGCGCCGGTCGCAGAGCTGGTCCGCGCCGAGGCGATGGCCTGATCCATCCTATCCCAAAAACGGTTTCAAACTGGCGCTGAGGCGGCGGCGGGCCTGGAACTGGCCGAGGAGCCAGAGCAAGGCACCCGAGGCCAGCAGGGCGAGGATCACGGTCAGGGTGACGCGCAATTCGGCCGGTATGTCCGTCAGACCGGTACGGCGCAGCAGAACACCGGTCAGGTGGCGCACGGGCTCGTGCACACAATAGAGCGGGAACGAGATCAGGCCGAGGCGTTCGCAGATCCCTGTGAGCCAGAGGCTGCCCGGCTGGGCGCGCGCGCCGATCAGGATGAGCAGCGGGCAGAGCAGGCCGATGGCAACGAACTGATAGGCGCCCTTTGCGTAAACCGGGAACATCAGGATGCCGAGCGTCAGCGCGAAGACGATCAGCGTGGGCATCAGGCCTGTAAAGCGCGGCAGGTATCTGGCCATTGGGCCGGCAGGATTCTGGACCAGCCGGTAGATGATGATCCCTGCGAGGAAGGCCGAGAAGACGCGCGGAAAGCCGAAGAAGAAGGTCTGATGGCTCCAGCCGACATTGGCGGTCAGGTCATTGCCGGACAGGCGGGCCAGCGCGAGACAGCAAAACAGGTAGAGCGAGAAGGCGGCAAGGCAGGTGCCGACCAGTCGCCATTTCGGCAGGCGTGCAATCCAGATGAAGGCGATGCTGGCGACAAATTCGTAGAAGATCGACCAGAGCGGCGGATTGGACGGGAAGAGTTCCAGCGTGCCGTTCGCAGGGATCTCGTAATCGCTGAGCGCCGGGATGAAAGCGAAATGTCCGATATGGGTCAGGGCAAACTGAAAGGGGCTGAAGGCCCGTCCGGTCTCGGCAAACACGATCAGCATTGCGATGGCGCCGAGTACCACGCCGCCCGCGACAGTCGGGGCGAGCCGGGAAATCCGTTTGTTGGCAAAGACGCCTGCTGGCATGCCGCTACGCAGGGCCTTGGCATAGGCATGGTAGATGACAAAGCCGCTGAGGATGAAGAACAGGTCCACGGCAATATAGCTGTTCATGAGCAGTCTGGACTGGCCGCTTCCAATATAATGGTAGAGCATCACGATAATCGCCGCGATCCCGCGCATGCCATCCAGGACGTAAAATCTCTGGCCCGTGGAGCGAGCCTGATTGATGGCGGTCATTGTCACGCGCAGTCCCCACTGTCTGAGCTGGGCTGTAGGAGACGCTAACGGACCGGGCAACCTCTAATTGGATAGGCGGGCGGGTTTTTCCCATGCGGCAGGATCAAGGGCAGTTTCCGGGCAGATTGACTAGTTCGGGAGCAGGCGGTGTGGGCCGATTGCAGGCTCAACTTGACTTTCATTGGCGGCCCCGCCACGCAACGTCGATGAGTTCGACCTTGAAGGCCATTCTCGGCCCTACCAATACCGGCAAGACGCATTACGCCATTGAGCGGATGACGGGCTTTGGCACCGGCATGATCGGCCTGCCGCTGCGCCTGTTGGCGCGCGAGGTTTATGATCGTGTGGTCGAGCGCAAGGGCGCGGCCCATGTCGCGCTGATTACCGGTGAGGAGCGCATTGTTCCGCGTACGGCGCGATACTGGGTGTGCACAGTGGAATCCATGCCGGTGGATCTGAAAGTGGATTTCGTCGCGATTGACGAGATCCAGCTGGCCGAAGACCAGGATCGGGGCCATGTCTTCACCGACCGTATCCTGAATTTGCGCGGCAATCACGAGACATTGCTGCTGGGCAGCGACACGATGCGCAGTGTGTTGCGCAAATTGGACCTTGGCGCCGAGACCGAGCCCCGCGAGCGGTTTTCAGAGCTTCGCTATACCGGGCATTGCAAGATCACCAAACTGCCGAAGCGTACAGCCATCGTCGCGTTCAGCGCGGATGAGGTCTATGCGATTGGCGAATTGCTGCGGCGCCAGAAGGGGGGAGCGGCGATTGTGATGGGCGCGCTGAGCCCGCGCACGCGAAATTCGCAAGTTGAGCTCTACCAGTCCGGCGAAGTCGACTACATCGTGGCAACAGATGCGATCGGCATGGGGCTGAACCTTGATGTCGACCGGGTCGTGTTTGCCTCGCGCTCGAAATTCGATGGGCGGCGCCATCGCCTGCTGACACCAGCAGAATGCGCACAGATCGCGGGCCGGGCCGGGCGGTTCCGTACCGATGGTGAATTTGGGGAGACAGCGACCTGTCCGCCATTCGATGAAGCGACATGGCAGGCCATCGAGGCGCATCGGTTCGATCCCGTGGATCATTTGCAATGGCGCAACTCGGCACTCGACTTCTCCAGCCTGCGCCGCCTGATCCTGAGCCTTGAGACCCCATCCGGGCATCCATCCCTGATCCACAATCCGCATGCGCTGGATGAATGGGTGTTGCGCCGAATGTCGGAAGATGCGGCCATCGGGCCGAATGTGGCGGGTACGCGCGAAGTGCGGCGGCTATGGGATCTGGCCCGCCTGCCAGACTTCCGCAAAGCTGGGCCGGAAGGCCATGCACGGCTCGTGCTGGGCCTTGCTGAAACGCTCGCCAATCCGGATGCGCGCCTTGCCGACAAGGGGCTGGAGCGCCGTCTGGATGATCTTTCATCGACCCAGGGTGATATTGCGAAGCTGCAGCAGCGGCTTGCCAATATACGGACCTGGACCTATGCCGCCCATCGGCCTGACTGGCTGGAAAACCCGGAAAAATGGCAGGATCGAACACGAGAGATTGAAGACTCCCTGTCAGACGCGCTACACGAAGCGCTGACTGCCCGGTTCGTGGACCGGCGAACCACCGCTTTGCTTGCCAGCCTGAAGAAGGAAGACGCCCTCGTGACCGAATTGACCCCGGAAGGTGATGTCCGTGTGGAAGGCCATGTCGTTGGACGCCTGAAAGGCCTGACCTTCGAACCTGTTCTTGATGCCCGTACACTCGAAGGCAAGGCGGTGCGCAGCGCAGCCCAGGCCGCTGTGCGCCCGCTGATCCTGGAACGCCTGTCGCTGATCGTGGCGGCGCCGGATGATGCGTTCAAACTGAATGATGAAGGCCAGATCGAACACATCAATTCGCCCGTGGCCCATCTGGCCAAGGGATCGAGCTGGATGGCGCCGCGCGTCGAGATTGTCGGCGCATCCGAAGTCGACCCAGCTGAGCGTGAAGCTGCGCGCCAGCGGCTGGAGCAATGGGCCGCGGCCGAGACCGCCAAGATCCTGCCAACTCATACAAAGCTGGCCGTTGAAAAGGCGGGCGATGCGCTGGAAGGCCTCGCGCGCGGGATTGCCTTTCGTCTTCTTGAAACAGGCGCTGCGGTTGATCTTCGCCAGGATGACCCAAGTCTGCGTCTGACCGGCGACCAGCGTGAAGCCCTCAAAGGCGTTGGCGTGAGAGCAGGCCGTGTCGCGGCACATGTGCCGGATGCGCAAAAGCCTGCAGGCCAGCGCATGATCGCCATTCTGCGCGCTGTGTTTGAAGGTCAGCCTTTCCCACTGGCACCAGAAGGGGCCGGGTCATTTGCACTCGATGGCACATGGCCGGAAGAGGCGCTTGCCGCCAATGGCTATCTCCGTTTCGGCCGCCGGGCTGTGCGCGCAGACCTTGCCGAACGTCTTGGCTGGGAGATCGCCAAGCGCCGCAAGGAAGCCTCCAAGAACGCTTTCCCCATCGAGATCGACTTGGCCTCCGTCGTCTCTTGCCCTGCCGATGACTGGCCCGCCGTGTTGAAAGGCTTTGGCCTTGCGCCTGCGGAAAAGGACAAGGAAACGGATGCCGTTACTTTGTGGCGCTATGCGTCCCGCGCCCGTCCCGAGGGGCGGTCTGAAGGCGGGCGGCCCCAGCGCGGCCGAGATCAGAATGCCGGTGGCAAAGGCCCGAAAGGTCCACGCGGACCAAAACAGCAAGGCGGGGGCGGGCGGTCCAATTCCCGCAGTGCCTCGCAGTCGCGCCAGCCGGACCCGGACAGCCCGTTCGCGGCGCTCGCAGCCCTGCTGCCGGAGCCCAAGCAGGCGGCTAGCAAACCAAAGAAAAAGAAACGCAAGCCAAAACCCAAGCCGGATGCCGCCGCTGAAAGCGCAGCTGATACGAGCTTCGAGTACAAGCCCTTTCAATGACGGACACGCCAACGCTGCGCCTTGATGTGTGGCTGTGGCGGACACGGTTTTTCAAGACTCGCGCCCTGTCCGGAACGTATATTCGCAAGCGGGGCGTCCGATTGACCCGCAATGGCCAGACCCGGCGCGTCAACAAGCCGGGCACCGCTATTTGCGTTGGAGATGTTGTCACGCTGGCGCGAGGCGCGCATATCAGGACCGTCGAAGTGCTGGATCTGGGCACTCGGAGAGGGCCGGCAGAAGAGGCGGCGGCAATGTACACGACGCTGGAGACCGACACATGATGAACACGCTGAAAAATCTGTTCCGGCAGAAAACGCCCGCCGAAAGACCGATGGACCCGCAAGTCGCGGCTGCGGCACTACTTGTCGAGGCTGCCCTGTCTGATGGGGTCTATGTGAACATTGAAAGCGACATGATCGCCGAAATCCTGTTGGAAGCGTTCAAATTCGATGCAGACAAGGCGGATGCCGTGCTGGCCGAAGGCGAAGCCTTGGCTGAAGAGGCGGTCGGTTCCCACCAGTTTACCAAGCATGTGAAGAAGCTGCCGATTGCGGAGCGGATTTCCATCATTGAAGGCCTGTACCGGGTGGCGCTTGCTGATGGCGAAAAAAGCGATATCGAGGATGCCTATATCCGCCATGTCGCCTCGCTGCTGCATATTGACGATATTTCTCGCGCACAGGCTCGCCAGGCGGCGGAAAAGCGGATCGCCGACGCTTCCTGAAGACTCCTGTCAGAACACCTCATTGACATGAGCGCCTGCGCGCGCCATTTCGCCGGTGCACAAACCCCAGAAGGCCCTCCTGCCCATGACCTATATTGTCGTTGATGCCTGTATCCGCTGCAAATACATGGATTGCGTCGAGGTTTGCCCTGTCGACTGCTTCTATGAAGGCGAGAACATGCTGGTCATCCACCCGGATGAGTGCATCGATTGTGGTGTGTGCGAGCCGGAGTGCCCTGTGGAGGCCATCAAGCCCGATACCGAGGATGACCCGGACGCCAAATGGCTGAAGCTGAATACCGAGTATGCGCAGACCTGGCCAAATATCACCCGGATGAAGGAACCGCCGGCAGACCGGGAAGAATTTGCGCAAGAAACCGGTAAGCTGGAGAAATATTTCAGCCCCAAACCGGGTGAAGGCGACGCCTGAATCGGGTCGTCCGAACCCTGATTTTGCTGGGTTTCTCAATAAACGTTAACAAAATCAGCGACCTTGGGAACTTTACTCTTGGTTAGCATCTGGGCGTGTCTGTTGAAAAAGCTGCACATTTATGCTATCGTTCAGACTTGAGTAATAACTGAAAAGATCCGGAAACTTCAACTCAGACCGTCAAATGCGTCGGACTGGGGGGGATTTTGTCGGCTCTAAATGCGTAGAAAAGGGCGATATCCAACATGGCTAAAAAAGCATCTGCGGAACTGGCGTTTGAAGTGGGTCAAAGCGTCGTTTACCCCGCACACGGGGTGGGCAAGATCACGAGCGTTGAGAAGCAGACTGTGGCCGGCATGGACCTGGAGGTCTATGTGGTGTCCTTTGATCAGGACAAAATGATCCTTCGCGTCCCAACCAATCGCGCCGAAGCCTCTGGCATGCGCGCACTGGCGGGTTCCAAGCTGGTCGAAGATGCGCTGAAGACCCTGGGTGGTCGTGCGCGCATCAAGCGGACCATGTGGTCGCGCCGGGCTCAGGAATATGAAGCGAAGATCAATTCCGGTGACCTGATCTCTATTGCGGAAGTCGTTCGCGACCTGCACCGCGGCGAAGATCAGCCGGAACAGTCCTATTCCGAGCGCCAGCTTTATGAGAGCGCCCTGGACCGTATGGCTCGTGAACTCGCCGCCGTCGAGAATATCGAGAAGGGCGACGCCATGGAAAAACTCGCAGAATCTCTCGCAAAGAAGAAAGTGGCTGCTTAAGCCTCCAACTCCTTTCGATCATGCAGAACCCCCGTACGGCCGCCTCGCCGTGCGGGGGTTTTTCATGTCCGAAGTCCTCAAATTGCATCAAAAATGAACAACCGGACCCGGAATATTAAAATAGCCGGGGTTTGGGCAGGTTCCTGTTAACCATACGGCAAAGGAGAGAAGGCACTCTTTGCCTGTCGCCGGAATGCTCTGGTGACGGATGGATGTCTTGGCTGACATGCCCGAAACAGGGTGGCGGCGAAGGCAGGGTGACAGGAGAAACAAGATGCCCTTTTCGGATATTGAAATACAGCCAGGTGGCCTTTTGGGCGCCGACGCGAATGCAGATGAGTTCTATCAGGCCGGCCTTGCTTGTGCCGCTGGTGTCGGATCGGAGATGGATCTGATCTCTGCGCACAAATGGTTCAACCTCGCTGTGTCCAAGGGACATGAAGAGGCCCGCGTGCAGCGTCAGGAAATGGCTGATATGCTGAGCTCGGAAGAAGTCAAAGTGGCGCTGTCTTCAGCCCGCGACTGGCTGAGCCTCGCCAACTAGTCCAATATGATTGATAGCGGACGGCATGGGGGACGCCATGCCATCCGCCTTCTGATCAGCTGATGCGACGCGCCTGGTCCTTCCAGTAAGTTTCGCGCAAATCCTTGCGCAAGACTTTGCCGGACGGATTACGGGGCAGCACCTCTATGAACTCTACCGTCTTCGGGCATTTATAGCCGGCAATGCGTTCGCGCGCCCAGGCGATTATGCTGTCCTGAGTCGGCGCTTCGCCCGGCTTGACGACGATGATGGCCTTGACGGCCTCGCCCCATTTTTCGTCGGGCACGCCAATAACTGCCACGTCCGCCACGCCAGGGTGGCCAAAGATCGCATTCTCGACTTCGGCGGGATAAATGTTCTCGCCGCCGGACACGATCATGTCCTTTACGCGGTCGTGGATATAGAGAAATCCGTCTTCGTCGAAATAGCCCGCGTCTCCTGTCCGGAAGAACCCGGACGCGTCGACCGATTCCTTTGTGGCATCCGGGCGGTTCCAGTATCCTTTCATGACGAAGGCGGACTTGATGGCGATCTCGCCAACTTCGCCGGTGGGGACGGGATTCCCTTCTGCGTCGAGGCATCGCACGATTGTGGCCGGATAGGGCACGCCGCATGAGCGCAGCTTTCCCCAGGCCGGGTCATGGGCTTCAGGCGGCAAATAGGTTCCGCAGCCGCCCGTCTCGGTCAGTCCGTAGAGCTGGGTGAAACGCGCACCCATGATGTCCTGCGCATCGAGCAGCAAACTCTCGGCAATCGGAGAGGCGCCATAGAAAACCTGCTTCAGGCTCGACCAGTTGATGTCGCGCACATTTGGCATCTGGGTCAGCATCAGGATAACGGCCGGCACCCAGAACGCATGGGCGATCTTGTGCTCGGGGATCAGTTTCAAGATTGCTGCCGGATCGATTTCACGCAGTACGACAGCCTTGGCGCCTTGCGCGGCCGTCAGGATACCGATGTTTACACCCGCCACATGGAAGAGGGGCATCGCATTCATGACCGCGTCGCCGACATCATAGCTTGCCCATTCCAGCATGCCGGCCTGCTCAAAGATGGCGCGGTAGTTGCCATTGGTCAGTTGCACGCCCTTGGGCATGCCGGTTGTGCCGGATGTATAAAGCTGGATGACATCATCGTCGTCGCGGGTCGTGAGGCCCGGTGGATCGGTCAGCTGGCTGTCACGCCATGCCGTGTAGGCCTTCCAATCTTCCCGATCGCCATCAATCGCGATCACGTGTTCAAGGTCTGGCAATTCGGCGCGGATCTGGTCGATCAGGCCGTAGAAATCTTTTCCGACGAACAGCACTTTCACGCGCGCATCCGACAGGATGAATTGCACTTCGGGTGCGGCGAGTCGGGTGTTGACGGCAGTCATCGTTGCGCGCGCCTTGGCGGCGCCGAACAGCATCTCGTAATAGACAGCCATGTTCTTGGCGAGATAGCCGACCCGGTCATCCGGCTTCACGCCCTGGCCGATCACGCCGTTGGCGATCTGGGTGGAACGTGTCTCCAACTCGGCGAAGCTGGTTGTCTCGCCTTCGAACCAGAAAGCCTCCTCATCCGGGCGGATGCTGGCCTGGACGCGCGGAATATCGGCTAGATGAGGCATTGCCTCTACATCGATCATGGGTTCCTCCGATGAAATTCTTGTTTCTTTCAAGCTATTCTAGGGCAAAATCCCGAAGAGTCAGCCCGTCCCCACCGGCCATCACTATTGGGATAGCTGAAGTAGGCGACGTTTAGCCGTCTTGCGGTCGGCCCGGCTTTCCGGCACATCCCATGACATGACTGATACGATGATAGCCGACACCGTAGACCTCGCTGAAACCATGCTCGACATGGGCCGCCGCGCCCGTGCCGCGTCTCGCAAGCTGGGCCAGATGACGCCCGCTGACCGAACCCGCGGTTTGCAGGCGGTCGCGGCCACGATTCGTGCGTCTGCCTCCCATATCCTGGCGGCCAATGCGCAGGATATGGACGCTGCCGAAGCCAAGGGTCTCGACGCCGCCATGCTGGATCGGCTGGCCCTGGATGCCGCGCGCCTTGAGGGGATTGCCTCCAGTGTGGAAGCCGTGGCGCGCCTGCCTGACCCGATTGGCAAAGAGCTGGCGCGGTGGGAGCGTCCGAACGGGCTGGACATTGCGCGGATCGCCGTGCCGCTGGGCGTGATCGGCATCATCTATGAGAGCCGCCCGAATGTCACCGCCGATGCCGGCGCGCTTTGCCTGCGCTCGGGCAATGCGGCGATCCTGCGCTGCGGGTCTGAAAGCACGCACTCGTCCCGCGCGATCATTGCCGCCATGCGCGGCGCGCTGAAGACGGAGGGATTGCCTGAAGACGCGGTGCAACTGGTCATGACCACCGATCGCGCCGCAGTAGGCCACATGCTGGCCGGCCTCGAAGGCAATGTGGACGTGATCGTCCCGCGCGGTGGGCGCAGCCTGGTCGAGCGCGTGCAAAAGGATGCGCGCGTTCCCGTGATCGGTCATCTCGAAGGGCTTTGCCATGTCATCGTCGACAAGGCTGCTGATCCTGAGAAAGCAGTTTCCATTGTCGTGAATGCAAAGATGCGCCGGACGGGAATCTGCGGCTCGGCGGAAACGCTCTTGGTCGATGCGGACGTGGCGAATGACCTATTGCCGAAGATCGCTGCCGGACTGTTGGAAGCGGGCTGTGAATTACGCGGAGATGACCGCGCCCGCGCCATCGTGCCGGAGATGGTCGAAGCCACCGAGGCCGATTGGTCCACCGAGTATCTGGCGCCGATCCTGGCTGTTGCGGTTGTCGATGATCTGAGTGCAGCGCTGGCGCATATTGGCACCTGGTCGTCCGGACACACAGAATGTATCATCACTGAAGATTCTGATGCAGCAGAGCGCTTCTTCGCGACGGTCGACAGCGCGATTTTGCTGCACAATGCCTCTACCCAATTTGCCGATGGCGGCGAGTTTGGTATGGGCGCCGAGATTGGCATCGCCACGGGCCGCATCCATGCGCGCGGACCCGTGGGGGCCGAACAACTGACAACGTACAAATATATCGTGCGAGGAACCGGGCAGGTTCGTCCTTGAGCCAAGCCATTTTACCAGGACCATCGGCTGGCCTCCGCATCGGCCTGTTTGGCGGCAGTTTCAATCCGGCCCATTCCGGTCACTTCCATGTCGCATCCACAGCCATGAAACGACTTCAGCTCGACTGGGTCTGGTGGATCGTGGCACGTGGGAATCCCCTGAAGACCGGACACGGAGATTTTGCGGGCCGGTTCCAGTCAGCCGAGGCGGTAGCAGACCATCCACGAATGCGTGTGACAGATATCGAGGCACGGCTTGGCCTGACTTATTCCTATCGTACCCTGTCTAAGCTGACGGCGGCAGCACCCGCCTGGGAGCTGACAATATGGTCAATTTCCATCTCTGGGGCGCTTGGCAGGGGATTGCCGCCATGATGCCGATCGCCATCGTGGCGCGTCCGGGGATTGGGCCGGGTGCCCGCAACTCTCCGTTTGCCCGTCGCTTTGCCAGCAATCGCATCCCGGCCGCGGCTGCCGCCTTGCTGCCGGATTGTGATCCGCCTGCATGGGTCTATCTTCCTGCGCCGCTGGACCCGATCTCCTCGACCGCTATCCGCCAGAAGAAAGTAGGACAATGAGCCTCAGCCCGGAAGACCTCGCCCGGCACAAGCGCCACATCATGCTGAAGGAAATAGGCGGGCCCGGCGTACAGAAGTTGCGCGCTGCATCGATATCCATTGTCGGGGCAGGGGCGCTCGGCGGGCCGTGCGCAATGTTCCTGGCGGCTGCAGGTATCGGGCAGATCGAAATCTGGGACGATGATGTTATTGAGCGCTCGAACCTGCAGCGACAAATTCAGTTTGGTGAACGCGATCTCGGCAAGGCCAAGGTGGATATCCTGGCGGCGCGCCTGGCGACGGATCATCCCGGGACAAGGGTCAATACGCGTCGAAAGAAATGGTCGCCGTCCGACCCGTTGTCCGGCAGCATCTTGGTCGATGCAACGGACAACTTTCCAACACGCTACGCCCTCAACGCAGCGGCGCACCTGAGCGAACGCCTGTTGGTGCACGGCGCGGCCGCAGGGTGGACCGGGCAAGCCAGCGTGTTCGCGTCCGGCTGCCGGGACGGCGCGCCATGCTATCGGTGCTGGGTGCCTGAAACGCCTCCGAATGCGGCGGCTTGCGATGAAGTTGGTGTGGTTGGGCCCGTGACCGGAATGGTCTCTACGCTGATGGCGCTTGAGGTCGTGAAGCTGGTGACAGGCGCCGGAGAGTCCATGATTGGAAATCTTATTCTAATCGATGGTTTGTCGGCCGACATCAGGAAAGTTCGGTTGCGGCGAGATGCAACCTGTAGTGTTTGCGGCACTGAGCGTGCGATTTGACTTGGCGTCCTCAGGGGGGCTTAGTGCCGGTCACCTGATTTGAAACTGCGGGAGCCGGGAACAAGATGAAACGATTGCTAGTCGTGCTGGTGACGGTTGCGATCATTCTCACGGCGGGCTGGTTGATGCTGCGCCGTCCGGACATTTCCTACAACACATTGGAGTCAGTCTACTCGAAATCGAACAGCCGGTTCCTGAAATCCGGTAGTCAGATAGAGTTGCATTTTACCGATACCGGTCCGCGCGACGCGCCAATACTTGTGCTCGTGCATGGTTATTCTGCCTCTCTGAACACCTGGGACGCATGGGTGCGCAATCTGCGCAAGGATTATCGGGTCATCCGGTTGGACCTGCCGGGCCATGGCCTGTCACGCTGCGTCGACAATGATGAGATCGGCATCGAGCAATTCATTGCCAGTATCGACCGCGTGACGCATTCACTGGACGTTAACCAGTTCACCCTCGTCGGCAGTTCCATGGGCGGGCACACGGCCTGGGCCTATGCACTCGCCCATCCGGACAGGCTGGATGGATTGGTCCTGGTGGATGCGGCCGGTTGGCTCAGTGCGCCGGGCGAGGACGACAAGGACCCGGTGATCTTCAAATTGCTGCGCAATGGGTTTGCCCGCAACGTGATGAAGGATCTCGACATGTCAGCCTTGATCCGGTCGGGGCTGGAAAACAGCTTTGCGGATCCTGAACTGGTGACGGATGAAATGGTGGAGCGGTATTCGGCCATGTCTCGTGCGCCGTGCCATCGCGAGGCGCTGCTCAAGATCATGAGCGGCACGACACTGCGGGTGCCTGCGTCCAAGGAGAGGCTGAGCGCAATCGCCGTGCCGACGCTGATCTTGCATGGCGATACTGACAATCTGATTCCCGTGGCACATGCGGAAAAGTTTGCCGATGCCATCCCGGGGTCGAAGCTCATCATCTATCCTGAGACCGGGCATATCCCGCAAGAGGAACAGCCTGCTGCCTCGGTGAAAGATTTCCGCGCGTTTCTTGCTACCATCTATTCCGAAGAAACCGCAGAGCCTGAGGTAGTTGAACCAGACGGCGAATGAGTTTCCGGGAAACCAGTCGGCAGGTTCATGCGTAGGAGAGGCATAGGAGACCCCCATATGCGCCTCGCCCTTCCCGTCATTGCCGCCGCCCTGCTTGCAGCCTGTACGAGCCAACCTGATTATCGCGCCAGCGATTCGACGCCGCCGACCGTGCCGTCTGTCGATCTCGATCGGTATGCTGGCCTCTGGTACGAAATTGCCCGCTATCCGAATGGGTTTGAACGCAATTGCACGGGTGTGACGGCTGAGTATGGACTGAACCCCGATGGCACCGTGTCGGTGACCAATACGTGTTTCAAGGGATCGCTCGACGGAGAGAAAACGGTGGCTGAAGGCAAGGCCCGCATCGTGGAGGGATCCGGCAACAGCAAGCTGAAAGTGAAGTTTGCGCCCGCATGGGTTCCGTTCGCAGAAGGGGACTATTGGGTGCTGGCGCTGGAGCCGGATTATTCGGCAGCCCTCGTTGGCAGTCCGGACGGCAAGTATCTGTGGATCCTCTCGCGCACGGCGCAGCTTGATGCGAAAACCCTGGCGCGTCTGAAGACGCGTGCCGAAGAGCTTGGATACGAAACGGCTCCGCTCGAAATGACCCTGCAATCGGAACAGGGGTGACGATTATTGCGAGCTTTGGTAGGCGAACCGAATGAGCCTTCCCAATCTCGATGCCCACAATTTTGATGCCGAGCACCAGCACTGGATCACCGTGCGGGTCTACTATGAAGACACCGACTTCACAGGCATGGTCTATCACGCCAATTATCTCCGCTTTTTCGAGCGGGGGCGATCAGATCATCTGCGCGACGCTGGCGTCTCCCATCAATCCCTGCTGGAGCGGGAAGACCCGGCGGCTTTCACGCTGACGCGGGTTGAAGTGGACTATCGCAAAGCGGCGCGGGTAGACGATCTGCTACATATCCGGACGCGATATATCGGCACCGACGGACCCCGCATCCTTTTTTCCCAAACCTGTTTCAGGGGAGAGGAAATCATTGCAGAGGGTGAGATCACAGCTGTCATGATTCACGCCGATGGCCGTCCGCGTCGTCCGATCCGCGAATTGGTGAAGCAACTCGAAGCATATCGCTGGGAGGGCGAGTCTTGAAATTGATGCACCTGGCGCTGTGGGGCGCGTGCCTGACCTATCCGGCGGTTGCGCAGGCAGAAGCAGACTTTGATGCCGAGCGCGGTTTCTATGTTGCCGTGCGTGGATACGGGTCGATCGGGGACCAGAACAATCTGATCTTCGATGACAGCCGGGAGATCGCCGGGGCCCTGGGCTACCGGGTCAACCACTCTGTTCGTCTGGAGGCCGAATACGGATTCCGCTGGGCCAATATCGCGGGATTGAACGGTGCGAGCACGGCAAGTGGCGATTTCACAAGTCGCTCGATCGGGGTTCATGCCTTCTATGATTTCCGGGAAGGCCAGCGGTTGCGCCCATTCCTGGGCGCGGGCGGTGGGGCAGGGGTGCTCGATTTCAATTTCTCTGGCCCCGCGGACATCAATCCGGATTTCATCGTGGTCGGCAAGGACACCAATTCCAGTGCCTACTGGAATCTGTTTGCTGGCGCGACCTATCATCTGTCGGACAATTTCCGTTTGTCGCTGGGCAGTGAATACGTCTCGTATTCGGATCAGGCCGTCGCGTCGAACCTTGGCGGAATTGATGGCATCAACCGCGCCTACAACTTCTATGTCGGCACGCGATGGTTCCTGCCCGACTTGTCCAATTGATCGTAGGCCCGGTGCCAAATATCGGCCGATTGCCCACGTTTCGTTAAGAAAACACCCTTAGCCGTTAACTGTGCTGCGGAAACTGGCCATCCTGCCGTGTTTCTGCCGAATTTGGTGTGGATGAAGGGGTGTGCCGGTCCCGCTTGGGATGCGGCTGATCACCCATGACGCGTAGATAGGAGCTTTAGCCCCCATGGAATCAGAAGCGATAGGCACCGCCGCGAGTCATGCCGACTTCTCGCTCTTCAGCCTCATTATGGCGGCTGACCCAATTGTTAAGCTGGTGCTCCTGTTCCTGCTGTTGGCATCTATCTGGTCCTGGATGGTGATTGGCGAAAAGCTTTTCTCGCTGGGCGCTGTACGCAAGAAATCACGCCAGTTCGAAGAAGCCTTCTGGAGCGGACGCACCGAGGATTTCGACATGCGGCCCGGTCAGGCAACCAATGACGCCGCCAGCCGCGTGTTTGCGGCGGCTGCGCGCGAATGGTCTGACGCCAAGCGTTTGCAATCGGGTTCCGGTGAAGCGGCAGCCCTTGTCAGCCGCGCCGAGCGATCAATGCGCGCTGCGGTGGATCGCGAGATTGGGCGCGCCGGCAACGGTCTTGGAATTCTTGCGACCATCGGGTCTGCGTCGCCCTTTATTGGCCTGTTCGGGACCGTCTGGGGCATCATGAACGCCTTCCTCAATATTGCTGAACAACAGGATACCAGTCTGGGCACCGTGGCCGGCCCGATCGCCGAGGCGCTGTTTGCGACCGGCATGGGCCTCGTCGCAGCCATCCCGGCGGTCATCTTCTACAACAAATTCACCGGCGATCTGACCAAGCTGGGCGACCAGCTGGACACGTTCTCGCAGGATGTTCTGGTGCGTTTGTCGCGCCGTGCCTCTGAATCCGCGAGGGACTAGGCGATGGGATTGATCCTTGGTTCAGGTGGCAAGGGTGGACGGCGCGGCCGTCGCGCGCTGAATGCCGAGATCAATGTGACGCCTTTTGTGGACGTCATGCTGGTCCTGCTGATCGTGTTCATGATCACTGCGCCGCTATTGGTGCGCGGCGAGGAAGTGAATTTGCCGAAGACGAGTTCCGGCCCGATCAAGACCGAACCGAATGACGACCCGCTGGCGATTTCCATACGCGAGAATGGCGAGGTCTTCATTCAGACCACCCTTGTTGAGGATATCGCAACGCTCGGTCCGCAATTGCAGGCAATTATTGGCGAAGGCTACGAACAGCCGATCTATCTTCGCGGAGACGAGAACACGCCCTATGGCCGGATCATGGAAGTGACGGCCGAAATCCGGGCAGCAGGCTATACACGTGTGTCCTTTGTGACTGAACAAAAGAAGTAGGAGCGACCAGCCCCACATGCTTCGCGGCTTTACCATCTCGACCCTTCTTCACGCCTCCGTGCTTGCCGCGGCGGTGATGACGTGGCCGATGAAGAAGAGCGATTGCGACAAGCAGATCGAACGACTGGAACGTGAGGAGCCGGGCCTTTCGCCGGTCGACATCCTGCTGCGCCTGCCGCAATGCGCCAGCACGATTGATGTGCCGATCGACATTGTCGACATTGGTCTGGTCACGGACGTTGCGCCGATTCAGAAGGTGCAGGAGCCTGCCGAAGAGAAGCCTGAAGAGACCGAACCGGAAGAGCAGCCTGACCCTGTTGAGGAAGATGCCGAAATCGTCGAGGATCCGCCGGAAGAACCGGAAGAAGTGAACGAGACACGCGAGACCGAGACAGCCGAAGAGGAGCCGGTTGTCGAAGACACCAAGGCCGAGCCCGAGGAAAAGCCGAAAGAGCCTGAGCCAAAGAAGGAAGAGCCTCCGAAGAAGGAGCCGAAGCTGATCGAGAAGCAGAAGCCGAAATCGGAGTCTGACGAACTCGACTTTCTGAATGATTTCGAGGATATCCTGAAGGACAAGGCCCAGACCCAGCGCAAGGCTGCGCAAGAACAGGCCCCGCCTCCGATCAATAAACCGGTGCTTCAAGACGTCCAGCAGCCCCGCAAGGGTGCAGGGGAGCGGCGCGGTAATACGGCGTCCCTGCAAGCCGCGATGCGTCGTCAGATCGGCTATTGCTGGAATGGCGTTGATGATCTGCCCAAGGATGACCAGATCAATGTGGTGATCCGGGTCAGGCTGAACCTGGACGGCTCGCTGGATGGCAATGCAAGCCTTGTGACGCCGCGTTCGATGCCGATTGGCCGCCGCGGTGTAGTGGTGCAGCGGGCCCTGACAGCCGTGCGCCAGTGTGCGAACTACCAATTGCCTGAAGACGATTATGACGAGTGGAAAGATATCGAGGTCACAATCGGCCCGCTCAAGTGACCTGAATAGACATTCTGAGGAGAGTTTATAATGACCCGTATCCTGACAGCCCTGATGCTGGCCCTCATGATACCCATCGGTCTCGCCATGCCTGCAGCTGCGCAGCTGCAGGTTCGCGTTGACGAGGGTAATTTCCAGCCGACCCCGCTGGCCATTCCGGACTTTGAAGTCCGTGGCGCGAATGCCGAAATGGCTGAAGACATCGCCGATGTCGTCCGGGCCGATCTGGAATCGACTGGCCTGTTTGACATCCAGAACCCGGCTTCCTTCATCCAGAAGGATCTCTCGATTGATGTTCAGCCACGTTTCCCGGACTGGCGGATCATCCAGACCGAGGGCCTTGTCGTCGGCGCGTATGAAGAGTTGCCAGACGGCAAGATCGCCGTCTCGTTCCGCCTGTGGGACGTTTATGGTGGGGAAGTCATGCGGATCAACGGCCAGCCCGGCCGTCGCCTGACCACGACGCCAGACAATTGGCGCCGCATCGCGCACAAGATTGCGGATTCCATCTATAACCGCCTGACCGGTGAAGACCCATATTTCGATACGCGGATCGTCTATATTGCCGAGACCGGCCCAAAGACCGAGCGTGTGAAGCGCCTGGCGATCATGGATGCAGATGGTGCCAATCAACAATATCTGACTGCGGGGACGAACACCGTGCTGACGCCGCGTTTCAGCCCGTCAGCTCAGGAAATCACTTACATGTCGTATGAGGGCGGTCGCCCGCGCGTCTACCTGTTCAATATTGAAACGGGCCGTCAGGAATTGCTGGGCAATTTTCCGGGCATGACCTTCGCGCCGCGCTTCTCGCGGGATGGGGAGAGCGTACTGATGACGCAGGCCCAAGGCGGCAACTCTGAAATCTACCTCATGAATCTGCAGACCCGCCAATCGCGTCGCCTGACGGACCACCCGGCGATTGACACATCGCCCTCCATGTCACCGGACGGACGCGCCATTGTGTTCACGTCTGATCGTGGCGGCAGCCCGCAGCTCTACATCATGAACACGGATGGGAGTCCGCGGACCTGCCCCTCCGGTGGTCGGGATGTTGCTTGCCGCATCACCTTCAACAAGGGCCAGTATTCGACACCGGTCTGGAGCCCGCGAGGCGATCTGGTCGCCTTTACCAAGCAACTGGGCGGTCGATTTTACATCGGCGTGATCGGGACAGATGGTAAAGGCGAGCGCCTGCTGACCGAATCATACCTCGATGAGGGCCCGGACTGGTCGCC
Organism: Hyphomonas sp. L-53-1-40; assembly: GCF_000682775.1. Lineage (GTDB taxonomy): Bacteria > Pseudomonadota > Alphaproteobacteria > Caulobacterales > Hyphomonadaceae > Hyphomonas. Next base: position 179,361 of record NZ_AWFI01000015.1, read on the forward strand.
AAATGGCCGCGTGATCGTGTATTTCCGCGAAAGCCGTCCCGGCGCCGGTCCACAGCTCTGGTCGGTCGATCTTTCAGGCCGAAATGAGCGCAGAATGATGACCCAAACGGACGCTTCCGATCCGGCCTGGTCACCATTGTTGCAATAAATTCATGGCTTTCGCCCCCGGTTTTCGTCCGGGGGCGTTGCTTTTTGGAGACAAAGCGTCAAAATAGTATCGAATCTGGGCGGTCGCTATGCTTCCGCCCGATTGTCGCCCGAATTCTGTCAGAATATGGAGACAGATACCCGCTACACCCGGCACAACGTTGACAAACGCCAGCCGTTAAGGCGTCAATTAGCACTCAGGACATCCAGGGGAGTCTGAATAGCAATGAATACCACTTTTAAACTCGCAGCCGCAGCCGCGGTTGTTCTTTCGATCAGCGCGTGTGCATCCCAACCAGAGCCTGTTGAGCAGGTCGAGGAACAGGCACCAGTTGAAGTCGCTGAGCCAGCACCGGCTCCGGCTCCAGTTGAAGCAGCGCCAGCCGCACCGGTTGGCCCGCTCGCAGGCTCGCTCGAAGACTTCCGCGTCAACGTTGGTGAGCGCGTCTACTTCGACCTCAACGGCTACCGCCTCGATGTCGACGATCAGGAAATCCTGAAGCGTCAGGCTGCTTGGCTGTCGTCCTATCCGGGCGTTCGCATCATCGTTGCAGGTAACTGTGATGAGCGCGGCACCCGCGAGTACAACCTTGCCCTTGGCGAGCGTCGTGCTTCTATCGTGAAGGACTATCTGGTCAGCCTCGGCGTCGACCCGTCCCGCGTTGACACGATTTCCTACGGTAAAGAGCGTCCAATCGCTGCTGGTTCCGACGAGCAAGCATGGGCCCTGAACCGTAACGGCTTCACGCAAATTGTTTCCGGCGCAAACAGCTAGGTTTCTGCCGCGAATAGCTTCACAAGATGCAGCCGGGTGCCTTATTTTGGCCCCGGCTGTTTTTGTATGTTCGCCCACAATCCTCCGGAGGCTTCCCCCATGTTCAAAGCGCCCGCTCTTGTCCTCGCCAGCTTTTGCCTGATTGTTGGTCCTGCCGCCGCTCAGCGCGCTGCACCCATAACGCAAGGGGTCACCAGCTCCGACCTGTCGCAACAGGTGGCGCAGGCCCGCCAGCAAAGCGCGCAGGTTCAGGTCGAGGTCAATGGATTGACCGGAGATGTGATGCAACTGACCGGGCGGGTTGAGACGCTTGAATTCCAGCTCCAGCAACTGCGCGAGCAAAATGAGAACCTGTCACGCGACAATGAAGCCCTCATCGACGAGGCCGATGATTTGCGTACGCAGCTGGAAAATCAGTCTGCAGATATTGCCTCCCTGAAATCCTATCTTTCTGCGGCGGGCATCATGCCCGAGGCCGACCCCATGCCGGGCAATGTCGGCGGAGAGTTCGGGACGATGCCGGAAATGGGCGCAGCGACTGACCAGAGCTTCAATTCTGGCCCACGCCGTCTTGATGCACCCACCTCCATGGGTGAAACGACTTCGAATACGTCCGGCCCGACCCGCCTGACCATGGGCGGCGCAGCTACGGCCGGTGAGTCTCTACCGGAAGGTTCATTGGGCACGATTCCTGCCAGCGCCCTGCCGGGCGAAGCGGGCCCGCTCTTTGCTCTGGCGAAATCGAAGCTGATCCAGTTCGACTATGCTGGTGCGGAAGAGGCTTTCCGTGCCTTCCTTGAGCGGTTCGGCGATGACCCGCAAGCTGGTGAGGCACACTACTGGCTGGGAGAGTCGCTCTATCAGCAGAAGGCATATGCCGATAGCGGTGCAGCCTATACGACGATGATCCGGTCTTATCCCGACAATCCCCGCGCGCCCGATGCGCTGGTCAAGTTGGCGCGGGCAATGCGTCTGATCGGTGACAAGGAAAAGGCCTGCCTGGCCCTTGGTACGCTGCCGAGCCGCTATCCGGACGCTTCGGGTGTGACGCGGGATCTGGCTGCGGTTGAGCGAACCAAGTCCGGCTGTGACAACTAGACGACTTCCTGACACATGATAGATGCGTTTGATCGGCTCTGTGGCACCGCTTCAGGGCCGATTGGCATTGCGGTGTCCGGAGGCAGCGACTCGCTGGCTCTGCTCGTGCTGGCCCATGACTGGGCCGCGCGCTCAGGTCGCGATCTCGTGGCTTTCACTGTAGATCATCGTCTGCGCCCGGAGGCCGCCGATGAGGCGCGCCATGTGGCCAGTATTTGTGGGCAGTTCAGAATAGCTCATGAAACATTGGTCTGGGAAACGCCTGTATCAAAACAGGCGCTGGCCCGGCGAGCGCGGCATGGCCTGATGGCCGCGGCACTTCGGGCGCGCGGAGGGACGCGCCTGCTGCTGGGCCACACGTCTGATGATCAGTGCGAAACATTCCTGATGCGGGCACGACAAGGTTCGACCTGGTATGGCCTGGCCGGCATGCAATCGCGTGCCATGTCGCCGGTCTGGCCCGAAGGGCAGGGGGTGATGATTGCGCGACCAATCCTCTCACACAGCCGCCACGAATTGCGGACCTACCTGACCGCACGCGGAATCGTTTGGGTCGATGACCCATCCAATCGCAACCTGGCCTATGAGCGGGTGCGCGTGCGGGCGCTGCTGGACGGCCACGTTGATCTGAAAACGCGCATACTTGCCTGTCAGGCGCGTCTGCAGGACGTGCGGCGGCTGGAAGAGCGTTTGATTGGGCGCTGGATGGCCGATTGTGTTGCGTGGGATGGAGAAGGTAGCGCACGGCTGAATCTGTCCGGGCTACCGAGAGAGCGTCTGGAGCGTGCCCTCGGCCTGATGATTCAGATTGTCGGCGGAAAGGAAACGCCTCCACGGCGGGATGCCGTGCAGCCACTGGTGGCTCGACTTTCGGGCAGCGAGGCATTTCACGGAGCCACGCTGGGCGGCGTCCTGATCTACCGCAAGCAGGGGAATGTAGTTCTGTCGGCAGAGCCCGGAATCGCAGGTATGGCCGCCGATCCCGCGCTGGCGCACGCCCGTTTTGACGCGATGCAAGCGCTCTATGTCGGCGATACGTGACAAAACAGCCATTTTAAGAGCTTTTGAGTCGTTTTCATGCGATAAGCCCCCTATCTTACGGGATGAACACCGGAATTTGGAGCGAGACGCAAAATGAACGTCAGAAACTTGGCTATCTGGGGCGCAATCGCCCTCCTGGTCATCGGCATGGCCGTGGCCATGGGCGGAAACCCTCAGGCAGCACGTGCTGAAAAGGCCAAACTGTCTGTCATTTATGAACTGGTTGAGGATGGAAAAGTCGCGGATGCGACCCTCGGTGACCAGAGGATCATCGTCACCACCACCGACGGCCGGACCATGGTCAGCGAATTGCGGTCACTCGACATGACGACCCAGCAATTTCTCGAAGAGAACCAGGTGCCTTTCACGGTAGATGCCGACAGCGGCCAGAACACGTTCGCGTCCCTGATCTTCTCCATCCTGCCAATCCTGCTGATCGTCGGCTTTGTCTTCTTCATGATGCGCCAAATGCAGTCTGGTGGCGGTCGTGGCGCGATGAGCTTCGGCAAGAGCCGCGCACGCCTCCTGACCGAGAAGCATGGCCGTGTGACGTTTGACGATGTTGCTGGCGTGGATGAAGCCAAGGAAGAACTGCAGGAGATTGTCGAATTTTTGCAGGATCCGTCCAAATTCCAACGCCTTGGCGGTAAAATTCCCAAGGGCGCCCTTCTGGTAGGTCCTCCCGGTACTGGTAAGACCTTGCTTGCGCGCGCAGTTGCGGGCGAAGCGGGCGTGCCTTTCTTCACGATTTCCGGGTCGGACTTTGTTGAAATGTTTGTCGGTGTCGGCGCGAGCCGCGTCCGCGATATGTTTGAGCAGGCGAAGCGCTCGGCGCCTTGCATTATCTTCATCGATGAGATCGACGCCGTCGGACGCTCACGCGGTGCAGGCCTTGGCGGTGGCAATGACGAACGAGAGCAGACGCTCAACCAGTTGCTGGTCGAGATGGATGGTTTTGAAGCCAATGAGGGCATTATCCTGATTGCTGCAACCAACCGTCCGGACGTGCTTGATCCGGCATTGCTGCGTCCCGGTCGTTTCGACCGTCAGGTCACTGTCGGCAATCCTGACATCATCGGTCGTGAGAAAATCCTGCGCGTTCATATGCGTAATGTGCCATTGGCCAAGGATGTTGAAGCGCGCACAATCGCGCGGGGCACGCCGGGCTTCTCCGGGGCTGATCTTGCCAACCTCGTAAATGAGGCCGCTCTCCTCGCGGCGCGTCGCGGCAAGCGCGTTGTCGCCATGCAGGAATTCGAGGATGCCAAGGACAAGGTCCTCATGGGACCAGAGCGTCGCTCGATGGTGATGTCCGAAAAGGAAAAGGAACTGACAGCCTGGCACGAAGCCGGTCACGCGGTCGTGGCGCTAAAAGTGCCGGCTGCAGACCCGGTCCACAAAGCCACGATCATTCCCCGCGGGCGTGCGCTGGGCATGGTCATGCAGTTGCCGGAAGACGACAAGCTGTCCATGTCCAAGATCGAGATGACTTCGCGTCTCGCGATCATGATGGGCGGGCGCGTCGCCGAGGAGCTAAAATTCGGCGAAGACAATGTCACCGCTGGTGCAGCCTCTGACATTCAGCAGGCAACACGCCTTGCACGCGCCATGGTCACCCGCTGGGGCTTTGCCGACGCGGTCGGCCCAGTTGATTATGGCGATGACCAAGGCGACGTGTTCCTCGGCCAGCAGCTGATGCAATCCTCGCATGTCTCGGAAGAGACCTCGCGGAAGATTGAGGAAGAAGTACGTACGCTGATCCAGACCGGAATGGACGATGCTCGCCGGATCATGACTGAGTGCCGGAAGGATTGGGAGGCGATTGCCACCGGTCTTCTGGAGTATGAAACCCTGACGGGTGACGAGATTTCGGCTTTGCTCAAAGGCAATCCGCCATCGCGTCCTGATTTGGGCGATGATGACACGACGCCCGGCTCGGCTGTGCCGGTGATTGGCAAACGCCGTAAGCCCAAGGGCGATGGCGGCCTTGGGGATCCGGAGCCTAATCCGGCCTGATCGTTGGGTCCCAGCAGCAGATTGAAAAAGCGCGGTCAGTTAGACCGCGCTTTTTTGCTTTTATGCAACGGCTTGCCTTTCGCCTGCTGAATACTACCGTTATCCAGCGACTCAGGAACGTTCTTCTTATCGAAGGGTTCTGCCATTGCGCGTCCCTCTTGGCGGGTCTTGCGCGACGAAAAACAAAGCGGAGGCTGGCAGGCTTCATGTGCAATGCGCCCCTTCACGTGTCGCTCGACACCGGACACGAAATTCTCTTGAGGCCCGTCGGCCTGGATGACGAGCCACGCTTCCGGCAAATATTCCGATCCATGTCGCCGGAGTCGCGCTATCTGCGCTTTTTCAGCGGCGCCAATCCTGTGCCCGACTCAGTTGTCCACAGTCTCGCAAATGCGGATGGCAAGGTTCATATCGCGTGGGGCATCCTGGACGCTGATGAAGACGACACACCACTCATGGCAGCGGCCCATGCCATTCGCGCAGAGCCTGGCAGCAAGCGAGCCGAACTCGCGCTCGGCGTGCTGGATCAGTACCAGGCGCACGGCTTGTCCCGCCTGTTGATTGCGTCGGTGGCGCTTTCCTGTCGCGCGCAGGGCATCACTACGCTGGAGGCTGAAACGCTGCCAGAAAATCGTAAAGCCAACAGCCTGTTCAAGGCTCTCGGCGGCAAGGTAATTCGACCGTTACCGCCGACGACGGTGTGGGAATTTGAAGTGGATGATCTGATCGGCCAGCTCAAGCACATGGAAAAGCCGGAGGGCTTGCGAGCCGTGTTCAGCACAAACGGGTAAGTGCTTGCCTCACAGATAGTTCATGGCAAGTTCGAGGGCCCGGCCGACGATCTCCGGCGCCTCGCCAAAGACATCAATGTCAGGTGAAATCGACATGCAAATAAGCCCCCATCTGGATCAACCCGAAATGGAGGCTAATTTGGATTCGTGGCCTAGGAAACCCGTTCAACCATCATGTGCTTTATCTTTGCGATGGCTTTGGCCGGGTTCAGGCCTTTCGGGCAGACTTGGGCACAGTTCATGATCGTATGGCAACGATACAGCTTGAACGGGTCCTCAAGATCGTCGAGGCGCTCGCCGGTCGCTTCATCTCGGCTGTCGATCAGCCAGCGATAGGCCTGCAGCAGAGCTGCTGGCCCCAGATACTTGTCGCCATTCCACCAATAGGACGGGCAGGAGGTCGTGCAGGAGGCACAGAGGATGCATTCGTAGAGGCCATTCAGCTCTTCGCGGTCTTCCTCGGATTGTTTCCATTCCTTTTCCGGGTCTGGCGTAACCGTCTTCAGGTATGGCTGCACATAGGCATGCTGGGCATAGAAGCTGGTCAGATCCGGGATCAGGTCTTTCACCACCGGCTGCGAGGGCAGGGGCGCAATCGTGATGACGCCGCCCGGCAGTTCGTCGAAGCCCTTGGTGCAGGCAATCGTGTTCTGGCCGGCAATGTTCATGGCGCAGGAGCCGCAGACGCCTTCACGGCAGGAGCGGCGGAAGGCCAGCGTCGGGTCGACATTGTTCTTGATGTAGAACAACACGTCCAGGATCATCGTTCCCGCGCGATCCATGTCCACCCAATAGGTGTCCCAGCGTGGATTACCGCCCTCTTCCGGGCTGTAGCGATAAATCCGGAACTGGCGGAGATTGGTCGCGCCTTGCGGTTTCGGCCAGGTCTTGCCCTTTTTGGGCGCCGAACCTTTGGGGAGAGTAAGTTGAACCATGTCGTGCTCGCCTTGATATCCTAGTAAACCCGGGCCTTGGGCTCGATGTAGCTGATTTCGTTCGAAAGCGTGTAATTGTGCACTTCGCGATAGTCGATTGTGACCTTGCCGGCCTCATCGCACCAGGCCAGCGTGTGCTTCATCCACGTTTCGTCATTACGCTCCGAGAAGTCTTCGCGGGCGTGCGCGCCACGGCTTTCCTGACGGTTGGCCGCAGAGTTCACTGTGACAGCAGCCTGCGCGATCAGATTGTCGAACTCGAGGGCTTCAACAAGATCCGTATTCCAGACCATGCCCCGGTCTTTCACATCGATCCCTGGCGCTTTCTTGTAGACTTCCTCAATGGCATCGACGCCGTCCTTCAGAACATCGCCGGTGCGGAAGACAGCGCAATTGTTCTGCATGCCCTTTTGCATTTCGAGGCGGAGGGCTGCGACGGGTTGGTCGCCCGTTGCGTTGCGCAGGCGATCAAGGCGCGCGAGGTGGCTGTCGGTTGCGCCCTTCGGTAATTCCGGCTGGGTTGCGCCCGCTTCCGTGGTGGCGCCACAGCGCTGGCCGGCCGCGCGGCCGAACACGACAAGGTCGATCAGCGAATTGGAGCCGAGACGGTTGGCGCCGTGCACGGAGACACAGGCCGCTTCGCCCACGGCCATCAGGCCAGGCACAACCGAATCCGGGTCGCCATTCTTCTTCGTCAGCACTTCCCCATGATAATTGGTTGGAATGCCGCCCATATTGTAGTGAACGGTCGGAAGGACTGGGATCGGTTCTTTTGTAACGTCCACACCAGCAAAGATTTTCGCCGTCTCGGAGATGCCCGGCAGGCGGGCCGCCAGGACTTCTGCGCCAAGGTGTTCGAGATGCAGGTGGATATGATCCTTCTCTGCACCGACGCCGCGGCCTTCGCGGATTTCCATCGTCATGGCACGGGACACCACATCGCGAGACGCGAGGTCTTTTGCGGACGGGGCATAACGCTCCATGAAGCGCTCACCTTCGGAATTGGTCAGGTAACCGCCTTCGCCGCGCGAACCTTCGGTGATCAGGCAGCCGGAGCCGTAGATCCCGGTTGGGTGGAACTGGACGAATTCCATGTCCTGCAATGGCAGGCCGGCGCGCAGTACCATGGCATTGCCGTCACCCGTACAGGTGTGAGCCGAGGTGCAGGAGAAGAAGGCGCGTCCATATCCGCCGGTTGCCAGCACGACTTTCTGCGCGCGGAAACGATGCAGCGTACCATCATCCAGTTTCCACGCTGTAACACCGCGGCAGGCGCCTTCCTCATCCATGATGAGGTCGAGTGCGAAATATTCGATGAAGAATTCGGTCTCTTCCTTGACGCACTGCCCATAAAGCGTGTGCAGCATCGCGTGACCAGTACGGTCGGCCGCAGCACAGGTCCGCTGGACAGGGCCCTGACCAAAGTCACGTGTCATGCCGCCAAATGCGCGCTGGTAGATCTTGCCTTCCTCAGTTCGCGAGAAGGGCATGCCCCAATGCTCAAGTTCGTAAACAGCGGCAGGTGCTTCACGGCAAAGATATTCGATGGCGTCCTGATCGCCGAGCCAGTCTGACCCTTTGACCGTGTCGTACATATGCCAGCGCCAGTCATCCTCGCCCATATTTCCAAGCGAGGCGGCAATGCCACCTTGTGCAGCCACCGTGTGGGAGCGCGTCGGGAAGACTTTGGAGATACAGGCCGTTTTCAGGCCTGCCTGTGCGGCGCCCAAAGCTGCGCGGAGGCCAGAGCCGCCAGCGCCAACAACCACGACATCATATGTATGGTCGGTCCAGGTATAATTGCTCATCTTATGTTTCTCCCGCGAGGCTAGACGCCCGCGCCAATCCAGATTTTGAGAACCGACAAGGCCACCGTCACAAACAGCGCGATGCACGCAAAGCTGTTCAGGATGAGCAGGGCCGACTTGGTTCCTGTCTTCGCGATATAGTCCTCAATGACCACTTGCATACCAATGCGCATGTGAAAGAACGCCGCGCCGGCGGTCAGGATCAGCAGGATGGCATTCCAGGGCTTGGCGGCCCATACTTGCGCGTCAACGATATCGCCGCTCATCGCATTGATGATTGAGTAGACGAACCACGGTACGAGGAAGATCAGCGCGATGGCGGAGACGCGCTGACGAATATGGGTTTCGGTGCCGGACTTGGCCGAGCCAAGTCCACGAGCCATTTTGGCAGGCGTAATGAAATCGTGTGAAGACATGTCCGTCGCCCCCTAAAGCAAGGTCGTTGCGGCGAAGATGGCCGCAGCGCCAAAAACGGCGAAAAGATAAATGAACACCGACACGGTGCTGGCTGTTTTGGGGTCAAATCCGATATGCGGCCCATCCCAGAGCAGGTGACGGATGCCATTCGCGAAATGATAGAGTACCGCGACAGCCCACAGGAACAGGATGACCTGACCATACCAGGCTGAGATGACGCTTTCGATCACACTATACCATTCGGCATTGGTCGCGAGAGCAACGATCCAGGCCGTTATAAGAAAGCTTCCGAAATACAGGGCTGTGCCGGTAATTCGGTGGGTGATGGACGCGGCCATCGTAATGTGGAAACGCCAGATCTGGAGATGTGGCGACAATGGGCGAGGATCTGCCCGGGAAGTGGTTGCCATGAGGGATGACCTTGCTTGCCTGCAATGAACGCTTTGGCTTGGGTTCTAGGTTTCTCTATGGTCCTGTCAACGCCACAGGGCTAGGGAGCGACAATATGAAACCTTTTCTTTTTGCACTTGCCGCAGGGGCGCTCACAGCCGTGCTGGCACAGGGGGCTGCTGCAGATCCGCTCGACGCGTTGATTCCAGCCTATGAGTCTTATGTGAACGCCGTCAGTCCCGAAGATGCCGCTCGGGAAGAGAATCGCGCACCTGATCGCTGGGCGGATGTCCGGCTGGCCTCAATTGCGGCCCAAACAGACGCCGCGCGAGCCCTTCTGAAAGATGTGCAAAAAGCTGAAACCGAACATGTCATCGATCAGGCGATCCTGATTCGCCTATTGAAATCGGACATCATCTGGGCCGAGACAGGTTCGGCCCGCATCCCGTTCACAGGTGATTGGGGTTTCCAGGCCGAACCTGTCTTTGCCGCGATGCGGACAGACCTCGACAGCGTGGAATCCGCCGAGGCCTGGATCGCGCGCCTGAACGACGTGCCACGCTATTTCGCCGAGAATATAGAGAATATGAGGCGGGGGATCGAAACCGGCTGGACCGCCAACCGGGACCCTCTCGAAACCGTAATCGACCAGATCCGAGAGCAGATCATGGATGATGCGTCTGAAAGCGGCCTGTACGCGCCGTTCAAGGCTCTACCCGAAGACATGGACCCCGAAGTCGCCGCGGGTCTCAGGGCGGAAGGCCTTGAGGCGACCGCCCGGGCCATTTCCGCCTATCTGGATGTCCTGCGCTTCCTTGAAATCGAGTATCGGCCGTATCTGCGTCAGGGTGCAGGAATCGCAGATCTCGAGAATGGACGCGAGGTTTATGCTGCGGCGGTTGAGCACTTCACAGCCGGGGCCGGCTACAGTCCGGAAGAGATCCATCTTCTTGGTCAGTCGGAAGTCGCGCGGATCCGGGCTGAGATGGAACAAATCATCGCAGAAATCGGCTTTGAAGGCAGCTTTGAAGACTTCCTGACCTATCTGAGGGCCGATCCTCAATTCTACGCCCAGTCTGCCGATGAGCTGATGGACGCTGCCGAAGAAATCTCCTCACGCTTGCGCGCAAGTTTGCCGGATTATTTCGGCACGCTTCCGGAGCTGGAGTTTGAGGTCCAGCCCGTGCCAGATTCGATCGCGCCGGGCTATACGACCGGCCGTTATGTATCGGGCGATCCGGAGGAGGGGCGCCTCGGCATTTACCTTGTGAATACCTATGCCCTGGACCAAAGACCGCTTTACGAACTGCCCGCCCTGTCCGCGCATGAGGCCGTTCCCGGCCATCATCTTCAGATTGCGCTGGCCCAGGAAATGTCAGACCAGCCGGACTTCCGGAAGAACTACTATGCGACCGCTTTTGGCGAAGGCTGGGGGCTATACGCTGAGCGGATTGCGGGTGAAGCGGGCATTTATCGCACACCTTATGAGCGCTTCGGCGCACTATCCTATGAGATGTGGCGGGCGTGCCGTCTCGTCGCGGATACCGGTTTGCACTGGTATGGCTGGACACGGTCACAAGCCGAAGCGTGTTTCATTGAGAATTCCGCGCTCGCCCCGCTGAACATCCAGACGGAAGTGACCCGCTATATCGGCTGGCCGGGGCAGGCGGTTGCCTACAAGGTGGGCGAGCTCAAATTCCGCGCATTGCGGGCCAGGGCTGAGGCAGCCCTGGGCGAGGCATTTGATGTGCGCGCATTTCATGATGCGGCACTTGCAGAGGGCGCTGTACCCCTAGATGTGCTGGAGGCGCGGATTGATGACTGGATTGACACCCAGAAAACGAGTTCCTCGCCCCCTGACGTCTTGCCAAACTGAGCCTTCATGAAACTCACCATCATAGAGACCGGGCTCGTGCCCGAGCCCATTCGGGCGAACTTTGCGGATTATCCGGAGATGTTCCGGAATCTGATATCTGCCGCTGACCCGGATATCGAATTCGAAACTGTGTCGGTCATTCAGGGAGAACCGTTACCTGATATTGCCGGGGTGGAAGCGATCCTGATCACGGGGTCTCCTGCGGGCGTGTATGATGACTATGACTGGATCGCGCCGCTGATGCAGTTCATTCGGGATGCGGCCTCAGCCAGCGTGCCACAGGTCGGTATCTGTTTCGGCCACCAGATCATGGCGGAGGCATTGGGCGGAAAGGTTATCAAATCTCCCAAAGGCTGGGGGATAGGTCGGCATTCCTATGATGTGAAAGCATGTCCCGACTGGATGGGGGGGGACTGCCCGGCAACGATTTCCGTGCCGGTTAGCCATCAGGATCAGGTCGTTGAATTGCCGCCGGGTGCCAGCGTGCTGGCGCGGTCGGATTTCACGCCATTTGCGGCAATAGAGTATGGCAAGACACCGGCCATTTCATTTCAGTGTCATCCGGAATTTGATGCTGATTATTCTGCCGCCCTTTACACAATCCGGAAGGGGCGCCCGTTAACGGAATCAGCAGTGAATGGGGCGATCCAGAGCCTCGTTGCGCCGCTAGACAACGAGCGACTGGGCACCTGGATCGCCCGGTTCATTCGGTCGGTGCACTAGCCAAAGCGATAGCGAACGCCGACTGAGAACAGATTCTGCTGGTTCTCGATATCCAATGTGCCCGGGAACAGATCATTGCTGACTTCAATGTCCTCAGTGGCCCGGTAGGCATACTCGCCATAGACTTCCCAAGTATCTGTCACGAGCCATGTCGCGCCAGCTTTGACCTGATAGGCGAACTTGGTTTCGCCATCGTCGATCACACCCACACCTGATGGATTGTACTTCACGTCTACATCGGAAAAGCCGATTCCTGCGCCAACATAAGGCTGGATAGTGCTTGTACGGTTAAAGTCATAGTAGACATTGGCGAAGACAGACGTACTGGAAATATCGCCACGGCCATCCGCAACTATTTCAGCGACTGTCGCGCCAAGCGGTGTCGGGCTGCCCGCAATCGAAGCGGCGTCCAGTGCGTCTATGCTGCCTCCCCCAAGCGTTACCTGCGAATGGGTGTCGACATCAGCTTCTGTCAGTGACAGTTCAACTCCACTGCGGAACCCATTGGCATAGCGCGCGCCGACTTCACCGCTAAATCCGGTGCCGTTGTCGAATTCCGTATTCCAGCCATAAGGCGTGCCGGAGGCAACATCGAGTGTGGTGTCATCGCCTAGATTTCCTGTCGTGAACGCACCGGTTGTGCCGGAGTTGTCACTGTCTGATTGACTCAGGTAGCTGACCGAGCCGCCTGCATACCAGTCCTGAGCAATTGCCGGCGTTGCGAGCATAGCAGCAGCCGCAAGTGATATTGAGAGTTGCGAGATTTTCATGGGATCCTTCCTCCATAGCAATTTTGATGTTGCTTTGGGTACGGAACCCATGCCCGATCAGATGATTAACAATCGGTCATGTGTTGTGGAGTGTGGCGCAGCTCATGCATGCTTTATTCGAAATGATACACTTATAGTGTAGGGACGCACAAAATCTTCGGAGACGTACGCATATGATGCCCAAACCGCTGGCTGACATTAAGCCAAACACGCTGGAATTCGAGATCCTGCCGCTGGTGAAGCCAACAGGCTTTCGCGAATATGATGCGCGTTGGTGGTTCAACGGAATCGGTAAGGAGAAGGCACCGGAACTGAATTTCACCGGTGTTCAGGCGCTGGGCCTCGGCATGGCAACGCTGTTCCATGAATTGGGGGTCGAGCCCAAGGTGGTGACCGGGCATGATTTCCGCTCGATCAGTCAGCCGATCAAGAACGCGCTCATCCTCGGCATGGTGCAGGGCGGCTGTGAAGTACTGGATGTGGGCCTCGCGCTGTCACCAATGGTCTATTGGGCACAGTTCGAGCTGGATGCAGCCTGCTGTGCCATGGTGACGGCGAGCCACAACGAAAATGGCTGGACCGGGGTCAAGATGGGGGCCGACAAGCCGCTAACATTCGGACCAGTTGAGATGGGCCGCCTGAAAGAGATCGTCATGGGAGGCGAGTTTCAGCCCCGCGCGGGCGGCGGTCATTTCCGGGTCGATGATTTGCGGGACAAGTATATCAAGGCAGTCGTTGGCGATACGAAGCTTAGTCGTCCGATCAAGGTGATTGCGGCGTGTGGCAATGGCACTGCGGGCGCGTTTGCGCCGGATGCGTTGCGCATGATGGGTGCAGAAGTTGTCGAGATGGACTGCAACCTCGACAACACGTTCCCGAAATATAATCCCAACCCGGAAGATGCAGAAATGCTGCATGAAATGTCGAAGGCCGTGAAAGATCTTGGCGCTGATGTCGCGCTCGGTTTTGACGGTGATGGCGACCGCTGTGGTGTTGTGGACAATACAGGCGAGGAGATCTTCGCGGACAAGATCGGCCTGATGTTGGCGCGCGATTTGTCGAAACTCTACAAGGACGCGACTTTCGTCGTCGATGTGAAGTCAACCGGCCTCTACAAGACCGATCCCGTGCTGAAGGAAAATGGTGCGACGGTCGATTACTACAAGACCGGCCATTCCTACATCAAGCGCCGCACCAATGAGTTGGGCGCGCTGGCTGGTTTTGAAAAGTCCGGTCACTTCTTCTTCCAGCCTCCGATTGGGCTTGGTTATGATGATGGGCTGGTTGCGGCCAAGGCCATTCTCGAAATGCTGGATCGCAATCCGGGCAAGACAATGGCTGACATGAAGGGGGAGCTGGGCGTTGCCTACACCTCGCTCACCATGTCACCGCATTGCGACGATGAAACCAAATATGGTGTCGTCGACAAGATGGTCGCTGAATATGAGGGTCTGAACGGTACCGAAATCCTTGGTCGGAAAGTCATTGACGTGAATACTGTCAATGGTGCCCGCGTGACACTGGAAGACGGGTCCTGGGTTCTTATACGGGCGTCCTCCAACAAGCCGGAACTGGTTGTGGTGGTTGAATCCATGACGAGCGCCGACGATATGCGTGATCTCTTCCACAAGGAAATCAAGCCGCGCCTCAGCAAGCACCCGGAAGTCGGAGCATATAATCAGGAAATCTGATCCCTTTCTGCCAAGGGAAACGCTTTAGAACATGATCAGGCCTGTATCGCCCGGAGCGGGCCTGATCCATTTTAACCGGGCAGAATGTCTCGCAGCATCCCGCGTGGGCCGGGTGTGAAGTGCCGTCTGGTGAACTGGCCAGAATGGCACACTCAGCCCCTTGACCAACTGGCATAAAAATCGCACCCCCTGCCGCGAAGACACTAGTATCTTGTGAGGATTTTTCATGCGCGTTGCGATGATTGGAACGGGCTATGTCGGCCTTGTCAGCGGAGCCTGTTTTGCCGATTTTGGGCACGTTGTAACATGTGTCGACAAGGATGCATCCAAGATTGAAAAGCTGGAAGCTGGCATCATGCCGATTTTCGAGCCCGGGCTGGACAGCCTGGTTGAGAAGAACGTCAAGGAAGAGCGTCTGTTCTTCACGACCGAAGCCAAGGATGCGATCCGTGATGCCGACGCCGTCTTCATTGCGGTCGGCACGCCCTCGCGGCGCGGCGATGGACATGCCGACCTGTCCTATGTCTACGCGGCGGCTGAAGAGATCGCCGAACTCATGGATGGCTTCACCGTGATCGTCACCAAATCGACTGTTCCGGTCGGTACGGGCGACGAAGTTGAGGAAATCATCCGCAAGAAGCGCCCTGATGGCGAATTTGCTGTGGTGTCCAATCCTGAATTCCTGCGTGAAGGCGCGGCGATCAAGGACTTCAAGATTCCCGACCGTGTGGTTGTTGGAACCGATGATGAGCGCGCCCGTGAAGTCATGCAGGAACTTTATCGTCCACTCTTCCTGAATGAGACGCCGATTCTGTTTACGGCCCGGCGCACATCTGAACTGATCAAATACGCCGCCAACGCCTTCCTCGCTGTGAAAATCACCTTCATCAATGAGATGGCGGATCTTTGCGAAAAAGTCGGCGCGAATGTTCAGGAGGTCTCTCGCGGCATTGGCCTGGACGGTCGGATTGGCAAGAAATTCCTGAATGCCGGTCCGGGCTATGGGGGTTCCTGTTTCCCGAAAGACACGCTGGCGCTGACCAAGACGGCCAATGACCATAATTCTCCCGTTCGCATCGTCGATACGGTGGTTGAGGTGAACGCTGCGCGCAAGAAGGCAATGGCTGAAAAGGTCATTGCGGCCATGGGTGGCGACGTGAAGGGCAAGACAATTGGTGTGTTGGGCCTCGCGTTTAAACAAAACACGGATGACATGCGCGACGCGCCAAGCCTGGACATCATTCCGGCTCTCCAAGCGGCCGGTGCCAAGATCCGGGCATATGATCCGGAAGCTATGGATGAAGCAGCGCATCTGCTGAGCGATATCGAATTCGCAAAGAGCGCATATGACGCTGTTCAGGATGCCGACGCGATGGTGATTATCACCGAATGGGACCAGTTCCGCGCATTGGATTTTGAAAGAATCAAGGAAGCCCTCAGCACAAACATTGTGGTAGACCTCCGGAACATCTATTCACCGGACGACATGGCGGCTCGTGGTTTCAAGTATACATCCATCGGTCGCCCGTCTATCTGAGGCGCTTAGGCAAACAGGATCCTGAACATGAAATTCTTCGTAGATACCGCAGACACTGGCGATATTGCTGAACTGGCGGCGACCGGACTGATTGACGGGGTTACCACCAACCCGTCACTCATCGCGAAGTCGGGCCGCCCATTCGCGGATGTCGTCAAGGAAATCTGCGAGATCGTACCCGGCCCGGTCAGCGCGGAAGTTGTTGCGACCGACTATGACGGGATGATCTCTGAAGGCCGCAAATTGGCGAAGATCGCTGACAACGTTGCCGTAAAGCTTCCGCTGACGCTGGAAGGCCTGAAGGCCTGCCGGACGCTGTCGGATGACGGCACGATGGTCAATGTCACGCTTTGCTTCTCGGCAAACCAGGCGCTGTTGGCGGCCAAAGCCGGCGCAACATTCATCTCGCCTTTCATCGGACGTCTCGACGACATCAATGTCGACGGCGTGGAGCTGATCGCCGATATTCGCCAGATCTATGACAATTACCTGTTCGATACGGAAATTCTTGCTGCGTCGATCCGGACAGCCAATCACGTCAAACTATCGGCACTGGCTGGCGCGGATGTGGCGACCATGCCGCCATCTGTCATCAAGGGCCTCGTCAAGCATCCGTTGACCGACAAGGGTCTGGAAACCTTCCTGGCTGACGCAGCGAAGGCCGGCATCAAGGTCTGATCGACATGGCAACGCCAGACGGCCCTCAGGGCCGCGTCCTCATTATCGCCGGATCTGATTCCGGCGGTGGTGCAGGTATTCAGGCTGATATCAAGGCAGTCACCATGCTTGGCGGTTATGCGATGACCGCCATCACCGCCATCACAGCTCAAGATACGCGCGGCGTCCATGGTGTGTGGCCCGTGCCCATTGAGGGCGTGGTCGGGCAGATGCGGGTCACGCTTGCTGACATTGGCGCCGACGCAATCAAGACTGGCATGCTCGGGTCCGCCCCTTTGGTCGAAGCGGTCGCGGAACTGTTGTCGGAGCGTGCTCAATTGGTCCCGCGTGTCATCGACCCTGTCATGGTCGCGACATCGGGTGACCGGTTGGTTGACGCAAAGGCGGTTGAGGCGATCCGGTCCGAACTTGTTCCGAACGCGCGCCTTGTAACGCCCAACGCTCCCGAGGCTGAAGTTCTGACCGGGAAGGCCGTGGACACGGTCAGTGGCCAGCGCCGTGCGGCTGAGGCCCTGCTGGAACTTGGTGCGAATGGCGCGCTGGTTAAAGGCGGGCATATTGGTGGTGATGTCATCACGGATGTGTTGCAGACGACGACGGGCGAATGGGTGTTTGAAAGCCGCAGGATCGAGACGAGCTCGACCCATGGAACGGGTTGCACACTGGCGTCGGCCATTGCCGCGCTTCTGGCACAAGGAAAAAGTGTTCCGGACTCGGTTGAACAGGCCCGGGAATACTTGCTGAAAGCGATTCGCGCGGCCAAGGGGTTCGGGACCGGCCATGGTCCGGTTCATCATGGTTGGGTGCTTGACGAGGAATAGACCGCCTCAACGACCGTTCAGAAATCATCGTTTTTCCAAGTACGCGTCCCGTGGCATTCAGTCGTCCTGATTGGAGACTCTGTCATGCCGACTTTGCCGTTCTACCAAATTGACGCCTTTGCTTCAAAGCCATTCGAAGGCAACCAGGCGTGCATCATGCCGCTGGAGACATTCTTACCGGATGAAACCCTGCAGGCGATTGCGGCAGAAAACAACGTCGCCGAGACGGCCTATATTGTTCCGGCGGGGGAGGGGGTGTGGACGCTTCGCTGGTTTACGCCAACAGTTGAGGTGCCCCTTTGCGGTCACGCAACGCTTGGAACAGCACATGTGCTGTATCAGGAGCTTGGATACACCGGTGCGGGTCTTGTATTCGATACGATGAAGTCCGGTCGCCTGCATGTTCGGCGTTTGGAAAATGGCCGATTGGAAATGGACTTTCCATCGGCCCCCATTCAAGAAATTCCGGTGACGGATGAGGTGGCGGATGCGCTCGGCGCGCGCCCCGTCCAGGCATGGGGCGGCATGTTCTATGCGGCTCGCTTTGAAACACCGGATAACGTACTTGCACTCAAGCCTGACCTGAAGGCGCTAAAGGACCTTGGTGCGCCGGGGGAAGGCTGGGATCGTGGGAATTTCGGGTGCTTTGCCGCTGGCGGGGAGAGTGTCGCTGTAACCAGCCGCTTCTTCGCGCCGGGCAGTGGAATCGATGAAGACCCTGCAACAGGTAGTTGGCACACGATGCTGGCGCGGGTCATGAGCGAACGATTTGGTCTGGACGAGATGTCTTGCTACCAGGCCTATCCGGGCCGGGGCGCAAAGATCGATACGCGTCTTGAAGGCCATCGCGCCAAACTCATAGGTCGTGCGGTAACAGTGATCGAGGGCAGCTTCCGTCTCTGAATCCTTATTCACTGCCCCAAGGCGCAGGAGGTGGCGCAACGGCTTGTGAAGTATCGAACTCGATTCGGAAAAAGCGTTTCGGGCGCTTCATCTCATACGCGAACAAATTGTCTGACGGACGCACCTCGATCGCCCAGGTGTTGTCGTTGGACTGAGGAATGCCTTCAGAATCGAACAGGGCTTTCGTGGCATCATCCGCCGGAAAGGCCATTCGGCTGGCGCTGGCCTGGTCATTACGTGCGCCGCCATACCATGTGATTGCATCGGGGCTGCCATCCTCATGCGTGTGCGCATGGTGCAAGGCCAGACGGGGTCCATCATTGTGGAGCACCCAGACACGGGAGCGATCGTCTCCGACATGGAGCGGAATGCGGATTTCCTGCGGAGAACAATCCCGAACATGCATGATGATCCGCTCTGTGCGCCACGCATCATCGTCTGGATCGTCACTAACAATCTTGCCTTCAAATGCCTGCCCGCAAAGGGCTGTCAATCGAGACATGAATTCTGCGTCCGAATCCTGTTTTACTGGCTGGCCGCAGGCGGCTGCCAGGGCCAGAAGGACAAGGCTTGCGAGTAGGGGACGCTTCATCTTGAACCTTTCTCTAGTGGCGGAAGTGGCGCATGCCAGTAAAGACCATGGCGAGGCCGGCCTCATCGGCTGCTGCAATGACTTCATCATCGCGAATCGAACCGCCTGGCTGGATAACAGCTGTTGCGCCAGCCGATGCCGCTTGAAGCAGGCCGTCCGGGAACGGAAAGAATGCGTCGGATGCGGCAACGCATCCCTTGGTCTTTGGCTCAGACCAGCCTGCGATGTCTGCAGCGTCCTCTGCTTTGCGCGCGGCAATACGTGCGGAGTCAATCCGGCTCATCTGTCCTGCACCAATGCCCACGGTTGCACCGTCTTTGGCGTAGATGATTGTGTTGGACTTCACATGCTTGGCGACGCGCCAAGCGAACAGCATGTCATTCAATTCCTGCTCGGTTGGGACTTTCTTGGTCACGACCTTCAGGTCTGCCTTGCCGATGCGGCCAAAATCACGATCCTGCATCAGGAAGCCACCGGAGACCGTCTTGACAAACCGGCCAGCCGAAGCGGGGTCCGGCAGGCCTTCCGTAATCAGGAGGCGGAGGTTTTTCTTTTTGGCAAACACTGCTTCAGCGGCTGCATCTGCTCCCGGTGCTATGACGACTTCTGTGAAGACCTGGGAAATTTCCTGTGCGGTTGCTTCGTCCAGCGGACGGTTCAGCGCGACGATCCCGCCAAAGGCTGAAGTCGAGTCACATGCCAGTGCCGAGCGATAGGCTTCGATGATGCTCCGGCCTTGTGCAACGCCGCATGGATTGGCGTGTTTGATGATGGCGACGGCAGGGGTCTCATCACCCAGTTCGCCAATCAGTTCATAGGCGGCATCTGTGTCATTGATATTGTTGTATGAAAGTTCCTTGCCTTGCAGCTGTTTTGCTGTTGCCACGCCGGGACGTTTCTCGCCGGTCACGTAGAAGGCGGCTTTCTGGTGCGGGTTTTCGCCATAGCGCAGCGATTGCTGGAGCTTCCCACCGAGGCTGGCCCAGTCTGGAGCGCTCTCGCCGAGCTGGTCTGCATACCAACTGGATATTGCGGAATCATAAGCCGCCGTGCGGGCATAGGTTTTCGCGGCCAGCTTGCGGCAGAGAGTGACGCTGACATGGCCATCGTTTGTCTCCATTTCAGCAAGCACTGCGTCGACATCAAAGCCATCCGTACAGACGGCGACGAAGGCACCATTCTTCGCCGCCGCACGCAGCATGGCGGGACCGCCGATATCGATATTCTCGATGCAAGTGTCGAAGTCTGCGCCGGAGGCAACTGTCGCCTCAAATGGATAGAGGTTTACATAAATCAGGTCGATCGCGCCAATGCCGTGTGTTTCGGCGTCTTTTACGTGGGAGGGATTGTCGCGCAGATAAAGCAGACCGCCATGCACCGCCGGGTGAAGCGTCTTCACCCGACCGTCCATCATTTCCGGAAAGCCCGTCAGGTCGGCAACATCTTTCACATCCAGCCCGGCTTCTTTCAGAAGTTTCGACGTGCCACCGGTGGAGACCAGTTCGACACCTTTGGCGGCAAGCTTTTGAGCTTGTTCCACCAATCCAGTCTTGTCAGACACGGAAAGCAGGGCGCGGCGAATACGAACGGGGGCTCCGCGGGTGGCGGCATCTGTCATGTTGAGAATTCCTCTGGCGCAGGCTGAATGCTTGTGCCGCGGGGCGTATCATGACCGCGGCGTGGGTCAAGCGCTCCAGCGTCGCGCCTTTTCGGCTCGCTCGCTGGCATATTCCGGAACGAGAACGCCCAACAGGCGCAGGGCTTCAGAGCGCTCGCGCCGGGATGCCGCCTCGATCAGCTCTCCGAGCCGCTTTTCAAAAAGCTCGGAAGGCGCATGCAGGTTTTCGACCTGCCAGATGCCGTCCACTTTGGTGGAGACTACGGCTTCATGCTCATAGGTCAGCACCTCATGCATCTTTTCGCCATCGCGCAGGCCGGTCGTGGTGATCTTGATGTCGACACCCGGAACCAGGCCCTTCATGCGGATCATGGTTTCGGCCAATTGCAGTATCGGCATGGGTTCGCCCATATCCAGAACGTAGAGGCCGGTTTCTGATGTGCGATCCTGAAGTGCGGCCGACTGAAGGACGAGCGAAGAGGCTTCCTCGACGGTCATGAAGTATCGCGTCACGCCAGGATCAGTCAGAGTGACTGGGCCACCCGCCGCGATCTGGCGCTCGAACAAGGGAACCACTGATCCTGATGAGCCAAGGACATTTCCGAATCGAACGATTGATGCGGCCATGCCGGTTTGCGCTGCAACCCGAGATACGGCCATCTCGGCCAAGCGTTTGGTAGCGCCCATGACATTGTCCGGATCGACCGCTTTATCTGTGGAGATAAAGACAAAGCTCTTCGCGCCAACCGCCGCCGCGGCTTTTGCCGCGTTCACCGCGCCCGACACATTGGTCAGGATGGCTTCGCAAATGTTACGTTCCATCAAGGGAACATGCTTCAGCGCCGCCGCGTGGATGACGACATCCGGCTTTGCGCGCGTGAACACGTCGCGGACACGGTTCATATCGCGAACATCGCCCAGTCGGGCCGTGTGCCGGTTGGGAGGCAGGATGCCCGCCAATTCCATGTCGATCGAGTAGAGATTGAATTCTGAGGCATCGAACACGGTAATTGACGCGGGTTCGAGCCGGGCGACTTGGCGTGTAAGTTCCGAGCCAATCGTTCCGCCACCACCTGACACCAAGACATTCGCATTGCTCACAAGATCACGGACCGGTTCGATGCAGAGATGACGTTCCGGGCGCGACAGCAGGTCCGACGGGCGAACGGGCTCCAGTACTTGTGCCGTTTCATCCCGATTTAGCGCCATGATTTCGGCGCCATGGTCAGAAGCGGTCTCAAGAACCCGGATTGTCGTCTCGCGTTTACGTGCAGCGCCCGTCACAGCAACCCAAGGCGTTTGCTTGTATCGGACCGTCAACACTTCAATCAGGTCGCCCAATTCGTCGAGAGAGCCGAGAATTGGAATGCCGCGAATGGCCCGGCCCGGCTCGGTAGCCTCCACGTCGACCAAGCCGAGCAGACGAATCTTGCTGCTCTGGGCCGATGACTGGATGCGGCGGATGACCTGAACGCAGCTCTGCGAATCACCTACGAGGAGAACCGGCTGTCCATTCTTGGCGACCGGGCTGAAGATCTGAAACGGCTCGTGTGTGGTGCGGGAAAGGGCGAACATGCGTCCGGCGAACAGGCCAAGCGTCCACAGGATGAGCGCAACGCTCAGAGTCGCGAAGGGTGTTGCCAGCAACCCGTTCAACATCAACATGACCGGCAAGTAGATCAGGGCCGCAAGACAAACCCCCTGGAAGATACGTACTGCATCGGGCCAGCCCATATGACGCCAGACCTGCTTCTGAATGCCAAGCACGAGGAAAGATAGTGCGACGGCTGCAGCGAAGAAGACGGTGCTGATGGCGATCGAATTGAGGGGCAAGTCAGCGCGGGGCGCCTCGGACGACCAGACCAGTAACCCGGAAAACGCCATGGCAATGATCGCGATGCTGATGTCGAACCCGAGGGTCAGCGTCATAGCGCGTCGAGCGGCCTGTTTTGGCGTCATGCGGATCTTTCCTTCAGAAATGCCCAACGAATACAATTCGGCGGCTGTTGTCCGTCCCCGTTAGGATCTGCAAAACCAGCCATAACGATTTGCTCGGGTCTTTCAACCACACCGCGCGCAAGATAAACTGTACGTTCAAGGCGCGCACCTTCATGGCTTGTCTTGAACTTCCAGACCGTACCGTCATCACACACCAGACGAATGGCATCCCGGCCCATGATAGCTGTGACCGTAGGATGTAGGTGAAAGCGAATTTCAAAGCCGATGAACTTCCGGTCATCCGACGGTGGCTGAGAGACTGGTCTCACAAGGGAGTCCTCGCCCGTCAATCGCTGGCCATCGCCCGACATGAAAAGGCGGCGACGGTGCAGCAATCCGCAGGGTGCCTTGTATCCGCCATGCTGTGCATCGAGCCATATCTCGTCGCCTTCTTCCAGGCGCTTGGCTGAAATACCTTCCGGTCCATGGGCAGAAAGAAGACGTGATTCGTCGTTCAATGAGAAGGTAGATGAGTCCCGACCAGCCAGGATCAGTGTGGAGTGGGCCCCCGTGCGCCGCACGGCGGCTTGCCAGTCCACGTTCACCTCGGCGCTATAGCCGCAAGAGGTAACAAGACGGCTTGGTCCGTCCGAAAGCTCGAATCCGAGCGCGCCTGCATGGGCGAAATCGCTGAAGGGGCGCTCAGGCGCTTCACCACAATCGAGGATCAGCCGAAGGCTGTTCTTTTCAAGCTTCTGAAAGCCGGATTTGGGCGCGAAAGTGAACCGGCGAGGTGGAGAGGACAAATGGGCGAGCGCCGCCTCGACAACTTCCGGTCTCGCCTCGTCGCTATCATTGAACGGGCTGAGCGCGCCGTCGCCGGCTCGAAAAAAGGCGACCATTGCACCCATGCGCGAAACCCATTTCTCCAAGAATTCCGGTTCCGGGTGGCCAGCGCGTCGGAACAGGTCCCGAAGCGTCAGAAGATGCACAAGCGCGCGCAGGTTTCGCGACGGGCTGCGGCTTACATGCCCACCATCGGGAAGGATTTGCGCCGTGCATTCTGCGTCCAGTCTGGCGAGGGCGGTCTCCAGGCTCATTGCGCGGTCTATGCACAATGCGCCTGCAACGATTGTGACCGCACCATACCAGCGCGCTTTGGGATCGGTTGCCGCGTCGATTTGATCAGAAAGGTAGCGGATTTGCCGAACCAGGCATTCTGACCGGGCTCGTTGGGCATCTGCGGAGCCTGATTCGAAAAGAGCCGCGCCGCACAACATCCAGTTCCAACACCTCACGCTGGTAGGCGCCAGCCTCCAGGAGAACCCATTGAAGCTTCCATGGGATTCGATCCAGTCGTCGACAAAGCGTCTGGCACGTTCTGCCCCAAGGTCGCCCTGATCAAACAGATCAGGCAGCCATGAAAACCGATGCAGCCGATCCGCGAAGTGTTTGGAGGGAAGGGGAGTCGACCATGGCGGTTGGCCCGGCGCGAGGGTCAGACGCTCCATGCCGATGCGCCATATGTCCTGCATCAGCGCTTCGCCGCGCCGGTCATCCGTCGGCACAATTGGGGTCAGATGATGGGAAAAAGCATCTGGAATTGGCCCAGACAGCTTCAGGCGCTGCAGGACACCGACTTTGGCATCATCGCCACAAGCTCCACGAAACCTGCGCCAGAGAGCGGCGTCATCTGCGCCGGTTCTCGTGCGGTCAGCAAGGATTTCGCTATCTCCGCCTCCCACGTCCACCGTCCATTCCGTCAAGAACTATACTTTTAGATTTGGTCTGAGCGACCTGATGTTGTCAGCATAGGCCGACCCGCCGCCCTTGAAAACGGCTGACCCGGCAACAATTGCACTAACGCCCGCGGCGATGGCTTTTGGAGCAGTCTCCGGATTCAGGCCGCCATCGATTTCCAGGATGATATCTCTGCCAGTTGAGTCGATCATTCGTCGCAGCTGTTCGACCTTGCGTAACTGGCTGTCGATAAAGGTCTGACCGCCGAAACCGGGATTGACTGACATCACCAGGATCAGGTCGATATCGTCCAGTATGGGCTCCACGATACTGGCGGGTGTGCCCGGATTTAAGGCAATTCCTGGCTTCATACCGGCAGCGCGAATCGCCTGAATCGTACGATGGATATGTGGTCCGGCTTCCGGATGAACCGTGAGGATGTTTGCGCCAGCCTTCGCAAAGGCAGCAATGAACGGGTCCACAGGGGCGATCATCAGGTGCACATCGAACGGCTTGTCCGTGCATTTGCGGAGCTTTTCGATCACCGGAGGGCCAAAGGTCAGGTTTGGCACGAAATGCCCATCCATGACGTCGATATGGATCATGTCTGCGCCAGCATGGTCTATGGCGGCAATCTCTTCACCAAGGCGAGAGAAATCTGCAGAGAGAATCGAGGGAGAAATCAACACGTCGCGCATGCGCAATCCCTAAGCTGGAACAGCCGACCACACAAGGTGGCCGGCTGTCCGAAGGTGTAGAGATTGGGCCTAGTAGCCGCCGGCCGGAACCAGTTTCCAACCATCAGCCCCGGCAATGATATCGACCGGTGTACCTGGCGCGATATAGACATCCGCGCCCTGAATGATTTCCTTCACGTCACCCGTCGAGAAACGGACAATGTAGGCATAACCCTGTTGCTTGCCGACAGCCTTGCCAGCTGCGTTACCGGCGATGCCGCCGATGACGGCGCCACCAATGGCTCCCGCAGTCTGGGCCTTGTCGCCGCCACCAAGCTCGGAGCCTGCCAGACCACCCAACACGGCGCCTGTTGCGGTACCAATTAGGGACCGGTCAGATTGGATCGTTACGGCACGCACCGAAGTCACTGTACCGGTATAAACGGTAGAAGCCTGACCGACCGCACCTGGCGTGGCTGTTCCAGCGCCATAATTGCTTGCACATCCGGTGAGTGCCAAAGCGAGGGCAGCAAATGCGCCCACAGCAACTTTCCGGGGAGAAAATTCGGTAATCATGTTGAGTGCTCCCTGCACATTAGATGGGTTATCATTGCACAGTTCGCCCTGAATGGCAGATGAACTCTGCGAGACCTTTTTGTGGCAAGTCTGTTTACCGCTTGAAAACCATGCGCGGATTGAAATCGATCAAATCCGCTGCAGGCGCGCAATGTAGAAGGCGTCATGCCCCGCGCCGTATTGCGGCAGGGTCAGCAGATCGCCCTCTGGCGTCAGGCAATGCTCGAAACCGGGAATTTCTGCCTCGAATACAGGCTGACGTGAATAAAGCCCCGCCGTAATCGCCTGATCGACGATATTGCGTCCTTCGGAGTCAAGCGGGGTGCAGACGCAATAGATGACGATGCCGCCCGAAGTGACCATGTCGGCGGCGGCTGTCAGGAGGCGCGTCTGCGCTGCCGGGAAGCGGTCAATTTCTTCCTCTCGCTTGATCCACGCGCCCTCTGGATGACGTCTCAAGGTGCCCAATGCGGAGCAAGGGGCATCCAGCAGCAATTTGTTCACCGGAATCTCCGGGCGCCATTCATCTGCATTGGCCGCAACGATGTCCGCAGACAAGCCCGTTCGCGCAAGGTTTTCCCTAAGGCGCTCCAATCTCGGCTTGGACCGATCGACGGCGGTCACTTTCGCACCGGTGGCCGCCAGTTGAAGTGTCTTGCCGCCTGGCGCCGCGCACAAATCCACGACCTGATCGGTCCCGGTCACATTGAGCAGTTTTACAGGGAGGGCGGCAGCGGCGTCCTGAACCCACCAGTCACCTGCTTCAAACCCAGGCAGGGCCTCGACATTTGCGCTGTTCAGGCGGACCGAACCGGTCGGCAATAAGTCGCCACCGGTTGCGTTAGCAACATCGCGTGGGTTGGACCTTGCGGACAGGAAGATTGGCGGCTCGTCCATTTGGTGCGCGGCAAGAAGCTCTGCGCGATCGGCGCCAAGATCGTTCGTAAACCGGTTGGCCAGCCAATCCGGCCAGATCAAGCTCGCGGGCATTGCATCAAGGTCAGGCGTCGTATCGGCTGCGCGTCGTAACACAGCGTTGAGAAAACTGCCTCCCGAACGCGCATCCGGCCAGCCCTTGGCCGCTTCAACCGTTTCCGACACTGCGGCATGAGGCGGAGTTTCCAGCCGCCAAAGCTGCACTACGCCAACGCGCAATAGGGCGCGAATGGCAGGGCTGGTGGCGTTGAGTGGTCGCGACAGCAGGGGTGAGAGACCCGCATCAATGCGGCCAAGTTCACGCAGGGCGGCGCTCGCCATCAGTCGGGCAAAGCTCCGATCGGGCCCTTCCAGATCGTTGAAGCTGTCAGATTTGAGCATAGCCTCGTCCAGCGTGCGGCGGCTTTCCAGCGCCAGCATGAGCAATTCGGCTGAGGCGCGCCGTGCCAGGGCGCCGCTCATGAGTCTGACTCCATGATCAGCCCCACGGTCCGGCTTGGCGACGCGGTGCATCCGCAGTCTCGGAGCTGACGCCCATCTCGGCTGCCATGCGGCGCAAGGCCTCAATCCGGTTCGCGGTTGCCGGATGGGTTGAGAACAGATTGTCGGCGCCGCGTCCATTGAGGGGATTGGCGATGTACATGTGCGCCATGGCGGGGTTGCGCTCGCGGGCACCGCGTTCAATCTTCTGAAGCGCGGAGGCTAACCAGAGCGGATTGCCACAAATCTCTGCGCCCCGCTTGTCGGCCTCGTATTCTCGCGACCGGCTGATGGCCATCTGCACAAGGGCGGCCGCCATCGGCGCGAAGATCATGATTGCGAGAGAGCCGATGAGGCCCGCCCGCTCGCGGCCAAAGAACAGCGCGAAATTTGCCAACATGCCGATCGCACCCGCAATTGTTGCGGTAACGGTCATGGTCAGCGTGTCGCGGTTCTGCACATGCGCCAGTTCGTGCGCCATAACACCTGCGACTTCCTCGCGGGTCAGCGAGCCGAGCAGGCCAGAGGTCGCGGCGACGGCGGCGTTTTCGGGATTGCGCCCGGTCGCAAAGGCATTCGGTTGCGGTGTTTCAATAATGTAGACGCGCGGTGCAGGCAGGCCAGCGCGTTCTGCCATGCGGGCCACATCACCCGCAAATGTGCGCAGCATGGGGGAGGAGGTCTCCGGCGTGACCTCTTTGGCACCCTGCATGCGCAGGACAATCTTGTCGGCATTCCACCATGAAAATACGTTCATGCCAGCGGCGACGACAAAGGCGATTGCCATGCCGAGAACACCGCCGATCAGATAGCCGACCGCCATGAACAGCGCGGTTAGCGCAGCCAGTAACATGAAGGTTTTTGCGGTACCCATGGGTGACACGTCTCCAGTGGTTTCAGTCGGGGGATGTTTAAATTCCCCAGAAACCTATATGGGGATTGTTAACGAAATGGGGAGTGCAGATGAGCACACCGGACTTTCCTGATGCGGCCGAAATCGCGCGTCGCGAGACCCTGACACCAGAGGCGCGTCGCGCGCTGGAAGAGGCAGATGCGCGTCGAATCGAGATGGCTGAGGACGTCTCTGAGCTGCCGGAGAACGAGCGTGGCGGCCCTCGCAAGATCGAGCCAACCCGGTATGGCGATTGGGAACGCAAAGGCATTGCCTACGACTTCTGAGCAGACCGGCCTTAGAGGCCCAGCACTTTCTTTGCGATGATGTTGCGCTGGATCTCGTTGGTGCCACCATAAATTGATTGGGCACGCCCTCCGAAATACGTCGCCACATCCGGCGCAGCATAGGGGGGCAGGGTGGCTGGAAGGTCGCCGGCCTTGCCGAAGGGCTGTCCGAAATGGCCGACGGCATCCAGCATCAGTTCGGTAATCTGCTGGTGGGTCGTGGTTGCCAGGATTTTTACTGTGGATGCTGCATCGCCCGGTGATCCGCCTGCGGAGAGCGCGGAGAGGATGCGGAAGACAGTCATCTCCAGGCCATCCACCGCCATTTCTGCTTGGGTCAGCTTTTGCGCAAAGCCCGGATCATCGATCAGGCGGTAATTGCCGCTCTCAGGCAAGGAGCGAGCGATCTCGCGCACATGGCGCAACATGGCCCGTTTGCCGCCGATGCGAGCATAGGAGGTGCGCTCAAACCCGAGCAGGTACTGCGAATAGGTCCAGCCCTTACCCTCTTCGCCGATGCGAAACTCTTCCGGTACGGTGACGTTGTCGAAGAAAACTTCGTTCAGCACATGCTTGCCATCGATCGTGATGATCGGCTTCACCGTCACGCCGGGCGCATCAATGGGGCAACAGATGAAGGTAATCCCTTCCTGCTTCTTCCCCTCATTGGAGGTGCGCGTCAGCAGGAAGATCCAGTCGGCATGCTGGGCGGCCGAGGTCCAGATCTTGTGGCCATTCAGCGTATAGGTCCCGTTTTCCAGCACGGCGCTGAACTGGAGCGATGCGAGGTCTGATCCTGATCCCGGCTCTGAATAGCCCTGTGCCCAGCCGACCGAGCCGTCGCGGATGCCAGGAAGCCATTTTTCCTTCTGGGCGTCCGACCCGAATGTGTAGAGTACCGGCCCGACATAGACGACGCCCATAGGCGTGACGGTTGGCACCCCTGCGCGCTCCAGTTCTTCATCAAAGACGTATTGTTCCTCGACGGACCAGCCGGGGCCTCCATATTCTTCGGGCCATGCCGAGGCGAGCCAGCCTTTCGCGCCGAGCGCCATTTCCGACTTTCGGACCTCTGCTGTTGTCAGCGCGTGACCTGCGCGGTTTTTCTCAAGAATGTCCTTCGGAAAGTCCGTTTCAAAGAAGGTGCGGACGGTCTGCCGAAAGGTCTCCGTTTCCGGGCTGAAATCGAGGTTCATGGCATTTTCTCCCTTCCTGAAAAGCGTAGGGCAGGGCCTGCCTCAAGCAAGCCCTGCCCTCGCGTCGCCCGGAAGGGCGCTCAGCTCGCAGACTGGATCAGGCCGCTTTTACTTCCTCGATCCACTGGTCGATGCGGCGTTCGAGGATTTCCAGCGGCAGAGCGCCGCCGCCCAGAACGGTGTCGTGGAAGGCGCGGATGTCGAACTTGTCGCCAAGCTCGTCTTCAGCCTTCTTGCGCAGCTGCTGGATCTTCATCATGCCTATCTTGTAGCTGGTCGCCTGACCCGGCATCACGATGTAACGCTGGATCTCGGAGCGCGCCTGCATCTCGGTGATGGCCGTATTGTTCAGGAAGTACTGAACGGCCTCTTCCTCGGTCCAGCCCTTGGAGTGGATACCGGTGTCGACAACAAGACGGATTGCCCGCCAGATTTCGGAGCCGAGGCGTCCGAAATTGGAATACGGATCTTCATAAGTATCCGGGAATTCCGTGGCCAGCCATTCGGAATACAGCGCCCAGCCTTCGATGTAAGCGGTGAAACCGGCCTGGGTGCGGAACTGCGGCACGCCTTCCAGTTCCTGCGCGATCGAGATCTGCATGTGGTGACCCGGAATGCCTTCATGATACGCGATCACTTCCAGTTCGCGTTTCGGCATCGCGGTCATGTCGGACAGGTGTGCGTAGTAGGTACCTGACCGCGATCCATCCGGCGTTCCCGGATAGTAGTGCTGGGCAGCTCCGTCCTGTTCGCGGAACGGCTCGACGCGTTTCACGACGAGGTCAGCTTTTGGAAGGATGCCGAAGAATTCCGGCAGGTTCGCCTTGATGTTTTCGATGTCGCGGGTCGCGTCGTCAATATAGGCCTGACGTCCCTCATCCGTATTCGGATAGTAGAAGCGTTCATCATCCTTGGAATCGCGCAGCATCGTGAAGAATTCCTGCAACGTGCCTTCAAAGCCGACCTGCTGCTTGATGGCTTCCATCTCTTCGTGGATACGGGCGACTTCTGCCAGGCCGATCTCGTGGATTTCGTCGGCTGTCAGGTCGGTCGTGGTCTGCGTGGCCAGCAGGTGGTTGTAATAGTCCTTGCCGTTGGGCTGGGTGTCCGCGCCGACCGGGCTGTCCGGATCCGGCGAATTGGCCATGTCTTCTTCAGCGAAAGCGATGATCGCCTCGTACGCAGGCTGGAAATTATCAACCAGCGCGATGCGGGCCTGTTCCAGCTTGGCGTCGGCCTCTTCCTCGGTCAACTCGCCCGCTTCGGAAAGCTTGGCGATCTCGGATTTGACGTCGGCGTAGAGCGCACTGTCTTCCCCTTCGGTGAACGGCGCACCCGCGATGACTTTCTTCGACTGGTCGATCACGCCTTCATAGGCAAATTTCGGGGCATGGACGCCACGTGAAGCTGATTCCCTTGCAATCAGGATCGCCTCATTCATGGCGCGGCCGGTTTCGCTGATCCGGTTAACGAGGGCATCGAAGTCCTCGACCGATTCCACGTTGTGGAAATTGATGAGGAAGGTAGGCATGAAGCCCTGTGGGCCGTTCATCTGATCGAAGATGTAGCCATTATAGAGATATTCTTCGCCGGCGACTTCCTGCTCGGTCTGGTACTTCCAGATATCATAGGAGATACGGTCTGCTGGTGAGAGCGCATCATAGTCGAACTCGTTTTCCATCTCTTCGGTGGCTGCAACGCGCCATGCCAGCTGTTCTTCGTGGCACTCAAGGGTGAAGCAGTCGATCTGGTCGTTCTTGTCCTTGCGGCCCAGGAAGGTCAGCCCGATCGGGCTGAATTGCAGTTCTTCTTCGTACTTCGCATCAAACCATGCATTCAGGCGTTCGCCATTGGCTGCCATTTCTTCTGCCGTTACAGATGGCTGTTCAGGTTCGGCGGCGGGGGTGGGCTGGCCACAGGCGGTCAGCGCAAGCGCAAGGGCAATCGCGGTGGCGGTTTGCTTGATCATGAGAGACTCCGGAAAATTTTTCTCGAATAACGATAAGACTTGGTATTCCTTTCCGCGGCGCTGTGTCAATTGGCAAGTCCTCTTGGGGGCGTTAGGGGAGGGGGATGACTGATCCGCGTATTTCTCCCGACGACACATCCCGCCGCGACCAGCGTGTGCTGCGAATTGGCACGCGGGGTTCTCCGCTCGCGCTCGTGCAGGCCCGGCAGGTGGCAGCGGCGCTGGAAATTCACTCTGGCGGTGCATGGCGTGGTGAGATCGTTACCTTCACGACATCCGGAGACCAGCTGACAACTGAGCGTCTAATCGATGCGGGCGGCAAGGGTCTGTTTACGCGCGAACTCGACGCGGCGCTCGACCGGGGTGAGGTGGACGTGACAGTCCACAGTCTGAAAGATGTTCCTTCTGTCCTGCCAGACGGGCAGCGCTTTGTGGCGTTTCCGGACAGGGAAGACCCCCGTGAAGGTTTTCTGTCACCGCATGCGACCAGTTTGAATGAATTGAAACAGGGTGCACGTGTGGGCACCGCCTCCCTACGCAGGGAAGCGCAGACTTTGGCCCGGCGCCCCGACGTCGAAATCGTGACCTTCCGCGGCAATGTCGCGACCCGTATGCGCAAGTTGGAAGAGGGGCTCGCAGACGCGACCTATCTCGCCATGGCTGGGCTGACGCGCCTCGGCATGGCGCATTTGGCGCACCCGATCCCGCTGGAAGACATGCTGCCAGCCGCCGGGCAGGGGATCGTCGGCATTGTGGCGCGGGAAAATCTGGCTGAAGATGCTGCAGAAGCGTTCGAGAAGATGAACCACGAGCCGACCGAGGCCGCTGCCCATATCGAACGGGCCTTCCTCGCGGCACTGGACGGCAGCTGTCGCACACCGATTGCGGCGCATACGTTTGACAAGGGCGACACCTGGTTTGTGAAGGGCGAAGTTCTGTCGCTCGACGGTAAGCAGACTTGGTCGGCCAACGGATCGTGTGCCAAGGCGTCCACATTGCATCAGATGACGGATCTGGGGGCCAGGCTTGCCGCTGACATTCGCGATGCGGCAGGCGGTGAACTGCCAGCCTTTGGCAGCGCATGGTAAAGCCACCGGTCATCGTGACGCGTGCGGAGCCCGGGGCCTCCGAGACCGTGACACGGCTGATGGATATGGGTTTTCATGCCATTCGGTCTCCCATGCTCGAGCTGAGAGCGCTCGAAGCGCCCATGGTAGACTTGTCGGGCATCTACAATCTGGTCTTCACGAGCGCAAATGGCGTTCGGTTCTTCGTTGATGCTGTCGGAGGTATCACGGAGCAGGTCGCTGATCTGACTACGTGGTGTGTAGGGCCTGCGACGGCGGATGCGGCTGAAGCAGCAGGCTTCCAGAAGATTGTGCGGGGAGACGGAGATTCTGACGAACTCGGCCGTTTGATCCTGTCTTCGGTATCTACAGAAGGCGGTTTCCTTCATATTGCGAATTCGGCGGCAGCCGGAAACCTGGTAGCGCAACTGTCCGCTGCCAAATGCGATGCCCGCTTTCTGGCGCTCTATGAGACGGTTCCAGCATCAGCCCTGCAAGCGGATGCAGTTCAAACACTCCGCTCCGGTTCGGGTGCGGTTGTTCTGGTTCATTCAGCCAAGGCTGCGCATGTTTTTGCGGCCCTATCCGAAAGCATACCAATGGAGACAAATATCTGCGTCGCAATTTCGGAGGCTGCCGCAGCCCCGTTAAAGTCTTCGCAGGCACGGGCACTTATATCTGCTGCCAGGCCCAATGAGGACGCGCTCATGGAGGCTTTGTTGCAGGCGTGCAAAGAGCTTTGATCGCTGCCGAACTATATGCGATTGTGGCTAGAACTCCCGTCTGAAGGGAAATGTGATTGATGACCGAAGATTCGACACCGGAAGACGACCATATCGACTCATCTGAGCCGATTGATGCTGACTTCGAACCTGCCCCTGAAGAAGCCGTGCGGGGAAGCGGTGGCGTTTCTGCGGGGCCTGGCTGGCTGGGTGCACTCGTTTTATCCCTGTTTGCTGCCGGTCTTGGCGGTATTCTTGGCATGGCCGGTTCACGATACCTTGCAAACAACCCGACCAATCCCGGCACGGTGGATTCGCGCCTGACCGACATGGAGGCAGGGCAGGAAGAAGTATCCATCCGGCTGGCCCGGACGATACGCGAGCAGGATGGATTGAGTGCGAGCATCTCTGCCCTCGCAACCGAGGTCGAAGCGCTGGCCCAGCGCGAAACCGGGTCCGCAGCTACAATAGATACAAGCGCACTTGATGAGCTTCAGCAGCGCGTCGTTGCGCTTGAGTCTATCGACACGACAGGTGAAGTCAGTCCGGAAGATGTCTCCCGCGCTGTTGCCAGCCTTGAGTCTCGGATGGAAAGGCTAGCCCGATCAGTTGAGCAATTGGAAGCGGCACCGAGCGGCGTCCAGATCGAACGGGTGATCGAGGTTGAAACCAAACTGGCCGAACTGCGCGACGATTTGAGTGAAGCCAAGCTCTCGAACAGCCGCGACGCCGAACAGATGGCGGGCCTGATTGCGGGTATGCGTCAGGATGAGGCCGCTGCGCGCGGGGCAGCCGAAGCAGCGTCCCAAACGGCCGACATGGCCCGTGCGGTGTCCGCAATAGAGGCTGCCTCCCGAAAAGGCGGAGGTTTTGCGCCGGAACTGCGCATGCTCAGGTCGCAACTACCGGACGATTCTTCGGTTCGACAGCTGGCGTCCATATCCGCGGAGGGGGCGCCGACGGTTGCAGAGCTCCAGGCTTCTTTTGATGTCGCGCGATTGAAAGCAGAAGCGGCCATTCCGGACACGTCGGAAGAGGGACTGTCCTGGCTCAATCGCGCTTTCGGGGACGCTGTCAGTGTGCGGCGGCTGGACGGCGAGGACAGCGAACCGGATGCCATTCTTGCCAAGGCCAGTGAAGCGCTGGCAATCGGCGACCTCGAAGAGACGGTCGAAATGATAAACCGACTTGAAGGCGCGCCCGCCAGGGCCATGGCCGACTGGACCGCCCAAGCAAACCGGCGCATCACTTTGGAAGCGGCGCTGGAAGCCTTGCAACAACGCCTCCTTGAAGGGAAACAATAGCCCCCCATGAATCGGATTGTCCTGTTTGTCGTAATCTTGCTGCTGTTTGCAGTGGCGGCTTCTTTTGCCTGGTGGGCATTGTCACTGCCAGGTGCGGTGACTGTTCCCTATGGCGAGCAGGAGATCTCAATCCAGTCGGGTCTGGCCGCGTTCCTTATGCTGTTGCTCGGCGGCGTGATCGCCTTTGCCTGGTGGATCCTGAGTGGCCTGTTCATTCTGCCCGGAAAGATCGGAAAATCTCGCCAGGTATCGCGCACGCGCAAGGCTAATGCCGCGCTGACAGAAGGTTTGCTGGCTGCCGAAGCGGGCGATGCCAATACCGCGCTGAAACTGGCTCGAAAAGCCGGGAAGCATGCGGACGACGAACGATTGCAATTGCTGCTTGAAGCCCGCGCCGCCGAAGCCAATGACGACTGGGCTGGCGCTGAGCGCGCTTGGGGCCAGTTGACACGCTTGCCGGGCGGGCAGCTGGCGGGCCTGCGCGGATCAGCATCGGCTGCGGCTGAGCGCGGTGACCAGCAGACGGCGGAGTCCCGGGCGCGAGAAGCGCTGGGGATCAAATCCTCGGCCGATTGGCCGTTCAACTCGTTGTTCGATTTGCAGGTCGCGCGAGGTGAGTGGACCAAGGCGCTGGAAACGCTTTCGATCGGTGAGAAGCGCGGTCTCATCAAGGGCGACAGTTTACGCCGCCGCCGGGCCGTATTGCACACGGCGCGAGCCGCTGGCTTGCCGCATGACCGCAAACTGGAAGCCCAGAAAGAACTCGCCGAGGCCATGCGGTCTGCGCCGGCATTCTCTCCTGCAGCTTGGCACGGCGCACGCCAGCTGATGACCGATGGCAAGGCAAAATTAGCGCAAAGCGTGCTGGAAACGGGCTGGAAGGCGCGGCCACATCCGGCGTTGGCACAATTGTCTCGTCGCCTTGTTCCTCAGGACACACCGGAGAATGTTTCAGCGCGCCTCAGGGCCCTGATTAATACGAACCCCACTCATCGCGAAAGCCGTATCCTGGAGGCCGAGCTGGCCATGGATTCGGCCGACTGGACAGGTGCGATCAAGGCGCTTGCTTTGCTTGTCGAGGAGAATCCGACAGCACGGCTTTGCTTGCTGATGGAGCGTGCCTTGAAAGGCTATGGTGATACGTCTGAAGCTGAGCGTTGGGGCCGTATGGCCGTTTCCGCGTCGCGTGAGCCTGATTGGTCGGACCTGGATCCGAAAGGCATGGCGTTTGACTTCTCGCAGCGCAATTGGAGTCGGCTGGTCTACACATTTGGCGATGTCGGAGACCTTGTCCATCCACGTTATGAATCCTTCGGGCGCGAGCTTGAGGCCGGCCGGGTCATGGCGCTGCCGTCACCCGACGAGGAGGATGATCTCGCCACTGCCACTGCGCCGAGCGAACCCCGCATGCCACCGCTGGATTATGTCTCGGATGACGACTAGGCTTGGCGACTGCGGCTGCTGGCTCGCCACGTACAAAAGCATCTTGCGAAAATAGGCCTCTGTCGGTATGACGCGGGGCTCATCAGTGGATTTGCCGCTATAGCTCAGCTGGTAGAGCATCGCATTCGTAATGCGGGGGTCAGGTGTTCAAGTCACCTTAGCGGCACCATTTTCTTTCCGACAATCCATTGCCTTCAGGCGTTTGTCCGATGCGCAGTCCCCTCCAGAAACGCGCGCGCTGCTGATAGGTCCTGCGCGAAGCGCTGACGTTCAGTTCGGGCGCGGTCCGGGTCTGGCAAGCGGAGCAGATAGGCTGGGTGGACCGTAACAAGCACAGATGCCGCGCCGGGCTGGGGCAGGATCTTGCCGCGCATATCCGACACCTTGATCGAGTGGCCCAGCACGCCGCGCGCCGCGCTTGCCCCCAGCGCAATGATCAGGTCCGGCTGAACATGCCGGCGTTCCAGGTCGAGCCACCAGCGGCAGGTGTCGATCTCTCCCGCATTGGGTCTTTGATGCATGCGCCGTTTGCCGCGCGGCTGGAATTTGAAATGCTTCACCGCATTGGTAACATATGCCTCATTCCGGTTCAGCCCGGCGTCGACCAGCACCCGGTCCAGCAACTGTCCGGCAGGTCCAACGAAGGGGCGGCCGGAAATATCTTCCTGATCTCCAGGCTGTTCACCGACAATCATCAGTCGCGCATTGGTCGGTCCTTCGCCAGGTACTGACTGAGACGCGTCCTTGTAGAGTGGGCACCGCGTGCACGCCGATAGCGCTTTTCTTGTTTCGGGCAATGTCTGAGGCGTCGGGGCAGGGGTGGCCTTTCCGATCCGCCGGCGGGTCAGGACTTCGGCCAGCGGGTTCGGCGCGCGCTCGGGTTGAAGCTGCATGGATTTCGCCCTTTCTGATGCGGTCGCAATCAGGTTCGGGATGAGGTCGGCTTCAGGCAGGTTCTTCCAGTATTTGCGAGGCATCTCCGAAGTCATCGCAGTCACTTTCAGGCGCGCTGGATTGAAGATCGATTTGAAATAGGTACGCCACTGGTCCTCAACCGCATCAGCCGGAGTTACATCGGACTTGCTTCCCCCCTCGGCGTAGCGAAGCATTGTGCCATCCCATGCGGCGGACATGGACGGTGTGACGATGATCCAGTCCATGTTGGGAAACCGACGTTGGAAGAAAGGTGCGCTGAGTTCAAGTGTCCGATGAGTGGGTTCGAACCAGGCTGCAAACTCTTGCCGACCGGCGGCCCCCGCATTTACCTGTCTGAACCGAACAAAGGCGTGGGTCTTATGAACATCCCGCCGGATCGCCTTGTCACAATCTTCCAGCCATTTCACATCCGTTTCCGTAATACGGCTGAGATAGGCACCATCCTGCTGGAGTCGCCACAGGATCCTGTAGAGCCGGATGAACCGGCTGGTGTCGGTGTGACAGACGACGCGTCTGGCGCGGTCAATAAACAGTTTCGGAACACGAGGTCCCGAAGACGACGGCGGAGCGGGGTGCGGCTGGTAAGCGGGTGTTGCAAACAGTGTTCCAGCGTCACCTTCAATGTGCCACTCGACTTCGTCCGGTTTGACGCCTTCGGCCAGTAGATGTCGGGACAATCTGCGCCAACCGTCAAAGTCTGTTGGAGACTGCAATTCGACAGTGATCATGAAAAAAGGTCCAACTGTCTTGGCCGCGAAACAAAGCGATCTCTCAAGCCAAGGGAATCGGTCAGATGGCCCGGAGTCCAGTTCGCGGCTGTGATAAATGGCCGAATATTTTTCAGACTACGTACGATCTTTCCGAGGTCTGTCAGCGTCAATCGTGTGTGCCGTCTCGCTTGAACGATGCGCTTGGCGGACGCCGGACCGAGCCCGGGTATCCGCAATAGTTCTCCGTAGGAGGCCTTGTTGATATCCATTGGGAACAACCCTCGGTTCTTCAATGCCCAAGAGAGTTTCGGATCGATTTCCAAGTCCAGCATGCCGTTCTCGGCGACCGACGTGATCTCTGCGGTCGAGAAGCCATAGAAGCGAAACATCCAGTCAGCCTGGTACAGGCGGTGTTCCCGGATCAGGGGAGGGCGGACAGGGGGAAGGTCGGCACTGGCATCCGGCACCGGACTGTAGGCGGAGTAATAGACCCGTTTGAGGCCGTAGCCGGCATAGAGCTTGGACGAGGACTGCAGGATGTCTGCATCGCTCGAGGAGTCGGCACCCACGATCATCTGGGTCGACTGCCCGCCAGGAGCAAATGAAGGGGCTTTGGCCCGTTTCAAAATGCGGCTGGAACTCGCATCCTTCACATTGTCTATTTCATGGCGGATGTCAGCCATTGCCTTTCGGATGGTCTGGCCACTCTTTTCTGGAGCGTAATGGGTCAGTCCTTGCTCTGAAGGAAGTTCGACATTCACCGACAGTCGGTCGGCATGCAGGCCTGCAAGCCGGATCAGCTCCGGGTCAGCCTCGGCGATCGTTTTCAGGTGGATGTATCCGCGGAATCCGTGGTCTTGGCGCAGGCTGCGGGCCACTTCCAGCAGCTGCTCCATTGTGTAATTCGGGGACTGGATGATGCCGGACGAAAGGAAGAGGCCTTCGATATAGTTTCGCTTGTAGAAGTCGAGCGTTAGCTTGACGACCTCGTCCACCGAGAAGCGTTCGCGCCGCACGTTTGAAGATGACCTGTTGATGCAATAGCGGCAGTCGAAAATGCAGAAATTGGTCAGCAGCACTTTCAGAAGTGAGATACACCGCCCATCCGGCGCGTAGGAATGGCAAATCCCCATACCTTCGGTGGATCCGATTCCGGCTGTGCCCAGTGCATTGCGTTTCTTGGACCCTGAGGACGCGCAAGATGCGTCGTATTTCGCAGCGTCCGCAAGAATCTCCAATTTCTGTATGATTGTTCGCCGTGCCATGATCTGCTCTCCAGAATTAGAACATACCACGAACAAATGTCGTCGCATTAACTCATATCAGTTACTCTGCAGAGCGCCCCATATCCGCATTCTCTGGTGAGCCGAGCACATAGTCAGCCTCTGCTACATAACGGCTTGGTCCATTACCCATATGGCTGGAATAGAGGTGAAAGCCTTCGGCCCAGAAAGGGCCGCCGCGATAGTCATTGTTGCGTTCAACCCAAGCCGTTGCCTCGTCCAATAGGGTGCCGTGCAGATATGCCAGAGTAACATGCGGTGTGAACGGGCGCCGGTCGGGTTGAAGGCCAAGGCGCCGTGCGGCCCGCTCGCATTGTGCGGACAAGGCGCGCAAGGAATCACACTCCCGGACGCGTGCCCAAACGGCAGTTGGCTCGCGGCGGCCAAACCATCCCATGCCCTCCAGAGAAAGTTCGAAAGGCGCACAGCAAATTTCGGCCAGCAATTCGTCCAGGTCTCGTGCGCTGGCATGCGAGACATCCCCAAAGAAGCGGAGCGTGATGTGAAAATTGCGGGGCGGGCGCCAACTGGCGCCTGACAGGCTTGTCTGGCGTTCAACCAAGCCGGCGTGGATCTCATCTGGAATGGGAAGGGCAGCGAACAAGCGATACATGTATCTGTTGAACAGGTTTCCGTCGCAAAAGAAAACCCGGCGCAATGGCCGGGTCTCCAGAAACTCTATGCACCAGCGTGTATTAGCCGGCGAGCGCTTCGAGCTTTCCAAACTGTTCTGCCAACAAATAGTAGAACGTCACGCGCGACTTGGAGCCACCTTCGGCGCTCATCTGGTCGCAAACTGCCTTGATGGCCGCGTCCAGCTCGCTTTGAGTGTGCGGCAGACCCAGCTTGCCGCGGCACCATTTCTCGCGAATGCGATCGAGTTCAACAGAATCGCTGCAGGCGACAATGGAGCTGTCCCGATTGCGTAAGGCAATCCCCAGTCGTCCCACGATCTTTTCTGCTGCGGCCTGATTGTAGCCTTTCGCATATTTCTTGATGTTTTCGGCATATTCAGATGCGTCTGCCATGTTTGTCCCCTTCATTCTTGGCGTCCCCACTGTTGGAATTACGCCAGAACACGAAAATTAACCTTGGGTAATTTCAAGTCAATCCATAAGACCTGCCTGATTGCAGCAGGAAATGGCCTGATCATTCCCCCAAATGAGCTTTCAAGACAACAGATCGTGCCGGAGGTTAGAATTCATGGCAGGTTCTGCCAATTCAACATGTGCCAGACCGCTGATTGACCGTGGGTATAGCAAACGGAGGCCGGTCGCCTTTACCGCCGGTTTAACTTGCTAAAACTAACTGTCAGCACCATATTCCAGATCAGTTTGGCAGGTCATGAATCCCTGCCTTTCAACCAGAAAGGGTATCATACCTATGAATGACTTCAATCGTGCCTATTCGCCGGGGCCATCGGGCCAGACGATGGACATGTCGGTCAATGAAGGTCTGCGCAGCTTCATGCTGGGCGTCTACAACAAGATGGCGCTTGGCCTGCTGCTGACCGCAGCATTGGCTTATGCCTTTGGCGCGCTGGTGCCGGAAAGCGTCACACTGACCCTCCTGACCGGACCAATCGGTCTTGTCATCATGTTTGCTCCATTGGCGATCCTACTTCTGTCAGGCTTCGTCATGAAGAACCCGTCGCCCACAGCGGCTAACCTTGTTTATTGGTCGGTCGTCTCTCTGATCGGTATCGGCATGGGCGCTATCGTCTATGTCTATGCACGCCAGCCGGATGGCATGCTGATCGTGTCGAAGGCCTTCCTGACAACGGCCATCGCGTTCGGTGGCCTGTCACTTTATGGATATACCACGAAGCGCGACATGTCCGGTTGGGGCGTGTTCCTGATCATGGGCGTCGTTGGCATCATCGTCGCGTCGATCCTGAACATGCTGATCTTCCAGTCCAGCATGATGCATATGGTGATCTCGGTGGTCGGCCTTCTGGTGTTTGCTGGCCTGACCGCATATGACACCCAGCGCCTGAAGAACATGTATTTCCAGATTGCCGGCAATGCGCGGGCCATGGCGGTCGCAACAACCTTTGGTGCGCTCAGCCTCTATCTGGACTTCGTCAACATGTTCCAGTTCCTGCTGGCCATCATGTCCGGTCGCGACTAGCGCCGCCGGTCTGACAGGAGTACACAAAGCCCCGCTCTCAAGGCGGGGCTTTTTTGTGTGCAGTAGGCGAGGGACGTTATCATGGCCATAGGTCCGACAATCGAGACCGAACGACTACTCCTGCGCCCGCCACGTGCGGAAGATATCCCTTCGTGGAACGCCTTCCATGCCGATGAAGAGGTGATGCGCCATCTCGGCGGCGTTCAGGGGCCGGAGCTGACTTGGCGATCAATATGCACAATGACCGGTGCGTGGACGATTGAGGGCTTCTCCATGTTTTCTGTGATCGAGAAATCGACTGGAGAATGGGTGGGCCGGCTCGGCCCTTGGAGACCAAACGGCTGGCCGGGTACGGAGATCGGCTGGGGACTCGTGCGGTCGTCCTGGGGCAGGGGATACGCGACCGAAGGCGCGACGGCGGCGATGGACTATGCGGTCGATATTCTGGGCTGGAGTGAGGTGATCCATACGATCCTGCCAGAGAACGCAGCCTCTGTTCGCGTAGCCGAGCGTCTGGGTAGCCGCTTCATGAGAAAACAGGAAACGCCGCCGCCGTTTGAGGGCATGATGTGGGATGTCTACGGCCAGACGGCCGATGAATGGCGGGCCCGCCGCAACTGATAACGACCGATCAAGCCTGTGTGAGGTGTGCCGTTTACGCCTCGCCACTGATCCTGCATGCGGGTAAGGCTGGTGCACAGACTTCAGAGGAGACGCCCCATGATCCGTACGCTTACTCTTGCCTCCGTGCTTGCCATGCTGCCAGCGGCGGCGAACGCTCAGGATGCGGCCGATACAATCACAGCCTCCCCGGATACGACCACCGAGATGCAAACACCTCAGATTGGTCTGGCGCTTGGTCAATCTGCGCCTTCGGTCAATCTGGTGAGACACACTGGAGAGGCGACGAGCCTGACTGAACTCATGGGAGAGAAGGGGATTGCGGTTGCCTTCGTGCGTTCTGCGGACTGGTGCCCTTACTGCCAAAAACAGCTGAAGCAGATTGATGATGTATCGGCCAACCTCAACGACCTGGGCTGGCCCCTTGTCGCAATTTCGTATGACGATCCCGAGATTCTGTCGAAGTTTGCCCGCAAGAACAGTCTTGGATTTGAACTCCTGTCCGATCCCGGTTCGGAAGCTATATCGGCGTTTAATTTGCTGAATGAAGAGATGAAGCCTAGCTCGCGCTATTTCGGCATTCCCCACCCGGCGATCATGTTTATCAGTACGGATGAGACGGTCCGGGCGGTATTGCGCGAGGAAGGTTACAAGGACCGCCCCTCGCTCGACGTTATCTTGCAGATTGCTGAACAACTTTAGGCAACAGGGCTGTTCACTCTGCCCGAAGGACATGTAGTCTTGTGCTGCATAGATCATTGAAAGGCAAAGCGAATGAAACAGATCAGGCACATTGCAGGGCTATTGGCTGGCGTGGCCATATTGGTTGGTGCGCCGTCCTTCGCGCAGAATGTCGATCTGTCGCCGGAGATCGCGGCAACGACAGATCAACTGATCGCGGATGCTCTGCTGGATGAGGTTGGCCTGCAATTTGTCGAAGACCTGACGACAGAAGTCGGTGCCCGCCTTGGCGGCTCGCCGGATGAGGCGCGGGCGCGTGTGTGGGCGATGAACGCCCTCAAGCAGCTGAACTTTGACCGCACGCGCGTTGAGGATTTCACGATCCCGTATTGGGCGCGGACCCATGAATCTGCCCGCGTGATTGGCGCGAATGCGCAAGATCTTGTGATCACGGCGCTCGGCGGCAGTCGTGCGACGCCTGAAGGTGGACTGGAGGCTGATATCGTCCGGTTTGAAACCCTTTCCGACCTAAAGGCGGCTGATGCTGGCAGCCTTGCCGGAAAAATCGCATTCATTGATGAGCGCATGTACAAGACCCAAGATGGCTCGGGCTACGGGCTTGCCGTGCGCAAGCGGGGCGGGTGTGCCAATGCAGCCGCAGAGAAGGGGGCGGTTGCCTGCCTGATCCGTTCTGTCGGTACACAGCCCCACCGCATGCCACACACAGGCGGCATGTTCCGGGAAGGAGCGCTCGGCGCGCTCCCCGCAGCGGCCTTGTCGGGCCCTGATGCAGATCAGCTCACACGATTGCTAGACAGGGGCCCGGTCCGCGTGAATCTCGATATCGGCGTTGAGTATGCCGATGCCGCGCCGTCCGGAAATGTGATCGCTGAAATCGAGGGATCTGATCTGGAAGACGAAATCATCCTAATCGGATGCCATCTCGACAGTTGGGATCTTGGTACCGGCGCACTGGATGATGGCGCGGGCTGCGGAATCGTCGTGGGGGCTGCCAAGCTGATTGCGGACTTGCCGGGAAAACCTCGCAGAACGATCCGTGTCGTTCTCTACGGCTCTGAGGAAGTCGGCCTGTTTGGAGCGAATGCTTACGCTCGGCAACATGGGGATGATCTCGACAAGCATATGCTTGCGGCTGAGAGCGATTTTGGCGCCGGCCGCATCTGGCGTTTCCAGACCAATTTTGGTGAGGCTGCAATATCCTATGCGGATGTCATGAAGCAGGTATTGACCCCACTGGGTGTGTCAGAAGGCGACAATGCAGCCGGCGGTGGGCCTGATATCGGCGTCCTCCGCAGGGCAGGGGTGCCTGTCGTAACGCCCGCGCAGGATGGCCGGGACTATTTTGACTACCATCACACCCCAGACGATACATTCGACAAGATTGATCCGGAGGCATTCCGTCAGAATGTTGCGGTGTACGCGGCGTTCACATACATTGCGGCCCAGACAGGATGGAATTTCCGGAAGTCGGAGCCGACATCGATGGGTTCGGACTGACCTCTTCGTATGTCGGCGTCTGAAAAAGTGGGGCCAGCGCTCGCGGCCGCGCTTGAGGGGCTGAAACTGGCCCACCGGGAACTGGATCATGTGGATCAGGACTCCGAACGCTGGCGCTGGGTCGCAGTTGGTCTCGTCACAGCAATGAATTGCGCGATCATTGCTGCCCTCTCCGGATATGAGACCGCTTTGGAGGAAGATGCAGCCGATCTGAAAATGCCGGGAAGGGTTGCACCTCTGAAATTGTTACTGCGACGCGCGCGGTCAGATCGATATCTCTTGCCTCCGGAGCAGCTTCCCGCAACGGCGGGGCAGGTCGACGCCGTCCTTCGGCTTGCAGAATACCGGAACGAGGTCGTGCATGGCGTTCTTGCCGGACGGCCGAGCACAATTATTCGAGACGGGCAAATCGTCGTGGAGATGGTCACGCATCTGGTTTGCGTTGCTCCGGCCTTCGATCGGTCCAATCATGCTGTCTATTGCGCACTGATTTCTGATCAGGTTTCTGCGATCAGAGAGCGACTTGCCGTGCTTGGTTAATATTGAAGTCATGACCGACTGCAATAAGGGAGAGATGAGCGCATTCTGGCGACCCCTGATGGTATCGATTGCGGCGTTTGTCTTGACGGCAGCAGCGCCGGATACGTTTTCCCGGGAAGAGTTGCAGGCACTCGAAGCTGAGCGGCAGGCCGCCGAGCAAAAGCTTGAAGCGCTGCAGGCCGCCGGCGAAAATACGCTGAGCGATTTAAAGAACATCGACAGCCAGTTGATTTCGGCGGCTATGGAGTCCCAGCGGCGTGAAGAACAGGCTTCGAACGCCGAGAAATCCCTGATCGATCTTGGTGCGCGCCGGGTATCGGCGCAGATGAGCCTGCTCGAGAACCGCCAGGCTCTGGAAGACCTGCTTGCAGCGCTTGCCGCATCCAATCGCCGGAAGCCGCCTGCCTTGATCGTGTCCCCGAGCAAAGCGAACACGGCTGTGCGCCGGGCCATCCTGATGAGCGAG
The DNA here is from genome assembly GCF_000682775.1 of Hyphomonas sp. L-53-1-40. GTDB lineage: Bacteria > Pseudomonadota > Alphaproteobacteria > Caulobacterales > Hyphomonadaceae > Hyphomonas. The sequence goes on from NZ_AWFI01000015.1 coordinate 224,100, forward strand.
ACAACTCCGCGCCTTGCGACGGAGTCGGAAGAATTGTCGCGGGAAATCGATACGCTGAACGAGCTTGAGCGCCGTATTCGCGGCGAAAAAGCCAAACTCGATGCCGCTGAAGCGACACTTGCTTTGAAACAAGTTGAGATTGAGCGGCTCGCCGCTGCCAAGCGTGGGAATTTCGAGGATTTGTCCGGCGATATCGCATTGTTGAAGGCCCGCGCGGCAGAGATTGGTGCCAGGGAAGAAGATTTGAGATCACTGCTGGCGTCGCTTGAGGCTCAGGCGCCGTCTGCGCCCGGCGCGAAGCCGGACCTCAGACCGCGCCTTGTGTCCAATTCGCCTTCGTCGAAGCCATCAGCCACGTCCGCTGTCGCGCGCACACCAGCTTCGCGACCATTGGGGCGGGCTGTCATCGGTGCGCTGAAGCCCCCCGTTGCAGGTTCGCTTGCGCGGGCATTTGGCGAAAAGCTGCCCACTGGCGGCAAGTCGGAATGGGTCGCCTTCGCCACGCGGGCAAATGCCCAAGTGGTCGCACCGGTTGGCGGTACGGTTGAGTATGCGCGGCCATTTCGAACGTATGGATCAATGTTAATTTTGCGGACGAGTGACGGTTACCATGTTATTCTTACAGGCATGAGCCGGATCTATGTCACTGAAGGCCAAGGCGTTTCTGTGGGCGAGCCTGTTGGACGCATGCCTGATCGAGCCGAGCCGGTTCCCGAACTGAATATGGAATTAAGGCTTGGCGACAAGGTTATGAATCCGGCAGACTGGCTGCCAGGCCGGAGCTAAGGTCAAAAGGATTATGGAGGACTGGAATATGCGTTCACTACTGACAGGGGCTGCCCTTGGTGTCGTTCTGGGTGGCGCTGCTGTCGGGTTTTCCGCCTTCGCCTCTCCTGAGGACCGGGCCGAAGATCCGCGCATGGTCACCTACCAGCAGTTGGACCTGTTCGCAGAAATCCTCGCCCGCGCCCGTCAGGATTATGTAACGGAAGTCGACGAAAAGGCCGCCATGAAGGCCGCCATCAACGGCATGCTCACCTCGCTCGACCCGCATTCCAGCTATCTCGATCCGGATGATTTTCGTTCGATGCAGGTTCAGACCAGCGGAGAATATGGTGGTCTTGGTATTGAAGTCACAATGGAAGATGGTTTCGTTAAAGTCATCTCTCCGATGGACGATACACCTGCGAGCCGTGCGGGTATCCAGCCGGGTGACCTGATCACATCCATCAATGGAAAGCCGATCATTGGCCAGACCCTGAACGAAGCCGTCAAGGAAATGCGCGGCGAAAAGGGCACTGATATCGATGTCACGATCCTGCGCGAAGGTGAGGATCCCTTTGACGTCACTTTGACCCGGGAAGTGATTCAGCAGAAATCCGTTACCTGGAAAATGCAGGAAAGCGATATTGGATACATTCGTATTTCAACCTTCAACGAGCGCACGACTCTGCTGCTTGAAGAGGCGGTCGAAGGCATTGCTAAAGAAACCGGCTCGCGTCCACGTGGTTTGATTGTGGACTTGCGCAACAATGGCGGCGGTCTACTGGATCAGGCCGTATCGGTCTCCGACATGTTCCTGTCTGGTGGTGAAGTTGTGTCGACGCAGGGCCGACGCATTTCCGACATGGAGCGCTATAACGCGCATTCCGGGGAAGTTTTTAAGGGCGTCCCGATGATCGTGTTGATCAATGGCGGCTCAGCTTCGGCCTCCGAGATTGTCGCTGGCGCTTTGCAGGACCGGCATCGGGCCACCGTTTTGGGTACGACCAGCTTTGGCAAGGGATCGGTGCAAACCGTCATTCCCCTTGGCGCAGATCGCGGCGCAGTCCGCCTGACGACGGCCCGCTATTACACGCCAGCCGGTCGCTCCATTCAGGCACTCGGCATCGATCCGGACATCGAAATCACCCAGGCACGCCTGTCTGAAGAAGAGCTTGCCCAGATCAAGCGCTGGTCCGAGGCCGACCTGCCGCACGCCTTGGCCAATGAAGATGGTGAGGCACGCAAGGATGTTTCCTTGCCGGATGAGCAGCCGCCCGAAGATTGGGATGGCGAGGATTTCCAGTTCCAGAGAGCCATTGAAATGCTCAAGGAAGGCACTGTCACAGCCAGTGCAATGAGGCGGGCAGGTTAACCGGATGTTTGCAACCTGTTAACCAGTTGGATGCAATTCTGTTTGTTCAGAATTCTTTTAAACTGGTTTGACGAGGTCCATCGATGGCTAGCCGCAGGGATGCCGACCCATCTCCTTTGCGCACGGGTCTGACCCATGCTGCTATGAGCCTGCTCGTATTTGGTGGAGTGGGTGCGAGTCTTGGTGCCGCGATCCATTATTCTGGCAACCCCGCAGATTCCGGGCCGAGCGAAGTGCTGGCCTTGTTTGAGACCAGCCAGGGGTCTACCGCCGCACTCAAATCCCGGCTGAAGGCGGAGACGCTCCAGGATCTGGGCGCGCGTGTTGTTCTGGCAGAAGATGATGTGGTTTCCGAGCAGCCAAGCCTGGGCGTGGAATATGCTGAATCTTCTGCTCCGCGTCCGTCGGAAGTTCCGACCGGGCAGGGGGATGAAGATTCCTCAGGTGAGGGCATTCGGATCAATGGGAAGCTGGTGCGCCCCGGGGAGTCCTATGGCGAGGTCACGCGTGTAGCGTCGCTTGATACAGCGCCTGTTCCGGGTCTGACGGAGCGGATCAATGGACTGTCTCTTCCGCGCATTTCTGCTGACGGCCAGGCACCGTCCGATGTGTATGCTCGCCCCTTCGCCAATCCCGGCAACCAGCCGATTGTGGCGGTCGTCATTGGCGGACTTGGCATCAATGCGACCCACACCAAGGCGGCTATCGAAGAGTTGCCGCCTGAAGTGACACTGTCCTTCGCGCCAGACGCTGGCAATTTACAGTATTGGGTCAACAAGGCTCGCGAAAAAGGACACGAAGTCCTGATCGAAGTGCCAATGGAATCCTTCGAGTACGGTCGCATGAAGATGCATCCGCAAACCCTGTTGGCTGGCGACACCGGTGACCGCAACCTGCCGCGTCTCGAAAAGCTGCTCAGCCGGGCAAGCGGATATTTTGGGATCATCAATTATCAGGGCGCCAAATTCGCCGAAGATCCCGGCGCTGTCGGCCCCGTCCTTCAAGCCCTTCACGATCGCGGCATTGCTCTCGTCGAGGATGGCAGCTTCCAAACAGGCGCCTTCGACCGTGCCGCCGAGCGCACACAGATGAAATTCGCACGCGCCGCGGCCACAATTGACGCAAAGCTGACCGCAGATGACATCCGGACTGAGTTGTTGGGTCTCGAAACGCTCGCAAAGGAAAACGGTGCGTCTATGGGAACTGGGTACGCCTTCCCGCTGACAATCGAAATCGCTAAGGACTGGACGAAGGACATGCAGAAACGTGGGGTCGTTCTGGCGCCGGCATCTGCCCTGATTTCGGTGCCTGCAAAAACTTCCCAACCGAAGCGTGTCCAGACTGGAAGCTTGTCTCAGGCTCCGGTAAACCCGGAAGGGTGACGATACACGCGCCCGATCCCGACCTCTACAGACCCAATGTTGGTCTCGCCCTCTTTTCTAAAGCAGGCCACGTTTTCATTGGGCGGCGCATCAATGGTCGGGGCGCGTTCCAGTGGCAGATGCCGCAAGGCGGCATCGACAAGGGCGAGACGCCGTTGGTCGGCGCTCTCCGCGAACTCGAAGAAGAAGTCGGCGTACCGGAAAAGCTGGTCGATGTTCTCGAGGAAACGTCGGACTGGTTGTTCTACGATTTCCCCCCGGATTTGAAGAAGCGTTTGCCCGGACCTTATATTGGTCAGAGACAGAAATGGTTCGCTTTCCGGTTCAAGGGGGCCGACAGCGATGTTCGCCTTGACCGGCATACGCCGGAATTCGATGCGTGGCGCTGGGCGCGGCTCGAAGAAGTTCCTTCGCTGGTCGTCCCGTTCAAACGCATGGTGTACTCTGAAGTTTCCCAGCGGTTCATCAGTTGGGCCGAACCGGTGCCCGGTCACAAGGAAGTTCAGGGTTGAAACCCTGCAGGCTATAGAGGCGCGAACCGATGACGAAATCCTTGCTGATGATCCATGGGATCGGGTGTGGCGGTGAGGTCTGGGATCGGATGCGCGTGGGATTCGAAGCCGCTGGCTGGAGCTGCGAAGCTCCAACACTGTTTCCAGACCAGCGAGTGCCTGCCTCTCCCCCAGCTTCGCTGTCTGATCTGGGCCTTGATGACTATGTGAAATCCATGGCGGACACCGTTCGCCGGATTGAGCGTGAGACGGGCAGCCCGCCCGCGGTGATTGGTCATTCGATGGGTGGCTTGATTGCCCAATGTCTGGTCGAGCAGGGGCTCGTGAGCCAGGCGGTCTTCCTGACGCCGGCTCAACCCAAGGATTGCAGCGCGGTGACCCTGTCAGTTGCCTATACTTTCCTCAACATCCTGATCGGTCGGAACCGTTCGAAAGCCTATAAGGTTTGGGAGTCAGGATTTCGCTATGGCGTACTTAACAGGGTGCCGCGACGTCGTCATGCAGAGATCTACGCTGATGCGCTGTACGATTCCGGGAAGGTTTACGGCGACATCGCAGATGGAATCGAGATCGACGAGACCTTGTTTACAATTCCAACACTGACGATCGCTGCTGGTGCAGACCGTGCGACGCCTGCCAAGGCCGTCCGGAAGGTGGGGCAAAAATACGCAAAAAGCCCAGTAGCGGGTGACTTTATGGAATATCCGAACAATGCCCATTGGATCGTGGATGAGCCGGGCACTGACAAGGTGGTTTCGGACATTGTTGCCTGGCTTGCAAAGACGAGAGCTGCTGCTTGAGGCGGTCATGAAAAGAGGCACCCGCCGATTGGCGAATGCCTCTAAACCCGTTCAGTCCTTCCAGCCGATCAGTCGGCAGCTGTGATCGTTGCCGTGCCGGATTGGCCCGCAGTATTGGTAAAGCCAGTCGAGAAGCCGACGTCTTCGCCCAGTTCGTCGAAGGTTGCACAAATGTCACCTTCGGGTGTCTGGCCACAGATTGTCTTGGATTCTTCATCCATCGTGTACGGAATGGGATCGCCTCCATCCATGGAGGCCGTGCCGTTTTCATAGAATACAACAAGCGCGGTCCTGCCATCGCTGCTTGCGAATTCGACCGTGGTGGATTGTGCCATCGCAGGCAGGGCGAACAGCGTAATTGCCGCACTCGCCGCTAAAAAGAGTTTCATGGAAGTCTCCTCCGTCTTTCGGGATTGTTCTTTTGCACTCTACCTCGGTTTCGAGGCTATCAATGCTGGGGACGGAGTCCATAAAAAAACCCCGGCATTGAGGGCCGGGGTTGATCAATTCTGAGAGAAAGTCGGCTCAACCCTTGCCGGCCATACGCAGGAAGCGATTGCGCAAATCGGCATCCGATTTGAACACGCCAGTAAACTGCGTGGTGATCGTGCTGACATCCTTGTGGTGGACGCCCCGTGTCGACATGCATTCATGCACGGCATCGATCAGGACCGCCGTGCCCATCGGGGCAAGGCTGTCGGTAATCGCATCACAGATTTGCGCGGTCATGGTTTCCTGCGTTTGCAGGCGCTTCGAGAAGATCTCTACGACGCGTGCCAGCTTGGAAATACCAACAACGGCTGCCGACGGCATGTAGGCGACATAGGCCTTGCCAAGGAAGGGCGCCATGTGGTGCTCGCAATGGCTCTCCACGTCGATGTTGCGCAGCATGACGATGTCATCATAGCCCTGCACGTCCTCAAAGGTACGCGACAGGTACTTGACGGGATCTTCCTCATAGCCGGAAAACCATTCCTTGTAGGCGTTGACGACGCGCTTTGGCGTGTCGAGCAGGCCTTCGCGACGCGGATCGTCGCCAGCCCACGCGATGAGCGTGCGCACGGCTTCTTCGGCCTCTTGAACGGTAGGGCGCTTGATGGGCTCTGCGCGTGCCTTGTCTTTATTGGGAGTGATGGCGTCCATGGCCATGATTGAAGTTTCCTTCGACTGAGGGACGAGGGTCGAGCCGAGGCTTGGTCTGGGAAAGCGTAAAAATGCTCCCCTGCCCGGACTTAACGCCCGCCCGGAGTTGATACCCTCAGGGCGATATGAGGAACATAAGGGTGCGATGGCCTTGTTTCCAGCCCTTTCTACGCTGACGTCGCGCGACTGGATGACTCCATTCTTGGCTTTTCTACGCGCCGATGATATCGCCGTCGACATGGAACGTGTTCGATTTTGTTGTCGTCCTGCCTGCCGGTGTTGCTGTTAACGCATCAACACGCCATTAGAGCTGGCCAGCTACCCGTAGCGCCAGCGATACGTCCAGACTTCCGAAATCGAGCCCAAAAACCATGACAATCCGCATCTACGACACCGCCGCGCGCAAAAAGCGCGTTTTCCATCCGCAGAATCCGGCGCGCGTGACGATGTATGTCTGCGGCCCGACTGTCTACAATTACGCCCATATCGGCAATGCGCGTCCGCCCATTGTGTTCGATGTGCTGCGGCGCCTGCTGATGAGGGTGTATGGTGAGGATGCGGTGATCTACGCGCGCAACATCACCGATATTGAAGACAAGATCATCAAGGCCAGCGTCGAGACCGGCGAACCGATTGAGGCGATTACGAAGAAATTCGCCCAAATCTACAACTCCGACACGACCGCGCTGAACGTGCTCGCGCCGAGCATTGAGCCCTGGGCGACCGATCATGTCGGCGAGATGATCGAGATGATCGAGAAACTCGTCCGCAAGCGCTACGCCTATGTCGGCAAGGAAGGCGTCTGGTTTTCGGTCAATTCCATGCCGGATTATGGAAAGCTGTCTGGTCGCAAGCTCGAAGACAATGAAGCCGGCGCACGCGTTGCTGTCGACGAAGACAAACGCGACCCAGCCGACTTCGCGCTCTGGAAATTCGCCAAGGAAGGTGAACCAGAAGATGCGATCTGGGACAGCCCGTGGGGCAGGGGACGTCCCGGCTGGCATATCGAATGCTCGGCCATGGCCGCAAAGCATCTCGGCAAGACGATCGACATTCATGGTGGCGGGATTGATCTTCAGTTTCCGCATCATGAAAACGAAATTGCCCAGTCCGAATGCGCGCATGGCGAGATCATGGCGAACTATTGGATGCACAATGGTTTCCTGGATATGGGCGGCGAGAAGATGTCGAAATCGCTCGGCAATGTAGTTCTGGTGCACGAGCTATTGAAGCAATGGCACGGTGAAGTGCTGCGCTTTGCCATGCTGAGCGGGCATTACCGCGCGCCGCTCGACTGGACGGAAGACTTGCTGAAACAGGCCAAGACAACGCTCGACCGGATTTATGGCGCGTTGCGCCGTGTGTGGGACGCTGAAGGCGGTGAAGTCGATGACCGGGGCGTCTTCGACGCACTTTGTGATGATCTGAATACACCCGAAGCGCTCGCTTCGCTCTCGCGCATTGCCGGCGAAGCGAACATGGCGGCGGACAAGGGAGATACGGATGCTATGGCGACGGCCCGCGCAAATTTGCTCGATGCCGGCGAAATGCTTGGGCTTTTGACCCTGACTCCCAAAGCCTGGGAACAGGGCGGGGATGATGATGGCAATGACCGCATCAATGGACTTGTTCAGGCGCGTATCGATGCGCGCGCAGCCAAGGACTGGGCTGAAGCTGACCGAATTCGTGATCAACTTGCTGCCGAAGGTATTGAGATCATGGATGGGGCCGGTGGCTCGACTTGGCGACGTATTTGATTTTTCAGGCGGACTGCAATTGCCCCGATGACGGAAGCTTTAATTGACCTTAACAGGCCGCTCCTGTGTGTTCGGGCCACGGCCTGAGCGCCCCGTTTTCAATGCACGACACGCCTTTGCCGCCTGCCTCGCGTTCGCGCCTGAGTCAGGCGGCATTTTTTGTCACCGTGCCTCAGCCTTGCGCCGTGCGCCTGCGAAGGCCATGTTTCAGGCGATGAGCGAACTGTACCACAATCGTGTTCTCGAACTCGCAGCAGACATCCAGCATGTGGGTGATCTGACAGATCCTGACGGGTCTGTCCTGAAGGTATCGCGTGTGTGCGGTTCGACCGTGAAGGTTGATCTGAAATTGGACGAAGCGGGCGCGCGCATCATGGCCATCGCAGTGGATCCAAAGGCTTGCGCTCTCGGGCAGGCGGCTACCTCGATCCTTACAGAACACGCTATCGGTGCAACGACTGAAGAGGTGATCGCGGCGCGAGACGCTTTGAAAGACATGCTGAAAGACAATGGACCTCCGCCGGAAGGCCGCTTCTGGGAGCTGCGCCATCTGGAACCCGTGGCCGATTATCCCCCTCGCCATACGTCCACGCTGCTGGCTTTTGAGGCGGCGGTTGCTGCCATCGAGGAGGCATTGGCAAGCCGCGGTCTCGCCCGCAAGACGGCAGGCTGAGATGGCCGGGTTGCGGCGTCGATCAGCGAATGGTCTGCTTTGGGTCTACAAGCATGGCCCAAGCCAGGTGTTTTACGCGTTCGGCGCGCGCTGCCAGCACACGCCCACCTGCAGTGAATATGGCGCCGAATGTGTTGCGCGGTTTGGATGGTGGCCAGGCATATGGATGGGACTGGCACGGTTCATCCGGTGCCGACCGGGCGGCAGTCTCGGCAAGGACCCGGTGCCGGAAACCCTGCCTGATGTGCCGGTCTGGCAGCCTTGGCGGTATGGCGAATGGTCGGCGCGCAAGGCCATGGAACGAATTGAAAACCGCCCGTCCTCATGCCATATGAAACCCGATGAGTGATATTCGTTGCCTTCTTGGCCCTGTTGGCCTGACCACACGAACTCGCCGGGGTGCCTGACGCGCCCCTTGGCTGCGCCTTTGTGCGCGCCCGCTTCATGTACCCATAAACAGCCCAAAAGAAGCCCGGATAGGGTCCGAAAACCCCGCCACTGCGCGAGAAATGCGTATGGGGTGGGAAATCTGGTGAAGTCGCGTTAAGCAGACGCCGGATAAAGGGCCCGACCGGAACCGAATTTGCCGCGCTGTACAGAGCGCAAGAATGCACGAAAAGATTAGACCATGATCAAAGTATCCCTGCCAGACGGCTCCGTCCGCGAATATGAAGAGGGCGCGTCGCCCTTTGACGTCGCCAAATCGATTTCCAATTCCCTCGCCAAGAAGGCGCTCGCCGCCCGGGTTGACGGCGAGTTGAGAGATTTAATGCGCCCGCTCGATGGCGACGCAAAGGTGGAACTCGTCACGGCGAATGATGCCGAAGGCCTCGAACTGATCCGCCATGATGCGGCCCACGTGCTCGCCCAGGCGGTACAGGAACTCTATCCCGACGCGCAGGTCACGATTGGCCCAGTCATTGATGATGGCTTCTATTACGACTTTGCCCGCGAAGAGCCGTTCTCGACGGAAGATTTCGAGAAGATCGAAAAGAAAATGCGCGAGATTGTCGACGCGGACTATCCGATTGTCCGCGAGGTCTGGGACAAGGACCAGGCCATCGAGACGTTCAAGAAGATCGGCGAAGACTACAAGGCGCGGATCATCGACGACATCATTCCGTCGGGCGAAGCAATCACAGTCTACAAGCAAGGCGACTGGTTCGACCTTTGTCGCGGCCCGCACCTGCCCAGCACGGGCAAGTTGCCGAAGGCCTTCAAGCTGATGAAGCTGGCGGGCGCCTATTGGCGTGGCGACTCCAAGAACGAAATGCTCCAGCGCATGTACGGCACGGCTTGGGCCAATGAGAAAGACCTCAAGGCGCATCTGCTGCGCCTCGAAGAGGCCGAAAAGCGTGACCATCGCAAACTCGCGACGCAACTCGACCTGTTCCATCTCGACGGCCTTGCGGCTGCCGGGTCCATCTTCTGGCATCCAAAAGGTTATCAGATCTGGCTGCAGATCGAATCCTATATGCGCCGGCGTCTCGACGCGGCCGGCTATGAAGAGATCAAGACGCCGCAATTGATGGATTCGGTTCAGTGGGAGAAATCCGGTCACTGGGGCAAGTATCGCGAGAACATGTTCATCGTTCCGGACTTCATCCCCGAGGGTGACGAAGGCGTGGATATTTCGGTGCCTGAAGATGCCAAACTGATGGCGTTGAAACCCATGAACTGTCCGGCGCATGTCGAAGTCTTCAAACAGGGACAGAAATCGTATCGCGACTTGCCGCTGCGCCTTGCGGAATTCGGCTGTTGCCATCGCAACGAGCCGCATGGCGCGCTGCACGGCATCATGCGGGTCCGTCAGTTCACACAGGACGATGCGCACATCTTCTGCCGTGAAGACCAGATCGTCGAAGAGTCTATCCGCTTCTGTCGCCTGCTCGAAAACGTGTACCAGGATTTCGGCTTTGAGAATATCGCCGTGAAACTCTCCACACGTCCGGATGTCCGGGCCGGGGATGACGCAACCTGGGACCGGGCCGAGAAAGGCCTGCAGGACGCCGTTGATGCAGCGGGCCTGCCCTGTGAGATCATGCCCGGGGAAGGGGCCTTCTACGGACCCAAGCTTGAATTCCAACTCACGGACGCGATCGGCCGGGTTTGGCAATGTGGTACGTTGCAGCTGGACTATGTTCTGCCAGAGCGTCTCGGCGCTGAATATACGGCGTCGGACGGTTCAAAGCAGCGCCCGGTCATGTTGCACCGCGCCATCCTGGGCTCGATGGAGCGCTTTATCGGTATCTTGATCGAGGAGTTTTCCGGCGCTTTCCCTATGTGGCTGTCACCGGTGCAAGTTGTCGTTGCGGCGATCACAGACGCAGCGAACGAGTACGCTGAGGAAGCAGCGGCTGCTTTGCGCAAGGCCGGACTGCGCGTCGAGACCGATCTTCGCAATGAGAAGATTAACTACAAGGTTCGCGAGCATTCGGTTCAGAAAGTGCCAATCATTGCGGTGGTTGGTGGTCGTGAGGCTGAGGACCGTACACTGGCGTTGCGTCGGCTTGGCAGCAATGGTCAGCAAATGATCTTGCTGGAGGATGCCTGCCGCGATCTCGCCCAAGAAGCCCTCGCACCAGACCTGAAGTCCGACTAGTCCGGATCAACAGGTGACAGGTACTGCGGAACACGAAAAGATGCGCGGCATGAGCTACGCACCTTTTCTCGCCGCGGCCTTCCTGTTGTGGCCTTTGACCTCCATGGCAGGGACGCAAGGTAACGTCCTGCTGCTCGCGCTGGCTGCGATTCCTGCATTATTTGTTGCACGGCCCGGTATCCGTCCCGCCCACTACCTGCTGGCGGGCATGGCCTTTCTGGTCTGGGCCGTTGCGAGTGAGTCCTGGTCTCCGGTCTCGCGGGGAATCATCAGTGGGACATTGATGGGCGGCGACTTTGCCATTCGGTCCGCCGGGCTGCGCATCATATTGACGCTTTTCTTCACCACGCTCTTGATAGCCGGTGCATTGCGAACTGCGCCCGGGCGCGCGCAGATCTCGTCCCGCCTGATATTGGGAAGTCTCTCCATACATGGTCTGCTGATCCTGCTCAGCCCGGTCTTCGCGACTTCAGTGATGCCCGTCTTCTACGGGGATGATCCGCTCAATCATTCCTCGGGCTTCCAGAACCTTGACCGGGGTGCGAACGCTTTTGCGCTCGTACTGCCTGTACTGGTTGCATATGTGGGTGCTCGGCCAGGCTTGGCATGGAAGGGGCTCGCACTGATGATCGCGCTGGCCAGCCTTGTCAGCTTCGGCGTTCTAGGTTCGTCAGCCGCCATGTTTGGCGCGATTTTGATGCTCGTCGCTTTCGTCATTGTTCGGGTCTTTCCAAAGTTTGGCCTGCGCGGGCTGTTCACAGCTGTCGCCGCCTATATCGCGCTAGCGCCGATCGTGATGAGTGGGGTGCTCTATATGTTGGGGCGAAGTGGCATGAACTTGCCGGGATCTTTCCAATCTCGCGCTTGGTCGTGGGAAGTCGTGATTGGAAAAATCCGGGAGGCACCGCTGATGGGGCATGGTATCGAAGCATCAAAGTCTTGGCAGGACACCTATGCAGCCTATCCGGAATGGATGGCGCAATTGCCGGATTTTTGGGCGCGCTATCCGGTCGTTCCGGGGCATCCGCACAATATGGCCTTGCAGATATGGGCCGAGACGGGCGCAGTTGGTGCATTGGTTGCGGCACTCACCATTTTGCTGATTGGGTGGCGACTGCCAATTGGACACAATTTACGCGCGGATGTTCGCTACGCGATTGGCGGCATGCTGGCGGCAGCGTTCTGCCTGTTCAGCTTTTCCTATAGTGTCTGGAATGAAGCTTTCTGGTCGACATTGGCGCTCGCTGTCGTTGCGCTGATTGTGCTGTCTCGCCGTGTGAGAGGATCGCTTGGATGACTCTCCCGACAATTACGGCAGTCGTTGTGACCTATCATACCGGCCCGCGCTTGCATGAATGTCTCTACGCCTTGAAGTCCGATCCGGATATTTCTGAAATTGTTATTGTCGATAATGGAAACCGACCAGAAGAACAGTCCTGGATCGATAATTTCGAGGCAGGTTCCGATAAAATCCATATCGTCCGTGATGGAACAAATCCTGGATTTGGGGCTGGTGTAAACAAAGGTGCGGCGGGGGCGCTCGGCAAGCTGCTTCTTGTCATCAATCCGGATGCGGTTCTGCGTCGCGGGTCACTTGCGAGACTGGTGGCGGCAATGGACAAGCGCGCAGAACCCGTCCTGGTCGGCGGCAAGATTTTTGATATCCACGGACGTGAGGAGCGAGGCGCGCGGCGCAACACGCTGACGCTCTTGCGAGCGATGGGGTTCGGTAAGTGGACGCTGGAAAATGAGCCGCCGCCTCGCAACTCCATCGAAGTCGGTGCAGTGTCAGGTGCTTTTTTCATGATGGATCGTCAGGCCTTTCGCAAGATGGGAGGGTTCGACGAGGGCTATTTTCTGCACGTCGAAGATGTCGATCTTTGTCGCCGGGTCCTGAAGTCTGGCGGCAGCGTAGTCTATCAACCTCATGCGGGCGCATTGCATTATGGGTCGACGTCGGATGTTCCCTCTGAGGCTGTGGTCGAACACAAGGCGCGTAGCCTTGTGAAGTATTTCAAAAAATTTACGAACGGCCCGCTAGAACGTCTGGTTGTGACGCTGATTTCACCAGTTATGGTGCGCGCCCTCAAGGCCCGTCGCTAGACGGTTGGACGCCAATCATCGGGGGCCATTTCAAATCCGCCAAATTCGAAGCCCGGGGCAACAATACAACTGACCAGGGTCCATGCGCCCAGTGTCTCCGCTGTCTGCCAGTACTGCGATGGGACCAGAAGTTGCGGGCGATGCCCAGCCCGCAGGTCAGGGCCTAGCATTACTGCAATTGCCCCTTGGCCGGCGGGCGATGATAGCGTGAGGGAAAGAGGGCCGCCCGCATGCCATAGCCAGAATTCGTCGGCATCGACCCTATGCCATGCCGAGACTTCGTCAGCTTGCAGCAGATAATAGATCATCGTGGAATTGGCGCGGTTTCCGTCCGGTGTCGGCGCGCGATACGTTTCCCGGAAGTGTCCTCCCTCTGGGTGAGGGGTCAGATCCAGCATGCGGATGATCTCTCGGGCGCCGAGATCTCCGGAGATACCTCGCATCAGAAGCGGTCCTTGCGTCCACGGATTTCGGCGAAGGTTTCGACGGCGTTTCCAGGATAGCCCATAGCCGCTTGGAGTACGGGATCGTCGGCACGCAAGAATGGGTTCGTGGCAAGTTCTCTGTCCAACCGTGTTGGAACAGTTGGAAGGCCCTCTGCACGACGCTCGTCAATCCATAGCGCGTAATCCGCAAGTGCTTTATTCTCCGGGTCGACCGTGACGGCAAACCGTGCGTTGGCCTGTGTATATTCGTGCGCGCAGTAGAGCAGGGTTTCTGGCGGCAGAGCTTTCAGCTTGGACAGGCTGCGCCACATCATCTCCATCGTGCCTTCAAAAACACGGCCGCAACCAAGTGCAAAGACAGCATCTCCGACAAATGCGACGTCTTGATCTGAGAAATGATAGGCGATGTGGCCTAACGTATGCCCGGGCACATCCATCACGTGCGCGCTCGTGCGCCCAAATTCGACGATGTCGCCTTCGGATAGTTTCACATCAATGCCGGGAATTTTTTCCGCTTCGCCAGCTGGTCCATAAATGGTGCAGTCCGTGACTTCCTTGATCCGCAAGTTCCCGCCCGCATGGTCGGGATGCCAGTGCGTGTTCAGGATGTGCGTAATGGTCCAGCCTTTACGATCGGCCTCGGCAAGGTATTTCTCGGCATCCGGCGTATCGATTGCCGCAGTCTTTCCTGAGACAGGTTCACGAACCAGATAGCCGTAATTATCGTTCAGGCAGGGAAATTTGTGTATGTCGAGGGTAATTTTCTTCATTAGCGTCTCCTGCAGACCAGACTAGCACAGGCCACTTCATGCGTCAGGATGCCGTCACCTTGCAACGTTTCTATGCCTCGCCTTTGGGGCAGGCAGCGACGCGCATCCTGTCCGGCAAGCTGACGGATCTCTGGGGAGATGCGCGCGGTCTCTCTCTGCTGGGTCTTGGATATGCCATTCCTGTGCTCGAGGCCTTCGGTGCTGCGCCGAGCCGCAGTGTTGCAGGCATCCCGCTCGATCATGGGCCCGTCTCATGGGATCCGTTTGGTCGAGGCAATGCAGCGGTCGCCATAGGCGATGTTCGACTGCCCTTTCCAGATGGTATGTTTGATCGTGTGATCGTGTTGCATGGGATCGAGGAATCGGGAAATCCGCGGGCCTATTTGCGGGAAATTTGGCGGATAACGGCTCCAGAGGGTCGTATTGTTTTGGCAGCGTCCAACCGGTCTGGCTTGTGGTCGCGCGCGACCAAGACGCCGTTTGGCCAAGGCCGCCCCTGGACACGCGCCCAGCTAATGAATTTGCTCTCGATCGGGCTGTTTCAGGTGACAGCGTCCAGTAGTGCGCTTTACATGCCGCCAATGGCGACACCGTTGGTGAGTTCGGCGGCCGAGGGCTGGGAAGTGATGGGCCGAATGCTCGCGCCGGGGCTTGGTGGTGTGGTGCTAGTGGAGGCAGTGAAACGCCTTTATGCCTCTCCTGGAGGCGGCGCTACAGCACCAGTGACCGAAAAAGTGCGCCTGGCGCGACCTGCGACAAGCAATGGCCGCGAAAGCCATTGACGCCGCTACGCGCGCCTCGGTAGTTTAGAAACTCCTAATTCGCATTACAGATCAAAGGATTGCGCGCCATGAAACTCGTAACAGCCATCTTCAAGCCGAGCCGATTGGACGCGGTGATTGACGCGCTGTCCGAAGCTGGCGCGACAGGACTGACCGTGTCGGAAGTGCGCGGCTATGGTCGCCAGCTTGGCAAAACCGAAGTTTATCGCGGCGCAGAATATGAAGTGCGCCTCCTGCCCAAGGTCAAAGTGGAAGTCGCATGCCCTGACGCCTCGGCTGAGCGCTACGCCGAAGCCATCACGCAGGCCGCCAATACGGGCACGATCGGCGACGGCAAGATCTTCATCTATGATCTCGACAGCATTATCCGGATTCGCACCGGTGAGCGCGACGAACAGGCTGTGTCCGGTTAGTTCTGGTCTTCGGAGTTGAAGCTTGCCTGTTCAGCGCCATGGTGGAGCTGAAGGTTCAGCAGCACGCCCTTCGCAACCGGTAACAACCACAAGCACAGTCCGATCACGGCTGCGCATAGCGCGATGAAGGCAATGACCATCGGCACCAAGGGTAGCGGACTCATCGGCAACAGGAACAGAAACGGCGCTAGCAATAGCAGTACACCGAAACCTACGAAAAAGGCTGGGCCGTCTGCTGTATCGGCCGCCGTCATGTCACGCCCGCAGACCGGGCAGGACTCGTTCAGCTTCAGGTAGGAGCTGTACAATTTGCCTTCGCCGCACTGGCCGCATCGCTGACGGATGCCGGAAATGATGGGGGAGGGGTGGCTCATGATTCTGGACCTCGTTGAGCCGGATGCTTGGTCAGACCTTCACCGGCACTTTCCACCCCTATGTAAGGACCGCTCGGCTGGTGTCATCTGCGGTAGATGGTTGCAGGGGCATGAAGGCCTTGACGTTGGTCGCCGTATTCCGCACCAGAACGGGCGAAATCTGACTGCAGGAATACTATGACCGAACCCGTCTTCAACAAGATCGCCATCATTGGCGCTGGCCTCATCGGCGCGTCCATTGCGAGGGCGGCTGTGGAGTATGGCGCGGCTGGGACTGTGAGCCTTTATGATTCCAGTGAAGATGTGCGCCAGCGCGCCGCCGGAATTGCGCTAGGTGACGTCGCGGACAATCTTGCTACTGCCGTGGCAGAGGCAGATTGCGTGTTCCTGTGTGTCCCCGTCGGCGCTTTGCAGGCCGTTGCTGCGGACGCTGTACCGCTGATGAAGGCGGGAGCCGTTCTGACTGATGTGGGCTCAGTGAAAGGCCAAGCCACCGAAGCGCTTGCGGCCGCCGCCGATGGCCGCGTGCACATTATCCCGGGCCACCCCATTGCCGGTACGGAGCAATCCGGTCCGGAGGCGGGCTTTCCGACCCTGTTCCAGAATGCCTGGCACATTCTGACACCCCTGGCAGACGGGGATGACAATTACGGCGCCGCTGTATCGATGCTGGAGGCGTTCTGGACGCAACTTGGCGCAACGGTTGAAACGATGGACGCAGCGCGACACGACCGCGTACTCGCGATCACTTCGCACCTGCCACACCTGATTGCGTTCAATATTGTTGCAACCGCGTTCGACATGGAGACTGTCGAGCAGGGCGAGGTCGTGAAGTATTCTGCTGGTGGTTTCAGGGATTTCACCCGTATCGCCGCCTCTGACCCTGTCATGTGGCGCGATGTTTTTCTGAACAACAAGGACGCCGTGCTTGAGTGCCTTGGCCGGTTTTCCGAGGATCTTGCCGCGCTGCAACGAGCCATCCGCTGGGGCGACGGCGAGATGCTTTTCAACGAGTTCAATCGCGCCCGTTCAATCCGCAAAGCCATCATTGATGCGGGCCAGGATTCTGGGGCGATTAACTTCGGGCGGAACTTGCCCAAGGGAGATGAGGATGAAGGCGCTTGAACTGACCGAGGAGCGCCGCGCGACGCTGCGTGGCCATTTGTAGACGCTGTTTGCAACCGAATTTGACGAGCGCCTCAGCGACTTTCGGGCAGATGACATCGTCGACTTGATGCTTAAGACACTCGGCCCGGCCGTCTACAATCAGGCTGTCGCGGATGTCCGCGCTCACCTGCAGGGCAAACTTGAGGACCTAGACGGTGAAGTCTGGGTCGAGGATGCTGGCTGACATGATGCTCACGCGCTTGTGTGTCGTACGAGACTGAACCTTTCGGTATGGTCCCGCGTATGAACCGCATGACCCACACAATTTCCCGACGCTCGCTGCTCCTGTCCGGCGCCGCTTCACTGGGCCTTGCCGCCTGTTCCATCAATTCGACATCGGAAGCAGCAGACGCTGAAAACGCCGATAATGAGGAGCAATATGCTGATTCCGAATGGCGCCAGCTCACCGATGATGACTGGCGCGCGCGCCTGAGCGCGGCCGCCTACGGCGTTATGCGGGAAGAGGGTACCGAGCGTCCCTTTACATCGGACCTGAACAAGGAGGCCCGCACAGGTACCTATCATTGCGCCGGGTGTGACCTCGCCCTGTTTTCATCGGACACCAAATTCGATTCCGGCACAGGCTGGCCGAGCTTCTATGATGTTTTGCCGGGTGCCATGGGAACCAAACCCGATCGCAAGCTGATTTATGTGCGCACGGAATATCACTGCGCCCAATGCCTTGGCCATCAGGGGCATGTATTCGAGGATGGGCCGAATCCGACCGGCTTGCGGTATTGCAACAATGGCGTTGCGCTGACCTTCAAGCCGGCCTGATCGCGGATCACTCGATGATTTCCATGCCTTCGGGGATAACGAATGGCGTGGTGGCGACGCCGACATTTCCGGCTTCAACTACCTCACCGGGGCCACCTTCCCGGCGCTCATAAGCCTGAGCCAGCGAGAGATATGGCGGGACGTGAACCCAGCCTGCACCACCATCATTTTGCGTGATCTCGAAATGAAGGTGGAACGTTGTGGGCGTGCCGCCGAAATCATTCGAGACATACCCGATATGCTGTCCGGCCTCGACTGGGTCACCCGCCTTCACCTGCAGCTTGTCCATGTTCATGTGCATGTATTTGAAGATACGTCCGCCTGCGCGCAGGTTCACGCTGTAGGTGCCAACGTGCGAGATGACACCATCAGATACCGCGACAACCTTGTGGAGGGTGCGATCAGTGGCAGCAGTTCTGCGCAGCGTGTTGCATTCTTGGGGCGTGCCGACCCGAATATCCTGGCCTTGGTGGACCTTGGGTTGGGGGCAGTAGGGAGAGGTCCGATTGGCGCTGCGTACTTCGCAAAAATTGTCCCGCCATGGATAGGCGTAGTTACGGGAATCGCACTGGTCGCCCCCCGCTACACCACCGCCAAAGCTGAACACTTGAGACTGCAGATAGGTTGGTGCATCCGCGATAGGAAATACAAGGTCAGGTGCGTATGCAATCTGCTCCGGTGCACCTTGGCCTGAGCCAGGCAGAAGCGCTCCCGCTTCAAAATAGCTGAAGGTCGGTTCGACCGGCGCAACCGGGTCGGGCAGGCTGTCAGCGCCGTCACCATCATCACTGACATCTTCAACCGGAATGTCCGTGTCATCAAGCGTGTCGCCAGGTGTTTCGGTATCCGTGTCCATATTGGTGTCAGCATCCGTTTCAGGATCGGTATCCTGGTCCGGAGCGTTATCATCCTCTGGAGGTGTAACGGGATCGGTCTCTGGTGTATCGGCGTCGGGAACTTCGTCGGTGGGGGTATCAACGTCAGTCGGATCGGTGGCGGGGGTATCCGCATCTATCGGATCACGTCCGTCCTCAACATCATCCGTGCCAGGAAAATCAACCGAGTCTTCCGCATCATCCACGGGGGTGGCTGGTGTGTCCTCACCGTCTGCCCCATAGGGGTTGTCGACCGGCGCAGATGGCGGCGGAGGACCGGGTGCGCCGGGCGGCACAGCAGGTCCTGCATCCGGCGTTGTCGGACTTGGACCACCGTCTCCCGGAAATCTGACAAAGTCGCAGGCGGACAGCATCAGGGCTGCGCTCGCCAGCAGCAGCAATCGTGTTGGTTTCATCAACGCGTCCCCGCAATTACTAGCTTGTTGGTCACATCGAGAGCTTCTTGCTCCGTGATGCAGTCGGCTTCACCTCCCTTAATGGATTTGCATTCAAATTCCACGAGGTAGTCTGCGCCATAACGAGAGAACGAGACTTGTGCTCCACTCATCGTTGGCGTGTAGGTCAGGACGGGCGTATCGTCTTGGGCATTGGTGGTATCAACTCCAATGACTTCATTCGTGCCATTGACGACAATGTCATAGTCTATGCCGGGATAGGCAGCGAAATAGCCGTCCGACATGGGTTGAAAGCGGATGCCACTCTCCGCGCCCTGTGGCACGACGATACCCGTCGGAAGCAAGACCGGTACGGGCGGCGCGGTGCCGCCGGATTCCACCTGGAAACTCGTCTCGCGCTGCTCGCTGGGTGTGGCAGCAAGATCTGCTCGTGCAGCGTCCCAGTCGATTGTTGCAGTGCTGGCGACCATCACCGGACCGTCAGGTTGATCTGGAACGAGCGTAGCTTCTTCTGCAGGAGCAATTTCCGGCTCTTGGGTTTCAACCGGTGCTGGTTCGTCGCGGTCTCTCGCAATCAGGAAGTCGCATGCGGTAAGCGAGAGCGCGCACCCACCGACAATCAGGATGGTACGGATAGATGTCATTTGCGTTTGTCCTCTCCGGGATGAGCTACGAAGTCAGGGTCTGCATAAGCGACGCCATCAATTGACAATATCTGTTGGCGGATTTCTTCAATTCGCCCGCGTGTCGCCTCAACACCAGCAGGTAGTTGGTACACCAGATTGATTTCGCCGGAATAGCTGGCGCCCACGAGACGGAAATCTTTCAGGATGGGGATGTCGTCGACGAGATCGGCATATGCCGCATCGGCAGTCTCGCGATTGCGTTTGAAATTACGCGCAATCGTATCAACTTCAGACCGCCCCTTGAGGCGGACGATAAAGGTGACTTCCGCACCGCTCGAACTGGTCGAGCTGCCTTCGCTGACGGCAGCGGGCTTGACCTGTTCTACACCCACGGTGCCGATTGGCGGACGTGGGTCGGTCGCCGCTTGTGTCGCGGGGCTGTCCTGTTCAGGGCGTGAGTGGGAGCTATTGCGGTCATCACTCCCCACGATAACCAACCCCACCGCGCTGGCCAGCAGGGTGACCCCTGCAAGGCCAAGGGGCCCGCCGAGATGGACGGGGGAAGGGCGCCGTTTTGGCATCAGTCTCCGCCGCCGCCGGTCGGCCGTTCCGGCACCATGGCGAGGTCGAGTAAGCCTTGACCGCATGGACGTGTGCACATGTCGGGGCTGCCCTCAATGGGTGTGGTACCCGGGTAGAGTGCACATGAGCCAGAGCATTGCATCGCAGATCGCGGGCTGGATGCAGCGAGCAGGGTGGCTTTCAGCTCTTCCGGCGTGGCGTCAGGATCGCGTGCCTTGAGGAGGGCAAGTGCTGCTGAGACGTGCGGCGCTGCCATCGATGTGCCCTGTTCGAAAGCGTAGAAGCAGTCTTCGACGGCTTCACCCGTGACCGGGTCATAGCAATTCGTCGCGGCTTTGGTGGACAGGACCCCATCTGGACGACCGTCTCCATTGTCGTCCCGTGTCAGGTCTCCGCCAGGGGCGAGGAGGTCCACTTCCGGTCCGAAATTGGAATAGGGGGCTATATGTCCCCGGGCATCGCCGGCGGCGACCGTGATCACATTCGCGCAGCCACCCGGCGCATAATACTGCGTCGCAACGCGGGCATTGCCAGCTGCCGAGACGACCAGCACACCACGCTCGGTGACGGAATCGATCGCATCCTGCAGCGATGCAGGACAGTATTCGAACAGCCCGATGGAGAGGTTGATTACGTCAGCCGGATTGTCGTTCCAGATCTCGTTGCCTTCCGCATCCTCGGCCGGGATCAGGCCACCTGCCCAGCGGATGGCATCATTGATGTCGGAGAGACGCCCGCCACATTTGCCGAGCGCTCGTACAGGAACAATTTTGACATTCCACGCGCCGCCCGCGACACCTGAGGCATTGTTGGTCGCGGCTGCGCCAATCGTTCCCGCCACATGTGTGCCGTGGAATGTGTCTTCTGCAAATGGGACCGAAGGATCGCAGAGATCACCCGGATCGTTCGGGTCGCCGTCGCGGCCGTCGCCATCATTTCCCATGCGCGGATCGGAGACCATGTCCCAACCCGGTGCGATGTTGGGGGAATCCTTGATGTCGGGGTGTTCCAGTTGCAGGCCGGTGTCTACAACAGCCACGACAACATCTGCTGATCCTTCTGTGCCCTGACGGGTCCAGAATTCCTGGAAGCTTGAGCCCCCTACGGACTCGCCTTCGCCTGTACCATTGTTCTGGAAATGCCATTGAAGTTCCCAAAGCGGGTCATTCGGGGTGATGGTTGTGTCGGTGATGACGTCCGGGGTCACATCGGTTCCGGTGGCCGGTGTGTCGGGGCGTGGTTTACGAGCGAACTGGTTTTCGAAAATATAGTCTTTCTCGACATACTCGAACTGACCAGACGCTTTCAGGTCTTTCACGATACATTCTGTCGCGAGCACCGGGCTCGACTGAACGGTGACCATATCAGGATTGTCTGGGCATTCGAGTTTCGCATCGACGGCGAGGAAATTCTGCATCGTGTTGCGAGGGGATCCGGCTGGCGTGAACCGAGTGGGGCTGCCACCATCCTCGCCGATTTGTATGACCATCTGCCCCTCGCGAGACAGGGCCACTTCGCCGCCCATTCCATACTTCGACAATGTGTCCAGCATTACGGAATTGGCATCGCGTTGCGCTGTAATGGCGTCACGGCTGATAACAGAGCGACGCGCAAGCTTGCGCGCTGCGGCTTTTTCCTGAACCGGTGCAGATTCCAAAGAACGGGGATTTAGGGACCGGGTGCGCGCCGTTGGCGAAGGCTCTTTCGCGGCGGTCTGCTCCAGTTGCCTGGATGCCTTGTCAATTTCCTGCAGAGTTTTTTCACGTGCTTTTGGATCGAGCTTCACCTTGGGCATGACGCGCGCGGGCTGAACCGACAGGCTGCGTGACGGGGCAGGCGCAGAGGTAATCGGTGCAGGGGCATCGGACTCTGCAGCAGGGGCACTTTCAGCCTCGACCGGATCGTCGGAAAATTCGTCAAATGCTTCCGGGTTTTCCAGGAAGACTTCATCGTCTTCGACGACCGCCATGGCTTCAGCAGGCGGGATGTCCCGTGGTTT
Source organism: Hyphomonas sp. L-53-1-40 (assembly GCF_000682775.1). Classification (GTDB taxonomy): domain Bacteria; phylum Pseudomonadota; class Alphaproteobacteria; order Caulobacterales; family Hyphomonadaceae; genus Hyphomonas. The sequence continues at coordinate 246,436 of NZ_AWFI01000015.1, forward strand.
GGCAATGATCGATCCGACCGCAAACATCGGGCTCGCGCTTGCCGTTTCGAAATTCATGTCATTGCGCAGCGTACCGGCAATCGCTCGGTCCATGACGTCAGCTGCTTCCAGCGGTTTCGGAGCGTTCGGTTCAACAATGGTCCGACCGCTCAGTTGGTCCATAGTCGCCTCGGCGAGATCACGAGCGTGTTCGAGCCTTGTGTCTTGCTGGTCGCATGAGGACAGCACGAGCAGGCTGGCCAAAGCAGTTCCGAGCGCGAGGCGGCCCGGCGTCGATATCAGTTTCCGCAGCATGTGAGATATCCCCGTGTGTTTCCCAAGATACTCCCAGCTCCTTAGATTAACCCTTTAGCAAGATTATGACGAGGGTGGGGCATTGTCCAATGCAAACGCTTTTCAACCTGACACTTGTTGACGTGAAATCGGAAGCCCGGCTGCCCTTACGGCACCATTTTCTTGTTGCTGGACATTTCCAGAAGACCGGCCGATGACATGAGAATGAGCGAGGGACAGACGATTCCACCAGACGTGTCCAGACCGGACCGGCGCAACGCTTTCTTCCTGTTGTTCTTCTCATTGATGGCGATCGGGGCTGGCAATACGATGCTGATTGCCGCCGTATTGCCGCCCCTGACGCGAGAGATTGGTCTTCCGGACTGGATGGCCGGGGCTATCTTTGGATTGTCGGCGCTGTGCTGGTCGTTGATGTCGCCGTTTTGGGGGGGGCGGTCCAACCGCTGGGGAAGGCGGCCTGTCGCCGCCTTGGGACTGGCAGGATATGGCATCTCCATGCTCCTGCTGTTCCTGACCGGCTGGCTTACCATGACTGGCGTACTGACCGGCACGTTCATGATGTTTGCCTGCCTTGCCATGTCGCGTTCGATTTTTGGGCTACTGGGCTCTGGCACAAACCCGGCTGCGCAAGCCTATGTTGCCGACCGCACGAGTCAGGCCGAGCGGCAGTCCGAAATCGCGTTCATCACATCGGGTTTCAGCGTTGGCACGGTGATTGGCCCCGCTTTTGCCGCGGCGCTGGTGGCAACGCTTGGCCTGCTGAGCCCCTTGCTACTGACGGCGGTTATTGCCTTTACCATGTCGGCCTTGATCTGGTTCCGCCTCCCGGAAGAGCGCGAGCCGGTAACGGATGCGACCCAGTTTGAAGAAATTCCCGGTGCGCGGGGTCTTTGGCGATCCGGGCCGGTATTGCCTTTCCTTGTGTTTGCGGTGTGCCTCTCGCTGACAACCGGTGTTTTGACCCAGGTTTTTGTCTTTTCAGTGATGGATAAGCTGGGTGTTTCCGGGAAGGAAGCGGCGCAATTTACCGGGCCGGCCTTTACCGTTGGCGCACTTGCCGTGCTGCTGGCCCAGCTGGTGTTGATCCCTCGCCTCAAGCTCAAGAACAAGACGCTCATGTGGGGTGGCTGCCTGCCTTTGCTGGCTGGGGCGCTGCTGATGGTCTTCGCGAATGACTATGCAAATCTAATCCTGGCCCAGTTCTGCATTGGCCTCGGGCAGGGGCTCGCGCGGCCAGGATTTTCGAGCGGCGCATCGCTGGCCGTCTCACCTCAGCTTCAAGGCAATGTCGCAGGTCTCGTAATCTCGGCAAACGGAATGGGTTTCATCATCACGCCATTCTTCGGATTGTTCGTCTATGAGTATGTGAACCCGCATCTTCCGTTCATTTTCTGCGCGGGCCTGCTGAGTTTCATGATCCTGTATGCCCGGTTCGGGTTGAAGGATGGCGTCGGCGAACCGGATGAGGAAGCCGACGCAGTTTGATCAATTGGTGCCGGACGGACTGGATGCGACACCAACATTCGATTCGCCAGTGACCAATGTCAGGGCCTGCTTTGTCGGATAGCCATCCGCCACGAGGCCCTTGGATTTTTGGAATCCTTGCAACGCACCCTTGGTCTTGCGACCGGGAATGCCGTCAACGCCGCCTGCATCAAAGCCTTGGGCGTTGAGGGCGGCCTGAAGGATCTTGATCTCGCTAACGGTGAGAGGTGTCAGATGTGTTGGCCAAGATGCGATGGGCCCACTCTGGCCTCCCATCGCATCACCGGACAGACCCACGGCGAACGCGTAGGAGTCGGCATTGTTGTAGGTCTTGAACGCCTTGAAATTGTTGAACAGCAAGTATTTCGGTCCTTCCGCACCGGCTGGCAGCCAGAGTTCGGCATAATTGGCCCCGCCTGTTTCGAAGGTGCCGCCGCGTGCAGGTACTAGGCCTTCAGTTGCCCATGTTTCGATCCGGCGTTCGTTGCCATCTGCCAATCCGAAATCGAACCCGGTGCGGGCAAGCACTTCAATGCCCCAGGGCTGGTTCAGTGTGTAACCGGAATTTGCGAGATAATTGGCTGTTGAGGCGAGGGCATCGGCCTCACTCTCCCAGACATCCTTCTTGCCGTCGCCGTCAAAATCTTCGGCATAGGCGATGAAGGTCGATGGCATGAATTGGGTATGGCCCATTGCGCCAGCCCACCCGGCGATCAGGTCGTCGCGCTCTGCATCACCTTGTTCGAGAATCTTGATCAGGGACAACAATTCGCGTTCGGCGAGGCTTTTGCGCCGGCCTTCAACAGCCATATTGGACAGCACATTTGGCGCGTCGAAATTTCCCTTAACTGCGCCAAAGCTCGTCTCCATGCCCCAGATCGCGACAATGGCTTCGCGGTCGACGCCGTAAGCGGCTTCAAGAGAGTCGAAAAGTGCCGGGTTTTCAGCAAGGCGCGACGCACCTGTGCTTATGCGGCTATTGCTCATCGGCACTCGCAGATAGTCCCAGATCGGCTTGGCGAACTCGGCTTGATCTGCGATCCCGGTCTGAGCGGGTTGGAAAGACGATCCAAGCCAGAGCTCAAGCGGAGATATGCCGGTGAGAACGGATTTGACGACGTCGCGATCATGGCCAGCTGCGAGCGCTTTTTCTGAGAACGCTGCGCGCCAAATGTCCATTTCCGCATGGCCGGAGGAGGCGTAGGTGATCGCGCCTGTCTCGGGAGCGGGTACTGGCGCGGCGATCGGTGGCGGCGAGGCCTGGCCCGGACTATGGGCACAGGAGGCAACCAACGCGGTCATCGCCGCAGCAGCAATGATATGTGAGCGCCGCAGCGCAATCTGTGCCATTCTTCCAACTCCTGAAACCGCACGTTCATGACAGCGTGCAACCTTGACTCTTCTTACCGGATTCATTACCCGCTCCGCTTTCCAATTCCTTATGATCCACAGGCTAGGCCCATGAAAGTCCGCTCGTCTCTCAAATCGCTCAAGTCGCGCCACCGCGACTGTAAGATCGTGCGCCGCAAGGGCCGCGTTTACGTCATCAATAAAACTGACCCCCGCTTCAAAGCAAAGCAGGGCTGACGTGAACATGAACAGGCAATAAGGCGGCACTATGGCTGCTGAAATTGCCCTGTTCGACCTTGGGCATGTGGTCCTCGACTGGGATCCTGCACGACTTTACGCGAAGATCATCGATACGCCGCAGGAACGTCAAATGTTCCTGACGGATATCTGTAACATGGCGTGGCATACACGGCATGATGCTGGTGCAAGCTTTGCCGAGAATGCCGTTGATCTGATCCGGCAATATCCTCAATACGAAACTGAAATCCTCGCCTGGGGTCGGCGATGGATGGAAATGTTCGACGGCTATATGGACGGAACGGCCGACCTGATAGAGCGGCTGGAAGCGCGCCGGGTGCCGCTCTATGCGCTCACCAATATGCCTGCTGAGCCATGGGAAAAAATGCTCGAGACTTTCGAGACCTTGCGCAAATTCCGGGATGTGATCGTGTCAGGTCAGGTCGGGCTGATAAAGCCTGGTGCCGAAATTTATCATGTCGCGCTTGAGCGAATGGACCACCCGGCGCCCGAAACCGTACTGTTCATCGACAATAGCCTGCCGAACGTCAAAACGGCCGATGCGCTTGGTTTTCGGACGCATCACTTCAAGCATGCAGAAGGCCTGGAACAAGCACTTCGTCATGAAGGTCTGCTCTGACAGCAAGTAGTGGTTGCCCCGTCCGGCACACGGCATAATATCAACGTGATGATACGCGCGTTCCTTCTGGCAATCTTGTTTCTTGCAGGTGCGGCGCATGCCGAACCGACGGACGAAATGTTCGAAAAACTGCGCAATGCGCCCAGCGATAGTGAAGCGAATGACGTCGCCATGGATATCTGGGCATCCTGGATGGAGTCCGGCTCACCGACGATTGACGTTATCATGGAACGTGGTGTCGATGCCCAGACGGCTGGCGACTATGAGACGGCGCGGGCGTTCTATGACCGCGCTATCCTGATCCAGCCAGATTATGCCGAGGCATGGAACCGCCGGGCCTCCATCTTCCTGATGGACGAGAATTACCCCGAAGCGCTGCGAGACCTGAATGAGACGCTGAGGTTGGAGCCTCGTCATTTTGGCGCATGGTCCGGGTTGGGCATGATGTTCGAAAGCATGGGATCTCCCAAGCACGCGCTGGAAGCCTATCGCGAGGCCATCGAAATCTATCCGCGCATGCAGCAGGCATTGGCCGCAGAAAAGCGATTGTCCAAGTTTGCCGAAGGCCAGGGCCTTTGAGGGGCGTGCTTACGGCAACAGCCCTCGGCTTATGCGTTCTCGGTACTGGGGCTTGCGTAACCAGTGCAACCTACAAGAACAAGGTTGAAGCCGCCCACCCACCAATTGGTCGATCCGTTTCGGTGGGAACCGAAACCGTACATGTCATTCAGCGTGGAGAGGCGGGTCCTCCGGTCCTGATGATTCATGGCGCCAGTGCCAATGCTCGTGAGTTCACATGGACGCTCGCGCCCAGGCTGGAAGGTGCCTACCGTGTTCTGATGGCCGATCGGCCAGGGCACGGCTATTCCAGTCGCCCGGAGGGCGCGCACGATCTTGGCGTTCAGGCGATGCAAATGGCGGGCGTTTTGGATCAACTCGCGCCGGACGAAAAAGCCGTTTTGGTTGGCCACTCCTTTGGTGGAGCCGTGGCGCTGCGCGTGGCGCTCGACCGGCCTGATCTTGTAAAAGGGCTCGTCCTGCTCGCGCCGGTGACCCATGATTGGGGCGGAGGCGGTCAGGCATGGTACAATTCGTTCGCTGCTCCGCCTGTCGTTGGACCTGTGTTCAGCCAGCTCCTGCCATTGGTTGGCCCTGGCCAACTTGGCAAAGGGATTGACGGGGTCTTCGAGCCGGCACCTGTGCCGGACAATTACTCTGAAAATTCCGCCATCGGACTTCTGTTCCGTCCGCCAAACTTCCGGGCCAATGCGCGTGATGTGAAGGCTCTGGAAGATCAGCTGGCCGCGCAGTCTGGACGATATGGTGAACTGGAGGTGCCAATCACCGTCTTCTCAGGCAGTGGTGACACTGTGATTTCCCCGAAACTTCATGTGGGCGAACTGAAGAAACAGGTATCAGTGGATCTCGTGATCCTGCCGCATGAAGGACACATGCCACACCATGGTGAGGGCGCAGCTGTTGCTGACGCCATTCGCCGTCTGGCCAGCGAGTGAAACTCCCGCTAAGACGCGCGTTCTTTTCCGATCCCGAATCCCAAGGAGCCTCTCATGGACGACGAAGCCTCGATCACCCACCTTACTGAAGCGACCCGCGAGAAACTCCGTCAGACCGTCGCCAAGATCGAGCGTCTGGAAGAGGAGAAGAAAGAAGTTGCCGAGCAGATCAAGGAAATCTACGCCGAGGCCAAGGCCTTCGGTTTTGACACCAAGGCGCTGCGTCAGGTGATCAAGCTGCGCAAGGTCGACCGGGCCGAGCGTGAAGAACAGGAAATGGTGCTCGACACTTACCTGCTCGCACTCGGCGAAGCCTGACCCGGTTTGCCTCCGGCACAATAATCACCATATTCTTTGCCAATGGGCCGAGATGTCGACGAACGCAAGAAACGCGCAGCGCTCCGTAAACTACGGAAGGCGGCGGCATTGGCTGAGCAGGGGCTTGGTCCGCCCTTGTCTGACTGGGAAAAACAATTCCTTGAAGAGGTCGAGGAGCGCATCGAGACCTATGGGTCTGCATTTGCAGATCCTTTGAAAGGGAGCGACGGCGAAGCCCTTTCCAGCCTGCAGCAGATGAAGCTGAAGGAAATTGACAAGAAAGCTCGTGGAAAGGCCAAGACTGGCTTCGGCGCAAAGAAGAAGCCCGGTGGCTTCAACAAGCGGCCGACGCCGCGAGTGCGCCAGCTGGATGATGATCTGACGGAAGACCCGGCCCCTCGACATTCTGAGCCGCCCACCCGGAGCTTGCCAAAATTGGTCCGTGCGTCGGAGTTGACGCCTGTGGAGCCCACCTCTCCTGTCCCTGGATCTCCCGAAGATGAACCGCCGAAGAAACGTCCCGCCTTCCGGGTCATTGAAGGTGGAAAGCAGACCGAGTAAACCCGAACACGAGTTTGATGCGTATAGTTTCCATATTCCCCGAATTGGAAGGACGACCCGCATGAAGACCGTTGTAATCACAGGTGCATCGACCGGTATTGGCGAAGCGACCGCGCTCTACCTCGCAAAGCATGGGTGGCGCGTCTATGCCGGGGTCAGAAAGCAGTCCGATGCCGATGCGCTATCCGCGAGCTCCGAAGGGGATATTCGCCCGCTTATTCTGGATGTGACGAGGCAGGAGCATTTGGAGACCGCTGTGCGGACTGTGTCCGAAACCCTGAAGGGCGAGACGCTCACGGGTTTGGTCAACAATGCGGGTATCGCAAATATGGGGCCGCTCGCGATTCAACCGCTTGATGATTTCAAGGCCCATTTCGAGGTCAATGTTTTCGGCCTGTTGCGCGCGTCTCAAGCCTTCGCGCCACTGCTTGGGATGGACAAGACTCGCACCGGTGCTCCCGGTCGGATTGTCAACATTACCAGCGTGGGTGGTCGCATTTCGGCACCCTTCCTTGGGGCCTACACGGCCACTAAGCATGCCGTTGAAGCGATGACAGACACGTTGCGCCGGGAACTGGTGATCTTTGGCATTGATGCCATTGCCGTGGGGCCGGGATCAGTGAAAACGCCGATATGGGATAAGGCAGAGGAAGCCAATTCAGATGGCCCCTATTCTGGAAGTGCTTGGTCGGACGCGTTGAAGCAATTTGAGCAGGTGATGCTGAAGGGGGGGCGCGACGGCTTGCCGCCTGAACAAATTGCGAAAGTCATCGAAATTGCGTTGGAGGACGCCACTCCCAGGGCGCGCTATTCCCCTGTGCCGAACAAGCTGATGAATTGGTACATTCCGACGCTGCTGCCCAAGCGTGTTCTGGATGGGGTCTTCCGCAAGCGATTCGGCATGACGAAGCCCGGCAAGTAAATTTTCCTGCGGGCATTGACGAACCGCGGGGAAGGGGCGCGCATTCTCCTGAAAAACGAAAACGGGAGGAATACGCACATGGCCAATCTTGACGGCAAAGTCGCCATCATCACGGGAGGGGCGAGCGGCATCGGTCTTGCGGGAGTCGAGACGTTTGTTGCGGCTGGCGCGAAAGTTGTTGCTGGAGACATTCAGGACGAAAAGGGCATGGCGCTTCAGACGCGCTTTGGCGACGACAAGGTCCTGTTTGTCCATTGCGACGTGACGGACATGGCCGAACTGGAAGGTATCATGGGCAAGGCCGTCGACCATTTCGGACGGTTGGACATTCTCTGGAATAATGCGGGGCATGGTGGCACGCCGGATTCGGTGGAGGAACTGGATCTTGATGCCTATGACCAAACCATGTCTCTCCTTCTGAAACAGGTCTTTGCCGGAACCAAGTTTGCTGTTCCACACATGAAGGAAAATGGCGGCGCTATTATCAACACGTCTTCAATCAGCGCCGTATGCGCCGGATATGCGCCAATCACCTACTCTGTTGCCAAGAAGGGGGTGGCACATTTCTCCAAATTGGCGGCTGCAGAGCTCTCCAAGTATGGCATTCGCGTGAATGCGGTCCTGCCGGGCTTTATCGCGACCTCGATCTTCGGCGCGTCGCTCGGCTTGCCGCGCGAGCAGGCAGACCAGATGGCGGCCATGCTGGTCGAAGCAGGTGGCAGCATGCAGCCAGCTGGCCGGGTTGGCAAAGGTGAAGACATTGCCGAAATGGCAGCCTTCCTCGCCTCCGACGCAGCGAGCTTCATTACGGGCGGCGAATTCCTCGTGGATGGCGGCATGACGGTCGGTCCACGTCATTCTTGGGACGAGGCCGCCGGCGGTCCACTCCTGGATGCGCTTGGCATCACGCCGGAACAAGCCGAACAGATGCGGGAACAGATGAACAGCTAGGTCGTTGGTGAGGCGCTACGGGTCTTCCGTCAGCGCCTCAAGGCCTGGAATCAGCTCCACTTTTCTCAGTAGGGCGGGGAGTGTTTTTGCACGAGCGACCGGACGACCTCGCTCGTCGGCTATGACAAAGCCGGTTTTTGACTTAGTGAGCGGGAACCGGCGCCAATGTGCGCGAGTCCTGAATATCCAGACTTGGTCAGGTTCGCTCCCTGAAGCGGCCCAACCGGTCCACATGTGATCGGCTGGCAGTTCCCGCCAAAGGCGATCAATCTCGTCAATTTCGGAAGGCGTAAAGCAGCCCATGGATTCTCGCCCCGATCAGTCTCAGCAGACAGACCTAGAGGTCGGGCCCGCACCGCGCAACATTGAAGGCGCGCTCTGGATGCTGGCCTCAGGGGCCACTTTCACGGTGTTCCTCACGCTTTCCAAGGTCCAGTCTGCAACCTTTGATCCAGGTTTCCTCGCCTTCTGGCGCTCTGGCGTTGCGTTGATCGTCGTCATTCCGGTTATCCTGCAACAGGGCTGGAGTGTGATGAAAATTCACCAGCCGGGTCTTATCTTGCTGCGCAGCCTGTTCGGGACGCTTGGCTTTGCCCTCGGCTTCTATGCCGTATCGGACGCGGTTGGCCTGCCGCTCTCCGAATTCAATGCGATTAGTTTTTCCCGGGCCATGTTCGTCACCTTTCTCGCGGCCTTCATCCTGAAGGAACGGGTCGGTGTGCATCGTTGGGGCGCCACAATCGCCGGATGTGTCGGGGTCATGATCATGATGCAGCCCCAACTCGGTATTAGTCTGGGCATGGTCCTCGCCGTATCGGCGGCGTTCTGTCTGGCTGGGGCGATCACACTTGTGAAATCTTTGACGCGCCTGCACAGGCCGGTGACCCTGTTAATCTGGGCAAACCTTCTGTCGTCGATCCTGTTATTGCCGCTCGCCATCCTGACATGGCCGGACGTGGCGCCCTCTGTCATCGACTGGTCCTGGATCGGCCTGATGGGCGTATGCGGTGTGACCGGCCAGTACTTCTACATTCGCGGCATGAGCATTGGTGATGCATCTTTCCTGTCGCCGATCGACTATATGCGTCTGCCGATGGCAGCACTGGTCGATTGGGGTCTGTTCCACATGCTGCCGGGTTTCTGGACCTGGGTGGGCACTGCAATCATCATTGGAGCCACCCTGTACATTACAATCCGGGAACAGCGCCTGCGCCGGCTGGGCGCGTAAATGAACGGCGCCGCGGAACGTCGCGCCTGCCGCGATGAAGCTGAACAGCGCCATGATGGCAGAGACCACGCCATTCCAGCCCGCCATGGAAAGGCCGAGAATGTAGAAAGGCGCATCCGTGCAGGACGGCACATGCATCGGCTTGCTGAAATCCTGAATCGCCATTGGATCGATCACCCCTTCACCGGAACAACCATCTGGTGGCGGCAGCAGGCCCCACTCGACACCGGAATGGTAGAAGGCAACCACGACACCGACGACAAAGACCAGTCCGATCATCATGTTGAGTGCGACCAGGAACCGGCGTTTCGGGATCCATCGCCAGAGCACAAGGCCCGTCAGCGTCATCGCGATCAGCGCCCAATAGACTTCCCGCTGCCGCAGGCAGAGTGGGCAGGGAGGCAGGCCACCAAAAGTCTCAAACGCGTGGGCGGCTGCCAACATGAAGGCGGACACCGCCACGGCCACCGCGGGCCACTTCCAGTCTTTCAGGAGAGATCGCATGAAATCCATGCCTCAGCTAAAACCGGACTGCGTCGTGACCACAATGCGGCGCAAGGTCACTTTGCCGTTATTTATCATCCAAACAGGCTGACCGCACCGAGCATCACGGCGCCTATCAGACCGCTGACCCAGGCTGTTCCTATGATCAGGCCGCCAATCACCATCAAGCCGTCTTTCTGCATGAGACCAAAAGACGCTATGGCCACGGCAAAGCCCGGCACCGTGTTGGTCATCGGCAACGGCACGAGGATTGACGCGCAGAATATGCATAGAAACAGGCCAATGACGCGTTCCGACCGCTTGCCGGTAATGACGGTCAGGCGCGGGCGTACAATGTGCTCGATCCAGCCGAGCCATTTGCGGCCGCCAGAGGCCATCTGGGTAAGGCCCTTGCGATCAATGTGGCGGTTGGCGAGTTTGTCTGGCATCCAGGGTTGCTCGCGGCCCATCACCATTTGGGCCGCCAGAGCCATCATGGGTAAGGATACGACCTGCGGCACCCCGTAGAGAAACGGAATGCAACAAGGCAGGGCAAGCAGGAACAGGCCTGCGCCAAATGCACTCTCATCCAGCTGATCAAAGATTTCCCGCAGCGAGAACCCCTTCTCGGGCGCAGCCGCGGCAAGCGCTTCGATGGTCTGCAACAGCGTTTTTTCGGTCGGAATCTCGGTGGAAGACATGCCTAAGCTGTTAGATGTCTTTGATCGCTACGTCGAGTAGATTGACAGGAGGCCCAGCTATGCGGCAGGAGAAGCGCTCCCTGCAAAGGGCCTCTGTGGCGGAACTGGTAGACGCGACGGATTCAAAATCCGTTTCTGGTGACAGAGTGCCGGTTCGAGTCCGGCCAGAGGTACCAAAGGGTTAAACCCTCAATACTCATATTTCTCGATGTGAGTCAGCTGGAGGGTATAGGCGGCATCCGCCAATTCGCTCTCCTGCGTTTCGGCGGTCAGGATGCCTTCGACCCAGACAGCCTGCGCGAGGTCCTTCAACAGGATCGGTTCGTCCGTCGTCACGAATACCGTTTGATTAGGCGGCGGGGGCGGGGCGTGAATACAGGCCCCGAAATAGGGGACCATAAGGAATTCGGTCACTTCGGCTTTTGCGCCATACTCAAACGGCACGGTATAGCCCGGTAACCTGATCGATTTGCCGTTGAGTTCCTTGACTGTGTTGAACGTGCCGATCTGCACCATCGCGTCCGCAGCCGATCCTTCTGCTACGCCTCCGCCACCATAGAGCATCGACATCTGGCTCTGGTACATCTGGGCGAGACGTTCTTCTTCGCCTTCCGGCATCAAGTCTTCCCAGCCGATCTCGGTCACGCCGCGCGCTTCAGCCTCGGATTTTTTGCGGGCCTGATCTGCGGCGCGCGCGGCAATAGTCGCTTCGCGTTTGGCTTTGCGCTCGGCTTCGCTTTCGCCAATCTTGTCGCCAACTTGTGGGGCCGCGGCATCTGGTACCGCTTCAGCAGGCGCGGGTTCGGCTGGCGTATCTGCTTCACTGCAGGCTGCCAGTAAGCCCGTCATCAGGGCGGCGGTCAGGACGGGAGAGAGTTTTTTCATGATGCCAATCTAGGATGCGCGGGGTGGCCCCGCCAGTGGGTGTGAGCGGTTAGAGTCGAAGAGATAATCCATCGGCCAGTGACCTGCGGAATGCCATCCAGGCGGGTATCGCCCCGGCGACCAGGGCGGCGCCTGTAACTGCCAACAGTGTATACAGGTCGATCAGGCCAGGCCCGGTGCCAATTAGAGATATGCCGTAATGCGCCGAAACAAGCGGGCCGATCACTGCCAGCAGGACGTGGATGAGAAGAACGCCTAACAGTGCGCCAAGGAGGCCTACCAGCCCTGCTTCAAGCACCAACAGCGTGAAGATGTGTGAGCGTCGAGCACCGACCGCACGCAGGATCGACATTTCGCGTCGCCGCTCGTTGAGGCTCGTCAGGATGGACGTCAGGATTGAAACCACGCCCACGGCGATGACGAATATCGAGACGGCCAGCAGTGCCCGCTCGGCAATTGCGGTCACGCTCCATAGCTCCGCGAGCGCCTGTGATGGAATGATCGCCATCAATGGCTCGCCCTTGTTGGTGTTGATCTCGCGGCGTGTGGTCAGGATGGTGCCCTTGCGTTTCAAGCCGACCAAGATCGCCGTGACAGTCTTGGGTGTGAGATCGAAGGACCGCACGGTCTCTTCGGAAATACTGTCGGCGAGAGGATTTTTTGCGCCGGTTTCCCAGCCGACATGGATGGCGGTGATGGCTTCCAGTGAGACATGTACCGTCTGGTCCACCGGCGTACCAGTCGGGGCAAGAATGCCAACAACCCGGAACGGGCGGTTTTCATGACTTGAGCCGAAGTCGGCTTGGCCCAGCCCATGCGACAGAACCATGGGGCTATTGATAGAATACCCCAGTTCGCGAGCCACATCGGCGCCGATGACCGCATCGAACAGATCGTCAAACGGTTCGCCCTGCGCGATCACCAGGTCCTGATTGCGGCCAAACTTGTAGCGATCAAAATATTCGGGCGTTGTACCCATGACGCGGAATCCGCGATGGCTGTCTCCGAGGGAGATCGGAACAGCCCAGTCTATATCCGGCCGCGTGGCGATCTCCTGATAGGTCGGCCACGAAATTTCTGCTGTCGCGCTGCCCATTCGAAAGACCGAATAAAGCAGCAAGTTCACGCTGCCGGTAGGTGCGCCGACAATCAGTTCGGTGCCAGAGATAGTGTTACCGAAGCCTTCGCGGGCGCCTGTGCGGGCTTTGTCTACGCCCAGAAAAAGTGCCACCGACAAGGCAACTGCCAACAGGGTGAGCAAAACAGATCCCTTGCGGTTCATGAGGCTCTGCCAGGCGAGAGACAGGATAGCGCTCATGCTGACACTCCCGCGCGATTTATCTCGCCGAGGTCTACCGCCCGGTCGAAATGTGTGGCGAGCCCGGCATCGTGGCTGACGAAGAGAAGTGCTGCGCCTGTGCGCCGCGCTTCCTCGCTCAGCAGATCAATGAATTGATCACGGGCATCGGCATCAAGCGCTGAAGTCGGTTCGTCAGCGATCACGATTTCGGGGCCGCCGATCAGGGCGCGTGCGGCAGCAACACGTTGCTGCTGGCCAACAGAAAGGTCAGAGACGCGGCGTGCCAGCAGTGTCTCGTCCGTCAGGCCCAGCCGTGAAAGCAACCGCCGGGCTTCGTCGTCTTCGCTACCGCTGATTGCTGCGCGGCGCTTGGGAGAGAAACGTAGAGGCAGCGTGACATTTCCGATGACGGAAAGATAAGGCACGAGATTGAACATCTGGAAAATCACACCGAGATGGTCAGCCCTCAGCCGGTCGCGCACTGCAGGTTTCAAGGTCGCCAGATCCTGTCCAAGAACGATGACTTCACCAGAGTCCGCCTCCAGCACACCAGCGATGATGCCGAGAAGGGTGGATTTACCAGAGCCGGATGCGCCGCGCAGAAACAAGCGTTCGCCCGCCCTCAATTGGAAGTCTGAAATGTCGAGGACCTCATTGCCCGGCATCCAGGCAAAGCGGAGATTCGAAACAGAGACGACCGGTTCTGCCATGTCAGGATCCGAAGGGCAGGAAGGGGCTGTCCGGTGTGAGCGATGCAGAATTGGATTCCCCATCTTCACCGAGATAGATGGCGTCGACTTCCTCAAAGGCGGGATAGTGTTCAAAGCCGGTGAACATGAGGCCATCCAGCTGGCTGGGGCGTTTGCAATCCCAGACTATGGACAGGGTGAGCGCAGCGTGATCGCCCGATCGGCGCACTTCTGCAGAGCGCTCGACAAGATCGCAGCGCGCATTGCCCATGAGTTCTGTCAGGCCCTCGGCATATTTTTCAAGCTCGGTGGATTTCTTCTTCGCTTTTTCCGACAAGCCGTAATTTGCGAGCGGGGCGTCCACCGTAATGGTGACGAAATTGGTGTCGAGCGTAACGGCCAATTCTGCAGCACCATGTACATGGGCTTCGCCACCAGCATGTTCACCATGGTCCTCGTCATGATCGTCTTCACGATGCTCCGCCGTATGAGCCGAGTGATCCATATCTGTCACAGCAGGGGTGGCTTCGACCGTCGGTGGAGGCTCCACCGCGGCCGGTTCAGGTTCATATGGCACTTCCGCGCTACAGGCGACGCACAGCGTCAAACCGGCACACGCCAGAAGCATTTTTGCGCCACGGCCCCATGATCGGTCCATCATATCGCTCCCATCGCCCCGATTGGGGAATTCAGTGAATTCGGAAAATCTGCTCGCAAGCTGAATAATGATACCATATAACACTTCTTCGCAAGGCCGCAGGACGCGGTTATAGACCGCACCTGACTGTTAACGGACCGGCTTACCGCTTTCCATGTTTGAATCCATGCAGGCCCCTTTGTTTTTCGGCTTGATCGCGGCCTTTGTGACCACGGTCGGCCTCATCGCTGTGGCGATGCGGGGCGATTGGAGTGCGCGGTTCTCTGCCGTCATGGGCCTCGCGGCTGCGGGCATGCTCGTCACGCTCAGCCTGTTGCACATTGCGCCGGAAGCCTTTGCCGAAAGTTCTCAGGCGCCATACTTTATGCTGGGCGGATTCCTTGGCGGGCTGATACTTAATTACGGCCTCAACACATTCTTCCCGGAAAGCGTGAATGGCGGCCGGATGGCGGCTGTCACCCCCATAATCGCGATTGCCATCCATTCCTTTATCGACGGCGTCATCTATTCGGTGACCTTTGCCGCGAGCTTTTCCGCAGGTGTCTATGCGGCGGTCTCGCTGATCCTGCATGAGTTTCCGGAAGGTGTGATCGCGTTCGCAATCCTGCGCCGACACAATTTTTCGAACCGGCAGTCCTTCGTGTGGGCCTTCCTCGCTGCGTCCGCCACGACCCCGCTGGGCGTGATCATGTCGTCGCCCTTCATGTATTTCCTGGGAAGCGAGGCGGTGGGCGCTCTGTTCGCGGCCTCTGCCGGCCTGCTCCTCTACGTTGCGACCGGCCCCTTGATGGCTCCGATGAAGGAGGAGCCGCCGCTGCGCAGCCTGTTGGCTCTGTCGGTCGGTGTCGCCATAGCGCTCGTGCTGTCCTTTCTGCCGGTGCATGACCATGATGATGACCATCACGAGGCCATCCGCATGGAAGCGCCGCATCCGCTGCCGGACGAGATTTGATGCGGCATCGGCTCATCGCCTTTCTGGCATGCTGTCTGATAGCCTGCCTTGCTGTCACATCTTCGCCGCAAGCGGCGTTCGCCCACCCGGAAGACGAGCTTTGCCTGCCGGGGGGAGGGATGGACCCCGCTTTGTGCCGGGAGCTCCAGGAACTGGACCGGGCTGGCGACGCGACTGAAGCGGGTGACGGCGTCTCAGGCAGGGAGGTTGAACTCGACAGATCCTGGATCGAGACGGCGATCTTCTATGTCCGCATCGGCTTCGAGCATATCCTGCCCATGGGAGTGGACCATATCCTGTTCGTGCTGGCGCTCTTCCTGTCCAGTCGGCGGATAAAGCCGCTGCTCTGGCAAATCTCCGCCTTCACAGTGGCGCACACTTCCACGCTCGGCCTTGCTGCTGCGGGGGTGATCGCGCCTCCGGCGAATATCGTCGAGCCGCTGATTGCGCTGACAATCGCCTGGGCCGCGCTTGAGAACATCCTGTTCAAGGAACCAAGCGCCTGGCGTCCGGCACTCGTATTCGGCTTTGGCCTGATCCACGGCATGGGTTTCGCCGGTGCGTTTGGGGATCTTGGCCTGCCACCGGGGATCTTCTGGCCAGCTTTGATCGGATTCAATGTCGGAGTTGAGATTGGCCAACTTGCCGTTATCGGCATGGCGCTTGCAGTGGCCACTATCATCAGGGGCGCCCTGAAGCAGGCCGGCCGGCCAGACCTCTACCGGCCAGTTCTGGTATGGCCGGTATCGGCGGCCATCGGAGCAATCGGGCTCTGGTGGGCAATCGAGCGGGCCTTCCTTAACCCTTAGCCTGACAAAGTGCGCTTCGACTCGGAATGGAACGCGCTCAATGGCCTCTCGCGACTGGATCAGACATCTCAGCTCGGCTCTGCTGGCTTCGGCACTGACGGGTTGGGTTGGTTTTACTGAGTACGCATCGGCGTATGTGCCCCCTCCTGCGAACGCTGAAACGACCTCGCCGCGATCACTGCTGGAAGAGCCAGGTCTCGCCCTGAGGCAGGTCTATGCTGAGGCAGCCGCATGGCGCGGTGCCGAAGCAAAGCAGGCGCGCAATGCCATGATCGCTGCCTGGCTTGGTGGACTGAACGATGCTGGTTTGGCGGACTATTCAGTGCGCCATCTGGACAAGGGCCTGATCTATGCAATCCGTTTCCGGAACCCACTTGTCGAGGATGATATCCATGCGCTTTGGGTTGCGGTGCCGGATGGTCCGGATTTGCCGTCGTCGGTCCTGCTAAGGACACCTCATCGCGGCACGGCTGACCTGACCATTCTGGAACTGCAATCGTGTACCTCCCGTCGGACACTGCAAGTGTCCGATGATACCTTACTGACGGAGCAGGCTGAGGCCCGTGCGGTCTCTCAGCTTAGCGCCTATCTCGATACACCTGATCCGATGCCCATCACGGTGTTGAGCGAAGCACGAGACATTTGTCGCCAGATCGCGCGGGTCTTGCCCACACCTGAGAAATAACCCCAAAAACTCAAGTCTGCTCAAGACGTTTTTCTGAGCCGCTCCGTGGCGGCTTCGTCGGCATCCCGCATCGTGAAGCGTTTCGTAAATTCAGTTACGCGCGGTGCGATCTCTGTCTGAAAGCGTCTGCCATTGAATACACCGTAATGGCCAACGCCCGGCTGGATATAGTCGGTCTGCATGTCTTCTGGCAGCTTCACACATAGGTCGTGTGCAGCCTGTGTCTGACCGATGCCGGAAATATCATCCTTCTCACCTTCAACCGTCATCAGCGCGACATCGCGGATCAGTTCCGGTTTGACGAGATGTGTTCCGCGATAGCGATATATGCCGCGGGCCAGCTGGTGCTCCTGAAACACACGCACGATTGTTTGCAAGTAGAATTCTTCTGTCAGGTCGAGCACCGACAGGTATTCATCGTAGAATTCCCGATGCTTGCCGACATTGTCGCCGTCCCCTTCAACCAGATGATTGAAGAAGTTCCAGTGCGCATCGACATGGCGGGACCAGTTCATGTTCATGAAGGAAGCGAGCTGGACAAAGCCTGGATAGACTCGCCGGAACATGCCCGGGTAGGGGCCCGGCACCGTGTGGATCATGTTCTCTTCAAACCACGATAGCGGTTTTTCCTCGGCCAGCACGTTCGGAACGGTCGGGCTAAGCCGTGTGTCGATCGGCGACCCCATGAACGTCATGGAAGCAGGCCGGGCCGGGTCATCATCCTCGGCCATCATGGCAACGGCAGCAAGCACAGGGGGGCCTGGCTGACAGACGCCAAGTACATGTGCACCCGCGCCCAGATGAGTCAGCATCGAGCGGATGTGATCAATATAATCGTCCAGATCGAACCGCCCGAGCCAGACGGGTGCCATGCGAGAGTCCTGCCAGTCGGTGATGTAGACATCATGGGTCGGCAGGAAGGCCTCAACGGTCCCGCGCAGCAGGGTGGCGTAATGGCCAGAGAGCGGGGCAGCTATCAGAAGGCGGGGCTGAGGGCCGAGCTTCTCTGTATTTCGAGCGGCAGCAAGCGCTTCTGGATCCTTCTTGAAGTGGATCATGTTGCACCAGGGCGAGCGCCACGCCACAACCGGAGTCACATCAATGGGTGCGCTGTTGATCCGGACCGTATCGATCCGCCATTCCGGTTTACCGTAATAGCGCGTTGCGCTTTCAAATACGTCTGCCATGGCGGACAGCGAGCGACCATAGTCGGTCTGCCCCATCAGGTTCAGCGGCGAACTCAGCGCTGCGCGGCTGGCCCGCGCGGCGACGCGCATGGGTGCCATTGCCGCCCGGTTCATTTCGACAAGTGAGTACAGCATCAGCTACACACCTTTCATGTTGCGGTGCAGCATAGATGGCAATCCCTATCAGGGCAAACAGATTCGCCAGACAGGCGTGCGTCGGGACGGGAACATCATGGTTTCATTTTTCTGCAAAATTGATCGATTTCAGCAAGCTTCAGCTTAACCGGGACAGGGTAAATTCCTCCCGAATTGGAGTGATTGCCATGTTCCTCAAATGCCAACCCAACCCCCACCGTGGGGGACGCATGACGCGGGCTATCGTCTATGAGCAGGCTCCTGGCCAGCATTTCGCGATCGATGCGGAAATTCTGCACAAACAGCCGGAATTGCTCAATGATTTCGGCAGCTACATGCATACCCGCTTTCGTATTCTGGACGCGTTGGCCTATTTCATCTGCCTTGCGGGTGTATTGGCATCGCTGGCCTTTGTCTGGTGGATGTTCCTGCCGGGCGTTGCAATTTGCGCGATGATGCTTGCGGTCAATAGGAAGGCCGCCGGCGAGATTGCACTGCGAGCTGCCCGAAAATCGGCAGACAATTTCAGAAAACTGCACGAAATGGGCTGTCTCTGGCTCGTGTTTGCCTGATCTCCGCTAGATGCGGATCATGCCGAGCACGGCGGACACAATCGCCACCAATGTAAACATCAGGGATAGGCTGACCGAAATGGCGCGCTGGCCCTTGCGGCTCGTGCGTTCGCCCTTTTGCTTCTTCCCGGGTGTCAGCATCCAGCGATTGGAGAAGAATCCGAAAGCAGCCAACAAGGCAGTGACGGCGGCTGCCCAGCTTGAGGCCAGCAGGAAGAACGCGCCGGAAGCGAGCATCATGCCGGCGATCGGCGTAGACGTCTGGAGCAGCAATTCCCGGACGTGTCGATCGGCGCGCGATCCGTCCAGCTTGTCGAAGCTGCAATTGGGCGACGCAATGGCCGCGACCCAGGACGCGCCCACGGCCATCGCACCAGCGAGTAGACCAAGATGAGTTGCGGTAGTGGAGATTCCTTCGAACATGCGGTGCAATATGCGCCGGATTCGCGGGCTGGCCTAGAGAAAGCTTCGGGAGACGACGGCAGCGATCATCTTTTCGTCGTCGGGCAGCTGGCCATCCAGTATCAGCATCGACAGTCCATGCACGATCGACCAGGCCTGAAGGCGTTTGACCATCTGCAATTCGGGCGGGGTATCCTTCGGCAACACTTCACCCAATGTGTTGGACAGCATGGCAAACGCGCCCACCTCTTTCTCCTGATCGGGCTGAAGAACTTCGGCGCGAGGCGCTTTGGTCATCATCAGGCGGAACAGAGACGGATTGTCTATCGCAAATCGGACATAGGCTCGTCCCATGACTTCGAACGCATCGATGCCCGCGGGAGTGTCGGAGAGGGCCCCCCTGAACGTATCAGACAGTTTCACGCTCCCGACTTCGCACAAAGCGCCAAGGAGTGCGGCCTTATTGGGAAAGTGTCGATAAACTGCCGTCGCTGAAACACCGACATTCCGGGCAATTTGTCTGAGGCTTACTTTCTCGACTCGGCTGTTGCTGATCTGCGCCAATCCTTCTTCGATCAGGGCGGCCCTCAAGTCACCATGGTGGTAGCTGCCCCCCTGAGCGTTCATGTTGACACTGTTATCATTCATCGGCATGTTATCAGTGTAAACATTGTGGCGCAGACAACAAGCCGCGAGGATGATCTCCATGCCCAGCCCTGTGGAAACAGCCATTCGGGGCGTCGTGACAAAAGGCGTCATGGCGGTGGCCGGATTCAACCGCAGTCGACGCAAGGCAACACAACCCAACATTTTTCTTGAAGGCGTTCACACCCCGCTGACGGAAGAGATCACCGAAATTGATCCAAAGGCGACTGGGGCGATTCCCGCTGGTCTGAATGGCCTTTACGTCCGCAATGGCCCGAACCCCGTTTCGCCGGTCAATCCAGCTGCACATCATTGGTTTGTAGGGGATGGCATGTTGCACGGTGTCCGCCTGCAGGATGGCAAGGCGCTTTGGTACCGCAATCGCTGGGTGAGGTCCAACAGTGTGAGTGATGCCCTTGGCGAGCCGCGTGCGCCCGGTCCGCGTCACGCCAGAATTGATGTGGCAAACACGAATATTGTCGGTCACGCAGGAAAGATCTGGGCGATTGTCGAAGCTGGCGGATATCCCGTCGAAGTGTCCGAGGATCTGGAGACTCGTACGCATTCGGACTTTGACGGGACATTGGGTCAGTCCTTTTCCGCACATCCGCATTATGACCCCGACACAGGCGAGATGCACGCCATCTGTTACGAGTCGCAGCAAACCAATCTGCTTTGGCACAAGGTGCTGGGCGCTGATGGCCGCGTGCGCCGGGATGAGCCAATCCCTGTCCAGCATGGCCCAATGGTTCATGACTGCATGATCACCCCAAAATACGTGATCGTGATGGACCTTCCGGTGACGTTCTCCATGAGCGCTATCATCAGTGGCATGAGCTTTCCGTATCGGTGGAATGAGAACCACAAGGCGCGTATAGGTCTGTTGCCGCGAGAGGGGAGTGCAGATGATATCATCTGGTGTGATGTTGATCCCTGTTACATCTTCCATCCTGCGAACGCCTACGAAACCGAGGACGGAAAAGTCGTGATGGACGCATGTGTTTATGACCACATGTTTGCCCCGGACAATACGGGCCCGGACGGCGTGCCGAAATTTGAATCCCTGACGATCGATCCGGCAACGCAAACCGTGTCACGGCGTGTGATAGATGAACGCGCCCATGAGTTTCCGCGCTATGATGAGCGGCTGACCGGAAAGCCCTATCGCTATGTTTACACGACGGCTGTAGCGGCAGACGGCTTCCTCACCGAAACCCGCATCTTCAAGCATGACCTGACAAATGGCAGCTGTGAAGTTCGCGATTTTGGGTCAGGACGGGTGCCGGGCGAGTTCATTTTTATCCCAGCCAGTGAAACGGCCTCAGAGGATGAGGGCTGGCTGATGGGCTATGTGGTCGACACGAATGCGGGCCTATCCGAACTGGTCATTCTCGATGCCGCAAATTTTACCGCACCGGCGGTTGCAACCGTGCACATTCCGCAACGCATTCCGCAGGGGTTCCACGGTAATTTCATTCCAGTTGGCTGAGTGGGGGGACGAGGGGGCCGTCGATGACGGCCCCCTTCCACGTATCCTTAAAGGGCGGCCTCGTAGACCTTCGCATAATCATCCGCACTCATCGGCTTTGGATTGCCGAAATGGGCGAGGTCTTTAAGTGCGTACTCAACCACGCCGGGGGCGTCGTCTGTAGACAATCCGATGGCGGACAGGGTGGCTGGGATGCCGATATCGGCATTCAGCTCTGCAATTGCGTCGCCAAGATCCGCGCCGGGTTTCAGGCCCATGGCCTGGCGAAGACGTACATATTTCTCATCGGCTGAGCCTTCATGAAACCGCAGAATATGTGGCAGGAAGATCGCGTTGAGCGTGCCGTGGTGCAGTCGCTTGTCGTGCAGACGACCCGCCGCGTGTGACAGGGCGTGGACCCCGCCCAGGCCTTTCACGAATGCCAGAGCGCCTTCATAACTTGCCATCATCATGTGCCAGCGGGCGTCGGCGTCCGAACCATCCTTGACCGCCTTCTTCAGCCAGCCATTGCCGACGGCGCGGAACACGCCTTCATACGCAATGCCTTCCGCAGGCGGGTTCACGGTTGGGGACAGGACTGATTCAATGCAGTGTGTAACGGCGTCCATCCCGGTGGCGGCCGTCAGTCCGGCAGGAAGGCCAAGCGTCAGGTCCGGGTCGCAAATGGCTGTGGCAGGGATCAGGTTTGGAGAGACGATGGTTTCCTTGCGGCCATTCTCCAATACAAGGACCAGGCCGACTGAGACTTCTGACCCCGTGCCGGATGTGGTCGGGATGGCGATCAGCGGTGGGATCTTGCCGATCTTCTTGGCACCGCCGGTGATGGCGGCATAATTCTCGAGCGGTTCATCATGACTGACCAGCAAGCCGATGCCCTTCGCATGGTCCATGGACGAGCCACCGCCGAGTGCGATCAGGCCGTCGGCGCCGCATGCCTTGTAGGCGGCTGCCGCTTCCTTCGTCTGCTTCTCGGTCGGGTTCGGCACGGTTTCCGCGAACACGCCTGCCGCTGCAACGCCCAACGCATCCTCGACCTTCGCCAGAATGCCGGCCGCCTTGATGCCGGGGTCCGTCACAATGAAAGGGCGGGTCATGCCGAGCTTCTTCGCCGTACCGGCGAGCTGCTTCAGGGCACCCGAGTCAAAGATGCAAGTGGTGAGATAATTTATGACGGGCATGGCGTGGTCCTCGTTGGGATTGTTTCCTCACCCTCCATGTGCCCCAGCGGAAGCGCACAGTTCAAGCCTGACCGTGGGAGAACCAGGATGGTACGCCGCAGCAGGCGGATGGATATAGCTCGGACGGAAGCGCACCGAACCAAGATCTCAGGAAGTGCTCACCGGCGCAATTGGGAAGAATACCTAGTCGCGATGCCATGACGCGCGACACGCGCCCGCGCGTCAAAACGGACAATTATCCTTATCAAATCATGGGAGTAGTCCTTCGGCATCCGGCGCGAATTGGTGCGCCAAAACAGGAGTTAAACGACATGAAACAGCTTCTCGTTGCTACTCTGGTTGCCGGGGCAACTTGGGTCGGGACAGCACCTGCTGCCTCGGCAGATGAGAATCCCTGGATGGTCCGCGGACGCGTCATCGGGGTCCTGCCGGATGAGTCCGGCGATCTCTCTGTCGCAGGTGCGCGCCTTGCAGGGGATGTGGACATTTCTGACCAGTACGTGCCCGAATTGGACATCACCTATTTCTTCACGAAGAATATCGCTGCCGAGCTGATCCTTGGCGTGACGCCACATGACGTGAAAGCCACGGGCGTGACCGTTCCAGGTGCACTCGATAATGCAACGATCGATCTGGGCGATGTCACGCTGCTGCCACCCACTCTGACGGTGCAATACCACTTTGTGAATGACAGCCAGTGGAAGCCCTATGTCGGCGCCGGCATCAATGCGACTTTCTTCTTCAACGAGGATGAAGGCCCTGTCGCAGACGGCATAGATTACGATACCAGTGTGGGCCTCGCGCTTCAGGCGGGCGTAGATTACGATCTTGATGGCGAGCCAGGTGGCTGGGCCGTCAATGCAGACATCAAGAAGATCTGGATAAATCCGGATGTGACTGTGGATTTCACCACGGCGCTTGGCGCAACAGTGGATGCTGACGTGGACATCAATCCACTCGTGGTGGGACTGGGGCTCGGGTATAAATTCTGAGCGCCATATCATGAGGGCAGGGCTTTGACCCATTGCGCCCTGTCCTCACTCTCTCTTGGGCCGTGCTATTTCCCGACAGCGCGGCCTTTTTTCCGCTTTCTGCAGAGCGGTCGTTGCACGCCCCGCCCGCGCGTATACAGAATGCCAGCATGGCTATTCTTTCTGTCAAAGATCTTCGTGTTTCCTTCGACACACCTGACGGTGTGGTTGAGGCTGTCAAAGGTATAAGTTTCGACGTCGCCAAGGGCGAGTGCCTTGGCATTGTCGGTGAAAGCGGCTCTGGGAAGAGCCAGTCTGCGCTCTCGGCTCTGGGTCTGTTGGCAGGCAATGGCACTGCAACCGGCCGGATTGATTTCGATGGCACCAATATGCTGGAGGCTTCGGACGCAACGCTTCGCAATATCCGTGGCGCGCGGATGTCCATGATTTTCCAAGACCCCCTGACCAGTTTGACGCCGCACATGACAGTTGGCGCGCAGATGCGCGAAGTGCTGGCGCTCCATAAGGGCCTCAAGGGTGAAGAAGCGGATCGCATATGCGTCGACTGGCTGGAGAATGTGCGTATTCCGGAAGCAGCCCGGCGCATGAATCAATTTCCGCATGAGCTTTCAGGCGGCATGCGCCAACGGGTCATGATCGCCATCGCCATGCTTTGCAATCCTGAACTGTTGCTCGCGGATGAGCCCACCACAGCGCTGGATGTGACGGTGCAGGCGCAGGTTCTGGAACTAATGGACGAGCTGAAACGCGAGACGGGTACCGGTATCGCGCTGATCACTCACAATATGGGTGTGGTCGCCCGCATGTGCGACCGTGTCATCGTCATGCGTCATGGCGAGATCGTCGAGCAGGGGAGCGTCGACGATATCTTCTACAAGCCTCAGGCCGACTATACGAAGATGCTGCTCAATGCTGTTCCGCGCATCGACGAACCAGATCGCCCCGGTCGACCCGTCCTGTCGGCGCCGCCGGCGCCTGAAACTGAGCCGGTTCTCAAGGTAGAGGACATGAAAATCCATTTCCCGATTGCGGTGAAGGGCGGTCTGTTTGGCAAGACGAAGCCGTTGAAAGCGGTGGATGGTGTTTCTTTCGATTTGAAACCGGGTGAGACGTTGGGAGTTGTCGGAGAATCCGGGTGTGGCAAGTCCACGCTCGCGCGCGGCGTGTTGAACCTCATCCCTCCCACCGATGGCACGGTTGCCTGGCTGGGGCGCGACATATCCAAGGCGAGCCGCAAGGAAATGAACGGCCTGCGCGACGATCTCCAGATCGTGTTTCAGGATCCCCTTGCCAGCCTGGACCCGCGCATGACCATCGGCGCATCCATTGCCGAACCGTTGCAAGTTCACCAACCGCGCCTGTCCCGTGCTGACCGGGAAGCAAAAGTACGCGAGATTCTTCCCCGGGTCGGCCTCGATCCCAATTTGATCAACCGGTACCCGCACGAATTGTCTGGTGGCCAGAACCAGCGGGTTGGCATTGCCCGTGCCATGATCCTTCAGCCGAAACTGGTGATCTGTGATGAAGCGGTTTCGGCGCTTGATGTGTCTGTCCAGGCGCAAGTCGTGGATTTGCTGATCGAGCTGCAGAAAGAGTTCGGCCTCGCCATGATCTTCATCAGCCACGATCTCGCCGTCGTGCGGCAGATCAGCCACCGGGTAATGGTGTTGTATCTTGGCCGCGTAGTGGAACTTGCCGGTCGCAATGCCATCTACACCGAAGCGCGCCACCCCTACACGAAAGCGCTGATTGCGGCTGTGCCAAACGCCGATCCGACCGGGGAGCGCACGCGGGAACGCTTGCGCCTGACGGGCGATCTTCCGAGTCCGCTCGACAGCCGTGCATCGCTGCGCTTCATGAAGTCCAAACTCATCGATGATGGGGACGCGGAACAGTACCAACCGAAACTGGTCGAGATTGCTCCAGGCCACCTTGTGGCAGAGCATGACCCCGTGATGGGCGGCGCAGGATTGCGAGCCAGTTAAGCGCTGCAGGCAGGGCAGGGTGTGCGCTGTAAGCTTGGCTTAAGACGAATGTGTCATGGTGCAAGCTGAGTTAATGCCGGAGCCCGCGCGTCTTGCCCCAATTGATTGGTCTTGTCCTTGTGGTCGTCCTCGTGATGGGCGGCCTCGTCCTCACGGGCGGACACGGTGCCATGCAGGCGCTGCCGTTCGAACTGGCCCTGATTGGTGGTGCCGCGGTCGGCACCATTCTGATCGGTAATTCGCCGAAAGTTGCCAAGGAGGCTTTGGGTGGGTTCGTTCGCTCGTTTCAGGGCAGCCGTTGGCAGCGTGCCCAACACCGCGAATTGCTGGTTCTGCTGTCCAACTTGATGCGCAAGGTACGCCAAGGTGGGTTTGTCGCGATTGAATCGGATATCGAAGACCCGGATGCGTCCCCCTTGTTTGCTTTGTCCCCTGCGGTGCTTTCCGATCCTGCTGCGCGTGACATGATCTGCGATTCCTTTCGCCTGATGGCGCTCGACCTGTCAGACCCGGCACGGGCTGAGGCGCATATGGAGCAGTCTGTGGCCCTGCATGTCGACCAGCGCATGAAAGCAGTGAATGCACTCAATACTGTAGCCGATGCCTTGCCAGCGCTCGGTATCGTGGCGGCTGTGCTGGGCATCATCAAGACCATGGGGTCGATTGATCAGTCGCCTGCAGTGCTTGGAATGATGATTGGGTCAGCCCTGCTGGGCACCTTTCTCGGTGTATTTCTGGCTTATGGCGTTGTTGGGCCTGTGGCCGCCCGCTTCGGACAGATTGTCGAAGATGAGGCTCAGCCTCTTGATGTGATCCGCACGGTATTGTCGGCATTTGGCGGCGGAGTTCAGCCAGGCATTGCCGTTGAACTCGGTCGCACGGCTATTCCTGTAGATCAGCGCCCCGATGCGGAATCGGTTGAACGGGCCCATACGAGCGCCCGTTTTGCTGAGCGCGCCGTCGCCTGAGATAGCCGCCATTCTGCGTTGACCCAACAGGCATGAGGCCGCATCACCGGTATATGCCCGATATTCGTTTGGCCACGTTCAATTGCGAAAACCTGATGATGCGCTGCGATTTCGCGCGGTCAGGTCTCGCCAATGCGCGTCGCAAGCTGACCGATGTCGATGATGCCTTGGTCGCCGAGCAGGTTGACGCGGTTTTCGATGTCCTGTCGGAGGATGACCGCACCCTGACCGCGCAGGCATTGGTCGCGACCAAAGCCGAAGTGTGCGCACTGCAGGAGGTCGAAAACCTCGTCACCTTGACCGCTTTTGACAATCGCTATGTCGGGCGCTGGGCCGGAAAGCCGTTTGGCGAACGTGTGCTGCACGAGGGGAATGACAGCCGCGGGATTGATGTGGGTCTGTTGTCGTCGCTTACGGTTGCATTCCAGCGCAGCCATGCGCGGGCGACCTTCGGACGGTTGGGCATTCACCCCCCAGAAGGGGCTTCCATCAATGACTACGTCTTTCGCCGGGATTGTCTGGAAGTTGATGTGGAAAAAGACGGGCGCCTTTTGACGCTTTTTGTCTGCCACTTCAAATCCATGCATGGTGGACGCAAGAGGACGGTTGCGATGCGTGAGGCTGAAGCTCAGGCTGTGCGCCGGATTGTAAGCCAGCGATTTGATGACCCGGCTAGGGCGGAATGGGTTATTTTGGGTGATTTCAATGATTATTGGGAAGTAGATGGTCGTCCGGCCCGGCCGCATGGTCTGGGCGCGATGGTAGGCGACGGGTTCGCCATCGATCTGGCTAGCCGCGCCATTGCAGACCCATATGACCGCTGGACTCACCATTACAGCGGCGACGACACCTATGGCGCGCTGGATCACATCTTCCTGTCACCCAAACTCGCGGCCCTGAATCCTGCTGCCACAGTTGAGATTGTACGGGCAGGATCGCCATATAGAGCCGCCAGATATGATGGGGCTCGCTTTCCCGGCGTCGGCTGGATTACGCCCAAAGCTTCTGATCATTGTCCGATGGTGGCGACTTTAAAATTTGAAGGTCGCCCTGCGACACCCTAATTTATGTTGGCTTTGGTAATGAAGGGGGCCGTCAGGCTGTGTCACGTTTTGATAATCTGATCGAGACTGTGGAGGCCTATCAGGCCCTCGCTGCCGAGAATTACGACCGAATCCGCACACTGGCGGAAGAAATTCGCAGTGGGTTTTGCGACTTCCTTGGCTCAACCGATGGTGTTTGTGTCCACCTCGTTCCGCCGGCAGGGGCCTATAAACCAAAGGCCCATGGGGATGCAGCCTTTTCGATCCCGCCACGGGGGTTCCGGCTCCTGGGGCCAATATCCTTCGGACTTGCCGTGCGTGTCACGCGCGATACGGACTGGCTGAGGCTAGTGATGCAGTGCCGCAAGATCGGCGACAAATTCAAAATTCAGATTGAGGACGGTTCGGTATACGAATTCAGCCTGCCGCTGAAAGATGCTGACCCTGAACCATTCTATGAATATCTTTACCAGCATATCCTGCTCTGGTTCTCCGACCATATCGAACGCTACAAAGAAGGCGATTATGGTACCCGCGAGATCGGATTTGACTTTGCTGATGACATAAACGCGGCTCAAGCCTAGTTTTCTGATCGCCCGACGGGCAGAATGCACCACGAAACGGGGCTTTTATGGACCAATTCAACTTTGCACTGGCATCCGCCGGATCCAGCGAGCTGATCTTCGCCTGCGCCCTGATCGGGGCGCTGGGAATTGGTGCGCAATGGGTCGCTTGGCGTATACAGGCACCCGCCATTGTGCTGATGGCGTTGGCAGGTTTGGCGGTCGGTCCGCTGTGGACTGTGGTTTTCGGCGAGCCTCTGCTCAATCCTGAGAAGGTGTTCAACAGTGGCAGCAGCGAATTGTTGCGTCCCATCGTGTCGCTGGCCGTTGCCGTCATCCTGTTCGAGGGCGGACTCGTCCTGAAATTCGAGAACCTGCGTGATGCCGGTGCAGCCGTTCGGCGCATGGTATTCCTTGGTGGCCCGCTGGCGTGGGCGCTGGGTACTTTCGCAGCCCATTATGCCGCGGGTCTCGATTGGGGCAGTTCGGTTGTGTTTGCGGGCGTGCTGGTGGTTACCGGGCCTACTGTGATTATGCCATTGTTGCGTCAGTCCAAACTCGGCGGGCGAACCGGCCAGTTCCTGAAATGGGAAGGCATCGTCAACGATCCGGTTGGCGCCCTGTTTGCCGTGGCTGCATTCGAAATCATTCGCGTGGCCGCCACCGGGGAGTCCATTCTCGGTAAGGGCGCCATGATCATTGTGGCTGCTGCACTGGGTGTCGGGCTGGGCTTCGCCTTCGGCTGGGCCATCGTGCGCGCCTTCCGTCAGGGATGGACTCCGGAATACCTCAAGGCGCCGATCATCTTCGCGTCCATCATTCTCTGTTATGCGCTGGCAGAAATGATCGAAAAGGAAATCGGCCTCGTTGCTGTCACGGCCTATGGCATGACGCTGGCCAATTCGCGCCTTGCCGGGCTCGCGGAACTCCGAAAATTCAAGGAGGATATCGCCGTCTTGCTGGTTTCAGGCGTATTTGTCATCCTGACGGCGAACCTTACGCCAGATGTCATTCGGCGCGCACTGACCTGGAATACGCTCGCCTTCCTGCTGGCGATGCTGTTTATCGTGCGGCCGCTTTCAGTGTGGATCGCCACATTCGGTACGTTGAAACGCAATGAAGCAATCCTGCTTGGCTGGATTGCGCCCCGCGGGATCGTGGCGGTTGCCGTTTCCAGCCTTTTTGCAACCCTGCTGGAGGATCTCGGGCGGCGCGGAGATTCCCGGTTCTATTTCTCTGGTGCAGAACAGATCACCCCGCTCGCCTTTGCCATGGTGTTCGTGACCGTAGTCCTCCACGGCTTTACGATCGGGCCAATGGCCCGGCGATTGGGACTCGCCCGCAAGGAGCGACCCGGCGTCTTGCTGGTAGGTGTGAACCCATGGAGTATCGATCTGGCCAAAGTGCTGAAGGATGTCGGCATCGAACCGATCCTTGCAGACAATAACTGGAGGCGCTTGCGACCTGCACGCGAGGCCGGGCTCAACACCTTCTTCGGCGAAGTCCTGTCAGAGGAAGCGGAGGTTCGGCTGGATCATGCCGCCTTTGACCAGGTCGTTGGCTTGTCTGCCAATGAGCCGTACAACGCGCTCGTTTCCGGACATTTTGCCCCCGAACTCGGCCGCCACAAGGTCTATCAATTGTCGGCACAGGACACCGAGGAAGAAGATCCCCGGGCCATCGGAATGGGTACCCGCGGGCGAACGCTGATCCGTCGGGGCAGGGGCTATGACAGCCTGATCCGCGACCACTATCGCGGTTGGACCTTTGGCAAGACGAAGCTGACGGACGAATACGACCTTGAAGACTATCGCAAGGATCGACCGAAAGTGGACCTGATCGCTGAAATTCGTGCCGACGGCACGCTGATCTTCCTCGGGCCAAATCGTGAGGCCAAGGGGGGCGAAGGGGTTACATTGATCAGCTTTGGTCCGGCCCGCGATGTTGAAGTCGCAACTGAACCTGAAGAGGTTGCTGCCAGCTAGGCCGGATTATTCGCCGGCTGCCTGAAGGCCAGCGCCATGCTCCCGCAGCCATGAGCGCTGTCGCTTCCAGTCGCTGCAACAGGCTGCAACATGCGCCCAGAACCGCGGGGAGTGGTTCATTTCCAGCAAATGTGCGCATTCATGGGCCGCTACGTAGTCGAGCACTTCAGAGGGCGCCATGATCAGGCGCCACGAGAAAGACAATTTGCCATCGGCCGTGCACGAGCCCCAACGCGAGCGAGTGTCTTTCACCGAGATGCCATTGTAGGAGACGCCCAGCGTCGCGGCATGACGGTTTACGGCGCGGGTGATATCTGCACGCGCCTGTTTCTTCAGGTAGCGGGTGACTCGCAAATGCAGTGTTTCCGGGTCACCCGGCGCGCAAAGTGTGTTCGGTTGACCGACGATCATGCGGGCCACGCGGCCAGAGCCTTCTGCGGTCAGTCGGCAGGGGGCACCCCGATACGAAATCAGGTTGTTTTCCTCAAAACGAACGACTTCTGGAAGGTGACGGAGTCGCGTTGAAATCCAGTCGATACGTTCGGCTGCGAAGGCGGCGGCGTCCTTGATCTGCCGCCGCGATGGCGCGATCGCGACCGCTTCCCGGCGGCGTTCATCCAATCTCAAAATCAACCGGCGTGCCTTCGAATTCACTTCAAGGCGAACACGAATTTCGTCCCCGTCGGGGCCATTGAATGTCACGGTCTGGCCATTGTTGTATGCCATGTTAATAATCTCACTCTAGGTGACGGGCGCAAATGAAACGCTGGCATCAATCATTAAAGGGACCAAACATGAAATATCTGCTCACAGGCGTTGCCGCCATCGCCATGCTTACGGCTTGCGGAGACAAAGACAAGCCGGTTGATGGCGCTGGCTCTGAATACGCCACAGATGCCGCAAAGGACGTCAAGGCCCGCAAAGGTGATCCAGCAACCGCGCCACAGGCGCTTGCGGCTTTTGCTTTGGATGAAGCCGACGACAGCCGCATTTCCTTCGGCAGCAGCACGCTGAACGGGGACAAGGCCGTATTCACTGACGTGACGCTTCTGGCAGGCGACGATGACGGGTCCGACGACGATGAAGACGGCACGCACCTGGATGGTGCTGATGTAAAAGCGAAAAAGCTGGAATTCGACGGTCTTGCCATGATTGACGGCAAAGCGAGCTTCTCGCGCATGGTCATGTCCGACATTTCGCTGGTTCCGACTGATCCCGAAGAAGCAGAAGATGGCAGCGCGTCCATTGGCTCCATCGAACTGGTCAATCCTTCACCTGCGCTGGCAGCATGGGTCGCGAGCGTGTTTGCGGACGCAGAACCTGCTGACATGCCTACAGGGGAGGCGCTCTCTTTCGATCTGTGGACCATGAACGACATGAACATGCAGATCGATGAAGACGATGGCGAAAGTGGTACCTTCCTCGTGGACACGATTTCGGTCTCTGGGATGAAGAATCAGAAGGCTGCTCAGATGATGCTGAAGGGCCTGAAGTTCGACATGTTCGATCCTGAAGACGACATGACCGTCAAGGCCAATCTCAGCAATGTGGATATTCGCGGGTTTGACTGGTCGGTGTTTGCACCAGCTGAGGGCGACTCTCTGGAAGACAGCTTTGAGTCTGGCTTCATGGCCGGCATGAACCCGAAAGATCCGGCCAATCCCGGTTACAAGTCGATCAATCTGAAAAATCTGAACTTCGATGTTTCAGGCGTCAATTTCGACATGCCTTCGCTTGTATCCAATGTCAGCCATGACAAGCAGGGCCGTGCCGTAAAAGTGATCACTGAGCCTGTCAAAATGGTTCTGAACGCTGGTGATGGTGAACTTGGCCAGCAGTTGGGCACCCAGCTTGCGACGCTCGGATACGAAAAGCTTGAGCTGACCATGGCCAGTGAACAGGCTTACGATCCTGATGCAGACGTGGTGACGCTGGAAAAAGGCAAGAATTACTGGGAGCTGAAAGATGGCTTCCGCCTGAATTTCGGCGCGAAGTATGAAGGTGCCAGCGCGATGGCGGCGGCTCAGGCTGAACAGGATATGGACTCTGCAGATCCATCGGCAATGCTCGGCGAAGTCATGGAGAAGCTTACGCTGCACTCCATCGACCTGTCCTTGGATGATGATGGCATCGTAGACCGTGCGTTCAATGCCTACGCTGCGCAGAGCGGTGAAGACCCGCAGCAGCTGCGCAACCAAACGGCTGGTCTGCTGGCCATGGCCCCTATGATGGCGTCAGGATCGGGGATCGACATGGAGTTGGCAACTGAGGCTTCCACGGCCCTGTCCAGCTTCATCACGGATCCGAAGACGCTGACCATTTCGTTGAACCCTGCTACACCGATCAAGATGTCGACATTTGCAGAGATGGAAGACCCGTCTACGCTGACCAAGTCGTCGCTCGGCTTCTCGGCTAGCAACGAATAGGATCTTCTGGAATCCGTTCTAAGCGCGCGCGTGCCGACTGGGCGCGCGCGCTTTTCTTTGTTCTCAGGCCGGGGCATAGACTTTCCGCCATGAAAATTGCCTTTTTTGGAGATGTGGTCGGAAAGCCCGGCCGGCAGGCTGTCCTGGATCATTTGCCGGGCCTGAAGGCGCGCATGCGCCTGGATTTTGCTGTGGTAAACGCCGAGAATTCGGCGGGAGGCTTCGGCCTGACGAGCGTCATCGCGGAGGAATTCTTTGCCGCAGGTGCTGATTGCCTGACTCTCGGTGATCATGCTTGGGATCAACGCGAGGCTTTGACCTATATCGAACGCGAACCCCGTTTGTTGCGCCCCATAAATTACCCATCGGCTGCCGGCGCACCTGGCAAGGGAGCCAATCTGTTCAGCTTGCCGGATGGGCGTCGTGTTGGGGTCGTCCAGGTGCAGGGGAATGTGTTTATGCGGCAAACGCTGCCGTGTCCCTTTGCGGCCGTGGATGCGGCATTGGATTCCATGCCGCTGGGCGCTGTGGCGGATGCCATCATTGTGGACATGCATTGCGAAGCGACCAGTGAAAAAATGGCTATGGGCCATCACTGCGATGGGCGGGCAAGTCTCGTGGTTGGAAGTCACACCCATGTCCCCACGGCCGACACGATGATTCTTGAGGGCGGCACAGCCTATCAGACGGACGCCGGAATGTGCGGGGACTATGACAGCGTCATCGGCATGCAGAAGCAGATTTCCCTGTATCGGTTCCAGACCCAATTGCCTGGAGAGCGTTACCAGCCCGCTTTGGGGGAGGGGACGCTGTGCGGAACCTATATAGAGACCGATGACGCAACAGGACTGGCGACAAGGATTGAAGCCATTCGCATCGGCGGTCGTTTGAGCGATTCTATTCCGGCCTGAGCGCTGCCTGAACGCACCGAGAGATTTTCATAAATGGATATTGTGGACACGATCAGGCAGGATTTACGCGTCAAAACGGCCGATAATCATGGGCGCGTGGACGAGTTGATCAGCCGCCATGACCTCACTCGACCGGAAGGGCTTGCCGCCTTTCTGGCGATCAATCATCTCGCCTATACATCCATTTCGCGTCATTTGCGGCCGCATAGCGGGTTCACATTGCCGCGCTTGTCCCTTGATGAAATAGAGGCCGACCTTGCCTCACTCGGCGCCGGACTACCGACCTGGCATGCGGAGCCCGACATGGAAACGGCGCATCCAATTGGAATAATTTATGTTATCGCGGGTAGCCGCCTCGGTGGTACGGTGCTGCATGCACGATGGCAGCAGACCGATGATTCGAATGTCCGGCTTGCGGGTCGCTTTTTGAGCCAGATGACAGACCGGTCCTGCTGGACAGATTTTCTCTTACAGGTTTCAAACGCGCGAATTAGCCAATCAGAATTTATTGATATAGTAGAATCTGCGAAATGCTGTTTCTCAATTTTTGAGGCGGCTTGCCATGATGTGACACGAAAGTTTGCCTATGATCCGCCACAGCCCCGAAACTGACGGGCCCGCGAGCGATGTTGACCTGACGAATTGCGACCGTGAACCCATTCACGTCATCGGGCGTGTACAGTCCTTTGGTGGCCTGATCTCCATGTCGTCAGACTGGATCGTGAACCATGCTTCGGTAAACGTCAAAGAGTTCATCGGAGCCGCAGCGGAAGAGCTGATAGGCAAGCCCCTGAGAGACTGTTTCTCGGAACAGGCCTTGCTGTTGATTCGATCTCGCATGCCTATGTTGGCGTCGCCAGATGCTGTTGAGCGCGTATTCGGTGTGGCATTGACCGGGGATGAGCGCTTGTTCGACCTCTCCATGCACCTGTCGGGGCGCTCGATCGTGATGGAGTTCGAGCCTCGGGACGATACGCGCGATACCAACTATGTGAACTATGTTCGTCCCATGGTGGAGCGTATATCTCGCGCCGATTCTTCGCAACAATTGTGCGATGAGGCGGCGCGCCAGTTGCGCAACCTGATTGGGTTTGATCGGATCATGGTTTACCGCTTTGCAGAGGATGATTCCGGCGTTGTCGTATCTGAATCCGTCAAGCCGGGAATGGATAGTTTCAAGGGTTTACATTATCCGGCGTCTGACATTCCAAGGCAAGCGCGAGCACTCTACAAGCGTAACCTTCTGCGTATCATCGCGGATGTATCGGATTCGGGCGCGGAGATCATTCCTGCCATCAATCCTGAGGGCGTGCCGCTCGACTTGTCTATGAGTGGTTTGCGGTCCGTCTCGCCCATTCATCTGGAATATCTGGCAAATATGGGCGTTCAGGCATCGCTCTCCATTTCCATCCTGAAGCGGGGCAAGCTCTGGGGGCTTTTCGCCTGCCATCATGAGAGCCCGCGAGTGCTCGGCTATGAAGTTCGTACGGCAGCGGAACTGTTTGGGCAGCTTTTCTCATTTGTATTGGACCAGAAAGAATCTGACGAGGGCAGGGATGAGCAGGAGCGCGCCCAGTCCCTGCATGACCAACTCATGGCTCAGCTTGCCGAAGATGCGTCGATATCTGACAATTTTGATACCATCATCAGCGGTATCGCCTCGGTCATTCCTTACGACGGAGCCGTGGGGTGGGTTAACGGAGAATTCGAATCGATC
This sequence comes from Hyphomonas sp. L-53-1-40, assembly GCF_000682775.1. Lineage (GTDB taxonomy): Bacteria > Pseudomonadota > Alphaproteobacteria > Caulobacterales > Hyphomonadaceae > Hyphomonas. The sequence continues at coordinate 281,296 of NZ_AWFI01000015.1, forward strand.
GGGCATACGCCGAGCAAGGAGGAATTTCTTGGCTTGGTGAGTTTCCTGAATACGACGGCCGTCAGCCGGATTTATCACACGGACAGTGTTGTTAAAGCCTATCCCGCTGCTGCTGAGTTTGTGGATCGCGCTGCCGGTATGCTCGTATTGCCCGTGTCTCGGGCGCCGAGAGACTATATTGTGCTGTTCCGCAGGGAGCTTGCAAAATCTGTCACATGGGCCGGGAATCCGGATAAACCCGTTGTTTCTGGTCCGAATGGTGACCGTCTCACCCCGCGCAAGAGTTTCGAGGCATGGCAGCAGATTGTGCGGAATACATCTGCTCCCTGGCAGCCCGCGGAAGCGCGCGCTGCTGAAGCCCTGCGCTTGACATTGCTCGAAGTCATTTTGCGTATGTCGGATGCAACACTGCGCGAGCGAGCCAAAGCGCAGGAGCATCAGGAGCTGCTGATTGCGGAACTCAACCACCGTGTCCGGAACATCTTGAGTCTGATTGGTGGACTTGTCGAACAAAGCGGGTCGGAGGCGCGCTCCATCTCAGAGTTCACACATGTTGTGGGCGGTCGAATCCATGCGCTTAGTCGTGCACATGACTTGATCACGCGCCAGCAATGGGAGCCTGCTTCTGCAAGAGAGCTGATACGCATTGAGGTGGAAGCCTATCTCGGGGCAAACGCCGAGAAGGTGAAGATCGAGGGCCCGGACGTCCACTTGCGACCAAAAGCCTTCACGGCTGTGTCGCTGGTGGTGCATGAGCTTCTGACGAACTCAGCCAAGTACGGGGCGCTTAGCGCGACAAATGGCGTTGTCCATATTGGCTTCGCGCGGCTCTCGGACGGGGCCTTGTCGATGTCGTGGTTGGAAACCGGTGGCCCACCCATCCAGTCACCGCCCGTACGCCGGGGCTTTGGGTCAACCATCATTGAGCGATCGATTCCGTATGAGTTGGGCGGTCGAGCCGAGATGAGGTTTGAAGTCACAGGTGTCTCAGCGGATTTCGAAGTTCCCTCGGCGCACGTCGATGGATTTGCCGATGCCCTGCATTCAGAGCCTGCGAACAAGACTGATGAACGGAAGCGGGCCGGCCTGTCTGGGCATGCGCTGGTGCTGGAAGACAATTTGATTATCGCAATGGATGCGGAGGACATGCTTCGGTCGCTAGGCGCTACGGAAGTATTCGTGGCGTCAAACGTAAAAGAAGCGCTCGATTTCATAGAGAGCGAGACCCTTCAGTTTGCCTTGTTGGATGTCAATCTGGGATCAGAGACCAGTGAAGCGGTCGCCGAACAACTGCACGCGCAAGGCATCTCCTTTGCGTTTGCGACGGGTTATGGAGACTCCATCGATTTGGCGAAGCGTTACTCATCCGCGCCAGTTGTCAAGAAGCCGTACGATATCGACTCGATCAAAGCAGCTTTGCCAAATTGAATTCACTTCCAGTTCCTTCCGCGCACTGATGGCACGGAAGGTCAGGAGGAAATTTATTTTTCCGGCTGAGGTGTGTAGCGCAAATAAGGCTTCACAGCCTTGTAGCCTTTCGGAAAGAGCCTGGCGATTTCGTCCGGGTCGGTCAGAGAAGGCACGATGATCACATCATCGCCGTCGTTCCAGTTTACCGGCGTCGCCACTTTGTGGCCGTCAGTAAGTTGAAGGCTATCAATCAGGCGGAGGATCTCATCAAAGTTCCGACCGGCGCTTGGGGGATAGATGATGGAAGCGCGAATTTTCTTGTTGGGGTCGACGACATAAACTGCCCGAACCGTGACTTTGGCGTCCGCATTTGGGTGGATCATGTTGTACAGCGTTGCCACGCTGCGATCAGGATCGGCAATGATCGGAAATTGAACACTGGTATTCTGGGTTTCCTCGATATCAGCGATCCACTTCTTGTGGTCTTCGAGGCTGTCGACTGAAATGACGAGGGCTTTTGCGCCACGCTTGGCGAATTCATCCTTCAGTTTCGCTGTATAGCCAAGTTCGGTGGTGCAAACCGGTGTGAAATCGGCCGGGTGGGAGAAGAACACGACCCAGTCATCGCCAGCCCATTCGTGGAAGCGAATGCGGCCTTCTGTTGTCTCGGCTTCAAAATCTGGGGCGACGTCGCCAATCAGAAGGCTCATATTACCATACTCCTGTCTCTTGATTTCTGACCAGAAAATGGTGCCTAAGAAGAAGCAATCCAATGCGCGGCACCTGAAGCTGTCGATAAGTTTTTCTAATGCCCGATTCGGGAAGAAGGAATTGGAATGAAGCGCCTAATCCTGATGCGACACGCCAAGACAGAGCCTTGGGGCGAAGGGGTAGACGATTTCAGCCGCGCTCTGACGCCAAGAGGCAAGGAAGACGCGCAACGCATGGCCGAGGAACTGGTCGCGATGGGATGGGGTCCGGAGCGGATTTTGGTGTCTAGCGCCCGCCGCGCACGCGAAACCTGTTCTGAAGTTGCCAAGGTGGTGGAGGGCGAGAAAGTACGACCGATGGAGTCTCTCTATTTGGCGGGTGTGCGCGGGTTAACCGAAGCTGTGCGGCATAATGATGGTGCTGGTACGCTCATGATCATTGGTCACAATCCCGGCCTGCATGACTTCTCGATGGAAATTCTTCGCGAAGCCGGTAGCCAGGACCATCTGGAATCGATCCGGTTAATAGAAAAATTCCCAACCAGTTGCTGTGCCTTGTTCGAGAGTGATGAGGATGAAGCGTTTGTGTCTGCCCATTTCCGACTTGCGCAGGTCCTGCGGGCAAAGGACTTCCGGGAAGCCGACGCGAATTCCTGACAAGAAAATGCCCTGCTGGTGAGAGCAGGGCAAGGATCCGGACCGGGCGGGCGTGTGTTTGGAGAGGCAGGAGGCCCGCCAGAGCCGAAGAAGATTAGTTGGATGCGTAGTGAACCTTGGTGAAGGTCGCGTCATCCACGAAGGCGACGACCTTTTTCATCATCGAGCGTTCGCACTTTTCGACCACATAGTCCTTCGCGAAGCGAAATGTGTCATGTTCGGCGGCGCAGCGCTCATGAACATCCTGACGAATGCGCTTGTATTCTTGGATTGCGCCTTCTTGCGTCTCAAGTTGCGTGCGGTTCAGATCGATTTCCATCTGGAAATTGTCGGACGCGGCGAAAGCGGGCGCGGTGGCGATGGAAGCGGCAATGGCGATGGCTGTAATTGAGCGGATCATGGTGAGATTATCCTTCTGGGCTTGTGAGTGTGGGGGCGGGGGGAGGCCGGCGCCACGATCGGCAGGGGAACCGATTGTCGCGGCGCCGGCAGGCGGGCTTAGTCGGCGGCGGCGAACCAGAAGATTCTGACGATCCTCCGCTTTGACATCATTGGCCGGCCGGGTCCGGTGAGTTGCCTCTCCGGTCATGATGGAGAGGGCCATCACGTCATTCTTGGCGGGAGCGGCGATGTCGGTATGACGAGCGCGGGGGATCATGATTTTCAATTCCTTCTAGCTGTTTTCTGAATGTCCTTGGCGAGACCATCCCGCCGCCGACACAAACAATCTAGGTTGGAAATTATCGAAAATCAATAAGTTTTTATCGAAAAAAGATAAATACAAGCAATTTCAAGGCTCTGTTATTTGTTGAATATCGATATGGTCCGGCCAATTGCAAGTCAAGCCGAAGAAAAAATCTGAACCAGAATTAATACAAACGATTGCATTGTGCTGCCCACCAATCAGGCTTGGCTCTGCAAATCAAAGCTGAGCTGGATTGGGCTATGACCTGAACGCTTTGCTGTCATGTTGCGGCCGATAGTTGACCTTCTGATGCCCAGCGGCTTTCGAGCAATAGAATGAAAGGGCAGTGGGCGAGACGCCCCGTCAGGGGAAAGCCTGCGTTTTGCTTCTCGGGCGGCTGCGACATGGTCCACCAGCGGCATAGGGTAGGATTGTCCTAGAATGATGCCGTGCGCGGACAGGGCCGACTTGGGAGCTTCCCAGGGTGCATGGAGATACTGGTCGGGTAGTTCGGCGATCTCGGGAATCCATTTGCGGATGAACGCGCCGTCTGGGTCACGAGACAGGGATTGCCTGACGGGGTTGGGGATATATGGCGGAGCTTCTCTGGAGAGGCCGATGACTTGGCTGGCACTTCCGTAGTACATTGCGGGAGCAAAATCGGTGCAGAGTTGCGCTAGGACTTGAGCCGGGCGAACCGGTCCCAGCCAGAGATGACATGTTGCAAAGGAAAGAAGCAGGCTCCTGAGGCTCGATTCCAAATGCCCGGTGGCCTGAAGACACCGCATACTCGCATCCAATAGCGGAAACCCGGTTTTTCCATTTGTCCAGGCAGACAAACGAGGATCAGCCAAACTGGCTTCTTCTCGGTTATGGATGTCGACCGGGAGCAGGGACGTGTCGGTCAGACTGACCCGGGCAGATGCCTGAACACGTCGAGATCGCTTGGCGAGCTTTTCGGTGAAGCGGTGAAGTGCCGTGGCAAAGGTCTCGTCCCCATCGGTGACCAGTGCCGCCTGGGCTTTCATGGCGGCTTGCCAGACTTCGCGTTCTGACACTGAGCCCATCGTCAAATGAGCGGACAGTCGCGATGCGGTCGCCTCACATGCCGTTATGGACAAGTTTGCCTTCCCAGCATTGCGACCACCGCCCAACAGGAACCACCGCAATTGAAGGATTGCATTGGTCCGCCCGCCCGTTTGTCGGTCTGGACACCCGTCTGATTCCAGACCGAAATCAGAAGCGATCGGCCAGCCTTCCGATGGAATTGACAGCGGAGGAAGAGCTGCGGGCGCCGCGATACGAGGCTTTCTCATATGTCTGCGCCACGCCGTATCCCAATCAGAATGCGGCGAAATTGAATATTGTATCCCGGTATGCTCTCTCAGGGGAATCCCAACCTTGAGCGCCCAGGTTCGAACCTGCCGGTCCTGTTCCGCCTCTGCAGGCGTATTGCCGAGAGAGTGGAAATGAAGGGAAGCGATGCCATGCTGGGCATGCAGACGTGAGAGAACTTCCGTCACCACGCCGGATCTGAGGCAAAGCTGACCACCGCGTTGGCGCAGGGCGCGATCAAGATCAGCAAGAGATTCCACTGCAAACTCAAATTGGCGTCCCGACGTGTCGGCCCGTTGCCAATAATTCGGCTCGAATATGAAAAGCGGCACAATCTGTCCGCCCGCCGCGCTGGCAGAAGCGAGTGCGGCATGATCGTGAACCCGAAGGTCCCGTCGAAACCAGATGATGTTGAGCTCAGTCATAGAACAAATATAGAACAAACTTTGCGAGAGTCTATATATTTCCATCAATTGGGGCATTCGTTACGATCTCGAAACGAATTCAACTTGTGGTTTCTTGAGCTTCGTCCTCTTTACTCATCAATGCATTTCATGGGTGGTGATGGGGCGTCCGCGCGGGAGAGATTTCCGCAGCATTTGTTTGATGACCTTGCTGAGCCTCCGCCGGACGTGCGTCTGGCGGAAAGGGCAGCGGAGGCGTTCCCTTCCCGATTCCAGGGCATGTCTGCAAAGACAGGACTTGACGAGGCACAGTCTCGTTTCGTCGGTCGGAGCGCGGCCACACTTGGTATTTTGGGATTGTTTGCGCCCGGGTTGATCCTGACTGGGCTTGGGACGCTCAGCCTGGTCATCTTCGTTCTCATCATTGCGTATAGACTCGCATTGGCGATCTTTGGGGGCAGTCGCGCCTACCTTCTGACCGATCCAGCCTCCCTCTCCTTGTTGCTGCCGGTATATACGATCCTGATAGCGCTCAAGGACGAGGCCACCTGCATGCCCCAGCTGTCGGGCAGCCTCATGTCGCTTGAGTATCCGCGGCATTTGCTTGATGTGAAACTGTTGTTGGAAGCCGGAGACGACGCAACGAAGGATGCGATCCATGCTCAAATATGGCCGGAAGGAACCGAAGTTCTGGTCCTGCCCCCCGGCAAGCCACAGACCAAGCCCCGCGCGTTGAATTATGGCCTCGGACGGGCCCGTGGGGCATTTGTGACCGTCTATGATGCCGAGGACCGGCCCAATCCGGGCCAGCTCATGGAGGCGGCACGCCGGTTTGCGTGGGATCCGGACCTGGCTTGCGTCCAGGCTCCCCTGTCTGGGAATGTACGCTTCGGTAGTTGGCTGTCCCGGCACTGGGCATTGGAGTACGCAATTCAGTTTCACCGGCTCATGCCAGCGCTGGCTCGACTCGGAATGCCCATACCGCTTGGCGGAACAAGCAATCATTTCCGGCGCAGGGCGCTACTCGCGTCGGGCGGGTGGGATGCGTGGAATGTCACTGAAGATGCGGATCTGGGTCTGCGCTTCGCCCGGCTTGGCAAGAAGATTGGTGTCATCGCGCCTTCAACTGTTGAGCTGCCGCCACAGCGTCTGAATGTCTGGTTTGGTCAGCGGTCGCGATGGTTGAAGGGCTTTGTGCAGACTTGGTTGGTGCTGATGCGCGAACCCGTCACTGCAGCACGTGAAATGGGGGCGCTGCGCTTTGTCTCAATGCAGCTGACGCTTGGCGCCTCCATTCTGTCTGCGCTCTTTCACCTTCCTTGGCTGGTCTGGTGCGTGGTCTGTATCGTGTCTCCGGATACCAACTTAAGCCGCATCAGCTGGGCGATGCTCACCGTTTCTTATGCGGTTGGTGCTGTGACCGCCCTCACAGTGCCGTCGACTTCCTTCGCAATACGCATGCGAGACCTTATCACATTGCCATTTTATTGGCCGCTGCAGTTCTTCGCGATGGCGAGAGCCCTCTACAGCTTGGCGCGCAGACCACATTATTGGGTCAAAACGCCTCGAGAGGGCGTGCCTGGCGCGGGAGGCGCGCACCAATTCTAACGCTAGGTCAGTGCTTGGCGGTGCTATCCGATGGGCATATGGTTGGGCAAAGTTCTGTTGCCCCTTCAGGAGTCCGATATGGCATATGATGAATCTGTCGATTTAGAGCAATTCCGTGCTGAAACGCGGGAATGGCTTGAGGAGAATTGTCCGCCGTCGATGCGCACGCCAATGAAGGACGACGAGATCGTCTGGGGCGGTAAGCGCGAAAAGTTCAAAAACCCCGAAGCAAAGCTCTGGTTGGAGCGCATGGGCGAGAAGGGGTGGACCTCCCCTGAATGGCCAGCGAAATATGGGGGTGGCGGACTTACCCGCGCGCAGAACCGCGTGCTTCAGGAAGAGCTACGCCGCATCAAGGCGCGCCCGGCGCTGTTCTCCTTTGGCCTGTGGATGTTTGGTCCGGCCTTGCTTGAGTTTGGCAACGAGGAGCAGAAGCTTCGTTTCATCCCGGACATCGTGAAAGGCAAGACTCGCTGGTGTCAGGGATATTCCGAGCCCGGCGCGGGGTCTGACCTCGCTGACCTTCAGACGCGTTGCGAGGACAAGGGCGATCACTACCTGATCAATGGGCAGAAGGTATGGACATCTTACGCTGACAAGGCCGACTGGATCTTCTGTCTCGTGCGCACTGACACGAGCGTGAAGCATGAAGGCATCAGCTTCATCCTGTTCGACATGGAGAGCCCCGGAGTTGAGGCGCGTCCGATCCAGTTGATTTCCGGTGAAAGCCCATTCTGCGAAACCTTCTTTTCCGACGTCAAGGTGCCAAAGGACCAATTGGTTGGCGACGTGAATGGGGGCTGGCAGATCGCCAAGCGGCTGCTTCAGTTCGAGCGCTCTTCAATTTCCGCTGGCGGATTTGGCGGCACGGGTGGCTCCGGCATTCTTGGGCCTGAAGAATATGCGAAGATGCATATCGGTACCGACAATGAGGGACGTCTCATTGATGGCGACCTCCGCGGACGGATCACGGACCACAAGATGTATGCAAAGGCGTTCAATTTGACCGTCCAGCGCCAGGCCGAACAAGCCAAGGCTGGCCAGCAGGTGGGCCACACAGCTTCCATCCTGAAATATGGCGCTGCCAAGATGAATCAGGATCGCCACGAACTACTCGTGGAGGCGCTTGGAACTGAGGGGCTTGGCTGGGAAGGGGAGGGCTTTGACCCATCCGCCAAAAAGGTTACGCGCCAATGGCTTCGCTCGAAAGGCAACTCAATTGAGGGCGGCACGAGTGAGATCAATCTGAACGTGATCTCGAAACGCGTATTGGGTCTCAAGGACCACAAATAAGCATGTCGTCCACGCAGATCATCATTCTGTTTCTTGGCACACCGTTCATGGCCGGAGTCCTGGCTCCGTTTTTCCGTGGGCGCTGGCTTGTGCAGATGGCTGTGTGGACACTTGCGCTGTTGTCGACTCTTGTCGTTGTCTACGTATGGGCAGGCATGGAGGCAGCGCGCCTCGAATTGACAAACATCCGGCTGGTTCTCGCTGCCAGCGCCCTTTGGAGTACGGCCGGTTTGGCCGGTTTGCTCGTAGGGCGCGAAGCGGAAAATGTCCGCCGTGATGCAATAAACACCAGGGAAAAACGCAAGGCTTCGGAGATATTCAGATGACGTTCCTTTTGACGGAAGACCAGGAAATGCTGCGCGACACCGCTATGGCGTTCGCGCGTGATGAAATGCCGGTGACTCGCCTGCGCCAACTGCGCGACAGTGGGGCAAATGGCGTAGACGCAGAGACACGACAGAAACTCGCCGAACTCGGCTTCTTTGGTGTGATCATTCCAGATGAGCCCGGTGGTGAACACTTCGGCCTGGTCGGACTTGGCCAGGTTCTGGAAGCGCAAGGCCGCACACTGGCGCCAACCCCGGTTCTCCAGACAGCCTTGATTGCGGCCAGCGCCTTGCAGCTGGGTGGCAGCGCCGAACAGCAGGCGGAATGGTTGCCCAAGATTGCCGGGGGCGAAACCAGTTTTGCCTTGGCGCTCGACGAAACGGCACATTTCAATCCGCTGGGTGTCGCCACCGAAGCGGAGAGCAATGGGCAGGGTTACACGCTGAACGGCATGAAGCGCTTTGTACCGGACGCCCATCATGCAGAGATGCTGATTGTTGTGGCGCGTACGTTTGGTGAAGCAGGTGACCGTCACGGCCTTACCCTGTTCATGGTTCCGGCGGATGCGAAGGGCGTATCGGTCCAAGCGCTGAACTCTGTCGATTCTCACGGCGCGGCTCATGTCGTGCTGGAAGATGTGATGGTTCCGGGAACCGCTATCATTGGCGCGGTGGACAAAGGCGCAGACGTACTGGAGCCGGTTCTGGACCGGGCGGCGATTGGTCAGGCGGCTGAAATGCTGGGAAGTGCAGATGCGGCGTTTGAAATGACGTTGGAGTACCTCAACAACCGCAAACAGTTCGGCCAACTGATTGGATCGTTCCAGTCATTGCAGCATCGGGCCGCAAAGATGTTCACTGAGCTGGAGCTGACGCGGTCCTGCGTTGCGGCTGCGCTGGCGGCCGTCGATGACGGCAAGTCAAATGTCGCGGAACTGGCAAGTCTCGCCAAAGCGCGTGCTGGTGAATTGATTCACCTTGTTTCAAACGAATGCGTTCAGATGCATGGGGGAATTGGCATGACGGATGATGCAGACCCTGGCCTCTACATGAAGCGGGCTCGTGTACAGGAAGCGCTCTATGGTTCTGCCAGCTGGCACAGGGATCGCTACGCGCGCCTTGCCGGATACTGATCGAGCATTCAACGCGAAAAAAGCCGGGAAGGTTATGACCTTCCCGGCTTTCTTTTTGTCCCGTGAAGGAAGCAGCGCTTAGCCCTTGAGGACCGAGCCCTTCTTGAGCGCCTTGGCGATCAGGTAATACATTACCGGACGATGCTTTGCGCGAACGGACTTTCCGTACTTTGCAACAGCATCTGCAATCGCGGCATCTGCTTTTGCGTCGTCAGTCACGCCAAGCTTCTTCGCGATGAAGCCTTTCTTGATGCGACCCAGCTCTTCCTTGTCAGAAGCAGCAACGGTTGCGGAATCGGCCTTGTAGATCGTCGGCCCACAGGCTTTGACGGCTGCATCCAGAAGCGCCATGTCAGAGCGTGTCTCGCCAACCTTGTCTTTCAGGTCAGTGATGTACTTCTCCATCAGGACTTCCTTCGGTGAAGGTGCCTTAGCTGGTTTCGTTGTCTTGGGTGCAGCAGCTTTTTTTGGCGCCGCAGCTTTCTTGGCTTTGGTTGCTTTTGCCATGGGAGTGTCTCCTCAATGGGCCCGACGGACGGGCGTGTTTAAATTTACGCAGCTCACAACACGAATCAGTTTGAAACGCTGTTTGAACACTGACCCGTTTTTCCACAGCCTGCCAACCCCTTTTCGGTAGTGCAACAATATCCCGAAGTAGTGCGAATACGGACTAAACAGTCAATATGCCGTCTTGGGAGGTTGGCTGGAAGCACATGGATACGATTGATTGACCTCTCTATGCGAGGAGTTCACACCCATTGGCGATACTGGCCGTGAAGTGAGGATAAAATGTTTCGTTACCTGCCTTGGCTCGCAACTGTTCTGCTGTTGGCGCTATGCCTTGTGTTTTGGCGACAGCACAGCTGGTTGATCTACCTCGCTGTCGCTTTGATCCCTTTGGCTCTTACAGGTCTGTATGATGTGCTTCAGCGTCGACACAGTCTTTGGCGAAACTTTCCGCTTTTCGCACGTATTCGATGGGTTGCGGAAGAGTTGCGACCTTTCCTGCGTGCCTACATTGTCGAGAGCGAAACGGAGGGGCGCCCCTTTAATCATGAAGAGCGCGCATTGGTGTATCGGCGGGCAAAGGATGTTTCGTCCGTTGAGCCGTTCGGCAGCCATCTTGATATCGACAAGCCGCCTTATGAATGGTTGGCGCATTCCGTAGCGGCGAAACATCCGGACGAGACAAACCCACGTGTGCTGGTGGGCGCGCCGGAGACATCGCAGCCCTACTCAGCAAGTGTATTCAATATCTCTGCAATGAGTTTCGGCTCACTCGGCGCGCACGCAATCGAAGCCCTGTCAAAAGGCGCATCCCTAGGTGGGTTTTATCACGACACAGGAGAAGGTGGCGTGTCACGCTATCATCGTCAGGGCGGGGGCGATCTTGTCTGGGAACTGGGCTCTGGCTATTTCGGGTGCCGCGCAGCTGACGGATCTTTTGATGCGGCCAAGTTCGCGGACACGGCCTCTGACCCACAGATCAAGATGATTGAAGTAAAGCTGAGCCAAGGCGCAAAGCCGGGGCATGGCGGCGTGTTGCCGGGAGAAAAGGTAACACATGAGATCGCCGAGGCGCGCGGGATCGCCGTTGGACAAACATGCATTTCGCCGCCCGCGCATTCCTCCTTCTCAACACCAATCGAGATGCTGGAGTTTGTTGCCAGCCTGCGCGAGCTGTCAGGCGGCAAACCGGTCGGGATCAAGTTTGCTGTCGGCAATCGTTGGGAAACGCTGGCCATCTGCAAAGCCATGTTGGAAACTGGGCTGCGCGCTGACTTTATGGTGGTCGATGGTGGGGAAGGGGGCACTGGCGCAGCGCCTGCGGAGTTTCTTGACCATGTCGGTGCACCCTTGAGGCAGGCCCTGGTGCTGACTCGCAACGCGCTTGTGGGGACGGGTTTGAAGGGGGATGTGCGGCTTGCCTGTTCCGGCAAACAGATCAGCGCCTTCTCACTTGCGTCTTCCATGGCGCTGGGAGCTGACTGGGTGAATACGGCGCGCGGCTTCATGTTCTCGCTCGGCTGCATTCAGTCGCTGAATTGCCACAACAATACATGCCCGACCGGCATTGCGACATCCGACAAGGCGCGCCAGCGCGGATTGGTCGTGGCCGACAAGGCGCTCCGCGTCAGGAACTACCACCGAAATACGGTCAAGGCATTGATGGAGGTTGTTGGCGCCGCAGGATGTGAACATCCGTCCGAACTGACCCCGCGCCACGTCATGCATCGCGTGACGGAGGACATCGCCTACACCGCCGAACGCGCCTACCAACTTGTGCAGGCCGGACAATTGTTGAACGCCCCGGATGAAACCCAACTGGCGCAGGAATGGCGCATGGCACAGGCCAACAGTTTCCTGCCAGCAAGCTAGTTCTGTGATTTTGCGGGAACCATCGGCGCGCTGCTCAGATTTATGGTAGTGCCCGCAAAGCGAGCAGGGTGGGGGTTTCTGCACTCAGCTACAGCGCTATGCCTTTGGCAGTGATGCGTCACGCGTTAGATGGGGTGAGACAGGATGGGCAATGACAGAACATAAAGTTTCAAAAGGCTCACGACTGATCGCAGTCTCAAACCGTACTGCGGCTGGCCAAGAAAGCCGAGCCGGAGGGCTCGCAGTTGCGCTTTGGGATACGCTTGCCGACACGCAGGGCCTCTGGATTGGCTGGAGCGGCCGTATTCTCGACTTTCCCAGCAACCGCGCGAAGCGGTCTGCAGAGGACGGCGTTGAGTTCGCCTTGACTGACTATTCCCGCGACCAGTTTGACGGTTTCTATCTCGGTTATTCAAACAGTGTTCTCTGGCCGGTCATGCACAACCGGATTGATCTGGCTGTGTTCGATTCCGCGTATTATCGGTTCTATGTCGAGATCAATGAGAAGTTTGCTGAAATCGTAAGGCACCAGGCAGACGAAGCCGACATTGTCTGGGTCCATGATTATCACTTCCTGCTGCTCGGCGACATCTTGCGGGAAGAGGGGTGGCGGGGGAAATGTGGTTTCTTTCTGCATATTCCATTTCCCGCTCCGGAAGTGTTCCGCGCCATTCCTGAACATCGCAAGTTGGCGAAGGGAATTTGCGCCTATGACATTGTCGGCCTTCAGTGCCGCAAGGACCTCGCCAATCTCGCGCAATACCTCGAAGAAGAATTCGGCGCCGAGGAGCAGCCGGATGGGAAGTTCAAGGTTGACGGGCGCATTGTCCATTTACTGCACTGTCCGATAGGCATTGATAGTAAGGGCTTTGCTGCAGCGGCAACCCACGAGCCAGCAGACCGGGCGGCGACCCGCCTGTCACGTTTTCTAGGTGAACGCGACCTCGTCATCGGGGTTGACCGGATGGACTATTCGAAGGGTCTGCCGCAGCGGTTTGAAGGTATGGCCGACTTGTTCGACCGGTATCCGGAATTACACGGCAAGATTTCGTTCACTCAGATCGCACCGCCCTCACGGTCTGTCGTCGAGGAATACGCCCAGCTCCGTGAACAGCTTGATGCGCTGTCCGGACGGATCAATGGCGACTATGGCGACCTCGACTGGATGCCGATCAGATATCTGGCGCGCGGGTACGACCGCGAAGAAATCGCCGGGCTCTACCGTCTCGCAAAGGCCTGCTTGGTGACCCCCTTGCAGGACGGCATGAATCTTGTTGCGAAGGAGTTTGTCGCCGCGCAAGACCCTCAGGACCCGGGTGTTCTGATCCTGTCGCAATTTGCCGGTGCGGCAGAGCAGATGAAGGAGGCGATCATCATCAATCCATATGACAGCTCGGCCATCGCGGAAGCCGTTAAGCAGGCCATAGAGATGCCGCTCGACGAGCGGAAGGACCGTTGGCAGACGCTCTTCGACAATATTGCCCAGCAGGACATCAACTGGTGGCGCCACCGCTTCATGACGGCGTTTGAGGGCGTTCCTGCATGAGTAATTCCTCTGTCATGCCGCCGGCGCTTGACCAGGGTGTCGCCTTGTTCCTGGATTTTGATGGAACGCTGTCTCCGCTTCAGGATGATCCAGATGCCGTGTTTCTGGCGTCAGGTCTGGATTCGGTTCTCATGCGCGTCTCTCAAAAGCTCGATGGTGCATTGGCAATTCTCTCTGGCCGTGACCTGACAGATTTGTCGAAACGTGTGCCTGATACGCTTTGGAGGTTCGGCAATCATGGCCTGAGATCAGCCGCGCCCGGCGCGGCAATGACCGAAGGTGTGCCGTCCGCGCCCAAGTCTCTGCTCTCCGGCATCTCATCCGTCGTGGACGTGCATGATGGTGTACGCTTGGAAGAGAAAGGGCCGGTTCTCGCAATCCACTATCGTGCGGCACCTGAAAAGAGTGAGCAACTCACTCACGAAATCAGTAGCGTAATTTCTCAGCACAAAGATTACTCCTTGCAGTCGGGAAAGATGGTGCTTGAGGCAAAGCCGAGTGGGGCCAATAAGGGCGTTTGCCTGCAAGCTGCCATGGAGACTGCGCCGTTCGCTGGGCGCCTGCCGGTGATGATTGGCGACGACAAGACAGATGAAGACGCCTTCCTTGTGGCCAATAAGCTCGGTGGCTGGTCGATCAAGGTCGGGGAAGGAGAGAGCGCGGCAAACTATCGGCTGGCGTCTCATCGCGACGTCGCTACCTATCTGGAACAAGTGTTGGGAGAAGTATGAGTCTCGATCTGGGAATTGTTGGCAACGGAACCATTGCGGGCCTGATCAATGCGCGCGGTGACTATGAGTGGTTCTGCCTGCCACGCTTTGACGGGGAGCCCGTCTTCAACAAGCTTTTGGGCGGTGGCGGTTCATTCAGTGTGTGGATGGAGGGCCTGTCCGAGCGTACGCAGTCCTACGACCGGAACACCGCCATCCTGCGCACGCGTATGGAGTCTGAAGATGGTGCCATCCTGGAGATCGTCGACTTTGCTCCGAGGTTTGAACGCAAGGGTCGCACGTTCCGGCCCGTCAGTCTGGTGCGACGGTTTGAAGTTATCGCGGGCACGCCACAGCTGAAAATCTCCCTGACGCCGGAAACGGACTGGGGAGGGCGTCGGCTCAAGCCCATACGCGGTGTCAATCATGTGCGGTTCGTCGATGAAGAGTTTTCATTCCGAGTCACGACTGACGCGCCGGTTTCCTATATTCTCACCGAAACAAGCTTCGTCCTGGACAAGGATGTGACGTTTATTCTTGGGGCAGACGAATCGCTGACAGATTCCCCGAGTGTCATCGCACGCGACTGGGAGGAGCGCACGCGTCAATATTGGGCGAAGTGGGCGCGGAGCCTCGCCGTGCCGTTCGAATGGCAGGATGAGGTTATCCGCGCGGCCATAACACTTAAACTGTGCGTTTTCGAAGAGACTGGCGGCATCGTGGCGGCGCTGACCACGTCCATTCCAGAGCATGAGGGTTCGTCACGCAACTGGGATTATCGCTTCTGCTGGATCCGGGATGCCTATTTCACTGTGACAGCGTTGAACCGGCTTTCAGGTATGGGGACGCTGGAGCACTATATGAGGTGGGTGCGGAATATTGTGGCCCATTCCAAAGGCGGTCACATCCAGCCTGTCTACGGGATCGGACTCGAGGCTGACTTGACCGAAGACCTCGCACCGAATTTGCCGGGCTTCCGGGATTCAGGACCGGTGCGCCGTGGGAATCAAGCCGCCGAACATGTGCAGCACGATGTTTACGGCCAGGTCGTACTCGGCGTCGCGCAATCCTTTTTCGATCACCGGCTGCTTGCACAGCCCGGCATTGCCGAGTTCGAACAACTTGAGCCCGTGGGCGAGCGCGCATTCGCAGTCTATGACACACCGGATGCAGGCATCTGGGAGTTCCGGACCATTGCGCATGTCCACACATCGTCGGCGATCATGTGCTGGGCAGCATGCGATCGCCTGTCGCGCATTGCCGAGCGGCTAGAACTCGACAATCGTGCGGCCTATTGGCGTGAGCGGGCCGACATCATTCACGCCACCATTCTGGAGAAGGCGTGGAGTGCAGACGTTGGCGCGTTTACAGCGGCCTTTGGTGGCACCGATCTTGATGCCTCCGTTCTGCTGATGGCCGAGATCGGCTTTCTTCCGGCAAGCGATCCGCGTTATGTCGCCACCGTTGAGGCCGTCGACCGCGATCTTCGAATGGGAAATCATGTTTATCGCTACAAGGTCGAGGATGATTTCGGAAAACCGAAGACTGCCTTCACGGCGTGTACCTTCTGGTTCATTGATGCGCTTTACCGGGTGGGGCGCGTCGAGGAGGCACGCGAAATCTTTGAAAGCGTGCTTGCCAGCCGCAATCATGTTGGATTGCTGTCGGAGGATGTTGATCCAGAGACTGGCGAGCTTTGGGGTAACTTTCCTCAAACCTACTGCATGGTTGGAATCATCAATTCTGCAGCCCTTCTGAGCAAGCCTTGGGCAGCGGTTACCTGATATTGCGCAGTTTATACGAACGCAGGCAGTTGATCATCATGAACGCTGACTGAGTTTGTTGAAACTATCCAGCGTTTGTGCGTTGCTGAGTTTATGGCTGATGGTGAGGACGTATTCGACGAGATGCATGGATTTGGCGAAGGCGTGCGCGCGCCTTATGCCGGATACAATGGCTGGTTTGACAAAACGACTCCTTCGGCTCTGCTGAAGAAATCGCGGGATGCGCAAACCTTCTTTCGGCGCACCGGAATCACCTTCAACGTTTATGGAAAGTCCGAAGCTGACGAGCGGCTGATCCCATTCGATCTGGTGCCGCGCATTATCGGCGCCAGCGAGTGGGCCTTACTGGTTCGCGGCATCGAGCAACGGGTCAAGGCAATCAACGCTTTCCTGTATGACATCTATCACCGACAGGAGATCGTCCGCGCCGGTCGCCTGCCGGAACACCTTATCCGCGAGAATGACGCCTTTCTTCCGAAAATGATCGGTTTCGATCCACCGGGAGGGATTTACACGCATATTGTCGGGATTGATCTGGTGCGCACCGGCCCCAACGAATTCTTTGTACTGGAGGACAATGCCCGCACGCCCTCTGGCGTGTCCTATATGCTGGAAAACCGGGAGACCATGTTGAAGATGTTCCCGGAACTGTTTGCGCAGATGTCGGTGCAGCGTGTTTCGGGGTATCCGATGGCGCTGCGGCGTTCGCTCGAACGGTCTGCGCCGGCACAGGCCTCGGGCCGACCCACGGTGGCGATCCTCACGCCAGGTATCCATAATTCAGCCTATTTTGAGCATGCCTTCCTGGCGGACCAGATGGGCGTTGAGCTGGTCGAAGGTCATGACTTGCGCGTCGTTGATGGACGGGTCGCCATGCGAACCACGCAAGGCTACGAAACCATTGATGTGCTGTATCGACGAGTTGATGATGAGTATCTTGATCCGCTGAATTTCCGCTCGGAATCCATGCTGGGCGTGGCGGGCATTTTTGATGTTTACCGGGCTGGGGGCATTACGATTGCCAATGCTCCGGGCACCGGTATTGCCGACGACAAGGCGATCTACTCGTACATGCCCGACATCGTCGAATTCTATACGGGGCAAGCGCCGCTACTGAAGAATGTGCCGACTTGGCGCTGTGCGGAGAAAGACTCCCTGTCCTATGTGCTGGAGCATCTGGAAGAACTTGTCGTCAAGGAGGTTCACGGCTCCGGAGGCTATGGCATGCTGGTCGGGCCCGCGGCGAGCAAGAAGGAAATTTCCGCTTTCCGGAAGAAGCTTCAAGCGAAGCCGTCCAACTATATCGCGCAGCCGACATTGGCCCTTTCGACAGTGCCTGTGCTGACGAAATCCGGCCTGTCACCTCGCCATGTCGACTTGCGCCCGTTCGTGCTTGTTTCATCTGATGGCGTTGACGTGACGCCCGGCGGATTGACCCGCGTTGCCATGAAAAAGGGATCGCTTGTTGTGAACTCCAGCCAAGGCGGGGGCACCAAGGACACTTGGGTCCTGAAGGAGGGTTAGGTCATGCTGGGCAGGACTGCATCGGGCCTGTTCTGGATGGCCCGGCTTCTGGAAAGAGCCGAAAATACCAGCCGTCTTGTTGAGGCAGGCTTCCGCATGGCGCTCACCCGGACTCAGCCGGGCGAGGAGGAGTGGCGATCTGTGCTCGTCACCGCTGGCTGTTGCGATGCCTATCTGGCGCGTCACGACACAATCACGGGCGACAAGGTTGCCGATTTCGCCCTGCGAGATCGTAGCAATCCGTCCAGCGTGATGTCATCGTTGCATGCAGCGCGAGAAAATGCCCGCATGACCCGTACCGCGCTGACGCGGGAAATGTGGGAAGCGATCAATGACTTCTGGATGGCCGTGCGCGATGCGCTGAAGCGTGCGCCATCCGAGACGGACCTGCCGGAAATCCTGACCATGATCCGCCAGCAGGGCGCGCAGGTAAGGGGCGCGACCACGGGCACCATGCTCCGCAATGACATCTATAATTTTATCTTGCTGGGCATCATGTTTGAGCGTGCTGACAATACGGCGCGCATTCTCGATACAAAATACTACGTCCTACTGCCGTCCAGCGCCTCGGTCGGCTCGTCGCTCGACAATGTGCAATGGGAGATGATCCTGAGGTCGGCCTCGGCAGAGCGGTCTTTTCACTGGCTGAATGGTGGCAACATCACGCCGCGAGCGATAGCCGATTTCCTGATCTTCGACACACGTATGCCGCGCTCGCTGGCCTACTGCTACGACACGATCACCCACCAGTTGGATTGTTTGTTCCGGCAATATTGCCAACGGCTGGGGACCCATGATCTTGCCGAATCTCTTGAGGCGAGCTTGACGGCCACGACGATTGAGCGCGTGTTTGAAAACGGATTGCACGAATTCCTGTCGGACTTCCTGAGGCGGAATGCATCCCTCTCGGCGCAGATCGAAACAGATTTCAGGTTCGCGGAGTGATGACATGCGACTGACCGTAGATCATTCATCAACCTACACATACGAACATGGCGTGTCCTATGCGCTCCAGCAGGTTCGCAAACGGCCGATCAGCCTTCCGTCGCAATCAATCCTGTCTTGGGACGTGTCGATTGAAGGGGCGCACTGGGAAACAAGCTATACCGACCATCATGGAAATCTGGTGGATCTGATCCAGTTGGAGCCGGACGTCATGAGCGTGTCGGTCAGTGTAAAAGGTGAGGTCGAGACGCATGACACGTCCGGTGTCATGGGGGGGCACAGTCAGCTTGTGCCGCTCTGGCTTTACCAACGACCGACCGAACTCACCATGCCGGCGAAAGGATTGCGGGCGTTGGCGGGCAAGTTCAGTCGAAGCCCGTCACAAGATATTGGCGTTCTGCATGAGTTGATGGTGGAAATCGCGGACAAGGTTGCCTACCGGACCAATGAGACAGACTCGCGCACCACGGCAGAAGATGCGCTGCAGCAGGGGCAGGGGGTCTGTCAGGATCATGCGCACATATTCATCACGGTCGCGCGCCTGCTTGGCTATCCTGCGCGTTATGTCAGCGGATACCTGATGATGACGGACAGGGTGGACCAGGACGCCGGCCATGCCTGGGCGGAGGCTTGGGTCGATGGCCTTGGATGGACGGGGTTTGATGTTTCCAATGGTATTAGCCCGGATGCGCGCTACATACAGGTAGCGACTGGCTTGGATTACAGCGACGCGGCCCCCATCAGAGGTTTGGTCTATGGTGCGGGTGCGGAAAATCTCGTGGTTTCCATTCAAGTCCAGCAGTAAAGTTAGTCGAGATATTGATCGGAGAATCATCAAGTGACGTATTGCGTTGCGCTTCGGCTTGACCGGGGGCTCATCTTTATGTCGGACACTCGCACCAATGCGGGCATCGACAACATTTCAAAGTTCCAGAAGATGTTCACATGGGAGGTACCCGGTGAGCGGGTTATCACCATTTTGACTGCAGGAAATCTCGCCACCACGCAGGCCGTGATCAGCCTGTTGGATGAGCGCCTGAAGGCGCCGGAAGAACGTAATCCCAGCATCATGGCAGCTGATACGATGTTTCAGGTCGCCAGATTGGTTGGAGATACAGTGAAAGAGGTTATCCGGACGCAGGGCGATGGCGGGCCGGAATCAGAGGCGGCATTCGGCGCGACGCTGATCGTCGGGGGTCAGATCTCCGGGATGGAGCCGCGTCTGTTCCTGGTATACCCCGAAGGCAACTTCATTGAGGCCAGCGACGAAACGCCTTTCTTCCAGATTGGTGAGACCAAATATGGCAGACCGATCCTGCTGAGAGCCTTCAGCCCGGACATGACGTTCGAAGAAGCGGTAAAGCTGCTCTACGTCTCATTTGACTCCACACTCAAGGCAAACCTGTCGGTGGGGATGCCGCTTGATCTGCAGACGATCGAAAAAGACAGTTACAAAGTCACTGAGAAGCGACGAGTCGAAGAGAATGACCCTTATTTCACGGCGATCTCTTCGCGTTGGGGAGACGCGCTGAAACTGGCTTTCAATTCGCTGCCCGACTATGAATTCTGACTTGGCCTAAAAGGTCGGTTCCGGCACATGGTTGCGGTAGAGCTTCTTGGCGAGTTCGACACGGGCCAGTGCATCCAGGCCATCAATGTCTGCCTTCAGCGTCGCGTTCAACAGGGGACGAATGCCGATCCTGTTGGCAACCTGGATCGCCAGGCCGGGACGGGCATTGAGCTCCAGCAGGAGCGGCCCCTTGGTCTTGTCCAGAACGATATCTGCGCCGAGATAGCCGAGCCCGGTTACATCATAGGCCTTTGCTGCCATTTCGAGCATCGTGTCCCAGTGCGGCACCGAGAAATTCCGCAGCGGGTTGGCCGTGTCCGGATGGATGTCGGTGGTCTTGCCATTTTGCATGCCGCTAAGCGTCTTGCCGGTCACAAGATCCAATCCGACACCAACGCCGCCCTTATGGAGGTTTGCCTTGCCGTCAGATTCTGCGGTCGGCAGACGCACCATGGCTACTGCAGGAATGCCCCGCACGACAATGATCCGTATATCCGGTACGCCGCCGAACGAGATCGGATTGAAGATTTCGTCGAACTTCACCCGATACTCAAACATCGCCACATCCGGTTGGCCGCTTAGGCTGTACATGCCTGAAAGGATGTTATTGACGTGGAAACGGATGTCTTCGAGCAGGGCGCGCTGGCCATTGGAACGGCGCCAGCCGCCACGCATTGGCTCCATCAGCACTTGAATCCCATTTCCCTGAGAGCCATTGGCGGGCTTGATGACCACGCCGTCCGGCTTGTCGAGATAGGATTCCAGATGGCGCATGTGGAACGGGTTGGCGATCACACCATAGAGTTCCGGTGTGGGAATATTGGCTGCGTTCGCAAGTCGCTTCGTCTCGCGCTTGTCATCAACCAGCCGGATCAGTCGCCTCGGATTGAGCTCATTGACGAGCCGGACATTCCGCTCGTTGATTCCGAGCAGTCCGGCACGTCGCAATGCCCGGTAGCGTCCGATCATTTCCGGTCATCCAGTTCACGGAAACGGATCAACTCGCTTAGGCGCAAGCCGGTATATTTCCCCATCAGCAGGCAGATCGCCATGATCACCAGAAGCAGTTCAGGGAAATTGAACATCAGATATTCGACATGCGTGTTGGTCATCACCAGATACGATGCTGCCGCCACCATGAGACTGCCAATGCCTTGCTTGATGGCCTCTGTAGCCGAGTATTCTTCCCATGCGATCGACATACGCTCAATCGTCATCGTCAGAATGACCATGGGGAACAGCGAGATCGATAGACCGATACGCTGACCGTTATTCGCCATAATCTGGGCGATCACAGCCATACAGATAACAATGAACACAACCACCGTCGCCAATCGCGGCACCAGCAACAGCTTCAATTTCTCTAGATAGAAGCGCACAGCGAGGCCCAGCGCGATCAGTGCGGTGAACAGGATCACGCCATTCACAAGAGCGGTTTCACGGAACGCAATTCCGATCAGGACGGGCATGAACGTGCCGAGTGTCTGAAGGCCGATGAACTGACGCAGGAAGACCAGCATCAGAATGCCAACCGGGATGGTGACGAGCACCTGATAGACCAGCTGAGTGGTAATGGGCAGTCGGTTGAAGGAGAACCATTGCATGGCCGAGCCTTCCGCTTTGGCGACGCGCTGCATGACATCTGCCACGTCTGCGTTTACCGGCTGCAGGCTGACTTGCAAGTCCAGGTCCGAAATGCCTTCCGCGCGGATGAAATCATTCGTGCCGTGCCAGATCGTGAAAAATTCTTCGGGATCCGGGCCTGGGAAGTAACGTCGATCTGTTCCATCGGCATGGTATTCAAGCCAGTGACGGATTTCGGCCCGTCGGCGTGCCTGGTCCATGTAAACACCATTTGCGACCCGCGCTGGAATTCCCTGACTTGTCAGTACATCACGTGCGAGCGCAAGGCGGGCGATCTGACGGGTGAGTGTGGGAGACAAGAGCGCTTCCACTTCATCGACGTCGCCGTCCACAAATATCTCTTCCAGCACCAGATCGGCGAGAGATTCATCGTCGGCGGATCGCCGGCGTAGATCGGTCGACCAGACCAGAAAGGCTTGCCGTTCAAGGTCATTCTCGGCTTCAGGTGCGGCGCGGCGCAGCTTGCGCTGCATGCTTTCCGGCAAGGGGCTAGCGAGTGTTTCGCCGAGCAGGCGTGCGCGGTAGCGGAGCACTTTCCGGTCATTCGGATAGCGGTAGGTCCAGATCGCGGTCCGGCCATCACCCTCGCGCGCATTCAGGCGCAGGCCAAAGGCGCCATTGTAGAATTGCTCTTGAGAAACCCTACGGTTTTCGCTGTTCGACGGAATATAGGTTTCCAGCCGGACCGGTTGGTTGCTGGTGTCGAAATCGAGGTAGATTTCAAAATCCCATGTGGTCGTCCGTTCGCCGGGCGTGAGGGGATAATCCAGTTGCAGAACTTTGGTTGCGAATATGCCGAGGCCGATAGCAGCCAGGACCAGCGCAAGTAGTCGGGTATGTGTAAAACTATTCACTGTCGTCGTTTTCGCAGCTGCCTTCGGCGATGAATGTCGAAGAGGAATCAACAAGCACGCGTGATGCCATGAACTCGCGGCCTACCAAGAAGTCGTACTCGAAATCCTCGCGGTCAGCCAAATTGACCTCAGCAAGTCCACTGACGCCGCCAATGCAGACCGGCAAATGGATGACGGGGCGTCGGATGGTGCCGCCGGTTTTCAGCTTGATCAGCGCGAAGCGACGCACATTCTGGTCATATCGCACTGTGCGGCCATTCTTGCCGACCAAGCGAAACCGGACCCAGTCATCCTTGCCGGACTTGTTGTAAATATGGACGTCACGGGCAAAAACAGAGCTTGAATCAGCGCCGGTATCCAGCTTGCCCTTCATCTCCAGGCCGAGCTTGCCGACATAAACATTCTCGACATAGCCCATCACTGCCGGTTCGCTTGAGCGGTCGCGACTGTCCGCAATGGCGGAAACTATGGGCAGTGAAAGAACGGCCGTTGCGGCCAAGACGTGTCTCAGATACTTCACGAGAATTCGTTCCTCTTGCCTCAGGATCGGCATTTTTCGTCACCTAACATGCAAGGCATGCGGGCGATAGCTATCCGATCACTAGGTGGTCCCAAAACGGGACGCAAGGATGATTGAATAGTTCCCTTAACAGCCCGATTCCGCCTGAAAAACCTGATTTCGTGGCATTTCTATGGTGAATGCTGGGATCGTCTGTGGTCTTGCCATTGCACACAAATAGAATGGCGCTTGGCAGGTGTGCCATATCCCGACAAAAATTAACCAAGAATAGAATTTGAAAAAATATCTATTTCAGGTTGCGATCATTGGCTGCTGCTTTACAGTAGTTTCTGGAGGGAGAGAGCTGAGTCTGTCTCACGGAACACAGTGGAGGGTTTTGACACGTCTTAGGAGGTGCGTTTCCTTTATCTGTGTTCAAATGTACGAGTCGCGTCCGTCCTCGAAGAAATCGGGGTCAGCAAGCAGGAAGGCTTTATGAGTCTGTCGGTGGATCAGGTTCTGGACCGTGTTCGTGAGGATGTCGGGCTATTCGTTCGCGACGGTTCCCTGCGACCGGAAGAGCAGGGCGCTCGATCTGTCACACTTCCTGCAATTTATCCCGAATGGCTGGGAGATTCAGCCTTTGCGCAAGCGCATGGCGCGCGCTTCAACTATGTCGTCGGCGAAATGGCGCGCGGGATTGCGACGCCTAAGATGGTTATTGAGGCCGTTCGCGCGGGATGTGTTGGCTTCTATGGCAGCGCAGGGCTGAAACCTGAAACCATTGAAGAAGGTGTGCGCGAGATCAAGGCTGGTATCGCGCCGGGGCAAACTGCTTGGGGCGCAAACCTGATCCACTCTCCGCAACAGCCGGGCTATGAGGCGCGCGTTGTCGATCTCTTTCTGGCAATGGGACTCCGGCGGGTGTCGGCTTCTGCCTATATGACGCTTTCACCAGATATCGTCCGCTATACGGCACTCGGTCTCTCACGCAGCGCGGATGGCAAGGTCCGGCGTGCCAATCACGTATTTGCCAAGGTCTCTCGCGCGGAAGTCGCCATCCAGTTCATGAGGCCTGCGCCCGAAAAAATTCTGAAAACGCTGGTTGCTGAAGGGAGCATTTCTGCCGAGCAGGCCGGACTTGCTTCTAAAGTGCCAGTGGCGCTGGATATCACCGCTGAAGCCGACAGCGGCGGTCATACAGACAATCGCTCTGCCGCTCCGCTCTTTTCCTCGCTGTCCTTGGCGCGAGACCGTGTCGCTGCAGAAACAGGCATAGACGCAAATACGATCCGTATCGGCCTCGGCGGCGGTATCGCGACGCCGCACGGCGTGGCGGCAGCCTTCCAGATGGGGGCGGCCTATGTGCTGACCGGCTCCATCAACCAGGCGGCGGTCGAATCCGGCCTGTCCGAGCCTGCACGGCAATTGCTGGCCAAAGCTGGCCCGGCAGATATCGGCATGGCCCCGGCGGCGGACATGTTCGAGCAGGGCGTTGAGGTTCAGGTGCTGAAGCGGGGCACACTATTTGCGATGCGGGCTCGCAAGCTGCACGCGCTCTACAAATCCGGCGCGTCTTATGAAACCATGGACCAGAAAGATCGCGACTGGCTGGAAGGCGTGCTCGGGGAATCCTTCCAGAGCGCCTGGGAGCAGACGCGGGCCTTCATCACGGAGTCAAACCCAAAGGAGGCGGCCCGCGCTGAAACCGATGGCAACAAGCGATTGGCTCTCGTAGCGCGCCGGTACCTGTTCATGGGTGCCCAATGGGCGCGGGATGGAGCAGCAGACCGGGTATCCGACTACCAGATCTGGTGTGGCCCGGCGCAGGGCGCATTCAACGAATGGGTCGCCGGCACGTTCCTGGAGCCCATCGAGAACCGCACAATCCGCCAGATTGCCCTGAATTTGATGGAAGGCGCGGCGCGTCTGACACGGGCCGGACAGATGCGCGCCAGCGGTATCGCCGTGCCGCCTACAGCGTTCTCCTACACGCCGCGAAAGTTTCTCTGATATGATGAACAGCAAAGCCAGCACATCATGAGTACAAAAGCTGCCACTCCGATTGCCATTGTGGGCATGGGCGCGATCTTTCCGGGCAGGGGGGACGTGACCGGCTTTTGGCGCGATATTTTCGAGGGGCGGGACCTGTTGTCCGACGTGCCAGCAAGCCATTGGCTCGTGGATGATTATTATGACTCCGACCCGCTCACCAAGGACAAGACATACGGTCGGCGCGGCGGGTTCATTGATCCCGTTGCATTTGATCCACTTACTTTCGGTATTCCGCCCAAGACGATGGAGGGGACCGACACCGCGCAATTGCTGGCACTGATCGCGGCCTATGCGACCTTGCAGGATATCGAGCGCGACAGCGAGGGCCGCATCGACAAATCCCGCACCAGCGTGATTCTGGGTGTGGCGTCCGCAACTGAATTGACCGCGCATATGGCTGGGCGTCTGCAGCGCCCGGTCTGGGTCAATGCGATGCGCGAAGCAGGCATGCCCGAAAGCGAGGTCGTCGCACTCGCGGAGCGGATCGAGAATCATTATGTCGAATGGCAGGAGGCGACATTCCCCGGCTTGCTTGGGAACGTCGTAGCCGGGCGGATCGCCAACCGCTTTGACCTGGGCGGCAGCAACATGGTCACGGATGCCGCGTGTGCCTCCAGCCTGTCGGCGCTGAGCATCGCTCTGCACGAACTTCGCGCTGGGGATAGTGATACAGTCCTGACCGGCGGCGTCGACGCGCTGAATGATATCCTGATGTATATGTGTTTTTCGAAAACACCGGCCCTGTCGCCCACTGGCGACTGTCGACCGTTTTCGAATGGCGCCGATGGCACCATGCTGGGGGAAGGTATCGGCATGTTGGCGCTGCGCCGGTTGGACGATGCCGAGCGCGACGGCAACACGATACATGCCGTAATTCGTGGACTGGGTGGCGGTTCGGACGGGAAGGGGACGGCGATCTATGCACCCGTTCCTGAGGGACAGGCCCGTGCGCTCAAACGTGCCTATGTTCAGGCCGGATATGGTCCGGAAGCTGTCGACTTGATGGAAGGACATGGCACAGGCACCAAAGCCGGTGACAAGGCAGAACTGGACGGCTTGCATCTCGTATTCGGCGATGTCGAATCCGACGAACCATGGTGCGCACTCGGATCCGTAAAATCACAAATGGGGCATTCCAAGGCGGCTGCTGGCGTTGCGAGTCTGGTGAAGACCATCAACGCGCTCAGTCGTAAAGTCCTTCCGCCCACGATCAAGGTTGAGGAGCCTGCGGATGTCATCAAGGAAAGCAGTGCGTTCTATCTGAACACCGAACCGCGTCCCTGGATCACGACAAAGAAGCGACCGCGCCGCGCATCGGTCAGCTCATTCGGGTTTGGGGGAAGTAACTACCATGTGACCCTGGAAGAGTATGTCGGCAAAACCGCAGTACGGCCGTACCGGGTCTTTCCGGCGGAGCTTTTCCTGTTCAGCGCAGACACGCCCGACGCCCTCGCCACAGCAATAGAATCCAGCGCATCAGGTGTGGATGACGCATCGCTGGCATACGCAGCCTCGCAAACCCACGCGGGCTTCGAGGCGTCGGCTCAGGCAAGGGCGACGATCATTGCTGAAAGCGCAGGCGACCTCAAAATCAAGTCGGAAAGCCTGGCGAGCCAGATCCGGGCGGGGGAGTTAGGCGTTCGTCCGTTCAAGGCCGATTGCTTCGCATCACTCGACGCGCCCATGGAAGGCAAGGTCGCCTTCATGTTCTCAGGGCAGGGAAGCCAGCATGTCGGAATGGGCGCTGACCTTGCTATGGCGTTTCCGAAGGCGCGGGCAGTCTGGGATCAGGCAGCCAGCCACAAGCGCACGGGCAAGCTGAGGCTCGACAAATTGTCCTTCCCGCCAGCGGCTTTCGATCAGGTTGATTTCGGCGCGCAGACCCAGACACTGACGGAAATGCAGCATGCCCAGCCAGCCATCGCAGCGGTGGCCTTGTCGCAGCTGGGCCTTCTGTCACAGCTCGGCTTGCAGGCAGACATGGCCGCAGGCCACAGCTTCGGTGAGATCATGGCTCTGCACCTGGCTGGCGTGATGGATTCCGACACGGCCCTCACGGTGGCTGCGGAGCGTGGTGCGCTCATGGCCAAGGCGGCGGGCAACACCAAGGGCGCCATGTTGGCAGTCCAGACCGATTCCGCGACAATAGCACCGGTATTGAAGAAGATCGGCCAAGGCCTCGTACTTGCCAATGACAATGGGCCGGACCAGGTCGTTCTGTCGGGTGCGCAAGACATTGTTGAAAAGGCAAGACTGGAGTGCGAAGCGCTTGGCCTGAAGGCTCGCATGCTGCCGGTGGCGACAGCCTTCCATTCGGAGATTGTCGCCGAAGCCGTGCCGCCTTTTGCCAAAGTGCTTGCAAAACAGAAACTGCGCACGCCGAAGCTTGATGTCTTTGCGAATGCTACGGCGCAGAAATATAACGCCAAGGTCGCAGATCTTCCGGACTTCATATCCGATCAGCTAATCCAGCCGGTTCGTTTCCGTGAACAGGTTGAGGCGATGCATGCGGCCGGAGCCCGCGTGTTCGTGGAAGTCGGCCCTGGCGGCGTGGTCACGGGGTTGGTAGGCCATATTCTGGCTGGCAAACCCCATCTTGCGATTTCATTGGATCACAAACGCCGCAATGGCGTGAACCAGTTCCTCCTTGCCATCGCAACGCTCGGCGTCTCAGGCATCGACCTCGACTATGCCGGCCTGTTTGCAGAGCTTCCGGCCCAGCCGCCAAAGCCCGCGCCCTCCAGGCACGCCGTGAAGATTTCCGGCGGCAATTACAACAAGCCTTACCCTCCGGCGAATGGTGCGGCAGGCCGCGCTCCATCAAATCCGGAAAGGCCAACAGTGCTGGAGAACCCAGCCGCGCAATTCCCATCCACCAGCAATCCCGTTCAGGCGCAGTCTTCCCCACGCCCCGAGCACAAAGTCCTTCCAGAACAGACAGGCAGTCCCATGACCCAAGACGCATCCTCAAAAGGCCCTGAATACGCCGTGCAGCCCCATTCCTCCGCTGCGCCCGCTGCAACAGTCTCTGAGCGGATCATGCATGAAGTTTCCCAGCGCCATGCAGACTATATGTCTGCCATGTCGACAGCACATTCGGCTTTCCTGAATATGGCCGCCCAGATGGCGGGCCAGGCACCCCTCGAACCCGCACGTATTCACGCGCCCGTTGCCTTGCCAGCTCCTGCTCCAGCGCCAGCGGCGCCGGTCCAACCACAGCCTTCGGTCAGTGATGTGAAGCCAAATGGCGCCTATCGTGAAGTAGAGTCCGCAGCCGCTCCCGCGCCGATGGCGGTCCCTGTACCCGCGCCCCAGCCACAAGCCTCCGTTCAGCCTGCTCCAGTGGTGGCTCCGGCTCCAGCACCCTCTGCATCAGGGGGAGATTCCATCAGCCTGGTCCGCGGCATCATCGCCGAGAAGACCGGCTATCCTGAAGACATGCTCGAGCCCGACATGGACCTCGAAGGGGAACTCGGCGTCGACTCGATCAAGCAGGTCGAGATCCTGTCGACCCTGCGCGAACGCATGCCAAGCCTGCCAGAGATTGATCCGGAACAGCTCGTGGAGTTGCGCACGATTGCCGCAATTGCGGGCATGATCGACGCGTCGGGTGTCGCCTCGGCGCCTGCACCAGCAATGAGTGCGGCTCCGGCGGCTGCGACGGCCTCGTCCAATGGCGGCGTTACGGCTGACACGGTCCGGGCCCTGATCGCGGAGAAGACCGGCTATCCGGAAGACATGCTCGAAGATGACATGGACCTCGAAGGAGAACTTGGGGTCGACTCGATCAAGCAGGTTGAAATCCTGTCGGCCCTGCGTGACCAGCATCCGGAATTGCCGGAAGTCGATCCCGAAGTGCTGGCGGACCTTCGCACCATCCGGGCCATCGCAGATTTTTTTGCGTAAGGGGCGGCGGGGCGCCCGCTGCGCTCTCCCGTTGAGAATTTCGTTCGGGTAGTCTCGCCCGGGTCTGCGCAGCCCTGGGTGGCCGCTCAGGACCTTTCGGCATGGGGGCCGTTTGCCGTATCGGCCGGGGCATTGGAGATCGCAACCGAACTGGTTCAGGCGCTCACCGGACGAGGTGCTCAGGCGGGCCTTCTGGGCGATAGCGTTCAGGGTGTTCAAACGGTAATCGTAACCGAAGGCCTTTCGCATTTGCCGGTAACGGAACGACACTGGCAGGTTCTGGACATTTGCAAGCGGCTGTATGCGAGCGGTGCCCGGATTGTGATTCTGGAGCATGCGGGCGCTGGCGGTTTTGCGCAACTTTGCGGTCTGAAAGGCCTCTCGCGTACACTCCGTCAGGAATGGCCTGATCGGTCCATAGTAACGTGGTCACTTCCTGCAGGCGTGTCGCTGAACGCACAGACTGAACTGGTACTTGGCGCCGTCGCCTCCAATGCTCCCGAGGCAGATCTTGATGCGGCGGGTACTTCGGTGATGGAGATCGGCGCTGCACCTGGGCTGGTGCAGGCCGCTCCAACAGATGCAAACGTCTGGTTTGTGCCGGGAGGTGCGCGCGGTGTGACCGCAGCCTGCGTATCCGAACTGGCGCGTCGACAAGCGGGATCGACCTTTATTCTGGCAGGCCGGTCCGGCATCACGCCCTGGCCAGAAGGATTGCAGCCAACAAGCGACGTGAAACTTGTCCGGGGTGCGCTGATCTCCGCAGCCAAGGCGCGCGGCGAAAAGCCTGCCTTGCCTTCCATTGATCGTCAGGCGCGCGCGCTGCTGGCAGGACAGGAAATTCGTCACACGCTGGACGTCATCGCGGCGGCAGGGGCGGGGGCTGTCTATTTGCAGGCAGACATGTCGAATCGCGACAGCGTTCTCGCCGCCGTTCAGAAGATTACGGCTGAGTGCGGGCCGATTACTGGCCTCGTGCATGGGGCAGGGGTGCTGGCAGATGGGCTTGCCCTGAAGAAGACGCGAGAAGATGTGGAATATGTCTTCGGGCCGAAGGTCGAAGGCTTCGCAAACCTGATCGCCGCTATCGACCTTTCGCAGCTGCGCCATGTCGGCCTGTTTTCGTCCGCCTCCGCCGTATTCGGCAATACAGGGCAGAGCGACTATGCGATGGCCAATGCCTGGCTTGGCGCCGTCGCGCGGAAGCTCGCAACGCAACTGCCCGCCGCGATCGTCAAGAGTTTCTGTTGGGGCCCTTGGGATGGCGGCATGGTCGACGCAACACTGGCGGGACATTTCGCAACACGCGGCATTTCGTTGATTGGCCTTCAGGATGGCGCGCGCATCTTTGCTGACCAGATTCTTCAGGGAGACAGGCAAGAAATCGAACTATTGATCGGGGATGAGTGGGCAGGATGACGGGTGATTGCCGATTCGAGCCGATTGCTATTGTCGGCCAGGGCTGCGTGCTGCCGGGGGCCATGAGCCCGGCGGAGCTTGGCGATCTCGTCTTTGACAAGCGCGTGGTCTACGGCCCGGTGCCTTCTGAGCGGCTTGGGCTTTCGGAAGCAAATGCAGCTTCCCGAAACTATGTATCCGGAACGGTGCAAGGATTCGAGGATATCTTCGATGAGGATCGTATTCCGGAAGCGTGGCGCGCAGCTGCCAGGATCGACCCGGTTTGCGCCTGGTCCGTTCATGCCGCGTTGGATGCGTGGAGCAACGCACGTCGTCCGAAGGTCCGAAAGGGCCGCGCAGGTGTCTTTGTGGCCAATCTTTCCTACCCAAGCGCGGCGCATGCAGACTATGCCGCACGCCATTGGGCGGGGCAGGCGCTTTCGGAACCGCTTGCGACGTTCAATGCTTCTCTTCCGCCCCAACTGATCGCTCAGACGCTCGGCCTGTCCGGTCCAGCATTCTCGCTTGATGCGGCGTGCGCCTCATCGCTCTATGCGCTGGAGATCGCCTGCCGACGGCTTCAATCGCAGGCGATTGATTGCGCCGTCGTTGTCGGCGTCAACGCGGCCGACAATCTGATCCTCCATATCGGGTTCGAGGCGTTGAAGGCACTCAGCCCGACCGGCCAGTCACGACCCTTCGTGAAGGGCGCAGACGGATTAGTGCCATCTGAAGGAGCGGTCTCGGTTGTCCTGAAACGCCTGTCTGATGTGAAGAAGAAGGATGTCGTTCACGGCGTTATCCGGGGCATCGGCCTCTCGAATGATGGTCGGCGCAAGGGTTTGCTTGCCCCGTCCGGGGAGGGCCAGACTGAAGCCATGACGCGCGCATACACAATGGCGGGCTTGGATCCGAAGAGCGTGTCCTATCTGGAATGCCATGCGACCGGCACGCCGACTGGTGACGGTGTCGAGGTGCAGGCATCGGCGGACATGTTCGCGGGCAACAAAAATCTCGCCATCGGATCCCTGAAGGCCAATACAGGGCATCTCATCACGGCGGCGGGCCTGGCCAGCCTGCTCAAGCTGACCGAAGCGTTCAAGCGCGAAGCCCTGCCGCCTACACCGATTAGAGGTAACCTGATCGAAGTTGCCAGCCGGAACGCTATGAAAGTCCTGGGGGAGGCCGCATCGTGGGAGCCGCGTGACAGAATTCGCCGCGCAGCTATCAGCAATTTCGGTTTTGGCGGCAACAATGCGCATCTGATCCTCGACCAGCATGATCCGGAATCGGATTTGGTTGAGGCGCGGGAGGCCAAGCTGTCCGAGCAGGACATCGTGATCTGCGGGACAGGCCTGCTGGCGGGTTCTGACCGCGGGGCGGACGCCGTCACGCGCCGCATCATGAACCAGCCGATAAAGCCTGCCACAGCCTGCCGAAAGATGGGCGCAGATCCGAAGACTGCGCGAACTCCGCCAACGGATTTGCTTGAGGCGGAACCTCAGCAGCTCGCCATTGTCGATGTGGTGGAAGAAGCGCTGCAATCGGTAAAGCCTGTCGCATCCGATCGGGTGGGCATTTTTACCGGCATGGGCTGTGCGTCAGATTCGGCGCGTTGGCTGTTAAGAGAACGCTTGGCAAATCTGGCAGGATTACCCCGGAACTCCGAGGAGCTTGCCACTGCGCAGGCCCTCATTGCGCCACCGCTTCATGCAGCCACCGTTCTGGGTGCCATGGCGAACATGACCGCCAATCGCGTGACCTATGCGCATGATTTCCAGGGCATGGGGTTTTCGGTGTCTGCCGAGGCGGCTTCCGGCCTTGCCGCGCTGGACCTCGCCGTCGAAGCGTTGCGCTTGGGTCAGCTGGATATGGCCATCGTGGCCGCAGCAGACTTTGCGACCGAACCGGTTCGTGCCGCTGCGCTCGCAGATATCGGCATTACAGTGCGACCTGGTGACCAAGCTGCGGCCATCGTCCTGAAGCGAAAAGACGACGCTGAAGCCGCATCGGATCGGAATTTCGGGTCTCTCCATGACGTCAACTGGTCTAAGGGCGGAGCGTCCGAAACGGGCGTCATAAATCGCGTATTCGGCACAGCTCCCTGCGCTTCGGTCGTATTCGAACTGGCCCTGCAAGCGCAGCTCTGCGCACGGGGACACGTGCTTACGGCGGAAGGCGCGGTGCCGGACATCCGGGAAAGGTCTCTTCCGGTCGACATCTCGGTTGCAGCAACGCAGCTCAACACCGTTGGCTCCGTCACATTCGATCCTGCAGATGCGGTGCCCATACCAGATGCGCTGCGGCCGACACCCTTCCTGTTCTGGGCCTCGGCAAAAGACAAAGTGACGCTCGCCGCGCGCATGGCATCCGGCAAGACCGGGGGCAGGGGCAAATGCCGTATTGCGATAGTGGCGCCCACTGAGGAAGCGCTCGCGGAACAGTTGGATTCTGCGCAGCAGATGCTGGAGCAGGGCAAAGCCCCTGTCGGCGACGGCGTCCACTTTGGCGAAGGCAAGCCTGAGGGCGAACTCGCCTTCATGTTCACTGGATCTGCGGCCGTTTATCCCCGCATGGGACGTGGTCTGCTCTCGGCCTTCCCGGAATTGCGCCTGCGTCTCGCCAAACTCGACAAGGCGGACGAGATCGCCCCACTGCTCGCCAAGGCAAGCCTAACGGAATTTGAACAATTGTGCGCTGGCACTCTGATGAGCCAGGCACACGCAATCCTGTTGTTGGACCTTCTCGGTCTCAAACCGGATGCGGCGCTCGGCCTGTCGCTTGGCGAGAGCAATGCGCTGTTCGCTTTTGGCTTCTGGCGTGATCCCGGCGCGCTGCTGGACGAGATTTCCGATGCCGCCATGTATGAGCGCCATATCGGCGGCGAGTTCGAAACGGCAAAAGAGGCGTGGGGCCCGAACGTCCCGGCGGACTGGACCAATTGGCGTGTCCAGGCGCCGGTTGATGCCGTGAAGAGTGAAGTCGCCAAACATACCGGCGTCGAGATCACGATCATCTATTCGCGAACAGACTGCATGATCGGCGGTCCGGCTGAGGCCTGTCGCAAGATCTGCGAATCTCTTGGGCCCGGCAGTGGCGCAAAGATGCACCAGCACCTGATTGTGCATGCCAAGGCCATGCAACCCTTCGCGGAGACGTGGCGCAAGCTGCATACACGCAAGATGCATGATGGGGGCGGGGTGCGTCTCTACGCCAATGCCGTCAATGCCGCCTATGAGCCGACCTGCGAAACCTCGGCAGATATGCTAACCCGGCAGGCCATCGATACAGTTGATTTTCCGTCTACGGTCGAACAGGCATGGAAAGATGGCGTGCGCACCTTCGTGGAGCTTGGCCCGCGCGACACGTTGACCGCCGCACTTGGAAGTATCCTTGAAGGCAAGGACTACAAGGCGGTCGCCACCGATCGCATTGAAACAGCGGACCTGGGACAGGTCGCCGACCTCGCCGCCTTCCTGTTCGCGGACGGACGCGCACCCAAGACGAAGCCCGTCGCAGACGCGCTCGACGCCGCGCGACGCAACAGGACCGTGCGCCCTGCGCCTTGGGCGCTGACACGTGATGTCCCTTACGCCAGGCCTATTGTTCCGGCCCTGACCCCAACAAGCCGTATGTCGGTTGCGCCGATTTTGGCCGCCGTGAACTATCCTGCGCCGTGCCATTCAAAAACCAGCACCACGCCGGTGCCATTCCCCGCGCCGCCGGCAGACCGTCCGCTGCCCGCGCCGCGCAAGGTGACTGCTGGAACAGAGCCACTTCCGCCGCGATCACCCGCAGGACCGCACTGGAACTATCCCGAGATCGAGAAATCCGCGCGTGAGAAGATGTCTGCATTCTTCGGCGCCGCATTCAAACCGCAGGACCAATATGCTCGTCAGGTGCGCCTGCCAGCGCCCCCTTTGCTGCTCGTCGACCGGATCACCGGAATCGATGCAGAGGCCGGAGTCGAGAGTACCGGCATCATCTGGACCGAAACCGATTTGAAGCCGGATCAATGGTTCATCCATGATGGCCGGATCCGACCCGGTCCGCTGATCGAAAGCGGGCAAGCTGACCTGACCTTGATCGGCTGGATGGGGGCGGACTTCAAGAATCAGGATGACCGGGTCTATCGCCTTCTGGGGTGCGAAATCACATTCCATCAGGGCGGCCTGCCAGAGCCCGGTGAGACGCTACACTTCCAGATCGAGATCACCGGGCACGCGACACTCGCCGGTGTCCGCATGTTTTTCTTCCAGTATGATTGTATGGCGGGCGACCGTCAGGCCGGCTTCTTCAGCGATGACGAACTTGCCTCCGGCAAGGGCGTCATGTGGGACCCCGCCAAGGATGCACCGCCAACCGCAGACCCCACGCCATTTGCCGCCGAGGGCGCAAGCCGGAAGCGAGCTTTCAGTGCCAGAGATCTGGACGCTTACCGGGACGGCAATGCCTGGGCGTGCTTTGGCGACGGGTTCGAACTGGTGGCCGCGCAGTCACGTCCGATCCGTCTGCCGGACGACAGGCTGGCTCTCTTCGATGATGTCGAAGCCTTTGACCCCCATGGCGGGCCGTGGGGCAGGGGATATTTGAAAGCCCGCGCGCATGTGCCGGTCGATGCCTGGTTCTATGAGGGTCATTTCCACAATGACCCCTGCATGCCGGGGACGCTGATGGCTGAGGCCGCCGTACAGACACTGGAGTTCTATGCAGCGGCCGCGGGCCTGCTGACCGAACGTGACGGGTATGTCTTCGAACCGATGCCGGGCCATATGGCGCAATTCGTCTGCCGGGGGCAGGTCATTCCGGATACGGACCACGACGTGACCTATGAGGTCTTCATCGATGAGATCATCGATGGAGAAACCCCGGAAATTTACGCGTCCCTTCTGGCAAGCAGTGACGGCAAGAAGGTGTTCTATTGCCCGCGCTTCGGCCTGCGCCTGCGCCGTGATTGGCCAGCACCACGCGTCGCCGAAGCACCGATCCGAACCGGACCGACGGGGGAAAGTCGGGGCGACCATGCCGCGCTGCTAGATTGCGCCAACGGTGCGCCATCGGCGGCCTTTGGCCAAATGTATGATCGGTTCGATTCCGAAGGCATCGTACCCAGACTGCCGCAAGAGCCATATCACATGATGACGCGGGTCATCGACGTGTCCACACGGCCGGGCGTGCAGGAAGTTGGCGCAAAAGTTCTCGCCGAATACGACATTCCTACGAATGCCTGGTATTTCGAGGACAACAGGAATGGGGCCATGCCATTCGCAGTCCTCTCAGAGATTGCGCTGCAGCCGTGCGGCTGGCTCGCGGCAATCTCAAATTCCGCAATCTCGAAGGTGATGGCTTCCTGCATCGGGAGTTGCAGCCCGAGGATGGGACGCTGGTTGTTGAAAGCGAACTGACTGCCTTCTCTCGCGTCGGTCCGATGACCATCGTAACCTTCGCAGTCGTCATGACTTTGGCATCAGGTGAACCGGTACTTGAATTGACAACCCAGTTTGGATTCTTCCCTGCCGCTGCGTTGGTCCGCCAGGCGGGCCTTCCGGCGAAGCCGCATTTCTCCGCGGCATTCGACCTGCCGGGCGAAACCGTGAAGACTGGCAAGATCGAGAAGCGGTTGGCAGGTGGCAAGATGCGCATGCTGGATGAGGTCGACTATTTTGACCCAACTGGCGGCGAGGCGGGGCTGGGCCTGATCCGGGGCCGCCAAGCAGTTGATCCGAATGCGTGGTACTTCAAGGCGCACTTCTATCAGGATCCGGTCCAGCCGGGGTCACTCGGCCTTGATGCGCTCGCACAATTGCTCGCGCGGGCGATCCTCCTCAAAGGGCTGGACAAAGGCATGAGCAATCCGCATTTTGAAACCATTGCCACTGCCGCGCCCTTCAAATGGAGCTATCGTGGTCAGGTGACGCCCGACAAGAAAGAGGTTGTTACCGTCATGGAGATTGTCTCCCTTGAGCCCCGCGAAACAGGGTGGCTTGTCACCGCACGAGGAAGCCTGTGGCGGGATGGCCTGCGTGTTTACGAAGTCGGTCCCTACAGCCTTGCGCTTGTGGACAAAGGCTAGGTGCACTCGCTCGCGACGCAAGTGACAATATCTCCGTGCAGGAAGCACGAAATGTCGAATATTCGATCCGTATGCGATATTTGTCCCTGGGAAGTCTCACCAAGGATGAGGCTTGCGGATAGGTTGATCGTCGGTGCCCCCATGCGGAATCCCTGACCGGCGGCTTTCATGATGGCCTCCTTGATCGTCCACAGCCTGTAGAATGGGAGGAGATTGTCGTCAGCGATACCGCTGAATATCTTTCGCTCCGAAGCCGAACACATCATCGGCAGCATCTGTCGCCAATCGATGTGGCGAACCTTTTCGATATCAATTCCGACCGCTTTGTCATGAGAGGTGGCGAAGGCAGACCAGCCCCCGGTGCGAGAAATCGACAGATACAGTTCCCGCATATTTCGCAGGGAAGGCGCCCCGAGCGTATCATGTTCGAGAACTATATCCGCCTTCGCTTGGCCGAGATGATTTGAAAGGCCGGTTCGCACAGCTGCGAATGAGCGTTCCAGATCAAGACGTATGTCTGGATCGAACAACTTTCCAAGGCGCGCGTACTCGGTATTTGTGAGGACCGATGACTGCGTCTGTACCTCCGAATGATCCAGAATATACGCCGAGATGCTCGGCTGCTCCGGCGTGCGGGTCTGAGATGAGGGAATGTCGAGTTGGATCATATCAGTCAGGCTGCAAGTGATATACCGGATCAGCGCGGGAAATGATCCAATTACAGCCAAGAATATACACACACCGCTTGTTTCCGCTAGAAGTCGGAATGAGCCCGTATATGCACTTCCGGACCTGACATTGACTATGCCAACCAGCCTTTCCTACAAGTTTTCCGTTGCACCCATGATGGACTGGACGGACCGGCACTGCCGCATGTTCCATCGGAGCCTGTCGAAACATGCGCTGCTCTGGTCGGAAATGGTGACGGCTGATGCCGTCATCCATGGAGACCGCGGCCGCTTGATTGGCTTCTCCGAAACCGAACATCCCGTCGTCCTGCAACTGGGGGGCAACGAACCTGCAAAATTGGCGGAGGCTGCAGCCATCGCAGAGCAATTCGGCTATGACGAAGTCAACATCAATTGTGGTTGTCCGTCCGACCGAGTTCAATCAGGCGCGTTCGGAGCTTGTCTGATGGCACGGCCGGAAGAAGTGGCCGCGTGCGTTGGTGCCATGAAAGCCTGCGTGTCCATCCCAGTCACGGTAAAGTGCCGCATCGCCATTGATGATCTGCCAGCGGAAGAAACCCTGTTCGATTTTGTCGAGAAAGTCAGCGCAGCAGGTTGTAAGGTTTTCACCGTCCACGCGCGCAAGGCTTGGCTGAACGGCCTGAGCCCGAAGGAGAACCGCGATATTCCGCCGCTTGATTATGACCTTGTGGCCCGCCTGAAGGCCGCGCGGCCGGACCTGACCATCGTCCTGAATGGCGGCATCACCACAATCGAGGCGTGCCGCGAACACCTCGACACATTTGATGGCGTCATGCTGGGTCGTGCCGCATATCAATCCCCCGCCTTGCTGGGCAAGGTAGATTCCGCATTGTTCGGGGTCGGCGAGCCTGTCTCACCTGCGGCGGCCCTCGACGCGTACCGGCCCTATATGGCGGCGCGTTTGGAAGAGGGCGTTGGGTTGCATGCGATGACCCGCCATATGCTCGGCCTCTTCAATGGACAGCCCGGCGCGCGCCGCTGGCGGCGAACACTCTCGGAGAAAGCCGTGCGCAAGGGAGCTGGCCTGGAAGTGTTGGATGAGGCGCTTAGCGCGGTCCTGCTCGACGCCTGATATAAAGCGGGTTCAACTTTTTGGAATTCCGTTCTTTATTTGTTCGCAATATTCTGTTAACCATTTGCCCCATGCTGACAGGGGTTGGAGATGGTTTGCAGGGTTACAACGTTTGCATTTGAGGGCGTAGACGCCCAGCCCGTGGATGTGCAGGTCCAGATGACCGGCGGTCAGCCAGCGTTTCATATTGTCGGCTTGCCGGACAAGGCGGTTGGCGAGAGCCGTGAACGCGTTCGGGCCGCTTTTGCCTCCCTTGGACTCGCACTCCCCCCGAAACGGGTTATCGTGAACCTCGCCCCCGCTGACCTTCCCAAGGAAGGCAGCCATTACGATCTCGCGATCGCGCTTGCCCTGCTCGCGATGATGGGCGTGATCCCACCAGACCAGTTGGAGGCCTACGCGGCTATTGGAGAACTTTCGCTCGATGGCGCGTTGGGCGAAACGCTCGGGGTCCTGCCAGCCGCCATGGCCGCTGAAGGTATGGATTTGCAACTCATCTGCCCACAGATTTGCGGCGCTGAGGCAGCCTGGGCGGGCGGCAGTGTTATTGGCGCGACAGGCCTGATTGCCCTGATCAATCACTTTACTGGCCGCGCTGTTATCAGCCCTCCCCAGCCGGGCGAACTGGCAACCCCGCCCGCTGGGCCGGATCTGCGCGATGTGAAAGGTCAGGAAGGTGCCAAGCGCGCACTCGAAATTGCGGCCGCTGGGGGGCACAATCTCCTTTTTTGCGGGCCGCCTGGGTCGGGGAAGTCCATGCTGGCCCAGCGACTGGCCGGCATATTGCCGCCATTATCCGCGCGGGAATTGCTGGAAGTGTCGCAAATCCAGTCGATTGCGGGCCTGTTGGAGCGCGGACGTCTCTCGCGGAGACGACCTTTTCGCGCGCCTCACCATTCGGCGTCCATGGCTGCTTTGGTCGGGGGCGGAATCAAGGCCAAGCCCGGTGAAGTCTCGCTCGCGCATCATGGCGTGCTTTTTCTTGATGAATTGCCGGAATTCCCCGCAACGGTGCT
This sequence comes from Hyphomonas sp. L-53-1-40, assembly GCF_000682775.1. GTDB lineage: Bacteria > Pseudomonadota > Alphaproteobacteria > Caulobacterales > Hyphomonadaceae > Hyphomonas. Next base: position 320,542 of record NZ_AWFI01000015.1, read on the forward strand.
CGACAGTTTGCGACAGCCGCTTGAGGCGGGCGAAGCCGTGGTGGCGCGGGCCAACCGCCATGTGCGGTATCCGGCGCGGTTTCAGCTGATCGCCGCCATGAATCCATGCCGGTGTGGGGGTGGGCCCGGCGCGGCCGCCTCCCGCTGTGCACAGCAATATCAAGCCCGATTGTCCGGCCCGTTTCTGGACCGGATCGATCTCTACTATGACACGCCACCAGTTACCGCCGTTGATCTTGCGCTGCCGCCGCCCTCGGAAGGCTCTGAAGAAGTTCGCATGCGCGTCGCCCGGGCGCGTGACATCCAGACAGAGCGGCTGGGGCATATGGCAAGTGACACGATCCGATCGGTTAACGCCGACACGCCTCTTTCCGAACTGGAAAAGTCGGCGGCGCCTGATGAGGCTGGTGCCGCTCTGCTGGCGGATGCCGCTTCGCGGCTGCAACTGACCGCACGAGGCTACAGCCGGGTGCTCAAAGTGGCACGCACCATTGCGGATCTTGAGGGTTGTGATGGCGTACGGCGGCTCCATATCGCTGAGGCGCTATCCTATCGGCACCGTCCGCCGGGCATGCCCGAGCCAGCCGTATCTGCGGTACACGGCGCTGCAGCTGGGAGCATGGTCAGTTAAATGAATGCTAAAGGCTTTGCGATAGGGCTGGGGTCCTATGACGGACTCACAAAAGCCTCCCGCAAATGCCGCCAAGCCGGAAGACACCTTCTTGGCAACGGCGAGCCATGAAATTCGCACGCCCTTGAACGGTATTCTCGGCACAGTTTCCCTCTTGCTTGAGACTGAACTGGCCCCAGCGCAGCGCGAATATGCCGAGGCGATCAAGATGAGCGGCGGCCGCCTGCTCGATTTGCTCAACAATGTGCTGGATTATGCCCGGCTCGATGCTTCAGCGGTGGAACTGGAAGTCGAAAATTTTTGCCCGGTGCGTCTGGGCCGTGAAGTGATCGAACTGCTCAGCCCGCGTGCGCATGCGGCAGGGCTCGACCTCGCTGTTCGCGCGCAGCCTTTGCCGATGCCGACCTATTCCGGCGATGCGGGTCGTATCCGACAGATCTTGTTCAACTTGGTGGGCAATGCCCTCAAGTTCACGCGCCAGGGTTCGGTCCTGCTGGATATCGCGGCTCAAACGGATGGGCTCAAATTCCGTGTCATCGACACCGGCCCCGGCATAGCTGAAGCGGATCGCGTCCAATTGTTCAGCGCGTTCAAACAATCGGCCACGCGGGATGCTTTCAACGATGGTGGAGTCGGGCTTGGCCTTGCCATCGTCAAGCGCCTGACGGAGCTGCTGGGTGGACAGGTGGACATTGATGGTGCTCCGGGCCTGGGCACCGCCTTCAAGATATTCCTGCCCTTGGCACGTGCAGACATGACGTCTACGCATGACCTGCCGCAACTCGACATGACCGTCGGCCTCGTCGGTCTCCCGGCCGCCACCACGCTTGCAGCCGCGTCTGCGCTTTCCGGGTCCGAGGCCCGGCCTTATCTGATTGACCCAGTCGCGGGGCGTGTGCCCGGTCACGTCGATGTATTGCTGATTGGCGCTGATTTACGCGAAAAGCTCGTCAGAGAGTTTGCCTGCCAGCGTCCGACTCTCGTGGTCCTGCGTCCCGAAGACCGTGGCGCGATCGAGCGGTTTCGGAGTCTGGGCTGCGCAGGCTGGCTGGTACGACCGCTGCGCGCATCCTCGATTGCAGAACGTGTCTATGTCGTCCAATCAGGTGAGCAGGCGATAGACGAGCCGGAGCAGAAGACAGGGGCAGGGCACGTGCTGATTGCCGATGACAATCCGGTAAATGCACTGATCGCACGACGCGCCTTGGAATCGGCCGGTTTTACCGTCACTGTGGCCTCCACCGGAAGCGAAGCTGTGGAGACTGCAACGCAAATGAACATCGCCCTTATCCTGATGGATTTGCGCATGCCAGTCATGGATGGCTTTGAAGCTATGCGCCGCATTCGCGACAACGGGTCGGACGTTCCGATGCTGGCTGTCTCTGCGGAAATGAATCCGAACATTGAGCGCCAGGCCCGCGCCGCTGGTGCAAACGGCGTGGCTGCCAAGCCGCTGGATGCCGAGGCGCTCCGTCGCCTTGCGCTGCACTGGACGAGTGCGCCGGTCCGGCACGAAGGCGCTGCATGAGCGACACCTCAGCGCCAACGCCCCCCGAGCTTCGCGAGCCATCGCGCGCTGTCCGCGCGCTGAAGGCCCTGAAGGATCGCCGCATGGCGGCTATGCTGATCCTGTCATTTGCTGCCAGCATACCATATGGCGCAGTTGTGGGTGTATTGTCGGCCTGGCTCACTCAGGAAGGCGTCGACACAAACACGATCGGTGTGCTCGCGCTGGTCTCTCTGGGCTACTCGTTCAAGTACCTCTGGGCGCCCATGTTCGGCCGCGCCCGAAATGTACCATTTCTGCGCATTGGGGGGCGCCGATCCTGGCTGATCGTTTGCCAATCCGTGATCGCTTTGCTGCTGATCATTCTGGCCTTCAGCAATCCACCGGAAAATATCGGCCTCGTTGCGCTGATCTGTTTCGTGATTACTTTGATTGGGCCGACCCATGATCTGATTCTCGATGCCTGGCGGATCGAGGTGGCGCGCTCTGAAGAGGACAAGGACCTGATGTCCGCCCTCTACCAGTTCGGCTACAAGTCCGGCGGCTTTATCTCTGGCTTTCTCGCCTTGCTGGTGGCCGCACGTGTCGGATGGACCGTGTCCTATGTGATGATGTCGGTGTTCATTGCGCTGACGGTGCTGGGCAGTTTGCTCGCGCCGGAACCGGAATCCTCTTCCCGCCCTGATACGAGCCGTATGAGTTTCCTGCCCTCACTGCGCAGAAAAGTTACTCTTCCGGCCGTGATTGTTGTCGCGCTCAGCTGGCTCGTTGGTTTCACGATGATCGGCACTTTTGTCGTGCGCAAATTGGCCTTGGGCGCAGACATATCCTCGCGGGTGTTCGTTTCCGAACAGGGGCCCGTCATTGTCTTGCTGACCGTGGTCCTGCCAGCCGTCGTTGCTGCCTTGCTGGTATTCACTCAAAAGGCCGTTGCGACTGAGGCACCCTTGCTGGTGGCGGGACAGAGCCGCGGCGACAAGCTGTTGGCCACCCTGTTTCGGGCGATCTTCGACCCCTTGATGGAACTCATTTCCCGGCTCGGCTGGTGGACCATTCTCGTGCTCGCACTGGCACTGACCTACCGGTTCACCGATGCGGTGTGGGGCTCGTTTGCCTATCCTTTCTATTTGCGCGCAGACCTTGATGCTTTGGGACACACGCTCGACGATGTCGCCATCGCCTCGAAATTCTTTGGTGTTGTGGCGACCATTCTCGGCTCTCTCATCGGTGCGACGCTGATCGCGGTGCTCGGCCGAATGCCAGTCTTTTTTGTTGGCGGGATCGTCGCGGCGGCGACGAATTTGCTTTATGCGGACCTTGCGGCTGGCGCGGCGACCGTGGATGCTTTCTTGGCATTCACCCACCTCGATGCGCCGTTGATCACCTTTGCGGACTGGGCGGCAAAGCTCCAGCCTGAGGAAGTGGCAATTGCCTCTGATCAGGGCCAGCGCATGGCGCGCCTGATGGTGACGATCTTTGCCGAGAACATTGCAGGCGGGTTCGCGCTTGTCGCAATGACGGCCTACCTCACCTCGGTGGTCAATCCACGCTTTGCCGCCGTGCAATACGCGCTGCTGGCCTCGCTCACAATGCTGATCGGCACGCTGGGCCGGCCTTGGCTGGGCGAAATGATTGAGCAGAACGGCTTCTATGACGTGTTCATCATTACCTTCTGGCTTGGGGGTGTTGCGGTCGTGCTCAGTGCCATAGAGTGGGGCCGTCAGGCCTATCTCAAACGATAGGTATCGGCCGGGCAGGCCACATTTGCATATTGGAGGAAGTCTCATGCGTTCAGCCCTGATTGCGCTTGTCGTGTCCCTTGCCATCTCGGCCTGCGTGACTGTTCCGGCCCAACCGGCTGGGGTAAGCGTCGCGTTGGAAGTTAAGGAGGAGGCAGCCATCACGGCGATGCTTGAGGCTCAGGACGCAGCCTGGAATCGCGGTGATATACCCGCCTTTATGGATGGCTATTGGAAGTCTCCAGACTTGCGCTTTGCGTCTGGCGACAACATTGCGCGCGGGTGGGACGCGACGCTGCAACGTTATGAAACACGCTACGATACGCCTGAAAAAATGGGCACGCTGGTGACGTCCGACTATGAAATTGAAATTCTGTCGCCCGATGCCGCCATTGCACATGGCCATTGGATGCTGGAGGTCGAAGGCGACAATCCGTCCGGACTGTACACGCTGGTCCTGCGCAAGATCGATGGCGGTTGGGTGATCATTTCCGACACAACCACGTCGGCGGACTAACGGGTTGCGCTGACGCCGACATTCGCCATCCCAAGCCTTGGCAGTCGGCCCAGTTACGGGCAAAACGCCGTGTGGCCTCACGACCGAAGGGGAACCGGCACAGACCATGAAACGCGCAACACTCGATTTTGAAACCCATAATTCCGCGCTGGAGCGCGTAATCGAGCGGCCATGGTTCCGGCATCTGGTGATCACCTTGATCATCGTGAATGCCGTAATTCTTGGTGTTCTGACCTATCGCGAGACGCTACCTGCAGGTCTTGTCGTATCACTCGACGCGGTTGATCAGACGATCACATATGTCTTTGCGGTCGAGATCCTGTTGAAATTGATAGTCTATCGATTGCAGTTCTTCCGGCGGGGTTGGAACTGGTTTGATTTCATCGTCATTGGCGTTTCCCTGATTCCGGGAAGTCAGGCATTCGGCGTATTGCGCGCGCTACGGGTTCTGCGGATTCTCCGATTGCTGCATATCGTTCCGATGATGCGCCGGATTACCGAGGCGCTGATGAAGGCCCTGCCGGGCATGGGCGCCATTTTCGCAGTGCTGGCACTGATCACATATGTGGCGGCCGTGATGGCGACCAACATGTACGGCAATACCGACAATGAAGAGGTCACCGAACTGTTCGGGGATCTGCCGCGTTCGGCCTATTCACTTTTTCAGGTCATGACGATGGATGGCTGGCGATTCGAAGTTGTCCAGAAAGTGATTGATGACGGCAACCCCTATGCCTGGATGTTTTTCCTGATCTTCATCTTCATCGCCAGCTTCGCCATTCTAAACTTGTTCATCGCCCTGATTGTGGACTCGCTCGCGGCTGAACAACAGGCGATTATCGAGGAAGGACTCGACGAAATCGAAGGGGAATTGGAAGGCGAACTCATGACCGGCCGCCGTACTTTCGGCAATACAGGAAATGCGATCGGAGATCGCCGCCTTGAGAGCCTCGGTTGAGGCGCGGTCAAAGTAGAGAAGGCCCACCCCTATATGTGGGCAGGCCTTCAGCATCGCATCATTTTGCAGACCAGCTTAGCCCTTGGGCAGAAGGACCTTGTCGATCACATGGATGACGCCGTTGGAGGCCATGACATCGGCTTTCACGACGGTGGCGCCATTCACGGTTACGCCGTCGGTGCCATCAATCGCTACATCGCCATTCAACGTGCTTGCGGTAAGTATCTTCCCTGCAAGCTGGTCAGAGGTCACCTTACTGCCAGCGACTACATGCAGTTTGAGAATGTCGGCAAGTTGCTGCTTGTTCTCCGGCATCAGCAGGGTTTCGACCGTACCCTCGGGAAGGGCGGCGAAGGCAGCATCGGTTGGCGCAAGCACGGTGAGCGGGCCTTCGCCCTTCAGGGCATCGACCAGACCAGCTGAGGTCGTGGCAGCCAGCAGCGTGTCGAACTGGCCAGCTTCGGCGGCCGTGTCGACGATATCCATATTGGACCAATCGCCTTTGACGAGTTCGGCCTCGACATGGCTAGCCATGCGATCCTTGGAATACTGACAGGTTTCTGCGAGGGCCGGGGCGGCCAGGAAGGCGAAAGCAGCGGTGAGTGTGAGAAGACGTTTCATGATTAGGGGTGTCCCAATTCAGAAATTTTCCGATGGAACCATATCCATCGATGTCACCCTCTACGGGGCGCCCGTCCACGAGGATCAGAATCTAAAAAAGAATTCATCTTTGGAAGTGTGAGCAGGACTTCACGCAACTGTCAGCATGCCGCGCTCCCAAAATTGCCAAAATAGGGTATAGAATTTCCCGAGATGTCTTTGTGGACCCGAGTGCTTGAGGGCGGACGGCGCCTGTTCGATCCTGATAACTCTGACGGCATGCTTGCCGACGGGGCTGATTTTGCGTGCGCGCCAGATCCGAATGATGTCGGGTTTACTGCGGCGGTCGTGGGGCTCGGTGCAAAGCTCGCCGTGGCTGACGGCACCGTATCTGATCAGGAAATCATGGTGTTTTCGCGCGTCTTCCGCGCCGCGCCTGAAGATGCCGACAGTGTTCGCCGTGTCTTCAATATCGCCCGCCAGACTGTGCGCGGCTATGAAGGCTACGCTCGCAAGATCGGCCGGAAATACCGAGATCGCCCATGCTTGCTGGAAGGCGTGCTGGACGGCCTGTTCCAGATTGCTGGTGCCGATGGCGTGGTCACAGCGGATGAGATGGACTATCTGCGCACCGTATCTGATGCCTTCGGTTTTGATGAGCTGACATTCCGCCGGATCAAGGCCAGCCATTTGGGCCCTGATAGTGACGACCCGTACCATATTCTCGGCGTCTCCCATGATGCGGAGTTTTCCGATATTCGTGCAGCCTATCGTCAGTTGATGTCCGATCATCACCCGGATCGTGTGGTGCAAATGGGCGCACCACGCGAATTCGAGGATGCCGCGCATGCCAAGGCGGCATCGATTACAGCGGCCTATGCGCAAATTCGGACCGAACGGGGTCTGCTGATCCGGTCGGATTGAGGCATTTCCGCGAATTCACAAAGTATCGGCATGGCATTCCATTGACGGGACGCGGCACTGACGCCATGTTTGCACTGTAACCGAGAGATTTATGACCCAAGCAGCTTCCAGTTCCGGCCGTTTCAATATTGCAGACGCATTTTCGAGTGCGGTCAGCCTTGTAGCACAACTATGTATTGGGCTCTTGCTTGTGCTGTTTGCCGGATTGCTGGCCGTGATGACCGCTATCGCCGGGGTTTTGCTGGCATCGGCGGCCTTGTTCATGCGGTATGCTGGTCGCAAGGGCATTCGCCCGCAAGCGCGCGACACGGCTGAAGAGGCCCTCATCCTCGACGCCCGCCGCACGCCGCGCGGCTGGACTGTCGAATAACAACTCCGAATTATTTGGAAATTTGAAACGCATTGGGAGCCTGAAGCCCCCAAAAGCACTTGCTTGACACTGACGCGCTACATTTGTAGCGTATGCGTGACTTAGATAGCGAGATTTGCATGTCCCAACCCAATCCCTCCGACCTCAGCGTGTTGAAACATCTCTGGTCACATGGCCGGCAAAGCGCACGTGAGGTGCATGATGCCATCGGTCCGGGGCAGGGGTGGAAGCCGTCAACGACCCGAACCGTCATTGCCAGGATGGAAGAGAAAGGCTGGGTCAGCCGTCAGGACATGCATGGCATTGCGGTATATGCTGCCGTTATAGACCGGACCGCCACATTGGGCGGATTGGTCCGCTATCTCGCCCGCCAGGTTCTGGATATGGACGGGCCATTGCCTGCGGCCCTGTTTGCGGAAAGTCCACACCTCTCCGATGCCGAACTTGATGAACTCGATACCATCATCAACGCGGCGGCGGCCGATACGGAGGGCAAGGCATGAGCCTGTTCGGACTGATCGCACTCGCCTTTGGTTGGAGCGCGGCGCTCTGGCTGCTCGCCACCGCGCTTTGCGCGCTCAGGCCCTCCCCCAAGATGGCTCAGGCCATATGGCGCGGCGCTGCAGCTTTGATGTTCGCGCCATTCCTAGCGTCTGCTTTCATGCCGGGCCTGACGCAAGTCGCTGCACAGGCCTTGCCGGATTTACCGGTCATGGATGCGCTGACGGTCCAGTCTGATACCGTCTTTGTTGAAGAATCTACCACAGAATTCCGTATGCCACCGGTTGCGACGTTGGTGCTGTGGGCGCTTGTTGCCGGATGGTTCGTGCGCACGGTCTGTTGGGCTGTGGGGCAAGCGAGACTTCAGCGCCTGAAGCAGACATCCCGTCCGGTCATTCGCCAAGTTCGCCACTGGGCCGACGCGATTGGACTGCGGCGCGTGCCGGATGTGCGGGTTATCCCGCGGGGTGCGCCCTTCCTTGCCGGTATCGTGCGCCCGGTCGTCTTCATACCGGCGGCGCTCATCTCGAAACAACACACGCCACAAATCATCGTGCACGAACTGGTTCACCTGAAGCGGGGCGACCTGCTGACCCGCCCATTTGACCGTATGGTCGCAGATATATTCTGGTTCTCTCCCTTTGCCTGGGCCATGCGCGAGCGCCTCGATTATTGGCGTGAGGTGATCGTCGATGAAGAGACCGCCGAGCTGACGGGGGACCGGATCGCCTATGCTCGCGCCCTGACCCAGGTGGCGCGTCATGCCCGACCTGCGCTCATCCTGCCGGTTGCCGCATTCACGCTCAAGAAAGAAGGAACCCTGAAAATGCGCTTGACCCAACTCCTGAGTGAGACGCCCCACCGACCGAAACGTCTCGGCCTGGCAGTCGCGGCAGCGCTGGCGCTGGCGACCCCGCTCGCCTTGGCGCAGGGATCATTGATCCGGGGCGCAGGCGCGCTGCCAACCGAGGCGGTTCCATACAGTCATGCCGTGCTGGACAAGGCGAAGCTGACCAGTGCCTTTGGCATGCGTAAGCATCCGGTTTCAGGCGAATTGAAACAGCATCAGGGCGTTGATCTGGCGGAGGAAGAAGGCAAGCCGATCTATGCACCGACTTCAGCAATCGTGACCCGCGCAGAGATGACGCGCGGATACGGAAATCTCGTCGAAATCGCTGCGGGTGAGACTGTGCTCCGCTTCGGGCAGCTGAAAGATATTGAAGTGTCACTGGGGGAATCCGTCTCCGCAGGTACGGTAATCGGATCGCTGGGCCAGTCCGGTCAAGCCACCGGGCCACACCTGCATCTGGAAGTCTGGCACGCAGGCCAGGCGGTGGATCCGATGGCAGAGCCCGGGCTCGTCCTGGCGGACTCCCTGTTCATCGCGGCAAATTCTGGCGCAAAGGTGCCACAGCCCCCCGCGGCTCCTGCGCCGAAAGCTGCGCCCGAGCCTGCCTCAATCCCGGCTGCGCCGCTGGCACCTATCAAGCGTGATGTGGCCTTTGAGGAGATCCGCGGGGAAGTCGGCGGTTGCGAGGTCATCGCAAACTGGGCTGACACGCGCGAAAAGTCTGCCGTCTGGGTAGCAAGGCTGGAAGCCTCTCAGGCCCAGAACAGGCTTGCCGGCTTATGGCTGAAAGCAGATTGGACGCCAGAGTCGGTAACCTATCCAAGACCAACCTATCCTGCCGACGCGGCCAAGAAACGACTCAGCGGTGGCTGCATGGTCCTGTTCGATCTTGGCGTTGATGGCGTTCCGCAGAACATGCTCGCAGAATGCACCGATCCGGTCTTCGAATCTTCGGCGGCAGAGCTCAAGGGCGCGACGTTCAAACCGCTTACCAACCAGGCAGGCAAGCCAGTCGACGTCGAAGGCATCACATATCCGATGGAATTCTGTATCGCTTAGCGCGGACTGAATGACGATGCTGGGAACTTTCTGATCCGCCGACGCGTCTAATAGCAGGCGCGTCGGCTGTCAGGAGGATTCTCGATCATGGCAAGTCCCAAACCGGTCGGGAAGTCCACTCCAATCATTGGGGGTGTGCTGACATTCGCCCTGTTTGGTATCCACCGTCTATTCGTCGGACAGATATACTCCCGCTCCGAAGCGGTGAGCCTTGTAGAGGCGCTGTCGGATTCGTCCCTCTATTTCGGGTCGGCTATCGCCAGCGCATCGGCCACGATCCTTGCCCTTATGCTCACAATGCTCGGGATGATGCACAACAGTAGTGCCGACATCGGCATCTGGTTGTTCAAGCGCGTGCGCATGATTGCCTGGTTCGCCACGATCAGCCTGTGCAGCGCTGTGGCGCTTTTGACTTTCTCATCCATTCCAATCGGGGAATTCGAAGATATCCCGACGAACTGGTTCATCATGTCATATTACGCCATTGCCACGCTCATGGCGATCCTGGCAGGCCTGCTGGTTACCAGCATACTTCTGATTCTCGGCGCCGTGCGCTACCTGGTCAGTCGGCTTGCGCCTGAGGTGGAGTAGGCACAAGGCTTCAGCGATCGAACAGTTTCGAAACGCTTTCCTCGTTCGCAATACGGCGAATGGCTTCGCCCAATAGCGGGGAAATGGGCAGTATACGGATAGATTTCGACTTGATCGCATCTTCTGACGGTTGAATTGAGTCGGTCATGACCAACTCATCCAGTACCGATTTCTCGATCCGCTGAACGGCATTGTTCGAAAGCACGCCATGCGTGACATAGGCAGAGACCGATTTGGCGCCATGCTCTTTCAGGGCGGCGGCGGCGTTTGCCAGTGTGCCCCCGGAATCACACATATCGTCCAGCATGATGCAGCGCTTGCCGGACACATCGCCGATAATATTCATGACTTCTGACTTGCCAGCTTCGGGGCGGCGTTTGTCGACGATGGCGAGGTCGGCTTCCAGTCGCTTGGCCAGCGAGCGGGCGCGCACCACGCCGCCAACATCCGGGGAGACCACCATGAGATCCTTGTTCCCGTAGCGCTCCTTGATGTCATCGACCATGACGGGGCTGCCGAACAGGTTGTCTGTTGGAATATCGAAAAAGCCCTGGATCTGGCCAGCATGCAGATCGACGGTCAATACGCGGTCGGCGCCCGCGCTGCAGATCAGGTTTGCGACCAGCTTGGCGGAGATGGGCGTCCGACCATCCGTTTTACGATCCTGCCGAGCATAGCCGAAATAGGGGATGACGGCAGTGATGCGACGGGCCGAGGCGCGCTTCAGCGCGTCCATGCAGATCAGCAGTTGCATCAGATTGTCATTGGCGGGGTAGGACGTGGACTGGATCACGAAGACATCTTCGCCGCGGACATTCTCGTCGATGCGGACAAATATTTCCTGATCCGAGAAGGTCTTCACCTCAGACCGCGTCAGGCGCGTGTCAAGATAATCGGCGATGGCTTCCGCCAATGGCCGGTTTGCGTTGCAGGAAAGCAGTTTCATGATGGAGCGCCCGTGCTGCCCAATTGGTGTCGCTTCTGTAACATAGGGCGGCGAGTCGCAACCGGACTCTTACGACTTTTTCAGAAAATTACAGCGCAAGCATGATGACTGAGGCATTTCGGCCATAGTCTGGTTCGTTCCGATGATTGCGTCGTCGGTTGGAAAAATAGGAGTCTTTCAGCGCGCATGTGTCCAGCCCGGTGTCGTGAACGCTGTGGACGCCGAGCCCATCCAGTCTTTGTCGGCAATAGCCCGGCAGGTCGAACTGAAACCGGTCGCCTTTGCCGGGCAAGAACAGGGCTGCGCTATTGGGGGATGCGTCCAGGAACGTGTTTCGGAATTCGGGGCCGACTTCATAACTTGCCTGCTGGATAGTAGGCCCGATGGCCGCGCGAATCCGGCCTGCTTCGGCGCCAAGTTCAATCATCGCTGCAACGGTTGTGTCGAGCACACCTCCAATAGCGCCTTTCCAGCCCGCATGCGCCGCACCCACCACGCCCGCTTCGGCATCGGCAAATAGGACAGGCGTGCAGTCGGCCGTCAGGATGCACAGGGCAATTCCCGGAATTTTCGTCACCATTGCATCGGCCTCCGGCCGCACGCTCCACGGTTCGGTGACATGTGCCACATCGGCTGAATGAATCTGGTAGCAGGAGAGCAGCGCGCGGGCGGACATGGCGGTGCGGACTCGCTCGCGATTGGTCGCGACGGCGCCCGGCACATCCCCTGAGCCTTCCCCGGCATTCAGACTGGTATAGAGACCGCCTGAAACACCGCCCTTTCGGCCAAAGAATCCATGGCGGATCTCCGGCAGGCCTGAAAGATTATCACTCGTTTCAAAGGGGGGCGTATCGGTCATTCGCCTAGCCGTGGTTTGCTGCGGCGCGCCGAAATGATAGGCGGACTCACCATGAGTGGCTGAGTCGAGGCCGTTCTCCTCATCCTCGGTAGAAACGCGCAAAGGAATGAACAGCTTGATGACGAACAGGATCGCTGCGGTCACGATGGCCGAATAAACCGCGACGACTGCTACACCGAGCAGTTGCACACCAAACTGCGCACCGGTGGATATCTCCAGTCCCGGCGCCAGCGGACCCGCGGCTGCGAGGAATGGGATCAGTAAGCTGCCGAGGATGCCGCCAACGCCATGCACGGCGAACACGTCGAGGCTGTCATCGATCTTCAGACGTTGCCGGATCAAGCCAACGGCTGCGTAGCAGACGCCTGCAGCCAGGATGCCGGTAATGATGGCACCGACCGGGCCGACGGATCCTGCCGCCGGGGTGATCGTCGCGAGGCCTGCGACCATGCCGGTTGCGATGCCGACGAGCGTGGGTTTGCGAAAGCTGAACCATTCGATCAGCATCCAGACAAGTGATGCTGTGGCGGCCGAGATGTGTGTGACCAACATGGCCTGCGCGGCGCCATCATTGGCACCGAGGGCCGAGCCCGCATTGAAGCCGAACCAGCCGACCCAGAGCATGGCCGCGCCAAGCATCACGAATCCCGGACTGTGGGGCGGACGCATATCCTTCGGAAAGTGGCTACGACGTCCCAGCATCAGTGCGAAGACGAGTGCGGAGATGCCGGCTGTCGTGTGCACCACGATACCCCCTGCGAAATCGATCACGCCTTGCTGGGCCAGCCAGCCTCCACCCCAGACCCAATGGGCAACAGGCGCGTAGCAGAGCACGAGCCAGAGCGCGGAAAAGATCAGCACAACCGCAAAATTCACGCGCTCCACGAACGCGCCGACAATCAGCGCCGGGGTGATGATGGCAAAGGTCATCTGGAACATGAAGAACAAGGGTTCGGGAATGGTCTGCCCGTCGAGTGGCGCGCCGGTGACGTTTGCAAGCATGCTCTTCGCGAACCCGCCGAGATAGCCCGTCGCGCCCGGACCGAAAGCGATGGAATATCCACACACCAGCCAGACCAGACTGACCAGGCAGGCAATGGCAAAGCACTGCATGAAGATGGAAAGCAAATTCTTCGCTTGAACGAGGCCGCCATAGAACAGGGCAAGTCCCGGCAGGGTCATGAACAGGACCAGCGCCGTGGCGGTCAGGATCCAGGCTGTGTCTCCGGTATCGGCATGGGCGGGCAGGGCGAGTGCCCCGATGGCGGCCACAACTAAGCCTGCGCGTGCAGCGCCTTTTATTGATTTCAGCATTTCACTCCCCGTTTTTTCGTCATTTCTGACGAAGCTCGAACGGTTCGTCAATCAACGAGCACCTGTCTCGCAGGGACAGGGAGTGTGCAGATATCCACGCGCTTTGGAGGTGTAACCACAAAGGCATCATAGATGCTGTAATCGCGTTTGGAGGTCTTCAGGTCTTCCCATTCTGCGCCGGGCGTTGCCATGACTTCCCAGCGTGGGCGCAAACTTTCGGGCATGTCAGCCGCGAGCCCGACAGACAGGATCTCATTGGCGGAGAGGGCCTGCGCGCGCGCCGCAAATGCTTTTTCGGATGTGTCCGGATTTTGGAAGGATACTATCTTGTCCTCGGGCGTAGGCTCCACGCGTTCCAGTCGGTTGATATGGGCCATACCGGATATGACCCGGCCAAATATCGTATAGTTCCGATCAAGATACCGGCGCTGACCGATGGGAACAAAGAATTCGGTCGAGCCGGTCTCCGGCGGGGAATTGCGCGCCATGCCAAGGGCGCCGGGACAATGCAGCAACCATTCCTGTCCGCTCTCTCGGCCAACTGCGAAGCCATTCCGGTGGCCCACCTGACCGGCGAACAGGTCCTCATTGCCCAGGGGCACGAAGCCGTCTGAGTCTACGGCCCGCTCGGCTTCCAGCGGCAGCTCGGCCCAATCTTCCAGAAGGTGTTCGAATTCGAGTCCTGCCTGCGCCACATGGCCATCGATCACGCGATAGAAATATTCGCCATTATAGAGATTGCTCCGTATCGCCTCGCGAAATTGCGCGACATGCTGCGGCGCGACTTCAGGGGCGAGTTCGATAATGACATCCCCTGCCACCGTTTTCAGGACCACAAGATTTTCAGGGGCCACCTCACGCCATGGTGCCGCAGGGGCCGGAGCGTCTACCATCTCGGAGGCTGGGGCAGGGCTCGGATCGGGCGCTGTTTCGCAAGCGCCCAATAAGGAGATGCCGATGGCAACTGCCATGAGAGATATCCGCACCATCTTTGTGTCCTTCCCAAGAAATCATCCGCCTGCTAAGCGCCGCTCATGTATCAGATAAGTGCAAAAGGCGCGCGGGCGCCAGTTGAAACGGCGTGGGACGCGCTGGCCTGGGCCGATCCGTCGCCAGCGGGCGCGGTTGATGCCAAGGAGGACAGCCGGACCAGTTGGCGGCTCGATGCGTTCGCGGAAACGCTCGAAGACGCCGAAGCCTGCGTTGTCATTATCGAAGAAGCCGCGCCGGATCTTGTCGCGCGGATCGAACAGGTGATCGAGCAGGACTGGGTGACGCTGTCACTCGAAGGCTTGCCACCGGTCAAGGCCGGACCGTTCGTTGTAGCGGGCAGCCACGCCCTTGCGCGCCAGTCACCGGGAAAGATTTCCGTGCTGATCGAGGCCGGCCCTGCGTTTGGAACGGGCCATCATGGCACGACGCTCGGATGCTTGCTGGCGCTGGATGATGTGCGCCGCCGCCGGTCCACCGGCAAGGTGCTTGACCTTGGCACGGGCTCCGGCGTTCTGGCGATTGCTGCCCTGAAGGCGGGGGCATCCTCGGCGATCGGTACGGATATCGATCTCGATAGCGTGCGTGTGGCGAATGAGAATGCTCGCAAGAATCATGTCAACGGCTTCACCGCCTTGCATGTCACCGGTGCGAACACGCCGCGCATTCGTCAGGGCGGGCCGTATGACACCGTGTTTGCGAACATCCTGATGCGGCCCCTGATCGGGCTCGCACCGGATATTGCGTCTCTCACGGCGCCGGGCGGCACAATTATCCTGTCAGGACTGTTGCACCACCAAGCGCCGCCAGTCCGGAACGCCTTTGCGTCCCGCGGGCTCGACTTCCAGACTCGTATTCGCGAAGACGGGTGGTCGACGCTGGTGTTCCGGAAGCCAAGCTGAAACAGCACACCAGACCAACGCGCCGCCGCATGACGGGCATCTGCCCTTGTCGGCAGGTCGCCGCCCCCTAGCTGAAGCGGGCGGAGGTCCACGCATGCCGAAGTCTGGGAGCCGGTCCAGAAGACCGGATAAGTCCGATCTGCCGGAGAAGGCCTGCGTGTCTTGCGGACGCCCGTTCACATGGCGGAAAAAATGGGAACGGGTCTGGCACGAGGTAAAGTACTGTTCCGAACGATGTCGACGCGTATCCCGCAGCCGGGATCAGTAAGCGGCGCGGCGAGCCCAGCGCGCAGAACGGCGTGCCAGGATTTGCGGACGCTGGCTTTCGGCGCTCTGCAGCGCGTTCACGAAGGCTGGCTCGGCCATCTCGTTGACCATCAGCGAACGGCCCTGGCCGTTGACGAGTGCCATTTCTGGCGCAGTAATTGTGTTTTGACGTCTCATGGTGCGTCCCTCTTTTTGTATTGTGCGGCGCACAATTTTTTGTGTGGGCGCTATGTAGCGTAAAAATCTAAACTAAAAAGCATGGAAAATCGGAAATTAGCATGATTAAATGCATAGCTACGATGCGGCTTTCTATGGTCAAATCCACGCTTTCGCCCTAAGTAAGGGGCATGAGACAGACATTTGATATCAAGGGCGGTCCGCAGGACGGCCGGGCGCATCTGCCCCTCGTTCGCGAACAGCTTTCCGCGCAGGGCCTCGACGGCCTTTATGTTCCGCATGATGATGAATACCAGAACGAATACCTGCCTGACGCCAATGAGCGCCTGGCTTGGGTGAGCGGGTTTACCGGTTCGTTCGGTTCGGCATTCGTCTTCACAGACCGCGCGGTGATTTTCGCCGATGGCCGCTACACGCTACAGGTCGCTGACCAGACCGATCCGGATCTCTGGGAGGTTCAGGCTGTGCCGGAGCCCGGCCCGTTCGGCTGGCTCAAATCGCAGGACATGACCGGCAAGCGCATCGGCTATGACCCCAAACTGATGAGTCCGAACGATGTCGCGGCCATGGGTGCAGCGGCCAAGGCGGCTGGCGCTGAACTGGTTGCCGTTGCGAACAACCCTATCGACCTTGCCTGGGCAGATCGGCCGGACCAGCCCGCCGCGCTCGTCGTGCCGCATGAGGTAAAATTTGCAGGGGTCGCGCATGATGAAAAACGTGTGCAGATCGGTCGCGACCTGAAAGCCGAAAAGCTCGACGCTGCGGTGATCACGTCTCCCGCATCCATCGCCTGGGCTTTCAACATTCGCGGCGGTGATGTCAGCTGCACGCCGCTGCCGCTCGGCCGCGCCATTCTGTTCGCAGACGGGTCAGCTGACCTCTTCCTTGATGAGGTGAAAGTGTCCGACGCGCTCCGCCAGCATCTTGGCAACAGTGTCACTCTGCGCCCGCTGGCCGATCTCGAAAAGGGCCTTGCAGACCTGAAGGGCAAGACGGTCAGCGTTGATCCGGACGTGGCCTCAGCCTGGTTCTTTGATCAGCTCGAACAGGCTGGCGCAACGCCCGTGCGCCAACGCGACCCGGTCGCTCTGCCCAAGGCTTGCAAGAATGAGGCGGAACTCGCAGGCTCGGCCGCCGCCCATCTTCGTGATGGCGTGGCCCTGACCCGCTTCCTGCATTGGCTAGACACCGAGGCTCAGAGTGGCGAGATCACCGAGATTGATGCGGCGATCAAGCTGGAAGAATTCCGCGAAGACCTTGGCGGCCTGAACGATTTGTCCTTCCCGACAATTTCCGGTGCTGGGCCGAATGGCGCGCTGCCGCATTACCGTGTTTCGACAGCCTCGAACCGCAAGCTGGAACGTGGCAGCCTCTATCTTGTCGACAGTGGCGGCCAGTATCTGGACGGCACGACAGACGTGACGCGTACCGTGCCCATCGGTGATCCGAGCTCGGACATGCGGCGTCACTACACGCTGGTCCTGAAGGGGCATATCTCGCTGGCCATGGTCCGCTTTCCGAAAGGCACGACCGGAACCCATCTCGACATTCTCGCGCGCCATGCGCTCTGGCAGGCCGGGCTCGACTACCAGCACGGCACCGGCCATGGGGTCGGCGTCTATCTCGGCGTCCATGAAGGCCCGCAGCGCATTGCCAAGGCGTGGAATTCCGTGCCGCTGGAAACCGGCATGATCGTCTCAAACGAACCGGGCTATTACCGCGCCGGACAGTACGGCATCCGGATCGAGAACCTTCAATATGTCACGCCACCGGCGGCCATTGAAGGTGGCGAACTCGACATGTATGGCTTTGAATGCCTGACCTTCGCGCCCCTGGCGCGGGACCTGATCGATCTGGCTCATCTGACCAAGGACGAGCGGGACTGGGTCGATGCCTATCACGCGCAAGTCTACGAATTGTTGGCCGACCGTCTGGACGGGCCGGTAAAGGACTGGTTGCGCGCAACCTGCATGCCACTTTAGGCAGTCTGTGAAAATCGGGCTTGTTCCGGTTTTGTTCTAATGATAAATCATGGCCAGTAGACTCTTTGGAGACTGGCCATGATCCTTTCATTGTCGATACGTGATTTCGTCCTGATTGACCGCCTGGACATCGAACCGGGCGCCGGGTTTACGGCGCTGACCGGGGAGACCGGGGCGGGCAAGTCCATCATTCTCGATGCCCTGTCGCTTGCGATGGGGCACGGGTCCGACCGTGGGATGATCCGGGCGGGGCAGGACCAGTCGAGTGTGGCGGTAGAGTTTTCGCCCCCGGTCAGCCATCCAGTCTGGTCTGCACTGGCCGAAGCAGGCATTGACGCTTCGCCGGACGAGACCCTGACCATGAAACGCGTGATCCGCCGCAACGGCCCCGCGCGCGCCTTCCTCAATGACCAGCCGGTCAGCGCGGCGCTCCTGTCGGAGATCGGGGACCTCTTGGTCGAGATTCACGGCCAGCACGCGGCCTCCACCCTGCTGAAGCCATCATCTCACCGCCGTTTGCTCGACCAGTTTGCAGGCAATGAAAAGCTTTTGGACATGTGCGCGGCCACTCATGCTGCGATGGCGGAGGCCAGCGCCCGGCGTCAGGAACTTGAGGACGCGCATGCCGAAGCCATCGAACATCGCGAATGGCTGGCCGAGGCTGTGGCCGAGCTCTCCAGCTTGAATCCGCAGGAAGGCGAAGCCGCCATCCTGACAGAGCGCCGGACCCTGTTGATGCAGTCGGAACGCGTCACCGAGGCCGTGCGTGAAGCCGAAAATGTGTTGGAAAAGTCTGGCGTGGAAGATGCCTTGTCCAAGGCGGCGCGTGCCACCGAACGGATTTGTCGCTTGCCGGGATTTGAATCCTCTCAGGACACGCTGCCGGTTGCCGCACGTGCCGCCGCAGAAGCTGTTGAGCGGGCCTTGATTGAAGCGCGCGAAGCAGCAGGCGCGATCAGCCAGCTCGAACGGCTTGTCGATCATGATTCTGCTGAACTGGACGGCGCCGAGGCGCGGCTGTTCGCCTTGCGGGCAGCGGGCCGGAAGCATGGCTGCGATCCCGATCTCCTGCCAGACATGCTCACTTCATTGAGTGATCGGCTCGACCTGGTTGAAGCGGGCGAAGACGCGCTGATTGCTGCCCGCAAGGCTGAAGCATCTGCCCGGGCCGACTGGCATCAGGCGGCTGGCAAACTGAGCGCCGCCCGGCAGGCGGCCGCCTCGCAATTGGAAAAAGCCATCGCGCGCGAGCTGAAGCCACTGAAACTTGGTCGCTCGGTCATCCGCGTTGCAATCACTCCTTTGGCAGAGGGGGAGGGCGGCCCGAACGGAATCGACTGGGTTGAATTCGACGCGGAGACCAATCCCGGCGCGGGGTTTGGCCCCCTGCGCAAGATTGCATCTGGCGGCGAACTCGCCCGTGTCTCGCTCGCCCTCAAATGCGCGCTCGCCGAAGCAGGCTCTGCGCTGACGCTGATCTTCGATGAGGCAGATCAGGGCGTCGGTGGTGCGGTTGCGGCGGCCATTGGCGAACGCCTGATCTCGCTTGGCCAGGCCCGGCAGGTCTTCGCCATCACGCATAGCCCGCAAGTGGCCGCGTCCGCTTCAGCCCAGTGGCTTGTGGAGAAGGAGCAGGATGGGGCTGGCGGCTCACGCATACGCGGGCTAGATGACAGCAGCAGGCAGGAAGAAATTGCCCGAATGCTGTCAGGCGCCGAAGTTACCGCTGAGGCCCGCGCAGCCGCCGGGAGGTTGTTGGAGGGTGCATGAGCGAGGCAACACCGGTCGAGGATCTGACACCGGACGAGGCGGCCGCTGAACTCGCGCGCCTCGCGGCCATTATCGCTGAAGCTGACGCCGCCTATTATCAGGAAGACGCGCCGGTCCTGACCGATGCCGAATATGATGTCGCCCGCCAACGCAACCTCGCCATTGAAGCCCGCTTCCCTGAGCTGAAACGCGAAGACAGCCCGTCCGACCGTGTGGGCGCGGTCGCGCAAGACGGTTTTGCCAAGGCAACCCATGCCGCGCCCATGCTGTCGCTGGACAATGCGTTTTCAGACGAAGACGTCACCGAGTTTGCCGGGCGCATCCGGCGCTTCCTCGGACTGGACGAGTCCGAGACACTGGAACTCACCGCCGAGCCGAAAATTGACGGTCTGTCGCTCAGCCTGACCTATGAAAAGGGCAAATTGAAACGTGCTGCAACACGCGGAAACGGACTGGTCGGCGAAGACGTCACCGCGAACGCGCTGACACTGAATGACATCCCGACGAAACTGGCTGGCAAGGATTGGCCCGATTTCATAGAGATCCGCGGCGAAGTCTATATGAGCCATGCCGACTTTGCGGCTCTCAATGCGCGCGAAGACCAGGCGGGCCGCAAGACTTTCGCCAATCCGCGCAACGCAGCCGCCGGCAGCCTGCGCCAACTTGATACCGAGATCACCAAATCCCGGCCGCTGAATTTCTTTGCCTATGCCTGGGCGGCTGAAAGCGCGCCCTTCGCGGAAACCCAAAGTGAAGCGGTCGCCAAGTTCGCAGAATGGGGTTTTCAGATAAATCCCCTGATGGCCACCGCTGCGACCGTGGACGACCTGATCGCAACTTACCGCAATATCGAGCAAAAACGCGCAACGCTCGGCTACGATATTGACGGTGTGGTCTACAAGGTGAACCGGCTGGACTGGCAACAGCGCCTCGGCTTTGTCAGCCGCGCACCGCGCTGGGCCATCGCTCACAAATTCCCGGCTGAGAAAGCCACCACAACGCTCGAAGAGATCGACATCCAGGTCGGACGCACAGGCTCTCTCACGCCGGTCGCGCGCCTGATGCCGGTTACGGTGGGCGGTGTCGTGGTGTCGAATGCAACGCTTCACAATGAAGACGAAATCGCGCGGCTTGGCGTAAAACCCGGTGACACGGTCGAAATCCAGAGGGCAGGGGACGTTATCCCGCAGGTCCTGCGTGTGGTGCAGGATGGCGGCGGCAAGGTCTGGGCGATGCCGGATACATGCCCGGTCTGTGGATCAGCAGCCGTGCGCGAGATTGACGACAAGGGCGAGGCCGATGTGCGCCGTCGCTGCACGGGCGGGCTCGTCTGCCCGGCGCAGGCGGTCGAGCGGTTGAAGCATTTCGTCTCCCGCAAGGCGCTCGACATTGATGGCATCGGCGCGAAACAGGTCCAGCTCTTTCAGGAGAAGGGCGTGGTGAAGGCGCCGCAGGACATTTTCCGATTGGCCGCGCGCATTGAGGCGGAAGGCCTGCCGCCACTTGAAGAATGGGAAGGCTTCGGAAAAGCCTCAGCGAAGAAATTGTTCGATGCGATCAATGCGCGCCGGACTGTGCCATTCGCGCGCTTTCTCAACGGGCTCGGCATCCGCCATGTTGGCCAGACCACGTCCCAGCTCTATGCCCGGCATTTCCTGAATTGGGCGCCTTTCTGGGAAACGGTCGTGCGCGCAGCCGAAGGCGGACAGGAGTCCGAAGCCTTTGCAGAACTCACCGGCATAGATGGCGTCGGCAAGGCGGCGGCAGGCGCGCTCGTCGATTTCGAGGCGGAGCCCCACAATCGCGACATGCTGAGCGCATTGCTCGAAGAAATTACTGTTGAAGCCGAAGAGGCTGCCTCATCAGACAGCCCTGTCGCCGGCAAGACGATTGTCTTCACGGGCACGCTGGAACGGGTGACACGCGACGAAGCCAAGGCACGGGCCAATGCGCTGGGCGCAAAAGTGTCGGGGTCTGTCTCGGCGAAGACGGACATCCTCGTCGCCGGTCCGGGCGCGGGCTCAAAGCTGAAAAAAGCCGAAAGCCTCGGCGTTCAGACGCTGACGGAAGACGAATGGTTTGAGCTGATCGGCGGCTGATCCGCCGGGTAACTATTTGCCGCCGGGAATAATCCGCTGCAACAGCGTGCGGCGGGTCTCGGCGTCCAGCGCTTCGGGGTCCAGCCCTTCATTGGTCAGCAAGCGATAGCTCATCTTGTACCAATCGCTATTGGGATAATTGTAGCCAAGCGTCGATCCGACCGCGAGCGCCTGATCCCGCAGGCCAAGCGTCAGATAGGCTTCGACCAGACGGTGCAATGCCTCGGGGGCGTGAGAGGTCGTGTCATAGGTCTTCACGACCGTGCGGAAGCGATTGACCGCAGACAGGGTCTGATTGTTACGCAAATACCAGCGGCCAACCGTCATTTCCTTGCCAGCCAGCTGGTCGCGAACCATGTCGAGCTTCACGCTGGCATCACGGGCATACTGGCTGTCTGGGAATCGGCGGACCACGTCCACCAAGGCATCACGCGCGCGTTCCGTTGTTGCCTGATCTCGACCGACATCCGTGATCTGGTCGAAGTAGCTCGCCGCAATCAGGTAATACGCATACTCGGCCTCGGAGCCGCCAGGATGAAGCGCAAGATAGCGCTGGGCACCACTGATCGCTTCGTCATAATTGCGGGATTGATAATGGGCGAAAGCCGTCATGACCATCGAGCGGCGGGCCCATTCAGAATAAGGGTGCTGGCGCTCGACTTCGTTGAACAGCAGGACCGCCTGATCAAAGTCGCGTTTGTCGAGTTCGCTAGCCGCCTGATTGTAGAGCGCCTCCACGGGGCGTTCGACATAGGCCAGTTCTTGACGGCGCTTGTCGCGCGACTGGCACGCCGTCAGCGTGAGGGCTGCAGTGGCAATGAGGAGGATCGGGAACTTGGAGGACAGTCGCATGGCAGGGCAGGCGCTTTCTGCTGTGATGATCTGGCTACCTGCTTAGCGCGAACCAGCGGGGTTTTCCAAGCAGGTTTCTCAGGGATCGGCGGGGCAACGCCTCAGACGGCGGCCGACCGGCGCGTGTCTATGCGGGTTGCGTCTGCTGTATCGGTTTCCCAGCACCAGGCTGAAGGCGTATCGAGCAGCTTGCGGACCAACAGATTGTTGATCGAGTGACCGGGTTGAACCGCTTCATAAATCCCGGCAATCGGTGCGCCCGCCAGCATCATGTCGCCAACGGCATCAAGCATCTTGTGACGCACGAATTCGTCCTCTGAGCGCAAGCCCTCAGGATTCATGACTTCACCATTGTCCACAACGACCGCATTTTCCAGCGACCCGCCCCGGGCAAGGCCCATCGAGCGCAGCATATCCACATCGCGCGCAAACCCGTAGGTGCGGGCAAAGGCCAGGTCGCGGGCAAACATGCCTGGCGCGAGTTTAAGCGCCATCTCCTGCACGCCGATCAACGAGTCGTCATATTCAATGCGCGCATTGAGCGTCAGAAACTTGTCGTCGGAAGGCGACAGGCGTGCCCGCTTCGGGCCGTCTTCAATCTCGATCGCTTCCAGGATGCGAATGCGGCGTCGCGGCGCGGACTGGCGTTGCAGGCCAGCCTGCATCAACAGTTCGCAATAAACTGCCGAGGAGCCGTCCATGATCGGCACTTCCGGCCCGTCGATTTCGATGAGGAGATTGTCGATGCCCATGCCCGCGAGTGCGGCCATCAAATGCTCGACCACTGCCACAGAGACACCATCATCATTGGTCAGCGTGGTGCCGAGTTGGGTGTCGGAGACATATTCGGCATCGGCCTGAATGGCCGTATTGCCGCTTTTCACGTCGGTCCGGCGGAAAACGACACCCGTGCCAGCAGGGGCAGGCTTCAGGACGAGCTTTGCCTTCTTGCCGCTATGCACACCGACCCCTGCACATACTGCAGGGCGCGCGATCGTTTGCTGAAATTCTACACTACCGGACAACACACCAACCTCCAGTTTCGAGGTTTAGTTTGGGGTGTATGTCTCCAGGATACAAAACACGGGTTGTTTCGGCGTATTACAAAGTGGGCGAAGACATCCGCCTTCGCCCTGTAATCATTGGTGATTTATTGTGACAATTCGCATTGGATACGACTGCAATCGAATGCGAAATCAGTGATTGGCCGACCGGCGCAGGAAGGCCGGAATTTCGAGGTCTGCATCATCGAACGGGGCAGGTTCGGGATGATCATCCGGCGAGGACACGATTTGTGAGCCGGATTCAGGAGTTGGAGCGTGATCATTCTCGCCCTGAGCGCCGCGGCGCCAGCCGAAAAGGTTCGAAAAGCCGGATGGGCTCGGTCGACCTTCTTCTTCGACCGGAGCTTCGGTCTGCTTGCTGAACACGGCGTCGGCCTGGATCTGGTCTTCGCCTTCGCTGCCTTCAAAATGTTCTGCGGGCAGGGACTGTCCCGTGAAGTCGTCACGCGGATCGACATCGCCTGAACGGAGCGGGGAGGCATGATGCAGGATCACTTTCGGGCGATCGTCTTCCTCTGCAGCCATTTCCACTTCGGTCTCCGATTCAACTTCGGTGACGGGCTCCACATGCTCTTCCTCGATCGGCTCTGCGATGGGCTGACGCACCGTCTCTGCGACGGGCGCATCCTGTTTCAGTGATGGCATCACGGCATCGACGCCTGCGGCGACGACGGAGACGCGGATCTTGCCTTCAAGTTCGGTATCGAAGGCAGACCCGAGAATGATATTCGCATCAGGGTCGACTTCGCGGCGCACCTCATTGGCGGCCTCGTCGAGCTCGAACAGCGTCATGTCATAGCCGCCGGTGATGTTGATCAGCACGCCCTTGGCGCCGCGCATTGAAATATCGTCGAGCAGCGGGTTGTCGATGGCCAGCTTGGCAGCTTCGAGAGCGCGGTTCTCGCCTTCGGCTTCGCCCATGCCCATCATGGCTGCGCCCATGCCGCGCATGATCGAGCTGACATCGGCGAAGTCGAGATTGATCAGGCCGGGCATGACCATCAGATCGGTAATGCCACGGACACCGGAATACAGCACATCATCTGCCATGCGGAAGGCTTCGGCGAAGGTCGTACGGTCATTCGCGATGCGGAAAAGGTTCTGGTTCGGCACGACGATCATCGTGTCGACGTATTTCTGGATGCCAGCGAGGCCTTCTTCCGCAAAGGTCATGCGGCGCGTGCCTTCGAAACTGAACGGCTTGGTGACCACGGCGACGGTCAGAATGTTCATTTCCTGCGCGGCGCGTGCGATGACCGGGGCTGCGCCGGTTCCGGTGCCGCCGCCCATGCCCGCAGCGATGAAAACCATATGAGCGCCCTCGAGGCGCTCGCGGATCTCATCCATGGATTCTTCGGCGGCTTTCGCGCCAATGTCGGGGCGAGCACCTGCGCCAAGGCCAGATGTTGTTTCCGGGCCGAGCTGGATGCGGTTTTCCGTCTTGGAACGGGAAAGGGCCTGAGCGTCAGTGTTGGCAACGATAAACTCGACACCTTGCAGGTTTGCCTCGATCATGTTGTCGACGGCATTGCCTCCGGCACCGCCAACACCAAAGACCAGGATCCTGGGCTTGAGTTCATGTGTCATTCGTCGTCCTCACCTTACCGCCATAAGCCATGCTGAAGCGCTAAAATGACGCGTTGCAGCTAAGAAGCGGTTAAGTGATTCGCGATTGGCATCAGAAATTTTCTTTCAACCAATGGAACGCCTTGTTCACGGCTCCGCTTCGGGCTTCTGCTCCGTATTCCTTTGACGCAATGCCAGCCCGTACTGCGTCTGCGAACCCCAACTCCGGATACAGTAGCAGACCTGAAGCTGTAGAAAAAGCTGGTGTTCCCAGTGTTTCGCCAAGGAATTCAGCATTTGTCGGACGGCCGAGCCGCACCTGCGCTTCAAGGATACGCATGGCGACATCGCGAACGCCTGGTAACTGGCTCGCGCCGCGCAGTACTTTGCGTACACCACTGGCTTGCAGAGTTTGCTGAACATATTCGAAGATTTCCTCGACGCGCGGAGCGATGATTTCAGCGAGCTTGCCGCGTTCCATGCGGGTGGCTTGCAGGCGGCCATCATCTCCCAGGCGGGGGGCCTCGATGCGTTCTGCCAGGCCCGGGCCTTCGAGATTGGCGGTGCCATAGACACTTTTGAGGCGCTCGGCGGCGGCGAATGTCGTGCCGATGCCCTGCGCGATATCGGAGGTCACATGTGTGCCACCAGCCGGGATAAGGCCAAGCCATGCAGGCGAGCCATTCAGATAGACCGAGACTGCCGTGACGCCGGCGCCCATATCGATGCAGATGGCACCATTTTCGATCTCGTCGTCGATCAGCGTACCTGCGCCGCTGGCAATGGAGGAGGGGATCAGGGCATCGACGCTGAGATGCGCACGGCCGACGCATTCAACCAGATTGCGGACGATGGCCTTGGGCGCGGTGACCACAGACAGCATCAGGCCGAGTGTGTCCGCATACATCCCGGCGGGCTCACGCACGCCTTCCTGCGCATCCACGCGGTAGGCTACCGGCCAGGCGGCGAGCACGTCGGAGCCCTTGGTCGAAATCTGCGCCATGGCCTGAGCCTGAACCCGGCGAATATCCTTGGGGGTCACCTCGCGGGCGCCGATCTCGGTGGTCGCGGTGACCAGTTGGCAATTCAGTTTCGGCCCTGTGATACCCAGCATGACCTGATTAATCTGTTCGCCCGCTTCGCGCTCGGCATCTTCGACGGCCAGACGGATCGAGCGTTCGAGACCCTGCATGTCGGTGATCGTGCCGCCACTGAAGCCGCGTGATTGTTGGCGCCCCGCGCCAAGGATCTGGAAATTGCGGGGGCCGGTGCCGTCATTTCGGCCTATCAGGCACGTGATTTTCGAACAACCGATGTCCAGCGCCGCAACGGGACTGGACGTGCGCGACCCCACAAGGGGCTTACGCCGGGCCTGAACGTTTGCCATCAGCTCCGGGCCGCCTCTTTTCGTGCTGTGAAGTCGGGGTCGTTCACCGGGTCCAGATAGACCCGGCCTTTATTGCGCAGGTCGATGGTCTCTAGCGGACGCTGCATCAGCGCTGTGCGCACCTGCAGGGTCGACAGGCTGTCCAGCGCAGCCACCATCTGGTGATCTTCCGGCATGCGGACCGTAGCGCCGGAAACAAGACGCATATCCCAGCGGCGGTCATTGATGCGGGTAGCGATCGCGATGCGGGGCGCGACGTCCGGCTCAGCTTTGAGGGCAGTTACGAGGGCCGGGGCGGCCTTGGCGGCGCCGCGACCCGCCAGACGGATGAGTTCCTTGTGGTCATCGGCGCGGGCGTCCGGAATGACGCGACCCAGACCGTCCACGACGGTCCATGCCTTGCCGTCATGCCACAGCGCAACCGGCTCGGCGGCGTCCGCGATGATTACGACTTGGTCCGGCCAGAGGCGGTGCACGCGCACATTCAGCACCTTGTGAGTGCCTTCGACGCGACGGCGGATGACATGCGGGTCTGCGCGGAACATGTTCTCGCCGGGCTCGATCATGGCGGCGGCGCGAATATCCTGCGCGAGGGCCGGATCCTGTTCCAGTCCGATGATGGACACATCATTGACCGAAATGCCGACCGTGCGCGCCGTATCATCCATGAAACTGGCAAAGCGGTTCTCAACCTGGGATATGGAGCCGCCCATCCAGGCAGCGGTTGCCACGACAATCGCCACAAGCATGACAAAGCCAAAGACGACGGAGGAAACGCGAACCTCTTCGCCCGTCACTTCATCAACGATGACAGCAGGGCGGCGGCTAGCCTTCTTCTTGGACTTTGGCACAGTCTGATTGCGGGTTACCTTTGGCATGAAGCATCCTCGATCATCCAGGCGACCAGCTGTTCGAAGGACATGCCAACGAAAGCGGCCTGTTCGGGGACAAGCGAGGTGGGCGTCATGCCGGGTTGTGTATTTGTTTCCAGGATCACGAGCCGGTCTCTCTTGTCGTCATAGCGAAAGTCGGACCGCGTCGCGCCCCGGCAACCGAGCGCCTGGTGTGCCTTCAGCGCAAATTCCATTGCGGCTTGGGTCACAGGGGCAGGCAGGTCTGCCGGGATCACATGCTGCGATCCACCAGCTTCATATTTTGCATCAAAATCGTAATAGTCTCTTAAGGTCGTGATCTCCGTGACAGCCAGTGCCCGGTCGCCCAGGACGGCCACGGTCAACTCACGGCCGGGAATGAATTCCTCGGCCATCAGATGGTCGCCATAATGCCAATTCGGACCGGTCAGCTCCTTGGCGGGCCCATTGGCACCTTCGCGTACGATCAGCACGCCAAAACTCGATCCTTCCGCAACCGGCTTGATTACATAAGGGGGCTTGAGGGGATGCTCGGCAGCCGCTTCTGCGCGGGTGACCTGCTTGTCTTCCGCAATCGGAATGCCAGCCTGACGGAAAACCGCTTTCGATTTCAGTTTATCCATGGCGAGCGCCGAGGACAACACGCCCGAATGGGAATAGGGCAGGCCCAGTACTTCCAGTACGCCCTGCACACACCCATCCTCGCCCCAAGGTCCGTGCAGGCCATTCAGCACCGCGTCCGGCTTCGCATCGGTCAGTTGCGCTGCGAGGTCACGTCCAGCATCAATTTCAACAACATCATATCCGGCCGCGCATGCCGCGCCTGCCATCTGCTTGCCCGAGGTGAGCGACACGTCCCGCTCGGACGACCAGCCTCCATAGATCACGGCAACACGTTTCATGAGATTTTCCTGCAAGCTGGCGTTCTGACTATACATCGCGTCTGCAGGGTTAAAGCGGCCTTAGCGTGGCAGCTACAGAACCTTTTCTCGGCATGATGACAAAAAATATAGGTTAGGGCCTGTTGCCATATTTAGACTACGTCTGTAGTCAATATCGATAATCGAGATTACATACGGTGGTGAGACGCCGGATTTTCCAGACATCTGCGGGGAGGATACGCAGCGTGATCCCTTTCACACGGCTTGCCGCCAGTGCATGCTTCAGCTTGGCCACATCATTCATGGCCCTGTCGGCTGTGGCGGACATGGCACCGGAAACAACACCCGGTGCGACCATCTACACGATGGATGATTTCAGTCAGTATGCCCCTCGAACGGCGCTCGAAATGGTTTCGCGCATTCCCGGGTTTTCGATCCAGGGCGATGATGATGGCTCTCGCGGGTTTGGTCAGGCCAGTGGGAATGTGCTGATCAATGGTCAACGCGTGTCCGGGAAGTCCAATGGGGCGACCGAGTCGCTGGACCGGATATCCGCCTCCAGCGTTGTGCGGCTCGAACTGGTCGATGCGTCAGCCTTTGAAATTGCTGGCCTGTCCGGACATGTCGTGAATGTCATCACCAATGGGGACGGGGCGGTCTCCGGTACTTGGCGGTGGCGTGCGCGGTTCCGTGACAACCTCCCGCCCTTCTACAACGGCCTCAATCTCACACTCTCGGGCGGGCAGGGGGATATCAGCTGGTCGTTCGAGGCTGAAAGCGACCCTGAGCGCGGCGCGTCCAACGGTCCTGAATTCGTCACCGACGGCGGTGGTAACCCGGTACAGCGCCGCGAGGAAGACTTCACCTATGCTGCCGAATATGTCTCCGTATCCGGATCGGTCGGCTGGACGCCAGCCTCGGGGGCCATCGGAAACCTCAATGCAAAAACCACGCTGTTCCAACCGGACAGGAAGGAAACCTCGAAACTCTTCCCGGTGGACGGGCCAGAGGGGCGGCGACTGTATGAGGGTGCCGAAGACGAGGTGTTTGTGGAGATTGGCGGTGACTATGAATTTGGCCTGGGACCGGGCCGGTTAAAGGCTATCGGCCTGGTTCGCCGAGAGGACAGTCCCATCATTGACCGCGTATTCCGCGGCAATGTTGACGGCACAGACATATCCGAAAGCCTGTTCACGCGCGATATTGAAGAGGGCGAGTATATTCTTCGAACAGAGTATGGTCTTGCATTCGAGAATGGAAGCGATTGGCAATTCGCGCTGGAAGGAGCCTTCAACTATCTCGACCAGCAGTCGGCGCTCGCGACGTCTCAGGGTGGCAATGCACTTCAGCCCCAGGACCTGCCCAATGCGAACTCTCGCGTTGAGGAACAGCGTGGAGAACTCTCCTTAACGCACGGACGGCGGCTCGCGCAAAACCTGACGGCGCAGATATCTCTGGGTGCCGAAATGTCGGAGTTGTCTCAATCTGGTGATTCCGAAAATGTGAGAACGTTTACCCGGCCCAAAGGCTTCGCCAGTCTGTCCTGGCAAGCCAAACCTTCCCTGAAGCTGGTCACGCGACTTGAGCGGGAAGTTGGCCAACTCGACTTCTTCGACTTCGTATCTTCAGTGAACCTGAGCGCGGGCAATGGGCAGAACGGCAATCCGGACATTGTGCCGGAGCAGAGCTGGAAACTCAGTGCGCAGGCAGAGAAGAATTTTGGTGGCTGGGGCGCGGCCACTGTGGAAGTTTTCTACTCGGATATTGAAGACATAGTTGACCGTGTACCGATTGGGACCGGCGATGGCCCGGGAAACCTCGAGTCGGCCTGGCGTGCAGGCGTCGAATGGGACGCTACGGTGAAGTTCGACAAGATCGGCTTTGCCGGGGGCGAACTTTCACTGGAAGGCAATTATTATGAGTCCGAAGTCGACGACCCGTTGACCGGACTGACGCGGGAAATCAATGACAGCGAATACTACTGGTCATTTGCCGAGTTGCGTCAGGATGTTCCAAAGACGGACTGGGCGTGGGGAATCGGATTTGAGCGTTACAAGCGAAATCCGTATTTCCGCCTGGATGAGACTGGCATCGAAGGCGCAACGCCGGGGTTCGGGTTTGCCTATGTTGAACATAAGGATATCTGGGGCATGACCGGACAGGCGACATTCGGGAATTTCGCAAATCAGAACGACACATTCCGACGTCGGATCTACGACACGAATCGACTTGGCAATGTCGCGCGCGTTGAAGACCGCGCGCGCGATTTCGGCCCGATCTTCACAGTCCAGCTGGAAGGCAAGTTCTAGGTTCGCGGTGCCTGATCAGGGGAAGGGAGGCTTGATGCGTCCCATGCGGCGCACTTCCCAGCGAAGCTTTACGCCCTGAGAGTCCCATACTAGCGCGCGAACAAGCTCGCCCAGCGCTTCGAGGTCTGCGGCTGTGGCATCGCCGGTATTGATCAGGAAGTTGCAGTGCTTTGGCGAAACCTGTGCGCCGCCGACCTTCAGGCCGCGGCAGCCCGCAGCGTCAATCAGTTTCCATGCGGACCGCTGGTTTGGCGTGCCGGGCGGGTCGGGGTTCGCAAACGTGGATCCGGATGTCTTGTCCTTGATCGGCTGCGTCTCCTCGATTTCTGCAAGGATCGCGTCCGGCGCGCCTGTGCCGCTGCCCTCCAGGGTCAGCTTGGTGACGATCAGGTCGTTGGGCAGGTCGCTGTGTCGATAGGAAAACTGCGCTTCCGGCAGGTTGCCGGCCCGGCCCGGCCCGCGATAGGCGATATGGGTGCCATCGCGCAGGTAGCCTTCAAGGCCGACCAGCACGTCCCGCAATTCCTGACCATAGCATCCGGCATTGGTGCGGGTCGCCCCGCCGAGTGATCCCGGAATGCCGGATAGAAATTCCAGCCCCTTGATACTGTTCCGGGCGGCGGTTTTGGCGACGGACAAGTCCAGTGCACCTGGCCGCGCCGTCAGGGTCAAATCGTCCCCGGCTTCCACACTCCCCCAGTATTTTCCCATCAGGCGGATGACGACGCCCTCGATGCCGCCATCGCGCACGATCACATTCGAGCCAACGCCGAGTACGGTCACCGGAATGGCCGGGTCGAGTGTTTTCAGGAAACCGGCAAGGTCGGCTTCGTCTTCGGGAAGGAACAGCCAGTCGGCCGGCCCGCCCACCCGGAACCAGGTATAGGGCGCGAGGTTCGCGTCCTTCAGCAGCTTGCCGCGAACAGGGGGAAGTGTCGTCATCATAGGGCCTAGGCGTTCGGGCACTTCCCCCTCCATGTCAAGCAGCGGGGGCGGAGGTCCGCTCACCATACCAGTCAATGTTGCGGGTCATGTACATGGTCAGTGCGATGGCCGCGAAACTTGCCAGAGCGCCCGCCAACAAGGCATGGCTCTCGGCCCGCATCAGCACATAGATCAGCGTGTAGATGCCGGACAGGATGGCCAGCGCGCGCAGGCCATAGAGCCGTGAGCGGAATACGCTGGCCGCATAGGCGGCGGTCAGCAGCACGGTCATGCTTGCGGCGATCAGGAAGGCTCCGTCAAAGCCGATACGCTCCGACATGGCGAGCAGCAGGATGTAGAAGATCGTCTGTGCCAGTCCGACCAAGACATATTGCGCGGGGTGGGCGCGTGCGGCGCTGGTCACTTCGAACAGGAAGTAGGCGAGGAAAACGAAGCCGACAAACATGACGGCATATTTCAACGCGCGCTCGACGCTCTGATAGGGATTGCCTTCCTTCATGAACCGGACAGCCATGTCGCGACGGTTCCATTCGGTCAGTTCGCCAAGGTCGAGATTGGCCCCTGCGCCGGCAATGCCGCGGGCCAGATAGGGCACGCGCCAATGCGCCTCGAAGCCTTCCGACTGGCCGTCGCCTCGCCGCCCTGGAAGCTGGGATCATTCCAATTGCTCACAAGGTCGACCCGCGTATCCTTTGCAAACGGCGCAATGGATAGGCGTTCGGCCCCGGACAGGCGCATATTGGAGGTCAGGGTGATCGGTGAAGTGGCAGTTTCGAGACCAGCAATATGGCCGCCCGCAAGGGTCACACCGGAGGGCGGCACAGGTTGATACTTGCCGGCATTGGACACGTAATAGGGCGTTGGTTCGATGGCCAAGTCCGTGCCATTCGCGGTGACGGTGATCGCATCCCGGATGCCGCGCGTGTCCGAGACCCCGAGATAGACCCTGGCATCCGACCAGATCGGGGTGGCGTCGTCGGGCAAGGCGGCGCGCAAGGCCGCCGGATCGAATACAGCGTCCATGCTGATCGTGGCATCGAAGACAGGGATGGCGTGAATGCCGCGGGTACGCATCTGAACATCCACATCGGCCGAGGCGGTGCCGGTATCGGCATAAGCGACCACATAGCCGTAAACCAGTTCATTGTGTCTTGGGCCGAGGGTGCGTGAATAGGGTACGGACAAGACCGGTCCCAGCACGGATTGTTGGCCTCCGACCATTTCACTGACGTCGGCAAGCGCGCGATCCGCGCCCATGCGGCGATCCTGGACCACGGAATGTATGAAGAGGGCGGGAATGGCCATCAGGAGGGCAAGTCCGCAGACGAGCAGCAATTTCAGGCCGACGGACCGTTGCGGCACAAGGCTCGCGAACGGCGATGGAGGTTGAGACGTATCGGTCATGTTTGGGGTCCCCAAAAAAAGATTGGAGACACGGTTTATGACCCGCTGGTCGCGGCGGAGGTGGGGCGCAGCCGGGGCCAGTCCAAGGTTACATTGCGGTCATCTTGTGACGTGGTTACCGGTTGGGCGATCCATCCTGATCCAGCTCGTCGGAAATCTCGTCAGCCGCATCAGACACTTCATTCGCAAATTCGGATGTTTCCTCGGGCAGATCTTCCAGCGTCGCGTCCATGCGCGCGCCAGCGCCTTCGAATGAGCCTTCCTGCAGATAGAACCAGCCGAGTGCGATCACGAATGCGACGCAGAGGAAAGCGATAATGGCGGTGAGCGTGCGGCCCATGATGAGTCTCCTTGAGAGTATTCTTCAGAGTGAACGCGGCGTTTACTACGAGGTTCCGATTTAGCGCTTTACCCGATCTATTTTACGAGGTGGAAAAGATCATCCACACAGTCTGCAATCGGTTGGCCAGCCGTATCGACTGTTCCTGAAATCTGGGGGTTCGGCTCCCAGATACGCTCGCGGCGTTCTTGAAGACTGGTAGGCAGCAAGCCGTCGATGCCCGTCTCACGAGTGCGCAGCCTCATGGCGGCTTCGTCTTCATTCGTACACACAATTTCGATCTCGATGACGCGCGTGCCTGTTTCCCGAGCGATGGCTCTCCAGCCCTCGCGTGCCGGTTCCACCGCATTAACGGCGTCGGCGATTACGTCTTTGCCTTCCAGAAGATGGCGCCGGGCATGGTCGTAGCCAATTTGGTATCCTTGCGCGCCGACATCAAAATCGCTGCTATTGACGTTGCGCAAATCCTGCTCGAATACGTCGACCCTGAGAAGGATAGCGCCTGAGAGGTCACTCAGGCCTTTCGCAAGCGTAGATTTTCCGGAGCCCGGCAAACCCGACAGCACGATGAGCCGGGCCAAAGGACTAGGCCTTCTGCGTGGTCAGGGCGCCGTGGCAATGCTTGTACTTCTTGCCGGAGCCGCACGGGCAGGGGGAGTTGCGGGGCGTGCTGGCCCAGCTTTCCTCTGCCTGGTGCAGGGCTGGTCCGGGCGGCGGCGTGTCGTCGCTCGACATCTCATTATGGCCCGTATCCGGATCAAGATGCGTTTCGCGCATTGGCGGAACAGGCGCCGGCGCTTGCGGCACAGGGCGGCGCTGTTGCGCTTGCTGTTTTTCTTCCGGTGTCTGAACCCGGATATGCATCAGTGAGCGGGTCACGGTCGCGCGCAACTCGTTCAGCAAATTGTAGAACAAGTTGAAGGCTTCTTCCTTGAACTCGTTCAGCGGGTCGCGCTGGCCGTAGGAGCGCAGATGGATCACTGACCGCAATTGGTCGATCATCTGGAGATGCTCGCGCCAACGCATGTCGAGGACCTGAAGCAGGATTTGTTTTTCAATCCGCTGCATCTGTTCAAGACCGACTTGCTCTGTGATCGCCTCATAGACTTTGGCGATTCCATTGTGGACGCGCTCGGCCACTTCCTGATTGGCAACGCCTTCTTCGGCGGCCCAATCCTTCACAGGCATGTCCACGGCAAAATCATTGCGCAGGGCTTCGGCCAGCCCATCCATGTCCCACTGCTCGGCATAGGCCTTTTCAGGCATCGTCCGTGAGATCAGGCCGTTGATTACGTCTTCGCGCATATCAATGATCGTGTCGGAGACATTCTCGGCGCGCATGAATTCCATGCGCTGCTCAAAGATGGCCTTACGCTGATCATTGATCACGTCATCATATTTGAGGACGTTCTTCCGGATCTCGAAATTGCGCTGTTCAATCTTCTTCTGCGACGTTTCCATCGCCTTGTTCATCCAGGGATGAGTGATGCCCTCATCTTCCTTGATGCCAAGGCGACGCATAACATTGTCCATCCGCTCTGCCGCAAAGATGCGCATGAGGTCGTCTTCGATGGAAATGTAGAATTTGGACTTGCCCGGATCACCCTGACGGCCTGTTCGGCCGCGCAACTGGTTGTCGATCCGGCGGCTCTCGTGACGCTCGGTACCCAGAACGTAAAGGCCACCGGCGTCGAGCGCACGCTTTTTCTTGACCTCAATATCGGCCTTGATCTGGCTGGTCAGCAGGGACAATTCGCCTTCGGTCAGTTCGCGGCCAAGCTTGGCTTCCTGTTCGGCCTTTTCCTGTTCGACGCGCATCTCGAAATTGCCGCCGAGTTGAATGTCGGTACCGCGTCCGGCCATATTGGTGGCAACGGTAATGGCGCCCGGCACACCGGCATTGGCCACGATCTGGGCTTCCTGCTCGTGGTGGCGCGCGTTCAGCACTTTGTGTGGAATCTTGGCGGTCGTCAGCAGGTTCGACAGGACTTCGGATTTTTCGATCGACGCCGTGCCGAGCAGGACCGGCTGACCCTTGGCATGACACTCGCGGACGTCCTTGACGATCTCGGCATATTTCGCACTTGCGGTGCGGTAGACGACATCATCCTCATCAATTCGCTGGATCGGCTTGTTCGTTGGCAGGTCGATGACACCGAGATTGTAGATATCGGCAAATTCGTCGGCCTCGGTCAGCGCGGTGCCCGTCATGCCGGCCAGTTTGTTGTAGAGACGGAAATAGTTCTGGAACGTAATCGACGCCAGGGTCTGGTTTTCCGGCTTGATGTCGACCTTTTCCTTGGCCTCGATGGCTTGGTGCAGGCCTTCTGACAGGCGGCGGCCTTCCATCATGCGACCCGTGAATTCGTCAATCAGCATAACCTGACTGTCTTTGACGATATAATCCTTGTCGCGCGCATACAGTTTGTGAGCGCGTAATGCCTGATTGGCATGGTGGACGATGGAAATGTTCGCCGGCTCCCACATGGAGCCTTCCAGCGTGCCGGACTCGGTCAACCAGCCTTCGATCTTTTCCGTGCCGGTTTCAGTATACGTGACCGAGCGTTGTTTTTCGTCGAGTTCGTAATCCTCATCCGTCAGGCGCGGCATCAGGGCATCCAGCGCCATATAGAGTTCCGACCGATCATCGGTCGGGCCGGAGATGATCAGCGGCGTACGCGCTTCATCGATCAGGATGGAGTCGACTTCGTCAACGATGGCAAAATGGTGCTCGCGCTGGGCCATCTGGTCCAGCGAGTATTTCATATTGTCGCGCAGATAGTCGAATCCGAACTCGTTGTTCGTGCCGTAGGTAATGTCAGACGCGTATGCCTTGCGGCGCTCCTCGTCGGAAATGCCATGAACAATGATGCCGGTCGACATGCCAAGGAAGCCATAGACCTGGCTCATCCATTCGGCGTCGCGCTTGGCGAGATAGTCGTTCACTGTGATCACGTGAACGCCCTTGCCCTCAAGTGCGTTCAGGTAAACCGCCAGCGTCGCGACCAGCGTTTTACCCTCACCCGTGCGCATCTCGGCGATATTGCCGGAGTGCAGCACCATGCCGCCCATCAACTGAACGTCGAAATGGCGCATGCCGAGCGAGCGTCGTGCGCCTTCGCGGACAACCGCAAAGGCTTCTTCAAGCAGGCTGTCGAGTGTGGCGCCATCGGCGAGGCGTTTGCGGAATTCGTCCGTCTTGCCGCGTAGGGCTTCGTCGGAGAGCGCCTCCATCATCGGCTCGAGCGCGTTGATCCGGTTGACGCGCGCGTGCAGCGGCTTCAGCTTGCGATCATTAACTGAACCGAAAATCTTGCGGGCAACAGAAAGCATATCAGGTAGCACCAATTGATCTGGGGCGACAAAACTCTAATCCTGACAGCGGAACCGGCAGAATATTTGTGGGTTCTCCCACAGCACACTCGCTGGCTGAAACCCCTCGACCAGCGTTCGGGTCAGACTTAAGAACGCCGCATTGGGGTGTCAATGCAGCGCCCTCAGCCTAAAGGAGACTTTACCGTGCTGCTTATGAAGCCCTTTCCCCGCGCTTTGCCTGCACTGCTTGCCGCTTCCGCGCTTTTATTGGTCCCCGCCTGCAACCGGCCAGTCGAAGAAGAACCCGTCATTCAGGTCGAGGCCGCAGCTGCCGTCACGGTGAATGGCGATCCGATTTATGTCAGCGAAGTTGAGCTGGAGGCCGTTGCGCGCGGCCTGATTTCACCGGGCGACGCGTTCGGCCCCGGCGACGAAAACTATGATCTGGTCCTGGACCAGCTGATCGACCAGAAATTGATGGCACAAGAGGCGCTGAACCGCCGGCTCGACAAGGGCGCCGCAGCAGAGCGCCGGCTTGAAGTTGCCCGCGAGCGTATTCTCGGAAATCTGCTCGTGGAGAGCCTGGTTGCGTCTGAAGTGAACGAGGACAGCATCGAGGCCATGTACAAGGAGCAGGTCGCCCTGCAGCAGGAGGACGACGAAGTCTCGATCGCGCATATCTTGGTTGAAACCGAGGAAGAGGCCCGGGCACTTCATCAGCAAATTCAGGACGGCGCCACATTTGAAAGCCTCGTCGTCTCCAACTCGCTCGATACCACCACGCGCATGGAGAATGGGGGCCTGGGCTATGTCGCGCCAAATAATATGGCAGATCCGTTCCCGGTCGTGATCGCCAACACAAAGGTCGGCGAAGTCTCTGAACCCTTCCTGTCTGCCGATGGCTGGCACCTGTTGAAGGTGAAGGATCGCCGGACCAGCCCACCCAAGACCCGCGCCGAGATGCGGCCGGAGATCGTGACCTTCCTGACGCTCAACCAGGTCAGCAAGATCCTGCGGCGCCTGCGCACCGAAGCGCAGATCGAAAAGGGCGAGAAATCGACAAACATTGTCCCGGATGCCGCACTTTCGCTTGAAAGCGACGGCGATCTCCTCAAAGAGCAGCCCGCATCTGATGAACAAGGACGTGAACTTTGAAACTGACCCCATCTCCCTTCGCCCCGGCTCGCTTTCCAGACCTGCCGGTCGTCAAGGGTGTGCGCGCGGCCACCGGTTCGCGCGGCTTCTATGCGGCACGTGGCATGACGCGCGATGATGTGTTCCTCTTCAGCTTTGAG
Source organism: Hyphomonas sp. L-53-1-40 (assembly GCF_000682775.1). GTDB lineage: Bacteria > Pseudomonadota > Alphaproteobacteria > Caulobacterales > Hyphomonadaceae > Hyphomonas. The sequence continues at coordinate 358,325 of NZ_AWFI01000015.1, forward strand.
GAAGGTACCCACTGCGCCGGCGTGTACACGCTGTCTCATACCGCGTCGGCGGATGTCATCTGGTGTCGGGAGGCCTTGAAGTCAGGTGCCGGCAAGGCCCGGGCCTTGATCGCCAATTCGGGCAACTCGAATGCCTTCACCGGTGCCAAGGGTGTGCTCAAGAACGAGGCCACCCTCAAGGCGCTGACCGATACGCTGGGCGTGGAAAAACAGGAATGTTTCCTCGCGGCGACCGGCGTGATTGGCGAACCCTTGCCAGACCCGAACTACGTCGGCGCGTTCGTGCCCGATCTTGCGGGCAAGCTTTCGGCTCCTGACTGGGAAGCCGCGGCCCGCGCCTTCATGACGACTGATACATTTCCCAAGGGTGCAGGGCTTGCGACCAAGATCGACGGCGTGGACGTCAATCTGGCCGGTATCGCCAAGGGCTCGGGCATGATCGCGCCCAACATGGCGACCATGCTGGCCTATGTTTTCACCGACGCCGCCATCGCGCCAGACCTGCTGCAAGGTCTGCTGCAAGAGGTAACGAACCAGACCTTCAACAACATCACGGTGGATGGCGACACGTCGACATCCGACACACTGATGGTATTCGCCACTGGCGCCAACGGCATGGCCGAGATCGCCACACGGGACGATCCCCGTTTCGCCGAATTCGCCACCGCCTTGAAGCAGGTCTGCCTCGACCTCTCCCACCTCATCGTCAAGGACGGGGAAGGGGCCAGCAAGTTCGTGACAATCACGGTCGAAGGCGCAGTGTCGGAAACCTCCGCAAAGGTGGTCGCCTGTTCGATTGCCAACTCGCCCCTCATAAAAACGGCCATGGCTGCCGGAGACGCCAATTGGGGACGGATCGTGATGGCCGTTGGCAAATCGCTTGAGCCGATAGACATGGATCAGCTCGCCATATGGTTTGATGATGTCCAGGTTGCCTCTGCGGGCGGGCGCATGCCGGACTATAGCGAAGCAGCCGCCGGCGGGGTATTTGCCCAGCCGGAATTCACCATCCGTGTCCACCTCGGCGCGGGCGAGGCGTCTGCCACGGTCTGGACCTGCGACCTGACGCATGGCTATGTGGACATCAACGGAGCCTATCGTACATGACGCGTAGAATGGTGCTTGTGGTCGCCGCTGCGCTCTATGATGCCGAAGGCCGTATCCTGCTGGCTCAACGCCCCGCTGGCAAACCGATGGCGGGCCTCTGGGAGTTCCCGGGCGGAAAGGTCGAGACAGGTGAGACGCCAGAGCGGGCGCTGGTGCGGGAATTACAGGAAGAACTCTCCATCATGGTGGACGAGACCTCTCTGAAACCGATCACTTTTGCCAGTCATGCTTATCCAGATTTTCACCTTTTAATGCCATTGTTCTCAACGGAGAGTTGGGAAGGCGAGCTTTCGCCCAGGGAAGGACAGGCCTTGGCCTGGGTCAGATCATCGGACCTTCATCTCTATCCGGCGCCTGCGGCAGACATTCCCCTGTTTGACGTGCTCTCGGGTAACTAGACAGACTCGGAGCGAACATGATGGCCTCGAATACAATGATAAGCCGCTTCCTGCGTGACGATACGGGCGCAACAGCCGTGGAATACGGACTTCTGGTAGGACTGATCGCCGTTGCGATCATGGGCGGCCTCGTGGCCGTGGCCACATCCATCAACCAGACATTCACAACCGTTGAAACGGAAATGTCCTGACCGATCACTTGTCTGGTCTTGCGACCAGACGTCAGGAAGATTTGTGATTTCGTATAGCGTCGGCGAGGCTGACCCTGGCGCTTCCGGGTTTTAGCGGTTTGGGTTGGGAATCTGCCGGGCTCCAGCCAGACATATGCACCACTTCAAATGTTGCGCGCACACGCCCGTCTGGATCGCTATGGTCATTTGCGTAGATTTCCATGGCACGCATCAGCACACGGCGCGGCAGGGGCCGCATTGTCCCGGCTGCGAATGCCGCCCGCTCGCCCATACCTTTCAAATCGGCTAGCAAGCCCATCGGTGATCCGTACCGGACCACAACCTGATCGCGATCAACGACTGGCAGGGCAAAGCCTGCCCGCTGCATCAGGCTTGCCATATCGCGCAGGCCGGGCAGGGGGGAGACACGTGCCGCGACGCCGCCGGTCAGTTCCGTCTCCGCCTCCATCAGGCTGGCTCGCAACTCACTCAGCGTGCCCGCACCGAACAGCGCGCCGAGAAACAGGCCATCCGGTTTCAGCGCCTGACGAATTTGCACCAGCGCACCGGGCAAATCATTCACCCAATGAAGGGACAGGGCCGACACGATCAGGTCCAGGCTGGCCTGTGGAAATGGCAGGCCCTCTTCATCCACCTGCTCTGCGTTCAGACCGCCGGCCCGGCTGAGCGCCACCATGCCGCTGGATATATCCCCGGCTTCGACAGACCCGACCTGGTCGCTGGCCTGAAGCAGTTTGGCGAGTTGGCCATCATGTGCGCCGAGATCAAAGGCGCGATCAAAGGAATGAGACGTATCCGCCAACCGGTCCGCGATATCGCTCGACACGCGCGCTTTCAGGAAGTCATATTCTTTGAAACTGGCTGCGGCCCGGCTGCGATTACGGGCCACCCGTTCGCGGTCGAACAGGCGGGGCGGCGCAGAATTCGGGGGGACCGGGGAAGGCATGAGCAGCGATATGGACCACCCGGCCCGCATGGCAAAGGGGCTAATGCGCGGCGCGGCTGAATTTCTCTGGCCCCAACGCTCCCTCGTCAGTGGCCAGCGCGGCGCAGGCAAGGGGCCGCTCTCGCCGTCCGAATTCGCCGCCATCGGGTTCCTTTCCGATCCTGTCTGCGAAAGCTGTGGCCGGCCAATGGAGCTGGACCTTGGGCCAGGGGCGCAATGTGCGCCCTGTATCGCCCGCCCGCCGCGTTGGGACCGGGCTCGCGCGGCGCTCGTCTATGAGGCCGCCACTTGACCTCAAACGATCCGGCCGCCGGGACGGGCTGCATGTCATGACCGGCTGGATGCACCGGGCGGGGGGGCAACTGGTCGCCGAAGCCGATCTGATCGTGCCCGTGCCGCTGCACTATACGCGCCTTGTCAGCCGGGGCTTCAACCAGTCAGCCTGGCTGGCACAGGGTATTGCCCGCCGTGCCGGCCTGTCCTGCCGCGTCGATGTCCTGAAACGCCGCCGCCGCACGCCCACTCAGGGTGGGCTCAGCGCGAAGGCTCGCCGTCGCAATGTGGCGGGGGCATTCAAAGTCTCTGACCGCGCTGCAACCCATGTGCACGACAAGCGTATCCTGCTGGTGGATGATGTCCTGACGACGGGTGCGACCCTGTCTGCCTGCACGCGTGCCCTGAAACAGGCAGGCGCGCGACAAGTCGACGTGCTGGTGCTTGCGCGCGTTGTGCGGGAAACGGATGTCACCATATAAAACCGGAAGAAACTATTCAGGAGCCCCTCAATGGCTGATGTCACAATCTATACGCGCCAGTTCTGTCCTTACTGCACGCGCGCTGTCTCCCTGCTGAAATCCAAGAACGTCAATTTCAATGAAATCGACGCCGGAATGGATGCGCAGAAAAAAGCCGAAATGGTCGAACGGTCTGGGGGCGGTCGCACCTTCCCGCAGATTTTTATCGGCGACAAACATGTTGGCGGCTGTGATGACATGATGGCACTGGAAAAGGCCGGGAAGCTGGATTCCCTGCTCGGCGCATAATCCGGGGCAGCCATGATCCGTTACGCGCTCATCTGTTCTGATTGCGACCATGACTTCGAGGCATGGTTTGCGTCGTCTTCGGCGTTTGACGACCAGTCCAGCCGGGGCCTTGTCAGCTGTGCGATGTGCGGCGGCGAGAATGTGGTCAAACAGATCATGGCGCCGTCTGTGCGCACATCCGACGGTCGCAAGGCCGCGCCGGATGAGGCGGCGATGGCGCGGGAATTCCTTGCGAAGGCACGCGACCATGTCTCGCGTAACTTCGACTATGTCGGCGACAGCTTCGCAGACGAGGCGCGTTCGATGTTCTATGGCGAGACCGACAACCGGCCGATCTGGGGCGAAACCTCTGCCGAAGAATCCGAAGCCCTGCGTGAGGAGGGCATCCCCGCAGCGCCCTTGCCACGGGCAATGACGCCCAAGCGGCCCAAATCGAACAAGCAACTAAACTGAACTGGAGCGCTTTGACGCGCTTGACCCTGCTTCGCCCTGATATATTACGCAGGTCACAAGGTTTTTGACGGGGAGTGCCCTAAATGGCTGCCAGTGAATATCATCGTGGAGACATGGACATCAGCGCCCAGAAGGCGACTTGGGATGGTTTCATGGTGGGAAGCATCTGGGGCAGCCTGCTCATCATCCTGACCGTCGGCTATGCAACGCTCGCCGTTGCCATTGGCATGAACTGGATGATTGCCCTCGGCCTGATGACCGTATTCGGCATTGTCTCCGGTCTGGTCATGAATTTGGGTGGCCGCTGGATGGCCACTGTCGTGCTGATGGTGGTGCTGGCCTTGGTCGTCCAGCTGTTCATCGCACTGTTCGGACTCGTCCTTTAGAACACTCAGACCGACAGGTTTTCCGGTTCCTTGCAATCGGCGCATGTCGCGATGGCCGGATCAGCCTTGAGCCGTGTCAGCGGGATTCTGGCGTCACATCCTGTGCATAGGCCATAGCGCCCCGCTTCCATGCGGGCGAGGGCGGATTCGATCCGGGCCAACTGTTCTGCGTATTTCTCAAGGGAACCGGGCGGGCGCCGGATTCCGTCAGCGCCTGCGTCTACTGTCAGGCGATCCAGTCCTGAAAGGGGAGGCATCGTCTTCATCTGGGATGATGCTGCGACTCCTTTAAGGGCTTGGCAAGGCGTTTCGGGCGATTGAGGGTAATCCATATCGACAAACACTAACGACCTGACGTCGATTGCCTACAAGGACGCCATGCCGATGCCCTCATCGCCCCTGATCATGACCTCTGTCACCAAGCGGTTTGGGACATTTACCGCCGTGGACAACCTGTCCCTTGAAGTGCCGGACGGCCAGATCATCGGCTTTCTCGGCCCGAACGGCGCTGGCAAATCGACCAGCTTGCGCATGGGCCTCGGGATCATGGAGCCGGATTCAGGCGAAGTGGAACTGTTCGGCGCGCGGCCGAATGTCCGCGCGCTTCAGCAGGTTGGTTTCCTCCCGGAAGAACGCGGCCTCTACAAGAAGATGACCGCGCGCGACACGATCAGCCATTTTGCGCGCCTGAAGGGCCTGTCAGCGCATGATGCACGGGCGCGCGCTGACGAACTGCTCAGCGCGGCGGGCCTTGAGGAATTCAGCCGCGCGCGCATCTCGAAATTGTCCAAAGGCATGGCCCAGAAGGTCCAGATCCTGTCCACGCTGGCGCACCGGCCCAAATTCCTGATCCTGGATGAGCCCTTTTCAGGCCTTGATCCGGTCAACCAGCAAGCCCTTGAAGATCTTGTCCGTGCCGAGCATGCACGCGGCGCGACCATCCTGTTCTCCACCCATGTCATGGAACATGCCGAACGTCTCTGCGACCGCATCGTGATGATGGCGCGGGGGCGCAAGGTTCTGGACGGAACGCTGAAGGAGGCCTTTGCCACGCTGGGGCAGGGGGCACGGATTTCCGTCGAGAACGGGTTTGATCTGTCGAGCGCACTCGGCCCGAAAGGGTTCGAGGCGGTCCGCACGACTGATGCCGGACAGGGCGAAACCTGGCGGATCGATCTGCCGCCGGGCCGGGAGGCGCAGGACGCCTTGCGCGCCGCAATTGAGGCAGGCGCACCGATTACCGGCTTTGCGCCCGAAGAGGCCCGCCTGCGCGACGTGTTCGTGTCGCTGGTGGGCGAGGCAGATGCAGCCGCTCTGGCCGCGTCGCTTGCAGAAGATGAGGCCGCCTGATGCGCAACATATTGCTGATCTTTCGCCGGGACTATCTTGGCTATGTAAAGGCCTGGGGCTTCTGGCTGAGCCTGGCGGCTGTGCCGCTCTTCATGATCATCGGTGCGGCGCTGGCCAGTTTTGCGGCGCAATCCTCGCCGGTGCGTTACTATGCCGTCATCGAGCCGGGCGGCATCTATGCAGAGGCGATTGAAGCCGAGTTCCAGCGCCGGGAAATGGCCAATGCGGAACGTACGAGCGAACTTGCCGAACAGCTGGACCTGCCCGTCATGAGCGAGGGTGAAGCCCGCGCCGCCGCCGAAGGAGCCAGCATTGCCAGCCGGAAATTTATCCCGGTGCCCGCGCCCGCCGATTCCATTGACGGATTGCGACCCTATCTGCTCGGCGAAAAAACTGTCTCCGGCCCGCTGGGCGACAAGCCGCTCTTTGCGGCCTTCGTGCTGGCCGAGGATGGCAGCGAACTCGAATATTGGAGCGATGACGTCAATGTCGACCAGCTGCGCTATCTCGCTCAGGATGCCATGCTGCGCCTTGCCCGCCGCGATGCGCTCAACGAAGCCGGGCTTGGCGAAGACTTCCTGCAGAACGTGGATGATGCGGCCTTTGACGTGCCCGCACGTCGCATTCGCACGGTTGAGGAACAGGATGCCGCCGGCGCCGAAGTGACGATGGCCGACCGCGCGCCTATGTTCGTTGCGGGCGGGCTCGCCTATTTCCTTTGGCTTATGGTGTTCTCGATCATCCAGTATTTGTTGATGGGCACGATCGAGGAGCGCTCGAACAAGATTTTCGACACGTTGCTGACCTCGGTAAAGCTGCCGGAATTGCTGGCAGGCAAGATGCTCGCCGTGTTCGCGGTCACCTCCACCATGATGCTGTCCTGGGGCCTGTTTGCCTTTGCGGGCGGCACATTGGTCGCGACACAGATTCCGGGTGTTGGCAGCATTATCGAGCCATTCCTGGCGACGCTTGCCAATCCGGCCATCATCGTGCCGGGCCTGATCAGCTTCATTCTCGGCTATATCATGTACGGCATGATCTTCATGGCGCTCGGCTCGCTCTGCGACACGATTCAGGAAGCGCAAACGCTCCTTAGCCCGATGATGATCCTGCTCATGCTGCCCATGTTCGCGATCTTCATCGCTTTTCAGGATCCGGGCTCTCCATTGGTCGACATTGCCTCATGGATCCCGTTCTTCACGCCCTTCCTGTTGATCCTGCGCATGCCGCATGATCCGCCCCTCTGGGAAGTGCTGGCCCAGATGGGTCTGATGGCGGCCTTTGCGCTGCTGATCCTCTGGCTGTCGACCAAGGTCTACCGCGCCGGAGCGGTCCACGGCGCCGGCATCGGCGACATGGGCGGCATGCTCAAGCGGATGGTCGGCCTGAAAGGGAAGGCGGCTTGAAGGCGAACTTGATCGGTCGTAACTAGGTCGCTCTGGATTTTTTTGAAGTGGTCAGCGTGAAGTCTGTATTCTCAAAGCTGATTTACTCGCTCGGCGTAGTTGCGCTGTGCCTGATTTTCTATGTCGTATCGTTTTATGCTTTGCGGAATGGACTGGTCAGGCCGCATGAAGCGGAGAGTGCATCCAATGTTCATTGGGTAAGGCCGATATACAATCGTGTGTACTATCCCCTGCGGTGGTTCGTCGCGAATGGGTCGTCCATAGGACCTAGTCCGGAGAGGGTCTATTATGGGACATTGGATAAACTCGAGACCCCAGCAGACCGGCGCAGAGAAAGCTACTCAGTCGGGATCAAACGGCCCGGCTCCTACATGATCATAGGATACACAGGACCACGAAGGATATTGGAGAAGGTCGAGAAAATAGAACTGGGCAGTTATGTGAAGATGCGTTTCGGCGCAACGCTGGCTCGGGACCGCGACCGCTTCATCAGTCGGCTTACTCAAGTTGATGTCATCGAATTGATGGATGATCCGAGAATTCCGAATGAAGATTACTCAGTTGAAGAATCCAAACAGATTTCGCTGGCGTTTGGACATTTGGGCAGGACCGCACGGCTATGTGCGGACCAATTTCTGGATAAGTATCGGGACGATGTGTTCGAGCACTGCACACAGGCTGGGTATGCTCAGAACACTGCAGGTGGCTGCCACCATATTGTCGGCCGGGCAATCACGACTTCAGTTCAGAGGCGAGCGATAGACGTGTGTACAAAGTTTGAAGAATAGGCCTGCCAAAAAAAAGCCCCGACTGCTTGAATCTCTGTGGCTGTCGGCGCAGCGCGCTTTAGCCTTTTACAGCAATCATCTCGACAGGTGCGATGAGGCCTGCGGCGATATTTGCCTCCATGTTTCCTACCTTCTCGGCTGTGCTGTGCTGCATCAATGTGTGAAGCCCGAGCGGTGGCGGACCGCCACGGGTCGCGTTGGCTTCCCGGATCTTGCGGAAGAAATCCAGTGCGAAAGCACCCCGGTTGTTCTCAGTCAGACACTCAAACCCGGCAGCCTCAAGCGCTTTCCTGTAGCCTTCCGGCCCGGTGAGCCAGCTCGTGTCGCGACCGCCGGCCCATGGCACTGGATAGGCCAGGTCGCCTTCGCCCGTTCGCATGATATCGTAAATGCCGAACCGCGCACCTGAGTCCAAGACACGGTGAACCTCGGCAAACAGGGCCTCCTTGGCGTCGATATTCATGCCGACATGCATCATGTAGGCACGCTGGAATTCGCGATCAGGAAAGGGCATGGACAATGCGCTGCCTTGCCTCAGAGACACCCGATCAGACAGTCCCACCCAATCGCAGAGCACCTGACCCGTCTCCACATATTCCGGTGTGAGGTCAATGCCTGTGACCTGAGCCTCATAAGTGGCCGCCGCAAACCGCGCCCCACCGCCAAGGCCGCACCCGACATCCAGCACTGTCATGCCTGCATTGATATCAAGCTGGTCGAGAAAGTGCTTGCTGGCGATGCGGCCACCAATATGAAATTCGTCAACCGGTCCCAAATCGTCGACCGTGACCCTGTTCGGACCCAGTCCAAGATTCGACAGGCCGTCTTCGATTGCCTGCAGCAAATCGCCGTGGCGATAGTGCGCAGCAATCTGTTCATTGAGGGTCATGTGCGTGCCTGACTGTCAGCTTGCCGATGGTGATGATCTTGATCGCGACCACGCTCCAAATCAACTCCGAAAGCAAAAAGCCCCGCCAGCGCGAACTGGCAGGGCTTTTATGGAAACCGGTAATCCGGAGAGGCGTCTATACGATGCCTTCGCGCTGGGCGCGCTTGCGAGCCAGCTTGCGGGCGCGGCGAACCGCTTCAGCGCGCTGACGAGCTTTCTTCTCGGATGGCTTTTCGAAGTACTGACGGGCCTTCATTTCCCGGAACAGGCCTTCGCGCTGCATTTTCTTCTTCAGCGCGCGCAGAGCTTGCTCGACATTGTTATCGCGGACGACGATCTGTACGATTGTTCTTCTCCATTCGTTAGGGGCGTCGCCCCGATTCAATTCGGTTGAGGCCTACAGACCTCGGAAGCGGGGCCTATATCACGGCTCTGGCCAATTGGCCAAGCCCTTAAAGCCATCAGGTTCAGTTATGACACAAACACCGTCCGAAGTCCTCAGGTTCCGCTGGCTGGACGCAATGCTGCCGGACGTGCCGTTCGATGGCTGGACAGAGGCCACAGCGGCCAGGGCCGCCAAACAGGCAGGCCTCAGCGAGGGCGAACAGGCGCTGGCGGCGCCAAATGGCGTACCCGACCTGATTGACGCCTTCTTTGACCGGGCGGGGCAGGCGGCTCGCGAGGCGCTTGCGGATCAGGATATCTCGGCCCTCAAGACGCCCGCGCGCGTAAAGGCGGGTGTTCTGGCATGGCTCGCTGCGCTGGAGCCGAACCGGGAAGCGGTCCGCCGCGCCGCCGTTCGGGGCCTGCTGCCCTGGGGCGCGGCCTCTGCGGTCCAGCGGACCTGGCGCATCGCAGACATGGTCTGGGACGAGGCGGGCGATACATCAGAGGATTACAATCGCTATTCCAAGCGCGGCCTGCTGGCGGCGGTGATCCCACCGATCATCATGTATTGGCTCGACCAGCCGTCGGATGAACAGCTCGATACCTATATCGACCGGCGTCTCAGCCTTGCCTCGGGCATCGGCCGGAATCTCGGGCGAATTGCCAAGCCATTGCTTGACGTATTGCCGGTCTCGCGGCCCAATGGGTCCACGAAGGCGTAGGCTAATTGTCAGGGAAGGATAAGGTGTCGGACAGAAGCTGAACAAACGCCCCAGGGGGCTGGGGGGGCTGATGGGTCCGGGGTGTCTGCTGAACACCTCCGTCCGACAATTAGAAGATGATTGTCGTCGGGGGCGGACGCAAGGCGTAAACATGGCAAAACTGCCCCAATTACCCCCGTTTTGCATTAAATCGCGGTTAGGCGAGCTTACCAGCCACCTTTTCGCGTCTCAGGAGAAACCAGAAAGGGAAAAATGGCTGAAAACACGCACCGGATAACGCCCCCGGAACCGCGAATCGCTTTTCACAAGACCGAACTCCAACCGATTCTCGACGTCTATGGCCGATTGGTCATGGCCGGCAAGGCAAGGGACTATGCCATTGGCATGCACAAGGACGTCGCGATCTTTGCCATTTTCCGACGACACGCCGAAAACCCGACATGGCGGATCGAGAAACAGCCCCATCTCGCAAACATGCAGGGCCAGTATGTGGTTTATGGCCAGGCCGGTCAGGTGCTGCGCCGCGGCCGCGAACTGGCGCAAGTCCTGCGCGTTTTCGACCGCAGCCGTTTCCGTGTCATTGAGTGAAATTCGATCGAGTGCGTTAACACGCTGTTAACTAAAAAATTCTTGCGGAACGTTCTGGAACATTATAGGAACATGCTTATCAGAACGGAGCATGAACATGGGTATCGACGTAAGATTTCGGGGACGGTCAGGCAAAGCCTGGGATTTCAAACGCGTTCCATTGGATGCGCCTTGGGCGCGCACGGCAGGCGTGGCATTGTTTGCCGCTCCAGACACATATGGATGGCGCATCATCCGCACGATTGAATTGTCGGGCAAGCCAAATGACATCCAGCCGATCTGGGCACTCGCCGACGCCGAACGCTACGGCGCGCGGGCAGTCTTCCTCGCCACGGAATTCGATGCGCGCACGCGCCGTCTGATCGTGGACGATATCGAGGCCGGCTTCAGCCCGGTCTGCGTAACGGATCGCAGCCGGGCCGACGCCGCACCGATTGCGGCCTGATCTATTCTATTTCCTGACCCGGCCTGTTCAGGGCGGCCTGTGCTTCGGCCGTTTCTGCCAGTCGGGTCAGTTGTACGAATTCCGCGCGATAGCCGAATTCATCCGGGCCCTTGGCGCCATTCGCCAGATTTCGGATTTCCTCCCAGCCGAAACCGGTGCCGAGGGCCTCGCCCCCTTTCAGCATTTCGCCATAGCCCGCCACCGCCGTGGCAAAGCGCGCCCATTGCGGCGCGGCGGAAGGGTGACAGGACGTTCCAGCAGGATAGATTCCTCCGCGCCGGGGGCCTTGTAGCGCAGTTTCACAAACGCATATTCCCCGGACGGATCGCTGGCCGACGTATCCGTGTCACCATAGCGCAGCGGATCGATCTGCGCGGCGTCTGAGCCAACCGGCGTGATCTCATAGATCGCGGTGACACTCGTGCCCGCGCCAATATCGCCGGCATCGACCTTGTCATTGTTGAAGTCTTCCCGGTCCAACATACGGGTCTCGTAGCCGATCAGGCGATACTCGGCGACGCGCGCCGGATTGAACTCCACCTGGATCTTCACATCATCCGCAATCGGAAAGATATTGCCCGACAGGTCATCGGCCAGAATCTTGCGCGCTTCGCTCAGCGTATCGACATAGGCCGCCGTGCCGTTTCCGGTCTGGGCGATCTTCTGCATCATCGCATCATTGTAATTGCCGCGTCCGAAGCCGAGCACGGACAGGTAAATGCCGGTCTCGCGCTTGCGGGAGACGAAATCCTCCAACTGTTCCGGGTCGGAAATGCCGACATTGAAGTCGCCATCGGTCAGCAGCATGACGCGATTGACGGCATCTTCCTTCAGGCCCTGTTCGGCCAGCGAATAGGCAAGGCGCAGGCCTTCACCGCCCGCGGTAGAGCCACCGGCTTTCAATTCTTCCAGCGCCGCAACAATCTTGCGCTTGTCGCTGACCGGTGTCGGCTCCAGGATTTCCCCGGCGGCGCCCGCATAGACGACGATGGCGATCGTATCGGTTGGCTCCATCTCCTCCAGCATCAGCTTGATGGCCTGCTTGGCCAGCGGCAGCTTGTCGTCAGAGAACATGGATCCCGATACGTCCATCAACAGGGTGAGATTGATGGGCGGGCGGGCATCGCGGTCAATGTCCCGGCCCTGAATGCCGATCTGCATCAGCTCGCGTCCCTCTGCAAAGGGTGAGGGCATCACATTCACCTGGGTCGAGAAGGGGGCCTCGCCTTTGGCGGGCTGGGGATAGGTATAGTCGAAATAATTGATCAGCTCCTCGATGCGCACGGCATCCTTGGGCGGCAGGACGCCGTCTTCGAGAAAGCGCCGCACATTGGCATAGGAGGCCGTGTCGACATCAATCGAGAAGGTCGAGACCGGTTCTTCGCTGACCAGCTTGACCGGGTTCTGCTCGACATCCTCATACTGGTCCCGGAATTCGGGTGCGGGCGCCAGGATCACTGGTGCGGCCATTGCTTTGCCGAGCATGGCCCGGGATTCCATCACCATTTGCGGCGGTGGCGGAGCAGGGGGCGGTGGGGGCGGCGCGGATGAGTCCTGCTGGCTGCCCGTGACAGTTACCGTTTGCAACTCCGCGTCGCCTGCCTGACCGGTCTCACTCGTTTCACAAGCTGTCAGTATTGCGGCGGCGGCCACTCCGGCCAGAACCATTCCTCGCATGCGCATGATGTCCCTCCTCATTGCGTCCTTGAGGTGACAGAATGGTAAGCCGCGCATGGCGTCAATAAGGCGAAGCCCGGATAGTTTGTGGCAAAAAGCCTAGTTCGACAGGTCGACTTTCGAAATGTACCAGCGCTCCACATCTCGTTCGAGCAGGGAGAGGGGGCGTGGTCCGCCGCCAAGGACAATGGCGTGGAACTCCGCCAGATCGAAATCGGGGCCGAGCACACGTTGGGACCGTTCGCGCAGATCCAGTATGCGTTGCGCGCCCACCCAATAGGCCGCTGCCTGTCCGGGCCAGACGGCATAGCGGTCCACTTCCTGGGCCATGGCCTCGGGTGATTGCCCGGTCGTTTCAGCGAGGTAATCGATTGCCTGCTGGCGGGTCCAGTGATCGCGATGCATGCCGGTGTCGGCCACCAGGCGTGCGGCGCGGAACAACATGGACTGCAGGAACCCGATCCGGCCCAGCGGATCATCCGTATACAGGCCGCGATCATGCGCGAGGATTTCGCCATACACGGCCCAGCCTTCACCATAGGCCACATTCCAGATCATCTGACGGATCAAAGGCAGGTTGGCGGTCTCTGCGGTGAGAGCGCTTTCCAGATGGTGCCCCGGAATGGTCTCGTGAAAGACGAGCGTCGCCAGCATGAAGTCCGGCCAGTCCGTCATATCACTGAGATTGATTTCGAACTGGGCCGGGGCCGAGCCGTTGGCCGGGGCCGCGCTGTAGAAAGCCGATGGGGCAGATGCTTGCAGAAAATCCGGCACGGCACGGATCGTCACGCCCGTCCGCGGCATGCCGGGCATGATTTCGGCCATGTTTGTCTCTGCGCGAACCATATGCGTCTGCATGCGTGTCAACAGGGCCTCGCGCCCTTCCGGCGTGTCCTCGTACAATTGGCCGTCGAGTAGTGACAGGGCCGCCAGCCGTTCGGTCAGCGTGCCTTCGACCAATTCCTGTGCCTCCAGCGCGGCCATCAATTCTTCGGTCAGCTGGGCCACTTCGGCCAAGCCCTGCGCGTGCAGGGCTTCGGCGGTGATCCCGTCATCGGTATAGGCTGTCAGGGCGGCGTCATAATAGACATCCCCGCCCGGCAGTTGCCATACGCCGGGCTCTTCCGGCGCGTCGTCCTTCAGCGCCTCCAGCGCGGCTGCGAACTCGGCATAGGCAGGCAGCACGTCATTGCGCACAAGCGCGTCCACCCGGGCGGCGAGTTCTGTCTGCTCCTGCAGGCCGAGGCCATCCGCGCCCGATGCGAGATTGTCGAATGTCGTGACCAGCAAATGTGTCTCGGCGGGCCCTGCGCCGATTTTTTCCGCCAGTGTCTGCATGCGCTCCAGCACGAATACGGGCGGCACGATCCCGGCGCGGGCATCGGCCTGAAGGCGGCGGCGCTCGTCCTGCAACACACCGGGAAGCTGCGCCAGTCGGCTGACATAGTCGCGCGCATCCTGAGCGGTCCCAAACGGATGCGCGCCGGTCAGCAGGTCCGGCACATCAATATAGGCCCCGCGCATATGGTCGGCGACATAGGGATAGGCGTGGCCAAGACCGGTCTGGCCATGACCAGCGACAAACAGGGATTCCGCAGTCTCATATGCCTGGATAACCGTGTCGAGGTGCCGGGCCTGTTGCCCGCCTTCGACCGGGCGCGGCGCGGCCAGCAAGGCTTCGAGAATTTCGAGCCGTTTGACGCGTGTCCGCTCAAACGCAGCTTGGGAGCGGTCAGTGAGATAGGCGTTGAAGTCATACCCGGTGGCGTCCTGGGACAGGCCCAGCCGGGTTGCCATTTCCGGATTGTCAGCAAGTTCATTCGCTGCAATCGAGGCCATCAGATCATCAACCTGGCGCGCAATCCGGCGGGGTGTGCCCGCATCGTCCACGGCCGGCGTGCAGGCCGCCGCCAGCGTCAGGACCGCCAGTCCACTGAAAGCGCCTTGGAAAACAGATCGCATTGAGGCTGGGAAGCGCGGTTTCATTGGAGAAATATGACCTTTTCCTGACTGTAGTTCCCACCCTTTGGGGTGTTGTGGGCTGTGGCTATTTCCGGTAACGATCCGGCAACAATTTCGGGAGTCTCCAACGTGAACACAACACCTGCAACCCCGCCAGCGGGCGGACAGCCGAACCTTTCCGGCACCGTGATGTTCTACAAGCAGCCTCAGCCGCTGTCTGCAGAAGCTCATGCTGGCCTTGGCGTCAAACAGATCGAACAACCTTTCGCGTTCCTGCGGGAGTCCCACGCTGTACCGGTAACGGTTTCCGAATTCGGAAGAGCGGCGAGTTTTTACCCGCTGATCTTCGTCGGCGAAGAACGCACACCAGTTGCCGTGATGGGCATCCGTCAGGGCCAGAACCTGTTCGTCGACAATAACGGATTCGTTGCTGACGACCATTACGTGCCAGCCTTTGTGCGCCGTTATCCATTCGTCTTTGCATCTGATGAAGGCTCAGACCGTCTGGTCCTGTGCGTCGACCGCGCCGCGCCGATGGTCAGCAACCAGCCGGAAGTGCCTTTCTTCGAAAACGGCCAGCCGAGCAAATTCACCAATGACGCCATTGAATTCTGTAAGGAATTCGAGCGCCAGCGCCAAGCCACGGTCGAATTCGGTCGCATCTTGAAGGACATGGATCTGCTGGAGCAGAAGACGGTTTCCTTCCAGCCGCGCGACAATGAGGGCAATCCGGTTGGCCAACAGCAGAAGATCGCTGACTATTGGGCTGTCTCCGAAGACAAGCTGAACGCGCTGCCAACCGAGAAATTCCTCGAACTGCGCAGCAATGGTGCCCTCGGCGCAATCTATGCACACCTGATTTCGCTGATGAACTGGCAGGTCGTGATCCAGCGTGCGGTCCGCATTCAGGCGACCGAGGCGGTCACAGCGCCCGTCAACTAGGCTTCGCGCCCATCGAACAGGAAAAGCGGCTCCATCCGGGGCCGCTTTTTTCTTGCGCGCCATGCCATGGTCACTGAGTCATCACGTTTGAGCGAGGCCCTTCATTCTGCGACCAATCGCAGGCATACGGGCACACCAGTACATATGCCGCTTAAAGGACTTCGCATGATCAGAGCTCTCATCCTGCCGTTTCTCGCTGCCCTGATGGCGATGATGCCGGTTGCCTACGCCCAGCCCGTCGATGGGGGCCGGGCCATGGTCGAGCTGATTACCGAACGCGAACGCGTTGAGCCCGGTGAAACATTCTATGCCGCGATCAAGATGGACCTCGATGCGGGTTGGCATGTCTACTGGCGCAATGCCGGGGATGCTGGCTTGCCGCCGCAAGTCGATGTGCTGGACGGCAGTGACGTTACTGAATCCTCCATCGGCCCCTTTGTCTGGCCGATTCCTCATCTGCTGCCGGTCGTGGAAGGGGAGATCATGGATTATGGCTATGATGACCGCCTTGTCCTGCCATTTCCGCTGACCATTCCCGCCGATGCGATGGGCAGCGTGCAGCTCAATCTTCTGGCTGATTATCTGATCTGCGAAGAAATCTGCATTCCCGAAACCGCCGAAGTGAGCCTGACCTTGCCCGTCGGCCCGGCCGAGCCGCACATCGAAGATGGCATGCTGATCAGCAAATGGATCGCGAAAGCGCCGCGTGATTTTGATGGCGAAGCGCGTATCGACACCCGCAACAGCCCGTGGAAGCTGAGCCTGAGAACCGAGGGCGGCTTTGAGACTGGCTCTGACATTCGTTTCTACCCCTTTGGCCATGAAATCAGTCACCCGGCAGACCAGCCGCTCAGCTTCGGCAGCGATGGGGCCACCCTCAGCCTCACGCCCGCCGATGACAGCCTGGAGGCACCACTTGAGGGCATCGTCGTCGTTGAAACCCCGGACGGAGACCGTGCCGGTTATACGATTGCCGCCGAGCAGGGGGGCGTCTTCGAGAATACGGCGGGCATCGCCGCCCGGTCGGCATCGTCCGGCGCAGGTGGCAAAAGCCTGATCGCGCTCGCATTGGCGGCGGTGATTGGCGGCCTGATCCTGAATCTGATGCCCTGCGTCCTTCCGGTGCTCTCCATAAAGGCGATGGGCATGGTGCATGCGGTCGCGTCCGGCCATGAAAGCGAAGTGCGCAGCCACGGGCTCTGGTATACGGGCGGCGTCCTCCTTTCCTTTGCCGCGCTTGCCGCCGCCATCATCGCGATCCGCGAAGCTACCGGCACGGCCAATCTCGGCTTCCAACTGCAGAACGGCCCAACCGTAGCCGTGCTGACGCTGATCATGTTCGTCATCGGCCTCTGGCTGCTTGGCATGTTCGAGCTTGGCACGTCGATCCAGAATACCGGCAACAGCCTCGCCTCGCGCAGCGGCTCCATGGGCGCCTTCTTTACCGGCGTGCTTGCCGCTGTGGTGGGTGCGCCCTGTATCGGGCCCTTCCTGGGCGCCGCGCTTGGGGCCGTGCTGGATCGTCCGGCGATCTCGGTCCTGATTGTCTTCCTCGCCATGGGGCTTGGCCTGGCATTGCCCTATCTGGTGCTCAGCTTCGTGCCGGGCCTTTCGCGCCTGCTACCAAAGCCGGGGCGCTGGATGGAGACATTGAAGCAGTTCTTCGCCTTCCCGATGTTCCTGACCGCAGCAGTGCTGCTCTGGACGCTTGGCGCGGTCGCCGGCCCGGCGGCGGTCGCATGGACCGTGGCGGGCGGCACGCTGATCGCCTTCGGCATCTGGCTGGTCAGACGCGGTGGGGGCGCGCTCGCCAAGGCATTCGCCGCCATCGCGGTGATCGCGGGGCTTGTCTATCCGGCGCTGACGGCGAACTCGTCGGTGGCGGCAGGGGAGGGAAACAGCCAGTATGCTGAGAAATATGAAACCGAAGCCTGGAGCCCGCAGCGTGTCGCGGAACTCACCGCAGAGGGGCGTCCGGTATTCGTGGACTTCACCGCGACCTGGTGCGCCACCTGCCAGCTCAACAAGGTGACCACGCTCAAGTCAAAAGCCGTCCAGAATGCTTTTGCCGCGCATGATGTGGCGTTTCTCGTGGCGGACTTCACCCGCAAGGATCCGGTCATTGCCGAGGAGCTGAAGCTGCGCCAGCGGGCGGGCGTGCCGATGTATCTCTGGTATGCCGCCGGCGCGACCGAGCCGGAAATCCTGCCGGAAGTACTTTCTCAAAAGCTTGTGATTGGACTTGTCTCGACTGAGTGAGCATGATGCGATCTCCACGACGTATTGGAGGATCCCGCATCATGATGAGCCGACGCAACTTTTCCCTCGCTGCTGGCATGGCCACCGCTGTGGCGCTGAGCGCTGGCGCCCTGATCGCCTCGACGGCCCAGGCCGCCCCCGATGCAAGCGAGCCCATGATCGCCCCGGACTTCACCGGCACGACCGCGACGGGCGAGACCGTCTCCCTGTCAGATTATGCCGGCAAGCGGGTCATCCTCGAATGGACCAATGATGGCTGCCCGTTCGTGCAGAAACATTATGCCGTGCCGCCTGCCAACATGCAGGGCCTCCAGACGGATGCGTCCGAGAGCGATGTCGTCTGGCTGTCCATCATCTCCTCGGCCCCCGGCAAACAGGGCCACCGCACCGGCGCGGAAATCCTCGACATGAATGAAGGGCGCGGCGCGACGCCTGAGCATGTCATCATCGACGAGAGCGGAGACATTGGCCGCCTCTACAAGGCCAAGACCACGCCGCACATGTTCCTGATCACCGAAGACGGCATGGTGGCCTATCAGGGCGCAATTGACGACACGCCGTCCGCGCGCGTTTCCGACATCGAGACTGCCACCAATTATGTCTCGGCCGCCATGCAGAGCGTGGCTGCGGGCGAACCGGTCGAAGTCGCCAGTTCCAAACCCTATGGCTGCTCGGTCAAATACTGACGAGGGATACAGCAAACTCCCCGTATCTCCGGCGCATGCCGGAGTCTCCCCCGGCTGGCTCCGCGGAAGGAGCGGCAGGAGACCCCGGCATGTGCCGGGGAGACGGAAGTTGAGAGAAGAGAGACGCCCGCTCCGTTCGCAGGTCCAAGACGCAGGGCACCGGCCCACTGCGTCCAAATCGGCACATGTCGAAACTGTCGCTTGAACCGGGTGGCAATGCGCCTTACACGCGCTCGCCATGCTCCAGATTGTGCCCGAAACCCCTGAACTCCATGCCGATGCGATCGAAGACCTCTTCGCGCGCACCTTCGGCTCGGGCCATTTTGCCAAGACAGCCGAGCGGTTGCGGGAATATTCCCATTCCCTGCCAGAGGTGAACCGCGTCGCGGTGCTGGATGGCAAGGTGATTGCCGTCTGCCGTGTCTGGCCCCTGAAAGTCGGCCCCAGCCGGGATCGCGCCCTGTTCTATGGCCCGGTCGCCGTCGGCCCGTCGCACCGGGGCAGCCGCCTTGGCCTGACCGTCACGGGCGAGGCGCTGGAGGCCGGCAAGGCCGCTGGCTGGCCCGCCGCCATCCTGATCGGCGCGCCCGCCTATTTCGGCGAGATCGGCTTCACCGTCACCCCGAAGCACCAGCTCATCTTCCCCGGCCCTCAGGACCAGTCCCGCGTCATGGTGAAAAGCCTTGCGGGCGATGCCAGCCAGCTTTCGGGACTCGTCACCGCGGCCTAGCCACACTTCCCGCTTCTTTGACGTTGGGGCAGGGGCGCTAGGGCTCATGCAACAAAAGATCAAAGGGAGGCCCCGGCCATGAATTATGATGACGTCGTCAAATCGCGCCGCAGCATTCGCGGATATCTCGACAAGCCGGTGCCGAAAGAGCTGATCCGCGAAATCCTCGAAATCGCCATGCGCGCGCCGACCTCGATGAATTCCCAGCCCTGGAATTTCTATGTCGTGGCCGGTGAGGTGCTGGACCGCATCCGCAAGGGCAATGTCGAGCGCAATGTCGCCGGCGTGCCCGACAGCCGCGAATTCCGCATGGGCCCGCCCTATGCCGGCGTCCACCGGGATCGCCAGGTCGAGATCGCCGTCCAGCTGTTCCAGGCGATGGGCATTGAGCGCGGCGACAAGGAAAAGCGCATGGACTGGGTGCTGCGCGGTTTCCGCCAGTTCGACGCGCCGGTCTCCATCGTCATCACCTATGACAAGGCGCTGGCCGGCGGAGACATCCCGCCCTTCGATTGCGGCGGCGTGGTCAATTGCATCGTCAACACGGCCTGGTCGCGCGGGCTCGGCTGCGTGATCAATTCGCAAGGCATCATGCAGAGCCCCGTCGTGCGCGAAGAGGCCGGCATCCCGGACGATCAAATCATCCAGACCTGCGTCGCCATGGGCTGGCCCGACGAAACCTTCCCGGCAAATGCGGTGGTGTCTACCCGGAAGTCCGTGGACGAAGCAGCGGTGTTCCGGGGGTTTTAGTGAATGGGTGTGCTCTAGCGTCGAGACGCTCACTTCCACGTCTAGTTCGTTCTCAGTGATCCTGGGTAATCATCAAGACGAATGGCTTCAGAACGTATTCGAGGTGTAAGCTCGTCTAGCGCCTGATTTAGAGAGACAAGTTTGTTATCAATGCGGATGCCGATTATCACGGCTGTACGTTGGCCTCTTTCTTCTTTCGTACCTTTGGATCTAGGAGTTCTCGCTTGTCCCAATGGAACGGCATGGAATCGAATATTCTCTTCCAGGACTACTGACGAGTATTTCATTCTTTCACTGAGATTTGTCGCGCGCCTATTTGAAAGGCCGTCGGCGTCTTTATCATTTGCTTCAGCGCTCGAAACCAGTCCTAAACAAAGGATGTGATCGACATGAGAGAGAAGTTGCTTGATGTGCACTGAATCAATTTCTTCCTCCAATCGAACAGGCTTTCGTGGACGGGCATATAAATCAGTTGCTGAGTTAAATCGCCAATATGCGCTCTCATATAGCCTGACTACTGTGAACTCAGCCGACGTTGAGCCGCTCGGTTCGCATCGTAGCCTTATACGCTGAACGTAAGCTGTGCCTGTGGCGGTCGTGACGATTTCAACCGTCTCTTCAGCAATATAATTGTCGGATTGCTTAGGTGTAGGTGCCCAGTTTGCTGAATCTATAGTTTCTGTTCGTGGTCCAGACCCGTGTCGTTTATTCGGTTGAGCGAATTGAGCAGCAAATAAATATGTAGCCACAGCAATAACCACTGCGCTTGATAATTCCAAAACTAGACGAAGAAGGGGCAGAGATTCTTCCGTAGAGATTTCATTCCGAACGAAAATGATAGCCGCACTAGCTAAATATAACAGAACTCCAAGCGCAGCTTTCACATTAACACCTCTATTCAGCAAACCTTTGGAAGGGTGTCGAAGATCGCGCAAAGAATCAACAAGTTTCAACTTAGGATTTCCTCTCAACGTTTGTTTCGCTCAGTGGGCCGAAGTTAGTCGTTCTGAACGGCGCCAATCCGTCTGATAACACCCGCCCCTAAACTCTCCGGCATGAACGGGATGGCGGCATTCATCGAACAGGGGCTCAAGGCCGCGCAGGGCGCGGTGCTGGATGTGCGGGCGCAGGCCGGGCTGCATCTGGAGCCGGACTCGGTGTCGCGGCGCGTGCGCGCCAGGGTGCGCGGTCGGCTGAAGGCCATCGAGACGATTGTCCGTCGGCTGATCATCCTGATGGCGGCGGCGCTGGACCTGCCACCCCTGCGGTCTCCGCCCCGCGCCCGGCGCTTGCCGACACGGTGGAGGATGTTACGGACACTTTTGGGACCAGTTATGGACCAGTCCATCGCCTCAACCTGACCGGGCGACGCGCGGCCGGTCTCTTGGATTGGCAGGAGGCCTTTGCGGGGAAGGGGGCCGCGCAGACGCTTGTCGCCGGGCCGGTTCCC
>NZ_AWFI01000016.1 GCF_000682775.1 Hyphomonas sp. L-53-1-40
CCCATCGGGCCTCTCCTTTATTCAAATTAGGTGTCCGGCCCGCCGGACGCATGAACACCAGGCCGAATAGCCTGTTAAACGCGCCTCATAGCCATGTGCGGCGTGGGTTTCAAGCACGCAAATGCCAGTTCACTGCGGTCTAGTTTCCAGTCTTGCCCCGGTCGGAAACCCCGGATAAGCGGAAACAGCCAGAACTTACGCTAGGACAATGACATGACCACCGACCTCAAGCCTCATGCCGACCGGGTAAGCCAGACTTCTCTGAAGACGCTCGCAGATACGCGTGCATCTTCTGCTCCGCTGCGCGCCGCAGGTTGGTCCATTGACCTTTCCCGACACTATCTGGACGCCGAAGCAGAAGCAGGATTGCTTCAATTTGGGCGTGTCTCCGACCTTCAATCGGCTGCAAACAGCTTGTTCGCTGGTGATATCGTGAACCCTTCGGAGAGTCGCCCCGCCCTGCATTGGGCGTTGCGCGCGCAGTCCGAATTGTCAGGCGAGGCCGAGACAGTCAGGCAAAGCGTTCTGCCCGCCCTCTCCTTTGCGCGGGATGTTGTTTCAGGCAGCGTGACGAGTTCGACTGGCCTACCTTTCAATGCCGTTCTCCACATCGGCATCGGCGGGTCTGATTTCGGTCCTCGCCTGATCGCCGACGCGTTCGAGGACAAAGCCTCGGGCAATATCGATCTCCGCTTCTGCGCGAATGTCGACCCCTTTGACCTGGACCGCGCCATGCATGGGCTTGACCCGACGCGCACGCTGGTCATCGGTGTCTCCAAATCCTTTGGTACTGAGGAGACACTCTACAATCTCGCCCGAGCCCGGACATGGCTTGAAGAGTCTGTTGGTGATCAATCGCAACAGCATCTCGCGCTGGTTACCGCAAATCCGGACCGCGCCAAGGCTTGGCTGAATGGCCGAGAAGCACATGTGTTTGATATGCCCCTGTCAGTGGGTGGGCGTTTCTCGCTCTGGTCGGCAGCATCATTGGCTTGCATGATCTATCTCGGCGCAGACACGTTCGAAGGCATACTGAAAGGCGCCGCCGAGATGGATGCGCATGTCAGGTCGGCTCCACTCGAAGAGAATGCCGCCATGCGCCTGGCCCTGCTCGACTATTGGAACGCAACAATTCGAAACGAAAAGATGCGCGTCCTGCTCGCATATGCGAACCGGTTACGAATGCTGCCGACCTATCTGCAACAGCTTGAAATGGAATCGAACGGCAAGACGGTTGGCCCGATGGGCGCAATGGTATCTGGTGCAACTGCCCCGGCGCTCTGGGGCGGTGAAGGCTCTGTCGGCCAGCACTCCTACCATCAATGGCTGCACCAGGGCTCACAGGACGTACCTTGCGAATTCATCCTCGCTCCAGATCGGAACAGGGATCCGGAAGGCATCAAGGCCCTGACCGCCCATGCCTTGGCGCAGGCGGAAGTGCTCGCGAATGGACGGAGCTTCGAGGAAGTCAAACGGGAAGAGCCGGATCTGTTCGACGAAGTCGCACGCCAGAAGGTCCATGCGGGTGGCCGCGCCTCCACCTTCCTCGTACACAACACGTTCGGGCCAGCCGCATTCGGCGCGCTGGTTGCCCTGTATGAGCATCGGACCTATCTCGCCGGGCATTTGTGGCAGCTCAACCCGTTTGACCAATGGGGTGTGGAACGAGGCAAGACGATGGCATCACGTCTCAAGCCAGCAGTCGAAGGTACCGCAGCGGCGGACGACGCGGTTACGTCAGCCCTAATCGCCATGATTGCGGGGGATTAACCGATCCGAATCCTGCGCGAAGTCTGTATTGGCGAAACGCGCCAAGTCTTGCTGAACGATACGGGCCGTCCTGTCGCACTCAAGATCACACGTTGGTCCGACAGCGAGACACGGCCGATTCTGGGCGCGCAGGCCCCTGCCCGGATCCGATCGCTACAACCCGAACAAGGCGGCGCATTTGTCGAGACGGCCGGCAAGGCTGAGGCGTTCCTGCGCCTGCCAGCAGACCACGGACTTACAGAAGGTCAGTCTGTAGACGTGACGGTCATGGCAGAGGCACGAAAAGATAAGCTGCCTCGCGTGTCGATGACCGCCAATAGCACTCCAGTATCACGCGACAACTTATGGCGCGAAGCACCAATCCACGATGTAGAGATCGGTGATGACCGCATTGAAGCAGCGTTTGACGAAGCCTCGTCGGCAATTGTGACCATCCCGAAGGGAGGACGTCTATGCATCGAGCGCGCTAGGGCTCTGACAGTGGTCGATATTGATAGCGCCGGGCGCCAGAGCAAGGGTAGCGCGGCAAGTCGCGCACTTCAGCTCAATCTCGATGCTGCCCGAGAGCTGGCCCGACAGGTAGGCCTCCGCAGCCTCGGCGGCCTCATCATCCTTGATTGCGTCGCGCCCCTCAATACAGGATCTCGCAAGAAGGTTCAGGATATAATGAAGTCCTGCCTGAAAGAGGCTGGACTTCATACCGCCACCGTCTTGGCACCGTCGCAACTCGGCTTGATGGAAATCGCGCTGCCTTGGCGCGAAACGCCGCTTCACGAACGCACGCTCGATTCTCGCGGCAACCCTACCGACGAGACACTTGCGCTGCTAGGGTTGAGACTGTTGGAGCGCACCGCCAAGCAAAATCCGATGCACAGGCTGACCCTTGAATTGCCAGGCCGGGCCAAGGCCTGGCTGGACAAGACGGGTGCGCCCCTTCTGGACAAGCTGTCGGACAAGTATGGCCGACGCTTCACATATCTTGCCTCGACGAAGCCGATGCCCTCAGTATATCAGACCGCATGAGTAAACCTGTGTCCCCCAAATCCGTCCAACCGAAATGTTCCCAATGCCAGAAGAATCCCATCTCTGCGCAGTACCGGCCTTTCTGTTCAAAACGCTGCGCTGATGTCGACCTGAACAAATGGTTGTCTGAGGGATATGCCATTCCAGGCGCGCCGGCGGACGTGGCAGATGAGGTGCCGGGTCAAGAGATGTCAGAGGATGACTGAAAACAGCATGGACAAGTTCAAAACCCTTCGTTAGATACCGCGCTTCCCCAGTGGCCCGCCCGGGTAGCTCAGGGGTAGAGCAGCGGATTGAAAATCCGCGTGTCGGTGGTTCGATTCCGCCCCCGGGCACCATTCTCGACTTTCCGTACATTTATGCCGCTTGTTCATCGGATTGCGATCTGGCAACCGAGGTTTCCAGAATGCCGGGTTCGTCCCATGCACCCTCAGGGCGGATGATGCGATACGGGTCTTCTTGCATGCGCAGCGCCAACGGATGGCGGGGGATCGGGATTTCGATCTCGCGGTATTCGTAATCCGAGAACCAGAATGCCGGCCGACCCTCAATCAAATGACATTTGAAGGTTCGAGACCAGACGGGCCAAAGGCGAGACTGAATTTGGCCAATCATCCTCTCATACCCTTTACGCGAAACCATCTCGAATCCGGTGGCCAGCAGCACGCGCAATCCAACGCGCCCGCGCTCACACGGCAGCAAGGCAATCCGTTCCAGCTTCGCAAACTCGGCGAACCAGCGAATGCGCAATGTCCCCACCGGACGCCCTCGCGCCTTCAGAAGAAGGTGTGTTGCGCAGAAATCATTCCCGTCAAATTCTTCCTCATATGGACAATCCTGCTCGCTGAGAAAGACAGCAGATCGAATGGCGCTGATCTGATGGAAACCGTCAAGAGTTCTTACAATTTCTGTTGAATATTCGAGATAAGCTTCAGGCGGCACACGGCGGAGAAGCACAGCCTCTCCGATCTGGTTTCGGGTCTGGCTCATGATGCCTGATCCATAGCCGTCTGGAATGGCGGCTGAATGAACAGATCTGGGAGCCCCCCTTCAAATTCTTGAAACCCCAAGCTCAACATGGAGCGCCGCCCGTCCTCCGTGGCTCCTCGCGCATAGGCGGGAAACATACCGAGCATTTCCACACGCAGGACAGCGGACGCAGTCATGATTTTCTTGCGCGCTTCCCGCGATCTGCCAGCATAGACGCCGACATAGAATGCCGCGATATCCTTGCCCTGCGTCGCCAAATGCTCAGACGAAGGTGCCGCAGGCACATAAGAACCATTCCTGACAGCAGCTTCGCCATCGGCGGATAGCGGTATGGTCAGGAAGATGCCGTCTACCGGCTCTCCCGTCACCCATGCCGTCATACCGGTTTGAACGTTCATCGCCGAAATCGCATCGACTGACGCTAGCTTTCCGTCAATCAGCGATTCCGCCATGGAAACGGCGGCTTGGAGCTCGTCGCGGTTTGCGAGCCGAAACCCGAAATCTCTTGCCCGCGCAGCAAGTACCTCAGGGTCAATATCCGCCCCAACCATATTTCTAGCCTGAGTTGCATTCATGAAAATTCTCCATTATATGGTTAATTTTCATGACATGAATTCGGGCGGGTGACTTCAGCAAAAAATGAAACGGGGGCTTTCACACGCGCAAGGCAGTCAATGCTCGTTCGATCAGTTTGACTGGGACCGTTTGAGAATCTTCCGCGCGGTGGCACGGACTTGCAGTATGAGCGCTGCCGCATCCCTGCTTGGAGTCTCATCGCCAACAATCAGCCGCAGGATAACCGAGCTCGAATCCACGCTGCATACAGAGCTATTTAGGCGGAACCACACGGGGGTAATCCTGACGAAGGCGGGAGACGCGCTACTGCGACACGCCGACCTTGTAGCGGACACAATCGAAGCCGCTCAGAACGAAGTCTGTAGTGCAGCAAATGATTCAGGAACGCACATCCAGCTTGTCTGCAGTGAGGCAATAGCTCTTTACTGGATCGCACCTCGTCTTGCGCAGTTCCAACTGAGCAATCCCGACACGATCGTCGACCTCACAATCAGCGATTCACCATCTGATTTTCACGACCTGGCGGGAGACATCGCCATTCAGGGGCTGCAACCAACCGAGTCTGACCTGATGGTCAGTCGTATTGGCAGATCGCACTATGCCGGCTTCGTATCGGCCGAATGGGAAAAGGATCACGCAATGCCATCGTCACTATCCGATCTGGCAAGGAGAAAAGCTCTTATCCATAGTCCCTACTCTGAACTTCTTCAGAGATCTGGAAACAGCTTCCCGGGTCTCGACATGATGCGCCGCATGAACACATTGGAAACGATGGTATCATTCTGCGAGTCCGCAATAGCGCCAGCCTTGTTACCCACCCACATAGCTGATCGATTTCCCGATCTCGTTGTATGTCCGGCGCCTCGATCTCCCGCGATAGACATCTGGCTCTACCATACGCCACGCGTCAGAAAGTTAAAAAATGGAGGTTGCTTTCTGGAGTGGCTCCACCACATTTTCTCAGTCGACCAAAGCGAATGGTTTCGCCAAGTTGATGTCACGCGTATGTGCTGACCTATGCGACCAGCCCCTGCTGCTGGGCAGCCAGTTCCCTGAGCGCCATTGGCGCCCCCATGATCTGGCGGTTTACACCAATTCGCTTGTACCAGTAATGCAGGCCAACGAGATCCGTGAAGCCCATTCCGCCATGTACTTCCGTAGACGTTTTGGCAATGAAGGTTCCGACTTCTGCCATGTGCGCCTTGGCGAGAAACGCCATAGCTAGCGCTTCATCATCCTGAACGTCCAACGCATGAGCGGCGTGCCATATCAACGCGCGTGCAGGTTCAAGTTTCGCCGCCATTTCAGCGCAAAGATGCTTCACCGCCTGAAAAGAGCCAATCACGCGACCGAACTGCTGGCGATCCCCCGCATAGGCGACGGCCTTGTCCAACATGCATTGGGCGGCACCGAGCGTGTCAGCGGCAAGAAGAATGCAAGCTACGGCGAACGTCTTTTCGATTTCGGCTCCCGTAAATTGCTGCTCGAACGAGGTAATTGTGACTTCTGAGAACTCACGCGTCCGGTCGATTGTCTTGACCTGTTCTGCAGAACCGACCTGACCGATCCGGACCGTGTCATTCGCCAGAAAAAGCAAGTGAGTCGAACGCGCGACGTCCATGGCCATGAGTGATGCCCCGGAGACGGCCTCGTCACGAATCGACAGGCCAGAACCATCCCGTCTCGAAAGAAAATCGTTAAGGGCTATACCGAAGCGCGCATCGTTGTTCGTAATGTCGTTCATAATGCTGGAACCAGAGTCACGCAACGCATAGGCTGCGACAGAGTTCGATAAGAAACGTGCGGGAACAATACCGTATCCGAAGCACTCCTGGACAAGGGCCGCGTCGAGCACACCGAGCCCCGACCCTCCATCTTTCTCCGGCACAAGTAGCCCATCAAGACCGAGCGCGGTCAGTTTCTCGGCAAGCGTTTCAGCGACTTGGATTTCGCCCTCTGCAATCTGGCGAACAAGATCGAGCGACACTTCTTCGGCGACGAAGCGGCGAACGGTTTCCTGCAACATCACCTGGTCTTCTAAGAGTCCGAATTCCATTGATTTAACTCCTCGCCAGCCGGGGTTCGCGCGGCATGCCAAGCCCGCGTTCCGCAATAATGTTCTTCTGAATCTGAGCCGTACCGCCACCGATGATCAGTCCGAGATCATACATGTAGCGCCACTGCCAGGCCCCGCCGGACCTCAAATGCTCGCCCTCCTCATAGAGAATGCCAAGTTCACCCAGCGCATCGATGGCCAAGGCCGCGATCTGGTGATTGAGTTCGCAGCCCTGCAGCTTTACGACTAATCCTGCCAAGCCAGCCGCCTCGCCCTTGAGACTGTTTGTTGTGATCCTCAGCCCATTGGCCTGCATGGCGTAGACTTCGGCCTGCAGCGTCATGAGCCGATCACGCAGCACCGGATTGTCGATCAGGCGTTGCCCGTTTACGGTTTCAACCTTCATCAGCTCGACCAGTTCGATGAACCGGGCCTTGGTGGCATTCGGGTCTCCCAGCATGCCCCGCTCGTGAGTGAGCGTTGCGTTGGCGACTTGCCAGCCCTTGTTCACCTCGAACACGACGCCGCTTTTAGGCACTCGTACATCGGTGAAGAAGACCTCGTTGAAGTTTGCCGAACCGGTCATATCGACAAGTGGGCGGACTTCGATGCCGGGCGTATCCATCGGGAACAGGATATAGGTGATGCCATGATGCTTCTTGGCATTCGGATCAGTTCGGACGAGACAGAACATCATGTCGGCCTGGCGCGCCGTGGAGGTCCAGATCTTCTGACCATTGATGACGAAGTCATCTTCATCCTCGACCGCGCGCGTGCGCAGCGCCGCAAGATCAGATCCCGCGCCCGGCTCCGAATACCCTTGGCACCAGATCAGCTCTCCCTTGAGCGTCCGCTCAATGTACGCCTCTTTCTGTTCCGGTGTTCCGAGTTCAAGCAATGTCGGCACCAGCATCGAAATGCCCTGACCGGCGAGCGGCCGTGGCACCCCGGAACGCGCGAACTCTTCGGCAATGATCCGGGATTTCAGGATATCGGGCTCGGCGCCATACCCGCCGAATTCGGTGGGAATGGTACGCGCCGTCAGGCCTTCCCGGATCAGGAACTCCTGCCAGGCGAGACGTTTCGGATGCTTCAGGCCCTTGTCGTCAGGGCCCGGCGCAAGATGGGCGTTGGCTTTCAGCGTTTCTGCGACCTGGTCACGAAACGCGGCGTATTCGGGGCTCAATGTCAAATCCATGAGCCAACTCTCGAATGGCTTCCCCAAGGGCTGGCAATATGAAATCGAAGTCTGTCTTGCAGAACGTTGGGGAAAGCCTGTTAGCGCTGGCTTTAGTCAAAGGAGGACACTCATGCCCGTCGAGTACAAGAAACAAGGCAATGTCGCGATCATCACCATGAACCGACCCGAGGCACGCAACGCCATCAACGCCGAAATGGCCACTACGATGGAGGCTGCAATTGACCAAATGGAATCTGATCCGGAGGTCTGGGTCGGCATTCTCACTGCCGTCGGCAAGGCATTTTGTGCCGGCGCAGACCTCAAGGAGATCTCCGCAGGGAATGGTGCTGGCCTGTCCACGAAGAAAGGCGGGTTTGCAGGAATCGCACGTCGCGAACGGACCAAGCCACTGATCGCGGCCATTACAGGATCTGCCCTCGCAGGCGGCACCGAGATCGCCCTTTCGTGTGACATGATCATCTGCGCGGACAACACGAGTTTCGGTCTTCCGGAAGTAAAACGCTCCCTCGTCGCCGGAGCTGGCGGCCTGTTCCGCTTGCCCCGCGCTATCGGGCGCGCAGTCGCGCTTGAAGCCATCCTGACAGGTGACCCACTTCCGTCACAGCGGGCCTATGAACTCGGTATGGTCAACAAGGTTGTGCCAGAATCCGAAGTGATGGGCGAAGCCGAAGCGCTTGCCGCAAGGATCACCGCCAACGCACCGCTCGCTGTCGCCGCCAGCCGCGCCGTGGCGATGGATGCGACCAGCAAGACGGATGACGAGCTCTGGAAAGACAGCGGCAAGGCATTTGCCGGCATTGTCGGGACGGAAGACTTCAAGGAAGGCCCGAAAGCGTTCATCGAAAAACGTGCGCCCGTCTGGAAGGGCCGCTAACGACTATACCTGTGATCTGAGCCACCGGACCGCGCCCAACCCGGCCGCGCGTCCGGTGGCTATGCAGGCCGTCAACAGATAACCGCCTGTGGGCGCGTCCCAGTCCAGCATCTCGCCCGCGCAGAACATGCCAGGCTGTTCCTTCACCATGAACTGATCGTCCAGCACATCGAATGAGACGCCGCCCGCCGTGGAGATCGCTTCATCCAGCGGGAAAGGCTTAGCAAGCGGGATCGGCAGACATTTGATCAGTCGGGCCAGACGTTCCGGCTCATTGGAGACATCCAACCCACCAAACTCGAGCAACAATGCGCGCTTCACGCCTTTCAGGTTTGCTGCTTTGCGGAGATGGTTTGAAAGCGACTGTTTTCCACGGTCTTGTTTCAGACGCCTGACCAGAGCTTCCTCCGAGAGGTCGGGCGCAAGATCAATCTCCAAAGTCGCCTTCCCGTTATTCTCCAGCCTGTCGCGGACGGCGAGTGACAGCGTGAAGATCGCACCACTTTCCACGCCCCGGTCGGTCACAACGAATTCTTCCCGGCTGGTCTGGTCCCCGAAACGAACAGCAACATTCTTCACGGGCATTCCGACAAATTCCGTCCTGATACGGTCTGACCAGTCGACGATGAAGCCGCAATTGGACGGTCGGAAAGGCTTTGTGTGTATGCCCCTCTCGGCGAACACAGATGGCCAACTCCCATCCGAGCCGAGCCGCTTCCAGCTTCCTCCACCCAGAGCAAATATCTGTGCGTCTGATTGTACAGATATGGGCCCCTCTGGAGTGTCAAAGATCATGTCAAAATCGTCGCTCCATCCCGCCCATCGATGCCGTGTATGTAGCTGGACGCCGTGCGACTGCAGCCGTGCGAGCCACGCCCTCAGGAGCGGCGATGCTTTCATTTGTACCGGGAACACCCGGCCCGTTGGCCCAATTGTCGCCTCGACACCGAGAGCCCGCATCCATTCCGCGATGGCTCCTGGCCCAAATTCGCCAAGGGCAGTTTTCAGCATGGGTGCCACACCTGGAAACCGCGAGGTAAATGCTTCCCCCTCACGCATATTGGTAATGTTAAGGCCGCTCTTGCCAGCCATAAGGAATTTCCGTGCCGGGCTGGGCATGGCTTCATAGAGTGAAACGGCATACCCGACGTCTGACAGGATTTCTGCTGCCATCAGGCCAGCGGGTCCTGCGCCTATGACGGCAACATGGGTCGAGTTCTCAGTCATCACGATTGACGCGCGCCTTGCCCCGGCCAAGCGCAAGCGCCTTGATGGCGCCCCGGAAAGTCTGCACTTCCTGCCGCGTCCAGTCAGCCCGGACCAGAGCTGCACGCAAATTGTCTTTCATGAGCGGTGTCTTTTCCGGAGGGAAGAAATAGCCGGCGCGTTCCAACTCCTCTTCGAAATGCTCGAACATGCGGAAGAGCTCATCTCGCGGGGCTGGCTCGCCCAGTTTCGCCTTGTCATGAGAGATCACCAGATCCGATTGCTCGCGGCGCTTTCCCCACTCTGCGCAGAACACACAGACGGCTTGAGCAAGGTTGAGGCTCTTGAACTCCGGATCGACCGGATAGGTCATCAGGAAGTCTGCAACAGCCACGGCATCGTTCGGCAGGCCTGATTTCTCAGCGCCGAACATGATGGCTGACTGGCCGCTCCCCAGTCGCTCGAACGCCGTATCCGCAGCGGCGCCCGCATCCCCGACGCGCTTTTCGATGCCGCGTAGGCGCGCCGTAGCTGCTGCGAGCCAGGTGATGCCCTCCAGCGCATCCGGGAGGCTCTCGAAGACGCGCACTACTACGCCCGAATCGAACGCCCCGGCAGACATTGTATCTGCTGCAGGATTCGGCCAGCCATCCCGCGGTGCAACCAGACGAAGGTCGGTCAGTCCGAAATTGCGCATCACACGGGCCGCAGCGCCGATATTCTCGCCCAATTGGGGGCTGTGAAGGATAATTGCGGGGTTGCGCTGATCTGACATGGTTTTCCCTGTTTTGACGCGGCTGTGGGCTCTGCTATAGCCCTGCGAGAATAGTGCAACCGCAGGGAATACAAACATGGCGAAAATCAAGGTCAAAAATCCAATCGTCGAGATGGACGGGGACGAAATGACCCGCATCATCTGGCAGATGATCAAGGACCGGCTGATCCATCCTTATCTCGACATCGACCTCAAATATTACGACCTGTCGGTCCAGAAGCGTGATGAGACGGACGACCAGATCACCATCGACGCAGCCAATGCAACCAAACAATACGGCGTTGCTGTCAAATGCGCCACGATCACACCGGATGAAGCCCGCGTTGAAGAGTTTGGCCTGAAGAAGATGTGGCGTTCGCCAAATGGCACGATCCGCAACATTCTCGGCGGCGTTGTCTTCCGCGAGCCAATCGTGATCTCCAACGTCCCGCGTCTAGTGCCAGGCTGGACAAAGCCCGTTGTGGTCGGCCGTCACGCCTTTGGCGACCAGTACAAGGCCACGGACTTCCTCGTTCCCGGCAAGGGCAAGCTGACCATGAAATGGGAAGCATCCGACGGATCCGATTCCAAGGAATTCGAAGTCTTCGACTTCCCTTCCTCTGGTATCGCCATGGGCATGTACAATCTCGACGAGTCCATCCGTGACTTCGCGCGTGCCAGCCTGAACTACGGCCTACAGCGCAAATGGCCGGTCTACCTGTCGACCAAGAACACGATCCTGAAAGCCTATGATGGCCGCTTCAAGGATATCTTCCAGGAAGTGTTCGACGCTGAATTCGCAGACAAGTTCGCCGAGTTTGGCGGCACTTACGAACATCGCCTGATCGACGACATGGTCGCAGCGGCCATGAAATGGTCCGGCGGCTATGTCTGGGCCTGTAAGAACTATGACGGCGATGTCCAGTCCGACACGGTCGCCCAGGGTTACGGCTCGCTCGGTCTGATGACATCCGTTCTGATGACGCCAGATGGCAACACGGTCGAAGCCGAAGCCGCACACGGCACGGTGACGCGTCACTACCGCAACCACCAGAAGGGCGAAGCCACGTCGACCAACTCCATTGCGTCGATCTTTGCCTGGACTCGCGGCCTCGACCATCGCGGTCGTATGGATGACACGCCTGACGTACGCGCCTTCGCCCAGAAGCTGGAAGAGACCATCATCAAGACAGTCGAGAATGGCCAGATGACGAAAGACCTCGCCTTGCTCGTCGGTCCGGATCAGGAATGGCTGACGACTGAAGGCTTTATCGAAGCGGTCGACAAGAACTTCCAGGAAGCCATGTCGAAATCCTGATAATCTCAGACCTTACAGAACAAAGCCCCGCAGCTTCTCAAGCGATGTACTTGGCGACAAACCATGCGCCCCAGACGATCCCGAGCAACGGGATCAGCGCCACCAACCAAATTGGGCGAGCCTTTACGTTCCCAAGTTTCTCCTCCGGCTCCATCACGCCTCTCCCAGAAGCGTGCGCACATGGTCTTCAAGATCAAGTTGACGCAACCGTTTCAATCGCTCGGTCAACAATATGCGTCGTAGCCTTTGATAGGCCACTTCCAGATCATCGTTCACAATCACATAGTCATAGCGGCGCCAATGCATGATCTCCCGTTTGGCGTCGTCCATGCGGCGGGCAACAATCTCCGGGGTCGAGCCAGGTCGGGCCGCGAGACGTTGTTCCAGCGCGCTGATGCTGGGTGGGAGAATGAATACCGAAACCACATCGTTTGGCATCTGGTCGTGCAGCGCATCTGCGCCCTGCCAGTCCACATCGAACAAGACATCCTCGCCCGCATCCAGCTTGGCGACCGTGTCGGCCTTTGGCGTCCCATAATACTTGTCGAAAACGTGCGCCCATTCCAGGAATTCCCGCCGTTCGATCATGTGATGAAACTCGTCGACAGACCGGAAGTGATAGTCTTTTCCGTCGTTTTCGCCGGGACGTGGTGGACGCGTGGTCGCCGACACGGACAAATTCACATCGTCGAACTCTTCGATCAATTTTTTTGCGAGCGTCGTCTTGCCAGCACCTGAGGGGCTCGACAGAACCAGCATGAGTCCCCTGCGGTGCCCATGATCCTTTGGATGTCCACTATTCGACATTGGCTGCCTGCTCCTTGAACTGGTCTATGGTTCCTTTGAGACTGAGTCCGGCATTCGTCAAATCAAGGCTAACAGATTTCGAGCAGAGCGTATTGGCTTCACGGTTGAGTTCCTGGGCGAGAAAATCAAGCTTCCGGCCCACCGGTGAGCCACCGGAAAGCAGTTTTCGCGCAGAGTCGAAGTGTGCGAGCAAACGGTCCAGCTCCTCGCGGACATCGGCCTTCGCAGCGGTCAGCGCGAGTTCAGCTGCCAGCCGTTCCGGTTCCACCTGCTGGTCTGCCCCCAATTCTTCCAATTGCTTCGTAAGCCGTGCCTTGAGCAATGCAGGCTGGTCCCCTGCGAGCGAGATAGCGGTGTCCGTCGCCGATACCAGTTCGTCGACCAAGTCTGACAGCATCGCTTTCAGCGCGCGCCCCTCAGCCTGACGTGCCTCGTCCAACTCCGCAAGCGCCGCGCCCGCAGCAGATTCAAGTTCAGCCATCACGTCCGAATTCGCCGCAACGTCCCGTATGTTTGTGGATCCGATTTCCACAACGCCTTTTACGGTCATCAGGGTGGCGATGGCTTCGCTGGAAATGCCAACGCCGTGCGCTTGTTCCGCCGCCGCCAGCAATGTGTCCAGCAAGGCCTGATCGATCGTGGCGCCTCCCGCCTGTTCGCTCAGCTCGATCCTGAGCGAGACCTGAAGGGATCCGCGATTGAACCGTTTCGAAGCCGCGGCTTTGACCACACGTTCCAACGCATCGAACCCAGGAGGGGTGTTCACCCTTACATCCAGTCCTCGCCCATTCACGCTCTTGGCCTCCCAAGCCCAAGCGCCCCATTCCGCTTCCCCTGTGACGCGGGCAAAACCGGTCATGCCGGATAGGTTATTCATTTCCCTGCCCGCTCCCTCTGGATTTCTTCGCGTTCATATTTGCGATAGGCTGCGACATTTCGATTGTGCTCGGCCAGCGTCTTCGCGAACAAATGGCCGCCCTTGCCGTCTGCCACGAAAAAGATGTGGCCTGTCTCATCGGGGTTCAGGACGGCCGCAATTGCCTCCCGGCCCGGATTGCAGATCGGCGTCTTTGGCAGACCATCAATCTGATACGTATTCCAGTCCGTCTTCCGGTCGATCTCGGATCGATAGAGCGTTCGGCGCTCTCCACGACGATTGTACAGGGGCTCACCCCTGGAGATCCCGTAGATGATCGTCGGATCGCTCTCCAAACGCATACCTCGCTTCAGACGGGTAACGAACAGGCCAGCAATCTGTGGGCGCTCTCCGGCGATACCGGTTTCCTTCTCGACAACGGAGGCAAGGATTACCGCCTCTCCCGGTGTTGAAATGGGCAAACCTTCAGCGCGCCTAGGCCACAGGCCTTCCAGCATGTCTGCTTGTGCCTTGCGCATTCGCTCGACCAGTTCTGCGCGGGTCGTGCCGCGCTGGAAGAGATAAGTGTCCGGCAGCAACGCACCTTCAGCTATGTCTTCATCCGGCATATCGCCTGTCAGGACCGGATCGACCTCTATCAATTTCAATAGCTGTGCGGTCGTACGTCCTTCGGGCAAGGTAATCTTGTGCAGAACCGCCTTGCCTTCAATCAGAATGTCCATGACATCCGCTACGCTGGCGTGTGGCTCAATGACGAATTCGCCGGTCTTGATGGCAAGTTCAGTGCCGTCGAGCCGTGCCTTCAGGCGTACCAGACGGTCGTCCTGCACGATACCGTCCTGCTCCAGCCGCAAGGCTACGCGGGTCAACGTTTCGCCCGGCTCAACCGTGAAGACGTGCTGCTCTGTGGAGGGGCCCGGTTTCGAGACTTCGTTCTGCAACCAGAGCCATCCGCCGCCAAGGGCTGCGCCACCCACAAACAGCAGGAGCACCAGCACCGAAAGCAGGAGTTTGATGAATTCCATGAACGCCTCGCGAATCCTGACTGTGCCAGCCTACATGCCAACCCCAGCCCGGAGAAACAGGCTTACTGAACTTCCTTGAGAACCAGCGACGCGTTCGTTCCGCCAAAGCCGAAGCTGTTGGACATGGCCGCGCGCACCCGGCCCTTCTTGGCCTTGTGCGGGATCAGGTCCAGAACGGTCTCGAAGCTCGGATTGTCGAGGTTCAGGGTCGGCGGCATCACCTGGTCGCGGATCGCCAGTGCGCAGAAGGCGCTTTCGATTGCGCCAGCGGCGCCGAGCAGATGCCCAACGGCGGACTTGGTGGACGACATCGACATGTTCTTGGCGTGATCCCCGAAGGCCCGCTCAACCGCGCCGGCTTCACCTTCATCCCCCTTAGGGGTCGAGGTGCCGTGGGCGTTGACATAGTCGATCTCGGACAGGTCCATGCCAGAATGCTTGAGCGCCATCTTCATCGCGCGATATCCACCCTCGGCGCCCTCAGCAGGCGCCGTGATGTGATAGGCGTCACCCGTCAGGCCGTAGCCTGCGACTTCCGCATAGATCTTCGCACCGCGTGCCTTTGCATGCTCGTACTCTTCGAGCACGACGATGGCGGCGCCTTCACCCATGACGAAGCCATCCCGGTCCTTGTCATAGGGGCGCGAGGCCTTTTCAGGCGTATCATTGAAATTCGTGGACATAGCCTTGGCAGCGCAGAACCCTGCGATACCGATGCGGCCAATGACAGCCTCGGCGCCGCCTGCAACCATGACATCCGCATCGCCATATTTGATGAGGCGGGCAGAGTCACCGATCGCGTGAGCGCCGGTAGCACAGGCCGTCACCACCGAATGGTTAGGCCCTTTGAATTTGTGCCGGATCGATACCTGGCCAGAGGCCAGATTGATCAAAGCAGCAGGGATGAAGAACGGGCTCACCTTGCGCGGCCCGCTCTCATGAAGCGTGATCGCAGTCTTGTAGATCGATTCAAGACCACCAATACCGGACCCGATGAGAACGCCAGTGCGCTCCTGACCTTCGTCATCCTCGGGCTTCCATCCGGCATCCTCTACAGCTTCGTCTGCTGCAGCGATCGCATAAAGAATGAATTCGTCGATCCGACGCATCTCTTTTGGGGAGACGAATTTGGCCGGATCAAACGCATGGGGATCTCCTTCGCCGCCGCCGCGGCCTGTTACCCACGGAACCTGAAACGCAATCTTGCACGGCATATCTTCGGGATCGAACGTATCAATACGTCCAGCCCCAGATTTGCCTTCAAGCAGGCGCTCCCAGGTTGCCTCACGGCCAGCGGCCAAGGGTGAAACAATCCCGATTCCGGTAATAACAACGCGGCGATCTGACATAGAAATCCTGGAAATCTTAGATGTGGGCTTTGATGTGCGTTACCGCATCACCAACTGTGCGGATAGATTCCTGCACATCATCCGGGATCTCGATGTTGAACTCTTCCTCGAAAGCCATGACCAGCTCGACGAGGTCAAGAGAGTCAGCGCCGAGGTCGTCGATGAAGCTTGCGCTCTCAACAACTTTGTCACCATCCACGTCGAGATTATCGACAACAATTTTTTTAACGCGTTCTAGAACGTCAGACATGAGTACCTCTCTGAAAATGCCTGAGGACTGGCCCAGATTCGAACCATTGTGTTGCGCCTAGCATACACTGGGGACGAGCGCCAAGTCCTATGAGTGGGGCTTGCTGTAGTGAAATCAGATCATTGCCATGCCGCCATTCACGTGGATTGTCTGTCCCGTGACGTACGCAGCCTGGTCTGAAGCAAGATAAACGGCTGCAGCGGCAATGTCTGCACCCTGGCCGAGGCGACCAGCAGGAATTTGCCCCAAAAGAGCGTCTTTCTGCTTTTCCGGCAACACATCCGTCATGGGTGATTCGATGAATCCGGGCGCAATCGTGTTGGCGGTAATCCCACGGCTGGCGACTTCCTGCGCCAATGATTTGGTAAATCCGATCATGCCAGCCTTGGAGGCGCAATAATTGGCCTGGCCAGGGTTTCCGGTCACGCCGACAATGGATGTAATTCCAATAATCCGGCCATGGCGGCGCTTCATCATGCCTCGCACACAGCTCTTGGTGAGGCGGAAATAGCTACCCAGATTGACCGAGAGAACATCGTTCCAGTCATCATCCTTCATCTGCATCAACAGCTTGTCGCGCGTGATGCCGGCATTGGCGACCAGAACATCCAGCGGACCAATCGCGTCTTCAGCCCGCCCCACAAGGCCATCGACCGATTCCGCATCAGACAGGTTGCAGGGCACGATGGCGCTCTCGCCTTTCAGTGTGCCGGCAACTTCTTCCAGCACGTTCTCACGTGTCCCGGAGAGAGCCACTTTGGCGCCCGCTTCGGACAAGGCTTGTGCGATGGCGCGGCCAATTCCGCCAGAAGCGCCAGTCACGAGGGCCGTACGGCCGGTAAGATCAAACATCTTGTCTATCCCTTCATTGCTTCTGCAAAGGCTTCGAGATCTTCGGGGGTCCCGAGCGTGAAACCGTTGAGCGACTTGTCGATTCGGCGTTGCATCACCGTAAGCACCTTGCCATTGCCTGCTTCGCCCGTCGCTTCAACTCCTTGAGCGACCATGAATTGCACAGTCTCGGTCCAGCGCACACGGCCTGTGACCTGTGCGACGAGGTTCTTCCGGATCGTTTCCGGGTCGGTGACAGCACTTGCAGACACGTTCGCGACCAGTTCACTCACCGGCTGCGCAATCGACACCTCGGCCAGCGCCTCGGCCATCGCATCAGCGGCTGGCTGCATCAGGGAGCAATGGAACGGTGCGGAAACATTGAGAAGCATGGCTTTCTTGACGCCACTATCCTTCGCCTGCGCGCAGGCGGCCTCAACCGCATCCTTGCGGCCAGATATGACAAGCTGACCCGGCGCATTGTCGTTCGCGATATCACAGGCGCCGCCGGTTTCGCGTCCAGCTGCACAGGCGGCTTCCGCCTGATTTATGTCGGCTCCCAACAAGGCTGCCATTGCACCCTCTCCCGGCTGCACGGCGGCCTGCATGGCATTGCCGCGAATGCGCAGGAGGCGCGCCGTATCCGCCACACCAAGCGCGCCTGCAGCAGCAAGCGCAGAATACTCGCCCAGGGAGTGACCCGCCACATAGGCCGCGTCCTTGGCCGACAAGCCAAACTCAGCCTCCAGGGCGCGGGCGGCGGCAACACTGTGCGCCATGAGCGCGGGCTGAGTATTTGCCGTCAGGGTCAACTCGGCAATATCGCCGGCCCACATGAGGCCAGACAGATTCTGTCCAAGGGCTTCATCAATCTCGGCAAAGACATCGCGTGCGGACTGAAAGGCCTCCGCAAGCGACTTGCCCATTCCGATTTCTTGGCTCCCTTGACCAGGAAAGATCAGCGCGAATTTTTTCATGTCTGGTTTCTCCAAATTGCGCCCGTGGTTAAAGGTGACCGCGAATGTAAGCAAGCGCTTGAAAAACAGGCCCAAATGCGCTTTACACCCGCATTCACTCGCAGGCATGCGGCCCTCGTTAGTTTGGAATGAGCCAGATGAAGAGGGGCCATCGCCCGGCAGTTTCCCGCTGTCTGGCGCCGCATGGCTCTACTATGGGACTGAAAACATGGCACTATATGAGCATGTCGTGATCACACGACCTGACATTTCGCCTGCTCAAGTCGAGACTTTTGTCGAAGAACTGAGCGGCTTTCTCAAGGAAAAAGGCGCATCTGTTGGCAAGACCGAATACTGGGGTCTTCGCAACCTGGCCTATCCAATCAAGAAACAACGCAAGGGGCACTACTCGCTTCTGAACATCGACGGCCCCGCCGACGCAGTTCAGGAACTTGAACGCCGCCTTCGCATCTCCGACGACGTCATGCGCTACATGACGATCCGCGTTGAAGCCCTGAGTGATGAGCCGTCGCCGGTTCTCTCTCGCAAAGACCGTCGTCGCGACTAGGGAAGGACACTCGAAATGGCTCAGAAACTGAACATCACGAACATTCCTGCCCGCCGTCCGTTTGGACGTCGCCGCAAGGTCGACCCGTTCACCGGTCAGAATGCGCAGGAAATCGATTACAAGGACGTGAAACTGCTGCAGCGCTATATCTCTGAAAAAGGGAAAATCGTGCCCAGCCGCATCACGGCCGTAAACCTCAAGAACCAGCGCAAGCTTGCTCAGGCGATCAAACGCGCCCGCATGCTGGCCCTGCTTCCGTTCGAAGTGAAGTAAGGAGACACGAACATGCAAGTCATCCTTCTTGAACGCATCGAACGCCTCGGCAAAATCGGCGAAGAAGTGAACGTGAAGAACGGGTTCGCCCGGAACTTCCTCATCCCTCAGGGCAAAGCCCTGCTCGCCAATGATCGTAACCGGGCTCGCTTCGAGTCTGAGCGCGAAGCCATTGAAGCTCGTAACGCAGAAGCTCGCGCAAATGCCGAGTCCGAAGCTGAAAAGCTGAACGGCACCGTCTTCACGCTCATTCGCCAAGCTGGCGATACGGGGCAGCTTTACGGGTCGGTTACTGCTCGCGACGTTGCTGATGCGGCTGAAGCTGCAGGTCACGCCGTGCCACGCTCGGGCGTACGCCTGAACCGTCCGATCAAGGCCATCGGCCTGTACGACGTTGCAATTCGCCTGCACGCAGAAGTAACTGTCACGGTCCAGGCGAACATCGCCCGCTCCGCTGAAGAGGCTGAACGCCAGGAGAAAGGTGAGGACATCGTTGCCTCGCTCCAGGCTGCAAACCAGGAGCTCGCTGAAGAGCAGGCCGGCGAACTCGCCGAAGCTGCTGCTGAGCGGGCCGAAGCCGGAGGCGAAGACGAAGAATAGTCTTCTGCAAATTCGAATTGAGGGCCGCAGCTATCCACAGCCGCGGCCCTTTTTTTGTGAAGTGACGGTGAATTGCGCAGCTCAATCCGCATCAAGGCGATGAATTCGCGTCGCAGGTAAGGTAAAAGAATCGCATGCCTCTAGATGATGCCCCCGCCGCCACAATCGCGCCGCCCCACAATCTGTCGGCGGAAGCCGCAGTGCTGGGGGCCATCCTGTTCGACAATAACGCCTACCAGCGCGTGGCAGATATCCTGCGGCCCTCAGATTTCTATGCGCCAGCGCATCAGGAGTTGTTCGACGTGTCGGCAACGATGATTCAGCAGGGCCGCATTGCAGACGGCGTCACGCTGCGCGAGCATTTCGAAAAGGCTGAAAAACTCACTGAAATTGGTGGCGCCCGGTATTTGGAGCAATTGCTCGACTCAGCTGCCTTTGGCCCGGAAGTCGGCGACTATGCACGGATGATCCGCGACCTTGCCATGCGACGGTCGCTGGTCGGCATTGGCAGCGAACTGACGGGTCGCGCCTTGAACCCGACTCCGGAAGAAAATGGCGAACGCCAGATCGAACTGGCTGAACGGCAGCTCTTCGACCTCGCAGAGCGCGGCTCGTCGGGTCGCGGTTTCACGACCTTCTCCGAAGCCCTGACAGAATCTCTCAAGAACGCTGAAGCTGCGTTCAAGCGCGAAGGCAAGATTGCCGGCATCCCGACCGTGCTGCGCGATCTCGATGAGAAGCTTGGCGGACTGCACCGATCTGATTTGATCATTTTAGCCGGGCGCCCCTCAATGGGGAAAACTTCACTTGCAACCAACATTGCCTACAATGCCGCTGCGGCCTATCGCGCAGAAGTACAAGATGACGGCTCGAAGAAGACTGTAGACGGCGCAATTGTCGGCTTCTTCTCGCTGGAAATGTCAAACGAACAGCTTGCAACGAGGATCATCGCCGAGCGGACTGGCATCACCACCCATCGGATTCGTCAGGGCGATCTCGACAAGAGCGACTTTGAACGGCTGCGTGAAGCGACCGAAGAGCTTCAGAACCTGCCGCTCTATATCGACGACACAGGCGGTATCTCGATCAGCCAATTGGCCGCCCGCGCCCGACGCCTGCAGCGCTCTGTCGGGCTCGACATGATCGTGATCGACTATCTGCAGCTGATTACAGTCACCAGCGGCAACGCGAACGCGAACCGGGTCCAGGAGATTACGCAAATCACGACCTCCCTGAAGGCGCTTGCGAAAGACCTCAACGTACCGATCATCGCGCTGTCGCAGCTTTCACGTGCCGTAGAACAACGCGACGACAAGCGCCCCCAATTGTCTGACTTGCGGGAATCCGGATCGATTGAGCAGGATGCTGACGTCGTCATGTTCGTCTATCGCGAAGAATACTACCTGTCGCGGACCGAGCCCGGCGCCGATCCGAGCGATCCCTCCTCGAACGAAAAATGGAGCCAATGGCGCGAGCGCATGGACCAGGTCTATGGCAAGGCCGAGGTCATCATCGGCAAGCAACGTCACGGTCCGATTGGCCGCGTAGAACTGGCGTTTGACTCGAACATCACCCGCTTCGGAGATCTCTCCCGCGACCAGCAAGGCTATGGAAGCGATTTCGACGAATAGCGACTAAAGCTGGCCCAGCCAGTCCAACAGCAGGCGATTCACCTCTTCAGGCCGTTCCTGCTGAGTCCAGTGCCCGCACCCCTCAAGCAGTTCAGCGCCGCGCAGATCGCCAAGGCTCTTTTTCATCGCTGCGACCATGTCGCCAGGATACATCTTGAGAACCAGGTCCTCGGTGCCGCCAATGTACAGAGAAGGTTGAGCGATCACAGTGGAAGAAGGGTGCTCCTGCAGGTACGCATGATCGCGATGCCAGTTGCGATACCGGTTCAGCGGGCCACGAAACCCGGATTGACGGAACTGGGCATCATAATAGGCAACGTCGTCATCACTGAGCCAGGGTAGTGGCATGTCCGGCTCCGGCAACCTGTAGAGCAGCGTGTCGCCATGCTTCTTGTCGACCGGCCAGGTCCCCTCGGGCGCATCACCTGAAATCGCGTAATAGAACTTTCGGATCGTTTCTGCGGGATCGGCTTCGAGCTCTGCCTCGGGTGGACCTTCATCCTGGAAGTAGACCTGATAGAAAAACAGACCACGCTCAGTGAAGACGGCACGTACCGCGTCGATGAAGACCACATCGCCCGGCGGCACATAGGGCACTGACAGCCCGGCCACTGCCCGGAACCGGTCGGCATGGAGCCGCGCCGTGTTCCAAGCGATCGGTGCGCCCCAGTCGTGCCCGACGACAACCGCTGGCGCAGCTGGAGACAAGGCCTCGGCAAGCCCGGCAATATCTGCCGTCAGGCTTTCCATATCGTAAGCTTCGACCGCGTCAGGCCGATCAGACCCACCATAACCACGCACATCCGGCGCGGCCACGCTGTAACCTGCCTCGGACAATGCCTTGATCTGGTGGCGCCAAGAATACCAACTCTCAGGAAACCCATGCACGAGAACGACCAACGGCCCTTCCCCCGCCAGCGCTACGCGCAAGCGGAGTCCGTTCGTTTCGATCATCCTCAACTCAGGGGTCATTGCCGGATC
Organism: Hyphomonas sp. L-53-1-40; assembly: GCF_000682775.1. Taxonomy (GTDB): domain Bacteria; phylum Pseudomonadota; class Alphaproteobacteria; order Caulobacterales; family Hyphomonadaceae; genus Hyphomonas. The sequence continues at coordinate 21,917 of NZ_AWFI01000016.1, forward strand.
AGTCCTTGCCGCCGATCCATTTGAACTCCGGCTCGTCCCACCACGGATAAAAGTTCGGCATGCCATCCGAGACCTTGACCGGATAGACCGGCTTGCGCTTCTCTAGGAAGCTCATCACGCCTTCCTTGGCGTCTTGCGTTTTGCCGCGGGAGTAGATCGCCGCAGAATCCACGATGTGCGCTTCCATCGGATGGCTTGCGCCCAGCATGCGCCACATCATCTGACGAGTCAGGCTGGTTGATACAGCGGCTGTATTGTCCGCGATCTCTCTCGCCATGGCGCGCGCCACATCCATCAGCTCAGATTGCGGATGGACCGACCGTACCAGCCCGCCATCCTTTGCTTCCTGTGCCGGGAAGACGCGGCCGGAATAACACCATTCCAATGCCTGCGAGATGCCGACCAGACGCGGCAGGAACCAGCTGGAAGCCGCCTCCGGATTGATGCCCCGCCGATTGAACACAAATCCAAAGCGCGCATTGTCTGATGCAATGCGAATATCCATTGGCAGCTGCATCGTCACGCCAATACCCACGGCTGCGCCATTGATCGCGCCGATCACTGGCTTCAGGCTGTCGAAGATACGCAGTGTCACACGGCCACCACCATCGCGCTGGATATCCACATCGTCGGTCCGGCCAACTTCGCCACCTTCGGCGCGCTTGTCATAGTCGAACGTTTTGGCACCTTCGGAGAGGTCTGCCCCGGCGCAGAACGCCCGATCGCCCGAGCCGGTCACGATGACGACACGCACATTGTCGTCGGCATCCGTGATATCGAACGCCTCAATCATTTCGTACATCATCTTGCCGGTAAAGGCGTTCATCTTGGCTGGGCGATTCAGCGTAAGGGTCGCGATACCGTCTTCAATATCGAGGGTGATCTGTTCAAATTCTTTCGGCTGCGCCACGGCTGGCCTCCCTTGTGATGATTTTCCGGGCCCAAGCTGCCTGTGCCTCAGCATTCGTCAAGACTTACCCGGCGGCATTCAGCCCAATGCTTGACCTTGCCGCAGGCTCGGCTCGATAAACTAGTCCTCGAATTCAAAGGATCTTCACGATGAAACTGACAGCCCTGCTAACCGGTGCGTCCATCGCGCTGCTTTCCCTGCCGGCCACGGCTGAGACCCTTTATCTTACGGCTGGCAAGTTTGTGGATCCAGTGACCGCGGAAACTGTGAATCGGCCAGTCTTCGTCATTGAAGATGGGGTGATCACGGCGCGCGGCACTGCAAACGAGTTACGCAAACCGTCAGGTTCCACATCTGTTGATCTGAAGGATGCGACATTGGTGCCCGGTTTCATCGACATGCACACCCACCTGACCTCGGATCCCGAAGATCCGGCCTATTTCTCGCTGAGCTTTTCAGATGAGCGCCAAGCTATCACAGGCGTCAAAAATGCTCGCAGGACCTTGCTCGCGGGGTTCACCACGGTGCGGAATGTCGGCGCTTCCAGCTATAGCGACGTCGCCCTTCGGGACGCGATCAATGAAGGCGATGTCCCCGGCCCGCGCATGTATGTTTCCGGGCCTCCGGTCGGGATTCTGGGCGGACATTGCTCGGACACCAATCTCTTGCCATCCGAGTATGATGTCGCGGGCGAGAACGTTGCCACAGGCCCATGGGAAATGCGGGAAAAAGTTCGCCGGAATATCAAATACGGCGTTGACCTGATCAAGACCTGCTCCACGGGCGGCGTGTTTTCGAAAGGCACCAGCCTTGGCGCCGCTCAGGGCACGCTGGAAGAACTGACGGCCATCGCCGAGGAAGCCCATGCACGCGGGATCAGGGTCGCCTCCCATGCGCATGGCACGATCGGTATCAAGAACGCGATCCTCGCGGGGATCGACACAATCGAGCATGCGAGCATCCTCGACGAAGACACGATCCGTCTCGCCAAGGAAAACGGCACCTATCTGTCCATGGACATCTACAACACCGAATACACGCTCGCTGAAGGCAAGAAGAACGGCGTGCTGGAAGAATCTCTCGCGAAAGAACGGGCGATCTCGAAAATTCAGAGAGACAGCTTCACCGCGGCGGTGAAAGCCGGGGTCAAGGTCGTGTTCGGCTCGGATTCGGGCGTCTATCCGCACGGGGACAATGCCAATCAGTTCTCTCGCATGGTCAATCTCGGCATGACGCCGATGCAGGCCATCCAGGCTGCGACCAGCCTGTCGGCCGAAGCACTCGGCAAAACAGGAGAACTCGGATGCAGCGACGTCGGTTGTCGTGCTGACTTTGTCGCCGTGGACTCCGATCCGCTTGCCGATATTTCCGCATTGGAGGACGTGGATTTCGTCATGAAGGACGGCACGGTCTACAAGCGCGACGGCAAACCTCAGGCTGGCGTCTACTGACCCAACCCCGTTTATGAAACCAACTGACTCGTCTACAAACAAGCTAGGTCACAGACGGGTGACGAGGGCGCCATCGAAGGCGCAGTTCAACTGATACTTTCAAGGATGGTAACCCCACACGATGGAATTCAACCCCCTGCCCGCCGTAACAACCTTCGCCGCGCCAATATTCATCCTGTCAGTTGCGCTGGAATGGTGGGCGGTGAAGTCCGGGCGTGCTGCGGGGAGATATGACACCAAGGATGCACTCGCTTCCCTCACAATGGGGCTGGGCAATGTCGTCATCAATACACTCACTGGGACACTCGCCGTCTGGATGATGCTGATCGCCTGGCCATTCCGGGTTTTCACGCTCCCGTTCACGGCCGTGTCAGCCATTATCGGCTTCGTCCTTTATGACTTCATCTATTACTGGAAACACCGTTTCGCACATCGTGCCCGATGGTGGTGGATGGAGCATGTAACGCACCATTCCTCTACGCACTACAATTTGACCACCGCACTACGTCAGCCCTGGTTTGGCCCACTGACCGGACTTATCTGGATCGGCCTGCCCATGGTCGTCATCGGCTTTCATCCCTATGTCATATTCTTCGTGGGTGGCCTGAACCTGCTTTACCAGTTCTGGATTCATACTGAAGCGATCGACCGGATGCCACGCTGGTTTGAAGCAGTGTTCAATACGCCCAGTCACCACCGGGTTCACCACGCGACCAATGCCAGGTATCTCGACACAAATTTTGCCGGCGTGTTCATCATCTGGGACAAGATGTTCGGGACTTTCGTGCCGGAATTGGAGAACGAAAAGCCAATCTATGGCGTTGTGAAGCCCCTGAACAACTACAATCCTTTCGTCATCGCGTTTCACGAATTCTTCGCGATCCTGAAGGATTGCGCCTCCGACGGGCTTCGCCCTCATCGCTGGATCGGACGCCTGGTAAGCGAACCCGGCTGGTGCCCGGAAGGCAATCACAATCGCTCGACTGAACTCAAACACGCCTATCTGCAGGAAAATCCCGAGAAACGCGGAACACCAGGCTTTCCCGAATAAACCCGGCTGACGCGACGTTGCCCGTGGACGAATGCGAATGTCCCGCTAGAAACGCCTCCAGACCGTCGAGCGCGCTCACCAGAAGCGCTGCCGATATCAGGAGGAAAATATGCATCCCTGCCACCACGCGAAGACCCATCCTGACAAGGCCGCCTATATCATGGCTGCCTCCGGAGAAACCGTAACCTTCAAACAACTGGATGAACGATCAAACCAGATTGCGCACGCATTTCGCGACGCCGGCCTGAATCCCGGCGACACAATCGCGCTTTTCGCAGAGAATTCGGCGCGCTATTTCGAGATTTGTTGGGCCGCTCAACGCTCAGGCCTGTATTTTGTGTGCGTATCGTCACGCCTGACTGCGCCTGAAGTAAAATATATCATCGAGGATTCCGGCAGCTCCCTCCTGATCGCCAGCGCCGGAAAAAGCGATATCGCAAAGCAAGCGAAACAACTGGTCGGCATTGATCAGTTCTGGTCCATTGATGGTGACATCGAAGGTTTCCAGCGGTTGGAGACTCTTCAATCGGCCTTTCCAGTGACGCCCATCGCGGACGAGATGGCCGGTACGGACATGCTGTATTCCTCCGGGACAACGGGAAGACCGAAAGGCATTCGTCCGCCACTCGAGCGGGATATGCCTATCGATGCTGACAATGTCCTGCTTCAGATTACACGAGGAATGGCAGCTGCAGGACCAGACAGCGTCTATCTTTCACCAGCTCCACTCTATCATGCTGCCCCGCTCCGCTGGTGCATGACGTTCACACGCCTTGGCGCCACGCTGGTGGTGATGGAAAAGTTCGATCCAGAAGCCTTTCTTGATTGCGTGCAGGCTCACAAGACGACCCATGTTCAGATGGTCCCAACCATGTTCGTAAAGCTTCTGAAACTTCCGGAGGACGTCCGAAAATCCTACGACGTCACAAGCTTGAAATTCGTAATTCACGCAGCCGCGCCGTGTCCGATCCCTGTAAAAGAGCAGATGATCGAATGGTGGGGGCCGATCATCGATGAGTACTATGCAGGCTCGGAAGGCAACGGCATGACATGGGCCAAGAGCGCCGAATGGCTCGAGCACAAAGGTACGGTGGGGCGCGCTATTTTCGGCGAACTTCATGTCTGCGATGAAAACGGGGATGAAGTGCCGGTTGGCAGTGAAGGCCAGATCTACTTCGGTGGCACCACCCCGCCAAACTATCACAATGATCCTGAGAAAAATGCTTCTGCACTTAATCCAAAACATCCCGATTGGTCGTCTCTCGGCGATGTTGGCAAAGTCGACGAAGATGGCTTTCTGTACCTGACCGACCGCAAGGCCTTCATGATCATATCAGGCGGCGTGAATATCTATCCGCAAGAAGCGGAGAATGTCCTGATCACTCATCCCAAGGTCGCCGATGTTGCGGTCATAGGGGTGCCCGACGAAGAATTCGGAGAATCTGTAAAGGCCATCGTCCAGCCAATGCCGGGGATAGCCCCATCAGATGAGCTTGCCGCGGAACTGCTTGAATTCTGCCGAGGCGAGCTGTCAAAGATCAAATGCCCCAAAAGTCTGGATTTCGACCTCGAGCTGCCCCGGCATCCGACCGGAAAACTGTATAAGCGACTGATCCGTGACCGTTATTGGGGCAAAAAAGAAAGTCGCATCGTTTAGGCTGAGCAGAATATGGAGGCGCTTCCCCTCATTTTTCTTTCACGCTAGGGAAGAAATATGAGCGTCATTCCAAACCAGCGCCATTTGTTCGATATCCCGGACGATGTTGCCTATTTCAACACAGCAACGATGGGACCGATGACGACAGCCTCGGTCGAAGCCGGTAAAGCCGGACTGGCCCGGAAGCTGCGGCCCTGGTCTATTCAGGACACAGACTTCTTTGCGGATACTGCGCGCCTCCGTCCCCTACTGGCCCAGTTAATCCATGCTGACACCGACGGCATCGCCTTTGTCCCATCTGTGAGTTACGCGCTAGCCACGGCTGCCGCCAACATAAGCTTGGCAGAAGGTCAGGAAATTCTTGTCTTGGAGGACCAGTTTCCCTCGAATGTTTACGTGTGGCGCGCCTTGGCGGAGTCTACCGGCGCCCAGCTGAAAACCATCACCCGCACGGGCAGTTCGACTCTGTCCGACTGTCTTCTCAACGAAATCGGGCCCAATACCGGACTTGTGGCTTGCGCTCATATTCGCTGGACCGACGGTGCATTGGTCGATGTCGCGGCGGTCGGCAAAAAATGCCGGAATTATGGGGCCGCCTTCGTGCTGGACCTGACCCAAAGCTGCGGTGCACTGGATTTCAATACGCAAAATGTTCAACCCGACTTCGTGGCAGTCGCCGGTTACAAATGGCTGCTCGGTCCCTATGCGACCGGCTTCCTATATGCGGCCCCAAAACATAGATCGGGCCGTCCATTGGAGCAGAATTGGATCAACCGGAAAGGCGCCTCCAATTTCGCGAGGTTGATTGACTATTCTGACGAATTCGGAGCCGGGGCCGAACGGTTTGACATGGGGGAGCGTTCGAATTTCGCACTACTTCCAGCCTTCGAAAGCGCCGTTCGCACAATTCTGGATTGGGGCGTCGAAAACGTGGAGCGCACGCTTCGCGCCCGCAATGCCGACCTGTCGCAAAGGCTCAATTCAGTTGGAGTGTTGTGCCCTCCAGAGGCCGAGCGCGGCCCCCACTATCTCTGCCCCTTACTGCCGGACTCTGCGCCCGAAGACCTGACGGCACGCCTGAAGGCCGAAGGAATTTTTGTGTCTTGCCGAGGCGACCGGTTGCGCATCACTCAGCACCTCTTCACGAATGACAAAGACACCAACCGGCTCGTGGAACGCCTCGCTTATTTCCTCCGATCCTGAGCAGCTCAGCCGGTACCTGCTCTGCTACAATCTGCACTTGCCGCTCGGTCAAGCTTGCCGAGACGTCAATCGCACGCCAAAACAGGGAAAATTTCTAATTGGAGGAAAACATGGCGGACCCACGCACAGTTGCATATGACGATCTCGAATCCCTGGCTGGCCAGGAAGTCGGCGTGTCCGATTGGCACACAATTGATCAGGATCGCGTCAATATGTTTGCCGAAGCCACGGGCGATCATCAGTGGATCCATGTGGATGTCGAACGCGCCACGAAGGAACTCGGCAGCCCCATTGCGCACGGCTTCCTGACCCTGTCGCTGCTGCCAATGCTGGGCTCTGAAGTCCTGCGCGTCTCCGGCACGACACGCGGCATCAATTACGGCTCCGACAAGGTCCGGTTCACGAATATGGTGCCGGTCGGCTCCAAGGTGCGCCTGCGCCAGAAATGCCTGTCGGTTGAGCCGAAGGCTGGCGGCAAGCAGATGAAGATGGAAGCCACGGTGGAAATCGAAGGCCAGGAGCGCCCCGCGCTGGTCGCAGAATCCATTACGGTTCTGTACGGCTAGTTTCAACGCCCATTCCCAAACCATTCAAGGGATTGCTCTCCGGCGATCCCTTTTTCTTTGCCGCTTTCCCTCCAGATTGCATCACCTATCATGGTGTGATGCTCCGAACCGCCTATATGATACGCGAATACTCTCATGGAGCTCATGATGACAAAAGCCAGGATTCAGCGGTCCGACCGCGAATGGCGCGAGATACTGACTGAAGAGGAATATCGCGTCGGTATTAAAGAAGGTACCGAGCGTGCCTTCACGCCCGGCAATCACAATGACGAACACCGCGAGGGACTCTTTCACTGCAAGGGGTGCGATACGCCGCTCTGGTCGTCTGAGCACAAATTCGAGTCTGGAACGGGATGGCCGAGTTTCTGGCAGCCAGCAAGCGAAGGCGTGGTTGCGACCAAGACCGACTTCAAGATGATCTTGCCGCGCACTGAATGCCATTGTGCAATCTGCGGCATGCATCAGGGACACGTTTTCAAGGATGGGCCGCCGCCCACCGGAGAACGTTGGTGCATCAACGGCGTCGTTCTTGAGTTCAAACCGACCAAACAGGCCTAGACACGATCAGAAGCAGCTGGTCCTATCGAGGCTTGCTCACAGCTTCGGAGTCTTTGATATGCGCCTCCTTCCCCTTTTCATGATCAGCGCTGCCGCGATGGCGCTTACGACCGGATGCACCATGACTGAAACCCCTCCCCCAGAACTGACCCAGGCCGACACCTCATCGCCGAATGCGCAAGCGGCGGCGCCCCTCACATCGCCAGTTGCCCCGCGCATTGATCATGAAATCACGCAGGTTGGGCGGACCCGCAACGATCCCTATCACTGGATGAAGGATGAGAACTGGCAAGAGGTCATGCGCGACCCAAGCGTCTTGCGCCAGGATATCCGCGACTATCTCGAAGCGGAAAACGCTTTCACAAAGGCAGCACTTGAGACTCCAACCACTGCCCTGCGCGATGAACTTTTCAAGGAAATGCGAGGACGCATCAAGGAAGACGACAGCTCGGTTCCCGAGATTAACGGTCCTTACGCATATTACACCCGCTACCGTGAGGGTGGCGAGTATCCGATTATAGCCAGAAAACCTGCCGAAAAGGCCTTTGACCCCGATGCTGAAGAAACCATCCTTTTGGACGGGGACGCACTTGGAAAGGAAGAGGACTATTTCTCATTCGGCGGTATTGATACCTCACCGGACCACAGTCTGATCGCTTATGCGACGGATACGCAAGGCAGTGAGTTTTATACAATTCGTCTAAAGAATATCGAAACTGCCGAAGATCAAAGCGTCAGCATTGAGAATGCCTATGGACCGTTTGAATGGAGCGCAGATGGAAAGCGGATTTACTGGATCCATCGCGATGAAAATGCGAGGCCGGATTCAGTCTGGCAAAGAGACCTCGATACTGGTGAAGACACACTGATCTACAAGGAGAATGATCCAGGAGTCTTTCTCAGCATCAACAAGAGTGCGAGCGAAGAAGTAATATTCATTGGAGCGTCCAGCCATACGACGTCTGAAGTCTACTGGTTCCCCGCCGACGAGGCAGATCCGGCACCCCGAATTATCGCGCCACGCCAGACCGACAGTGAATACAATGTCGTTCACTGGGACGGTCAGTTCTACATCTATACCAATCTCGACGGTGCCGTAGACTTCAAATTGATGCGTGCCCCGATGGAGTCGACCAGTCGCGATGCGTGGGAAGAAGTAATTCCACACCGGCCGGGCACCCTGATCCTGGGAATACAACCTCAAAAGGACTTTCTCGCCATCATGGAGCGCGAGAACAGCCTGCCACAGATTGTCATTCGGGCGCGTGAGGACGGCTCCAGCCACAGGATCAATTTCGAGGAGGCGGCATATTCGCTGGGCCTCGACAGCGGATATGATTTTGCGACGCCAATCCTGCGATTTGAATATTCGTCCCCAACGACGCCGGACCAGGTATTCGACTATGACCTGAACACACGTGAACGCACGCTTCGCAAGACGCAGGAAGTGCCATCCGGTCACAACCCCGAAGACTATGTTGCCGAGCGATTGATGGCGCCCTCATGGGACGGGGTGGAGGTGCCCATAACGCTACTGCGCCACAAATCCACTCCCGTTGATGGATCGGCGCCGCTGCTGCTCTATGGTTATGGTTCATACGGAATCACCTACCCAGCTGACTTCCGCACCAGCCGGCTCAGCCTTGTGGACCGCGGCGTGATCTATGCGATCGTGCATCCTCGCGGCAGCATGTCCAAGGGGTATCAATGGTATCTTGACGGCAAGCTCGAAAAGAAATCGAACACGTTCAAGGATTTCATCGCGGCCGGACATTATCTCGTCGATCAGGAATATACGTCCGAAGGCAACATCGTTGCCTATGGCGGATCTGCCGGAGGACTTCTCATGGGTGCGGTCGCAAACATGGACCCGGAACTGTTTGGCGGCATTATCGCAGCCGTACCATTTGTCGATGTTGTGAATACCATGTCTGACGAAAGCCTGCCGCTGACGCCGCCGGAATGGCCGGAATGGGGCAACCCACTTACGTCCGCCGAAGATTACGACACGATCATGGCCTATAGCCCATATGACAATGTAGCCGACAAGCCATATCCGCCCATGCTCATCACTGGCGGCCTGTCGGACCCGCGTGTCACCTATTGGGAGCCCACAAAATGGGCTGCACGCCTGCGCCACGATGCGCCCGATGCTGGCCCTTACTTTCTGCGCATCGAGATGGAAGGCGGCCATGGCGGTGCATCCGGTCGCTTCGAAGGCCTGAAGGATATCGCGCTCGATTATGCCTTCGCTCTTGCGGCCATGGGCAAAGTTGATGGTGTGGATTTTAAAGAAGAATAGTCCGGCCCGGATGCCGCCACTTCACGCCCAATTCAATCCCCTGATTGGATTGGGTGATGAATGGTCGGAGCGATAGGATTCGAACCTACGACCCCTCGCCCCCCAGGCGAGTGCGCTACCGGGCTGCGCCACGCTCCGACACCGGCGGCTTGTACCCATGTCTTATGTGGGTTCAGGCTGCGCGAGTCTGGCGAACCGCGTCGAGCCGAGCTTTCAGGTCTTTCAGTTCGACCAATGTATCCTGAAGGCGCTCTCTGGGATCGCCTGATACTTCACCCGCCACATCCGCCTGGAACGCGTCTGCCACGCTTTTCTGAAGCTCGCGCGCCGGGCTCGTGCCGAGCGTTGCTGCTCCGGAGAGGACCGCTGGGACACCCTGCTCGGCAAGCAATGCCTTGGCACCTTTGAGCGTCATTCCTTTTTCGTGCACGAGAGTCTGGATGGCCCGGAGCGCATCCAAGTCCTGCGGACGGAACATGCGGCGACCATCGGCGCGCTTGATCGGACGGACATCCTTGGTGAATTTGGTTTCCCAATATCGGATCACATGTGTCTCGAGCCCAAGCTCGCCTGCAGCCTCGCCAATCGAACGGAATGCCTGAGCTGATTTGGTGACGCGGGCTCGGTTTGCCGACATGAGGGATCCTTCCTGACTATTTGTGGTCCACCAATGATTTCAACATTGGTGAAGGGCGGAAGGTGACGACGCGGCGCGCGGCGATGACAGCTTCCTGCCCGGTTTTCGGGTTGCGGCCTTCCCGTGGCGCTTTTGATCGCACCACAAAATTACCGAAGCGAGAGAGCTTGACCTCATCCTGAGTTTCCAGAGCCGACCCGATCAATTCCAGCGTTCTGTCCAACAAGTCCGAAGACTCTTGGCGAGTCACACCGACTTCGCGGACGATGGCATCCGTGACTTCTGCCCTGGTGACGGTCTGATTGCTCATGGGATTCTCCCGCTCCGGTTAATGGTTAAACGCGTTTCGTTAACGGATCCCTAGCGAAACCGTTGCGTCAGTTCTTTGATAATGCTGATTTTTGAGGATCAGGCTAGAGGCGGAAAAGGCTCGCACCCCAGGAAAATCCACCGCCCATTGCTTCCGAAAGAATCAAGTCGCCCGGTTTAGCGCGGCCCGTTCGAACGGCATGATCCAGCGCGAGCGGAATGGACGCTGCAGATGTGTTGGCGTGCTGGTCGACCGTGATGATGACTTTTTCATCATCAATTTTCATCCGTTTCGCCACGGCGTCGAGAATGCGCTTATTGGCTTGATGAGGTACAAACCAGTCAATCTGCTCAGAGCTCAGACCAGTTTCATCCAGCACGGCCTGGATCGCCGAGGAGATGTTGGCGACAGCATGGCGGAATACCCTGTTTCCTTCCATACGCACGTGACCGATCGTTCCCGTCGAGCTTACACCACCATCTACATACAGCAGATCGGATTTCGTACCATCGGTCCGTATATGATGTGTGATTATCCCGGCATAATCAGCGCCAGTCCACTCCTCAGCTTGCAGCACGACCGCACCGCCGCCGTCGCCGAAAAGAACGCAAGTTCCCCGATCTGACCAATCCAGAATGCGCGTGAAGGTTTCGGCTCCAATCACGAGCGCGGAATTGAACAGGCCCTGCTTAAGCATGGAATCGGCGGTCGCGAGCGCGAACAGGAAACCTGAGCATACCGCCTGAACGTCAAAAGCTGCGCCATGATCCATGCCGAGCTTGGCCTGAACAGCGGTGGCAGTCGCGGGGAATGTCTGATCGGGCGTGGTGGTGGCCAACACGATCAGGTCTATATCGTTCGCTTGAAGGCCTGCAGCCTCTAGCGCACGTTTCGCCGCTGCGGCCGCAATGTCGGACGTGACTTCGCCGTCAGCCGCAATATGTCGACGTCGAATTCCGGTGCGCTCCACGATCCAGTCGTCGGTCGTCTCGACCATTTTCGACAGGTCCTCATTTGTCAGGACCTTCTCTGGCAGATAGCTGCCGGTTCCACGGATAAAACTGCGCCGCGCCATATCTTGCCTATCAATAGGACGGCCTATTCGGCCGCCATACCTTTCGTTCTGATTTTCTCGAGATTGGCCGCAACCTCATCCCTGAAGTGACTTGCCGCGAGATCGGCTGCCAACTCGCAAGCCCTGGCAAAGCCTCTACTGTCTGTGCCGCCATGACTTTTTACCGACACGCCGCCCAAGCCCAATAGCACACCGCCATTTACATTGCTCGGATTCATCTGCTCTCGCAGACCTTTCAAACCACCCATGGCGAGCAATGCGCCGATCTTGGACAGGACGCTGCTTGTCAGCGCTTCACGCACGCGTGTTCCCAACATACGGGCAACGCCTTCGCCAGCCTTGAGCGCGACATTTCCGGTAAAACCATCAGTTACGATGACGTCGACGGTACCCGATGAAATGTCATCGCCTTCGATAAAGCCATGATAGGCAAGGTCGAGCCCGGAATTGCGCAACCATTCGTGCGCCTCACGGATCTCGTCATGCCCCTTCATCTCCTCGGAGCCGATATTGAGGATACCTATGGTCGGCTTCTCGATGCCAAGAATGGCTCGTGCATAAGCTTCGCCCATAATCGCGAAGGTAACGAGTTGTGCCGCGTCCGCTTCAAGGTTTGCGCCGACATCCAACACGACGCTCCGCCCCCGAAGAGTCGGCCACGCCGCTGTCATTGCCGGACGGTGCACGCCATCCATCTTGCGCAGGACCAGCATGGAGATTGCCATCAAGGCACCCGTATTGCCCGCCGAAACCGCAGCGCTCGCGCGGCCATCTTTAACGTCATGAATAGCATTCCACATTGAAGATCCCTTGCCGCGCCGAAGGGCCTGGCTGGGCTTCATGTCGCTGGTCACATGAAGATCGGTGTGAACAATTTCGATACGCTCCGACGGTTTGGACAGGAGCGGCTTCAGCTGAGCTTCGTCGCCATGCAGACGCACGGAGGCATCCGGACGCGCGGCAAGAAAGAGCTCTGCGCCCGCGACCGTCACATCGGGGGCCTGGTCGCCCCCCATTGCGTCAATTGCCAGTATTAGGCCTTGGGCCATTGGGCTTTCGTGCTCCACCAGTTCGTTCGGGATACTTTTCGGTGTTTACGGCGCGCCTCTGACATTGGCAACGCCGGGGATGTGAACGATGGCTAATCTTGACCCGGCAGCTGCCAGGACAATTTGCCGGCGAGCACATCATCGTCCGTTGCAGCGGCAAAGCACGTCGCATTGTGTAACAAAAAGGCTGCAAGCAGGGGTTCCCGGCCCGGCGCGCTTATCCCGTTTCGTTTGGCACATTCAGACACGGTTTGATGGATCTCCGAATGAGGAACGCTCATGGCCTCCATCAAGGCCTTGCCGAGACCATAGTGCAGCTCCGCCAGTTTTCGAACCTTGCGAGCAATAGACGAATCACCGACCCCCAATTCGCGGAACGCTGCGTCAAAACCATCCAGCACCAAACGATTCACATGTTCGGCGGTCTTTCGTGCGCGGGCCGAGTCGATGTGCTTCAATCGTCGTATGACCAATGTCGCGCTTGCCGTAATCATCGCAGCACGGCCCTCGAATGTGTCCCGCGCCGCCCCCTGCTCGTACAAGACCGGCTGCAGCGCGGCGGCGGCGAGGTCTGTGTAGAGCATGTGGGCTGAGGCCTGGACCGTGCCCCCGCGCCCACTCCAGAGATTGCGAAACCCGACCACACCTGCACTCCTTCGCTTGCCAAGACCGGCCACCAACAGCTAGGTCTTTCAGAACGAATTAACAGGAGTAGTCCTATGTCGCGATGTGCGATACTGGCACTGTCACTACTGGCTCTGCCCCTTACAGCTTGCTTGACGCCATCGCGCGATTATCACGGCTATGTGGCGGACGAAGCTCAGCCGCGCGAAATGAAGCCAGGCGAAGATACTCGCTCCAGCGTGTTGGCCCAACTTGGGTCGCCCTCCACCACCAGCATCTTTGACGAGAACACCTGGATCTACATGTCCGAACTTCAGGAGCGCATTGCGTATCTGAACCCGAAGGTGAAAACACGCAGCGTCGTCGCCATACGCTTTGGGGAAGACGACAAGGTGGAAGAAGTCGTCGAATATGATCAGGATGCTGGCCAGATCGTGAATTATGCGTCGCGTGAAACGCCAACTCGCGGCCGGGAGCTTGGCTTCTGGGAGCAGATCTTCGGTACGATCGGCGCGGTTCAGCTGCCACGCACCAATGAAGCCACGCCGGACAATCCGACCGGTCGTCGTTAGGCAACTCGCCTCTTGGCTCCAAAGCAAAAGATGCAGCCCATATAGGGACCGCTCTATCCCGCTTGGAGTGAATTATAGAAAAGTAACTCGCCTCTTGGCGGATTTCGGGGTAGTCTTGGCTTATTCCGTCACGATTTGGCGAAAGGCGACGCGATAGACGTTCCAGCCTCAGGCGGAAAAGGTGTGTATTTGTGTGGAATTTCGGTTCCGAACGAACAACCTTGAAGCAGGAGGATGGTGATGGTCTGGAGACTACCTCTCTTAAACAGGACCTTGAAGTCGCTGCAAAAATCGAGTGAACAGTCATCAACACAGATGTTGGCGACGGACGATATCCAAAAGCGCTATGAAGCGGTCAAGTGCTTGGCCAAGCAGCGTTTGGATCGTGCAGACAGGCTGATTTTCGAGGAAGATATCCCTCAACAATTTGGCTGAGGCCAAGCGTCTTCAGTCCTTGCGCTTAGTCTGTTTTGATTCCTGAGCACGCAGCTCATCCAAAAGATCCAACATGGATTGTGGGCACGGCTCCGCGAGAACTTCCGCATAGGCTTCGCGCAATGCCGCTCCAAGTTTGGCGGCACGCTTGATGCGTGCGACATCGTGTTCTCTTAGATGCTTAGCGACCGCTTTCACGCTGCCCCTCCCAGTGCGCTCCCCAGATTCCGATCATCCATTCTGACCATAATCACGCCAAAAAAATATATGGTGGAAGCTTTAATATGCTCTTACCATTCTCCCTTTAGGCGAAAAATATTCTCGAGCTTTGCCTGTGTATCGCCCATGCATTGCTGTCACCACCTCTGTCCTTGCTTGGCGAAAAAGCTGTTTCACTCGTTTAGCCGTCGCCAGAGGCGCATGCCGCTACGGAGAGACTGGACAAGCTTGGCGAGGCCCGAAACTATAGCCAGATGATACATGGACCAACCTCCCAAACCTATATTTCGCAACGCCTTCGTCTTCACTATGTGGATTGGGGCAATGAAACCGCTCCGCCCTTGATTCTCTTGCATGGCGGACGAGACCACTGCCGTAGCTGGGACTGGGTTGCCCAGGAACTTCGCAAGGATTGGCATGTCATCGCCCCCGACTTGCGAGGGCATGGTGATAGCGCTTGGTCGGCCGATGGCGAATATTCCGCGCGGGCCTGCCTGTACGATTTTGCTCAACTCATCCATCAGAAAAAACTCGCACCGGTTACGATTGTTGCCCACTCCTACGGCGGCAACATCGCGTTGCGGTATTCCGGCATCTATCCAGAGAATGTACGCAAATTGGTGGCCATTGAGGGTCTGGGCCCCTCCCCCAAAATGCTGAAAGAGCGGTTTGGACGCCCGATCGGCGAGCGCATGCGCGAATGGATCGGTTCCAAGCGCGGCATGGCCGGGCGGACGCCAAAAAAGTATGGCAGCCTCGAAGAAGCATACACGCGCATGAAGGATGAAAACAGCTATCTCAATGACGAGCAGGCGCGACACCTGACCCTGCACGGGATCAGCCAGAATGAAGATGGCACATGGTCGTGGAAATTCGACAACTATTTTCGCACGTTCCCGCCCTACGATATGGCGCAGGAAGATGTGGAGCAGTTGTGGGGAGAAATCACTTGTCCGACTTTGCTGCTCTATGGAGAAAAAAGCTGGGCATCGAACCCCGCAGAGGATGGCCGGATCGAGAAGTTCAACACGGCGACCGTCAAACTCTACAAGGATGCCGGTCATTGGTTGCACCATGACAAGTTCGAACAATTCATGGGCGACTTGAAGGCATTTCTCTGATCGCCTGCCCCGAGGACAGTGCTGGCGCACAGGCGCAACTGCACTAAGCTCTCCAAAAATACTGGAGGGATAGCCATGAACGATCCACTATTGAATTTCGAAGGCAAGGTTGCCCTGATTACCGGCGGCAGTCGCGGACTGGGATACCAGATGGCAAAAGCGCTTGCTGCACGCGGCGCAGATATCATCATAGCCAGCCGCAAAGTGGATGCCTGTGAAGCGGTGGCTGAAGAGGTTCGGGCAATGGGTCAGCGTGCTCTCGCCGTAGGTGCACATTGCGGGAAATGGGACGAGATCGATAAGCTGATCGAAGCGGCATACGCCGAATTCGGGCGCGTCGACATTTTGATAAACAATGCCGGCATGGGGCCGCGTATGCCGAGCCATGAGATGCCCGAAAGTCTGTATGACAGTGTGCTGAACTTGAACCTGAAAGGACCCTATCGTCTGGCCAGCATCATCGGTCAGAAGATGAAAACGCAGGGCTCTGGCAGCATTCTCAACATCTCTTCGATTGCCTCCCTCCAGCCGCTGGCCCAAGTCGTTCCTTACAGCGCGGCCAAGGCTGGTCTCAACGCGATGACGATTGGCATGGCCAAGGAGTATGCGCCGCACGTTCGTGTAAACTGTATCTGCGCAGGCCCCTTCCTGACCGATATTGCGGACGCATGGACCGACGAAGCCCGCCAAACAGCGGATAACGCCCTTCGTCGCCCTGGACGCCCCGAAGAAATCGTATCGGCTGCCCTTTATCTATTGAGCGACGCGGCCAGTTTCTCCACAGGATCCGTGATTTCGGTAGATGGCGGGACCTAGTCAATCCCCAATCCCAACTCGGACAATACGAGCTCCGTATGTTCGCCAATTCTTGGAGCCGGAGCGATTTCTCGCTGCTGCGTGCCTCGAAAAGTGACGGGTGGCTGCGTTTCCCAATAATGACCTTCCGTCGGGTGCTCGCGTCGTTGAAAGAAGCCTGTCGCCACAAGATGCGGGTCTGATTGCAAATCCGGAAAATCGTTCACACGGGCCGCCGGAATATCTGCTTTGCCCAACGCGTCAATCCAATACTCCGTAGTCTGCTTGTCGAAATATTCCTGTACGCGCGACATCATATAGTCCTGATTGAAAAACCGCCCCTTTCGATCGGCGATGCGCTCGTCTTGCAACTCTTCCGGGGCGCCCATGACCTCGAAAAGCTTGATCCAGCGTGCGTCGACATATGGCGCGATTACGATCCAGCCATTCGACGTCTTGAGCGGCTGACGAGAGGGGTCAACCTGACGCTGATACAGGAATGGTCCGACCGGTGGATCGAACTCAGCCTCATAGAAATGCTCCTCCAACAGGAAGTGCGTTACGCATTCGAACATTGGTACTTCAACATGGACTGCCTCGCCCGTGCGGTCGCGATGGTGAAGTGCCGCAAGCGTTGCATACATTGCGTGCATTCCGGAAACCTTGTCTGCGAAGGCGGTTGGAATAAAGCGCGGTCGCTCGTTTCCGTCGACCTTGGGCAGCAGCATGGTTGCGCCCGACAGACCCTGAATCAGGTCATCATAGGCAGGGCGACCTGCATAGGGGCCGTCCGATCCGAAGCCCAAACAATGGACATAGACAATGTCGGGCTTGACTGTACGGACCTCTTCGAAAGTCAGGCCGAGGCGCGCAACGGCATCCGGGCGGATATTGTGGATGAAGACATCGCTCTGCTCGATCAGCTTCCTGATCGCGGCCTTGCCGTGTTCAGATTTCAAATCCCAGACGACCGAACGCTTGCCTCGATTAATCGTTAAATGGCATGGCCCCATGCTGCGATTGTTTGCAGGCTTGCCAACATTGCGGAAGTCATCTCCTCCCTTCGGCTCTACCTTGACGACATCTGCGCCCATGTCCGCCAAGGTCTGCGTGCAATAGGGACCGAAAATGACCGTGGTCATGTCCGCAATCTTAATGTTCGACAGCAGGTTGGTGCCTGGCATGTTGCGCATCCTCCAAATTCAGTCTTGCTGCGGTTGGCGAGCCGCAGTTGCTTACAAGGCAAGTAGACGGGGTGTCGTTAGGACAGACAAGCCGGATCAGGGTTGTTTCCACGCATAAATACCCTGCGCGAGGATACGCCATGTTTCAGATTGCGCTGGCCAGTCGAGAGACCCCGGTTCGGACCCCCAGTCGCACACCTGTCAGGCGCCAGAAAAGCCCCCAATACGCCCGGGCGCGCTTGAAATCACGTTCCGACAGCTGGATGCGAATTCGATAAGTCAGCAACCCCGCAATCCGTGACAAGGCTTCATTCCGATCTTCCAGCGGTGCTAGGACATCTCTGACCCGGTCCATCCATTCCGGATGCTCTACCAGTTCATCAAGGCCATACCTGCATCCAAGCAGGCCGCCAAGGATGTGGCCTTCCAATGGCTTGAGCGGACTGAATTGATCAGCGTTCACGGCTCCGCGGAGTGCCTCTATCGCACTGGGCCACAACTTCTTGCGCGCCGCGATTACTGCCTTCTGAAAAAAGGCCTGGCGAGCGTTTAACGGATCACCCTGACCACCACGGAGCTCATCCAGCGAAAGTGTCGGCAGTATTCGCTCCATTAATCCAGTGTCTGCAGCGCACCAACGGGCATATCGTGTATCCGCGGCATAGCGGATATCACTCGGACCGCGTGGGCCCTCATGTTGCCGCTGGAGCAGCGTCACCGCATCGACCCGACGCGCGTCATAGAGGCGCGCGAGTTCTATCAGTACCGCATAATCCTCTGACACCGTTATATGTTCAGGCAACGGACCGATTTCCTCGTAGCAGGATTTCCTTACAAGCAAGCACGGTTGGCCGGTGATGAAACAATCCTCGAGCACATGCACAAAGAATGATCGCCCGTCTTCTGGCGGGTAAGGGAACGTCTTTACATACTCGGTCCGACCGGTGCTCGCGTTCACGGAGAATTTTTGCAACGCACCATACGAGATATTTGTCTCCGGACTCTCCAAGAAAGGTGCGATTAGGTTCTCTAGCGCATCAACAGGTGCGATGTCGTCATCATCCATGATCCAGATGAGGTCGCCTCTTGCGCAAGTGAGTCCAACATTCAGGGCTGAGAGTTTTCCACCATTCGCCTTCTTCAAGTACCTGACTTGCCGCTCATACGCCGCAACCACACGATCCGTCTCGTCGGTAGAGCCGTCGTCAACAACAATGATCTCTTCAATAGGCCAAGTCTGCGCCAACAGGCTATTGATACTTTCCGCAATCAGATGGGCCCGATTAAAGGTCGGAAGAATTACGGTTACGGATGGAGCGGCAACAGAAGTCATGTAAATGCTTGGAACTCAACGACATGCAAGAGGAATGATAATCCGGACAGCGCAATATTTGAGCCAAAGAAATTGATGTTCTTCCAGATTTCGGTATGAAAATCGCATGAGGATGCTCATGTTTTTCTAGTCACCTCCCCACGATTCACTGTATTTGAACGTCGTTTTTCTCGAAAAGAAAGCAAATTCGCACAAATGAACAACGAAATCACGCCTTCGCAAATTGCCCGTGTAACGATTGTCGTTTCACCGAGAGAGCGTTTCGAACAGGCTGAGATGTCGTTGAAGTCCTGCTTTGACGTCACAGATACACCGTTCGAAATGGTCTACATCGACGGGGGCACGCCGCGAGAAATAGCATGTGTCTTGAAGACCGAAGTGGAAACGCGGGGACACACTTACATCCGGCGGGACGGGTTCCTGACGCCCAACGATGCTCGCAACACGGCGCTGCCTTTCATAAACACCGAGTACATAGCATTCATCGACAATGATGTTGTTTTTCAGCCCGCGTGGCTGGACGCTCTGATCCAATGTGCAGATGAAACCGGCGCAGGACTGGTAACCCCCACTATTCTGGTTGGACCAGCGGCCAGAATGCCGGACCTCAGCATTCATCATGCTGGCGGCATTCTCGAGATTGACGAGGGTGAGAATGGCAAAACCATTCACCGCCGTCATGGTTTCGAACATCAACCTTACCTGGCCACCAAGAACGACCTCGTTCGGCAGCAAACAGGTTGCACCGAATTTCATGTTGTTCTGGCGCGAACAGAAATGATCCGTGACATTGGGCCTTTTGATCCGAACCTTGTTGGGTTCACCGACGAAATAGACATGGCACTGATGGCGCGCAAGAAAGGCTGGAAGATCTTTTACGAACCGGCGTCGGTTGTGGCCTACGCAGTTGGCAAGAAGCTTACCTGGCGAGATCGACCCTATTTCTGCGTTCGCTGGAGTCGTGGCCGAGTCATGCGTGCCGAGAGATATTTCTACGATAAATGGGGGTTGTCGCATGACTTCGAAAGGCAGGAGAATTTTTTGCGCGACCACAAGCGTCACGCTTTCCCTTTCAAGAAACTTCAAAAACTGGCTGGGTGGCGAATTACCGTTGCGACAACTGACTTGGTCTGTGAAGCTGTTTCCGCCTTGGCGTCTCGGCGCCTTATCAGGCCGGATCCGTCACCATCTGTGCCTCAATCCCAATTAGCCAATCCAACGCCCGAATCTGTTCCAGGCTGACAACAGACGGTGGCGTCCGCGAAACTGTCTGGTTTCAGGGGCACACGAGAACACATCATCTCTCGAGAAACGATGAAGCAGGTCGTCTCCCTTCAAGTACCGGGCGTAGTTTTCCTCGACTATATCCAGCGTGCGGGAAGTTCGATCCGGCATTTGCGGTGTGAAATGCGGCGTGATCATTATGTTTGGCGCTGACCAAAGCCGATGCCATGGAGGAAGCGGCTCGTAGGGGTCTGTTACGTCCAGTCCCGCGCCTGCCAGGTGTCCGGACTCCAATGCCAAGATCATTGCCCCCTCATCGACAAGCTGTGCACGCGCAACATTGATCAAATAGCTTCCCGGCGACATCGCAGCAATTTCACGCGCCCCCAGCATTCGATAGCTGTGGTCATTGAGCGACGCACACATCACCACGAAATCCGAATCCCGCACAGCATCCAGCAAGCTATCCCCGCGCGTAGCGCTATACATTTGCACGCCCGGGACTTTGGCCGGAATATCTTTCCGCCGATATGCCCTGATATTCATATCAAAGCTCTGGCATTGACGGGCAAGGCACTCTCCTGTCGCCCCATAGCCTATGATGGATATGCTTCGGCCATTTAGCCCGCGTAAGGTATCTTGATCCTGAATGCCCCAGACGCGGCGCCGCTGGGCGCGCGCAAGGGTCGATGCCCTGTACACGAGCGAGAGCATGAAGAAGACAGCGTGTTCAGCGAGCACCGGACCAGACCGGCCCTTCGAAGAAGTCACAACAAGATCGCTGTCACTCAGCCTCTGTGGTGCATAACCATCGAGGCCAGACTGGTCGCAATGCACCCATTTCAGCTTGGGCGCAGCAAGATAGCGATCATCCATCACGCCATCAATCAGGGCGACTTCGCAAGTCTGGAGAGCCGTGTCGATGGCGACTTGATCCTCTCGCTCGACGAAAACCAGTTCAGCAGGCGCAAAGATCTCTTGAAGGCGTTCGCGATGTTTCGCGGACCACGGAAGTCGTGCCATGATCTTTGGTCTGGACTCCAGGAGTTTGCGTGTTGTCATGACTAACTTCCAAGGATGGGCAATTGCACCGATGCGAAATTCTGCTGTAAACTGAAAAGAGCAAGAAGTGCGCCGTTTCTCTTCAACTATCGTCTCATTCGCACTCTTCCCTTGGTGAACCCATTGCAATCGATTGTATTTATGTATTGCAATCGATTGTATTTTGATATTATGAAGAGCCAACCGGGACGTGCCGGTCTAGAAATCGACTGGTGCACACACCAGCAGTGATAGGGAGGAAAAAGTCATGTCGATTGTTCGCAATACACTTTTGCTTGGTGCTGGCGCATTTGCCCTGGCGAATGGCACCGCGTTCAGCCAGGAATCTCTGAGTTCAACTGAAGCAGAGGCTCGGCAACAAACCGTCATCGTGACCGGTATCGTGAAGGCAGGCGGTCAAAACCGACTCGACAGCTCCATTTCTGTCAGCAGTCTCAATCAAGACGAGCTGATGAAGACCGCCCCGCGCAGCACCGCAGAAATCTTTCGCGCCCTGCCCGGCATTCGTGCCGAGAGTTCCGCCGGCGGCGGTAACTCCAATATAGCGGTCCGAGGAATGCCGCTATCCACAGGTGGGGCAAAGTATGTGAGCCTTCAGGAAGACGGGCTGCCGATACTGTTGTTCGGAGATTTCGACTTCGCGCCAGCCGATGGCTTCTACAAAGTGGACGGTACACTTGACCGCGTTGAGTCAGTTCGGGGCGGTACGGCCTCTACGCTGACCACAAACGGCCCTGGCGGCATCATCAACTTCATTTCCAAAACTGGAAGCACAGAAGGTGGTTCGATCGCACTCAGCACGGGACTCGATCATGATGATTACCGGGGAGAATTCGAGTATGGGGGCGCGCTGACTGACACTGTCTACTTCCATGTTGGAGGCCATTGGCAACAAGGTGGAGACTATCGTGATCTTGGCTTTGATGCGGTCAGTGGCGGTCAAATTCGCGCCAGCCTCACCAAGGAATTCGAGAACGGCTTCATACGCGTGAACTCGAAGTGGCTGGACAAAGCCGACGCGACATACATGCCACAAGCTGCTGGTCTGTCTGGTGATGAAGTCACCGACAGCATCGCTGGCTTCTCAGCGACGAATGACAGCCTGCACAGCCCCTACATTCGGAATGGACGCGATGTTGATGGCAACAATACCGTCAACAATTACGACCTTGCAGATGGCATCCGCACACAAATCAAGTCTCTAGGTGTTGAGGTAAACTTCGATATTGGTGCAGGAATAAATCTGGACGCCAAGGCCCGTTACCAAGACATCTCAGGCTATTTCAACGCTCCTTTCACGCACTTTGTGGGCGATGCCGATACTGTTCTGGCATCCACTTATGGCGGCGCGTCAGGGAGCTTCTTCAACGGTCCCGGCGCGGGCAATCCGGTGACCTCCGCATCGCTGGCGGCCGCGACGGGCAACCCCTATATCTCGGAAGTTGCCTACTTCAACACCGACCTCGACGATATGAGCAATTTCGCGAGCGAGTTGCGCGCCTCCAAATCGCTGGCCTTTGAAGGCTCTTCATTGGACCTGACAGCCGGCTACTTCTTCATGAATCAGAAGTTCGTTCAGGATTGGCACTGGAATCGGTTCCTGACATCAACCGACACCAATGCGGCTTTGATCGACGTGAATGGCTTCACCGACAATGGAATTCTTGGCTACAATCAAGCGTTCGGTTGGACGGGCACCAACCGCAATTATGACCTCGAATATCAGGCCCGCGCACCTTTTGTTGCAGGAAGTTGGGCACTTGATAACGGTCTGACGATTGACGGTTCAGTGCGCTTCGACACGATAGAGCAAACCGGCACACGCACCGAAGGTGCTGGCGGCGCATTTGATGTAGATGGCGACGGCATTATTGACGCCCCGGAAATGATGGTATCGCTCAATACTGGCCAAGGTGGCATCGCCAACTTCGAGGTAGACCACACCTCCTTCACTCTCGGTGCGAACTATCTGGTTTCAGATACACTCTCCGTATTCGGACGCTACAGCGACGGTGCGGCCTTCAATGGCGAGCGGCAATTGTTCAATTCGCTAAATGCAGGTGGCGGACTCGTCCCTGGTGGTGAAGAGACATATGTCGATGAGACGGAACAATTCGAAGCAGGTGTGAAATGGCAAGAATCCAGTGACGCCATTCCGGGACAGCTTGACCTCTATGTCACCTATTTCAATGCAGAGACAAAAGAGGACAATTACGAAATCACGACCATGACGGCGCTGGGCAATACCTATGTCTCGCAGGGAATCGAAACTGAATTCAAATATGGTTATGGCGGCCTGGACCTGGCAGGATCGGTGACCTTCACTGATGCCGAAATAGACGATAGCGATACCGCGCCTGCCAATATCGGAAACACGCCGCGCCGTCAGGCAGATTGGATCTGGTCCCTTACACCAACTTACACGATCGACGGCCTGGGGCGCATCGGAGTGAACTTTACCGGCACCACGGACACATATGTCGATGATGACAACGTCTATGTGATGCCCGGCGCAACGATTACAAATTTCTTCGCTGATTGGGACATCACCGAACAGGCTACCTTGTCCGTTGGCGTGAACAACGTGTTTGACAAAGTCCTGTTCACAGAAGCCGAGAACGGCCGAGTGTTCGACACCGATGGCGATGGTGCTGCAGATGTCATCGTTGCCCGCTCGATCAACGGCACCTCCGCGACTGCAACTCTCAGATACCGCTTCTGATTGCCTCCTGCATTGTAGCTGAGACAGCCAGTCCTTTTCGGAGCCTGCCATTCACACTGGCAGGTTCCCATCTTTTCAGGACGAGGTGCTAGCCACTCCCACAGTTACTTCTGCAAGATCACATAATTTCGAGGTCTCGCTATTCCCTTTGTGACTCAGCTTGATTTATAATGGATAATTCGCCCTGTGTGCGGGACACATCGGTCCTTATATGCCCGTTTAATCGGCAATTCAGGCTGCAGAGAACAAGACGTCATGACGAGAGGAATTCAGGCGACATGAGCGAGCACGCAAGTAAGTCGCACCGAAAGATGACTATGGCAGAGCTCGCCAAGTTGGCCGAGGTTGATGTCTCGACGGTTTCGCGCGCTCTGAACGATAGTCCGTTGGTGAAGGAAAAGACCAAGCGTCTGATCCTCGATATCGCGGCCGAGACCGGCTATGCAGTCAATGCCTCGGCGCGAAATCTTAGGCGCCAATCGTCCGAGGCAATCGGAATAGTCATCCCGCTTCGACCGGAATCTGGCCAGACTATCTCAGACCCCTTCTATCTGGAAATGGTCGGAGCGGTCAGTCAGGCCGCCTCAAAAAATGGCTATGACCTGATCGTGAGTATTCCACGTGAAGACGAAACAATCGCGGAACGCCGCCTGCTGCAGACGGGTAAAGCTGACGGCCTGATCGTGATCGGCCAGGCAGGCATGTCGCAACGGCTTGAAGAGCTTGGACCGCTGGGTCGCAAAGTCGTTGTCTGGGGTGGCAACGCTGGTCACCTAAATTACACACTTGTCGGAAGTGACAATGTCGAAGGCGGTCGACTTGCGGGTGACCATCTCCTTTCGATTGCTCGAAAACGTATATTGTTCCTGGGGCCGGGTCGCCTTCCTGAGGTCCAGCTGCGATACAATGGACTTCTCAAGGCACATGACGAACGTGGCGTACGCTGGGACGATACGTTGACTCTGGACATTGAATTCGGCGCGAAAAATGCGTTCGAGGAAGTTCTTCAATTTTTGGATTCGGGCAAGAAATTTGATGCCATCTTTGCCGCCTCGGATGTTTTGGCAATGTCCGCTTTGCTGGCGCTCAATGCACGCGGCATTTCTGTGCCAGATGATGTAGCTGTGGTCGGTTACGACAATATTGCACAAGCTGGTATGGCAACCCCGTCACTCACGACAATTGACCAGAACATAGCCCGTGGCGGCGAACTGATGGTGGAAAAACTACTCGCTCAACTGGCCGGTGAGACTGCCAAGTCGGAGTTGACGCCCACGCAGCTGATCATTCGTGAATCAAGCGGTGGATCGCGCTAGGCTACGCTGCTGGACCAGACACCAAAGTCAGAGAAATGTTTCGCACTGGCGGAAAACTCAGCTGCTTCTCCGGGCCCGCTTGCTCAGTAAACGGACCGAGTACGCTCAACGTACCCGCCACAAGATCATGGTCCACAAGACTACATCCGAACATGCCATCAAGGCCTGTCAGCACGCTGCCAGACACCAGCGCTGACTCCCATTGCCCATCCAATGATGCTGATGTGTACAGTCTTTGCTGAAACTCAACTTCGCTATCAGGCTGGCCTTCAAATTGGCGATTGCAAGCTGATACGAGGAGTAGCCAGAGATTCGATGCTTTGTCGTGATAGAGTTTCGGGACTTCAGACTGAGTATATTCGGCTGCGTCGGGCAGTTCGATCGGAGGCAGCAACTCCGTCATCGAGACGCCAGCCGGCCCTTCCGTGAGTCGCGCGCGCGCTATGGCAGGCCTCGTTGGTCCGATCTTGGCAGACCAGAAGGCATTGAGTTCGTCATTGTGATCCCGCACCAGGAACGGATCGCGCCAAGCCATTATGGGACCGCCCTCTTCCCCAGCCCGGTCACCCAGTCTATCCAGTGGCCCCAGATAAAACCCCAGGCGGGTGATCTGGTCATAGTCGCGCAGGGGACAACTGATCGCGGCAGCAGGCACAGTGGTCATGGCATCCGGTGTTGGGCCTGCCCCTACACAAATAGTCTGGAGGAAAGTTCGCGCCGGGGAGATGTCACGGACCCCGGTATATCCGAAGAGGGTTTGGCCCGTTTTTCCCATGATGGCAGAACCACTCCACACGTTGAACGCATCTGCGCCATCGGACGCGCCGCCGGGCTGGATCGCCACACCTTGATCGCGCCACGAGAGACCATTGTCGGCTGAACGGAAATGCCGAATATGAAAGGAATGGTCGTTGCGCTGCGGCGGCAGGATTGGTGATCCATCGAAGTCCGTCCGACTGAGCGCCAGACAGTATAGATGCAAGTGCCCTTCCCCCGACTGAATCGTCCAAGAGTCCCACAACCAAAGGTCTGGATGACGAATGTCTCCCGAAAAGGATAGATCGCATGGATCAGGGATCGGCGCTGTACGGCGACTCATAAACTATCCTCAGGAATATTCCGACTGGTCTGCAGCCTTGAGAGCGGCCGCTGCAGGGTTTGCAATCCAGTTCACAAGCCCCATCACGAACAATAAGCCTGCAAAGCCTGTCGCGAGGACGAAGCCAATCCGCATGTCGCCTCCGCCAAACCTATCACTGGCCACCGCCATCAACAGAGGCGCAAAAGCCGCCGACGCGGCCGTAAAAAACAGGATCAGTCCTGCGACTGCGCCATGATCACTCTTTGGAAAACAGCTGATGCCCTTGGAGTTCAGAGTCGGATAGATCATCGACATGAACAGGCCCGATAGCGGCAGCAGGAAAACCGCCGCAGATTTACCGATCAGCGCACTTGCGAGGAAACAGCCAAAAATGATCGCCGCGAACGCAAGCATTACCAGCTTCCAGTCAACGATGCGGAGAATCCAAGCCCCAAGAAACCGTCCGACAGCACGCAATACAAAGAAAATCATCACCGCATATGCCGCAAACATCATGGCGGTGTTGGTTCCGGTGAACCCTTCGAGAAAGGTTGGCAGCCAAACAAAGATAGCGACTTCGCAGGCGACATAGAGGGCGATGGCCAAGGAAAAACCAAGCGCGTGCGCATTGCCCAAAAGTGACAGCGTGTGTCGTACCGACGCTGGCGTCTCCTTCTCACCGGTAATGGGTGGATACTCTGTCACCAACGCAGCGATGATCATCAGCGCGCACAAACACGCGGCTATCATGTACAGCCAGGTCCAGGACAAGCCCTGGCCCGTCAGCCACACTACCAGCAATGGACCTATGATGGCCCCGACGCCGAAGAAGCCTTCGACGGCGTTCATACGTGACGTGTGATCATCCGTGGAATTCGCGAGGTCTCCAACCAACGCCAATGCGGAGGTCTTGAATACACCGATGGCGAGGCCAGAAATGAAGAGCAGGGTAAAGTAAAGCTGAAAAGACTGGCCTGTCATGAAAAGTGCGCTGGCGACGCCATACATTGCCAAACCACCTATGATCGTCTTCTTGCGTCCGAAGCGATCCGCAAGGAAGCCCAGACCGATCCCGCTCATGGCAATCGCAATCATTGTTGCCCAATGAAACGCGCTCGCCTCAGTATTGGAAAGATTCATGTCCACACGCGCGATCTTGATGATCTCGCCGACCGCATCGGTCGTCATGGCGAACATAAAGAACATCGCGTAAGTGAGTGCGGAAACGAGCGCTACTGAGACGCCCTTTTTGCCAGACCCTACTTGTGTTCTTGTCATCTTGTTGTCTCCTCCGCGATTGTGATAACAAAAATACAATCGATTGCAAATGAATATTCGAAGTTCTGAAATGATCGGGGATCGGGTTATGTCGACCAGAAACTTTCGCGGCGGAATCGATGCTGGCGGCACCACGTTCAAATGTGGCATCATGGACTATAATGGTAACATCGTTCAGAAGTTTCGCGTCAAAGTCTCGACACCAGACGAAACTATTTCCAGCTGCATCAATTTTTTTCGGCCCGTTTTCGAAACCGAACGCCTGTCTTCGTTCGGAATCGCCAGCTTCGGGCCGATCGATATCGATCCGCGGTCCTCAACTTATGGCACCATTTTACAAACACCAAAGCCCGGTTGGTCCCTAACCGACCTCAAGACCGCGTTCGGCTCTGCTATGGGCGTATCTGTTCGCCTGGACACAGATGTGAACGGCGCTCTAAGGGCAGAGATGGCATACGGAGCAGCAAAGCATGTGGACTCCGCTGCCTATGTCACTATTGGCACCGGTATTGGCGCAGGAGTTTTTGCCAATAATCAGCTCTTGGCACACCCCCACCATCCAGAGTTTGGCCACATACCTGTGAACCGTCATCCCTTCGACTCAAGCTTCAATAGCGTTTGCCCATATCATGATGATTGTCTGGAAGGGCTTGCCTCCGCCACGGCGGTGCACGCCCGGGCCGGCGAGCCTACTGCACTGCCACAAGACCATCCTGTTTGGGACGTCACGGCTGATTACCTGGCTCAGGCGTGCCGCAGCTTGTTCCTGACAGCCCGCCTGAACCGAATCATTCTGGGCGGAGGGCTTATGCTGGCGCCGCACCTTCTGAGCCGCATACACGTCGAATTCGTTCGTCAGATGAACGGCTATCTCGGGATGGATTACCCGATTGCCGAAGACCTCATTTGCACTCCGGCCTTGGGAGATGATGCCGGTCTGATCGGCGCGATCTTGTTGGGAGGTGACGCAGAACACTAGAATTTGCGCACTCATAGTTCAGCAAATACAGAGCACACCAAAACGCTCACTATGCTGATTTCCTCCAATTGCTCGCGCCAACTACCAGCTGGCAGTTTGCTTCATTTTGGCGCAACTTTTTCAGCTCTAGCGAGTTGGTTGATCATTGTGGCCGGAATGCCGTTGATCAACCAGAAGATGAGGATGCTGTGTCCAGACTCGTAGTTTTTTCGAACCGATTGCCATTGGGATCATCGCCGTCTGGAGGACTGGTCGTTGCCTTGGGAAGAACAATGGAGCAGCGAGGGGGAGTGTGGATTGGCGCCACGCCCGGGAAAAGCGGAACAGGCCAGCATACGCTCCAGTCATATGAAGGAGCCAGCTTTGACCGGCACGCGCTTCATCTGCCGGAAGGCGAATACAACGACTATTACCTGGGATATTCGAACTCCGTCCTGTGGCCGCTTTTCCATGGTCGCACAGACCTTCTGGATGTCGAAGAAGGACAACTCGCAGCCTATAGCAGCGTCAACAGGAAGATGGCGGAAGCATCTGTCAACCTGATCCAGAAAGGCGATGTGATCTGGATCCATGATTATCACTTCATTCCTCTCGCTGCGGAACTGCGCAAATTGGGCGTCAACAATCCGATCGGTTTCTTTCTGCACACGCCATTCCCATCCTCGAACAATGTACGCGCGATGTCTCACAAAGAATTCTTGCTGGATTGGTTGGCTGCGTACGATCTGGTGGGATTGCAAACCCAACGCGATGTCTCTGCACTGATCGAGGTTTGCCGCGCCACTTTCGGCGGACAGTTGCTGTCAGACGGGAGAATCCGCTGCAAAGGTCAGGATATCTGGGCGGCCAGCTTTCCAATTGGGATAGATGCGAAGACGTTCCGGCAGACAGCCGAGACGCAGGAAATGACGTCACCCCGGATTGACCCTGGCCAGAAACTTCTGATCGGCGTGGACCGATTGGATTATTCAAAAGGACTGCCTCACAAGTTCCGTGGATTTCAGCGCTTTCTGGAAGATCAGGATTCCGAAAGTGAGCGCCTTACACTGTTGCAAATCGCATCGCCGACGCGCGAAAATGTGGAAGCCTACCAGGATATCCGGCGCCAGCTTGAGCAGTTATCCGGTGAGGTCAATGGAGAGTTTGCCGAGCTTGGATACATGCCTATCCAGTACATCCATCGCGCTGTGCCCCGCGACTATCTGGCAGGCCTCTATCGACGGGCTGCGATTGGTCTCGTCACACCACTGATCGATGGAATGAATCTGGTGGCGAAAGAATACGTGACTGCGCAGGATTCCAGTGATCCCGGTGTACTGATACTCTCGGAATCTGCGGGGGCGGCAGAGCAGCTGGGCATTGGCGCCCTGACGGTCAATCCCTTCGATCCGTCCTCTATTGCTGGCGCGATACGCAAAGCCGTCGCCATGACCCTGACCGAACGTATAGAACGCCATCAGGCCATGTGGGATAAAATTTCTCAGCACGACGTCTATTGGTGGACTGAAACCTTCCTGAACCGGCTAGACAAAAATGCAAGTTCCCGCAGGAAAAGGAGTAGGTCCATTGCGGACCTGGAGACAATGTTGCGCGGTTAATGCGTCATCACGAGTCCCGGGACTCTTCATCAACCAATGTATTTTCAGTCACGACGGGACCGATTTCAGGTTCGGGGCCCAGTTCAACTGAATCGTCCTCACCCTTGAAGTGACTTACCGGCTCTTCCTGTATTGGCTCGAACGGGCCGTTCCCGGGCAGCATCTGCTCGCGCCGTCTCTCGGCACCGTGCTGGATCTCGCCAACTTCTTTGGCGGTGGATCGCGGATAGCCCAGATGATCCAAAGTCTTGCGTGTCATCAATTGTCTCCTCAAAGACAATCAACCCATATCAATCATATTGGTTGCACAGGCGGGAACCGACAGCATCGCCAAAGGCCTGGAACACCTGCCATCACCCTCAGCATACAAAAAATTGGCGTCACTAGTTATCACCCCTTATCGAACATTAAGACAGTCACGCGCTGACTGTTTGCTTGCCAAAGCCAAGCAAACTTCCGGGTGACCAGGGCAACAATCGTCCACGAGTACAGAGAGCAGCTGATTTACACTTTCAATCTCCGCAGTGTAGATCATGCGACGGGCGTCGCCTCGACTCTGATCGGCCCTGATTAACGAACCGGAGTGCTTCGCTCGCATGACGTGCCATTTGAATGAACCAGGGCGGGAACGCGATTTCATGCTTGCACGCCGATTACAAATTACTGCCATTCCATGGTACCAGACTATCGTGTGCGCATCATCGGAAACGTCCATTTTGCACCTGTCAGGAGCGATACATGCAGCTTTCACGTATATCTGGGGCCCTGGCAGCCCCGGACGATTTCGATGCAGTCTTCGGAATCTATGAAAGCGCCCTTCCCGCAGCTGAGCGCAAAACCAAGGCCGAGCTTGCCACACTGTTGGAGCGAAATGACTACGCAGTGATCGCGGCTAGGCGAGGCAAGCAGGTGGTCGGCTTTTCGGTAATCTTTCTCCCTGATCAGAACACCTTCTCGCTTCTCGAATATCTCGCGACACGACAAGGGTGCCGAGGACAGGGCATTGGACAAGCGCTGTTCGAACATGCTCTGGAGTTATCGCATGGTCGCACCTTGTTGATCGAAGTCGAGGCCGAATGTGGCCCAGAGGCGGAACGCGGACTGCAACGCAGGCGGAAACGCTACTATGAGAGACTGGGGTGCAGAACGCTTGAAAGCGTTTCCTACAAGATGCCTCAACTGAATTGCGAGACACCGCCTGCACTTGATCTAATGTACCATCCGAATGGAACGGATACAGCGATCACAAAGGATGTGATGCGGGCCTGGATCATACGTATTTATTCCGGTGTTTATGATCGCCAGATTGGCGAGCCAGCCATTGAAGCGATGCTGCAAGACTGGCCAAGAAGCCAAGTCTGACCTCAACATGATGAGGTCAAAACTGATTGGCACCGTCATCAACTCACCCTGCGTCCCGTGCCACGGAGTTCAGTCACGAAAAGCAGGATGAACTGGCATTGCAACTGATGCTAATGGTCAATCGGCGACGGCAGGATCGTCGACTGCTGTATCAGTTACGATCTTCCACGCGCCATTCACTTTCCGCCAGACGGTTACATAATCACCCGTCGTGTTTGGATCGCCATCGACGACGAAACTTCCCCACGTAATTCCCAAATCACCACTCGCTGCCCCCATGGCGCCTTCAGGCTCCCAGTGAACAGGCGACGGAACCGTGTCCAGCTGTCGCTCGGCCATGATAGCCGTCTGGCCCGTCAGAAACCCCTCGCCTGCTTCAATCATGAAACCTTTTTCAAAATCCACAAATTTCAGAGACGCTGCTTCATAGCCATGCGCGAGATTGTAGGCTTCATAAGCGCGATCAACCGCCAGCAGTTCCGCCTCGATTTGCGAGACTGTTGCTTGCGCTTCAGACGCCGGCAGGCTGGCGCATCCTGCGACACTGAAAGCGATGCCCAACATGGCAATGCCGCACACTGTATTGACTGTTTGCTTCATGAAAATCTCCTGTGGTGAAGTGTGGAATGTATCTGCAACCAAACCTCACCGGCACTGCGTATTGCGCTAGGGTCGGTGCGTCATGAGCACCAGGCCGCCGACAGATTGCATCACCCCTCAACTGACGGAGATGCTAACCTGATATTCGTAGGAGAGAGAAAATATGCACATCCGCTTACTGATTTTATCCGTCCTTGCTTATGTCGTGGCCTCCCCAGCCCCAGCCTCCGGAGACAGCCTCAGCAGTCATGCTGGCGTTAAAACCGTCAACCTGGACTTGTCGGAGGGAACATGGATGAGCCTGGACGTCAGTCCAGACGGTGAGTTCATTTCGTTCGACCTTCTGAACGATATATACGTGATGCCAGCATCAGGAGGCAGGGCCGTCGCGATCCATCAAGGCTCTGCGGCACAACGTAGTCCACAATTCAGTGCGGATGGACAATTTCTAACTTATCTGAGCGACGAAAGTGGCGCCGACAATGTCTGGGTATCGCGCGTCGATGGCAGCGAAGCCCGCCAGATCACGCGGGAAACGCACGCCATGATAGCTGGTCCGGCTTGGGCCGCTGACGGGAAATCCATCGCAGCAGTGAAAACCTATTCCGACATCTTTCGTGTCCGAAACTCTGAAATACACCTCTACGACGTCGATGGCACATCCGATGAGATCATTGTTTCTCCTCCGCTGAGTGGCAAGGATGTTCAGGAGCCACGTTTTTCGCCCGATGGCCGGCATCTTTATTATACGGAACGTATTGGCGGTGATCACTATGTCTACATGAATACCGGCCTGAAGAACTTCGCCATCAACAAGCTGGATCTGGAGACGGGGAAAAAGCGTCGTGCCATTTCCGGCTTCGGTGGTGCATCGACTCCGCAAGTCTCTCCCGATGGCAATTCAGTAGCTTTCATTCGCCGTCTGGGCGCAAAGACCGTGCTGTTCGTCAAAGA
This sequence comes from Hyphomonas sp. L-53-1-40, assembly GCF_000682775.1. Lineage (GTDB taxonomy): Bacteria > Pseudomonadota > Alphaproteobacteria > Caulobacterales > Hyphomonadaceae > Hyphomonas. Next base: position 55,145 of record NZ_AWFI01000016.1, read on the forward strand.
CCTGAAAACCGGGTACGAACAGCCAATCTATGACGAACTCGGGCGAGACCTGCACGGAGATTACCTGCCACAGGAACACTACTATCCATCTTTCGACTGGTTTCCGGATAACCGAACGATTGCGATCTGGGCAAAGGGAAAGATTGTTCGTATCGATACACAATCTGCCTATGCTGAAGAAATTCCCTTCAGCCTGACCGCCAGGCACGTGCTTCAGCCAGCCATTCGCGTGAAACAGGACCTTGCGCCCGAACAAGTCGCCATCCGCACGCTGCGGCAGCTGGCGCCTCAGCCGAACGGTCAGACCATGCTGTTCCGTGCAGTCGGCAAGCTTTGGAAGGTCCAAATGGATGTACCAGCCAAACCGGCGCGCCTGACAACTTCCGATGCAGCCGAATCCGACCCTGCCTGGTCTCCGGACGGGCAGAAGATTGTCTATACGAGCTGGACGGATCAGACCGGCAGTCGGTTGGTCATCCGCAACGCGGCTACGGGAGAGGAAAGGACTATCGTTGAAAGTCGGGGCGTGATCCGAGAGCCACAGTTCTCAAACTCAGGAGACTTGATCGCGTATCGCATCATGGAACCGGATCCGTCGTTCAATGCGGCTGGACCGGAAACAGGCGTCTACATCGTGAGCACGGCCGAAGAAACCGCCAAATTCCTTTCCCCGTCGTCCGGTCTGGCCGGCTTCTCGCCCGATGACAGCCGTCTGTTCCTGTTCGCCGAAACTGCCTTCTACGAGCGGCGTGCTTCCGTTCTGATGAGCATCAATCTTGATGGCAGCGATACCCGGGAACACGCGATCGCTGAAACCGCGGACATACGTAATCTCAGCCTCAGCCCCGATCAGGCCTGGCTGGGCTTCAAGTATCACAATCGCCCCTATGTCATGCCGTTCGACATCCGTGACGAGCCCATTGTTCTGTCGATGGAAAACAATTCCTCAGCCCGTCTCCTAAGCGAGACTGGCGGATACGAGATGAGCTGGTCTCCAGACGCCTCCAAACTCTATTGGACCATGGGAGCGGAAATTCTGTCGGTTGACCCTGCCGCCCAGTCAGCGGCGATCCAATCTACACCCATTCGGATGGAGATGCAGACGGACATGCCTGAAGGCACGATTGCTTTTGTTGGCGGCAAGATCATTCCGATTGAGGGCGAAGTCATCGAGAACGGCACCGTCATTGTTGAAGGCAATCGCATTACGGTCGTTGGCCCGCGTAGCAAGGTCAAGATACCCCGGAACGCGACCCGGATAGACATCAAGGGCAAGACACTGATGCCGGGCCTGTTTGATGCCCACGGCCATATTGAATGCTGTTTCCGCTCTGGCACCATGCCGCAACAGCACCCTACCCGGCTTGCAGCACTTGCTTATGGCGTTACTACGAATTTCGATCCCTACTCCAACGACCTCATGTCATATGAGAGTGGTGAAATGACGCTCACGGGTGACCTCGTAGGTCCGCGCTGGTTGAAGTCCGGCCAGGTTGTACATGGCCTCGAAGGCCGTACGGACGGAGTTTATCATCCGCTTGCTTCGCTTGAGGATGCACGCAACGTCCTCAAGCGACGCACCGCGCTTGGTCCATCAATCCTCAAAAGCTACAAATTATCCACACGGGCGCAGCGTCAGCGCTTGCTTCAGGCTGCCCGTGAATACGGATATATGGTCGATGGGGAAGGTGCCGGTCAGTTCTATACCAATATTGGTATGATTATCGACGGGCACACAAATCTTGAGCACAACCTGCCCGTGGCTACCTATTACGAGGACCTCCAAAAGCTCATTGCCGCTTCTGATGTGTCAATGACCCCCACCTTGATCGTGACTTTCGGGGAGTTGTTTGGCGAGAATTTCATCTATGAGAATGAAGATCCCTGGAAGGAGGACAAGGTCAGGACTTTCATTCCGGATGTGAACAATGCCTATAATCCGATTGCAGGCCCAGGTGGCGCCCCGTTGCACGTACGCTGCATGCATTCGATTCACGTTTCCGATGAAATCTATGATATCGGCTTCCGGTCCGTCGGAAGATCACTCACCAAACTTGCCGAAGCTGGCGCTACTGTAAATGTCGGTTCGCACGGGCAAGCATCGGGCATCGCCATGCATTGGGAAATGTTGCTGTTTGCTGAAAGCGGCATGGCCCCGCTGGATATATTGCGTGCTGCAACATTAAACGGCGCGAAGACCTATGGACTTGATCATCAGCTCGGCTCCATCAAAGCTGGTAAACTGGCCGACATCATCATCCTGGACAAGGATCCTACCGTCGACATCCGCAATGCGAACAGCGTCCGCTACACGATGGTCAATGGGCGCCTTTATGATGCGCACACAATGAATGAGATCGGCAACTATGACCGCCCCCGGAAGGAATTCTACTGGGAGACTCAACCCACAAACGGAATCGACTGGAAATGGACATGGTCAGGAGACTAGACATGAAATATTCAGCGCTGATCGTAGCAAGTCTCGCACTTATGGCATGCTCCAATAATACCGAAATAAGCGTCAGACCGGACATGGCAACAGTTCAAGCAGCCAGCTTCTTCATGGGCGAAACGGTTGATTATGGGTATGGAGAGATCGACGGCCCACGTCATGAAGTCAGCATTGAGAGTCCGTTTGCTTTCTCTGTCACCGAAGTGACCGTTGGCGACTTTCGATCATTCGTTGAGGATTCCGGCTACGTGTCGGAAGGCATCTGCAATATCTATACAGACAACCAGTCCTGGCACATTGCGCCTGATAGGAATTGGGAACACCCCGGATTTGCGCAAGACGACGATCACCCCGTGGTCTGCGTCAGTTGGGACGACACGCAAGCTTTCACAGCTTGGCTGAGCGAAAAGACGGGTGAGGCCTTCCGGCTGCCTTCGGAGGCCGAATGGGAATACGTGGCTTCAACCGGCGGCGTCGAAGGTGAAGATGGGCATGTCAGCCATGACGAAGCCAATATTGGCCTGGTCGATTGCTGTGGTGGCGTCGTGGAAGGACGCGATCAATGGATGGAAACCGCGCCCGTCGCCAGCTTCCCGGCCGACCGGTTCGGCATCCACGACATGCGTGGCAATGTGTGGGAGTGGCAAGCAGACTGCCATCAGGAAACCTATGACGGTGCGCCGCTGGATGGCTCTGCGCGCACGACATGCACAACGCCCGGAAAACACGTAATACGCGGCGGCTCTTATGGTGATGCTGGCGACTACCTGTCCCCGCGCTACCGACTACCAGGTCCAAAATCGCAAGGCTATTTCACAGTCGGATTTCGCGTTGCACAGGATGTTGAACAAGCGAGCTAGCAGGTGCGGTTTTCGCACCACACTCTTCCCAAATCGCATCTGTCCGCCATTCAGTTTCATAAGTAATCTGTTTTCAAAGCCAGCAATCGAGGATCACCATGCGCATCAAGAGAGACAATTTCCGTGGCCTGCGCGCGATTGGTGCTGCAATCTCCGTTCTCACCTTGGCGGCCTGCGCCACGAGTGCGCTAAACGCTTCCGCAGAACCTGACGACCAAAACGAGCTTCCACCCTTGATCAATGATGGCTTCGAGGGAGAAAGTGCCCTGAAGTTTGATTGGCCTATGCTGGAGATCGGTACTGGGCAGTATGAAGATGGGCCGACGGGCCTGACCGTTCTGAAATTTGGCAAGAAGGTAAACGCCGCCGTGGATGCGCGCGGAGGTGGTCCGGGCACTGTGAATGCAGAGTATCTCAAACTTGGCTATACGCAGCCTGAACTGGATGCGATCGTTCTGTCCGGTGGCTCTTGGTACGGCTTGGAGGCCGCCACGGCAGTAAACACCGCACTATTGGATGATGGCTATCGGGGCGGCCATTGGAACAATGTCGGCCTTGTTGTTGGATCAATCATTTATGATTTTGGAGGGCGCCGCTTAAACGAAATCTATCCGGACAAACGCCTCGCGCAACTTGCCTTGCGCGCTGCAAAGCCGGGGGTGTTTCCGAACGGCGCTTTTGGCGCAGGGCGTTCGGCAATGAATGGCGGGATATTCGGGTGCAACGCACGATCCGGACAAGGCAGCGCCTTTCGGCAGATCGGCGACGTAAAGATTGCCGTCTTCACCGTCGTCAACGCATTGGGTGCCGTTACCGACCGGGATGGCAATGTCGTCGCCTGCCACAAAGGGACAAACTGGCCCGAAACCCTGAAAGCTTCCGACCTCATGGGAGCCGCACCTGCCAGTCTGCAACCGGACTGGAATGGCGATAAGGACACTCAGGAATTTGAGAGGAAGAACACGACGATCAGTGTCGTGGTCACCAATCGCGCGATGTCCCCTGCGGAGCTTCAACGCCTCGCTGTTCAAGTTCACACATCCATGGCGCGTGGCATTCAACCCTTTGCAAGTGAATTCGATGGCGATGTCCTGTACGCTGTTTCAACCAATGAAGTTGAAGCTGGGCCGGGCATGAACCTGCCCAGCATGGAAATTGGTGTGGCTGCATCTGAACTTATGTGGGATGCCATTCTGGCTGCTGTTCCACCCCAACAGGTCACTCAGCCCAAGGCTGACCCCGACCTGGTCATTCCATCTTCGACACTCCGGGAATATGTCGGCACATACAAATTCAGCGATTTCGCATCGCTCACAGTACGTTTGGAAGACGGAAACCTGGTGGCGGAGGCTAGCGGAGAGCGCGACGTGTTTCAGATTACCAAAGCCGGACCACGAAGACTGCTAGCTGCAATGCAGGATGTTTTCACTGTAGACCGCGGCCGCTACCCATTCAGCGTCAAATTCACCGGCGACACCGTGATCGTGAACCCGGGACGATGGCAACAGATCGGACACCGTGTCGAACACGAGTAGGCCAAATTTCATTCTATCTATCAGGAATTCAGATGACCAAGTATTCTGCCTTTGACTGGGCCGACGCCCTTTCGCTCGACTCCGATCTGACCGAGGATGAACGCTCGGTGCAACGAACCGCGCACGACTTCGCTGAGAAGCGCCTCCTGCCGGGTATTGTCGAGGCCAATCGCAACGCACAATTCGACCGAGAAATCCTGAGAGATATGGGGTCTCTGGGCCTGCTCGGTCCAACATTGCCTGAAGAGTATGGTGGAGCCGGAGTCAGTCACGTCGCCTACGGATTGGTCTCTCACGAAGTAGAGGCCGTAGACTCCGGCTATCGGTCTGCTCTCAGCGTACAGTCGTCTTTGGTGATACATCCCATTCACGCTTACGGGACAGAAGAACAACGCCAGCGCTGGTTGCCGGGGCTTGTGTCGGGCGAATTGGTCGGGTGTTTCGGGCTCACAGAGCCAGACCATGGTTCCGACCCTGGTAATATGTCAACTCGCGCTGTTGCTGTAGAGGGCGGGTATCGCCTGAACGGTGCGAAGATGTGGATCACGAACAGCCCTATTGCTGACGTGCTCGTCGTATGGGCGAAGCTGGATGGCACGATCCGCGGTTTTGTGCTCGAGCGTGGTATGGAGGGCCTTTCCACTCCGGAGATCCAGGGAAAGCTCGCCCTGCGCGCATCAATCACGGGCGAAATCGTCATGGACGACGTGTTCGTGCCGCATGACCATTTGCTCCCGAATGCACAAGGTTTGTCTGGTCCATTCGGATGTCTCAACAAGGCCCGGTTCGGAATTGCTTGGGGAGCACTTGGCGCCGCGCGTAGCTGCTGGATGTCTTCGCGCTCCTATACAATGGATCGGAACCAGTTCGGGCGACCACTTGCGGCGAACCAGCTCATTCAAAAGAAACTGGCCGATATGCAAACGGAAATCTCGATAGGACTCCAAGCATGCCTGAAGGTCGGGCGACTGTTCGAAACCAACTCTGCCACGCCCGAGATGATTTCCTTGATCAAACGAAACAGTACCGGAAAAGCCCTTGATATCGCGCGGGCAGCCCGCGACATGCATGGTGGCAACGGCGTATCGGATGAATTCCACGTGATGCGCCACATGTGCAACCTCGAAGCGGTCAACACGTACGAAGGCACCCACGACATTCACGCATTGATCCTTGGGCGGGCACAAACCGGAATTGCGGCGTTCAGTTGATATGGCGAACGCACTTGACGGTTTGCGAGTTCTGGATCTGAGCAGAGTTCTTGCCGGGCCTTGGGCAACCCAACTTCTGGGAGACCTGGGGGCTGAAGTCATCAAAATCGAGCATCCAGTGCGTGGAGATGACACACGAAGCTGGGGGCCTCCTTTTCAATTCGGTGAGGATGGCGATACCCGTGAAGCCTCATATTTTTTAAGCGCCAATCGCAACAAGAAGTCGGTCTGTGTCGACATTTCGACGGAGGCTGGTCAGAGCGTGATTCGCGAGCTGTCGGTTTCAAGCGACGTGCTCGTCGAGAACTTCAAGACAGGTACGCTTAAAAAATATGGATTGGATGCCGCCTCGCTCAGGCTTCTCAACCCCCGTCTCATCTATTGCTCCATAACAGGCTTTGGCCAGACGGGCCCTTATGCTGACCAACCAGGATATGACCTGTTGATCCAAGCAATGGGCGGCCTGATGAGCGTCACGGGTGTTCCAGATGGTGAGCCGGGAGGCGGGCCGCTGAAAGTCGGTGTCGCATTGGTCGATATAGTGACTGGTCTTTATGCAGCCAATGCCATTCAGGCGGCACTTCTGCATCGGGAGCGGACTGGCCAAGGCCAGATTATCGACATCTCGCTGCTTGATTGCCTCGTCGCCGCAATGGCCAATCAGTCACAGGGATTTCTCTCAACAGGAGAAAATCCGGAACGCATGGGCAATGCTCACCCAAGTATTGTACCATACGATGTCTTCAGTACCCGTGATGGGCACATTATCCTGGCAGTCGGAAACGATCTACAATTCATTGACCTTTGCGAACGAATTGGCTGTCCCGAATTGCCCCGTGACGACCGGTTCGCAACCAATGGCGCGCGCGTGGCCAACCGGACTTCGTTGACCTCGCTGTTGACCGAAAAGTTGGGAACGCAGTCAACCAAATACTGGATGAACCTGCTACAGAACAGCAAAGTCCCAGCAGGACCTGTTAACAGAATGTCTGATGTGTTTGAAAATGCTCAAGTTGGGGCGCGGGGCTTACGCATCACCACCCCCCACCCTACCCTCGGGCCCGTGCCCGGAATCGCCTGCCCAATCCGACTCAGCCACACACCCGTCACATACAGATCTGCTGCACCTGGACTGGGTCATGACACGCTCAACGTGTTGACCACTGTGCTTGGTTATTCTCCGGACACAGTCGAAAGACTGCGTGCCGAAGGACAGGTGGGTGCCCGACCGTCGAACACGACACCGCGTTGATAGACGAAGCAATATTCGCCTGAAGCGCTCTCGGTCTTGCAACGCCTCAGAGCATTCTTGACCTCGCTCTATCACATCCCCGACATGAGGGGTGCGTAATCCGCACCATGCAATTCACTTTTAGCATCTGCACAAATTTTCGTTTGTCCGTCTTACTCGGATGCAATGTAGCAAAAGCGAGCGGGAGAACACATGAAACTTAAATATCTTTGGACATCGGGGAGCGCGATTATTGCGCTGATGCATGCCGCGAGCGCGCATGCTCAAACAGCTGACGCTCCGGCCGATGATACAGAACTGGTGCAGTCCGCCATTATGGTTACTGCCCAAAAGCGGGAACAGCGCCTGATCGACGTCCCCATGGCCATCGAGTCCATCTCAGGGGATGAACTGGAAAAACTCGGTGTTGCAAGCGTGCAGGACTTGTCCTTCAGCGTGCCCGGATTGACCATGCGGGAAGATGGTCCGGGTAGCTACACAATCTTCATCCGTGGGCTGGCGAACCAGTCCGGATCTGGCGCCCTCGTCGGCATGTACATGGACGAGGCACCTCTCTCACTGAGCGGCTATGACCAACTCAGCCCTGTGGCATTGGACCTTGAACGTGTGGAAGTCCTGAAGGGGCCTCAAGGCACACTCTATGGTCAAGGTGCCGCGGGTGGTGTCATTCGCTACATCACCGCCGATCCTGTGCTCGACAAAGTCGAAGGCAAGGTCAAAGGTGAACTCTACACGGTCTCTGAAGGTGAAATGGGCCAGAAGGGCGAATTCATCATCAACACACCGATCATCGAAGACAAACTCGCTGTCCGTCTGGCGGTAGGGGTCGAAAATGGCGGTGGCTGGATCGACCAACCCGAGGCAGGCATCGAGGACGGCAATGGCACCGAACTCCTGAACGCGCGCGGGAAAATTCTCTGGGTGCCTACGGAAAACTTCTCGGCCAAGGCGATGGTCCAGATCCAGCGCGCAGAGACCGAACTCGGCATGGGGTATGAAGAAGCAGATCGTACGGTCGATGTGGGTCCTGACCGCAGCAAGGTGATGATTCCGAAGAAGTTCGACTTCAACATCTACAATCTGGAACTGTCCTATGATTTCGGCTTTGCGGAACTGACCTCCTCAACTACGCAGATCGACCATGACCACCAGTACCCGTTCTCCTATATCGCGCGCGAAGGAAATTACTCGTACGGATTTGTTGAAGGGAATGATGATCGCTTTGTAGAAGCTGAACAGTTTTCTCAGGAAGTTCGACTTTCGGATGCATCAGACCACTACGCCTGGACGGTCGGCGCCTACTATAGCGACGGAGAACGCTCCCTGACTGCGGACTATGAGTACGCATACGCACCTGGTGGCGACCTGTATCAAGGTGGCGGCGTTCTGTATGACGATCTGTTCTACTATTCCGCTTCGTCGTCCGAATCATACTCTCTGTTTGCGGACGGCTCATTCGATGTAACGGAAAAGCTGACCCTCGGCGCCGGCATGCGCTATTTCCACGATGAGCAGACCAGCCTGATTGAATATGCACCCGGCACGGGCACGGAACTGGCAGATACATTCCAGTCGTTGGACCCACGTGCCTACATGACCTACCAGTATGATGAAGACGCGACGATCTATGCGAGTGCTGGATCGGGATTCAGAAGCGGCGGTTTCAACTCCGCGCCATTCGATCCGTACGAGCCAGAAAACATTCTTACATATGAAATCGGTACGAAAGGAAATACTCGCAACTTCCAGTATGATGTTGCGGCCTTCTTCACCGAGTACAAGGACATGGTTCGCCGTCGATTGACCGAGGTGAATGGAGCGTTCCTCGGAGAATCCAGCAATATCGGCAAGGTGGAAGTTAAAGGCATCGAGGCCGGCCTTGCATATCAACCCATGTCCGGTCTCACCCTTTCGGCCAACGCCTCATATCTCGACAGCGAGATCGTGGAAACAGCGGATACCGACCAGGTGAACCAGGTTGGTGATCCAACCGACTACACTCCGGAATTGAGCTATACACTGGGCGTCAATTATGACTTCGACCTGACGCCTGACAATCCGGCATTCGTCAGGGTCGATTTCAACCATAGGGACAAAGTCACCTATATCGACCGGTCAAGCTTCGTGGCCTCCGCGCTTCCGCAGAGTTCAGACGCCCTGAACCTGCTAAACGCGCGCGCAGGTGTCGTCGTCGGCAACTTCGATCTGGAGATCTTCGCAACGAATCTCACCGACGAGAACAAATCCATTGACCCCTACCAGGGCTGGGCCAACGCAAACCGCACACGTCCCCGTGTTGTCGGCGTCAGCGCTGCATATAATTTCTAGAGGCAATGGCAAAGGGATGATCTGGAAACGCTGTCAGGTGCCGGATCATCCCACCTCCACCCCGGAACTGGCCCGATCTCTTATGGAGGTCGGGCCTTTTTGATTGCGCATAAAGGAATACGACCAAGGTACGAAAAAATGTGCGCCGGCGGAATGCCGGCACTCATTTATGGAGGACAGATGTGTAGAGGAGTCGTTTGTGGGCCTCAGCCCGGCGAACACATATCAACCTCATCGCGGTATACGCGACCCGCATCTTCTTCTCCGTAGTCTTCAGTATTGCCGGATACTTCGCCGCCACAGATGATAATAACACTATCGCCAGACGCGCGGGCGCCGAATGGTGAATTGTCCTGCAAGGTGGTCTGGCGGCTTATGATCCTGGCCGTGTCCTCAGTATAGAGGCCATCATCCTGATTGCCCTTGATCAAGCTGCTCTCTACGCTCGCAGACGACGCGCCATAAGCAGCGACCGCTGCAGATTCGCTGGCGATAATTTCACTGTCCATCAGGTCTATCGCTGCAGTTTCCTCAAGCCAGACGCCCAGATGAGACTTGTTGATAGTCAGATTGCGCGCAACAATCCGACCTGCTTTGCGCCCCGTCAGCGCCATCTTGGCGACGCCTTCGATTACAACCCCGTCCAAGCTCACATCACTGTTGATGGTGAAAATACCATGCCCATCATATATATCATCTTCAGCGACTGCATAGTGGAATCCAGAAATGGTCAGGCCTGAGAAATGAACAGTTGAGTCCTCAATCACGATCGCGCTCAAGGGAAAATCTGCACTCCCAACGAGTTTGGTTCCTGGCTCTGCCTGAATGTTCAGATTCCGATTCCGAACGACCACCGCTCCGCGTATATGGAGATCCTGAAACGGAACATCCCGGTAGGATGTCGGTGTATATGTTCCGGCCTTGATCAGAATTCGACGATCTGCGCTGGATTGATCAATGGCTTTCTGTAACCCATCCAATCCGAAATAATCGCAACCACCGCCAGCATCCTCCTGGGGACAGATTTGGACAACGGTGGTTTCGTCACCCTTCAACTGGCCAGTCGCCGTGCAGGCGACCACTGCAAACAGAGCGGGAAACGAAACGGTCTTCAGAAGGCGAGTGAGCATTAGAGTGTCTCCTGCTGGAAAGGTGCGTCAGCACTGACGGACAGATCATTTTCAAGGCGCATCAATCGACTGAGGAAAGGCCTCAACACAACTAGGAGTATTGCCGCCGAACCCACGATCGCAGCGTGCATCAGCCAGAATTCGGAGGCGGACATCAATTCGTAAAAACGCGCGAGCCAGCCACTGAACAGTCCCCCGACAAATATCGCCAGATAATAGGACCCCACCATCATGGAGTTCACCGACTCCGGCGCAGCGCGAGATGTCAGAGCCAGCGCAATCGGTCCAACATACAAGAACCCAATGGCGCAGACAAAATGGAAGATGACGGGCCAGATCAGGGCCACCGAATTCCCGGCAGATAGCACGCCCCCCAACCCGAGCAGTGCAAACGCAATCGCGAACACCGCGCAGCCCAGGGCAAGCTTGATCAGATCACCAGGCTCCGCATTCCGGCGAGACTGGTGGCGCCAATACCACAGCACCAGAGGCGCAAGCAGGAGGACCGCCAACGAGTCGAGGGACTGGAACCATGTGACGGGGACCTCCATTCCGAGGATGGTACGATCCACATCTGATCTCAACCATAATGGATAGGCATTCCAGACTTGCGATTGCGCCGTCCAGTACAGGGAAGTCAGGCCCAGCATCACAAGGATTGCCAGAATAACAACGCCGTCGCCCTTTTCCAGCTTCGGACGATCCTTACTCTCCACAACCGTATCCAACGGCAGATAGTTTCGGCCGGACAGGTAAACGGCAAGGCCAATCATCATGCCTATTCCGGCGGCGCCGAAACCATAATGCCATCCATATACCTCGCCCAGCGTCCCGCATATCAAGGGTGCGATAAAGGCACCGACATTTATACTGAATACATAGATGGAATAGCCCGAATCCCTTCTCTGATCGGACTTCTTGTAAAGACCGCCAACTTGAGCCGCGAGATTTCCCTTCAGGAGCCCCGACCCCAGTATCAGGCTCGCCAATGCCAGTAGAAAACTTGCCTCAAACGCCATCAAGAAATGGCCAATCGCCATGAGGAGGGCACCAGCCAGCACGGCCTTTGTCCGGCCCAGAAGCCGGTCTCCAATGAGTCCACCAAGAACAGGTGCGAAATAGACGAGCCCGACATAAGCTCCGAAAACCTGTGATGCCAATGCCTGTATGCTCAGTGGGCCGAATATCGCCTCAAACACGTTGCGAAAGGGCTCAAATGCCGCAACATTCCCGGAATTCTCCGGCAGGAACAGGTATGTCGCCATGTACAGGATCAACAATGCCTGCATGCCATAGAAGGAAAACCGCTCCCACGCCTCAGTGAACACGATATAGGCGAGCCCCCTGGGGTGACCGAAGAACACCGCATCGTCTGCGCCTTTGGCATTCACGTCCGCCACATCCGAGGCTCCGGAGGTTTTTGGTAGATCACTCATCAAAATGGTCTTTCATTGGATAACTGTGACAAAGCGCTCAGTGCTCGCCCCAGGCCGGCTTCCAGTTTATATGTTTGGGCACATCATTGACTTCCCAGTAGAACGGTCGCCGTGGACGATCATGATTTCCAATTTCGTTCATGGTCACAGAATCATAGAGACGACCATTCACCATTGTTCGCGAGACCGTTTCGGTATTCCGGATATCCGTCAGCGGATTTTCATCAAGAACGATAATGTCGGCGAGCTTTCCGGCCTTGATTGAACCGATTTGCTCCTCAAGTCCCAACGTCGTGGCGCCGTTGATCGTAGCAGCCTTGAGAACATCAAGATTGCTCATCCCGCCCTCTGAAAGCAATTGAAGTTCCCAATGCATGGCGAGCCCGTAGACCTGGCCGTGCGATCCGGCATTCACACGGCCACCGGCATCGTTCAACGCCTTCATGGAACGCGCAGCCGCGCGGAACCCCAAGTCCCAAATCTCGTCCGCTGCCTGTATGTTTGTCATGCCGCGAACATAAGGTGGCGCCCCGACCGGGACTGCCAATGGGCTGTAAGAACTCGTCGTCGTCTGAACATAGGCATCGACCCGCGGGTCTTCCCAAAGCCGAGACGAATTATAGAGATAGTTTTCTCCCATCAACTCCCCGAAGAGAACGATCAGGGTCGGCGTATGCGCCACATCCGATTTCGCCATCAACTGGATGAAATCATCATAGAGCGTCTCAACCGGGACATTGTGCTGGAGGTTCAGATTCCCGTCCAGAATGGCCGTGATGCCATTGAAAAAGTGGCTCTCTCCCTCGACGTCCACCATGATGCCGTTTTCACGCCCAGCCTTCACCAGCATTTGACGTTGCTTGCGCTGGATCTGTCGGTAGCTTTTGATGATCGTACCACCCAATGCATTCTTGCGGTCCATCACCGCTTCGGCATCCGCATAGGTCTCAATTGGCACATAGACCGGGTCATATTTACGCTTTCGACCGAAAATAACGCTCCCGACCGCAATGGTGCGGGGGCCTACCATTGCACCAGCTTGGGTCATCTCGGTAACCCCGTAGGTCGGAAGCTCCGATGTATAGGGATCGTAGTTCGTGGTAATTCCGAAAGAGAGCGCCGCATAGCGAGATGCTTGCTGCTGCGGCAACAGCCCTGCCGACGCATAATAACATCCATCCAGATGCCCATGCATGTCCACAAGGCCTGGCATCAAGGTTTTTCCGGTCGCGTCAATCACATGAGCATCGCTGGGAACACCGATTTCACCGGTAGGTCCAACTGCAACAATTCGGTTTCCGTCCACAACAAGTGTGCCGTGCTCGATGACCCCTCCCTGATCCAGGGTGATAATCCGGCCGCCCACGAAAGCGGTCTTGCCGCTGGGGCGATCCACTGGAACGCGCAATTCTACCCGCGCGAACAGAGTGGGGTCGGCGCCATCCGCATTCACGGAGGCTCGGTAAACATCAGGACCAAACGCCCAGAATACGCTATCTGAGTCTCGAGCCCAGATGAGCTCATACCCTCCCGCATCTGTCAGTCGCGTGCCGCTATCAGCATCGAACACTCCGCCCTCTGCGGCCGGGTCAAAGGGTGCAACGTAATATGTTTGATAGTGCCGATAAGCGAGCCAGTTCAGGTCCGGGCTAAGCTTCAACTCACTCGTGTCTGAATCCTGCGTTCGCAGGTGCACTTCATGGTCACCCCCATGGATCGATACGCTTTCGAGTGTCGTGACGAGCGTCTCGTCAATATAGGCCTCTGTCGTGAAGTACACACGCTCTCCATCGGGAGAGAATCTCGGATTGCCACCGACGATGCCCAACGGAATTGCTTCGCCCCCCTCGGCAGGAATCCGGTAAATTCCAGGGTCCGCCATGTGACCGCCGAGACAATCGTCGCCCGATGCAATCTGGAACATGATCAACGATCCATCGGGCGAAAACGAAGGTTCACGCACAATACCGGTAGACTTGAACAGTGTGGACACTTTTCCATTGTCGGATTTCACCTTCAGGGTCCCGCCCAATACGTCATCCCATTCGATGAACGCGATGGTTCGTCCATCGGGGGAGAAGGCTGGCTCCGATTGTGAAGCTTCCGTCGCCGACAAGTGCTCCGGCGGATTGCCGGAAACATCCTGTCGCCATATGCGTCCAAGCGCACTGAACGCAAGCATCTGCTCGTCGGGCGACAGGGCCAGTCGTGAAATCGCCTTCACACGTAACGTATCCGGAGCAAGGTCTTGTGTGAATCGAGCAGGCTCGATCAATCGATGCCTAGCCGTCAGCGAGAATGGAATCTCATTCGCGCGCCCGCTATCGATGTCAACGCGCATGATTTTTCCGCCTGCCCATATCGCGATTGCCTTGCCGTCGGGAAACCAGGAAAATCGGGGGTAATATGTGCCCTGCCCCAGAAAATCAGCCTGCCCATCCCGGTCCAATCCATCAAACACCGGTATTTGGGCGCGTGTCACAAAATCGTACGTGAACAGCATTGTTTGATCTTTGACCCGGCGGACAAAGGCCATTTTACTGCCGTCGGGCGACATGGACGGAGTCATGGCGCCCCCAAAACCTCCCACGATGGTTTTGATCTCGCCGGTTTCGAGACTTTTCCGGCGAATGGCAAAATTCTTGTGGTTGGCATCCACATATACAGTGGACGCATGCGGCGGGGTCATTTTCTCGACGAAGTACAGGAACTGACCATCAGGTGAATAGACGGCATCATGCACGTTTTCGCCATTCTCTGGCATCGGGACGATCTGTTCTGCATCACCCCCACTAGCAGGATAGGTTACCAATTCAGAGGAATGGAGCCGGTTCGCCGTATCGAACATGCGGGCCGCAACAATGGTTCGGCCATCCACACTCCAGGATGGATCGACCAATGCAAGCGTGCTCTCGGACGAGACCTGAACGAGATTGCTGCCGTCTGGGTCCGACGTCCAGATATTATCGGACCCGTCGACATCACTGATGTACGCAATGCGTGCACCATCCGGACTGAATACCGGCGAATGCTGAATGGCAGGCCCGCCATGCACCAATTCAGCGGCACCGCCCGCTGCTGGCATTGAGTAAATGTCTCCCAACACGTCGAACACAATCGTGTCGCCAACCGGACTGACAGCAACACTTATCCAGGTTCCTTCTGTCAGGGAGAGTTCGACCTCCTGATTGGGCTGCCCAGTTTGGGTAATATCCCATTCCTGCGCGTTGGATGTACATCCAGTTGACAAAGCCAGGCCCAACAGTCCGGCAGCTATAGTCGTCACTCTCATGAATGCCTTCTCCCCTCTGTGTTGCAGCGCTCAAGCCCGTAGAATGCGCGTTCGCCGGTCCGGCGGGTAGGCTTTCCTGCAGCTTCGACTTGACCATGTCGCGACCGCATCGGCGAAGGGGCCTACGACGCATGAAGAGGTGCGCCAAGCGCACCACTGGTCGCGCACTTCGCATCTGTCACGCGCTCTGAATTCTTTGCGATACATGAGACTGGCAATTTTTCGCTCTTTGGTACTGGAGGTTTCATGCGTTTTCCGAGAGTCCGGTCCATCCACAAATATGTCAGCCTCAGCTTCCTCGCTTTGTGGGCACTCCAGGCCGCATCTGGCCTGGCGATTAGTTTCCGAGCCGATATCGATGAGTTCTTCCTCGGGCAGAAGAGCGTTCAAACCGAAACTGCCGCCCTGGCCAAAACAATCGAGACGCTTCAATCGGAAGGCGACGAAATCTCGTCAATCTGGATATCCGGAGGTCGGGATGGTCAATATGATGTTTATCTGGACCGCAATGGTGAAAGCCGCACAGTGCGAATTGACGGTAGCGGTGCACGCATCCGTGATCGGTCCGACGCGAATCGGTTTTCAGACGGCGCTATCTTCGAAACCCTGACGCAATTTCACAAATCGCTGATGTTGGGCTCAACGGGATACCTCTTCCTCACAATCTCCGGTCTCCTTCTGATATCAAATATCAGCCTTGGGCTGATGGCTGGATGGTCTCAGCGCAAGCGCCTCAAAGCATTTACACAAGCCTCCTCCGTCCCGGCAGCTGCGGCATTGTCTGGCTGGCATTGGCGCGTGGGATTCTGGGGGGCAATTCCTGCGCTCTGCATCATCCTGGCGGGCACTGCCCTCACACAGTCTGACCTGCTGGCAAATGGACTGAACGTCGAACAGCAAACCCCTGAAAGTCAAAAATTCGTCCCCACGCACATCGTGGACTTGGGCACCGCGATGGATGTTGCACTTGGCGAGTATCCGGGGTCCTCTCTCACCGCAATCAATTTGCCCACTGAGAACCGGCAATGGTACAAATTTCGCTTGAAGGCACCCGGAGAGATGCCGCGTCTCTACGGCGCAACCCGCGTATTCGTCGGATTGGACGGCACGGTTCTGCTGGACCATGATGCTGCCAACAGCGCTCCGGAAGAGCGTGTAATTGAATCTCTTTACCCACTCCACACCGGACAGATAGGTGGACTGTTCGGGCGACTCATAAATGCCGCCGCCGGCATCTGGTTGTTGTTCATGATCGCTTTGGGCGTACAACTTTGGTTAGCCCGTCGTCGCGGGCAAGGCGCAACGAGATCGTCACCCGGTGGTGAATAAGTGACACGCTATGAAATCAGGCGCGACGAACACATGGTCCCACTGGAATCAGCGCAAAGCTTGACTTACGAACCCGCCGGAAGGTCAATCCCGCGACAAACATACCATGATAGGGAAACCAGAATGGCCGACCGTAAGGACGACCTGATCAAGACCGGGCAACAGCCCCCACTCAGAAAAGCGCTTCCACCATTCGAAGGATTGCGGGCGTTCGACGCCATCGCCCGGCTCGGCGGCGTTCGAAAAGCGGCAAAATGGCTGGACCGGGACCACGCAGTTCTAAGCCGACACTTGCGGGCTCTTGAGGAATGGGTCGGAATAACCCTCGTGGAACGCGTTCCGACGGGCCTGATCCTGACCGAAGCTGGCAAGGATTATCATCGCTCAATTGCTCAAGCCCTTGATATGGTGGCGCACGCCACACTGGACCTGCTCAATCAAGGCATCCATCACCAGCTTCTGATATGGAGTACGCCCGGATTTGCACAGCAATGGCTGTCGCGCCGTTTGGCATCGCTTGAGCGCGCAAACCAAGGTGTGGAAATCGAGCTCAAGCCGTCTGTCAGTGCGCCGGACTTTCTCTCCCACGAGGCCACGGCTGATATTCGCTACTGGGCCTCCTACGAAGACCTTGATGAGCTTCCGTCCCACCTGAGAAGCCAGGTGATCGCACAATCTCCGATCATCCCGGTAGCAAGTCCGGACTATCTCGAGAACGCCCCAGAAATCAACACGCCCGAAGATCTGCTCAACCATCAATTGCTTCATGAAAACACAACCGAAACCTGGGAAATCTGGCTAAACTCTCTTGGCGTCGATTGTGCCGATGGGCTCAAAGGTCCTCGCCTGTGGCAGGGGAACTTGACGAGTGACGCGTCCCGCCACGGACGGGGCATTGCCCTGACCAACCCCTTGCTCGCCGAAAAGCACCTTGCAAGAGGCGACCTGGTCTGGATCGGCAAGGATAATCCGGCTTTTCCAGCAAGGCGGGGCGACTATGTGCTGATCGCCCGTCACGATCGCTGGAACGAACCAAGCTTGCGAAAATTCCGTCAATGGCTGACCAACACGATCGCCAAGGACACGCCTCAGTTCAAGCCAGGCAGCTAGCTCAGCGCATCCACAGCGGCATTGAAGAAATCATTATCCAGAATCGCTTCCGAGAATTTTGGCTTCGACCGGCAACTCAGGACGGTAAGCACAATTCCACGACTGGGATTGACGTAGATATATTGCCCGAAGATTCCCCGTGCGCTGAATGCGCCTTCCTTAAAATTACCGTCGCGGTCAGGCACGGGCCACCACATATACCCATAGTTCAATGGGTCGGATCCCGCCATACGTGGCTCAGTAGCTTCCGTGAACCAACCTTCCGGTACGACCGATTCCCCGTCGATCACCCCGCCATTCAACGCGAAGAGTCCCAATCGGGCATAATCATGCAAATTCGCACAAATGCCACTGCCGGCAACCTCAAGCCCATCCGGCGACTCCAGCCACCATGCGGCGTCCGCCTGCATGCCAAGACGCGACCACATGGTTTCGGAACAATAGTCAGACAGCCACTTCCCGGTTGCCGCTTTGACCAGCGCACCCACAACATGGGTCTCGCCCGTGCTATAGTTCCAGACCGTTCCCGGCTCGGCAATGCGGGGCAAAGAGGCCATGAATTTCATGATTTCACCCGGTTTTTGCCCAACCTGGAGATCCAGCATGGTGCGGCGCTCAGACTCCGCCACCGTGTGAGTATCGTCCCACTTCACACCTGACGTCATCTGCAGCAAATGCTTGATGGAGACCCCATCGTAGCCACTACCGGACAATTCAGGCAGGTACTTCACGAGTTGGTCATCAACGCTGTTGATGAAGCCATCCTTGATCGCCGCACCAACCAGCGTTGTTGATACCGACTTGGCCATGGACATCGACATCCATCGCGTATCCGGCCCGATGCCCTGATCATAGTATTCGTGAACGATATGCCCATCTTTGATCGCCAACAGTCCGACGAGGCGGTTCTGGGATACGTAGTCGAACAGATCGTAGGATTTACCATTCGCCTGAATAGGCATATCGCTCAGCGGCGTCGCCGCATATGGCAAGGCAGACACCGTGTCACCAGCCTTGATGGTGCGAGTGGGGAAAATCTCGTGTGTATGGCTGAACGTATGCATCTGAACATCTGGCATCAATTTGCCAGCATAAGCCGTCACGATGTCACCGAACTGCGGTTCGCGCTGAGAGAATGCTGTCACGAATAGTCTCCTAGGTTAGCGCAGCGACAATCAGGAGGTGGCGCGCGCTTTGTGGTGACAATACATTTCGATACCGGCAGACTCAGGTGCCAAGCAAAGGTATTCTGGTGCCCCTGCTGCACCGGCTGTTATACATTTCGCGCCTCACATTTCCGTCTGTCGACGCGAAGACTAACCCCAGAAAATACAAGGGATATAGTATGACCGATGCAAATGAGACGTGGCACATGTATGTGCCGAAACCTTATCGGGCGTCTGACCCGCTCTCGATCATAGCCGCCTACCCCTTTGGCCAGATAATCACCAGCTGCGGCGACCTGCCCTATGCGACCTCGGTCCCCATGTACGTGGTGACAACATCAACTGGTCACACTGAGCTGGTCGGGCACATGGCACGGAACAATCCACACGCCACCACCCTGGCCGCCGGCCAAAAAGCGCTTGCGACCTTTCATGGCCCGAACGCATATATCTCGGCAAGCTGGTACAAGGACCAGCCAACAGTTCCGACCTGGAACTACATTGCTGCGCAAGTACGAGGGACGCTTCATCCGATTGATGATGCCGAGGCTCAACTGGAGATCATGCGGATCACGATTGCCCAAAGCGAAGCGGCGTCCCAATCCGCGTGGCGTATGGAGCACGCACCCAATGGCAAAGTCGACAGCCTGGTTCCCCGTATCCGCTCCTTCCGGATCACCATTTCGAACATCGATGCGGTGACAAAGTTGAGTCAGACCCATCCGCTTGCGGATCAGAAGCGGGTTGTCGACGCCCTCGAAACTCACAGCAACGTTCAGGATCAGGAAATCGCGCGGCGCATGCGCAGTCTTTGGCCAAAATAGGCACATCGCATTGGTCATGCACCATCGGTGCTGAAACCGCACCACTCCAATCGGTTTAGTCATCTTCTCCCTTCCGCCGCCTGAGCCCAACATGGGTTCAAACAATTGAAAGGGACGCACAATGGCGATCGCGCATCGGAATACAGCCCAGTGGCAGGCCATGGACGCCTCTCACCACATACACCCGTTCTGCGATCCAAAGACACTCGCAGAACGTGGCGTACGCGTCATAACGAGCGCAGACGGCTGTTATGTTTATGACAGCGACAATAACAAGATCCTAGATGGGATGGCTGGCCTTTGGTGTGTGAATGTCGGGTATGGTCGCCAGGAACTGGTTGATGTTGCGACCGCGCAGATGGAACAATTGCCATTCTACAACTCGTTCTTTCAAAGCTCGACGCCCAGCCAGATCGAACTTGCGCAAAAACTGTCAGAGATCGCACCGGGGAACCTCAACCATTTCTTTTTCGCCAATTCCGGATCCGAGGCGAATGACACCGTAATCCGCCTGGCACGCCACTACTGGCATGTCCGGGGCAAGCCGAAGAAGCACAAATTCATTGGGCGTCATCTCGGATATCATGGCAGCACGCTTGCCGCGACCAGCCTCGGCGGCATGAAGCACATGCATGATATGGGATCATCCATGCTTCCTGGCTTCGAGCATATCATGGAGCCCCACTGGTACGCTCACGGAGGGAATATGAGCCCCGAGGAGTTCGGTCTCCGGGCAGCGCATGCATTGGAAGAAAAAATTCTCGAAGTTGGAGCAGACAATATAGCCGCATTCATCGGCGAACCAATTCAGGGCGCTGGTGGCGTCATTGATCCACCTCCCAATTACTGGCCCGAGATTCAGAAGATCTGCCGCAAGCATGATATCCTTCTGGTATCAGACGAAGTCATCTGTGGTTTTGGACGTCTGGGGGAGTGGTTTGGATGCCAGCACTATGGTGTCCAGCCTGACATCATGCCGATGGCCAAAGGCATGTCATCCGGCTATCTGCCGATTTCTGCGGTGGCTTTCAGCGATGAGATATTTGAGACCATCAATGAAGGTGGTCCCATCTCTCATGGCTACACCTATTCCGGGCACCCCGTCGCTTGCGCGGTTGCGCATGCCAATATCAACATTATCGAACGCGAAGGCTTGGTGGATCGCGTAAAGAATGATGTCGGCCCCTATCTGCACGCACGGCTCCAGCAGCTGTTCAATGAACATGCAATCATTGGTGAAGTACGCGGAGCTGGCCTGATTGCCGGTCTTCAGCTCATCAAGTCACGGGAAGCACGCGAACACTTCACGGCTGAAGACAATGCGGCGAATATCTGTCGTGACATATGCCTCGATAACGGCCTGATTATGCGTGCCGTCGGACAGGCAATGGTGATCTGCCCTCCGCTTACCATCACGCATGCTGAAATAGACGAACTGATCGACATCGCGTCTGCCGGCCTTTCGGAAACGGCTGCCCGCTTGGGAGTCGCATGACATGTCCGTCATGCAAGTCTCGACTGCGGACTCCGTAGCGACGTCGAATGCTCTGCTGCACCGGTTGAAGGAGCGCATAGCCGCATCGTCTGTGGCAAAATCATTTACCGTGACCAATCCCGCAGACGGATCCATTGTGGCAAAAGTGCCGGATCTGGGCGCGCCGGAAACTGAAATGGCGATTGCGCTGGCAAATGATGCACAGGTTGCATGGGCCGGGCTGACGGCGGGAGAACGCGGAGC
Source organism: Hyphomonas sp. L-53-1-40 (assembly GCF_000682775.1). Lineage (GTDB taxonomy): Bacteria > Pseudomonadota > Alphaproteobacteria > Caulobacterales > Hyphomonadaceae > Hyphomonas. Next base: position 76,808 of record NZ_AWFI01000016.1, read on the forward strand.
GATACTGCGGCGGTGGCATGACCTTATTCTCGCATCAGAAAAAGAACTTGGCGAAATACTGACACTCGAACAGGGCAAGCCTTTGGCAGAAGCCCGCCGGGAAGTGACGTTCAATGCCAGCTATATTGAATGGTTCGCTGAAGAAGCCAAACGCGCTTACGGTGATGTAATACCGACCAGCGCGTCCTCTCGACGACAGCTCGTCATCAAGCAACCCGTGGGGATCGTCGGCGCCATTACGCCCTGGAACTTTCCGAGCGGCATGATAACCCGCAAAGCTGCGCCTGCACTGGCCGCCGGGTGCGTGATCATCCTGAAGCCATCCGATGAAACGCCCTTGTCGGCGCTGGCACTGGAATGCCTGGCAGAGGATGCCGGTTTCCCAGCCGGCGTGTTCCAGGTCATCACATCGAAAGATCCAGCGCCTGTTGCCCAGGCACTGACCAGCCATCCACTCGTTCGCAAAATCTCCTTCACCGGATCTACGCGCGTTGGAAAACTGCTGATGCAGCAGAGCGCGGACAGCGTAAAACGTATGTCACTCGAACTGGGTGGGAACGCACCCCTTATCGTGTTCGATGATGCAGATATCGATGCAGCCGTGGCAGGCGCACTGGTCGCGAAGTTTCGCAATGCTGGACAAACATGCATCTGCGCCAATCGCATTTTACTACACACGTCCATCAAGGACGCATTCCTTGATAAATTCGTGGCAGCGGCAGAGGCCATGAATGTTGGGGACGGACTCGATCCATCTTCTGACATGGGGCCAATGATCAACACCGCCGCTAAGGACAAGGTTCAGGCCCTGATAGCAGACGCTGTCGAAAAGGGCGCGACAGTGTCCACGTCTCGTCACTCCTCAGACGTCGGAAATTTCATGCCGCCTACCATCCTGCGCGATGTCACAACGGATATGGACATCGCGCACACTGAGATTTTTGGCCCAGTTGCGCCGGTTCTCGTTTTCGAAAACGACGAAGACGCCATCGCATTGGCCAATGATACGCCTTATGGGCTCGCCGCATATTTCTGGACCCGAAACCTTTCGCGCGCCTGGCGTGTCGCTGAGCAATTGGAAGTCGGCATGGTTGGATTGAACGATATTGCGATCTCAGGAGAGGCAACACCTTTCGGAGGCGTCAAGGAATCCGGCATCGGGCGCGAGGGGTCTCGCTACGGCCTCGATGACTATCTGAATGTGAAGTATATCGCGATGGGGGGAATCTGATGTTCTACCCGAATACGGTTTCGACAAAATTTCACCTCCTGAAAGCCAGCGCTATCATAGCTATCGCTTCTGCGACGGTGCCAATGGCCGCACTGGCCCAGGACGCCGCAACGGATAATCCAGCAGCTCTCATCGCCGAGCTGCAGGAAAAACTACGCATACAGGACGAACGACTGGCGCGCCTTGAGCGGATGCTGAAAGACGCGACAAATGTGCCAGCCAAGCTTGAAACAAGCGACCGGGACACGTCCCGCGTTGTCGTGGCAGAAGCCACGGTCGCAGATACGCGTCCTGCGGCCCAGACTGGGAATCTCAACATAAGTGGCGATATCCGCCTCAGATATGAGCATAACTCGTCTGATGGCGACGAACGCGATGATGCGCGCGGCGTCGTGCGTGGGCGTATCGCGGCCACATATGCCGCGTCACCTACTCTCGAACTTGGTGCCAGGCTCGTCACTGGAGATCCTGACGATCCAAATTCAGCCGACGTTTCGCTCTCCAACTTCAATGACGATCTTCAGGTAAGCCTGGACCAACTTTACGGCATCAAGACGTTCGGCAAATTGTCCGTTCTGGGTGGAAAATTTGCGAACCCATTCCGGCGCTCGGATCTCGTCTGGGATGGCGATGTGAACCCGCAAGGCCTGGCAGCCAGCTACGCGGCTCTCGACAATGGTTCGACTCGTATCGGGGGTAGCGCGCTGTTTTTCCCGATTGAGCGTTCGACCGCCGCCCAAGACAGCACAGCATCAGGATTTCAGCTCACCCTCGATCAAAAAGCCAGCGAAGCGTGGGAGTTCGGATTTGCAGCCGGATATTACGACTATGAAATCGAGGCGGTTGGCACAGCAAACTCCGGTGATACACGCACCAACTTGCTTGATGGTTCAGGCGCTTATCTGTCCGATTTTGATCTTCTCAATATCATGACGGAAGCGTCCTTTTCCGGCTTTGGAGATCGCTGGCCACTGGATATCAAGGCTGAATATGTTCGCAATCTCGGTGCGGACGATTATGATACAGGCTATTCAGTCTCCGCATCGCTTGGACAGGCGAGCGCGCCAGGAACCTATAGTTTCGGATATGGCTATCATGTCGCAGAAGCCGACTCGGTACTCGCGGCCTTTGCGCAAGATAACATACCATATGCCAGCAACTATCTTCAGCATGCATACTCGTTCTCCTACGCACTCAGCGAGCACCTCCAGATGAATACGAGCCTGTATGCATACCGGCTCAAGGATGAAATCCTCATCCCGTTTGCCACCGACGACTGGCAACAGCGACTTCGTATAAATCTGGTCGCGAACTTCTAGACCCCTCTCCAAATATCGGACCCACACTTCAAAGGATTGTTGACTTGCGTATTGGCACCCCAAAAGAACTCAAGAACCGTGAATACCGCGTGGGCCTGACGCCACAAGGCGCCCAGGAACTCGTACGGTCGGGTCACTCCGTATTCGTCGAAACCGGCGCGGGCGAAATGGTCGGATTTTCTGACGAATTGTATGAATCTGCAGGCTGCACAATTTCTACGAACGCGGACGAATTGTTCGACTCTTCCGATATGATCATCAAGGTGAAAGAACCTCAACCAGTTGAGATCGCGCGCCTGCAACCACGACACACGCTGTTCACCTATCTTCATCTGGCACCAGACCCTGAACAGACCCGCGGACTTTTGAAGTCGGGCGCTACCTGCATTGCCTATGAAACAGTAACCGACCGGTTTGGACGCCTGCCTTTGCTTACCCCAATGAGTGAAGTGGCCGGACGCTTGTCAGTTCAGGCTGGCGCCAAGTATCTTGAAATAGCTCAAGGTGGCTCGGGAACACTATTGGGTGGCGTTACCGGCGTCGCTCCAGGCAAGGTACTCATCATCGGAGGTGGCGTCGCAGGACGGAATGCGGCGGAAATGGCCGTCGGGCTGGGAGCAAATGTCACCATCCTCGATCGCTCACTTGATCGTCTTCGGGAACTGGACGCATTCTTCGCGGGTCGCGCCCGCTGTCTTTACTCCACGTCGGCTGCGATCGAAGCTTCACTTCTGACCGCTGATTTGGTGGTCGGGGCTGTCCTGCTTCCCGGGTCGGCTGCGCCAAAGGTCGTTTCAGCCGATCAAATCTCGATGATGAAGCCCGGATCAGTGGTTGTGGATATCGCCATTGATCAAGGCGGCTGTTTCGAAACCAGCCGTCCGACCACACATGACGAACCCGTCTACAATGTTGACGGTGTCTGCCACTATTGCGTTACCAATATGCCAGCAGCAGTTGCCCGAACATCCACAATCGCCCTGTCAAACGCCACCCTGCCCTATGCGATGGCGCTGGCCGATTTGGGCACCGAACAAGCCGTGAAGACCGATCCACATCTGCATGCCGGCATCAATGTAGCCCATGGTGACATTGTCCATCCCGAAATTGTCGCGGCGATGGCTGGCCTCATATGACGTCAAGCCGGATATCTTGAGATTTACGGCACTTATGGCGACCATCGTCGCGGAACTTGCCCCCCATACGAACCCGGCCTGAACAAGGCCGGGTTTGGCAAATTATAGAGCAAGACTTGAGCGCTGCGAAAGATGGCGCGAATGACATCCCATTCCGCTCTTCGCAACATTTGGTTAACCTTGATCTCCAAGATGCAAGGCAGCGGTATCGCTTCGGCTTACCACCTCTTTTTCTGGAACTGTCTTAATTACGAAGGCCCAAGTGTTCATGCCTGCAGTCAAGCTGTCTGAATCCGCCGCTTCCTTTTCCATCGCTCAAATAATTGCCCGCGATCTCAGCGTTCGCGAAGCGCAGGTTGCGGCGACGATTGCGCTCATTGAAGAGGGCGCGACCATACCTTTCATCGCTCGCTATCGGAAGGAACGTACGGGCGGCCTGGACGACACTCAATTGCGGCAATTGGCAGAGCGCTACACCTATCTGACAGAGCTACAAGCAAGGCGTGAAACAATCCTGTCGTCCATTGGTGAGCAGCAAAAACTCACGCGCCCGCTTGAGCGTGCGATCTGGAATGCTGAAACCAAGGTTGAGTTGGAAGACCTGTACCGACCATACAAGCCGAGACGTCGAACGCGGGCGACAATTGCACGTGAACAGGGGCTCGAGCCTTTGGCCGAAACACTCCTGAAGTGTGCAGGTGATCCTGAAAAACTGGCTGTTGCCTATGTTGATAGTACCAAGGATGTGGAAACGGTATCGGCAGCTCTCGAAGGTGCCCGAGACATTCTGATCGAACGAATGGTCGAAACTCCATCCATCGTCCGCCACGTCCGGGAAAAGGTCTGGGAGGCGGGTGAATTGAGTTCACGGCTGGTCAAAGGCAAACAGGCAGACAAATTTCGGGATTATGCGGACTTCGCTGAACCGCTCGAGAAAATGCCGTCCCACCGCGCTCTCGCAATGTTGCGCGGAGAGAAAGAAGGCGTACTGAAAGTCGGGGTCGGAATCCAGACACGCAAGGCTGATACGCCGCGTCAGGCAATCGCTCGAATCTGCCAGGAATTTGGCATTAACGCATCGGGTAGCATCGGTGATCGCTGGATGCGGGAAACCGCCGAAAAGGCGTGGTCGACCAAGCTTGCCAAATCCGGTGCCTCTGACTCGCTGGCCCGTTTGAAGGAGCGTGCCGAGGCAGAAGCGATCCAAGTATTCTCCAACAATCTCAAGGATTTGCTTCTCGCCGCGCCGGCCGGAAAGAAAACGGTCATGGGCATTGATCCCGGCATCCGAACCGGGTGCAAGATTGCCGTAGTCGATGCGACTGGCAAATTGCTCGATACCGCCACCATTTATCCTCATGCGCCGCGCAATGATCGCGCGGGTGCACTGACCATCATAACGCGACTTGCCTCCAAGCACGGCGTGGATCTTGTTGGCGTTGGCAATGGCACAGCCGGCCGGGAAACGGACGCTCTGGTTGCTGAGTTGGGTGAGGCAGCACCGGAGCTGAAACTGGCCAGCATCATGGTTTCGGAAGCTGGCGCCTCCGTCTATTCGGCCTCACAGCTAGCTGCTGACGAGTTTCCGAATCTGGATGTCAGCTTGCGTGGGGCAATTTCCATTGCACGGCGCCTTCAGGACCCGCTGGCCGAACTGGTCAAAATCGAACCGAAAGCGATTGGCGTCGGCCAGTACCAGCATGATGTCGATCAGGGTGCACTCGCCCGCTCGCTCGACGCGGTTGTGGAAGACTGCGTGAATGCGGTTGGCGTAGACGTCAACACAGCCTCCGCTCCCCTCCTCACGCATGTCTCCGGACTTAATACGACGCTGGCCAGCAATATCGTCGCTTTCCGCGACCAGAATGGACCGTTCTTGACACGCAAACAGTTGAAGAAAGTCCCACGCATGGGCGCAAAGAGTTTCGAGCAATCGGCTGGATTCCTGCGCATCATTGGAGGCAAGGACCCGCTGGATGGATCCGCCGTACACCCGGAGTCCTACCCAATTGTCGAACGCATCGCCAAGGCAACGAAACAATCAGTGAAGTCCCTGATCGGCAACAAGGCAGTCCTGTCACAACTCAACCCAGCTGACTTCGCTGATGCGACATTTGGCGTTCCTACAATCCGGGACATTATCGCCGAACTGGAAAAGCCAGGCCGCGATCCAAGACCTGACTTCCAGACGGCGAGCTTCAAGGAAGGCGTCAACGAAATCGGCGACCTCAATCCCGGTATGAATCTGGAAGGCGTCGTGACAAACGTCACCGCCTTTGGCGCCTTTGTAGATATTGGCGTTCATCAGGATGGCCTCGTTCACATATCTCAACTGGCAGACCGCTTCGTGGAGTCACCGCGCGACGTGGTCAAAGCTGGCGACATTGTGCGCGTTCGCGTGCTGGAAGTGGATATAGAGCAGAAGCGGATCAGCCTGAGCATGAAGTCGTCCGCCGACTCGCAAGCGGGCACGCGTGCCAAACCGGCGCCCAAGGCGCAACCTCGAAAAGCGCCCGAGCCGACAGCTGAAGCACCCCCGAGCAGTCCATTCGACGTGCTGAAATCTCTCAAGCGCTAGCCCACTTGCATAACGTATTCGAAAGTTAGCCCTCCACTCCAATTCGCAACATGTCAGCCCCAATCCCTCATTGACTGGCAGAGTTGCCGCCAGATGGCCGGCATATGAGTGAATATCTGCCTCCAGGCAGATAGGCCGACACCCCGAATTGGCAGGTGACGATCTAAAAGACTCATTTTGCGAATAATTTTCATTTGCAAAACAGATTACCGCGCGCTATCCCGACCCCACATTGCGACTGAGTTGCATTAACGTATTATCTGGAGGGGTCCATGAACCACATCGTAAACCGTAAAACCGCCCTGTTCGGGGCCACAGCGATCGTATCGATCATTATGCTTCAGGCACCAGCCTCCGCTCAGGAAGACGCGAACACTGACAGTGAGGAGTTCCTCGGCACGCTGACGCTCGGCGAGAGTAAAAGGGAAGTCCAGACCGACACCGCCACACCAGTCACGGTCGTCGATCAGGAAGAAATAGAAGACCGCCAAGCTGGCACCGTTGCGGAATTGATTGACTCCGTTCCTGGCGTCTCCCTCGTAAACGGCTCCACCCCGACCGGATCCGGGATCAATATTCGTGGCTTTGGCGCCAACGGCACTTACGGAACTGACCAGAAAGTAGCAATTCAGGTCGATGGCGCGAGCGTGGGCTCGGAAGAACTTTATCGTATTGGCACCCAGCTCTATACCGATCCGTATCTCTACAAGAGCGTCGAAGTGATCCGCGGGACTGTCGGAAGCTTTGAGTACGGATCTGGTATTATCGGTGGGGTTGTGCGCCTTGAGACGATCGATGCGTCAGACCTCACGGGCGGCGAAACGGGGCTCGCCTTCCGTCAAACCCTCGGCGGCGCAACCAATATGGACGGATTCAACTCCTCCAGCACGCTCGCAGTCCAACCCACGGAAAACCTTGAGCTCCTTGCGAACTATTCCTGGCGCGAGCAACACAATCAGGAAGATGGGAATGACAATGTCATTGAGAACAGCGAATTTGAACTGCCCTCCTATCTGCTGAAGGCCCGCTATACGGTCGGGGACCACAGCATGCGCGCCAGCTACACCAATTCTGAGACAACCGAACGGGACAAACCATACGACTCCTTCGGTACGACCGGCGGCGCATTTGGAAATGTGGATCGAGACACCAAGTCCGAAACGATATCGCTTGCCTACAATTTCAATCCCATCACGAATGATTTGGTGAACCTTGATGCGGTGTATTCCTACGCCAATCAGGAAATTGATCAGGAATGTATTGTCGGCAGTGGCCCGTTCGGATGCTTCGCCACGGTCGATGCCGACCATCGCTACGAGACAACGAAGTTCACCGTGAAGAACACAGCCTATATTGAAACAGGCGCTCTGGTGCATGATTTGCGCACGGGCATCGAGTTCATCCAGAAAGAACGTCTTGATGCAAATTCGGCCCCAGGCGGTGAAGACAATCGCATCGCCCTGTTCGTAGTCGACCAGATCGACTTTCTGGATGGATGGACATTCGCACCAGCCCTTCGGTTTGAAAGCTCAGAAGTCGAGGGGACCCTCGATGATGGCAGCGCTGCGAGCTATGACAATGACGCGCTCATGGGCGGGGCATCGCTCCGTTATCAGTTTGACAATGGCATCGCCCTCTTCGGAAGCTATGCTTACACGGAAAGCCTCCCCATTCTCGATGACCTCGAGAACGAGATCTATATGAGCCAGCCAGAGATCGGGAAGACTTATGAGTTCGGCGCATCCTACGACCTTATCGGTGTCCTTGGACAGGATGATACGCTTTCCATGAAGGCCAATTATTATCACACGGATCAGGAAGATAACACGTCATACTCAGGTGTGGACTCGATCGAAATCCAGGGGCTGGAGCTTGAAGGATCGTACGCCCGCCGCGACGGCTACTATGCTGACCTCAACGCCAATATCGTTGATGCAGAACAGACCCGCACAGACAGCACCGTTGCGGATTGGACGAATGCTCCAGCCAACACGCTGCGCCTCACGCTCGGCAAGCGCTTCTCGAGATTGGCCGATCTGTCCAGCGAGTTCGTGCTGGCAGATGAAGCAGACCGCGATGGCACGACGACCCCGGGCTTTGCCACTGTCAATTTGCGTGCAACGATCACTCCGCAGGAAGGTGTCCTGAAGGACACATCCTTCCGCTTCGGGTTTGAAAACCTGTTCGATCATAATTACACGCCGCTCCTTTCTACGCGTCCGGCGGCTGGGCGGAACATCAAGTTCACGGTGTCGAAAGCCTTTTAGACAGTACCCCACCGATGCGAGCACCATGCGCGGCTGCCAACAGCTGCATGGTGCTCGTAACAATTCGCCAAACATTCCCGCAGCGAACTGAGTTTCAAAGCGAAATCTGATTGGAAACGCGCATGCTCGCAATGATTCAAAACTTATATGATGTCGGCGGTCCCATCCTTACCATCCTTCTGCTTGCATCCATTTTCACGCTCGCCCTGACAGGCTTCAAATACTGGCAATTTCGGTCGGATCAGATCGGACGCCTGAAGCCGCTAAAATCTGCCATCCGCGCTCTGGACGCTGGCGATGAGCAAGGTGCATCAGATCAGCTCCGCGCATCGAAACATTGGCTGGCGAACATTCTTCTGTCCGCTTTGCCGCTACGCGGGCGAGAAGGCCTTGTTGCCCGACTAGAAGCCGAAGCCGACCTCGCGTTGCAACCCTATGAAGGTGGCTTTCGCGTCCTTGATACAATTGCTCAATTGGCCCCCCTGCTAGGGCTTCTCGGAACGGTGCTGGGGATGATTGAGGCGTTCCAGGCCCTGCAATCTGCGGGATCACAGGTAGATCCGGCAGCCCTTGCTGGCGGTATCTGGGTCGCCCTGCTGACCACCGCCGCAGGCCTCTCCGTCGCCATGCCTACATCCATTGCGCTGTCTTGGTTTGAAGCTCAGACTGACCGCGAACGCGCTTTCGCCGAGCATGCATTCACAGTCCTCGTTACACCGGAGACGCGCGAGACGTCAGCCAGAGAAATAGTTGCTGCTGGATATGGCACTTAAGCGCACCCGTGCACGCCGTCGCGCGTCGATCACGTCCCTTATCGACGTGATCTTTCTGCTGCTGCTTTTCTTTATGCTGGCTTCTAGTTTCTCAAAGTTTTCCGAGGTCGAGATAGCCTCAACCACTGCAGCCGCCGGTAAGACCTCCGACAACCCCATCCTTATACTAACCATTGGGACTGATACCCTTCTGCTGGACGGAAAGGCGATCCCGCTGAGTCATCTCGCTTACAGGCTCGAAATACATGAAAATGATGAAAGCGTACCGACAGTGGCGGTCAAGTTAACAGACGATGTTACCACGCAAACACTGATTGATGTCCTCGCTGAACTGAAACGTGCGCCCTGGATTGAGGTGCTCGTGGTGGAACCGACATGAAGCGTAGCAAACTGCAAACCCGCCGCGATCCCGTGATCTCACTGATCAACATCGTATTCCTGATACTGATCTTCTTCATGATTGCAGGAACGCTCGCCTCCCCACCTGATCCATCTGTAAGATTTGTTCAGACCCAAGATCTCGAATGCTGCGTCCCTCCAGACGCGGTGTCGATCGACAAGACCGGTCAACTACGCCGGGGAGGCGTTCCGATCCGCCTAGAGAGCCTTCTCGATAACCTGGCAGCAGATACGTCTTCCCTGCGCCTTCTTCCCGACCGTGAACTGCCAGCTGTGCAGCTTCTTGGGCTGGTGAAAGAGCTTCGAGCGAGCGGCAGGACCAATATCACTATTGTGACTGAGGACACCACAGAATGACGAAAACGAATGTACTCAAATTCTCGATTGCGCTGTCAGCAGCAGCAACAGCCCACTTGAGTGTGCTGGCATATACAGTCCCTCACGCTCCGCCGGCATTGGTGGCAGGAAACAGCTTCGGCGTGCAGTTTGGAACAATGGCCTCGTCGGTGACTACTTTACAGCCCGACGCCCTCCCTGCGGGCGAAACTGAGCCAGCCCCGGCCCAATCAGAACAGCAAACCGCCACCCTCTCCCCGCCATCATCTCAGTCACCAAAGGAGACCGCAAGAGTCGAGAAGGTCGACCCAAACGAGCCCACACCCGAAACTTCCGTCACAGATTCTGATCCGCTTCTGCCTGAAGAAAAAGTTGACGAGCCTATTGTTGTGGATCGTAAACTTGAACCTGCGGCTCAGGCAGACCCGGCCATGACAGGTTCGTCTGCGGTCTTCGCTGAAACACCCACCAACCCTTCCGGACACAAACCTGTTGGCAACAACCCACATCCAAGAGCCAAAGCGTCTGCCAACGCAAGTAGTGCACCCGCCAAGGAACCGAGCAGCGAGTCTGCAACAAGCGCCAAGTCCGCAGCAGCAGGAAATTCGGAATATTCAAACTATTCGGGAAAGGTGATGAGACACTTGTCCCAACTGCGTAGACCACGCGCGTCCGGTCCCGGATCCGCTCATATTCGATTCACGGTTTCCCCTCGTGGTACGATCAAACACATTGAAGTCTCCCAAAGCTCTGGCTCATCCAGGTTTGATCGTCAGGCCTTGATCTTTGTGAAGAAAGCATCGCCATTTCCCGCTCCACCAACTGGCATCAGCCACAGCTTTACCGTCGAGATTGAGGGGTCTTGAGGATATTCCGAGGGAACAACTTGAAAATCAGTCCGTCGAGCCAAACCGAACCGAAACGTGTCCAAGCTCAATCCCAGGCTCAATCTCATGATTGAACGCATCAGCAGAAAGGGTGAAAGTAACGCTCTCATGCTGATGCTCGCCATGTTCGCGAGCAGCTTCAAGATGCAAGATGTACTCGCCTGGACCAACTGTGTGGCCATCATCTGTCCGGCCATCCCATACAAGTTTGTATTGTCCGGGGCGCCGGGTTGGACCTGAGATCGCATCGACAAGGCTCCCGGCCTTTCGGCCAAATCGGCGGTGCCAGTAATAGTTCTCCTCCATCCAACGCGCTTGTTGACCGGCGAGCATGAGGATCCGCACCAAATTTCTGTCTTTGTCTGCAATCCATACCGCCACATAGGGGCGCTCATAGTCTGCAATATCTTGATCGGGAATCTCGAACTCAATGGAAAACTCATAGCCCGTCGGCCAGCTTGCCCCCATTTTCTTGTTCTTCTTTTCTTCGGATTTCAGGTCAGCCCAACCTGAAGTCTGATGATGTCTTTCATCCTCCGTCACGATCTCCGCTTCTACGCCCGGCAGACTCTCCATGAGATTCAATCCTCTCTTGAGGTCCATCACCAGGAGTGCCGTTGCAAGTGCGTCTGCGGTGATGGCATCTGACGCATAGACCGTCGCTGTGAGAGCGTGAAAGACTGGCCAGCCATCTGCGGGGGATATGACATGGCTATAGGGCTGCCCCCCAACCAAACGATCACGAGGTCCCGAACCGCTTGTTGCGACTGCCCCTTCATTTATCTGCACACGGCCTTCTAACGCTGATCCGCCTTCTCCAAGCTCAGAGCCGCGGGTGATCGCGACGACCCATTGTCCGTCTTGAGGGCCTGCGCCCCAGGTCCGTATGTCACCCCCAATGTTTATCAACAGTCCTGAGACCTCTGGGGACGCGGCAATGGCCGCCTCGACTGCCGTGTCCAGAATATACCCCTTTGCCAAAGAATCGGTAGCGAAAATCACCTCATCCGGTCGGTTGACGGTTCCCTTCCCCGCATCAATTTCAACACTGGCGCGCCGTATCTCTCCAGCAGTTATTCGCATGGCGGGACGGTTTGGCAATTTGTGCTCACGTGCGGCGACGGCCCATGTATCGATCAAGCTGCCAATACGACAGCTCAGCGCATTCGACGTTTGCATCCGATAGGCTTCACAGCGCTCCAGTACACGAACCATGTCGTCAGTCACTGTCGTGTCGCTGGAGCGATTTAGACGCGATATCTCGCTGGAGTTGTCATACGTGCTGAATACGCCGCGCAAACGTTCGATCTCCTTGAGAATCGCCTCCTCTGCCTTGTCGGCATCTATCTCTGAGGGGGCATTCACAACAATATCCAGGGACGTTCCGAGAACATGATCATGATGTCGTTTGAATATATCCGCCGTCGCGACACCGGGTAACATGGCCAGCAGAACGGATGTCAAAGCCATGCCTGACAAGGTCTTTCGCATCAAAATCTCCGTGGATTGAGCGTGCAGACGCGCTGTCTGCACTTAAAAGGCGCTGAGCACGACGGCCGCCGCAAAAATCAAAAATCTCTACTTGCAACTAAATCGCATTCTCAGTACATGCAAGTGATAATTATTCTCAATAATGTGACTGAGGGGTCTTTATGACAATTCTGAAATTTGGCGCAGCCGGAATCTTGACGGCTACCACGCTTTGCGCAGCCGCTTACGCTCATACATCTTTTATGTATCCCAATGCATTCGTCACGACGGAAGGCGATCACGTCACTGTGCAGGCATCCTTTAGTGAAGACCCCTTCATGCCAGAGATCGCCGTTCTTTCGGAGGACTATCATGTCATTCTTCCGGATGGCGCGCGGGAAGACTTCAAGACCCTAACCCAATTGCGCCAGTTGGTTGTTCTGGAAAGTGATCTGGACACCGAGGGAACCTATCGATTTACCACCGGTGTCCGCTTGGGTCGAAAAAGCAAGAAGGCCCTTGTTGATGGTGAATGGCAGGCGGTTTTCGGACCCGATGCGGAAGTTCCTCAAAATGCAACCGAGGTCATCACCAGTCAGACCGAAACGGTTGCTGACGTCTATGTAACGAAAGGAGCTTCCACGTGGGAGGCGGTCAACTTGCCAATCGGCCGCTTGCTTATCACGCCCGTCACCCACCCGAACGAGATTTATCTAGGAGAGGGATTTGAATTCAAGCTCCTCTTCGATGGCCAGCCGCTTGCTGGCCAATCTGTGGAAATCAAACGGCAGGGCGGAACTTATGAAACGCCGAAATACGAACGCCATGTAGATGCAGATGACTCCGGAACCGTGAGCCTGTCTTTCGACAAGCCAGGCAAATACCTCCTCATGACCCGTCACGCGGTGGACGCGCCAGAAGGCGCGGAGACTGACGAACGCAGCTACACAACCTCCCTGACTTTCGAAGTTGCTCGGTAAAAACCCTTACACCAGAACGGAAACCCAAACATGAAATCCATTTACTCGGTCTTGTTGACCCTGGCGCTCGCGCCTCTCGCCGCGTGTGCCACCCATGACACCAAAGCGTCGGCTGAAGCCGAGACCGCAAGCGCGGCCACAGTCACGCCTGAGTCCGAAACCCCACGTCGCTCAGCTGACGGACATAGCAAGGATGCATTCTTCCAAAAGTATGACCGCGATGGAGATGGGCAAGTCACCGAAGCCGAATTCATGTCAGAGCGCGCGAACGGCTATCTCAGACGCGATGCCAACGGAGACGGAAATGTCCAGTCTGAAGAATATGTTTCCGAATATGAAACCCGCTTGCTCGAGCAACTTGAGGCTCAGCGCAAACGCCAAATCGACCAGGCAGATTTCCGGTTTACCGTGCTTGACAAGGACGAGGATGGGAATCTTTCCCTCGACGAATTTCATGCGTCCGGCAAGCGGATGTTCTCGACCCTCGACACGAACAAGGACGGATCGGTCGACGATCTGGACAACAAAGATAATTACTAGTCCAGACAGTGCTGAACAAAAACAACCAATCCTCTCACTGGAGTCCAATGGAAGGAGGCGCCTGCCCCCTTCCATTGGACGGCATCCTGACGATTTCCGATTTCGAGACCCGCAATCGCTTGACTTCGCCATCGTCTGAATCGTAACCGGGTCGATCCGCCGTTGAAATTGACACAAATCCACACCGAGGAATGTATTGCGACCAACTTCTGCACACTCGGTACCCGCCAGACGCAAACATCCCCGCGAGCTTGAAGTCCTCGAATAAAAAAATACCGAAGACATTTACATGCATGCTGACCCGATGGGAGCGCTTCCCGGAGGACGAGATAGCGTTCAAATCTGTCCAGGATGGCTCCCTAGAAGGTAAAGGTAAGTTGTGCGTATCCGAACAGTGTCCCGTCCCCATCTGGACCACCCGGCACGTCTTTGGCAAATTCGCCATAGATCAGGGCGGAGGCACCGAGTTCCAGGCGGAGACTATCCGGCAGCACCCAGTAGCGTGCCCGCCCGTCCAGCGTGTGTCCGATGAAATCGCCGGATTGGCCGGACGGATCCCGCAGCTTGGCAATGACCCAGCTGTCAGTCTTCGACGCCAGATGCGCCGCATGATAGTAGAATCGGGCGTCCCATCGGGCATTCGGTTTCACTTCCACCCGAAAGCCCGGCGCATTCAGATTGGCGGGAGTCAGAGGCCCGTGAATGCTGGTATTATTGAGATCGGTCCGCCGGGACCCGAACAGGCGCTCATGCTGGTGGTAATTGAGGTCAAACGGGTCCTCGTCGCCGCTGGCATGATAGTATTCCAACGCAAAGCGTGGCTGCCATGGCGTATCGAATGTATACCCGACCGCGGCAAACAGCATGGAGGCCTCCACCTGAAGGCTTTGCGTGTCCATTGGATCGTTTGAGGCGTAGCGGCTGCCGCGTCTAAGGGCGCCTTCTAGGTCAATGTCCCACTGTCCGGGAACAGGCTTCCGGTACAGACGAAAGCCCGGCGCGAAATAGGACCTGTCAGGCGTCGGGAAGTCGCCGGAATCCCGCTCTTCCAGTCCGTAGGCGAACACTTCGCCCCAGAGGCCCGGCGCCAAAGCCGGCAAGATATCCGCGCGGCGATAATGCACGCCCCAGATGCGCCGCTCCCACTGTTCCTCATCCCCTGACAGTTCATTGTCATCCAGCGCAGGCCGCGCATCCGGATAGCGCGCGGTCGGCACGACATAGACCAGATGGAGTTCGTCCCCGCGCTCAGCCGTGGAGACGAAATACGCACCGGTATAGCTCTTGATGACATTGGCAAAATCAACGCGCTCGATCTGGCGTTTCGAGCCGATGGAGACCGTCTGCCGCCCAAGGGTCAACTTGCTGGACGAGCCCTCCCCGAAGACGCCCGGCAACTCGTCGATACGGGCATAGAGCTGGAGAAGGTCCAGCGGATTGGCGATGCTGCTGGAAAGCGGCGTGCCGGTATCGGCCAGATAGGTCCGGCTGTCCTGTATCTCGACCCCGAAAGAGATCGGCCCGGTGTCTGCTTCAGCCAGCAATAGGCTGCGGAACAGGAGCAATTGTTCGCCGCCCTCACCGCCGGCCCGAAACTGCCCCTGCAGCGTCTCATAGCGGACGCGGGTCTCACCCTTGAGCGTCAGCCAGGCCGGAGTGTCTACGGCATCCCTGAGCCGAAAAGCCTCCTCCGCCTCGGCAACAGAGCATATGTGCGCCATCAGCGCGAAGGCCCACAAAATTCGTCGCATATTCTCTCCCGCTTCGCGCCCGTGTCACGTTGCGGTTCTAAAACATTATTTGACCGATAATTGAAGTGTTCCGCTGGTCTCAGCTGTAAGAATTGTCTGGCAAATCCCGCTTTCAAACGCGCCGAACGGGCATGTCAGGCCTTCCTCCATCAATTTCAAGGTGACCGGCGAAGCCCCGGTCTGATAGGTGCAGGCGGCGGTTGAGACATCGCGCACAAACAACATGTCCGTACTGTTTGAGCCCCGCCCCTTCACGCTGGCATCCGCCTCACCCCGTCCGGTGACCGCGACACAGTCGATATCCCAGTTTCCAGAGCCGCTTGCGCGCAGCTCCAGGTCACCGGTTGTGGCAGAAGTTTCGGCCGGCGCCCGGACCGAGTCCAGCGCGCCCGCGCAGGCCGCCAGTCCCATACCGGTCAAAGCGATTATCGCGTACGTCCTCAGTCCAGTTCGCATATCATCCTCCCGTGCGACTTTGGGAAGACCTTAGCGCGATACAGACTTTATTTCAATATTCTGCCGAATATTGATTTAACAATTTATCTTCGATTTCCTGGCGAGCGGATCACACACTTCCGGATGACCGTGACAGCAATTGTCGACAAGCACCGAGAGCAACTGGTTCACGCCATCAATCCTGGCCGTATAGATCATCCGGCGCCCGTCACGCGCGACGCTGACCAGCCCGGAATTCACCAATATGTTGAGATGTCCCGACAGCTTGTTAGGCGCGACGTCCAGATGTTCGGCAATGGCGCCTGCCTGCAAACCTTCCGGCCCCGCCTCCATGAGGGCCCGGAACGTCAGCAGCCGGGTCTCCTGCCCAAGCGCGGAGAGCTGTTTCAGCGTGTCGGTCAGATCAGTCATACGGGCGATTCTACCGCGTTTGGGCCGCGTGTACAGAGCGGCGAGAAATGGACTCTCAGGACAACAAGCCGAGAATAACCGTCACCCAGGGCAAAGTCACTATTCCCACTCGATCGTGCCGGGCGGCTTGCTGGTCACGTCATAGACGACACGGTTGACCCCCTTCACCTCATTGATGATGCGGGTCGCGACGCGGCCGAGGAAATCATGCTCATACGGATAATAGTCCGCCGTCATACCATCTGTTGATGTGACCGCGCGCAGGGCCAGCACGGCCTCATAGGTACGCTCGTCCCCCATCACGCCAACCGTATTGACCGGCAGCAAAACGCTGAAGGCCTGCCAGATTTCGTCGTACAGTCCCGCCTTGCGGATCTCGTCGATATAGATCGCGTCCGCCTTGCGCAGCGTGTCGGCCTTCTCGCGCGTGATCTCGCCGGGAATGCGGATCGCAAGGCCCGGTCCGGGGAATGGGTGCCGCCCGATAAAGCTCTCCGGCAGGCCAAGCTCACGGCCCAGCGCGCGCACTTCATCCTTGAACAACTCGCGGAGCGGCTCGACCAGTTTCATGTTCATGCGTTCCGGCAGGCCGCCAACATTGTGGTGGCTCTTGATCGTCACGCTTGGCCCGCCAATGGCCGAGACGCTCTCGATCACGTCCGGATAGAGCGTACCCTGCGCGAGGAAATCCGCGCCGCCGATCTTCTTGGCTTCCTCATCGAACACATCGATGAACAGGCCGCCGATGATCTTGCGCTTGCGTTCAGGGTCGGACACGCCTTCCAGCTTGCCGAGGAACAGGTCCGATGCATCCACATGCACGAGCGGGATGTTGTAATGTTCGCGGAACAGGCTCACCACCTGCTCGCTTTCGCCCTGGCGCATCAGTCCGTGATCGACGTAAACACAGGTCAGCTGGTCGCCGATGGCTTCATGGATCAACACAGCGGCGACCGAGGAATCCACCCCGCCCGACAGGCCACAGATGACCCGGCCCTTGCCGACCTGCTCGCGGATTTTCTCAATGGCTTCGGCCCGGTAGGCCGCCATTGTCCAGTCGCCCTTCAGGCCCGCCACGCCATGCGTGAAATTGCGCAGCAATTCGCGCCCATGCACTGTATGAACAACTTCCGGATGGAATTGCGTACCATAGAATTTGCGCTCGGGGTCCGAAATGATGGCATAGGGCGCGCCCGGTGATTTCGCGATCACGCCAAAGCCCGGCGCCATATCGGCGACATGGTCGCCATGGCTCATCCAGACTTGCTCGCTATCACCTGAATGGAACAGGTCTGACAGGATCGGGTCATCGACGACCTTCTCGATGAAAGCCCGGCCGAATTCACGGCTCGTGCCGCTTTCGACCTTGCCACCCAGTTGCTGCATCATGACCTGTTGGCCATAGCAGATGCCGAGCACCGGCACGCCGAGGTCGAAGATCGCATCATCGGCGCGCGGGCTGTCGTCCCATGTCACGCTGGAAGGTCCGCCCGACAGGATCACGGCCTGCGGGTCATACTCACCGAGAAACGCCGCATCGACCTTGTTGAAAGGATGGATTTCACAATAGACGCCGCTCTCGCGCAGGCGTCGTGCGATCAGTTGCGTCACCTGGCTGCCGAAATCGACGATGAGGGCGCGTTCGTGTCTCTGCTCAGTCATGGCGCCCGATAGCCGAGCTTGAGGGATTCGTCCACAGGCTACGGGCGGTTCCCGCGTCACTATTGACGCTGCGCCCGAAACTGGACGACGATCAGGTCATGACTGACACGACTTCACTCAGCCAATTGAAACAGGCTGCCCTCGACCGGGCCCGCGCCGGAGACTGGAACGGGGCCGCCGACACGCTGCACACCGTGCTGGCACAATCCCCGAACGATCTTGGCAGCCTGCTCTTGCTCGGCGATGTCAGCCATTCGGGCGGCAATATCCAGGCCGCCAGTGACGGGTATCGCGCCGCACTCGCCCTCGCCGGCCAGATGCCGAACCTTCCCGCTACGGTTCAGGCCGGCCTGCAGCGCGCCCAGACCCGGCTCGCCGTTTATGCCTCGGACTATGCCGCCCGGCTGGACGGTCTGATCCCGCCTTCCGAGCGCTCGGCCCGATTCAACCAGTCCCTCGACATCCTGCTTGGACGCCAGCCCGTCTATCTCCAGGAACCGCGCCGCTATTATTTCCCCGGCCTGCCCCAGATCCAGTTCTACGACACGGCTCAGTTCGACTGGGTACAGGATATGGAAGACAGAACCCCTGACATACAGGCCGAACTCCGCACCGTCCTCGCCGAGGACCAGGCGAGCTTCCGTCCCTATATCGAGCGCGGTGCAGGCCATCTTGGCGGACAGGACCATCACCTGCTCGACAATACAGACTGGAGCGCCTTCTATCTCTGGAAAGACGGGCAGAAGATCGAAGCCAACTGCGCCCGTTGCCCGATCACCACGGCCGCGCTTGAACGCGTCCCGCTTGATTTTGCAGACGGCAAGTGCCCATCCGTCTTGTTTTCGGTCCTGAAGCCCGGCGCACACATCCCGCCGCACAATGGCATGGTGAACACGCGGCTGATCTGTCACCTGCCGCTGATCGTGCCCGGCCCGGCCTGGCTACGCGTCGGCAGTGAGACGCATCACTGGCAGGAAGGCAAGATCGTGATCTTCGATGACACGATCGAACATGAAGCGAAGAACGAAGCGGACGAGACCCGCATCGTACTCCTGTTCGATGTCTGGCGACCCGAACTGAGCGACCAGGAACGGCGCGAAGTTGCCACCCTGCTGGGGGCGATCGACAGTTTCAGCGAGAGCTGACCTAGGCCCGCCGCAAGACCGCAAAGAAGAAGCCATCCGTGCCGGCCCGGCGCGGCGTCAGGCGCACACTGCCGGTGGGGCCGCGATATTTGCGCACCAGGGCCGCGCCCTCTTCGGTGAGCAGGCCGGAGGCGATCGCGGACTCGGCCGCATCTTCCTCGGAAAATTCCGGATGCGCCGCCAGGAACTTCGCCACGCGGTCCTCGTCTTCTTCCATAAGGAAGGAGCAAGTCGCATAGAGCAGACGCCCGCCCGGTTTCACATAGGCGCTGGCGGCGGCGAGAATCTCGTCCTGCTCGCCCATGCGCTTTTCCAGCTGGCGTTCTTTCAGCCGCCACTTGGCGTCCGGACGCCGACGCCATGTGCCGGTCCCCGTGCAGGGCGCGTCCACGAAAACGAGGTCCATCTGGTCGGATAGGTCTTCCAGCTGAGTCGGCTCGCTCGGATGCACCAGTTGCACATTGTGTGCGCCGGAACGTTTGAGGCGCGGGATCAGCGCCGACAGGCGCCGCCCGTCAATGTCATAGGCAAATATCTGGCCTTTGCCCTGCATCTGCGCGGCCATGGCCAGCGTCTTGCCGCCACCCCCTGCGCAATAATCCATGACTTGCTCGCCCGGCTGGGCATTCGCCGCTGCAGACGCGATCTGGCTGCCCGCATCCTGCACTTCGACCCAGCCCTTGGAATAGGCCGGAATGCTCTCCAGAGAGGCTTCGCGCTCGCTCGGGTCGCGGGCGGGAATATTGAACGCGTTGAGCAATAGCGGCGATGCTTCGGCTTTCGCGCTGCGCAGCGGCTGGGACGCTTTCTCGGCATCCACTTTCAGCGTGTTGACGCGAAGGTCCACATCGGCGCGCACGGCCATTGCCTGTGCCTCGACAGCGGCTTCCTCGCCGAACACACGCGCCATCATGGGCGCCATCCATTCGGGATAGTCGCCTTGTACATGCGGCGGCGCGACCGGGTCCGGGGCCATGACGAGGCGTTCGCGCTCCTGCAGGGTCAGCTTGGAGGGCGCATGGTCTTCATCCATGGCCGAGTCGATTTCCTTGATATTCCAGCTCCAGGCATGTGCCAACGCGCCGAGGATCAGGCCGCGCGGACTGTCATCGCCCATCGCATGCGCAATCGAATTGCGCTTGCGCAGCGCGTCCAGCACGAGGCCGCTGACCCATGCCCGGTCTTTCGAACCGGCATAACGCGCGCGCTTGCCCCAGTCCCGCGCAGCCGATTTCACCGGCTGGTGCCGGGTCAGCACGTCGTTCAGCACGTCTATTGCCGCTGCGATGCGTCCGCCATTGCGCATGGGATTTGCCCCTCAAGTCTCTGCAAACCGCCCTGTTACCCCGCAAAATGGGCAAGGGAAACCGGCAATAGCTTAACCGGCGGTCTGAATCACATGCGCCGCCATGGCGCGGCCGCTCTCGACCGCATCACTCGCGAGCCGTCCGAGCGCCCAATCTCCGCCGGCGATCAGCCGTCCATCGGCACTCGCGGCAAAAGGCATCCCGAGCGGCGTGCGCACGCGTGCATACCGCCAGCGATGGGCGGCCAGGTAGTCAGGTTCGCCAGGCAAATCCACCTGCTCCCGGACGGCTTCCAGCAACCGCGCCGCTGCGTCATCCTTTTCCAGTTCCAGATTCTCCGCGCTCCAATCCGCGCTCGCATGCACTGTCCAGCGTTCTAGGCCCGTCTGGCCGGGCTTCGCCAGCATGGGGATCGCTTTTGCAAGCGCACCGTCCAGCGTGAGAGCCTCCTGCTCCAGCCCGGTCGGGTCTGCGAAGGCCATCAACAGCGTCCAGAGCGGCGACACGTCTGCTTTGGTGATCTGCGCTGACAGCGTGGCATCCGCCGCAGTGAGCGTTGCAGCCTGTATGGGCGGAGCCGTCACGATCACCCGGTCGAAGACACCCAGACCCACGCCCTGCTGGTCGCTCAGCCTCCAGCCATGTTCCGCGCGGATCAGCGGCTGAACTTCCACTGATTTGCGAATATCCAGTCCGCCAGATATTGCACGGGCGAGTGCGCTCATGCCGGGCAGCCCTGTCTGGCGCATCTCGTCCGGCGCGCTGCGCCAAACCTCGCCGCCACCCGGCACGCAGGCCGGAACCCCAGGTGCACCATGGTCGATCGGCCCGAAATCCGTGCGACGCGTCGCCAGACGACCGCCCAGTCCGCGGCTCTTCTCGAATATGACCGGTGTCATACCCGTCTCCGTCAATGCCCGTCCGACGGCGAGCCCAGCCAGTCCTGCCCCGATGATTGCGATCCTGTCCGTCATGCTGATTCCCTGTATCAATTACAGTTCAAGCTAGGGCGCGGTCTGGCCAAGTCCCGTAAATAGTGGCTGGATAGCGTGGCTGGAGAGGTAATCG
Organism: Hyphomonas sp. L-53-1-40; assembly: GCF_000682775.1. Lineage (GTDB taxonomy): Bacteria > Pseudomonadota > Alphaproteobacteria > Caulobacterales > Hyphomonadaceae > Hyphomonas. Next base: position 98,524 of record NZ_AWFI01000016.1, read on the forward strand.
ATGCTCAAACTGGACCTGCCACCGCAGGTGACGACTGCAAGCCCGGCTGACTGGCAACAGATCGGCGACATCACGGCTGACGCGTTTTCCGAAGATCCCATCAATCGCTGGATATTCGGCACCGACGCCGCCATCCGGGCGACCTTCCGACAACTGGCGCGAGACATGTATCTTCCTGAGGGTATCTGCCACCAGATTGGCGATGATGCCGCCACGATGTGGGCCTTGTCCGAAACGCGGCATGGCCTGACATCACTCCAGACCTTCCGGCTGGTCCTTTCACTTCTCAGCAAAGGATCAAAAGGCACCGTGAAACGGGCGCTGACGGCCGGCGAGATCATGCAGCAATATCATCCGACCGAACGCCACCTCTACCTCTTCACAATCGGCACACGGAAGGCTGCGCGTGGCAAAGGCCTCGGCAAGACGATATTGCGCCCCATGCTGGACGCCGCCGACCGCGCGGGCCTGCCCTGCTATCTGGAAAACTCGAACCCCGCCAATTCCGGCTTCTATATGAGCCACGGCTTCGAACGCATGAAACTGTTCGAGGTCGGAGAAGGCTCACCGCAGATGGAAGCTATGTGGCGGGACCCATTGGTTCAATGAGGGTCTCATCCTGAGCGAAGTCGAAGGACGAGGCCCGACTCGCATCAAGCCCGCCCTAGGTCGCGATGCGGCGGAAGGCTTATTGACGCCTCCAACATTTCCAATCCAACTCGACTCGAATAGCAGGCACTTGCGTACGACTAGGTTGCGGGAATGTCGTATCGTCATTCACGACTGCAAGTTCACATAGATACCGACTAGTCAGAAAAACTCCGACTTCCCCAACTGATGCTGGTATAGTGTCCTCGTTTACAGTCACTAAGAATTCGCGATCCACAAGCATTAACCCGACCTCTAAATACGGGGTGAGTTGCCTGTGATCATCATTCTGCAATTGTATATTTCCAGAAACTTCCGGCGCTGAATACTCATCCAGCAACAAAGCATCTAGGAACTGACTATATTCGGTCAGCCTCGAATGAAAAAGCATCTTCTGGGCTTCAGACTCGCTAATCTTTCTAACGTAGTCGTCTGCTTCTACCTGATACTCTTGCCTTAGTATCGATATCTGATTCTGGAGATTCTTCACTTCATCAGAGAGCTCATCGTTCTCGCGCCCCAAGCTCTGAACTTGCGTAGTCAAATTCCGGTTCGCATTATCTCTCTTCACGAACTTGTTTGCATCATGCGCAAGAAAGATTTGGATGATCGCAACAATTAGGCCTAAAACTGCCAACAACGAAGTACCCGCTACTATGAGTGGGTGTTCCGACAGTAGTCGCTTGGCCTTTTCCAATCGCCCCACCTTCCTACCGCGTCAGCGAATAATTCGGGCTTTCCCGTGTCATCTGCACGTCGTGCACGTGGCTTTCCTGAAGGCCTGCGCCGGTGATCTGGACGAATTCGGCTTTCTCGTGCAGCTCGGTGATCGTCTTGGCACCGACATACCCCATGGCGGCACGCAAGCCACCCACCATCTGGTGGATGATCGGGCCGAGCGGGCCCTTGAACGGCACCTGGCCTTCAATGCCTTCCGGCACCAGCTTCTCCTGTGCGGCGTCCTTCTGGAAATAGCGGTCGGCCGAGCCGCGCGCCATCGCGCCGAGGCTTCCCATGCCGCGATAGGCCTTGTACGAACGGCCCTGATACAGGAACACCTCGCCCGGCGCCTCTTCCGTGCCCGCGAACATGGAGCCCATCATGGCGGTCGATGCCCCGGCGGCCAGCGCCTTGGCAAAGTCACCAGAGAATTTGATGCCGCCATCGGCGATCACCGGAACGCCGCTTGACTGGGCGGCTTCTGCGCACGCCTCGATGGCGGTCAGCTGCGGCACGCCCACACCAGCGACAATCCGCGTCGTACAGATGGAGCCCGGTCCGATGCCGACCTTCACCGCGTCCGCGCCCGCATCGATCAGCGCCTTGGTCGCCTCGGCCGTCGCCACGTTCCCAGCAATGATCTGGACGGAATTGGATATCTTCTTCGCCCGCTCAACCGCCTGCGCGACAGAGATCGAATGGCCATGCGCGGTGTCAATGATGACACAATCCACGCCCGCCGCGATCAGAGCTTCGGTGCGCTCGAACCCGGCATCGCCTACGGTCGAGGCCGCCGCGACGCGCAAGCGACCGGCGGCGTCCTTGGCGGCATTGGGGTTCACGGCTGCCTTGTCCATGTCCTTCACGGTCAGCAGGCCGACGCAGCGATTATCGTCATCCACGATGACCAGCCGCTCGATCCGATGCTTGTGCAACAGGCGCCGGGCTTCCTCGTTCGGCGTGTCCATTTTCACGGTCACGACCTCTTTCGTCATCAGGTTTGCCACCGATTCCGAGACGTCATCGGCAAAGCGCGTATCGCGATTGGTGATGATGCCGACCACCTTGCCGCTCTTGTCCACGACCGGCACGCCGGAAAAGCCCGTGCGCTGTTTAAGCTCGACCAGATCACCAAGGCTCGCACTCGGCGAGATCGTGACGGGATTCATCACCACGCCGCTCTCATATTTCTTCACCATGGCCACTTCACCGGCCTGCTGTTCGATTGAGAGATTGCGGTGGATCACGCCGATACCGCCGGACTGCGCCATGGCAATCGCCAGGCGTGCCTCGGTCACCGTGTCCATCGCCGCCGAGATCAGCGGAATGTTCAGCGGAATGGCTTTGGTCAGGAAGGTGGAGACGTTGACGTCAGCGGGCATGACCTCGCTGGCCCCGGGCTGGAGCAGCACGTCGTCGAAGGTAATGGCTTGCCGGATTTTCATGTGGGGAGCTCCCTTTTTGGCCCAATAAGGGAGTCGCGAGCCTTTGTGAAGTCCCCTCCTGAAAATCCCTGCAATGTGCGAGCTTTTCGCAGAATATGGTCTGGCCAATCCCGCGAAAGCAGAGTTAGTTTCAAATGAAATAAAATGCTTTTGGGAGGAAGCACATCATGAAGCTTGCAGATTATGGCCTCAGCCGCGACCGGGGTTTCCTGTCATCTTTCGATCCAGCCAATGTGACCCTGCCGGAATTTCTTCATCCGGTTCGCGATGTCGCGCTGGCCTTGCCGCGCATTCTGCCGACAGGTCGCGTCCGCGCCCATCTTGAATCCCTGCCCCAACTCGACCTGACCGACTTTCTCGCCACCGCGACTGACGCCGAACAGCGTATCGCCATGCTGCATTACAGCTTCATGGTCCAGTCCTATGTCTGGGGCGAACCGGAGGCACCGAAATCCCTGCCCGCCTGTCTTGCCGTGCCGATCTGGCAGATCGGAAAAGCCATCGGCCAGCCGCCCCTGTTGCCCTATTCCAGCTATACGTTGGAAAACTGGGGCCGGTTCGACCCGGCTGGCCCGATTGATCTTTCCAATATCTATACAATCCAGCATTTCGACGGCGGCCTCGACGAAGCCTGGTTCATTCTTGTCCATGTCGCGATCGAGGCGCGGGCGGGCGAATTGCTTGAAGAGGCGACCCAGCTGATCGGCCATTTGCAGGCAGCCGACCAAGCCCGCATCGAATTAAGCCTCAGAGCGATGTCCACGGCATGGGACGATATCAATGCCATCTTCGACCGCATGCCGGACCAGTGTGACCCCTATGTCTATTTCCACCGCGTCCGCCCCTGGATTCATGGCTGGAAGGACAATCCCGCCCTTGGCGATGGCCTTGTCTATGAAGGCGTTGCTGAAACCCTTGGCGCGCCGCAGGCCTTCCGCGGGCAGACCGGCTCTCAATCCTCCATTGTGCCGGCCATGGATGCGCTGCTCAGCGTCGGACACGCGGCAGACCCATTGCGCACATTCCTTGACGAGTTGCATGCCTATCGTCCGCCCACTCATCGCCGCTTCATCGAGGATTTGCGCGCGAACAGTTCGCTGCGCGCCTTCATCGAGGGCGCAGGCAACAAGGCCCTGACCGAACTCTACAATGAGAGTGTGATGAAACTCGCACGGTTCCGCACGCGCCATCTGGAATATGCGGCCAGCTATATCAACAAGCAATCAAAGGGCGGCGCCGGCAATGATCCGGATGTGGGCACCGGCGGCACACCTTTCATGAAATATCTCAAGAAGCACCGCGACGAAGCGCAGGCGCACCTTCTTCCCGTGTAATCTAGTCTACGCAGAGCGCCGGTGTCGCGCGTCCATTTTCGACGGTGGCATAGCATCCGAAGGGGTTGTCAGTCGCTTGGCACTTGCCCGTAACAGGCTTGCCGGCTTCTGGCATATCGTCGCCGAGGCTGAGACGGCACTGGCCAATGCAATCGGCATTATCCGCACACGCCTTTCCGGCGTCTTCGAAGGGCTGAATGCACTGTTCCCACCCCCGCATGCCGTCACGCGCAACGCGACCGCCTGCGGATTCACACGCGGCACGTTCGGCCCCTGTGGCCTTTTCTCCCGCGAACTGGATCTTTTCATAAGGGTCCGCCCCCGACCCATACACGCCGTCGCTGGAATAGACGTCCTGCAGATAGGCACAGCCCGACACTACTGCACCTGCGAGTATGATGGAAATTATCCTGATCATTGGCCCGGAAACCTTTCAAATCTGGCGATATCGTCTGGAACATGATGGAAGCTTTGCGCATCCGCAATCTGCATGGCCATTTGGGCCGCACCGAACACGGAGGGATCATCCAGTGTGCCGACTTTCAGGATCACCGCCTGCGGCAGTGAGGGGGATCGCGTTGCGATATGCGTTCCGCAATCGGAGCAAAATTCGCGTAGCGCTCCACGTTCCAGATCTCCCCGGCGATATCCTTTTGGCTTGCCGAGCGTGTAACGGAACTCCGCAGTTGGCATCGCCATGATCGTATTGGCCTGCCCACCCGTGAAGTATTGGCATTCCCGACAATGGCAACTTGCCTTCATGATCGCATCGCCTCCCGCCTCATACCGGATCGCGCCGCAATAACATCCACCTTTGATGGCCATTAACTTTCTCCCTGACTCGCTGCCGGATAGTGGAGCGGACACAAATCTAAAGCAATATAAGGTTTTTTTGGAACAAATACTCTGGTCTTGCATAGTACTTGCAAGAGAACCCACAATACGCAGAAGCAACCTATTAACTTATGGCAAGCGCCCACCCTCCTCTTCGCCGCATCGTCGGCCTGTCACCGATTTCGGTGGACGACGCGATTGATCGGGCCCTGGTTCAAGCGCGCGATCTCTTTGGGGAACCAGACTGGTTCGAAGTCTCGACCGCCCGTGGCTTCATCAGCAAGGGACAAGTCACCCATTACGAAGTGTCGGTCGAATTGGGCTATGAATCCAAGCCCAAGAAATCCGAAAATGACGCCTATTTGAATTCCGTTCTCTCCAGACGCCCCAACCGCCGCGTACGGAATACAATTGATTGGCGGCTCTGATAGCGCCCTTGAATTAACCCTTGAATCCCTTTGCCACCACGAAAATTTCGGGACTTCCGGCCCGGCTTGATGGCGGTTTGATGTGGCGCACCGTCTTGAAATGCGCCTTCAACGTGTCCAGCACATCCTTCGTCGCGCCACCCTGAAACACTTTCGAACAGAATGTGCCGCCCGGCGCGAGATGTTCAATGGCGAACGCGACCGCCATCTCGACCAAAGCGACGGTCCGCAAATGATCGGTCTGCTTGTGCCCCGTCGTGTTCGCCGCCATGTCGGACAGGACAAGGTCAACCGGTCCACTCAGCCCTTCCAGCAAGGCCGCAACATCTTCCGGCTCATTCACATCGCCTTCAATGATATGCGCGCCTTCAATCGGCTCGACCGGCAAGAGGTCGATACCCGCCACTTCCAGCGCGCCCTTCTTCAGCGCGACCTGCATCCAGCCGCCGGGCGCACAGCCCAGGTCAACAACGCGCTGACCCTTGCGCAGCAGGTCCAGCTTTTCATTTATCTCAAGCAGTTTGTAGGCCGCGCGGGCCCGATAGCCCTCTTCCTTGGCCTTGCGCACATAGGGATCCTGTAGCTGGCGTTCGATCCAGCGTTTGGAACTTTCATTTTTCGCACGATGCGCCGTGACCTTGCGCTCGGTCATCTGGCGACCGGACGTGTTCTTGCTTTCCTTGCCGGGACCTTTCCAGCGGCGCTTTCCATCATCCGTCATTGCCGGCCTCCGCTGCCGAATGGGTTTGAGGCGTGTTGCCGCCTTCGCGCCGTTTGCGCCCGCCTCTGCGACGACGACGCGCGGGCTTCTGGCCATACATCATGCTGAGCAGCAGGCCCTCCCTCAGGCCACGGTCGCCAACCCGCAAACGCCCCGCCGGATAGGCCCGCCAAAGCGCGTCCAGAATAGCACAGCCCGCCAGCATCAGTCCTGCGCGCTCTTCACCAATCGTCGGCAAGGCCGCCCGCCCGTCCGGTCCGGCTTCGCGCAGCATGTTCAGCACTTTTTCGCCCGAGGTCCGGCTCATCCACGTCCCGTCCACCTTGTCACGGCGATAGCGGTCGAGTTTCAGATGTACGCCCGCCAGGCAGGTCACTGTCCCGGACGTACCGATCAGGTGCGCCCCTCTCAGCCCCATCGCCGATCGGATCGCCTGTGTGCCTTGCCAGGCTTCAATAACTTCTCCGGCATGATCCAGCATTGCCTGATAGGCTTCTGCGTCCGGCAGATGAGCAAAGGCTTCGGTCAGGGTCACGACGCCCAGCGGCAGGCTGGTCCAGTTCTGGATAGGGGCACGCTGGATCAGGCCGTTCAGGCCATTGGCCCGCGCCAGTTCGGCATTCAGCCACGACAATTCCGTCGACCCGCCGCCAATATCCACCACCAGTACCGACGGCGCATCATCGCCAATCAGGTCATGACACCCGATACTGGCAAGGCGCGCCTCTTCCTTCGCGCCAATGATCTTGAAGGTCAGGCCGGTCTCGTCGTGCACCCTCTGGATGAAATCCGGACCATTCTCTGCCTTTCGGCAAGCCTCGGTCGCGATGCAGCGAACCTTGCCGACTCCATGCGTCTTGAGCTTCCCGCGGATCGCATTCAGCGCATCCATGGCGCGCTCTATCGAAGCTTCCGACAGCCGTCCGGTTTCGTGCAATCCTTCGCCCAAACGGGCAATTTGGGAGTGCGAATCAACCACACGGAAAGTTTTTCCGTGTGGAGTGGCCACCAGAAGACGGCAGTTATTGGTTCCAAGGTCCACGGCCGCATAGAGGTCCGAGGCCCTGGCTGGGCGCGGTCGGCCGCGTTTTCCGCGCCGTACCGCTGATTTTTTTTCAGCCATAGTGTGGCCCAAGTTTTTCAGTTGATGCATGGTGTATCACAGGAGTGGGAAATGACCAGACGCGCATCGCTCTTGGGAAGGCTGTTAGGCAGCGTGGGAATCGGTCGCCGTAAGGTTGCCGATGACGCACTGCTGCTCGACAAACCCCTCGACCGTGACCAGCGCTACAATGACATCACCCCCCTGCTCGCAAAGTTCCAGATCGGCCAGGTTGTGCGCCACCGCCACTTCCCCTTTCGCGGCATCATTTTCGATGTCGACCCCGTCTTCGCCAACACCGATGAATGGTATGAATCCATTCCGGAAGAAGTGCGCCCGTCAAAAGACCAGCCCTTCTATCACTTGTTCGCCGAGAATGAGCGCACGCATTACGTCGCCTATGTCTCGGAACAGAACCTCGTGATTGACGATTCCGACACACCGCTCAGCCATCCGGACATTCAGGAATGGTTCAACGAAACCGGACGCGGGCGCTATGAGCTCAAAAAGGGCGTCGCCAACTGACGCGCTAGTTCGGCAGCCCTTCAGGAGCTTCACCCGTCAGGCAGGCGATCACCTCGTCCCAATGCGCCAATGCTTCGACATCGCCCTGCGCCGCCACTTCAGCAGCACGCAGCGTGGCAATCACTTCCGCGTCTTCGCCATATTGTTTGAACAATTGGGCAGCTGTGTGCGCAGCCGGGCTCATTCTGTCTTGGACTGTGCCCGTGCAATCGCCGCAGTGGTCGACTGTCCATCTACCAGGGGCACGATATGAACCGTCCCGCCCCGTGCCTGCACCGTGTCAGCGCCGACGATCGTATCGATGGAGTAATCCCCGCCCTTGACCAGCAAGTCCGGCTGCAGCGCCTCGATCAGCGCGCCCGGCGTGTCTTCCTCGAAAACAACGACCGCATCCACGGCCATCAGGCCCGACAGGACCCGCGCGCGGGAGTCAGCGTCATTGACCGGCCGCGTCGGTCCTTTCAGGCGCGATACGGACGCATCCGAGTTCAGGCCAACCACCAGACGGCCACAGCGCGACTTGGCCTCTTCCAGAACCCGTAAATGCCCCGGATGAAGGATGTCGAAACAGCCATTGGTGAAGCCGACGGTCAGCCCGGAATCGCGCCAGGAAGCGACCTGCGCCCTCGCTGCGTCGAGCGTCAGATAGCTGACGCCGCCATTGCGCAGGCCCATTTGTAGCGCAGTGATCATTTCCTCCGCAGAAACCGTGGCCGTGCCCGCCTTGCCGACCGCAATGCCGGACGCCGCAATGGCCAGACTCACCGCATCGGCTACCGTGCCGCCTCCGGCGAGCCCTAGCGCCAGCGCTGCAATGCTCGTATCGCCCGCGCCAGACACGTCATATACTTCGCGCGCCTGCCCGCTCAGATGCACGGCTCGCTCGCCCTCGATGGCATAGGACATGCCCTTTGCGGCCCGCGTCACGACAATGGATTTGGCCATCAGCAAAGTCTGCGCAGCCGTCAGGGCCTCATCGACATCCTGATCCGTTTCAACCCTCAGCCCCATGGCTGCGGCCAACTCGCTGGCATTCGGCTTGAGCAAGTCCACCGCGCCATAGCGTGTAAAATCGCGGCCTTTCGGATCGGCGATCACCGGAATGCCGTATTGGTCGCCCGCCGCCAGCGCGGCCGCAATAACGCCATCCGTCACCGCGCCTTTGGCATAATCGGACAGGATGATCACGCTGGCTTCATTCGCCTCGTCAGCAATGGAGGCAATCAGCTCCGCTTCCGGGCTCGGCCCGATGGGGCTGGTATCTTCCGCGTCCACGCGCAGCAATTGCTGTCCCCCGGCGACAAAGCGCGTCTTCAGCGTGGTTGACCGGTCGCGCATCGCGATCAAATCGGCATCAACGCCCTCAATGTCTCCCAGCAGCGCGGCCAGTTCCCGGCCTTCGCCATCATCGCCGACAACCCCGATAAGCGAGACCGACAAGCCGAGCGAAGCAAGGTTTCGTGCCACATTGCCCGCACCGCCCGGCATCGCCGCTTCGCGGGTGCGCCGCATGATCGGCACAGGCGCTTCGGGGGATATGCGGGTGACGCCGCCATAGATAAACCGGTCCAGCATGACATCGCCAACACAGACGACACGCTTGCCCGCAGCGGCGTGGATGAGACCCGGAAGATGTGTGCCTGACATTTCGGTTACACTCCGCTGGGGTGTATGATTCTTTTGAACATCGAAAGGGTATACCGCCCCAATTGCAGGCGCGGAAGACCAAGGCTCAGCCCCGCATGATCCATTCCGCGAACTCGCGCGTAGAGGCTTTGTAAACTGTTCAACCCTGCCCGGAGGTCTTGTGTCACAATCTGCGCCTGCCATCATCTGGTTCCGCGAAGACCTGCGCCTTACCGACAATCCGGCCCTGCATGCCGCCGTCTCGTCCGGCAGGCCCCTCGTCTTGCTCTACATACTGGACGAGCAGACCAAAGGCCTGCGGCCCCTCGGCGGCGCCTCGAAATGGTGGCTGGACAAATCCCTGCGCGCGCTTGCCGCTGATATCAAACAGGCGGGCGCCCAGCTGACCCTTCGCTCCGGACAATCCGCCGATATGCTGGATACCGTTATCGAAGAGACCGGCGCGGCAGCCATTTTCTGGAATCGCCGCTATGACCAGCCCGAACGCGATCTGGATGCCGCGATCAAGGAAGACCTCACCCAGCGAGGCCTTGATGTCTCAAGCTACAATGCTCGGCTGCTGAACGAGCCGTGGCAGGGGTGGTTACTACAAGGTGTTCACCCCTTATTGGCGCGCCGCCCGCAACAACTTCCACGCCCGCGACACGTATGGTCGCCACAAAAAGCTGAGTGGCCCCAAACCCGAAAGCGAATCCCTCGACGATTGGGGCCTCCACCCTTCGAGCCCCGACTGGTCCACAGGTTTTGACGACTGGACCCCCGGCGAGGACGGCGCGATTGCCCGCCTGACCGACTTCCTTGATGGGCCAATCAATGGCTACAAGGAAGATCGCAACCGGCCGGACCTGGACATGTCCACGTCGAGTCTCTCCCCGCATCTCCGTTTCGGCGAGATCGGCCCGCTCCAGATATGGCGCGCAGTTCATGCCGGCATGGAAGCTGGTACGATCCCTGAAAAGGATGGCCACACCTTCCTGTCGGAAATTGGCTGGCGGGAATTTTCACATACACTCCTGTTCTACAATCCGGCGCTCGCCTCCGAAAACTACAACGACTCGTTTGAGTTCATGCCATGGCGAAAAGACAAGAAAGCCTTTGACGCCTGGACCAAAGGCCAGACCGGCTACCCTATGGTTGACGCCGGCATGCGCCAGCTCTGGCAGACAGGTTGGATGCACAACCGGGTGCGGATGATCGTTGCATCGTTCCTGACCAAGCACCTTCTCCTGCCCTGGCAGGATGGCGAAGCATGGTTCTGGGACACGCTGGTTGATGCTGACCCGGCCAACAATGCCGCCAGCTGGCAATGGACTGCAGGCTCCGGCGCCGATGCGGCGCCCTATTTCCGGGTATTCAACCCGATCAGCCAGGGCAGCAAGTTCGACGAGACCGGCGCCTATGTGCGGCGCTTCTGCCCGGAACTGAAGGACCTGCCAGACAAGTACCTGCACGCCCCTTGGGAAGCCAGCGAAGAGATCCTGAGCGAGGCTGGCATCAAGCTCGGCAAGACCTATCCGAAACCCATAGTCGACCATTCCGGCGCTCGCCAGCGCGCACTCGACGCATATGATACACTGAAAGAAAAGCGAGACGCCGCATGAAACGCATCGCCATTATTGGATCTGGAATATCCGGCCTCGGTGCTGCATGGGCGCTGCGCAATTCCGCACACGTAACACTTTACGAACAATCTGGCCGGGCCGGGGGGCACGCATGCACGCATGCGTTCGACTATGACGGTCACGAAACGAAAGTCGATCTCGGCTTCATCGTTTACAACGCATTGAACTATCCGAACCTTATCGGCTTCTTCGACGCACTTGGTGTTGAAACACAAGCGTCCGACATGAGCTTTGCGGTCTCTGATCCGAAAGGCTGGGAGTGGGCGTCTACACTGAAAGGCATCTTTGCTCAGCGTCGCAATCTCCTGAGCCCGAAATTCCATCGCTTCTGGCGCACCATCCTCCGCTTCAACGACATTGCGCGCGCCGAACTCGCCGATGGCACGATTACGGATACAACTCTGGGCGCTTGGCTCGACCGCCATGAGTTCGATGCAGATTTCCGTACGAACTATATCTTGCCCATGGGGGCCGCCATCTGGTCCACCTGCGAAGACAAGATGCTCGACTACCCCGCCATGAGCTTCTTCCAGTTCTTCGACAATCACCGCCTCATGCACAAAGAGCGCCCGAAATGGCGTACCGTCACCGGTGGCAGTGAAAACTATGTCCGCACAGTTGCGGACGCGCTCGGCGACCGGGTTCGCCTCAACTCGGGCGTCGAGCGCATTTTTCCCTTTGGTGACCATATCGCGGTCGTGACGACCGATGGCCGTCGCGAAATATTCGATGATGTCATTCTCGCCACCCATTCCGACCAGGCCCTGCGCCTGACCGAGGAACATTTCGACGATCAGGCCTTCCTGCTCCGCTCGGTTCGCTATCGGCCAAACCGCATCTATCTCCACCGCGACCCGGCGCTGATGCCATCGCGCAAGGCCGCCTGGGCCAGCTGGAACGTGCTGAAACAGGAAAGCGGCGACATCTGCCTCACCTATTGGATGAACCGGCTGCAGGGCCTGCCCGATGAGCGTCCGCTCTTCATCACACTCAACCCCGACACGCCCCCTCGCGACGAGCTGACCTTTCTCGAATATGATTTCGACCATCCGCAGTTCGATGCCGCCGCCGAAGCAGCCGTGCGCAGCCTGAAGCGTATTCAGGGTCAGAACGGTCTCTGGATCGCCGGCGCATGGATGGGCCGCGGCTTTCATGAGGACGGCCTGAAATCCGGCCTCTCAGCCGCCCTTTCCCTTGGCGGATCCGTGCCGTGGACGGCCGAAGGTGTGGACATTGTACAGCCAGCACGCAAACTTCGCCCCGTGGAAGTCGCTGCCGAGGTGTCTGTTTGACCAATGCGCATCCCCAGCCCGCACTGAGCCTCTGGAAAGGCCAGACTGTCCATGTGCGCTACCAGCCATTCGAGCGACGCTTTGCGTATGACCTCGTCCTGATTGATCTCGACATCGACCGGTTGGACGAGGCCGCGGCCAGCTCAGCCCTGTTTAGCGTCAACGCGCCCGGCCTGTTCGCCTTCCGCACCGAAGACCACGGCCCCAAGCAGAAAGACGCGCCGCTACGTCCCTGGGCCGAATCCGAACTTGCCAAGGCAGGCATTACACTGGACGGCGGCGCCATCCGCCTCGTCACCTTCCCGCGCCACCTGTTCTACAAATTTGCGCCCCTCTCGCTCTGGTACGGCTATGGCCCGGACGGCGACCTGCGCGGGATCATCTATGAAGTGAACAACACATTCGGCGAGACTCATTGCTACGTCGCCGCCGTCAATTCGGGCCGCAACGCGCACAGTGCGCCAAAGTCTTTTCACGTATCCCCCTTCTTCGACGTCACCGGAACCTACCGCTTCACCCTGCGTTCGCCGGAACACAAATTGGGAGTGGTCGTGGAAAGCCTGAGACATGAAAAGCGCCTTCATATGGCAAACATCACCGCCCGGCGGATGCCTGCCACCAGCGCAAACCTGCTGAAACTCGCAGTCACCAATCCGCTCTCCACGCTCGGCGTGACCCTCGGAATCCACTGGCAGGCCCTCAAAGTGTGGATACGCGGTGCCGCCTATCGCCCAAAGCCCGCCCCTCCGGAAACCGGCACAACAATTGCGTTATCCCAACAAATACGTAATGCTGATACGCGGAAGGATGCCGCATGACCGAGGTCATCAAAGCCAGCACCCAGACCATTCGGAACCTGAAAGGCGTTCCGACAAGCTTTCGTCTGGCCGCCTTCGCGCTGCTCAATACCCAGAATGGCAGCGTGTCCTTTGTCTTGCCCGGCGACCGCGTGCTCGAATACAGGCATGACGATACCGGTCCTCATGCCACCATCATTGTCCACGAGTATAATTTCGTGAAACGCGCCATGGCTGGCGGCGATGTCGGCTTTGCCGAGGCTTATATGGATGGCGAATGGTCAACGCCTGACCTGACCGAAGTGCTGCGCTTCTTCTCTGCCAATTTCGACAATATCGGCAAACTTGCCGTGGGCGGCGCAGTGGTGCGCTGGGTTAACATGGTCCGCCACATCTTCAACCGCAATTCCCGCGAAGGTGCGAAGAAGAACATCATGGCCCATTATGATCTGGGCAATGATTTCTACAGTCTCTGGCTCGACCCTTCGATGACCTATTCCTCAGCCATCTTCGACAGCCCGAACATGAGCCTCGAACAGGGCCAGCACAACAAGTACCGGAACATCTGTGACCGGATCAATGCCGGGCCCTCTTCGAAAATCCTCGAGATCGGCTGCGGCTGGGGCGGCTTCGCCGAATATGCTGCCAAGCAGCGCGGTGCCAAAGTGACCTGCCTGACCATCTCGCCATCCCAGCGTGATTTCGCCATGCAGCGCATGCAGAAACAAGGCCTGAATGAACGCGTCGAAATCCGTCTCGAAGACTATCGCGACCATCAGGGCCAATATGACGGGGTCGCCTCCATCGAGATGTTCGAAGCCGTCGGGGAATCCTACTGGCCGAGCTATTTCGCAAAAATCTTCGAAAGCCTGAAACAGGGCGGCCGCGCCGCGCTCCAGATCATCACCATCGATGACGAGCTGTTCCCGCGCTACCGCAAGCGCGTCGACTTCATCCAGCGCCACATATTTCCGGGCGGCATGCTGCCCAGCGAGACTGCTCTGAAGGAACAGTTCCACACGGCGGGCCTGCGCCATGACGGCGTCACCTATTTCGGTCAGGACTATGCCCGCACCTGCCGCGAATGGGCGCGCGATTTCAATGCCAACTGGGACACGATCGCCAAGCTGGACTTTGATGAGCCCTTCCGCCGGATGTGGAATTTCTACCTGTCCTATTGCGACGCCGGCTTCACTGACGGCCGCATCAATGTCGGCCAGTTCCAGGTCTCGAAGACCTAGAACAAGTTCCGTCTCTCCGGCGCATGTCGGAGTCTCCCTCGGCTGGCTCCGCGCCGCGCCCGCTTGAGACCCCGGCCTCCGCCGGGGATACGGACTATATTATCCCGCACTTAGCCGAAATACCCTCAACAAAAACAAATCCCTCTCAAATCCCAATCCGCCAGTCGTCGGCCACCCGCATCCTCAGCCCATGTCCGACATGCGCTATTCACCTCCACAGGAAATCCGCTCCGCCGTCTGGCTGATGCTGAATGTCATCAGCCTCGGCGTGATCCAATTACGCGAGCGGCTTGGCCTGACGCTTTCCAACCTGTCGCGCTTCCTTGCCCAGGCCGAACCGGCGCTGCGCCGCTGTCTCTATCTCTGCGCTGCCGAACTGGGTGCGTTGCCTGCGCCAGTTCATGTGTCAACGGGTTCATCGCCGCCACGCTCGCGCCCGGCAAAGCCGCACATCGCCCGCGCATCCCAGCCAGCTTTCCGTCTGTTCGAAACCCGCGCTCAACACCCGGATGCAAAGCCGCCCAGGCCGACATTCAAGACAGGCCCACGCATCCGCTTCCTTGATGCGGACGACGTCCCAGACATCCATGAATACGATAAACTCCCGAGCGACATCCTGCCCGCCAAACGCCTCGTCCGCCGGCTGATGGCCCTCGACTATGCGATGGATCATCGCGATCTCTATATCGAAAAGATCCGCCGCAGCCTTGGCGAAGCCAGACAACTGATCGCCAAAACCGGCAAGCGCCTCTTCCGGCACGGGCCCCTGACGCGCCTGCAATGCGAGACAGCCCAACTGATCGAGGCTGAAACGCACGCCGTGCAACCCCACTTCAATTCGTCCTGAGGCGGATTGTTTTTGGAGACACGCACCCGGACGGAATCTTCCGCGCCGGATAAAAGTGCTGGTCGCCCCCTCCGCGTCACACCCGATGAGCGCAGCTCATCTGGGTGCCCATCTCGGAACCGGGCCGCTAGTGCATGCGGCAAAACCAGAGATGGGCCCTCAGACCGCTTCGCGGTCGAGGGTGACGGATCTTGACGGAAGGATCCTAAACCAGCCGGCTCTGCTTGACCGCCGCGCCGATGAAGCTTGCAAACAGCGGGTGCGGCTCGAACGGACGGGACTTCAGCTCTGGGTGATACTGCACGCCGATGAACCAGGGGTGCTCCGGAAGCTCGAAAATCTCCGGCAGCTTGCCGTCTGGCGACAGGCCGGAGAATAGCCCGCCGGCCTTTTCCAGCGCCTTGATGTAACCGGCATTCACCTCATAGCGGTGACGGTGGCGTTCGGAGATATCGAGCGTGCCATAGATTTCGGCGACCTTGCTGCCCGGCGTCAGGCGGGCCGGATACGCGCCGAGGCGCATCGTGCCGCCCTTGTCGGTATTGGCGTCGCGCTGGACCTTTTCGTTGCCCTTGGTCCACTCTTCCATCAGGCCGACCAGCGGCGCAGACGTGTCCGGGTCATTCTCGGTCGTGTTCGCGTCCTCGATGCCGGCCATGTTGCGGGCCGCCTCGATCACCGACATCTGCATGCCATAGCAAATACCGAAGCACGGCACATTGCGCTCGCGGGCAAACCTTGCCGCGCGCATCTTCCCATGTGCGCCGCGCTCGCCGAAGCCGCCCGGCAGGATAATGCCGTGCACGCCTTCCAAAATGTCCAGCGGCCGATGCTCATCATCGAATTCTTCGGAATTGATCAGGCGGATGTCGACCTTCACCTTGTTGGCAAGGCCGCCATGCGTCAGCGCCTCGGCAACGGATTTGTAGGCGTCCGGCACATCGGTGTATTTTCCGACGAGGCCGATACAGACATTGCCGTCCGGATGATGCGTCGTGTGCGCAATCTCGCTCCAGCCGGACAGGTCCGGCTCCGGGGCATCTTCGATGCGGAAATGCGACAGGACTTCCTTGTCGAGCCCCTCGGCATGATAAGCGCCCGGCACATCATAGATGTGGCCCACATCGCGCGCTTCGATCACGCTGGAGAGGCGCACATTACAGAAGCTGGCAATCTTGCCCTTTTCGGTCTCCGGAATCGGCCGGTCACACCGGCAGAGCAGCACGTCAGGCTGAATACCGATCGAGCGCAGCTCCTTCACCGAGTGCTGGGTCGGCTTGGTCTTCATCTCGCCCGCCGCCGGAATATAGGGCAGCAGTGTCAGATGGATGAAGCATGCGCGCTCTGGCCCGAGCTCCTGGCCGAGCTGACGGATCGCCTCGAAAAATGGCAGGCCCTCAATATCGCCGACCGTGCCGCCGATTTCGCAGAGCACGAATTCCACATCCTCGCCCGGATCGGACAGGACGAAATCCTTGATCTCGTTTGTGACGTGCGGAATCACCTGAATTGTCGCGCCGAGATAATCCCCGCGCCGTTCCTTCTCGATGATGCGGCTATAGATCCGCCCCGTCGTGATATTGTCGGACTGGCGTGCCGAGACGCCGGTGAAGCGCTCATAATGGCCAAGGTCCAGATCGGTCTCTGCGCCGTCATCGGTGACATAGACCTCGCCATGTTGGCGGGGGCTCATCGTGCCGGGATCGACATTGAGATACGGATCGAGCTTGCGCAGACGGACCTTGTAGCCACGCGCCTGAAGCAACGCACCGAGTGCGGCGGAAGCGATACCCTTGCCAAGGGAGGACACCACGCCGCCTGTAATGAAAATATAGCGGATCATGGGATCACCCTGATGCCGTGATTCGGACAAATGGGACGCAGGGAAAACACCTGCGCGGCGCAATTACTGGGGATTACCTGTTTCCGGCTCGGTTTCCGGCACAGGATCAGCCTCGATATCGGCGGGTGGCATGTCTGCCGTAGGATCGATCAGGACACCCGGCTCAGCCGCTTCCGGCGCTGGCGTGGACAGGCCGTCCTGGCCCTCCAGCAGCGGCGCGGTTGGATCCAGCAGGTCAACCGGGCCGGTTGCGCCATCTTCGTCAGCGCCAAGTGCGCGCTCGACATTGGTGCGTGTATCCGTGTTGCGGTTGGCCAGTGTGGTCAGCGCCAGGCTGGTCACGAAGAAAATACCGGCAAACATGATGGTGGAACGCACCAGTGCGCCTGCAGCGCCACGTCCGGACATGAGCGATCCCGCGCCGCCCCCGCCGCCACCACCAATACCGAGGCCGCCGCCTTCGGATTTCTGGATCAGGACCAGTCCTGTCACGATAAGACAGGCGAGGATGTGGACTACAAGGATGACGTTCTGCATGGCTGGTGCGTTTCCAGTAAAATTCAAGCGGCCCGCATATCCCCATTGGGGACAGACGCCAAGCCTTCGGGTTCAGTCTTTGATTACTTTGCTTGACCGTAAATGGCGAGGAAATCCGCCGCCTTCAAGCTTGCCCCCCCAATTAGACCGCCATTCACATCCTTGACCGCAAGGATTTCAGCCGCATTTCCTGGCTTCATGCTGCCGCCATAAAGCAGCGGAATGAGGTCTGCGGCGTCAGCGCCGAATCGTTCTGCAAGGCGCGTGCGGATCGCGGTATGAACTTCATCAATCTGATCTGGCGTGGCGACTTCGCCCGTACCGATGGCCCAGATTGGCTCATATGCAATCACAATCTGTTCAGCCGCGGCCCCGTCCGGAATCGAGCCGGCGATCTGGCTGGCCACGAACTCCAGCGTCTCACCCGCCTTGCGCTGGTCGAGGCTTTCGCCAATGCAAATGATCGGCGTCATACCCGCGCGCAGGGCGGCTGTTTCATTGCTCTCGGCATGGTCTGTCCGGCGCTCTGAATGGCCGACAATCACATGGGTAGCGCCCGCGTCCGCCAGCATTTCTGCAGACACATCACCAGTATGCGCGCCGCTTTCAGCCGCATGGCAGGTCTCGCCACCGACCCGCAGCGCTGAGCCATGTGCAGCCTCTGCCGCAAGGGTCAAAAGGGTCGCCGGTACGCACAACAGCGCCTCGACCCCGGCCTTGCCCTGCCCCACGCCTGCAGCCGCATCTCGGATTTCCCCAAGGCTGGACTTGAGGCCGTTCATCTTCCAATTCCCGGCGATAAGTGTTCTGGTCATAAGCTATCCCTATCTTGAAAGACCTAACGGGGTCGCCTAGCAAGCACTGGACCACCGCTCAACCTGCCAGAAAGACGCTGCCGATATGCTAGCCTTGATGAAAAGCCTGATGAATTCCTTCGTCGGGAAGATTATTGTCATGATCATCATTGCGGGGATGGCATTCTGGGGTGTTGACCAGATGTTCGCCCAGCTGCGGGGCGGAATCGGCTCCAACATGGCCGCCGCAGGCAGCCGGGGCTTTGATGCCACCACCTTCGACCGCCGCGTCGAGAGCGTCATCCGGAACATCAATGCGGACTCCGAAGAGCCTGTTACCAAGCCGGAATTGCTGGAACAGGGCGTCATTGACCAGGTCTTCCAGCTCGAAGCCGCCAAGCTCACCTTGCTCGGCTATGCCGACTCCATCGGCGTCCATCCCTCCACCGATGCCGTTGTGGAAGAACTGAAGAACATCGACGCCTTCAAGAACCCGCTGACCGGCGCGCTCGACCTCGATACCTATCGCGATGTCCTCTATCGCAGCCGCATCAGCCAGGCGGATTATGAACAGCAATTGTCTGACGATCTCACGATGAAAGCGCTGCGCGACGCAGCCGGTGCCGCGATCTATCCGCCGAAAACGCTTTCCGGATTGCAAGCACGCTATATTGGCGAGGCCCGCAATGTCGGCTGGTTCATTCTCGACACCAGCAGCCTGCCTGAGCCTGACGCGCCCACCGAAGAAGACATTCGCGCCTATTATGATGAAAATCTCGAAGCGCTCAAACAGCCTGAGCGTCGGATGATTGATGTGCTGCGCATGTCTGCCGAAGACTTCCTGTCAGAGGTCACCGTGACTGATCAGGAAGTGGCCACCGTCTATGAAGCCAGCAAGTCGGAGCGGTACTCAGAGCCTGACACCCGCACCTATGTCGAGCTCATGTTCTCCAGCCGCGAAGCGGCCCGCACGGCCTTTGGCCTGCTCGCCGCAGGCGCAGACCCGGCAAGCGTAGAAGGCGTCGCCTCGCGCGAAACCCGGACCGGCCGCCGTGAAAGCGTGTCCGATCCTCTGCTCGCAGAAGCCATGTTCGGGGCCGGCAAGCAAAGCGGCGCCCTGTTTGGCCCGGCTGAGCGCGGCGACCAATGGCTCGTGGCGCGGCTCGTCTCGGTCCAGCCCGGCGCAGTCTTTCCCCTGGAACAGGTTGAAGGCGAGATCCGCGACCAACTCTCCCGCGAACGCGCAGCCGTCCTCCTGTTTGAGAAAATGGAAGCGCTGGATCGCGCAATTGGCGCTGGCTACCCGATCGGTCAGATCGCCGAGGAAGTCGGCGTGCCGCTCATCACATTCGCGCCCGTTGACCAGTCTGGCCGCACCCGTGAAGGCGTGGCACTCATGGGCTTGATCAGCGCCGGAGAAGCTTTCCAGCAGGCGTTCGAAATCCCGGTCGGTGAAAACAGCAACCGCATCGATATTGGCGAAGCCACCTATCTCACATCCCCCCGCAAAGTGCTTGAAAGCTACACGCCGGAATTTGAGGAATTGCGTGAGGATGTGCGCACCGGTCTTGTTCGCCAGCGTGAAGCCAACGGCGTACAGGCCGCGCTGGATGATCTGACCGACCGGATCAAATCTGGTGAGAGCACACTGGAAGCTGAAGCGCGCGCTGCCAACGAAGTGGTCGAAACACCCCTCGCGCCGATCACACGGCGCACGGCTGCCGATTCCGGCCTGCCAAATGCGGCAGTCACTTCCGTCTTCAGCGGCAAGGAAGGCGATGTCTTCACCTTCCCGAGCCGGACGGGTGATGCAGTCATGGTGATGCAGATCACCGACATCACACCACCGAGCGAGGCGGACATGTCGGAACTGGCCCCATTGGCCAATTCCAGCCTGCTGACCTCTCTGCAGACCGATCTTGATCAGGCGATGGAAGCCGAGATTGCGGCCACCATGAAGCTACGCACCAATCAGGGCACGCTCAGAGCCTACAAGGCCACTATCACGTCAGACCAATGAGCAATGCCAGACTGATTGTCCGTCGGCGAATCGGGGACATAGAAACCCCGGTTGCCGCCATGCTGAAGCTGGGCGCGGAAACGCCCGGCAGCTTCCTGTTCGAGTCGATTGCAGGTGGCGAACGCCTCGGGCGATATTCCTTCATCGGGCTTGAACCTGACCGCTGGTTTCGCATTCTCAATGGCAAAGCCGAGACGGCTAGCGATGCTGACTTCTCGGACGCCAAGACGCTTGATGCCGAGCCTGTTGCGGCCCTGAAAGCCTTTGCCCGCGATGCCCGCGCCAGCGCCGACGAAGACCTGCCACCTATGGCCTCAGGGGCCTTTGGCTATGTCGGCTATGACATGATCCAATATGTCGAGCCGGTGGAGATTACAAAGCCGGACATGCTGAACGTGCCGGAAGCCCTGCTGGTCATCCCGCGCGTGGTCATCGTGTTCGATCACATCTATCAGGAAATCCTGCTGATCGGCCGCGTCGAAGCCGACAACGAATCCGAGATCAACGCCCTGCTCGACGATGTCGAGGCACGGCTGGAACGCCTGCCCCAGATGCCACCCAAGGATCAGGCGCCCGCACCAGTGGAGCTTCAGTCCAATACGTCCAAGGCGCGCTATTTCGAGATTGTCGAAGCGTGCAAGGACTATATCCGCGCCGGGGACATCTTCCAGGTCGTACCGAGCCAGCGTTTCTCCACACCCTTCCCGCGCCAATCGATCAGCTATTATCGCGCGCTTCGCCGCCTGAACCCGTCGGCCTTCATGTTCCACATGAATCTCGGCGCGGTCAGCCTGGTCGGCTCCAGCCCGGAAATTCTCGTTCGCGTCCGCGATGGCCGCGTCGCCATCCGCCCGATCGCCGGCACACGGCCGCGCAGCGGGGATGATGAGGAAGACGCCCGCCGCGCCGAGGGCTTGCTCAACGATCCGAAAGAGATCGCCGAGCACCTCATGTTGCTGGACCTTGGCCGCAACGATGTCGGCCGCGTCGCCGCCTATGGCAGCGTGACGGTCACCGAGCAGTTCATCGTCGAGCGCTACAGCCACGTCATGCACATCGTCAGCCATGTCGAAGGCGACCTGCGCGAGGGGCTCGACAGCGTGGATGCGCTCTTCGCAGGCTTCCCCGCGGGCACCGTCTCGGGCGCGCCGAAGATCCGTGCCATGCAGATCATCAACGAGATGGAAAGCCATCGCCGCGGCATCTATGGCGGCGCAGTCGGCTATTTCGGCTGGAATGGCGATCTCGACACCTGTATCGCGCTGCGCACCGCGGTGCTGAAGGATGGCCAATTGCACATCCAGGCTGGCGGCGGCGTCGTGCTCGATTCCGTGCCGCAATACGAATATGATGAAACCGTCCACAAGGCAGGCGCACTTCGCCGCGCTGCCGAACTGGCCGCCGCATATGAGCATGACCAATGAGCGCGCCAAAGAAGCAGATCCTCGTCATCGACAATTATGACAGCTTCACCTGGAATCTCGTCCACTACCTGGAAGAGCTGGGCGCGGAAACGCGCGTGGTCCGCAATGATGAAATGACGGTCGAGGAAGCCCTCGCCACCGGTGCGGACGGCGTGTTGCTGTCGCCCGGCCCCTGCTCTCCAAATGAAGCAGGGATCTGCGTGGCGCTCATCCAGAAGGCACCTGAAGACCTGCCGATCCTCGGCGTCTGCCTCGGCCATCAGTCCATCGGGCAAGCCTTTGGCGGCGAGGTCATCACCGCCAGGGAAATCCGGCATGGCAAGCTGTCAGAAATCCGCCAGACCGGCGGCGACCTTTTCGAAGGTTTGCCCGAAACCTATCAAGTGGTGCGATACCATTCACTCGCGGTGAAGCCTGAAGACCTGCCGGAAGTGCTGGTAGCTGACGCCTTTACCGAGGACGGCGAAGTCATGGCCCTGCACCACAAGACACGGCCGCTCTACGGCGTGCAATTCCACCCGGAAAGCATCCTGACCGAACACGGCCACGCGTTGCTCAAGAACTGGCTCGACAAGCTTTAGAAGCTGATTTCGAAATGCTCGCCAATGTCCGGCTTGTCGTCGGTGAGATTGGCTTTGGCAATTTCGTAGAAGAACTTCGCACCCCCTTTTGACGTCCAGACTTCACCGGCATCAAGCGACAGTTTCAGCAGTAGGACGTCAGGATCCTGTTTGCCGTCTTCGTACCAGCTGGCCGCGATGAAGCTCCAATATTCATCAAGCTTCTCCTTGTTGATTTCTGGCGTGAGGCGACCGGACAGGCTGGCATAAAGCCCTTCCTTGTCATTGCACAGAACATAGTGCGCGTTCGTTCCGTTGGCATGTTCGGCCATGAACGTACCCTTGGCGGTGATGAACCACAGCTCGCGCTTGTTCTCATCAACATAGTGGGACATGGGCACAGCCCGGCCATCGATCACGAGCATGCCTGTACGACAGTCTTCAAGACGGTCCCAGAAAGTTTCGGTGAGGTCCTTGTCGGCGAGTTGGGTCATGGGAGAGAAGTTCCTTTTTGAGTGTTTCCATCTCAACGCCTTTGCACGCTGCCGGTTCCGGAAGGGACTTGTGTGCCCCAAAGAAAAAGGGCCCCGCAGGGCCCTCTCCCGATACGGATGATCCGGCTGCCTATTTCGGCTTGCGGAAGCGCAGCGTCATGCGGTCTGACTCGCCGATGGCAGCCATCGCCTCGCGCTCAGCGCTGCCTTCCTCGGTCGTGGCAAGGCTCGGTGACAGGCGCCACACGATGTCGCCCGGACCGGCATCGTCGGCGGGGTTGGAATTGACCTCACTCGATTCTTCCAGTTCGAACCCGGCAGCCTCGAAAGCATCGACCACGATGCTGGTCTTCAGATATCCTGCATTTCCATCGGCCCACTCGTCCGGCGTGTCTTCCGACGCGCGGTGCTGGACCACTCCGACCACGCCGCCCGGCTTCAGAATACGATAGGTCTCGGCAATGGTAGCTGTGAACGTGCCAAGCTCTGCTTCAGTCCGGTAGAGATTGTGCAATGCCCGAATGAACAATGCAGCATCGGCCTTCTCTGCCTTGTCGTCCGGCAGGGTTGTCAGCTTGTAGTCATAGACTTTCGCGCCATTCTCGCCGGCCCAGCCTTCTGCGGTCTCAGTCCAGCCTTCAAGCTGGGCCAGGATGCCCGCGACGCGTTCCTCGTCGGCGCCTGGAAGGATGCGAATCCACATCTCGTCCGGATAGTGCGCGCCGATCAGTTTGCCCTCAGGACCGAGATAAGGAAGCAGGATCTTGGAATACCAGCCACCGCCCGGCAGGGCCTCGACAACCGTCATGCCCGGCTCGATGCCGAAAAATTCCAGCGTTGCGCCCGGATTGCGCGCATCGTAGCGGGCCTGCACCTCTTCCGGCTGCATGGCCAGCGCGGCGGCGAGCGCCACGGAGTTGGAGACGTTCATGGCATCATCTACCGTCTCGGCCGCTTCGGCCATTTCCGCTTCGACCGCAGCCTCCACTTCCACGTCTTCTTCCGCGTCCATCACGGTTTCGACTTCGATTGTCTCTTCGGCGGTCAGGTTGTCTGACATATCGTCTGCTGGTGCGGTCTGACAGGCGGCCAGCAAGGCCATGCCGGCTACGCCCGCGAGCAACAAATTGGGTTTCATAATGTCCTCCTCAATCAGGTTTGTTTTCTCTTGAATTTCCCCTGTTCGGCGAACCTAACCCAATCTTCCTGAAAACGCGATCACGTGTTCGTGTATCCTGCTTGAAGCCTTTGTGGCGGAGGTACCGAAACCTCGCCCTGCGGCGTCGTCAGACTTGATCTGACGCCCTCACACGCCCTATGCAGGCGCGAACCAGACCCGGATGACCTTCCTTATGCCATCAGACAGTCTCACCACCGCCCTGCTGGCCCTTGCCCGCCGCCAGCCGTTGGACGTCGCTACGCTTGAGGGGGCTTTCGACAAGCTCTTGTCCGGCGAAGCGGCCCCCGAAGAGATCGGCGCGTTTCTCATGGGCCTGACCGTGCGTGGCGAGACAGCCGATGAGCTCGCGGCCGGGGCGCGCATCATGCGCCGACATGCCCGGAAGGTGCATGTGCAAGGACCTGTCCTCGATACATGCGGAACAGGCGGCCTGCCATGGAAAAGCCTGAACACGTCCACAGCCAGCGCGATTGTCATCGCGGCGGCAGGCGGACGCGTCGCCAAGCATGGCAATCGTTCGGTGCCGCCCAAGACCGGCTCAGCCGACGTCCTCGAAGCGCTCGGCGTCAATCTCGACATGGACGAAGAGACCTTTCTTGAATGCCTGAATGGCTGCGGCGTCGCCTTCATGTTCGCGCGCAGCCATCACAGCGCCATGCGCCATGTCGCGCCGGTGCGCGCAAAACTTGGCATCCGCACCATCTTCAACCTGCTTGGCCCGCTCAGCAATCCGGCTGGCGCCGAATACCAGGTGTTGGGCGTATTCGCGCCCGAATGGGTGCGCCCGATGGCCGAGACCCTGTCGCGTCTCGGCACCAAGCGCGCCTGGGTCGTGCACGGCCTGGACGGCATTGACGAGATCTCCATCGCCGGCACGACGAAAGTCTGTGAAGTCGCGGGCGATGACCTGCACGAATTTGAACTGACGCCTGCCGATGCCGGGCTGGAAACCAGCCCGCTTTCGACCCTCGAAGGTGGAGGCGTGGAAGACAATGCGCTCGCCATCACCGAATTGCTGGAGGGCCAGGAAGGCCCGTTCCGCGATGTCGTGCTGCTCAACGCGGCCGCCGGCCTTCATGTTTATGGAAAGGCTGACACGCTCAGACAGGGTGCCGTCATGGCCGCCGAGGCCATCGATAGCGGCAAGGCCCGGCAAACCCTGCGAGCACTGGCCGCCCTCTCCAACGGGCAGGACCCGGAATGAGCACCGCCCTTGATCGCATCATCGCCTACAAGGTCGATGAAGTCGCCGCCGCCAAGCGCGAGACCCCGCTGGCCGCGCTGGAGTCACGCCTGCCCGAGGCCAGCCCGCCGCGCGGCTTCGCTCAATCCATGTCCATGATTGCCGGCCTCGACGAGAACGCGCTGATCTGCGAGCTGAAGCGCAAGAGCCCGTCCGCCGGGGACATCCTGCCGGGCGCGGATCCTGTCCAGATTGCCCGCGAATATGAATCCGGTGGCGCGGCCTGTCTCTCCGTCCTGACGGACGGGCCGAGCTTTGGCGGCAATCTGGAGGATTTCGCTCAAATTCGCTCCGCTGTGGGCCTACCCATGCTGCGCAAGGATTTCATGATCGATCCCTATCAGGTGATCGAATCCCGCGTGCATGGCGCCGATTGCGTCTTGGTCATCATGGCCTGCCTCAGCGACGCTCAGGCCAGCGAGATGACGGATACGGCACTCGACCTCGGCATGGATGTCCTGCTCGAGACCCACAATGAGGAAGAGTTGGCACGTGCACTCGACCTGCCGTCTCCGCTCATTGGCATCAACAATCGGGACTTGAAGCGCATGGTCACCGATCTGGCCACAACCGAGCGCCTCGCGCCGCTGGTCCCGGCTGAGAAGGTGCTGATTTCCGAAAGTGGCGTCTCATCGCCCGAACATATCAAAAGATTGCGCGAAACAGGCGCCCGGCGCTTTCTTATCGGGGAAAGCCTTATGAAAATGGGCATAAACCGCCACAAAAGCGTTACACAAATGAGGGTAGGTGGCACGAATTGACCCGAAGCATGAACACATGTAGAACATAAGTGAACATAGATTCGCCCGAAGGGAGTCACCCGTGCTGACTAGTAAACAAAAGGAATTGCTGCTCTTCATCAATGAGCGCATTCAGGAAACCGGCGTTTCGCCATCCTTTGACGAGATGAAGGATGCGCTGAACCTGGCGTCCAAATCCGGCATCCACCGTCTTATCACAGCGCTTGAAGAGCGCGGGTTCATCCGGCGTCTTGCGCATCGGGCCCGCGCTCTTGAAGTGCTGAAACTACCGGAGTCGGTTTCGCCCGGTGCCCCTCGCGGCCGCAAGGAGTTCAAGCCGGCGCTCGTATCCTCCGGTCAGCCTGCCCCGACACAGAGCGCACATACCGTGCCGCTGATCGGCCGCATTGCCGCCGGTCTGCCGATTTCTGCGATCCAGCAGGACAATGGTCACGTCAACGCGCCAGATGGCCTGACCGATGGAGAAGAACACTTCGCCTTGGAAGTTCAGGGCGACTCAATGATCGACGCGGGTATCCTTGAGGGTGACATCGTGGTCTGCCGTCGTACGGATACAGCCAATACCGGCGACATCGTCGTCGCGCTGGTCGACGGTGAGGAAGCCACACTGAAGCGCCTTCGCCGCAAAGGCGCCTCCGTGGCGCTTGAAGCCGCCAATCCGGCGTTCGAAACACGTATTTTCGGACCAGACAGGGTGCAGGTACAGGGCCGCCTCGTCGCTCTGATCCGTCGCTACGACTAATCGGTTTCCACACTGCAAGGTTTCCAGGGCCGCGCTTTACAAGGCGCGGCCTTTTTCGATGACGCACCTTTCGTGTTGAGGGTGATCGCACCTGTCCGGACTACGTCAGACCACAAGACAGGCTCAGCGCAATTGACGGATCGTTCGCCCGTATCCGTCAGGGCGTGTGGGACAAGTTCATACGCGGCATCGGCGCGAGGATGACAGGCTGTGGCGTCGGCATCGGGGCGCGGCAGCGCTACCCGGCCGATCTCGGTATCCAGAATGCACGGCCAGTCTGTACACAGTCCTGACGGCTCCAACGTGCTGAACCGCATCGGCGACAAACCATCCCCATCAATATAGCTGATCTTGTGAACCTCTCCACCAGCCAGCCGCACGAACACGTCACCCGAGGCCGACCAATGCAGCGCCATGGCCGGAGCCGAGATCCACAGCCAGATTGCCGGCCCGCTGAGGGCAACCACAAACAGCCAGCGCCATACGCCCCTTGCAATCACGGCCAGTCCCAACGCCGCACTGAACAGGACGAGTGAGACACCCGGCATCTGCTTGCCGGGAGATAACCCGCTTGGTGCCTGATCGGTACACGTCTGGGCGATCCAGAGAATGGCCTCCAGCGAGTAGCCAAAGACACGCAGGCCCAGATCTCCATATCCAAATGGCGTGAGGATCAACGCGGCCGCTGCGGCGGGGGCGCTCACGAACGTAATCACCGGCATGGCTGCAAGATTGGCCAGCAGGCCCAGCCCCGCGAGCCGGTCAAAATGGTAGAGTGCGTAGGGGGCTGTTGCCGTGCCGGCGACGAGAGACGTGACCGCGAGC
Organism: Hyphomonas sp. L-53-1-40; assembly: GCF_000682775.1. Taxonomy (GTDB): domain Bacteria; phylum Pseudomonadota; class Alphaproteobacteria; order Caulobacterales; family Hyphomonadaceae; genus Hyphomonas. Next base: position 126,150 of record NZ_AWFI01000016.1, read on the forward strand.
GAGGCCCAGCTATAGCTGAAGCTGCCCAGCACCTGGTCGGAAGCGGATCGGCGCGCTGTCCAGGCCTCGTAGGTGGCGATCAGGGCACCTGACGCTGCGAACGACATCTGGAAGCCGGGCGTCATGACGCTTTCCGGCTGCAATAGGATTACCAGGATCATCGCAATTGCAAAGGAACGCAGGCTGAGTGCTGCCCGGTCGAACAGAACCGCGCCGAACACGACCGCCAACATGATAAACGCCCGCTGGGTGGAAACGCCCGCGCCGGAAAGGACCAGATAGGCCAAACTCGCACCGAGTGCGATGATCGCTGCAGGTTTCTGCACCGCCACGCGCAGCGCCAATGGCTCGATACAGGCGAGCAACCGCCGCATGAGGTAGAAAACCAGCCCGCCCACAATCGCCATATGGAGACCGGAGATTGCCAGAAGGTGCGCCAGGCCGGAATTACGCAGGGCGACCTGATCCTCCACGCGCATATAGCTGCGGTCGCCCGAAACGAGCGCAGCCGCGAAGCCACCCGCCCGATCACCCGCGGCAATGTTCACATGTGCCGCCAATTGCCTGCGGAAGGCTGCGACCTTCATCCGGATATCGGGCAGTATTCCATCCGGCGCGCCAAGCGTGCCACCCCGGCAGCGGCCCTGCACATAGCCAACGCCGCCAAGTTGCTCAAACCATGCCTGCCGCCGGAAATCATATTCCCCCTCCATGCTCGGGGCAGGCGGCGGCCTCAGCACACCCCAGCATCGTACAAAGCGTCCGGACGAAACCTCCAGCCGGGAGCGATGCGTCAGGCGCACGGTCTTGGGTGTCGTTTCCGGCGTGAGCCCGGCGATGGCATGCACATCAATGCGCAAACGCGGTCCCTTGGCGCCTGTCTCGATTTCCGACAGCCAGCCTTCGACCATGACCGGCCCGGTCTCTGCAACAATTACGGGTGCTGCGACCAGCCGCGCCCGCAACGAGGCTGAACTCATCCCAAGCGCCGCGCCGAAGGCAAGCCACACGCAAAGTTGAAGCAGGGATGGCAACAGGAATCGTCGCCCCAGCGCGATCAGGATCGCCATGGCAAGCGGCGCCAGCAATACCGGTTCAAAGTCTGGTTCAGCGGGAGCCAGAAAATACGCCGCAGCGCCGCTTGCCATGGCAAAGGCGAGCAACAGGGGCAGTGCATCGACGGTCGCAATTGACCATATCTGACGTGGCTGCGCTGCATCCTGCGCGGCGCGCCCCTTGCCTTTGGCAGGGGAGTTGTGTTTCTGCGGCGCAAGAGCCTCACCCGCGTCCATCAATCGGAGCCCGCCTGTCCCATGAGCGTCATCACGCGTTTTGCCCCCTCTCCCACTGGCATGCTGCACATTGGAGGGGCAAGGACGGCACTTTTCAACTACCTCTTCGCGAAACGGCACAACGGGAAGTTTCTTCTGCGGATCGAGGATACCGACCGCGCCCGTTCATCTGACGAGGCCACGGCCGCCATTCTGGAAGGCATGGACTGGCTTGGCCTGACGCCGGACGCGCCAGCGGTCATGCAGTTTGACCAAGCCGCTCGCCACACGGAAGTTGCCCTCGACATGATCGCGCGCGGCACCGCCTTCCGTTGCTATGCGACGCCCGAAGAACTGCAAGCGCGCCGCGACCTCGGTGAGGAAAAACGCCAGGCTGCCAAGGCAGACGGTATTTCAGATGATGCGAAAGCTGCGCTGCTGGCCGAGGCCAATGCATTGCTCGCCCCCTATCGCTCTCCGTGGCGCGATGGCGCGCCGGCGCCTTCCAGGGATGCGCCCTATACCGTGCGGCTGCGCGCACCGGATGGCGGCGACCGGATGCTGGAGGATGGCGTTCAGGGCCGCGTGACCATTCAAGCGAGCGAGTTGGACGACATGATCCTGCTGCGCGCCGACGGCACCCCGACCTACATGCTGGCCGTGGTGGTGGATGACCACGATATGGGCGTGACCCATGTGATCCGGGGCGATGACCATCTGAGGAATGCTTTCCGCCAGATCCCGATCTATGAGGCGATGGGCTGGGATATCCCCAAATTCGCTCACGTCTCCCTGATCCATGGACCGGACGGGGCGAAACTGTCCAAGCGCCACGGCGCCCTTTCGACGCTGGCCTATCGCGAGATGGGTTATCTGCCGGAAGCCATGAAAGCCTACCTGCTCCGCCTTGGCTGGAGCCATGGTGATCAGGAAATCTTCACCGAAGCCGAAGCGACGGCGCTGTTCGATATCGAAGGTATCAACAAGGCACCCGCGCGGCTGGACCTCGAAAAGCTGGGCCAGATCAACTCCCATTTCATTCGTGCGACCGATGACGCGCGCCTTTTCGATCTTCTGTTGCCCTATCTTGAATCCAATGCCCCAGTGAGCGACGCCGAGACCGTTCGCATCCGCGCTGCGATGGCCGGCCTGAAGGATCGCGGCACGACGCTCCCCGAACTGGCTGAGGCGTTCGCGTTCCTACGGGACATCCGTCCGATCCAAATGAACAAGAAGGCGCGAAAGTCCCTGTCAGAAGAAGGACTTGACCGGCTCGCCGGTCTGCGCGACGAACTGCAGCAATTGCGCCAATGGACAGCAGAAACTATATCGCACGTCATAAGTTCCTATTGCGCTGACCACGACCTCTCCATGGGACAGGTGGGTCAACCGCTACGGGCTGCGCTGACAGGCGGCTTGCCCGCGCCAGACATTGCACCGGTCCTTGAATGGCTCGGACAGGATGAGGCGCTGGGACGTATTGAAGATCAAACGGCGAAGGCAAGGGATTAAACTCCCACGCCGCGCTGGACAAAAACATGATTTGGAAGGGCTAAAGCTGATGGAAAACAAGACCAAAGACGCTGGTACAGCGAAGATCGAAATTGACGGCAAATCGTATGACATGCCCGTCCTGTCCGGTACGCATGGGCCGAACGTCATGGATGTACGCAAATTCTACGCGCAATCCGGCCAGTTCACCTTTGACCCGGGCTTCACCTCCACGGCGAGCTGTGAAAGCCAGATCACCTTCATCGACGGCGAAGAAGGCATCCTGTTGCACCGCGGCTATCCGATTGGCCAGCTGGCTGCGCAGGCGACTTTCCCGGAAGTTTGCCACCTGATCCTGAACGGCGAACTGCCTTCCAAGGCCGAACTCGACAGCTTCAATGACGAAATCAAGCAGCACACATTGCTGCACACCCAGATGGACCGCTTCTTCGAAGGGTTCCGTCGTGACAGCCACCCAATGGCCATGCTGACCGGAACGGTTGGCGCGATGGCGTCATTTTATCCTGGCGCCATGGACAGCGAAGATCCGGAAGAGCGTCGCCTCGCCTCGATCCGCCTGATCGCGAAGATGCCAACGCTCTGCGCTCGCATCCTGAAGTACAATATGGGCCAGAAATTCGTCGATCCGCGCAACGAGCTGTCTTATGCGGAGAACTTCCTCAGCATGTGCTTCTCGGTCTCCGCTGAAGACTACAAGGTCGATCCGAAGATTGCGAAAGCAATGGACCGCTTCTTCATCCTGCACGCCGATCACGAGCAGAATGCCTCGACCTCGACCGTGCGTCTTGCAGGCTCGTCGGGCGCGCACCCATTCGCGGCTGTGGCCGCTGGCGTGGCCTGTCTCTGGGGCCCGAGCCATGGCGGCGCAAACGAAGCCTGCCTCAACATGCTGCACGAAATCGGCACAGTGGACCGCATTCCGGAATTCATTGAAAAGGCCAAAGACAAATCTGACCCGTTCCGCCTGATGGGCTTCGGGCACCGCGTCTACAAGAACTACGATCCCCGCGCGACCGTGATGCGTGAGTCCGCGCACGAAGTGCTCGACCTGCTGGGTCTGAAGGATCAGCCGATTCTGAAAGTCGCCATGGAGCTAGAACGGATTGCCCTGGAAGATGAGTACTTCGCCGAGAAGAAACTCTACCCGAATGTCGACTTCTATTCCGGCATCATTCTCGACGCGATCGGATTCCCGAAGCAGATGTTCACCGTCCTGTTCTCGCTGGCCCGTACGGTTGGCTGGATTGCCCAGCTCAACGAGATGCTGGTCGACCCGACACAGCGCATTGGTCGCCCGCGCCAGATCTATACCGGCGCTGCCCAGCGCGATTATGTACCAATGGATCAGCGTTAATCCGCCATCCACGATTCAGAAAGCCCCGGCAGCGTCCGGGGCTTTTTTGGTTTCGGGACAGGCAATACCGCAAATGCCTGTTCCCTTTTCACCCGACTCCCTGCTAAAGGCCTGCGCATGAAAACCGCTGTGATTGTCTTCCCCGGATCGAACTGCGACCGCGATGCGCATGACGCCCTCGCCAAGGTAACAGGCCAGGCGCCGGCCATGGTCTGGCACAAGGATGGCACGATCCCGGAGGGCACTGACCTCGTCATGGTTCCCGGTGGCTTCTCCTATGGCGACTACCTGCGTTGCGGCGCGATGGCAGGCAATTCACCCGTGATCTCGCAATTGCACGACCATGCCGCGCGCGGCGGCTATGTGCTCGGCGTCTGCAACGGCTTCCAGATCCTCTGCGAAACGGGTCTCCTGCCCGGCGCGCTTATGCGCAATGCGTCGCTCCACTTTGTCTGCCGCCCTCAGGCCCTGAAGATCGAGTCGACAAACACGGCCTATACAAGCGCCTATTCCGACACATCGGACGTAGTGATCCCCGTCGCCCACCATGACGGCAATTATTTTGCTGACGACACCACGCTCAATACGCTGGAAGGCGAAGGCCGCGTGGCCTTCCGCTATGCCAGCGGCCAGAACCCGAACGGCTCTGCGCGGGACATCGCCGGCATTCTCAGCGAAAATGGCCGCATCCTCGGCATGATGCCGCATCCAGAGCGCGCCATTGGCGGGCATGAAGGCGGCACCGACGGTCTCGGCGTATTCGAAAGCCTGCTCAGCGCGGCTTGACCTCCGGGCCTCCTTAATGGCCCGCGCCCACACAAGATTATTCTTGACGCGACAGGCGCTTGAATATATCGATAATCAATAATTTTGGGGCTGCGGGCAACACCATGACATATCTTGAAGAAAGCCAGGCTGCTGGCCGCGAAATCTTTCCTGACCTTGCGCGCGCATGGGCACTGTTCGGCATCGCGCTGGTCAATGTCGGCGTCCTGTCCTGGCCCATGATGAGCAGCTATCATGCCGATGGTGCAACGGTGAGCGGCATCGATGACGCGGCCTGGTTCGGCGTCAACGCCCTGTTTCTGATGAAGTCCTACTCACTGTTCTCCTTCATGTTCGGGGTCGGCTTCGCCTATCAGATGCAGTCCGCTGAACGGCGCGGGGTCGGGTTCGCAGGGCGGTACTGGCGTCGCATCGTGGGCTTGCTGGCCTTTGGCGCGCTGAACATTGCCTGCTTCTTCATCGGCGACATTCTCGTGATCTATGCGGTGCTCGGCTCGATCCTGTTCCTGTTCCGCAATGCGTCCCAGAAGACGCTGATCGTCTGGGGCTGCATCATCTACGCAATCCAGATCCTGCTCGTCTCAGCGATCGCGCTCATGATGTATCTAGGGGTCACCTTTGCACCAGAGGAAATGGTGGCGGTGACGGAAGAGTTCGCCGTGGCAGACGCCAAGGCGCTCGAAATCTTCGGGTCGGCCGGTTTTGCCGAAACAGCGGCCTATCGCGTGTCTGAATATCTCTCAGGCTTCCCTTTCATGATCATGTTCCAGGGATTTGGTGCGTTCGCCTTCTTCCTGTTCGGCCTGGCGGCCGTACGCAGCGGCATCATCGCCCGTGCCTCGGCCCCTATCTGGAAACCTGCGCGCCGTTTCGCACTGCCTGTCGGTTTGCTGCTCAGCAGCGGAGGCGGCTGGTTGCTGGTCGACAGCCACGGCATGACCGATCCGAGAATGCTGCTCGGCCTTGTCCTGGTCACGATCGGCAGTCCGTTCTCGACTTTTGGATATCTCGGCGTGATCGCGAAATGGGCCGAAGGTACACCGGGGCCCGTCACGGTTTTCTTCGCACGGGGCGGCACGTCCTCGCTCACCGCCTACCTGATGCAGGGCCTGATCTTCTCGTTGCTGTTCACCGCGTATGGCTTTGGTTACTTCGCGAGCCTGACCGCGGCACAGACCATTGGCGTTGCCTTCCTCACCGCACTCTTCAGCGTCGCCTTTGTCAGCCTCTGGCGGGTGAAGTTCCAGCGCGGCCCCATGGAGACCATCCTGCGCAACTGGACCTATCTCGGCGCACGTTAGCCGCGTTCGACCGGTTGCCCTTCGCGTCCGATCCGGTTCTATGGGACTGACCCGACAGGAGGCTTCCATGACCGCCCATAAAGATCTCATCGCGCGCTTGCCCAAGGCTGAGCTTCACCTGCACATCGAGGGCAGTTTCGAACCGGAGATGATGATGGCGCTGGCCGAGCGCAATCAGATCGATATTCCGTTCAAAACGCTGGAAGAGGCCAAGGCGGCCTATGACTTCAACAATCTTCAGGAATTCCTAGACCTTTATTATCAGGGCATGAATGTGCTGCGCACCGAGCAGGACTTCCATGACATGACTTTCGCGTATCTGAAGCGCGCCAAGGAAGACAATGTCGTCCATGTCGAGATGTTCTTCGATCCGCAGGCGCATACAGAGCGCGGCGTGGCGTTTGGAACTGTCGCTGATGGTATAATCTCGGCGCTGAAGCGCGGCGAGGAAGAGCTGGGCATCACATCCGAACTCATCATGAGCTTCCTGCGCCATCTCAGCGAAGAGGATGGGTTTGCCCTGCTGGAAGAATCCGTACCCTGGCACGACCATTTTGTCGGCGTGGGCCTCGACAGTTCCGAGGTCGGGCATCCGCCGTCAAAGTTCCAGAAACTGTTTGCGCGTTGCCGCGAGCTTGGCTTCAAACTCTGCCTGCATGCCGGCGAGGAAGGCCCTCCGGAATATGTGCGAGAGGCCCTTCTGGACATAGGTGCCGACCGGATTGATCATGGTAACCGCGCGATGGAAGATCCCGCTCTGATCGCCGTATTGCGCGACACCCAGACGCCGCTCACCAATTGCCCCCTGTCAAACCTATCGCTCTGCGTGCTCGACGACCTGCGCAAGAGCCCGGTGAAACGCCAGCTGGAAGAAGGCTTGCTGGTGTGCGTGAACTCTGACGATCCGGCCTATTTCGGCGGCTATATCGGCCAGAATTACGAGGCCATCACCGAGGCGCTGGACCTGTCGGCCGATCAGATCGTCCAGCTGGCCCGCAATAGCTTCACCGGCTCGTTCCTGAGCGACGCCGACAAGAGCCGCCACCTGTCAGAAATCGACCGGGTGCTGGGTCACTGACGCACGCTCAACGAATCCTTTCCAACACTCAGGAGAATTCGCAATGCTCAAGAAATTCATTCTCGGTTCGGCCGCGCTTGCGATTTCCGCCTGCGGAAACGATGCCGGCTCAGTGACTGACGCCCCGGCCGACCCGCCTATCGAGCCGCCTGCCTTCGCGGTGAATGACTATTCCGATACAGCGAACTGGCTTTGTCATCCGGACAAGAGTGACGATGCCTGCTCCATCGACCTGACAGCCACCGAAATACTGGCGGACGGCACCACGACCCGATTGCCCTATACCCCGGCGGCTGAGCCCGCCTTCGACTGCTTCTACATCTACCCAACAGTCTCTTTCGACGTGACGCCAAACAGCGACATGATTGCCGGGCCTGAAGAGTTGAACGTTGTTGCCAATCAGTTCGCCCGATACGGCGAAACGTGTCGGCTCTTTGCCCCGATCTACCGACAGACCACATTGCTGGAACTGCAAAAGCAGATGACCAGCGGTCAAACAGGGGCGGACGACGCGATGCGCTACGCTGATGTGATCGGCAGCTGGAACACCTACCTGGGCAACGAGAACAATGGACGCGGTGTCGTCCTGATCGGCCACTCCCAAGGTGCCAGCATGATCTACCAGATGCTGGAGAATGACATCGTCGGCTCTCCTGCTGAGGAAAAGCTCATCGCAGTCCACGCCATTGGGTATGAAACGGCTATCGATCCTTCGACCGGACTCGCCTCTGGTCTGCCGGTATGTTCCTCCCCGTCCCAAACCGGATGCCTTGTCAGCTTTGCAAGTTTCCGCGAATCTTCGCCGCCGCCCGAGGACTCATTCTTCGGCAAGATTCAGGACGGCAAACGCGCGGTCTGTACGAATCCGGCGGCGCTCGGCGGTGGCAACGGTGATTTGAAAGCTTACATGCCCCGCCAGAGCCTTGGGAAACTTACTCCCAATGATTACGGCGTCGCGGTCGACACACCTTTCGTGGCACTCCCCGGCCTGCTTTCAGCCGAGTGTCTCGCCAACAATACCCATGACTGGCTGGCAATTGGCATACATGCTGATCCGGCAGATCCGCGCGCCGATGACATTCCGGGCGATCTTGTTTTCAACGGCAAAGTGGTCCCCGATTGGGGCCTGCATCTTGTCGACATGAATCTCGCAATGGGCAACCTGGTGGACCTCGCCAAAATGGAAGGACAGGCCTGGCTGGACGCCCAAAACGCAGAGTGAGCACAATGAGGCTGGCGACTCGTGGCAATTGCCGCTAAAGCGCCGGTCATGACTGACAAAACTGCGATCCTCGCCCACCTCACCGCCGAGCAGGATGACACTGCCGGCCTGGAACATGGCATCAAGGCCGACGAATGGGAGCGCCTCGTCACGCGGCTCGGGCGCAAGCCGAACCTCGTCGAACTCGGCATCTATTCGGTGATGTGGTCAGAGCATTGCTCGTATAAATCCTCGCGTCGTCATCTCTCGAAATTCCCGACCAAGAATGCCCGCGTTATCCAAGGCCCCGGCGAGAATGCGGGCGTGATCGACATAGGCGACGGACAGGCGGCGATCTTCAAGATGGAGAGCCACAACCACCCGTCTTACATTGAGCCCTATCAGGGCGCGGCCACCGGCGTCGGCGGCATCCTGCGCGATGTCTTCACCATGGGCGCGCGCCCGATCGCGCTGGTCAATGCATTGCGCTTCGGCTCCCCGGACCATCCCAAGACCCGTAGCCTTGTTGCCGGGGTCGTGGCCGGCATTGGTGGATACGGCAACTGCGTCGGCGTGCCGACCGTGGCGGGCGAGACCCAGTTCGACGAAGGCTATAATGGCAACATCCTCGTCAATGCGATGGCCGTGGGCCTCGCCGACCAGGACAAAATTTTCTATGCGCGCGGCGCGACGCCTGGAAACCCGATCTTCTATGTCGGCTCGAAGACCGGGCGCGACGGCATCCATGGCGCGACCATGGCGTCTGCCGAATTCTCTGAGGGCGACGAAGAGAAACGCCCGACCGTGCAGGTCGGCGACCCGTTCACCGAAAAGCTACTGATCGAGGCCTGTCTCGAACTGATGGCGACAGACGCCATTCAGGCAATCCAGGACATGGGCGCTGCTGGCCTGACCTCCTCCTCGGTCGAGATGGCCGCCAGCGGCGGCGAGAATGGCGAAGGCATCGGCGTGGTCATGGACCTCGACAAGGTGCCCCAGCGCGAAGAAGGCATGACAGCCTACGAGATCATGCTGTCCGAGAGCCAGGAGCGCATGCTCATGGTGCTCTATCCCGACAAGATCGATGTCGCGAAAGCGGTGTTCGACAAATACGACTTGTCGGCAGAAGTGATCGGCGAGACGACTGACAATGGCCATCTTGTGCTGAAACAGTTCGGCGAAACGGTGTGTGACATCCCGGTTGCCCCGCTGGCCGATGATGCCCCGAACTATGACCGCCCTTGGACTGAGCCGCCAAAGCGCGCGCCGCTGGACATTTCGAAATATCCCGAGCCTGAAGATTATGGCGAGGTTCTGCTGAAGCTCATGTCCTCCCCCGACATGGCCTCCAAGCGCTGGATCTGGGAACAGTATGACCGCCATGTGATGGGCGATACGGTCGATTCCTCACAGAGCCAAGGCGACGCAGCGATTGTGCGCATCCACGGCACAAACAAGGCGCTCGCCATCTGTTCCGACTGCAACCCGCATTATGTGGCCGCAGACCCGTATGAGGGCGGCAAGGCCGCCGTGGCCGAGGCCTATCGCAACCTGTCTGCCGTCGGCGCAATGCCAATTGCGATCACGGACAATCTCAATTTCGGCAATCCGGAAAAGCCGGCCACGATGGGATACATCGTGAAAGCCATCGAAGGTATGGCGGAAGCCTGCCGCGAGCTCAACTTCCCGGTCGTGTCCGGCAACGTGTCGCTCTATAACGAGACAGATGGCGTTGCCATTCCGCCAACGCCCGTTGTGGGCGGTGTCGGACTGATCGAGGACCTATCCAAGGTCGCGACGCTGAAGGGCGCGCAGGATGGCGATCTCGCCTTCATGATCGGGTCGGATGGGAGCGAGCTCGGTGCCAGCCTCTACGCCCGCCAGATCCTTTCCTTGAAAGGGAACGATCTTGGCACGCCGCCGGTCATGCACCTCGACCGCACAGTGAGCATCGCCTCCGCTGTTCGTAAACTGGTCGGGTCGGACGTAGTCCGCGCCGTGCATGACACGAGTGAAGGCGGGTTGGCTTGCGCTGTAACGGAGATGGGACTTGCTTCGGGCCTTGGCACGGAAATCTTCGCCCCCGCCGACAACACTACAGCTTACCTGTTCGGCGAAGACCATGACCGCTATGTCGTGGCTGTGTCCCCGGCCCATGAAGAAGCATTGCGCACCGAACTGGCCCAGTCTGGAATTCCAGTCACGCAAGTCGGCGTGTTCACCGGTGACGGCATCGCGTTCAAAATCGTGGGAGCCACATCCGAGCATTACCTCCCTCTCTCCCGCCTCCGCGAGGCGCATGAGGGATGGCTCCCCACCTATATGAATTCCGTCGACTGACCGAAAAACGCCCCTCCCGCATTCTGCGGAAGGGGCGCTCGGTGTGGGCCGCTACAGTTCGATTAGAACTTGTAACCAACACCCAGCATCACGCCATTCGTGTCGGTATCTTCGAACGAATAGTAGGTGTAGTCGCCGCGAAGCTCCCAGTTTTCGGTCAGGTCATAGGTCAGACCTGCGCCGATGGCCGGGCCTTCCTCAGAATCCTCAACCGTGATCGGTGTGCCGCCCGGCGTGGCCAGCGACGCATCAAGATCGATATATGCATAACCGGCGCGACCGAAAGCGCTCAGGCGCTCCGTAAGCGGCACATCTGCGCGGCCATACAGACCAACCAGATAGTTCAGGCCGATGTCGCCGGAAGCGCCGATCAGATCGTTGAAATCGCCATCATTGTTGTCGTCGAGATTGAACTCGTCTTCGTCAACATTGTAGTCGAATTCGCCATCATCGATGCCCGAGGCCAGTTCACCTTCAAGGCTGAAGACATTGTTGAACTTGTAGCCGAGACGCGCGGCGATGCCGTTCGTGTCAACACCCTGCTCTGCACCATCGGGTTCGATTTCCAGGTACTGGTACCCGCCATCAAGATAGAAGCCCGTGTCGCTCTCATAGGACTGCGCCTGAGCGGACACAGCCAGACCCGTGGCTGCAGATGCGATCAGAAAATACTTAAACATGTGGTCTCCTTTAAAGACGTGTTCAGCTCCCGCCAGATCGGCGAGACCACAAGAAAACCGTGTCTGAACTGTGTCTGTTCCCATGACAAATCCGCAACCCTCAGCAGTTGCCGGAAAGTCACATGTTCTTAATGCGGATTAACCACCCTTACCGTTGTTTTATTTATTGAAATACGGTTCTCAGAGACTTTCGTGCAGCACTGCAAATCGGTGACACACAGTGGGTTTGGAACCAACCCGCGGTGCCGACGTTCTCACGCCCTTTCCTCCTTGAAAGGATTAGTTTTCCTGACGCTCGGTCGGGATGAGCCAGGCATCCGCCGCCTTCACCGCCATAACAAGCGTGTCGCCCGCCCGCACAAAGAAATCATGTGTCAAATTGCCATAATCATCCGAGGGGTGGTGATATCCGGGGTGGTCTTCGACCCCGAAATACAGGAATGGAATGTCGATCTTGTGAAAGACGGCATGATCGGACTGGTTGGTCCAGTCATCCTGTCCGAGTTCAGGCGAGTCATGTCCTGTGAGCAGGGTTACCGGCACTTGGGTGGCCAAATCATCAATCATGGGCTTCAGCTGCGGGTAAGGCGTGGTGCCAGCGACATAGAGTTCTCCCGCGTCGGATCGCCCAACCATGTCGAAATTCATGTTCAATGCGACCCGCCCAAGATCAATCAGCCCAGATTCGACCAGAGCCTTTGCGCCCTGATAGCCGATTTCTTCGGCGTCCAGCGCGGCAAAGACGATGTCATGTGTGGGAGGATGTCGCTCGAAATACTCTGCGACACCGACAAGCGCGGCCACACCAGAGGCGTTGTCATCAGCGCCATTATATATTTCTCCGTCAACGATGCCGAGATGGTCGTAATGGGCCGTAACCACGAGCATGGGGCCCCGCCCCGGCGTCTCCCCGGCGATCCAGCCAACAATATTCACACCGTCTGCCGGTTCCGATAACCCGTCCATTGGCCCCGGCAGGACTGGAAAGGCGTACTCGTATGTCCCGTGGAACCTGCGCAGCTCCATCGTCTCGAACCGCTTCAGGATGAATCCCCGTGCTGCGGCATTGCCCGATGATCCCGCAGCGCGGCCTTCCAGTGCATCCGAGGAAAGCGTTTCCGTCAGGTTCAGCATGGCTGGGCCATCTACATACATCGCGCGATACTCCGTGAGACGGTCCGCCACGTCGTCATCGCGGTTCATGTAGAAGAAGACGCCCGCGACAATCATCACAATGAAAAGAACTTCGGCGAGAATGAAGGCGCGCATTCTGGTCATGGGGGCGAATCCAATCATGATTTCTGTTATTACCACTTTAGAGTTGCCCTCCTGATGTCACAATCGGTTCAGCCGGATGCTTGACGTCGCAGGTGCTAAACGCCAGTTCTGCCACGCAACTGGAAGGAACTGCCCATGGCCATGTCACGCGAGACGCTGCTCGGATACCTCACCGACGCTTTCCCGGAAGCCGAGATAACGCTGACCGACCTGGCGGGCGACGACAATCACTGGCAGGCCGAAATCGTCAGCAGCCAGTTCGCAGGCATTCCCCGCGTGAAACAGCATCAATTGGTCTATTCTGCCCTGAAAGGCACGATGGGGGGCGAACTTCATGCGCTGGCCCTGAAAACGCGGGCACCGGATTCCTGAATCTGACGCATTGACGATACGGTCGGTTCGTTATTGTTTCATCCGCAACCAAGGATGAGGAAACGACCCCATGAAACGCCTGACCTTAACCACCAGCGCCATCGCGCTGAGCTTCATGATTGCGGCCTGCGCCGCGCCTGAAGCTTCAGATGAAACAACTCTCGACACCGCGCCTGAAGTGGTCGCTGAAGTCGATCATTCCGTGGAAATCGCCGAGGCCCGCGCTTTCCTGGAGCGCGCCGAAGCTGAACTCGCCGCGCAGAGCCGTATTGCCGCGCAAGCCTATTGGAACCAGGCCACGGACATCACGCCCGAAACCAATGCGCTCGCAGCCGAAGCTGGTGCGGCATCGACCATCCTCGCCGTTTCACTGGCGAATGAGTCCAAACAATTCGATGTCAGCGTCCTTCCAGCTGATTTGGCGCGCAAGATGACCATGTTGCGTACCGGCATCACGATCCCTGCCCCGTCGACGCCGGGCGCCGCCGAGGAGTTGTCGCAGATCACGACCAATCTCGACGCCACCTATGGCACCGGAAAATTCACCTATAAGGGCGAGGCACTGAACCTCGACCAATTGTCGACGATCATTGAAACCAGCCGCGACCCGGAAGAGCTCAAAGCTGTCTGGGAAGGCTGGCGCACGATCTCCGTGCCGATGAAGGACGATTATGCCCGCATGGTCGAGATCGCCAATGAAGGCGCAAATGAGCTTGGCTTCGAAAGCCTCGATCAGATGTGGCTGTCCGGCTACGACATGGCACCGGAAGAGATGGAAGCTGAAGTGCAACGTCTGTGGACGCAGGTGGAGCCGCTTTATGAAGAGCTGCACTGCTTCACCCGCGCCAAACTGAATGAAGAATACGGCGACGATGTGCAGCCGCGCACCGGCCCGATCCGCGCTGACCTGCTGGGTAATATGTGGGCCCAGCAATGGTCATCCATCTATGACGTCGTGAAGCCTGATGTGCCGGGACCAAGCTACGACCTGACCGAACGCCTCAACGAAAAGGGCTATGACGCCATCAAAATGGTCGAGACAGGCGAAACCTTCTTCACCTCCCTCGGCCTCGAGCCGCTGCCGGAAACTTTCTGGGAGCGTTCCATGATCGTGCGCCCAGAGGGCCGCGAAGTCGTTTGCCACGCCTCAGCCTGGGATCTGGACGATGAGGAAGATGTACGCATCAAGATGTGTACCGAAGTGAACTCGGAAGACTTCTATACGGTGCATCACGAACTGGGTCACAATTTCTACCAGCGCGCCTACAAGGACCAGGACTATCTGTACAAAACCGGCGCACATGATGGCTTCCATGAGGCCATCGGCGACTTTGTCGGCCTGTCGATCACACCGGAATACCTCGAACAGATCAATCTGATCACCGCTGAGGAAAAGCCGGGCGCTGATGCCGACACGGCACTTCTGATGCAGACCGCGCTCGACAAGATCGCCTTCCTGCCGTTTGCGCTGACCGTTGATGGCTGGCGCTGGGATGTCCTGTCTGGTGAAACTGCGCCAGAGGCCTACAACACGTCATGGTGGGATCTCCGCCTGAAAAATCAGGGCCTCGTACCACCGGCCCCGCGCCCGGCAAACGCCTTCGATCCCGGCGCGAAGTACCATATTCCGGGCAACACGCCCTATTTGCGCTACTTCCTGAGCTACATCCTGCAGTTCCAGTTCCACAAGGCCGCTTGTGAGCAGGCTGGCTGGGAAGGACCGCTGCATCGCTGCTCGATCTATGACAACAAGGAAGTGGGCAAACGCTTCAATGCCATGCTGGAAGCTGGCGCGTCACAGCCTTGGCCGGACACGCTGGAAGAATTCACCGGCACTCGCGAAATGGATGGCAGCGCGATCATCGAGTATTTCGATCCGCTGATGCTCTATATGAAAGACCAGAACGCCACCGAGAGCTGTGGCTGGTAAACACCGTTCCCAATTGACGCGGTCACCCAGACGAATAGTCCTGTGGGTGGCCGCTGTCTTTTTTGTCATCGGTGGCCTTGCTGCCAGCAATCCGTTGAACAGATACCTGCTCTGGCGAAACCTAAGCGTAGACAAGCTGGATCGGATGATAGACTCGCATCTTCATGAACGTCGTGAAGGTGTAGAATACGCCTGTCTCTACACCGTCACTTGCGCCAGCGGGCGGGCGCGATTGGAATTGAGGACCAGCCTGTCAGACACTGAACTTGATGACATCAGAGAAGCTATTTGGCGCCGTAAGTTCGAGGACTACTGCCCGGGCAGAACAACGAATTTGGGGCTTGAATTTCTCACGCCGAACGCCGGTCAGGCACGCCGGGACATTTGGACGTTCGGAGGAGGATTCATGGGCGAACACACCCGGTTTAATGGCGGATCCTTTTCACAAGAGGCACCATGGGAACCCTGCACTCTGGAACGCGCCTATTGGCACCGCGAACCGGATTCAGTCCCTTGACCTGAGCAAGCTCCCCACTCACATCTACTGAAACACCGGAGACTTCCCCATGACCGACCAAGCCACCCTTGACGCCATCGACAAAGCCGTCAAAGCCAATGACGTCGTACTTTTCATGAAAGGTACACCGACGTTCCCGCAGTGCGGGTTCTCATCAGTTGTGGTGCAGGTTCTGGACTATCTTGGCGTGGACTATGTCTCGACGAACGTTCTGGAAGATCAGGCCGTGCGGGAAGGCATCAAGGCCTATTCGGAATGGCCGACCATTCCACAGCTCTATGTAAAGGGCGAATTCGTTGGCGGCTGTGACATCGTCAAAGAGATGTTTGAAAGCGGCGAACTGCGCGACTTCATGAAGGACAAGGGTGTCGAGCTGGAAGACGCCTGAGGCTCAGGCCTGAAAGAATCCTGTGATGCTGGCCTGGATCATGTGTCCGTCAGCATGCACCAGCGCTGGTGACGCAACAAACATGACGCTGAAGGCTAGCCCGCTCAAATAGCTCTTACGACGCCTGAACGGCATCGGATGGCAGGCCCGCGCGGCTCGACGCCACTTAATCAGCGTATATATGACCAGATAGATGCCCAGCATGGCCGCCCCCCAGGCTGCGGTAAGAATCATCAGGTGCGTCATGGGTCTCCCCTCCCTTAACTACCGGTTCCGAGATTACGCGACCTGCATTTCCGGGCGTCAAACATTCGCCGGAAATTTGCGCCAATGCACGAAAGGATTTGGTAACCGCGGCCACCGGGCAGTCATTCCGGCCAACGAACCTCCTATCCCAGAGAAAGCCAGGTATCGTCGCGGCGCATAAGGAAGAGTGCCAACAGCGCCCCCAGCAAGGGAATGGCTGCGACAAACAAATGATTGCTACCTTGGTAAGGCGTGATCAGGATTTGCCATGTGGAAAGTGTTCCCAAAGCATGAATGGTAAGGAAGAAGCCATAGGTCCACAGTTTGAACAGACCAAGCGCGAACAGGACCACGGCCAGCAGCTGGATCGCACCAATTATATAGGCAACTTCCGTTGGCAGCCTGTCTACGAGGTAGAACTTGGACCAGATGGCAGCCGTAGTTTCCGGCTTCACGAATTTCTCAATGGCCCATACTGAGCAGAAAACTGCGATGGAGATACGCAAGGCAAATAGGGCACGTTGGGTGTTGGTTGGCATGAGAGACGTCCTTCTAGTCCGATCACCGCGCAGCTATTCGATGGCTGGAACAACTGCCAATCAAGCCTTTGTGAGAAACATTCCCTTCTAGGCAGACAGGGTGCTTTCCTGTAGCTGACCGCCCATGACCACAACATCCCTTGCCCCTGCTCCGATCCGGCCTGCCAAAGCCCCAAAGGTCGGCATTGTCTCTCTCGGCTGTCCGAAGGCTTTGGTCGATTCTGAGCGGATCATCACGCGCCTGCGCGCAGAAGGCTACCAGATCGCCCCGGACTATTCCGGCGCAGACCTGGTTCTGGTGAACACGTGCGGATTTCTCGATTCTGCACGTGATGAGAGCCTTGAGGCGATCGGCGAAGCGATTGAAGCGAATGGCAAGGTCATCGTTACGGGCTGTCTTGGTGCAGAACCGGACGTGATCGAGAAAGCGCATCCCAAAGTGCTCGCGATCACCGGGCCTCACCAGTATGAGGCCGTGATGGACGCGGTCCACACGCACCTGACCCCGCCGCACAATCCTCACACCGACTTGGTACCTGAAAGTGGCCTGCGCCTGACACCGCGCCATTACGCTTATTTGAAGATTTCGGAGGGCTGCAACAATCGGTGCAGTTTCTGCATTATCCCGAAACTTCGCGGCGATCTCGCGTCCCGTCCCATTCATCATGTCCTAACCGAGGCGGAGCAATTGGTCCGGGCCGGCGTAAAGGAACTGCTGGTCATCAGCCAGGACACATCTGCCTACGGGCTCGATACACGCTACAAGCCGGAGGTCTGGCGCGGCACCGAGTACCAGACCCGGTTCCTCGATCTCGCCAAGGGCCTGGGCAGCCTCGGCGTGTGGACGCGGATGCATTATGTCTATCCCTATCCCCATGTGGACCAAGTCATTCCGCTGATGGCCGAAGGCCTGATCACGCCTTATCTCGATATTCCGTTCCAGCATGCGTCTGCGCCGGTGCTGAAGGCCATGAAACGGCCCGCCAAGCAGGACCGCGTGCTTGAACGCATCCTGCAATGGCGCCGGGATGTGCCTGATCTGGCCATCCGCTCGACCTTCATCGTTGGGTTTCCGGGCGAGACCGAAGAGGATTTCGAGATCTTGCTGGACTTCATCCGCGAAGCGAAGATCGATCGCGCAGGGTGCTTCAAGTATGAAAACGTCGCCCATGCAGATAGCCGCGACCTGCCCGGTCATGTGCCTGACGCACTGAAGGAAGAGCGCTGGCACCGCTTTATGGAAGTCCAGGCCAAGGTGTCTGCTGATCGCGCCGCTGCACAAGTCGGAACGGTTCAGGACATCATCATTGACGGACCATCTGACTCGCCGGGCGAAATGATAGGCCGCACCAAGGCTGATGCGCCGGAAGTCGACGCCGTCGTATACCTCGAAAATGCCAGCCAGTTAAAGCCGGGCGATATCGTTTCGGCGTCAATCACGGCGGCGGACAACTACGACCTCTTCGGAGAAGTTGCGGGCGGACAGACATAAGCAGACTTTAAGGGTGTGTCGTGTTGTGTAGCCGCTGCGGACGATCAGTCCTCCCTCGCGCCTAAATTTCAATATTATTGAAAAACAATATATTGACTTATCGTTATTCGATACATCATAGTCCTCTCAACATATTGGAGGACATTCATGAAACGCACATTTCTCTCCCTGTCTGCACTTTCTCTGGCCGCCTTTCCAGCACTCGCCGAAACACAGGCCTTTTCGGTCGACTCATTCTCCAGCATTGATGTGAATGGCGGTATCAAGGTGCTCTACGAAACCGGCGCTGAGACCACGGTCGTCGTTGAACAGGCCGAAGGCGACTTTTCAGATATCAGAATCGAAACTGATGATGGAGAGCTGCAAATCAGCCGTGAAAGCCTCGGGTTCCTGAAATCCTTGCGGGCCAATCTTCACGTGGATCTCGTCGAAGGCGACTTGCGCGTGAAGGTGAACGGAAAGCGCATGCCGTCCTACACGGTACGTGTGACGTCGCCGAGCATTTCCGAACTGGACGTCGCGCAATCCTCTATTCTCGAAGCCTCCGGCATCGACGCTGGAGAGATCGAACTGGACGCTTCTTCGAGCGCTAAACTGATCGTTTCCGGTCGCGCCGCTTCAGCGGACATGGACGCATCGTCTTCCTCCAGTATCGACGCATCCGACTTCATTGTCGGGGCAATATCGATCGAGGCAACATCAAGCGCGGATGTGATCGCCCATGCGGTCACCAATAGTCGAGCCAGAATCGACGCTTCCTCCAGCTCTGACGTTAAACTGGTTTTGGAAAGCACAGCAGATATCGATGTCGATGCCTCATCCAGCACCGATGTTGTGCTCACCGGCACATGCGACGAGATTACGGTGGATGCATCGTCATCCGCCGACGTTGAAGCCAAGGATCTGTTGTGCAAGTCCGCCGAGATCGAAGCATCCAGTAGCGCGGACGTGTCCGTCAGCGTGACTGAGGCGCTGGAAGCCAAAGCGTCCAGTGGCGCCGACATCAACGTTCACGGCGCACCGACCCAGGTCGATATCACCGAGTCGAGCGGCGGCGACATTTCCATCAAATCCTGACACCGAGCATCATAGGAATCAGACCATGAGAAAATCAGTTATCATCGCATCCAGCATTGCTGCGTTTGCTCTGTCCGCGTCACTCTACAGCGCGTCCGCCGACACAACCCAAGTGTACAATCTTTCCGGATTTGACGAACTTGATATCTCCGCCGGTGTCTCCGTCAAATTTGTGCGTGCACCTCAGCATTCGATCACCGCTGACTTTGAACGGGGTGGTCCGGAAGATGTCAAAGTGCGCCTCGATGGAGACCGCCTGTATCTGTCCCGCAAATCCACAAAGGGGTGGGGTAACAAGGTGCGCGTCAAGTTCACGGTGACCGGCCCGGAGCTCAACGAGATCGAAGCCAGCTCTGGCTCGTCCCTGCTCGCGGAAGGATTGGAGTCCGGCCCTATGGAGATAGACGTTTCCAGCGGCGCAGCGGTTTCCGTCCACGGCGCATGCACACGCCTTGAGGTAAAAGCTTCGTCTGGCGGCAGTGCCAACGCAAAAGGGCTCACCTGTGAAACTGTGCAGGCCAAGGCCAGCAGCGGCGGATCAGTCAAGGCATATGCCAGCGACGCCGCATCGAGCAAGACGTCCAGCGGTGGCAGCGTCGATATCTACGGCAATCCCGAGTCGCGCTCGGCCAACAAGTCCATGAGCGGCGGATCTACCGCGTTCCATGGCGGCTGATCGAGTTGAGTATCGGAGGGAAACAAGTCCCTCCGATCCTACCCGATGTCGAAGTCTTCCGGATTAAATCCAGGATTTGGCCATTCAAGGTTCAAATCTTCCAGCGCGCCACGTACGAGACGGGCGATCATGGCATTTCGACGAGTCCGGCTGTCTGCGGGCACAACATACCAAGGCGCATGCGATGTCGAGCATCGCTCTACGGCGGTCTCATAGGCAGACATGAATTTTGCCCAGTCCTTGCGATCATCCAGATCCGCCGGATTGAATTTCCAAAGTTTGTGAGGCTCGACAAGGCGCTCTGCGAGCCGGACACCTTGTTCCTCATACCCGACATTCAGCATGCATTTGACGATGACGACGCCGTTCTCCGTCATGTGTTTTTCGAACGCATTGATTTGCTCGTACCGCCGTTCCACGTCTTCCGGGCTGGCGAAGCCGCGCACTTTTACGACCAGCACATCTTCATAGTGCGAACGATCAAAAATGCCGACATTGCCCTTTTTGGGCACGGCGTTGTGAACGCGCCAGAGATAGTCGCGGGCCAGTTCGTTCTTACTCGGTGCCTTGAACGCTTTCACTTCCATCCCGAGCGGCGTGGTGTCGGCGAAGACATTGCGAATGGTGCCCGACTTGCCTGCCGTATCCATGCCCTGCAGCACGACAAGCACGGACTGCTTCTTGTGGGCGTAGAGCATGTCCTTCAGTTCATTGATGACGGCCGCGTCCTTTTTCAGGCTCGTCTTGGCGTCTTCCTTGTCGTCGAAGATATCCGGATCCCGTGTCGGCCGCGCCGCCAGAGAGAAAGGCTCGCCGGGCTTGGCAATCAGGTGCTGGCGGACATGCGCAATGTCAGGGATGTTCATTCGGTCTGTAACTCCAATAAGAAAGGCCGCACCAGTCTGGCGCGGCCTTCTAGAATGTTCAAGGAATTCAGTCCTCTTACGAGGAGTAGAATTCGACCACCTGGGCTGGTTCCATCTGGACCGGATACGGCACGTCAGACAGTTCAGGAACGCGCACATAGGTCGCGCTCATGGCTTTCGGGTCAACGTCCACATATTCCGGGATGTCGCGCTCGGCGCTGCCGAGAGCTTCCAGAACGAGCGCCATGTTGCGGGACTTCTCACGGATCTGAACGACGTCACCTGGCTTCACGCGCGCGGAGCCGATGTTACAGCGGCGGCCATTAATCATGACGTGGCCGTGGTTCACGAACTGGCGGGCTGCGAAGATCGTCGGCACGAATTTCGCGCGGTAGACGATAGAATCGAGACGCGACTCCAGCAGGCCGATCAGGTTCTCGGACGTGTTGCCCTTCATGCGGTTCGCTTCTTCGTAGATGCGAAGGAACTGCTTTTCCGTGATGTCGCCGTAGTAGCCTTTCAGCTTCTGCTTCGCCATCAGCTGCAGACCAAAGTCAGAGACCTTGTTGCGGCGGTTCTGGCCGTGCTGACCAGGCTTGTAATTACGCTTGTTGACGGGGGACTTCGGACGGCCCCAGATATTTTCACCGACGCGACGGTCGATCTTGTACTTCGCGCTGTGGCGACGTGACATGGTAGTACCTCATTGTCGACGCAGGTCGGTGGGCGGCGCTCATTCGCACCCACGATTTCAACGGCGGCCCTGCACCATCCCGTTTAGAGACGCGGGGTAAACCTCAAAACCATTGGCAGGTCAAGCCATTCCACTGCTACATACAATGCAAAAAGCGAGAGGAAACCATGGGCCAGATCGACGGCAAAATCGCAATTATAACGGGTGCAGGTAGCGGCATCGGTCGCGCATGCGCACTTGTGCTTGCTCGGGAAGGTGCCGCCATCATGGCGACCGACATTGATGACGAAGGTCTGAGGGTCACTGAGCGCCTCGTCACAGATGCCGGAGGGCGCATCGTCACCGCACATCAGGACGTGACCGATGAAAGCATGTGGGAGGCAATCTTCAGCCAAACCGAGAACGCATTCGGGACACCATCTGTGCTGATCAACAATGCCGGCATCGCCATCGCAGGCGCGATCACGGACTTCACGCTGGATGATTGGCGCAAACAGATGAGCGTGAACGTCGACAGCGTATTTCTCGGAACGCGTGCAGCGATGCGGTACATGGGGTCCAAAGGTGGTTCGATAGTCAACATTTCATCGGTGGCCGGCCTGCGCGGCGCAGCCGGGGCGAGCGCCTATTGCACATCGAAAGGGGCCGTTCGACTCTTTTCAAAGGCAGCGGCGGTCGAGTGCGCCCAGATGGGCACGGGCATCCGGGTCAACTCGGTGCATCCAGGCATCATCGACACACCGATCTGGCAGAAATCCATCACCCGCATGACCGAAGCCATGGATGAAGAACGGATCGCCGCGCTTACGGCGCATTCGGGCGCCAACCAGATGGACGTTGAGGCAATTGCGACCCAATCAAGTCCAATGGGCCGAGCCGGACGGCCAGAGGAAGTCGCCGAATTGGTCCTGTTCCTTGCCTCGGATGCGTCCAGTTATATCAGTGGGCAGGAACACGTGGTCGATGGCGCCATGACGGCGCGCTAGCGGTCTGTACTGATGCGCAGCCGCGAAACTGTCGCCAAAAGCTTAGTCCGGCTTGACTGTGGTGCGGTATTCGCGGCTCGCATAGATCAGAGAGTTGCCATTGTCGCCGAGCACAGCGTCAACAACTTCACCGATGCAGACATGATGCGTACCGACCTGATTGTGCGACACCAGTTTGCACTCGAATGCCACGAGCGCTCCTGAGATGACAGGCTGACCAGACCTGCCTGGCGTCCAGTCTGCCCCATCAAACTTATCCTTGAACTTGTGGGTCATGCGGCTGGCAAAAACATCGGCCACATCCGCCTGATTATCCTTCAAGACGTTCACACAGAACGTGCCATTGCCCAGCAGCACGGGCGTCAGTGAGGAGGATTCATTGATACAGACAAGCAGGGTCGGTTTGGGCGTATCGGCGCTGACCGACGACATTGCGGTCGCTGTCGTGCCTGCCCGACCTGCGGCGCCATCTGTCGTGATGACATTCACGGTCGCTGCAACCAGGCTCATCCCTTCCAGGAAACGCTGCTTTAGAAGCGCGCGGTCAGTGAGGGGCTGCAAGTCATCTGTCATGGTCATTACTTTCGGTCACATCAGTAGTATGGCGTTGATGGGCGCCGACAAGAGGTTGCGGCGCATTGATTGCACCAAAGACGCAGCATACGACCGGCAAGATATGGTTGAAGACCAAGCCGCAGCCAAACTCTTTACACGAGACGCACAAAATATTCGTCGTAACCCGGACTGAAGAAGAGGAGGCAGGTAAGGCCCCGACGCCCGGCGAGGCTTGCTTGGTACACCAACAACGCCAACAACAAGCTGCGCCCAAAGAGGCGCGCTTGAACTCAGGCTGTCTTGAGAAAAATTGGAGCGGGCGAAGAGATTCGAACTCTCGACCCCAACCTTGGCAAGGTTGTGCTCTACCCCTGAGCTACGCCCGCATCCTTATTAGGGTATTCACGGCGTTGCCGCCGAGAGGCGTGATAAAGCGCATCAGCCCCGGCTTTGCAAGACGGAAATTCTGCGAAACTGCACAATTTCCAAACTGTCGCGCGGAGACCTGAGCAAACCTATCCCCGCAACACCGGACGTATCTGGTCGGGGCGCACTTCCCGGCCTTCCACATCGACAAATGCCGCTCGAATGGCGCTCTTGGTTCCCGCCTTTGTAAAGCTGATCGGAGGCGCCTCGCCCTGTCCGAGGCACGCGTCGCCCCATTGCGTCAGGCCGATCAAGATCGGCCGTAGCGAAAGGCCCGTGGCGGACAGGACATATTCCGGTCGGGCGCGCTTGCCAGGAGCCTTGTAAGGCTTTTTGGCCAGCAGGCCGGCATCCACCAGTTTCTTCAACCGCCCCGACAACACGGTTCTTGGGCATCCTAGCTCAGACTGGAAGTCATCGAAGCGCCGCACACCATAAAGTGCTGCGCGAAGGATGAGCAAAGTCCACCGATCACCAATCAGATCTATGGCTTTGGCCAAATTACAGGTGTCTGGCGGGACTGGCGAGCGGCGAACGAGCGGAATCTGGGACATAATTCATATCTGGATAAGTTCGCTTTTGAAATCCAGCCGGTTTCCCTATTCCTGCCTCATATTTTCAGGCAAATGCCCAGAGACTCACCACAAGGCGAAACAAATCATGCGGAAATCGATCTACTCTCCCTTGTTTGGCTTGGCCGTAGCCGCGCTTGTAGCCTGCGCGGTTCCAGCCGGTCCGCCGGCAATCGGTACGGCCGACACAAACCAAGGCCGGGGCTATTCTGGACTGTCGCCGGATACGCTGAAGGCGCTATCCTGCCGCAGCGGGACATCTTATGTAGCACCGGCGGAGATCTCCATTGCTGCGGAATCCGTGCCGCTTTCTGAACGCGCCAACATTTCACTGTTCCCAGGCGTCCGCTTCGCGCAGGGCTGGGCGCTCACTTCCCCCAATAAGAACTTTGGCGGATTGTCGGGTATTGAGCTACTTGCCGACGGAGGCTTCCTGGCGGTTTCCGACATGGGCGCATTTGTCTGGATTGATCGTGACGGTGGTGAGCTGACCGGAACGGGTCGAATTGCGTATATGCGGGGACAGGACAACGAGTTGCTCAAAGGCAAGTCCGAGGGCGATTCCGAAGGGCTCGCCCTGAAGAATGGCGCTGCATATGTCAGCTTCGAACGTCGGCACCGTATCGAGGCATTCGATCTGAGCACTTGTGGCGCCGCCGCACGCGCCACGCTGGTCGCGGATCTGCCGAGCGAAATTGAAGGCACGGAAATCCGCGAGAATTCCGGCGCAGAAGCGCTATCTTTCGGAAAATCACTTCGTGCAGGATACGAACAGCTCATTGATGGCAAGTCGCCGATCGTCGAGCTTGTCCCGATCGGCAATGCTGTTACGCTTCTCGAACCGCTCAATACCGATTTTGACAGTCCGCTCGTGGGCATGACAAACCGGATTGCGCTCGGCGATCAGTCGATGGCCGGATCCGTGGTTTACAGTCTACGCCGCAACTATAATCCCGTATTCGGTAACCGTTTGGCCGTGGAGGCCGAATATCAGGATGCTGGCGGGTCAAGCCGACGCGGTCTGTTTACGCTGTCCCGACCCATGAATGTCGACAATTTCGAAGGCATCACGGTTGAAACCCTGCCAGACGGCGTCCACCGCCTCTGGATTGTCTCTGACGACAATTTCTCGGATCGCCAGCGCACGCTACTTTTTGCCTTCGATCTTGTCGGGGAAGCACACTGAGACAATTCAACACGCGACCGCATGCTGGCCCCTTACAATCAGCGCGTCACCGAATTACATCATCAACCAGCATGAGGGCTGCTTCGTTTGCGACGGACTGATCTCCGGCGACCTTAATTTCCGTCAGGGAGCTGGCATTCTGGCTTGGGCCGTGGTCCGGGCTCATCCGGCGCCCACCTAGTATCTAGGTTGACGGGAGTGAACATGCCCCGCGGCGTTCGTGGTTCTCATGCGCTATTTTTCTGTGTGCCATAGTCAGGCGCCGAACAGCCAACCCGATGGATACTCTGATGGACAAGACCGACCTGCGACATCGGATGCGAACCCTGCGGGCCGAAGCGGCCGCGCGCGATCCTGATGGCGCAGACTCTGTGGCTGAAAAATTTCCGATGAAGCTGCTTGAACGCTACGGGCCGGTTGTCGCTGGATATGTGGCGATCAATGAAGAGCTCGATCCCGCGCCCCTGATGATGCGTTTGGCAAAGGCTGGCGCGGAATTGTGTCTGCCCCGGATAGAGGACACTGGCGAACTGACCTGGCGCACATGGCATTTCGGCGAACCACTGGAGCGCCGGCCATTTGGATTGTCCGAACCGTCAGAAGATGCACCGCTGGCTCATCCGACGTTGATTCTGACGCCTCTGCTCGCCTTTGATGGCATGGGCAATCGGCTTGGCTATGGCAAAGGGCATTATGACAAGGCGTTTGAAAAGCTACGGGCACATGGCCGCGCATTTGCCTGTGCATTGGCCTACCCGGCCCAGCAGATCGACTCCGTCCCCAGCGAACCACATGATCAGCCGCTCGACTGGGCCGTCACACCAATTGGCTCAATTCCGCTATTCATGATGCGCAACATGAAAAGTCTGACACCCCCCCAAGAAAGCGGCTAAATCGGCTTGGGTATTGCTAATTTTCCGTTAAAGGTAAACGGAGGGTAAAGCGATGTCCCATTTCGGCCTCATTTCGGTAACCACCGCCAGACGGACTGTGTCAGTTCTGGACGTTATGATGTTTGCCGTCGTATCTGCTGCACTTGTTACAGGTTTCGCCGTGAGTGTAGCCGGTGGCCAGGACGCGCTCGCATCTTCATATCAACAAGCGCAGATTTACTATCCCGTTGAAAAACCCGCTGCCGCGGCGATCCAGGAACCGGTGGCCATCAAGCCCGCAGCGCCAACCGAGAGCAATCCCACAATCAAGCAGCTCGCCAAATCCGGTCATGGATTCCGATCAACATTTGGATCAGAATCCATTGAGGACAAATTCTGGTTGTCTGAGACGCATGCGATTGACACCTTTTATGGCGGCAGGTGGGCTCCCGAAAACGCCATCACGACACCTCAAGGTTTGGCACTTCAAGTCAAACGCGAGCCGGGCAAGGACATCCCGTTTTCCATTGCCGAAGCAAGATCAAAGCAACGCGTCGGTTATGGACGTTATGAGGCGGTGATGCAGGTCGGTAAGGGGTCAGGGCTGGTCTCGGCCTTTTTCACGTATACCGGACCCTATGCAGGCGATCCTCACGACGAAGTGGATATTGAGTTTCTGGGCAAAGACACATCAAAAGTGGAGTTCAATTACTGGCGGAATGGAAAGCACGGAAAAAATGCCAAGTTCGATTTGCCATTCGATGCGTCAGCCGCGCCACACCTCTATGCATTCGAGTGGTTGCCTGATCGGATCACCTGGTATGTCGACGGGGTTGCCTATTACTCCACCGAACCAGATGACGCGTTCATTCCCCGCACGTCCGGACGCCTCTATTTCAGTCATTGGACCGGCGTACCAAAGATGCAGGGATGGCACGGAAAGCCCAAATTTAAATCCGGTGAAGCCACCATCGTGAACTGCACGTCATTCACGCCAGTCAATGAAAGCACCCAGACATGCGGGGACAGTTTCCGGCTACCCCTCGCAGGTACGGCCGAAAACCACATCTACGCTACTTTGAGTCCTTGAGAATCTGCTCGCGCGCAACCGGCAGCAGTTCTGCCATCTGCTCGCGAATACGAGCATCGGTGCGATCTATGCCAGCCGTATCGAAGTCACCGCGTACCTTGCGGAACACGTCGTCATCGCCCGCTTCTTCAAGATCGGACAGTACGACCGTCTTGGCATAAGCCTCAGCATCTGAACCTGTCAGACCCATGAGATCGGCGGCCCAGAGACCGAGCAGCTTGTTTCGGCGCGCCATGACCTTGAATTGGGTTTCCTGATCAAAGGCGTATCGAGCCTCCTCGGCGCGTTCGCGATCGTCAAATGTGCTCATGAGAAAGGCCTTTCTGAACGGTGGTAATTCACCAGTGCATATAGTCGTTGAGTTAAGGTGTGCGCAATAATTGTTTCTTTGCCCAGATTGGCGTAACAGTCGCGCTTTCTGGGGTGGCTGAAAACGATTCCTGTTACAGCGATCCGGTACCGTCAGGAGATCCGTCCGCATGAGCAAGAAGCGCGTTATCTATGAGGGCAAGGCGAAAATCCTTTATGAAGGGCCGGAGCCAGGCACCCTCATCCAGTATTTCAAGGATGATGCAACCGCCTTCAACGCGCAAAAACGCGCGGTTCTGGATGGTAAAGGCGTTCTGAACAATCGCATCAGCGAATTCATGATGACGCGCCTGTCGGCCGTCGGAATCCCTACCCATTTCATCCGCCGCCTCAATATGCGCGAGCAGTTGGTCAAGAAGGTCGACATCATTCCGCTGGAAGTGGTCGTGCGGAACGTGGCGGCTGGCACGCTGTCCAAGCGTCTCGGCATCGAAGAAGGCCAGGTCCTGCCCCGGCCCATGGTGGAATTCTACCTGAAGGACGACGCGCTAGGTGATCCATTGGTCACCGAAGAACACATTGCCGCCTTCGGATGGGCCGCAGCTCAGGAATATGACGACCTGATCGCCATGTCGCTGCGCGTAAACGACTTCATGTCGGGCCTGTTCGCAGCGGTCGGCATTCGGCTGGTGGATTTCAAACTGGAATTCGGCCGCCACTATGAGGGCGATAGTGATGTGCCGCGCATCCTGTTGGCTGACGAGATCAGCCCAGACAGTTGTCGGCTTTGGGATTTCGAGACCGGTGACAAGCTCGACAAGGACCGGTTCCGCCGTGATCTTGGCGGCGTGACCGAAGCCTATGCGGAAGTCGCAAGGCGCCTCGGCATCCTGAAAGAATCTGGTGAGAGCGACAATGTGGTGAGCTTTACCAACGGCAAGTAGGCTACTTGAAAGCCCGCCCCTAAACGAGAGATTTCCCTCCATGAGCCTTGCAACAAAAGCCAAGAATCGCGCGAAATTACCTCGTGCCACCGGGCGAAAGCCGGTCTTTGCCACGGCCCTTGTTCTTGTCGGCATGGCTTACGCGGTAAGCTTGTTTCAATAGGACTGAAATCGGGCTATGGGGGCCCGACTCAGACTTCCCAGGAGACCTCTCATGAAAGCCATCGTCCACGTCGCGCTGAAGAATGGTGTTCTGGACCCGCAGGGCAAGGCCGTTGCAGATACGCTCGCGCGTATGGGCTACAAGGAAGTCGAGGCCGCCCGGATTGGCAAAGTGATCGAACTCGACCTTGAGGATGGACTTTCGTCCGATGCGGCCGAAGCCCGCGTCAGAGAAATGTGCGAGAAGCTTCTGGCAAACACCGTTATTGAAAGCTACCGCTTCGATCTCGTCAGTTAGGCTGACTGTTCAACTACTGAGCCACATCCGGTCGTAGGCACTACGACATCCAGTTATGCTGATCGCACATGTGAGCGAATAATCACTTGCATCTAGATGGATCTGCGCCTAGATTGGTATCAGAGACATGGAGGGCCAGATGGCGAGACCATCACGTACAGATCAATCCAAGACAAAGCCTCGCGCCCGGAATGCGCGGCCGAAGATCGAACGCGCAGCGCTGAAACTGTTCATTCATGAAGGCATCGATGCTGCCACGACACGCGAAATCGCCGAAAAGGCCGGCGTTTCGGAAGGGGCACTCTATCGCCACTACAAGGGCAAGGACGAACTTGCACTGTCCCTGTTCATGGAAACCCATAATCGCCTGGGCGCGATGATGGCGCAGGCCCTCTCGGCGGATGGCTCACTCGAAGAAAAGGTTCATGCAGCTGTCGAAGCCTATTGTGCGCTGGCGGACGAAGATTTCCTGCTGTTCTCGTTTCACCTCGTCTCGCTCAATCGCTTCCTTCCCTATGACAAGCGCCGCGAAGATGATCCGGTCTCAATCACTGAAAAGATAATTGCCGGCCTGATTGCGGACGGACATATTCCAAAGGGCGACCCGGCGCTGAAAGCGGCCATGGCGCTTGGCGTCGTCATGCAGGCAGGTCAAAACAAAATCTACAATCGCTTGCCCGGACCATTTTCCCAGCATGTGGATGCGATGTCTCGCGCGGTTCTGTGTGTATTGAATTCCTAGTGATCAGATAACGAAGGAGCCCCGGCAATGCGCGGCCTCGTCTTCACACTCTTCTACTACATTCTTTCCGTACTCTACGTGCTGGTATCGCTGCCGTTCCTGATCTTGCCGGGGCGTGGTCCCGTCCGCATGATCATCCGCAGCTATACACGGGCGATGAATCTGAACCTTCGCATCGTCGCCGGAATTCGCAAGGAAGTGCGTGGACGAAGCAATCTTCCGGACGGCCCCTTTATCCTTGCGGCAAAACACCAAAGCTGGGGCGACGGATACCTCATTTATCCGGAAGTGAAGAACCTTGCCTTTGTGACAGGTGACCATCTGGAGAAATTTCCACTGGTCGGCGGAATTCTCCGAAAGCTGGGTGCCATCGTCATCGATACTTGCGGCGGCGGGGATCGTAAAGCGGCCTCCTTGAAGGCAGGCATGGCGCGCGCGCGTGACGAAGGCCAACGGGTGCTGATTTACCCGGAAGGCCACCTCGCGCCGGTGGGGTACCATTTTCGCTACAAGGCGGGGGTCTGGCACATGGCGCAGGCGATGAATGTTCCGGTCATTCCGGTCGCAACCAATATCGGCGTGTTCTGGCGTCAGCAGGAACGCGACAAAACTGCCGGCACCGCGATCATTGAATTCCTGCCCCCTCTGGATCCGAAGCTGCCTAAAGCAGAATTCCTACAGACCCTGACCGAGACCGTGGAGCTGCACACAGCAAGACTCGTGGCCGAGGCAACTGGTGCGCCGGTAGAGCCGAGCATCCTCATTCCGGATCCTCCAAAGGGCATGGAAGCAAGCCCTAGCTCCGACGACCTGGCGGCTTTTGGAAAGCCGTGAGACTCACCGCTCACCTTAAGCTTTACACACACAAAAATTATTGATAAACAATAATTGCTCAGGCTATCCCGGGGGCCATATCGGGATTGAACAAATGACGAAATCAAAATCGAAAACAGCAATCGGCCTGTTGGTAGCCGTTGTTGCAACCGCTTATCTGCCTGCCTCCGCGACCGGATGGAAAGTTTGGGACGGACACAATGAAAAGGCGCCTCGCGCCATCCTGACGACCACCGCCGATCAAGCTGGCGCAGTGCTCGTATGCGCGCCAAACGGCCAGATGTCCGCCATTCTATCGCTTGAGGCGGGCGATATTTCTGATCAAATCGACAAGCATGCCACATACAGACGAGGAGAGACCGCTTCAATCATGGCGGGCGACACACCCGGCGTCGAAACAGTTGTTCAATACGCTCCGGCAAACAGCACAATCGAGATCGGATCGCACAGCCCGGCTGCCAAGATCTACAACTCCGTCATTCGGGGAGATACTGTCAGTGTCTCAGTTGAACATGCCGGTAAAGTTGAGACGAAATACCCAGAGCCGGATGATGCGTTCAAAGCATTCGCAAAAACCTGCAATGCCGCCCGCGCGGCGAGTGCGAACTAGGTTTCTCTCAAAGAGTGCGTATCGGTTCGGTTAGGGGTTGACGAGCCAACATGGCTCATGCCCAATCTTGGGGAAGCACGCCTCAAGGAAAGCCCAATGTTCAAATACCTGATTACTGTAGCTGCCATGGTGATGGCAGCTACACCTGCACTCGCCGACTCAGCACCACGGGTCTGGACCCAGGAAAAAGATCAGTTGATCGGGGTCGACAGTTCAGACGCCGGCAAGGACCCGAACTTCAAAAGCCTGGTTCGGATCATAAAGGCGGAAGGCGGTGACTACCCGACCATCCAGCTGAGCTGCCAGATTACGACGAGTGGATACAAAGCCCTGAATTTCAGCGTCCAGCTCGATCCGGAAAACACCTATGAAGATGATGCTGATCGCAGTCCACGCTTCCATCATATCTCAGGCATAATGGAGATCCGCGACGAGAAATTTCCGGACCGATACGCGTTTCATGCAAAATCAACCAAGCTGATCCCGCTTAGCCGTGAAGTGCCTTCGCGCATCTACAATTCCGTCGTGCGCGGAGACCAGGTGCAGCTGAAGGTAAAGGGCAAGAAGCGCGATCTTGCCTTGCCGGAAAAGAACGACGTATTCGTCGCCTTTGCCAAATTCTGTCCGGTCACCAATGGTGGCAAGTTTGATGTCTCGGTCTTTGAAATCCTGAAGGGCATGGATCTGAGTCCAAATCTCTGAGCGTGTAACTGTAACCTGCGCCTCACATTACTACGCTCCTTTCTGACGAGATAGATTCCATGACCCTGTCTTTGCCCAGGCTTTTTGCCTTGCTTTTTCTGAACGTTTTGTTGGTACGATCCGTGATGGCTGATGAGCCAAGAACTGCGGAACCCTCGGCAACACCCTCATGGGTGCCAGCATCTACGCTTAGTATTGAATATGATAGCAAAGATCCCGGTCGCTCCCCTGACTTCACGATGACTACGCGGGCGATCCGCTCATCCGGCTCGGAAAACTCGCCGATTGTATTTTCATGTGCGGTTTTCTCGGATGGCCGGTCTCGGTTATACGCATCAATTCAGCTGAATCCGGGAGATCCCATACATAAGGACGTCAAACGTTTCGGGCAGGGTCGCACTCGCTTTGCGAAAATTGAAATCGATGGTGAGCAGTTTTCAACGTTGCTGATTTATCGCCGTCGGTCAAATACGGTTCATGTTAGTCCGCTCACTTCCACAGCACCGAAATTATACAATGCCGTTTTGAAGGATGCTGAAGCGACACTGATCATGGGTTCAAAAACCTATATGATCAATCTACCATCAAGGGATGATGTCTTCACTTATTTCGCAACGTCCTGTCCTGTCACGAACGGCGGAAACGTTGAGCGTTGGAACAGCGAACTCCTCAAAAAACCGCCGGTTCAATTACAAGCACGATAGTACATTTCAGAGCGGCCTTCATTCAGACTGCAGTCAATGCATCTCTCCAGCGTTCGCATTTCGCTTCGTATCGTATCGCCGCATAGGCCGGGCTGGTAGAAGGTGCGCTTCTGACAACTAGTTCTTGGAAAACTGGCGCGACATATCTCTCAAAGCTGCTTGACGCCTTTCCCCCATTAAGGACCACGCGCTGAATATGGGGATGATGCGCGAAGAACCTCTCGAAGTCGTTTGGCACCTCGTCCTTTATGTTTGAATCCAGGCTGCCTTCGCGATGGCAAAGCTTCAGGACATCCCAGACTGCCACGCCCTGCTCTTTCAGGATCGTCGTGCGCTCGGCATAGGGCCGCTTTAACCCAGCCCCATAGACATCCCCCATGATCCGCCAGAAAGCGTTCCTAGGGTGTCCGTAATACTGATTGGCTTCCAGTGAGGCGATGCCTGGCATGCTGCCCAGGATCAGGATACGCGCATCTGAATCGGCTATGGGATCAAAGCCCTGAACAATCATCGGCCTTACCTGCCCCGCAGGCTATGCCGTCGCCGGGATGATCGTCACGCTCTCTCCACAACCACAGGCATCGGTCTGGTTCGGGTTACGAAAAACAAATTTCTCATGCAGCGGCGTGACTTCATAGTCCACTTCGCTGCCGAGCAAAAACAGCACAGCCTTGGCGTCGATCAGGATGGTGACCCCATTATCCTCGACCACTTCGTCCAGCGGCTCGGGCGCCATGGCATAGTCCATGACATATTCCATGCCCGCACAGCCGCCATTCTTGACGCCGACGCGCAGGAATCCTGCGCCGCGTTCCTGCATGATCTCCTTCACGCGCATTGCAGCAGCGTCGGAAAGCTTCACGGGCTTGGGTCTGGGTCTTCTGGCCATGACAATCACATAGGAACGAAAGCGTTCCGGTTCAATTAAAGCATGTTTAGCGCAAGACGGGCTTCGTCCGACATGCGCGACGGGTCCCAGGGCGGATCGAAGGTAAGGCGAACCTCCACATCCTGCACACCATCAACGGTGCGCGCGGCAGTTTCGATCCAGCCCGGCATATCGCCGGCAACTGGACAGCCCGGCGCCGTCAATGTCATGTCGATATCGACCTTGTAGTCGTCATCTATGTCGACCTTGTAGATCAGGCCGAGTTCGTAGATGTCGACTGGAATTTCCGGATCGAACACCGTTTTGAACGCTGTGATCAGATCATCGGTGATCCGATTCAGCTCATCTTGCGGAATCTTCGACCCTGTCTCCTCAGCGGAAACATCAACCATGTCGCGAGATGTCATATCGTCTGCCATGCCGTCACCTATACCAGCATTTCCCGCGCCTTGGCGAGCGCTTCAATGAACGCGTCCACTTCGGCGAGGGTGTTGTAAACTGCGAAACTCGCCCGCGCGGTTGCGCTGACACCCAGATGCTCCATCAGGGGCTGGGCGCAATGATGGCCAGCGCGAACAGCGATGCCGTACCGGTCAAGAATTTGAGCAATATCATGAGGGTGCGCCCCTTCGAGGCTAAACGCCAGCACGGCGCCCTTGTGCGGCGTCTCACCATGAATGGTCAGGCCATTTACGCCCCTGAGTCCGTCAGAAGCGCGCGCGTACAGCGCATCTTCATGCGCCTTCACATCTGCATGATCGAATGCCGTCATCCAGTCCAGCGCTGCCCCTAGGCCGATGGCCTCAAGGATGGGCGGTGTGCCGGCTTCGAATTTGTGAGGCGCCGTATTGTAGGTCACCCGGTCGCGGGACACGATTTCAATCATCTCGCCGCCCCCCTGATAGGGCCGCGCACGATCCAGCGCTTCTGCTGTCCCATAGAGCGCGCCGATACCGGTCGGTCCATAGAGCTTGTGCCCGGTCATGACATACCAGTCGCACCCAAGCGCCTGAACATCGACCTGCAAATGAACCGCAGCCTGGCTGCCATCAGCCAACACTTCCGCGCCAACTTCATGCGCGAGGCGGCAAATCTCTGCCATGTCCGTCACGCTGCCGAGCACATTGCTCATATGGGTAATCGCGACCATACGCGTTTTCGGACCAATTGCTTCCGCTAGGTCTGTCATGTCCAGCGAACCATCTTCGTTCAGGCCCACCCATTTCAGGACAGCGCCATGGCGCTCCCGCAGGAAATGCCACGGAACGATATTGGAATGATGCTCCATGATGGAGAGGACAATCTCGTCGCCAGGCCCAATCCGGCCGCCGAGCGCAGAAGCGACAAGGTTGATGCCTTCCGTCGACCCCTTGGTGTATACGATATTTTCTGTCGACGGCGCGTTGAGGAATGCTCGGACTTTCTCACGCGCGGCCTCATAGGCCTCGGTGGTCTCGTTCGACAGGGTGTGAATACCACGATGCACATTGGCATATGCCGTGCGCGACTGGTTTGCGATCTTGTCGATCACCGCATTCGGTTTTTGCGCACTGGCGGCATTGTCCAGATACACCAGCGGCTTGCCATTCACTTCACGTGACAGGATCGGGAATTCCGCGCGGATCGCATCGATGTCGAAGGAACGGCTCATACAGCGGCCAGCCAGGCTTCCGCTTCCGCGCGCAGCACTTCCTCTAGCGCGCCAGCTTCAGCAAATGCTTCGGCGACGAAGGCTTGTGTCAGCAGGGCGCGGGCCGTCTTCTCCGGCAAGCCGCGCTGGCGCATGTAGAACAATTGGTCATCATCAAGCGCGCCGCTCGTATTGCCATGCGCGCACTCGACATCGTCCGCATAAATCTCAAGCTCGGGCTTCGCGAAGACAACCGCGCCGTCTTCCAGCAACAACGCCTTGTGCTGCATGTCGGCGTCCGTGTACTGGCCTGCCGTACGGGGAACAAAGAATTTCCCCTGGAACACGCCGGTGCCGCCATTCAGGACAGCGCCCTTTGTCAGCTGCCGGGTTACACAGGAGTTGGCCCCGTGACGCACATGGGTGGTAAAGTCCGCATGCAGATCCTTTCCGACAAGATAGGCGGCATTCAGCGTCGCCTTTGCACTTGGCTCTTGATGCGTTACGCGCGTTTCGAGCCGCGCAACCTTGGCGCCAAAGGCGAGTGAGGTCTGTGTATAGTGCGAATCCGCATCGAGATGGACGAGCGCCGTTGAAGCAATCGTCTCTTCTGACGTACCGCGCTGATAGACCGCCCGGTTGACCGTGCTGCCTTTCTGGAGACCAAACTCGATCACGGAGGATGTCAGCCCCGCCCCGCCCAGATGGCTCTCCGATACGGTGAGCGCCATATCGGAGCGAACCACGACAACAACACGCGCGAAATTCGCTTCTCCTTCGCCGCTGAACTGGAAATGGAGACGCGGAAGTTCTTTCGAGGTCACTTCCAGCAACAGGGTTGCGGGTCTGGCCTTGCCGCCAGACAGGGATGCTGCCAACGCACCGAGCGGCACGTCTTCGGCCGCTCCCAAGGCCTGAGCTTCGTCTTTCTCGAAAACGTTCAGCCCGTCCGGAATATGGTCTGGCGGGAAATAGCCATTTGACGAGAACCGGAAGACCAGTGCGCCAGCATGCGGGATCGGATCTTGCGCGGGCGGCGTGGAGGGACGGTCGAGCCCCTGCAGCGCTACCTTGAAGTCGGTCCATTTCCACGCTTCCAGCCGGCGATGCGGCAGTCCCGTCCTGGAAAACGCCTCAAACAGCCGCTCGCGGCGGGAATCTGCCGGTTGCATGCCATAGCGCGCGACCAGATCCAGCTCCGCCGTCGTCGGATTGGCAATCATGTCCCGCAGGGCTGTGGTCACGCCACCTCCCCGAGGATGCCTTCATATCCTTCTTTTTCCAGCCGGTGCGCCAGTTCCGGGCCCCCGGTTGCCACGATACGGCCTTTGGAGAGGACGTGCACCTTGTCCGGCTGGATGTGGTCCAGCAGGCGCTGGTAGTGCGTGATGACCAGCATGCCGCGATCTGGCGA
The DNA here is from genome assembly GCF_000682775.1 of Hyphomonas sp. L-53-1-40. Taxonomy (GTDB): domain Bacteria; phylum Pseudomonadota; class Alphaproteobacteria; order Caulobacterales; family Hyphomonadaceae; genus Hyphomonas. Next base: position 162,673 of record NZ_AWFI01000016.1, read on the forward strand.
GCGCATCGCATTCACGCCGTCAGCCACCGTCTTCAGCGCATCAATGTCGAGCCCGGAATCCGTTTCATCCAGGATCAGGAAGTTCGGTTCCAGCATCATCATCTGGTAGATTTCCAGGCGCTTCTTCTCGCCGCCAGAGAAACCGACATTGAGCGAGCGCTTCAGCATTTCTGCATCCAGCTTCAAGGCCTTGCCGATTTCGCGGGACTGTTTGATGAAGTCCGGCGCAGATATCTCGTCTTCGCCACGAGCCTTGCGCTGTGAATTCATGGCCGCCCGCACAAAGGTCATGACTGGGACGCCGGGAATCTCGACGGGATACTGGAAAGACAGGAAAAGGCCCTTGGCCGCCCGCTCTTCCGGATCCATATCCAGAATGTCTTCGCCATTCAGCGTCGCGCTTCCGCCCGTCACCTCATATCCGTCGCGACCGGTCAGCACATAGGACAGGGTCGATTTGCCGGCGCCATTCGGCCCCATGATTGCGTGGACCTCGCCTTTCGGCACGTCCAGCGTCAAGCCATTGATGATCGTCTTGGCGTCATCGTCTTCACCGACAGTCGCGGTCAGGTTTTCAATCTTCAACATGGTGCGCATGTAAGCTCCCTAGCCCGGTGCGAAAAGCCCCGGATGCAGGAAATGGCCCGTATAACCGCTTGAAACAGGTCTGGCGGTCCGATTCTTCGGTTTTGCCGCACCTGGCCTCGGGTTTCTCAGGCGTCACGCTGGGACAGCATGTCAGATTCGCGGACCGAAAGGGTTTCGGTCCAGAGCGTCAGTGACGTGCATAGACCTGCGGCGTTCAGGTCGGCCTTGAGAACACCGTCAGTGCGGTACGGTTCATCCAGGGCCTCAATCAGTCCCCCGGCCGTCCAGTGGGCCCAGTTATCCGCAATTTTTTCCACCTTGAACGACACGTCCACGATCCGCGACCAATTCTCGGCGAATACAGCAACGATCTTCTCTACGCCGGTTATCGGAGCGTTGAACGGCGTTTCGAACAATTTTGCGTCTTCACTCAACAGGGACTTGAGAAGCGCGACATCTCCGCCCTCCTGCACCCGTGCATAGGCATTGAGCCAGTCTCCGAATGCGTCCGGATCAGCCAACGCTGCCCTCCAGGCTCACCTTGAGCAGGCTCTGGGCCTCGACCGCAAACTCCATTGGCAATTCCTGCAGCACTTCGCGGACAAAACCGTTCACCAGGAGCGCAACCGCTTCTTCTTCCCCGATGCCACGCTGGCGGACATAGAACATCTGGTCGTCCGACAGTTTGGTCGTCGTCGCTTCGTGCTCCAGTTGGGCATCAGCCCGGCGGTTCTCGACGTAGGGCACAGTGTGCGCGCCGCAGCGATCCCCGATCAGCAAACTGTCGCACTGGGTGAAGTTGCGCGCGTTGTCGGCCTTGCGGTTGATCGAGACGAGGCCGCGATAGGTATTGTTCGACTTGCCGGCCGAGATGCCCTTGGAGATGATCCTGCTGCGCGTACGCTTGCCCAGATGAATCATCTTCGTGCCGGTATCGGCCTGCTGACGGCCATTGGTGACGGCGATCGAGTAGAACTCGCCAACGCTGTCATCGCCGCGCAGGATGCAGCTCGGATATTTCCAAGTCACGGCAGAGCCAGTCTCGACCTGCGTCCAACTGATTTTGGAACGATCACCCCGGCAATCGCCGCGCTTCGTCACGAAATTGTAGATACCGCCCTTGCCGTTCTCGTCGCCCGGCCACCAGTTCTGTACCGTTGAATATTTGATCTCAGCATCTTCCAGCGCGACCAATTCAACCACGGCAGCGTGAAGCTGGTTCTCGTCGCGCATCGGCGCGGTGCACCCTTCGAGATAAGAAACGTAGGCGCCCTCATCCGCGATGATGAGCGTGCGCTCGAACTGGCCGGTATTCTCGGCGTTCATGCGGAAATAGGTCGACAGCTCCATCGGGCAGCGCACGCCCTTGGGCACATAAACAAATGTCCCGTCAGAAAAGACGGCGCTATTCAGCGTCGCAAAGAAATTGTCCGACTGGGGCACGACAGTGCCGAGATACTTCTTCACAAGATTTGGATATTCGTGAACCGCCTCGGAAATCGACATGAAGATCACGCCGGCCTTTTCCAGTTCCTTGCGGAAGGTCGTGGCAACTGAAACAGAATCAAACACCGCATCGACGGCCACGCGGGGCGTTTCGCGCGCGGTGGCTGCGGTTTCTGCTGCGCCTTCGACGCCGAGCAGAACTTCAGCTTCGCGCAATGGGATGCCCAGCTTCTCGTAGGTTTCGAGAATTTCCTTCGGAACGTCGTCAATCGACTCATACTTCGCGCCGGATTTGGGGGCAGCGTAGTAGTAGTAATCCTGATAATTGATGGTCGGATAATTGACCATCGCCCAAGTTGGCTCTTCCATGGTCAGCCAGCGCTTGTAAGCCGCCAGGCGCCATTCGAGCAGCCATTCCGGCTCTTCCTTCTTGGCCGAAATGAAGCGGATCGTATCTTCGGACAGGCCTTTTGGCGCCATGTCCATTTCGATGTCTGTGACAAACCCCGCGGAGTAATTCTCCGACTCGAGCGCCTTCGCGGCGTCGACTGTGCTCTGGTCAATGCTGTCCTTCACCTTCACGTCGGTGCAGTCGTCTTCGTGTTCGTCGATGCCGCCGCAGCAATCCATCAGGCCATTTCCTTCAATACCGTCCGCCGGGCTGCGTCGAGCCAGGCATCTGCCACACCGGTAAAATCTTCCGGCGTACTGTTCCATCCAAAGCTGGTGCGGATTGCGGATTTCGCAAGGGCGTCAGATGCGCCCATCGCCAGCAATACGAGCGAACGTTTCACCTTGCCAGACGAACACGCAGACCCGGCAGAAATGCACACACCCGCCAGATCCATCGCCATGACCTGCGTTTCCGCCGCAAAGCCAGACTTGGCGAAATTCGATGTCCCGGCCAGCCGCTCGGCGGCTTTGCCCATGATCTTCACGCCCGCCTCCTGTTCGAGACGTGTTTCCATATCATCGCGATATTTAGCTAGCATAGCATATTTCGGCAAATCTCTCACGGCGGCTTCCACCGCTGCACCAAACCCGGCTTGCGCTGCCACATTCTCTGTACCGGACCGCAGGCCACGTTCCTGCCCGCCACCATGCGTAACGGCCTTTAAAGGGGCCCCGGCCCGATGCCAGAGAGCACCTGCGCCTTGTGGCCCACCAATCTTGTGGGCCGACAGGCTAAGATAATCGACGCCCAGCAGGCCGACATTGACCGGGAGCTTGCCGAGCCCCTGTACTGCATCGCAAATCGTAAGCCCACCAGCCTCGCGCACGATTCGGGCCGCTTCTGCCACGGGCTGGATCACGCCGGTCTCATTATTGGCGAGCATCAGGCAGAGCACAGGCGTGCTGGACTTGTCGCGGTCCCAACCCGCCACCTGAGCCTGCAGCTGGTCCAGGTCCAAGGTTCCGTCCGGGGTCACATAGGCCGTCTGAACCTTGGCCCCGGAATGCGCGGCAGCCTTGGTGACGGCCTCATGCTCAATCGCTGAAACCAGGAAGGTGCAATTTCCATCCAGCGCTACTGCAACGCCATGGATTGCCAGATTGTCAGCTTCGGTGCCGCCCCCTGTCAGGATGATGTCTTCCGCGCGGCTTCCGATCGCCCCCCCAATGGCCAAGCGGGCCCGCTCCAATACGCCACGCGCCGCCCTTCCGGACGTATGGACGGACGACGGATTGGTCGCGCCCATGTCCCAGACATCAAGCATGGCCTGGCGGGCTTCAGGCCTCAAAGGCGAGGTTGCATTATGATCTGCATATATCATGTGGGGGATATACTAACTTCCGCGCGTTTTTGCAGGTGTAGAAAAATTTGCTTTTCACAGCTCAAATGGCTTATGACCGCGCCCTTCCCCCGTGACCAGCGAGTATGACATGGCAGAACTCATCATTCCGGGCCCTCAGGGCCGTATCGAAGCGCGTTACACCGAGCCGCCGCTTCCCGGCGCGCCGATTGCGCTAATCCTCCATCCTCACCCGAAAGCGGGCGGCACGATGCAGGATCCTATCTCCATCATGCTTTATCAGATGTTCGAGCGTCATGGCTTCGGCGTGCTGCGCTACAACTCGCGCGGTGTAGGCCGCAGCCAGGGTCAATATGATCAGGGCATTGGTGAACTTGAAGACGCTGCCTTCGTTCTGGACTATGTTGAGAACCTCGCAGAGAGCCCGCGCTTTGTCTGGTGTGCCGGCTACAGCTTCGGGGCATGGATCACGCTACAGCTGCTGATGCGCCGCCCGGAGATTGACGGCTTCCTCGCCATCTCTCCCCCGGCCAATCATTATGACCTTTCCTTCCTGGCGCCGTGCCCGGCATCCGGCCTGATTGTGTCCGGCGATTCCGATTCGATCTCATCGCCTGAAGATGTGGAGCGTGCGCTGACCAAGGTGCGCGTCCAGAAGGGCGAACAGATCGACCGCACGACGGTAAAAGGTGCGAACCACTTCTATCAGGACAAACGCGACGAGTTGATCGGGCTCTGTGAAGATTACCTGCTACAGCGCCTTGCCGCCGCAGAAGAAAAGCTCCGCCTCGAAGCCGAGGAAGACTAGAAAATCAGCTTCCCGCCCCGCATCGGGGTCGATGGCCAACTGATCGGCAATCCGCGCGCAGTTCGCGCCGCCAGGAAGGCAAATGCCTCCGCTTCGATCGAATCCCCCCGCCAACCAACCGCCTCTGCCGACTGCACTTCGCACCCCGCCGCGCGCGCCAATGCAGCCATAAGGACGGGATTGTGCCTGCCGCCACCGCACACGATCAGGCGCGCTGGATATTCCGGCAGCTGGGAAAGACCAGTCACAACGGCGCACGCCGTAAACTCTGTCAGCGTAGCCGCACCATCCTCAACGGATAGACCGCGCACCATACTGGCGTTGAAGTCGTATCGGTCCAAAGATTTTGGCGGCGGTTGGTCAAACCAATCATGATCCAGAAGCTGAACGAGCAGGCCATCATGCACGCGGCCAGCCCCGGCCAAGCGACCGCCCTCATCATGTGTCCCCAGGCCATGCCCCTCAACCCATTCATCGATCGGCCCGTTCGCTGGGCCAGTGTCAAATGCCACCAAAGAGCCATTACCCATACGACCGGTAATGTTCGCAACACCGCCAAGATTGAGAACGCATGCAGCGTCGTCGCCGAGGCGCTCTAGCAGTGCGGCGTGATACACAGGCGCAAGTGGTGCGCCCTGTCCTCCTGCAGCCACATCATCGGACCGAAAGTCGTAAGCGAGCGCAACTCCGAGCGCAGCCTGCAGGGCAGGACCGTCGATCAGTTGGAGTGTCGCCCCGGTCTCGTCTCCTTTGGGTGCACGATGCAACACGGTCTGACCGTGGACACCCGCAAGACGGGGCGCAGGCCCCACCCATGTCGAGAGCAACTGCTTCCATGTCTCAAGGTGGGTGCGGGTCACAACTGAACGTGCGTCATTGAAGACACCGTCCGGCTGAGGGCCTACCCAATTCCACTCGCGTGCAGCATCGGTGGCGCGCTGCAGTGCGGCGCGCTCTTCAGGTGCGTATTTGCGTTCCGCGGTCGCTCCGAATTCCAGAACCTTTTCGCCATCGGTCAGGATCAGCGCTGCATCGACCGCATCCAGAGACGTCCCCGACATGAAACCGGCGACCCAATACGGTTCAGATTTTTCACTCACAGAGTTCAAGATATCGATTTTCCATGTTACGCGCGGCAGCTTCACGGAGACACGAGAAAATGAGCGAATACAAGTCGGAATTCCTGAAAACCCTGTCCGAGCGCGGTTACCTGAAACAGGTCACCCATCCGGGCGAGGTTGACGCCTATTGCGCCAAGGGAATTCCGACCGGCTATATCGGCTTTGATGCTACCGCCGACAGCCTGCATGTGGGCTCCTTGCTTCAGATCATGATGCTACGCCATCTTCAGAAAAGTGGCGGTAAACCCATCGTGCTGATGGGCGGCGGCACAACCAAGGTGGGCGACCCGACCGACAAGGAAAAGTCCCGCCCGCTTCTGACCGATGAACAGATCGCGGCCAACATGGAGGGTATCAAGAAGGCGTTTCAACCCTTCCTGACGTTTGGCGATGGACCGACCGATGCGATCATGGTCAACAATGACGACTGGCTCGGCAAGCTTGGCTACCTTGAAATGCTGCGCGAGGTTGGCGTGCACTTCACCATCAATACAATGGTGAAACAGGATACGGTCGCGCGCCGCCTTACGGCAGAGCAGCCCTACACCTTCCTCGAATTCAATTATCTCCTCATGCAATCCTACGACTTCCTCGAACTCTACCGGCGGCTGGACTGCCGGATGCAGATTGGTGGATCGGACCAATGGGGCAATATCGTTGGTGGCGTGGACCTCGTTCACAAGGCCGCCAGTGGCGACGCATTTGGCATTACGGCTCACCTCATCACAACCGCGTCCGGCGGCAAGATGGGCAAAACCGCAGATGGTGCAGTCTGGCTGAACGCGGACCGCAAGAGCCCCTACGAGTACTGGCAATTCTGGCGCAATACAGAAGATGCCGATGTCGGACGTTTCATGCGCCTGTTCACAGAGCTACCGCTCGATGAGATTGCCCGCCTTGAAGCGCTCAAGGGCGCGGAGATCAATACGGCGAAGGTCGTTCTGGCCAACGAAGCCACGAAGCTGTTGCATGGCGAAGCTGCCGCAAAAGAGTCTGAAGCCGCCGCATCCGCTGTATTTGCTGCCGGCGGACAAGCTGACGCCCTGCCGACCGTTGAAATCGCAACATCTGAACTTGATGGCGGTATGCTTGTTGCCGCAGCATTCACGGCAGCCGGTCTCACAGAATCGAATGGTGCTGCGCGCCGCTTGATCAAGCAGGGTGCAGCAAAGGTGAATGACTCTCCGGTATCCGATCAGAATGCATCGCTGTCAGCGGACGACCTTGTAGAGGGGACAATCAAATTATCCGCCGGCAAGAAGCGCCATGCGCTGGTCAAAGCAATCTAGAATTCCTCTTCGGGGATCGGCGGAAGCTCGGACGGGATAGGCTCATCTTCTGGTCGAGCTTGAGCCTCCGGAATATCCGTATCCGACGGGTTTTCGAAAATCCGTCGGATGACACCCGGGGCGAGAGCGGACAGAGGATTGACCGACACGTTCGCCTTTTCGAGGCTGCCACGAACGCTATAGGTCAGCGAGAAAATACCCTCGCCATCCCGGCCCACCACAAGATCCCCGATGATCGGAATACCGCCGAGGGCTGAATTCATGCCAAAACTTGGTACCAGTACGCCATCGACACTGATCTCGCTGTCGGCGCCAAGATAGCCGTTTACTGTCAGACCGAGCGCCGGGCCCTGCGCTTTCCCGCCAGTGACCACGTAACGGTCCCCCGCTACGGTCAATGGAATGTCGATCCGCGAGAATAGAACACCGTCACCTCCCAGCGTATCCGCAAGTCCGCGAAGAGAGGCCAGAGAGAGAATTTGAGTGAGGAACGGAGCATTGTGCAATCGCCCATCCGTCACCACAATGTTGAAACTAGACGGCGCTCCGTCACGCGCAAGCGTGCCATCTATGTCCAGCCTCCCCCCTTCGATGAAGTCGAGATCGAGAAACGCGCTGGCAATAAAGCCAGCGTCGCTGCTGACCACTTTGATCGCCGTACCCTCCGGAGACGAGCCATCCAGATCGATATTGAAGGCTGATCCGTCATCCGTATTTCCGGTCGCCGAGAGCTTCTGCATACCGTTCACTGTTGACCGCCACGTAACGTCTGCGTTCCGCACATAAAGGCCAGCGCCAAGGGTAAGTGTGTCGACGTCAGCACTAACGCTCAGCGGCGTACCATTGCTATCATTCGCGTCGCCCAGCGCGCCGATGCCAGGTACGGCTCCGGACAGGTCAAGATAGCTGCCGGTCAAGGCAACTTGCAGATTGCCATTCGGTCCTCGCGAGATCTGTCCGTTCACGTCTGCGGTGTCTGCGAGAAACGCCCGTCTCAGATCCGCCGAGACCAACCGGGAATCTCCCCCCAGTGTAAACTTTCCATCCAGATAGGCTTCTTCGCTGGTAAAGAGTACGTCAGAGGAAAAGCCCTCCTCGGCACGCTCGTACAGGACGGTGACCTTCCCCTCCTTGCCTGCAGTCTTCACCCAGCCGATTTCGGACAGGTCAAGACGGGCATTGGTCAGATCCATCACGACGTTCGCAACCGACACATCCTCACCCTCAACGGTCGCCTGGACTTCTGTGGGTACTTCGCCAGTCAAGTACGCCCTCCCCGGAAGGCCGAACCGATTTAGCACGTCCGGCGTGATGACAGCCTGTGCCGACAGCGCCGACGGAGCCTCACCATCCTTGAAACCGTCGCGCCAGCTGAACTGGACAGGTGACGGACCAAGATCACCCAAGCCGGTAATGGTCAGACCGTCTTGGTCGACCTTGATGTCGGCCGTAGCGTTTTCAAGATTCAGGCCGAGCGCGGCGCGCTTGAGGCCACCATTGGTCAGCCGACCGATTGCCGTGTAGCGAACCGCTTCGTCCGGGACATTGTCGAGTGCCGGCCGGAACAATTCGAATGTCGCCTCGGCATCGCCACTCAAACGCTCTTCATCAAAGCCAAGATCAAGCCTGGATTCGTTCAACGTCGTGATAACGTTTGCTGCAGGGCCATGCCCCTTTGCAAATACGCGGAAATCCTCCCCTTTCGGATTGAAGGCTGGAAAGTCAACGAGGGCCTCGTCAATGTCCCAACCACCATAGTCGCCCTGGTCAACAGTTACCCTGAAACTGTTGCCCGTCAGGCGCCCCTTGCCGACGGCATTCCGGGCAGCGGGCAAGTCATCGAGAAACTTAACGTCCGCCGAGTTGATATCGAAGGTAAGGTTCAGGTCTTCATCCCTCAGATAGCCTTCCGCGAAACTATCGCGTTGAAGCGTCATCTGCGCGCGCAGATTATCTACGTCCGTGTTGCTGATCCGTTTGGCCGTAAAGGATCGCGCTCCCGTTCCCAGCGACACGGGCCAAAAGGCAAGCACGGTGTCCTTCGTGACTGTTCCCTCAGTTTCCAGTTCGATGGTTCCGATGATCGGAGGTTCATTCTTCTCACGATCTGGGGTCATCGCGATATCAGTGATGAACTGGAACTGTGCGTCATTGGATACGAACGAAATCCGGGTATCTTTTAAGCTGCGATCCGGAAAATCTACTTCGCCGTCAGCGCGGAGATCGCGCAAACCAAGTGGCTCTGCAAAAGATGGTGTGAAATCGAGTGTCGCGGCATTGCTTCGCAGTTTGAACGGGCGTGGTCCGGTCCCTTTCAGCGCGTTTTGGAGAGTTAAATCCGCTGAACCAGCGAATGGGCCAAATCGCAGCGAATTCCCCGAGATGAGCAATTCATCACCCGTCGCCGCATAGGTCATCTCCAGATCGAGATCCGTCACATTCATGCCGCTCTCTCCGAACGGCAGTTTGCCTTCAGCAAGGCTGGCCTCCACAACGATTTTCTCGACGCCCGCCGCGCTAGATGTGTCAAACTTGACGGTAATGTCTGCTGGCACACCGGACAGGAACTCGCTGTCGGTACCCAGCCGCGCCGCAAGATCTGCAAGCGACCATTGAGCGACAGCAAGAGAGGCTTGCATACGGCTACCGAAATCGCTCGTATCAATGTCCAGCGCCAACCCAGCCGGCAAACCGGCCCCTACACCACTGCCGGACATAGACAAATCTACTCCGTCTTGCGTGACGGAGAGCAGCCCTTTGGAGTCCGTCAGTGTAAACAGAGGCGACTTGTCAGTGCCGAAAACGCGCATTTCAAAGTCCTCGTAGGACAAACGCTCGAGACTGACGTCAGCCTTCTCTTCTTGTAGCACCACAAGAATTTGGGGAAGTACGGCATCTATCCGTTCGAGCCATTCGCTCGGATTTTGTGGCATCTCACCGACCGGAATCTCGGGCAGCGGATCGCCCGCAATATACCAGATACCGTCGTCTGCTTGAGCAACATTGATCCAACCATCAACCAGATCGAGCCCAAGGACCTCCACATCACCCATTACGAGCGCAGAGCTGGACAGCACGATGCGGGCACGCTCGGCCTCCGCAGCCACATTACCTTCACCATCCAGCATCTTGATGTCATTTCCGGTGACAAGAACGCGCTTGTCTTCCGACGACCATTCCAGAAACACATCGCCGACAGTTACCGGTCTGCCATTGCGCGAATTGGTCAGGCCCTGCTCGATATCGTCTCGGAACATCTCCAATTCGATCGGCCCACTGGACAAACGGAAGACGAGCAACCCCGCCAGAACCAGAACAACCAGGATAAGTCCGCCGAGTATTTCAAGAATTACAAGTGAGGCTCTCTGGCGGACCAAATCAGGGACTCCGAAAATCTACGTCTAAAAATTGCGTTCTATGGCGATATATGCACACCAAGCTGACCGCACCATAGGAGGAATACATGGCGAAAGTACTGCAAGACGGTGAAAAGGCTCCGGATTTCTCGATGCCCTCCACGACCGGGCAGATCAAACTCGAGGACTTCTCGGGCAGCTATCTGGTTCTTTACTTCTACCCCAAGGACGACACACCCGGTTGCACGAACGAAGCGAAAGACTTTTCTGCGTTGATCGACGCATTCGCGGACCGCAATGCCAAAATCGTCGGCGTTTCGCGCGATCCGCTTTCCAAACACGAAAAGTTCTCGGCCAAGCACGATCTCAAAGTGATTCTTGCCAGCGATGAGTCGGGCGAGACCACGGAGATGTACGGCACCTGGGTGGAGAAAAACATGTACGGCAGGACCTATATGGGCATTGCCCGACAAACCTTTCTGATCGGACCGGACGGCTCAATCATTAAATCTTGGAAAAAAGTCCGGGTGAAAGGCCACGCAGAGGACGTATTGAGCCACCTGCCGGCCTGAACAAAACCGAGCAAGGACAAGGTTTAAGCCCCCAAAAACGAGTATTAACGAGAGATTTACCCAAATAGGGGAATATTTTCAGGAATTATGCTCGCAAGGGGTTCCGTCCCTTAGTGATTTCGGTATTTATATTTCTACGGGTTTGGGAACTTGCTGTAGGTGTGATTGCAGTAGGCGGTGTGTGATTCCAGTCGACGGGTGGCGTTAATGGCGAAATGGAGTGCGAACCTCAAGGCGACGTTCGATCGCGCATTTCCAGAACGACAAATATATCATCGGAGTGGCGGCACCGTCCGTTACATTTCCATTTCTCCATGGCAGCAGGCAATTTGCGCTCTCGGCGCCACGGCGCTTGCTGGTTGGACAATTTTCCTGACAGGCACCTTCGCCCTTGGCGGTTCTACGGGCACGCTTACCGGCAGCTCTGATGATCGCGAACTCGCCAAGTATGAGCGCTGGGTCCAGGAGCTTCGCGCCAAGGATGCGCTGTCGCGGTCACTATTGGAAGAGCGCACAGATGCCTTTCAACGTGAAACAGCCGAATGGGAAGACCGCCAGAAAGCGCTCGAGGATTTGTTTGAGCAGCTGAAGGGCGATGAAACGCTCGATGTTTCGGCCCTTACAGGCGATGGGGCCGACCTGTTGGTTCAGGCGTCTATCGAAGAAGCCGACGACCGTCAGTCTCGTGACAGTTTCCGCATGACGGCCACACTCGACACGCGAGGCAATCGCGTCAGCGTCAAGAACCTAAAATACAATCAGGAACGCATGCTCGACGAGGCGGAAGACCTCGCCATTGAGCGCGCTGAACGCGCGCGCAGCGTGATCCAGCTGACCACGATTGGCAGCGACCGCATCATGGAAAGCGCAGAGATGGGCGGTCCGCTTGTCTCGATGGCAAACCTGACGGCTGGCGGCGAGACGCTGTCGGCGCAGGACGCCAGCTTCTACAACCGACTGACCGAGACTCAGGCTCGCGTCGCCGAGATGCAGTATTACGAACAGATTGTTGAAAGCCTGCCCCTTGGTGCCCCGGTTGGCGTGCCCTTCCGGTACACCAGCCCTTATGGCATCCGGGTAGATCCTTTCATCAAGAGACCGCGTTGGCATAACGGAATTGATGTCGCTGCCTATGGTGGGGCGCCGATCGTGGCGTCCGGGCCGGGCACCGTCAGCTTCGCAGGCGCACGGTCAGGGTATGGACGCGTGGTCGAAGTGGATCATGGATACGGCTTCAAGTCGCGCTATGGTCACCTCCGCTCGATTACTGTATCAAAGGGCGATACGGTCGAAGTGGGCGATCTCGTGGGGAAGATGGGCACGACCGGAAGAAGTACCGGATATCACCTTCACTTTGAGGTGTTTTTCAACGGTAAAGCATATGATCCAGTAAAGTTTTTGAAAGCAGGCCGTCATGTTCACGAAGAATAGCAAATCCAATGACACCCCTACCCCACCAGAACCCATGAAGACGGCGCCCGCGCAGGACGCGATCCGCGGCGCGTCTTCCAAGCCTGCCGCCCGTGCAGCTTCTATCATCTGCGCCGACATGAAGATCAATGGGTCTGTCTCTTCCGAAGGCGCCCTCCAGATCGACGGCACTGTCGATGGTGATGTCGCCGCGACAGACATTACGATTGGCGCCAGCGGTCACATAACCGGTGAAGTGAAAGCCGAAGTTGTACGCGTCAAAGGGCGCATCAAAGGCTCGATCCGAGCGCGTAAGGTTGAACTCGAAACCGGTGCGCACGTCAAAGGCGACATCGTCCATTCGTCGCTCCAAATCCAGTCGAACGCCGTTTTCGAAGGTCAGGTCAAACATGCGGATGATCCGCTGAAGGACACCTCACCTAAAGCAGCGGCGGCAGCCAACGAATCCAAGCCTGTCGCATCTTCCGGCCCATCGGCATACGGAATTTCGACGTCCGCTTCCTGATCATTCGAGACCCCAATTGAATTAAAAAAGGCCAGCTCGATTGAGCTGGCCTTTTCCGTTTTGTTTTCAGCTATCGACTATGATATTACGCGACGCACAATCGCGGTCGTCATCTTGGCTCCTTCGACCACTACGGTGTCGCCGGTTCGCACCAATTCGCCCTCCACCGCTTCGGCCCGCCACACGGTATCGCCGATCCGGACCTGCCCGGTTCCGGAAATGAAATCACCCATCGCAAGCCCCCGCTGGCCGACTAGGGAAGCCATGCGTCGATTAAGCGTCGGATGCTCAGGCGACGTTTTTCGGATCCCGGATAGCACCGTGCGTCCAAGGATGACCAGCACAGTTGCAGCCATGCCGAATACGATCATCTGACCCTGCCAGGCCGACAATGAGTTTGGGGCAAAATAGGTGAAAGCAGCCGTCAGCCAAGCGGCGATGGAAACCATGAGCAAATCGAACGTCCCGCTCATCATCTCGATCCCGAAAAGGATCAGCCCAAGCGCCAGCCAGTGCCAGAATGTGAGTTCAGAGAAGATTTGTTCCATTAGATCAATCTCCCTTGTTACCGGTCAGCCCCTTGATGCCCTCAAGCGTTCCGATGAGGCTCGAGAACTCCGCCGGGATGATTACCGTTCGCTGTTGATCCGACTCCGCCAGTTTCGCGAACGCTTCGACATAAGCCTGGCCAAGGAAGTAGTTCACCGCATTGACGTCGCCCCGCGCAATTGCTTCGGACACCATGGCTGTGGCCTTGGCTTCGGCTTCAGCCTCGCGCTCGCGAGCTTCGGCATCGCGGAAGGCAGCCTCCCGGCGCCCCTCGGCTTCAAGAATTTGGGCCTGCTTCTGGCCTTCGGCCTTCAGGATAGCCGACTGCTTATCGCCTTCAGCGGTCAGGATTTCCGCCCGCTTCAGGCGCTCGGCCTTCATCTGGCGCGCCATGGCTTCGGTAATATCGGCTGGCGGGCTCAGATCGGCTATCTCAATTCGAGTAACCTTCACGCCCCACGGATTGGTAGCTGCATCAATGACAGTCAGAAGGCGCGCATTGATGTCATCCCGGTTGGACAAGACTTCATCAAGATCCATTGAGCCGACAACTGTACGAATGTTGGTGAGGGAGAGGTTCGTGATGGCATGGTTAAGATTATTGACCTCATACGCAGCAGCCACTGCATCAACTACCTGGATGAACACAACCGCATCACACGACACCATTGCATTGTCCTTGGTTATGACTTCCTGCTGCGGCACATCGAGCACGGTTTCCATCATGTTCATCTTCCGGCCCACCCGCTCTAGGAAAGGTGTGATGATCGACATGCCCGGATTGAGTGTGCGGGTGTAGCGTCCAAACCGCTCAACCGTGTAATTGTAGCCTTGAGGCACGAACTTGAACGCAGATGTCAGGCCAATCAGGCCTACGACGGCCACCAAAACGACCACAGCAAAAAACGGATCCATGTATTCCTCTCCTTCTGTTACTCAGAATTAATGTGGGAGAGGTTTTCCGTTTTTCAATAAATATTTGACGAAAAACGGCGCGCCCAGCCCCACCAGACGCGCCGTTCTTCTCATAAGTTGCTTAAGAAACCTTGTCTGATTTAGAGCTGGTTCAGCATGTAGTCGGCGCTGGAAACCTTAAACTCACCGCCATCTTCCACGTTGAGTTCGGCAACCGCACCATCTTTCACGATCATGGAATAGCGCTGCGAACGCTGACCCATACCAAAGCCGCTTGCATCCATTTCCAGGCCAAGCGCCTTGGCAAATGCACCGTTGCCATCAGCCAGCATGCGCACGGTCTCTCCTGCACCGGCATCCTTACCCCAGGCACCCATGACGAATACATCATTCACCGAGGTACACACGATTTCGTCCACGCCCTTGGATTTCAAATCTCCGGACTTGTCGACGAAGCCCGGCAAGTGGCGTGCGGAACAGGTTGGCGTGTACGCGCCAGGTACCGCAAACAGGGCGATGGTCTTGCCACCAAACACCTGTTCGGTTGTGCGAGGCTGAGGGCCGTCTGCCGTCATTTCCATGAATGTGGCTTCGGGAAGCTTGTCTCCGACTTTGATGCTCATCAGCTGGTCTCCTTGATGCTGTGTTGCCCAGATAGGACGCGAACGGCCTCACGGCAAGCGCGCCACACCTTGCCAAAGCGATACAATTCGCCCAGCATCATCTTCGAAAGGGTCACCAGATGGACGCCGACCTCACAGGCAAACTGCTTATCGCCCTCCCCGGTATCGGCGATCCGCGTTTCGCGCGCTCAATTATTCTTATCTGCGCCCACTCTCCCGAATTCGCCATGGGAATTGTACTCAACAAACCAATGGCCGGCCTGACCTTGCCGCAATTGCTGGAACAGCTCGATGTCCCAGTGGAGATAGACGTATCGGAAGATCTGGTGCTCGATGGCGGCCCGGTGAGCAGTGATCGCGGATTTGTTCTTCATACTGATGATGTCATCAGTGAGGGTGCCACACTCGAGATCGACGGTACTTTCTGCATGACGGCAACCCGCGACATCCTGCACGCCATAGGAACTCGGGACGCGCCAAAGCGCTCAGTTCTCGCACTGGGTTATTCGGGCTGGGGCGCTGGTCAGCTTGAATACGAATTGGCCGAAAATGCTTGGTTGATTGGCGAACCCGATACGGAACTGGTATTCGGCGAGAGCCACGAGGCCAAATGGGAAGCCGCACTTGGCCATCTGGGTATAGACAGCGGTCGATTACAGATACTGCCTGGAAACGCCTGATCAATTGTTCAGAAAGGCGATCGCTGCGGCTTCCTCCATCGGACGGGCGAAAGCAAAGCCTTGAGCGTAGTCAAAGCCCAGACTGCGCAGCTTTGCGGCATCGTCCTTGTGCTCGACGCCTTCCGCCGTTGTCGTCATGTCCAGTCGCGCCGCCAGCAAGGTCAGCGTGCCCAGTATCGTGTCGGTGCGGTGCTGACCCAGACGGCGCGTGAGGCCATGGTCTACCTTCAGACTATCGGCTGGAAAATCTGCCAACCAGGCGAAAGAAGAATGACCAGTCCCAAAATCATCCAGCACCAATCCCGCACCCACGGCCTTCAAGGCCATGACAGCCGCAAGCGCGTGGCTTTCGTCGCGGAGCGCAGCTTGTTCCGTCAGTTCGATGCGGATCGCCTTTTCAGGCAAGTCGTATCCTTGCATCAGCGCCTCCACGAGCGCTGGCAACGTACTGCGCGACAAATCCCGTGCCGTCAAATTCACGTGCATGAAGAGATCGGATCTGCCGGAAGACTCCCGTAATTTTGAAAGCGTCTCGGCAGAGCGTATCAACATGTTGGACGCGAGGGCTTCATCCTCGTACCGGCTCGGTGGATTACGAACTTCGCCATCGTCCCAGCGGGCAAGCGCTTCAAAACCGGCGATATGTCCACTGCCAAGCGAGATAATTGGCTGAAAAACCGGGTAGAGATCGGGACCCGGCTGCAAGTCCGACGGATCAATCTCCGCAAACTCGTTCCCGGCCAACAGCATGCCGTGCGCGTCTTCTTCACTGATGAAAGCACCCACCAGATGAATGTCTGCCCCGCTGGACAGTCTCAAATCGCAACGAACAGGTCCCTCAGATATACTGAATGCCTGCGCCAATCGCCCTCGGCTGAGCCCCTCGAACATCTGCTCAATGGCGTCGATCGACCATTGACCGGCCAGATCGGAATGATCGCTACCCTTTGGCGCCTCGATTAGGAGATGCCTGCTGGCAGCATTCCAGTGCCAACTACCTTGAGGCTGGGTCGACTGATCTGACATCATCTCGTGCAACCTATCGCGAAGCACTGGGCCTGACGAGTGCGAAAAGGACATGGTCGCGGCGTACGCCCGCGATCTCGAGATATTCTTTAGCATGTCCCTCTTCCCGAAAGCCGTTTGATTCCAAGACTTTGCGGGAACGCAGGTTTGATGCCAGAATTCCGGCCTCGACGCGATAAAGATGTAATTCCCGGAATGCCCAGTCGCAGACAGCGCCTACGCCTTCCTGCATCAGTCCCTGCCCCTGATGATCTTGTCCAAGCCAGTAACCAAGGCTGGCGCTGTTGGCGGGCCAACCACGGACATTGGTCAAGGATACCCCACCGACAAGTTTTCCGTCCTTCAATCGCCGTATCATGAACACGTAAGCGCGACCGGATTTCCACCCATGCTTCCACGCTTGCAACCGACGCGCCCAATCTGCGCGGGAGTTTGCATCCTTTGGCCACGTCGGCTCCCAGGGTTGCAGGTGCTTTCGGCTACGCTTGCGAAGGCTGGACCAATCCTCAAAATCCTTCTTGCGCGCAGGCTCAATGACCAGGCGCTTTGAAACAATGACCGTATCCTTGCGGTGCGCGGCCATGACCTAGTCGGCCAATCGTTCCACGCGCGAGCGCACAGCACCGAGGGTCGGCTCTGCCCGTTCGAACATTTCTTCATTGGACATCACGCCTGTGGCAAAATCTGGCAATCTCGCCTCGCGCCCTGTCGCTTCAAGTACCGTTTCCGGGAACTTGGCGGGTGATGCCGTGGCAAGGACAACCGTGGCGACGTCCGAATTGGGTGCGAGGCGGGCGACGCGCGTGCCGACGGCGGTGTGAGGACAGATCAGCCAGCTTGTATCGGATTCGAACTGGCGCATCTCCTCCATCGTGTCTGCATTGCTGACACTTTGCACTCGAATGCCTGAACAGCCCAGTCGGCCCTTGGCTGTCTCGGGCAACTCCGCTTCACCCGCCTGTTTGAACCGCTCATAGACGCCGCGCACCGCATCGCTGTCGCGACCCGACAGCTCGAACAGGATCCGCTCGAAATTGGACGGAATGGAAATGTCCATGGCCGGGCTTGGCGTCGCTACGGTCTGACGCTTTGACATGACACCCGAATTGAACAGTCGCAGCAAGGCGTCGTTCTCGTTCACCGCGCAAACAATATCCAACCCGCCCGGCAACAGTCCGCAACGCGCTGCTACGTATCCAGCCAAGGCGTCACCCATATTTCCACTTGGGACAACAAAGCGGAGTTGCTGACCTGCAAGGGCAGCTTGAGACGTGGCGTAATACACCATCTGGGCTGCAATTCGCGCCCAGTTGATCGAGTTCACGCCCGACAGGCTTACACGATCAACAAAATCGCGATCTGCGAAGAGCGATTTCACAATCGTCTGGCACTCGTCAAAGTCGGTATCGAGGGCGAGGTTGAGAACATTGTCCGCACCGGTTGTCGTCATGAACAGACGCTGGATGGGAGAGACACGCTCAAATGGGTGCAAGATCACGAGATCGGCATGCTTGGCACCTGCAAACGCAGCCGCGGCCGCGCCTCCTGTATCGCCAGAGGTCGCGCACATGATCGTCATGCGCCGTCCCGTCTTGCCGAGTACAAGATCATACAGCTGACCAATCAGCTGCATAGCGACGTCCTTGAAGGCGAGGGTCGGGCCGTGATGTAGCTCCAGGAGCCAGCTGGTCGGACCTGATTGGGTTAGCGGTGTCACCGATTGGTGAGCAAAGGTCGCATAAGCGCGTTCGCACAGGCCCAGCACCTCTTCCTGCGTCAGCGTATCGCCCGCAAAGGCCGAAATGACCCGCGCGGCGACCCGGGAATAGGGTTCTCCGGGTTTGGCTGGCTCGATGGAGGGGTAGGATTCAGGAATGTAGAGGCCACCATCCGGCGCAAGCCCGGCCAGGCACGCTCCGATGAAATCAACGGGCTCAGACTGCCCTCGTGTGGAAATATACTTCATTCCCCGTCCCTTCTGCGAAGCCGCAACCGACCCTTTTGATAATGGAAGGCCAGATACACACCCAACAGCGCCATGGCGAGCCCCCACCATGTGATCGCATATCCGAAATGCCGCTGTGGCGGCAGGTCATCATCCATGCGCAATCGCGCAAACGGATTTGGCCCAGCCATTGCGCGACTATTTTCAACCAGCCGCAACGACTGGGGCTCGAATGCTTCCGGCACCACGCGCTCGGCGACATCCCCCGGCAAAAGATCTGCGAGATCATCAATACTGTAGGCGTAGAAAACACCTGCCTCCGGCGCGTCGGGGCTCGCGAAGGCATTGCGGCTGCCGGGTGTCTTGTAGATCCCTCGCGCCGAGAAATTCAGATTGGTCCCGCATTCGGGCCCCTGACAGGGCGTTGGCGGCTCGACCTGATAGAGAAGTTCGATAGTCGTGAAGACGACCCGTTCGCCTTCATCAATCGCCACGACGCGTCGCCACGACGATGCACCGTCGGCATAGGCATAGACCATGGCTTCACTGCCCGGCACGACCCGACCTTCCAGGCTCACCCAGTTTGGCTCTGTTTCATCCAATGTCATCTTCGCGCTGAACCGATCATATTGCCAGTTCCCCAGCATGACGAGGATCGCAAGCGATACCACTGTAAACAGGGTCAAAACGGGATAGGGGCGAAAGCGCATTGGCGTGTCCGAAAGGTCCTGAAAAAAGGCCCGCCAGGCTGTGCGCCGGCGGGCCTGTTAATTAAGCTACGATGGCCGGTGGCGATCTATCCGCCATAAACTAGGAATGGCACGACATAAACGAAGGCAAACAGGAACAGCCAGACCACGTCAACGAAGTGCCAGTACCAAGCCGCAAATTCGAAACCGAGATGCTTCTCTGCGCTCATGCCGCCCATCAACAGACGGATCAAGCAGACTGCGAGGAAGATCGTACCGATCACGACGTGCGCGCCATGGAAGCCGGTCGCCATGAAGAAGGCGGAGCCATAAAGCGTGCCGTCAAAGGTGAAGGCCGCATGGCTGTACTCGTAGGCCTGCAGCAGGGTGAACACCATGCCGAGCAGCACCGTAAAGACGAGGCCAAGCTTGGCGCCGGCACGGTCATTGTGCTGCAGCGCGTGGTGCGCCCAAGTGACCGTCGTCCCCGACAGCAAAAGGATCAGCGTGTTGATCAGCGGCAGGTGGAACGGGTCAAAGGTCTCGACGCCAACTGGTGGCCAATCTGCAAACCGCGACAGGCCGTCGGCGTATAGCGCGTTGGCCGAATCCCATGTCTCACCGACACGCGCACTTTCAAAGATGGCGAATTCGAAGAAGCTCCAGAACCAGCCGACAAAGAACATCACCTCAGACGCGATAAACAGGATCATGCCGTAACGCAGGCCGATCTGAACGACAGGCGTGTGGTCGCCAATGCCGCCTTCCTTGATGACTTCGCGCCACCAGCCGAACATTACCCACATGACCATCGCCAAGCCTACTGCCAGCAGCCACCAGGTTCCGGCTTCGAGGCCAAACAGGCCTTTCATATAGGTAACACCACCGAGCGCGGTAACGACTACCGACAATGACCCCAGCAGTGGCCAGGGAGACGGATTGACGAGATGGAAATCGTGTTTGACTTCGTCGTGAGCCATGGCCCTTTTGACCCCTCTAAAAAATCACATGAATCAGAGCGCTCTTTAGACCGCTCCGGCCTGTATGTGCAACTGCATCAGCCGGCATTGGCTGAATTCGCCGCACCCTTCTGGGCGGCTTTTTTCTCGCCCGAATAGCTGGAACTGTCAAAAAACGTGTAGCTGAGCGTGATCGTCTCCAGGGATTTAGCCACCCGGTCCTCAAGCATGTCTGCAGAAACGAAATAGACGATCGGCAGTTTCTTCGTTTCGCCAGGTGCAACGACCCGTTCTTCAAAGCAGAAACACTCAAGCTTGTTGAAGTAGAGACCCGCATAGTGCGGCGTCACATTATAGCTCGCAATAACACGGATTTCCTCATCTGTTGGATTGGAAACCTCATAAAAGGCCAAGCCATGCTGGCCAAGCTTCAATGTCTGCGTTGTCTGTAGCGGATGGAAGATCAGCGGCGTATCAGCGACATTGGCGTCGAAACGCACCATCACTTCCTGTTCGACCATCTTCTCCGGGGCCGCCGTGGCAATGCGTGTCGTGCCCCCAAAGCCCGTCACCTTGCAGAAGGTGTCGTACAGCGGGTCCGCTGCGAAACCGAGCCCGAGCATGCCTGTGAAAACGCCCAGCGAAACAAGTGCTACCTTCGTGTTCGACAGCTTCATGGTTCGCCCTCTTCCGGTCGCGTTTCGTCGATTGGTGTCAGATTTGGTGGGGGTGCCGCCTGATCCGGCGTCATGCCCTCGGGCAGATCATTGATGCGCTCACCTTTGTCATCGACTGAATAATAAAAGCCACTCTGGCTCAAATCGGATGACGACAAGCGGATAAAAGTGACAACGCCCACGAGAATCACAAAGCCTGCAAGTGCCAAACCTAACCAGAGATTCCGGCTTTTGCGGGCGCGCAATTCCGCCTCTTCCGGCGTGTAGGCGTCGGTGAATTCACCGGCATATTTCTCTTTTTCGTCAGACAAATCAGGCCCCTCCTACAGGGAAGTGCAAACCTGCGGCATGCTCAACAATCAGGGCCGCGAAGACGAGGAACAAGTACAGGATGGAAAAGAAGAACATGCTGCGCGCGAGTTTCATGTCGGCAGCGCTAGCTCCGGCGTCGCCCGCCCTCGAGCGCCAAACACGGACTGCGTAACCCAGGAAGACGAGCCCCAGAGCCAACGTAACCAAGCCATAAATCCACCCGCCAAGACCGGTTGCAACCGGAAGCAATGCGAGCGGCACGAGCAAGATCGTGTAAAGCAGTATCTGGTTTCGCGTTGCTTTTGCGCCATGCGTTACAGGCAACATGGGAACACCGGCCTTCTCATACTCGCCATGTGCCAACAAGCTGAGCGCCCAGAAGTGCGGCGGCGTCCAGAAGAAGATAATCGCGAACAGTATCCACGCGTCGACAGGTGTGTTGCCTGTGACCGCCGCCCATCCGATTACAGGCGGAAACGCGCCCGCGCCGCCGCCAATGACGATGTTCTGAGGCGTCGAACGTTTGAGCCACATCGTGTAGATGACCCCGTAGTAGAATATCGAGAATGCCAGGAGCGCAGCGGCCAACCAATTAGAGGCGAGCCACATGAGCAGAACCGATACGCCGCTCATAATAAGGCCCATGGCGAGGGCCTCCTCCTTTGGCACAGCGCCCGATGGAACTGGCCTTGTCGATGTACGCGTCATGATCTGGTCGATATCGGCATCGTACCACATATTGATCGCGCCAGCCGCGCCCGATCCGAGCGCAATGGCCAGTGTCGCTATCGCTGCCATGACCGGGTTGATCGGCACACCGGTAACGCCGACGGCAGCGATCAGACCCGCAATCGCGGTGAACACAACCAGCATCATGATGCGCGGCTTCAGCAGCTGCACATAGTCGCCTGCGGTCGCGTAGCGTTTCGTTTGCGATGCACTCATGTCGGTCATGATCTCTGTCGGGTCCCTTCAAGCGAAACGGCCCAAGCGCATCTTGCGCCGGGCCGCCTCGGTTTTTCAGACTGTCTGGAAGGCCGGGCCCTTCCTTTTGGCTGTTAGTGGCCGCCTTTATTGGACACGTGCGGCAGCTCGTTGAACTGGTGGAATGGCGGCGGCGAAGGCAGCGTCCATTCCAGCGTCGTGGCACCCTCGCCCCATGGATTGGCTTCACCCTTGCGACGGCGGATCATGGCTTCGACGAGGCCGACGAAGAAGATCAGTGTCGCCACAAGCGTGATCGCGTACCCGATCGACGACCACATGTGCCAGGTGGCAAAGCCGTCAGCATAGTCAATGTAGCGGCGTGGCATGCCCTGCAGGCCCAGGAAATGCTGCGGGAAGAACAATACGTTCGATCCGATGAACATCAGCCAGAAGTGCAGGCCGCCGATCATGCCATTATACTTGATGCCGAACATCTTCTCGAACCAATAATACCAACCTGCGAAGAGGCCGAACACGGCGCCAAGCGACAGCACGTAGTGGAAGTGCGCGACGACGTAATAGGTGTCGTGCAGGGCGTGGTCGATACCGGCGTTAGCCAAGACCACACCGGTAACACCGCCCACAGTGAAGAGGAAGATGAAGCCAATCGCCCAGAGCATCGGGACCGTGAAGTCGATGGACCCGCCCCACATGGTCGCGATCCAAGAGAAGATCTTGATACCCGTCGGAACGGCGATCACCATCGTGGCCGCAACGAAGTAGGCTTTCAGATCCACATCCATACCGACTGTGTACATGTGGTGTGCCCACACAACGAAGCCGATCACCCCGATGGAGACCATGGCGTAGGCCATACCAAGATAGCCAAAGATCGGTTTCTTGGAGAAGGTCGACACGATGTGGCTGACGATGCCGAAGGCCGGCAGGATCATGATGTAGACTTCAGGGTGACCAAAGAACCAGAACAGATGCTGGAACATGATCGGGTCACCACCACCCGCAGGTGCGAAGAATTGCGATCCGAAGTTACGGTCGGTCAACAGCATGGTCAGCGCGGCAGCAAGCACCGGCAGCGACAGCAGCAGCAGGACGGCCGTGATGAGCACGCCCCAAGCGAACAGCGGCATCTTGTGCATGGTCATGCCAGGCGCGCGCATGTTCAGAATGGTCACGATGAAATTGATGGCGCCGAGGATCGACGCGATACCCGCCGTATGCAGCGACAGGATGAGCACATCCATTGCCGGACCGGGATGGCCCGTGGTGGACGACAGTGGCGGATAAAGCACCCAGCCACCTCCGAACCCGTCGCCGGGTCCACCCGGAACCGTCATCGAGATACAGGCCAGCACAAAAGCTGCAACTGTAAGCCAGAACGAGATGTTGTTCATGCGCGGGAAGGCCATGTCTGGCGCGCCGATCATCAACGGAACGAACCAGTTTCCAAAGCCACCAATGAGCGCCGGCATCACCATGAAGAAGATCATGATCAGACCGTGATAGGTGATCACAGTGTTATAAAAATGCTTGGCATTTTGAATGGCCACGTCGCCTTCACCAGCAACGAATTGTGTCATCACTCCGATACCCGGCTCAGCAAGTTCCCAACGAATCAGGCCAGACAGCGTGTATCCCACGACCCCCGCGATCAGCGCGAAGATCAGGTATAGCGTCCCGATATCCTTGTGATTGGTCGAAAACAGCCAGCGCGTAAAGAAGCCGGGCTTGTGATCGTGTGAGTCGTGATGGTCGATGGCCACTTCATCCATAGGCATGGCGTGTCACTCTTCCCTAATTACTGTTTGGCGGCGAACTGGGTCGCCTGCTCAGTGGATGCAAAAACGTCGACGGTTGCGTAGGCGGCTTCATAGTCACCCGCGAGCATAAACTCGGCCCAGCTGTCGAATTGCGCCTGGCTGACCACGCGCACCTCAATGGGCATGAAGGCATGGTTCACCCCGCAAAGCTCGGAGCACTGGCCATAGTAGATGCCCGGCTCCTCGACGAGGAACCAGCCCTCGTTCAGGCGACCCGGAACGGCGTCCGTCTTCACACCGAAGGCTGGAACGGTCCAAGAATGAATCACGTCAGCTGCGGCCGTGTAATAACGCACGAAACGATCTTCCGGGATAACCATGGGGTAATCGACGGCGAGATTTTTGGGCTTGGATGCGAAATCGGTACGGCCTGTTGCCCCGGCGTAGTTGTCGCCATCTGTCGAAATACCGACATGAACCGGGTTGGAAACGAATTCCAGCGGATAACCCGAATCATCAATCAGGTCCGGATAGGTATAGGTCCAGTTCCATTGGTTGCCCTGCGCCTTGACGTTCACGAAGCCTTTTTCAGCCGCTTCCGGGAAATAGTCCTTGGCGAAGCGCTCATGCTGAGCCGTCTTTCCGTCAGCAATCATCGCATCCGACTTGTCAGTAATCTGCTGAAGGTTTGGAACCACGTCCTGATAATACAGGTTCGGGAAGGACTGGCTCGCAATTGCAACGAGGATCAGCGCCGGAACAACCGTCCAGATGATTTCAATCAGCGTATTGTGGCTGAACTTCTTCGGCACCGGATTGGCCTTGCGATTGTGACGCAAGATGATCCACATCAGCAGGCCAAGCACCAGCAGAGTGATCAAGACGATGATGATCAGAACGAAGTGGTGGAAGGTGTGAATGCGCTCTGCGATGCGCGTTGCGGCAGGCTGGAAACCCAGCGCACCGTCTTGAGGAACGAATGCCAGCGCCGGACCGGCCATGACGGCAGCGCACAAGGCGGCAATAAGGTGTCGCACGAAGTTATCCTCGTCTCATTGGAATCTGTGTCCCTCTATCTACAATACGTGATAGCCGCAACCTACCACTTTACGCGCTCAATATTGTCGCAGGTTGTCGGCGATACCTTCGATCTGTGGTATGTTCTCCCCACGGCCGGAACATGAAATGAAAGGTCAAAAGCAATGAAAAACTCAATTCTTACCGCCTTCCTTCTGCTCGGAATGGGCGTTGGGCCCGCAAATGCGCAGGTATTGGTACTCGGGGGAGGAATTGCCGAGGACTGTTATGAAGCAGCGAAATTTGGATCCGTTTCCCCGCGAGAAGGCGCTGCAATCTGCACCAGGGCGATCCAGCATGAAGCGATGAAGTTGAGCAATCGTGCCGCCACGTACACGAATCGCGGCGTGCTCTACATGCGCGCCGGGCTCTACGAGAAAGCGCTTTCTGACTATGACAAGTCCAAGCGCATCAGCCCTGACACTGGCGAAACCTATCTCAATGAGGGCGCAGCCTACATATTCATCGAAGCGTATGACAAAGCGCTCCAATCCCTGGACCAGGCCATCGCATATGGCTCTAACGATTTACACGCCGCCTACTACAATCGCGCACTGGCAAAGGAAAAACTGGATGATGTGGAAGGCGCCTATTACGACTTTCGCCGAGCGCTGGAATTGAAGCCTGATTGGGAGTTGGCCGAATGGCAGCTGTCACGCTTCGAGATCAGCACGAACTGATCAGGAGCGGGTTTCTGCGCCTTTGCCCTTGCGACGCGCCGGGGTGTCACGCATCTATTCAAGATGACACAGACATCCCTGCCCTTCGACCTGACCAAGGCTTCTGAAATCTTGTCCGACGCCGCAAAAGGCGCCGACGATGGCGATCTTTTTGTTGAGCGTTCCCGATCAGAAAGCTTCGTATTTGATGACGGGCGGCTGAAGTCTGCCGCATTTGATACCGATCAGGGCTTCGGTCTTCGGGTCGTCGCCGGTGAGACGACCGGCTCCGGCTATGCCTCTGAGTTGTCGCTGGACGCGATTCGCCGCGCGGGCGAAACAGCGTCGCAGGCCAAGCGCGGTTATTCAGGCCATCTCGCGACCGGACCGACCCCGACAAATCGTCGGCTCTACGACCCGATTGACCCAACCTCTGCGCCAGACTTCTCCCTGAAGACTGGCCTATTGGCTGAAATCGACGCTTGGGCACGCGCATACGACCCGCGCGTGGTTCAGGTCTCGGTCTCGCTCGCCGGCAGTCACAAGGAAATCGACATTGTTCGCCCGGACGGCGCGGTCTTCTCGGAAGTTCGGCCGCTCGTTCGTTTGAATGTGTCGGTGACGCTGGAAGAAAACGGGCGCCGCGAATCCGCTGGGGCCGGTGCCGGTGGCCGTGCTGCTTATGAAGATTGGATCCAACCGGATCGCTGGAAGGCAATGGTCCAGCGCGCCGTGAAGAAGGCATCAGTAAATCTCCAATCCATCCCTACCCCTGCCGGACAGATGGAGGTCGTGCTTGGGCCAGGCTGGCCGGCCGTTCTGTTGCACGAAGCGGTAGGTCATGGCCTTGAGGGTGACTTCAACCGCAAAGGCACAAGCGTATACTCTGGTCGCATTGGTGAGCAGGTCGCTGCCAAGGGTGTCACCATTGTTGATGATGGCAGCATCGAACGCCGCCGAGGCTCACTCTCGTTTGATGATGAGGGTACGCCAACGCAGAGGACCGTTCTGATCGAAGACGGCATTTTGAAAGGCTACATGCAAGATCGGATGAATGCGCGCCTCATGGGTCAGGCCCCGACCGGCAATGGCCGCCGCGAAAGCTATGAATCAGCCACCATGCCACGCATGACGAATACGGTGATGCTCGGCGGCGACAAGGATCCGGACGAAATTGTGGGCTCGATCAAGCGCGGTCTTTGGGCGGTCGACTTCGGCGGCGGCCAGGTCGACATCACCTCCGGCAATTTCGTGTTCCAGTGCACCGAGGCCTATCTCGTCGAGAACGGAAAAATCGTTGCGCCTGTCAAGAACGCCACGCTGATCGGACATGGACCAACGGTGTTGCAAGACGTCACGATGATCGGCAACGACTTCGCCATGGATGATGGCGTCGGCGTATGCGGCAAGGCCGGACAGTCGGTACCTGTGGGTGTTGGCCAGCCAACCCTCAAGGTTGGTGCCCTTACTGTAGGCGGCGCAGGCTAAATTTGCTGTCATCTTGGTTGGCCAGACTTGCGGCCCAACGCTCACTTTGACACTTTGCCGCCATATTTGAGCTCCGACTCAATGCAGTTAAGTTACAGTTGAGTTCCACATGACACGTCGATCTATGTCCGTTTTGGCTGTTGCATCCATATATGCAGCATTGTCATTGCCCGCTTTCGCGGACGTTCAGAATCTTTCCGCGGAGTCCGCGCACAAATTGGTGCAACGCGGCGAGTTGATCCTGCTGGATGTACGTACACCGTCAGAATGGGCGATGACGGGCATGCCGCGCGACAGCGTGGGAGCGAACGTCAAGGATGTGGACTTCCTAGCTCAGGCACGCGGCGCGGTTTTGGGCGATCTTGAATACCCCATTGCGGTCATATGCAGAGCGGGCAACCGCTCCACCCTTGCTGCATCTCAGCTCGAGGCTGCTGGCTTTGCGGAGATTTACGAAATCACCGAGGGTATGGCCGGCCTGGAGGGCATTGGCGATGGCTGGATCAAGCGGGGTTTGCCAACGGACCAGTTTCTACCGCCCGACCGCTAGGAAACATTCGGTGCAATAGAAAAAGGGCAGCTCCAGTGGAAGCTGATGATTTGCTAGAACATTTCGTCAGAGACCATGGAAGATTCTGCCGGTAGCTCGCTTCCCTTCATCCAGTATTTGATGACTGGTGAGATGATCAGCATGAATACGCCGATCCCCATCGCGACATATCCGACGTTGGAATAGACGCTTATATAGGTTGCCTTGGCCGCCGCGACGTCGGTGATCTGGCCGCCGATGGTCTCCGCGCCCGTCGTCCGCGCGATGACACCGGCCAGATAGTTGGACAGTCCTGAATACAGGAACCAGGCACCCATGGTCATCCCGACAACGCGCGCCGGCGCCAGCTTTGTCACTGCCGACAGGCCAACCGGCGACACCATCAGTTCGCCCATTGTGTGGACCCAATAGATCAGGAAGATGAAACCTACGGCGGTCATCCCGGCGCCGGACATGCCGATACCCCCAACCAAGGAAAGGAAACCAAGGCCCGCGAGGAATACGCCAATCGCAAACTTCACGGGCGTCGACGGCTCCATTTTCCGCTTGGACAGGGCAATCCACATCCAGGCAAAGATCGGAGCGAAGATGACAATATAGCCTGCGTTAAGGAACTGGAACACCGGCGTCGGCACGTTGATCCCAAACATTTCCTTGTCGACCAAGCGGTCGGTGAACAGGGTCAGCGACGAGCCGGCCTGTTCGAACAGCGCCCAGAACGGGATCTGCGCCAATACGAAATAGATTGCCGCGAACATGCGGTTCCGCTCAGTACCTTGCAGTTGGATGAATGAATAGAGCAGCAGTCCGATAAAAATCGCAATGCCTAGCGAGCCAACGAACCAGTCCGGAATCACCTCCGCATTCATCACCAGCAGCATGGCTACGCCGATCACCACAATACCTGCGAGATAGCAGGCCATCTCGACCGTGATAGGCCCCAGGAAAGACTTTTTGAGGGTCTCGGGATTAGGCGGCTCGGCTTTCCCATCCAGGTATTTCTGGCCCCAGAGAAAGACGAGCAGACCTGCCAGCATACCGATACCGGCAAGCCCGAAGCCGTATTTCCAGCCCCAGAGGATGCCGATGATGCCGCAGCTCAGAGAGGACAGCAGCGAACCGAGATTGATGCCCATATAGAACAGGCTGAATCCGGAATCCCGCCGCGGATCGTCAAACTCATAGATCGCGCCGACGATCGTGGAGATGTTGGCCTTCAAATAGCCAACACCGGCAATAATGAAGGCCAGCGAAAGAAACAGGATGTTTGTATAGAGTACCTGCTGCTCGATCCGGGTCGTGTAGGCGTCTTTTGCGATTTGCTGATAAACGGCAGCAGTCGGCTCTCTGGCATCGTCCGCGCTTTCCAGGATCTGGAGATCCCCACTGCCCTGCTCGAAGACGATCCGGCGCGTTTCGCCGTCCACGTCCACGAACAACTGACGCTGATCACCTCGGCCTTCATGCTGGATCTCGATCTCGGATCCGCCCGTGACCACGTATTCCTTTGAGCCACTGCCCTCGAACGCCATGCCGAAATGGCCGAGGCAGAGCAGGATCGCGCCGAACGTGACAGCCTTGCGCTGGCCCAGATAGCGGTCAGCCAGCGTACCGCCGATAATGGTCATCACATAGACCAGCGCCGTGTAGGCCCCATACATGATTGATGACTTCTCATCCGAGAAGAGGAAATGCTGGGTCAGGTAAAGGACCAGCAGGCCGCGCATCCCGTAGTAGGAAAAACGCTCCCACATCTCGGTAAAGAACAAAATGGCCAGCCCCTTAGGATGGCCGAAAAATGAGGTATCGCGGGGTTTGCCCGCTGCACCATTCGCAGTGATGTTTGTCACGCGTTCAACTCCCCGGAAATTCTTACGAACCGGTAGTTTGACCACGCAAACGCCAAGCTCTCAAGGCAGCTTGTGCCAATTGAGAAGCCCCGATGAGGGAATTTATTCCCTTAATAGGCCTGATCGACGAAAATGCGGCTCAGATCGCCCTGCCACTCGCCATGATATTTTTCGAGAAGGCGTTCAGCGGGCGTGAGTCCTGTCCGCGCGATCTCATCAAGTTCGCTGAGATAGCCCGTTTCGTCATCACCAGACACAGAGAGATTTGCGCGGCGTTTCAGGCCGGCCCGGGAAATGTCCAGCACGCTAAGCGCAAGGTCCTGCATGGTACGGCCGCCTGGCACAGGCGTACGCAGGCCCAGGGTACGTACCCCCTGCCGCATCGATTCGCGTTCGGCATCTGACCAGGACTTCACCAGGTCCCAGCAGGCATCCAGACTATCTGAGCAATAGAGCAATCCGGTCCAGAAGGCGGAAAATGCACATAGATGACTCCATGGACCGCCATCAGAACCGCGCATCTCCAGAAACTGCTTGAGACGGACTTCAGGGAAGATCGTCGAGAGATGGTCCGCGAAATCGTCCATCGCCGGCTTCTCGCCAGGCAGAATGGGCAGTTTGCCATCCATGAAGTCACGGAAAGAGAGTCCGCTTGCGTCTAGGTATTTGCCGCCGCGCCGGACGAAATACATCGGCACGTCCAACGCGTAATCCACATAACGTTCGAATCCGAACCCATCCTTGAAAACAAACGGCAGCATGCCCGTGCGGTCCGGATCGGTATCTGTCCAGATTTGCGACCGGTAGGACAGGAAGCCGTTCGGGCGACCTTCCATGAAGGGCGAGTTCGCAAACAGCGCCGTGCCGAGCGGCTGTAGCGCCAGCGAGACGCGGAACTTCTTCACCATGTCCGCTTCGGAGGCAAAGTCGAGATTGGCCTGAACCGTACATGTGCGAAACATCATCTGCCGTCCCAGACGGCCGACCTTGTCCATATAGTCCATCATGATGCGGTAGCGGCCTTTGGGCATCACCGGCGTTTCGGCGAGACTCCAGACCGGGCTCGCACCGAGGCCCATGAAGGCAACGCCTAGCGGATCGGCGATGTCTCGGACTTCGCGCAAATGCGAACCTACTTCGTTACAAGTCTGGTGCATGGTTTCGAGTGGCGCACCCGACAGCTCAAACTGACCGCCCGGTTCCAACGATACGCTCGCGCCATCCTTCTTCAGGCCAATCAGCTTGCCACCTTCGACGATAGGCTGCCAATCAAACCGGTCGCGCAGGCCTTCCAGAATTGCCAATACGGAGGCCTCACCTTCGTAGGGCAGCGGGCGCAAACCCTCGCGGAGAAAGCCGAACTTCTCGTGTTCGGTCCCAATTCGCCAATCTGCTTTCGGCTTGTTGCCAGCCTCGAAATACTCAACCAGCTCGGATTTCCCCGAGATACGCTGGGAGTTTTCGTCGATATCCGACGTCGGCGTGGTCACAATGGAGGCCTCCCCTCAAACTCTTGCTGTGAGTGCACATAGGGATGTTTCGCTCGAGCGCCAACCGGGTTATTCTCACAAGTTCGTTTATTCCCGCAGGTGAGACTGATGACGCGATTTACCACAGAAGAACGCGATGACCTCAGAGTCTGGGCACGCATCCATGTGCGCGGTGGCTATGAACCCGTCGAGGAAATCGAGGAAATCCTTCTGGATCTGACCGAGGAGTTCGAGTCGCCTATTTCGGAGCGTGACCGGCAATCCGAGATACGGTCTGCACTGATTCAGGAAATCGAGGCCGTACAGTCAGAGCAGGCCAAGTGGCCCGTGCTGACAGACTTCGACCGTCTGGAGCTCGCCTTCGACATGCTGGATGACAAGGATATTGTCGCCCGACAGAATTTCACGTGCTGCGGCACATGCGGAGCTGCGGAGATCAATCTCGAAATTGAAGAGTTCGAAGCCTATGGCCGTCGGGCACGCGGCTATGTCTTCTTTCATCAGCAGGACACGGAAAGCGCGGTCGAATCCGGCAATCTCTATCTCAGCTACGGAGCCTCAAATAATACGGCGGACGCAGTATTCCTCCAGATTGGCCAGGAAATCTTTGATACGCTGAAGGCCGTTGGGCTGAACGCTCACTGGGACGGCAAGCTGGAACATCGCATCGGGATAACGCTTGAGTGGCAACGTCGATGGGAAAGTGCCGTACCGAAGCCCATGAAGCGGTGGCCCTTCTAGGTCCAGTCACCACACACCGCTTGCCAAAGGGTGAGCGCCGAGACGACCGCCGTTTCCGCCCTTAAAATTCTGGGGCCAAGGCTAATGGGATAAGTATCCGCACGCGCACGCAGGAATTGGCGTTCATCCGGGCTGAATCCACCTTCAGGGCCGATAAGGATCGCTGCACTGCGATCTTTCAGGGAGTCCAGCACCGAAAGAGCGGCGCCTGCCCGTCCGGACTCCCCGCCCCAAGGCTTGGACTCGTCCTCACCAGCTTCATCACAGAAGATCAGCGCCGTGTCGTCGTCCAGTTGAGCAAGCGCTTCTTCCAGAACCACGAGGTCAGAAATTTCCGGCAGATCAAGCCGTTCAGTTTGTTCCGCAGCCTCGAGGGCAATCTTGTTGAAGCGATCCAGCCGGACAGTTCGTGTTTGCGTGAACTGCGTGATCACAGGCTGAATGGACCGGGCACCAAGTTCGGTTGCTTTCTCGACGATGAAGTCAGTTTCCGCCTTTTTCACCGGCGCAAACAACAATGCGAGATGGGGTGTTTCCGCACTCACCTGTTCGCGCGTTTGCTCGACCGGGATGACAATCGCCGTCTTGCCCTCAGGTGCCCCGAGCTCGCACAACCACTCCCCGTTGAGGCCATTGAATGCACGAAGCCGGTCACCCGGAGATAAACGCATGACCCGTATCAGATATTTTGACGCGTCCTCTTCCAACCGGAGTGGTACAGAAGGCTCGAGAAGGGCCGACACAAAAAGTCGCGGTATTGAACTCATATGTACGACATACCTTCTATCAGCAGGAAACTCAGCACGAGGTGATCATGGCGGACCAGACTATCAAATCCGTAAATCCGGCGAATGACACAGTCATCGAGGAATTTACACCCCACACTCCAGCGCAAGTAACAGCCGCCATAAAAGACGCGGACGAATGCTTTTCTGACTGGCGCAAGACCAGCTTCGAATATCGCGCCGAGCTGATGTTGAAGGCAGCGGACGTATTGGACGCCAATGCTAACCGTTACGCCGCTGACATGACCGCAGAAATGGGCAAACCTCTCGGCCAGGCCAGAGCCGAAGTGAACAAGTGCGCTTGGGTGTGTCGGCACTATGCCGAACAGGCCGCGAACTACCTTGCCGACGAACCCATGGAGAGCAGTGGCCAAAAGGCCTATGTCCGCCACCTTCCCCTCGGCGTGATCCTCGCAGTGATGCCTTGGAATTTTCCCTTCTGGCAGGTGTTCCGCTTCGCTGCCCCGATCCTGATGGCGGGCAATACGGGCCTGCTGAAACATGCATCCAACGTGTTCCGGTCTGCCCTCAACATCGAAGAAGTCTTCGTGGAAGCAGGCTTTCCGCGAGGCACTTTCCAGACACTCCTGATCGGGTCAAAACACGTTGAAGGTGTTATCAAGGATGATCGCGTGAAAGGCATTTCGCTTACAGGCTCCGGCCCTGCAGGTGGAGCGGTTGCAGCAACCGCAGGCAAGGCCATCAAGCCCTCCCTTCTCGAACTTGGTGGATCCGACGCATTTATCGTCATGCCTTCCGCTGACCTCGAAAAAGCGCTCGACACAGCAGTCAAAGCCCGGACTCAGAACAACGGTCAGTCCTGCATCGCCGCAAAGCGCTTTTTCGTCCACGCAGACATTTACGATGCTTTCAAAAGCGGCTTTGAGGCTCGCTTCAAAAGCCTCAAAGTCGGCGACCCAACGAAGGACGGCAGTGATATTGGACCTCTCGCGACTGCGGCCATTCGCGATGAACTGGCCGAACAGGTCGAAAATTCGGTCAAGGCTGGTGCCACCGTTTTCCACGCGGGCAATACCCTGCCCGATACCGGAAACTGGTTTGATCCGTGCATCGTGAGCGACGCTCCAGAGGGCAGCCCGTCAGCCGACGAGGAAATGTTCGGACCTGTCGCCAATCTCTGGAAGGTGAATGATCTGGACGAGGCCATCCGCCGCGCAAACCATAGTATTTTTGGTCTTGGATCAGTCATTTTCACGCAAGACCAAGCCGAAATGGATCAGGCCGTCAGCGAATTGGAGGCTGGGGCCACTTTCGTTAACGCGATGGTCTCATCTGACCCTCGGATGCCGTTCGGGGGGATCAAACAGTCCGGCTATGGGCGAGAGTTGGCCGCTGACGGCATCAAGGCGTTCGTGAACCGCAAGACTGTGTTCATCGCCTGAACCAGACTGCGTTACCGGCCAGAGGGATTTTCCAGCACTATTCGCCTCGTGCTTGTCTGTGGCTGTTTGAAACACAGAATTTCGGTATAAGCCGCTGCGATGGACGACACACGCACGATTCCAGCCGATAGCGCCCTGCCCGGATGGCTGTCTAGCCTGCCGCTTGGCTGGCAACCCTATGCCATGCTGGCCCGGTGGGACCGGCCGGTGGGTATCTGGTTGCTCTATCTGCCATGCCTGATCGGTCTGTCATTTCAGCGGTTGATTACGGGCGTTTATGTTTTCGATCTGGTCTGGGCGATCCTGTTCCTGCTCGGCGCGGTAGCCATGCGCGGAGCAGGCTGCACATGGAACGACATAACCGATCGGAACTTTGACGCCAGCGTGAGCCGCACCGCACTGCGGCCGCTCCCATCCGGCGCGGTCACACTGAAGCAGGCCTATTATTTTCTCGGAGCCCAGCTATTGGTCGGATTTACCATCTGGCTCCTGTTGCCACTGGACGCAAAACTCGTCGCGCTACTCTCAATACCGTTGGTTGGCGCATACCCCTATATGAAGCGTGTGACCTGGTGGCCTCAAGCCTGGTTGGGCCTGACGTTCAATTGGGGCGTCCTGGTCGGCGCAGCGGTCGCGTCTCATGTCAGCTTTCCCGTCATCGTGCTGTATGCCGGCCTGATACTGTGGACGATCGCTTACGATACCATCTACGCGCTGCAGGACCGTGAAGATGACGCCCTGATTGGCGTCCGGTCCACCGCGCGCCTCTTCGGCAAGCGGGCGGTACTGATCAGCTTCTGCTTCCACCTCGGCGCAGCGGCACTTATCGCCCTTGCAGCTGCTCTGAATGAAGCTGGCCGAATAGGCGCGCTGACGGCGTTGCTTTTCCTCGCGCACGGCGTCTGGCAGTCGGTGCGACTGAAGTCGAGCCGTGAGCAAGCCGCGCTTGCCGTGTTCAAATCCAATGTTTGGGCGGGCGCCCTTGTTGCATTTGGCTTCGCCCTGTCCGCCATGGCACCGGAGCCCAAACAGAGCTCGCTATTTGCTGACCATGAGCTTGTTCCAGACGGACCGCCCTCCACGATGAGCCTGCCCTTCGGGTTCGAGATGAAACATGCCCGCCCATCTCCTGCAGAATCTGGTGAGACATGGTTTGCAAGTGCAGCCCTGAGAGCCCTCAAGCGCGAAGGCGTGATTGGGCCGGACGAAGGCGCGCCCCCGGCTTCTTGATCCCGACAAGGTGCGACGCATGCGCTCGCCCCTGTCTGCGCCCGTTGTCTCCGCAGCAAAAAGGCGAGATCGAAGGGTATGACCTCTTACGATCAAACACAGCCACCATTTTCTGAAGACAATCTGGATCCAGCTGACTGGCTCGCCTTTCGCAGGCGGTTGCATGCAATGGTCGACACTGCGGTCGACAAGATGGAGCGCACGCGCGAAGGCAGGGTCTGGACGCCACTTCCTGAAGACATGAAAGACGCTTTCAGTCTTTCGGAAACCGGCCTGCCGCCGGAAAGTATAGACGCTATTTTGCGGGGGTTGTTGCCATATGGTGTCGGAAACACGCATCCACGCTTTTTCGGCTGGGTGCACGGGGCGGGCACGCCGTCCAATCTGGTTGCAGATATTGCCACAGCGGCGATCAACGCGAATACTGGCGGTCGCAACCATGGTGCGATTGAGGTTGAGCGCCAACTGATAGACTGGTGCAAGCGTCTCTTCTCTTTTCCGCAGGATGCGAGCGGCCTGATTGTTTCAGGCACATCAATGGCGACCATCATTGCACTGAAGGCTGCGCGCGATGCCCATCTCGACTTCCTGAGTCGCGCCGAAGGCATGGGAGCGCACAGACTTGTTGGCTATACGTCTAGTGAAGCCCATGCCTGCATTGCGCGGGCATTCGACTTGCTCGGCCTAGGCACCGCTGCATTGCGCAAGATCCCGGTTACGCCAGCACACCAAATCGATGTCTCGGTGTTGCAGGAGGCGATCACAGCAGACCGCGCAGCAGGATTCGAGCCTTTTCTCGTCGCAGGCACGTGCGGCTCGGTGAATGCGGGTACCGTCGACGACCTCGCGGCGCTGGCGGAAATATCGGAAGCGGAAGACCTGTGGTTCCATGTTGATGGTGCATTCGGTGCACTCGGCATGTTGAGCGACCGGTTGCGCCCGCGTCTGAGCGGGCTGGATCGGGCGGACTCAATTGCTTTCGATTTTCATAAATGGCTTCACGTGAATTACGATGCGGGTTGCATCCTGATCCGCTCGGGCCAGACGCACCTGAAAACTTTCTCAGACCGTCCGGATTATCTGAAATCAGCAGACCGCGGGCTGGCCGCGGGTGGTACCTGGCCTGTTGAACTCGGGCCGGAACTATCGCGCGGGTTTCGGGCGCTCAAAGTCTGGGCGCAAATTGCCGAGCATGGTGAAGGCAAGCTGGGCAGGCTGATCACTCAGAATTGCGACCAAGCTGCTTATCTTGGCGAACTGGTTCGAACAACTCCTGAATTGGAATTGCTGCTTCCTGTCTCAATGCAGATTTGTTGCTTTCGATATCTGCGCGATGGCCTTTCCGATACCGGATTGGACGAACTGAACGCAGAGATTGTCGTCCAGCTGCAACTGCAAGGTGTAGCAGCACCGTCAACCACGAAGATAAATGGGCGCGTGGCGATCCGCGTGAACATAACAAACCACCGGACCCAGCGCTCTGACCTGGACCTGCTCGTTCGTGAAATCCTGCGAATTGCGCGGGAAGACCTGAGTTCTGACTGACACGTTATTTGCGTCTGCGCAGATGCACACCTAGATTGGGCTCATGACACTTGTAATCGAAATGGTATCGGACCTGGTTTGCCCCTGGTGTTGGCTTGGCAAGCGCAGGATGGACGACGCAATTAAACTGGTCCCGGAACTGGGTGTGGAACTGATCTTCCGTCCTTTTGAACTGGACCCGACAATTCCTGTCGAAGGCGTCGACTACAAGGCGCATATGAAGGAAAAGTTCGGCTCTGATTCCGGAAAGGATCGCGCCAACACAATGCGTGACGCCCTGATCCAGTACGGACAGGAAGAAGGCATCCCGTACCAGTTTGACCGGATCACACGCCGCCCGAACAGTTTCAACGCGCATCGCCTCGTGCGCTGGGCACAGGGCCAGCAGAAGGGTGCTGAAGCCAAGGAAGCCCTGTTCAAGGCTTACTTCTCCGACGGACGTGACATCGGAGAGACCGAGGTACTTGTCGACATTGCGCGTGAGATCAATCTCGACCCGTCCATCGTCGCTGAATTAATGCCCACCGATGCCGACGTCGAGAATGTCCGCAACGAAGAAGCCCTCTTCCAGCAAATGGGTATAAGTGGTGTGCCGACCTACATCGCGCATCGGCGTATCGCCGTCCAAGGGGCCGAGACTGCTGAAAAGCTGGCAAAGTTTCTCCAACACGCAGCAACGCAGTTACCGGAAGAACGCTCAGCCCAGGGCTGATCAGACGATCTACCACTCCCAAAACGCAGAACGCCGCCCCGAAAGGGCGGCGTTCCTGTTTGCCTAACTGTCGGTTCGGTTAGTGAACCATCGCCGCCTTGAGGCTTTCGAGATAATCGTAGTGCTCTTGCAATGCGAGCTTGGCGGTGTCGCCCTTGTCCAGTGACTGGATTTTCAGAAGAGTCTCGTCGAGCTCCTTCTGGACATCCTCAACTTTCAGCTTATCCAGCATACGGGCTTCTTCCGCCAGGATGGTCAGGCCTTCGGCCGTCACATCGGCAAAACCGCCACGCACAAAGATGCGCATCTTGACGGTGTCGCCTTCCAGAACACGAACAACACCGTTCTTGAGCGTGGTCATGAACGGAGCATGGTTTGCGAGCACACCGAACTCACCTTCCGAGCCGGGGGCAATCACGTGATCCACCTCGCCGGAGAAAAGTTCTCTGGCGGGAGATACGAGTGAGAAGTGGAGTTTGTTGGCCATTCGTCCCTGTCCGTTGTCGCTTAGGCGTCAGCCAGCATCTTTTCAGCTTTGGCTTTCGCCTCATCGATATTGCCAACCATGTAGAAGGCCTGCTCTGGAAGATGATCGTATTCACCGGCGATGAGGCCTTTGAATGCCGTGATGGTGTCTTCCAGTTTCACCTGAACACCAGGGGAGCCGGTGAAGACTTCGGCCACGTCGAATGGCTGGGACAGGAAGCGCTCAACCTTGCGGGCACGTGCCACGGCCAGTTTGTCTTCTTCCGACAGCTCGTCCATTCCGAGGATCGCGATGATGTCCTGCAGTTCCTTGTAGCGCTGCAGGATTTCCTGCACGCCACGCGCGACGCTGTAATGCTCTTCGCCGACAATTCTTGGGTCGAGAATACGGCTGGAGGAGTCCAGTGGATCCACAGCTGGGTAAATGCCTTTTTCAGCGATCGAACGGTTGAGAACCGTCTGAGCGTCGAGGTGGGCAAAAGAGGTTGCTGGCGCAGGGTCTGTAAGGTCATCGGCCGGCACGTACACAGCTTGAACCGAAGTGATGGATCCTTTGTTCGTTGAAGCAATA
Organism: Hyphomonas sp. L-53-1-40; assembly: GCF_000682775.1. GTDB lineage: Bacteria > Pseudomonadota > Alphaproteobacteria > Caulobacterales > Hyphomonadaceae > Hyphomonas. The sequence continues at coordinate 201,210 of NZ_AWFI01000016.1, forward strand.
CGCTCCTGAAGGCCACCCATGTCGGTGGCCAGCGTTGGCTGATACCCCACAGCGGAAGGAATGCGCCCCAGAAGTGCGGACACCTCGGCGCCCGCCTGCGTGAAGCGGAAGATGTTATCGACGAAGAACAAAACGTCCTTGCCCTCTTCATCGCGGAAGTACTCGGCCTGGGCCAAGCCGGTGAGAGCAACACGCGCACGAGCACCTGGAGGCTCGTTCATCTGGCCATAGACCAGTGAGATGCGGCTTTCGCCTTCGAGGTTGATAACCTTGGATTCGATCATCTCGTGATAGAGGTCGTTCCCTTCGCGGGTCCGCTCACCAACACCCGCGAACACGGAATAACCACCGAACAGTTTCGCAATGTTGTTGATCAATTCCATGATCAGAACGGTCTTGCCCACACCAGCACCACCGAACAGGCCGATCTTGCCGCCCTTCACGTAGGGGCAAAGCAGGTCGACGACCTTGATACCTGTGACGAGCACTTCAGATTCGGTCGACTGGTCGACGAATTCTGGCGCTTCTGCGTGGATCGAGCGGCGCATCTCTGTATCCACCGCACCGCGTTCGTCGATCGGCTCACCGATCACGTTCATGATGCGACCGAGCGTGGCCGGGCCGACAGGAACCATGATCGGAGCGCCGGTATCGGCGACAGCCTGACCGCGCACGAGCCCCTCAGAGGAGTCCATGGCGATGGTGCGGACCGTGTTCTGGCCGAGGTGCTGAGCAACCTCTAGCAGCAGGCGGTTGCCATTATTGTCGGTTTCGAGCGCGTTGAGGATGGCGGGCAGTTCGCCGTCGAATTCGACGTCGACAACAGCACCGATAACCTGGGACACGCGGCCTTTAGCGTTTGCGGGAGTGCTCATGCGGGTCGTCTCCTTTGGAGCGGGTATATGGATACAGTCTGGGCCATTTACAGCGCCTCGGCACCGGAGATGATCTCGATCAGCTCCTTGGTGATCTGGGCCTGACGGGCACGGTTATATTGCAGCGACAGAGAGTCGATCATCTCGCCAGCATTGTTGGTGGCATTGTCCATCGCGGTCATGCGGCTTGCTTGCTCGCCGGCAGCGCTTTCCAGAATCGCAGACAGGATCTGGGTGTTGATGTAGCGCGGCAACAGCGTCTCAAGAATGGCTTCTTCGGATGGCTCATAGATGTAGAGCGCGTTGCCGAGGTCGACCGTCTCCGCATCCTCTGGCGCAGAGGCCGGGATCAGTTGTTGAGCGGTCGGAAGCTGGCTGAGCACATTTACAAACTGGGAATAGATCAACGTGGCGACGTCGAACTCACCTGCTTCAAATTCGTGGGTCAACAATTTTCCCAAGCTGATAGCGGACTCCGAGAAGTCACCGCCCTTAACGCCGGACAAATCAATATGGTTGACGATGAGATCACCATATTCGCGGGACAGCTGTTCACGGCCCTTCTTGCCAACCGTGAGAATTTTCACGGTTTTGCCCTCGGCGCGCAACTCACCAATTTTTTGCTTGGCGAGTTTTACAACATAGGTGTTGAAGCCGCCGGCAAGGCCGCGTTCCGCCGTCAGGACGACGATCAAGTGGGTCTTGTCTTCACCGGTTCCGGTCAGGAGTTTCGGTCCGCCCGCACCAGCCGAAGCTGAGAGGTTGGCCAGAACCGAGGCCATGCGTTCGGCATAGGGCCGCGCGGCTGTCGCGGCTTCTTGCGCCCGCTTCAGCTTCGCTGCCGCGACCATCTGCATGGCCTTCGTGATCTTCCGCGTGGATTTCACGCTGCTGATCCGGTTCTTGAGGTCCTTCAAGCTGGGCATGTCAGGCCTTCTGGTTCTTCGTTCTCAATCTGCGGGTGATATCAGGCGAATTTCGCCGTGAAGTCGTCGAGCGTCTTTTTGATACCGGCTTCGATATCGTCCGTGAGAGCCTTCTCCTCACGAATTTTCGACAAGAGATCCGTCTTGGCGCCGCGAATGTGAGCCAAAAGTTCCTTCTCGTACCGGGTGACGTCTTTCAGTTCGACCTTGTCAAGATAACCGCGTGTACCGGCATAGATCACGAAGACCTGCTCTTCCATCAGCAACGGCGAGTATTGTGGCTGCTTCAGGAGTTCAGTCAGGCGCGCACCACGGTTCAGCAGGCGCTGGGTTGCGGCATCGAGGTCAGAGCCGAATTTCGCAAAGGCGGCCATTTCGCGATACTGGGCGAGTTCACCCTTCATCGAACCGGCGACTTTCTTCATCGCCTTGGTCTGAGCAGCCGAACCCACGCGAGACACTGAGAGACCGACGTTCACGGCCGGGCGGATACCCTGGTAGAACAGGTCCGTTTCGAGGAAGATCTGGCCGTCGGTGATCGAGATCACGTTCGTCGGGATGTAGGCCGACACGTCGTTGGCCTGAGTTTCAATGATCGGCAGGGCCGTCAGCGAACCGTTACCAGCCGCATCACCCATTTTGGCGGCGCGCTCAAGCAGACGGCTGTGGAGATAGAACACGTCACCCGGATAGGCTTCGCGGCCTGGAGGACGACGCAGCAGCAGGGACATCTGGCGATACGCGACAGCCTGCTTGGAGAGGTCATCATAGATAATCAGGGCATGCATGCCGTTATCGCGGAACCACTCGCCCATGGCGCAGCCGGTGAACGGTGCGAGGTACTGGAGTGGAGCCGGCTCGGAAGCCGTCGCGGATACGACGATTGTATAGTCGAGGGCACCGCGCTCTTCGAGTGTCTTGACGACTTGAGCCACGGTAGAACGCTTCTGACCGATGGCGACATAAACGCAGAACAGCTTTTCACTGTCGCTCTTGGCGGCATCATTGGTCGGCTTCTGGTTCAGGATGGTGTCGATGCACACGGCGGTCTTGCCGGTCTGGCGGTCACCAATAACGAGTTCGCGCTGACCGCGGCCAACCGGGATCATGGCGTCAATAGCCTTGATACCCGTCATCATGGGCTCGTGAACGGATTTGCGCGGGATAATGCCAGGAGCCTTCACATCAACACGTGCGCGCTCAGCAACGTCCGTCAGCGGGCCCTTGCCGTCGATCGGCTCGCCCAGCGGGTTCACGACGCGACCGAGCAGACCTTTGCCCACTGGCGCGGCCACGATCTCGTCGAGACGTTTAACGGTGTCGCCTTCCTTGATCGAACGGTCGTCGCCGAAAATCACGACGCCGACATTGTCGCTCTCAAGGTTCAGCGCCATGCCTTTGATGCCGCCGTCGAATTCAACCATTTCGCCAGCCTGTACGCTGTCGAGACCGTAGATGCGGGCGATACCGTCGCCAACTGACAGAACCTGACCGACATCGGAAACTTCAGCTTCAACGCCGAAGTTTTCGATCTGCGATTTCAGGATGCCCGAAATTTCTGCTGGTGAGATGTCCATCGAGCTACTCATGCTCCCTTCATGGCGGTGTTCATGCGATCAAGTTTGGCAGCAAGGCTTGCGTCAACGAGCTGAGAGCCGATGCGCAGCTGAATGCCGCCGATCAGCGAGGGATCAACCTCACTGGACAATTCGACCTCGCCGCCAACGGCCTTTGCGAGGATAGATTCGATACGCTGGCGCTCGGCACCAGACATTTCCTTTGCGGTTCGAACAACGGCGCGCTTCACGCCGCGCTGTTTCGCATACAATTCGTCAAAGGCGATTTGGGCACCCAGAATATCCTGAGAACGGCCATTGCGTGCCATTACGCCCACGAAATTCACGAGAAGTCCGGAGAAGCCGGCCTTTTTCATGATTGCCGACAGGCCAGAAACTTTTTCATCTGCAGAAAAGGCCGGAGACGCCATCAGTGTGGCGAGGTCTTTAGCCTCTCCCGGGAGCTTTGCAAAAGCCTGAAAATCCTTGTGGACACTGGCGAGCTCACCCTTGTCCTGAGCAAGGTCGAACAGAGCGCTGGCATAGCGCCGGGCAGCTTCGCTCGCTTGTGTCACTTTAGATGCAGCCAAGGTTCTGTCGTCCGTGGTTGAGTCGGCCAAATCGACCGGAAATACAAAGCAAGGCACAGCACCCTTCGGCACGCGCCCATACAAACTGTGCGCCGCTTAGCATCAGTCTTTCAGCCTGACAACAGAGCCAAAGACGCAATGTATGCGGCGAAATGGCATTCACTGCAAAACCATGGGCTTACAGGAAAGAGTATGGATCAATGTCGACTGACATCCTCACCGCATTTGGCAGCCTCAACCGAGCGATCCATGCTGCCATATAGGCTGAAAGGTCAATGTTCTTGGGCGATTTCACGAGAAAGCGCCGACGGTGACGGCCCCTGAGCACGGCGATTGGAGCGGGCGCTGGCCCGAAAACCTCAACGCCCTCACCATTGGGCGCTTGCTGTATGATTTGCAGCGCGATTTCATCCACTTGCTGCGCAGACGGCGCAGACAGAATCATTGCGGCGAGTCGTCCAAATGGCGGGAGGCCAAGTTCCGCGCGAACTTCCCGCTCGATCTGCAAAAATCCGTCACGGTTATTGTCGGCCAGCGCCATCATGGCAGGATTGTCGGGCGCATAAGTCTGAACCAGTGCGCGCCCGGGGCGCTCGGCCCGCCCTGCCCTGCCCGCAACCTGGCTGAGCAATTGGTAGGTCCGCTCACCAGCGCGCAAGTCTCCGCCCTTCATACCGCTGTCAGCATCTACAACACCAACTAGGGTAAGATTTGGGAAATTGTGTCCCTTGGCCACGATCTGCGTGCCGATCAGGACATCAATTTCACCTTGCTCCATTCGCTCCACGATCCCGCGCGTCGCCTCCCCACCCTGTGCAGTGTCGGAAGAAAAGATTTCGATGCGGGCGTCCGGCAGCAGGGTTCTGACCTCTTCGGCCACGCGCTCGACGCCCGGCCCAACCCCCATCAGCGAGTCAGCGGCCCCGCAATGGGGGCAGACCTTTGGCTTGGGAATGGAATAGCCGGTCACATGACACACCAGACGCCCCGTATAACGGTGCTCGGTCAGCCAGTTCTCTGTACCGGGTGTCTTTAAACGTTCACCGCAACTCTTGCAGAGCACCAGGGGGGCGTAACCCCGGCGGTTGAGAAACAAGAGAGTTTGTTCGCCCACCGCCAGCGTTTCCTGCATGGCATGTATCAGGTGAGGCGACAGCCAGTGATTTCGCTCTGGCGGCGCGCGGCGCAAGTCAACCAGATCAACATCCGGCAATCGTGAAGCACCCGGACGCGCGGACAATTGCAGGCGGTGATACCGGCCTGTCTCGGCGTTCACCACTGTCTCAAGCGCGGGCGTCGCAGAGGCAAGCACGACAATTGCCCCTTCGAGCTTCGCGCGCATCACCGCCATATCACGCGCATGATAGGTGACCCCGTCTTCCTGTTTGTAGCTGCCATCATGCTCTTCATCGATGATGATGAGTTTCAGCTTATGGAATGGCAGGAACAGGGCGGATCGCGCCCCGATTACGATGCGGGCACGACCATGCGCCACTTCCCGCCACGTCCGGCGGCGTTCCTTGTCGGACAAGCCGGAATGCCAAGGCGCCGGCTTGGCGCCAAACCGCACTTCGAACCGGGACAGAATGGCCTGCGTCAGAGCAATTTCCGGCAATAGAACCAGTATCTGCGCATCCGGGTCCGTTCGCAAAGACTCTGCGATGGCCTCAAAATAGACTTCGGTTTTTCCCGAGCCGGTGACACCATCAATCAGGAAGGTAGAAAAGCCGCGCGCGCTGACGGCCCGCTTCAACGCTTCAGCAGCCTCAGACTGTTCGTCTGTCAGCGTAGCGCCTGGCAAGTCAGGTGATGGCACATCAAACGGAAGATCTGTCTGCATGGATTGAGCCCGCAACACGCCCGCTTCAGCCAGTCCCTTCACGACGCCAGACGACACGCCCGCCGCCTCGGCAAGCGTCGAGGCAGTCTGAGCGCCCAGCTGCTCGGCTGCCTCGATCAGTTTGGTGCGGGCTTCGGTGACACGTGGGGGTGACTCACCGGTCAGGTAATAGACCGTCTCCGTAGGTGACGGCTCAAGACCGCCCCGCGAGCGCAGCGCCATACCCAATACATGTCCCGGATGAGAAACTGTGTAACGCGCAGCCCATTGGACGAATTCCCGCATGGCAGCCGTCATGGGTGGCGTTGAATAGACTCCACTCACGTCTTTCAGTTTCCGACCTTCGCCTGCACTGTCTGGCAATAACTCCAGTACAACGCCCAGCCGTTCATACTTGCCGAGCGGCGCCGCGACATAGGAGCCTTCCTGAACGTCGAGCCCGTCCGGAACCGCATAATCGAATGGTTCGGGCAACGGCAATGGAAAGAGAATCCGGGCGACAGGCATGGGCAATCCCCTAGCGCGTCCCCCTTACAGTGTCGAACCCCTCACGGCATTCGCTGGCATCAACGAAACTCCACACCGTCAAACCGACCAGTCTGTCGCCAAGCGGAAATATGCGCAAAATAGGCGCGGGGGCCACCAGGGTGCCCAACCGCATACTTGTTCAGCTCCGTCAGACCCTTGCCTTCATTATTGTAGTAACCGGGCGTGCAATCGGGGGATCCGATCATCATGCCAGAACCGCTCAGCACAAGGTCGACCCACGCATCCTGAGCTGTTTCGGTCGGCTCGACTTCAGAAAATCCATTTTTCTCCGTGTGCGATACAATCGCGGAGATCGTGTTTGCATGGTCCACGATATTGTGCGGCACATTGGAGATCAGGTTCGCTGCCTGACTTGGCTGAACAATGAAGGCATTTGGAAACCCGTGAACCTGATTGCCATGTAGCGTGCGCATACCGTCACGCCAACAGTCCGAAAGTGTCTGCCCGTCCCGACCGACAAGATCAAAGCCAGCGCGCGATGTGTAGGTCGACCCTACCTCAAAGCCCGACGCATAGATGATGCAATCGACTTCGTACTCCAAACCATTTGCGACCAAACCTGTCTCGGTTACGCGCTCAACTCCCTGCCCGTCTGTGTCGACGAGTTGCGTGCCCGGCTCATTGAATGCTTGCAGATAGGAGTCGTGAAAGCACGGGCGTTTGCAGAGTTGACGGTACCATGCTTTCAACTTGTCTGCGGTCTCGGAATCTTCGACGATGGAATCCACGCGGCTACGGATTTCCTCCATCTTTTCAAAGTCGGCATCTTCGAAGGCAACCATCATATTTTGGGGCGTCCACTCACTCGGGGGAAGCGCCATGACTTTCTCGCGGATGCGGCGCGATAATTCGGTCCAGCCGTCCATTACGAGATCTGTCTCCGGCAAGCCCTGCGACTGGTTTTCCACGAAATTGTCGTACCAGCGCTGTTGCCAGCCGGGCCCCGCGACTTCCTTGAACCAGTCCGGGTCAATAGGCGCATTGTTCCGAACGTCGACGGAGGATGGTGTACGCTGGAACACCAGCAATTGTTTCGCTGACTTGGCCAGGTGCGGTACGCACTGGATCGATGTGGCGCCCGTCCCGATCAGTGCGACCCGCTTGTCGGCAAGCTTGTCCATATGAGCACCGGACGGATCGCCGCCGGTATAGTCGTAGTCCCACCGACTGGTGTGAAACGCCTTTCCGCCAAACGTTTCAATACCCGGGATGCCGGGCAGTTTCGCGACGTGCAGCGGCCCGGTCCCCATACCCACATATTTTGCCGTGAATGCATCGCCGCGAGAGGTGCGCACCAGCCAGTGACTCGCGGCATCATTCCATTCCAGCGCCGTTACTTCGGTATGGAATAGCGCCTTGTCGTAGAGATCGAACTGCGACGCGATGCGTTTGCAGTGGTCTCGGATTTCCGGGGCATGGGCGTATTTCTCGGTGGGCATATGCCCTGTCTCTTCGAGCAGGGGCATATAGATCATCGACGCTGTATCACATTGCGCACCCGGATAGCGGTTCCAATACCAGGTGCCGCCGAAGTCACCGCCTTTTTCAACAATTCGAACATCATCAATACCGGCCTTTTTGAGCCGAGCGCCGACAACGAGGCCGGCAAACCCACCACCAATAAAGGCAAACTTCACATGATCTGTTACAGGCGCCCGCTCGATCACGGGCTTATGGGGATCATCGGACAGGTCTTCGAATTCGGCCAGTCGCTTGTACTGGGCGTTTCCCTCGGACCTGATCCGCTTGTCACGCTCGTCGCGGTACTTCTGCTTGATCTTGTCCTTGTCCAGCGCGGTGATGCTCATTTCCTACCCCATAAGAATGCGGATCAGGTCCGCTTATAGGGTCATCTTGCCTACATTCCCCGAACGGAAATCAAGCATGTTCCAGATTCAAAATGGCACGTTCGATTTCCTGCATGAGATCCGCCTTGGAGGGACCAGTCATGCCTTCATCATCGGCCACTTCAAGCGTCCTCACATCGTAGGCCCAGCGATGCAGCAGTTCGAGTTTGACCTCGTCGGAACAGGGCACCCTCATGAGGTCACCGACCGAATGGAATACAGAGGCAGGATCGAGCATTGCCGCGTCGAGGTCGATGTCCAGAGATCGACTCGATTGGTACAGTTTCTCAAGATATCGTTGTCGCGCGAGATACGCTTCTGCGGAGGCACGATCGGGGAATATCTTGCCCGACACATAGAAAACGCCGCTACCGTCGTCGATAATCGCTTCATCTTGTTGCTCACTCGCCCGAACGGTAAGCACCGGCGCCTTTGGAACATAGCCATGGTCTGGAAGGCCATGCAAATGAACCTCCTTGCCCGAATGAGCCTTCAGTATCTGCACTGCGCGACGCTCATCCCCCGCATTCCAGGTTCGGACCCAGAGGGTCAGGCCACCGTGCTTGATCTGGTCGGCAACATATTCCCCATGCTCTTTTCCAATCAGCTTTGCCAACACAACGCCTATAGTGGCGCCGCTTCCGCCGCCGAGAACCAATGCCGCGAGCGCAGCAGCCATAGCACCACCGGACGCCACAACCGGGATGAGGCCTGCAATCGCACCAATATAGATCAGGCCGCCAATCACCGCGCCTTCTGCGTTGCCAACATCCTCCTCTGCCACATAGGCGATCCGGGGCGCGGAAAAATCGTCCTCAATTTCAGCAACCCTTCGGTAAGCGTGGCCGAGCTTCTTTTCCACACTATCTGTTGCGGCGAGCAGCGATATCTCGGCTCGATCGAACCCGTGGGACAGAAGGTCGTCGATGGCCGCTTGCAGGGCATCCTCGGATTCAAACACGCCGACGGCTTCGCGAACCTTCAGTTTTTGTACGTCGCTCACCATCAACCTCCTGTGTTTCGGCCGCAGCCTAACGCAATATTAACCGCAGGAATAATCCGGCACACTACGTAGATGACCGAGTGCCTACCCCAGCGATACATCTTGCCAGCTCCGGCCAGCGCCCCTACCCCTTTCAGAGATGACAAAAACAATCTCCACCGGCTATGAGCCCATGACGTCGATTGAAGCGATCACGTCTGGCCTCGAATCCGTCGGCTACATTTCGACCCAGCAGATCTCGACTGCTGTTTTCCTGGCACTTGGCCTGCGCAAGCCAATTTTGATTGAAGGGCCAGCAGGCGTCGGCAAGACCGATCTCGCCGCTTCGCTTTCGCGCTGGTTGGACGTGCCACTGCTGCGACTGCAATGCTATGAGGGCCTCGATGAGGGCAAAGCATTGTATGAGTGGAAGTATGGCAAGCAGCTTCTCTACACCCAACTGCTGAAGGAAAAGCTGAACGAAGTCGTCGGCGATGAGAAATCGCTCGAATCCTCGCTGGCCAAACTCGGTTCCTTTGAAGACCTATTCTTTTCAGAACAGTTTCTCGAGGCTCGCCCCCTGCTGACCGCCATGCGCCAGTCCGCGGGCAGCGTTCTGCTGGTCGACGAGATCGACAAGTCTGATGAGGAATTTGAAGCCTTTTTGCTCGAAGTCCTCTCAGACTATCAGGTAACCGTACCGGAGATCGGCACAATCAAGGCCAATGTTCCACCGATAGTTATTCTAACTTCGAATAATGTACGCGAATTGGGAGACGCCTTGAAGCGGCGCTGCCTGCACCTTCATATCGGCTTTCCGGACCACAAGCGCGAGCAGCGCATTGTGCAAGCGCGCGTGGAAGGCATTTCGGAAGATTTGCTCAACCAAATGGTCTGCTTCGTTCAGTCGGTGCGAGACCTGGACATAAAGAAGCAGCCTTCGATTGCCGAGACGGTCGATTGGGCGAAAACATTGCTGTTGCTCCACGCAAATGCCCTCGATGAGCGCTTCGTTAAGGACACGCTGAATGTATTGCTCAAGCATGAGAGCGACATTGCCGCCGTGTCCGGAGATGTACCAAAACTTGTCCGTGAAGCGACCAATGGCAAACCTGCCTATGCGGGACAGATCACACGCTGATCCGGAACTGATATGGACCGTCAGATCACCAGCTTCATTCGGGCCCTGCGCGCATCAGATGTGCGGGTATCAACCGGTGAGGCATTGGACGCGGCACGCGCTGTATCCGTCGCGGGCTATGCTGACCGCACCCTCCTGAAGGATTCCCTCCGGTGCACGCTGGCCAAATCTCCGGATGAGGCCATTACGTTTGACGAGTTGTTCGATTCCTTTTTTGCCAAGCGAAATCTTTCGAGTGCGGACAAGTCTGACTCCGACGGCGATGCATCACGGGATTCACCCTCAGGCCAGCCTGACCCTGTCGAGTTGATGGATTCTGGAGATGAGGTCGCGATCGCGGCTGCACTCGAGCGCGCCGCGGATGCCGTCGATGCGGACGACATCCGCTTTTCGACGCAAATTGCCTACTATGCCCAACAAATGCTCAAACAGATGGGTGGAGAGAAACTGCAGGAACGCATGATGCAGGCGTTCGATGAGCGCAGCGAGGAAGGCGAAGCTGAAGCTGAACGCCTGATCGAAATGCGACGTGAACTGACAAAGCGCGCGCGCGAGCGAGTCCAACGAAGCTATGATATTTTCGGCAAGGGCGAGACTGAACAGTTCCGCAATGAATTTGCGGAAAACAAGAAACTGTCGGCTATTGAGTTGAGCGACATGGCGAGAATGAAAGTGCTGGTCGCACGGATCGCCAAGCGGCTTGCTGTGAAACACTCACGCCGGCGGCGAAAGAAAAATCGTGGCCAGCTCGACATACGCCGCACCATGCGCGCAAATGCTGGCGTTGATGGCGTGCCATTCAACGTTGTGTGGCGCCAGAAGAAGCGGGAGCGGCCCAAGATCGTCGTGATTTGCGACGTTTCCGGTTCCGTGGCCCGCTATGTTCGCTTTTTGCTGTTGTTGTTATGGTCCATGAAGGACGTCGTTCCGGACATGCATGCCTTTGCCTTTTCCAACAAGCTGGTCGAGGTGGACGATGTTCTGGAAGACAATCCCTTTGAGCACGCGATGGATATTATCATCCGTGTGGCCGGCATGGGGTCGACGGACTATGGCCAGGCCTGGTCTGATTTGAAGAAAGATCACGAAGCGCTGGTCGATCGGCGAACAACCATCATCGTTCTTGGCGACGGCCGGTCGAACTATGACGATCCACGAACAGATCTGTTCCGAGGCTGCGCCTCACGTGCCAAGCGTACCATCTGGCTAAATCCTGAGCCGCTGGCTGCGTGGGGCACAGGTGACAGTGAAATCCCGCGCTACAGGCCCTATTGCTCGACCATGAGCCATGTCGCGACCCTCAGGGATCTTGAGCGCGCCGTAGATGACGTGCTGAGCGCGTATTCCTGAATCAAAAAACCCCAGCGCGATGGCTGGGGTTCTTCATTGGGTTCGATCTAACAACTAAGAACGCTGTGCGCGGCATTCCGGTGTGTTGTTGAACTTCTCCTGAGCCGCCTTCAGGCGCTCTGGCACAGTCTTGCAGTTTTCCGGGACATTCTCTTCACCCAGAACCGCGAGACGCTTACAGATCTTCGCTTCGTTCTCGACATTGAGATAAGCTGACTGGACTTCAAAACAGACCAGCGCATCAGCGGTGGCTTCTTCAGAGTCCATGAACTGCAGCCAGCTACGACCCGCGCGGTTACCGGCCTGGCGGAACGCTTCACGCGCGCCGGACCGATCTTCCCGCTCGTAGCGAGACTGGCCGATCATCACATAAGCCGTCGCACGATCCTTGAGGCCGCCCATCTTGAGTGCTTGCTGGAGCGCATCTTCTGTCTCCTCCCACTTCTGGAGGTCGGCATAGGACCGGCCGAGACGTTCGAGCATAGCGCCGCCACCACCAGCATCAGCTGCCTGGCGGATGACCGGGATCGCCTTTTCGTGTTCACGAGCAACCTGGTAAAGGTTCGCAAGCAATTCGAGGTTTTTGAGAGACTTCGTCACCCGACCAGAATTCATTTCTTTCTCAAGAATTTGAGCGGCGTGGTAGGGCGCGTTGAAGCGGTTGTAAAAGTTCACAACCCGCATGATCTCGTCTTCCTTCGTCAGCAGGCCCGCCAGATACATGGCTTTCTGCACTTCAAAGGCTTTGCGCTCTTCATCGGCCGCAAAGTAGTTGCCGGCAATGGCGTCCCAATACTTCCGCTCTGTCGGATTGCGGACCAGAACTTCTTCCAGAACAGCCGCCAGCTTCGCTTTGTCGTCTACCGCGTTGTAGAGATAGATCAGCAGGTCATAGACTTCCTGTTTGTAGTTATTGCCGTCATCACGCTTGACTTCTTCGGTCCATTTGATGGCCGTGCGGAAATCATCGACGCGCTGGTACAGAACAGCAAGCTGCCATTTCTGCTGGCGGTCTGGCTTGCCGCCAGCCTGTTGCCACTTCTGCATGTATTCGAGCGACTTCTCGACGTTCTCATCCTGCAGGTAGATCTGGGCAATGTTGTAATAGGTTTGCGCGGCATCTTTCGCCGGGATGTAGCCCTTGTCGAGCGCCGACATCAGGTCGCGAATGGCGCCCTGACGATCTCCGCGTTCGATGTTGATATAGGCGGACAGTTTGAGAACTGCGCCTTCCTCGTAGCAATTGAGCTCCATCGCCTTCAGCTGGCCGAGAGCCTGTGCCGCGGCATTGAAGTCCTTGTTCGTCATCGCGGCCTGTTCGGCCTTCAGATAGGTTTCCCCGGTCTTAGATGAAAACTGAGTCTCTTCACAAGCCGCCTGCGCCATAGCGGCGCCGGCACCAAATGCTGCCATCATGCCGGCAAGAACGGCACCTTTCAGGGTAGCTTTAAATCCCATAATTCCTCTCCTGTCCGCAGGGACCGCGGGGTTCAGCTCTTTCAACCGGAATTGACCGGTCGGATCAAGGACTTCCGCGCGCTTTATAAGGCTTTTTATGCTCGCGCGTCGTCCGAGTGTAAATCTGTTACGTTTCGTGCCGAATATGGGTGCAAGCGACACGTTGCGTCAACGATGTACTACAGGGTTTTAATGATTATCACTCCTCATTAAGGCGGAATTCGAGCGGGTAACTCAGACCGCGCGATTCCTGTGCTTGTCCGTCAATGATTTGTGGCAGGAACTCTGCCCTGGAGACAGACCGACGGGCCTCCGATTCGAAACCTGAGGGCGTACATTCAGCGATAACATCAAAGGGCAGACCTCGAGCTGTCAGATTGAAGCGGACGACGCAATCACCTTCCAAGTTTCGTTTGGCCATCGCGCTCGGATACGCTGGCAATGGAGGCCAGACGGGCACAGGGGTTCGGTCACCGACGGGGCTTGATGTTGTAATGATGGGACCAAGGGACCCAACAGGTGTGCGCGTCGGCACGGCGCCAACATCCACGATGGCCGGCATACCCACGTCTGAAGATGACATCGTCACTTTCGGTGGAGGGGGAGGTGCTTTGGCCTCAATAGGCTCGAATATCGGACGATCTGGTCTCACCGGATCGTCCATCGGGTCCGCGTCGAATACGATCTTGTCCAAAATGCGCTCGGATGGCGTTGCCATCCTCACTTCCTCCACATGGATCAAATGGTTCATGATTGCGAACAAGCCAATTGTGACAGCGGCGGCAGGAATGACGGCCATGAGAAACCGACCGGGGTCGGATTTGATTGGAAGCCATATACGCCTTTCTTCGCCGAAGGCTAGCGCGGTTCCCGTGCTCGAATTCAAACTGGCTGCCATTTCACTCCCTCCACTTTTTGTTACTTTATATCATTACCATTCCCTAACGGCAAGCAAAAGCTTTTTGGCGACACAATCCGGAATCAAAAAGGGCGCTCCTTGGAGCACCCTTCTAAAGTTTCGTCGTCGAACGAGCCTTAGTCGGCCAGTTTGAATTCCAATGGATATACCACGTTGCGACGCTCAGCCGCTTTGCCGCGAATGATCTTCGGAGCAAATTCAACCTTGCTGACAGCCCGCTCTGCTTCCCGCTTGAAGACACTGTCTGTGCAAGTGGCAGAGATGTTGTACGGACGACCGCGTGTATCCACATCGAAGCGAACATCACAGCTACCTTCCGTGCCGCGCTCTGCCGCTCGTTGCGGATAAGACGGGGCTGGCGGACGGATTGGCTGGGCATCCCGGTCAGAAATTGCAACCGGGTCGATTGCCAGAGAGTTCATCCGGCCAAGGTTCAGATCCGTCGGCGCAGCGCCCTCAATACGGGGCGTTGGCAGATTGATCTGAGACTTGGTTGCCGAAACTTTTGGAGGTGGAGGCGGCTTCTGTGCGGAATCGATCCGCTTCGGCTTCGAGCGCTGACGCACCCGGACATCGGCATCCTGCTGTTGTGGCGTAATCGCCGACAGGACCCGCTGTTCGCTCTGATCAAGTTTCACCTCTTTCACACTGATGAGATAACTCATCATCATGAAGAGTGCGTACACGATCGGAATAGCGATACCGAGTGCAATCAAGAGGCGAAGAAAAGGATTATTTAGCATGTGAATGTCTCCTATTCTCTCGACGCCGACACGTCGATCACGGTCGAACCATCAAGCTTGTTGATGGTCTCCATGAGGTCGACGAGCACTTCAGCTTCTGAAGCTACATCGGCTTGAATGACAATCTTACCACGAGGATTGTCTTCACGCATCTGTTTCAGCGTAAAGGACACCTCATCTGGCGAGACTTCCTTCTTGTCGATGTAGATCTGGCTTTCAGCATTGATCGCAACCAGGATCGCAAGCGGCTTGGCGATTGCCTTGTTGTCCACTTCGGGCCGGACGATGTCGACGCCGGGCTCCTTGATGAACTGAGCCGTAACAATGAAGAAGATCAGCAGGATGAAGACCACATCCAGCATTGGAGTGAGGTTTACATCATCCTCAGCTCCTCCACCGCCGGCCATCGATTGACGTTTTCTGCGTGCCATGCGGTGCTCCTCTACTCTGTCTGCGACAGGACAAGGTTAACCCCTGTCGTGTAGCCAGCGTTATAGGCGGCGTCCCGGATAAGGACGATTACCCCGTTTCTCGACTTCGGATGAGCCTGGATCACCACCTGGCTTTCCGGGTTCTCGGCCCGCACGCGCTCAATATTGGCACGAACAGATCCGATGTCAGTGACGCGGCCATTGACCGTGATCAGGTTCGACTCGTCGATATAAATCAGGATAGCCGGAACTTGCGGCTGGTCCTGCTGATCTGGCGAAGGCGGAGGCGGAGGCTCAAGGCCGATCGTCTCTTCCTGGGCAAAAGTCGAGGTCACGATGAAGAAGATCAGCAGGATGAAGACCACGTCCAACATGGGCGTGAGGTCAACATTCGCCTC
This sequence comes from Hyphomonas sp. L-53-1-40, assembly GCF_000682775.1. GTDB lineage: Bacteria > Pseudomonadota > Alphaproteobacteria > Caulobacterales > Hyphomonadaceae > Hyphomonas. The sequence goes on from NZ_AWFI01000016.1 coordinate 216,815, forward strand.
TTCCGGTGCTCTGTGTGTACGTCCTCGCATCAGCTAATCTCCATCGCATCTTCGACCTGCTGGACCGAGCGGTTAACGCGGCGGTCCATACCGGACGTGAATAGAATGCCTGAGAGCGAGGCGACCATACCTGCCATCGTGGGGATCGTTGCACGAGACACACCGGCCGACATGGCCTTTGCGTCTGCACCGCTGGTGATCGCCATGATGTCGAACACTGCAACCATTCCGGTCACGGTGCCCAGCAGGCCGAGCAGTGGCGCAAGCGCCACCATTGCCTTGGTCAGCTGGACATTCTGTTCCGCTTTCATACGGACTTCGGATACCAGCTTGTCTTTTACCCAGTGCGCGAGTGTGGATTTCCGGTCGGAGCGCGAACGCCACTCCGCAATCGCATCGGCGGCTACCTGCTTATGTGCGAACCTGAAATAGAACACGCGTTCCAAAATCAGGCCCCACATGAAGAATGTTGCAAGCATAATGACCAGCAACACTGGACCGCCACGATCGAGGAAAGCCTGTAAGTCTGCAAAACCCATATCGGGTTACTCCTCGGGTGTACGAGGGGGATGGCTTACGCCATCGCCCCGCGCGTGGATTCCGCTTTCTCGGCGACCAGGCCAGCAGCCTGCTCGTCAAGCATCTGCTGGTTGCCGCGTGCCATTGCGGACACGACTGCATGGACCAGGAGAAGCGGGATAGCCGCCACGAGACCGAACACGGTCGTCATAAGGGCAACGGAGATACCACCGGCCATCAGCTTCGGATCGCCGGCACCGTAGATGGTGATCGACGTAAAGGTGATGATCATACCGATAACGGTACCGAGAAGACCGAGCAGAGGTGCAACAGCAGCAAGCACTTTGATGATGTCATTGAAACGCTCGATGCGTGGGCTCTCGCGCAGGATCTGTTCGTCCAGTTTGAGTTCCAGCGTCTCGATGTCGTTCTGCTTGTTTTGCTCATAAGCTTCGAACACGCGAGCCAGTGGGTTGCCGTCGCCAGCCTGACGGGTTTTCGCCGTCTTGCGCATGGCTCCGCCCATCGTGAAGAGCGTGAACATCTTGTAGAGACCGAGCAGCAGTCCAACAGCCAGAAGCGCCATGATAACAGCACCAACAGGGCCACCCTGCTTCAGGCGATCGCCGAATTCTGGCAGGTCGCCCAGAATGCCGAACAAGTTACCCTTGGATGGGTCAACCGGCGCACGAACGATTTGGTCCGGGCCCGCTTTGACAAGGCTGTTCATCGAAGACGCGAAAGCACCGGAAGGCTGCTTTTTGAACGCTTGGAGGAACGTGTCTCCATTGTCTTTTTTCTTCACTTCAACAAACTTTGTGCCGTCTACGGTCGCCGCGGTGAAGACGCCAACGCGCATCACTTCAGCTTCAGCGTTTGACGCATCCGGACCAATGCCATCAACCATTGCGGTGAACGACTTTACTTCGGACTGAGCAACCATTTCCTGGATCATGGCTTCCGGAAGACGCTCAAGTTGCGCGCGGTTCGGAAGCGTACGAGCCTCAGCGATTTCAGCGATGCCCTCGACGCGGCCCTGATAATCGAAGTTGGCGAAGGAGTTCGCAATTTCCGGCATGGTTTCGCCAGCTGCGGACCGGAACTGACCAAGCAGTTCCTGGAAGTCACCTGCCTGCTCAGAAACCTGAGCTTCGAGGTCAGCAAGCGTTGCCTCGTTGGCATCAAACTGAGCGCTCAGAGCGCGGCCGCGAGATTCTGCAGCCGCAAGAGCGCCACGGGCGTCCGCCATCTTCTGGGATTGAGCTGCAGTATCAGCCTGGAATTCCCGCAGGCGCTGCTGGTCTTCAGCAGACATCTGGCTGGAGTCCTGACGGACTTTGGCAAGAACATCCTGGAGCGATTGAGCGGAGGCCGGAGCGGACACCGCGATTGAGCCGAGGCCGAGCAGCGTAGCTGCACCGAGAGCCTTCAGCGAGGAATTGAACTTCAACATTATATTACCTCTTAATTCTCTGGTGCCTGCCGACTACTCGACGGAGAACTTCTGAACCGGGGCGAACAGAACGTCTTGCTGGGCTTTTGCCTGTGCAACGCGGATCGCCTTGTCGATATCGGCAGCATAACCGCCCTTGATCTCTTCCCACTCACCGGTCGTGCGGTTGTACCGAGCAGCGTCGCCGTTTGGCGCAGCATAAACGAGCGCAACGCGCCCATACAGGAACATGTCCACCGTGGTCGGGTTACCGTCCAGCGTGATCTCTTCCTGCCAGGTGCTGATCGTGCGGCCGTATTCCATTTCCGCCTGATAGGCGTCCATGATCAGGCGATACTGTTCAGCTGGCGTGACGTTCGGCGTTTCCATGACCGCGTCGAGGCCTTCAAGACGCGTCGTGCGTTCTTCCTGCTTGAATGGGAGGTCAGCAGCAACGAATGCCTTCAGGTTTTCGATCATTTCGAGAAGCATCGGAACCGTCTGGGCCGTGATGTCGTCGATAGAGCCGAGTTGCTCAGTCAGAGATTCGATCTCTTCTTCCTGACTTTTCACAACGAGCGCCTGTTGCTTGGCGTACAGGTCAGCTGCGTCACGGCGCTGAAGCAGGGAGCGGTATTCACGCACCATGTCCGTACGCTCATCGTCCAGCTGGTTGATCTGATCTTGAACTTGCTCGGCGCGCCGGGTGGCCTGCTCGCCGGTATTGAGCGCTTCGCGCAATTGGGCCTGGGCCGGCATGGCCAAGCCCGCAATCAGCGCAGCGGCGAGAACGCCGCGAGCTGGTGACAGAAGTTTCTTCATGAGGTTTGCCTCTCACTCTCCAAACGGTCGCGCAGGTATTGCGCGTAAAAATCGACAGTCAGGCGCCCTGCTCATGAGGACGTCCCGGTTTCAATGCCATGGCCACACACACAATTGGCCTGGTAGTCTAGTGGAAGGCGAAAGGCGTAGAGACGCCCGACCTCTCCCCTGAGCTTTGGAGCGTGGGCCGCTCTCTGTTTATACCCTTTGCCACTCAGACGCCGGGTACGCAACGCCCTTACTTTTGATCCTCAAGGCTAACAACCCTGAATTCGGGGATCAATAAGATGCTTTACGATTCAGTAAGGAAAATATCGGGCGCACGCCTATTGGCAACCGGCGTGATACAGTAACGATCAAATTTGTCTCGCGTTGTCTTCCCGCATGGTCGGCGATCTGGAAGACGATGGCTGGGGTGCCAGGATTCGAACCTGGGAATGCCGATACCAAAAACCGGTGCCTTACCACTTGGCGACACCCCAATGAAGGCGCCGAGATAGCCACTCTTGCCGTTGCTGGCAACACCCGATCTCATCCTTAGCAGCGGATTTGTGCAGGGAACGCGATGATCGGCGACAATTTCACAGGCGCTGAAATGCTCGCCTTTACTTTTTATCGATAATCGGCAATATCGTTTTACAGAAAGACACGACTCCCAGACCGTGTGCATGGAGACCGTTCATACATGAAGACCTTTTTCCTTTCCATGGCAGGTGCTCTCGCCGCCATGTTCATTTTCATCTTCCTGATGTTTTCTTTTCTTATGTTGCTCATTGTTGGGGCATCAAGCTCAAAACCTGAGCGCCCAGACGCAGTTGTCCTGTCCCTCGACCTGAACTCGGAAATTTCCGACCAGGCGCCAACAGGCGGTTTTGCTGCCCTGTCCGGTACGCCCGGTTTCATCGATCTGCTGACCAAGTTGAAAGCGGCCGAAACCGATGACCATGTAAAAGGTCTGTTTATCCGAGGTGCATTCATCGGGACTGGTAGCGCACGCGCCGAAGAGTTGCGTCAGGCGATCCAGAGTTTCCGTGATCAGGGCAAGTTCGTCATCGCCCACTCACAGGGCACCCTGGGCGTCAGCGGTCCGTCGGCCTATTGGTCGATCTCCGCAGCCGATGAAATCTGGATGCAACCGGGTTCCGACCTGGTCGTCCCTGGGCTGACATTCGAAACGGAGTTCTTCAAGGGGCTGTTCGACAAGATCGGCGTGATACCTGAAATCTATCCGTTCTACGAATACAAGAACGCCCCGAACTCCTACAACAAGACCGAGTATACCGAGCCGCACAAGCTTGCGCTGGCCACTCTGGCTGAGTCGGTTTGGACCGTCGCCTTGGGCGACATCGCAGCAGACCGCGCACTGAATGCTGCCAATGTCCGAACGGCTCTTGAGAGCGGACCAATCCCAGCGGAGAAAGCCATCGAACTGAAGCTGCTGGATAAGACAGGCTATCCGGAACAAGCCTCCGAAGCCGCCCTGGAAAGAGCAGGCGATGATGCTGAACTCGTCGACCTTGCCTATTATGCAGCACCCGCCCCGAGCTTGCGAGCACCACAAATCGCCATCGTTGGCGGCGAAGGCGCTGTTGTTACAGGCGGCGGAGATGGCAACTCGCCCTTCTCCTCCCCGCCCGGTTTTGCTTCGGACAATATTGCCCGCGCCATCCTCGACGCTGGCAAGAATGAGAAGATCAAAGCCATCGTCTTCCGTGTCGACAGCCCAGGTGGATCCCCCGTCGCAGCAGATCAGATCTGGAATGCCATTGAGCGCGTTCAGGCTGATGGGACGCCTGTGATCGTATCAATGGGCTCGCTTGCTGCTTCCGGCGGATACTATGTATCTGCAGGTGCCGACTATATTATTGCCAATCGCGCGACCATTACCGGCTCGATCGGCATTTATGGTGGTAAGTTCGCAATCGAAGGCGGCCTGAACAAACTTGGAATCACCTTTGACCGTGTGAGTGTTGGGGGTGAATTTGCGGATGCCTACGGAACCGACACGTTTACCGAAACCCAGGAAGCTGCGGTCAAGGACACGCTGAAACGGGGTTATGACCGGTTCCTCGGTATCGTCGCCGACGGCCGTGGCATGACGTATGATGAAGTGCATGAAATTGCCCGTGGCCGAATCTGGAGCGGCGAAGACGCACTTGAAGTGGGCTTGGTTGATGAATTGGGTACCTTCATCGACGCCATCGAAAAAGCCAAAGAGCTCGCTGACATCGAAGCTGATGTTACCCCCCGCCTTGTCTACTACCCTCATCGTCCGACAGGGCTGGAAGCCCTCGAAAGCCTGTTCGGCGTGTCTGCTGAAGGTGCCGAAGCTGCGATCATGTTGAACCGCCTTGCCGATGACAAGAACGTGCAGTCCTTGCTGGAGCAGCTGGCCGCAGCAGAAGCGGTAAACTCAGGTCAGACGCAGGCTGTTATTCCGCGCTTCCGCGAGAGGTGACGCAACGATCATCCAGAATGAACGAGGCCCTTCGGAAACGGAGGGCCTTTTTCGTGGCCAGCTAATCAGGAAGGCTCAGCCCTAGCTGCATCGCCATTTCTACGAAACTTTCGGGCGGCGGCGCAGAGAATAATTTTCTTGTTCCATCCGGAAGCCCAATCTCGAGCGACTGCGCATGCAGCATCAGACGCTCCGCTGACTGCGCGCCTGTTCCGTACAAGTGGTCGCCAAGGATCGGACATCCCGCGCCGAGCAGGTGTGCACGGATCTGGTGCATCCGGCCCGTTTCAGGTTTCAATTGGAACAGCGCGTAATCGCCCTGGCGGGCCAGGATACGCCAGCCCGTAAGCGCCTTTTGGCCACCCTTTCGCCCAGCTTTGGCGATCAGCATGCGAGGACGCCCCCCCTCCTCGACCTTCACCAAAGGCTGGTCAAATACCCCTTCGACATCATCTGGCAGTTTCCCAGATACAACGGCCAGATACGTTTTCCCGGCTCGGCGAGCGGCGAACTCGTCAGAAAGAAATGCAGCGGCCGGCTTGGTTCGCGCAACAATGACCACCCCCGAAGTTCCTCGATCAAGACGATGCACGAGACGCGGCTTCTTCCCGTTTGATTTGGCAAACGCGACGAGGAGGTCATCAAGTGATCTGGAGATGCCGCCCCCACCTTGAACTGCCAGGCCCGATGGCTTGTCAAACACGATTACCTGACTGTCCTCAAATATGATGAGGCTCTCAGCATATGCTCGATCTTCAACGCTGATATTGGGGAGAGGCCGGTTCTTCATGTACTAGCGACGATTTCGATCCCTGATTTCTGCGACAAACCTCATGCGTTCCATCACGGCTCGTTCGCGCCCCTGACCTTTTGGTTCGTAGAAAACCGGACGGGGCATTTCATCCGGGAAGTAATTCTGTCCGGAGACCCCCTCTTCCGTATCATGTTCATAAATATAGCCATCACCATATCCCTGATCCTTCATCATGCTAGTCGGCGCATTCAAAATGGCTTTGGGTGGCATGAGGCTGCCGGTCTCTCTGGCCGCAGCGCGCGCCTTCTTTAGCGCCATATAGGCTGCATTTGACTTCGGCGCTGTGGCGAGGTGCACCACACAATGCGCCAAGGGGATCAATCCTTCCGGCTCACCTAGACGTTCGAATGCACGCGCGGCCTCACCAGCCACCATCATCGCAGTCGGGTCAGCAAGACCGATATCTTCGCTGGCCATCACGACCAGACGGCGCGCAAGGAAACGCGGATCTTCGCCACCTTCCAGCATGCGTGCAAACCAGTACATCGCTGCATCTGGATCTGATCCGCGCACAGATTTGTGAAGCGCAGAGATCAGATTGTAGTGTCCCTCGCCGGACTTGTCATAGGCGGGCGCACGCTTCTGAAGTGCAGCCGACATTGCCGCGATAGTTAGCGGCTCGCCTTTACCGGCAAAAGTATAAACTTGTTCCACAAGGTTCAGCAGGTAGCGCCCGTCGCCATCTGCCATATCGATGAGAGCATCGCGCGCTGCAGGCTCCACCGGAAGCTTCTGCGCCTCCTTGGCCTCGGCACGATCAATCAAAAGGCTGAGACCTTTCTCATCGAGGCGTTTGAGCACCATGACCTGACAGCGCGACAGGAGTGCACCATTGATTTCAAAGCTCGGATTCTCGGTGGTCGCCCCGACCAATGTCACGACGCCCCCTTCGACAAAAGGTAGGAAGCCGTCCTGCTGGGCTTTGTTGAACCTGTGAATTTCATCAACGAACAGCAATGTTCCCTTCCCGGTCGAACGCCGTGCTTCAGCGCGCTCGAAGGCGGCCCGCAAATCTTTCACGCCGGAAAAAATGGCGCTGATTGCCTCGAATTCCAAATCAGTTTCGCTGGCGAGTAACCGCGCAATGGTCGTCTTGCCGACGCCAGGTGGCCCCCAGAATATGATGGACGATAACCGGCCAGCCTCCAGCATACGCCGCAAGGGTCCGTCAGGCCCGAGCAGGTGATCCTGTCCGACCACTTCGGACAAGGTTTGCGGACGCAATCTGTCAGCCAGCGGCTGAGGCGCACCTTCAGAAAGGCCCGAGGCAGAGAATAGGTCGTTCATGAGCCCGTTCTAGGCGCGATTGTAGAGCATGATAAGGTGCCAAGTGGAGGAGACACAAAATGACACTCGAGATCACACCATCCGGACAGGCATGCGGCGCTGAGATTCGCGGCGTTGATCTGTCTGTTCCCCTGCCCGCCGAAACAATTGCAGATATTCGCGCGGCGTGGCTTGAACATCAGGTTCTCTCCTTTCCCGATCAGTCAATGAGCGACGAGGACCTAGAGCGCTTCACATTGTATTTCGGTCCCTTTGGAGAAGACCCATTCATCGCACCGATCCCCGGTCATCAGCACATAATCGCCGTTCAGCGCGCGGCCGACGAAACGGCACCGATCTTCGCTGAAAGCTGGCACACTGATTGGAGCTTTCAGCCCGCTCCGCCAAGCGGCACCTGCCTGTTCGGTATTACTATTCCGCCGCAGGGTGGCGACACGCTCTTCGCCAATCAATATTTGGCGCTGGAGCAGATGCCCACGGAACTACGTGAACGGCTGGACGGCAAGAAAGCCATTCATTCCGCCAAGAACGCTTACGCCCCAGACGGCATGTATGGAGAGGCAGACAAAGCGAGCGGGCGCAGCATGACCATCATTGCATCCACTGAGGCACAGGCGTCTCAAATGCACGACATCATTAGAGTGCATCCTGAAACCGGTCGCGAGAGCGTCTTTGGCACGGCGGGCTATATCACCGGGTTCGACGGCATGACGCCCGACGAAGGTTGGGAATTGCTCGCTGAACTGTATCGCTGGCAAACCCGACCGGAATTTCAGTATCGGCATGTCTGGCAGGAAAACATGCTGGTGATGTGGGACAATCGCTGCCTGTTGCATATGGCAACCGGAGGCTATCCAGGACATGCGCGTCTGTTGCACCGCACAACAATTGGCGCGAGCTGATAGCTAGCCCACTGCCGGTTTCGCACGTACTGTGAAAAGAAAAACCGGGAGGAAAACATGGCCGATACAGAGTATGAGGCGGAAGGCACGATTCCAGATCCCTGGAGCCTGCCGCTCGAAACCTTTGATGTCTCAAAGGCAGAGATATTCCTGAACAATAAGCAGGGGGAGTATTTCCGGCGACTGCGCAAGGAAGCGCCAGTCCATTATTGCCCGGAAAGCTCTGTCGGCGCTTATTGGTCCGTCACCAAATATCACGACATCATCGCAGTCGATTCAAATCACAAGACGTTTTCGTCAGAACCCAGCATCGTGATTGGCGACCCGAGCGACAATTTCCAGCCGCCCATGTTCATCGCTATGGACCCGCCAATTCATGACATCCAGCGCAAGGTGGCCCAGCCAGCCGTCGCACCGACCCAGCTCTCGGAACTCGAAGACCTGATCCGCCAACGTGTGTGCACAATCCTGGATGGCCTTCCTGTTGGCGAGGAATTCGACTGGGTAGAAAAAGTGTCAATCGAACTGACCACCCAAATGCTGGCGACATTGTTCGACTTTCCTTTCGAGGACCGCCACAAGCTGCCATTCTGGTCGGATGTTGCCACAACAAGCGATGCGGTCGGCATTGTCGGCACCGACATGGAGTGGCGCATGAAGCATTTGAATGAATGCGTAGCCTATTTCACCGAGCTCTGGCGCGAACGGGCGGCACAGCCGCGAAAGTTCGATTTCATATCGCTGCTCGCCCATAGCGAAGATACAAAAAACATGGTCGACAATCCGATTGAGCTGCTCGGCAATCTGATGTTGCTTATCGTCGGTGGAAACGACACGACCCGGAACTCCATTTCCGGCGGGGTCTATTTCCTGAACCAGTTTCCTGACGAGTACGACAAGCTTCGAGCCGATCCGTCCCTGATCCCGAATATGGTTTCGGAAATCATTCGCTACCAGACGCCGTTGGCACACATGCGACGCATTGCAACCGAAGACACCGAACTTGGCGGCCAGAAGATACGCAAGGGCGACAAGGTCGTCATGTGGTATGCGTCAGGCAATCGCGATGAAGATGTCATCGATGATCCCGATGATTTCCGCATCGACCGAGACAATGCGCGGCGACACCTGTCTTTTGGTTTCGGCATCCATCGCTGCATGGGGAATCGCGTTGCGGAGATGCAATTGCGCATTCTGTGGGAAGAAATCATGAACCGGTTCGAGCGGGTCGAAGTAACGGGCGAACCCACGCGGGTCCTCTCCAATTTTGTGCTCGGCTATGAGAAACTTCCGGTCATTCTTCACGCGAGAAAAGACAGTTAAACGCCCACGTTTTGGCGGAAATGCCCTGCAAACATGCCTTGCGCCTCGTAGTTCAGATACCGTCGGTACGGGTAATCGACTCATGGCGCAATTCATGCATTAAGATCGGCAAAGGCGCAGAATGCGTGGGTTTCCAAGGGTATAGTTGTCATGTTTTCAAATACGAAAAACGCACCGGTTCTGGTTCTGGAACTGAATGAGCTCTGCCCCCCCATCATTGATCGCATGATGGATGATGGTGAGCTTCCGAACTTCCGGAAGCTCCACAAGAGTTCAGACGTCTATGTTACCCATACCGACGACCCGACTTTGGAGCCTTGGGTACAATGGCCTACATTCCACACGGGGCAGACGGAACACGTACACGGCGCTTCAGAACTCGACGAAGGGCACCTGATCAAGACGCCCCGCATCTGGGACGCGCTGGCAGAAGACGGCATCGACAGCATCGTGTTCGGGTCGATGAATGCCGACACGGCCCACAAGGACACAGTGTTCCTCGTTCCTGACCCCTGGTCTGCGGGCGTGCGCCCAAGCGATCCGGCCTATGAAGCCTTTCACAAATTCATCAGCTTCCATGTGGCTGAACACACCAATCCGAATGCCAAACCCACCCGTGCTGACGCGCTCAATTTTGTGAAATTCATGCTGAGCCATGGGCTTTCACTCCAAACGATCACAAAGGCGATGAACCAGATTGCTGGTGAGAAGACATCTTCCGCTGATCGCAAATGGCGCCGCGCACTCGTGCTCGATCTGCTGATGTGGGACGTGTTTGCAAACACTTGGTCAAAGCGCCGGCCGCAATTCGCGACATATTTCGCCAATTCCACCGCCTATCTCCAGCACCGGTATTGGCGGCATATGCAACCGGACGTCTACCAGATGATACCTTCTGACGAGGAAATGCTCAATTACGGCAACGCGATTGAAGACTCATATCGTCATATGGACAAGATCATCGGCAAGGCATTCGACATGGTCGGACCAACGGGGCGCATCGTTCTGGCGACCGCGCTGAGCCAGGAAGCCAATACGCGCTACGAGCATATTGGTGGGAAATTTGTCTATCGCCCCCATAACTTCAAAGACCTGTTTGCTTGGGCGGGTGGTCCGCAACCGGTCAGCTTCGAACCGGTCATGACCCATCAGGCTTGGGCGACGTTTGCGTCCGAGGAAGAGGCCGAGAAAGCAGAAGCAACGCTCGAAGCCCTGCAGTCAAATGGCAAAACGATCATGGAATGGCGGCGAGCGGCCAATCGGATCATGTTCTGGTCCGGCCTGATCTCGAAGACGGAACCAGGCTTCGAGATAACCAACGCCCTAACCGGTGAGCGTAAAGCCTTCGACGAACTCTTCATGCTGGTTGGTCAGGTGAATAATTCACAGCACAGCCGCAATGGAGCCTTCTGGGTGCAAACCGCCGATGGAAGCGCCACCCGTCATGCCGACAAGCTACCGCTTGAGGATGCCTATGGCATCATAATGGACATGTTCGAGGGGTCCGCGAGCGCTGCATCGCAAGTTGCCGCGGAATAGCCAGGCCGCCTAGAGCCGGACCGTTCCTCGCACCACACGGCCATTCCGTTCGATCTCGATATCCCAGCTGCTCGCATCCTTTGCGAGCGCAGATTTGAGCTCGTCTACGGTCTTGGTCTGCGCACCATTCACCGAGCGGACGATATCCCCTGGTCGGAAGAAATTCCGGGCAATCGAACGCCGCATCACTGAATGCACATAGATTCCGGATCCCTTCTGGAACGGGTCGAGCCCGTTCTCCTCGGCGAGCCGGGGAGACAGCTCTACAACTCGCGCACCCGAAAAAGCCGTTCGTCCATCTAGAAGTACAATATCCGCTTCGCGAGCGCCGGGTGGCGGCTCGACCGTGACTCCGATGTTCTGCGTCTTCCCCCCCCGCAGCACGGTCAGTATCGCTTCGTCGCCGGGGCTACGAACAGCGGCCAGAAACTTCAGGCCCTTTTCGTCAAACACTTCCCGCCCATCGATGGCGGTCACGAGATCGCCTCGACGCAGACCGGAATTGTCCGCTGGGCCATCATCGTAAACTTCCGTCACCATGACTCCGACAGGGCGATCCAGTCCTTGCGCCTTGGCGATGTCGTAGCTGACAGACTGCGCGGCGAGCCCCAGCCATGGACGGACGAAGGTGCCCTCATTCATGCCGGCGTCGACAACGCGCTTCACCATCTCAGCCGGGATGGCAAAACCGATACCATTGGACCCACCGGATCGGGAGAAGATTGCAGTGTTCACACCGACCAACTCCCCCTTCGTGTTCACAAGCGCCCCGCCGGAATTGCCAGGGTTCACCGCAGCATCCGTCTGAAGGAAGAAGGCGTAGTCGGAAATGCCCACATCCGTGCGGGCCGTTGCTGAGATGATGCCGCTGGTCACCGTTTGACCAACCCCGAATGGGTTGCCGATCGCCAGCACAAGGTCGCCGACTTGGGCTGCCCGGGTATCCGCGTATGGCAGAGTGGGCAGCACAGCGCCTTCAGTGTCGATTTTGAGGACAGCCAGATCTGTCCGCTCGTCCGCAAGCACAAGTTCGGCCGGATACTCCCGGCGATCACTCAAGACGACCCGAAACGTGTCCGCACCATCTATGACGTGATTGTTGGTTACGATCACACCATCTGAACCCACGATCACGCCGGATCCCAACGAATTCTGACGGCGCTGTTTCGGGATCGCATCACCGAAGAACAATTGTTCCATGGGTGAGACCCGGTTGGCGACCATGCGCTCGGTGAAAACGTTTACCACAGCGGGCGAAGCTTCCCTGACCAGCGGCGCAAAGCTGAGATCAATCTCGGTTTGCGATTGGGGTAACCGTTGGGCGTGTGCAAAAAGTGGCAAAACCGCCACGACAAGCAGAGCCAGAACCGAAAGCCCGGCAATCGCCAGGAACTTCGAAACGTGTTTTGTCATGCGAATTGTATGGACCATGAGTATGGCTCTATTGCGGCGCGAAGCGGGACGCAATTCCTTCAATCATGACAAATCAGTGAGTTTTTTCAGGGGGTTGGGCCTGTGTCGTCTCTCGCAGCGAGCGCCGCGAGATTGGCTTCATGACTTTCCCGGCTGATTCGATAGAAGCTAATGCACAGGATCATGAGCATCCAGATCACGAGCAACGAGGCTGCATACCCCCATCCGAGTTTATTCAGCGAAGTCTCGGCTACTTCCCCAGGCTGCATGCCGGGACGCAGATCTGCCATCGACAACACGACCGCCGCAGTCAGTATCCCCGCACCTTGCGACAGCTTCCGAATGAAGCTGATACCTGCGAAGAATATCCCTTCCGAACGACGCCCCGTGGACAGTTCGCTTTCCTCGACAATGTCAGCAACCATCGCCGCCATGAGCATTTGCGTTGCAATGATCAGCGCCAGATCGAAAACTGTGATGAACAGTACGAGATAGTAAAGCGTATCGGTGCCATTGGCCGGCATGAAGCCAAGCAAGCGTGCCAGGACTGGCGCGGGAGCAATGGTGAATGCCAGAAGGCCGATAATGATTGAGCCCCGCTTCTTGCCCAATACCTTCCCAATGATCGGCGCAACCACCAATGCGATTGCTGCCGACACGAACACGCCGGCGGTAAGCCCGGCAATTTGATCAGTATCGAATTCCCAAAAGAAGCCGTTGATATATTGGTTCAGTGCTGCGGAGATGCCGCTGGCAAACAACCCAAATAATGTCGCTAAGAATAATGCACGGAAGGATGGGTTTGAAACCGTTTCGAAGATTTCTCCGAACACCTTGCCCACACTGAGTTGGCGTGCGGCTGGCGCCGCTTTCAAGTACGGAATGTATTTGTGCGTGCCACCGGCACAGATCGCGATTGCGCCGACTATCGTGAGCGCTGCCCACAATCCATACGTATGCCAACCGTCGAGATTGAAGAATCCCATCTTCACGGTTTCAGTTGGCCGCAACAACAGGGTCAGCAAGGCGACCTGTATCGCCAGTCCCCCTACCCATGCGAAGAAGTAGCGAAAGGACATGAGGCTGGTTCGTGCGTCATAATCCTGCGTCAGCTCCGCGGCGAGCGCGAGACTCGGTACTTCATAGAAGGTGAAACACAGTCTTACAGTGATCGTTATGACAACGAGCCACAAAAACAATCCGTGACTATCCAAGCCCGCCGGTGGATTCCATGCGAGAAAATAAGCAACACCCAGTGGAACCATAGCGGCATACATGAACGGATGCCCCCGGCCGAACCGGGTGCGCACATTGTCAGACCAATAGCCGACGACGGGGTCCGATATGGCATCGACCACAAGCGCCAGGAACAATGCGCCAGCCACAAGAGAGGCTGAGATACCGAGCACCTGACTGTAGTACAGCAACAGGAAGTACTCGAACCCATTATTTTTCACGCCGCTGGCCGCACCGCCAATTCCATAGGCGATGCGGGTCAGCAGGCTTGGCTTACGCACAACCAGCAAGGTCGCCGCCATGTCCGTCAAAGACCAAGAACCATCTTTGCCATGATGTTGCGCTGGATCTCATTCGAACCAGCGTAGATGGAAGCTTTCCGGTAATTGAAGTAGCTCGGCGCGACCGGCACCGCATATTGCGGCATCGGCAGGTCGGCATTCTTGCCAGCTCGGGCCACGGCAAAACTGTCCTGGATGAACGGAGCAGCGTAAGAACCCGTGGCTTCGAGAATGAGCTCGGTGATCGCTTGTTGAGTGTGAGAGCCTTCGCACTTCAACATGGAGCTTTCCGGCCCAACCGCCTGTCCGGCCGAGAGTGCGGAGAAAATCCGCTGCTCGGTCGCGTCCAGACTATCGATCTTGATTTCCATGTTCGCCAGCTTGCGAGAGAAGTCGTGATCCCGGATCAGCGCCTCACCATCGGACTGTTCCACGCTCGCAATCTTGCGAGCCTTGCGCAACATGTTGCGCAGTCCGGGTGCATAAGCATTCCCCCGTTCGAACTGGAGCAAGTACTTGGCATAAGTCCAGCCCATATTCTCTTCGCCTACCAGGGCATCAGCGACAGGCACGCGAACATCTTCGAAGAAGACCTGGTTGATTTCCTGCTGACCTTCCAACGGACCGTCCAGCGTCGGCAGCGCGGATATGGTGATCCCCGGCAGGGTCATCGGGAACACGATGAAGCTGATCCCTTCCTGCGTCTTGCCTTCCTTGGACGTACGCACAAGGCAGAAGATCATGTCTGCCCATTGGGCATGTGTGGTCCAGATCTTGGAACCATTCAGCACATAATCGTCGCCATCCCTTACGGCGCTCATCTGCAACGAGGCGAGGTCGGAACCAGCGCCCGGCTCGGAGTAGCCCTGACACCACCACACATCGGAACGCAGGATTGGAGGTAGGTACTTTGCCTTCTGCTCCTCAGAGCCAAATTCCATCAAGACCGGCGCGACCATGGAAATGCCCATCGGACTGACGGTAGGCGTACCAGCAGCTGAAAGCTCCATGTTCAGGATGTATCGCTCAGACCCTGACAGGCCGGGACCGCCATACTTTTCAGGCCAGTTCGGCGCGACCCAGCCCTTTTCGTAAAGTCGCTTCTGCCACTCAACCTGGCCCTCCTTGTCGAGATAGCCATTCTTGGACATGGCCTTTTTCGCGCGGAGTTCAGGCGTATAGGCTTCGGCAATCCAAGCCCTGACTTCCTGCTGAAATTCAAGGTCTTCTTTGGTAAATGAGAGATCCATATCCGCCCCGAACTAGTCTATGCTGTCAAAGTAGGAAATTTCCGGCGCGCCCGCGAGGCAAGCTCCGAGACCCGGCCCGGCAGCTTTGAAATATTCGGTCTGGCCATGCGACTCCAAGTCGGCCTGGCTCGCATACTGCTCCATGAAGATATAGGTGTTAGCCTCTTTTTTGGATTTGTAGAGCTGGTAGGTCAGGCAGCCAGGCTCGTTGGCCTTCACTTTTGCCATCAAATCCTTGGCGACCTTTTCGAACTGTTCGTCCTTGCCGTCCTGAATCGTCAATTTCGCGATCACACCAATCATGTCTGCTTCCTCCTATGTGTTTACACTATCCATAGGAGGTTCGGGGCTGACGGCAAGATTAACGTAAGGGAGGGGAATATTTGCACATTCATCATGCTTTCAGCCGACCTGCGTCATCTCATCGTAAAAATGGAATGCTTTTTGCTCTCTAACGGACAACAAATACTTCGGGGACCCAAATGTTTGGCGATGTAATGGAACGAAACGCAGGTCGACTTGTCAGGGAAGCGCCCGCACAAACTGTGCTGGCGGTCATCCCAACTCTGAATGAAGAACGGCATATCGAAGCATGTATTCGGTCGCTGATGGACGGCGATGAACGCCTGCAGCATGTCCCCCTGACCGTAGCAGACGGCGGCAGCACTGACCAAACGGTGGCGATTGTGGAAAGCCTGAAGGACGAATTTCCGAATTTGCGCATTCTTCACAATCCGAAACGCCTTCAATCGGCCGCGCTCAATCTTGCTGCCAACCAGCATTCCAGCGAGGAGACGCACTTCCTGATCCGCTGCGATGCCCATTCCATCTATCCCAAGAACTTCATCATTGATGTCGCTGACGCGCTTGAGACCACGCACGCCGCATCCGTTGTTGTCCCGATGGACGCAGTGGGCGAGACCTGTTTCGAACGCGCCAATGCCTGGGTTGTAGATACGCCTTTGGGGTCGGGCGGCTCGGCTCATAGGGGGGGGCGCAAATCAGCCTATGTCGACCACGGGCATCATGCAGGTTTTGACCTCGCCGTCTTCAAGATGATCGGTGGATACGATGAAACCTTCTCCCACAATGAGGACGCAGAGTACGACAAGCGAGTGGTTAAGGCGGGCGGACGGATATTTCTAGACGCCGACATTCGTATCCAGTATGTGCCCCGCGGCAGTGTAAAGGCGCTCGCTCGGCAATACTTCAATTACGGTAAAGGCCGCGCCCGCACGGCTAGGAAACACCGTCACACACTCAAAATGCGTCAGGCAATCCCGATACTTGCCTTGCTGGCCAGTATTTTCGGTCTCGTCGTATCGCCATTGTTCTGGCCAGCGCTGATCTTGCCACTCGGCTATATCGGCGTGCTTGGGGCAGCCTCGATCGCTGTGGCAGTGTGGAAGCGCTCGGCGTGCGGTCTGTTTGCAGGCCTCGCATCGGGAACGATGCATATGAGCTGGGCGGCAGGTTTCTTGCGAGAGACCTTTCTTCCGAAAAGCGACAAACGCGCCCTACCTTTGGTTTTTCGGCAGAAAACACTATAAACGAGACATTAATAGCAGAGCAGACATGCCCAAGCTGACGCAACAGATTCAGAAGTCGTTTATCGCGAGATTGGCTCAATTGACCCGCTCGACGACGTCTCTGCGCGCGCGCATGCGGCAAGGCTTCAATGCACCCGCCGACCAGGTGGAAGCACCCGTTCGGCAAGAGCCGGTCGCGGTCGCGCCGCGCATTAGCCACGCTCCGGATGGCGAATGCGTCTACGCGATCGGGGACATTCATGGGCGTTGCGACCTGCTGGAGCGTCTTGTGGAGCAAATCGAACGAGATTCCGAGACCCTGCCCGCGGGCACAAGGCGGACTCTGGTATTTCTGGGTGATTATATTGATCGCGGTTTGCAATCACGTGACGTGATCGACTTCCTGATCAGTGATCGCCTGAAGGAATTCGAAACCGTTTTCCTGATGGGTAATCATGAAGAAGCGCTGCTGCGGTTCCTGAGTGATGCTGGTTTCGGCAAGCAATGGGTCCGCTACGGCGGCGGCGAAACACTTTATTCGTATGGCTTCCAACCGCCAAACACACGTACCAGCCTAACCTCCCACGAAGCCATGACAGCAGCCCAGAAGGCCTGGGAAAAAGTCTGGACGGGCTTTCGGGAGAGGCTGCCCGACGAACATTTGAATTTCTACAACTCCCTTCAATCCTACCATGTTGCTGGAGACTATCTGTTTGTGCATGCGGGAATGCGCCCTGACGTGCCCCTTGAACAGCAATCGGCACGGGACCTGCTATGGATCCGGGATGAATTCCTGGATGATACGAAAGAATTCGAACATATCGTGGTCCACGGGCACACACCTGCTGAAGGTGTGTTTCGCGACAATCGTCGCATCGGTCTTGATACGGGCGCCTTTATCAGTGGCCGTCTATCGGCAGCGAAACTTTTCAAGACAGATGTCAGCTTTCTGGAAACAAGTCCGGTTTAGGGATCAATTTGCAAAGCGGCGTTTGCCGCCAACAACGGAGAATATGGGGACATGATGACTCTTCGCTCAATCTGCTCGGCCTTGGTGGTTGGTGCGTTTCTGATTGTGTCTGCCTGTCAGGCTGGCACAGCAATTCAGAGATCAGACGCACCTGAGACTAGTCACGAGCAACGTACGGCTCCGGCCTATATCCTTGGCAATGGAGACCGGTTGCGTGTCACCGTATTTGGTCACCCAGACCTTTCTGGTGAATTTGATGTGGATGGTTCCGGAGCTATCTCGTTGCCGCTGGTTGGTCAGGTCGAAGCAATCGGTCTGACAACTCCAGAACTGGAAACCAAAATCGTTGAAACGCTCGACGGGGATTATATCCTGAACCCCCGCGTCAGCGCCGAAGTTATCAACTATCGCCCCTATTACATTCTTGGGGAAGTCGGATCTCCGGGCGAGTACCCATACAATTCAGGTCTCACGGTGCTGAATGCCGTCGCCGCAGCAGGCGGTTTTACATACCGGGCCAACAAGAAAGTTGTATTTGTCAAAGGCGCCGACGCCACATCCGAAGAGACATATACTTTGGACACCAATACAGCCGTTAAGCCTGGAGATACGATCCGCATCGGGGAGCGCATCTTCTAGGCACCACAAAGACCCGAATCAACGAAAAGGCGGCCCTGAAACAGGGCCCAGGCTGTGCCGCCTTGGCACGCGACTGTCCAAAAATCGGTCACCGCTGACACACGAGGCAAAAATTGCCTCGAACATGCCATTTTTGTGTACAGATTGCTCGATTATTTGCGCTTTACTTTCCCCTATGGCGCGAAATTTGTCTCCAATCGTTAATTATTTTCATATTTCGCGGTACAGAGATTGCAAACCTCCCTGAAAGAAATAAACATCCAACGGCTCTTGCGAGTTAACCGCTCGCTAAGATCTGCACTGGGTGAGGCAGTAAACCCGGCGCAGATGAGTAGATTTTAGGGGACGTAAAATGGGTTTGAGACTTTCAAAAGAGTCACGTGAAGTGGAGATGGCTACGTACGCATCGCTTCGCCACAGCTCCGATACTTCGGGTGCGGAGCAGATTGCCAAGCGCGTCTTTGACGTCGTCGTGGCATCTTGCATTCTGCTCTTCACTGCTCCCCTGATTCTGACAATTGCCATCCTTATCCGACTGCAGGATGGCGGCCCGGCCGTTTTCAAGCAAATGCGCCAAGGCAAAGACGGTGAACAGTTTGCTTGTTACAAGCTTCGCTCAATGGTGATCGATGCAGGAGATCGCCTGCAGCAGCTGCTGGCAACAGATCCGGATGCACGTCGCGAATGGGCCGAAACACAAAAACTGACCAATGACCCCCGTATTACGGCACTCGGCCAGTTCATCCGCAAAAGCTCGATCGACGAACTCCCACAACTGGTCAACGTCATTCGGGGCGATATGTCTCTGGTTGGGCCGCGCCCGATCGTCGAAAATGAAATCACGAAATATGGCGACCAGTACAAACACTATTGCGCGGTACGCCCTGGCCTGACTGGCCTTTGGCAGGTCCGTGGCCGCAGCGACACATCCTACGAGACCCGCGTCGCAATGGATGTTGAATACGCGCGCACCAGAACCTTTCTGACCGATGTGAAAATTCTTCTGCTTACCGTGCCGGCCGTGGTGCATTCCAAGGGTGCCCGCTAACCCTGACGCGATAGGTGCCGAGGTTGGAAAACCCGGTTCAAACAGTCATGGCAATTTACCCCCCGGCCGCTGCCCAGTCTCGTGAGACTAGAATGATGTGGCAAGCAAACCGGTTCCGATTTACTATAGGCCAGCATTCATGCTTGAGCCGGATCAAGACAGTTTAGTTGAGAGCGTACCATCATGGCCGATATCGTAGTCGGGACAACAGAAGCCGAGACATTGACGCTCGCAGGTGATTATCTGGTCGAGGACAATTCCAACGCTTCGGGCGGGCAGACCATCAAGTCAACCGGCACTGGCACCGCGACAGGTGCCTTCACCGGCGAAGACGGCACCTACGAATTTGCCGTCAACTTCTTCAACGAAAACGATGGCGCATCGGAATATGTCGTTTACGTCAACGGCATCGAGGTCGAGACATGGACCGGCACAGGCGGCTCGAATGGATGGGTCATCGATACCCATGCCTTCCAGTTGGATTTGAATACGGGCGATGTCA
This sequence comes from Hyphomonas sp. L-53-1-40, assembly GCF_000682775.1. Lineage (GTDB taxonomy): Bacteria > Pseudomonadota > Alphaproteobacteria > Caulobacterales > Hyphomonadaceae > Hyphomonas. Next base: position 236,779 of record NZ_AWFI01000016.1, read on the forward strand.
TCTCCATTGAAGGCTCAAAGAATGCTGGCGAATTTGCGCGCATCGACACGATCACCGTGACCGATGCGTCCTTGCTGCCGCCTCCGCCTCCGCCTCCACCGCCCCCACCGCCTCCAGGCGAGATTGCAGTCGGCGAGACCGAAGCCGAGGTTCTCACGCTCGGCGGCGACTATGAGATCGAGAACAACGCAAACGCGTCCGGCGGACAGACCATCAAGTCGACCGGCACCGGCACCGCAACAGGCGCCTTCACTGGCGAAGACGGCACCTACGAATTTGCC
>NZ_AWFI01000017.1 GCF_000682775.1 Hyphomonas sp. L-53-1-40
CCACGCCAGCGGCTGTACCGATAGCGGCCCCAGCCCCAAGTTGTGGTGCCCCGGAGACAAGGCCCGTGGCGATGCCAGGCCCGAACAGGCCAAGGGCCAGCATGGCAAGCGAACCGAGGATGACGGAAGCGGCCTGTTCGAGCGTTACCTCATCTGGCTGGAAGGTCGAAGTGATGGAGGAGAAGATCGTCGAGCCGATGCCGACAATGATGGCCAGCACCATGAGCTTGATGCCGGACGCGATGACATTGCCAAGGACTTTCTCGGCGAGAAACGAGGTCTTGTTCCAGAGCGCGAACGGGATCAGCACGAACCCGGCCAGTGTCGTCAGCTTGAATTCGATAATGGTGACGAAGAGCTGGATCGCAAGGAAGAAGAAAGCGAGGAGCGTAATGATCCAGGCAAGGAACAGGACCGCGATGATGACGATGTTCTGGAAGAAAGCGATCGGGCCGGTGAGCTTTTCGATCTCGTCGAGCAGGGGCAGGGCCGCATCGAACCCGGTCGCGGCAACGAAGCCCGGCTTCATGATGTCGTCTGCGGTGATCGTCCCGCCGGTCGCGTTGAGCCCGAGCTGTGCAAAACTCGTGAACACCACGTCCGACAGGAGCGCAAAATTGCCGAGGATCAGCGCGAACGCGCCGACATAGAGCACCTTCTTCAGGAACCGTCCCACGATGTCCGTGTCCGGCCCCATCGCCCAGAACAGACCTGCCAGCGTGATGTCGATGGCAATCAGCGCGCTTGTCAGGAACGCGACATCCGGCTGCAGGAGACCGAACCCGCTATCGATGTAGGCGGAGAAGGTCGCGACAAACTGGTCGATGACACCCAGGTCTTCCATGGCGCTAATCCCGCCTGTAGGCGACGCCGTCGCCGCGGAAGCGTTTGTGACGGATGCGGGCCTGTTCCTCGATGGCGGCCCGGCGGGATTCTTCGAGCGCCACCATCCGGTATTGCGCGGCCATCAATTGCTGCATCTGCATCTGTTGCTCGACGGACAGCGCGACCAGCTGGTTGCCGGCCTGGGCCACGGACAGGTTCCCAGTCGCGGCCTGGCTCTCACCAACAAGATCGGTCAGCGTCTCACGGGACTCCGCAATCGAGGTCACGATCCCCGACTGGACCTGGATCGACGCCCGGAAGGCTTCGCGGCTGATCCGCCACTGGTCAGCAGCCTCAACCACGATCTCCGCATTGGAGAGGTCCCCATAGGAATCCGGGAACGCCTCTTCATACTGGCGCTCAGACTCTTCGACTTCGTAAGTCACCTCACCGGCTTCGCGCATCAGCGTGTCGATCCGTTCGAGCACGCGTTTCAGGTATTCGATTGAGGCATAATCGAGCCGTTTCAGATTCTCGGCCTGGTTCACCAGCATCTGCGCCTCATGCTGGAGTTGCTGGATCTGGTTGTTGATCTGTTCGAGCGTGTTTGTGGCGGTCACGATATTCTGAACGAGGTTCGTCGGATCGATCACGACGTCGCCGACGCCGAGAAGAGCGTTTGCAGGCGGCGCTAGTCCAACAAGCGTGGACACTGACCCAAGAAGAAGGGCGATCATTCGGCGGCGCATGGCACGTCTCCTTCTGTCCCGATCAGGTCTGCGGCCCAGTGAAGCCCGCGCGCGTCCAGCCAGGCTGGTGCGAAGCTGTCCGGTCCTGCAGATGCATGGATTTCCGAAATCAGCTTCTGGTCGGCCTTCGAACCGGTAGTACAGAAGGCGAGCGCCACCGGCCCGAGATCAAGGTCGAACAGGCGATTTCCATCCGGCGACTGAACATAATAGTCCCGCTTCGGGGTCGCCCGCGCGATCAGTTCGACTTGGCGCGCATTGAGCCCGAAGGATTCGTACGTTGCTTGTTGCGACGGCTCTTCCGCGCGCGAATTGGCCAGGAAAATGCGGGTCGGGGCGCTTTCGATCAGGCTCGGCGCAATTGAACTTGCAGAAATATCCGACAGGCTCTGTGTCGCGAAAACGACCGAAACATTCTTCTTGCGCAATGTCTTCAGCCAGTCGCGCAACCGTCCGGCAAACATGGGGTGATCAAGGAACAGCCATGCCTCGTCGAGAATGAGCAACGTCGGCTTGCCGCCGAACCGTGCTTCGAGCTTCGTGAACAGGTGCGCAAGCACGGGCGCGGCGAGCCGCTTGTCCTGCATCAGCGCGTCCATTTCGAAGCAGAGCATGTCTCGACAAGCCAGACTGTCCTCATCGGAATCGAGCAGCGCGCCGTAGGGGCCTTCGAGCGTGTAGGGCTCCAGCGCCTGCCGGAGTTCCGGAGATTGTACCAGCGCCACGAGACCCGTCAGTGTGCGTTGCGAAACAGGCGCCGCGCCAAGGCTCTGCAGCGCCGTCCAGACAGCCTGTTTCACCTCTGGTGTGACCGCGACATTCTCCTGAGCAATCAGACCCAACACCCAAGCCTGCGCTTCGGCGATCCCGGCTTCGCTATCAATGTCCCGCAAGGGCTGGAACGCAAGGTCGCCGTCGAGGCCGAGGTCGTACCATGTTCCGCCAAGCGCCAGCGTCGCACATCGCGCCGACCCGCCTTTGTCGAAGATGAACACCTGCGCTTGTTCGTAGCGCCGGAACTGCAGCGCCAACAGCGAGAGCAGCACCGACTTGCCGGCGCCGGTCGGCCCGACCACCATCATGTGGCCGACATCGCCCTGATGGGTAACCAACCGGAACGGTGTGGAGCTGGCTGAGCGCGCCATCAGGAGCGGTGGGCCGTCCAGGTGCGTGTTGCGCTCCGGCCCTGCCCATAGCGCGGAGAGCGGCGCCATATGGGCGAGATTGATCGTATTCAGCAGCGGCTGGCGGACATTGGCATAGGCTTCACCCGGCAGCGTGCCGAGCCAGGCTTCGACCGCGTTGACGCTTTCGAAGACGCAGGTGAACCCGCGTCCCCGGATCACGCGCTCGACGGCCCGGATCTGGTCTTCGGCTACAGATGCATCTGCATGCCGGATAACAATGGCGGTCGTGCAGTATCCGAACGCGACATGACCCGCGCCAAGGGCTTGTAGCGCTTCATCAGCATCTGCTGCCTGATTGTCGGCATCGGTATTGAGAAGCGTTGCCGGCTCATTGGTGAGGATTTCTCGCAGATAGGAAGTGAGCGACCGGCGCTTGGCGAACCAGTTCCGGACATAGGCATTGAGCGTCTTCTCGGCCTCCGGCTTGTCGAGTGGCAGGAACCGCGTCACCCAGCGATAGACAAAGCCGAGTTGGTCGAGGTCTGAGAGCAGTCCCGGCTCGCCGGTTGCCGGGAACCCGTTCACGGTGAGGACTTTCAGCGTCTCCTCGCCAAGACGAGGGGAGAGTCCGCCCGTCAGCGGCGTGTCGACCAGGAGCGCATCGAGGCACATCGGAAGCGACGGCGCCCGTACCGTTTGCCGCGTCACCGAAATGCAGGCATGCAGGTAGGTCAGCGTCTCATCATCATCAAGGAACCGCGCCTCCGGCATCAGGTCCGCCATCATGTCGCGCGCCCGGGATGTTTCGGTTTCGAAATGGGCAAGATGCTCGGTCCAGAAGGCAGCGGGTGCCTCTGCCGGATCCTCGATGAACAATTGTTCGATCCGGGCCGTCCGGTCTGCCGGCGGCATCCAGGTCAGCGTCAGGTAGCAATCCGTCTCGAAGTGGCGTCCATGCTCTTCGAAGGCTGCACGGCGTTCTTCGTCGACCAGCCACGCCGCACCATCGCACCAGACACTTTCCGGATAGGTGACGGGTGGCCGCCGGTCGGCTTCAATATGCAGCGCCCAACCCGAGCCGAACCGGCTGAGGAGATTGTTCATCCGCGCGGTGACGGCGACCAGCTCTTCCGGTGTCGAGCTTTCCAAGTCGGGTCCGCGATAGGCAATCGTGCGCTGCAGACTGCCATCCTTGTTGAGGATGATGCCCGGCGCGATCAGGCAGGCCCATTTGAGGTGATCGGCAAGTGCAGTCGGCCGGGCGCGGTATTCACGAAGATTCAGCATGCGTAATAGCCCCTTGTGCGGATGTGCCGGATCAGCACGTCGGCAAATTGCGGATCGCGCCGGGCGGCGAACACGCAGATCCCCTGCGCCACGACCCAGAAGACGAGCCCCACGCCCCAGAGCTGCAGGCCGATGCCGAGTGCGGCGGCCAGCGTGCCATTGACGATCGTCGCAAGCCTTGGCGCACCTGCGAGGAGGATCGGCACTGTGAGCGAGCGATGGACCGGCACGCTATAGCCGGGGGGCAGGGGGCGGTTGTCAGCCATCAGAGCGTCGCCCCACCGCCGAAGGAGAAGAAGGACAGGAAGAACGAGGTCGCGGCAAAGGCGATCGAGAGGCCGAACACGATCTGCAACAGCTTTCGCATGCCGCCGCCGCTCTCGCCGAAGGCAAGGCCAAGGCCGGTCAGGATGATGACGATCGTCGCGAGGATCTTGGCGACCGGCCCCTCGATGGAGTCGAGGATCGATTGCAGCGGGGCTTCCCAGGGCATGCCGGAGCCAGCCGCATGAGCCGGGAAGGTGAGCGCGACGGCAAAAGCCGTCAGGCTCAGGGCTTTGATCAGTCTGTATTTCATTTGGGTTACGTCCTTTCTGGAGCAGTGGAGAGAAGCGGTTCGGAGAAGGGCAGGCTCGGCAGGACGAGCTGCAGGTCCGGCTGAACGGGCACGAGGTCGTAGCCGCCCCGTCCGAGCCCGTTCATGTGGGCGACCGTCTCGACGCGGTGCGCGCCAGCGCACCGTGTGATGAAGACGACGCAGTCGATTGTCTCGGCGATGAGGTCATGCGGCACCTGCGCCGAGGTCTCGCCGATCAACTGTTCGAGCCGGGAGAGTCCGCCATGGGCGGAATTGGCATGCAGGGTGGCAATGCCGCCCGGATGGCCGGTATTCCAGGCCTTCAGCATGTCGAGGGCTTCAGCGCCCCGGACTTCGCCGATAATGATCCGGTCGGGGCGTAGGCGAAGGGTCGAGCGGACAAGATCAGCCAGCGTCACCGATCCCGGCTGCGTGCGCAGCTGGACGGCATCGCGTGCCGTCGAGACAAGTTCGCGTGTGTCTTCGAGTATGACCAGCCTGTCGCCGGTCAAGGCAATCTCGGCAAGGAGCGCATTGGCGAGCGTTGTCTTGCCGGAGCCCGTGCCCCCGACAACGAGAATGTTCTCGCGGTCCAGCACGGCTTGCCGCAAAGCTTCAGCATGATGCGCTGGCATCACGCCGGAGGCGACATACTCATCCAGAGCGATCACCCGCCCGGCAGGTTTGCGGATCGAGAAACACGGCCCCGGCGCCACCGGCGGCAGGACGCCTTCGAACCGCTCTCCGCCCATGGGCAATTCGGCCGAAACGATAGGGGAGGCTGCATCCACGCGTCGGCCCATATGGCTGGCGACAAGCCGGATCACACGTTCCACATCGCATGCAGTCACGATCAGACCGGACTCGGTCCGGCCGGACCCATGCCGCTCGATCCAGAGCCTGCCATCGGGATTGATCATGATTTCGACAACGGCGGGGTCGTCCAGCGCTGCAACAATCTCGCTCCCCAATGCCGTCACCAGCATGGCGCGTGTTCGTGTCTGGCTCTGTGCGTCACGCATCGATCCGCACCTCGCCCAACTGTTCGGGCTCGCTCTCAAGACCTGTCGCTTCTGCTGTCACGTCCTCCACCGCATTCTGAAGAATGCGCTGTCCGGAGCGCAGCGCCTCGGCGACTTGCCGCACGAAGAGGTCGAACCGCATGTCGCCCTTGGCGCGGGCCGCCTCGACCTGGTTGGCAGGTACCGGCGGCGTCACCGTCAGGAAATAATGCACGAAGGTCGCGAGCGTTTCGGCAAGGACGAGATTGTCCCGCTCGATCCGACCGAACTGGCGTGTCAGCCGGTCGAGACGTCTATTGATCGCGGCTTCGCGTTGATTCTCCGCTTCGCCAGCCCGGTAGGCCGTCACTGCCCCGTCGACGATAGTGCTTTCTGACAGGCCGGGGCGTTTCGCCATGGCTTTGAGCCAGTGAAAATTCTCTGGCGAGATATAGGGCTGGATGCGGGGCTTCATTGACCGTTCCCCGTCAGATCAATGCCAGTCGCCTGTTCGAAGCTGTCGGCCTGCACAAGCGCATCGAAGAGGCTTGCCTGCAGGGGATTGCGCGCCTGTGCCCGAGGCCTGCCAGGTTTCGAAGGTGACGCGAGCCGCGCCCGATCCTCGGCCGCATCGCGCGCCTTCTGAGGCCCAAGGCCCTCCACATCAGGTTCGAGCTCTGCGGCCTGCATGAGGCCTTCATGGATCGCGCGAACTTCGGACCCCCAATCATTACTCCGCGCGTTCGGAATGCAGGCTGCGAAGGCAGGGGCGTCTTTGAGGCGTTCGGTAAAGTTCTGGTCTTCAAAGTAGCGGAGCTTCATCGCCCGCACCGGAGGTGAGCCTGCGACAAGGACAAGCTCCTGATCCGAAGGCAGCTGCATCACCTCGCCGGGGGTCAAAAGCTGGCGGGCGGTTTCCTGGCGCGAGACCATCTTGTGCGAGAGCCAGGGTGCCAGCCGGTGGCCGGCATAATTCTTCATGGCCCGCTGTTCGGTCTTGGTGCCGAGTGCATCGGAAATCCGCTTCGCCGTGCGCTCGTCATTTGTCGCGAACGCCACCCGGACATGACAATTGTCGAGGATCGCATTCGAGGGACCATAGGCCTTCTCGATCTGGTTCAGCGACTGCGCGATCAGGAAGGCTTTCAGACCATAGCCGGCCATATAGGCGAGCGCGCTCTCGAAGAAGTCGAGCCGTCCGAGGGCAGGGAACTCGTCCAGCATGAACAGGACACGCCGGCGGGGCTTTGCTTCAGTCACCGACACTTGAAGAGCAAGGAGCCCGCAAGCGCTAAGGATGTTTGCCACAAGCGATCTGCCACGCGAGAATACCGAAGGACGTATCTCCAGATGTTCCGTCAGCCGCCGTCCGACCTGGTTCAGGATGAGGCGCATCAGCGGCTTTGTACGAGAGAGGTCCGAGGGTGGGACGACCAGGTAGAGCGAAAGTGGCCGGTCGCCGGACACAAGGTCCTCGATCCGGAAATCACTTCGCGAAGTCACTTCCGCAATCACCGGGTCGCGATAGAGCGACAGGAACCGCAGCGCCGTCGAAAGCACACCTGAAAGCTCGTTTTCCGACTGGTTCATCAGTTCGCGAGCCGTCTCGGCAACAACGGGATGAACCTTTGGCGTATCGCTGGTCCCAAGATGGTTTGTTCGGAGCATGATCGACAGCGTCGTGCGGAACGTCCGGTCGGGATCGGCAAGGAAACTCGACACCCGCGCCAGTGTCTTCTCCCGCTCGGCGTAAAGGACATGCAGGATGACGCCGACGAGTAGCGAGTTCGCCTTGTCGACCCAGTGGCCGAGATCGCCAAGCTTGCCCTGCGGGTCCACGAGAATGTCGGCAATGTTCTGGACGTCCCGAACTTCGCAAGGACCCCGCCGCACTTCCATCAGGGGATTGAAATGAGCCGAGGCCACGTCGGTCGGGTCGAACCGCAAACAGTGGGAGAATTCTGAGCGCCAGCCGGATGTCAGCTGCCAGTTCTCGCCCTTGATATCATGCACCAGAACCGAATGCGGCCAGGAGAGAAGCGTCGGGACAACAAGGCCCACACCCTTGCCTGAGCGGGTCGGCGCAAAGGCCATGACATGATCCGGCCCATCGTGGCGGAGGTAAGAGCCCTCAGCCTGGCCGAGAAACACACCAGCAGGCTTTAACAGTCCGGACTTGCGCAAATCCTTGCCTTCCGCCCAGCGCGCCGAACCGAAGGTCGAGACCCGCTTGTCCCACCGTGCCCGGAGGATCGAGCCTGTCACCGCAATTACGATGGCGGCAACGCCGCCTGATCCGGCAATCAGCCCGCCCCGGTCAAACACATCTGGTGCATAGGCGTCGAAGGAATACCACCAGCCGAAGAAGGCCCAGGGTACGTACACCGGCATGTCAAGGATGACGAAGAGCGGCTCCCCCAGCCGCGGCGACCAGTCAAGCATCGAAGCCGTCCATTCCGTCGCGCACCAGAGCGCCAGGAGGACAACAGCCAAGACGAGGAGGATCTGCCAGAAGAGGTTCGTGCCATGTTTCATGACGCAGAACCTGACCAATCACCGCCTCAGTCTCCAGAGAGGAAATAGGGGGAAATATGTGGGGTATTCTGAAGGTTTGGGAACAGCCAAGTGGCGAGCGGGAAGTTCCGGGAAGAATCCGCGGGCGGAATTATCTTCCATTCCAACATCGAGTAGCTGCCGTTACATTACTCCACCTCGCTTTTTAACCCAGGTGCTCATGCATCAAGTATGGATGTGCCGTAGGAATTATCTACCACAGAGAGCCAGCAGCTCTCAGCCGATCTGCGGAAAACATAGGTCGCCCCCCGAACGATAGGTTTGTCTTGTCCTTCGACATCAAGAAGCGTTTCCATGATGACCAGCGCAGTATCTGCACGTTCGATCACCTCAATCCGTCCCTGCCTGACCTTCAGTTGATTTTTGAGGTGCTCCGCAATGGCCTCAAAAGCTGTTCGCATCTGATCTTTGTCGGTTGCGTTCATTCCTGGCTTTACGACCAACGTCGCATCTTCGGCATAGAATTCCATCAAGCTATCGAAGTCCATCTGCGGTGATGGCCTTATCTGCGGCTTTGATCATCGTCTTCAGTTCATGATCGGACATGTTCGTCCCCTTGCAGCCCCGGAGACAGAACAGAGAAACCCGCCTCTAGAGCGGGTTTCTCTCACTGGACGACTAGCGTGCGCTCCCGTCAATCAATGATGAGCGAGAATAATCGAAAGACTAGATTTGAAACGCTTGCCCATGCCTGGCATGCGAGCGGCAGAGCTTCAATCGACTTCTCTGAGTTTGCTTCGTCTGCAAAGCGGTCAGTCGACAATTGTGAGCAACATAACCGATTTTCATTCTCATCCAGCGGCGCCCAAATGTCGTTGCCTCGGGCATAGACCGAGACTCGGCGAGACTCCACTGGTTCGATCTGATTTGTCAGAACTATGTGTCCGCTTAAATAGGCGGACGCTTATCGACCGCCACATCGCAACACATTCACGATCTCCGCGCGTGTCGCAAAGGCACCCAGACCGAACGCTTCCCTAGCAAGAGGGGCATGACTTGGAAGATCGGATGTTCTGGTCGTCGGCTATGCTTATGGCTTAGCTTCGTCTTCGGAATCAGCTGAAATGGGGTCTGTAGGCGGTGACTTCGGTGCAGGAAGTTGAAACTGAGTTCTAAGTTTTGCCGCCCAATCGACAGCCATCATTTCGCCGGAATCTTCGAGAGCGGAGATAGCGTTTACTACTTGGTCCTTGGTCTGTGACGACGACTTGCTAAGGGCTTTCGAAAGGTCCTTTGCCTGCGCTTGCAGAAATCCTCGGGCGGAATCCGATCTGCTCTCAATAAGGGGAAGAACCAGCTTTTCGAATAGCCGGTCAGTAGATTTGGAGAAATCCAACGTCATCGCAAAATCATGGAAGATGCGGAAAAAATCTTGGGCTCCTTGCGAGGTGACGACGCACTCCTCCAATGAGGTGACGAAATCGTCTCTGACTCTTTGTCTCGATGCAGGGGCGATCTCCATCGGAACGTGACTGAAAAGCTTTTCTGAGACTTTGACGCTCACTTCCCCTTCAAGTACACCTGTCAAAAATGACAGCAATGCCGGGCGAAGTGACGAAACGGGAATATCGAACCCGTTTTCTTGCACTTGGAAGGCTAAATGACCCAAGGCAACTTCATCATTGTTCAGCACATTTTTCCATGACGATTCGTCCAGATTGGAAAAATACTTTCGGATTTCTTCGGATATCGGATTCCACCCACCCACTTCAAAATCTTTGGCATCGTGAAGCAGCGAAACAGGAATGAGAAGTATTTTTGCATCCCTATGCTGATCGATGATTTCCCCAGCTGAATCCGCCAGACGCGATAGGAGTTTTTTGCGGTCGTTGTCAGATAGAATGTCGGCAAGGGAAGGGTAAAGCTGTACGATTTTTTCAATGTCAAAGGCGACGGCATCGTCCGACATCAAGGCGGTCAAAAAGGTCTTCGTGTATATGCCGGAATTTCCTTCGCGTGAAGTTTCTTCTGCCCAGCGTGTTATCAGTCCGGTGGTGACTACACGTTTAGAAATACAGCCTATGTATTCTTCATCTGTAGCGAGCTCTCCGCTTGCTTTATCAAGCGATGCCCATGCTGCGGCAAGATCACCCATCTCGTGGGGGTTGGGTCTGTTACTCCTAATTTGTTCAGAGGTACGAGTTAGCGTCATTAAGAAATGGTAGAGCGCCGCAGTCTTGCTTTTTCCTTTCTGCTCAGCTTGATGGCGATGCCATGCCAATGTTCCATCGTCACAAAGCGATCCGATTAAGCCGTCCGTCTCAGGATATTTATCCCTAAGTGCGAGGAGTAGTTCCGCGTAGCGCTCGAGATACAGTGAAGGATCGGGCTTGGTGCGGAGCTCTTGCGCAATTGCTTCTCCAATCTGTTTCGTGGCATCAATCGTTATGGCGGGCGATTTCGCAGAAACAATTCGAGTAATGGCTCCGGGGAGTTTGACAGATAGATTCACTGCTCCCTTGTCCAAACCCGGCTGATCCACGTCGGCTTTGAAGTCACTGAATTCGATAAGTTCCGAGTCTGCCGTCCCAAGCAGCACTCCCAGCATGAACTCAGTCATTTGTTTTGGCGGTTTGGGGAACTCGATTGCAGCAACAAATTCCTGTAATTCAGCTTTCGTGAGGCGTGTATTCAGTTCTTCGACAAACACGTCAAAGAGTTCAAACCATTCTGTGCCATGTTGCTGCTTCAAATCATCGCCGCTCGGAAAGTTGGACGTGCTCCACTTGGTAAGAAGACGAGCGGTCTCCTTGGGATTGTCGTTCGAGGGCTCCCCAATGAAGTGTGCCAACCCTTGATAGCTATCGAATTTACCCGGCTCCGCTTGTCTGAGGTCTTCCAACGAAATGCGCAGTTCTCGCCAGCAAAGCCTTATGGCTTCAGATTCTTGATTGAGCGAACGAAGCGCAGTTGCGACATTTGCTAACCGGTCAACATTGTCCCGACTCCAGGAACCTGAAATGGACCGGACTTGAGATACGACCGCATTGTTGAAAATGGCTGTCTTTGCATATTCATCGAGTTGCCCGACGTCAGCAATTTCCAATGCTTTTCGGATGCTCGGGCCGAGTAATACCTGTGCTGCCTTGTCGAGATCTACATTGAAAACAAGAGCAGAAAGATGTTTTTGCCAGTCTGTTTGGTCGACAATCCGGACATAGGAGTTCGGGATGGAATCTGGCCGAATGAGTGATTGAGGATTGCTCTCAATTCCTGTGCGAAACAAGCTGTAAAGCGCAAGGCTCTCAATGGGTATCGCACCTTTCCATTGGTTCCATAACGTACCAATGGAATTTATGAATGAGATAATTTGGCGAGGCGTGGGATACTTATTTGACCCACGGCATTGTTCGTCGAAAAGTGCAAATAGCTTGTATCGCGCTGAGGCCGACACTGACCGCTTGGTCTGTTCTTCACCGCCAAATAGCTCATTGAGCTTGGAGTAGAAAAATCCTTCCCAATCCGTTGAGACGGGCGGTGAAACTCCGATAGTTATATCAAATGTCTTCGCGATTAGTTCTGCTGCTGGCGCACTTCGATGTTCGAGATCTGGTTGATGTGACACCATTCCGTCAGCATTTTCCGAGAATGTAACAGGAGCAAATTTTGTTGTGGCCTGAGCGACCAAATCTGCGTCGTAGGGCACAATGGCCGTCACTGACGTTTCCTGCTTGCATCCATATGGGCTCGAAATGGCAAAAACTGATCGCAGTTCAGCCCATATACCAACAATCCTTTCCGCAGGTAGTCGATCAATATTGTCAAATACAATAACGATACGGTTGTCTTTGGACTGAGCCTTCTCAAGGATGTCGCGGAAAATTTTCTGAAACTCGAGTGAGGAAGGATCCTCTTCGCGTATGTTCTGCTTTTCAGTACGATCTTCAACCTGATTCCTGAATATGGAGATAGTCGAAGAAGCGGCTTGCCCCCAGGTCTTTTTCTGGAAGAGTTTTGCAATGACGAACCGCAGAATAAGTAGTCCGTAAATCGCAATCGAAATGTATGCCGCAACCTTCCAGCCGACAGGTGGAACTTTCGCATTCACCGCCGCAGAAAACGCAATCGGACTTAGCCACGTCACGATAACAGGAAACATTGGTGCCAAAAGTAAGAGTACCGCACCCGTCAGGGAGAACCTTCGTTCAACATCGTACCGGACAGTCTTTACGCGGTCTCGTATCCGATCCTGAAAATCCGACACATCTTGTTTCGACAACAGAGTCTTACTGCTATTGTTCTTTCGCCGAGCACTGGCCCACTGCAATAGTTCTTCAAGAAATGATCGTTTGAACACGTCCGATTGGTGTGCCCATAAATCATAGCACATAAGGTGGTGCGTTAGTCCCTTCGTATTGGACGCTTCCAGTTCTGTTTCCGCGAATCTGATGACAGTTGACTTGCCGGCGCCCCATTTTCCTTCCAATCCGATCGCACCATCGCGATTGGCCATTTGTTTGACTGCGGCCGCCAGAGCAGTTGCAGACCGACGATGCCCATTGCCTTCAAAGCCATCTTCCTCTGCAGGAGAGTCATGCAGAATGATTGCCTCCGGCAGGTTTGAAGCCACCTCTTGATCTTGATCGCTTTTCATCACTTATGTTTGCCCTGCTTGCAAATTGTCAGCCTAATTGTTGCCGTTATGTTCCAGTTCGGTGGCGGGCTCAACCCATTGTTGCAAAACATCCCCAAGAATGGTGAACGCTGAATCGGGATATGAATCAGAAATGCAGCCTGGAGCCTGTCAGCCATAGAGTGAAACCAGCCCGCCCCGGTCCAGACATGGGTCTCAGAGCATCTCAGAGCAGAAGAGCGAAAAACTCCAGCCCCGAATGAGGGCACGTTGGGGAGCAGTCCAACTGCGATTTCCGCTCTGACGTGAGATTCTTGATAATTAAATGCGAGCAAGTCGGTATCGGATTAAGTACGTGTTGCGATTCTTGCCGCGGTGCGAATATCTTCCACTTTTACATTTCGGGAAAGGAGTGATTGTCGCATTTCGTCGAATATCGGGGCGTCGCCCTTCTTATCGCTCAGTGTGAGGACTGCAGTAAATGGAACCCCTTCGTCGGGAAAGGCTTCGCCCGCACGTGTTAGGTAATTGATCTTCATCCGCCAACTTGATGACTTGCCTCTACCCTTGGGTATGTGGAGCTTCCAAGCCTTTACGGGACTCCATTTTAGAACGTGTTCAATTTGCTTTGCCTCAAACATCGGGTCATCATCAGTTTTTCCTGGTAGATAGATAGGTTCCATTTGTCCCTTCCAGCTGACGGTTCCATCTGAGGTAATTTGTTCTTGCTGGAGGCTCGCAGATAAATCAACTCGAACAAATTCCGCGCCGTACCGGCGGTCTAACGGGGGTGTGGAAACTAATGTTAAGGCCGCATCTCCGCGACACTTTCCGCTAGGCCCTACCAGTGAAGCCGGCCACGTGAAATCAAACACGACTTGTTGCTCACGCATAAGGCGGCTTGCGAACACTAATGTGATTTGGTTTTCTTGGCCTTCCAGAATGGTATGAGAATCAGCCGGGATACCAAATCCAACAAGGTCGCGAGCTACTGTTGCAAGTGATTTGTGATTGAGAATTTGCGGAAGTTGGGCACTATGAAGAAGCAAAGCCACAAGTGTTTCACGGGAGACATCTCCTTCAATCTGGTGGTCAAGCAGTGCTAACGTCTTAGCGACTTGCGGCGCTGCGTAACTTGTACCGCATCCCGTCGTCAGGGACCCGTCTGGTAGGAGAGATCGTAAGCCCAGCCCGTTGATCGGGCACGACGTTCCTGATCCACCTACTTGCGCAACGTCAGGCTTCACTGCGGCTCTTATTCCTGGACCTCTTCTTGAGTATCTTGCGGGCGCGCCCGCTACGACGTTAGTTAAATGTGGTGGGTTAACCGCGGCGACCGTAACCGACCGGACGGACTCGGCGGGAACCCAAATCCCGTCGTTTCTAGAAGTTGCTAGATCGGCGAGGGCGATTTCGCGATCGATATTCCATTCAGGGCGAGTGTCAGGATCATCTGCATTCCCTGCCGAGATTACGAACAGAACATCATTGTCTTCGGATACCTGATCGATCTTTTCTGCAATGAGGCTGTAAGAGTCTAGTGCAACCGGATTTTCTACGTTCAGGCTCAGATTGAAAATCCGCACCCCGTGTTTTGCTTTGGCGTCTGCCACCGCCATTTCGATTTCGTCGAAGAACTCCAATGCGCCGTTTGGATAGTAGGTTTGGAATGCATCAGCGACATGCTCGCTTGGCAGAACGCGTATGTCGACGATTTCTGCGCCATCGTCCTCGACGCAGATCGTGTTCGAATTCGCAGATTTACCCGCAATGACAATGCCGCCAATAAATGTGCCGTGTTCTACGTCTGTGTCTTCGTCGGCCAATGTATCCCAGCGATCCAAGACCCAGTCACTGAGGCAATCCGCGACCCCCCCGTCAACGATTCCGATTCTTGGGTATTTTTGGCCGATTATTCTTTCGGGCATGAAGAAAAGCTGAGTTTGAGAAAGTCCCTGTCTTCGGATAGGACCATGAACTGATGGTGTGTCTGTACGACGAACTATAGGTGGGAGCGCAACTGACCGCACCAGCGGATGGTTGTCCAAGAACTTCAATAACATCGCATGTTTTGATATATCTTGGCTAATATCACCAGCTGCCCGGGCTGTTCTCGACTGCGATACGGATGAAAGAAAGGCGAGCGTTGGGCCGGCATCTTGGTTGGAAAGCCGAATGCCAACGTTGGATGCTCGAGGCCTGGCTGAATCTAGTCGGCTCGCCACCAATCCGCTGAACTGTGGCATTGATAATCCAGACACAAAAGATTGATAAAGTTGCTGTTCATCTCGCGGCAAACTATCCCACAATGGGCGGGCTGGAGGATACTCAAAGAGTTCTACGATGTAACTTCCGCCTGTTCGTTTGTCCGCCAGCCAGATTACAGCAGTTTCAACGTCGAACTTACGTCGATCAGCACTCGAATATAGGGAAACTTTTTCGATCGCTCCAACTTCACTGCGAAGGCGTGAGGGAGCAGGGATGACTTTTTGCTTTTCTTCGTCAAACTTACTTTGTCCGATGTCTTCGGCATCGTTTACCAGCGAAGCAATCGTTCGCAGAGCTGCTGGTCTTGCCTTGACTAGAATAGTCCCTAAATCCTGTCCCCCGATTGTTGGGCACAGAGTGGGTGTAAACAGTTTCTGGATGGGCCGATGGCCTTTGGCCAAAGCTCGACGGCGCAGCTCAACTTTGACTATTCCAACTGAACCGGCATCCTGGCGCGAAATCGAATCAGATATAGAGTTAATCTGTGCGCGTAATATGCTCTTGTGCCTTTTGAATCCTGCATCGTTGTTCCAATAGAAATCAGTCGACGGGCCTCCTCCGCCGCGGTCTCGATCAGTCTGAAAATCTCTGTCATTGAGGATGATTTGGATCGGCCTAGACAACTTCTAATTCGTCTCCTGTGTCCAACTTCTGTAATTGGCGACTGATCGTTGATTTGTCTCGACCAACCATTTCCCCCAATTCGTCGTTGGAAAGGCGCAGGGTACTTTCAGTCTTGAGGGCCTTCAGCATCTGTGGGGTGCCCGAGAAGAGCAGTTCACGTCTTTCACCGCTTATACGTGCACTGTTGAGAGTCGCGAAACGCTGAAGCATTTCAATTAAGGGGATCGGTTCACCTGCGCTGAGCGCAATAGATTTCTTGTACGTGCGAACCAGCGTTTCAATTTCGGCTCCAGTTGCTCCTTCGGTGAACCACGCGATGAGTCTAAGATGAGAATCGGGAACTGCGAGCGGAGTAATAAATCTGCTTGCAATACGCTTTCGGACTTCGAAAGATGGAGAAGGTACCTCCAATTGAATTTCAAACCGCCGCCAAATAGCAGGGTCTAGCAAATTGGGATGATTGGTTATTCCAACCGTAAGTCCGCGATTACCTCGAATGTCTAGATTTTGAAGGAGAGCGTTCACGACGCGCTTGATCTCACCCACTTCCTGAGGGTCATCTCTCAGTTTCGCAATGGAATCAAATTCGTCCAGAAGCAGAACGCATTGGTACCGGTTTGCGAATGTGAAGAGGTTGCCGATGTTTCGAGCCGTCGTTCCAAGGAAAGAGGATATCAGCCCATCAATGCGGGCGACGACTATTGGCAGGCCTAGCGTCTTCGCGAACGACTTCGCGAGTTCCGTTTTGCCGGTTCCAGGTGCTCCATATAAAAGACAAGTCTGGGCAGGCTGAATATCAACGGCCTGCAGTTCCTTCCAGTGCGCCCACTCTTCGATAGTTGTATCTATCGCCAATTGGATATGCTCAGAGAAAATAGGGGCGCAATCCGTAATGTCCTCTGCAAAGATGATCTCTGCTAGAGCTGCTGACGTCTCGCGATCGACCGGAGGTTTGACAGAGCGTGTCATCGGCTCGCCGGCTCCGGCAGAAAACGAGCGAGAAACTTTAGTGGGCAGGATTTCAACCGTCTTATCCACGCGCGACAGCAATTGAGCGAGGCGAGCCGCCTCCCTTGTATTGCCGTCAGCAGCTAATTCGTCCCGCAGTCGCTCGACCTGCTTGCGCAATGCCGGTGTCGGGCTCGCGAGAGCCGAGCGACATAGGGCGTGGATTATTGTGAAGTGCTCCATCATGTTCTCCTGATGCGAGGATGATGTATTTCGATGCATTATACAATCAAAAAGATGCAATATTTTGCTTAATGATGCATTAATTTTCTCGATCGGTGTGTTTCCTGTTATAGCCGTGTCCCAATCCAAACTGTGTCGGGCCCGTTGGTGATGACGTTCATGAGCAGTGAGCGGGTGGCATGCTCCAGCATGTCGCTTTTGCGGGCCACGCGGTATGATGTAGAATTCAGCGGTCATCTAACGGGTGATATGTTGTATTGCCGTATCGTCTGGGCGGGGCACCACTCGGTGGCGCAAGGCTGCATCTGCCCCCCCTTCCAATATTAGTCTCCAATCCCACGCCCCAACGCCCCCGAAATCCGCCCCCCGCGCACAACACCCGACACCGCCATCCCGCGCCGCTGTTCCAGCACCTGCCGCCACGGCACAATCGTAAAATCCCGCTGACGCTCAATGACCGCAAACTTACCGCTCACCCGCGTCACTGGCTCGCGGTAAGTCCCGTCGACATGACCTCGCTCCGGTGCCGGCGAATACGGCTTACCGATCTCTTTGCTTAATATTCTTCCCGCCTGCGCAAGATCGCGCTTCAGCAGCTCTGTTTTCTGTGTCGCAGACAAGCCAATGCCAGCCTCAGCCTTTAGTCCAATCCCCGCCAAGAAGGCCCGCCTCTTCATCTTCGCCTCAGCCACGTCTTTCCCGTATCCGCGCGGCACGCCTGAAGGGGCAGGGGCCTCGTCCAGCCAAGTCACACCCAGCGCCGTTTCCTGCTCTCTCAGGCCCAGCTCCGAGCGAACCAACACCTGCGCCGCCCGGAACCGCGCTTGTACCCGCTCATACGCTCTCGCGCGATCCAGATAGTCCGGCGGAATTTTCCACTCCGCATCGGTCGTCCGCTCGACGTGGCCAGCGCGCCGCAAAGCTTCCAGCCGGCGCACATGGGCCGCGACAAACTCCGGACTGGATCGCGGATCATCGGCTTGATGCAGACCTGCCGAATAGGTCCCGCCATTCGCGCGAGCGATCCGGTCAATCGTCACGTCCGACGGCTTTGGCTCAAGGTTTGGCGGCGACACGGTGATGATCGCCCCGCGCTTTACTTCCTCGGCCTCGCCCGCGACACCCAGCTCCACAAACACGGCACGTCCATCAATCCCGTCGATGATCGCATAAGCGCGATCATGCGCTTCACCCGTCAGCCCGGTCTGCAGCACCGCACCTGTCACGCCCCGGCCATCCGGATCAGACTTGTCGAATACGACGTCCGCATCGAGGCGTCGGTCGCTGCCCCCGGCGAGCGCGCGATTCATCGTCTTGATGATGTCGTGTCGCTCGGAAAGCCCACGCAGGACCTCGCGGAAATTCTCCCGCATCTGCCAGCGTCCAGCCCCAAGCTTCTCGGCAAGCCCAAGGCGTACCAGAGTCCGCAGCCGTGCGGCATGCAAGGTGCGATAGTGTGAGGGACTATCCTTCAACCGAAACTCATGCTCGGGGCTGACCTGCCGCGCAATGAAATGATCGATCCGTGTCACGCGCTCTGCAGCGACTTCCGATTGAAGTTTGCGTTCCTGTTCAAGTCTTGTCTCCGGGCCAAGCTCAAGTGTCACCAGGTCCTCCGCACGCTCGCGGATTCCATGAGAAATATAAGCCCGCGGCATGACGAGGTCCGAGCCATCGTCACGGCGCCCCCGGATGACAAGGTGAGCATGCGGCCGACCCGTGTCATGGTGGACTGCGCCGACCCATTCGAGCCGTGTGCCAAGGTCGGATTCCATCTGCGAAACCAGGTCGCGAACGGAGGGCTTGAGGTCGGCCATTTCGACGCCGTCCTCGGGCGAAACAATGAACCGGAAATGGTGCCGGTCGTCGGTAATGGATTTGATGAGATCGGACGCGTTGGAGTCTTCGCTCATGGCGTCAAAAAGTTTGCCACGATCCTTCTCCTCAAGGGCTGCGTCGCGGCGGATGTAACCGATATGCGCGGCCAGTGCCGCCACGCTCGATCCTGACATCCTCACGATCCGCGCCTTGACGATGACGCGCCTCTGTCCGCCGCGTGGACCGATACGTGGCCGGGCGGGCAGGGCCGTCCGGCGAACGCCGCCGGCCGACGACAAGGCTTTCGTCATCCGCGCCAAGTACGTCTTTGCGCGTCCCCCTGATCCGGTGGACCGAATCCTGCCAGGTCTAGGGGTAAAGGGATTGTCCGGCGGCGTACTCATTCGGGCTCATCCGGGGGAAAACAGGTCAGACTGAGGGCGTGGAACCATGCTAATCCGTTGTCGTTATTGAGGTCTCCATCAGACCACAGAGCTGCATGCCTGTCTGTGGAACCATAAAAATCGATGTGCAGACAAGGGTGTAGACCCTGATTGGCTCCATGAGCTTTTATCTTGCATTCCGTTCTGCCCCCAGTTTCCTCAATGGACGCCTCTGTAAGTTTCTCCCGAGCGTCACCCATCCATACGGCCCGGCCAATGATGTCGCCCTCCCTGACCGCTCCAAAATACCGCCCGTCAAAGGAGTCTGGTGTGCGATCAGAAAGGAGCAGCACCTCACCTGCCTGAAGCTGCCTGCAGGCCCTCCAGGGAGACGGCAGGGCACGTTCCATTCTATCTGCGGATAGCAGGCGAACAGTTGGCGTACCGTTGATGAGTAACACACCGTTAGCCGCACAAACCGTGTCCCCTTCGAGCGCCCGGACGGTCTTGATCACAGGAATGCCTGACGCAAGATAACGCCTCTGGATCGCGAGTCTCGAAGCCGCCTCCGGCAGGTTCGAAACAACCAGATCACCCCGCGAAATCACCTTCAAAGGCTCAACACGATACCATCCCAACGGCGCACTTTCGCTCGGATTGTAAAGCAGGAGCGGCGGCAAAACCCCGGTCGCCGGAAGGCCAATCAATGCCACTCCGATCACAGAAATTCCGCTCCAAAGTGCTGCGCGAAGGCTCATGATTTACCTTTCCCGTCATTGGGAAAATGCGTCCGTCGTTCCATTAAAAATGCGAAGAAACCCGCCTTATCGGCCCCAAATTCACGCGCCATTTCCTGATCCTCGCGCGCGATTCCAGACCGTCGAATACTCGTTCAAATCATCGACATGATAGACGACGGTGCCGCCATGTTTTCTGTATTGCGGTCCATTGTTCGACCAGCGCCAGTTCTCCATCGTGCGAACGGTGATGCGCAGATAAGCCGCCGCCTCTTTCGTCGTCAGGAAAGGACTTGGACGTCCTCTTGCCTCGTTCATTCCCCGTACCCCGTCTTGCCGGGCACAAATCAACGTGGCGGCTTCAACACGTCCCAGAAAACAAAAGAAAATTCTAATTGGGAGTCACTAAGATATGCGGCTTCGCGGCGATACCCTGTTTAACCATGCGCAGCGCGCATGACTTCGTAAGCATACAGATGCCCCTCTATCGAGCGAATTAAACATGCCAGAAGCCGCCCCGGAATGATCTCCGGAGCGGCCAGTTTGGCGATGAGTGCGGGGCTAGTCCCTGGGGTTCCAGAGGATCACGTGGCGGCCCTTCTTGCCTTTGACCGGTGCGAGGTTCGCGTAGATCCGGCGGGGACCGATCTGCGGATCTGCGAGGGTCAGCGAGACGTATTCTCGGCCCGAAGACTTTGCCTTGCGCATCCAGCCGCCGCCGATTTCGGTCGCGGTCTCGCCAGCGAAGATGCGGTAGTCCGGCTGGGCCTCTTCGGCTTTTTCCGCATTCTTTTCGATGCGGATGGTCGCCGAGAGGTTCATCATTGCGAGGGCGCCTTCGAAGCCGGTCTTGGTTTCGCTGACATATCCGAGTGCGTTTGCCATGGGGGTCTCCTTTTCGTTTCCGTGGCTGTCTTCGAGGGACACCGTGTCCCCGTCGACGCCGGACCGCCCGGACGGCGCGGGGCGGGCCTGAACCTGTAAGGGCGCAGCAGAGCGGAGCACCGGACTGGAACGCGAATTTGTCTCGCGAGGAGCCGCGCAGCGGCGGGGAAATTCGTGAGACTGGCCGGTTTCGGGGCCGTTTCGCACCGTCCAGGTCACACGGCAATAGACGTGAACAAGGGGTCTTTCGGGGCAAGCGGAGAGCGGAACAGGCCGCTTTGGCAATCGCATTCGGAGACCACAGGAACCCCGTAGACGGGCGATTTTTCGGAGGCGCATCCGGTTTGATCTGAACCGCGCGGGTGCGTAGTCATCTGGTAAAAGCATGCGGAAAAGCCGCCCGACATACTGCCGGACGGCTTCTGCTTCCACGGACGAGGAGACCGCAATCTGTCAGGCGGCGTCCTGCTCTGCAATAGGTTGGTCTTCGGCAAGAATTTCGGTCTCGTCTGACGTAAACAGGCTGGCGATCCGGGCCCACGCATCTGCTGGCGGCGATCCCGCATTTGTCACGAGGCGCGTGGGCGGCACCTGCATCCAGCCGGGACGCCAGCCCGGATTGGCCTCACACCCTTCGCCCACGATCCGGTTCCAGATCAGGTCCTTCTGGGCTTTTCCCGTGTCCGTGAGGGCCGCTTTCGCCGTCGAGGGCGACGCGATGTCTGCCACCATGGCATTGATGGCGCGCTTGTCGCGGACGAGATCAAGGAAGACAGGTTCTGGTTTCCAATAGGCCGCCATGTCGGTTTCTGTGGCGACAGCAACCGCTTCAACAATCGCCCCACCTGCTTCCAGTGTATCGGACATGACGAACGTGAGCACGGTGAGGACTTCCGCATCATCCATTCCGAGTAGCGCCGCAAAGACTTCGCAGAGGTGATAGGCATCACCATTCGCACGCAGGGAAGCCAGCCCATGGGCTTCGAACATGTGGAGCACATGGTCCCCGGCTGCGTTCATCTCTGCGGTGGCGCGGGATGCTTCGACGCTCACCTGAATGTCTTCCTTTCGGGCAAGGAATTCGTGCCGTCTGACAGTCCACAGGGCGGACCCGACCATGGCATGAGCGACCATCAGCCGGAGGGCGATTCCAGGGTGGGAAAGCAAGGTTGCGCGGGCAGCCCCATGGCGGTGCAGGCCGATATATTGTGCGAGCGGACCGGACATTTCAGGCTTGGCATCGGCTGATTCCGCGTCGTCGCCGGGCCTTGTGCGCTTCTCTTGTTTGCGGGCCTCGGCCTGCGTGATGTAGCCCTCATGGAAGGTCACAGTGCCATCATGGCGGACTTCGACGATCACGCTGCCGCCCTTGGTGCGAGGGCACTTCACATGCTCCCAGCTGGCAAAATACTTGCCCCGTTCGAGAACCTCCACATTGCGCCATCCGGCGTCAATGTAACTCTCAACCTTGGCTGCCAGCGCTGCCGATTGGGCTTTCCAGAACGTCTCGGCATCTGCGAACACACCCGTCTCTCCGAACAGGTCAGCCGTGATTCGGCCGTCATAGCTCACCAGATCGAACAGCGCCTTGTCCGTCGTGATTGTGGCGCCGCCCGTGATCCATGCCTTGCAGGCGCGGCCCATGGGCGCGCGCTCCGTCTCGCTCCGGAACAGGGCGAGCCACGCGGCTTGCTGGTCCTTCGTGGCGAGCGTTAGCGCGCGGATCGTTTCCGGGTCGATTTCCTCTTTCGCGTAGAGTGCACGGATCGGTCCGGAGAGATTGGCAAGGGCGAGGATGCGGCGGACTTTCAACTCCGTGACCCCGAAATGTCCCGCAATCTCGTCCACCGTCCGGCCTGCATGCGCCAGCTTTCCGAACGCAGTGTACTGCTCCATTTCCGTGGCGGGCAGGCGGGCGACATTTTCTATCAGGGAGGCTTCGACGGCGGCGGCGTCGTCATCGGCCTCCATGATCGCGCAAGGGACGGCGATCGATTTGCCGGTCTCTGCGGCAATGACCTGCAGGGCATGGAAACGTCGGCGTCCGGCGACAACGCCATAGCCGTCGCCTTCGGGGCGGACCAGAAGCGTCTGGCGGATGCCCTTCTCCCGGATGGAGGGCAGGATATCGGAGACATCCGGGTCTTTGCGGCCATGCCGCATATTGAGCTTGCTGATATGGAGTTGCTTGATGGGGATGGTTTTCAGTGCGGGCTGTGCCATGGGATTGTCCTCCTGTGCTGGCGGGTAAAGCGAAAGGCCAAGCGCCCATGCCGGGCCTCTCCAGTTGATGGGGGTAAAGGGGAAGCCTTCTGCGTCTCGTAAAGCGTGCCTGTCGGTCTCGCCCCAGTCGTAGTCATTGAGGGCAATCAGTGGCGCGCGGCCATTGACCCAGATTTCAAGGACGCGGGAATCCTCAATGACGAGTGTCATGTGTGGGCGTGGCCCCAGAATATGATCCAGCGCGCTCATGCTTGCGTCGCCTGTGCAGGCGCGGACGCCATCAGCCGTTTTAGTGCGGCGCCGCCTGCAGCCAAGGCTTCGGGAAGCAACTCGTCAGCGACTTCACTCAGATAGGCGTTGTCGGACTCCGGATAGTTTGCCTCGATACCCCAGAGGCTGGCGGCATGGTCGTCCAGTTCCACGCCTTCGCATTCAATGGCGAGTACGACCCCGCAATAGAACCACTCATCCTTGCGCCAAGCTTCCATGACGGCTTCGGCCTCGGCGTGCGCTTTCGCCAGCCGCGCACGGAAATTGCTTCCGGGGCCAATAAAACCCGGATCATTGATATAGAGCGATGGCCAGAATCCGTCCTGGCGCTGGTCCGGTGCGTCCGGGCAATCGTCCCGGACAATCCGCGCGGTGATCGCAAAGCCCTCAACCTCGCAGGCAATGCTGTCGCCTTCGCAGACATAGCGGTCAAATCTCTCCCGGAACGCCATGGCTCAACGGCTCCAGAAGATGTGGACTTCATCAAAGCCCGTCTGAAACACCATGATCTCGCCATTCAGCGCCATGTCGCGGGCCAGCGCCTGCCAATCGATATAGTATTCGAGTGAGGCCGGAATCTCGGTGCCGCTGTCGCGCGTGACTTCCTCGGCAAAATCTGCGGCGCTGTGATATGAGCCCGCATAGTCCTCGAAGGCGGCCCGTGCCTGCTCAAGGTCGTCGCCGAATTCACAGTAGAGTTTCGCCCCGAGCGCGCCATGCTCGCCGATGAAGTCTGCCAGCGCGCACACCGTTTCGAACGAAGCATATTCAGACAGGCGCGCGCCTTCGAACCCTTCATAATCATGGATGGCCCATTCCTCGGCGTCCGGTTCCGGCGACGCCGCCAGCATGGCGCGAACCTTTTCTATGACCTCGTCCGGATCGGTCGCGTCGATCCACGCCCCATGCAGCCGCCCGTTATTGTAGGCGGCAAGGCAGGCAACATAGATGCGGGATGTGTCTCGCAAATCCGGTCCGGTAGAAGTTCCAAGGGGAGCGGGTGTCTCGTGTGAAGGGGTCATGTCAGCCTCGCAAAATTGTCCTCTCGCCCGCGTTCTTTTCCCGGCAGGCGGGAGGGGGCGGACGAGAGGTGCGGGCGCCCGGGCGTATGAGGGCCGGGGGCAAGGCGGGAAGGTAGGAGGCAAGGGGAGAAGCGAGCGGTTCCAGGTCACCGGCGCCTTGCGCGCGGGCCGCGCCCGGGCAGACGCGCCGTCCGCCCCCTCACGGCTGCTGGGAAAGCTTGTCCACGCCTGAAAACGCGAGACAGGCAGGGTGGTGCCCTGGATACGAATCCCTCCAGACACGTGCGTCATGACCTTGCACATACGAGACTTCCGGGAAGCAGACCGCGCAGCATTGATTGCGCTCTGGGGAGCCTGCGCGCTGATCCGACCGTGGAATGATCCGAATGCCGATATAGACCGGGCGGTCACGTCACGTGATGCCGCCATCCTCGTCGGCACAGTCGATGACCTGGTCGTCGCCGGCGTCATGGTCGGTCATGACGGCCATCGTGGCTGGATCTATTACCTGGCTGTCAGCCCGGACCGTAAGGCCCGCGGCCATGGACGCGAAATGATGGCCGAGGCTGAGCTTTGGCTGACGTCCCGTGGCGCGCCCAAGGTCCAGCTCATGGTTCGCGGCGAGAACCAGCATGCGGCTGCCTTCTACGACGCCCTCGGATACGAACGTCAGGATGTCACCGTGCTCGGCAAGTGGCTCACGCTATCGCCTGAGGCTGACTGAGGTTTCGAGAGGCCACGCGTCCATGACCCCTCTGGCCGTCAGGCCAGTGGGAAGCATGCAGCGCGGCCCCCAGCCGGCGAGCCCCCGCAGCGCGCGGCAACCCGAACGGGTGGCCGCGTGACCGGAGACGAGCCGGGCCGGTCAAATGATGTAGAAGAGCTGGAGGGCTCTCGCCTCCCGGACAGCCCCGCGTCAGCGGGCGGGGGAGGGGCGGGGCCTACAACTGCATTGAGATACTCCGAGGTGTCTATCAGTTCGTAAGCCGCTAATCGAATAGGGCGTTCGACCGGATGACGTCGTATGCGCTCTTCGATGTGCGAAGGGGCAGGTCAAAGGTTCTCTCCCAGAAGGGAACAATATCCACCATCCCGCAGGCGCTGGCCCTTGGCGAGCAGGCGGGCCATTTCGGACTTCATGGCGGACGACGGTCCGCCCCATTCTTCCGAGATGCGCTTCTCACCATAGAAAATCGTCGCGGTTTCACGATAGGTGAGTCCCGCGTCGTGGGCATCCAAGGCGACAAGAGCGTTGCGATAGCCGAGGCCCTTGCGTGACCAGACAGGAGGCGACATGTCGTCGTCGCCGTAGACCTTCTGGGCACGGTTCAGCGCATTCACGTGATCCTGCATTGTGCTGAATCCCGAGATGGAGAATTCCATTTTTACAGGCTCGAGGGACAAGAGCGACTTGCCACTGCACCTGACCTGGATCGAGCACTTCTTACCTTTGACAAGGATGTGTTCGTGCTCGAAGGCATCCACGAGATGGATGATCTTGCAGAGGCGCGTGCTCTTTTCGAAGATTTCGTCGATCTCGCCGCGCTCTCTTTCACGCACGTGAACGGCGACCTTGCGGGGATAGGTCTTGTCGGACCAGAAGACATGCGTGGTAAGGGCCGACTGATCTGGGTTCGGAAAATAGAGAAGTCCCCAGTCTTCGGCTTGGCGGTCCTGCTCGCAAAGCCGGAGAAGCTGTATGTCACAACATGCCGTTCTTGTTTCAAAGTCAGGTTGCGCAGCATAGGCGGCGGCTTTCAGCGCGGAATTGCGCCGGGCGAATTCCCAGGCCCAGTTCCCGCGTGAGAGATTGGCGGTGTAGTCATACCTGGCGAGGGTATCGTTCAGGTCTTCTATCGTGTGAACAAGCATGGATCTGCCTCCCGCGTCAGGGGAATGCAGAAGGCGTGCCAATTTCAATTTATCAT
Organism: Hyphomonas sp. L-53-1-40; assembly: GCF_000682775.1. Lineage (GTDB taxonomy): Bacteria > Pseudomonadota > Alphaproteobacteria > Caulobacterales > Hyphomonadaceae > Hyphomonas. The sequence continues at coordinate 26,063 of NZ_AWFI01000017.1, forward strand.
GGAAATTTCAAGGTTGCTCGCTTAGGTCAAAAGGCGATGAAAATGTGCGCTCACCGAACTAAAAGCACTGTACGCACATAAGCAGATTGAGCGTGTTCTGACTGCGCCGTTCGTCCAGACAGATTGAATATCGCAGCCGTCACAATTACAACAGGCTGCATCGAGAGATTGATACCAGATAGATGATTGTAGTCTCGCATCGTGATCGCGATGCAAGACAACAGTCAATAAAGATTGGTCTCTCACGTCGCAAGTTTTTGAGTGGATTGTTGTTCTTTCAATATATCCAAGGCTACGTCGACGATCATATCTTCCTGGCCACCAACCATACGCCTACGTCCTAGTTCAACCAGGATTTCACGTGTATCGATCCCATAATCTTTCGCTGCCTTCTCTGAATGCCGGAGGAAGGACGAGTACACCCCGGCATAGCCCAGCGAGAGCGTTTCGCGATCAACGCGGACGGGGCGGTCCTGGAGTGGGCGAACAAGTTCCTCGGCGGCATCCATGAGCGCGAAAAGATCGCATCCATGCTTCCATCCCTTTCGCTCGGCGGCTGCGATAAACACTTCAAGCGGTGCGTTTCCCGCCCCGGCACCCATGCCGGCCAGCGAAGCATCCACGCGTCTTGCGCCATGTTGAACGCCGACAATGGAATTGGCGACGCCCAAGGACAGATTGTGGTGGGCATGGATACCCCGTTCAGTTTCCGGCTTCAGGACTTTGTCATAGGCTTTAAGCCGGGCGATGTATCCATCCATGTCGAGCGCGCCGCCACTATCGGTGACATAGATACATTCGGCACCATAGCTTTCCATCATGGCGGCTTGTTCAGCCAATTTCTCAGGCTCGACCATGTGGGACATCATAAGAAAGCCAACCGTGTCCATACCCAGATCTCTGGCAACACCGATATGCTGTTTCGACACATCGGCTTCCGTGCAGTGTGTGGCGATCCTGACAGACCTGACGCCAAGCTTGTAGGCATGCTTCAGCTCCTCGATCGTGCCGATCCCGGGAAGAAGGAGCGTGGTCAGTTTCGCCGTTTTCACTGAATCCGCGACGGCTTCAATCCACTCCCAGTCTGTGTGGGCACCAAAACCATAATTGAAGCTTGAGCCATTCAGGCCGTCTCCATGTGCAATCTCGATTGCGTCGACCCCGGCCTGGTCAAGGGCGGCGGCAATCTTGCTGACGTGCTCGATACCGTATTGGTGTCGGATCGCATGCATCCCGTCGCGCAGAGTGACGTCCTGAATGTAAAGATTGTCGGATTTGGGATCGAACGCCATCAGGCAGTCTCCTTGGCTAGCCGCCGGGCGGCGATCTTCTCAGCGGTCGCAATGCCAGCTGAAGTCATTATGTCGAGATTTCCCGCGTATGCCGGCAAGTAGTGGGCAGCACCCTCGACTTCCAGGAAGACGCTGGTCTTGATGCCTTCGAACGTGCCCAGGCCTGGAATCTTGACCGGGTTGTTCGAGCCGAACCGTTCGAACTGAACCTTTTGTTTCATCCGATAGCCGGGCACATAGGCGTTGACCCTTGCAACCATTGCTTCGATTGAGGCCTCAATTGCAGGCTCATCCGCGCCACTAGAGAGGGTGAATACCGTATCGCGCATAATCATCGGAGGCTCTGCCGGGTTCAGGACGATTATGGCTTTGCCTTTCCGGGCTCCTCCAACCTCTTCTATACCCTTTGAGGTGGTCTCGGTGAATTCATCAATGTTGGCCCGCGTCCCCGGCCCGGCTGACTTGGAGGCGATGGAAGCGACTATCTCCGCATAGTGGACTGTCGCGACGGATGCTACCGCTGCCACGATTGGGATCGTCGCCTGCCCGCCGCAAGTGACCATGTTGACATTTGGCGCATCCAGATGCGCATCGCCATTCACAACGGGAATGACATACGGCCCGATCGCTGCAGGCGTGAGGTCGATCATCACCTTTCCGGCGGATGTGACGACTTCATTGTGCCGCTTGTGCGCGCCGGCAGACGTCGCATCAAAGACAATTCCGATTTCGGGCCATACGTCGAGCTTCACGAGACCGTCAATTCCTTCATGCGTGGTCGCGATCCCCATGCGCTTTGCCCGGGCAAGGCCGTCCGAGTCGGGATCGATCCCGACCATCGCGCCCATTGCGAGACCCTTTGACTTGCGCATGACCTTGATCATGAGGTCAGTTCCGATATTTCCGGATCCGATGATCGCAACCTTGGTCTTCTTGAGAGTTGTCATTTCCTATGTCTCCTATTTCGCCGCAATTGCGAGGCGAACCGACCCAATACCTTCGATATCCGCTTCAAACAGATCACCAGGCTCCATTGAGGCCATCGGGCCAAGAGCGCCTGTCAGAACGACGTCGCCGGCCTTGAGAGGTGCTCCGAGTTCTGCGCATTTTCGTGCGAGCCAGAGTGCGGCGTTTAGCGGGTTTCCAAGGCACGCGATGCCGGCGCCATATGAAACCGGGCGTCCATTGCATTTCATCACCATGCCGGCATTGACGAGATCAAGCCCATGCAGTGCACGAACAGGCCCGCCCAGGACATATAGGCCTGATGAGGCGTTATCCGCGATCGTATCCGAAATGCGGATATCCCAGTCCTTGATACGACTGCCCACAATTTCGATGGCAGGCACGACGTGGTCTATGGCTCGGATAAGTTCGCTTGGTGTTGTATCCTGCGCGTTGATGTCCTTGCCGAGTATAACTGCTATTTCAGCCTCGGCCTTGGGTTGTTGAGTTGCTGACAACGGAATTTCATCACCGTCGCAATATTCCATATCCGCGTAGAGGACGCCAAAATCGGGCTGGTCTACGCCAAGTTGATTTTGGACTGCCGCTGACGTCAGGCCAATTTTTCTGCCAACAATTCGTCGTCCTGCGGACACCCACCGGGCAGTGTTGATCGCCTGGACCTCGTATCCGGCTTGCGGATCAAGACCAATGAGATCACGCACTGGCGCGCAGTAGGTTTGTCCCGCGTGTGCGTCGAACAGTGCATCTGCAGCCTTCTGAATTGCATCTCTGGAGATCATGGTCTGGTTCGCGTCCGTAAGTGACTAGAAATGTAGATCGCAAACTACGCGATGTACTTGACACTGCAATCCGAGGCAGGCCAACTACTATCACAATGTGATAAATGGAGATCCGTGTGACACGATCCATGTCTTCCTTCGACAAGGCGATGGCCTTGTTCGGAGCGCTTGTTGCGCAGGACGGTGTATTCGAATCAGACGCAATGAGTGTCCAGCTCGGAGTGCCGGAATCGACTCTGTACAGGCATCTGAATGCCCTCCATTCGGCCGGGCTCATCTGCCGATCCAAACGTGGACGATATTTGCCCAACCCTGTTTTTCTTATGAAGCTGGAGGGGTACACACCACATGCAGTGCTGTCGGAAATAGTACGACCCTTTTTGGACCAACTAAGTGTCGCGTTGGAAACCACGACCCACTTTGGCATTTTGGAGAACGACATGGTTACCTACCTCGCGAAGGCGGCATTTGAAGGAGAGGAGGTGTTCACGCGCGAGAAAGGGCAGCTGGAGGCGTACTGTTCTGCTATCGGCAAGGTGTTGCTCTCACACATGACGATCGACGAGCGACAGGCGTATATAACCAGCGGGCCCTTTCCAAAGCTCACGGATAAAACGATCACGGATCCAGGCGAAATCGAACGAGAACTACATCGCACGCGCAATAAGGGATTCGGCGTCGACGATGGCGAGGTTCATAACGCACTTTATTGCATCGCTGTGCCAGTCTTCAGTTCGCGGGGAATGGTCGTGGGCGCAATTTCTAGTTCATCTAGCCAGAGGTGGGCGAGTCCTAAAGAACAGCGTGATCGCCTGATTCAGCTCAACGGGGTAGCGCAGTCAATCTCTTCCACTTTAGGGGCTGGCGCCTGATCATGTGGAGATGAGAGCTCAAAAAAATGGGAGCCGCTTAGGCTCCCAGAGTTTGGCGGAGACTTAGCTCCGCCGGAGGAAACAGACTGGTTGTCGTATCTATTGGGCGTTCCCTGACCTTGAATGGCAGTGAAGCTCAACCTGACACGACACATTTGGGTTGAGCCGCTATCCGGTTGCGCGTCAACCTGGCCGGATGCGAATGAGTGGCATCGCTCTCACATTGTGAAACTTTATGGAATCTGAGCGCTCGGGTAAACGGGATTGGAATTCTGTACGCCTACCCATGATATTTGTACGTCGAGAATATTCTCGAAAGCGGCCATGCGCGAATAATCGGACATGTGGGAACATGGACTGCGTTCGGACTGTTCCCGAAAAGCCGAGAGTAATACGTTAGTGTGCGGAGTAAAATCTCAGAGTCGGGAGATGGTTTGTCGACATCCGGGGCGTCGGGCACTGTCCAATCCGGGAGTCAGATGTACTAAGTTGCGCTGGCGTCTGTTCCGTATGGCGAAATTAACAGCGGCATCGATAGCACAGTTGCCTTTGGCCACATGCAGATTTCGATCCTTGCTACGGAATTTGAGCTAGCGCTGTTCGTAAATAAATATTGACACAACCAAAAAAATCATTTTTTCTCAAAAAAAGAACAAAATCTTGCACTTCAAGCAAGGTTGTTAGGGAGGTACTCAATTATGCCAAAACTAAGCGGCAGTTCCGTTTTGATTACGGGCGGAGCCACGGGAATCGGCCGGGCGGTGGTCCATCATTTTGTCGAGGAGGGTGCCAGATTATGTGTCCTGTGCGTCAATGACGAACAGGCGAGTTCGTTGCGGGGTGAGTTCGGGGCTGAAGTTGAAACAGTAATTGGGGATGTGCGCAGTCTGGCAGACAATAAGCGCGCTGCGGCCCTTGCCGTGGAGAGATTCGGTGGACTGAACACCTTTATCGGCAATGCAGGGATATGGGATTTTATTACGCCTCTGGAAGCGCAGGATGAAGAAAAGCTCGAAAGAGTCTGCGATGATATTTTTAGTGTGAATGTAAAGGGGTATGCGCTCGGAGCGTACGCGTGTCTTCCTGCGCTTCGTCAGTCTAAAGGGTCGATAATTTTCACGGCCTCTAGCTCGAGCTTTTTTACGGGCGGAGGTGGTCCGCTATATGTGGCGTCGAAACACGCTGTGATTGGACTCATCAAGCAGCTTGCGAAGGAAGTCGCGCCAGACGTTAGGGTTAATGGCGTAGCTCCTGGAGGTACGATTACCAATCTTTCCGGATCGCCCTCATCCGAGCACGCAAAGTCCCAGATGGCTGAGATTCCAGAGATCGACAAACTTATCGAGGGCATGACACCGCTCGGATTTGCCGCAAAGCCTGAAGACCATGTAGCGCTATATGCGTTGCTTGCCTGTCCGGTGTCGGCTCGATACGTCACAGGCACAACCATCTTGTCCGATGGCGGTATTGGCGTGGGCTGACCCAGCCTGAACGCGTTCACCAACTAAGTCGAAATTGTGCCAGCGGTGCTGGCGGTCTTTTGGATCAAATCTATGAACCTGCCGGTCTCCAAATTCGCTCATGCTGCCGCTGCTGCTGGGGTGCTTTACTTCTCCCAACCTGGGGCGCTGGCAGAGCAGGCCGTTTTATCGCCCCCCGACATAAGCCCTCGGTCAAATATAGAGATGCCAACTGACGGACGTGTACGGTTTGTTCCTGATAATTTATTTGCCGTCGATTTTGTCTCTGATTCTGTGGGCTGGGCGGGGGGATACTACGGGACACTACTGAAGACCGAGGATGGAGGAGGGCACTGGAAGCGCGAGCCCTTGCCGTTTACGGACTTAATTAGGCGAATCGACTTTGTGGACGAGGCCGTCGGCATTGCTGTCACGAGTAGAGGCAAGATCCTGAGGTCTGAAGACGGGGGAGCGCATTGGGAAGTTGTGCATGTTGAGCCGGGCATTAACTTGCGAGATGTCTACTGTCTCGACGCCCAGACAGCTTGGGTCGTCGGACATGAGGCTACAGTGCTTCACACGTCCGATGGCGGTAAAACGTGGCAAACTCAGGCGTTATCCGGATATCAGGGGCGTGATCTACCGAGATTGAATGGCATTACACGTCTCGAGGACGGGCGGTTGGTTTTGGTTGGGGAGTTCGGCCTGATAGCGTCGTCAATCGATGATGGATTGAGCTGGGAGGTGCTGGACGCGCCCGATGCCTCGGTCACATTCACAGCGGTAGATGCATGGCGTTCGGAGGCGCTAATATCTGGGCTTGGCGGCAAGCTTACAATGGTTCGATTTGGTTCGGACAGTGACGTTGAAGAGGGCTCGGAACGCTTAGAGGACCGTGTCCCGACGATCACAGCTTTGTCCTCGGGGACAGATGCGCATTTGTTCGATCTAACATTAGACCAAGATGGTGACGGAGTGATCGTAGGCCAGGGCGGGGTGGTACGTGTAAAAGCTGGATTGCCTGTATCGGAATTGCTGCCCCTGGAGAGTAAGCCAGGATTCCTTTGGTACGGAGGAATCTCAAAAACATCTGAACACGGATGGTATATTGTCGTTGGGGCGAACGGTGCCGTACTAAAAACCGAATTCGATGTCTCAGATCCGGAGCCGTTAGTGCGGTGGTAACAGGAGTAGTTCGCTTGTTGCAAATTCAATCAAAGGCTCAAATTCAGTGGTAAGTTATATTTCGAATTTCGTCATAAGATTTCCCAGAATCATTCTGGCAATCGCTTTTCTGGTCACATCGGGGGCGGCTTATTTCGGCGTGACAGGTGTCTCGTTGAAGGTCGTTCTCGAAGATATGCTGCCTGCAAACCATTCGAATGTCGAACTCTATAAGGAGTTCCGGAGTCAGTTTGGTGGAGTCAATAATGTCCTTGTCGAAGTCGAAAATAAAGCAGGCGACATCTACAATTCGGACTTTCTTGAAACGTATCGGGAAGTATCAGACGAGTTCTATTTTCACGATAACAATATCCGCCCTCTGTTTGAGGCGGCCAATCTCCGGAAGACGAGATCGGTGGCCGGCGGGGAGGGGCAAATTCTGGTTAGTCCTCTTATGTGGCCGGAAGTGCCCCGCTCTGAGTCTGATATGGAGCATTTCAAACAAATCGTCAGGGGGCAGTTTCTCGGCTCATTGGTTTCACTGGATGAGCATTCAATGCTTATTTCTGCCGAGCTTTCAGAGGAGGTGGATTCTCGGGAGTTCGTCGCCTTTATTGACAATCTAAAATCAGAATTCTCGACGAAAGATGTAAAAATATCAGTCGTTGGCAGACCCGTACTTCTGGGTACGGTTAAGAAATATCTGCCTCAGATGCTGTTGGTTTTTGCGGCGTCTGTGCTGGCTATCGCTGCCGTCCTATTTTTCTATTTCAGATCCTGGGTTGGCGTTGCTGTTCCAATGCTCGTGGCCTTCGCTGTCACGATTTGGGGCTTTGGCGTCATTGGCTTGGTCGGTTACAATCTTGATCCCCTGTTGCTCCTGCTGCCGTTTTTCGTCTTCGCCACTGTCTTATCCCATTCAGTTCAATTCGTTTCGCGCGTTTTCGATGAAATCGAAAATAGTGCCACCATGCGTGATGCAGTAAAAGAAGGCCTTGAGCGCCTTCTGTTCCCGAGCACTGCGGCTGTGATTACCGATGCAGCTGGATTTACGGTTCTGGCTCTGGTGACTATCCCAAGCATACAGTCGCTTGCCTTCATTTGCACGTTTTGGCTTCTAACGCTGACCCCGGGAATTATTGTTGCTGCGGCGTTCATGGCGGTCCTTCGGAAGCCGACAAAATTCCGCACCACCTTACCGGGTCAAGCCGCACTAGCCAAAATATTTGGGCTGAAAACGTCCAGATATGTATTCCTCCCGGCTTTTGTCGCTGCGTTGATTGCGGGCATTTTCATTTCGCAGGGGCTAAAAATAGGTGACGCAGAAGGGAGCCCGATCCTGTGGAAAGATTCCCAATACAACAAAGATGTCAAAAAAATCAACTCAAGCTTTGACCGTGTCGGTACGGATGTAATGCAGGCCTATTTCTCCGGTGATGGAGAGATCATGCTAGATCCGCGTGTGTATCATCAGATCGAAGCATTTGATCGCTATATTTACGAACGAGTTCTTCCGGCAACTCGCGCACAGAGCCTTGTTCCGATTGTAAAAAATATCAACATGGTTTTGTGGGAAGGGGACCCTTCATACCAAACAATTCCTGATACAGAAGAAGAAATAGGATTTAACATTTACATGTTCCGGTCTGGCGGTGAGCCAGGAGACTTTGCCGCCTATACGAACCCGGAATGGAGCATCGGTAAGCTCTCAATTTATACGGGGGAGCATAGTGCTGACACCGTGAATGCGTTGATGGCGGCGGGCCAAGAATTTCTAAACACCTATCAGTTTTCAGATGGGGAGCCGCGTGTGAGGTTCGCCGGCGGACAGATCGGTATAATTAAGGCGAGCAACGACGAGATCGAGCATAAAGAAAATGTGCTCCTTATTGCCATTATCATCGTTATCGCAGTTAACCTGCTCTGGCTATATCGATCACCCGCAGTTGCAGTCGTGATCATACTTGTACTGACGACATCTCACTTTATCACCATGAGTGTCATGACGCTTATGGACGTGGGGATGAACTTGAATACGCTCCCGCTTGCTGCGTTGGGTTTGGGCCGTGGTGTTGATTACAGCATCTACATGGCAGACCGGATACGCGACGAAATGAGGCACGGCCATGAATTCGCGAAGGCGACGGGCCGGGCGTTCAACACGTCTGGTATTGCCGTGATAGTTACGGCACTGACGATGATACTGCCGCTATTGCCGTGGTACTTCCTGTCTCCGATCAGGTTCCAAGCCGAGATGGGCGTTCTGTTGGCGATCATCTTGATGTTCAACATGGTGGGGGCGCTCACTGTTGTGCCTGCAGCAATCGGCTTGCTGAAGCCGCGGGGATTTCCGTTTAGCACACAGAAGAAAATAGTCAGGGCGATGGTTGGTTAGATTGAGGGCGATAGAGCCTGGCTGCGCATCGGAAAAAATAGAAAGTGAGGGAGAGAAAGATGAACACCAAGAATAAAAAAACTAAAACTAAGTCGCAAAAGCTATGCCTGCTCGGGGCTACAGCATTTTCCACAGTCCTTATGATGCCGCTAGCAGCGAATGCCGAGTCATTGGCTGAAGCGCTGAACCTGCCCGACAATGTCTGGGTGGGCGGACGTCTGACGCAAGGGACGGGCGTCTATTTTGACCGGTATGGTGGTGGAACTGGAGTGGGGCCTTCCCAGTTTGTAGCGCAGCTTCAGGCTGAGTGGACTCCCAATAGCAACGTGACGGTCGTTTCCGATTTTTGGCTGCGCGGCGATTGGTACTATGATCTTGATGATGGAGATTCAACCGGGCCTGGCACGCAAGACTTTACTAAAGGCCCTCCGTTTCTAGATCGCTTTGATTTTTTACTCTCGCAGGATGGGGCGCTCACGCTGCCTGAACCGTTTGGTAATAGCGGTGAAGAAAATCGCATACTCGATGATTTCGAGCAGGACGTGATTAGAGAGCTGTCGATAGCGTTAGCTGACTCAGAGGGACGCGCGTCGCTGAAGATTGGAAAGTTTCAGCGAGGGTGGGGGCAAGCAGATGGCTTGCGGCTTCTCGATATTCTGAATCCACAGGATCTCCGCCAAAGGAGTATATTTACAGACACCGAGGACTTGCGGATACCTCAGTGGAGTGCAGCCCTATCATTGGATATCGACCAGCTTGGGTTGGCTGCTCCTTTCGAGGGGTTAGGACTGAAGGATCCATCACTGGAAGTGATCTATACTCCGGTGGTGCGCCATTCCGAATTCATCGTGAATAATCCCACGCCGAATTCCAGTACGTCCGGAGGCCCCTTCGGTCTGCCTTTCCCGAGGTTGGTGGAAGGTCAGTCGGGTTTCGGCATGCCCTTGTTGGGAGCAAGGCTGTCGGACAAGGAAACAGACGACTGGGAAGATTCCGAGGTCGGCATGCGGCTAAAATTCGATGTCCTTGGCGGGCAGGGGACAATTAATGGATTTTACGGTTTTCAGGATCTGCCGATAGTCGTCAACACCGGCGCAACAGTTCATATTGGCACATTTATTGGAGATCCAAATGCAGCGGGCGTTGTCAATGTGCCCATTGATCTCCCAACCACTATAGGTGCGATGAATGCGCCTGGTCAGTACGTTGACTTCATCCAGTCTCTCGCAGCTGGGACTGCGGCGCCGGGGGACTTTCCCCTAATTCCGTTCGGCTGCCTTGATATTCTGGATCCGGCGGCTGGAGGGGTGCCGTGTTCTATTACTGCAGATTTTGACCTCGATTACACACTTCGGCAAAAGACCGTCGGTTTTTCATTCACACGCGATATGACGGAGCTCCGATTCGGTCGAAAGGATGTCTCTCCGGTACTGCGTTTGGAGGCCGCATACGAGTTTGACAAACCCTTCAACAAGGGGGTGATTCAGAACCCCTTTGTGCCCGGGCGGATGACCGTCGGCACACCAGCTCTCATCACTACCCGTGACGACACAATCGCGAGACGAGATCAGCTGTCTGTCCTGGTCGGATTTGATTATAATTTCTGGGTGCCGGGGTGGGAATCGCAGCGCAGTTCGATTTTTATGACAACTCAGTTTTTCGAGATCCATACCGAAGATGCTGATGGGCTCCTGTTTCAGGCGCCTTACGCGCTTACAAATGTTGAAGAGAACCAGGAATTCATAACTCAGACGTACACGAAGGGTTTCTTAAACGACAAAGTGACTCTGGATGGCTTGGCGATCTGGGACATGGATAAAGGTGGCGTTGCGATAAGGCAGAGAATAGATTTCTCCGTAGGAGGAGGAAATTGGAAGCCCAGAATTGAAGTGGGCTACTTTAGCGGGAAGGATGAGCAGGGCCTTTTGGGGCTCTATAACAAATCGGACTACGTTGAGTTTTCTCTGACCTACCAATTCTAGAGAAACATAACGATAACGCAAAGATGTCTGGTTCTTGATGATGGAGAAGAAAATGAAACGGCTAAGCTTGAAAAGCTTTCTGATCGGAGCGACGGCGCTTATGGCAGTTGCGACTGCAGCAACGCCCGTAGCGAATGCACAAGAAGATTATATCGAGCGCTGGAAGGCGTTTGCCGAGGAGACGGGCTTGCCCGAACACAAAGCCTGGGCTGATATGCTTGACAATGATGAGACCCGAAAACTTGAGAAAGAGTGGAAGGATTTCAGAGGTTACACGGCCTCGAGCCTCATAGAGGACGCCGATATTCCGGGCGAGCTAAAACCAGGGTTAATCATCACGAAAGACAACCTGGCGTCAATGCCTTGGTTGTCAGACTATCTTCCAAAGTTCTGGATTGATCGGCTCAATAGTGAGTGGATGGGTGTCAAGGGTATCCGCATTGTTCCCACGAACCATTATTATATGCAGAAAGCTCTGCTAGATGCGACCAAGAAGCTGGGCAAAGATCCCTTCACGATTAATGAAAAGGGTGAGCTGGTTGACAGGGACGGAAAAAATGGCGTTCTCACAAAGAGCGGATTGCCTTTCCTGACACCAAAAAATGGTGATGAGCTAAACTGGTTGTTCAATGCGCACGGCGTGGGAACAGAAGATCTCTGGTTCAACCCGGTACTGATGACCGGCTGTAGCTCCAGCAATAAGGTCGAACGCTCTTACACAGGCAATATTTGGTGGCGCAAGATGGCGGGTAGAGTTGGTAAAACTCCGCTCGGTAATGTTCCGGGATATGAAGGTGTCACCGAAGCGGGTTCTTTGCTACTAACTTCGCCTAGGGATGTGCGAGGATTAGCCGGTGTCCGACTTCGGTACGCGGATGCTGACAAAGATGACAACTTCAAGATTTTCATCCCTACGCTCCGTCGTACTCGCACTCTTACTGGTACCAATGGCCAAGATCCAATTGCTCCGTCTCTGGAGCTCACTTGGGACGAATGGCGTAGTCAGTGGACCAAAACTGATAAACGCAAATTCAAGTACACCATGGTTAAAGAGGGCTTCGTATTAGCCGCACCGGAGGTTGGTGCAGCATACGATCCTTATCGTCCGGATGAGGCGCATTGCGCTTTGACGGGAATTGTTGACATGGAGCTGAGGCCGGTATGGGTTTATGATATCGATGATCTCACCAACAGCTACCAGTACTCCAAAAAACGCATTTGGGTAGATAAGGAACTCTACTATACCCAGTGGATGGAAATGTACGATCGTCGGGGTAACCTATGGCGGACTTGGGACGATTCACGCTGGTGGCAGCCCACAACGGGACGCGCAATGTGGCGTTCAGTGATTATTCCAAACTTGATTTCACAACGGCACACGATGCTCAGCATGTCGTCGGATTGGGAGAAAGTTGATCAGATGGACAATTCTTTGTTCGACGTCGATAAATTGAGAGACAAACGCTAGTCACTCTCGGGTTGGCATTCATCAAGATAGCCAACCCGCACGTGCTGCCGAGCTACGATTCACACCGAAGAAAATTGGAACTAGCCCGTCTTGGTCACAGGCCGGAAACTGGTTGTGCGGGTGTAAAGAACATAGTGGCGGCAAGGCGGACCCGGCAGTATTGGAAGACATTCTTATGGCAAGTTATAGAACGACATACCAGAAATGGGAATCGGCACCAGATGAGTTTTGGGAGGCAGCGTCTCATGCCGTGGAGTGGTATAGACCTTACGACGTACTCAGAGAATCGAAAGATCATGCGACCCGTTGGTTTGTCGGCGCCGAATGCAACATATGCTGGAATGCTTTGGACCGCCATGTGCGCGATGGCCGTGGAGATGATCTGGCGCTGATTTACGATAGCGCAATGACGGGAGCGGTGCGGAAGTATACTTATTCTGAACTACTCGATGAGGTTGGTGTACTTGCGGCCGTGCTAAAAGAGCGTGGGGTGAATGCCGGCGATCGGGTCTTGATTTACATGCCAATGGTTCCCGAGGCTGTGATTGCGATGCTTGCGACGGCGCGCATCGGAGCAGTCCATGTGGTCGTATTCGGGGGGTTCGCAGCTAGAGAGCTTGCCACTCGAATCGAGGACGCGACGCCAAGAATTGTGTTGTCAGCGTCCTGCGGGCTCGAGCCTGGTCGTATCATTGAGTACAAGCCTCTCCTTGATGAGGCGATCAGGCTCAGCCCGCACAAACCTGAGTGTTCAATCATTCTCCAGCGTTCTAGCATGACGTGCGAGCTTGAGCATGAGCGGGACTTCGACTGGGCCGCCCTGGTTGAAACCGCAAGAACGGCTGGCGAGAGAGCCGAATGTGTGAGCGTGGCGTCTACCGACCCGCTATACATTCTGCATACATCGGGGACGACTGGAAAGCCGAAGGGTATCGTCAGGGATCACGGGGGGTATGCGGTCGCTCTCAAATGGTCGATGGAATATGTATACAATGTCAAACCGGGAGAGGTGTTCTGGGCCGCATCGGATGTAGGATGGGTCGTCGGTCATTCGTATATTGTGTATGGTCCGCTTCTTAACGCCAGTGCGACGATACTGTTTGAAGGAAAGCCGGTCGGAACACCAGACGCTGCAACCTTTTGGAGGGTGATTGAGCGGCACCGGGTTAATACGCTCTTCACGGCACCCACGGCGTTGAGGGCGATCAAGAAAGTCGACCCAGCAGGCTCATTACTTTCCGGTTACGATCATTCCGGTTTCAGACAGCTGTTTCTTGCGGGTGAACGAGCAGATCCTGACACGATCCAGTGGGCAGAGCGTCTCCTCGACGTGCCAGTCGTAGATCACTGGTGGCAGACTGAAACAGGGTGGCCGATCGCAGCCAATCCGTTGGGAATAGAACAGCTGCCAACAGAATATGGTTCTAGCACAGTTCCTATGCCTGGATTTGATGTTCGCATTGTGGATGAGAGCGGTTCTGAAATGCCGCAAGGTGGGCACGGAGCTATTGTCATAAAGCTGCCGCTTCCACCGGGGTGTTTGCTGTCACTGTGGGAAGACGATGAGGCATTTCTAAAATCATACTTTGAGGAATACCCCGGATACTACAAGACCGGGGATGCCGGATATATAGACGATAAGGGCTACATCTTCGTCATGAGCCGCGTTGACGACATTATTAACGTTGCGGGTCATCGCCTGTCCACTGGTGCAATCGAGGAAGTGGTGGCGGCGCATCCAGATGTCGCGGAGTGCGCTGTTATTGGAGTTGCAGATTCTTTGAAGGGAGAATTACCAATTGGGCTCATCGTTTTGAACGATGGGGTCACGCGTGCAGAGGAAGAAATTACGAGAGAAATCGTAAACTTGGTGAGAACCGAAATTGGTCCGGTAACTGCCTTCAAGCGCGTCATCGTTGTCGATCAACTTCCAAAAACAAGGTCGGGAAAGATTCTACGGAGAACGATCAAGAGCATTGCGGAGTCGCAAGACTATGTAGTTCCGGCGACGATCGATGACCCGCAGGTATTGAATGATATCACTTCAGCCATTGCTCGGTAGGCGCGTATCCGGCCTCACCACACTGGCAATTGTCTTGGCGGCCCACAGATGAGTAATTTTTGAATCTGGAATTGACGCCAGAAAGGGAAAACATGAAAGCTTATATCTACGAGAATACAGGGCCAGCTGCGGACGTATTGACGCTGCGGGAGATGGTGATGCCGGCGCCTGGGGCCGGCGAAGTTCGGGTGCGGTTAAAGTGGTCGGGTGTGAACCCTTCTGATGTCAAAACCCGCAGTGGGCACATCCCCTCCACAATTCCATTTCCACGCATTCCTCATAGTGACGGAGCCGGACTGGTTGATATGATTGGTGATGGCGTTGACGATTTTCAGCCGGGCGATGCGGTTTGGGTCTGGAATGCCGCATGGAACAGAAGCAATGGAACTGCCGCTGAGTTCGTTGTGCTGCCTTCTGAGCAGGTCGAGCATATGCCGGACGGGCTGGCGCTTGAGAACGGTGCATGTCTCGGCATTCCTGCAATGACCGCCTGTCATGCCGTCGCAACTGACGGAGGAGTTCGGGGGCAGATTGTCCTCGTCGCGGGTGGCGCAGGTGCGGTTGGCCATTACGCGATTCAGGCGGCAAAATTTTGTGGTGCCAGAATTGTCATTGCGACAGTCAGCAGTGAGGAGAAGGCGGCCCTAGCGAGGCGCGCAGGAGCAGATTTTGTATTCAACTACAAAACAGACACGCTGGTCGAAGAAATCAACAAGATTACGGACCATCGGGGCGTCGACCGGATTATCGAAGTAGACCTGGCTGCCAACATTCAAACAGACGTGGCGGTTATGAAAGAGGGGGGGCTGGCCGTCATCTATGGCAGCAGTCAAAAAGAAATCGCTTTACCTTTCTCGCCGTCAATCGGGCGCAATATCTGTTATCGCTTTTTCATCGTGTACAAATTATCCAGGTCAGATAGGCAAAGAGCCCTGTTGGTGCTCCAAGACATGCTTAAGGACAAGAACGTCCTGCATAATATTGCAAAAAAAGTGAGCTTTGCAAATCTCGTGGAAGCCCATGAACTGGTTGAGAGCGGAGCGTTGCCGGGCAATGTCGTTTTGAGAATTGAATAGTTCGGCGGAGAGCTATGCGGTCAAGTTATTTCGGAGCAGCAGGATACCTCCCGAGGGGCTATCCGGACTTGCTTTTTTGGAACCGGCCTTCACGGACGCACAGAGACAATTTTGATTTCTGATTTCGGAAAAAATCATGCAACAAAGAAGCTCACAATTATTGACTGTCGGCTCTGCCCGAATTCACGCCGTGTGCGAAGGTGAAGGCCCACTAGTCATACTCGTTCACGGCTTTCCGGAGTCCTGGTATTCGTGGCGCCACCAGCTTTCAGCTTTAGCCGAGGCCGGTTACCGGGCCGTTGCCATTGATCTAAGAGGCTATGGGCGATCATCCAAATTCTTGGACTCCGAATATTATCTGATCAAATCTGTTGTCGAGGACATCGTGGGTGTGGTCAGGGCGTTAGGTGCCTCAAGTGCCGTTGTCGTTGGGCATGACTGGGGGGCAATGATTGCCTGGACGGCGGCCTGGTTGCATCCTGAAATCTTCCGTGGCGTTGTGGGGCTTGCAATTCCTTTCTCTGGGCGCGGGCTAATTGCTCTGCCTGGCTCTCCTTTCGGTGAACGCTCTCCAGAAGATATTCATAAAGAATTGGCTGGACCAGACCAACAATTCTATCAGGACTATTTTGGTTCGCTGGCACCGGCCATACGGGAATTCGAAGAAGATTCGGGTGGTTGGATGCGCGACGTTCTGTGGGCCTTTTCAGGCGAGAGTATGAAGGGTGCGGGTTTGTCTGGACTTTTGGACTTACCGCAAGTGGACATCATACGTGCGAGCGCCCTTAGTATACCGTTTGGTGCTCGAATGCGGGACAAAATGCATGCGCCAGCCGATCTTCCGGTCTGGTTGAGAACGGATGATTTGGACTTCTATACGCAAGAGTTCGAGCGGTCAGGAATGATAGGGCCTTTTTCCTATTATCGAGGTATTCAAAAGAGTTGGGAGCAGCTTGAGTCACATGACGGCACTCAGCTTCTTCCACCTGCGATGTTTATTGGGGGAGAGTGCGATGTCACGACAGGATGGGGGCTAGAGGCAATTGATCGTGTAGGCGAGTTCGTTCCGAATTATGTCGGGTCGCACATTCTATCCGGATGCGGTCATTGGATTCAACAAGAACGGCCTGAGGAAGTAAATGAATTGGTTTTGAGATTCATGAGAGTGCTTGTTTGAGGCGCGCTACGCGGAAGTGCGAACGCTAACGTGCGTCTGGATTATCTCTCGAGTGAACATTTTGTCAGGCGCTTGGGCAAAGGATAATGAACACGAATATCGGGCGTGCGTGGGACTCTATGGCCCAGACGGAATGCTGAGAAATCGGGAATGAATCCTGAATTTTGTTGACATAAGAAAAAAAATAATTTTATTTGATAAAAAAGAATAATCCAAGGTGAGGAAGAGACTATCAATCATGTCCACGGGTGAAATGTTCCAGCGCCGGACGGAATTTGAGTCCGAATCAGACGGGCCTCGGAGCCTGATTGAGTCGACTTACGAGCAGTTGAGTCTCGATATTATCCACGGCAAGTATGGACCGGGTGACAAGCTGCGGCTTC
The DNA here is from genome assembly GCF_000682775.1 of Hyphomonas sp. L-53-1-40. Taxonomy (GTDB): domain Bacteria; phylum Pseudomonadota; class Alphaproteobacteria; order Caulobacterales; family Hyphomonadaceae; genus Hyphomonas. The sequence continues at coordinate 43,142 of NZ_AWFI01000017.1, forward strand.
AGCCACTTAGTGAAAATTATGGAGTGAGTGTTGGCACTGTGAGGGAGTCGTTATCTCTCCTCGTGTCGGATGGGCTCGTCCTTACTCAATCCCAAAAAGGTTTTCGAGTGGCGCCGATGTCGCTTGTTGATTTCGAGGATTTGACCAAGGCGCGGGTTCTGCTGGAAGCATCAGCGTTGCGGGATAGTATCGTATCCGGGAAAGATGACTGGGAAGGTCGGGTTGTCCAAGCATATCACCAACTGTCCCTTGCGGAGAGAAGGCTCGAAGCTAATCCAATCGCAGGATTCGAGATATGGGAGCAGCGCAATCAGGAATTTCATGATGCGCTCGTATCGGCTTCTTCCTCTCGCTGGGTGCAGAAGTTCCGAGTTATTCTCTACAAGCAAGCGGAACGCTACCGGCGGTTGTCTACAGCCAGTCGAGTAAGCCCTGGCGTGTTGGCTCATTCTGAACACGAGAAGATTTTCGAGTTGGCCATTGCGCGTGACGCCGATGCGGCAGTTGAGGCGCTATCTTTTCATATTTGGTCAGCCGTAGAATTCTTGAAGGGGCGTGGTCTGATTTTGGAAAGTCCGGACAAGGAAGGCTAATTCTGCCGGCAGGCCTCATATTAAAAATGGAGGCATGGGCGGCTCATGATATCAAGGAAGGTTACAAAATATGACGACGGCTAAGACAAAGACGCGCCTGAACATCGGGACCGAACCAAAGGCGTTCGAGAAGAAAAATGTTTGGAATGTCGAGGAGATAACGGCTCTGCTTGACGAAGAGAATGGCACGCTTGATCCAAGAATTTATTCAGATCAGGATCTGTATGAGTTGGAACAGGAACGCGTTTTCGGACGATCATGGATTATGCTCGGGCACGAGACACATGTTCCCAAAGCCGGTGACTTTTTGACGGCCTATATGGGCGAGGATCCCGTCATTCTTGTGCGTCAAAAAGATAGAAGCTTGAAGGTTTTTCTAAACCAGTGCCCGCATAGGGGGATGAGAATCTGCCGAACCGATGGCGGCAACGCAAAATCGTTTACATGCAGCTATCATGGGTGGGCGTACGACATCGGCGGAAACTTGGTGAACGTACCATATGAGTCTGAGGCATTCTGTGAGGACTTCAACAAGGCCGAGTGGGGGCCGGGCCAGGCAAGGGTTGAGACCTACAAGGGCTTGATCTTCGCGAACTGGGATAAAAACGCGCCAAATCTGCGCGAGTATCTTGGTGACGCGACATTCTACATGGACCACATGCTCGATCGAACCGAGGCGGGTACTGAAGTTATCAGCGGCATGCAGAAATGGGTTATCCCATGCAACTGGAAGTTTGCCGCTGAGCAGTTTTGTAGTGACATGTATCATGCCGGAACCGTATCCCATCTGTCCGGTATCGAGGCGGGCCTGCCCGAAGGTATGGAGCTTTCGGATGCGAAGATTCCGACGGTGGGATACCAGTTCAGGGCGAAGTGGGGCGGGCACGGAACGGGTTTCTATGTCGGAGAGCCAGGTATGCTGGTGGCTATCATGGGGCCCAAGATTGCTAAATATTGGACGGAAGGTGAAGCGGCCGCCAGGGCGGAGAAGCGCTTGGGAAGCGCAGAGCGTGCGCGTCAATTGATGGTCCAGCACATGACTGTTTTCCCAACCTGCTCATTCCTTCCCGGTATAAACACCGTTCGAACCTGGCAGCCGAGAGGCCCGAACGAGACAGAGATATGGGCATTTACAGTTGTAGATGCTGATGCTCCTGACGAGATCAAGGAAGAGTACCGCCGTCAGACATTAAGAACATTTTCTGCCGGAGGCGTATTCGAGCAAGACGATGGTGAAAACTGGGTCGAAATCCAGGCTGTGTTGCGAGGGCATCAGGCTAGGAAGCGCCGGTTCAACATTCAAATGGGAAAAGGTCGTTCTGCTGCCGATAATCCGCATTACCCGGGCAGTATTGGGTATGTGTACAATGAAGAAGCCGCTCGCGGACTCTATCGTCAGTGGATCCGTATGATGACTGAACCTGATTGGGACACGCTCGGGCCAAAGTAGGGAGGTCTGTGAGCGGATCACCCGTTTCGTAGGCAGAGCGAAGTGCGCTCAACCGATAGTTCTATTAACCCTCGCGAATAACGGGCGCATAAATCGCGCAAATTGGAGATAATTATGCTGAAAGAAAAAGTGGGACCAGAGTCATCAGCGTCGCAGATAAGCACTGCCGCTCTGCTGCTGCAGCATGAAGTTGAGCAATTCTATTATAAGGAGTCTCTTCTGCTTGATCGGCACGAGTTCAACGATTGGTTTGACCTTCTGGACAAGGACATCAGGTACTTTATGCCGTTGAGAACGAACCGCACGAGGCGCGATCAAAAGCTCGAATACTCTAAGGATGGTGAGTACGCGCATTTTGATGATGATCTAGTAATGATGCGTGGGCGGCAGCGCAAATTAATGTCGGATGTCGGATGGTCGGAAAGTCCGGCCTCGCGAACGCGCCACATCATAGCGAACGTCATCATTAACGATGCAAGTGATGATCAAGAAATTCATGTGACGTCGTCATTTATTCTTTATCGAAATCGTCTGGAACGACAGGTCGATATTTTTGCAGGAGAGCGAATGGATGTACTGCGCCGCAGTGACAATAAGCTCGGCTTCATGATCGCCAAGAGAACCATACACATCGATCAAAGTACGATCCTGTCTAATAATCTCAGCATCTTTTTCTAGGTATCGTAATGGCTTTTAAGAAAGTTTGTAGCCTAGACGAAGTTCCTGAAGGTGACGCGTTGCGGGTGGAGTTGTTCGATGAACCGATCGCGCTATTCAACTTAGACGGAGAGATACTCGCGACTCAGGACCGCTGCACACATGGCGACTGGTCGTTAGCGGATGGCTTTCTCGAAAATGGCGTCATTGAGTGTACGCTTCACTGGGGAAAATTCTGTGTGCGGACGGGAAAAGTGAAGGCTCCGCCCGCTTGCGCGGCCTTAACTGTTTATCCCGTGAAGGTGGAGGGCAACGACGTCTACGTGGATTTCGAATCTGGTAAGGTCAACGATTGATGCAGAATTTCGCGATCATAGGTGCGGGTCTGGCTGGGGCGACAGCGTGTCGGTCGCTCAGAGACCAGGGGTTTGAGGGAAAGATTTTCCTCTTTGGCGACGAGCCGTATGAGCCATATGATCGACCGTCCTTGTCAAAGTCTGCTTTAGCGACCAAATCTGCCCCCCCTTTGCTAATGGGCTGTAATTGGAGCGAAGAATACAGGGTCGAGAAATGCCTGGGAGTTCGCGTTGAAGCAATAGACTTGCCCTCGATGCGGATTGAGGTGAGATCTGGCTCGGACCTCAAGTTTGACAAGCTCCTTTTTGCCACTGGATCTCGGGCGCGGTCTCTGCGTCTTGATGCGCATAGCGAAACGCTGGGACTTTACTCACTACGGACGCTTGACGATTGCGTCGCACTACAGGGAGCAATCTCCCCTGGGGCGCAAGTCATTATCATCGGGGGAGGCCTCATTGGATGTGAGCTTGCCACTACAATTCAGAAGATGGGTGCAAAGGCGATTATCCTTGAGACTGCCAATGAGCTCTTGTTGCGTGTTCTGGGCAAGACAATAGGCTCGTGGTGTCGAGAGGAATTGGAGGCCATAGGGGTTGAAGTCCACACGGGCGTCTCAATTACTCATGTAGATCTGGACCCCTCGTTCCGGGAAGTACGATGCGGCGACGGAAGAAGATTTTCTGGTGATCTGGCCATCGTCAGCGTTGGTGCGGAGCCTGTCACCGATTTGGCAGAGCATGCTGGATTGGCGTGCGCGAGGGGCATCATTGTGAATTCAGTTGGTATGGCTTCAAGCGACACGGTGTACGCAGCGGGCGATGTCGCAAGTTGGCCTCTCAGGAGCGGAGGGCGCCGCAGTCTGGAGACTTATCTGAATTCTCAAAACCAGGCGGCTGTGGCTGCGGGAGCAATGCTCGGAAAGGGTGAGCCAGCGCCGCAAGTTCCGATTTCTTGGACGGAGATAGCGGGGCATCGGATACAGATGATGGGCGAAGTCACTGGTCCCGGCGATGTCGTCACTAGGGTTGATCCCGGAGGGACCGGAATGACGGTGTGTCGATTGAATGGTGGGGAGCTTCAATCTGTTGTTTCAATAGACCAGACGGCAGATTTTTCTTTCGCATCAAAAATCATTGAGCGGAGGATGCAGGTAGATGCGAAATCAATTCGTGATCCACTCATTCGTATGAAAGACGTTTTCAAATTGGCGGCAAAGACGATCGCGTGAAGTATAATAAGTACGGATACATACTAAAATCAAAAAGACAGGGAGAAGACAATGAGCGTTAAGAAGTTGGGATATCTGGGTTTTTCTGCATCAAACATTGATGCGTGGCGGGATTACGCAACCGGAACGTTAGGGCTAATGGATGCTGGGACGAGAGATGACACTCTCTTTCTGAGAATGGATTCTCGAAATTGGCGGGTTGCAGTCCATCCAGGTGCGGCAGATGATCTTTTGTATGCGGGGTTCGAAGCTTCGAATCGGGCCGAGATGCTTGAGATCGCCGAAAGACTAAAGGAAATGGGTATCTCCGTCGAGCAGGCCGATTCCAAGCTGTTGGCGCAACGGGGAGTGATTGATTTGGTATCCTGCCTTGATCCGTCAGGGATCAAGATTGAGGTGTATTATGGTGCCAGCGAACTCTACGAAGAGCCGTTTATTTCGCCTACGGGTGTATCTGGATTTCTAACTCAGGATCAGGGACTTGGGCACTATGTCTTGAGTGTTGAAGATATTGAACGTTCTTTGGATTTCTACATCCGTGGACTGGGAATGGAGCTATCCGACATCATCGACTGGCAGGTCAATCCGGACGTGAAGCTTCAGGTGAACTTTCTCCATTGCAACAGGCGCCATCATAGCCTGGCATTAATCCAAGCGCCCGCCTCCAAGAAGTTACACCACTTTATGCTGGAAGTAAGCTCGTTCGATGATGTCGGGCGCGCATATGATCGCGTGTCAGAGAAGAATGAGATCGTGATGACGCTCGGTCGGCACACAAATGACCACATGTATTCGTTCTACGGCGTCACGCCTTCCGGCTTTGCTGTCGAGTATGGATGGGGCGCTCGACCCATCGAGTCAGATTGGTCTGTCGTCCGATATGACAGCATCAGCATGTGGGGACATAAGTTTATGGGCACAGGGGCTTGAGCGGCGCGTCCGCAAAACTGATCCAGATTCGTCCGACCCCCGACGCTGCATTTAGGAGATTCTAGCATGGCCATTCAGAGCGTATCTGAAGATACCAACCCAGAGATCGCATGTACCATTGAAGTTCACGGTGTAAAGACGAACTATCATGATCTCGGCTCTGGGAAACCGCTCTTTCTGATTCACGGATCCGGGCCGGGGGTTTCAGCTTGGGCAAACTGGCGATTGGCAATGCCAAATTTTAGTGAGGTGGCCAGAGTAATTGCTCCTGATATGCTCGGCTTCGGATATTCGGAACGTCCGGGCAAAGACTACTATAATATGGAAAGCTGGCTCGATCAGGTTGTTGGGTTGATGGATGCTCTTGATATTGAACGGACCGATCTCGTAGGCAATTCCTTCGGGGGTGCGATTTCTCTTGCGATGGCTATTCGACACCCGGATAGAGTTCGGCGCATTGTTCTGATGGGAAGCGCGGGTTTGGCGTTGGGGCTGAGTGAGGGACTTGACCAGGTTTGGGGGTATTCTCCATCCATTGAAAATATGCGCCGTTTGCTGGATATCTTTGCATATGATCGAAGTTTGGTAACGGATGAGCTTGCTGAACTACGGTACAAAGCAAGCATTCGTCCGGGCTTTCAAGAGTCATTCTCAGCGATGTTTCCTGCGCCTCGGGGGAGATGGCTGGAGCACTTGGCAAGTGATGAGCGCGATATCCAGGAAATTCCTCATGAGGTTCTGGTTATTCATGGGCGTGAAGACGTGGTTGTGCCGCTGGAAAATGGCCTGCGGCTGTCGCAGTTGATCAAGAGGTCTCAGTTGCATGTCTTTGGAGAGTGCGGGCATTGGGCGCAAATTGAACATGCTGCGAGATTTGAAAAACTCGTCATGAATTTCATTCAGGAGACGGAAGAAAAATAGGTGCGGTGCGTCGTTAATGCGAAACGAATGTATCTAAATTTCGTATGCTGCAAATGACTTAATAATTAAGTTCGAGCAAGGATTAAAAAAAGGGAGTGGTAAAATGTTGAAAAAGTTTGCTTTGATTGCCTCTGGTTTTGCGGCCCTGTATTGTGCGAGCGCGCAAGCGGAGGGCCGAGATGATTTGCAGCGCGTCTGCGTAGCGGTTTCTGTTGCAGACGGTTTGAGCGAGGAGGAGAGTCAGGATTTTTGTGAGTGCTTAGCAACAGGCGCTGAGGAACAAGGACAAGAGTCGATTGACGAGCTTGTTGAGTCGGCAGAAATACCGGACCGGCAAGCGCGCATCGATGGGCTGTCCGAAACGTCTCAGAACATCGTGGCGGTATGTGCTTCCTAAGCAGGTTCCAGTACAAGAGTCTTCGCCTTGGCTAGCTCTGCTTCTGAACAAGCTGTCCGAAGCATGAGTTATTACGCATTCGATTGGTCTTGCCGCTGTGAGGTCGACTCTCTTCGGGGAAATGTAGGCTATTGTTCTTGTGCAGAAAACTTCAATCGGGTCCGGGCGAGTGACTGTTGTCGCGGCATTGGCGAGAAATGCGGTAGGCGATGGCAAAGCTGACGTGTCTGCGATGATGCTCTCAAATGCCGCCGTCGATATTCTTTTGGACCTTTATACTGCGCAAACAAGGATGCTTGAGAAAAGTTTCCGCAATGACGTAGCAATCTTGGCCGTATGCACTTTGCTTGCCAATCTGATCGACGGATTCGTTACCGCTGAACTTCGCAAGCCATCCTTGTCTCTCGTCCAGAAAGGCTGGCATCTTCGGAGGGGCGAATTGTTACGCGCGCGTCCGAACGTCGAATCCCGCAAGGTCAGCACGGCTGCTGATCGATTGACAAATGATTTTCGCAAAAGTCTCGAAGCATCCGCAGGCGCGAATGGATTAGCCAGAGAGTTAGCGGCTATCTGCCTGGCAGTCATTATCGAATATCATGAGCGGGACGAACCGGGCTCGTGCTTCGCTGAAGCCGAGGGAGCGCTCAGCCAACTCATCCGCGCATTCAGTAAAGGTGTTGCTTGACGAAATCAGTATACGGATAAAGAAGGGGCTGGAGCAACCTCTATTGTTTGAATTCAATCGATAGAAAAGAGACGTTGATAAAGCTCAACCATTGACGGGATCTGAAGAAAGTGATCCGGCAAGTGCTTTAGCTATCTTACAATGGTGACGCGCTTACCGATCAAATCTTGGGCTCTTGTACGTATCTAAACAAATCAAAATGGATTTCTCGTGGCCCAGTACCTCGGCAGATGGCGTGCACATGAATTCCTTTAATGGATAGCTCCGGGATGAATGCATGAACGCCAACGGGTTCGTTTCCTTGACCGTAGCAATACAGCTACTTGAGACGTCGAGAATGGACTACAGTGAGAGGAGACCTCATACGGCTCACAATGGGCAATCTCCTGCCGAGTTTGCCCGCAACGTCGGCCTGTGCCATTATGGCAAGGTCAAAATCGCTGCTGGATTTTAACACCAAGGCCGGATTACCAGAGCCAAGCACTTCATCGCTGCTGTATTTTAGCACCACGACTGGGCCACCAGAGCCAGGCATTTCAGAAACCGCCAACTCTAACTTTACGGGTGGACCAGTCCGATTGGGCAAGCGAGGAAGACATGACGACAAGCGCCTAGTTCCGATGCCAGAGTGATGACATTTGCGGTTTACACTTGGTGCCAACGAGCCTTGTTTTTAATACGGAAAACCTGATGCGGTTTACAGAGAACTCCATGTAAAATAAGAAAAAGTGCGTCGTTTACACCGAGAGGGTCAGCGGTTCGAGCCCGTTACCGCCCACCATTTTCTCCGAATTTCCAGATTGTGTCGTCTCGGGCCTCCCTCAGAGGACCGGCCATTCCGACGGGACGCTGCGGCCTTCGCGTGAGACCAGCGCCATGCCAGCGGCCTGGACCTCGGCGAGCAAGCGGTCTTCATCGATCAGCGTGGAGCGGTAGTTCTCGACCACGCGCCGCCCATCAACCCAGACACTGTGAACGCCCCGGCCATCGGCGGAGTAGACAAGCTGGTTGACCGGGTTGAAGAGGGGCACCCATTCCGGCCGGTTGCGATCATGCAGCACGAAGTCGGCCTTCTTGCCCGGTTCCAGCGACCCGATCTGGTCAGCCATCTGCGCGCCTTTTGCGCCATTGATCGTGGCCGCTTCCAGTACGCTATAGGCCGAGAACAGGTTTGCATCGCGGCGTGCATCCTTGAACAGGCCTGCCATGGCGAACATGGCGCGCATGATATCGCTCGTATTGCCATTATTGTTGCCGTCCGTGCCCAGCTGGATGTTCACGCCTGCGGCGGCCATTTCCGGGAACAGGCCGGCAGAGCTGGCGCCATACCCGCCCTTCATGGCGGTCATCGGACAATGCGTGACATGGGTGTCGCTTGAGGCGAGCAGGTCAACTTCGGCCTGGTCGAGGTGCACCGCATGGGTCAGGGACAAATGCGGGCCCAGCGCGCCAATATCTGCGAGATGGGCGATGGCGCGTTTGCCGGAGGTCGCGATATAATAGTCGGGGTCTGCCGGGTCCGCGCTCATATGGGCGCTCACACCCAAACCTTTCGCGCGGGCAAGATCCGACGCGCCACGCCATAATTCGTCCGTTGCCGTGTTGTGGCCCACGAGAAGCGGCCAGGCCGAAATCAGCGCATCCTCCGTCTGCGGGTAGGCGTTGGACTGGTCGTCCATGCGCGACAGCGCCGAGTCGGTCAGCGCCGTCTGATCGTCATCGGGTGCAAAGGCGCGGTCCTGCAGCCATTGACCAATTCGTCCGCGGATGCCGGTTTGTGCAAGGCCATCCGCCACGGCTTCAAGGTTCAGGATCGTGCCGGCCTCGATGAAGGTCGTGGTGCCGGTGCGGAGCATTTCCAGTGCCGCAAACTGAGCGGACAGGCGCTCGTCCGCCGGGGTCTGGGTCATGTACATCGGGATCAGCCATCCGAAGACGTTTTCAGCCCAGTCGGTATTGTCTGGCACGATGCCCCGGGTCAGTGGTTCGCCCGTGATGTGGACATGGCAATTGACGAATCCAGGCGTGATAACGAAGCCATTGCCGTTCAGTGTCTCGCGCGCGCTTACCGACGTGGCTATTTCGCTGTCCTGACCGACGCTGTGAATGCGGTTTCCGGCGATGGCGATTGCGCCATTTCGGTATACTCGCCGTGCCGCATCCATGGTGACGATCCACGCATTTCGGATGAGCAAGTCAACGGGGGCAGGGTGGGTCATACGTGTCTCGATCCATCTGAAGTTCTCGGCACTGGAAGATGGTGCCGAATGGGGCGTGCAACTTGATCCCAAAGGCTCGATTGAATGTGGCGCCACCGGGCGCGAGGCGTCTTGATCGAGCCCGCACAATATATTTTTGGGGATGGAGCGCGTCGACGAGAGGGCCCTGCTCGGTGGGTTTGCGATTCCTCCTTCCCGCAGGGTTATGGGTTCGAGAGTGTGGCCTTTTTGCCAACCTTGTCATAAATCCGGAAAAATCGATCTTTGAAAAATTTTCTACCGCAATTGCTCAGTCCCGTACCGGATTGCGAAAGTCCCAATAGCTACGGGGAGAAAATTGTTGCAAGAGCGGTGAAATCGGTTTCATCCAACTCAAACTGAGCGCCACCAATCCAAACTTTTCGTCATGAAACACTTGATAGCGCAAACATTTGGTGATGCATTGAGGGTCGGGTAGGTAGATTGCAGGGGCAGTCCGCCTGACCGAGACAAGCATTGAAGACCGGCACCACCGTCGTGAGTGGCCTGTCTCAGGGAGGATTGTAATGACTGTTTCCACGGACAAGGTCCGTGCGGATTCCGCACGGAAAGTAAAATGGGGAACGCTGCTGTGCAGTGCGTCCGCGGTGTCGCTGCTGTCAGCCCTGCCATTGGCAGCGCAGGCGCAAGACGCGAATGAAGAGACACTGACGCAGGAAACTGTGGTCGTACAGGGCATCCGCGGATCGCTCGAGCGCGCCATGGACATCAAGCGCAGCTCCAATGGTGTTGTCGACGCCATTTCGGCCGAAGACATCGGCAAGTTCCCGGACACAAACCTCGCGGAATCGCTTCAGCGCATCACGGGTGTGTCCATCAACCGGGTCAACGGCGAAGGCTCCGAAATCACCGTTCGTGGCTTTGGCCCAGGGTTCAACTTGGTCACGCTGAATGGCCGGACCATGCCAACCGCCAAAATTCGCGCTATCGGTGCCCGCGGCAATTACGGCGCTGGTGGTGACCGTGCATTCGACTTCGCAAACCTCGCCTCGGAAGGCGTCAACGGACTGGAAGTCTACAAGACTGGCCAATCCGTGCTGCCATCAGGTGGCCTCGGCGCGACCGTCAACATCAAGACACGGACGCCTTTTGACGATCCAGGTCTGAATGCGACATTCTCGGCCAAGGCGATCAACGATACGAGCGTTGAAGCTGGTGATGACTTCACACCTGAATTGTCAGGTCTTGTCAGCTGGACCGATCCTTCCGACCGTTTCGGCATCGGTATTTTCGGATCTTATTCGAAGCGGGATTCCGGCGCGCCATCGCAGCAGATCAATGACTGGATCGTCCGTGAATCCACTGACGGCACGATTGATGGCAGCTATGTTCGCGGCGATGGCTCGACGCAAATCACGAACCCGCCAGCTGCTGGCCAACTCTACGCCATCGCGCAGGACAGCCGCTACGACTTCTCGGATATTTCCCGAGAGCGTCTCAACGGCCAGCTGGTGCTCCAGTTCCGTCCGATTGATAACCTCACCCTGACCGGCGACTATACTTACGCCCAGAATGAGGCCGACGAACTGCGCTATGAGCAGACCAACTGGTTTGCGACGCCGTTGGACCAGATCATTTTCGATAATGATGGCCCGGTCGCTACGGCTGTGTTCATGCAGGAGAACAATAACGGCTCAAAGGACATCGGCTTTGAGCAAACCAATCGCGCGACGAAGGACGAGATGAATTCGATCGGCTTCAACGCTGATTGGGAATTCTCCGAACGCGGAACCATTATCTTCGATGCGCACAGCTCGAAGTCGGAATCCGGCGGTAACAATCCACTCGGCCACGTTGCGACATTCGTTTCAATGGGCGCGCCGGTTATTCTCCAACACTCGGTGGATTATCGTAGCGGCTCTCCGATCCAGTCCTACACGATTGACGATTCCGTTCGCGGAAATGGCAATGGCGTGCTGGATGCAGGTGATCTCGGCACCCAGGTGCAACGGTCGAACTCTGCCAATATGGAGCATCAGGTTGACGAGTTTGATCTGCGCTTCGTCTGGGACTTCGACGATCGTACGAGTCTGACGGTTGGCAGTAATTACCGCGACACTCAGATGGATCGTACAACACGGACAACCCAGCAGGACCTTGGTTCATGGGGTATCTCCAATCCCGGCGACGTTGAACAATTCGCTCCAGGTGCGATGCAGCAGTATTGTCTCTCATGTCTGTTCGACGACGTAGCTGTGGGGCAGGCAGACGTCGCGTTCCGCACTGACGCGGCTCAGCTCTTCCCGATTTTGGAAGCGGCTTATGCTGGCAACGCGGTCAACGTCTCTGAAACCGACGACACTGTGCAGGAAGAAATTCTGTCTTTCTATGCTCAGTTCAATATCGAGCGCGACTTCATGGGGCTTCCGACGCGCACCAATATCGGTGTTCGTTATGAGGACACCAACGTCAATTCGACAACGGTTCAGTCGATCCCGTCGGGCCTCTTGTGGCAGTCAGACAACGATTTCCTCATCGTCCAGTCTGGTGCCCAGCAAGATCTATCGGGCAAGGGCGCTTATGAGGAAGTGCTTCCGAACGTCGACTTTCAGGTTGATCTGACCGAAAATGTTGTTGCACGTGCATCGTTCAGCAAAACAATTGGCCGGGCCGCATATAGTAACCTTTTCTCGTCCACGACCACGGATGCGCCAAATCGCCCAACGGCCTTTGGCGGTTCACTAACGGGTGAATCTCAGAACCCGGGCTTGCTACCTCTCAAATCGACCAATTTCGATGCCTCGGTTGAGTGGTACTACGATGATTCAAGCTATGTATCGCTCGGATACTTCGACAAGAAGGTGAAAAACTTCATTGGTAACGGTGTGGTCGAGCGCAATTTGTTCGGCTTGCGGGATCCCGCATCAGGAGTGTCTGGTTCGCGGTCTGGAGATGCTCTGGCTATTATCAATACGCTGGGTGTCGATCAATCTGAAGCCAACCTCTTTACACTGACAGCCCTGATCGACGCGAATGGCGGGGATACTGCGGCGGCGCGTGCCGAGTTCGAATCCCAGCTTGTCGGCGGTGTCCTGCCGCAAAGCTATGTGGACCAGATTCTCGGACAATATGATGTCGCAACCAATGCCAGCGACCCGCTGGCACTATTTGGTGTCGAACAGCCGATCAATAACCGCGAAGGCAACATTGACGGGCTCGAATTTGCCTGGCAGCACTTCTTCGGGGAGACCGGATTTGGTTTCCAGGCCAACTATACATTGGTCAATGGCGACGTTGAGCTCAATCCGGCCGGAGACATCAACGAGAACCAGTTCGCACTGCTCGGTCTATCCGACACGGCGAACGTAACGGCGATCTATGAAAAGTACGGTTTCTCCGCGCGTCTGGCCTATAACTGGCGCGATACCTTCCTTCTCAACACGAACGAAGGCGGAGACCGAAGCGGTATCTATACCGAGGAATACAGCCAGATCGACCTGAATGTCAGCTATGACATTAACGACCAGATTGCCGTGTCCTTCGAGGGCATCAATCTGGCCGGTGAAGACCAGCGGCTTTACCACCGCGTGCCGGAGCAGGTGTACTATGTCTACGAGCTGGCACCACGCTACCAGGTTGGCGTCCGCTACAAGTTCTAGTCGGAGACGACTGGAACGAGACTTGGAACATTCAGGAAAGGCCGCTGCTTGCAGCGGCCTTTTTTGCCCCCGCTTGTAAGCATGGGAGGATTGTTTCATCATGACGGAAACGCGCTCGCACGACACAACGAGCGTAAGCAGCACCGAAAGGCGCCTCATGGCCAAGATGGCACTTCTGAACAATATCGATCATCCGGATCTCAAGGTGATCACCCGCTTTGGCGCGGCCTATGGCGACAGCGTCAATCAGGCAGCGGTCTATCCGACAGAGTTTTCCGAGCTTCAGCGCGAATACCCGATCTTCTTCCGAAAGGACGAGGAGGGGGCTTTTTACTGCGTGATCCTGCTCGGTCTCGACAAAAGCGAAAACCTCTTCCTTGATGGTGCGCGCTGGCAGGCCCGTTATGTGCCCGCGATCCATCAGCGCGGCCCGTTCATGATCGGTTTCCAGAACCAGGAAGTCGATGGCGAGGTCCGCCGAGAACCGATGATCCATGTGGACCTTGAAAATCCGCGCGTCAGCAAGACGGAGGGCGAGCCGCTTTTTCTCGCGCATGGCGGCAATGCACCATACTTGCAGCATATCAGCCAGGTCTTGCGCGTGATTACGGTCGGCGCGGATATGACCGCGCCCATGTTTGCAGCTTTCGAGCAGGCCGGCTTGATCGAGCCTGTATCACTGGACGTCAAACTTGATGACCATACCGAATACAAGGTGCCTGACCTCTTTACACTGAACGAAGAAAAGCTGGCCGCCCTGGAAGGGGAGGCGCTGCAACAGCTCCATCGTGGCGGATTTCTGCGCGCAGCCTATCTTGTGCTGGCCTCGTTGGGCAATGTGAACCGGCTGATCAATATGAAGAACGCAAAACGGGCAGCTGGCGGCTGACCCTCTGGGAGGAAACCGTGTCCGCATTGGACATACAGCGCAAAACGAAGGAACTGGACGGCATCTCGCCGGACGCCATACCTTACGATCAATTGATGCGAGACCAAGAGCCCGTCATCTTGAAAGGAGTGGCGAGTAAGTGGCCTCTGGTCCAGAAGGGCTTGCAGTCACTGGACGCAGCCATGGACCATATCGCCTCGTTTTATGGCGGGCGTCCGGTCGTGGAATATCGCAGTGCGCCAGGAGAAGGCGGGCGGTATTTTTATACTGAGGCGGTAGACGGCTTCAATTTCGAACGCGACCGTGTTCCGCTGCCGGACTTCTTTGATCGGGTGCGCGAAACGGCAAGATCGCCTGACGGGCGCTCTTTCTATATCGGTTCGACCGATCTTGACAATTTCTTTCCGGGCATGCGCGTTGAGAACGGCCTGGTGCTGAACGATCCAATGTTTGATGCGCACAAGCCACTGGTCAGCATCTGGATGGGCAACCATACGATTGCTTCAGCCCATTACGACATGTCGAACAATCTGGCCTGCTGTATGGTCGGCAAGCGACGCTTCACATTGTTCCCGCCTGAGCAGGTGGCCAATCTCTATCCCGGCCCTCTGGAGCCCACGCCCGGCGGACAGGTCGTGAGCATGGTAGACTTCCGTGATCCAGACCTTGCGCGCTACCCGCGCTTTGCCGAGGCCATGGCCGCTGGGGAGGTGGCTGAGCTGGAGCCGGGCGATGTACTGTTCTATCCAGCACTCTGGTGGCACAATGTTGAGGGTATCGGCGATTTCACGGCCATGATAAATTATTGGTGGAACACGTCGCCAGCCTTCATGGATACGCCCCAAAACACTTTGCTGCACGCCATACTGAGCTTGCGGGATCGTCCGGAGCCGGAGAAGCAGGCCTGGAAGGCCTTGTTCGACTATTATATTTTCGGACCCTCCGAGCAGCCGGCTGCGCACTTGCCCGAAGCGGCTCAGGGCAATCTCGGGCCGCTCGATGAGGTGAAGGCGCGGCGGCTCCGTGCACTCTTGCTGAACAAGTTCAATCGCTGAAGACTATAAAAAGAACCGGGGATCACATTGGAAACGCAGAATATCAGGAGAGTAGTCATTGCTGGCGGCGGCACAGCTGGCTGGATCGCTGCGGCCTCGCTCTCACGCCTGCTTGGCCCCTTGCTGGACATAACGCTGGTGGAATCCGATGCCATCGGCACAGTCGGAGTCGGCGAAGCAACCATCCCGACGCACCGTACGTTCCACCATCTGATGGGAATCGACGAGCGCGACTTCATGCGCGCAACCAAGGCCACGTTCAAACTCGGCATTGCGTTCGAGGAGTGGGGCGGGCTTGGTGATCGCTACATTCACTCCTTCGGCCAGGTCGGCAAGTCGAACTGGATGGGCGAATTCTACAATATCTGGATGTACGCGCAGGAGCGTGGCATTGGCGCTGAACTCGACGCTTACTGTTTCGAATTACAGGCTGCAGAGGCGGGACGGTTCTTCACGTCCGACAAGGCCAACATAAACTATGCCTATCATCTCGACGCCAGTCTCTACGCGAAATTCCTGCGGACCTTCAGCGAGGCCAAGGGCGTCAAGCGTGTTGAGGGCCTGATCGAAGAAGTCGAGCAGGATGGCGAGAGCGGTTTCATCACGGCGCTCAAACTGCAATCCGGCGAACGTATCGAGGGCGACCTTTTCATCGACTGTACCGGGTTCCGGGGTATGCTGATCGAGCAGACCCTCAAGACGGGTTATGAAGACTGGACTCATTGGCTGCCGACCGACAGTGCGCTGGCAGTGCAGACGCGCTCGGTCGGCCCCGCTCAGCCCTATACTCGCGCCATCGCGCATCATGCAGGCTGGCGCTGGCGTATCCCGCTACAGCACCGGGTCGGCAACGGCCTTGTCTTCTGCAGCGAGAATATGCAGCCGGACGAGGCAAAGGAATATCTGCTTGGCCATGTCGATGGGGAGCCACTGACCGAACCTCGCCTGATCCGTTACAAGACCGGTCGTCGCAAGAAGGTGTGGAACAAGAACTGCGTGGCGCTTGGCCTGTCGAGCGGCTTCGTTGAGCCACTGGAATCCACCAGCATTCATCTCATCCAGGTCGGGGCGACCCGTCTGGTCCAGCAGTTCCCGTTTGCCGGGATAAGTGAGGCGATTGCGAACCACTATAATGAACAGGCCGAACGCGAGCTTGAGAAAATCCGCGATTTCATCGTGTTGCACTACAAGCTGACTGAGCGCGACGACTCGGACTTCTGGCGCGCACGCCGCGACATGCCGGTCCCTGACTCGCTGGCACAACGTATTTCCCTGTTCCGTGAGAATGGCCTTGCTTATCAGGCGACGGATGATTTGTTCCGCGTGGATTCCTGGCTGCAGGTTATGCTGGGTCAGCGGCTGAAGCCCAAGGGCTATCACCATATGGGCCATCTGATGACAGACGACCAATTGACGACGGCCTTGGGTGGCCTGGCAGCCAATATCAAAAGGGCGGTCTCCCAGATGCCGAGTCATCAGGATTTCATTGATCAATATTGTGCGGTGCCGGAGTCCGAGACTGTCTAGACCGTCTCGGCCACTTTTGCTGTTTCCGGTGAGTCCTGCGGAGCAGGGGCGTGCACGAGCTGGTTGAGCATGTCCTTCACCATGTCTTGCGCCTGTTCCACAACGCTGCAGACCAGTTCATGTGAAAAGCTGGCCCCACCAAACCAGGTACGTTGATGGCCTTGTACGCGTTTCAGCGCACCGAACAGGCCGTCGCGCACCGCCTCTACCTTGTATTGCGGGAAGTATTGCCAGACCTTCTGCTGGATCACGCTTTCGATGGTAAAGCCGTGCTTTTCCGCATCGGCCAGCAGGATCTCACGAAGTTCCGGCGCGGTCAGGCCGGTCGAAAACTGGCCCGTCACGTAGAGACGGCCGCCCAATTCCTCGCTTTCGCCTTCGCGGCGACCGCCCAGGATTGCTCCTTTCCGCGTACTGTCCATGCTGGCCTCTGAATAGCCGATGATCATGTGACCTTCGAACCAGTCCGGCGAGGTCAGCAGCGTAGTGGTATAGTTTTGCCATTCAATGCCGTTGCAGATGAACATCTCGTCGCGCGTTGCGGCGCAGAACTTGACGAAATTCTGCATCGGCACGGTGGAGACCACAGCGTCGAATTCTTCGCTCTTGCCAGCCGTCGTGATCACGGGCTTTGGTCCGGACCGGTCGAGATGGGTCACCGGGCTCGATAGCCGCACGTCGAGATCCTGAGCGAACCGGTTCCAGAACTCGCTCCAGCCCTGATCAGGCATGTGCATGTCGTTGAGGACGCCTGACAAGAGATAGTTCAGATCGCACCACTGGACGGTCTGGCCAATCGTGGCTTCGTCGGTGAATCCATAACCCTGCGTTGTCTGAATTCGGTGAGACGCAAGGTCGATTTTCGGCAGGTTGAGTCGCTTCACCCATTCCGCTGTCGTCATGGCGGCTTCCGCGCGCACGTCCGGATCGTCTGGTCGGTCTCGGATATCGCGCCGCAGCCGTCCGGCAGCCCAGATAAACTTCAGGGCCTGCAATACCATGGGCGGACCGTCACCAGTCCTGACATAGTCTACGACCTTCAGGCCATCATACCGCGCCTCACCCAGACGGCTCAGCGTGATCCCGTGCTGGCGCATCCAATTCTTTACAAGCTTGTGAGAGCGGGTGGTGTAACACGTGCCCATCTCATTCATGGCGTCGCCACGGACAACGGAAAAAGACTTGCCCCCCAGACGGTCTTCGGCCTCGAACAAGACCGCCTTGTGTCCGGCCTGCTTGATGAAGCGTGCCGTGCTCAGTCCCGCAGGCCCGGCACCGATGACGGCAATTTTGAAAGGCGATTTGGGGCGGGACACCGGAACTATACTCTCCTCAATCGGAATGCACGCTACAGAACCCGGGACAGGATATGCAACCGTTTAAGAGTATCTATCTTTGGTTAACACCCGCGTTAACGACAAGTTTCCACAGTCTACCAATCCCTTCGGGCCTGTAGAGCGGATTGTTCACCTTGCCTGTGTATAGCGGTGTCATGGCGAAACAGGAAAAATCATTTCTGTCTTATGTAACCGGGAACACGATTCCCCGGGCGACGGCGGTTGACCGATTGGTCCTGCTGCAGCAGCACATGGATTTTTCCAGTCACAAGCTGGTCATGGCGACGATCATGCTGGTCAATACTATCGGGGCGAGCTTCCTTGTTCACCGCTGGGTGCCTGAAACAAATATTGAAGCCTGGATTGCGATCAATCTCTGCCTGGCTACTCTGCTCGTCATTGATTTCCTTTTGAAGCGGGGGCGCCCGGCGCCCAAAACGGTCAGCGGCAAGTACCTTCGCCGTTCGGAATTCCTTGCCATCCTGTTTGGCCTTGCATGGGGATCCCTGCCTTTCTTCGTCGGAGCAGATGAAAACGCCGCAATGATCATGGGTGGTCTCATGATCACCCCCATGGCGGCTGGCATGGCCAGTATGTTGACGCGCGTGCCCCGCATTGTCCTGCGTTATGCACTGTCAGCCTTTTTCGCGAGTGCGGCCTACAGCGCCTATGCGCAATCCGTTACGGGCGCCACAATCTGTTTGATGATGGTGTCCTTCATGTTCGCGCTCTATCTGGGCGCACGCTCCAGTTACATGGTCTACAAGTCAGACATCGACGCGACCCAGAAGGCCGAAGAATCCCGAGATCTGTTGATTGGTGCGCTCGAAGCCAGCCACCAGGCCTTTGCAATCTTCAACGAAGATGGGGATGTCGTCGTAGAGAACCAGCTGCACCAACAAGTGTTTGGAACAAGCGAAGATACGCTGGAGCCGATCGACAAGCCGATCCGCCGTGATGGGGTCTTTTGGCAAAAATCCGTCGAATGCATCAGCGGTGTCGGGACTGTGGTCGTCTACACAGACGTGACCCGCATGGAAGAAGCCCGGTCTGAGATCGAGCATGCTCGTAACGATGCTGAAGCGGCCAATGAAGCCAAGACACGTTTCCTCGGCTCAATGAGCGCCGAACTCAAAGTGCCGCTTGATGTCATTTCGGCCTGCGCCGGGGTCATCGGTTCATCGTCAAATATTCCGTGCAGCGAAGAAGAAGTCAGCACCTATGCCGACAAGATTGCCGAACAGGCGATGATCCTGTCTTCGACTCTGGACGGCATCATCAATTTCACGCGGATGGAACGCGAAGACTATCTGGCGCAATCAGCAGAAGTGCCAGTGTCTGAAGTGATTCAGAACGTTGTGCGCAAGCTGACCGAAGGGGAATTCTCGCGCTTTGCAGATCGTCTCAAGGTCAGCGTGCCGAGCAATCTGGCTGCGGACATGGATGAAAGCAGCTTCGAAATCATCATTCGCAACATTATCAAGAACGCGCTGGAATCCGGCTCGTCGGCGCCGATCGTGGTCAAGGCGGGCATGGTGTCGGGCGTCGGGCTCGTGGTCATGGTCCGTGACCGGGGCAGGGGTATGAGTTCAGACGTGCTTGAGAAGGCATTCGAACCCTTCTTCCATTCTCGTCCGGCGCACCAGAAATATGACCACTCAACCGGTGTCGGTCTGGGCCTCAGCGTCGCGCGTCGTCTGGCCGATGCTCAGGGTCTGCGCATCAAGCTGCGCTCCGAACTCGGCCGTGGAACAACGGCGTTTGTCACCATTCCAGAGACGCTTGTGCGTCGCTCGGCCCCTCAGGACAGCGCCACCGCAACGGAAATTTCGGTCATCGATCCTGCAGAGTTGCAGAAAAAGACCGGCTAGAGCGCGCCGTCCTTCCTAGCAACCTGACATTCAAAACCAGTATTCCAGAACACTTTGCCTTAGTGGGCGAACTCACTATGCGATCGCGTTAAACACAGGAGGATCGCGCACTGCAAAGGCTGCAGTGCGGGGTATGCCCCTTCAAAAAGGAAGATCGTTCTAGGCGCTCGTCTTGCGAATTTGAGGAGCGGATATTGCCTGATCCGCTTCACGACGGTCTGAAACAGATCCGCTGCCACGGAAGTGCTTTTCGCCACGTGCAGGCGCAATCGACACATAGTGGATACGTTTTTGTTCGACGCGGGCCCGTGACAGGGAATCCAGGATCACGCCTGCGGTGAAAGACATCATCGCACCGAGCAACAGGGTCATGGCCAGCATCCAGGTCGGCATGCGGCTGACCAGACCTGTTTCGAAATATTCCGCCAGCACAGGCACGCTCAGGATCGCGGCGAGACCAAACAGGCCTGCGGACACTGAGCTGAAAAACATGAATGGCCGTGTTTCCTTTACCAACATGCCCATCATGCGCAGGATGCGAAATCCGTCACGAAATGTGGACAGCTTGCTTTCGGAGCCTTCAACGCGGCGGCCATAATCGAATTCGATCTCGGACACGGGCAGACGCAGGGTCGAGGCGTGGACCGACATTTCGGTTTCGATCTCAAAACCTGGTGACGAGGCGGGAAAGCTCTTGGCGAAGCGACGTGTAAAGGCGCGATACCCGGAGAAAATATCGGTAAAGTCGCTGCCGAACAGGGTGCGATAGATCATGTTGAACAGGCGGTTGCCGAAAGCATGGCCATTGCGACCTGCATCTTCGGTAACGTTTCGACGCGTGCCCACCACCATGTCTGCCCGGTCGGCCAGCAGCGTATCGATCATGCGCGGCGCGG
This sequence comes from Hyphomonas sp. L-53-1-40, assembly GCF_000682775.1. Lineage (GTDB taxonomy): Bacteria > Pseudomonadota > Alphaproteobacteria > Caulobacterales > Hyphomonadaceae > Hyphomonas. The sequence continues at coordinate 63,792 of NZ_AWFI01000017.1, forward strand.
CGGTCGGATCATACGTCCCGTCGCCATCGGCCATCACATAAACATCGGCCTCAATGTCCGCGAACATCTGGCGAACGACATTGCCTTTGCCCTGCCGGCGCGAGGGTACGACGGTGGCGCCTGCAAAGGCGGCCTGGGCTGACGTGTCGTCGCTGGAATTGTTGTCATAGACGTAGATGCGGGCGGCTGGCAGGGCCTTGCGAAACCCGATGACCACGGACGCGATTGATTTGCCTTCATTGTAACAAGGCAACAGGACGGCGATATTCAATCGGGCAACATCTTCTTCAGTCATCGGTTTTCAGCGCCTCCCTCTTTAGGGTTTCCTACACCCCCACTGGTTAAGTTTGCCTTTCGGGAGTGGAAGGCTTGATTGCCTGCAGAGTGGGAAAGGGAGGTCGTGCAAACTCGGTTCGATGCCAAAATCGCTGTGTTGTTTGTGGTCGTGCCGGTCTGGCTGGTCGCATCTGCCGCCCTCCAGGGAACGCTTGGATCGATCGGGCCTGATGGCGACGACGTGATGCGGCTGGTCCAGATCAAGGATCTGCTGAACGGCCAGGACTGGTTCGATCTCCATCAATACCGGATGGGTCCAGACGGCGGCACGGCGATGCATTGGTCGCGACTGGTCGATCTTCCCATCCTCGCGCTTTTCAGCCTGTTTGACCTGTTCCTGCCCTCCGAAACGGCGCTTGTCTCGGCTTATTCGGCGTGGCCACCTCTCAGTGTACTCATCGTGCTCGGCGGTCTCTATGTGGGCGCGCGCCAAGTCGTCGGCCGAGCAGGGGCCTTGGCCTGTCTCGTGCTCAGTATTTTTGTCTATTCCGCTCATTATCGTTTCCGACCGGGAGCAATTGATCATCACAATCTCCAATTGGCGCTTATGGCGGTGGCGATGGGGCTTGCGCTTGATCCACAGCGTCGGGCCAGCAGAGCGGTCGGCGCAGGTCTCGCTCTGGCAGCGTCCGTTGCCATTGGCGGCGAAGTCTATGTATTCGCAGCCGCGATATGCGCATTCATGGCCCTGGATTGGGCCGTGTCCGGCGCAGCAGCCATGCGCAGCGCAGCCGGGTTTGGGGCGGGTCTTGCCGCCGGATTGGAAATTGCCTTCTTCGCGACGGTCGCGCCGTCTCAATACACTGTCGTGGCGTGCGACGCGCTTTCTGCGGTCAGCTTGTTGGCTGGCATGGCGGGTGGATTTGGTCTGGCCGCCGCCGCATTGCTCATGTCAGGTCGCATATGGTGGCTGCGGCTGGGTACGCTGGCGCTGGTGGGGGCCGCCTGTGCGTGGGCACTGGTTCTGGTTGGCCCGGAATGCTTGTCCAACCCGCTGGATGAGTTGTCTCCGGATGTGAAAACCCTTTGGCTCGACCGTGTGGATGAGGCGCGCCCGATCTTCGCAGAACGATCAGACCTTGTCGCGAAGCTTGGATTTTGCCTTGGCATCACGGTTCTCGCGCTGGGGCTCTGCCTTTACGGCCTGTATCGCCGCCAGCGGATGCGCGCGAATTTCCTGTTTGTGGCGCTGCTCGTCTCGGCAGTGGCGATGACCCTCTACCAGACGCGCTTCTACGTGTTCGGCCACCTTTTCGCGGTCATTCCGTTGGGCTTGTGGATCGCCGATGTCTACCGCATCGGCAAGGCGCGCAGCACGTCCAGTGTTGCCTATATTGGTGCGTTGGCCCTGAGCGTACCCTTCCTGTGGGCATTGCCGGGCCTCCTGGTGTCGCCTGCGGCCGAGACAAACAAGACCGGCGACAAGGCCGACTGCCTCCAGGACAGTCTGTTTGCCACATTGGAGACCCTTCCGGACGGCCGGATCCTTGCGCCGGCTGATTTTGGTCCCACGATTCTCAATCGCACCTACCACAGTGTCCTGCAGGGCAATTATCATCGCAATCAGGACGGCATCAGTCAGGCGATCGAGCTGTTGCTGTCCCATGCTGGGGAGACGCGCGTAAAGCTTTCCCACAGCAAGATCGACTATATCGTGACCTGCCCGGCTGATGCCGAGACGAAACTGATGACCACGCATGATCCGGACGGATTTGCGGCACGTCTCAAGCGTCAGGAGGAGATCCCCGATTTCCTCGAAAATATCCCGCTCGAAACGGGTGCGAAAACGCCCGCGCGCCTCTATCGGGTGCTAGGAGACGGAGCCCTCGACCAGAAAGATGAAGATCTTTCCTAAAGCATGTTTGGCCTTTGTTAACGATTGCCGTACGATGCGTTCCGTTAACGTTCCGAGCGGTTGCCAGTGATCGAAAAAAATCCCTTTTAAAACAGCGTGAATATTCATCATGAACGCTGCGTACCGCTTATCTGTGGAGCGACTCTTGCATTAAAGCGGCGTTAACGGCAGATGGTGTATGGGGCTGTGTAAAGAATTGCACATGCGCGCCGGGCAAAACCGTTCGGCCGCTCAAGAAAGAGCTCGGGTACGACATGATTGGTAGCCTCCTCGGCATGTTGTCTACGGACATGGCCATTGACCTTGGGACAGCGAACACGCTGGTCTATGTGAAGGGGCAGGGCGTCAAGCTCGATGAACCCTCTGTCGTTGCGTACATGACGCAAGGCGGTCGCAAGATCGTCTATGCGGTCGGCGAGCAAGCCAAGAACATGCTCGGCAAGACTCCGGTAAACATGGAAGCCATTCGCCCGATGCGAGATGGCGTGATTGCTGATTTCGAAGTCGCCGAGGAAATGATCAAACACTTCATCCGGAAGGTTCATAACCGCCGGGCGTTTGTGTCTCCCCTCATCATCATCTGCGTGCCAAGCTCCGCCACCAGCGTTGAGCGCCGCGCCATTCACCAGTCGGCTCTCGCTGCTGGTGCCCGCGAAGTGCAGCTGATCGAAGAACCAATGGCCGCCGCAATCGTCCATGGTCGTGGATATTGGCGGCGGTACGTCTGAAGTGGCGGTCCTGTCGCTGGGCGGCATCGTGTATTCGCGCTCAGTCCGCGTTGGCGGCGACAAGATGGATCAGGCCATCGTCAATTACCTGCGCCGCGAGCAGAAGATCCTGATCGGCGAAATGTCCGCTGAACGGATCAAGAAGGAAATCGGCACGGCCCAGCCGCCGGAGAATGGTACCGGCATGGCCCTGACCGTTCGGGGGCGCGGCACGCTGGATGGCGTTCCGAAGGAGACCGAGATCACCGAAGCGATGATCGCCGAAGCGCTGCGTGAGCCCGTGACGGACATCATCGATGCTGTTAAGATTGCACTCGAAGCCATGCCGCCGGAACTGGCTGCGGATATTGTGGATCGCGGTATCGTTCTGACAGGTGGCGGCGCCCTGTTGCGCAATCTCGACACGGTCATCCGTGAGCAGGCTCAATTGCCGGTCATGATCGCCGACGATCCGCTGAAATGTGTTGTGAATGGCTGCGGGCACGTGCTCGAGAATTTCACGAAGATGCGTACGGTGCTTTCACCCGAAGTCTGATTGAGATGAGCTGACAGGGGTAATTTCGCAAGGGAACTGGCCAATGGCGCGCCTCGGCCGATCAGGATCGAAGAGTCAGAAACGCTCTCCCAAGCGTCTAATCCTCGGTGTGTTCATTTTCGGCGCGATTGCGCTCGTCCTGGCCCAGTCCGCTCCGCAAATTCGCACGCTTTTCAATCCCGTTCGCACGACTGTTGGTGACCAGCTAGGCGGCAATGAGGGTTTCAATGCCTGGGCATGGGTGACCGGCCAGGCCAAGCGCGAGCGACGAATCAAGGAACTCGAAGCCGAAGTGCGAAATCTCTCGCGCTACAAGGCCGCCGCCATTTCAATGGCTGAGCGCCTCGAAGCGTATGAGGAAATCCTCAACCTGATGGGCGAGCCACCGGCACGGGGCGTGACTGCGCGGGTGACCGCAGAGAATGACGGACCGTTCGCGCAGACTATTCTGGCCAATGCGGGCCGTGCGCAGGGCGTCGAGCCCGGCGCGGTAGCCCTGAACGAGGGGGGGCTGGTCGGCCGCGTCATTCAACTCGGCGAGTACTCTTCTCGCATCCTCCTGATCACCGACTTCAACAGCCGTGTCCCTGTCATGGGCGAAGTCAGTGGCGTGCGGGCCATTCTCTATGGTGGCCGCGATGGCCTCGGCAGCCTGACGGATTTGCCGGAGCGCGATGATTTTGTCGAAGGCGAACGTATCCTGACCTCCGCCGAGGGTGGCGCTTTCCCGCGGGGACTGATCGTGGGTGAGGTTCGCAAGGTTGGTGATGACTGGCGGGTCAAATTCTCGATGGCAGAGCGTGACGGCGGCTATGTCCAGATGATCCCGGCCCCAGAGATACGCAAGCCAATGGAGCTTGAGGTGGAAGATCCCACTATTGCTGCAAGCCCGGCACAGGGGGCGCGCCAATAGGATGTCGCGCTCTGCTCCCCGCAACAAGAAAAGCCTGTGGTCGCAGACCGGCCCGACGCCCCGTCTCCTGTTCGGGGCGTTTGCCATTGCGGCCATCGGACTGCTCGGCCTGACACCGCGCGAAATCTTCGGCTTCTCGATCGCTTGGCCCTATGCAGCATTATGGGGCGCGGTTGGCTGGGGCAGGGTGGGCCTGTCGCTGCGTCCGATGATCCTGTTGATCATTTTTGGCCTCGTGCAGGATGTAACATTTCACGCGCCGCTCGGGTGTTTTGTCATCGTCAACCTGCTCGCCTACGGTGCCAGCACCGCAATTGCTGATATGTTCGATGTCATGAACGAACCTCTTGTCGCGATCATGTCGCCCGTCCTGCTGTTTTCTGGAGCTTTCCTCATCCTGTGGCTCATGGCGTCGACGCTGGAAGACCATCCCGTCCGCGTGGTGCCGCTGTTTGCGTCCTTGCTTACAACCGGGCTCGCCTATGCCGTGCTCCAGAAAATGTTCGATCTTGGCCGCAGGCCGGGTGAACTTGCGGGGCAGGCCGGATGAGCAAGAAGACCGCCGATCTCGATTTCGCGTTTACACGCCGCACCGCAATTGCCGGGGCTGCGGGTGGCCTTGTATGGGCCGGCCTGATTGCGCGCCTGTTCCAGCTGCAGATCCTCGATCAGGAACGCTATCAGGCACAGGCCGAGGCCAACCATATCAAGCTGCAACTCGCCCCGCCGCAGCGCGGGCGAATCCTTGATCGGTTTGGACGGCCGCTGGCTTCGCACCGCCGAGCGGGCCGCATCTCGATCACACCGGAACAGACTGACAATCCAGAGCATACGCTCGCGCAGATCGCCGCGCTGATTGAGCTGCCGGATGAGCGGCTCGAACGCATAGCCAACGAGATCCGCCTCAGCCGTCGCCGCAATGCCGGCTTCGTACCCGTCACGGTCGCGCACGAGCTGACCTATGAAGACTTTGCGCGCATGAACGTGCATGCGGCGGAGATGCCCGGTGTGAATGTCGAAATGGCGCTAACGCGGTCCTATCCGCGCGGACGCGATTTCGCGCATGTGCTGGGCTATGTCGCACGCGCCAGCCAGGATGATCTCGTTCGGCTGACAGGCGACATGACGGACAAGGAAGCCGAGACGCTAAAGACCATGTTCCGGCATCCGGACATGCGGACAGGCCGTCAGGGCATGGAGCGCTTTGCTGAAGAATGGCTGCGCGGCAAGCCTGGCTACCGCAAGCTGGTGACCAATGCGCATGGCCGCGTGATCGAGGAAATTCCGGACGAACGGCTTGCGCCAACGCCCGGCAAGGACCTGTTCGTCACCATCGACTCAGACCTGCAACGCGTCGCGATTGAGCGCTTCGAGGGCGAAAGCGGTGCGGCCGTTGTGATGGATGTGGAGAGCGGTGACGTGCTGGCCATGGTCTCCACGCCTGCTTTCGATCCGAATGATTTCGTCAATGGCATCTCGACCGCCAATTATTCCGAACTGCGCGACGATACACGCTCGCCGCTCTATCCGCGTGCGCATGGCGGTGTCTACCCGCCGGGATCAACGTTCAAAATGGTCGTCGCGACAGCCGCGCTGGAAGCTGGCGCGGTCAAGCCAACCGACCGGGTCCATTGCAACGGCTATTACCATTTCGGCAACCGGACCTGGCATTGCTGGAAAAAGGGTGGCCATGGCTCGGTGAATTTGCACACGGGCATCAAGGGCTCGTGCGATGTCTATTTCTACGAGATCGCTCGCCGTACAGGCGTCGACAAGATTGCCGAAACCGCGCGCAAGTTCGGCTTTGGTCAGGATTGGGTGCTAGGCATGACGGGCGGTCGAGGCGGCCTCGTCCCGGATCGCGAGTGGAAGCAACGCGTCCGCAAGGAAAACTGGTATGAAGGTGAGACGCTGAATTTTGGCATCGGTCAGGGCCAGCTTGGCACCACGCCATTGCAACTTGCGCTGATGACGGCGCGGATTGCGACCGAGGGCAAACCGTTCAAGCCGCGAATGATTGGTATCGGACCGCAGTCGCAGGACGATCATACGCTGGATGCGCCGCTCGACCCGGAAGTCATGAAGCTGATGAAGGCAGGCATGTATGGCGTGACCTCCGAAGGCGGCGGCACGGCCTATCGGTCCGGCGATCTTGGCCTTGGCGGTCCGCGCCTGGCGGGCAAGACTGGTACTGCGCAGGTGCGCCGTATTACCCGCGAGGAACGCCTCAGTGGCGTGCGCTCGGGCAGCGAGATTGCCCGTGAGCTGCGCGACCACGCCTTGTTTGTCGCCTATGCCCCGGCGGACAATCCCAAATACGCGATTTCGGTCGTCGTCGAGCATGGGGAAGGGGGCTCACGCACCGCTGCGCCAGTCGCGCGCGACATTCTGCATTTCGCCCTCAAGACAGATAGCCGCCGCAAACCGTCCTATTCGCAAAGCGCGTCGCTGCCGACCTCCATGACCGATGCGGGAGAGCCGACATGAACCGTGAAGGGTTTACCGGCTTCTCGCGCGGCGAAGCGCGGACGCGCACGGCAACCTCTCTCAATTTTGACAATCAGGGTCCGCTGAACAAGTTGATGCGGCTGCCCTGGGGCTTTATCTTGCTGATCGCGGCGATGGCGCTGACAGGCATTGCGATGCTATATTCTTCAGCGCACACCAATCCTGCCGAAGCGCATCTCTGGAAGTTGCAACTGGTGCGTTTCGTTGTCTGCTTCTTCATGATGATCGGGCTGGCCATGCTGCCGCTGTCTTGGTGGATGCGGTTGGCCTTTCCTGCCTATGTCGGCACGATTGTGCTGCTCATCCTCGTGGAAGTCATGGGCGTTACGGGCGGCGGTGCACAGCGCTGGCTGCAGATCGGGCCGGTTGCGGTGCAGCCTTCGGAATTTGCGAAACTTGCCGTCACAATGGCGCTCGCGCGATATTACCAGATGGTCCTGCAACCCCAGACCGGTCGCGTCATGGTTCATCTGGGGGCGTTGGCGATTATCCTCCTGCCAGCGGCGCTGATTTTCAAACAGCCCGATTTCGGCACGACGCTGGCTCTGGTCGCTTCAGGCGGTGTGGTTATCTTCCTGGCGGGCCTGTCAGTTCGCGTGATTGGCACCGGCATCATCGGCGGCATCGCCTCGGTCTGGCCGATCTATCAGTTTGTGCTGGCACCTTATCAGCGCGAGCGCGTCGACACGTTCCTCGCACAATTGTTTGGCGGCGCGACCAATGCACTGGGCGAAAGTTACCAGATTGAACAAGGCAAGATCGCCATCGGCGCTGGCGGCCTCAATGGGCGGGGGTTCCTTCAGGGCATCCAGTCTCAACAAGACTATGTGCCTGAACAACATACCGACTTCATTCTCACGGTGATCGCAGAAGAGTTTGGCTTTCTTGGTTCGACCGCGCTGCTCGTCGGCTTTGCAGTGCTGCTGGGGTGGTCGCTCTATAGTGCGGCGCGCTCGGTGAGCTGGTTCGGCCGTCTCGCATCTGCGGGGGCTGTCGCAACCATCGGCTTTTATATCGTGTTCAATGTGGGCATGGTGTTGGGCTTGTTGCCGGTGGTTGGAATGCCCTTGCCATTGATCTCTTATGGCGGCACAGCCATGCTGACGACCATGGCGTGCTTCGGGCTCATCATCGCGGCGCATATGCACCGTGACGAGAAACTGACAGCCCGAGGTCTATTTTAGCACTAAAACATAACAGTCGTTGATTTTTGTTTCGCCGAAGATAGGTTCGCGCAAAACTTGTACCCGGGGAGAGGGCGTATGGCAGGAGAAATTGGCCGCAAGACGGACCATTGGGGTTCGCGCTTCGGTTTCATCATGGCGGCGGTCGGCTCGTCCGTTGGCCTCGGCAATTTCTGGCGTTTTCCATTCACCGCAGGGGAGAATGGTGGTGGCGCCTTCATTATCATCTATCTGTTTTGTGTCCTGTTCCTGGGCCTGACCGTGCTGATGGCGGAATATGCGCTCGGCCGGAAGTCGGGCATGTCGGCCATTGAGGGCATTCACTCTCTGGCGAGAGCCGAGAATAAGAGTGAGAACTGGCAGGTCGTTGGCTGGATCGGATCGCTCGGCGCCTTCTTTATCCTGACCTTCTACATCGTTATTTCAGCCTGGGTGCTTGCCTTCATCCCGCAGGCATTTGGGGGCACCTTCAATGGCTTTGCCGCCGAGGCCGCCCGCCTGACGGCGGAGACTGGCACTACTGTTTCAATTGCGGATGTGTCGGCTAGCAATTTCGGTGAAACGATCAGCAACAAGTACGTGATTGGTGGCCTGCTTGCGGCCTTCCTGCTGACAAATGTTTTTGTGGTGGCGCGCGGCGTGAAAGGCGGCATCGAAAAGGCTGCAACCGTGCTGATGCCTGCCTTCTTCATCCTGCTGATCGGGATCGTCGGTTTTGCGTTGGTTGAAGGCGATGCGGGCGCAGCCGCCGATTTCCTGCTGACCCCTGACTTCAGTGAAGTGACCATGGGCACGTTCCTTGAAGCGGTCGGCCAGGCCTTCTTCTCGCTGTCAGTCGGCTCCTGTCTGATGATTACTTATGGCGCCTATCTCAGCCGCGATACAAACATTCCGCGTGCTTCGGCGATCGTGGCCAGCGCGGATACGATGGTGGCACTGATTGCGGGCTTCGCGATCTTCCCGATTGTCTTCGCATTCGGCGCAGACCCTGCGGGCGGTCCCGGCCTGTTCTTTGTGTCCATGCCGATTGCATTCAGTCAGATGGGCGCACTGGGCGTCTGGGTTGGTGGCGCCTTCTTCCTGCTCGCTCTGTTTGCGGCGTTCACGTCATCCATCTCCTTGATGGAAGTTGGCGTGGCATGGTTGGAAGAACGTGAAGGGGTCACGCGCCCGGGCGCGGCCATGGGCATCGGTTTCATGCTGTTCATGATCGGCATGGGCTATGTCTATTCCACCGACTTCATCGACTTTGCAGACATTATCACCGGCAACATCATGCTGCCGCTCTGCGCGCTGCTGTTGGCTGTGTTTGCGGGCTGGATTGTCAGTCGCGAGATGCTGACGACCGAACTGGGCGAAGGTACGATCATGAACCTCTGGCGCTTCATGTGTCGCTGGATCGTGCCGCCGGCGCTGGCCTTCATTCTGGTGCTGGGCACGCTGACCAAGCTTGGCGTGATCTAGACGACGCGCCAAGCATGCGAAGACATCGGATTGAGGGGGCGGTTATCCGCCCCCTTTTTCATGCAACCATTTCAGTTCTTGCCGGACCAATCCGGCAGCGGCGCGGGCATGGCATTCTGCCCCTGTCTCCAGCTGTGATGCTCAGCGCGGTTGGTGGGAGTTGCGGTCGCCCATGGCCGCCGGGTCGCACCCTGATACTTCCCCAATACCCAAGACTGCGTGGCTTGAAATATCTTCCGCCCGCTACATTTATCGAAAAACCCGGAAGGCGATGCCTGTCCGGCCATTGGCGCTAGGACTTCAGTTGGCCTGCATACATGTCGGCCAAGTCATCCGTGGCCTGAATGAGCTTGTCGACAATACCTGGCTCCATCGAGGAATGACCGGCATCGGGTATGATATGGAGATCAGCTTTCGGCCATGCCTTGGACAGCGCCCATGCGGTCGACAGTGGCGTAACCACATCGTATCGCCCATGTACGATAGTGCCTGGAATGTCCTTCAGCTTGGTCTCGGCCTCGTCCAGCAACCAGCTATCATTCGCGAAGAAACCACGATTGACGAAATAGTGGCATTCAATGCGCGCGAACGCGTCGACGAAATCATCTTCATTGAAGCGGGCAGGGGTCGTGGTCGGACCCTTGATGGACAGGGTTTCGCCCTCCCAGCGCGACCATGCGCGCGCGGCTTCCACGCGAACCTGCCGGTCCTCCCCTGTCAGGCGGCGATGGAAGGCCATCAGCAGGTCGTCGCGCTCGTCTTCCGGGATCGGCTTGATGTACCGGTCATAAGCATCCGGGAACAGACGGCTGGCGCCGGATTGGTAGAACCACTGGATCTCCGCCTTCGAGACGAGGAAGATGCCGCGCAGGACAAGGCCCAGCGTGCGGTCGGGATGTGTGACGCCATAGGCCAGCGAAAGGGTCGACCCCCACGAGCCGCCAAAGACGACCCATTTGTCGATCCCGAGCATGTCGCGAATCGACTCCATGTCGTCGATCAGGTCCCAGGTCGTGTTTTCGCGCAATTCCGAGTGCGGGGTGGAGCGGCCACAGCCGCGCTGGTCGAACAGAATGATGCGATATTTGCCCGGATCGAAGAAACGCCTCATTTCTGGGCTAGAGCCGCCTCCGGGGCCTCCATGGACGGCAATGACGGGAATCCCGCTCGGATTCCCCGATTCTTCCCAGTAAATCTCGTGGATTTCACTGACTCGCAGCCGTCCAGAGCGTCTGGATTCCAGTCTCGGGAACAAAATGCGGCGGTTTGGGCGTCTGTTCATGCAGTCTTCACCTATTTTCAGTCAAATTCACAGCCATTACTGGACTTGGTCCAATTGCGTCCGTAAACATTATTACAGGTGTGGTCCCAATCAGGTGTGCAGGTGGCTGTCAAATGCGTAGTATAGTTCTGGGTGTATCCCTATGCCTTTTGGCGGGGTGCGCAACCGTCTCGATGGTACCCGGTGAGGCGTCGGTGGAAACCAGCCTTACGCAGTCCCAATCTGCCTTGCGCAAAGTATCAGCCGACTATTGTGCGGACGCTGTGAAGAATGGCTGGATCGAAGCAACAGGCGGCCTTGCCGCATTTGCGTCCACGCTGATCAACGGAAAATCCGATAGTGACGATAGCCGGGACTATGCGTCCCGCATCGGAGCAAAGTCTGATGCCCCCTCGCTTGTGCTTGCCCGCATCGTGTCGGACGCACAGGCCGCCCGCACCGGTCTGGCAGATGTCAGCCGCGAAGCCCGCGATGTGCTGCAGTCCGGCAAGGAAGATACCGCCAGCCGCGCTGACGTGATGAGCTATGAGCGGGCACTGGTTCGCGCGCAGATGGCCTATCGCAATTTCCAGGGTGCCATGGGTGAAGTGACTTCACGCCCTGACATGGACATGGATGTGGCGCCGGTTGACCGTGAGCTCAAATCCTTCGCCGATACGATTGATGACGCGCGTGAGACGGCTGATGGTCTGGCCGACAAGTACGCCTCGCTGAGCCGGTCGACGAGCTAGGCTTTCCGGGCGGCCCACGCGCAGCACGCCCACCCCACCAGATATGATATGCCGCCGATCGGCGTGATCGCGCCAAACCAGCGCGGCGCGCCGAGCGCCATCGCATAGAGCGAGCCGGCGAACACAATCGTCCCGAATACGAACGCCCAGCCGGCTTTGCGCACAAGGCCCGTCTTCGCATGGAGCGAGATGGCGAGCGCCGCGGCCGCGTGGGGCAGGGCATAGAGCGTGGCGGTGTGCCACCAGTCGAGCCCTTCAGGGGTCAGCTGGCCGTCCAGCGCATGGGCGCCAAATGCGCCCAAGGCGACGGCAAGAAAGCCCGTGAGGGCCGCGAAGATGCCCAACCGGTTCATGCCATGCCACTCGGCTGGCGCGGGATGGCATAGGTGACGACGGCATGGCTGGAGGGCTTTTCAGCGCCCTCGATCCGCACATCGACATCCATGACCGCCAGTGCCTGTCCGATCTTCATGATGCGCGCATCGGCGACCACGACGTCTCCGATACAGGGACGCAGGAAATTGATGCTGAGATTGCTGGTCACCGTCATCGGCTCATGTCCTGTCTTCGTCATCACCGCCATGTAGGCTGCGGAGTCGACCAGAGCCATTTGAGTGGGTCCGGAAATATAGCCACCAGGGCGAAGGTGTGAGGAGTCGGCAACAAGTCGCATCACAGCGCGACCGTCTTCCATCGAAACGACTTCGCTGCGATTGTCCTGGGTCTCGAATGCCCCTTTGAGAAATGTGTTGGCTTCTTCCGCCGTCATCTTGGTCATCTAAATGGAGCCTCCCTTGGCGTCACGTCTTGAACCGCGTGTCTCTGTCGTTCACCCTACTTGCGGGACGTTGCCCGCCAAGAGGTAACGCGAAGGAAGGAAATGATATGCTGACCGCCGGAGACGAGTACCCGATTCACCAGACGCCAGAACCCATCGCCTTTTCCGGCTCAGACCGGAATTTTTATGACCGGTTCTTTTTCAATGGCTATTCCGCCGATGGCGAGACTTTCTTCGCGGCGGCGATGGGCATTTATCCGCATCTGAACATTATCGACGCGGCGGTGTCGGTCCTGCGTGGTGGCAAGCAGCATTCGGTTTTCTTTTCCCGTCCCCTCAATATGGAACGGATGAACACATATGTCGGGGGCTTCTCGGTCGAAGTGGTTGAGCCGCTGAAGCGTATCCGATTGAAAGTTGAAGAAACCGAAGGCATCGCGCTTGACCTCGAGTTCGAGGGCAGGGCCTTTCCGATCGAGGAACCTCGCTTCACACGTCGGCAGGGGCCGCGCATGTTGATGGATGTTACCCGCATGACTCAGAATGGGCGATGGTCTGGCAAGTTGCGCCTTGATGGACAGGAAATCACCGTGTCGCCAGACAGTTGGACGGGCACGCGTGACCGCAGCTGGGGCGTGCGCCCGATCGGCGCGCAGGATACCCAGCCGCTGATCCCGCCATTGCCGCCGCAGTTCTACTGGATCTGGACTCCGACGAATTTCCCCAACCTCTCAATGTTCTATCATGTGAACCATGATGAAGCGGGTGAGGCATGGAATACGCGCGCGGTACTGGCCATGGATGGCGCTGGGCAGGGTGAGCTTCTCCATCTCGACAAACCGCACATGGACATCAATTACACGCCGGGCACACGGCGGATGAAATCAGCCAAGCTGCATCTAGAGGATGGGCAGGGAAATCCGCATACGGTGAGTTTCGAGCCGTTCGGCACCTTCCTGATGAAGGGCATCGGTTATGGCCATCCTGAGCGCAAGCATGGCTCCTATCATGGCGACCAGCTGTCGGTCCTGCGCGAGGACTATGAGCCTGAGAAGATGTCTTGGCAACAGCCTGAAAATCTCCACATCCAGGCGATTGCCCGCGCGCGGCACGAAGGGCCGAACGGCTTGTCGTCCGAAGGTATCGGCGCCTTCGAACAATTGTTCATGGGGCCTCATGCCCCCAGCGGTTTCAGGGATATTCTCGACGGGGCGGCCTAGCCCCAGAGTGCTGATGTTGGTGGGCTGACCATGCCGTCCGAATAGGTCAGGCCATGCGCGATGTCTTCGGACAACCAGAGCGGGCCGTCCAGGTCTGCCGCGTCAGCGAGGCCGGCCAGTAGAACGGCGGGCGCCATCGACAATGATCCGCCTACCATGCATCCGATCAGGACACCAAGTCCGCTTTCACGTGCGGCGCGGACCGTGCGAATAGCTTCTGTAAGCCCGCCGGTCTTGTCGAGCTTCACGTTGACCGCATCGTAGCGGCGGGCGAGTTCCTGGATTTCGGCGCTCGTATGGGCGCTTTCGTCTGCGCATACGGATACTGCGCCGGGCCGCCGTAGCAAGGCCTCGTCATTGCCAGCCGGAAAGGGTTGTTCGATCATGACCACGCCCAGATCTGCGGCACGCTTTACGATGGCAGGGAATTGTTCTGGCAGCAGCCCTTCATTGCCATCCACGATCAGGCGGGCATCGGGACGGGCCGCATGAACCGCTTCGATCCGATCGAGGTCTTCCGGTCCGCCAAGTTTCAGCTTCAGCAAACGGCTGGGCGTTGAGCGCGCGGCCTCGGCCATTGCGTCCGCCGTGTCGAGGCTGACCGTAACCGCAGTCTCGATGGGCTTGGGTTCGGGAAGGCCCGCCAGTTTCCAGACCGGTGTGCCGGTCAGTTTTGCTTCCAGATCCCACAAGGCGCAGTCGACGGCGCACCGGGCTGCGCCGGCGGGCATGGCGGTCTGCAAGGCCTCACGGCTGAGACCGCCTTCGATCTGAGCCCTAAGCGCTTCGATGGCCGCATGTACCCCGGTCTGGGTTTCGCCATAGCGCGGGTAGGGCACGCATTCACCCCGCCCGACCGCCTCGCCCTGGCGGAGGGTGACGCGAATTGTGTCCGCGCTGGTCTTGGCGCCGCGTGAAATGGTAAACGCCGTCTTCAGGGGTGAAGAAACATCAGTAATTTCAAGTGTTCGCTGGCCCATGTATGGTCCCAATAGGTGAAATTTGAACAATCATGCTTTTCAGGTCTTAAGCATGTTTGGATAGGGTGGTCAGGTAGAAAAGTATTTGAATGGCGAACCCTAGCATCCCCGAATTCGCGCTGGAAACCAGCGGCGAACAGACCGTCCTCCGTGTCGTGGGAGACTGGACCGTGCGCACGGTTCAAGCCGTGGACGACGGTTTGCGTGATTTGGAGGCCCATGAGGGCGCGCTTGTGTTGGACGCTGCTGCGCTCGGCAAGCTCGACACCGCCGGCGCCTTTGTCATTGACCGCACGCTGCGACAATTGTCAGAAACGCCCGCCCGGATAGAGGGCAACCATCCCAACGCCGAAAACTTGATCAGCCAAGTCCACGCCGTAACCGATGTGGAAGAGCCGAAGCGCCCGCCGCATGGCGGACTGGTCGATATGCTGGAGCGGACCGGTCGCGGTTTCATGAACATGCTGGGCGAAGCCAAGGACACGTTGGCATTTCTCGGTGAGACGCTGGTGACGACGTTCCGGCTTGTCCTGACCCCCTGGAAGTTGCGCTGGACCTCCATTGTCTCTGTGCTCGAAGAGGCCGGTCTCGATGCGATGCCAATCATCGCGTTTCTCTCTTTCTTTGTCGGTATGGTGGTGGCCTTTATTGGCGCGACCACCCTGCGCGACCTGGGCTCTGAAATCTTTGTGGTCGAACTGATCGGTTTTGCCATGCTGCGTGAGCTTGGGGTCATCATGACCGGCATCGTTCTGGCGGGGCGGACCAATTCCTCGTTCACAGCGCAAATCGGCACGATGAAGATGCGCCAGGAAATCGACGCCATGCAGACACTCGGTCTGAAGCCGATGGATGTGCTGGTCGCGCCGCGTATCATTGCGATGGTTGTGGCAACGCCGGTACTCGCCTTTGTGGGCACGCTTGCAGGCATTGCGGGCGGCGTAATGGTTGGCTGGCTGGCACTCGACATCAATCCGGCACTCTTCCTTGACCGTCTTCAGTCGAACGTGCCGTTGGACCAGTTCTGGGTTGGCATGTCCAAGGCTCCGGTGTTTGGGTTCGTGGTGGCGCTTATTGCCTGCCGTCAGGGCCTGAATGTGGGTGGCAGCGTCCAGTCGCTTGGCAGCAAGACAACCACATCGGTTGTGCAGGCCATCTTCTCGATCATCGTGATCGATGCCCTGTTCGCCATCTTCTACATGGAGATGGGCATTTGACCGACGATATCATCATCCGCGTGCGTGACCTGAAGACCGCCTATGGGTCTCATGTCGTGCATGAGCATCTTGATCTTGATATTCGTCGCGGCGAGATCATCGGCGTCATCGGCCCATCAGGTTGTGGCAAGTCAGTGCTTCTGCGCGCCATCACTGGCCTGAAGGAACCTTCGGCTGGCAGTATTGAAGTGTTCGGCAAGCGATTGGAGACACTCGACCCGGACGAGCGCGCCGCCGTGGAGCGCAGCTGGGGCGTCATGTTCCAGGACGGTGCGCTGTTCTCCAACCTCACCGTGCGCGAGAATGTCATGGTGCCCCTGAAGGAGCACACCGACCTCTCGCCGCAGCTGTGCCGCGAACTGGCGGATATGAAAATTCTGATGGCGGGTCTGCATGTGGATGCCGGTCCAAAATTCCCGTCCGATCTGTCAGGTGGCATGCGCAAGCGCGCGGCCCTTGCACGGGCCTTGGCGCTCGACCCGGAACTCCTGTTTCTGGATGAACCCACCGCCGGGCTCGACCCGATCACAGCGGCCAATTTCGATGCGCTCATCCGACAGCTGCAACGCGCATTGGGCCTGACGGTCTTCCTTGTGACGCATGATGTGGATACGCTGCAGGCAACTTGTGACCGGATTGCCGTGTTGGGCGAGAAACGCGTGCTGGCAGTCGGCACAATTGATGAATTACGGGCCTTCGATCATCCGTGGGTCCAGGAATATTTCGGAGGTCCGCGTGGGCGGGCCGCGACGGGACACTAGAAGAGGACCCGGAGACGATGGAAACGCGAGCGAATTACGCCCTGATCGGAGCATTCGTCCTGATCGCCACGATGGCCGTGGCGGTGTTTACGCTGTGGCTGGGCCAGTCCCAGTTCCGGCAGGATTTTGAAGCGTATGATATTGTCTTCGAGGGACCGGTCTCGTTGGAGCAGGGGGCTTCGGTGCGCTATATCGGCATCAAGGTGGGCGAGGTCTCCTGGGTGCGGATCGACCGGGGCGATCAGTCCAAGGTGCGGGCCCGCATACGTGTGGACGCGGAAACCCCTGTGAAAGTGGATTCTACGGCCTCTATCCAGCTGGCTGGCATTACGGGCATCACATTTGTTCAGATCACGGCAGGGTCACCAAAAGCGGCGCCCCTGCGTGCGCGACCGGGTCAGCCCGTGCCTGTCATCAAGGCTG
The DNA here is from genome assembly GCF_000682775.1 of Hyphomonas sp. L-53-1-40. Classification (GTDB taxonomy): domain Bacteria; phylum Pseudomonadota; class Alphaproteobacteria; order Caulobacterales; family Hyphomonadaceae; genus Hyphomonas. The sequence continues at coordinate 80,707 of NZ_AWFI01000017.1, forward strand.
AACGGACACAACTCGACGAAATTTTTGCCGGTGGCGCCGAAGTGCTCGGCAAGGCCAACCGGACCATTGAGCGGGTGAACCTGATCCTCACAGATGAGAACATCGAGTCCCTGTCAGCCACGATCCGCAACATCGAAACGCTCAGCGGGCAACTCGCCGCCTCCGATGGCACGATGGCGCAAGCGACCCAGACGCTAAAAGATGTGTCGGCGGCGAGCGCGCGCTTTGAAGCGGCCTCTGCGTCGCTGGAATCCTTCGGGACAACTGCGGACAGCCAGATGACCGAATTCGGCTCACAGGCAAATGCGCTGGTCGCCGAAATTCGCGAAGTGGCTGCCACTGCGAACAAGGCGGTGGAGCAGAGTAATCTCGCGGTACTTGCGGCGACAGACGCCATCGAAGGCCCGGCCACGGGCGCGCTGGTTGACGCGCGCCTAGCCAGCCGGGATTTGCGCCTGTTGATCAACCGCCTCGACCGGGTTGCGCGTGAATTGGAACAAAACCCCCAAGGCTTTGTGGTCGGTGACCCGGCCCCATATGAGGAGAGCCGCTAGATGATCCGTGTTCTTATGACTGGCCTTGCGGCCTGCAGCCTCGCAGCGTGTGTGTCTGTCTTGCCAGAGCCGAAGGTGCCTCAGGGCCTCTATCGCTTCGCGCCGATGGAAACGGCCTACGACCTGGATGCGTCAGTTCTCATTCGTGAGCCGGATGCGTCACGCCTCGTAGCCGGTCGGGCGATCGCGGCAGAAGATTCCAGTGGTGCGCTACGTTTGGTGCCGAACGTGGAATGGACGGATTCCTCGACACGCCTGATGCAGATGGCGATGCTGGATGCGTTGCAGGGGCAGGGCGCAGGCAAGGCGATTGCGCCCGAGACGGGGGCTACCGCGCCCTATGAGCTTTCCTGGCAGGTAACGGATTTCACCTTGTCCGGTACGACCGGGCGGTGCCGCGTACGTGCAACGCTCATGGACGGTGGATCGCGAGATGTGTTGGACCAGGTTGTGGTCTCGAATTCTGCCAGTGCCAATGGCGGGTCCAATGCGGACCGTGCCAAGGCGCTGGGCGAAGCAGGCCGGGCCTGCGTGAACGATGTGGCGGCCTTTGTCAGCCAGTACATCAACGTTCACGCAGACGCGCCTGAGGCTTGATCTAGCCGCTTTTCATCTGGTCGAACGCAATGTCCTTGTCCACGCGGACATCCTGGGGCAGGCCCAGAACGCGTTCGGCGATGATGTTTTTCAGGATCTCATCCGTGCCACCTGCAATGCGCAGGCCGGGGGCCCACATGAAGCTTTGCTGGAAGATGGCATCGGCTGGCATGCGATCTGAATCCGTCAGGATGCCGTAATGGTCCTGCATCTCGATGGCCGAGTTACAAATGTCCTGAAGGTGGTTGGCGGTGATGATCTTGCCGATCGAGTTTTCCGGTCCCGGGGTCTGGCCGCGTGAAAGGGCCGTCTGAGTGCGGAACTTGGTCAGCTTGTAGCCTTGCGCGGCAACATACCAGTCGGCCAGTTTCTCGCGGAAAGCCTGATCAGACATGGTGCCGGCTTCCTTGGCATAGGCCATGATCTCCGCCCAGTCCGGGCCAGGGGAACCGCCCACGGCAAGGCGCTCGTTCATCAGTGTGACGATGGCCACTTTCCAGCCCTGACCGACTTCGCCGAGACGGTCGGAATCCTTGATGCGGACATCCGTGAAGTAGACTTCGTTAAACTCGCGACCACCAGATGCCTGGTGGATCGGGCGCACTTCGACGCCAGCCTGTTTCATGTCCACGATGAACATGGTCAGGCCCTTGTGCTTCGGCACGCTCGGGTCGGTCCGGGTCAGCAGGATGCCGTAATCGGAATAGTGTGCGCCGGAGGTCCAGACCTTCTGGCCGTTGATGACCCATTCGTCGCCATCCTTGACGGCGCGGGTCTTCAGGCCCGCAACATCAGACCCGGCAGACGGTTCGGAAAAGAGCTGGCACCAGATTTCCTCGCCCTTCATTGCCTTGCCGACATAGCGCTTCTTGTGCTCGTCGGAACCGAACGCGATGACGGTCGGGATGCACATCCCGAGGCCGATGGTGAAGGGGCCGGTCGGCGCGTCGAACTTGCCTTCTTCCTGGTTCCAGATGACCTGCTGCATCGGCGTGCCGCCGCGCCCGCCGATCTCTTTCGGCCAGGTGATCTGGGCATAACCGCCTTCGGATTTTGTCTTCTGCCATTGCTTGGCAAGTTTCATGAATTCGCTGCCGTCCACGCGCTGACGCAGCGGCTTGTCGCCCTTGGGCTCGAGATGCTTGCCGAGGAAAGCGCGAGCTTCGGCGCGGAATTCGGCTTCTTCTTTGGTGTCATTGAAGTCCATGAGTCATTCCTCCTTAGGCGGCATTCTTGTTTTCAAGGGTGCGGACGAGTTTTTCTTTCCACACTTTGGGCGCTCCGGCCTGAACGGCCAGCAGCTTGGCGCGGCGATAGAAGAGGTGGCAGTCCACCTCCCATGTGAAGCCCATGCCGCCATGGGTTTGGATGTTTTCCTTGGACGCGAACCAGAAGGCTTCGCATGCCGCAATGCGCGCCGCGGCGGCCGCTTCCGGCAGTTCCGCTGCGCCGGTCGAGACCGCCCATGCGCCGTAGAAGCAGTTCGAGCGAGCAACCTCGTTCTTCACATACATTTCAGCGAGCTTGTGTTTGATCGCCTGATTGCCACCAATGGGGCGTCCAAAGGCGTAGCGTTCCTTGGCGTAATCGGTTGCCATTTCGAGGGCGCGCGAGGCCCCGCCCAGCTGTTCGAAGGCGAGCAGGACAGCGGCATGGTCGAGGACCTGATCGTTCAGCATCTCGCCATCGCCGGCCTTGCCGAGACGCGTGGCCGGGGCCTTGTCGAAGACGATTTCGGCATGGCTGCGCGTTGGGTCCAGTGTCTGGAGAGTCTTGCGGGTCACGCCCGCGCCGGTCAGGTCGACGAGGACCAGGCTCGCGCCGGAACCTTCCTTGGCCAGCACAATGGCGTGCGTGGCAATGTCGCCATCTGTGACTGGCAGTTTCGTGCCCGACAGGGTAGAGCCATCGAAGGTCGTCTTCAGCGTGTCAGCAGCCGGATTGCCAGGGCCTTCGCTGGCAGCGTAGCAGCCCACGACATCGCCACTGACGATACGCGGCATGATCTCGGCCTGTTGCTCATTCGAGCCAGCCAGTTTCAGCGCTTCGGTGAAGAAGTAGACGGTGGACGCCCACGGCACAGGCGCGAGAACGCGGCCCATTTCCTCGGCAAGCACGCACACTTCGAGCAGGCCCAGGCCGAGGCCGCCATGCTCTTCCGGGATGGCCGTGCCCAGCCAGCCCATTTCCACTACCTTGTTCCAGACAGTTTCATTGTGGCTGACATCGTCATCATTCAACACCAGACGGACGGCCGTCATGGGGCATTCGGCTTCGAGGAACTTGCGTGCCTCATTGCCGAGAAATTTCTGGTCTTCGGAAAAGTCGAAGTTCATGTCGCTTGCGCTCCCCTTGTGGGCCGGTTGGGCCACTCTTTCTCTTCAATGATGAGCAAAATAGCGCGGTTTACGTGCGCGGAAACCCGTCACCCAACGGAAACGCGAAAATCCACTTTTGGTGGGAAATCGTGCCGGTAGGTCAAATTTCATCGATCGGTTTCACTGCGTTGAAAGGCCCAGATGGCAAAAATCACGTCTGAATTCGGGAGCAACTGATGGCCAAGGCGTTATTTCACAAATCGCAGCGCGTCTTCGTGAAGCCCGTCGGAACGTGGGCGCTGATCGAAAAAGTCGTGCCGCATTGGGTCAAGGACGTGGATGAACCTCTCCGCGTGACCTATGAGTGCGGTTTGGGTCGCAGTTTCCAGTCTCATGAACTGGCGGCTGAAGAGAGCTTGGCGAGGGATTCGCATATCCTGCGCCCGGATGACGACGATTCCTTGTTGGAGCACTGGCATATCGCTCGCCGCCGCGCGAAATGGCGGGCCAGTATTGGTGGCCTCGGCATCAGTGATGTCGGGACCTATCCCGTGGTTGTGACGGATGAAGATGACCAGGGCGGTTGGCGCGTCACGGGCGGCGAATATGATCGCGACCCCCAACGTATCGAGCATCAGGCCCGCATGATCGCCTGTACGCCAGACTTGCTGCAGACCGTACGTCAGATCGCGGACTTCTATCAGGAAAAGCCGGATGACTGCCCGTCCGAACTCAAGCAGGTCGCCCAGCGTTGCGCATCTATCCTGCGCTTTGTCTATCAGCTGGATGACGAGGCTGAGGCAGATTCAGCGACGGTCGCGGCTGAATAGCCGCCCCTGTCGACCGAATACCCCGACAACAAGAACTCCGATCAGCGCGCCGCCAAGATTGGCCGCAACGTCCAGGCTGGAGCCCTCGCGCCCGGCCTCGCCAAACATTTGCGCGATCTCAAGTCCGATACCGAACAAGGCTGATATGCTGAACGCCAGAGCAGCCGGGCGTGGGCCCACCCCGAACGCTACCGAGAGCGGGGCGGCAAGGGCGGCGTAGGCTGCAAAGTGTTTGATCTTGTCCGACAATCGAGGAGCAGGGGCCTCGCTGGCCGGGACAAGGGAATAGACTGCGATAATGATCGCCAGTCCGATTGCGGCAAGCCCCGCCAGACTGCGGATGAGGGGATGAGACAGAAGTGCGCGCATCAGGCCTCGCCATTCGGGTTGATATCTGCAGACGCATGGGCGCTAGCCCTCGACGTTGCCAGCCAGACTCCCTAACTGAAAGACTGAAATCCTGTTTGCCGGAGAAAACATGCGCACTGAAGCCCCCATTGCCGTTCAATTGTCGGATTATTCGTCCTATCCCTTCGAAATCGAGCAGGTGGATCTGAGGTTTGACCTTCATCCTGATGCGACGCGGGTGCGCGCCGATCTGAAGGTCCGCCGGACAGGTGACGCGAACGCGCCTCTGGAGCTTGACGGCGAAGCGCTGGAGTTGAAGTCGATCGCAATTGATGGCGTTGCGGTGCCGGATGATGCCTATCAACTGACGGAGAACGGGTTGACGCTGGCAAAGGTGCCAGACGCGTTTACGCTGGTTACCGAAGTCGAGATCGCGCCCTCAAAGAACACTGCGCTGTCGGGTCTCTATATGTCAGGCGGTCGCTTCTGCACCCAGTGCGAGGCCATCGGATTCCGTCGCATTACGTTTTATCCCGACCGTCCGGATGTGATGAGCCGCTTCACCGTGCGCATGACGGCCGACAAGGCGACCTATCCCATCCTGCTGTCGAACGGTACGCCGGGCGAGGCAGGCGATGTGGATGATGGTCGTCACTTTGCGGTATGGGATGATCCGCACAAGAAGCCGGCCTATCTCTTTGCGCTCTGCGCTGGCGATTATGATGTCTACTCTGATCAGTTCACCACAATGAGCGGCAAGACCATCGATCTGGCAATTCATGTAGACAAAGGCGATGCAGATCGTGCGGCCTGGGCCATGGATAGCCTCAAGCGTTCAATGAAATGGGATGAGGAGACCTATGGCCGGGAATATGATCTCGGCGTGTTCAATATCGTGGCTGTACGCGACTTCAATTTCGGCGCCATGGAGAATAAAGGTCTGAACATCTTCAACTCGGCCTATGTGCTCGCAGACGAAGACACCGCGACCGACGCAGATTTCGAGGCCATCGAAAGCATCGTCGCCCACGAATATTTCCATAACTGGACTGGCAACCGAATCACGTGTCGAGACTGGTTCCAGTTGTGCCTCAAGGAAGGCCTGACGGTTTTCCGTGATCAGAATTTTTCGGCCGACATGCGCTCGCGCCCAGTGCAGCGGATAAAGGACGTCATCCGCTTGCGCGCACGCCAGTTTGCCGAGGATGCCGGCCCATTGGCGCACCCGGTGCGCCCGACCACCTATGGGGCCATCGATAATCTCTACACGGCCACGGTCTATGAAAAGGGCGCGGAGATAATTGGCATGCTGCGCCGGATGCTCGGTGAGGAAACCTATCGCAAAGGCATGGACCTCTATTTCGACCGTCATGATGGACAGGCTGTCACCATCGAGGATTTTTATGCCTGTTTCGAAGAAGTCAGCGAGCAGGACTTTACTCAGTTCCGACTTTGGTATTCGCAAGCTGGAACGCCAGAAATCACGATGGAAGAAAGCTGGAATCCGGAAACGCGCGAGATTGCTGTCACGCTGAAACAGAAGACGCCAGCAACACCCGGCCAACCAGCCAAGAAGCCGATGCTGATCCCGATGGAAATGGCGTTGATCGACGATGAAGGCAACATGGCTGAATGGATCACGCTTCTGGAAGATGAAGAACTGACCATGACCTTCGACCTGCCGGAAGGATCTGAACGCCCTCTGGTGTCGATCAATCGTGACTTTACCGCTCCGGTACGCATCAAGCGGGCGCTCAGCCGCGATGACCAACTCGCGATGATCCGTCTGGAGACAGATCCGTTCAATCAATGGGACAGTGTGCAGAGCCTCGCCAAGCAGGAAATTTTGACCCTCTCCGAAGGATCGCAGGCAGAGCCTGATGACGCGCTCGTCGAAGCGATGGCCGTGGCTATTCGCGACGCGGTGGACGACCCGGCCTTCGCGGCGCTCCTGACACGCCTGCCGGATGTAGGTGAACTGTTCCAGGAGCGTCAGCCGGCTGACCCTGGGGCGTTGAACACCGCGCGCAAGAAATTGCAGGCAGCCCTCTACAGCAAGCTCTCCGATTTTGCGGACGACATTCTCCGCAAGTCTTCCCCGGAACCCTATGATCCGGGAGCAGAGCAGGCGGGTGAACGCGCCCTGCGCACGGCACTGATCAACCTGTTGGCAGCATCAGGCCGCGACGAAGCGGGTGAGCGCCTTCTGGGGCTTTACAACGCCGCCACCAACATGACCGAGAAGCTTGCCGCGTTGCGCGGGCTCGCCGGGCTGGAAGGCGCGGCGCGGGAGACTGCACTGGCTGATTTCGAGCAGGCGTGGAAGTCCAATCCGCTGGTCATGGACAAGTGGTTTGGCGCTCAGGCTGGTACCGGTGATGCCGCTACAGTTTCAAAACTGGCGGCGCATCCGGACTTCGACATGGGCAACCCCAATCGCGTCCGCTCGGTCGCGGCGGCTTTTGGAATGCAGAATCTGTCCGGGTTTCACGCGCCGGACGGCTCTGGCTATGAAGTCATCGAAGACATTATCCTTAAGGCCGACAAGGTGAATCCGGCGCTTGGTGCCCGTCTGCTGACTGCGTTTGAACAGTGGCGCATTCTGGAACCAAAGGCGAAGGCAGAAGCCGAAGCATGCCTCCGCCGTCTGCAAGCTGCTGATTTATCAAAGAATTCTGCAGATATCGTGTCCCGCGCGCTGAACTAGGCGGCGGAGCCTGTTCTCTGGGTTAACGAAATCTGTACCTTTGTTAAGAATTGGGCAAGGATTACGATAGAAAACCAAAGCTGAGCCCTTGTTTTTCTAAGGAATCGGCACAGGAAGCACCTTGTCCAAGTCGGTTATCCCTCCGCAAACGGATACCGTCGCTGCGGGAGTCCCCAGTCGCGATGACCGGCGGCTGAAATGGACTATTATTGCGATTATCCTGTTGCTGGCGGGCGCACTGGGCCTGAAGGCCTGGGAAGAGCGCCAGACGGCCGATTCCACGCTTCTGGGTACGCTTGAAGCTAATTCCACGACCATCGCAGCGCGGCTATCCGGTCATGCCGGCACGGCTGAAATGGCGATGCGGCTGATTGCCGATGCAGGCGCGTCCCGCTCGGCAGTTGCCTCTGCTACGCCGGGTGTGGATGTGGTCGTTTCTCTCCAGGAGGCCCGCCTGGCACCTGAAGGCAGCCGTCTGCTGTCGGCTGTGCCGGTTGCAGAAGCCATGCTGGCCGGAGGGCATCGGATCGGCCTGTCAGGGCAGGGTGACATTGTCGTGGCCACCACGGCCCCGGATGGCGAGATCATTTTGGCGCTTGCTCCGGCGGGCACATGGTTGCCGGCAAGCCGGGCCGGTACCGGCATTTTCGTTACAGACAAGCATTTCAGTGCCGGGACAATCCTGCCCGGCACAGCGGGCATGTTGCCTGCCACGAAGTTTCGTTCCCTCAGCTTGCTCGACCGCGCCGCTACAGGGTGCGCGCCGGTCGGCGGCAGCGCTTTGCAGGTGTGCACCAGTCAGGCGATGCCGCTGTTCACGCTGGACGATTTGATACGGCTCCTGATTTTTGGCCTGCTGCTGGCAGCGCCCATGCTGGTCATTCTCGGACTGATGAACCAGCTCTCGCGAGAGCCTGAAGTCACGTTCGTTGAACGCGCGCAGGAGATCGAATCCGACCGGTTCATGAGCCCGGTCATGCTGGGTGTGCGTGCAGGCTATTGGGAGTGGTCAGACGATTCCAGCGCGGTTTATCTCAGCGATGCGGCATCCGAGTTGATGGGCATGCTGGGCGATGGCGAGATCACGATTGATGAAATGCTGCCGCAGGTACACCCTGAGCATCAGAAGCGGGTTCAGGACGCCTTTCGCAAAGGCTACAAGGACGGCTGGGTGCAGACCAGTTTCGTGACCAGTTTCCAACCGGCCCGCTGGATGGAATTGCGTGGCAGTGTGACGCCTCATGCCGAGACCGGTGCGAATGTCTATGGCGGCGTACTGCTGGATATTACCGAGCGCAAGCAGGCCGAAGACCGGATCAAGGCGGCCGAACGCCGACTGCGTACGGCTATCGAAGGCTTCAATGGTCCTTTCGCCCTGTGGGACAATCGCAAGCGTCTGCTCTATTGGAACCGGGCCTTTGCCTCCGACCTCCAACTCGAGGAAACTTTGCGGCCGGGCATGGCGCATCACACGGTGAACATTGCGCGGGCAGGGGCCTTGCGTTCAGAGCACCCCTCTTTGGAAGATCCGCAGACGACCTTGCTGGAGCTCAACACCGAGCGCTGGATCAAGCTGGTGGAGCGCCCAACGCTTGATGGTGGCCTGATCTCGGTTGGCGTGGATGTCACAGAGAATGTCCGCAATGAGGAAGAGCTGAGGAAGCAAAAGGCCAAGATGCACAAGACCGCTCTGGACCTTGAACGGTCTGAAGGGCGCGAACGCGAACTGTCTCGGAAATATTCCGAGGAGAAGGCCAAGGCCGAACATGCAGCGCACACCAAGTCAGCCTTCCTGGCGAATATGAGCCATGAGCTGCGCACACCGCTGAACGCGATCAATGGCTTTTCTGAAATCCTGTCGAATGAGCTTTACGGCCCAATGGGGGACGAGCGGTACAAGGGCTATGCGCAGGACATCCTGACCTCGGGCCAACACTTGCTGGACATGATCAACGATATTCTCGACATGGCGAAGATCGAGGCCGGCAAGATGACAATCGACCCGCAGCCCATTGATCCTGTGGACCCGGTGGACGCGGCTGTGCGCATGATCCGTCGCAAGGCAGAGGACAAGGAAATCGAGATGGTGCTGGATGCCCAGCCCAATATGCCTGAGATTGACGCCGACCATCGGGCGATCCGCCAAATGGTGCTGAACCTCGTGTCGAATGCGATCAAGTTCACCGATGCTGGCGGCAAGATTACGGTCACGGTCGAACAGCGCGGGCCAGAAATCTATGTCGGCGTGACCGATACTGGAATCGGCATCCCGGCTGAAGACCTGCCGCGCCTCGCGACGCCGTTCGAGCAAGTGTCCGGCACCAAGGATCGCAATTATGAAGGCACCGGGCTTGGCCTCGCGCTGACGAAGTCCTTTGCGGAAATGCATGGAGGACGGATGATCCTGTCTTCCATCGAGGGGGAAGGCACGACGGTGGCGTTTACCTTGCCGATCTCTGGCGCACGCGAATTCGTCGATGAGACTAATGCGCGGGACGTCGCTTAGGGGCGCTGGTTCCAGCTGGTGATGCGCGATGTGGTGCCATCTACCTCGACAATGCCCCATGCCCCAGTCTTCAATTTGCGGTCGAGATCGTCTGGCTGAGTATCAACGACATCTGGCAGGAAGCGAGCGATACCATTTGAGGTGACGACTAGCGCTGTGTCATCCGCGCCGAGCCCCGCTGCGCGCTCCAGCAGGCCGCGCCATCCCTCGCGGAGTGCGTCCGGGTCCACGAGCCAGCCCTCGGGAGGTGTGGCGTCCCGCTCCCAGGCTTCGAGCGCTGCATCGCCAATCCGCGCCACGACCTTGTCTTCCGGCTGGTTTTCGTCCGGGCCGTAATCGACTTCCGTCAGGAAGGGCAGCACGATCAGGGCGGGGGAGCCGGTATGCATGCCAATCATGGCCCTCGAAGTCTGCCGTGTACGCATTAGCGGTGAGCAGAAAGCGGCGACAAACCGGGTGCCCGCGAAATGACTGGCCAGCGCATCAGTCTGTGCCAGTCCGGATACGGATAAAGGGAGGTCGGTGCGTCCGCCGACACGCGTGACCGTGTCGCCCTTGTCGAACGTGTTTCCGTGCCGGACGATAATCAGCCTTGCCATGGTCCGGTCAGTCCTTCAGCGGATCGCCATGCGCCGCAATCAGGCGTTCGGCGAGGGCCACGTCTTCCGGCGCATCAATGCCGGGAATGGCGATTGTGTCCGGCTCGACTTCCACACATTGCATGCTCATGCCGTTCTCGAGGAAGCGCAGCTGTTCGAGGCCTTCAAGCTTTTCATAGTGGCCTTCCGGCAGGCTGACATATCTGCGCAGCGCGGGGAGGCGATAGGCATAGAGGCCAATATGGCGACAGACCGGAGACATGTCGCCTTGCTGGCGCAGCGCGTCTTCCTTGCGGATGGCGGGGATGAGATTCTTGGAGAACCAGAGCGCGCGGCCTGAGCTGTCATGCGCCAGCGTTGTGCCGGAGAAGGGGGTGGTCTTCTTGTGCGCGCGGAGATTGTCCAGCGCCTGCCAGGTCAGGCGGACATAGGGCGTGGCGGCATCGGCGCCGGAACTGGCGGCGGCTTCGGCGACGGCGACAACATGTGCGGGTGGGGTAAAGGGCGAGTCGCCCTGCAGGTTGACGATGACGTCTGGCATGACCCCCATCGCGTCCACGGCGGCAAGGGCGCGATCGGTGCCGGATGGGACATTCGGATCGGTCATGACGACGTCAATGCCGAGGTCCTGGCAATGACGGGCGATGCGCTCGTCATCGGTGGCCACGACACTTGCGGCATCATCCAGTTCAGCGGCGGCGCGCGAAGCCATCGCGGCCACACGGCTCACCATGGTGCGGCCAGCGATCTCGACCAGCGGCTTGCCCGGGAACCGGGTGGATCCATAGCGGGCGGGGACAACGATCAGCGTTTTCATGGCCGCGCTCTTACATGGCTCGCGGCGGGTTGCCTACATCATCTTCGCGCATTTGTTGCATGAGGCCGATGATCGGCGCGACCCACTGCAAGGCCTCTTCGTCCACACCTTCATCGCGCAGGAAGCCCGTCAGTGCAGGGGCGAACTGATCGCTCTGCCCACATTCCACCAGCGCCAGTTCCAGTTCAGGGATGACGACATTCTGGAAGCTGTCAGCAAAGTTCTGAAGGTCGTCTGTCCGCGACATCAGCCGCATCGTGGCGAATGTATTGAGTTCGCCCTCGCTGTCAGTAATGCGCCGCAGGTCGTTGATCAGACCACGATTTTCGGAAGCGAACTCGCCGAGGATACGGTCGGTCTTGTATTCGACCCATTCCTGCGTGCAGGGCTCAGGCGCTGTGACACAGGCAGCGAGCGGGCAGGTGGCAATGGCCATTGTGGCGAGCAGGCGTTTCATGGAAATCCTCCGGAGCGCGATTCAGGGGGCCACCCTAGACGCCGATCCCATTACCGCAAAGCGCGGGACTCATTCGCAAAAAAAGCCCCCGACGCAATGGGACCTGCGCCGGGGGACTCCGCCTATGCATTCCGTGCAATGCGCGAGCGGGACCCGTTATTCGTCTGTCGTGTCGGTTTCAATCGTGATCGTGTGGCTGGACGAACCGTTGACCTGCTTCTTGAAGGCCTTCTTTTCGGCGGCGTCGAGCTTGTCGCTCTTCATCACGGATTTGATCGTCGCCTTGGCTTTCAGCGTGTCCTTGTCGCCCTTGATGCAGGCGATCTTCACGTCCCTGGTCTTGTCCTGGCTACTGCTCTTTTCGAGGATCCGGGTCTCGCCCTCTGCCAGATTGGCGTCGCGGCATTGCTCAACCAGATCGGTCAGTACGATATGGGTATGCTCCATTTCATCCTCGAACTCCTCGCCATAGGCGATCTCGATCTTGCGTTCGAGCGCATCGGCATGGGCTTCGATGCGAGCCTCAAGGGCGTCCATCTGGGGTTCAAAGCGGGTTTCCCAGGCGTCTGCATGAGCTTCGGCGCGCTCGGCAATCGCTTCGGCATGGGCTTCCCATTCCTCGGCCTGTGCCTCGACCTTCTCTGCCCAGGCTTCCCACTCGGCTTCGGATTTCGGCATGGTTTCGTCGGTGAAGCTGAAGGCCATCTCCATCTTCCGGTTCAGCTCTTCGTCAAAGCCTTCGAAGGCGAGTTCGATGTGCGGCATGGAGGCCATCAGAGTTTCGATTTCGGCCGTCTCGGCTTCGATCTTTGATGTCAGAATTTCAATTTCCCGCTCAAGTTCCGGCGTCATCGCATCGACCGAGAAAGGATCGCCGATGATGACGACCTGCCGGTCCTCGACCTTGTCGCCATCGATGTACAATGTGCCATCCTTGAAGTGGAGGCTGCGATGCTGGGGAGCTGGGTTGACGCTGTCGGGTTCTCCGCCCGCGAGTTCAGCCATATCGACCTTTTCATCGGCTTCGGCAGAGGCACAGGCGGTCGCCACGAAGGCGGACGACATGAGGGCGGCGCTGCCGAGAAGTCCGGAAACACCTGCGCCAAGCAGACGCCGCGAGCGGGAGGGGCTGGGTGTGGTCATGCGGATCATTCTTTCCTTCAGGGCGTGAGTCAGGGGTAGGCTGGCTGCGGCGGTCAGGCGTTCCGGCAGGGCAAGCTGCACAGCCTTCAACAGAGTCTCACCATAGGCGTGAGGAGAGGACGCTCCGGATTTCAGCACATCGCTGTCGCAGGCTGCTTCCTGATCGGTGCGGAAGGCGCGTCGGGCAATATAGGCCAGCGGATTGAACCAGAGTGCAGAGACGAAGATTTCCGACACCTGCAAGGCCCAGAGGTCGCCGCGCTTGATGTGCGTCAGCTCGTGCGCCAACGCTGCCCGTTGCTGGGACACGGTATAGTCTTCCTCGAACCAGGCCGGTAGCAGAACAGTCGGGCGCAAGAGGCCGGAGACCAGCGGGCCAGATGAAATAAAGCTGGTGGAAATCTGCGGAGTGCGCTTCAGGCCGATCTGCCGGGCCACATCGTCGGCAAGGCTGGCGAGCTCGGGCGAGGCAGGCATCTCTTCGCGGCGCAGGGTCTGCATGAAACTGTGGTGTGCAAACGAACTGCGGGCAAGCATGTAGATGGCTCCGCCAGCCCACACGGCCAACACGGTTCCAAGAAGGAGTCCGCCCAAAACAGGCTCGGACAGTTCCGGGAAGGCCGCAGGACCATGAGCCAATTCGAACAGGGGGCTCGAAGCCTCAGGACCGGTTGCTGGCGGAGCCCAGACGGCGTTGGCTGCGGGTCCTACGGGTTCAGGTGAGCGAACGAATGCAGGTACAGCATCTGCCGTCCCAGCCGCCGCAGGTGATTGAGACTGGAACATCTCAAAGAACCCGGCCAGCGGCGTGGGCATGGAAAGGGGGGGTAGGACAAGCCGGGCCAGCGGGATTGCCCAGAGCGCATAGGCGACACCCGCGCCGAACTGCCGGGCAACATGCTTGCGCGCAAACAGAATGAGCGCGATCAGGACAGACACCGCAATCACGGTCTGTACGCCATAGGTGAAGTTGAGGCTGTTCAGGTCGAAAATCATTTCTTCAACTCCCCTAGAAGCTTTTCAAGTTCTGCGATGTCATCGGCCGTAAGACCGCGCGTATCAGCAAGGTGCGCCACGAGGGGGGCTGCGCGACCGGAAAAGACCTGGTCGACGAACTGGCGAGCGGCGCCAGCCTTGTAGGTGCCTTCCTCGACGAGCGGATAGTAGAGATAGCGTCGACCATCCTCCTCGGTGCTTAGCGCGCCCTTCTCCACGAGGCGGGCCAGCAAGGTCTTGACGGTCCGGCTGGTCCAGTCCTTTTCGGTGCCCAGCGCGTCGTGGACATCCGAGGCGGCAAGGCCCGGTCGCGCCCAAAGCACGCTCATCACGTCAAGTTCTGCGTCGGAAATCTTCATAGTGTAGAACCCCTCTCTGGACTACAAGCGTAGTCGTATGACATGACTACATGCGTGGTCAACAAATTTTCCATGACACGTTCGTAAGGTGAGCTGGCGCTGCAGCAATACATCCTCGTGTGGCTTCTATTCGGTCACGGCGTCGAGTACGGTCATCTGGAGAAAACTGGAGGAGACGGCCATGAGACCAATGATGATCGCAGCTATGGCGCTGCTGACGGTGCCAGTGGGCTGTGCGACCACGGGCAGCTCTGGTGATCTGGGGCGGGTTCTGGGCGAGGTGATTGGCCAGCAAACAGGGCAGGGCGGTGCGCTCAGCCAAGCCGAAATTGATGCCGGTCTCCGCGAAGCGCTCACAGTGGGCACCAACATCGTGGCAGCGCAACTGGGCCAGACCAATGGCTATTTCGGAGATTCGGAAATTCGTATTCCGCTTCCGAAAACCTATCGAGATATCCAATCCGGCCTGTCGCGCGTTGGGGCGAGCGGTCCGCTGGATGATCTGGAGTTGCGCATGAACCGGGCGGCGGAGGCAGCTGTGCCGGAGGCAAAGACGCTGGTCATAGGAGCGATCCGCCAGATCACGATTGAGGATGCTGTGCGCATCCTGAATGGCGGCGACACAGCGGCAACAGACTACCTGCGCGAGAAGACCGAGAGCCAGCTGCGTGCGTCATTCACACCCTATGTCAAAACGTCGCTTGCACAGGCGGGTGCATTCACGTCACTTGAGCAGGTCGCCAATAGCTATGGCGTCGGGGGAGTCACCTCCAGCCTGCAAAATGACCTGACCAATCACGCGGTCACACTGGGACTGGATGGCATGTTCCACTACGTGGCTGCAGAGGAGAAGAAGATCCGTGAGAATCCTGTGGCTCGGACGACCGATCTGTTGCGGCGCGTCTTTGGATCGAGGGGCTGATGCGTCGATTTACGTATGAGGCCAAAGCCGGCGGAGAGATGGCCGGCATTGAATTCGGTGACCCAATAAAGCCCTTCTCTGCGGTATGGCTGCATGCGACCGGATTCAATGGAATGACCTATCAGTCATTGCTGGCGCCCCTCGGGCTTCGCCAGCGTGTGGCGGCGCTCGACATGCGGGGGCATGGTCGTTCCACATTGCAGGCCAAACCCGGCCGCATGAAATCCTGGAAACGCCACCGCGACGATGTGATCGAATGGTTGGAGAAAGAAGCGCCACAGGGCGTGATCCTGGGCGGGCACTCCATGGGCGGGTGCGTGGCCCTGTTGGTGGCAGGCAAGCGACCCGATCTCGTCAAAGGCCTCGTACTGGCCGACCCGGTAATCATGTCGAAATCGGTTTATTTCTGGCAGCATATCCTGTCGCCTATTTCATTCCTTCTGCGGCGCAATGCCATGGCCCGTCAGGCCAAGAAACGTCGCGCCGAGTTCGGATCGTTCCGTGAGACGCTTGAGTCCTATACAGGCCGCGGCGCATTCAAATCATGGCGCGAGCCCTTTCTGGCAGATTACCTGCTGGATGGTATTGAACGCACCGACCACAATTCTGCTGATAGCGATGAGCAGACCTGGCGTCTGCTGTGTGAGCCGAAATGGGAAGCAGCGACCTTTGCCGCCCAGCGCAACCGGCCTTGGGGTGCCCTGCGCCGCGTAAAGAAACACCATATCCCGATGACCATTTTGAGGCCGACCCGGGATTCCGTGATCAGCGACAAGGTGCGCGCGCGATTGATCCTGTCCTATCCCGCCATGATGATGAAGGCGGTGCGCGGCACGACCCACTTCCTGCCGATGGAAGCGCCTTATGAAGTGCGCGACCAGCTGTCGGCCTTCCTTGCGCGCCTCGTCGAGCGGTTCACGCTTGAGGAAGATGCCTTCGTGGAACGGTCGCTGAAAGTGCGGCGGCGCGGGTCCAGATAGGTCTGGGCATATCGGCTGGATTTAGAAAAGCTCAGTAGTGGAACAATTTGCGGTCGTGTAAGGATGCGCGGTTGCCATTGGAGCTGACCCCATGCCCGCTGATATTCTGACCCTGCCGGGGGTAGAGATTGCCATCGTGCTGTTGCTGGTGGGGATCGTGTTTTTTGGTTTCGTGAGGGAAGTCCTGCCGGCGGATGTCGTCGCGCTGCTGGCGATGGGCGCATTGTTGCTCACGGGTATTTTGTCGGTGCCTGAGGCACTTTCGGTCTTTTCGAATTCCGCGCCGATCACGATTGCGGCCATGTTCGTGTTGTCGGCGGCGCTGGAGCGAACCGGAGTGATTGATGCGGCTGGACGGCTGGTCTCGCGACTCGCCAGCCGGGCGTCGCCAGTAGTGGCAATGCTGGCCATGATGCTGGGCGTGATGATCCTGTCCGCCCTCATGAACAATACGCCAATCGTCGTGGTGCTGATCCCTGTGGTGATCCAACTCGCGCGGACGATCGGCGTGGCGCCGTCAAAACTGCTGATTCCGCTTTCCTTCGCGGCGATCTTTGGCGGTACGACGACGCTGATCGGCACCTCGACCAACATCCTTGTGGACGGCGTCGCGCAGGAGGCGGGGCTGGCCCCGTTCGGCGTGTTCGAGATCACAGGCGCCGGGGTGATCCTCGCGCTGGTCGGGGCTGCCTATCTCGCATTGACTTCGCCCTTCCTGTTGCCGACGCGGGAATCGCTGGTGGACATGTTGCCGAATGCGAAGGACCGGCGATTTCTGGCGCAGATATTGATCCCTTTGGGGTCGCCGCTGATCGGAAAGACGGTTTCCGAAACCGGGTTTTCTGCAGAGAAGGGATTCAAGGTGATTGATGTCTTTCGGGATGGATTGTCACTGAGGGCGGATTTGCGCGACCTGTCGATCCAGGCCGGAGACCGGATCGTCTTGCGTACACCGGTCTCAGAAGTCCTGACACTGAAGGAGGCGGGCAGTATCGCTATCGGCGCATCAGCCTCTGATGCGCGGCCTGCCTTTGAACCGATCCAGACAAGCGAGACCGTCATCATGGAAGGCGTGATCGGGCCGCAATCGCGGTTGACCGGCCGGTCGCTCAGCGGACTCGGCCTGGCGAGGCTTTATGGTGTCTACGTGCTGGCGATCCACCGGCGCGGGGAGAATGTCACCAATACAGACGACATTCGCTTCGACGTGGGCGACACGGTCCTGTTGGAAGGTCCGGCACGGGGCATGCGCCAATTGTTTGACGATGGCATTCTCAACAATCTTACCGAGACGACCGAGCGCGCCATGAGACGGGGCAAGGCGCCCATTGCGATTGTTGCGCTGGTGTCGGTGATGGGGCTCGCTGCGCTGGGCGTGCTGCCGATCTCGGCGCTCGCGCTGATTGCGGCAACATCCGTCGTTGCGCTCGGATGCCTGGACCATCAGGAAGCCTATCGCGCGATCCGCTGGGATATCCTGATGCTGATCTTCGGCATGCTGGCCCTCGGTACGGCAATGGAGAAAACTGGTGCGGCCAGCCTGCTGGTCGGGCATCTTGCGGGACTGACGGGCGGGATGGGGCCGCTGGCTGTGTTGGCAGTACTCTACCTCGTCACATCCTTCCTGACGGAGATCATGAGCAATAATGCCGCCGCGATCCTGCTGACGCCGATTGCGATTGGCCTTGGTAGCCAGCTGGGCATTGATCCTAGGCCGTTCGTCGTGGCCGTGATGTTTGCCGCCAGTGCAAGCTTTGCGACCCCCATCGGCTACCAGACCAATACGCTGGTCTACAGTGCGGGCGGGTATAAATTCTCGGATTTTCTGAAGATCGGTGTGCCGCTGAACCTGGTAATGTTCGCGGCGTCCATGATCGTCATACCGATGTTCTGGCCGCTGGCCTGAGCTCTACCAGAGCGGGCGGTCGGGGGAGGCGGCATCGGCGAGTTTGCCCATCAGGTGTTCGAGCTGTTTCTGCTCGTCTTCCGTCAGGCTGCTGGCCAATTCCTGTTCCGCGCCGAGCGCCATCGGCACGATGAGTTCGTACACATCGCGGCCAGCTGGCGTCAGGAAAAGCTGGGAGCGCCGACCATCGGTCTCTGACGTCTTGCGTTCCAGATAGCCCATCTGGATCATGGCGGCGATGGCGCGGCTGACCGCGACCTTGTCCATGGCGGTCAGTTGGCCGATTTCGGTGGCACTGATGCCGGGCCGGTCGCCGGTCACGGCCATGACCCGCCACTGCCAGATAGAGAGGCCGAATTCGCGGTCATACAGGCTCGCGATACGCGTCGAGATCGTGTTCGACAGGACCGACAGGCGGTAGGGCAGGAATTCGCGCAGGCGAAGCAAAGAAACGTTTTCAATATCAGGCATGGTTTACTGATTCAGGGTTGCGTTCCGCCTGTCAAATAGTTACATATGAAACTAATAGTTTTGACCCCCCGGAATTACGACTGGAGCGTACCATGGCAGACCTGTTTGAAAATCCCGCCGGCCTCGACGGTTTCGAGTTCATCGAATTTTCCGCGCCTGAAAAAGGCCATCTGGAAGCGGTGTTCGAGCTGATCGGCTTCACTAAGATTGCCCGCCACCGGACCAAGGATGTCGAGCTGTGGCGTCAGGGTGGTATCAACCTCATCACCAATTACGAGCCCAAATCCGCTGCATGGTATTTCGCCCGTGAGCATGGCCCATCCGCCTGCGGTATGGGCTTTCGCGTGCGCGATGCCCGCAAGGCCTACCAGCACCTTCTGGCTCAAGGCGCCGAGCCGGTGAACGTGAATACCGGCCCGAGCGAGCTACACATTCCAGGCATTCGCGGCATCGGCAATTCCATCATCTACCTGATCGACCGCTATGGCGACGATCTCGATATCTATGACATCGACTTTGAATACCTGCCGGGTGTGGACAAGAATCCTGTTGGCGCCGGCTTCAAGCTGATCGATCACCTGACGCACAATGTTTATGGTGGCCGGATGAAATATTGGGCAGATTTCTATGAGAAGCTCTTCAACTTCCAGGAAATCCGCTATTTCGACATCAAGGGCGAATATACCGGTCTGACCTCCAAGGCGCTGACGGCGCCGGACGGCAAGATCCGCATTCCGCTGAACGAGGAAGGCGAGGGCGGCAAGGGCCAGATCGAGGAATTCCTGCGCGAATACAATGGCGAAGGCATCCAGCATATCGCGCTGATCTGTGACGATCTCTATGCGTGTTATGATCGCCTGAAAGCGCGCGGTGTGCCCTTCATGACCGCGCCGCCGGCCGCCTATTACGAGATGCTGGACGGGCGCCTGCCGGGGCATGGCGAAGACGTCGAGGGCCTGAAGACCCGCGGCCTGTTGCTGGACGGCACGACCGAGGGCGGGGAGCCGCGCCTGCTGATGCAGATCTTTGCGCAGGCGCAGATCGGCCCGGTCTTCTTCGAGTTCATCCAGCGCAAGGGCGACTACAAAGACGGTTTCGGCGAGGGCAATTTCAAGGCCTTGTTCGAAAGCATGGAACGTGACCAGATTGAGCGAGGCGCCCTGAAGGTAGAGGAGGACGCGTAATGACGGCTCCCGCCCCCCTGAAAGGCGTTCACCACGTTGCCTATCGCTGTAAGGATGCGAAGGAGACGGTGGAGTTCTATCGCGATGCGCTGGGCATGGATTTCCAGCTGGCCATCGCTGAGGACAAGGTGCCGTCGACCGGCGCGCATGATCCGTACATGCATGTCTTCCTGGATGCCGGGAACGGCAATGTGCTCGCCTTTTTTGAACTGCCCACCCAGCCGAACATGGACCGTGACCGGAACACGCCGCAATGGGTGCAGCATATCGCCTTCCGTGTCGGCTCCATGGACGAACTGATGGCGACCAAGGAGCACCTTGAAGGCATGGGGCTCGACGTGCTGGGCCCGACGCATCATGGCATCTTCAAGTCGATCTATTTCTTTGATCCGAATGGCCACCGCATCGAACTGGCCGCCGACATCGGTACGCCGGACCAGATGGCGCAGCTGAAAGAGGTTGCCCAGCCAATGATCGAGGAATGGAGTGCGACGAAGAAAGCGCCGAGGCATGCTGCTTGGTTGCATGAGAAGATCGCGGAGGAAAGCTGAACCATGAAACTCGCCACACTGAAGACTGGGACCGTGTCGGTGGTATCAGTTCTACTCGCCGCGTGTGCGTTACTGCCTGCCCATGCTGACCGGCTGGTGATCCCGCTGACAGACACTGAAAGCCTGACTCATTTTGAAGAGTTCAACTGGTTTGGCGGCGAGAATGATTTCAGCGCCGGGATCAGCTTCGCGGATTTCGATGGCGATGGGGATCTCGATATTGTCTCGGTGAATGGCCGCCACTGGCCCGTTGCAGATGTGTTGCTGTTGAATGATGGCAAAGGCCACTTCCCGATGGCAGCAGAGATCGGGGAATGGCGTACAACTGGTTATGGCGGTTGCCCGGCGGATATCGACGATGATGGTGACATGGACCTGCTCGTCCCGCGGGACTGGCTGCCTGTCGCCGTGTTCCGCAATGACGGGGCAGGGCATTTGACGGAGGCTGGGGAGATTGGCGAGGCCAGCGCGGCGCGCGACTGCGCAACGGCGGACATCAACAAGGACGGCGCAGCGGATCTCATCATCGCAGACCGGAAGGGCGGCTCCTTCATCGCTCTGGGGCCGCTCGGGCCCGACGCAAGAACGGTTCAATTGTCCGACCTGCCTGCTGTTGGGGTCACAACCGGCGACCTGAATGATGACGGCGAGGTGGACGTGGTTCTCGCCCTGCGCGGCGATGCGACACTCGCGGTTTTCCTGAGCAATGGTGACGGGTATGCCGCGCCGGTGCTCGTCGGCAACGCGGAATGGGAATCCCGCTCCGTGGCGCTGGGAGACTGGGATGGGGACGGCGACCTTGATCTTGTTACGGCCATATTGTCAGGCGCGAACCGTGTGTTCCTGAATGAGGGGGGCAGGTTTCCCCGCGCCGCGCTGATCGGCCCGGAGGACGAGGTATCACAGGGCGTGCGCGTGATGGATCTCAACGCCGATGGCCGCCCGGATGCCATCTTCGCCAATGAAGGCCCGAACGCGGTTGTGATGAACATTGAAGGCCTGCCGCAACGGACCCTGTTGCCGGGCGATGAAGACACGTACGATCTCGCGGTGGGTGACATGAACGGCGACGGCCTGCCGGATATCGGCTTTGCCAATTCGGACGCGTCCAACAAACTCTTTTTCCTGAAACGCAGCGGAGATGCTGAATGAAACTCGCCACACTGAAGAATGGCGCCCGCGATGGCCGTCTTGTTGTCGTTTCGAAGGATCTGACCCGCTACACAGATGCGGCAGGCATCGCGCCGACGCTGCAGGCGGCGCTCGACAAATGGGACGTCTATGCGCCGAAGCTGCAGCAGCTGGCCGAGCAGGTCGAGTTGGGCAGCGTGCCAACCGCCCGTTTCCATGAGCATGATTGCGAAAGCCCATTGCCGCGTGCCTATCAGTGGGCGGATGGATCGGCCTATATCAACCATGTTGAACTGGTGCGCAAAGCGCGCGGCGCGGAAGTGCCCGAAAGCTTCTATGATGATCCGCTGATGTATCAGGGCGGCTCCGATGCCTTCCTCGGGCCGCGCGATGCGATCCCGCTGAAAGACACGGCCTGGGGCTGTGACATGGAAGGGGAGATCGCCGTCATCACCGATGATGTGCCGATAGGTGCGAGCGAGGCGGAGGCCGCTGATCACATCAAGCTGGTCATGTTGTGCAATGACGTCTCGCTGCGTGGCCTGATCCCTGGCGAACTCGCCAAGGGGTTCGGCTTCTTCCAGTCCAAGCCGCCGAGCGCATTCTCGCCGGTTGCCGTCACGCCGGACGAACTGGGCGAGGCGTGGCAGGGCAGCCTCGTCCATTTGCCGCTGCGCGTGGACTATAATGGCGAGCCTTTTGGCCGCGCTGAGGCCGCCGAAGACGCCACGTTCAGCCTTGCACGGCTCGTTTCCCACGCGGCCAAGACGCGGCCCCTGTCAGCCGGCACGGTGATCGGCTCTGGCACGGTGTCGAACAAGGACGCCGATGGCGGCGCCGGAAAACCTGTCAGCGAAGGCGGGCGCGGTTATTCCTGCATCGCCGAAATCCGTATGATCGAGAAGATTGCGACCGGCGAATTCAAGACCCCCTTCATGTCACCGGGCGATGTTGTGCGGATGGAAATGCTCGACAAATCCGGGCATTCGATATTCGGAGCAATTGAACAAACGGTCGAGCAGGTCTAGAACCCCTGCTGCACCGCAGCATTACCCAAGGGGAGGCCCGCACTTCATGGCGAGCAAGATATACAAGACGGCCGCAGACGCGCTGGATGGCGTGTTGTTTGACGGCATGACGATTGCCGCAGGCGGATTCGGCCTGTGCGGCATTCCGGAACTGTCCATCGCGGCAATCCGCGAGGCCGGCACCAAGGACCTCACCGTCTATTCCAACAATGCGGGCGTTGATGAGTTTGGGCTCGGCGTGTTGCTACAGACCAAGCAGGTCAAGAAGATGTGCTCGTCCTATGTCGGCGAGAATGCAGAATTCATGCGGCAATACCTGTCCGGCGAGCTGGAGCTGGAATTCAACCCGCAAGGCACGCTGGCCGAGCGTATGCGCGCTGGTGGCGCGGGCATTCCGGGCTTCTACACCAAGACGGGCGTCGGCACGCTGGTGGCCGAGGGCAAGGAAGAGAAGGTCTTCAATGGCGAGACCTATATCCTGGAAGAGGGGATCTTCGCAGACCTCGCCATCGTGAAAGCCTGGAAAGCCGATACGACCGGCAATGCGATCTTCCGCAAGACCGCGCGCAACTTCAACCTGCCCGCCGCGACCTGTGGCAAGATTTGCGTCATGGAAGTCGAGGAAATCGTCGAGCCGGGCGAACTGGACCCCGACGCGATCCATCTGCCGGGCATTTATGTGCACCGTCTTGTGCAGGGCGAATTCGAAAAGCGGATTGAACAGCGGACTGTCCGCAAAAAGGAGAGTGCCTGATGCCTTGGGATCGTAACCAGATGGCGGCGCGGGCCGCGCAGGAACTTGAAGACGGCATGTATGTGAACCTCGGCATCGGCATTCCGACGCTGGTGGCGAACCATATTCCGGACGGCGTCAACGTCACGCTGCAATCGGAAAACGGCATGCTGGGCATGGGGCCGTTTCCCTATGAGGGCGAAGAAGACGCGGACTTGATCAATGCTGGCAAGCAGACGATTACCGAGCTTCCCCAGACAGCCTACTTCGACAGTGCGACCAGCTTCGGCATGATCCGGGGCGGCAAGATCGCCATGGCGATCCTGGGTGCGATGGAAGTGGCTGAGAATGGCGACCTGGCGAACTGGATGATCCCCGGCAAGCTGGTCAAGGGCATGGGCGGTGCGATGGACCTTGTGGCTGGTGTCGGTCGTGTCGTGGTGATCTCCGATCATGCGAACAAGCGCGGCGAGTCCAAGATCCTGAAGGAATGCACGCTGCCCCTGACCGGCCTGAAAGTGGTGGACCGGATCATCACCGATCTTTGCGTGATGGACGTGGTCGAGGGCGGCCTGAAAATCGTCGAACTTGCGCCGGACGTAACGCTGGACGAGGTGAAGTCGAAAACCGAAGCCACATTGGTCGACTAATCACAATGAGCTGACAGGCGGCGCGCGCCTAGAGTGCGTCGCCTGACAGTTTAGGCACGATACGATAGCGCGCCATCACGAAGCAATAGACCGCGAAGCCTGCAAGGCCCGCTCCTGCGAGCGCGAGCAGGATGCGTCCGAACGTCTGTGTCTCCAGAATGCGCAGTGCTTCGCCAAGGCCGGCGGCATGTTCCGGGTTGGCGGTTATGCCAGAAGTCAGGATCAGACCACCAACAATCAACAAGACGAAGCCATGTGCGGCAAGACCGAAGCGGACGACGGGCTCGAGCTTCTCCGCCATTTCCTTGCGGACGATGTCTTTACGGTGGGCCGCCTTCCACGATTTCACAAAAAGGTAGACGGCAACGCTTAGCGTCGTGATTCCGGCGGCGATAACGACCAGTCGGCCTGCTGGGTGCTGCATCAAGGATGCGCTCCAATTTTCGGCCGAGGAATCGTTGCCGCTGGCCTGCGCGCCCTTCATCATGATGAGGATGGCCGAGATACCGAGGGCGGCATGGGTCAGGCCTGACATGATCTGACCTGCGCGATTGGCGTAGCCTTCGGCATCATCGCCTTCATTTTCGAGGTCCATGATGCCGTCCACCAGTCGCCAGAGTGTGTAGGCGAAAAGGCCGGCCGCCGTGATGGCCAGCAGCACGGCACCAAAAGGCTGACGGATCAGGAAGTTCAGCGCGCCAGAGGTCCCTTCGGCCTCGCCGCCGTTCAGGGCTGCAAAAAAGGCGAGCCCGCCGACGATCAGGTAAACCATGCCCCGCGCCCCATACCCGGCCCGCATGAGCCATTCGAGGGCGGTATTGGCGTGCTGGGTCATGAGGGGCCTTTCTGTATCTGAAGATTAAAGTCCCGACGCGACAATCGGTTCCGTTCGTGGCGGTTGCCGTGGCATCCACAACTGCATAGGGTCCGGCGCGACTTCCCAGAAGAAACGGATTTCCAACATGTCCCAATTCTCGACCCTGACGCCAATGCCGACTGATGCACTTCTCGGCCTGATGACGGCTTATCGCGAAGATCCACGCGATGAAAAATTCGACCTGGGTGTCGGCGTCTACAAGAATGACAAGGGCGAAACGCCGGTGATGTTGGCCGTGGCAAAGGCCGAGGCGCTGATCCTGAAATCCCAGACCACGAAAGTGTATGAAGGCCCGCGCGGCAATACCGACTATTGCGCCGCCATCGAAGGCTTCGTGTTCGGGGAAGGGGCGACCGCTATCCAGGAAGGGCGTACGCTGTCGTTCACCGCACCGGGCGGATGCGGCGCGCTGTTCCTTGGCACCGGCCTTATGAGCCGGATGGGCGTCAAGACGGTCTGGGTGTCGAACCCGACCTGGCCCAACCATCCAAACGTCGTGCGCTTCATGGGACTGGACGTTGCCGAGTATCCCTATGCTGATCCGGAGACGGGTGAGCTGGATCTTGCTGCCATGCTGTCGGGCATCGATAAGGCCGAACGCGGCGATGGCATCATCATCCAAGGACCTTGCCACAACCCAACTGGCATCGACCTGACCATCGATGACTGGAAAAAGGTCGGAGCGCTGGTGAAAAGTAAGGGCCTGATCGCGATGCTGGACGTTGCCTATCACGGCTTTGCCAAGGGGCTGGACGAAGACGTCAAAGGCGTGCGCGCCTTCATCGAGGCAGCGGGCGAAGCGTTGGTCTCCTATTCTTGTTCCAAGAATTTCGGCCTGTACCGCGAGCGCGCTGGTTGTTTCCTCGCGGTAGGAGAGTCCGCTGAGGGCATCGCGGCGGCGGCAACCCATGTTGCGGCGCTGGCGCGGGCCAGCTATTCCATGCCGCCCGCGCATGGCGCGGCGATTGTCGCCACCATCCTGAACAATGCAGACATGCGCGCCGAATGGGAGGCCGAACTGACGCAGATGCGTGAGCGGATGATCTCGCTGCGCAAGGCGCTTGCCGATGCACTGGTCGAGAAGACCGGTTCCAACCGGCTCGGCGCGGTGGCGATGCAGAATGGTATGTTCAGCCAACTGCCGCTGTCCAAGGAGGGTATCACGGCGATGCGTGAGAAGAGTGGTCTTTACATGCCAAATTCGGGACGCATCAATATCGCCGGATTGAACCTGAAGGATATTCCGGCTGTGGCAGATATCATCGCCAAGGAAGCCTAGATTTCAAGGCCGGGCGCCGCCATTTCGGTCAGCTCACTTATCATTTCGGGCGGCGCTGGGATGGCCTTGCGCGCATCGAGATCCAGCGTGATAGCGGTCGCTTGCATGGTGGCCCAAGGCGTACCTTTGGCTGGATCCATCATCCAGTGGATCAGATTGTGCGTTTTTCCCGAAGCGCCGCCAAACGACGTGTACAGTTCATACAAATCTCCGGCGACGGGCATCGCATGGTAGCGGAGCCTGTATTCCAATACTGCAGCACCCATGCGCAGATCGCCCGCAGAGTCGGCCACCCGCTTGCGCCAATTGTAGAGAATATTCGGTACCGAATCCGAGGTGCGCCCGATCATCCAATAGGGCTGCATGCGCCCATGCACGTCGAGATGTTGGGGCGGAATGGCGCCGCGTCCGGCGAGCGGAGCGCCGACGTTCTTTACCCGGTCGAGCGTGATGTCCGCCAGCGGCAGGCCCGGCGCCGACATGTCGATGGAGCGAGGCGCGGACTCCTCGGGCGCGGTGTCGGTGAAGTTCGGGAAGGCCGCGCGGGTTCTGGAACTCCACGGGAAAGGTTTGCGCATGGTGGTATCGACATGCAGCACACGCGTGCGCATGGCGGCGGCGAGCGATCCCTCGGCATGGCGTAGTTCCTGATAGATCAGGGCGCTATCCTCATCCGCTTCCAGCACGCAACCATTCATGGTGAGCGGCCGACCGGGCAAAACTTCGCGTACGAAGCGGATATGCTGGTCGACCGGAATGATCGTCGAGGGCGACGACGCCTTGAAAGCGTGTGGCATGCCGAGGTCTGGCGCAAAGGCGGCGAGGCCTTCCAATTGCTTCTCGACATAGACGCGCACATTCATGTGCCCCATCTCGTCGCAATCCCACTGATTGCAGCTCCCCCTCCACAATGTGATCATGCGGCGCAGTCCCGGCATTTGCCGCGCACTTCCACGACAGCGCGGGTCATCTGGAAGCCTGCGGCGGTGGTTTCAGCGTCGAGCGCTTCATTCGTCGCAGTTGCGTGCAGCTCCTCAGCGCCATGACACGTGTCGCAGATGAGGAACACTGCGGAGTGATTGTGGCTGGCATGGCCGCAAGCGACATAGGCGTTCAGGCTTTCGATCTTGTGGGCGAGGCCGGTTTCCTGGAGGAAATCGAGCGCGCGATAGATGGTAGGGGGCTTGGCAGAGCCTTCGCCGTCGAGATTGGCCAGCAAATCATACGCCTTGGCGGGCGCTGTGCTCTCAAG
The DNA here is from genome assembly GCF_000682775.1 of Hyphomonas sp. L-53-1-40. Taxonomy (GTDB): domain Bacteria; phylum Pseudomonadota; class Alphaproteobacteria; order Caulobacterales; family Hyphomonadaceae; genus Hyphomonas. The sequence continues at coordinate 107,902 of NZ_AWFI01000017.1, forward strand.
CAGGAGGCGCAATACCTTGCGGCGAATGCGCGTCATCCGCTGTCCGCGCCGCATGACGAGGGTTTCCGCCTCATTGAGGAAAGCATCCACGTCCTGGGGGCTGCACGGGGTGTTTGCGTGAATGTGACTATGTGATTGGGCCATGCCTGCAATGTCGTGCGTTTCGGCCGGAATGTGAAGGCCCCTGTCCCCAGCTTTACAGGACAAGCCCCCTAGACGGAGTCCGCAAATCACCTGAGATTCTCCGATAAGGCGAACAATAAGGGTAGAGAAATGGCACTGTCTGAGCGCGAAGGTCTGGAATTGTGGCGGCGTGCCGTAACGGCGTCTGTGCGTTCGGACGCGCCCGATTTGACCGCGCGCCAGCAAGCCATTCTAATGACGATCGCGCTGACGCCCGGACCCCATACGGTACGTGGCCTGGCCGAGCACCTGAATATCGCCAAGCCAGCGGTCACGCGGGCGCTGGATGCGTTGGCGCGGCTCGATTTCATCCGCCGGATCAAGGACGATACAGATCTGCGCAATATCTTCATCGAGCGCACACCGGCCGGTATGGCATATCTGCGGACATTCTCCGGCCTTGTTCTTGCCGCAGCTTCTGGCAAGGATGACAGCCAATTGGCGCCCAAGCGCAGCGGGAAGACCAACGCCGCTGCCTGAGGCGCCCGAGTACGGGAACAGGCATGCCGACATTTGACGATAAGAGACTGCAACGCCCCACGGGTGAAGCCTTTGCCCATCAGGTGACGGCCCGTGTGGCGGCTGTACGTGAGACGCCCACGCCCGATGGCCGCCTCGCGACGCAGGCCCTGCATGGCGAGATTGTGGACGTCCTTAGAGAGCAGGGCGAGTTCGGCCTGGTCCAGTGTCGCCGTGACCGGTATTGCGGTTGGGTGACGATGGAGGCGCTATCTGCGCCGTTGCTACAGCCGACGCATCAGATTTCGTCATCCAAGACACATTGTTACAGCGAGCCTGACCTCAAATCTGCCCCACGCTTCCTGTTGAGTCAGGGCGCACGTTTGTCGGTCAGCGGGCGGGAAGGTGACTGGCTCTATTCGGATCGTGGCGGATGGGTGCACACGCGCCATGTCGTTCCGATGGAGTTTCTGGAGGATGATCCGGTCGTGGTGGCGGAGCGTTTTCTCGGCACGCCATATCTGTGGGGGGGACGGGAGAGCCTCGGGATCGACTGCACCGGGCTGACCCAGCAGGCCTTCGAGGCGGTCGGTGTGATACTGCCGCGCGACAGTGACATGCAGTTTGCGTGGGCCGGGAATGATATTCCGGACTGGCGCGCGCCGAATGCCTTGCGCCGAGGCGATCTCGTCTTCTGGAAAGGGCATGTCGGCATCATGACCGATGCCGACCATTTGCTGCATGCGAATGCGTGGCACATGGCCGTCGCGGTCGAGCCGCTGGAGTCGGCCATCACCCGGATCGCAAACTATTACGCCGAGCCCATAGGGGCCCGGCGCATAGATGTTTTGTCGGAAAGAGGACGTCAGCCCGACTGGATGTCGGACCAGATAGCCTAGGGCTTATTCGCCTTCTTCTTCCGTGGCAGTCGGAGCAGCCTCTTCGAAAGCTTCCTCAGCCGCTTCTTCTGCGGCATCCGCGGATTCTTCAACAGCTTCTGCAACGGAATCAGGAATGGTAACTGTCTCGCCGACATCGCCATCATTGGGGCCGGTGCCGTCGACCGCATCAACGGTTTCGACTTCGCCGGTTGCGAGGGTTGGGTTTTCCATATCGTCCACACCATCGGCTGGCAGGGCAGCTTCAACCGCATCACCCTCTTCACCGCTGGCCGCGAGCGGCTCGGGGAAGGCAGGCGCGTTTGTAGTATTGGACGCGAGATAGGCAATCACGTTTACACGGTCATCATCGCGGCGCAGGCCAGCAAAGGACATGGTCGTGCCACGTGCGTAGGAAGATGGGTTGTAGAGCCAGTCATTCAGGTTTGCGTAAGACCACTCACCATCCATGCCCTCAAGCACGGCCGAATAAGCAAACCCGGCATGGGCGGCCTTGTCGGCGCCAACCACATCATGGAGGTTCGGGCCGGTGCCGTTCGCGCCGCCCTGATCAATCGTGTGGCACGTGGCGCACTTGCCTTTGAAGGTACGCTCACCACGAGCAATGTCTGCACTGGCCAGCAAAAGGCCGAGGTCGAAGACTTCTTCGGCTTCGCCGCCGGTACCGCCCGCGTCGGCAACTTCGACACAGTAGGCGAATTTTTCGCACATCTGTTCTGTCATGGAGGCCGCTTCAGCGTGCTCGTCGCCATGATGGGCGCCTTCGCTTCCACCGCTGAACACGATGCCGGATAGTGTCTGCAGGGCGAAGACTCCGAGGGCTGTAGCGAGCAGCGCACCGAAAATCTTGTTGAGACCGAGTTCTCCCATGGAGGCATTCCTTCGAATCTGTCTGGTCATACGTCTTGGCGCGCGCCTTTTGGCACGCTAACGGAGTGCAGACAATATAAAGGCTGTGCGTTATAGGGCTTCCCCCTTTCGTCGCGGCGATCCGACGCACATGATTCAACGAAAAAGGGGACATCAAACCCATGACCGGCAAAATCGCGTATCAGGGTGAACCTGGCGCAAACTCTCATATCGCCTGCAACGAAGCGTATCCTGCCCTTGAGCCGATGCCGTGCCGCACGTTTGAGGACTGTTTCGCGGCTGTGGAGCGGGGAGATGCCGATTTGGCGATGATTCCCGTGGAAAACACGATTGCCGGTCGGGTGGGGGACATTCACTATCTGTTGCCGAACACCGAGCTTCAGATCGTTGCTGAGTATTATCTGCCGATTCGATTCCAGTTGATGGCGCTGGCGGGCACGCGTCTGGCAGATATAAAAAAAGCGCGGTCCCATATCATGGGCCTCGGACAATGCCGCAATTTCCTGCGCACGCATGGCATTGATTCGGTGACAGCGGCGGACACGGCGGGCGCTGCCCGCGAGGTGGCCGAACTGGGCGATCCATCCGTGGCGGCAATTGCGCCGCGATTGGCTGCCGAGGTCTACGGTCTAGAAATCCTCGCTGAAGATATCGAAGATGCCGCCCACAACACGACGCGATTCATCATCATGTCAAAGGACCATTCGGACATTGAAGCCAAGGATGGCCCCGCCAAAACGGCCTTCATGTTCGAGGTTCGCAACATTCCTGCCGCGCTCTATAAGGTGATGGGCGGATTTGCGACCAATGGCATCAACATGACCAAGCTGGAAAGCTATATGGTCGGCGGGTCATTCACCGCGACTCTCTTCTATGCCGAAATCGACGGCCACCCGGATGAGCGACACGTTCAGCTGGCATTGGAAGAGTTGGGATTTTTCTCGCAATCACTGAAAATTCTCGGCGTCTTCCCAAGCACGGAACACGCGCCGGACTAGCAGTGGGACATGGCGTCTTTCAGCGCTTCGGTGATGTGATCGGCAAAGAGCTTTGTCTTTCCGCGCAGGCGGCCGGCGGTCCAGACGCAATTCACGGGCAGGCTCTCCATTTCCCAATCCGGGAGGATGCGGACCAGTTGACCATCCGATACGCAGCCTGAAACCAGCCAGTTCGGTGCCATGAGAATACCGAGCCCGGCGAGACCTGCCTGAACCAGATTGTCGCCGCCAGACGCTGCGAATGGGCCGTCCACCCTCACAGTTATCTTTTCGTTGCCGCGTGTCAGAGTCCAGTCAGAGTAGAGCCCTTTCCTGAACAGGACGGCATCATGGTGCTCCAGGTCCGCCGGGGTTTGCGGCGTGCCCTTGCGCGCGAGGTATTCGGGCGCTGCCCAGAGCGTACGTGGAGAATCTGCGAGCTTCCGAGTCATCAGCCGGGAATCGCTGAGATGGCCAAAACGGAACGCCAGGTCGATGGCTTCCTCGACGAGGTCGGTCAGCGCGTCATCCGAGATCACATCGAACCGAATGCGGGGATACTTCTCAAGAAACGGTGGAATGGCCGGGACAATAATCCGCCGGGCGAAGGAATTCGAGCACGATATGCGTAGCAGGCCGACCGGCTCATGTTGCAGGCCGCGCGCTTCAGCCTCCGCAGATTCATAATCCGCGATCAGGTCGACTGCGCGTCGGTAGAAACGTTCGCCTGCTTCGGTCAGGCTGAGCGCACGTGTTGTCCGCTGGAAGAGCGTAACGTCTAGTTGGGCTTCGAGATCCTGAATGCGGCGGGACACGGTGGGCTGGCCCACTCCGAGCGCCGCGGCGGCCTTGGAGAAGTTGCCCGCTTCAGCCACGCGAACGAACAGGCGCATTGCGTCGATACGGTCCATCTGACCCCTCCCTGCATGTCGAACGCTAATTTAGGGACGATAAACGCGTTTCGCGAGTGCGAAACAGCAATTCACGAAATTTAGCCCCTCGGCTCACACAAAAGTGGGTGGGGCTCACACGTCCTTGTTTTGAGGGCGAACGAATTTCGTGAGACAAGCCTGCGCAAGGGAGGACGTAAAACATGCTTTCACACGTCAAGAAATATGCCCCAGTAGCCTATGCGCTGATCGCCGGCGCAGTCTTTTTGGACAGTTTGCGGTTCAAGTTTACCAATGCGCCCGAAACGCAGGTGATTTTCGGAAAGCTTGATGCGTGGGCTGCCGGCTTCGGGGCGGGGGGATTGTTCGATCAGACCGGCTTGTTCAGCCAGTACGTCATCGGATCAGCTGAGTTGGTAGCCTCAACACTATTGCTCATAGGCCTTGTTCCAGCCCTGCGCCGGTTGCAGACACTGGGCGCATTGATCGCGACCGCTGTCATGACCGGAGCGGTAAGTTTCCATCTGTTCACGCCGCTGGGCATTGATCCGAACAATGATGGAGGCGGCCTTTTCGCCATGGCGGTTGCGGTTTGGCTGGCGTCGATTGCGTATCTCTTGTTTCATCGGAGTACGCTCCTTTCCATTCTCACCGGAGTAGGCCGTGCCATCCTGCCTGGACATGCGCGCACTGTGGTGGACCGTACCTCTGCACCTGCCAAACTGGCGTCAGTCCAATCCTGAACCCAACCGGAGTTTTCGAAATGAAGCTACGTTCGATGATTTTTGCCGCTGGGCTTGCTGGACTGCCCATTGTGGCGGTCGCACCGATCGCGCATGCGGAGCCACCAATCTATACGGGCGTGTTCTCTGACACGGCCTTGCAGGGGTATGACCCTGTCGCCTATTTCACATCGGGAGTGCCGGTGAAGGGCGATGATGCGTTCACGGCTGACTATATGGGCGCAAAGTTCAAATTCGCTTCTGCGGTCAATCGTGACGCTTTCATAGAAGCCCCGGAAAAATATGCGCCTCAATATGGCGGCTATTGCGCCTGGGCGATGGCGGACGGCAAGTATGCAAAGGGCGATGCGAGATACTGGAAGATCGTCGATGGAAAGCTCTATCTCAATTACAACAAGAGCATCCAGAAGAAGTGGGATTCGGACGTTCCAGCATTCATCGATCGCGCGGATACAGCCTGGGCCAGCATTAATGACTAGGGCAAGCGGCCCAATTGGTTAAAGGGCGTTTTCAGAAAATTGGAGTGCATCTTTCTCCGGCGCGTCCTGCAAAAGCGTGTTGAATCAACTGTTTCGTCCGGCCAGGCGTTCCGGTGCTGCACAAGCCGAAAAATTCCCCGCGTAAACGGCGGGCAAACAGAATCGCCACAATGGGCCGGTATGATTGGCGGAGGATCAAGCGGGTACCCCATCCGCGATGATCAGTCCGGTCTGAACAGGCCAGAGGGCACTCGATGCCGTTTGCCACTGACCTGTCAGAGTCCCCCGCGTCCCCTGGGCGCGGGGGTTTTCGGTGGTCCCCGCCTGTGTCGGCAAAAAAACGGGCGGGAGGCCCGCCCGTTTCCGACAAGACTGTCCACAAGCCTATTTCTTCTTCGCGGTCGGCTTCTTTGCAGCAGGTTTCTTGGCCGCGGGCTTGGTGGCCTTTGCTGCAGGCTTCTTCGCCGATGCGGCCGCTTTCGGAGCGGCAGCCTTCTTTGCTGTCGGCTTTGCCGCAGCTTTTTTCGCAGCGGGTTTCGCCGCTACTTTCTTGGCTGGCTTTGAGGCCGTTTTTGCCACGGTTTTCTTGGCCGCGGGCTTTTTGGTGGCGGCCTTCTTGGCCGGCTTTTTCAGAGTTGCTGTTGCCATGTCGGGTCTCCTGTAAATGGCAACATTCAGCCTAGAATGATTCGAGCAAAATCAACTCCATTTTTGCGTAACTCCGCAAAGGGATAGTCTGAGGTCAGACCGCCCGATCAGCCCCGTTCGGCCCACACTTTCAACAGATGGTGCGCGATGGCCATGGGCGGGGGGCAGAAGAAGCGGTCGTGCGTACCAGCCAGCATGCGTTTGACATCGTCGCGCGTAAGCCACTCAGCTGATTCCAACTCGTCGGTGTCGACCGTGATTTCGTCTGTCTGGGCCTCCAGGATCAGGCCGACCATCAGCGAAGACGGGAAGGGCCAGGGCTGACAAGCGATGTATTCGGCACTGGCGGGATCGCAGACAATGCCGGCTTCCTCTTCAAGTTCGCGTGCGGCGGCCTGTTCGATTGTTTCACCTGGCTCGCAGAAGCCTGCGAGGGACGAGACAAACCCTGCGGGCCAATTCGCTTGTCGACCAACCAGGCACTTGTCGCCTTTGACCGCGAGCATGATGGCCACGGGATCCGTGCGCGGAAAATGCTCGGTGCCGCACGCGGGGCACTCGCGTTTCCAGCCTGCTTCGACAATCGCGGTACCTGCGCCGCACTTGGCGCAGAAGCCATGCGAGGCGTGCCACAGGAAGATGCTGCGTGCAGTCGAGGTGCAATTGGCCTCAAGTGCGCTCATCCGCCCGGCCGCCGCGCGAAACTCGATGAACTCGCCAACGCCGGCGATGAGAGAAGCTTCAAGATCAAATTTCGGCGGTAAATTCACCGCGAAGACGGGTGCGCCGCTTGTGTCCTGGCCAAGGAAGATGCGGGGGGAGCCCGGCGAGACTTTCTCGATTTCCGGCCCCATCCAGACAAGGCCGCCATCTTTCGCAGCGAATGGATCGCCATTGCGCAGCATCAGGACCAGCACATCGTCGCGCGCAAAAGCTGCATCCAGCCAGGCATCGTCCTTGCGGTGATGCGCGGCGCGATCAATCGGCTTGGCGGCAAGCGGCATGTCATTGGAATTGGTCATATGGCGATCCTCACTCTGCCCGGCTGACTTGCCGTCTGATGGTGGGTTTGTAAATGCGGTTCGCCGCGGCAGGGGCCTGCCTGACAACAAAGCATAGCCAATCGCGGCGGGCACGTGTATGTGCGCGGCAAATCAGCCTCCCTCCCGAAAGCATACCCTCCATGTCCACGCCTATCGAGAAAATGCGCAACATCGCGATCATTGCCCACGTTGACCACGGCAAGACCACGCTCGTCGATGAATTGCTGAAACAATCCGGCACGTTCCGCGAGAACGAAAAGACCGCCGAACGGATGATGGATTCCAACGATCTGGAGAAAGAGCGGGGCATTACCATTCTCGCCAAGACGACGTCGGTGGAATGGAAAGACTATCGCATCAACATCGTCGACACGCCCGGACACGCCGATTTCGGTGGTGAAGTGGAGCGTATCCTTCAGATGGTGGATGGCGCCATCGTGCTGGTCGATGCGGCTGAAGGCCCAATGCCACAGACCAAATTCGTCGTTTCCAAGGCCCTGAAAGTCGGCCTTCGCCCGATTGTGGCCGTGAACAAGATCGACAAGCCTGAGCGTCGGCCCGATGAAGTGATCAACGAAGTGTTTGACCTCTTTGCCAATCTCGACGCCTCAGACGACCAGCTCGACTTCCCGATCCTCTACGGCTCGGCCAAGCAGGGCTGGATGAATACCGAATATGAGAACCAGACCGAGAACATGGATTCCCTGTTCCAGATGGTTGTTGATCATGTGCCCGTACCAAAAGTGGAAGAGGGACCGTTCCGCTTCCTCGCCACAACGATTTCTTCCGATCCGTTTCTCGGCCGCATCCTGACGGGCCGCGTCTCGTCCGGCACGATCAAGCCGAACCAGTCCATCAAGGTGCTGAACCGTGACGGCGAACTGGTCGAGCAGACCCGCGTCTCCAAAGTGCTGGCGTTCCGCGGCCTGGACCGTGTGCCGGTCGACGAAGCGCAAGCTGGCGATATTGTGTCCCTTGCGGGTACGACGAAGGCCAACGTGGCCGACACATTCTGTGATCCTTCCGTCAGCGAGCCGATCGAAGCGCAACCGATCGATCCGCCAACCATCTCCATGACGTTCCGCGTCAATGATTCTCCGCTGGCCGGTACCGAAGGTACGAAAGTCACCAGCCGGATGATCTGGGACCGCCTGCTGAAAGAGGCCGAAGGCAATGTCGCCCTCAAGGTCGAGCGTGCGACCGACGCCGAGGCGTTCACCGTCTCCGGGCGCGGCGAGCTCCAACTGGCCGTCTTGATCGAAACGATGCGCCGCGAAGGCTTTGAGTTGGGCGTCTCACGTCCACAGGTCGTGATGCAGGAAGGCCCGAACGGCGAGAAACTTGAGCCGATCGAGGAAGTGGTCATCGATGTGGATGACGAGCATTCCGGTGTGGTCGTGCAGAAACTGTCTGAGCGCAAGGCAGACATGCTGGATATGCGCCCGTCGGGTGTCGGTCGTACGCGCATGATTTTCCATGCGCCGACACGCGGCCTGATCGGTTATCAGGGTGAGTTGCTGTCCGACACGCGCGGTACCGCGATCATGAACCGCGTCTTCCACGAATACGCCCCGCATAAGGGTAAGATCCAGGGGCGCCATACGGGCGTTCTGATCGCCATGGAGCAGGGTGAAGCAGTCGCCTTCGCGCTTTGGAACCTGGAAGATCGTGGTCCGATGATGATCCATCCGGGCAACAAGGTGTATGGCGGGATGATTGTTGGCGAGCACAATCGCGACAATGATCTCGAAGTGAACGTGCTGAAGGGCAAGAAGCTGTCCAACGTCCGCGCGTCCGGTACTGATGAGGCTGTGCGTTTGACGCCGCCACTGCAGATGACGCTGGAAAAGTCGCTGGCTTATATCGCCGATGACGAACTCGTTGAGGTGACGCCGGAGAACATCCGGCTGCGCAAGGTCTATCTTGACCCGCATGAGCGCAAGCGTGCGGCCAAGAAGGGCGACTAAGTCAGATTGCTGATGCGGGCCGGGGAACCGGTACGCGATGGCCACGTTCTGTCTCCAGATGTTTTAGAAGCACTGGAGCGCGCAATGTCATCTTTCGGAATTTACCTGATAGGTTTCCTGATCCTCGTATCAGGGCTTGCCTATGCTGCCTTTCTGCTTGGTGCCCCGCCGGTCTGGATCGGCACAGGTGCTATTGTGCTGATTGGCTTCGGTATTATTACCGGCGTTGCCAAGACACGTCGTCGGGATGAGACCGCGACAAGCGAGTAAGAGCAAACCCTACACGACCGTCGGCCGCATATTCGCCGCCTCGCCCCGCGCTGATTTTGGCGGAAGCTTTGACAGGTGGAACGCTTTGCGCAGCCATGTATTTGTCGGCGTCTCGAAATAGCGGAAGCTGAGATAGGCCAGAACGGAAGTAAGCGGCAACACGGTTGCAAACAGGAGAATGGTCGCGACCCAGTCATTGCTGGTTATGCGGAACAGTGTGACGCCGAACGCTGTCATCAGCAGGGGGTGGATCAGGAAGATCCCATAGCTGATCTTACCGCCCATCGACAGGAAGTCATTATTCAGCGGCTTGCGGAAGAGATCTTGTCCGGCGCAGGCAAACACGACGAGCGCACTGGAAACAGCATAGACACCCATCCGCCCCCAAGACGGCAAGGTGGTGTTCATGGCGATGGCAAAGCCGACGATTCCGATCAGGCCAATGGGCCACATGGGCGTTCGCTTCACAAATTCCTGGACGGCCTTCTGGCGCAAAGCGAGCCCCATGATGCAGCCCATGGCGAATTCCAGAAGGATCGGGTTTCCGTAGAACTCGCGATAGGGACCTGCGGGCAATAGTTGTGCGCCAGCGATCACGCCAATGGTCATGAGGATGGCGGCGGGTACTTGCACGCGTTCCGGTACGAGCAGTGACAGTGAGAAAAGCAAGTAGAACAGCATGATATAGCCAAGCGTCCACCCTACAAACAGGATTGGCTGAATATCACCGCCAAGATCATAGTGTGGCAGGAACAGATAGCTGCTCACGATAGAAGATAGGGAAGTGTCAGCCTCGTGGAAAAGCCACGGGCGCGCCAAGGCGAGGAGCAGGGTCAGTGTTGTCGCGGCCCAGTAGAGGGGCACAATTCGCACGGTGCGCTTCATCATGAAGTTCAGGGGCGTGTCATCCGGGCGCGTTATGTAGACAAGGATGAAGCCACTGATCGCAAGGAACAGGTGAAATCCAGGCGCAGCAGAAAAGGTCAGGTGCACAGTGTCCGAATGAGAATGCACGAACGCCCGTATATGGAAGATCGCAATAGCGTAGCAGGACAATGTCCTGAGCAAATTGATACTGTGCAGCATGTCCAGGCCCCCTGACCGGCTTTCGTCCCGTTAGACACGCGAGGCAATGCAAAAGGGGTGCCATCGGACTTCCCGCACGGTCGGTCGGGGCGGGAAGTCGCAAATTTCTCTCAATTTGAAGGGGTTATAGCACCAGAATACCGTTCACGATTTAACGTGAACGGTATTCTGGTTCGGGACTATTCTCCCTCCGATTCCGCATCGATTTTGGCCGGATCATATTTGGCGAACCACCCCATGATATTGTCGGTTTTTGCAATCAGGCGGCTCGGTCGACCTGCAATATAGTGCGAGGACCCGGGCACGCGGATGAGCGCGGTGTCTACGTCATTCATCTTGAGGGCTGTGTAGAACTGCTCTGCTTCCCAGGTCGGGGTTCGCCAGTCTTCTTCGCCAACCATGACCAGAGTCGGCGTGACGACTTGATCGACATACGAGATTGGAGAAAGCTTCAGGAAGGCGTCCGGATTGGACCACGGATCTTCACGTATCCAGTGACGCCGGACAAATTGCGCAATGTCACCGGCAAGCGCCATCGTCATCCAGTTGATCACCGGTTTGATGGAGGCAGCCGCAGCAAACCGGTCCGTCTTGGTGACGATCCATGCCGTCAGGATGCCGCCTCCAGAACCACCGGTGACAAACAGACGATCAGGATCCGCATATTTACGTGCGACGAGTTCGTCGACCACGCTCATGAGGTCATCATAGTCATAACCCGGATAGGCCTGATCGATGGCTTGGGCGAATTCTTCTCCGTATCCGGTCGACCCTCGTGGGTTCACATAGACGGTGACGTATCCCTCCGCAGCATAGCGCTGAATCTCGCTGGAGAAGAAAGGGCCGTACATGGAGAACGGTCCGCCATGGATTTCGAGGATGAGCGGGAAGCTGCCATCCGCCGTGAAATTCGGGGGCAGGGCAACCCAGGCTTCGATTTCGAGGCTGTCATGGCTGGACGCAACTTTCAGTTCTTCAATAGGTGCCATGTCGAGATAAGGCAGCACATCGGAGTTCAATTCCGTCAGGATGCGGCCATTCTTTCCATCTGACCGGATCGTGGCGACTTCAGCGGGCCGATCTGTAAATCCTGCTGTATAGGCAATTTGCTCGCGCCGACCTGATTTTGCCACCGAAAAACTGCCACCTGCATAGGGGCGGCCGATGGATGTGCCGCCGACCCCCGTGACCACCTGAGTCAGGCGACCCTGAAGATCCAGCTCGTTCAGCGTCAGGACGCCATGGTCCTCAAACAGCATGAAAAGACTATTGCCATCCGGTGCCCATTCGATCTGGGCAGGCGATCCGGGAAAGCCTGACAAGAGCTCACGAACGCCCGAGCCATCCGGGCCCATCACATAGAGGTGGTTCTGTTGGTAGGATTTCAATTCGTCATCATAGCCGAGAAAGGCAATGGAGCTTCCGTCCGGTGCGGGCGTGGCGGCGAAGTCCGGCCCGTCGCGTGAGGTGAGGGGGGTGATCCGGAGGTTGGACAGTTCGACCGAATATATCTCGCTCTCAATAGGGTCCATGTCGCGGTCGTCGGCCAGATTGCCCGTGACGAGCAGCGTATCATTGTCGAGCCAGGCTTGCCCGCCCATGTCGGTTTCGCCTGTCGTGACTTGTCGTGGTGTTCCGCCCTCTGCAGGCAGTACGAAGACCTGATCCGCGCCATCTTCAAGATAGCCGGCGCCATCAAACCGGAAGGTCAGATCGTCAATTACCTTTACCGGATCAGCCCATTTCGCGCCTTCGGGCTGTTTCGGTGGCGTCGCGAAGCCCGGCTTGTCGCCTGGTACGAACATGGAGAAGGTGATGTTGCGGCCATCGGGAGACCAAGTGGCGCCTGATGGGCTCTCCGTGAACTGTGCAAGCGAATAGGACAAGCCGGTGTCCATATAGACGAGTTTCAACTCGGGCTTTCCGTTCGCTGTGCTCGTGTAGAGGACGCGGGAGCCATCCGGTGACCAGCTCGGCGCGCCTGCGCTGCCGCCTGCACCGAGCAGGGGGCGCTGGGCACCACTCTCAATATCGATAATCCAGAGATGGCCCGTGTCGCGGTCTGTCATCCGGTCCATGCTGTGGCGGACATAGATGATGGTCTTGCCGTCCGGCGAGATCTGCGGGTTGGTCGCATATTCGATATCGAAGACACGCTCTGCGGTGAAGCGCTTGCTGTCATCAGCCGTTTCTTCCTGAGCAATTGCCGAGGTGACGGCCAAAGCCGCCGTCAGGCCTGCGGTGGCGCAAAACTGGTGAAATTTCATTGAGTATCCCTCCAAGAACCCTGTGCCGAAAGGCTAACACGGTATCGGGGGGAGGGGTAAGTGTTTCGGGGTGGATGCTGGCCCTTGCACCGAGCGGCCGCTCGGCGCATATAACCGGCAGGAGGCAGGCGGCGGACGGGTCGCTCGCCAATCGGGTCAGGTCGGGAACGAAGCAGCCCCAACGAGTTTTTTCGCCCGGGTCGCTCGTCTGTCTCCGCCTTATCTTTGAAATTCGATTAATTGAGGTTGCGCAGGTCTGTGCCCAGTTCGAGGTGCAGCCTCAGGCGCGCCAATGTCCGGAACACAGAGAAGTTCAGCTTCGCGCGCTCCAGAATGTATTGATTGCGGTCGAGCCCCGGGGCCAGTGTGCTGGTCTCCTGAAGGTGCAGCAGGTGCCGACCATCCTTTTGCGGGACGATTGTGAACTCGCAAGATGATTCAAGCACCGCACAGTGCTCGTCCGACGACCGCGCGGTCGTGCGATAGCAATAGCGTTTGCGCGGGCGGGATTCGGTAACTTCGAAGACGAGCGTGACATCGGGCTGGTCTGGGTCGCTGGCCTCGAAAATGTCGTAGGCAGGGTTGCCGGCACCGAAGACAAAGCCGCGCTGGCGCAGGGCATTGCTTGGTGAGGCGAGGTCCAGTCGCTCAAAGATCTCTGCGGCGGGGGCGTCGATTACCGTTTCCCCGTCATTCACGATGGGCGCGTTGGCCCAGTTCTCCAGGGTCTGATTCTTTAGCCAGTTCAGCATGGTATCCTCTCGCAGGTCAGAATTGGACCAATGAGACCATAATGCACGGTGGTAGTTAGTGATTGTCTCAACAGGTCGAACCAATCAGTTGAGGAATCGTCACTCCGCGTTAACTGAATCTCTGTCGATTGATCTTCCAAGAGGTAAAGTTGGACCAATCTGAAAAGAGGTTTGTGGTGCAGATTTGTGCAGTCCCTGAAAGGCCAATACTGGCGGGCCATCGGTGGGTGTGTTAATCATTGATTAACCAGAATTCCACGGCAAATTTGACGTTTTAGAGACAAGGCCCGTTGACCCGATATTAACCTTCAGACACTATATCTTGTGTCAGGAACGGGGTTGAGAGCAATATCTGGCTTTCAGGGGCTTCCGGACCTATATGTATCTATCGATTCTGAAGGGCTGCTCTTATGTCTGCAACCGAGGCAAAAACTGTGTCTAAATCTGCGCTCCGCAAGGGTAAGCCCAAGGCTGGAGTGGAAGGCCTGCTTCGCGTTGTTGAAGGCAGCCCCATCGTGATGGACCCGTCGCGTGATTCCCTTCTGACCGAATTCGGCAAGAAGACGCTTCAGGATCGCTATTTGCTGCCTGGTGAATCCTATCAGGACATGTTTGCCCGCGTCTCGTTGGCCTTCGCTGACGACACCGAGCACGCTCAGCGCCTGTACGACTATATGTCCAAGCTCTGGTTCATGCCTGCGACGCCTGTTCTTTCGAACGGTGGCGCGGCACGCGGCCTCCCCATTTCCTGTTTCCTGAATCAGGTTGGCGACTCGCTGGATGATATCGTTGAGACGTGGACCGAGAATGTCTGGCTCGCATCAAATGGCGGTGGCATCGGAACCTATTGGGGCAATGTCCGCTCGATTGGCGAGAAGGTTGGTCAGAACGGTCAGACCTCCGGAATCATCCCATTCATTCGTGTCATGGATTCCTTGACGCTGGCGATCAGCCAAGGCTCGCTGCGCCGTGGCTCGGCCGCTTGTTACATTGATGTCCACCACCCGGAAATCGAAGAGTTTCTCGAAATCCGCAAGGCGTCCGGTGACTTCAACCGGAAGTCCCTGAATCTGCATCATGGTATCAACATCACCGACGACTTCATGGAAGCGGTGAAAAATGACGAGGACTACGGCCTGATCAGCCCGAAGTCGAAGGAAGTTATTCGCACGATCAATGCTCGCAAATTATGGCAGAAAATTCTTGAGCTGCGCATGCAGACTGGTGAGCCATACCTGTTGTTCACCGACACCGTGAACAACGCCATGCCTGCCCACCAGCGCAAGCTTGGCCTGAAGGTCACGCAGTCCAATCTCTGCTCCGAGATTACCTTGCCAACCGGTGTCGACCATGCAGGCCAGGACCGCACCGCTGTGTGCTGCCTGTCTTCGGTCAATGCCGAGAAGTATCTCGAATGGTCCAAGGACGAGACCTTCATCGAAGACATCTTCCGCTTCCTCGACAATGTGCTTGAAGACTTCATCGAGCGCGCGCCGCCGGAAATGGCCCGCGCTGTCTACTCCGCGAAGCGTGAGCGTTCGGTCGGTCTCGGCCTGATGGGGTTCCACTCCTTCCTGCAGACAATGAATGTGCCGCTGGAAAGCGCCATGTCGAAAGTCTGGAACGAGAAGATGTTCAAGCACATCCGGCAGGGTGCCGATGCGGCTTCTGTCAAGCTCGCCAAAGAACGGGGGCCCTGTGAGGATGCCCGTGACGTCGGCATGATGGCCCGTTTCAGCCACAAGATGGCCGTGGCCCCAACAGCATCGATCTCGATCATCTGTGGTGGAACGTCGGCTGGCATTGAGCCAATCCCGGCAAACGTCTACACCCACAAGACGCTGTCAGGTTCCTTCACCGTGAAGAACCAACAGCTCCAGCGTCTTCTGGCCAGCAAGGATATGGACACGGACGAAGTCTGGACCTCAATTCTCGAGCATGAAGGCTCCATCCAGCATCTCGAATGCCTGGACGAGCACGAGAAGTCTGTGTTCAAGACGGCGTTCGAAATCGACCAGCGCTGGATCATCGAACTGGCGGCCGACCGCACGCCTTATATCTGCCAGTCGCAGTCCCTGAACCTGTTCCTTCCGGGCGACATCGCCAAATGGGACCTTCACATGCTGCACTGGACAGCGTGGGAGCGCGGGCTCAAATCGCTTTATTATTGCCGCTCCAAATCGGTACAGCGCGCGGCATTTGCCGGGTCTGAGAAGTCTGAAGTCCAGAAAATGGACACCCCCAATACCGATTATGACGAGTGTCTTGCCTGCCAATAAGGCTGCGACTCGAAATAGGCATACAACAAAATGCCGGTGCCTCGTGGGGCCCCGGCATTTTTTGCATGGAACTGGCTGAAGGCAGAGATTAAGGCATTTGTGATCGAATAAGCCGAACAATTTCATGAAATTTTACAGCTGGTTAACGGCGCCGATGACCCGGAAATCAGTCAAATGACACCGAAAAAGCACAATTTTACCGGGTTCTGGAACAAACACTACACAGGCGAGTTATGACGAGAAGAATTAATGGAATTCGGCCCATTGGCGTTTGAGACGGACGAGTTCTTTATGCTAAGTTAATCGTCAAACGGTCTAATCCTTGAATAGACGAGTTCTCAGGGATGAAGGCATGAGAGGTATAAGGCAGATGGCATTTGCAATTTCTTCCGCAGTCATCACGATGGCGTGCCAGGGATGCGTATCGACGTCTCCACATGAGCAAGTACGCTCCGAACCTGTTGCGCCTCCAACACTCGGCATGCAGATGGCCGCGCCAGCCAATTATGCGCCCAACTCCGTCCCCAATGCAGCTTCCGTCCACGTATTTAGCGCACCCTCGGCCCGGTTTAGTGGCGTACCGCTTGAAGCGACGAATACAGTCGCGGCGCAGATGATTGCCGACCAGCCCATTGACTACCGCTCTCACCCCAATGCCGAGTTTGGAGTGCCAAACAATACGCGCGTCGACTGGGGGACCAGTGAGACGCTCGTCGCTGTGGCCGCTCTCGCGTCCGGGCCAGCTGGAAAAGAATATCGCCGCCGAGATAGCTATTTCCGCGCCGAAGGAGGTGACTGGCCTCAGTTTTGATGTCGGCCTTGCGCCACGTATTGCGGTCCGGGAAGAGGGCGAAGTCCTTACGCGCCGGGTTGGCGGTGAAGTTCGAATTGGTCAGGATTTTGACTTGCTTGACCGCAATGGACAGCCTCAGGGCTGGTACGTCTTCGCGGGTGCGGACGGTGAGGCGCTCGTATGGGATGCCGATGCCAGCGGGTTCCGCCCGAGCCTCGGTGACATGTCGCTGACAGACCAGGTCACTGTCGGTGATCTTCAAGCAGGCGTGTCCGTGCAGCGCGGCGGAGGCGAACTATCGCTCAGCTATATCCGTCGCGAAGTGAAGTATTCAGACCGGAATGTCAGCATCAGCGAGACTGAAGATTTCGCAGGTGTTAGTTTCACGATGCGTCGTTAGCTGCTAATCGACGCCCATGCAGGCTCGATTCCCTCTCATCCAAGCTGCGGCCCTTGTCGCAGCTTTTCTGTATGCTCCGTCGGTGCAAGCGCAGGAGGGTGAACCGACTATGCCGCGCAAACCTGCGGTTGTGTCTTTCTCGACGGAAAACGACTTCTTCGGCGGTGGCACGGATCGCAATTATTCCAACGGACTGCGCATAGAGCGCGTGTCCGGCGCAGACAATGTTCATCCTGGTCTCGAATGGGTCGCCAATCGCCTGCCGTGGATTGATCTGGATCGTACCGAACTCCGGCAAGGCTTTGCCATTTCACATGCCATATTCACTCCAGAAGACATTCAGTCGTTTACGCCCGATCCGACCGACAGACCGTATGCGGCGTGGCTTGCCCTGTCATCGACCGTGGCTGCCAGCAGTGAGAACACCCAGGACACCCTGCAGGTCAATCTCGGTGTCGTCGGACCATCGGCGGCTGGCGAATTCGTGCAAAACACGTGGCACGAGATCATTGGAGTTGCGACTGCGAAAGGGTGGGATCACCAGCTGAAGGATGAGCCGGGAATCGAAATCATTGCCCAGCGGATGCAGATGTTCGACGGACCGGGCCTGCCACTTGGGCTGGAGACTGATTTTGGAGCGCACGTCGGAGTCGCGCTCGGCAATGTACGCACATATGGATCTACCGGCCTGACGGCGCGAATCGGGTGGGATCTAAATTCGAGCTTCGGCCCCCCACGCATCCGTCCGGCCCTTTCTGGGGCAGGGGAGTTCGTGCCGGGAACGCCGGAAGACCCGTTCGGTGGCTATTTGTTCGTGGGCGTGGACGGGCGCGCCGTGGCCCGTGATATGTTTCTGGATGGAAATCTGTGGCGGGATGGGCCGAGCGTTGAAGATCGTCGCACGGTAGTGGGGGATATTCAGGCGGGTGTTGCTGTCCATTATCGCAGCGTGCAAGTCGCCTTCACTTTCGTGAATCGAACTGAAGAGTTTGTCCGCCAAGACGGTCCGCAACGGTTTGGTGCCTTGTCGATCAGTATCTCCCGCTAAATTCCTGTTTCCCTCGCGGCTGTCTTGCGCGCCTTTCGGCCTCGTCGCACAGTGCCAGAAAACGGTGCGAGAACGCGTCGCTATGGGAGGAAAGTATGCGAGTTCTATTTGGTGTGGCTGCAGCCATCCTGCTGGTGGCCTGTTCTCCGGGCACACAGAGGAATATTCCTGAATCCATGGCCAAGGCTCCGCCGAAGGGCGAGGCGACGGATACGACCCGCGCAGCAAATGCGGCTGGGGGTTTTTGTTGACGCAACGCGCGGTCTGCTGGCGCAGCTGAAACAGGACACGATCACCGACGCCGATGGTAATGTCGTTTGGCAGGTCAGCCGTCGGGACTTCATTGACGGGGACAGCCCCGACACAGTGAATCCTTCGCTTTGGAGGCAGGAGCGTTTGAACTCCGAGCATGGCCTGTTTGAAGTCATGGATGGGATCTATCAGGTTCGCGGGTATGACCTCGCGGTCATGTCGGTCATCCGGGGCGATACTGGCTGGATCATTGTAGACCCGCTGCTCAGTCAGGAGACGGCTGCGGCTGCTCTGGGTCTGGTCAATGACACGCTGGGGAATCGCCCAGTGACGGGCGTGATCTATACCCATTCCCATGGTGACCATTTCGGCGGTGTGCGCGGTGTGATCGACGAAGCCGACATTGAAGCGCGCGGTGTACCCGTGCTCGCACCAGTTGGCTTTACGGAATCCGCCGTCGCCGAGAATTTGCTGGCCGGGAACTATATGAGCCGACGAGCTGTGCTGATGTTTGGCAACACGCTACCCAGCGGCCCGACCGGGCAAGTAGGCGTGGGGCTGGGGCCAGCGCTTTCCCAAGGCACGATCGGTCTGATCGCGCCGACAGAGGAAGTACCAGGCCGTGGAACCGTTCGCGTGGTAGACGGAGTTACGATTGAGTTCGTCGATGCGGCGGGTACCGAAGCGCCTGCGGAATTCATGTTCTATCTGCCGGACTTCAACGCGCTCTGCACGGCCGAAGTCGCGACAGCAACGTTCCACAATGCACTCACCTTGCGAGGCGCAAAGGTTCGCGACCTGCTCGAATGGAGCCGAGTAATCGACTATGTTTTGACTGAATATGGAGGACGGTCGGACGTCGTTTTCGCATCGCACCATTGGCCGACATTCGGGCAGGAGAATGTCGAGACCTTCCTGCGGGGGCAGCGCGATATTTATCGGTATACGCATGACCAGACTGTTCGCCGGGCAAATCGCGGTGAAACCCAGTTCGAAATTGCCGAAGAACTCGCTGAACCTGCGGTGCAATCAGAGAATTTCGATACGCGTGGTTACTACGGCACGCTGAACCACAATGCGAAAGCCGTCTATCAAGGGTATTTCGGGTGGTGGGATGGTGTGCCGGCGACGTTCAATGCACATCCACTGGAAGCGAAGTCCAGCCGGTTCATCAAGGCCGTTGGCGGCGAAGAGGCGGCCATCGTCATTGGGCAGGAAGCCTTCGAGGAAGGCGACTATCGTTGGGCTGCCGAAGTTTTGAACTATGCGGTCTTTGCCAATCCTCAGAATCAGGTTGCGCGAGACTGGCTGGCTGCGAGCTATGAGCAGATGGGCTTTCAGGCAGAAAGCGGCGCGTGGCGCGATTTCTATCTAACGGGAGCGCAGGAGCTTCGTAACGGCCTTGCCGATGCCGGAGCGGTGCGCACCCGAAGCCGCGAGTTCGTCGAAGGGGTGCCTACGATTGAACTATTCAATGCGCTAGCCGTTCGCTATGCGCCCGAAAAGCTCAGCAGGGAGCCGTTCGAACTGAACTTCCAGTTTACGGACATCGAGGAGGAGTTCGTCATTGATGTAGGGAACGCCACGGCCTTCCCACGCCCGGGTGTCCAGTCCGATGATGCCGTGGCAACGCTTACCCTGTCGCGCGATGCTTTCAATGACCTGATTCTGCAAACCCGCAGCTTTCGCGAGATCGCCGCTGCCGGGGAGGCGTCAATCGAGGGTGACCCCACCGCACTGCTCGCCTGGTTCTCGGCGCTGGAGACTCCGGACTTTTGGTTCAACGTCGTGGAGCCTTAGGCGGCGTCAGTCTTCCAACTGGTCACGGAAAAAGTCAGCGATCATCGGCGCGACCTTGTCACCTTTGGCGCCCAGACGATCATTCAGGCTCTTGTGATCGCGGTTCTTGACGAGGCGCGCTTCGGCCTTGTGTCCGGCGCTGTTCAGCGCTTCCGCCAATTCCTTGGCGCGGCTCGGCGCGACAGCTCGGTTCACATAGAGCAGGAGGAAAGGTGGGATGTCGGTTGTTTCTTCTACCAGTAGGGTCGGGGAGGCAGCCGTCCAGACGTCTGGGTCATCGCTGGTAAAGGTGGAGTGGTAGAATTCGGGGATATCGCCATCACTGCCGGTGCGAGCCATATTGTAGGCGGCGCTATCCATGGCGACGACGCCTTTGATCACGCCTGGCGTCAGATCAAATGCGTCCAGATAGTCCGGATCGATCGCAGTGAGCGCTGCCATATGAGCCCCGGCAGAGTGACCCATCAAGAAGATACTGTTCGGGTCGCCACCGAACTCTTTTGCGTGCTCATGGAAGTATGCGATCGCGGCGGCCGTATCCTGCTGTTGGGCAGGGAAGGGATGTGCGGGCGACAGGCGGTAATTTACGGCAATGAAGACAAACCCCTGATCGGTAAAATAACGCGCCTGAAACATGCCCAATGCGCTCAGCTTGTTGCCAAAGGTCCAAGCGCCGCCATGCATCATGAGAATCACCGGCGCATTGTCCGCATCATCAGGAATGTAAACATCAGCCCGTACGTCGCCGGGATCAAGGCCGGGCGCATCTGCATATATTACATCCCTCACCACTTTAGCATTTGCTGGTGGGGCAAACGCGAAAGCCGAAATCAGGGCAAGAAGAATGGCACTGAAGAAACGCATGAATATCTTGTCTCGTAAGGCGGGAATGGAACGCATGGGTATCGGTTTGGTGCCGATCATTCTGCACTAAACCGCATGGCGCCACCCCTACGAGGGAAATATGCCAAAACTGTGGGCAAGCCTGTGAACAAGTGCGGTTTGCCGCAGTCAAACATCTTGCGGCAATGGCCTCAATGAGGCACTATATATGGTGTAGATTGTCCCAGAAAACGCAGTAAATGACGTAGGAGGCCCTGATGGCTGACGGAAATTCCAATGTGCCCGGACTGCTGACCCCGAGCCGGGCGTACAAGCCCTTCCGTTACCCGTGGGCGTATGACTTCTGGAAGGTCCAGCAGCAGGTGCACTGGATGCCGGAAGAAGTGCCCCTCGGCGAGGATTGCAAGGATTGGGCGGTGAAGCTCAATGATTCCGAGCGCAATCTGCTGACCCAGATCTTCCGCTTCTTCACCCAGTCTGACGTCGAAGTCGGTGCGAACTATATGGAGCATTACATGCCCCTGTTCAAACCGACTGAAGTGTCGATGATGCTGGCCTCGTTCTCCAATATGGAGACGATCCATATCGCGGCGTATGCTTTGCTGCTCGAAACCATCGGCATGCCCGACTCGGAATTCTCGGCCTTCATGGAATATGAGGAGATGGCCGCCAAGCACGACTATCTCGGCCAGTTTGGCACAGAAACGAATGAAGACATTGCTGTTTCCATGGCGGTCTTTGGTGGCTTCACGGAAGGCCTTCAGCTGTTCGCCAGTTTCGCGATGCTGATGAACTTCCCGCGCTTCAACAAGATGAAGGGCATGGGCCAGATCGTGTCCTGGTCTGTACGGGATGAGTCGCTGCACTGCGAAGGCATGATCAAGCTGTTCCACACGTTCTGTGCTGAGACCGGCGTCATGAATGACGCGCTGCGCGAGCGGATTCGCGAGTGCTGTCGCACCGTGGTAACGTTGGAAGACAAATTTATCGAACTGGCGTTCGAAATGGGGCCGGTCGAAGGCATGAACGCCGACGATATCAAGCAGTACATTCGCTACATTGCGGACTGGCGTCTCGGCCAGTTGAAGCTTGAGCCTGTATTCGGCGTGACCAAGCACCCGATCCCATGGCTTACGGAAATCCTGAACGGGGTGGAGCACGCAAACTTCTTTGAGCAGCGCGCAACCGAATATTCCAAAGGTGCGACCAGCGGTGACTGGCACGGCGATGATGGCGTGTGGTCAAAGTTCGACACGCGCAAGCCTGCGGACGCAACCGTCGGTTAGCGTTCGGCCACCGCTTTCAAGCGAGATAAAAAGGCGCGCGGTCTGAATGGATCGTGCGCCTTGTACATTGTGGCCAAGGTCGCTTCTGAAGCAAATAGCCCCCCGAATGCAATGAGGGGCTGCCCGTGGCCCTGGGCAGCCCCTCCAACGCTATTCCGGGAGGAAAAGGTCTAGCGTTGTCCCGCGTCAGCGACGAGGGTTACAGCTTGGCGCGCAAAAACAGGCGCGGTCGGGAGGCTGGAGACTTCCTGCTTGTCCAGGATCTTCTTCAAAGCAGCCTTCTTGATATTCTTGGTACATGCACGGTCTACAACTGGTTGGCTGGTGACCGGGGAGCGTGTTGAGCAGGCTTCCTTGGCTTGCGCCTCGATGGATTCGAGAACGACAGCTGCGCCAGCATCGGATGCCAGCAAGGCCTTGTCATAGGCAATTTCTACAGTGATGGGTTTGCCTTCTGCATTTGCAGCAGCAGGAACGATGGTCGCGGCGGCCATCAGGACCGGGATGATGAACTTTTTCATGTCAAAACTACCTTCAGAGTTAGCGACGGCGTGATTGCCGACAGGGAACTCCTCCCGCCCCATGCGACGTCATTGTTCTGTTCTCCCCGCAGTGACACCGAGGCGTCATGGCCTTTCCGCGCGGGATTGACGTTTCATGTTGCGCTGCAACAAAAGCGCATGTTTCCGCATGGCTCAAGCGAAAGGCGCACCGCAGAAAGTCATAGCTGGGTTGCGCCTCATGTTTGCACGAAGGCTGTGCGGACAGTGCTCATTTGTTTGTCATATGCGACCAGCACAGGCTCGTAGATTGACAGAACGTCGCAATCCCGCCATTTGACGCCATGTCGAAATTGAACACACCCGAACACGTTATAGACGCGCTGGAAAACCTGTATTCCGACGCCGTTTCCGCCTTGTCCTCGGCCTTGGACATGTTCCTCCATTCCGGAAAGCCTCCGGCGCCCGCGCTGCGCGAGTCCGGCGCGTTCTGCTATCCGCAAATCAGGATTGCCTACAATCCCGATGGACCGCCCCCGCCGATTTCGCGCGCCTTCGGCAAGATGTCTGAAGCTGGCACATATGTTTCCACCATCACAAGGCCGGACTTCTTCCGCGACTACCTGTCGGAACAGCTCTCTCTGTTGATGCGGGACTATGACATTGATGTGTATGTCGAACAGTCGGATTCGGAAATTCCGTATGCCTATGTGTGGGAACAGGGGCAGGCAAGTGGACTGGACGAGATCTCGCCCGCGGAACTGGCGCGTCACTTTCCGAGTCCAAACCTTGCCGATATTGGTGATGAAGTGGCCGACGGGGAGCTCTACGAGCCCTATGAAACCCATCCACTGGCATTGTTCGATGCGCAGCGAGTCGATTTCTCTCTGAAGCGGCTGCAGCATTATTGCGGTACACCCGTTGAGCATTTCCAGCATTATGTGCTGTTCACGAACTATCACCGTTACGTCGATGCGTTCTGTGACTGGGCGTTGGACAAGCTCGCAGAAGACAATCACTATACTTCTCTATCTGTTCCGGGCGGATTGGAGGTCTCTGAGCCCACCGACACATCCCGGGCTGAAATCGATGCCTCACCTTGGCGCCGGTTCCAGATGCCAGCCTATCATTTGCGCGCGCCAAATGGAGGCGGCATCACACTGGTGAATATCGGTGTCGGTCCGTCCAACGCCAAGACAATCACCGACCATCTCGCCGTGCTGCGTCCTGAAGTCTGGCTGATGGTTGGCCATTGTGGCGGGCTACGCCATAGCCAGGCCATCGGGGACTATGTCTTGGCGCATGCCTATTTGCGAGAAGACCATGTGCTTGACGCTGTTCTGCCGCCGGAAATTCCTGTGCCGCCAATTGCCGAAGTGCAAGTCGCGCTGCAACAGGCGGCTGCGTCTGTGACAGGTGAGGACGAGAAACAGTTGAAACGGCGGTTGCGTACCGGAACGGTTGTGACTACGGATGATAGGAACTGGGAACTGCGCTTCTCTGCGTCTGCGCGCCGGTTCAACAAATCCCGAGCAATTGCGATTGATATGGAAAGCGCCACGATTGCTGCGAATGGCTTCCGCCTGCGCGTTCCATATGGTGTGCTGCTCTGCGTATCGGACAAACCTCTCCACGGCGAGATCAAGCTGCCAGGTGCGGCCAACCGCTTTTACGAGCGGGCCATCGGCGAGCATATCCGTATCGGGATAGAAACGCTGGAACGCTTGTCTGCCGACAAAGGCGCCAAACTGCACAGCCGCAAGCTACGCGCCTTCGACGAGCCGCCGTTCAGATAGGTGGAACTGTCAGGCAGCAAAAAAGGCGCAAGGCCCGGAAAACCGAAAACCTTGCGCCTTCGCCCTGGCTCACCTGAGCCCAAGCCTGTCTACTGCAGTTTGGTAATCTTCGTGCCTTCAACACTGATGCCAGCCATCAGGCCTTTTTGGTCGAAAACAAATGCGTATGCGTCTTCTTTCAGTGTAGACGTGGAGAGGTTTTCTGCAACACCCGCATTCACAAGAACCACAGTTGGTCCGACGCCGATTTCCCAACCCTCGGATTCCTCGAGGTAGTCCACTGCATCGTCATTCATAAGGAAGACAGCGTAACCGTATGACTGTGCGCCAGCCTGCAGGCCCCATGATCCTGTGAACGAGCTGTAGTATTCGACCGTTGATCCACTACGGATCAGTTCGCCTTCACCATACGCTCCGCCAACCCCCAATCCGGCCTTGACCATGGACGGGAAGACCAGGACGGCACGAGACTGGCTGTTGATGGCGCGGGCAGCGGCGTTTTCGCTGACCAGCTTGTTGAGCGCGGCGCGGCTCCCAGCGTCAATCTGGGCGCGGTCAACTTCGTCTGGAAGGGACGAGCAGGCGCTGAGTCCGAGGGAAGTACTGGCGGCGAGGCAACCTGCAAGCAGGGCAGAACGAAACTTCATCATGGATTTTGCTCCTTCATGACATCAGTACGCTTGAACTCCGGATTCCGGGCAAGGTTCCCGAGACCGAAGCACAAGATACCGCACTTTCGTTGACGTGTATCAATCAGCTGATCGGCTTTCCACCGGTCACGCCAATGATCTCACCGCTGATATAGCTGGACTCCTGGGAGGCGAGGAAGACAAAGGTAGGCGCGAGCTCGGCTGGCTGGCCGGGTCTGCCCATGGGAGTGCCCTCGCCAAATTCCTGCACTTTTTCCTGTGTTTGTCCGCCGGAGGGCTGGAGCGGCGTCCAGAATGGGCCCGGGGCAACGCCGTTAACGCGGACGCCGCGCTCGATCGCACCCTGAGCAATGGCCTCGGTGAAACCGCGAATGGCAAACTTGCTGGTGGCGTAGTCGAGCAGGTAGGGGGCCGGGCTGAAGCCCTGATTGGACGTAACATTGATGATGGCCGCGCCGGGCGGCATGAGGGGGAGCGCAGCCTTGGTCAGCCAGAACATGGCATAGACATTGGTCTTCATGGTTTCATCGAACTGTTCATCGGAAATGTCTTCGATGCCCGGTTGGCGCATCTGCTTGCCCGCATTGTTCACCAGAATGTCGAGTCCGCCCATTCTCTCATGGGCTTCCTTGATCAGGGTATTGCAGAATTCCTTGTCGGTCAGATTGCCGGGCATGCGGTGTACGGTGTGGCCTTCGCCTTCCAGCAGGTCGCAGACCCAGTTGGCGTCTTCTTTCTCTTCGGGAAGGTAGTTGATGCAGATCTCTGCCCCTTCGCGGGCATAGGCGATGGCAACTGAGCGACCGATCCCCGAATCACCACCGGTGATCAGTGCCTTGCGGTCCTTCAGGCGGCCGAAGCCCTGATAGCTGTTCTCGCCATGATCTGCTTTTGGCTCCATCTTGTGATCGAACCCTGGCTTGTCCTGCGGTTGCTTGGGGAAGGGCGGTTGTGGGTACTGCGTTCTTGGGTCACGCATGTCATATTGGGTTTTGACGGTCTCGGTCATGGGGGCCTCTTCGAATTGGGGTGTCTCAATTCAACAGCGCCCAGGCCAACCGGTTCCCCTCGTATTTCAGTCTCTGGTGGTTCCCCCTTGGACTCTCGGATTGCCGCGTCGTGAACGCAACCTGAATGACCGACCCGGCCAATATTCAGGCTGGGTCCGGCTTTTGCCAGTGATGTGGCTGAAAAGAAGGGGAATAAACCATGCAAGACTGGTTCGATCAGATTGACATAAATCAGTATCTTCCGTCGGCGCTCTCGTGGGCGACCAATATCCTGCTCGCCCTGCTCATCCTGATTATAGGGTTCTGGATCGCCGGACGGGTCGGCAAGAGCATCCGAAATGCGGGTGAACGCAATGAGCGGTTGGACGACACGCTGTTTCGCTTCATGGGGAGCGTCGCGAAGTACGTTATCCTCGCTTTTGTCATCATTGCGGTCCTGAACCGTTTCGGGGTTGAGACAACTTCGATAGTCGCACTGCTTGGCGCGGCCAGCCTCGCGGTCGGCTTGGCTCTGCAGGGCGCGATGTCGAACCTTGCGGCGGGAGTCATGCTGATGGTGTTCCGTCCCTATAAGGTCGGAGACTTCATCGACGCGGCTGAAAAGTTTGGCAAGGTCGACGAAATTACCTTGTTCACCACCGTACTTCAAACCTTTGACAATCAGCAGATTATCATTCCGAACGGCCAGATCTGGGGTGACCAGATCATCAATCACAGTCATCACCCAGTGCGCGGTGTGGATATGCATTTTGGCGTGGCCTATGGCGAAGATATCGACAAGGCCCGTGCGACCATCGACAAGGTGCTGGCCGATCATCCTCACATCCTGAAGGATCCTGCACCCTTCGTTGAGGTCGAGACCCTCAATGACAGCTCGGTAGACTTCATTGTGCGGCCATTCTGTGAGGGCGCGCATTACTTCCACGTGCGGTATTCACTGCCGGAGCAGGTGAAGAAGGCGTTGGATGCAGCTGGCATCGAGATTCCGTTTCCGCATCGCAAGGTGATTGTGGTCAACGAAAACAGCTGAGCCGAAGGGGAGGGTCACAAAACCTTCCCCGACGCCCATCTGGACGATTGCCGCGCGGCGCGGTACCTCGCTGGCATGACAGACAGAATCTACACACTCCAAGGCGTCCGCAATTTTCGT
Source organism: Hyphomonas sp. L-53-1-40 (assembly GCF_000682775.1). Lineage (GTDB taxonomy): Bacteria > Pseudomonadota > Alphaproteobacteria > Caulobacterales > Hyphomonadaceae > Hyphomonas. The sequence goes on from NZ_AWFI01000017.1 coordinate 135,242, forward strand.
GACTTTGGCGGCTATGCTTCCCGCCACGGTGGACAGGTAAAACGCGGCCGGTTGTTCCGATCTGGCCACTATGCCGAGGCGACTGAGGAAGACCTCGCCGCGCTTGGCGCACTGGGCATCCATCTACAGGCCGATTTGCGCCGCCCTGACGAGCGCGAGCGCAATGTGGCGCGCTGGTCGGCGCCCAACACGCTGACTCATGATGGCGGCCGCGAGCATGAAGCCCCGCACGCGCAATTCCTGAAGAAGGTCGAGGCCGACGCCCAGAAGGCTGACGACTGGATGAATGATTATTACGCGCTGGCGCCCTTCAAGGCTCACCATGCCGAATTGTTTTCGAACTGGTTCGAGCATCTGGCGGGACTGGAAGGCGACGCCGCAGGGCTTGTGAACTGTGCTGCCGGCAAGGATCGTACCGGCATTCTCTGCGCGCTGACGCATCACATTCTCGGGGTCGAGGAAGCCGATCTTCGGGCCGATTACGAACTGACCAACACAGCGGTGAATGTCGACGAATTCCTGCCGCAGGCGGCAGCCTTCTTCAACGAGCAAGTTGGGAAGGTCTACGAGCCCGAAGTGTTCCGGCCATTCCTAGGCGTGCGCCTGCGTTATCTCGATACTGCCTTCAACGTGATTCACGACAAACATGGAACCGTCGATGCCTATCTGGCGGATGTGCTGGGTGTGGATGACGCCGCGCAGGAGCGCTTGCGAGCCCGATTGCTCGAGACCTAATCCTGCTGTGAGTAAATGAGATGAGCCCGCCCCATTGCGGCAGGGCCGCATGAGTCGCTAAAGTCCCGGTTGATGAGCGATTCCGAACTCCCCGAAGAACGCGACGACCAGACCTTCTCGATGTTCGGGGAGGATGAGGCGCCGAAATCGGCCGAATATCAGGTGCTCGCGCGCAAATACCGGCCCCGCCGGTTCGAGGACCTGATCGGCCAGGAAGCCATGGTCCGCACGCTTTCGAATGCCTTCGAGACGGGCCGAGTGGCGCACGCCTTCATGCTGACCGGCGTGCGCGGTGTGGGAAAGACCACGACTGCCCGTTTGCTGGCTCGGGCGCTTAACTACCAGTCCGAGGATCATGACGGTCCGTCGATCCGGCTCGACCCCAAGGGCGAGCATTGTGATGCGATCATGTCGAGCCGCCATCCGGACGTGCTGGAGCTTGATGCCGCCAGCCGCACCGGCGTTGCCGATATGCGTGACCTGTTGGATGGCGCGCGCTATGCGCCGGTCTCGGCCCGCCACAAAGTCTACATCATCGATGAGGTTCACATGCTGTCGACGGCCGCGTTCAACGCGCTGTTGAAGACGCTGGAAGAGCCGCCGCCGCATGTGAAGTTCATCTTCGCAACTACTGAGATCCGCAAAGTGCCGATCACGGTCCTGTCGCGGTGTCAGCGGTTTGACCTGAAACGACTGGATGCCGTGAATTTGTCCGAGCATCTGGGCCGGGTCGCCACGAATGAGGGGGCGAAAGTCTCGGAAGAGGGGCTGGCGCTGATTGCTCGCGCTGCCGAGGGTTCGGTGCGTGACGGTCTTTCGATTCTGGATCAGGCCATCGTGCAGACCATGGATGGCGAAGAAGTCACTGGCGCGGCGGTGCGTGACATGCTGGGCCTCGGCGACCGGGCGCGCCTGCTGGATGCGTTCGAGAAAGCGATCTCCGGCAGTGCTGCAGAGGCGCTGGCCGAGGTGAAAGACCAGATTCATGCAGGTGCTGATCCGGCGGTTATCCTGAAAGACCTGATGGATGTCTGTGCCGATGTCTCCGTGGCTCAGGCCACGGGGGGAGAGTTCCAGTCTGCCGGGCCCGCCGAATGGACCCAGCGCACATTGGCCATGGCGCAGAAACTGACCGCTGCGCAGGCCGCGCGCTACTGGCAGATCCTGCTCTCCGGGTTTAATGACCTCCAGACGGCGCCTGACACGGCGACCGCGCTGAACATGATCATCCTGCGCCTTGCGGCGGCGGCAAACCTTCCGTCACCGGAGGAGGCCGCGCGCATGATCGCCGAGTCAGGCGGTGCGCCGGGAAAGCCTGAACAACATGGCATGGCCCCGTCTCCCGCCGGCGGGCTGGAGAGCTTTGCCCAAATTGTCGCCTATCTGGGTGAGCACCGGGAAGTGAACCTGCAGGTCGAGTTGGAGCGATACATTCGGCCAGGTCCTGTGCGCTACGGCTATTTCTCATGCGAACTTGAAGACAATGCACCAAACGATTTGCTCGCCCGGCTAAAGGCGTTCCTCGAACGCGACACAGGCGATGACTGGGTCGTCGAGCAGATCCGTACCAATGCCGAAACAATGCGCCAGACGGAAATTCGGACGCGCGAGGAATTGTTTGCCTCAGCGGCGGCGCACCCGGCTGTGGCAGACGCCTTGAAGAGTATTCCCGGCATTACCATTGTTGATGTGACTGAGCCTGCCGCAAGCGACGGCAACGTTATTGACCTGAACTCCAGACGATCGGCCTGAAGGAGGCCCGCTTCCCATGAAAGACCTTGGCAAGATCATGCAACAGGCCCAGCAGATGCAGGCCAAGATGCAGGAAGCGCAGGAAAAGATTGAATCAACCGAGGCCGAAGGCGTTGCCGGGGCAGGGCTTGTGTCGGTGCGCCTCAAAGGCAAGGGTGATATGGTCAGTGTCAGGATTGACCCGTCACTGATGAATGATGATCCGGAAATTGTCGAAGACCTCATCAAGGCTGCGCATTCAGATGCGCGCAAGCGTCTGGATGAAGCCATGGAAAAGGCTATGAAGGACGCGACGCAAGGTCTTGGCGGGGGCATGCTGCCCGGCTTCAAACTACCGTTTTAGAGATTACTCAGTAGAGTTCCGGTTCCTTCGTGCTGAAGGCCGAGGCCAGCCAGCCACGATGGAAGACGCCGCGCATCGCCCAGAAATTCCGCTTTTGTGTGGACCAGAAGAAGATGCCAGCCATCGCGTAACAAAAAACAATCTTCGCCAGCGAAGCGAGCACAGTAATGGTCAGCGTAACCGTGTTGCGTGTGGTCAGGGAGTGGTAGCCGAAACTCATCCCTGAACGGAATTTGCGCTGGCGAATCCATTCGGAGTCCAAGCGTTTCGGGTCTACCGCTTCATGCACGATCGCCGCTTCGCTTATGCCAAACTTGGCGCCTGCATACCAGAGCCTGAAAAAGAACTCAGTGTCTTCGCCACCAGTCTTGCCTTTTTCGATCAGAAAGCGCTGGCCTTTCACGATAGGGGAGCTGGCGCGCATCAGAGCGTTGCAGGTATGTCCGGTCTGCACCACGCCGCCTCGGCGTACAGGGACATTCGAATGGTAATCCTGCTGGCGCATCCAGTTGGGCGCCGTCTCAGGATAAACGGCGATGGCTGGGCCGAAGACAGCGTCCAGAGAATTCACGCGTGCCATCTGGAGCAGGGAGGCCAGCCAATCCGGTTCTGCCACTTCATCGTCATCGATGAAAGCAATCCATTGGGCGGTGGCGGCATCCAAACCGGCGTTTCTCGCGATCGAAATGTTGTTTGCGGGGGCATGAATGTATTTGACGGGCATGGACAAGTTTGCCGCGATGGCCTCGACCCGGTCGCGGGCCGATGGAGTTTCGTCATTGTCGATAACAATTGCGCGCGCCGATACGCCGTCCGGCAGGGTTTGCCGGTCGAGCGATCGCAGCGTGTCCTCAATTGAAGGCCTGCGATAGGTGCAGACGCAAATATCGATAGTCAATTCGGCGACCTCATAGGGGGCTTCATACGCGTCAAACATGTCGGGATACTCGCCAGCAAGTCCCATGCCACGCATGCGTGATTCCTCCAGATGGGAACAGTGTCAGAACTCTGTATCCTGGCTGGATGCGGCTATCAGCTCGCTTATAAGGCGTTCCGCATCATCGGGGGTGCGTGGATCCTGAGCAACAAGGGTGCGCGACCATACCAGATCATCAGTCCCTTGGGCGAACAGGGCGATTTGAGCCGTCTGGTCTATACCATCCGGACCTGGAACGCCGCCGAACATGAGGTTTAGACCGCCTTGCAACAGCTGACTGGCGGAGCTTTCCACATCGAATCTAACTTGGATAATAGCGACCAGATACTCTGGTGTGTCGACTTCGGAGGTTTGAACCGGACCAGGATTGACCGCAGCCTCCTCCAGCTTGATCGCAAGGAATTTTGCTCGTTCTTGTCCTTCGTGAGATTGATCGAACGCATCGGCTGGAACCGCGTTCGACAAGGCGTTGGCAAGGTTAATGCGAGCCGTTTCTGAGGAGTCCGATTGCGGTTCTCGCTGGCCAGAAGCGGTAACCAAAGTGACTTCGGCCAGCGGTGGCAGGTATGTTATTGCGCCGGTTGGTGGCAGTTCTGCTTGAGATATTGGGCCAGATGCTGATGCACAGGCCCCCAGCGTCAAAAACAGACTCATCCATATCAGTCGCATCTCGCTGCCCTTGTGCCATCCCGGTGGAAAAGAGGATCAGCCTGGGCGGGAAGTCAAGCGGTGGGCAAACCACAGCGTTCAATAGACAATGCGGCATGTTCCTTATATGTTCTGAGCAGAATCGTGCGAGGATGCCCATATGGACCCAATCATCATTATCGGCGGTGCGGGCTTCGATGCTGCGCACCTTATCCTGTTCCTTCTGGCCCTCGCTTCGGCGGGCACGGCTTGGTGGCTTGCCAGCAAGTTCGGCGCGAAGGCGGAGCGGCTGACACTGGACCTTGAGCGTGCGACCGATGAACTTGTCGAGGCGAAACAGCGCATCCGCACGCTGGAAGAGGTCTCGCGCAAGGCAGAGCTGGAGCTGGCCGAGGCGAAAGCCCGCAGCGCCGAGGATGAACGCAAGTTTGGCGAAATGGCGCAGGGGGTCCTGCAACGCGCTAATGCGCAATTCCTGCAGCTCGCCAATGAGACGTTTGAGAAGCACAAGGAAGGCGCGCAGGGGCATCTCAAGGAATTGATGAAGCCGATTGGAGAGAATTTCGACGCCTTCAAGAAAAGGGTCGACGAAATCGAAAAAGTCCGCACCCAAGACAAGTCTCTTTTGTCGGAACAGGTCAAGGCGATTGGGGAAAGCCTGCACCGCAACACGCAGGAGACCGGCAAGCTGGTCAACGCGTTGACGGCTCCAAAGGGCGGCGGGCGCTGGGGCGAGATGACATTGAGAAACGTCATGGAGCAGGCCGGCCTGTCTGCGCATTGCGACTTCTCCGAACAGGTGCATGACCAGACGGAGGAGGGACGCCAGCGACCGGATGCGATCATCCGTCTTCCGGGCGAGCGACAGATCGTGATCGACTCCAAAGTCTCGCTCGCCTCCTACATGGCGGCGGTAGAAGCCGAGGATCCGGCCCAGAAGGTCGTTCATCTGAAGGCTCATGCGACCAGCGTCCAGCGGCATGTGAGCACGCTGGCCTCAAAGGACTACCAGTCGAATCTGGGCAATCGCTTTGACTATATTGCGATGTTCATTCCCGGAGAGAATTTCTTCGCGGCGGCGCTCGAGCATTCTCCGGACCTGATTGAAAAGGCGATGAGTCGGCAAGTGATTGTGACGACGCCGACCACCCTGATCGCGCTGGCCCGAACGGTGGCCCATCTCTGGCGCCAGCATCACCAGAATGAAAATGCGATGGCTGCCGCCGAACTGGGTGCAGAGCTTTACAGTCGGATGGGCGTGATGCTCGGCCATATCGAGAAACTCGGAAAGTCACTGAATGGCTCAGTCGACCATTTCAACTCCGCGATGGGATCGTTCGACAAGCGCGTCCTGCCCACCCTGCGCAAGTTCGAAGACATGGAGATTGCCCCGCCTGCAAAGACGCTGGCAGAGCCCAAGCAGATCGAGAACAGGGCGAATGTATCGGAGAATACAGGGGAGCTGGACTTTGGCGGCGCCAAGAAGCCGCTGGCGGCGGAATGACGGCCAAGTGTTGACCAGAGGTCCCTGCGTGCATATCTGAAAAGCATGGCTATCAGAAAAATCCTCACCGTCCCGGACCCGCGTCTGAAGGAAGTATCGAAGCCCGTCGAGGGCGGCGTCACTGACGAAATCCGCGCGCTCATGGATGATATGCTGGAAACCATGTATGACGCCCCGGGCATTGGGCTGGCGGCGATACAGATCGGCGTGCCGCTCCGCGTGATTGTGATGGATTTGGCGAAAGAGGGTGAAGAGCCTGCACCCCGTTATTTTGTGAATCCGGAGATCCTGCCGCTGACCGATGACAAGGCACCTTATGAAGAGGGATGTCTCTCGGTGCCGGACATCTTCGAGGAAGTCGAACGCCCGATCGAGTGTCGCGTACGCTATCTCGATTATGATGGTTTCAAGGTCGAAGAAGTGGCCACAGGTATGTACGCAGTCTGCATCCAGCACGAGATGGATCATTTGGAAGGCACGCTGTTCATCGACTATTTGTCGCGACTGAAACGCCAGCGCGCGGTCGACAAGGTGAAGAAGGCCAAGCGCCTGCACGCACGCGAGTCGGCCTGATCGTCATGAAGAAGCGCGGCAGCTTCTTCGCGCGTCCCTGGGTCCGATGGACGGCCGCTCTCATCCTAGCGGCAGCGATCGTTTTCATCGCAGGCGGCAGTGGGCTCACCCCATTCAGCATGGCTGGTGCAATGCGTTGACGCGTTTGCGAGACACTGCTTCCAAATTGACCCCGAACCGACTATCCCCGCATCATGACAAAACCCCTTCGCCTTGCTTTCATGGGCAGCCCAGATATCGCAACCGGTGTGCTCGACGCGTTGATCGCCGCCGGGCACGAAATCGTCTGTGTCTATTCACAGCCGCCACGTCCGGCCGGGCGAGGCAAGAAGCTAACGCCGACACCTGTTCATGCCTTTGCCGAGGCAAAGGGAATTGAGGTTCGCACGCCGAAGTCCCTGAAGAAGGCACCGGAACAAGAGGCTTTCGCTGCGCTGAACGTCGACGCGGCTGTGGTCGTAGCTTATGGGCTGATCCTGCCGCAGGCCGTTCTCAATGCACCGCGCCTTGGTTGTCTCAACATGCATGCGTCGATCCTGCCGCGTTGGCGGGGCGCTGCGCCAATCCAGCGGGCCATCATGGCGGGGGACACCGAAACCGGCGTCGATGCGATGATGATGGAAGCCGGGCTTGATACGGGGCCGGTGCTTGCCTCGGCGCACACGCAGATCACCGAAGAAGATACGGCCGGCAGCGTGCATGATCGGCTGGCCGCGCTCGCCGCAGAACTCGCGCCGCGTGCGCTTGAAGGCCTCGCCGATGGCAGCCTGACCCCCGTTCCGCAGACGGAAGAGGGGATGACTTATGCCGCCAAGCTTGGCCCGGATGACCAGAAGATCGATTGGTCGCGGCCTGCGCGAGAGGTCGACTGTCATATCCGGGGTCTGTCGCCGTTTCCGGGTGCATGGTGCTATTGGACGCCGCCGGGCAAGGACGAGCCGGTGCGGCTGAAACTGCTGATGTGCCGTCGCTCTGGCCGGGAAACCACTGCCCCGGCAGGCATGGTTCTGGATGACCGCCTGCTGGTTGCTTGCGGCGATGGCGGCGCTGTGCGTATCCTCCGCCTGCAAAAGCCAGGGGGAAAGCCAATGAATGCAGACCAATTCCTGCAGGGGCAGGCGATTGCTCCGGATACGGTGCTTGGCTGATGAGCTTCTGGATTCGTCCCGCCCGTGAAGAAGACCTTGATGAGATCGTTGCGCTGAATGATCTTGCCTTTGGCGGCAAGGCTGAGGGCCGCATGGTTCGGGATCTCGCCAAGAGCGGTGAGAGCGTGCTCTCACTCGTGGCGAGCGACGATAAGGCCATTGCCGGCCATATTCAGTTTTTCCGCATGCAGCTTGATGGCGAACCGGTGGCCGTCGGTCTTGGGCCAATGTCGGTTCATCCTGATTTTCAGAAGACCGGTATCGGCAGCGGCCTGATCCAGATGGGCCTGATGGCGCTGGAAGGAGCGGGGGAGCAGATTGTCTTCGTGCTGGGGCACCCCGAATACTATCCCCGGTTTGGGTTTTCCGCTGACCTTGCCCAGCCATTCGAATGCAAATGGTCCGGCGAGGCTTTCATGGCGCTGCGTCTTGATCCGGCGGCACCAACATCCGGCCGGTTGACCTATCCGGCGGCCTTTGGCTAGGGCCGCTGAATGCCACGTTACAGACTCCTCCTCGAATACAATGGTGGCCCGTATCAGGGCTGGCAACGTCTGCCCGGAATTCCGACCGTGCAGGGCGCTCTGGAAGAGGCTGCGGCCAAGCTCGACGGGGCGCCGGTTCTCGTGCATGGCGCTGGGCGCACCGATAGCGGCGTTCATGCAACAGGACAGGTCGCGCACATGGATCTGCGAACTGACCGCGGAACCAAAGTGCCAGACGCGATGAATTTTCATCTGCGCCCACATCCGATTGCCGTCTTGAAGGCAGATAAGGTGGATGATGACTTCCACGCCCGCTTCAGCGCAACCGAGCGGCATTATCGCTTCATCATTATCAATCGACGCGCTCACCTCACGCTGGATGACGGTCGGGCCTGGCGGATATCGTCACAGTTGGACGCCGACAAGATGCATGAAGCCGCGCAGATACTTGTCGGGACGCATGACTTCACGACATTCCGCGATACGGATTGCCAAGCCAAATCGCCGGTTAAGACGCTCAATGCGATCTCTGTTTCACGTTATGGAGATCGGGTCGAGATGACCTGTCGGTCGAAGAGTTTCCTGCACAGGCAGGTTCGTTCGATCATGGGTAGCCTGGTGGATGTCGGGCGTGGCAAGCAACCTGTCGAATGGATCGCGGAGATCCTGGCGGCTGCCGAGCGGACGGCGTGCGGGCCCATATCCCCTCCGGACGGGCTCTATCTTGAAAAAGTAGATTATGAATAGTCCCGCCTGACGCGAAGTCAGTCTGTGCATATTTCCGCTTCCGCTTTAGCCTTCCTGAAAAACAATAGGGAGCGAAAAGATGGCCATTGATTTTACGATACCGGAAGAGGCAAAAGAAGTCCGCGAGCGCGTGCGCAAATGGGTGCAGGAAGAATGCATTCCTGCTGAACAGGAAATGTCCAACGGTCGCGGGTTCAATGACGTGTTGCCAGAACTGCGCAAGAAGGCGCGCGCGCAAGGCCTGTGGTTGCCCTTCATCCCAGTCGAGCATGGCGGAATGGGCCTTGGGCCGCTGGCCAATGCGCTGGTCCAGATGGAACTTGGCCAGAGCCATCTCGGTGCGCTGTCGATGAATTCGCAAGGTCCGGATGATGCGACCATGCTCACACTGTTGGCCTACGGCACCGACTTTCAGAAAGAAAAGTACCTGAAACCGCTGCTGAATGGCGAAAAGCGCATTTGCTATTCCATGACGGAGAAGGCGGCCGGCGCGGATGCCACTGGCATGCAGACGCGTGCGGAAAAGGACGGCAAGGGCAATTACGTCCTGAATGGTGAGAAATGGTTTTCCAGCGCCGCCACCGCTGCTGACATCGCGGTCGTCATGGCCAAGACCAATCCGGACGCGCCTCGCCATCAACAATTCTCCACCTTCATCGTGGAGCTGCCCAATCCGGGTTACAAGATCATCCGTGATATTCCCACCATGGCAGTGCATGGGCCCCACTATGAAGAGATGGGCGGCGGCCATGCTGAAGTGAAGATCGAGAACCTCGTCGTGCCGGAAGAAAATCTGCTCGGCGGGGAAGGGGGCGGATTCTCCATGGGCCAGCATCGCCTGGCCTATGGTCGCCTGCGTCACGGCATGCACAATGTAGCGATGGCTCAGCGCGCGCTCGATCTGGCTACGGAGCATGTTACAAGCCGAGAGACGTTTGGTCAGCCGCTGGAAGATCGCCAGGGGGTCCAGTTCATGTTGGCTGAGTGCGCAAGCCAACTCTATATTGCGCGGCTGATGCTGATGCACATTGCCTACAAAGCCGAGAATGGCATGGACCTGAGGCAAGAGAACGGAATCGCTAAAGTGTTCCTTGCGAACATGGTTCACAAAGTGGTCGACACCGCGATCCAGCTGCATGGCGCCCTTGGCTATTCGCTCGATACACCCCTGGCGGCCTGGTACACGCACATCCGGTCCCAACGTCTCGTAGATGGGCCGGACGAAGTGCACAAATGGATTACCGGCAAGAATGTCATTCGCGCGTTCCGGAAGGACGGCACGACCGCGGCCGCAGCGGGCGGGGATCTGCTTTGATCAAGCTGACCTTTTGCCTGCGCCGCTTGCCCCATCTGAGCCGTGAGGAGTTTCAGCGCTACTGGCGGGAGCAGCATGCCCCGCTGGTGGCGAAGCATGCCGAGACGCTGGGAATACTGCGTTACGTGCAGTGCCATACCGGACACAATGAATTGAATGATGCCATGCAAGGCTCACGCGGTGGACCGAAGGCATATGACGGGGTCGCCGAACTCTGGTTCGAAAGCGAGGAGAGCATGGCTGCCAATTCCAGCGAGGAAGTGGCGAAGGCGGGCGCGGAATTGCTGGAGGACGAGAAGAAGTTCATCGACCTTGCCAGTTCCCCGCTCTGGTTTGGAGAGGAGCATGCGATCGTGGGTTAGTCGCAACGCTCTGCGTTCGCCTCCAGTGTTGTTCGCCGTGAGTGTGTCATCGCCGGTTCTCACACAGGCAGTGGCGCGCACGAGAAGTTGGGATTGCGACGCATCGGGAACTTTGCCTCCTGTCGCGTGTTCTTGGAGGTGTGAACTCGCTACAACTCCTGACTTGTGTTCGCTCCGCGGCATCGAGCGTCAAATATGCGGTGCTAATTGTGCTGTGCTTGGTGTTGTTCGTCCCAACCTCCGTGGCACAGACTTCGGACACAACCGAAGATCCCAGTCCGATCATTCAGACTCCTCCTACGGTTAGCGATGCGTCCATCAAATCTCGTATTTCCGCCATCTTTGATGAGATCGGATCGCTGAACCGTGTGACGGTCGAAGTTAATCACGGTGTCGTACGGCTGGCCGGGGAAGTCCCCAGCACCAGCGCTGTTGCCCGCGCCGAAGATCTGGCCTTGCGTGTAAATGGCGTTGTCACGGTTGAGAACGAAATCGACCGAAGCTTGTCAGTTGAAGATAGCGCGACGCCGTTTTTTGGGGACCCGTCTGATACGTGGGGAAGTGTTGTCCGCGCTCTTCCACTTTACGGTATCGCATTGGGAGTATTTCTCACGATTGCGCTGATTGGACACTTGGTTGCCTCTTGGCGGAGTTTTTGGCGTTGGATTCTGCCAAATCCGTTTCTCGTAGAACTGGTTTCGGGTGCGTTCCGTATTGTCTTGCTGCTGGTCGCTCTCGTGGTCGCGATGAGCATTTTGGGTGCTACAACGGTAATGGGAACTATTCTCGGCGGAGCCGGCGTCATCGGCCTGGCGATCGGCATTTCTGTCCGAGACACACTGGAAAACTACATTTCTTCCATAATGCTGAGTGTGCGCCAGCCATTCAGGGCAAATGAGCATGTTCTGATTGATGAATATGAGGGAAAGGTGATGCGCTTGACCTCTCGTGCCACCGTGCTGATGACGATGGATGGTAATCATCTCCGCATCCCCAACTCGACAGTATTCAAGGCCGTTATCCTGAATTACACCCGCAATCCAGAACGCCGGTTTGAGTTCGATCTTGGAGTCGATGCGGCCGATGACCCTGTCGCGGCAATGCAGCTTGGCCTCGATAAGTTAAAAGCGCTACGTTTCGTGTTAGACCATCCGGAGCCGGAAGCTTTCATCCAGACGGTTGGAGACTCAAACATTATCCTTCATTTCATGGGATGGGTGGATCAGGCGCAAACAAACTTTGCGAAGGGACGCGGCCTCGCGATAGCCGCGACCAAGGATGTTCTGGAAGAGGCGGGCTTTACTTTGCCGGAGCCGATTTACCGGCTGCGTTTCGACAGCGGCGTAGAAGATGCGCTAAAAAGCGGTAAACCGGAGATTGGCACCCAGCAGCATGCAGGTGTCAAACGTCCGAAGCCTCATGTTGATACGCGCGAAGCCACGGATGTCGCTGCCGACAACACCCTTGATGAAAAGGTGGCGGCTGAACGCGCCAACAACACCGAAGATGACCTGCTGGATGAACAAAGCCCCGTGGAGTGAACGAGGTGAATGTGCATCGTGACGACGGCTAAAGTGCGTTGGTCGGTAGAGCGTTTTCAAGGTCCGCGAGAATATCGACCAAATCCTCCAGCCCGACAGACAAACGGACCAGGCCGTCAGAGATACCATGCTCCAGCCGTTCTTCCTGTGAGTATGTCGAGTGGGTCATGCTGGCAGGATGCTGAATCAGGGATTCCGCGTCGCCGAGGCTGACGGCGCGCTGAATCAGGCGGAGCTGGTCCATCATGGCCGTTCCGGCTTCGAAGCCCCCCTTCAGCTCAAAAGCGATCATGCCGCCAAAGGCACTCATCTGGCGGCACGCAAGCTCATGTTGCGGATGACTTGGGAGGCCGGGATAGTAGACTTCGGAAACTGCAGGGTGGCGCTCCAGCCACTCTGCTACGGTCTGCCCGCTCTCGCAATGGCGCGCCATCCGCAGTTGCAGTGTCTTCAGGCCCCGCATAACCAGCATCGCCGTCAGTGGGGCCATCACCGAGCCGGTCATGTCCTTCACGCCAATCATCCGAATGTTATGGATAAGGTCGGCGCGGCCACAGACCACGCCCGCGACGAGATCACCATGCCCGCCAAGGTACTTTGTTGCTGAGTGAATCACGAAATCGGCGCCCAGTTCGATTGGCCGGGTCAGGAGGGGCGACGCATAGGTGTTGTCGACCACCGTCAACGCTCCGGCCTGTTTCGCGACGGCTGAAACGGCGACAATGTCGACCAGCCGCATGTTCGGATTGGCCGGGGTTTCAAAATAGACGATCCGGGTCTGCTCGCTGATCGCTTCGCGCAAATTGTCCGGATCGCGCAGGTCAACATGAGTGACCTTCACGCCGAAGCGCGAAAGGCCGTCGCGCATGAACGCAAATGTGCAACCATACAGCGTCTTGTCGGTGATAATTTCGTCGCCTGGCTTTACCAATGTCCACAAGGTAGCGGAGATGGCGCCCATACCACTGGCGGTTGCGAGCCCTGCCTCTGCGCCTTCGAGATTTGCCACTCGGGATTCGAGCAAGGCGACCGTTGGATTGGAGATGCGGGAATATATGTGCCCTTCGGTTTCGCCTGCAAAAAGTGCTGATCCTGTTGCAGTGTCGGGGAAAACGAAGGTAGACGTCATGTGCACGGGCGGAGTAAGGGAGTGAGAATGACTTGCAGGTGCGTAGCCATGGTGGATGGCGCGCGTTGCGAGTCCGTGAGAGCGAGCGGTATCGTGTGGCAACGGGGAACCTCCTGAGCTGTTCGCACAATCTAGCAGCACACTTGGGACATGTGCTGTCAATTTATGCCAATAAAGAAGCAAAAATTGGCAGAAATAACCAACTGGGGGTTATATGGACAAGATTGATGCTAACATTGTGCGCGCCTTGCAAGAGGATGGCCGCCTGACCAATCAGGATCTGGCAGAAAAGGTCGGATTATCCCCTTCGCCCTGCCTGCGCCGGGTCAGGAACTTGGAAAAGGCGGGGATCATCAAGGGGTATTGTGCGACGATTGATCAGAAGGCATGCGGGTATCCCATCACGTGCTTCGTGCGCATCCGTTTGTCGATTCACACCGAAGACACAATTCAGAAATTCGAGAGGATCGTGCATGATACGCCCGAAGTGCTGGATTGCCATCTGATGGCGGGCGGATCGGACTATCAGCTGCGAGTGGTGACCGGCGGACTCGATGAATATGAGGAGCTGGTACGCCATACGTTTCAAAAACTACCGGGTATTTCGTCGGTCGAAACCAGCTTTGCCTATGGAGTCGTGAAAAAGTCCCGCGTGCTGCCGGTCAAAATACGGGCCTGACGAGCTGTTCCATGGGGGTGGCGGTTCAAAATTGATGAAATTCACTCCCTTCCTGTACTTGCGCCGCGATACCGGCATAGGCGCGGGGGAGGGACCTGCTATATAGGCAAGCGATGAGCACAGATTCCCCCGACCAGTCAGCGCAAGAACCCACCCTTGTTGAATCCCGCAATCGGACGAGCCGCCGACCGGGCAAGTGGCGTATTTCGAACATCATTGATGGTCGCGCGCTTCGCGTGAAGTTGACCGCTGCGGCGCTCGACAACATCGGCGATGCTCAGGCGATGCGGAAGGCCGCGCTGGACCATTTGCACGGGGCCATGTTTCGCGGGCGAATGATTGCCCAGGAGCGCTTGCAACAGGGCGCCGAAGGGCTGGATACCGCACGTCTTCTATCTGCGGTACAGGACGAAGTAATCCATGCATTGTACGATTTTACCACGACGCACGTTCACCGCGCGCGCAACCCGACAGAGGCCGAACGCCTCGCTATTGTTGCTACGGGCGGATACGGTCGTGGGGTGATGGCGCCGTCCTCCGACACCGATCTGTTGTTCCTGCGCGCATACAAGGCCTCTCCGCACACGGAGAGTGTGATCGAATATATGCTCTATGCCCTGTGGGATATGGGGCTCAAAGTTGGCAATGCATTCCGTACACCCGCTGAATGCGTGAAGTCGGCGGCAGAGGACGTTACCATAAAGACATCCCTACTGGACGCGCGGTTCATGTGTGGCGACCAGGCACTGTTCGACGAGATGCAAGCCAAGTTTAAAAAGGATGCCGTCGAGGGCAAGGACGCTGAGTTTATCGCCGACAAACTGGCGGAACGCGATGCGCGGCATGCGCGCCAGGGTGATGCACGTTATGTCGTTGAGCCAAATATTAAGGAGGGCAAAGGTGGCCTGCGCGACCTGCAAACGCTCTACTGGATTGTGAAACACATTTACGGCGGTCGAACATTGGAAGATGTGATGAAGGGCGGCCCCTTCACGCGTAGCGAGTACGGCTCATTCATACGATCAGCCAAGTTTCTCTGGACGGTTAGGTGTCATCTCCACTTCGTGACTGGCCGAGCCGAAGAACGTCTGAGTTTTGACCTGCAGCCAGAAATTGCGGCTCGAATGGGCTATCGGGACAGAACGGGTCAACTGGGTGTTGAACGGTTCATGAAGCGCTATTTTCTGGTTGCAAAAGATGTTGGCGCATTGACGCGAATTATTGCCGCCAAGCTGGAAGCGGAACAGAAAAAGAGGCCTGAAGGGTTCCGTCGCCTGTTGCCGCAAAAAACACCGCAGGCGTTGGACGATCCCGGTTTTGTCATCGATTCCGGGCGGGTCGGCATCACGTCAGAAGATGTGATGAAGCGCGATCCGCTGAACATGCTGCGGCTGTTTATTATTGCCCGGCGTGAAAACAAGGATATTCATCCCGATGCCCTATCGGCAATTACGCGCAATCTGAGGGGGCTCAACGAACAAGTTCGGAGTACAGAAGAAGCTCGCACGCTTATTCTTGACGCCGTCATTGGCAGCAAGGACCCTGCCTTGATTCTCCGCCGCATGAATGAAGCGGGTGTGTTGGGAAAGGCCATTCCGGAGTTTGGCGGGATTGTCGCGCAAACACAGTTCAACATGTATCATCACTATACGGTGGATGAGCATACGATCCGCGCAGTTGAGGCGATTGCCGAGATGGAGCAGGTCAACGCTGAGCGCGTGCCGCTTGCAACCGAGATATTCCCGCTGATCGAAAACCGCCGCGCGCTTTACCTCGCCATGTTGTTGCACGACACGGGCAAGGGACGGGGCGACCAGCAGATTGAAGGCATGAAAACGTCGACCCGCGCCTGTCAACGCCTTGGCATACCTGCGGACGAGACTGAACTTGTTGCCTGGCTCGTGGGCAACCATCTTGAACTCAGCGAAACGGCGCAGAAGCGCGACATTTCGGACCCGCGCACGGTGACGCAATTTGCCAATCTTGTGGGCTCATTGGAGCGATTGCGATTGCTCTATATCCTTACCGCAGCAGATATTCGCGCTGTTGGCCCCGGCGTATGGAACGCGTGGAAAGGCCAGTTGATGGCCGATCTCTATCACAATACAGCCGCAGCTCTGCGCGGCGGCCGAGCCGATGAGGCGGGTGTGCAGGCGCATCTCGAGGCGCGCGCCGAGTCGCGTCGTGAAGCGCTGGTTGAGGATTTAGGGAGTATTCCGCCGGTCCTGCTGGAAATGGAAACAGCGTATTGGACGGGCTTTGACGTGCCTGAGCTCACTTGGCATGCAACCGCCCTGAAAGGATCGGGCAACGTCGTATGCTACCGCTTTCCGCCCGAAGGTGGTGCGCTCACCCTGCTCGTATCAGGGCAGGACCGTGCCGGGCTGTTTGCGGACCTTGCCGGAACATTGGCCAATCTCGGTGCAAACGTCGTTTCGGCGCAAGTCTTCACGAACCGCAGTGGACGGATTGTCGATATCTTCATGGTGCAAGATGCTGCGCAAAAGCCGTTCGGCCAAAAGGACGAGACGCGACTGAGGCGTCTGGAGACAGCGCTGGCGGAAACGTTGGATGGAGGAAGTGTCAAGGATTTGGCAACCTCCCGCACCGGGCGCCGCCAGGCGGCCTTCCTTGTGCAGCCGTCTGCGCAGATCCGGAATGATGTTTCGACCGAGTATACGGTGGTCGATATTGCCGGGCGAGACCGGCCGGGCTTGCTCTATGATGTGGCCAGCGTATTGGCTGACAGTGGCCTGTCCATTCACTCGGCTCATGTGGGGTCTTATGGCGAGCGCATGTTTGACGCCTTTTATGTTCAGACGAGCGATGGGAAAAAGCTGACCGGCTCTGCCCAGATTGAGACATTGAAGGATCGTCTTCTCGACGCATTGGGCCAGCATGAACCGGACGCGCCGGAAACACCGGCCCGGAAGCTCAGGCGTTCGCGCGCAGTGGACAGTTTCTGAGAATTCGATCAGGGATTCCCGCATGAGTGTCGCCCGCAATACCTTGGTGCAATCGTCCCTGACTTTGGGCAGCCGTATCCTCGGCATGGTTCGCGACATTCTGCTGATCGCGAAGATTGGTGCCGGGCCGATCGGCGACGCCTGGGCGACCGCGCAGCAATTCCCGAACCTGTTCCGCCGTATCTTCGCTGAAGGCGCCTTTGCCTCGGCCTTCGTGCCAACCTATGCCCGCACGCTGGAAGCCGAGGGGGCGGAAGCCGCACGCGATGTGGCACAGGAGGCGCTCCGCGTCTTGTTCGCCGCGACAGCGGCGCTGACTATCCTTGCGCAGGTTTTCATGCCGTGGGTCCTGTTGTTGATCCATGGCGGGCAGGCGGATGATCCGGAAAGCTATGGCCTCGCGGTGCTGCTGACGCGGATCACGATGCCGTATCTGACCTTCATGGCTATCGCGGCGCTCCTGTCGGGTGTCCTGAATTCGGCTGAGCGATTCATCCTGTCGGCGGGCGCGCCGACCTTGCTGAACCTCTCCCTGATCCCGGCTGCCTTCGTGGCGCCGGATGCCAAAGGCACGGCGTTGGCGGCGGCGTTGGCCTATTTTGTTGCGGGCGTGCTGCAGGCAGGAGCACTCTGGTGGGGCGTCAACCGGCAGAAAGTACATCTGAGCCTGATTGGCTGGCCCCGCATGACTCGCTGAAGCTCGCCATTCCCGGTACGATTGCAGCGTCCGGTACGCAAATCAATATCATCGTCAGCCAGTCGCTGGCGAGTTTCGAAGTCGGCGCAAAGTCCTGGCTCTATGCCGCTGACCGGCTTTACCAGCTGCCGCTCGGGCTTGTGGGGGTGGCCGTCGGTGTCGCCATCCTTCCGCGTCTCAGCCGGGCCGCGCGGGCGAGTGATGACGGGTCAAGCCGCCAGACGATGGATGAGGGCATTGGCCTCGCCCTGGCGCTGACCCTGCCGGCGGCCGCGGCGCTGATGATTGCGCCAGTCTTCCTCATCGACGCCTTCTTCACGCGCGGCGAGTTTCTGCCGTCCGATGCCACGATGTCCGGAAATGCGCTGTTTCATTTTGCATGGGGCGTTCCCGCCTTCGTGCTGATCAAGGTGCTCGCGCCTGCCTTCTTCGCGCGGGAAGATACCAGGACACCGATGCGCTTTGCGCTGATATCGGTCGTAGTCAACACAGCGCTCGGTGCGGGACTGTTCTTCTGGATGAAGTCCAATGGTCAGGCGGGCTTCATCGGTCTTGCCATCGCCACCTCGATTGCGGCCTGGGTGAACACGGCGCTGCTGGCCCTGACGCTGATGCGGCGCGGCTGGTATGTTCCCGGCGCGCGGCTCGTCTCTGGTGTCGTCCGCGCTGCGGTCGCTACGGCGATCATGTCGGGCGCGGTTTGGTTTATGCTGGAAAATCTCACTCTGATCCGGGCCGAACTCTGGAATTCGCGCATTGTTTCGGCCGCCGCCATTTACGCAATTGCCGCCCTGCTGACTGGTGCAATCCGCATTTCTGACATTCGTCAGGCTTTGCGACGCTAGACAAACGCGCTAAAGCGCCTGCCCATGACTGATACACCTGAATCTTATAGCGGCCCGCAGCGCATTTTCTCGGGCATCCAGCCAACTGGCAATCTCCATCTGGGCAACTATCTGGGCGCCCTGAAGAAGTTCGTGGATTTGCAGGAAGATGGTTGGGACGCAGTGTACGCCGTGGTGGACCTGCACGCCATCACGATGCCGGTGGAGAAGGGGGCTCTTGTGAGCCAGACTCGCCAGATCGCAGCGGCGTTCCTTGCCTGTGGCGTGGACCCGAAGAAATCCATCATTTATGCGCAATCGTCGGTGAAGGCGCATGTCGAGCTTGCCTGGATCTTCAATTGCGTGGCGCGCATGGGATGGGTCGAGCGGATGACGCAGTTCAAGGACAAGGCAGGCAAGGATGCCGAACGGGCGTCGGTTGGCTTGTTCACATATCCTGTCCTGCAAGCAGCCGACATCCTGGCCTACAAGGCAACGCATGTGCCGGTAGGCGAGGATCAGAAGCAGCATCTGGAACTCAGCCGCGATATCGCCGACCGTTTTAACCGGGAATACGACGCGCCGGGCTTTTTCCCGCTGCCGGAGCCGCTAATCAAGGGGCCGGGCGCGCGTGTCATGAGCCTGAAGGACGGCACGAAGAAAATGTCCAAGTCTGATCCGTCTGAGCTCTCTCGGATTGCGCTGGTGGATGACGCTGACACGATTGCGAAGAAGATCAAGAAGGCCAAGACGGACCTTGAAGGAGACATGCCAAGCGACGTGGAGGGCCTGAAAGGGCGTCCGGAAGTCGAGAACCTTGTCGGCATATATGCGGCACTCGCAGGCGAGACCGTCGAGGGTGTGCTCAAGCAGTATGGCGGGCAGGGATTTGGCGTTTTCAAACCGGCCCTGGCCGAGGTGACGGTCGCCCATTTGGCGCCGATCACACAGCGCTATCGTGAGATTTTGGATGACCATGCGTTTATTGACTCCGTCTTGAAAGATGGTGCTGAGCGTGCGGATGCGATCTCGGCGCCGATTATCAAAGACGTTCGAAAGCGAGTTGGGTTCTGGGGGGCATAGTTTCTGAGTGCGGCGTACCCCTGCGGCGCCGCGCTCCATTGACCCCGGTAACCGTCAGGCTACTTCTCGGGCAACGTTCAGTCGGTTGGAGTTCTTCTATGCGTATCATGGCACTTGTCGCTTCCCTCGGTCTTGCGGCCCTGGCAGCGTGTTCGCCAGCCTCTCAAGGCGGTGAAAACTCGGTCAGCGTGAGCGATGCGTACATCGTGAAGCCAACACCCGGTCGGGATGTTGCCGGAGGCGGTCTGACCCTTTCGGTGACCGGTGATGCAATGGCGCTGGTGGGCGCCGATACGGACATCGCCGATACGGTCGAACTGCACACTATGAGCATGGAAGATGGTGTCATGAGAATGCGCAAGGTCGAGCAGTTGGACGTGTCCGAGGGTACGCCACTGGTGCTGGAAAGTGGGGGCGCCCATCTGATGCTGTTCGGCGTCAGCCCTGACATCGAGATTGGCGAAACGGTTGACTTGGTCCTCACTCTGACGGGTTCGGACGGTTCCGAGTCGACCCTCACCACAGAAGCTGAAATCCGCGGACTGGGCGACTAAGCTCACAAAGGCGCAGTTTTGTGCGCCGCGATTGCCTGAAATTTATCCCTCAAAACCATGCCGTCCGGCCAATTGGCGGGCAGGCATGTTGCTTGCATATATTTAACAGTAAATAGACTGTTAAAATTCGCGGAACCTCGGCATAGTGTCCTGAACGCAACAGGTTCCGCTTAAGTATGAGTAGAGACAGGGTAGAGTGAATGGCATTTGATAGTCGCCTCCCCGCGGCATACCAGGAGGAAGGTCCTGTCGTGACTGTGCTGGGTTCCGATCATCTCGTAACATTCGACTATGCCGAGCCTAGCCCCATCATGTTGTTTGCCCAGCGCTGGTGGCGCCGGACTGTGACGCTTCTGAAAGTCGGCACAGTTGTGTGTGCAGTGGCGGCGTATCCCATCATGACAGTCGCCTCCAATCGGATCGATGACAGCAGTATCGAAGTTGCGGGCCAGAACTGGACCTTGCCGGAAGTTGGTGTCTCGATCGTGAAAATCGCCCGTGAGCTGGAAGGTGCTGGCTGGGCAGGGGATCGTGCAAACTGGCACCCTCAGGCGCGGCTCACCGCCATGCCGGCTTGGCAACGTGCAACCGCCAATGCCCTTTCACAACATACCGCGCTTCTGGCGGACCTTACGGTCAAGGATGGCGATGTCGATTCAGATTTGAAGGCAGCTGCTCGCCTTTTGAAAGGGGTGGAAGGCGAAGACATGCGCCCGCGCCTCACCGCTGCAGCCGAGGCGTTGAACCGCTATGACTCTCGCGCAGGCCGTGGCTTGGCGGCGACGCCAGACAAGGTCGTGAAATTGGCGGCTGAAGCGACTTTGTTCGCGAGCTGGGCCGGAGCAGATCGGATCGATCTGTCTGTTCAGGTCAATCAGGACGTTGTTGAGTGGCCAGCCAGCAGGGTCGATATCGAGACATTTTACGGCGCTAAAGCCCGTGCACATCTGGCGCAGCAAATGCTGGCCGCTGCACGCACTGCAGAGCCACGCCTCGCGCGCCTGCCTTCGGTCAGTACGGCCTTTGATCGCGCGGAACTGGCTTGGAGCAGGGCGGCACAGATGAAGCCTTTGGTCGTTTCGAATCAGAGCGGTGACGGCCCATTCATGGCCAATCATCTGGCAAGTATCGGGTTTTATCTCAGCGAAGCGCAGGATGCGTCCCGCAATCTGGCTGAAGCATTGGGTCAGGTCCCTGAGGGTGCACTAGAGAATGTTGCAGCATTGGAAACGCAACTCGCCTCTGCACCGTAATCTCACGCCATCCCTTGAACCTGCCCCTCGCCTGAGCCATCTGGATTGGTAAGACCGCAAGCCAGAAAGGGCCCCCAAGGCCATGTTCATTCAAACAGAACCGACGCCGAATCCGGACACCGTAAAATTCCTTCCCGGCCATCCTGTGGCGGGCGATGCCGGTCCGTTTGATTTTCCCGATGTGGCCAGCGCTCGGATGAGCTTGCTGGCACGTGCACTCTTTCAAGTCGATGGCGTAGAACGTGTTTTCCTTGGTAGTGATTTTGTGTCGATCAACAAGGATCCCGACAAGGATTGGAAACATGTGAAGCCGATGGTGCTCGCCGCCATTATGGATCATTACATGGCTGGCTTGCCGGTTGTGGAAGAGGGCGCAGCGCCGTCAGCCGATGCTGAAGCCAATGTCAGTTATGAGGGTGAAGCTGCCGAGATCGTCGAAGAAATTCGTGAACTCATCGAGACGCGTGTTCGCCCCGCTGTTGCTCAAGACGGCGGCGACATCATTTTTCACAAATTCGAGCCGGATACCGGTATCGTGCATTTGTCGATGCGGGGCGCGTGTGCGGGCTGTCCATCGTCGACCATGACCCTCAAGCAGGGAATTGAAAACATGCTGAAGACCTATGTACCAGAAGTCACTGCCGTCGAGGCCGTACTGTAGGGCTCGCGACATTTGGACTGCTGCAGACTGCATTGATTGTTCAGGCGTTTCCCGGCAAGACTCAAAAACATATTTCAGGAACAGAAGGAAACAGGTCATGTCTCACCCGGTGAACGACCATGCGCTCGACGTGATATTTCGGGATGGACGCAGCTATAACGGTTTCCAGGACAAGGACGTCCCGGAAGTGCTGGTTCGGGCTGTCTACGACCTTGCCAAAATGGGGCCGACCAGCGCCAACTGTTCTCCGGCCCGTTTCGTCTTTGTATCTTCTGCGGAAGGCAAAGAGCGTCTTCTGCCGTTGGTCTCGCAGGGCAACCAACAAAAGGTGAAGGAAGCCAAATGGTCCGTGATCATTGCATATGACATGGAGTTCCAGGAAAAAATCCCGAAACTGTTCCCACACAATCCAAGTGCCAAGCACTGGTTTGATGGCAATCGTGAGGAGACAGCCTTTCGGAACGGCTCGCTGCAAAGCGCCTATTTCCTGATGGCGGCGCGTTCACTCGGCCTCGACACAGGACCAATGTCGGGCTTTGACATGGACGCCGTGAATAAGGAATTCTTCGAAAACCAGGATGGCGAAGAGAAAAGCTGGCGCGCCAACTGGATCTGCAATCTCGGTTATGGCGACAAGTCGACCATTTTTGCGCGGAGTCCGCGACTGCACTTCGATGAGGCCTGCCGGATCGTTTAGCAAGCCATGCTCGTCCTTGGACTGAATACTGCCTTTTCGGCTATGGAAGCGGCCATTGTACGCGATGGTGAAATTCTCGCCGATGCGCGCGAGACCATGGCGCGTGGGCAGGATAAGGCGTTGCCAGGCTTTGTAGAGCGCTTGCTGGATGAGGCCGGCGTCTCACTAGCCGAGCTTGACCGGATCGCTGTGGTGACCGGGCCGGGCAGTTTCACGGGCATTCGCATTGGCGTTGCCTATGCGCGCGGGCTGGCGCTTGTGACTGAAGCTCCCTGTATTGGCGTGACCAGCATCGAGGCCGCCATTCCCGCAGGAATGGAAGACACTGTGCTTGGCTGCATAGCCGCGCAGAAGCGCCCGCCGGAGCAGACATGGTGGGTGCAGGGCGTTTCCGGCAATCAGGGCCTCGCCGGCACGATGGAAGTGGGTTTAGACGAATTGAAGGCCATGCTGACCGGGTTTCACGCTCCCATCTTCATGCAGGGGAGCGAGGCGTTGGAGGAGATGGCAGAGGCGCTGGACATCCGCCCCCTAATTGCTTCGGCTGTGACGGCGGCCTTGAAAGCGCCCCTGTTCGACCCCGCGCAGCACCTGCCCGCGCCGGTCTATGCGCGCGAGCCAGATGCGAAGCTGCCGGAAACAAGAACCTGATGTCGGGCCTACTGGTGCTACGACCGGACGATGCGGGGCAGGTGGCCCTGTTGCATGCGAAATCCTTTAGTGAGAGCGAGGCCTGGAGCGCTGCTTCGATGCGCGATCTGCTCAAGGACCCGAACGTGCTGACCTTGGGCATTCTCTCCGATGGACAATTGGCCGCTTTTGTCATGGGCCAGACGGTGGCGGGTGAAACCGATATCCTGACCATTGCGACCGATCCGGACCAGCGCCGGAAGGGTCTGGCCGGTCGCTTGATCAGCGCGCTGGTAAAGCGTGTGGGAGAACGGGGCGTCACGCGTATCATGCTGGATGTAGCCGAAGACAACCTGCCCGCTCGTGAACTCTATCGGGCGCATGGGTTCGCTGAAGATGGTCGCCGTCCACGCTATTACCGCGCCGCGCGAAACGTGCCTGTGGATGCTATCCTGATGTCCCGATCCTTGAGCCTGTAGGTCTTGTTTTCAGTTTCTTTGGGCGGCGCTCGAAAATGCATTATGTTTCTGATGAACCCGCCAAGGAGGATATCCAAATGACCACTAATTCCGACCCGGCAGAGATTCCACAGGAAGTGTACGAACTCTACGACGCCTATTGTCATGGCGACATGTCGCGGCGCGCATTCTTTTCCGGTCTCAGCACATATGCGGTCGGCGGGCTGACTGTCTCGACGCTCGCCGCCTGTGTGATGCCAGACTACGCAAAACAGCAGACCCAGCCAGGTGAAGACGGCCTGTATGAGGAAATGCTGGTTTACGACTCCCCCAACGGAGCCGGCAAGATGGAAGGCTATTTCGTGCGGCCGGCGGGGGCTGAGCAGACATTGCCTGGCATTGTTGTGATCCACGAAAACCGCGGACTGAACTCTCACATCAAGGACGTGACGCGCCGCGCCGCGCAGGCGGGTTATGTCGCCTTCGCGCCCGACGCGCTCTACCCGCTCGGCGGTTACCCCGGAAACGACGATGATGGCCGCGCGATGCAGGCAAAGCGCGATCGCGAGTCCATGGTGCAGGATTTCATGGCGGCGGCTGAGTTCCTTCGGGGCCACGTCGCCGTGAACGGCAAGGTCGGATGTGTGGGTTTCTGTTTCGGCGGGGCCGTATCAAACCTCATGGCCGTGCGCCAGCCTTGGCTCTCAGCAGCCGTGCCGTTTTACGGTGGTTGGCCAACGGTTGAGGAGGCTGCAGACGTGAAAGTGCCGTTGCAGATCCACCTGGCGGGCTTGGATGAGCGTGTGAATAGCGGTTGGCCGGTTTATAAGGCGGCTCTGGATGAAAACCGTGCCGAGTACGAGGCTTATATCTATCCGGGTGTGAATCATGGTTTTCACAACGACACGACCTCCCGCTATGATGAGGAAGCTGCACAGCTGGCATGGGCCCGCACCGTGGAGTTTTTCAACCTGCATCTGGGCTGACCGGGACGGATATCGCACCACCTGTTGGTGTGTTTGACACCTTATCTGACTGGACTTCCCTGAAATGTGAGGGCAAAACATGGCTATGGATCGACTCGAAAAACTCTGTGCAGACAAAGGTCTCCGGATGACTGAGCCCCGGCGCATTATTGCGCGGGTGCTATCCTCGTCTGAAGACCACCCGGACGCCGAGGAGCTGCACCGGCGTGCGAACTCCATGGATGCGTCGATCTCTCTGGCCACCGTCTACCGGACCGTGAAGCTGTTCGAAGATGCTGGCATTATTCAGGCACATGATTTCCGCGATGGTCGCGCACGCTATGAAGAGGTGCCTGACGAACATCACGACCATCTTATCAATGTGAAGAGTGGCGAAGTGGTCGAGTTCCATTCCGAGGAAATCGAACGTCTTCAGGTAGAGATTGCCAAGAAGCTTGGCTTTAAACTGGTTGATCACCGTCTCGAACTCTATGGCATTCCACTGCAGGACGACGACCAGACTTCATAGAAGTTTGGTTGCCCGACGCAGCCCGTTCAAGTCCCGTAAAGTATTCAGCGTCCACACTGGCTGTTCAGTTTTGACTGGTCTGGACCGGTGCGTGAATCCTTGCTGGCTGCCCAAGATCAGCCGCATTCCGGACCTAATCAGATTACGGGACGGTAATTCGACATGTTTCTGGCTTTCCTCGCGAGCTTCATCATGATGACGCAGGCGCCGCCGCTGAATGCGGCGCTGAGCGCAACTGAGGCACCGCGCACGCTTCGCGCCGCCTTCACCGTCGAACTGCAAAGCCAGCATGCCAGCCGCGTTTATTCGTATGATCCCCGCAAAGAGAGGGATGCCCGTTGGCAAATCGTGTCATTGCAAGGCGAAGACGATGAACTGGAAGAGGTCGCTGCAAACTGGGCCAACGAAGCTGCGCCAGATGGGCGACTGTTCCCCGATGACCTCCGAGCGAGCATGGGGCAGCAGGTGCAGGTTCAGGATATGGGGCATGCTTGGCGGGTCGGGTTCAGGCATCATCCCTCGACCAATGATGGTGAGTTCGATGTCTGGGCCGCCGAGCGCTTGCAAGCTTCGGCATGGCTCGATCCGGTGGGAGAGCGATTTTTGCGCATTGACTACCGACTCCCGCATCCGGTCGCCGGGCCAGAAGGCGGCAAGCTGACCCGCTACGAACAGAGTTATTTCATCCGAACCGAGCCACGCTGGGGGATGAGCTATGTTTCCAGCTTCTCGATCGATCTGGAAGCCCGCGCAGCATTCCGAACCATTTCACGGCGCTATTCCGCCAATATCGTCAAAACAGAATTCTTCTTTGCGAGCGCAGAAGCCGAGGCAGATTTCGAGGTGAGACGAAAACGGCCGCAGCTCATGTCTGGATTGCCGCGCTAAGGCGGCTAAATTGGGCGCATGACGATTCACATGGTGAAGCTTTGCGTTGGCGCGGAAGAAATTGACGATTTGGTGAACTGGCAAAAGCGCTTGATGAAACAGGGGCGTGAGCCGTTTCATCAGACCCGCATGATGCCTAAACAGAAAGACCAGCTGCTCGAGGGTGGTTCGATCTATTGGGTCATCAAGGGGGCCATCCGAGTACGTCAGCGTATTGTGGAGGTACGCGAAGTGATGGGCGACGGTCATACAATGTGCGAGTTGGTGTTCGATCCCAATCTTGTCCGAACCTACGCCAAACAGAAGCGCCCGTTTCAGGGCTGGCGATACCTCAAGCCTGCTGATGCACCCCGTGATCTGGGCAGCAAGGAAGCCGCTGTCGATATTCCTCCATCATTGGATGCTGCGTTGAAACAGGCGGGCGTCTGGTAAACCCTAGTCGGCAAGCGCTTCAAGAAGGATGGCAGCTTGTAGTTCAAACGCCTCGCTGCCAGGGGCCACAAGCTCAACATGGCCTGTATTCGGGACAAGCACGAACCGCGCATCGCTGCCAGTTGCTATAGCTTTGTCGGTATAGCTCTCGCCGAGTATCGGCGGTGCGATCTGGTCTTGCTCGCCATTCACGCTGACCTGATGCGCCGCAAAAGGCAGCAATTCCGCAGGAGATGTATCGGAAAGCACATCCTGTCGTGCGCCTGACGGTGCGCCTGTCAGCGCTTCCATGATTGAGCTTAGGCAGGCAGCTTGTGTCACGGGCGCGGAAGCATCGAGATCCGCAAGACCACCGGAATTGACCACGAAATCTATGTGGAGTGGGTTTGAGCGCCAGAGCGTACTCGACTTTGGCAGCTTGGGCCGGGCTGCCAACCACAGCGCCAGATGGCCGCCAGCGGAGTGACCAATCGCACCGACCCGGTCGAGCTTAAGGTTGAACTGGCTCGCATGATCGCGAAGCGCGTCTGCCGCGCGGGAGACATCTTCAAACGTCCCCGGATAGCCGCCACCGGCTTCATCTACGCCACGATACTCGATGTTCCAGACCGCGAGCCCTTTTTGGCGGAGGTCCTCAGCTGCAAAATCCATCAATCTCCGGTCCGCAATCGATTTTTGCCAGCATCCACCATGCACCATGATCACGACAGGGTGCGGCCCGGCGCCATCAGGCAGCCAGAGATCAACAATGTCGGTTTCTGATGGGCCAGTGCGAATTGTGTGCGGCGTGGTTGGTCGTTCCCGCGAGAGCAGGTCTGGCCACTGCAGGAGCGGTATTGTCTCGTTTCGAGCATGGGGCGGAGTTTGCGACAATTCCGGATTTGGCGCGTCGCAGCCGACGAGACAGAGTAAGGCGAGGGTAGCGAGGGAAGGTGTGCGCATACGGGGATTGCTACTAGCGCCGGCGCATTCTGTCATGCACAAACAGGCAATGACCTTGATATCCCTTCCGGAATCGCGCGCCGAAGCGGAGGCGCTGGATGCGACCGACCCGCTCGCCCTTTGCCGGGATGCCTTTGCCCTGCCGGAAGGTGTGACCTATCTGGTCGGGCACTCGCTTGGGCCAGCCACCATCGGTGCCCTGCGAAATCTGCGTGCAGCATCAGAGGGTGCATGGGTGAACGACCGCGTCGGCGCATGGAACTCGGCAGAGTGGATTCATTTATCCGAACATGTCGGCAATCGCCTCGCACGGCTGGTGGGCGCCAAGGCTGGCGAAGTAGTTGTTTGCGACAGCGTATCCATAAATCTGTTCAAGCTTGCTGCCTCGGCGTTGCCTTTGGCGCGCACGCGTCGCCTTGTTGTCGAAGAGGATGAGTTTCCGACCGATCAATACATTCTTGATGGCCTGTCTGGTTTGACTGGCGTGGACCTGGTCCGCGTTGCGCCGGGGAAGGGGGTCTCCCAGCTTGAGGGTGGTGTGTTGGTGAAGAGCCTCGTGAATTACCGCTCTTCTCAGCTCGCCGATATGGCCGCGGACGAGGCTTCAGCTCAGTCTGGTGGTGGTATGATCATCTGGGACCTTAGCCACGCGACTGGTGTGCTGGATATTCAACTTAGCGCCGCCAACGCACGGTTTGCAGCGGGGTGCACCTACAAATATTTGAATGGGGGTCCCGGCGCACCTGCCTTTGTGTATGCCCGGGCGGATGTCGCTGACCAATTGGAAACGCCATTACCGGGCTGGATGGGACATTCTGCGCCGTTTGAATTTACTTCTGCGTATGCGCCAAAGACAGGGACGGCGCGCTTTGCCTCAGGCACGCCACCCATTCTTTCGCTTGCGGCGCTGAATGGCGCGCTGGATGTTTTTGACAGGGTTTCGATGGTCGAGGTTCAGTCAAAGGCGCGAGCCCTGGGTCAGATGTGTTTGATGATGGCCGAAGGTATGGGGCTCGACATTGCGTCCCCACTCGATCCGACCTCGCGCGGTGGGCATGTCAGTGTGTGTCATCCAGATGGCTATCCGCTTGTCCGCGCCTTGGCCGATTGGGGTATTGAAGCGGATTTCCGCACGCCGCACACGATCCGTTTTGGTCTGTCCCCGCTATTCCTCGGCTATGCTGAAATCTGGGACGCCATGTCGGAATTGGCCGAGATCATAGAAACCCGCAGTTGGGACACTGAGGCCTACCGGGAAAAGGCCATCGTGACCTGATGGAGTTGCTTGTCCAGTATGCACCCCTGTTGCTGGCGCTCGCCGCAGCAGGTATCGCGGCCGGCCTTGCCGCGGGCCTGTTCGGCATCGGAGGCGGCGCGATCATTGTGCCGGTGCTCTACTTCCTGTTCGAAGGGATGGGCTTTGGCGAGACAGCCATGCACGTCGCCGTATCGACGTCTCTGGCGACAATCATCCTCACCTCGATCCGTAGCGTGATGGCCCACAATGCTCACGGTGCCGTCGACTGGCAGATCATCCGGAGCTGGGCGCCCTGGATTGTCATCGGGGCGCTGGTTGGCATGGCGCTGAGCGGATACTTGTCCAATCGTGGCTTGCTGGCGATTTTTGGTTCATTGGCCTTCCTGCTTGCGGCACAGCTCTATTTCGGGCGTCCGACGTGGCGATTGGCAGACGAGATGCCCGGCGGCATTGTACGCGCGGGGCTTGGTGCATCTGTAGGGACACTGTCTGCCCTGATGGGAATTGGGGGCGGGACGTTTGGCGTCAGCCTGATGACTCTGTGTGGTCGGCCGATCCATCGGGCTGTTGCGACGGCGGCGGGCTGGGGCGTAGCGATTGGCTTGCCTGGCGCGTTGGCTGCAATCTATGTGGGGTGGGGCACAGACGGGCGGCCCGTGAACCTTGCGGCGTTCGCGCTGATTTCCGCCTTCACTGTGACCATGGCGCCGATTGGCGCAAAGCTGGCGCACAAGCTGGATGCGGCGAAGCTGAAACGCTGGTTTGCCATTCTGCTCGCAATCGTGGCGGCTCGCATGTTGTGTAAGGCCCTCGGCATTTAGAAAAACGTCGCGGCGATCCGTTCTATGGCCCAGAAGCTGCCAGTGATGCCGATCGCGTACGCTGCGGCCGTGCGTACGAATGGTGCACCCTGGCGATAGAGGCGCTGCCCGACCCAGGCGAGGGCCAATACGAATATCACAAACGCAACTTGCCCCACTTCGACACCCAAATTGAACAGGAGCAGCGCGAAGATTTCCGCGCCTTTGGGCAAGCCAATATCAGACAGAGCGCCCGCAAATCCAAAACCGTGGATCAGACCAAATCCAAAGGCGATGATCCAGGGTTGGCTCTGTGCGAGCGTGTCTTGCCCGCGCATTCTGTATATTGCTTCAGCTCCCAATAACGCGATGCTCATGGCAATGACAATCTCCACGGGAGGACCGGGCAGCGTCACGCCGCCCAGCGCCGAGGCGGCAAGGGTGATCGAATGCGCCACGGTGAAGGCCGTCACCGTGGCAAGCAACTGGCGAGGTCTGACCAGCAGGACAAGACCCAGCACAAACAGCAAATGGTCAAAACCGAAAATGATGTGCTCTACGCCGATTTTAAAATAGGCAAGTGTCGGCGCGCCCTGGGGGCCGCTCAGCTGGATGGCATTCGCGCCAGGCCGCAGAAGCGCCGAAACATCGTCCTCTTCCAGCCGCTCTACGCGCACGAACACATCGGTAAGGGTCCGGTCGAGGCCCGATATTGAGAGTTCGCCATTATTGAGATTGCATGCCATCGACCACCGGGTGACGAGCGTGGCTGCAGGGGCAGACATCCGCTCATTTTGTCGGGCGCAATTTCCAGGAAAGACCGGGTCGAGCTTTAGTCGTCGACCATCCAGAACTGGCTGTTTCCAGATCACATCATATTCGCCGTGAGCGGTCTCGGTAATTTCCAGATAGGCTGGTCGCACCTCATGTGCAGCAGCGCAGAGCGCCATCAGGATCGATGCCAACACGCACAGTGCGACACGCATCAGTTTCCGCCCTCTATCTCGACCTTGTACTGCGCAATGATCTCCTGAATGGCTTGCTCATTCTTTTCGCGACGTGTTTGCTCGAGCCAGTCCTTGCGAACTTCTGCTCTAACCTCATCAAGCGGTGAAAGCACAGCTGCGGTTGAGTGTGTAACCCGA
Organism: Hyphomonas sp. L-53-1-40; assembly: GCF_000682775.1. Taxonomy (GTDB): domain Bacteria; phylum Pseudomonadota; class Alphaproteobacteria; order Caulobacterales; family Hyphomonadaceae; genus Hyphomonas. The sequence continues at coordinate 165,922 of NZ_AWFI01000017.1, forward strand.
ACGAGATGGAGCCCGTAAGCAGAGGAGACGGGACCTTGCCAGTCTTCAGAGACCGGCATTGTTGAAAGGGTCTCGGCAAATGCGCCACCAAACTGCCGCGCCAACTCCCTAAGTGGCATGTCGCCGTACTGGCGCTGCAGCATGAAGGGATCACCCAGCGACGCCGCTGCCGGAGGATTGGAGGCGTTTAAGCGCGTGAGCGTCTCTTCTGCGGCAGCAGCTGTCTCTGCGCCGCGAACATCAGGGCTGAAATAGACATGGCTGAAGGTCAAGGTAGCAGGCCGCGTGAAGCGATCTGCATGCGCGGCATGCCAGTCTTCGAGCTGTTGCTCGGTCGGCATGGTATCTTCGTGCAAATCCGACACGACGAAACTCATCTTCTGCGCCAGTCGCCGCGTGATGATTGTGTCATTCTGGTCGAGGCCCAATCGTCGCGCCTCCCGTGCAAGAGCCACGTCGCGTATATGGTCGGACAGCATGGCCGCCATGTCCGCCTCGCCGGGCAGAGTGCCCGCCTCGGACGTGTACAGTGCGGCCATGCGCTCAATCTCACTTGCGGATATCAGAATGGTGGAGTCTGCCTGGTTCGACCGCGTTTGCCAGATGGCAAACGCGGCAAAGACCAAGGCGGTCGCAGTGATGAAATGGACGAGCGGGTCTCTCAGGAACTTCAATGGGAGCGTCCCTTAATCGGCTGGTATGTACCAGATGGGCGACGTGTAGGCGCGCTCCTGAATCGTCTGGGGCACGTCGGGGCGAGGTGGCACATTTCCACGCATTGCTTCCCAAGTCGACCAGCGGCAGCTCGGATTTTCCAAAACGCGGACATAGTATGTCGCGCGCTTGGCAACATCGAAGTCCGGGTCTTGCCAAACAGCTTTCAACTCGTTTGCACCAGCTCCCGTGGGGGCGCAGGTCTCCATGTCAACGGCAGCGCCATTGTCTGAACAGCGATGTGTCGCCGGATCCGGCGAGCCTGTATGGCAAGCGACGTCATAGACAGCTTCTCCGACAGAGGTGACCTTGACGACTTGCACACGCTGCAGCGCACCCATGTTGGGATCGCGCTGGGCCCAGGCAAGGAAGGTTGGCGCTTCGCCAGTCCCGACCAGATCACCGCCCATCGGAACGCCGCCGTCATAGGCCTGCCGGGTAAGGTCGGCATCATCCAACATATCGTCAGAATACTGATAACCCGCGAAGAAGCGAACCTTCATGCGCGGCCCCGTTGTGGCAAACGTCTCCTTGCGCCGGAACGCATCAAATATAGACTCCCGCGTGTTCTCTTCCGCCCACACGCCGGTCAGGCCAGATGCTGCCCACCTGGAAAACCATTCCCGGGCATTGTTAACCATCTGATTGTCTGGTTGCTCATCCCAACTCTTTGTGCCGAAGAATGGGACGGATCCTCGCGCCATGGGTGTGCCGTCAACGACTCCGACCTTTGACCAGTAGTCGCTCTCAGCATAGGCCCCTCCGACGACGTGGCTGTCGGAAGCTGCGACGAGCCCGAAGCGGAATGGGTCGAAACCTTCCTCTTCCTGTAGTTTCAAGCCATTGCGATAGGCCTCACGAACATAGCCGCCTTCGGTTTTCGAGACCTGATAAGAAGCCAATAGCCTGTCATAGATTTCGAAATCTGCCCACTCGTCGTTGGGCGAAAGGGAAGGGTGGGTCTCGCTGGTGCCCTTGACTTGAGTTACCTCGACCAGGGGCTCATTCCTCATGCGCTGTTCAGCATAGGCCACATCGAGTGGATCTCCATTATATGTCTCTAGACGGAACATTTGCCCATCAGAGACATTCGAGTTATGTGGAATGGCAATGGCCTCATAACCTTCTGAGCGCTGTTCATCCATCCAGTCCCAGAGGTCTTCAGGGTTGGGCGAATCCAGCGTCGAGAAGGCGCGATCAGGCGCGTCCCCCTTGAAGAAAACGTTTCGGTGAAGGTTGCCTCCCGCAAAGGAGCCTTCCTCGTCATTGACGGTCACGGATGTGAATTCATAGGCGGCGAAGGTTGTGAACTCTCCTGGCACATAGTGGCGGTTTGCAGCATCAATATTCTGTTCCCAAACAGACCCGATAATGGATTGGTCATACATGTCCTCGATCGGCTCGCCAGAGCGAACAGAGGCACCCACACTCTGGAATGCCGCGGTGATTTTTTCCGGATCGGTCGAAAACATGTCCTGGGCACGAGGCAATTTTGAAAGCTCTGTGCCGGGTGTATTCATAACAGGAAGGATGCCGAGATATTCGGCATGGTCGGTGACGGTGTAGAAATCGAGAGGGCCGCCCGCAATTGTCATGTCGAAACCGGAAGGGTGGGTGATCGTCTCACCGCGGGCAAACCGATATGCGTCGTCGGCCGTGCGACGAACATTGAAGATATAGGCATCGAAGCTTGATCGCGTGTGGATATGAAGATCGCCGAAATAGGCATTGCGGTCTTCACTGTATCCTGCCGTCCGCTCCGTCGCGGAAGAGGCAGACTCAATTTGGGCGGTGTCGGTCTCCGGCATGGAAGTGTCCGGCGTGGTGCTGTCACACGCAGCCAAAGCGATCACCGAAACGGCAAAGCCCAATAGTCTTTTCATGTCTTCCTCCCAAGGGGCATTTTTGCCTGCCCTCATTGGTTGGAATTCTGCGACGAACAGGACGTGCTGTCCAGCTTGACGCTCGGGAAGGATCAGACCGGGCTGATATCGGTAATCTTGTACGTCAGGGGTGTTTCACCATGACTGGCAATAGTCACGTACTCGCCTTCCTTGAACACATGTTCGCCGAGTTTGAAGCCCGCTTCGTCATCGCCTTCATCGTCCTCATCGTAGTGGAAAAACCAATGGCTACCCCGATGGGTCAGTAGGCCGTCGGCATGCTCCTGCGGATCGGGACTGAAACGCACAACGCGGCATGCCGCGCGATTTTCACGCCAGGCATCGATATCAATCTGACCCGCTGCCGTCAGTGGTGCGACCAGCGTATAGCCTTGCCCGGCGTCACCGTTTGGAAGACCGGGGTTCCGCGCGAGCTGGAGGACGATTTTTGACAGGCTCATGTGGAGTTCTCCTCTAGTGGGCTAGCGCAAGGGCGGGGGCATTGTCAGCTGTGAGCAGGCGCCGTGTGGTGCCGCCAAAAATTCGCTCCGCCAGACGGGAGTGTCCATAGGCACCCGCCAGGATCATACAGGCCCCGGTACCCTTTGCCATGGCCAGAAGACCGGAAGACACCTCACCTTCGATTTCCATGACACGCGAGGAAATTCCTTGCAGTACCAACCATTCCACAAGCGCTTCCGGCGCAGCGATTTCGCGCTGAGGGTCCTTGTTCAGGTCATCTGTGTTCTGTGCAATGATGACATCGCCGAATGCTTTCAGAAGCGGCAAGTGAAAGCGGACCGTGCGGGCTGCGCCATTGCTTCCATCCCATGCAATGATGACTGGCCCATCCATATCCGGCGTGGTGCCGGCGAGAACGAGCGGAAGATGCGCATCCATGAGGACGTACTCGAATCCCACATTCAGCGGTTGTGATCCGTCCGCCGCTGTGCGTGGAAATACGACGGCTTCCGAGAGGGAGGCCGCATTGGACGCTGCACGTTCGACAGTGTTGACCTCGTGCTTGAATTCGCAGGTAATCGTATCTTCGTCCTGAGTGGCCGTTTGATAAGCTTCGCGTGCCTTTGCGAGCACTTCTTCCTGCATGTCGAAGATCGACTGGGTGGTCGCGCTGGTCAGGCCAGCAGCCTCTGGTGTGGCGATCACCATCAGAGCGGCGTTCGGATCTGGCAAGGCGCACAATGCTCGCATTGGCACATTCATGCGGCGAGCAAGGGATAGGGCGGTGCGTATGGTAGCAAGGTCGGTCTCAACCGTTCCCTGTAGCATGGCGACTACGGACATGGGGCACTCCTAGCGTCATTCAGGTTCGATAATGATGTGTACCATTTATCGCCCCGGTTTAACTAGGTGAGACTACCTAATCCGTCCGTCCAATTCTTTGGCGCGCAATCCTGTCTGCGACGAGATTTGTCGGCTCGCTGCTTTCCAAAGCCAAATCCAAGACTTCGCCGAGTGTCACCATGAGGGCCTTCACCTTGGCGCCGACCCAGTCCCGCGAATAGGTGCCGGAGATTTCCGCGCAGACATTGATGATGCCACCGCCATTGATGACATAGTCCGGTGCATACAGAATGCCGCGGCGACGCAGCAATTCACCCATTTCAGGCACAATCAACTGGTTGTTCGCGCCGCCCGCAATAGCCTTCACGCGAAAAAGGCTCAGCGTCTTCTCGTTGATGATTGCACCCAGCGCATTTGGCGAAAAAATGTCTGCATCGACGCCATAAATTTCGTCGGGCGCGACGATCCGTGCCCCCGTGCGGGCAGAGATGTCGGACAAGGCTGCCTGGTCAATATCGGTAATGATGAGGTTCGCACCTGCCTTCGCCAAGTGTTCGCAAACATGTCCGCCGACTGAACCCACGCCCTGAACAGCAATTGTGCGGCCGGTCAGGTCATCTGTGCCGAGCGCGCGTTTGGCGGTTTCGCGAATGCCCAGATATATTCCCATTGCTGTTATCGGAGATGGATCTCCACTGGCAGCGTCGCCCTCATCGAGCCCGGCAACATGTGCCGTCTCCTCGCGCACGATTTGCATGTCGGAGACATTGATGCCGACATCCTCCGCGGTAATATAATTGCCTTTGAGGCTCTCGACCGCGCGTCCGAACGCTCGGAACAATTCTGGTGATTTGTCCGCTTTCGCATCGCCCCAGATGACAGCCTTGCCGCCGCCGAGGGGAAGGTCTGCCATGGCATTTTTGTAGCTCATTCCATGGCTGAGCCGCAGGGCATCCCGCAACATGGCTTCACCAGTGTCGTAGTTCCACATGCGGCAGCCACCTGCCGCGGGCCCCAAGGCCGATGAATGGACGGCGATAATCGCTTTCAGACCGCTGTCAGCGTCGTGAAACATGTGGACACCCTCATGGGCATCGAAGGAGGAATGATCGAACATGAGAGAGTCATCGGTTGCAAATGTAACGAAGGGGCGTTTAGGCCCTTGCGGACGATCCCGTCAACCGGCGTCTGCCCTTGGACTTGGCGCGAAAATGGCATAGTTGACCCGGCACAGGCCACACACGGCCCAGTTCTACCGTCAGGAGTCCATGGGAAGTCCTCAGTTTCTGCCCAGACCGCATCCTTGGTGCATACTGCTTAACCACGTAACGCGTTGACACCTCAGCAGGAATTGCAGCGTATCTTGCCCTCCAGACATGCAGCTTCGTCCTCTCTTTCTTGCTCTCGGCATCATGACCGTCCTTCTGGGTGCGGCGATGATCCCCTGTGCATTGATCGATTCCGCTGATGGGCGGGCGGAAACCTATGTGTTTGAGGTGTCTGCTTTCGGTTCGATCCTGATCGGATCATGCATGTGGGTCTTGTCGCGCGGCGACATTGAACGCACCGGACAGCGCGAAGGATTTCTCCTCACTGTACTGGTCTGGGTGTTCCTGCCGATGATTGCATCCATTCCGTTCCTGGCGTCGGGCATGACAGTAACGGATTCCCTGTTTGAGACTGTTTCCGGTCTAACGACGACCGGCGCTACTGTCTTGACGGGGCTCGACAGCATGCCACGCGGTCTCTTGTTGTGGCGGGCCATCCTGCAATGGATTGGCGGGATCGGCATCATCGTGACGGCCATCGCCATCCTGCCACAGCTGCGGGTCGGCGGGATGCAATTGTTTGAACTGGAAAGCTCCGACATGTCGGGCAAATTCCTTCCCCGCATCACCGACATCGCCGCTTATCTGGGTTTCACATACCTGCTGATCTCAATGCTCTGTGCCTTGCTCTACTACCTCACCGGTATGGATTGGTTTGACGCCATAACTCACGCGATGACGACCATGTCGGCGGGAGGATATTCGACGCACGACGCTTCTTTCGGCTACTTCAATGACACCAACGCACCGTATGTCGCCACGTTCTTCATGTTTATTGCGGGCCTGCCATTCAGCCTGTTGGCGATGCTGATGCTGCAAGGTCGCATTCGACCGATGCTCGCCGATCCGCAACCACGCCTCTATCTGGCACTCGCATTGATCTTCTCGACCATCATTGTCGTCTACCATGAGGCCGTTGTTGATCCGCCCGTGTTTGACCATATTTTCCACGGCTTCAAGGAAGCCCTGTTCAACATCATCTCGATCATGACCGGCACCGGTTACGCCTCGGCACCATATGACACTTGGGGCCAGCCCGTGATGGTCATTTTTTTGGGGGCCACCTTTGTTGGAGGGTGTGCGGGTTCGGCGGCGTGTGGGCTCAAGATGTTCCGGCTGGAAATCGCTGCCAAGACGATCGTTGCCTATTCGCAGCGCATGATCCAGCCGCACCGCCGCACGCCTATCCGTTATGCCGGCAAGACGGTGGATGAAGAAGTCCTGCAGTCGGTTATGGTATTTATCAGCCTCTACCTGCTGACTTTCCTCGTCGCGGCTGCACTGATTAGTCTGACCGGCGTGGACGCACTGACGGCCATTTCGGGTGCCGCTACCAGCGTGTCAAATGTCGGACCGGGGCTTGGCCCCATGATCGGTCCATCCGGCACATTCCAGTTATTGCCTGACTTCGCCAAATGGATTTGCGCCATTGCCATGCTGCTAGGGCGGCTCGAGTTCGTGGCTGTATTTGTGGTTCTGACCCGACGCTTCTGGCGCGGTTAGTGGTCAGTTCCAGGGATTGAACCGCTTCACCGGCCGAGGTGCAACCTCTTCCGAGGCTTGGGCCTTTTCTTCACTGCTGGAGGTGTCAGCCGGCTCTGTCTGAGTATCCATAATGAAGTCAGGTTCCGGTGTGATCTCTACTTCGGGCTCTACATGCGGTTCCGCTGCCTCGAAATGGGTCTCCGCATCGGATGTATGCTCGTCAGAATCGACCGGTTCAGTTCCCGGCCAAGGCTGGTCATGTGTTGCATCAATCACGACTCGCGGAGCGCTCACCGACTCGACCGACTCGGTCGCGTCCAGTGGAGCTGGTGTTTCAACGGGAGCTTGCCGGTTCCCAATTCCCGAAAGGCTGAAGGACTGAGGCGGCTGGGCGGGGAGCTCAGGCGTTGGAGCAGCTTCCAATTGAGGCTCAGTTTCAGGTGTTTCCGAAGTTTCCATTTCTGAGTGTGATTGTGCGGTGTCAGACTGAGGCGCGTAGCGACCCAACCCACTACCATATCCACCCGTAAGGAAATTATTGGAGGTTGGGGCGTTTTCCTGCGGGGCAGGCGACGGCTCACCAGCCTCTTCCTCGGGAGCACTTGCCGCCTCGATCGCCGGACCTTCGGGTATGGAAGGCGCTATTTCTGGCTCGGATTCCGGAATGTAACTGTCAAACGGCTCAGCTTGGGCATAGTTCGGTGCACTGTCGCTGGCATCCGCAAAGGCAGGTGTGTAGGTGTCGGCCTCATGCGTAACTTCGGAGTCGACTTTGCCCATGAATTGCGGTGCGTCTGCTTCCGCAGTCGAGGCATCTTCCGGTTCGATTTCCGTATAACCCGTCGGTGTATAGCCTGCGGCTGGTTCGTTTAGTGGCCCCGGTTCATCGACAGGCTCCATCGCGGCTGGCGCATCTGGTGACGAGACACCGTAACCCATGATTGGCGACATGGAGGCTTCGGCTTCAGGCGTGGCTTCTTCGGTGGGTTCTGCATCTTCGACAGTATTTACCTCATGAGCCGAGTCAGCAACAGCCTCTTCGAGAGAGATGCCCGTGTTTTCATCGGTCAGGATTTCATCTTCGGACGGCATCTGTTGATCGCCACGTGATGCTATCGGAGACTCCAGCGTGTCTTCGCTGATTTCTTCAGGGGCTTCATGTTCAACCGGTTGGGCTTCCAAAGGTGTATTTACCTGGCTCGCAAGAGACGCAACCGCTGATGTTATGTCGGACTGACTGTCCAGTTCCAGATAGGCTTCCGGTTCCAGTGGGGAGCTGTCATCCAGCGGATCCTCGACCGCATCCTCACCTGAAGCTCCCGGCATTACTTCCGCGTCAGCATCGTCGATCAGGTCCGCAGGCTCGTCTCTGACGTCGGTCTCTACGGCGGTCAGTCCGGCCAGCACCGCACTGATCGCCTCTTCTGCGCCGCGTGCATGGCGCTTGGCTTCCCGGTAGAGTTCCTCAACGAACAGCGCATAAGGGCGACCGTCGGCATCGAATTCATCATTGAAGTCAGACGGGCTGCAGGTCTCGATTTCCCGGCCTTGCGCGTCTGTCAGGAGGACGGCGTAAGGATCAGGCGTCAGCGTGACTCGATAGCCTTCGGTGTCGTGGGTCATTTGGCCGTTTTCGGCTTCCTGCCATGTCACCCTCTGCCGGCGCGTCATATCGCCGAGCTTGTCTATCAGCCGTTTGGTGGATGGATGCAGCATCAAGACCCGCCTTTCCGTTTATCCAGAACGCTTTTCCTAACAGTTACAAGCTGGCAGGCGAATGATCAAACGTCCTGTCCCACCAAAATCCATGAAATGACGCGAAATCCGGCAGGTTAGGCTTTCCGCTAAGTTAATCCGTCGCTTCGGGAGCAGCCGGGTAGTACGCCATGCGAACCAGAACGGCATCCCTGCCGTCATTCAGAGATTTGAAAACGCGCTGGAATCGCGCGCCGTTCTGCATTTCGTTGCAAACCAGCAGGGCGGCTGACTCGTCGACACCATTCAGGCAGGCGGCTTGGTCGGCTTGCGGCAGTGCACTAAGCCGAAAAAGATCGATATGCTCACCCGCTGGTCCCGCGACGTCTGGATGGCTAGTGGAAACGCGATGTACCTGGCCCAGAGACCAATCGGACTCGACGACATAGAGAGGTGCCGTATCCATGCCCGCTACTATGTTGAACACCGGGTACAGATCCCCTTCAGACGTTAGCTGATCGGGGACGACTTCATATTCAGGAAAGGCGGCCCGGATTGCACTCGTGTTGAATGGTATGGCTCCGGTCAGCCCCATGGCGCCTTCCGGCCCGATGGATGGCTTTTCGCCTATGGCTGTCTTCCACTCCGTTTTGACACGAGCAACATCTTTCAAAAAATCCTTCACCGGCTCGCCACCGGCAACCGACAAATCAGTCCTGTATCCCCGGACGATGCCGTCCGGATCCACAAGCAGGTAAGACGGCGTCCACTTGATCTCCAGCGCTTGGCGCAGGCTTGCATCATCATCGATGAGGGTAGGGAAGCTGTATCCCCTGGAATCGAAGAATGCCGCGACCGATCCATGTTTGCCAAACATGTCCTTCGGAGCGGTATGGCTGGCAGTATATGGAGTATGGATCGACAGGAATTCGAGGTCAGGGTCTTGAGCGATCGCGTTTACAAGCGCAGCCGTATAGGGTGCATCGGCCATACTGTCTCCGCACCACAGCCCCCAGACGTGAATCACGGTCCATTTATCGAGCGAGGTTGGATCGAAGACTGAGCCATCCGCCATGGTTCCCGACAGGGGAGGAAGGGCGCTTCCCAACAATGCATTGGAATAGGGGCGGCCGTCCGCGTCCCGGGCGATGCTTTCACCTGTCGGGGTTTGCGCTGATGCTTGCGACGAAGTATCAGCCGTCATGAAAGATGTTGCACCATGTGGATCGGTGCTGACGCCGTGCGCATGATGATGTGATGGCGCCGCACATGCGGCCAGCAAGACCAGCCCCGCAGAGGCTAAAATTGTACGCTTCATGGCGACTCCTTTGTGGCTCATCGGCGGAAGCTATCACAAGCAGGTCTGCGGAAAAACAAAACGCCCCGGACCATGGGTCCGGGGCGTTTGAATGTCTAAGCTTAAGCTAGATTAGCTGAAGATCTCGAACAGACCTGCTGCGCCCATGCCGCCGCCAATGCACATCGTGACAACGCCATATTTCGCGCCGCGGCGCTGGCCTTCCATGAGCAGCGAGCCTGTGCAGCGTGCGCCAGTCATGCCGAACGGATGGCCGATCGAGATCGAGCCGCCATTCACATTGTACTTCTCGGGATCAATGCCGAGACGGTCGCGGCTGTAGAGGCACTGCGAAGCGAAGGCTTCGTTCAGTTCCCAAAGGTCAATATCGTCAACCTTCAGGCCATGGCGCTCCAGCAGACGTGGCACAGCGAACACTGGGCCGATGCCCATTTCGTCTGGATCGCAACCCGCGACATTGAAACCAACAAAGCGACCGAGCGGCTTCAGGCCGCGCTTCTCGGCTTCCTTGGCTTCCATCACGACAACGGCTGCGGAGCCGTCTGACAGCTGGGACGCGTTACCTGCGGTGACGTATTTGCCTTCCTTGACGACCATGCCGCCAGAGAAGACCGGCTTCAGGCCGGAAAGGCTTTCAAACGTCGTGCCCGGGCGATTGCACTCGTCGCGATCACATACGACTTCCTGCAGCGTCTCTTCGCCGGTTTCCTTGTTGACCAGTTTCATTGTGGTCTTCAGAGGCACGATTTCCTCGGCCATGTAGCCTTTTTCCTGGAACGCGGCGGTGCGCTTCTGGGATTCAGCGGAGTACTCGTCTTGGTATTCGCGGCTGACGCCATAACGATCAGCGACGATTTCAGCGGTCTCGATCATGGTCATCCAGATCGCAGGCCACTTCTTCATCAGTTCGTTTTCGGTGTAGCGGTGCAAGTTCATGTGGCCACTGCGGGAGACGAGGGACAGGGATTCAACACCGCCGCCGATGGCAACGGGTGCGCCTTCGTTGATGACCGTGTGTGCGGCATTGGCAATCGCCTGCAGGCCGGACGAACAGAAACGGTTGATCGTGGCACCGGACGTCGTGGACGGGCAGCCAGCCCAGAGTGCGGCGTTGCGGGCCACATTGTGTCCAGTCGCGCCTTCAGGCTGTGCACAGCCGAGGAAAACGTCTTCAACCAGGCCGGCCTCGATGCCTGCACGATCAAGGGCGCCTTTGATGGCCGTTCCGGCCATGGTAATCCCGTGCGTATTGTTGAGTGATCCCCGGTTGGCTTTTGCCATGCCGGTACGGGCATAGGATACAATAACGGCTTCGCGCATGTGCTTTCCTCCAAAATGAGCGTCGTTGTTGCGCCGCACACTAATCAGGTGATAACCGCAACGCCAGCCTTACCTTTGCGTAAACGGAACTCGGGACAACCCTTTTCCTACCCGCGATTGCCGTCTTCAAAACCTGCGAGGGTCCATTCGGCAAATTCAGCGAGATTTCCATCACGGAACAAGAAACCGGCTACGCCCGCCGCGCGCGCGGCGGCGATGTCGGTTTCCTTGTCACCGATGAGAAAACTCTGCTCTCGTTTGACTGGAAACTCGGACATCGCGGCCAGTAGCATGCCGGGATTGGGTTTCCGGTCGAAACTGGCCTTTCGGTAAGCTGGATTTTCCCCTTCCTCGTGGAAGGGGCAGTGATAGATCCGGTCGATGTGCGCGCCCTGCTGGGCCAGTTCGTCCAGCATCCACTCATGCAGTGTGTGCATGTCGGCTTCTGTGTAATAGTTGCGGGCGATACCCGATTGATTGGTAACCACGAAAACGAACCAGTTGCGCGCGTTAAACGCGGCGATGGCCTCGGCGGCGCCTGGCATCCACTCGAAATCCTCGATGCGGCTGACATAACCTTTATCGACGTTTATCACGCCGTCGCGATCAAGGAAGAGGGCGGGGCGTGAGGCGCTCATATGAGCGGTCTTTGCCCGCAGTCTCTCGCAGTTGCAACACTCTCATTTGTGGTAAATTTTCTGGACCTTGGGTCCGAAAGACGATTTCTTTCCAATCGGAGGGGCCGTCAGAGCCCCCCAAAATGCCTAAGGGAGGGCAAATTATGGAAGATATTATACCACTCATCCTGAGTGCTATTGGGGGTCTGGTGATCGGCCCGCTGGTTTCACGGCTAACCGGCGGCGGCGGCACAGGTGGACTGATCGGCGGAATTATCGGTGGCATTGGTGCGCACTACGGACTGGATGCAGCCAATATTCAGGTTCTGGGCGATGCCGCGGCCAGTTCAACCTCACCCATCAATATAATCAATACACTGCTGGAAGGCGGCGTGGGGGGCGGAATTGTCGGCATCCTCGCTGGCCTGGTCATGAAGCCGAAAGGCTGATCCATACCGAAATTCACGATGAAGCCGGCTCCGCTGTGGGTCGGCTTTATTCGTCTATTGGAAGCTTTCCCTTGTTGGCCTCGACCCCTCGCAGGAAGGGTATAATCGAAAACGCCGTCAGAATGCCTGCTAACAGAAACGCCGCGCCTGGAAAGTGTAACGGTGTGCCGGGTTCGGTGAAATAGAACAGTGCGCCAGCCATGATCATGGGGCCGAATATCATGGCGAAGGAGTTCAGGCTGGCTGATGCTCCCTGCAATTCTCCCTGGGCGTTCTTGGGAGTGACAGTGGACATGAGGGAGTTCAAGGTCGGGCTGGCTACCCCGCCAAGTGCACCTAACGGGATGATCAGGAAAACGACCCAACCGAGCCCGGCAAACGCATAGGCGAACAAGGCGAGCGCATTGATGATAATCCCGTAGAGCGCCGTCCTTACTGCACCGAAGCGTTTCAGCGCGATTCCGATCAGCCCGGCCTGGACGACAGCGGCGCCGAGCCCCACCAAGCCAAGCGACAAGCCGATTTCCTTCGGGGACCAGTCATATCGGATCTCGCCATGAATCGGCCAAGTCGATGGGTATACCGTGTGGGCGAGGAAAAACACGCCTGCCGAAACGAGAAACCAGGAAACATGCGGCAGTTTCGAGAAATGCTTTACGGCTCCGAACGGATTGGAACGGGACGGGGCAAACGGACGGCGGTGTTCTTTCTCCAGCGATTCCGGGAGGACAAAGAAGCCATAGCAGAAGTTCAACAAGGCCAGCGCCGCAGCAGCAAAGAAAGGCGCGCGTGGATCGAATTCACCCAGGATACCCCCCATGACCGGGCCAAAGATGAAACCAAAGCCGAAAGCGGCACCGACCATGCCAAAGGCTTTGCCGCGATTTTCCGGTTCAGTGACATCGGCAATGTAAGCATTGGCCGTGGAATAAGTTGCGCCGGAAATTCCCGAAAGGGCGCGCCCGAGGAAAAGCAACCAGATCGAATTTGCAAAACCCATAATCAGGAAATCGATTGAGAGCGTTGCGATCGAGGCGAGGAGTACGGGCCGGCGTCCAAACCGATCCGACAATGCCCCAAGCATCGGTCCGAACAGAAAGTTCATGAAGGCATATGTCGTGCCCAGCCCGCCTATATAGAGCGTGGCGCGTTCGGCTGAGATATTGCCAAGTTCCTGCACCAGAGTCGGTACGACAGGGATAATCAGGCCAAAAGCCAGCATGTCGATCGCAACCGTTATGATCACGAACATGAAGGCGTTCTTGCCATGGCGCCGAGTGGCGGATGCGGAGTCAGTCATGCGCGCATCTGGCCGCAGCCGGGGGTCCGGTCAATGTGTTTATGCCCATAATGACAGGGGTTTATCGCCGCGTGAGCTCTTGTCGCACCTGTTCGCCTGTGGCCCAGTCTTTCGCATGACCGACTCTATTCCGATTACGCGGCGGAATGTATCGCCCGAGCGGGCCGACGGTATTCGGGCGCGTTTGCGCGGTGCCGAGACACTGACGGACCAGCCCGATGCTTCCCGAATTGCCGTTACTTCAGACGCGGCTAGTCTCTTTGCGCTGTTGTCGGACCCCGCCGTGCATACGCCGATCTACACGCTGCCGCGCCCCCTCACTGAGGCGAGCACCGTCGCGTTCATCCAACAGCACCTTGAAGAGCGCGAGGCGGGCACTGGCCTCCTGTTCGTCCGCGCAGCCGACGATGGGCGAGTCCTCGGATACAGCGACGTGCAGGTCTGGCCAGACTTGGCGGCGGGTGAGCTCGGCGGCGCGTTGCACCCGTCGCAGCACGCCAAGGGTCAGGGAACGTGCGGCGCCATTGCGAGCTTCAACTGGATGTTTGAGGCGCTGGATCTCGATCTGCTGTGCGAGACGGCCAGCCTCGAAAACATCCCGACCCAGCGCATGCTCGATGGACTGGGTTTCGCTCGCATGGGGGAGATTGAGAGCGTACGACCAGACGGAACATCGCGTCGGTCCCTGGTCTGGGAGATGACTCGCGAGGACTGGCGCGCCCGGCATGGCGGTGGCCAAAAGCGCAGTTAAGGATAAAGGAGACCAACTCGGAGGCCTTCGACGTGCTGACCTATCTCTTACTCGGCTTCGTGGCCGTGCTGATCGTGACTGGGGTCCTGATATACAATCGGCTCGTCAGTCGATCACAGATGGCGGACAATGGCTGGTCGGATATTGATGTGCAGCTGAAACGACGCGCCAATCTGATTCCCCAACTCGTGACCACGGTCAAAGGCTATGCCGCGCACGAGCGAGACCTCTTTGTAGAAGTTACGGAAAAGCGCGCGCAGGCTATGGCAGCGGGGGACGATCTCGCCAGTCGGGGTGCGGCAGAGAGCGCCCTGTCCCAACCAGTCGCGCGCCTGATGGCCATTGCCGAAGACTATCCGGACATGAAGGCCAGCGGCAACTTTCTCGAACTGCAGAGAGAATTGTCAGACACCGAGGACAAGATCGAAATGGCGCGCCGCTTCTACAATGGTGCCGTGCGCGAGTTGAACACGAGTGTTCAGAGTTTTCCGGCCAACCTGGTGGCCGGCCCGCTCGGGTTTCGGCAACGCGCCTATTTCGAAGTGGACATGGCCGATCGGGCATTGCCAGAGGTCGACATGGGAGGCGTTTCATGAACGTTCGCGCGTTGCTCCTGTCCTTGATGGGGTGCCTGTTCGTATTCAGTGCGGTGGCCGAAGAAAAGATCGACAGTTTCGATGTTTCGATCTCCGTGGAGACTGATGGCGACATCGAGGTGTCCGAGACAATTCAGGTCACCTCCGAGGGCACACGTATCCGGCGTGGTATCTTCCGCGACCTACCTCGATACTATGCCGATGACGAAGGGCAGACGGGCGACAAGCTGCCATACCAATATGATGTCAGGCGCGTGACCCGAGATGGACGTCGCGAGCCTTACTCAGTCGAGCGGGATGGCAATGCCTTCCGTATCCGGATTGGCGATGCCGACGTGTTTCTGCAGCATGGAAGCCATACTTACGAAATCGAGTATGAGGTGAAGAACCAGATTCGCTATTTCGAAACCCATGACGAGCTCTTTTGGAATGTGACCGGCAATTACTGGCTATTCCCGATTGATCAGTCTGCAGTGCGCATTACCCTGCCAGAAGACGCGCGTATCGTTTCGCAGGATGCGTATACCGGCGGGTTTGGCGATGTAGGCAGCGACTATGCCTACCGCCAAAGTGGTGGAGCGCATGTGTTCGAAGCCACGCGGGGATTTCTACCGGGGGAGGGGATGACCGTATCTCTCGGGCTGGAAAAGGGAGTGATCGAGCCTCTTTCCCTGTCGGACAAGGGTACGCTCTGGTGGTTCCGCTACGGGTCGCTTGGTTTGCTGATCGCCTCGTTTCTCGGCGTACTTGCCTTCCTGACGCGCAGCTTCCGCAAGGTCGGCGAGGACCCACCCAAGGATCCGGTCTTTGCGCGGTATGAGCCGCCGAAAGGTTTGTCCCCTGCCGCTGTGCACCACATCTACTATCGCGGTTTGCGCGGGCATGGCGCCCTGATCTCCACACTTATCAGTATGGGCGCGAAAGGCCTCGTCGATATCGACGCGTCTGAAAAGAAGTCAACCGTTCTGACTCGAAAGTCCGGCGTGTCCGCGACCCTGTCAGCTGACGAGAAGCAGCTTGACGACGATCTGTTTGATGGCGCGGGGACACGCACGCTGGGCGGCAAGTATGATGCAAGCTTTACGACAGCATATTCCCTGTTCCGAAAGTCGATTTCCCGGAAATATGGGAAGGCGTACTTCCGCTGGAACCTCGGCTATACGTTGGGCGCTGTTGTGCTGACGATTGCCGGCATTGCGCTGGCCGTTTCCCAAACCATCAACTGGTCATGGTGGCATATGGCCATCATCCTGGCGCTTGCGGCCATGAATGGACTCTTCATGTATCTGATGCCAGCGCCGACGCCCAAGGGGCAAAAGGTGCGAACAGAGATTGAAGGCTTCAAACTGTACATGGAGAAGGCTGAGAAGTTGCAGATGAATTCAGTGGAAGTCGGCAGCGATGCGCTACCTCCGATGAGCGTTGAACGCTACGAACGGTTCCTGCCTTATGCTGTGGCGCTCAATGTGGAAAAGCCGTGGACAGAGTATTTTGAGAAGACGCTGCCCACCGAGGCCGCCAACTATTCGCCGGCATGGGGACATTTCGGCAGTCGCTCTTTCGGCAGTGTCGGGGGCATGAATGATGCCATCATGTCGAGCATGAGCACGGGCGTCAGCAGCTCTCTGCCACAAAGCTCCAGCTCCTCGGGCAGCGGAGGTGGCGGCTTTTCTGGAGGCGGTGGCGGCGGCGGTGGCGGTGGCGGTTGGTAAGCCCTAGCGGCTGAGTTCCTTCATGGCCTCGTCAAGACCATCCAGCGTAAGTTCAAACATGCGGTGGCCACCAATCAGTTCCCGGATCAGCTTGATGGAGCCAGTATATTCCCAAGCGCCTTCCTTGACCGGGTTCAACCAGACAAGGTTCGGATAGCGTTCAACAAAGCGCTGAATCCATATGCCGCCAGCTTCCTCATTCCAATGCTCCACCGAGCCGCCGGAATAGGTGATCTCATACGGGCTCATCGTGGCGTCGCCAACGACGATGACCTTGTAGTCGCTTGGGTATTTGTTCAGGACGTCCCAAGTGGGAATGCGATTGTTCATACGGCGGCGATTGTCCTTCCACAGCCCTTCATAGGGGCAGTTGTGAAAGTAATAATATTCAAGATTTTTGATCTCGGACCGAGCCGCCGAAAAGAGTTCTTCCATGATGCGGACATACGGGTCCATTGATCCGCCCACGTCGAGCAGCAGCAGGACCGATACCGTGTTGCGTTTTTCCGCGCGCATCTCGATGTCGAGATAGCCTTTGCGCGCAGTGTTGCGGATCGTCTGGTCAAGGTCGAGTTCATCCGGCGCGCCTTTGCGTGCCCATTTGCGCAGCCGCTTCATGGCGACCTTGATGTTCCGTGTGCCGAGTTCGACGGAATCATCGTAATTCTTGAATTCGCGCTTGTCCCACACCTTCACGGCGCGGCGGTGACGGGATTTCTCCTGGCCGATGCGGACGCCTTCCGGATTATAGCCATTGGCACCAAAGGGCGAAGTGCCGCCGGTGCCGATCCATTTATTGCCGCCCTCATGTCGCTTCTTCTGCTCGTCGAGACGCTTTTGCAGCGTTTCCATCAGTTTTTCGAAGCCGCCCATGGCTTCGATTTCGTCCATTTCTTCCTTGCTCAGGAACTTCTCGGACATTTTCCGCAGCCATTCCTCGGGAATATCTTCGACGTCCACTGCGTCAGCCAGACTGTCGAGCCCTTTGAAGGCATGGCCAAAGACTTTGTCGAATTTGTCGATATTGCGTTCGTCCTTCACCAGCGCAGCGCGGGAGAGGTAGTAGAAATCCTCCACATCCATATCGATGACCTGTTTGTCCATCGCCTCCATCAACAGAAGGTATTCCTTCAGGGTGACGGGCACTTTGGCTTCGCGCAGCTCATTGAAGAAGTTCAGGAACATGGGCGGGTCTCTTCGATTGGGTTGACCCTGAAGATAGCGTCGCGAAGCCCTCATGTCCAAGATGACGCTGGGAAAAGCAGATTGACGACTTGACGGGAAACCATTTGGTTTCCTATAAAAGGAAACTGAAAGGTTTCATAATATGTCTGACACAGATGTCTTCCGCGCCATTGCTGATCCAACCCGCCGACAGATCATGTCGATGCTGGTGGACGGTGAATTGCGCGTCTCAGATATTGCCAGCCAGTTCGAGATGAGCCGGCCAGCGGTATCCAAACACCTTGCTCAACTGGAGTCGGCCGATCTCATCATGGTCGAGCGCCAAGGCAGGGAAGCGATCAATCGACTCAATCCGGAAGGACTGAAACCCGTTGCGGAATGGCTGACCTTCTTCAGTCAGTTCTGGGACGACAAGCTCGCCAAACTGAAACAGGCTGTGGAGGGATCCGATGACTGACGCCACACTTACAAAAACTATTTTTATCAACGCCGCGCCGGAGCGCGTCTGGACTTATCTCGTCGAGCCGGAGAAGCTCGCCCGCTGGTTCCATGAATCTGATAAATTGTTGGACGCAGGCCAGGACTACGCCCTGCTGCGAGAGAACAAGGGTAAGCCGGATCCGAAAATGTGCTGGGGACGGGTTCTCGTGTCCGAACCGCCGCACAGGCTGGTCTACACCTTTACGCACGCTTTTCTCGGTGGCCATGAAACGGAAGTGGCGTGGCAGCTGGAAGAGGCCTTCGGCGGCACGAAACTCACGCTTGTTCACTCCGGTTTTGAGGCCTTCACTGGCGACGTGTTCGATATGCTTACAAGCCATGACAAGGGTTGGGACCAACATTTTACCCGCCTGCGGGTGGTGGCTTCTTGAGTGACGCACTCATGCTCGGTTCAGCTGGATTTGCTAATCAGTCCCCATGAAAGCGATGATCGTAGTAGTCTTGATTGGCCTCACCTTGTTTGAGACGGGGCCCGCAAATGCGCTGGACGGCCAGTCTTGCGAGGGGGCCGAAGAGACAGCCTGCATGCTCGACGCGATATGGTCAGCTGCCTCTGTTCTGCCGTCAGACAAACAGACTCGGTTGGCGCGGCCCTTTCTGGAAGTCGTTTCCATGAGCCGTGATGTTGCGTTGAAACGCGCTTGGAGATCTCGACTCGCGGTGCCTGAGCCGCGCCAAACGACTGATACGCCTTATGCGACGGAGAAAGCCCGGATGGCGCTGGCCGAGGGCGACTGGGATGCTTTTCTCCGGGATGCCCGTTCTGGAGGGCGCCCCTTCAATATTGGCAGGCCCGAGATCATGGCCGCCGGTGCGCGTCTGGCTCCGAATGAGACGGTACGACGCCGCGTGATCGAGACAATGTACGAGCTGGCTGGGCCACGCCAGCGCGCGTCCGGGCTCGACCGGTCGTTCGAACAGGCAGACTTCGGATATGCGCTGGCTGAACTTGCCATGGAGGCCTGCGACTTGGCGGAGTTTGATCGCGCGGTCGCGCTGACGGCGGATCCGGACTCGCTGCGCTATGCGTTGTGGCGACATCGGATTACGGGAAATGCAGGTGTCCTGGCCAGTCGTATCCGGCGTGAGGCGGATGCAGATGACACCCACCATGTTCGTACCGCGCTGGAGGGCTATGGTGCCATCCTTCAGAGAGGTTATTGCGCCTAGCGGGAACTCGAGGCTTGTCAGCGCGTTGAAAGCCCATGGAATTTACTCCCATTGAGGATTTGAAGACTGAAGTCGAAAGCATGGCTTCCGCCTTCTTTAAAAGCCTGCCGAACCTGACCATTGCGTTGGCGATACTCGTCGTGACGCTGATCGCGGGTCGCGTCGTGCGGGCTATCGTATCCGCTGCCATGACGCGCGCTCATGTGCGCGACGCGCTAATCACGCTGGCACGAAATCTCATTTCCATTGCCGCGTGGATTGTCGGCGTCGCCATCGCGATGACGGTCATCTTTCCGTCTGTGTCTCCCTCCGACATTATTGCCGGCCTTGGATTGACCTCCGTGGCGATCGGCTTCGCGTTCAAGGATGTCTTCGAGAATTTTCTCGCTGGCGTCATTATCCTTGGCCGGGAAAAGCTGCGCATTGGCGACGTGATCGAGTGCGAGGACGTCTACGGTCGGGTAGAAAACATTCTCATCCGCGAAACTCATGTGCGAGAGACCGACGGCGAATTGGTGATCGTACCAAATTCCTATCTCTTCAAGAACCCGGTGAATATTGAGACAGATCGCGGGTTGAAACGTCAGGAACTGGTTGTTGGCGTCGATTACGACACCGATATGCGTCAGGCGAAAGCCGTCCTGCAAGAGGCGCTTGAGGCTTGCGAGACCGTAAAACAATCCGAGACCAAGGACGTGCAATGCGTCTCCTTCGGCGGCTCCTCAATAGACTTCAAGCTGCTCTGGTGGTCCGGCAGCCGCCCGGCAGAGCAACGGGAAACTTATGATGAAGTCGCCTTTGCTGTGAAGGACGCACTGGATGAAGCTGGAATTACCATCCCGTTCCCGCAATCGACCCTGTCTTTCCGAGAAGAGTCTGTGCCGATCCCGTTGAGGACAATGCGAGACAAAAAACAGGTGACATCGAACGAGGACAGCTGAGTCCGGGGCGCTTTGCCTCTTGGCGAGGCGGAGACTCCCGCCATAGAATGCCAAAATGAGCGATATCGAATTCTCCGAAGATCCGGACGGCGACCCGCCAGAAGCTATTGTTGGCAGCAAGGAGGTCGGCGCGTTGGCGCATCTCTATCGCGCCGAAGTCTATCGCTCGACCATTTGGCGACAACGTCTCGACCAGACCACCAATTGGGCCGTGATCTCCACCGGCATCGGTCTATCCGTCTCATTTGCCAGTGATCGTGCCTCGCCCTTTCCGATCGTACTCGTCGGCGCATTGTGCATCATGTTCCTGATACTCGAGGCGCGTCGCTACCGTTTCTTCTATGTGTGGCGCTTCCGGGCGCGTGTGCTTGAGATCGCGTTTTACGTACCGATGTTGCGCGGGGAAGGGGCTCGCATTCCGCTCGACCGGGGCACGGCGCTGTCGGATGATTACGAAAAGCCGCAATACCGAATATCAATGCCCCGCGCGATCGGGCGGCGTCTGCGCCGTAATTATGGCTGGATCTTCGCCATTCAGGGCGCAGCCTATTTCGCCAAAATCGCCATCCACCCCACGGATGTGCTGACGCTCGGCGAGTTCGTGCGCCGTGCGCATATCGGACCTATTCCGGGACTTGTCTCAATCGTCTTCGGACTGGCCTTCCACGCGGCCTGGATGACGCTTGCATGGAAAACCTGGTTCGACGAACGTCAGGACAAGACCAAGATGGCCGACTTCCTGAAAAGCCGCGAAGACGTGAACCGCCGGGCAAAGGCCCAACCCCTCGGCGATATCACGCAGGACTAGATGCGTCGCTTTCTCGTCATGGGACGTCCCAGCCTAACATGCCGATCACACGATGAGCTCGTTACCCTCCAGTGACAGTGGGAACTTGTCCTTTGATAGCAGTTTGAAACGTTTGCCAGTGATTGTTGCCGCGCGCATCCGGTCGCAACGGAATGTGCGCGGTGAATCGCGCATATGGTCGAACGCAACAACGTACCAGACCGGATATTTCAGCAAGAGATAGTGCGGATCAATCAGTCGCTTAGAGGTTACGCCATCTTCTCGCTGGTATCCTATTTCCAGCGTTTCCTGATCAACGAACGCTTGATGCAGAGCGTGAACGACAGCTTTCGGTGGAGCGGTGACACTTGCTTGGACGTAAGTCGATGCCGTGACACCCACTAGGATTCTGGATTTGAGGCGGTCTATATCCTCGCGCTTTGCAGGTGAGAAAGAGGCTACCAGTTGCCGCCTGACCGAGTCGAGATTTGCCAGAAACATGGGTGAGTTCATCCGCTCTGCGACGGCTATACTAATCAACAGGTCGACGGCCTCAATATATGTGAGGTTTATCCGGCCGACACCCCATTCTCGGTTTAGGCGCACTCCACCGCCACGCCCTCGGTCTGCGTCAATCTGCATGCCTTGGTCCCGCATGAGGGACAGGTCCCGCGTTATGGTTCGCTCGCTCACCCCGTGTTGGTGGGCCAGGTCTTTGACCGTGCAGTGCGCATTCTGCTTCAAATGTACGGCCAGTAACTCCAACCGTCGCAGTCGATTCGTCGCGTTCGTTCTCACCATAAAAGAAATACGACATAAAGTGTCGCGTTTCTCAATAGGAGGGGTTCAACACGAACCGCAAGCAAAGTCGCCACAAGTTAGGTGTAGAGGAGATCGCAACATGAAGATGAACTATTTCGTCGTCGGAACAAATGACGTGTCCGCTTCCATGGGTTTTTACGGGTCTCTTTTTGAGGGGGCCGGTCTGAACCAGTTTTCCCCGGCAGACAGGATGACTTATTGGTTGGGCGAGGACTTCGCATTTGCGGTGGCCCGTCCTTTTGACCAACAGCCTGCCAGCGTCGGTAACGGGACCATGGTTGGTTTCAATGTCGGGACCGCTGAGGAAGTCAGACGGGTCCATGCACTGGCGATCAAACTTGGTGGCACTTGTGAAGGACTACCTGGCCAACGTGGACCGCGATACTCGGCCTATGTCAGGGACCTGGACGGCAACAAGCTTTGCTTTTCGGACTAAACAGCGGCGAAGACGTGACCGGCCGGGCGACAGCCGAGCCGCCGGGCGAGATCACTCAGGACTATCGATAGACCGCAGGATTTCCTCACCCGAGTTCGCGAACCGAGTTGCGAGAACACCTTGTGGCTATGGGGCTCAAACTTAAAGAACCTGTGCGAGCAATTGTGGTGTTTCCAGGCTGGAAGATCGATGTCGATGGTGAAAACCCGCTCGTGCAGGTTATGAACCCTTGGGATCTTTGCAAGGCTATACGCAACTCCTCTCACAGAGCGTTGACTGCCAAACAAGTAGAATTTTTCTACAGCAAGCTTCGCCAGGAACAAGCCCGGGCTGAAGGCAATAAAGCCTAGCCAGCCGGGCCCCTGCGGCCTCCGCTGCTGTCGCCGCGACGGGCGAGGAAGGCGAGACGTTCGAACAAGGCGACGTCCTGTTCGTTCTTCAGCAGCGCGCCATGAAGCGGCGGCGTCAGACGGTCCGGGTCAGTTTCCTGCAGCGTTTCGAGGTCGATATCCTCATTCATCAGAAGTTTCAGCCAGTCGAGCAATTCCGACGTCGACGGCTTCTTCTTCACACCCGGCAATTCGCGCATGGCGTAGAAGGTCGTCAGCGCGTCCTTGACCAGTTTCTTCTTGATGTCCGGGAAGTGCACGTCGACGATTTCCTGCATCGTCTCTTCGTCCGGGAATTTGATGAAGTGGAAGAAACAGCGGCGCAGGAAAGCGTCCGGCAGTTCTTTCTCATTGTTCGATGTGATGATCACGATCGGGCGCTGAAGGGCCTTCACCGTCTGGTCGGTCTCGTAGACATAGAACTCCATTCGGTCGAGTTCCTGCAGGAGATCGTTCGGGAATTCGATGTCGGCCTTGTCGATCTCGTCGATCAGCAGGATCGGGCGCTTCTCGGCGGTGAACGCCTCCCATAACTTGCCCTTCTTGATATAGTTGGCCACGTCCTTGGCGCGCTCTTCGCCCATCTGGCCATCGCGGAGGCGAGACACGGCATCATATTCATAAAGACCCTGGCTCGCCTTGGTGGTGGACTTGATATGCCATTCGATCAGTTCGGCGCCGAGCGCCTTGGCAACTTCAATGGCGAGGACCGTTTTGCCGGTGCCGGGTTCCCCTTTGATCAGGAGCGGACGCTCCAGAGCGATCGCGGCGTTGACGGCCACTTTCAAATCTTCGGTGGCGACGTAATCCTGGGTGCCTTCAAAGCGCATGAACTCTTCCTCATCTGGGTCTGATTCAACAATAGTGTCGCGGAAGTCAGGAGCAAGCGCTTACGTGGCGAAAGGCCTGTCACCGCAGTGCAGCATCGAAATCATTTCTGCCGGTTTCGTGAGTGTGGTAAAAGGGAATGGCCATGCGTGCCGCCGCAGTGCCTCAAGCTTCAGATGAGCGCCGCGCTGGGTTTGGTTGGGTTGTCCGAGAGGACCATGACGGACCGGATTTGACGCAGGCCGTATGATCCTATGCATATGGGAAACGGGCGCATGGCACACTTCCAAGCGTGCAGTTGATTGTTTTCATTCGACCCGGCTAACCGGATCGCAATCAAGCGTTAACGCCTTTCTGCAAATTTTACCGAAATCTGCAGGAGTGGAATCAGACGCCATGCCATTGAAGCTGTCCCTCAAACCGGGCGAAACATTCGTGGTGAACGGCGCGGTTGTCAGAAATGGCGATCGGCGCGGCGTTCTCCTGCTCGAAAATCGCGCCCGTGTCCTGCGTGAGAAAGATATTTTGCGCCCGAATGAGGCGACTACTCAGGCAGGCCGCACCTATTTCGCCATTATGCAAATGTATCTGCTGGGAGAGGTCGATGGCCCGGCCTATGCGCAGACCGCGGAAGCTCTGGCCGGGCTGCTTGCGGCGTGTGATTGCGATGAGGATCGCGATGCAGTCTTGGAAATTTCGGCCGATGTTGCCAGTTCAAGCCTTTACCGCGCGCTGAGCCGTTGCCGCAAACTCATGATGGCTGACGCGCGAGGCGCGGAGTGATGGGGAGTGTGATGCGTATCGATCCCATCCCCGACACCAAGCCGGTCTCCCTCGAAGAGGGGATATCGCTATTGGAAGCCGGGCAGGGCGAAGGCCTTGTTGTCGATCTCGGCAATGGGCGTACCGCCAGTGCTGACGGGCATCGCGGAACCGACGGCCTACTCCAGAGGTTGCGCGGTCACCGCATGATGCTCTCGCTCGCGACTGGCGGCGCAGACCTTTCCCGCTTTGAAGGCCTGAATGACTCAGTGATCGTTGCGCCGCTCGTGCAGGAAATCCTCGACGCAACGGGTCAAAAGGACTAGGTCGGCGCCCATGAGCGCAGACCTTCTCTCCCTATTTACCGCGACATTTGTCACTTTCTTCGTGCTGATCGATGCATTGGGGGTCGCACCTGTGTTTGCGACGCTTACGGCGGGCGGCGACGCCGCCTATCGGCGAAGGATGGCGGTGAAGTCCATCATCGTGGCCACGATCATCATTTACGGTTTTGCGTTTGGCGGATCCTGGTTGCTCGGCGCAATGCATATTTCCATTGATGCGTTTCGGGCGGCTGGCGGCATTCTGCTGTTCATGATCGCACTGGACATGGTGTTCGAGAAGCGCACCGAGCGACGCGAACACCGGGCCGAAGAGCATCTCGGGACGCACTCCGCCGATCCCGAGCCAGACGACATTTCGGTATTCCCGCTGGGGATTCCCATGGTGGCAGGCCCCGGTTCCATTGCAACCGCCATGTTCTACATGTCGGACAAGTCGGACTGGATCGAGAAGGGGATCGTGTTGTCGGCGATTGGGCTCAACCTCCTGCTGACGCTGGTCATATTTCTGATTGCCGGGCCGCTGGTGCGTCTCATGGGCGCGAGTGTTGCCGGGGCACTCACACGAATCCTGGGCGTTATCCTTGCGGCGCTTTCGGTGCAGCTCCTGATTGATGGCATTCGCGGGGCATTCAGTCTGTAGGGATCAGATGCCGGAGGGCTCCACGCTCTTCTTCGGCAGCCGGACGTTCCGTCGGAAGGTCGCAATCATCACATAAAGCAGGGCGAGACCAGACGCGGTCAGTCCCATTACCTGCAGCATCAGTTGTTGCGTCCATTTGATGCCGGTGTCGGCGATCCGCAGCGCGCCTGGACCATCCTGCTTGACCAAGGCAACCGACCGGTCTCCGCCAGCTTCAGCCAGCAAGCGCGCGCGCCGCAAGTCTGAACTGTCCTTCACATGTTCAATCAAAGTGATGGCCGCCGGTGTGCTGGTCAGCGTGCCGATGCGGTCGATCTGGCTCAGGTCCTTCTCGAGCTGCTGCAGGCCACCCGCGTCGATGGAGTTGAGATAAGCATTCCTTACCCGGTCGACGCGGACACTTGTCGTGGCCAGCTCACCGAGCGCTTCTTCCAGCGCTGGATGCAATACATCGTCAGGCAAGGCATCATTGAGCCGGCTCTTCATGTAAGCGGTGAATTCGGGTGTCATGCGCCGTGCCCTGCGCGCGGACTTCAGGATTGAGGCGGCTCTTACATTGCCGTCTGATACACCATCAGATCCCTCCGCGCCGATCAGGGCGAGTGCCGTGATTTTCAGCGTAATGGGATCCACCCGGTCACCCTTCAGCCAGCGTTCGGAATTGTTGGCGAGATCAGAGAAGCTGCCCAGCAGCACAAACCGGCGGTCTGACGGTCGCGTATTGCCCGATACGGTCACTTCGAGCTTTTCGCTTGGCACATCGGCATCTTGCGTGTCGGCAGGATCTTCGGAGGCCTCTTCTTCCTCGACGATGCTTGCGTAAGAGGGCGTGTTTCTTGGGCCGGCGGATGCCTGTGCCTTTTCAAACTTCAGACCGATATCAAGTGGCAGTTTACGGAGCGCGGCCGCGGCCATCCGGTCATCCGGACGGTCCAACTTCACACCGCTGGAATCGGCTTCGAGTTCGCGCACCGATTCCCGATCAAGCATTTGCGGCGCTGCCAGAAGGAAGCCGCGTGCTGCCGCGACATCCATATCCATCAGTTCACGTTCAACGATGTCGTGCCAGAATTTATACTTGTCGCCGCCATTGCGCGGGGCGATTGACGCAAACGTTTCGTCGATGTTGCGGCGGGTCTGATCAATCGACTCAATGGTGGGGGACTCTGAAAAGCTCTCGCCAGAGAATGCCATGGCGAGACTTTGCGCAGCGATCACTGGCATGAGGACCAGCAGTGAGTTGAACACTACTGCCTGCATCCAGCCGGACGACTTATCCATAGTTTTCCGGCGTCGGGCCATCTACGCTGAAACCAGTGCATCAGTTGTGTTTTGGACAGGCGTTTATAGAGCGCGTCGTCGTGAGAAAGATCAAGTCCCGGCCTGTAAATTGCACGGGAATAGTCGGTTTCAGGTGCCGAGGATCAGTGACAATCTCATGAGGATTACATGATTTCGCCTCAATTGTCTGAAAACATTGACAAAAATTACACAGCATCAGGAATTGCAGAGAATCGCTAGGCAGTCTATATCCGCCCCCAAACAGAGTAAGGTGATAAGCGATGAGTGTTGACCTTTCGGACGACTATCGCCCCTCGGATGACGAGGAGTTCATGAACGAGCGTCAGCTCGCCTTCTTCCGGCGGCTTCTGGAGAACTGGAAGGCCGATATCCTCGACGGTGCGAAGCAGACGATCAATAATCTGCAGGATGAGTCAGGTTCGCTGCCGGATATCGTCGACCGCGCTTCTGCGGAGAGCGACAAGGCCCTTGAGCTGCGCACCCGTGACCGTCAGCGCAAACTGATCTCCAAGATCGATTCCGCGCTCCGCCGCATCGATGACGGTTCCTACGGATATTGCGAAGTGACGGGTGAGCCAATTGGCCTGCGTCGTCTGGAAGCGCGTCCGACAGCAACGCTCAGCCTAGAAGCGCAAGAGCGCCATGAGCGGAAGGAACGCACGCTCCGCGACGACTGATCCTGCGTGTTCCATTTCCGAAATAAAAAGCGGCGGTGATCCTGATCGGTTTGCCCATCAACCCAACGCTTCGGCGGTTATGCTTGGAGCCTCATGCGTTGAAGACATAATGGCATCAAGGTCCAAAGGATGTCTTACAGCATGGTAATCAAGGCCTTAACGACGGCATGTGATATTTAACGCGAAGCGGACCTGCATTAACGCTGGCGGAGTTTCGAGTGGAATCATGGCTGACAATGACCGCACCAAAGCGGAAATTCCTAACCAGTCGTTAACCGTATCTGACGCAAAACAGGCTGGAACACGGAAGTCGGCTTACCGAACCATGACCAATGATCTGCCTCTTGTTGCCGATGACGGCTGGGACATGTCTCCCAGACGGGAGGCCGACATTATGCTCGACATGCCGACGACGTTCGAGCCAATTACACCGGATCGTCCAATCCCGACATCTCGCGGCGTGCTGAGCGCAGCCGAGATCGAAGCGTTGTTGCGTCCCAATCTGGACGACATGCCAGAGCCGGAACCCGAGCCTGTCAAAGTTACGGACGTTGATGTTCCGAGTTTGCGGAAGCTGGCGCCGACTGAACCGACCGAAATTACAGAGGATGCGCGCCGTATTGCCTCTCGTCTGACTTTGGCGCTGAGAGACGGCTGCGGTCTGAAGGCGGCAGCGCTTGCCCGCGCCAGCGCGCGTGGCAGTTTCGACCAGGGACTGGAAACGGAATGCGCCGGTCGTGGCTCTGCCATCGCCTGCTACTCTGCGCCCGGTGGTGAAATTGCGGCCATGCTGGTGATCAGCGCGTCGCTCGCAAATGCACTGATTGAGACTGCCTGTGGCGGAAAGCCGACACAGGGCCATCATCATCGCGCTCTGACGCCGATGGATGCTGCGCTCCTCGAAGGCCTGGTACGCCCCCTGGGAGCGGCGCTGGCATCCTCACTGAAATTCTCTCGCATCGAAACCGATGCGGAGTTCGCCTGCGCCCTTGCCGGACCGGGCATGACATCCATTCTCGATCTCGATGTGCGCGTCGATGACATCAAGATGTCGGCGCGCCTGATCCTGGCTGAGGATGACCTGTTTGACCTGTCCAGCGATGTGCCGACGACGCGCTCGCAACAGCGCATCTCCCGCGAGGTCGCTCCGGTTGTTGGGGCAGGGGCGATGACGGCTGTGCTGACCGCTCGCGTGGCAACCCTAAGCGTACCCATGTCACGCCTCGCCAATCTCAAGCCGGGTTCAACCCTGCTGCTGGGCGTGCCAGCCGATCAGCCCGTTGAGCTGCTGACCGGTGGCCGCGATGGTGCAGTTGTTGCCGAAGGCGAGATTGGCCGGAAGGGCAATCGGATGGCGGTGCGCATCAATCGGCGGACAGCCCTTCTGCGCTAGGCAGGGGGCTGCCCGAAAATTCCTACATATTGGCTTCAGCGCCCACTTTCGACGCTTCTTCTGTGCCTCCACCCAGAATTTCAGCCTCGCGCTGCGCCCAGAGGCGGCGCTGGTAGCGTACTGAGATGATGTCAGTGACCACCAGTACGAAGATGACGAGGTAGAAGGAAGACTTCGACATGGCTTCGATCGTGTAGCCGAACAGTTTCATGTGGGCGAGGTGTGCGCCCTCGGTGACGAGCAGAACACCGACGAGAAACAGGATGAACAGACCCATGACCTCATACATCCGGTTTTTCTTCAGGAAGTCCGCCACCGCGTTTGCCATCAACGCCATGACGATGCCTGACGCGATGATCGCAATTGCCATCAACCAGACCTGGTAGTCCTTGCCCGGCCGGCATGCGACCGCATCTGCTATTGGCTGAGCGATCAGGGCTTCCTTACAATCGGTGACCGTGCCCTTGAACGTGCCAATCGTCTCACCTGCGGAATTCACGATGCGCGCGATTTCCTCATTCGCAATGGCCATGGCCGACAGGATGGAGTCGAACGAGAAGACGAGGTTCATTGCCACGATAAGGCCAATTGCCTGCAACACAGATTTCGACTTGCCGCCCTCGCTGTGTTCGATGTGCTCCACCGTCAACATGTGGGAGATTTCCTTGATCGCCGTGTAGATGATGAAGGCCCCACCGACGAAGGTGATCATGCTCTGGAAGGTGAACTCTCCCTCGATTATTCCTGATAGATGGAAGCCGAACAAAGGCTCGGCCAGAGCATCGAACAGCGCGACGATGACGAAGAGCAGGACGATCCGGAACAGCACTGCGAGGCCGATGCCCCATTGGCGCACCATCGGCGCTTTTGCTTCGCCGACCCGCTTTGATTCGATGGAAATGTAGAGCAAATTGTCGAAGCCGAGCACGGCCTGAAGCAACAATAGCATGAATAACGTAAACAGGCCCGATACGGAGAAGACCTCCGCCAACATTTCACCCAGCATCCCCGAATCTCCTGATATTAGTTCTGATCCTGTTCCCTGATAGGGAGGGTAGACCCGTCAGATCAAGTTACGCCGGGAGTCTTTAACAGTTCCGCCTCGATTTCAACGCGCACTATATCTGTGATCAGTCCGCTGAACCGGCTGATGCCGAAAACGGTCCGGTCAATCTCCGTGGTAGCCGAGAATCCGGCCACTTGCGCGTTGCGTAGCCGGTCGAAGCCCGCGCCATTGAAGGTCACGGCGAGAGTGACCGGGGCATTCTTTCCATGCAGGGTCAGGATGCCTTCGACGTCCGCTGTGGTTTCGCTGGTCATCACGATGCGAGTCGATTGGAACCGGGCTTCGGGGAAGTTGGCGGCGTTGAACCAGTCTGCTCCCATAAGCGTTTCGGCAAACTCGTCATTTGCGATGTCGAGCGAACTCATGTCCACCCTGCCTTCGACCTTCGCGTCGGCTGGATTGTCAGCGGCGCCGCTCAGCTGAACATCAAATCGTTCGAACCGACCAATATAAGTCGAGTAGCCAAGATGATCGATCTTGAAGGTGAGGGCGGCGTGAGCCGGATCCAGCTGCCAGTTGCCGCCCTCCAATTTCACGACGTCCGTGGTGACGTTCGGTTTGAGCACCGGCGCCAGCACAGATGTACACGCAGCCAGCCCCACCAGTGCGACAGAAGCGAAACAGGCGGGACCGAAGCTGCGTGAAGTCATGATCAGTCTTCCTTTTTCTCGGCGACCCAAGCCATGACATTCTCTTCCAGAATGCTCAGGGGCACGGGGCCATCCTTCAGGACAACATCGTGGAATTCGGCGATGTCGAATGACTCACCAAGTTCCCCCTTGGCTTGTTCGCGCAACTCGAGAATTTTGAGCATACCGATTTTGTAGGCCGTTGCCTGTCCCGGCATCACGATGTAGCGCTCAATGGCCTTCTTCGCGTCACCTTCCGGGTTGGGCGTATTGTCCAGCAAATACTGGATCGCCTCTTCGCGGGTCCATTGTTTGTCATGGATGCCCGTATCGACGACCAGGCGCGCTGCGCGCCAGATCTCCATCGCAAGTCGTCCGAAATCGTCATACGGGTCGGAATAGTAGCCCATCTCTTTTGGCAGGAATTCCGAATAGAGGCCCCAACCTTCGGAGAAGGCAGTATAGCCGCCATACTTGCGGAAGCTCGGAATGCCTTCCAGCTCCTGCGCAATGGCGATCTGCATGTGGTGGCCTGGAATGCCTTCATGGAAGGCGAGCGCCTGCAACTGGTAGGTTGGCATGTCCTGCATGCGATAGAGGTTGGCATAGTAAGTGCCGGGCCGACTGCCATCCGGGGCAGGACGGGAATAGAAGGCCTTGCCAGCGGATTTCTCGCGGAATGGTTCGACCGCTTTGACGATCATGTCAGCCTTGGGGAATGTGTTGAATACGCTGGGCAGGTCGACCTTCATAAGCTCGATTTGGGCGCGAGCTTCGGCCAGATAGGCCTCGCGGCCTTCTTCAGTGTTGGGAAGATAGAATTGCTCATCTGTTCGCATGAACTCGAAGAATTCCTTCAGCGTGCCCTCGAATCCGACCTTCGCCATGATCCCGCGCATTTCCTCATGGATGCGAGCCACCTCGTCGAGGCCGAGCTGGTGGACTTCTGCCGCGCTCTTGTCGGTCGTCGTCATCCGCTTCAGACGCATCGCATAATAGGCGTCGCCCTCGGGCAGCTTCCATGCGCCATCCTCTGTGGTCGCGCTTTTGGCCTGCTCGGTCATGGCCGCGATGAGGTTTTCATAGGCCGGGCCGACCGCTGATGTGAGGGCGGTGGTGGCATCAGCGAGCAGCTTAGCCGCCTGAACATCGTCAATCATTCCGGCCTCAACAAGTCCGGAGACCTTGCTGCGGAAATCCTTCATCAGTGGGCTGTCTTCGCTGCCATCACTCACATCGGTCGTGAAGGGATAGCCGGTGATTACGCCCTTGGAATCGTTCAGTACGTAGGGGTAAGCGAAGGCGGGTGGCATGATACCGAGGCTGGCGGAATATTCCGCATTTTCAATGTTTTGCGCCAGGTAAGTTTCGACGCCTTCGAGGCGGGCCACATAGGCCTCCGCATCGGACAGGCTGGTCACGCCATGCTGGTTGACCAAGAAGGCCGGAATGCCGGACTGGACGCCGCGCATCTGGTCGAAAACATAATCATAGTGGCGATACGGAAATCCGGCTTCTGCTTCGGCCAGCTCATAT
Source organism: Hyphomonas sp. L-53-1-40 (assembly GCF_000682775.1). Lineage (GTDB taxonomy): Bacteria > Pseudomonadota > Alphaproteobacteria > Caulobacterales > Hyphomonadaceae > Hyphomonas. The sequence continues at coordinate 197,803 of NZ_AWFI01000017.1, forward strand.
TCGGCGAGCCGCCAGGACAGTTTGGCCTGATCGTTCAGCAGGTCAAAATCAAAGAGTGTTTTCATCTCAGCGATATTGGCGCGCTGGATTTCCATATCTTCGATAGCCTTGGCGTCGGAGACGTCATTCCATTTGTCATAGTCGGTCTTCACACCGAGATAGGTCTGGTACATCGGGTTGCGGTCCAGAGTTTCTTGAAACTTGTCCTCGAACCATTCATTCAGCCGGGCGCTTTCGGCCGCGACCAGTTCGCTCCGGTCGGCTTGGGTTGGCGCAGGCGGCATTTCAGCGACAGGAGGCGGCAGCGTTGTGTCATCCGCGCTTTGGCAGGCGCCGAGCAGCAGGAGCGCTGCGATTGCTGTTGAAGTTCGTCTCATGAAAAGCTCCGATTCCACTGTGATTTCTGTAATTTTCAACGTTTGTCTTAACGCCTTTTTCGCTTTCATTAACCTTTGTCGTGCCACATTTGATACACTAGGATTCCGTATGACTGAGTCGGCAGTGATGCCGAACGGAAAAGGCGTAGAGTGCTGGCCTGACCTTGGCGGCTGGCAACAGGAGTGTAAAGCGACCAATGGATTTTCAAATGCAGGCGAAGGCCGCTCCCGCTGACGATCAGGATACCACCGCTGAAACAAGCGAAGTGACTGAGCGCGGACGCGTGGACTTCATGCAGCTTTCGTTCTGGGTCTGCCTGCTTGTTTCGATTGCTGCGGCCAGTGTTGCGCTTGCCTGGCCAAATGCTTCGGGCGCGCCTGGCCCGATCCTGCTGATTGCGATGGCCTCTGGTGGACTGGTATTCTTGCTGTGGAGCGTACGCGGCGCTGGCCGGATGCTGGGCTTGTTCCCGGAGCGCGGCTCGATTGCGCGCGCCGCTCAAGCGGCAACGCCGCGCTTTGGCTGGATCGAGGCGCTGGATGAATCGGTCCTGATTGCCGATCAGGGGGGTGCACCTGTTGCGGCCAATACATCTTATCGCGAGCTGACAAGCCTTGCGCTGATCGGCTCCCAAGTCGAAGGCGCTCCTGTGACCGTGGATCGCCTGTTCGGTGCCAATCCAGGTCTGGCCGCACCGGTTTACCGCCTGTCCAAGGGGGCGAAGGCCGGTCATGCGCGCCGCGAAATCCTGCCGCCGATCACGATTGGCCCGGAGCGTGTGCCCGCCCAGTTCGAAATCACTGTGTCGCCGCTACCGCGTGACAAAGTGCTCTGGCGCATTCGTCCGATCGCCGGCGAGCGCGAAGCGACCGGCGCGGCCGACTTGAAATCGCTTTATGTCGAAGACGCGCCGATGGGCTTCTTCGCTGCGCGCCCGGATGGCACGATCACTTATGCCAATGGCTGGCTGCGCGATATGCTGGGTCTGCCGGAAACGGCCAAGAATATTCGTATCGACGACATCATGCGCCCTGAGTTCGTGAAGATGCTCTCGCGCGACCGCAAATCCGGCGTGCCGGGCCGGGTCGACATCCAGCTGCGCGGTCGTGATGGTGTTGAGCGCCCGGTTCAGGCGATTACGACCTGGTCGGGCAAGGGCGCGGACGCGACAGGACGCACGATCATTCTGGCTAGCCAGCAAGTCATGAACACCGGCGAGGAAGGCTTCCGCATTTCGACTGCGTCGCGCCCACCGCGCCCGGATGGCGATCCGATGTTTGACGATGCACCCTTCGGGGCAGTGCGCCTCGAAGGTGGGAGCGTGGACAGCGCAATCATCATGGATGCCAACCGGTCGCTGATGGACCTGACCGAGGGCAAAGCCGCACCGGGCGGCAAGTTCTCTGAGCTGTTTGCGCCGGAAGAGGGCGAGGATGCACTCAAGAGCCTGCTCATCGATGCGATCGACAAGCCGGTAAATCTGAAACTGATTGGGGAAGAGCCCAAGCATGTAAACGTCTTCGTGGCGCTGGACGGCGCGGGCCACCCATCTGTGGCCTATGTCATGGACATCACCGAACAGCGCCAGCTGGAAATGCGTCTCGCGCATGGCGAGAAGATGCAGGCCATCGGACAATTGGCTGGCGGCGTCGCGCATGATTTCAACAATGTGCTGCAAGGCATCATCCTGAACAATGAACAGTTGATGGTTCATCATCCGCTGGGCGATCCATCCTATTCCAATCTGAAATCGATCCACGAATTCTCGATCCGCGCGAAAGACCTGGTGAAGATGCTGCTCGCCTATGCGCGCCAGCAGACCTTCAAGCGCGAAGTGTTTGCGGTCACCGATTTCATGTCCGAATTCTCGATCCTCCTGCGCCAGTTGCTGGATGAGCGGATTGAGTTGGACGTCAAGCACGGCCGCGATGTGCCTTATGTCAAGGCCGACAAGAACCAGCTCGAAAACGCACTGTTCAACCTTGCCACCAATGCGCGCGATGCAATGCTCAGTCACAAGAATGGTGGCAAGCTGACAATCCGCACAGCGCGCGCCACCGGCAAGGAAGCCCAGGACAAGGGCTTCGCCTTTGTGAGCGATGGCGATTACATGCTGATCGAAGTGGAAGATAGTGGCCACGGCATGCCGAAAGACGTCATGGACAAGATCTTCCAGCCCTTCTTCACGACGAAGGAAGCTGGCGTCGGCACAGGTCTTGGGCTTGCGACGGTGTACGGTATCATCAAACAGTCCGGCGGCTATATCTGCACCACTTCCAGCGTGGGCAAGGGCACAACGTTCCACATCTATCTTCCCGCGCTCAAGGCAGAGGAAATACCTGAACCGGTGGACATGGCGCAGGCCGAGAAGATTGCCAGCCAGCCGGTGGATATTTCCGGTCGCGGTCGCATCCTGTTGATCGAGGACGAAGATGGCGTTCGCGGGATTGCCGCATCGCTTCTGCGATCGAGCGGCTATGAAGTCGAAGAGGCCTGCGATGGCGAAGAGGCGATGGAAATCCTCGAGGACAATCCGGAAAGTTTTGATCTTGTCATTTCCGATGTGGTGATGCCGGGCAAGGATGGTCCGACGCTGATCCGCGAAGCCAAGGATTTGCTGGGGCATGCCCGAGTGATCTTTATCTCCGGTTACGCCGAGCGCGACATTGCCAAGCAGTTGGACGACGACCGTGCGGTCTCGTTCCTGCCGAAGCCGTTCACCGTCCGCCAGCTGGCCGAGCGCGTGAAACAGGAACTTGGCAGCCCGAAGAAGGAAGCTGCCTGAAACTCAGGCCCAGTGTGATTGGAGCAGGGCAGCGAACTCGGTTGCCCGCTCCGCACAGGCCCAATGTCTGGCGCCACGCTCGACATGCAGCGGCACGTTCCAGCGTTTGGAAAATCGTTCGCCCACAGAGAGGTTGACATAAGGGTCCGTCTCGCCCCAGAATAACTGGCCGCGCTCCGGAAGATTTTCGAGACCCTTCACCCATTCATCCGAAAAGCGCAGGCCGGCCGCTGACCGGTAGAGGCGAAGAATGCTCTGCCGCATCGTCTTGTCGATGAGCGGAACTTCCTGCTCGGCCAGGCTGCGCGGCATGCCGCCGGAAACCAGTGCAGGAAGGAGCCGTTTCTTGTTGCGCATGCCCAGCATGACAAGCTCACCCAGCACAGGCGTTGCCCAGCGCCTTGCCAGCGAGTGGCCGCGATAGTCGGGGTCGATCACCGCATTGGTGACACACCAACTGCTTACAAGATCCGGCCTGAGGGACACGGCGCGCAGGGTCAGCAGTGCGCCCCAGTCATGGCCGACAATATCGACATTGCCACCGGCCGCTTCCATCTGCTCGACCAGCCAGTTCGCGTAGGCGTCCTTGGTTGCGCTGAACCCGTCCGGACGCGGGCAGCCAAAGCCGGGTAGGGCGGGGGCGCGATAGTCATCGGCGCCGAGACTGAGCGCCGCAATCAGTGGCTCCCACAGATGCGGCGTATCCGGAACGCCATGTATGAACAGTTTCATAGCAGTTTTCCCACCCTCGCTTGACAATAGGTGAATATTCCTATTTAGCGGCGAGTGCAACCTTTGGGAAAATTATCCCATGAAACATCGAGATATCTGGCGGGGGCTTGATGCCCTTGCTGCGCATCATGGGCTGACGCCGTCTGGACTGGCACGCCGGGCCGGGCTGGATCCGACGGCCTTCAATCCTTCCAAGCGGGAAGGGGCTGATGGACGTCCGCGCTGGCCGTCCACGGAAAGCCTTGCGCGCGTCCTGGAATCTGTTGGCAGTCGGTTTGAGGATTTTGCCGCCTTGGTCGATGGTCGGCGCGGAGCGATTGCCCCCCTGATAGGTTTTGCGCAGGCTGGGCAGGACGGCTTCTTCGATGATGCCGGTTTTCCTGTCGGCGGCGGCTGGGAGGAGGTTCGGTTTCCGGGGCTGGAAACGGAGTCGGTTTACGCATTGGAGATCAGCGGGGATTCCATGGAGCCGGCCTATCGGGCCGGGGACCGGATTATCGTGTCGCCGGGTTCCAAAGTGAAACCGGGCGATCGGGTGGTGGCAAAAACTGTTGGTGGCGAAGTGATGGCCAAGGTCCTGGCGCGCAAGAATGCGCGCACAGTTGAACTGGCCTCGTTGAACCCGGCCTATCCCGTGCGCAGTTTCAAACCGTCAGAGATTGCCTGGCTCGCCCGTATTCTCTGGGCGAGCCAGTAAGCCTTATCCCTTGCGTTGGTCGGATGTCGCTTGAGCCAGTTCCTCATCCTGGACGGGCTGGTAGAGTGGGGCATATTTGTCGACCATCTCGATGCCGTCTTCTTCGTGATAGACGTCACGCCAAAAATTCGGCTCCCCGTCTTCGTCCACAGTGACGGTCATGTAGGTGATGTGAATCTGGGTTTCGGACTTGAACTCGATTCGTTCCGGATTTGCCCCTTCGAGCGCCTCCGATACATCCCTGGATGTGATTTCCGGGTCATGCGCCGCAATCCATTTCGCCATGTCTTCAGGCCTTTCCAGACGGACGCAGCCTGAGCTGAACGTGCGCTGGGCCCTGTCAAACAGGCTCACGCCGGGTGTGCCATGAAGATAGACAGAATACTGATTGGGAAAGATGATTTTCAGATCGCCCAGCGCATTGTTCGCGCCAGGGCCTTGGACCAGTTGGTAGTTGTCGGCGGCGACTGGATTGGTCCAGTCTACCGAGGCGGCGGAGACAGACTGACCCGTGGCTCGGTCAATCACCCTGAAATTCTTGCGGGCGGCATAGGACGGGTCCTTGGCCAGCTTTGGCAGCTTGTCGCGGCGCACGATGCTAACCGGGGCATACCAGCGCGGATTTGCGACTGCGTATTCCACCTGGTCGGAGAAAACCGGGGTTTCACGGCTGGGCATGCCAACAATGGTCTTCATCGCGATTTCGCGACGGTTGTCACGCCAACCTTCGGCGGTGAAGGATGGAATATTGGCCCAGATATACTGGTCACCCAGATCATCATAATGACGCCAGCGATTCATCGTGTCGGCGATCCGGTCGATTTTGGAGTCGACACTCTCATTCAGCGCCGCAAGCGTGTTCCGGCCCACAACACCGTCATCTTCAAGGCCGTGATGGCGCTGGAAGTCCTTCAGGGCGTTCTGAAGACGCTCATCAAACACGATCTCCGTAGCGGATGTACCGTCATCGTTTTTCGAAGCCATGCTGATGGCGGACAGCAAATCGCCTGCCCATGTCTCGGGCGTGTAATAGCCTTCCGCTTCCAGGCGGTCGCGCAGGGCCGGAATACGTGGGTCTTCGTCGTCCAGTTCAATCGCTTCCCCATCCGGGATGGCAAGCCAGCCGCCCTCCGACCGGATTTCGCGATACTGTTTCAGCTGTTTCTTGAGGCGATTATACTGGGGGTGCACAGGTTCGAGCTCGGAAAGGATGTCGTCGGCATCACCCCGCGCCGCCTTGATCAGGCTTTTCTGCACAGTGGATTTGGAGGGCGCATCGGTCTTCGATTTTGCCGCTTCGCCATTATCGGACAATCCTCCGCTTACGGCAGAGGCCATGCGGATCCAGGCTGCGGTCAGTTGCAGATCGGCTGTGGCGCGAATCTCGTCGCTGTCGCCTTTCAGGCGCTTGGCTGCGATCTTGTTGAGGTTGGCTTTCGAGACGTCGGATGGGACGAGGCCGTATGAGAAGAGATCACTGCGCGCGCGCTTCAGCGAGCGGATCCCTTTCTCGGTCCAGATCGGCTTGAAGACATTCTGAGCATAGGCGGCGCGCACTGTGGTCAGGACACCGGCTTCGGTTTCACTGCCCAGTTCGCGCTCCAGCCAGTCATTCAGGATCAGGGCCTGGATGGCAGAGGCTTTTTCCGCTTGAAGTTCGCCGCCCATGGCCTCTTTCTCGCTCAGATCGGCCAGCAGCACAGTATCGGCGGGCGCGGCATGCTGGGCGCTGGCGGGAATGGCGGTCAGCAGGCCAGCGGTCGCGAGGAGGGTTGATGCAAGAAGTCGGCGATGCGTACGCATGAATAATCTCCAAAATACTCTTGTTAGAGAAGAGCGCGGCCGCCGCATCAGGCTGGCCTGGCCGGTCGGGAAGACTGGCGGAACTCTTCGCGGTGTTGCTGGATAAACCGATCGCGCCCGTTCCGGTTCCGAATTACGGCTCTGAAAAACATTAGAAAAAGTATGGCACTATTTGCGCTCTGATGCGTTTGAGGGGGCATGCGTGATGGTTAAAGTGATGCGTGCCTGTTCAGACCAGACAAGAGGACCAGACCCATATTTTCCGAATTCATGAAATTCATCTTCCTGCCCTGGATCATCGCATCGGCGGAGGTGCACCCGGTCCAGCCGGTCGACAAAACTGAGACGATCCAGACAGGTGGTGGCGTCGAGATTACCGTAAACGGAACACGCTCAGCGTTGCCGCTGATCTCTGTTTCCGCCATGCCGGGGGACCAGGTCAGGCTGGCCATTCCTGAAGATGCCCGCATTGAGGTTTCCGATGGAAAATTGAGCCGCGACGCGGCGGAGATTGCCTGGACCGCTCCGGAGGCGCCGGGGCTGGCCGACATGAAGATCTCCCATCGCGGCGGTGAAACCCGTCTAAACCTGCTGGTGCTGACGCCGTTCGAGAATGGCGTGGATGACAGCCTGAATGGCTATCGCATAGGGATGTATGCCCGGCCGTTGCGGGATCTTCCGTCCTATGCCGTGCCCAAGGGCTTTATCGATTTGACGGCGATGTCGGAGGATCTGCGCGTTTCGCCCAATTTCCAGCTCGGCCAGTTCCGCTGCAAGCAGCAGCCGGGACATAAGCCGACCTATCTGCTGATGCAGCCGGAAATGCTGGTGAAGCTCGAAACCCTTCTTGCCGCTGCCAATGAGAAGGGCTGGGAAGCGGATACTTTCTTCGTGATGAGTGGCTATCGCACGCCGTTCTATAATGCGGCCATTGGCAATACGACGACTTCATCGCGCCATTTGTATGGTGATGCCGCCGATATCTATATTGATCAGGACCGGGACGGGCAGATGGATGATCTCGACGGCAATGGCCGGATCGACAAGGAAGATGCCCGCGCGCTGGTCAAGCTGATTGACGAACTTGCCGCCGAGCAGCCCGAAGGCTGGGTCGTGGGCGGCGCATCGGCCTATGGCTCGAATGCGGCGCATGGGCCGTTCGTGCATGTTGATACGAGGGGCTATTCGGCGCGCTGGTAGTTAGCTGCCCGCTTTCTCGGCATTCCACATTTGCATGAAGGCCGGCGGCGGAGAGGGCTTGAACTCGGTTTCCGATAAGGCGTCCAGCGCACGTTGACGGTCGGCCTCGGTGAAGGTGCCGGAGGTCAGGCAGAATTCCACTGCATTGTCGTTCGGGTCCTTCGTATAGATCGAGTGACACCAATTATGGTCGATCTCGAACACGTCGAGTCCAGCGGCGAGCCATTTCTGTTTCCAGCTTTCCAGTTCTTCCTTCGTATCCACCGAAAAGGAATAATGATTTGTACCCGGCGGGAGTTTGGCGGCGGCGTTGATGTCGTAGACATAATCGTCGCGACCATCGGTCTCGTGCAATTCCCAGAAGGCGATGAAGCGGCTGTCATCGCCATCCATGCGATAGAAGAAATGCTTGCCCCAGCCGCCGCCCATGATTGGGGCGACTTCCACCTTGACCAGTTCAAAGCCCATGATGCCTTCATAGAATGCATGCGTGGCTTTCATGTCTTTCGCGGCGAGCGCGAGATGATGATAGGCCATGTTCAGTTTCCTCCCTCGTCGACCATGGACATGACATCTGTATCCGATCCATCCGGCGCGGCGATTTCGACGACGCGTTCCTCCACATCATCATATTCCAGTTTCAGCGCACGGCTCATGATGGCGTGCATCATATAGGTGCAGGTGATGTAGGTGAATTCTAGGATTTCCTCGTCTGACAATTCCGCTTTCAGGGCCTCGAACACGCCATCGGGCACGCGGCCGCGTTGCAGGACCAGGCCGTCCGTATAGGCGAGCACGGCGCGTTCCAGCGGGCTGAAACAGTCTGCGACCTGCCAGTGGGGAATGGCGGCGATCTGGTCTTCGGTCAGGCCGACATCGCGGCTGGCCTTGCAATGCTGAGAGAAGACAAATTGTGAGCCGACGGCAAAGCCGGCGCGGATCTGGCCAAGCTCGCGCAGTTTCGGGTCGAGCTTGCGGTTCTTCGAACGGTAGAACTGAAAGCCTTCGGTCGTGTGCTTGAAGGCATCCGGCACAATGTTGAAAACGGTCCACCAGTTTCCGGGCGTTCCGGTTGCGGTGCCGGGCTCGGCAATCGGGTCCCGGTCTTCAAACAATAAATCGAAAATCTGGTTCGCGAACGGATTTCCGGCTTCGCGGCCCGCCTGTTTCAGTCGTGGCATACGCGTATCCTCCCGGTTGGGAGTGTACCATCGCTTCGCTGGAATGACAGGCACGACAAGGGACCGTCACGCGAGGGAAACGGGCAGGCAGGGCATGTTTTTCGGAGGATTCAGCCTGAGCTTTCCCATGATTCCAGCCCAGCGCTGATCTGCGCGGGCAACATGGCGGCCATGGCGCCAAGCTCTGGCGAGAGGCGAAAGGCGGGCGTTGCTGCGCCGACCACTGGCCTGGGCTCACCGCTTTTCTGCAGGCGTTTGAGGGTGCGGGCGAGGCGGGTCGCGTGGGCTTCGGGCGCGGCAATCACGCGCCGGAGCGCAGCGATGCGGGCCATCAGCTTGTGGGGGGAAACGGGTCCATAACTGGTACCGGACATGTCCGGAAAGCCGCCGGGGCCTTCAAAGGCCTGGCGCGCGGGCAGCAGTGTCAGCCGTCTGGGGGAGAGGCGCGGGAAGATGGCCAGTTCGACGCCTTCGGGCAGGTCGGGCTCTGGCGCGGGATTGGCGGGGGCCGGGCGCGGCGGCGCCGGGGCCATCAGGAGGATCAGCCGACGGACGATTATCTCAAGAATGCGGAGTCGGCCGGAAACGCGCTGCGCCAGGCCGCGCCCGATCCGCTTCGGCCCCAGATGCAGGTTCGCCAGCGCCGACGCATCCATCACGGCAAGGGCGGCGTGTTCCAGCCCGCGTTTGAGAATGTCGGTCTGCGCATCCATGCGGGAAGTATGGGGGAAGGGGCTATCAGACGGATATGGATTTAAGTTCGGGTGTCTCTCCTGCTTGGCCAGCTCAGGCGCAATTGTCAGGCTTGAGGGTCACATCCTCCAGCAGTACGAATGATTACTGCATAGAGGTTGCCGAGGGAGAAGTTTCTCTGAAGCAGGCAGAGAGCGGTGATGCACAAAAGAAGAAAGGTCTGTGATATATGAGAGATCCCATTCCGGATCCCAGCGATCCGCACCCCATGAGTGATTCCGACATGTCGCGCATGGTGCATTTCGA
>NZ_AWFI01000018.1 GCF_000682775.1 Hyphomonas sp. L-53-1-40
AGCCAGTCGATCCTGTGGGCGATCTGCCTGGCCATGCTGGTCGCGGCCGTGCTGCTGGCGATGGGCAAGGCGTTTCCCAAGGGTGGACTACAGGAACGGGGCTTTGCCGGCATCGCCGAAATGGTGCCCGTGGTGACGATCCTGTTCCTGTCGATTGCGCTGGGCGACAGCCTCCGCGTGCTCGGCACGGGCGCGTTCCTGTCAGGCGTCGCGGCGCAGTTTGTCTCGCCCATCATCGTGCCGGCGGTGCTGTTCGTGGTGGCGGGCGTGACCGCTTTCATGACCGGCACGAGCTGGGGCACATATGGCATCATGATCCCCATCGCCATGCCGCTCGCCGCCGCGCTGGGCCTGCCGCCTTCGCTGGTGCTGGCGGCGGTGCTGGGCGGCGGCGTGTTTGGCGACCATTGCTCACCCATTTCCGACACGACGATCATCGCCTCCTTGGCGGCGGGCTGTGACCATATTGACCATGTCCGTACCCAGATGCCCTATGCGCTGGTGACGGGCGGGATTGCGGTAATCCTTTATCTGATAGCGGGCGCCGTAACCGGGGGATAAGGCGCGCCGTTCGGCCCTGAATCTGGCCCATAAAGAGCCCATAAACTGTCCATAACTGGTACCGAACCGGCCCAGAACCGGTCCAGAACTTTGGGCCATGTCCGGGCAATGGGGGAGGGGCGCGCCGCTATCCCCTGCCTTTGGGGGCGAGATCGCCCGGCGCGCCGGGCCTTGCCCCCGGCGCAATCCGATGGGGGCGCGCCCGTGGCAGTCTGCCCGGCATGAGTGATGCGCCGCCGACCCCCGCCAAACGCCAACGCCGCACCACGGCGAGCCTGACCGCCCTGCGCCATCTGGCCCGCGAGGCCGCCGAGGCGGGAGCCGATGCGGGAGATCGCCCGCCGGCTGGACCTGCCCTGGTCAACGCTGACCAAATGGGCGCGCGAAGATGGCTTTCGCCACAAGGACATTGCCGCCCGTCAGGCCGCCGCCGCCAAGGCGCAGGACGAGGCCGACCATATTCGCCAGCAGGCGGAACTGGCTGCGCGGCGCACGATCTTGCGCGATGAGGAAGACGAGGAAGAGGCTGATGAGCCGTTCACGCCGCGCAGCCAGACCGATGAGGAAATCACGCTGGCGCGCGCCCGCGTCGGCGCGCTGCTGGAGGCCGGATATATTCCGGAGGCGGAGCAGGACATGCGCGCGGCCCGCCGCCTGACAAGCCTGCAGAGCTTTGCCGCCCCGGTGCGCGCCGCGACCGAGGCCGCGACCCAGCAGATGCGGCAGGCGCAGATGAATGCCGCGCTCTACCGCGCCGCGCTACAGGTCTGCGCCTGTTGGGAGGAGGGAGACATGCCGCCGGACCATCTGCCCTGGGTCGTCTCGGCCACATTCCAGAAACGGCTGGCCATGGCGCGCGAAGTGGTCCTGGCGGTGGATCCGGACGATGAGGGCAGTGATCAGGAGCTGACGGAACTCCTCCTCCAGCTCGCGGCAATGGGCTGGTTCCGCAATTTCCACCCGCTGCTGCGCCAGGCAATCACCACGCTGACCCTGCAGGGCCATCACGCCCTCGCCGAAAAGGTCGGCGGCTTCCTCAAGGCAGAACAAGCCGCCCTCCCGACCCTCATCCAGTGGTGCCACGCGAACGGGTATGGGTATCACGGGGAGGTGTAGCGATCAGAAATCGCACCGCGATTTCCGCGTAGGCTGCCCAAGCGCAAGCGCCGGGCTTCTGCTTCCCGCACGCGATTACGTCGTCACCCCCGATGGCAAAGCCATCTGGGGGCCCATCTCCCGCAGGCGCCTCATGCGTATATCTTTCCATGATGCTCCCGCCACCCCGTTCAGAGATGGGTCCCCAGACGCTTCGCGTCGGGGATGACGCCAGGAGGGAAGCACGCACCTCTGTCCCCACACACCGTACCCCCGGCGGACGTCGTGGCCTCCGCGGGAACCACGTGGAGCCTGCGCCCGTGCTTCGACTTCGCTCAGCATGAGCGCGTCGCAGGGGCCGCAAGAGGCGGACTCATCCAGAGCGGGGCTGCCCCGATGAAAGCCGGGGTCGAAGGATGAATGAGTGGCAGGCGGGCGGCCCGGCTGGGTCCCGGATAAGCGCGGCGCGCTTTCCGGGATGACAAGAAGAGAAGGTAGGGCGCGTCATGACCCGCCAAGCGGCAAGTAAAAATTGCGAGCGTCTTTACCCCTAGTGAAGGAATATGTTCTGACAACCTCTAGAAAAAGAAAGAGGCAAGTGCTCTTATTGGTTGAATGGATTCGGTGGATATTATGACAGAGAATAGATTAGACGGTCCGATTGATTGGATGGAGCAAGGCGAGGATGACGAGGCTCTCTCCGTTACACAATTCGACATTACATCATCGCCCAATGACTTCAATCTGATGACTCTAATGAGTTTTATGGACACTGGAGCCATAGTGATTCCTCACTATCAGCGAAATTATACTTGGGATAAAAAAAGAGCGTCAAAACTGGTCGAATCTTTGATTATCGGTCTGCCGGTCCCTCAACTCTTTTTCTACGAGGAATCTAGAAACAAATTTGCCGTATTAGATGGCCAACAGCGCCTGATGTCGATCTACTTTTTTTGGAAAGGCAGATTTCCGAAAACTGACAAGCGAGGTGAACTCAGGGAAATATTCTCCGACAACAATTTTTTTCCGCCCGAAGTGTTGGCAGACAATCAATATTTTAGCGAATTTTCTTTGTACCTTCCTGCCTCTACTGAAGAGAGGCAGAGCCCTTTTCATCAGTTAAAGTACGAAACGCTTGATGAGCACAAGTCTACTTTAGAGCTTCGAACAATTCGGTCAGTAATCATCAAGCAGAATGATCCAAACCCAGAGGAAGATGGGCAGTCCGCTGTCTATGAAATTTTTGATCGATTGAATACGGGAGGCATGAACCTCAAACCGCAAGAAATAAGATCGAACATATATTTTTCTGATTTCTACAACTCAATAAATAAGCTGAATAAGAATGCAGAGTGGCGAAAACTAATAGGACGACCAAACATAGACACCAATCTGCGCGACGTTGAGCTCCTGTTGCGTCTATTTGCGATGCTTACATTTTCGGACAAGTATAGTCCATCTATGACAAGATTTTTAAATCGTTTTTCGGCCGTAGCGAAAAAACAATTCACTCAAGTCGAAATTGAGTTGTGTGAAGGCATCTTTGAAAAGTTTCTTGAGTATTGCTCAAAGGACTTTTCTGCCTTTTCTCCGGGTGGAAGATTCTCGATAGGCACAACTGAATCAGTATTTCGTGCCGCTGCGCGAGAAGCATGGGCCGTGAAGAATCCGTCGCTGGTAAAGAATTTTTCTCCGGCAGAAGTACGCGAGATTGCTGAGAAGATTAGAGATTGGTTGAGAGTGGGGAGTTCGAAGTCTGAGAATGTTCAACAGCGGTTGGATTCGGCCAAAGAGATTATCAAGTGACCTTTGTCGATAACGCGAGATACAACCTATCTCTGATTGTGAGCACACTTGGTGGTACAGATATGTCCGCTTTGAGCATGATCAACGAGGTAGGCGCGAAGTATCTCCTCGTGGCTGCGGCAGGCGATCTAGAGCAGCGAACCATAGGAGCGATTGAACATTTGTTCGAGCAGCAGCAAACACCGGAACACTTGAGAAATTTTGTAAAAAAAAAGGCTCTCGAACGACAGTTCCATACTATGTTCGATTGGAAATCTAAATCAGCGACATCGTTTTTTAGCCTCTTTGGGCCAGCGGTGAAAACTAAAATGGCCGCATTCTGCAAAGAAGATCCCCATAAAGAGGACCTCTCCGCGTTTCTGAGTATCGTCGCTGAGCGAAACACAATGGTTCATCAGGGGCTAGCTGAATACTCTCTCCACTATACACTGGATGAAGTATATGAGTTGTACCGCCGATCATTAGGATTCGTGAATCTTATAAAAATTGGATTGGTGAACCCGGACAACTAAGAGAAATACGGTTTGTTTCGAAGCCCGTACTATTAAAATCAAAGCCCCAATTCCTCTTCCCTCAGCCGCTTAACCTCGTCCCGCAACCGCGCAGCTTCTTCGAACTCCAGGTTCGCGGCGGCTTCGCGCATTTGTTTTTCCAGGTCCGCGAGGACGGCTTTGAAATTGTGCCCGGTTTCGCCGGCAAGTGGCAAGGCTTTTGTTTCGGTGACGCCGCGGGTCTTGCCCTTGTCCTTGCCGCGGCCGCGGGCTTTCGGGGCGCTGCCGGGCTTTTCGCCGAGTTCGCCGAGAATGTCGGCCACGGCGCGCTTGATCGTGGTCGGCGTGATGCCGTGTTCGGTATTATAGGCGACCTGTTTCTCGCGGCGGCGGCTGGTCTCTTCCATGGCGCGTTCCATCGAGCCGGTGATCCGGTCGGCATAGAGCACGACGCGGGCGTCGGCGTTGCGCGCGGCGCGGCCGATGGTCTGGACCAGACTCGTCTCTGAACGGAGGAAGCCCTCCTTGTCCGCATCAAGGATGCCAACAAAACCGCATTCGGGAATGTCGAGCCCCTCGCGGAGCAGGTTGATGCCGACCAGCACGTCGAACACGCCGAGGCGCAGGTCACGGATGATCTCGATCCGCTCGATCGTGTCGATGTCGGAATGCATGTAGCGCACGCGCACGCCGTTTTCGTTGAGGAAGTCGGTCAGGTCTTCCGCCATCTTCTTGGTCAGGGTGGTGATCAGGCTGCGATAGCCCTTGGCGGCGACGTCCTTGACCTCGGCCATGACATCATCAACCTGGTTGGCGCCATCTTTCGAGACGGGGCGGACCTCGACCGGCGGGTCGATCAGGCCGGTGGGGCGGATGACCTGTTCGGTGAACACACCGCCGGTGCGGTCCAGTTCCCACTTGCCGGGCGTGGCCGAGACGTGGACGGTTTGCGGGCGCATGGCGTCCCATTCCTCGAATTTGAGGGGGCGGTTGTCCATGCAGGAGGGGAGGCGGAAGCCGTATTCGGCCAGCGTGGTCTTGCGGCTGAAGTCGCCTTTGTACATGGCGCCGATCTGGGGCACGGTCTGGTGGCTTTCATCGGTGAAGACGAGGGCATTGTCGGGCAGGTATTCAAACATGGTCGGCGGCGGGTCGCCGGGCTTGCGGCCGGTGAGGTAGCGGGAATAATTCTCGATGCCGTTGCAGGAGCCGGTGGCGGCGAGCATTTCGAGATCGTACTGGGTGCGCTGCTGGATGCGCTGGGCCTCGAGCAGTTTCCCATTGGCCTCGAAATGGGCAATCGTGGTCTTCAGCTCCGCCTTGATCTTGCCGATGGCCTGGTTGAGCGTCGGGCGGGGCGTCACATAGTGGCTGTTCGCATAGATCTTGATCGCGGGCAGCTTCTGCATGGTGCGGCCGGTGAGCGGGTCGAACTCGGTGATGCTCTCCAACTCGTCGCCGAAGAAGGAGAGCTTCCAGGCGCGGTCTTCGAAGTGGGCCGGGAAGATGTCGACCACGTCGCCCTTCACACGGAACGTGCCGCGGGTGAAGGCCATGTCATTGCGGGTATACTGGTTGGCGACGAGCTGTTCGGCGACGCGGCGCGGGTCGATGCGCTGGCCCTCTTCGAGCTTGAACGTCATCGACGTGTAGGTCTCGACCGAGCCGATGCCGTAGATGCACGAGACTGACGCCACGATGATCACGTCATCGCGCTCGAGGATGGCGCGGGTGGCCGAGTGGCGCATCCGGTCAATGGCCTCATTGATGGAGGATTCCTTCTCGATATAGAGATCGGCGCGCGGCACATAGGCTTCGGGCTGGTAGTAATCGTAATAGGACACGAAATACTCCACCGAATTCTCGGGGAAGAAGGATTTGAACTCGCCATAGAGTTGTGCGGCGAGCGTCTTGTTGGGGGCGAGGATCAGGGCCGGGCGCTGGGTCGCCTCGATGATCTTGGCCATGGTGAAGGTCTTGCCGGTGCCGGTCGCGCCGAGCAGGACCTGGTCGCGCTCGCCCGCGCCGATGCCTTCGACGAGTTCGGGGATCGCGGTGCGCTGGTCGCCCGCAGGCTCATATTCGGAATGGACCTTGAACCGCTTGCCGCCCTCCAGCTTGACCCAGTCGCGGTCAGGCCGGTGGGGCGTCCAGTTGTCGGACGGCAGGGCGCCGGCGGCATCGCGCGCGAAGCCATCAAGCGAGAACACGCTGGGCGCTTCGGAAACGCCCTTGGAAGGAGGAGGAGGAGCCATGCCCCCGATATGGGGCGCGGGCAGGGAGGTGTCTAGGGTGTTCTTGTTGTGTTCGGTGTGGTGGCAGGCCACTCCATAAATCGCCAAACACTCCTATCCACCGAAGGTTGGGAATCTAGGTTGCCTTCAAAGTTAACTAATGGTTAGCATCTCATACTGGGGGGAGATGAGGCGATGAATTACACATTCTCGGAAAATGGAGTGGTTGTTGAGCAACTAACCGATCAGGGAATGCATCTGGAATTCGGCAACAGGGATTTAGAACGCTCTGTTGTTTGTTTATTGGGAATAGTTGGTACTTTAGGAGTAGTCCTGTTCCTGCAGTCGGCAATCACCGATCCAGGCGCTCGGCGATTTGCGATTGTATTGGCACTTGCTGTTGCGGTTCCTTGTCTGATTGCTTGTTTTGCTTGCTATCGATCATCTGCCATTCGAAACGCCCGAATGCCATCCAAGAGCAACGAACGGTTGCCTCATAACCATGTGGGCGGAGTGGGTGCTGCGGTTATATTCTTGTTGGCAGGCTTTGTCTTCGTTTCAGCCTATGCAGGGCAAAAGCTGAATGGGGCGATTGTGATTCCAGAGTGGATGGGAATTGCTGTTGTTGTTGCATTCGCGACTGTGTTTGCGTGGGTGTTTTTGTTTTCTCGAGTACTAGAGCTGGGCGGTGTCCGCGGCGTACGCAGACTGATGGAGCGGGCTGCTGCGCCTCTTGTGCCCTTCGGCTATTTTTTTAGCGCAATCGATAGCTGGTTAGTTTTCGTTGTGGCGCCTGCAGTTGGGGCGACGTTGAGAGGAGATATTGTACGGTACACAGTGTTTTTTACGCATATTGTAGTTGGCTGTATTTTTGCTTGGCATGCGACCGCTCCACTGGGTTTGATCGGGGCAATGTGGGCTTTCATTGCGGTAATATCCGTAGCCCGCCGCTGGTCTTGGATTGAAACGGACAGGAACCGCCTGATTCAAGATCCCGATATGAAGACCAATTTGCTTCGTATTGGACTTCATGATGACCTCCGCGATGAGGCTGTTTCGGGACTACTTTTGTTGGTGCTGATACTTCCTATAGCAATGCGCCAGTTCCAACTTTTTGATTTTGGGTATCCGGTTTTTCAAGTCGAGACGGGAGCTATAGACAGACTGGATGCTTGGGTAGGATTTTTTGGAGTCGAGTTGCTTAAAGCGCTACCGTTTCTTGATTGGGCCGACATTTATAGCGCAGAGGCGGAAACAAGAATCCACACGAGCGCCCCACTATCAATGCACGTGTTGCTGGTGGCGCGGGCAATTATTGATCTTGTGTTCATTGGTGCGATCCTGCAGGCGTTGGCAATCTCTGTTTCGCTTTCCAAGAATCGCCGCGATTTCTTGGAAAGGCGGGCAGGTGTGGATGCACTCGACCCAAGGATAGAGGCTCGTGAACTCGCTCGGCTGTCTTTTAGGAAAAATGGTGAATGGCGTTTTAGAGAAGAAATACAGCAGTACACTCACTACAGTCCTAGTCGCCTTATTCGCCTTAAGGTAAAAGCGAAAAAAGGGTCCCGACTTCAAGTCGCCGTTGCTGAAATTATAAGACGTTCAGGGCTCGACATAACTCCGCCTGCCGAGTTGCTGCCCCAAGTAACCGCGTCGAAAAGGATCGACCCAGCTGAAGTTCGTGCGGTTTTGGATGAAATAGATGAGTTGAGACAGTACGATCTAGACTACCTCGCCATCGCACGACGCCAACTGAATTGGAAAAGCGGTGTGGAGGCTGAGAGAAAAAGATTAGTCCAGATGATCGTTTCAAAAGTTGACGTCAGTCCTCAGCGGGAGAGAGAGCTTGCTGAAGTGTTGGTTGGAAAGGACGCTGATAGCCTCGCGAATATTCGCGTCCTCGTGGTGCAGTCTCTAGCGAGAAATGCTCAAGCAAATCCACAGAACTTGAGGCCGCTTTCTCACGCCTTCCATTACGATCGCGCCAAGGTCGTTCGAAATACTGTCGCAGCGCAAATGAGAGCGCGTAAACTAAGACCAGTGAGTGAGAACGAGCTCACCATGTTGGAAATTGGTCGTAGAGTGGCTTCCGTTTAAGTAGCTATTGAGAAAAAGAAGCTGACAATGACCGCACTCACCGAAGCCCGTATCGCGAATGTCCGTAACCATATGGCGTTGGAGGTGACGCATGATTGGGATGCGGTGATGGCGACGTTCGCGCATCCCCGGTATGAGATGCATGGCGGCGGGCAGGTGTTCGACGGGGAGGCCGCGGTGCGGCGCTATTTCGAACTGTCGCGCACGCCCTTTCCGGATCAGGACAATGAAATCATCTCGATTGCCGTTGATGAGGCAACCGACAAACTTCTGGTCGAGTTCTGGCTGACGGGCACGCATACCGGCCCGCTACAGGTCGGCAAGACCACGATTGAGCCCACCGGGCGCCGTTTCAAGGTGCGCATGGCGGCAACGTTTGAGTTCGCGCCGGGCAGTGACCGGATTATCTGCGAACGCCCCTATTATGATCAGGGCGCCGTGCTGCGCGCGCTGGACCTTGTCTGAGCGCGCCGGCCGAGGCGGGCGACAGCTGGACTCTATTCAGGGTAGGAAACAAATGGAACCAAATGGGGGCTGGGGCATAGTAGGTGCATGACCCAGCTCGTTTCCGTTCCGACCCAGACAGATTCCGCCCCCACTGAATTGCGGCGCAGCACGCGCGTTCGCCTGCAAACGTCCGGGCGAATTGTCCTGATGGATTACAGCGAGGCGCGCAGCATTCTCGTGGAGGATCTATCGGTTGATGGGGCCTGTCTGAAAGTCGGCGATTGGGCCGATCTGCCAAACCGCTTCCACTTACTGCTGCGCCGAAGCCCGTCCGAGCCGCATTTCCAGGTCGATTGCACGGTGCGCTGGCGCGCCGGCCCGGCGGTCGGGGTCGAGTTTGATCGCGCGATGGCCGGTTATATTCTGGCCGAACTGATCCGCCAGCCTGCGTTCCGTCACTGAACGCGGTGTCCGCGCCTAATCTTTGGTGTCTGAATCCTGGCTGCGTTCCTTTGAGCGCAGCTGTGCCATCAGGTCTTCAAGTCTCGCAGAGGGCGGCGCTTTCAGACTCTCCTCAAAGGATTTCCTGAGTGCGTCGCGCAATGGATCTGCGTTTGTGTCCTCATCCGTGTGTTGTGCACTAGAAATAGACTGTCTCTTTTCCTGCATATCTGCGTCCCCAAACCCGCGCAGCTACAATAATCCGGTTCGAGCTCGCAGGCTCGAACAAGGCACGGTCTCTAGGAAGTTTTCCCCCCCTTGTCGATGGCCGGATCGAGGCCGGAATCGCTCATATCTGGGCGGGCTCCGATTTTCCGATTCGCTGATCCGTCGCGCTTGCGAATATTGACATGCATGACAGGGGCGCAGGGCGTGTGGGACGCATCCGAGCATGGCTGGCGTGCCTTCCGCATCGTGTTGTGCCCGCTACAGAAGCAAGACTATGGCGCGGGGCGACGAATGTAGCCGACGCGGAAAAATTGCCGGGTTTGATCCAAATTATCCGGCGCCAGCCTTGTAACAATCTGAAATAAACCGTGTGGAGGACAGGCGGGATTTTCGCGAATGTCTCTCGCCTTATGGGGGCACTGCCGGGGCTTGATGGTGAAATCTCCCCTGCAAGAGCCTGCGCGCGCAACGCACACATCAGATTTGCGTCAAATTTCACCTTTCGATTCAACCAGACTTCCACCTCGCTGTGTCAGAACGGGGCGTAACGATACGGGACGGACGTGTTTCGCTTTGTATCAAACATCTGGTTTCGGGAACGGGCGATCCGTCGGTTCCTTGTAGAGAAGGTAGTAATCGCAATGGCCAAGACGGTGCTTGTAATTGATGACGATCCGACCCAGCGCCGCCTGCTTCAGGCTGCGGTCGAGAAGGCTGGATTTGCCTGTCGCACGGCGCCGGATGGCGAGGCGGGACTTGCGCTGGCCTCTGACCCGAAGGATGGCATTGATGTGGTCCTGCTGGACCTGACCATGCCGGGCCTGTCGGGCATGGATACGCTGGAACGCCTGTCGGCCAAGCGCGCTGACCTGCCGGTCATCATGCTGACCGCAACCAGCGGAATTGACACGATCGTTCAGGCCATGCGGCGCGGCGCGGTGGACTTCATCGTGAAGCCCGCCAATCCGGAGCGCGTCGTCGTTTCGATCCGCAACGCCCTGAAATTGCAATCCCTGTCAGGGGAAGTGAAGCGCCTCTCGCGCAAATCCGAAGGCGGCATGAGCTTTGACGACATGATCGCGACCGCGCCGCCGATGCGCCAGGTCGTGCGTCTGGCCGAACGCGCCGCGAGTTCTGATATTCCCGTCCTGATCCTGGGCGAAAGTGGTGTGGGTAAGGAAGTTGTTGCCCGCTGCATTCAGGGCGCATCTGACCGTGCCGGGAAACCATTCGTTACCGTAAACTGTGGTGCGATCCCGGAAAATCTGGTCGAGTCGATCCTGTTCGGTCATGAGAAAGGCGCCTTTACCGGTGCCGTCTCAAAAGCGCTCGGCAAGTTTGTCGAGGCCGATGGCGGCACGCTTTTCCTCGATGAGGTGGGTGAGTTGCCGCTGGATGCACAAGTGAAGCTGCTCCGTGCCCTGCAGGAAGGGGAGGTGGATGCCGTTGGCTCGCGCCGCCCGACCAAGGTGGATGTGCGGATCATTTCCGCAACCAACCGCGATCTGTCGCAACAGGTTTCCGAAGGCACATTCCGCGAAGACCTGTTCTATCGCCTCAATGTTTATCCGGTTGACATGCCGTCGCTGCGCGAACGCCGTGATGACATTCCGGCGCTGGTCGACCATTTCGTGAATCGCTTCAATGCCAGCGAAGGCGCGAAAGTGACCGGTGTGGCCGACGAGACGATGAAGATGCTGTACGCCTTTGACTGGCCGGGCAATGTCCGCCAGCTGGAGAATGCTGTCTTCCGCGCTGTGGTTCTGTGTGATGGCGATCAGTTGCGCCCGCAGGATTTCCCTCAGATTTCCGGACAGATGCCGGATGTGAGCAACCTGCCTTCATCGCCCTTCAACAAGGCCCCCGATATCGCCGAGCCCGTTCAGTCCGGCGAGAACGGCCCGGTAGCCATTCAGGACGAGGCAGGCGAGCTGCGCACACTGAGCGATATCGAGCGCGATATCCTTCAGTATGCCATCGACTTCTATGAAGGCCATATGAGCGAAGTGTCCCGCCGTCTCGGCATTGGCCGCTCGACGCTCTATCGCAAGGTCCGCGAATACGATCTCGATGTGCGCCAGGAGCGTGAAGCGAGCTAGGCCAAGGCCAAAGGGAGATGCCGGCACAGATCGGCGATAAGGCCCCGCCATGTCGGCGGGGCTTTTGCTATGCGCAGGTTGGCATCGCGTAGGACATGGTGACGTTACACCGCTCATAGCGGTGGCCATAGCGGCGCATGATGTCGTCATCATGCCGGAAGCCGTATTTTTCGTAGAGCAGGATGGCCGACGCGCATTTTGAATTGGTCAGCAGGAAGAGATCCTGGATTTCCATCTGGCGGGCGCGCTTCAGAATCTGCCGCATCAGGAAGTCTCCGGCCCTGCGGCCGCGCGCGGAGGCCAGAACGCCCATCTTGGTCAGTTCCACGCCGCCATCCGCCATCGGCAACAGCGCGCAGGTGCCAATGATGCCGAGTTCCGGATCTTCGACGAACAAGATGGTGCCGCCCTTGTCGATCACCTTGGCACGTGGGTTTTCGATCATGGCGATGTCTTCCGGCTCAAGGCGGAACATTTCCTCGACCCATTCGCGGGAGATGTGGTCGAAATGCGGGGCGAGTTCGTCTGAGAACTCCACGATCTTCAGGCCCGCAGGATTGGCCAGGGTCTCGATCCGCGCCGACAGGGGCTGCTCGGCGAGACGCGATTCCACGAGGCTGATTTCCACCAGCAAGTCATGGTCTGGGTAGAGACAGAGTTGCTCGGCGGCCTCCTGAACGGCGGGCCAGAAGCTGGCGCGCATTTCGGACACCAGCGCTTCCCCGGCTGGCGTGAGGAAGATTTCCTTCTGGCGATTGTCGCCTTCGATCGAGCGCGTGTCGGTCAGGCCCATCTTCTGCAGCGCATTATGGATGCGCGTGATGGCGGGCTGACTGACGCCAGTCGCCTCGACGGCGGCGCTTACACTGAGCGGACCGTTGGTCTCAAGCGCGGCGATCAGGGGAAAGTGCGTGGTCTGGATCGGATAGGCGCGATTGTCGAACACGCTGACAGCTTCTGCCTGCAGCCGGTCGGCAAGACGCTTCAGCCGACTGGCCAGGCCCAGATAGCCAACTTGTGCGAGAATATCTTGGCTCATCATGGGATTCCATAATCAGTTATATAACGCGTTATATGATTAGGCTTGGCCACGGGAACCGTCAAGATGAAATCCCGATTATCAGAGGGGAAGCGGTCTAGTGCCGGGTGGCGGCCTTGACGATTTCACCGATCTTGCGGGCATCGGCCTCGCGTGGGCTGCCGGTGCGCCAGGCAATCCCGATCTGGCGGCCGACCACGGGACTGACGAATTCGCGTACGGCGACGTCCGGTCCGATGTTCAGGCCGTTATCTGTGGCGAGTTTGGGCAGTAGCGAGACGCCGAGGCCCCCGGCGATCATGTTGACCAGTGTTCCGAGTGAAGTGGCGGCCACCTGGTCGGTGCCGTTGCCGGTCTTCATGCGACAGATGGAGAGTGCATGATCGCGCAAGCAGTGCCCGTCTTCGAGCAGGAGGAGGTTCTCGCCCGCCAGGTCTTCTGGCGAGAGGCCGTTCTTCTTGGCCAGCGGGTGTGAAGCGGGCGCGGCAAACAGGAATTCATCATCGAATAGCGGCAGCATCTCGATGCCCGGAACGTCCCAGGGCAGGGCAATCAGGGCGGCGTCCAGAGTGCGCGTGCGCAACTGGTCGATCAGGCGCGGTGTCTTCTCTTCGTGCAGGTAGAGTTTGAGCTGGGGATATTGCTCGCTGAGGGCACGGACTGCCGCTGGCAGGACGAAGGGGGCGATGGTCGGGATCGCGCCGAGATGAAAGGGGCCAGTGAGCAGAGCGCCGGCGCTCTGAACCGACTGGACCAGGGAATGGGCATCATTGATCAGCGCATTGGCGCGCGACACCGCCAGCTCTCCGGCATGAGTCAGCTTGGCGCCGCGCGGTTCGCGCTCGGCCAGTTTGACGCCCAGCAAATCCTCCAATTCCTTGATCCCGGCTGACAAGGTGGGCTGCGTCACATAGCACGCCTCGGCGGCCCGAGAGAACGAGCCGGTCTCTCCAAGAGCCACCAGATACTGCAGTTGGCGAAGGGTCGGTATAATCATAGAGACAATCTATACCGGGAATGGGAATTATCAATTTTCCTTTTTGCCGCAACTGCGAGAAAGCACAGCCACCGGGCCCACCGTTCCGGCAGCCTCAACATCTTATCCCAGGAGATCCAATATGCTTGGCATTGGCGAAAAGCTTCCCGAGTTCACAGTCACGGGCGTAAAGCCGAAATTCATGCAGCATGAGCAGAATGGCGAAAGCGCATTCGAGCCCATCACGCAGGATTCCTTCGAGGGTAAATGGAAAGTCATCTTCTTCTACCCGAAAGACTTCACCTTCGTTTGCCCAACCGAAATCGCTGAATTCGCCCGCCTGTCCGGCGACTTCGAAGACCGCGACGCGGTTGTGCTCGGCGGGTCCACCGACAACGAGTTCGTGAAACTGGCATGGCGCCGTGACCATGCAGACCTCGCAGAGCTGCCGATCTGGCAGTTTGCTGACACCCGCGGCGAGCTGGTTGATGGTCTTGGCGTGCGTGAGCCGTCTGAAGGCGTTGCCTATCGCGCGACATATGTTGTCGATCCACACAACGTGATTCAGCACGTTTATGTGACCAATCTGAACGTCGGCCGCAGCCCAGCAGACACGCTCCGCGTGCTGGACGCCCTGCAGACCGATGAGCTGTGCCCATGTAATCGCCCGGTTGGCGGAGATATTTTGGAACCAGCTGCCTAGGTTGCGCATAGATAGAGCGCAACGCTGAAACTTCCGGGAAGATGTCTCACTCCCTCCCCCACCCATGAGGCATCTTCCCTTCAGCGTCGCGAAAGGTCCGGCAGGCCTTCCGTCCACCCAGTTCCGGACGTTGGCACTCCCACCCCTCTAGCCTGCAAGGCTTGTCGGACCCATTCGCTCCCCAGCCCCATCAAAATAACGAATTCCGGAAGGATGAGGATTCATGTCTATCGAGTCCCTGAAATCTTCGCTGCCTGACTATGCGAAGGATCTGAAGCTCAATCTCGGTTCGCTGATGAACGAGACCCTGTTGAGCGACCAACAGAAATATGGCTGTTTCCTTGCCTGTGCCCATGCTGTGGGTGAACCCCAGACGCTGAAGGCGCTGGAAGCGGAAGCAGACGGAAAGCTGAGCCCCGAAGCGATCAAGGCCGCGAAAGCTGCCAGCGCGATCATGGGCATGAACAATGTCTATTACCGGTCGATCCACCTGATCAGCAATTCGACATACCAGACTTTGCCAGCCAAGCTGCGCATGAACGTGATCGGTGCGCCGGGGATCGAGAAAGCCGATTTCGAGCTTTATTCCCTTGGTGTGTCTGCCGTGAATGGCTGCGGCATGTGCCTCGACGCGCATGAGGCCGAACTGCGCAAGCACGGCTTGTCGACCGAGCAGATCCAGGCGGGCATCCGCATTGGCGCTGTGGTGAATGCTGTCGCCCGCGTCCTGGCTGCTGAGGCGGTCACGGCCGACTAATTCCGCAGTCAATGTTCCAAGACCCATGGAAAGGCCCCGAAGCATTGCTTTGGGGCTTTTTTTGCGACTCGAAGCATTCACGAAGTGATCCGGAGGCGAAACGAACAGATACTGGGCACCGCCGAAACGAGCTGTGGAAATCAGCAGAAAAAGACATGTTCCGTCCCCCGTGCCTTTCACGTCACAGCAGGGGAGGGCAGCGGCCTGATTCAGAAAGGAAAATTACCGGCCGCCCATTTCGGCCCATTCCGCTGTTCCAGTATGTTCCCGTAATATTTTATCTTTGTTCCGGTGGTTTACGGATGTGGATATTTCGATTCATCCACAGCGCCCATTGAGGCCCATACTGTCCCATGATACTCCACGTTAAGACATGGTTTACCCATGCGGGGTTTAGGCAGACAAAGTCAGGGTTGGCGGGTGTTCGTTTCCACCTATGAAAGCGCTATTGATGCAAAAGGTCGGGTTTCCATACCCGCTTCCTTTCGCGCTGCGCTGGGCGGTGGAAACCGGATTTTCCTCTGGTCGGCGCTCGACGGATCCGGTTGTCTGGAAGGCGGCGGTGAGGCCCTGATGGCAATGTATCGGGCGACGCTGACCCGGCTCGCCCCGCACTCCCCCGCCCGCAAGGCCCTGGTCACACGCATCATCGCAGGCTCTGCCGACCTGAAGATGGACGATACCGGCCGCATCAAACTGTCTGACGAGTTGATGAAGGCGGCAAACCTGACCGATCGCGTCAAATTCGCGGGCAATATGGACAGTTTCCAGATATGGAACCCGGATCGCCATGCCGAGCATTTCGACGCCATGGCGACCGAGGCCGCGAAAGAAGACACGCTGGAAGCGCTCGGGCATGCCTATTCCGAAGTGCTGCACCAGCAGGCCTCGGGGAATGCCGCCCTGAAGCTCGTGGATGGGGGCGACAGCTGATGACACAGGACGCGCCCCTCGCTCCCGACCCTGGCCACAAGCCGGTCATGCTGGATGAAGTACTCGAATGGCTGGCGCCCAAGCATGGCGAGGTCATTGTGGATGGCACATTTGGCGGCGGCGGTTATAGCCGCGCCATACTTGGGTCTTCCAAATGCACCCTGATTGGCATTGATCGCGATGTGGATGCCATTGAGCGCGCCCGGAAGATGGCGGAAAAGACGGAACGCCTCGTACCCTTGCTCGGTCGCTTCGGCGAAATGGACGACATCGTCCGCGCGGCGGGATATGAACATGTTGACGGCGTTGTGCTCGACATCGGTGTTTCCAGTTTCCAGATTGACCAGGCCGAGCGCGGCTTTTCCTTCATGAAGCATGGTCCACTGGACATGCGCATGGGCGATACAGGCCCAACGGCGGCGGATGTGGTCAATATGATGAGTGAGCGCGACCTCGCGAACATCATCTTCCGTCTTGGCGAAGAGCGCCAGGCACGCCGGATTGCCCGGGCGATTGTGCTGCACCGTGATGACACGCCGTTCGAGACAACCACCGAACTGGCCGATGCGGTTGAAAAGGCCGTGGGCGGGCGCAAGGGCGCGCGTATTCACCCGGCGACGCTGACGTTTCAGGCTATCCGCATGTATGTGAATGATGAGCTGGGAGAGTTGGCCCGTGCGCTGCACGCTGCCGAACGCCTGCTGCGTCCGGGCGGCCGTCTCGTGATCGTGGCCTTCCACTCGCTGGAAGACCGTATGGTGAAACAGTGGTTGAAGAACCGTGCCGGCAAGATGGGCGGCGGGTCGCGTCATTTGCCGGTTGCGCAAAAAGGCCCCGACTCCACGTTCGAGCTGGCTGTTTCCAAGGCGGTTCTGCCGTCTGATAACGAAGTTGAAGGCAATCCGCGCGCACGCTCCGCCAAGTTGCGGGCCGCGATCCGGACCAGTGCGCCTGCCATTGAGGAAGAGGCCAGCGACGGCATGAATCTGCCGCCCCTGTCAGACCTGGAGGATGCCCTATGAGCCGCCGCGCATTTCTGTTTGGATTGGTCGTTGTCGGCCTGCTGATTGTCAGCCTCTATCGTGCCAAATATGGCGCCAAGGACACCGCGGCTGAGCTGATGGCGGTTGAGGCGCAGATCGAGGAGGCGCGCCAGGAAAAGGCGCTGCTGGAAACCGAGCTGTCGCATATGAGCCGCCGCGAATGGATTGAGGAATATGCCCGCACCGAATTGGGCATGGCGCCGCCCAAGCCAGAGCAGATGGCCTCCGAGGGGGATCTGGATGCACTGGTTGGCAAGCCCAACAGCCTGAGCGTCAACGCGCCCGTATCCACCGAGAACGGGGAGGCGCCCGAGTGAGCGAAGCCTCCCGGAACCGGACACGGCTCGCTGGCCTCGCGGTCAGTGCGCTGTTTGTCGTTCTGGCTGGCAAGGCCGGCTACCTGTCCCTTGCGGGCGGGACGGCACCTGCGCATGCGGCAGGTCAGAAGGCCGAGCGTATCGTGCGGGCCGATATTGTTGATCGCAATGGCGAACTGCTCGCCACATCCGTCTCCGCCTACTCGCTTGTCGCCAATCCGAAACTGATCTGGGATGGCGGCGAAGTGTCCGAAGCGCTCGCGACGGTCCTGCCGGATCTCGACGTGGCGGAGATGACCCGGCGCCTGTCAGATCAGACCCGTGAGTTTGTCTGGGTAGAGCGCGGCCTGACCCCACGCCAGCGCAAAGCCGTGTTTGACCTGGGCCTTGAAGGGTTACGTTTCGAGGAAGAGAGCCGCCGGGCCTATCCACGCGGTACCTTGGCCGGACATTTGCTGGGCTACACGAATGTGGACGGCCTCGGCGCAGGCGGCATTGAGTATAGCCAGAATGAACGTCTGGCCGCCGGTGGAGAGCCGGTCCGCCTGACTATCGATAATGGCGTGCAGGCAGCGGTCGAGGCTGAGCTGTCAATCGCCGCTGCCGAGCATGAAGCTGAAGGCGGCGCCGCGATCCTGCTGGATGCGCAAACCGGCGAAGTGCGCGCCATGGCCAGCTGGCCACCATTTGACCCGAACCGGTCAGTTGATATTCCGATGTCGGATCCGTCCCGCCTCAATCGTGCGACCGGGGCGGTCTACGAACTCGGATCCATCTTCAAGCCCTTCACGGTCGCCGCTGCGCTCGAAGCCGGCGTGGTGCATCCGACCGAATTGTTTGATGTGCGCCGCCCGCTGGAAATTCGCGGTTTCCGGATTGAAGATGATCACCCATTCCATGGTGATGCCGACATCACGCACATCATCTCCCAGAGCTCCAATATCGGCACGGTCCGGATCAATGAGAAACTGGGGCCGCGGCGCCAGCAGGACTTCCTGATCCGCGCCGGTCTGATGGAGCGGGTGAAGATCGAACTGGCGGGCAGCTCAGCGCCAATCCTGCCCGAGCGGTTTGACGATCTCTATTCTGCAACCGTGTCCTATGGGCACGGCATTGCTGTATCGCCCATGTCTTTCCTGGCTGCCTTTTCGACCTTTGCGAATGGGGGTGAGCGGGTTCAGCCGACCCTGATCATGAACAATCGGGATCGCCCCGCGCCTGTGAGAGTGATGTCTGCTCTGACGGCTGAAATGGTGAACGTCATGATGCGCGAAGCGGTCGTCACCGGCACCGGCAAGAATGCCGAAGTTGCCGGGTATCGCGTTGCGGGAAAAACCGGCACGGCGGAGAAGCCGATCCTTGGCGGCTACGATGATGACCACAATGTCACGAGCTTTGCGGCTGTCTTTCCCTATGATCGCCCCCAATATGCCCTGATCGTGACCCTCGATGATCCGAAGGCCGGATCAGGGGCTGGCGCCACGGCGGCCTACAATGCGGCTCCGGCGGCGGGACGAATGATAGAACGTGTCGCGCCGCTTCTGGGTCTTGCGCCACGGTTCGAGGATATTCGCCCGGCGGGCGCAGCCCTCCGCTCCGGCCAGGAGAAGAGGAGTTCCTTGTGACCAAACTGAAAGACCTGTTCCCGCTCGTCGAGCAGGGAGACATCGAAATCAAAGGCATGACGGCTGACAGCCGCCGGGTAGCGCCGGGCTATCTGTTCGCGGCGCTGAAAGGCACCGTATCGGATGGTCGGGACTATATTCCGCAGGCAATCGAAAAAGGCGCTGCGGCGATCCTGTCCGAAGGCGGCGTTGCGGTAGATGGTGCTGCGCATGTGATCGCGGATGAGCCGCGCCGCGCGCTGGCCCTCGCCGCGAAGCGCTTCCATGTCGCGCAGCCGAAAACGATCGCTGCCGTGACAGGTACGAATGGCAAATCCTCGACGGTGGATTTCTGTCGCCAGATCTGGGCGAATGCAAACCTGTCGGCTGCCTCGATGGGCACGCTTGGTGCCATTGGCCCGAAGGGCAAGATTGATGTCGGTCATACGACACCTGATCCGGTTACCATTCACGAGACCCTCCACGAACTGGCCGGGCAAGGGGTCACACATTGTGCGATGGAGGCGTCCAGCCACGGCCTGGAGCAACATCGCCTTGATGGTGTGGACTTGTCGGCTGTTGCTTTCCTGAACTTTACCCAGGACCATCTCGACTATCACGCCACGATGGAAGAATACCTCGACGCCAAACTGCGCCTGTTCCGCGACTTTGGCGGACAGGGCATGCCAGCGATCGTGAACGCCGACAGCGACCATCGTGAGGTCTTCGAGAAGGCAGCAACCGATCATGGCCTGCAGGTCGTGTCCTTCGGCTGGCGCGGCGAGGATCTCTGGATCGACGAAATCATGCCACGCGCGACCGGACAGGTGCTCAACCTGTTCTGGCGCGATGTCGAGTTGAAGCCTTTCGAGCTACCCCTGATCGGCGAGTTCCAGGCGTTGAATGCGCTGGCGGCGGCGGCGATCTGCTTGTCGCTGGGCATGGACGTCGACGCGGTCATGGACGGCCTGTCCAAGCTGAAGCCCGTTAAGGGACGACTCGAACTGGTCGGCAAGACCGAAGCTGGCGCCGGCGTATTTGTCGACTATGCCCATACACCGGACGGGCTCGACGTTCTGCTCCGCGCCGTTCGTCCGCACACAGCTGGGCGTCTGAAAGTCATCTTCGGATGCGGCGGTGACCGCGATGCCAAGAAGCGACCCCTGATGGGGGAGATCGCGACGCGTCAGGCCGACGATGTGATCGTCACCGACGACAACCCGCGTTCTGAAGACCCGGACATGATCCGACATGCCATTCTTGAAATGGCGCCGAATGCGCGCGAGATTGGTGATCGCGGAGAGGCCATCCGGACGATTATCGCCGAACTGAAAAAAGGCGACACGCTGGTGATCGCTGGCAAGGGCCACGAGACCGGCCAGATCATTGGCGTGGATGTCATCCCGTTCTCAGATCAGGACACGGCGCTGGATGCGCTGAAAGGCGGCGCCGGATGAACGCGCCGCTCTGGATCTCTTCCGATATCGCGCTCATTACGGGTGGCAGGGCGACGGATCCGTTCTCTGTGACGGGGTCAGTGTCGATCGACACACGCAGCCTGAAGCCGGGCGACCTGTTCGTGGCGCTGACGGACCAGCGCGATGGGCATGATTTCGTCGAGGCGGCCTTTGCTGCGGGCGCGGCGGGCGCACTCGTGTCGCGTCAGGTCGGGCAGGGACCTCAACTCGTTGTGGATGATGTGCAGGAAGCGCTGGAGCAGATGGGTGTGGCCGCGCGGGTCCGCTGTGGCGCGCATCGCACGGCCGTGACCGGTTCAGCCGGCAAGACCAGCGTCAAGGAAATGCTGGCACAAATCTATCGCGCCTTCGGCCCGGCGCACTGGAATGTGAAGAGTTTCAACAATCATTGGGGGGTGCCGCTGACTCTGGCGCGCATGCCGGAAGACACCACGCGCGCCGTTTTCGAGATTGGCATGTCAACTCTTGGCGAGATCGCGCCGCGCAGCCAGATGGTTCGTCCGCATACCGGCATAGTGACCTGTATTGCGGGGGCGCATCTTGAGGGGCTTGGCTCTCTCAGCGCCGTTGCGCATGAGAAGGCAGATATCTTTACCGGCATGGAGGCCGGTGGGACCTTTATCCTGCCTGCGGATGACGAATTCTTTGACTATCTTGCCGGACGCGCGCGGCGTTTCTGCCCGACTGGAAATCTCGAGAGTTTTGGCCGGAGCGCCAATGCGACGGCGCGTATCGTCGGGTATGAGACAGACGGCAATGAGAGCCGGATCCAGCTCGACATTGTCGGCAAGCCGGTGCTTGTTACCATCAATGCCGTTGGTGAGCATTGGGCCATGAATGCGGCAGCGGCGGTTCTGGCGTCGAGGAATGCGCCGAGGCACTTTCCGGCTACACGCCACCTCCCGGTCGGGGGACAGCCGAACAGCTCACCCTGCCGCAGGGCGGACACATTACGCTGATCGATGATGCCTACAATGCAAACCCGGCGAGCATGAAGGCCTCTTTGGCTGCCCTATCCCGTCGCGGCAGTGGACGACGCCTGATCGTGCTCGGCGAAATGCTCGAAATTGGCGAAACGTCGGATGCTGAACATGCCGCGCTTGCGGGTCCGGTGGCGGATACTGGACCAGCTGCCATTTTCCTGGCGGGCGACAAAATGACTCATCTTTCCGACGCACTTCCGCCTCAGTTGGAGCAGACGTGGACTCGCAATTGGGAAGAGCTGTGGAATCCTCTGCAAAATGCACTCCGAGATGGAGATGTGCTCTTGATCAAGGGGTCGAATGCGTCCGGGATGGCGAAACTAGCTGACCGAATTCGCCAATGGAGCGACTCGGCAATGGGTAAGATGGAACGCGGGGCAGAAGGCGCCGCAGAGGTTGGGTGATGCTATACGAATGGCTGGCCGCAGACAGCGGTATATTTAACGTTCTGAACTATATCACATTCCGGTCCGGCGCGGCCGTGGTGACGGCGTTCCTTGTGACCGTCCTGTTCGGAGACGCAATCATCAACTTCCTCCGTGCCCGGCAGGGCAAGGGCCAGCCGATCCGCGACTTGTCGCTGGAGGCGCAGCTGTCGAAGCAGGGCACGCCGACGATGGGCGGTTTCCTGATCTGGCTGGGCCTGGTGGTCGGCGTCTTGCTCTGGGGCAACCTAACGAACCCATACATCTGGGTCACACTGTTCGTGACACTGTCTTACGCCGTTCTTGGCTTCCTGGATGATCTCGCCAAAGTTTCCAAGCAGAGCGCGGATGGCGTTCCGGCGAGCGTGCGCCTGCTCGCCGGCTTTGGCATAGCGGCGATCGCCTGTGCGTTCATCATGGGTCTGCACGGCGCGCATACGCCAGCGGGTCATGCTGAATGGGGGCCGCTGAACGGATTGGCTGAGACCATCGCCAGCCTGGCACCCGAAACAAGCGTTGAGCCTGCTGACCCGGCCTTTTCCGGCGGCGTAGCTGTGCCCTTCGTAAATGATTATTTCTTCCCGCTTGGCGGCTTCTTCATCCTGTTTGGCATGATCGTGGTTGTCGGCAGCGCGAATGCGGTGAACTTCACCGATGGGCTGGATGGCCTGGCCATTGTGCCGATGAGTTTCGCGGCTGCCTCCTATGCCCTGATTGCCTACCTGACAGGTAACTTCGTCTTCGCCGACTATCTCGGCATCCAGTTCACGCCGGGCACCGGAGAGCTGACCGTGTTGCTCGCCTCCATGATCGGCGCGGGCATGGGCTTTCTCTGGTACAATGCCTATCCGGCCAAGGTGTTCATGGGTGACACCGGCTCGCTTGGACTTGGGGGAATGCTGGGTGTCGTTGCGGTGGCGGCCAAGCACGAATTTGCGCTGGTTATCATCGGCGGCCTGTTCGTGATGGAAGCGGTGTCCGTGATGATGCAGGTTGGCTGGTTCAAGGTCACCCGCAAGCTGACGGGGGAGGGCAAGCGCATCTTCCTCATGGCGCCGCTGCACCACCACTTCCAGAAGAAAAACTGGCCAGAAACGCGCGTTGTCGCGCGCTTCTGGATCCTGTCCGTCCTGTTCGCCCTCGCGGGCCTCGCAACGCTGAAGCTGAGGTAAGCCGAGACCCATGATTCCGATTACTGAATATGCTGGAAGAGATGTTGCAGTGTTCGGCCTTGGCCGGACAGGCCTCTCGGCTGCCAAGGCCCTCAAGGCTGGCGGCGCGCGTGTTCATGCGTGGGATGACAATGAAGAGACCCGTGCCAAGGCAGAGGCCGCTGGCCTGACCCTGTCAGACATCAACAAGCGCGACTGGCAGACCTTTGCCGCGCTCGTCCTTTCCCCCGGCGTGCCATACAAATTCCCTCAGCCGCATCGCATTGTGCGGATGGCGGAAATGACCAATGTGCCGGTCGTCGGCGACATGGAATTGTTCGCGCGCGCTGTGCAGGCCCTGCCAGAGCGTGGCCGTCCGAAGATCGTGGCCATCACCGGCACGAACGGGAAGTCGACCACAACCGCGTTGATCGGACATATCCTGAAACATGCAGGCCGCGATGCGCGCATCGGGGGCAATATCGGCACGGGCGTGCTGGACCTTGCCCCGCTGCACGCTAACGCAACCTATGTGTTGGAGCTCTCTTCCTACCAGCTGGATCTGGTGAAGAGCCTGCATTGCGACGTCGCCGTGCTGCTGAACATCACGCCGGATCATCTGGACCGTCATGGCGGCATGGACGGGTACCAGGCTGCGAAAATGCGCATCTTCCAGAACCAGACCGAGAAAGATGTTGCAATCATTGGCTTTGACGATGTGATCACCCAGTCCATCGCGATCGGATTGTCCGCAAATGGTCCGGCCCGTGTGGTGCAGGCCTCATCCACCTATGCGCTTGGTCGGGGCGTCAGCGCCGTAGACGGACGACTTTATGACAGCAATAGCGGTCAGGCCCAGTTCATCGGAAACCTGAGCGATTGCCTGGCGCTGCCAGGGCGCCACAATCATCAGAACGCCGCAGCCGCCTATGCCGCCTGTCGGGCGTTGGGGTTGGACCCGCAAACGATCATGGATGGTATTCGCACCTTCCCTGGCCTTGCTCACCGGCTTGAAATGGTCGGAGAGGTCGATGGCGTGAGATTTGTAAACGACTCCAAGGCGACCAATGCCGAAGCCGCCGAACAGGCGTTGAAGGCCTACAAGAAAGCATACTGGATTGCAGGCGGTGTTTCGAAGGCTGAGGGCATCCAGCCATTGGCACCGCTGTTCCCGAACATCACCAAGGCCTATCTGATCGGTGACTCCGAAGAAACCTTCGCCGCAACGCTGAAGGGCAAGGTGGCCTTGCAAACATGCGGCACGCTCGAAAATGCAGTTCAGGCTGCATTTCGTGATGCAAAAGTGGTCGGAGACGAAAATCCGGTCATTCTTCTTTCACCTGCCTGTGCAAGTTTCGACCAGTTCCGCGACTTTGAACATCGCGGAGATGTTTTCCGGAGCATCGTCCAGTCAATGATGCCGCAGGAGTTGAAGGAGTTGGCTTGACCTACGTAGCATCCGCCCCATTGCTCGCACGCTCGGACATGTCCTGGCTGACCGAGTGGCGGCGGACGCTCGATTGGGGGCTCTTCGGCGGTGCGTTTTTCCTGATTGCCATTGGCTTGCTCATGTCGCTTGCGGCGGGGCCGACTGCGGCGGCGCGGATTGGCTATTCGGATGAATACTTCTTTGTGTTCCGTCAGGTCTGCTTTGCCGGTTTGGGCGCGACCATCATGGTGGTGGTCAGCATGCTGGACCGGACCTGGGCGCGGCGATTTGCAACGCTGGTCTTTATCGTCAGCCTTGCCCTGATGTTCTTCATTCTCGTTTGGGGACACGAAGCCAAGGGCGCGCAGCGCTGGTTGCGGTTTGCCGGGTTTTCCCTGCAGCCGAGCGAGATGGTGAAGCCTGCCTTGATTGTCCTGAGCGGTTGGTTGCT
Source organism: Hyphomonas sp. L-53-1-40 (assembly GCF_000682775.1). GTDB lineage: Bacteria > Pseudomonadota > Alphaproteobacteria > Caulobacterales > Hyphomonadaceae > Hyphomonas. The sequence goes on from NZ_AWFI01000018.1 coordinate 24,789, forward strand.
GGCGCAGCGGGAGATGTATCCGACCGGACCTTGGGCGATCATTGCCTTCCTGTTCTATGCGGTCACGCTCGGCCTGTTATTGTTGCAACCGGATGTCGGACAGTCGGTGTTGCTGAGTGCGGCCTTCGTCGTGACCTTCTATGTCAGTGGCCTGCCGTGGAGATGGGCGGCAGGGTTCGCGGTTGGCGGGGTCAGCTTGTCGGCGTCGCTTTATGCCTTGCTGCCGCATGTCCGCTACCGAGTGAACAGCTTCATCAATCCAGACTCTGCCGATACGTACCAGATTGACCGTGCCGCCGAAGCCATCGGCCGGGGGGGATTGTTCGGTGTCGGCCCCGGGGAGGGGCAAGTGAAGATCCATCTGCCGGACGCGCACACTGATTTCATCTATGCGGTCATGGTCGAGGAGTTTGGCTTGATCGCGGCGCTGATGCTGATGGCGGTTTTCGTATTGCTGATCCTGCGGGGCTTCCGTGCCAGTTCACGTGTGGAAGATGGCTATGCGCGCGCTGCGGCTGCCGGACTCTTCACGCTATTCGGCCTTCAGGCTGCCATAAACATTGCCGTAAATCTGGCCCTTATCCCGCCAAAGGGCATGACACTGCCATTTGTGTCCTATGGTGGCTCGTCCATGATCGGGACGGGATTGACACTGGGCCTTGCGCTGGCACTTGTGCGCGGACAAGGTACGCGCACAAGGGGCCGGTATGGCTGAAGACAGAGACAAGCTTGTCGTCATCGCAGCAGGTGGCACAGGGGGGCACATGTTCCCCGCCAGAGCCTTTGCAGACGAGATGATTGCAAGAGGCTGGAAGGTTGGCCTGATCTCTGACAAGCGCGGCGCAAAATATGCCAAGGACTTTCCGGCCGACTGGCTGGAACAGATCCAGGCGTCTTCCCCCAATCTCCGTAAGCCGTGGACCCTGCCGGCGACGGCCATGAAGATCAATGCGGGCATATCCCGTGCGAAAACCCTGATCCGGGAAACCCGGCCCAGCCTGATCGCGGGCTTTGGTGGTTATCCGGCCTTTCCGGCGCTGGCTGCGGCGCGCCGCATGAAGGTGCCGATCATTATTCATGAGCAGAATGCGGTGCTCGGTCGGGTGAACCGGCGCTTTGCCCGGCAGGCCAAATTGGTGGCCAGCGGGTTTGAACGGCTCGACAGGCTGCCCTCCTGGAGCGCGCATCTGGCCGTGGGCAATCCGGTGCGTGAGGCTATCCTGGCGCGGCGGGAGGATCCCTATCCCTCCACGGACGATTTGCTGACCATCCTGATTACGGGCGGAAGTCAGGGGTCCAAGATCATCGGTGAAACGATCCCGACGGCGATTGTCGATTTCGTGCCGCCGCCGCTGCAGGCGCGGCTTCGCGTTATCCAGCAGGTGCGTCAGGAACAGTATGCCTTTGTCGATAACATGTATCGGCGTGTGAAGATTGAAGCCGAGTTGTCGCCGTTCTTCTCTGACATGCCGCAGAAGCTGTCACAGGCGCACCTCGTCATCGCGCGGTCTGGCGCCGGCACAGTATCGGAAATTGCCGCGGTTGGCCGCCCGTCCATTCTTATTCCGCTGGCAATTGCCATGGATGATCATCAGGCGGCCAATGCCGAGGCCCTGACGGAGATTGGCGCCGCCGACATGGTGCTGGAGAGCAATCTCTATCCGCAATTGCTCGGCGCGCTGATCACGGCCCGCCTGCAGGATGCCGACGATCTGCGCGCACGGGCGGCCGCAGCCAAGGCGTCTGCCAAGGTCAACGCCGCCAAAGAGCTGGCAGACATGGCCGAACGAGTCGCTGAGCTTTAGGCTACACGGGGCGCGCAGGCGTGCGTCTTGTGCAATTCGGCTTCACGCAGCCATTCCCATCCGAAGGCTTCATCCGTGTCGCCATCTTGCTGGCGGCGGGTCAGTCGTTCCAGTGCTTCGTCCAGTGTCGGCTCGTGGCCCTCTGGCACCCACCACATGACGAAATGCATCTCGCGCATCATCTCGAACCATTCAGCGCGGCGTTCGTAGAATTTCCGGTGGATCGTGCCCCAGACAAAGGTTTCGAGGCTTTGTACGTCTTCCCAGACGGTCAGATTGGCAACGAATTGCGGATCGCCATCGATCTTGGCTTCCGTATTGCCCTGGCCGGGCTCACCCGATCCTTCCATCATCCAGACGAAGCCGGGCATGGATTTGCCGATCCCGTTGATGAGATCGAGATTGTCCATGAAATCCTTCACGCGCGGATCATCGGTCGGCGCGACGAGATGGCCGACATTGAGCTGGGCCAGATGCATGTTCATGAGTGCGGTTCCCCTCGCTACGAAGCACCCGAATTGTGCCTCATTACAGTCATTTTGGGATCGCACGATGCCCATTCAAGAAAAACGCCTCGGATTTCATGAATGCGTCATGCGCAAGCAGTCCTTGCTTCGCGCTCCCGCGTCACGGTATCGCTAGGCGTTCCCGTTTCCTCATTTGGACGATCCTGCATGACTTCTCCCACTCCGTTTGATCTTGGTCCCGCGCATATTGTCGGCATTGGCGGCATCGGCATGTCTGGCATCGCCGATGTCATGATCACGATGGGCTACCAGGTGCAGGGCTCTGACATACGCGAGTCCGACAATATCCAGCGCCTGCGCGAGCGGGGCGCGAAGATCTTCATCGGGCACGCCGCCGAGAATGTGGAAGGAGCCGGTACGGTCATTATCTCCACCGCGATCAAGTCTGGCAATCCAGAGGTTGATGCGGCCCGCGCCACAGGCATTCCGGTCGTGCGTCGGGCCAACATGCTGGCCGAGATCACGCGCCTGAAATACACAGTCTGCATCGCGGGCACGCATGGCAAGACGACGACGACGTCGATGGTCGCGGCGCTGCTGGACGGCGCGAATATCGACCCGACGGTCATCAATGGCGGGATCATCCATGCCTATGGGTCAAACTACAAGGCAGGCGAGAGCGACTGGATGGTGGTGGAAAGCGATGAAAGCGACGGCACCTTTGCCAAGCTGCACCCAACCTGCGCCGTGGTAACCAATATCGACGCCGAACACATGGACCATTACGGCTCCATGGAGAAATTGCGCGAGGCGTTTGATACTTTTGTCGAGAATTTGCCTTTCTATGGCTTTGCCGTCCTGTGCACGGACCATCCTGAAGTGCAGGGACTTGCGGCCCGCGTGACGGACCGGCGCCGCATCACCTATGGCTTCAACCGCCAGGCCGATGTCCGCGCCATCAATCTGAAAACCGACCTGTCCGGCGCGCATTTCGATGTCGCGTTGCGCCGTCCGGGCTCTGCTCAGCCGCGGATGATCACGGACCTGACCCTGCCGATGGCGGGCGAGCACAATGTCCAGAATGCGCTGGCCGCCGTTGCCGTCGCGCTGGAGCTAGGCGCCACAGACGATCAGATCCGGACCTCGATGGGGCAATTTGGCGGGGTGAAGCGCCGCTTCACACAGGTCGGGGAATGGGTGCCGGTCGAAGGCAAGCCGCCCGTCCGCATTATTGATGATTATGGTCATCACCCGGTAGAGATTTCGGCCGTATTGAAGGCTGCCCGCGCCATGCAGGGGCAAGGCCAGCTGATCGCGGTTTGCCAACCGCATCGCTATACACGTCTGCGCGACCTGTTCGAGGATTTCTCCCGCTGTTTCGACCAGGCTGACCATGTGTTGGTCGCGCCGGTCTATGAAGCGGGCGAGAGCCCGATTGACGGGTTCAACCATGAGACCCTCGTCGCCAGCATAGTCCGCAATGGCCATCGCGGTGCTGCAACGATCCCGTCCATGGAGGCATTGCCAGAGACATTGAAAGCCTTGGCTGAGCCCGGCGCGATGGTGGTTTGTCTCGGCGCGGGGGACATCACCAAGTACGCGGCCGAATTGGCGGAAAAGCTGTCGGCCTGACGTTGCGACAGCGGCAAAACCGCTTTCACTTTCTTTCCGAATGTGCACGCTAGTCGACAGATGCCGGCAAGCGGCACTTGGGAGGATACCGCATGACCGAGACATCCATTTCGCCCGGCCAGGACGAAGAAGCTGCAATCGTAGCTGCGCAAGGCGCGCACACGGCCGGGGAGGGCGGAGCGCTCGGCAAAACGGGCTTTGCGTGGGCCTGGTTCGAATGGGCGCGCAATCCCTATTACATCCTCATCATCATCTATGTGTTTGCGCCCTATTTCGCCCGCGACATCATTGGCGCGGACATATTGGCCAGCGGAGAGCTGGAGGGGATGGACCCGGAAACCGCTCGGCAGGTTGCTGGTGCGAAAGGACAGGCCGTGGTGGCGTCCCTGTCGAAATGGGCGGGCGCGATTGCGGCGCTGACGGCCCCCTTCCTTGGTGCGGCATTCGACCGGGGCCTGAGGCGCAAGCCGCTCCTGATCCTGTTCCTCGGTGTCCTGTCTGTGCTCAGCTTCCTGCTCTGGTGGGCCGTGCCTGGCGAATCCGGATTTTCCACCGGCACAATCATCGCCATCCTCATCGCAGCCTATGTCACCTACACATTCAGTGAGGTGACGCATAACTCCATGCTTCCCGACGCCGCCCGGCCAAGCGCCCTCCCGGCCGTGTCGGGCTTTGGTTTGGCACTCGGCAATGCGGCGGCGACGCTGTTGTTCGTGGCAATCGTCTTCATGTTTGCCCTGCCGGATATGCTGAACTGGCCATTCGCGGAGCCTCTGTTCGGTATTGATACCGCACGGTACCAGCATTTCCGCATTGCCGGACCGATCTGCGCGGTATGGCTGGCCGTGATGATCGTTCCGTTTTTCCTTTACGCCAAAGATACGGGTGTGAAGGGGACCCCGTTTTTCCCATCGGTCAAAGAAGGGGCTGCGGGGGTTATCCGCACAGTGCGCAAGGCAGCTGAATATCGGGAAGCGTTCAAATTCCTGATTGCGCGTACCATTTATGCCGATGGCATGTTCGCCCTGCTGGCACTGGCGGCCGTCTATGTCAGCCTGTTCCTCGGCTGGGGCATTGTCGAGCTGACCGTCTACGCAATCTGGGCCTCGATCTGGGCGGCGATTGGCGGTGTGGCGGGCGGCTGGTTCGACTCAAAGCTCGGCCCGAAGAATGCGCTCCTGATGGAGCTGATGGCAATCGTCATCATCTTGTTCTTTGGCTTGTCCGTGACGCGGGATTCCATCCTGTTCGGCCTGATCGAGAACCGCGAACTGTGGCAGGCACCCGTTTTCTCCAGCCTGTCTGACGTCACCTACCTGCTGAACGGGGCGCTGATCGGCGTGTTCGCCACGGCGAACATTTCGTCGAGCCGGTCGATGCTGGTCCACATTGCACCAACGCATATGCGGGGGGAGTTCTTCGGGCTTTATGCGATTGCGGGCACCGTCACTGTCTGGATCGGGCCCTTGCTGATCGAATTGTTCACGACATGGTCGAACAGCCAGCGAGTCGGCATGTCTGCCATCGCGCTTCTGTTCTTTTGCGGCTTTGCGGTACTGACAACCGTGAAAGTGTCCAAGACCCCTGCTGAATAGAGGGCAGGGGACCCTAGCTGGTCGGGCCGAAAGAATCGCCTGTTCCGAGGGTCACGCGGGCAATTGCGTCGACACGGCGAGGACGGAGATAGAATTCATCGTCGATCGTCATCGTTGTGTTGAGGAAGCCACCAATCTTGCTGTCATACTCATAGACGACTTCGGACAAGATGATCGATCCTGGCGACGAGATGATCCCGCTTGGGACCGTGACCGTCGCGCCTTTGGAATAGGCGGTCATCTTGTAGGCGTCTGACCATGCGACAACGGCCTTGCCGTCTCCACTGTCGACGATGCTGGTGATCCGCATGGTGGCGCTCTGTGCCTCATATGGCTGCATCATGACTTCTGCGGCGGCAAACATTTCTTCCATGTCTTCGTCGGTCACCGTTGCGAGACGTGCGGTCAGGTCGCCAAGGCTCGCCGTGGTTGATGTGACGCGGCGATCCACCCGCATCAGCAGGCTCAGCTCGACCGCGCCCAGATAGATGAAAATCAGGATCGGTGCGATCAACGCAAATTCGACCGCAGAGACACCTTCCTCATTATAGCGAATGCCGCGCACACCGCGCCATTTGAGACGGGGATTGAGTCGAGAGAGCAGGGATTTCTTGGTCATGGTCATCAATCTCCGAAAGGCTCGTTGCGGAACACCGCATTGGCCTGAAGCAGGTGGCGATTGTTTGGAAGGTTGGACAAAGGGGTCGATACCCACGGGGTCATGAGGGACCACTCATAATAGACACGCACAGCCACAATATCATTGGCCGAGCCGGGATCATATTTGAAGTCGGTATCATCAATTTCACCGTCACCGGCCAACGGCGTGGTCAGGTCGGCGAGGCTGAACTTGTCGAGCGAGCGCACGTCAATATAGAGGCGATCATCGCAATTGAGCAGATTGTAGAACTTTGAGCAGACTTCGTTCCGGAACTCGACTTTTGTGAAGCTGTTGTCCTGGGCCTGTCCGGTACGGATCTTTCTGGAGGCTTCCGCCAACGCATGTTCGAGTACTGTGGACATGATGAATATCAGGCAGATTTCCAGCAGGCCGAAGATCAGGAAGAAGAAAGGGACGGATACGAGCGCAAACTCGACGGCGGTCGCACCGCGCCGGTTTTCACACCATGCCTTGAACTTGCTGCGCAGTCGTGGCGCAAGAATGCCAAGTTGTAATGTCATTGTCGTCACCCACACAGACCCATTTGATCAGGTGAGGTGTCTATCAGATGTGGGTGATCAGCCAGTTTCGCGAATCTGTCGAATTTTATGTATTCGGGTCAGAGAAACGGTACGAACCGTCAATCAATTGCTGTCGGACAGTGCCTTCACGCCCGTTTGCTGATCGATATACTGTTCGAAGTGCTCCGGAGCATCGCCAACGCTGAGGGTTGAGCGGCAGGTAGGTGCACAGTCATATGTATAGTTGGATCCTGACCGGTTGATCGTCACCACATTCGCTTCATTCGCGACAACAAGGATGTCCGTGGAATAGATCTGGCGGCCAGATTTGTCGAAAATCAGCAAATTGGTGGTGCCAAACGTCTTGCCTGTAATGAAGATGAGCTTCTCATCATGGACCGCAACGTCTGCGATTGTCTGATTGCCCAGGACGACGCTGGCAGCTGCACTGCGCAAGTGAACCGGTATGGTTTTGTTCACCTCTACCGACAGAGGGCCCGCGACTGCGATTTGGGATACAAGCGCAGCGGCAACCGGCAGTGTGCAGATTTTCGCGAACAGATTCATCTTGCTGTCTCCAGACTTAATTCAGCCCGCGCACATTCTTCCAATAAGGTTGCACGTTTCCTAATAGCGTACCCACGACGACCAGATTTCGCTGTTCTAGTCATTATATGGGACTGGACCGAAAATTTCCGAATCACCAAAAGCCCAATATTTGCGGGCACTAAGAAGGTAAACGAAACCCTGTTTTGCCTTCACGGATTTTCTGTTTTCTTTCACGCGATATTGAGAATGAACCGGTAGTGTCAGTCATGTTCCGGGTAGAGGATTATTGCCGGGGCAATAACAATTGCATGATGGGAGTTTCCAATGTTTGCACGTTTTCTGAAAGACGAGTCCGGCGCTACGGCTATTGAATACGGTCTGATCGCTGCGCTTATCGCTGTTGCTATCATCGGCGGTGCTACCGCCCTCGGTAATTCTGTGAACGAAAAGTTCCAGGGCGTTGCCGACGACATGAACGCAGCCTAAGACCAAGACTTATTTAGTCTTGCTATACAAATGGAGCCGCCGGGGGAAACCTGGCGGCTTCTTTTTTGCGTTCATGCGGCGAGGCATAAAAACTTCCTTCAAACTTTTGGGTCAGCATGCTCCGCAACAGACTTGAAGGAAGCCCTCAATGATCCTGGCCATGATTGCCGGCCTGTTCCTGGCCTTGTGCGTTTTTGCAGCGCTTCACGATGTGAATCGCCTGACGATTCCGAACTGGTTGAACGTGACGCTCGCAGTGTTGTTCGTGCCAGCAGCGTTCGTTTCAGGCGTTCCGATGGAAATCATCGGGGGACACCTTATTGCTGCCTTGTGTGCCTTCCTGATCGCGTTCGGCTTGTTCGCGTTCAATATCGTTGGGGGAGGGGACGCCAAGATGATCCCTGCCGTGATGCTTTGGGTCGGGCCGAGTGCCAGCATCACATTCCTGTTCGTGATGGCTGTAGCGGGTGGAGCATGCGCCATCCTCATCATTCTGGTTCGCAAGACCATGCCGGCTGAAGTGGTTCCGGGAGCTGTCCGCGCCCCTTTCGAGGAAAAGGCGGGCGTTCCCTACGGAGTCGCGATTGCTGCGGGTGTTTTTGCCGCCGGTCCCCAGTCGCCATTTCTTACCGATGTATTAAGCCGGATCAGTCTTTTCAGTTAACGATGCTTTAGTGGCCTTGTGAAAAGGTCGCCTTTGACCGGACCACTCTGAATCGTTCAGGGCCGTCCGCGGAGTCTTGTTTCCAGAGGAGTGGGGCCTCATGTCGCCAATTCGTCTAATCATCCTGATCGGCGCTGCGGTTGCCGCAATTGCGGCGGCTTTCCTTGTCCGCAATCTCGCGCAGGCACCTGCGCCGACGATCCAGACTGAGCAGCAGACCGTGGTCGAAACGCGCGAAGTGTCCGAGACGAAAGTGCTTGTTGCACGCCGTGACCTGGACATCGGCGACCTCGTGACCGTGGATGATCTGGAATGGGCGGACTGGCCGGAAAAGAGTATCGTTGCTGGCTATCGCACGGAGACCGATTCACCGGAGGCGATAGAGGAGCTGGCCGGCAGTGTCGTGCGGGTGCCCATATTCGAGAATGAGCCGATCCTGCCTCGCAAGCTGGTGAAGAAGGGTGATACGGGCACGATGGCGGCGCTGATTGAACCCGGCATGCGCGCCATGTCCGTCGAAATATCTACAGAATCGGCATCCGGCGGCTTTATTTTGCCGAATGATCGGGTGGATGTGATCCTGACATATCAAGCCACGATGCAGATGAATGGCGAAATGGTGCCGCAGACTGCCACCGAAACCATTATTCAGAACGTGCGTGTACTGGCGATCGATCAGGTCTACCTGACATATGATGAAGGCGGCGCCTCTCAAGTGGGCAATACGGCCACGTTGGAAGTGGATAGCAAGGAAGCCGAACTGATTGCGCTTTCGCAGCGCAAAGGCGCGCTTTCGCTGTCCCTGCGTCCCTGGTCGGATGTTGGGGATAGCTATGACCGGGCAGCGCGGATCGACATGCTTGAGAATGGCGGCAACAGCAATGGTGGCATTCTGATTTATCGGAACGGCAAAGCATCAAATGCCGGCCCGGGGGGAAGCTGAGTATGAAATTGTCCAGGATTTTACCGGGTTTTGCAGCGTTGGCATCAGCCATTGCGCTCGTTCCGGTGGCGCAAGCCCAATCAGATAGTTTCGGGACACGGATCACGCATCCGGGTCAATCGGAATACAGCCAACAGGTCACACTCGGCCTGAACAAGTCGATGATTGTCGAACTCGACACTCCGGCCGCCGATGTCGTCATCACCAATCCAGACATTGCCGACGCGGTCGTGCAGACAGCGAAACGTATCATCTTCCGGGGCGTGAGCTTTGGACAGACCAATGCGTTCGTATTCGACAGTGCCGGCAACCAGATCCTCAATCTCGAAATCGGGGTCGAGATGGACATGGCATCGCTGGAGCAGCTCGTGGCACGCCATGTGCCCGGCGCCCGTGTGCGCATTGAGGGCATGAATGGTAGCGTTGTTCTGACTGGTTCGGCGGACAGTTTGAGCGCATCCAATGCTGTTGAGCGTCTCGTCTCTGCCTATGTGCAGGCTGGCGAAAACACGCAAGTCATCAACATGATCAGCATTGCTGCGAAAGACCAGGTACTTCTGGAAGTGCGCATCGTCGAGATGCAGCGCAACGCCGTCAAGCAGTTGGGCATCAATTTGACCGGATCGCCGGGTTTCGGAGATCTGGCTGCGTTGGTGGAGCGGCAGCTGTTTGTGGATAATGGAAGCGGTGTGCCGGTGGATTCCGGGACCACCGCGCTTGCGCCGGGCCTGCCATATTCTTTCAATGGCGATATCGGCAGCTCACTGAGCTATCCGGTTCAGGGACAGAGCCTTGGGGGCTTCGGTGGCACAATTGGTTACCAAAACTATGTCGGTACGGATTTGCAATCCAGTATCGGGGCCGAAATCAATGCATTGGAGCGGATTGGCGTCGTGCGCACGCTGGCCGAACCGAATATTGTCGCCATGTCTGGCGAAGCTGCGAAATTCCTTGCCGGGGGTGAATTCCCGGTTCCTGTCGGCCAGGACAATAACGGACGCATTACCGTCGAGTTCAAACCCTATGGTGTTGGCCTTGGCTTCACGCCGGTCGTGCTGTCAGAAGGGCGCATTTCGCTGAAAGTGTCGACTGAAGTATCAGAGCTCTCGTCAGAAGGTGCCTTTCAGGGAACCAGCACAACGACGATTGATGATTCCGGCAATGTTGTGACAGTGGAGGGCGTGACGCTACCAGCCTTGTCAGTGCGGCGCGCTGAATCGACGATTGAACTTCCGTCCGGCGGCTCCATGATGATGGCAGGTCTCATCCAGACACGGTCACGTCAGAGCCTTGACCAAGTTCCAGGCCTGAAGAAGTTGCCGATCCTTGGGGCTTTGTTCCAATCACGTGACTTCATTCAGGAAGAGACCGAACTGGTCGTGATCGTCACTCCGTATCTGGTGGATCCAACGTCCAAGGATCAGTTGCGGACACCGGCAGATGGCTTCGCAAATGCGTCGGACGCCAAGACCATCTTCTTCGGAAAGATCAATGAGCAATATGGCAAGAACGGCGCAAAGGTAGATGCTTCCGACTATCGTGCACCCGTTGGATTTATTGAGGAGTAGGGGACCCAGGATGACCAGGCTATTGACTTCACCTCTTGCTCTGGCCGCGGCGCTCGGCGCCCTGACCGTGACGGGCTGTTCCAGCGCGGCACCGACTGCCGTGCCGGCATCATATCTTCAGGGTACGCCGCTTGATCGCAATCCAATTACTGTTGCAAAACGCACTGAATTTCTTGAGATCGACATTCACCCAGAGGCCAGCCAGCTGAGCCTGAGTGACAAAGCTCGCATCCAGAACTTTGTGGCCAGTTACCGATCGGTTGGCCACGGCCCGCTGATCATGTCGCTGCCGGAATCGTCATCCAATCCCCAGCTCGCGGTATCCGCCGTTGCTGAAGCCCGCGAAATCGCGTGGGAAAATGGCGTGGAGTACGAAGAGATCTCGGGCAGCAGCCATGGTGCAGAATCGACTGTGTCGGAACCGATGATCCTTGCTTATCAGGCCTATGATGCGATTGCGCCGGATTGCCCGTCGCTCGCCTCCCTGAACATGGCAGACATTTCATCCAACAATGAGTTGCCTACTCTTGGCTGCTCAATCCGAACCAATCTTGCGGCAATGATATCGGATCCCGGCGACTTGCTGGGCCAGCGCGCTTTGGATGAGGGCGATCCCGTACGCCGAAGCACAATCCTTGGAAAGTTCCGCGAGGGCGAGTCAACCGGCGCCGAGCGGAGCGATGCCGAGTCAGGTTCTGTGTCGACTGCGGTCGGCAACTAGTGGGGACGAGAAGGACTTAGTAGATAATGTCAAACGAAAACGCATTGTTCGACGACGATTTCGAGGACGTCTTTTCCGAAGATTCGATGTCCGACCACACACCGTCTGATATCGACCTCGATGAGGTTGACGACAGCGTGGACCAGGCTGTGGCCGAAGGCGCGCCCATGGGCCTGATTGCAGACAATGATACGCATGGCCTGGGGCATTCAGAGCCAAGCGGTGGCGACGTCATGTTGCCAGCCATATCCATCAAACTGTTCTATGAACGTGAAGAGACACGCGGCCTGCTGGAAGTCAGCGCGCAAGATCGGCGTATGGGGCGGGCTACGGTCGAATGCATCCCCGGCGGCATTCCCGCCGCAATCGCGTATATGAGTGAGAATCCGACTCCCAATCTGCTGATGATTGAATCGTCGGAATCGGCTGGTCAGGTTGTTCGTGAAATCGATGCGCTTGCTGAGCATTGTGACGAGACTGTCAAAGTCATGGTGATCGGCGCCGTCAACGATATCATGCTGTATCGACAGCTGATTGCCCGCGGCGTCAGTGAGTATCTGGTGCCGCCGTTCCAGCCCTTGCAGATCATCCGTTCAATCGGTGAGTTGTTCGTCAACCCTGACTCGCCATTCGTCGGGAAGCAGATCTCTGTTGTGGGTGCAAAGGGCGGAGTAGGGGCCTCGACAATCGCGCACAATTTGTCTTGGGCGCTTGCTGAAAACGTCAAGGTCAATACCACGCTCGTGGACCTGGACCTTTCCTTCGGAACGACGGCTCTGGACTTCAATCAGGAAACGCCTCAGACAGTGGCTGATGCGCTGCTCGCACCGGAGCGCGCCGACGAATCCGTTATTGAACGTTTGCTGGCCAAGCCGACAGACCGACTGTCCTTGTTTACAGCGCCCGCCACGATCAACCAGATCATGGATATTCCGGACGAAGCCTACACGACTGTGATCGAGGGTGTACGGCGCAATGTGCCCTATCTGGTGCTTGACTTGCCACACATGTGGTCAAGCTGGATGCTCAGCACATTGATTGGATCCGATGAAGTAATTGTAGTCTGTCAGCCAGATCTTGCATCGCTTCGGAATGGCAAAAACATGATTGACCAGCTCAAGGCGAAGCGGCCGAACGACCACCCACCGCGCCTCGTCCTGAATATGAGCGGAGTGCCAAAGCGACCGGAAATCCCGGTCAAGGATTTTGCGGCCGCTATTGGTGTAGAGCCAGATGTTATCCTGCCTTTCGATCCTGAACTTTTCGGTACGGCAGCGAATAACGGTCAGATGATCTCTGAAACGGATCCGGCGTCCAAGTCGGCGCAGGCCATCGACCATCTGGCGTCTACGCTGACAGGACGGGCGGTGGTGCTCCAAGAGAAGTCGTTCCTTAAGAAATTGCTGGGAAAGTGACCCCTAGGGGGAATTTCATATGGCCTTTGGAAAACGACCTGCCTCAAGCGCGCAACTGACAGCACCAGCGCCAGCCCCAAAGCCGGCCCCGATCGCTGAAGCGAAGCCGAAGCCGGCGCCGACGCCAAAAAAGCCACCTGTGCCCGACCCGGTGCCCGTAAAGGGTGCGCCGAAATCTCCATCGGCGGGTGGTTCCAAGCCCGTACGCGTGCAGACGCCGGAAGCCAAGCCGGAACCTGTTCGCAAGGTGAACCAGCAGTCTGACCAGTATTATGCGACGAAGATGACCATCTTCAACGCGCTGATCGACACGATTGACTTGTCGCAACTCGCTCAGCTGGATGCCGAAAGCGCGCGCGAAGAGATTCGCGATATCGTCGTGGAAATTATCAGCATCAAGAATGTTGTGATGTCAATTTCCGAGCAGGAACAATTGCTCGACGACATTTGTAATGATGTTCTGGGATACGGCCCGTTGGAGCCATTGCTGGCCCGCGATGATATCGCCGATATCATGGTGAACGGTGCCGATACGACCTATATCGAGGTCAACGGCAAGATTGAGCGGACCAATATCCGGTTTCGTGACAATGCTCAGCTGATGAATATCTGCCAGCGCATTGTGAGCCAGGTCGGCCGCCGCGTAGATGACTCGTCCCCGATCTGTGACGCCCGCCTTCTGGACGGCTCGCGTGTGAACGTGATTGCCCCGCCATTGGCGATTGATGGACCAACGCTCACAATTCGTAAGTTCAAAAAGGATAAGTTGCGCCTGCAGGACCTTGTGAACTTCGGGTCTATTTCAGAGCCAGGCGCAGAACTTCTGCGTATCATCGGACATTCGCGCTGTAACATCCTGATCTCGGGCGGTACCGGTTCCGGGAAGACAACGCTGTTGAACTGTCTGACCGGTTTCATCGATCCGACCGAGCGCGTGATTACATGCGAAGACTCGGCGGAACTTCAGTTGCAGCAGCCGCATGTGGTACGCCTCGAGACCCGTCCGCCCAATATTGAAGGCTCCGGCGAGATCACGATGCGCGAACTGGTCAAGAACTGTCTGCGTATGCGTCCTGAGCGGATCATTGTGGGCGAGGTGCGTGGACCCGAAGCCTTCGATCTGTTGCAGGCCATGAACACCGGCCATGACGGCTCGATGGGTACGCTGCACGCGAACAGCCCGCGCGAAGCCCTCAGCCGTGTTGAATCCATGATTACGATGGGTGGCTTTTCGCTGCCAGCCAAAACAATCCGTGAAATGATTGTTGGTTCAATCGACGTGGTCGTTCAGGCATCTCGCCTGCGGGACGGCTCACGTCGTATCATGAACATTACCGAAGTCATGGGTCTGGAAGGTGAGACGATCGTACTTCAGGATGTCCTGAAATACGAGATCGATGGCGAAGACGCAGACGGTAAGGTGCTCGGCACGCATAGAGGCACAGGCGTTGGCCGCCCGCGCTTCTGGGAGCGTGCGTCCTATTACAATATGGAGCGTGACCTCGCCACAGCGCTCGATGCATTGGGGTCCTGACGCATGGACGCAAACATGTTGATCTACGTCATCGGCGGGCTCGCTTTTCTGACAATTGCTGGTCTTGGCATCGCCTTGACCGGTGACAAATCCGACGCCGCGCGCAAGCGGGCCAAGGCGATTGGCACGGGTGGGTCCGGCGCGAGCAAGCGCGACAAGGCAATGGACGAAAATGCGAAGCGTCGTCAGAAAACCCAGGAAATGCTGGATACGATGCGCAAGCAGGACAAGGAGCGTCGCAAGTCCATTCGTCCACAGAATCTCAGCTCTCGCCTGACGCAGGCAGGGCTGGATGTGCCTGTCTCCGCCTTCTGGATTTTCTCACTTGTGCTCGGCATGGCGCTCGGCGGCACAGTCTATATTCTCGGCTTCGACGGGCTCGTGATCAGTGGCATCTCGTTCAAGAGTCGGCCAGCGCTGGTCGGAGGCGCCTTCTTCTTCGGGGCCGTCGGCTTGCCACGGATCCTGCTCGGTATGGCTACCAATGGGCGCAACAAGAAGATGATCAACCAGTTTGCCGATGCGCTGGACATCATTGTGCGGGGTGTGAAATCCGGTCTGCCGCTGAACGAGTGCGTTCGGATCATTTCCAAGGAGTCACCTGAGCCGCTGCGATCGGAGTTCGCCATATTGACTGACAACCTGTCCATGGGGGCAGGGCTGGAGCGGTCATTGAACAATTTCTACAAGCGCGTGCCGCTTCAGGAAGTAAACTTTTTCATGATCGTCCTGATGATCCAGTCAAAGGCCGGGGGCAACCTGTCGGAGGCCCTGGGCAACCTGTCGAGCGTCATTCGTGCTCGCAAGATGATGCGCGAGAAGGTCAAGGCCATGTCGTCTGAAGCCAAGGCGTCAGCGATGATCATTGGGGCCTTGCCTTTTGTCGTGGGCTCTCTCGTCTACATGACGACACCCGCGTACATCATGCAATTGTTCACGACGGATACGGGTCATCTGTTTCTAACCATCGGTGTGGTGATGATGTCCATGGGCATTCTGGTCATGCGCAAGATGATCAATTTCGATTTGTAAGGGACAGATATGACGGACATTCTTGTATCACTGGCCAAGCCTGACGCGATCGCAGCCCTGCTGATCGCGCTCGCTGTCTTTGGTACGGTCATATCCGTTTTGCTCCCCTACCTGCAAACCGACAAGCTTGAGACGCGCCTGAAGGCGGTTACTGATCAACGGGAAAAACTGCGCAAGCAGAGCCGCGCAGCTCTGGACAATCCCAAAGGTCTTCGTCGAAAGGACGATTCTGTTGTCGGAAACATTTCGTCGAAACTGAACCTTGCGACGGCGCTGGAAGATCCCAACATCGTCAACAATCTTGCCAAAGCGGGCCTTCGCGGCCCTGGGCCATTGTCGGCATTCTACTTTGCACGGATGACCATGCCGTTTGTCGGCGCGCTGCTGATGTTCTTCTACATCTTTTTCGTGAACGATCATGGCTTTGCGCCAGTTCTGAAATATGGCTCATTGCTGTTTGGCGCAGCGGCCGGTTTCTACGCGCCCAACATCTATATTTCCAATGTCGCTCAGAAGCGTCAGCAATCCATCATGCGGGCATTTCCGGATGCGCTCGATATGCTGTTGATCTGCGTTGAAGCGGGCATGTCCATCGAACTCGGATTTTCCAAGGTCAGTCAGGAAGTCGGCTCAGCCTCTTCTGAACTTGCTGAGGAGTTTGGCCTGACGGTTGCGGAGCTATCCTATCTGCCGGAACGTCGCCAAGCCTATGAAAATCTTGCCAAGCGAACCGGCAATGAAGGGATCAAGGCTGTCTGTATGGCGTTGGGGCAGGCCGAACGCTACGGTACGCCGCTCGGCGATGCGCTCCGTGTGATGGCGAAGGAAAATCGGGACATGCGCATGGCGCAGGCGGAAAAGAAGGCAGCAGCCCTTCCCGCTCAGCTGACCGTGCCAATGATCCTGTTCTTCCTGCCCGTGCTTTTCCTCGTAGTGCTTGGCCCGGCCTATATCGGCTTCAAGGCATCGCAAGCCAGCGACGAGGCGTCCGTGCCATCGATCGAGCAGGCGGATACGAACTGGGGCTGAGTCCGGGTGACTTCAGTGAAGCGCGCTCGCTGGCTTGTCCGGCGAGCGCGTTTCGTTTCTGAAGGAATGGTTTCGTCAGCCAGGCGTCCTGCGCAACCGCAGACCGGTTGCGGCCGGAGCAGGGGCACTGTCGTCACTCTCTGCTTCGGACGATGGGCCTGCCAAGGCGAGGGTCTCTGATTTGACGGGTTTGGTGACGCTGGCCTTTGGTTGGGTCGTCTTTGCAGGAGCAGGAGGCTCCACGGCCTCGGGCTCGTCTTGCAGGGCATCCCATGACCGGACGGGCTGAACCATTTCCTGTAGCAGGGCGGTATTCTTCTTTACGATGCTCTCGGGCGCATAGCGGCTGCTGACCTCAGCCATTTCCTCGTACCGGCCTTGCAGGCCCAGTACCAGGGCGAGGTTTTCGGTCACGCGCAAATCAGCATCGGGCTGGTCGGCGGCCAGTCTCAGTTTCGCCTCGGCGCCCGGCAAGTCTCCGGCGAGTGCCAGAGACAGGCCGTAGTTCGCGAGTGTCACAGTGCGAGTCGGTTCCAATGCCAGCGCCTTGTCATAGGCGGCCTGCGCCATGCCGTGGCGTTCCATCTTGTCCAGCGTGATGCCGAAGGCTGACCATGTGTCGGGGCGTTGAGGTGCTACAATGGCGGCTTTTTCAAAGGCACGCGCGGCGCCGTTCAGGTTGCCCTCGGCGGAAAATACCTTGCCGAGTGCCATCAGCAGATCCGGATTTTCCGGATGCATGACCAGGGTCTGAGAAAGGACTTCGATCGCGCGCTCATTCGAGCCGATGCCGCGTAGCGCAGAGACGAACGTCATCGCGACGTCCAGATTCTTGGGATCCTTGGTGTGCTCATTGGCCCAGAAATTGGCCTTGGTCAGCGGATCTGAATTGTTTGCCGCTTCAATCTCTTCCGGGGTGGCGGGTTTCATCGCATCTTCAATTGCGCGGGCCATCTCTGCCTGGGCCTCTGCTTCAGGGTCTGGGGCAGATGCGCAGGCACCCAGCGCGAGGATCAGCGCAGTCAGTGACGTTTTGGCTCTGGACATGAGCAGGCTCCGGGTTTGTATCTGAGACACTGCCAGCGAGTCTGGACTGAATGGCGTCAAGGATCAGTTAACGCCTCAGCAGATTCCATTAACTCTTCCCCGTGAAAGGGCTGAATTCCATGCACAAGAGCTTCACCGCCGACCCGAGGGGCGCCGTTGACGTCTTCCTTTACACTTCCAAAGCCTTCAAATCATTGGAGAACGATCCGTTCCCGTCCGCGCGAGCCATCGCTGAAGGGCAGGCTTTTACAGGCGCAACAGGACAAATCGTACTGGTGCCGGGGGAGGCAGGCGGTCTTGCCCGGGTGTTGTATGGATTGGGCAAGGGCAAGGATGCGCTGGCCGTGGCTGGCCTATCGGCGAAACTGCCCAAAGGATCGTACCGCATTGTTGAAGCGGGCGGCATGGCCTTCAGATCGGTTGCGGCAGGTTGGGCAGACGGTGCGTACCGTTTCGACCGTTACCTCAAAGACAAGGCGACGCCGCCTCAGCTGGTGATTCCGGCAGACGAAGATGCCGACGCGCTGAGCCGCGAGGCGGATGCCTGCGCGCTCCTGCGCGATCTCGTCAACACGCCTGCCGCCGATATGGGCCCGCAGGACATTCAGGCCACGATTTCAAACCTTGCAGAACGTTTCGGCGCGAAACTCACCACAATTGTCGGGGATGCACTTCTGGAGGCGAACTATCCAATGGTGCATGCGGTTGGCCGGGCCGCGACGTTCGAGCCACGCTTCATGGAGCTGGAATGGGGCGACCCGTCCCATCCAGGCCTTGCCCTTGTGGGGAAGGGGGTGACATTCGACTCCGGTGGGCTGGATCTAAAGCCGGGTTCGGGCATGCGGATCATGAAGAAGGATATGGGTGGCTCGGCGCACGTGATTGCGCTGTCGCAACTGATCATGAGCGCGAATTTGCCGGTTCATTTGAAGCTCTACGTGCCTTCGGTCGAAAATGCCGTGGCAGGCAATTCGTTCCGACCGGGCGATGTGCTGTCCAGTCGCAAGGGCCTGACGGTTGAGATCGACAATACAGATGCCGAGGGGCGTTTGATCCTTGCGGACGCACTTGCGCGAGCCTGTGAGGAAGAGCCTGACCTGCTGATCGATTTCGCAACATTGACGGGCGCCGCGCGCGTGGCGCTGGGGCCGGATCTTGCACCTTTCTACACCGATGACGAGGACATGGCGGACGCAATGGAAGCGGGTGCCAAGGCATCCGGCGACCCGGTTTGGCGCATGCCGCTCTGGGACCCTTATCTCGCGGATCTGAAGAGCCCGATTGCCGACCTCGTCAATTCGGGCGGGCGATTTGCCGGGTCCATTACGGCGGGCCTGTTCCTGAAGGAGTTTGTCGACGCCAAAAGCTGGATGCACTTCGATGTCTGGGCCTGGCGGCTCAGCAAGTATGGTCGTCCAGAAGGGGGCGCGCCTTGCGGCCTGCGGGCGGTTTGGCAGATGCTCCAGACGCGGTACAGTTAGGCTTCGCATTTCGAGGAATGAAATCATGTTGCGAACATATTGGCTGGCCCTGACGGCTTTCCTGCTGCCGGTAAGTGCCTTTGCTCAGAGTTCGGACATGGTTCGTGTACCTGCGCAAGTTGATGAAGCTGCTATCCCGCTTCAAGGCGCATACGCGCCAGACGTGGACGGTGGGGAAATCTGGACAGATGTCGGGACCGAAAGATGGGTGCGGAATGTCACTCAGCCGACACTCTTGCCGGTCCTGCCAGATAAAGAAGTCGCGACAGGCGCGGCGGTCATCGTGGTGCCGGGCGGTGGGTTCCAGTTCGTGTCCATCGACAATGAAGGCTATCCGATTGCGCAATGGTTGGCAGACCGGGGTATTGCGGCGTTTGTGTTGAAATACCGGGTTATGGAAACGCCGGCGCCGGAAGATGAATTCTCCGTACATATGGACCGTATGTTTGCCCCAACTCCTGATACGGTGCCAATCGACATTCGCGAAGGACTATCCGTGGCGGTGGTCGATGCACAGGCCGCGTTGGAACTCGTCGAAGCTCGTAGCGAGGCGTGGGGGATCGACGCCTCGCGGATCGGTATGCTCGGCTTTTCAGCCGGGGCCATGACAACACTCGGTATCACGTTGAAAGACGGCGACGCGCCGCGTCCGGATTTTATCGGCTATATTTATGGGCCCATGACGCCGGTCGATATTTCAGGCGAAGTCCCGCCCATGTTCGCGGCGTTGGCGGCCGATGATTCCCTGTTTGGAGATCAGGGTTTTGGTCTTGTTGAATCCTGGCAGGATAGTGGGGCTCCCGTTGAGCTGCACTATTATGAAAGCGGCGGGCATGGGTTCGGATCGTACAAGCGCGGCGAGACGGCCGACGATTGGTTTGATCAGTTCATCAGCTGGATGAAAGCGCAGGGCCTGCTGGACATTCCAGTCGAGGAGTAATCCGCACGCTCGCGCTCTTGTCACTCGATAATTTCAGGGCTCAGCACGCGTACTTTCGACAGGCGAATGGCTTCGCGGACGCGGCCCCGCAGGACGAGCGTATCGATATTTTCCGGGTCGGCGGCCATTGCGGCGTCGATATCTGCCATGGCGAGATTCAACTGGTCGAGGTTGAGGTGGGCCTCGGCACGCAGCTGGCGAGCGATTCCCATGTTCGGCGCGAGCGTGATGGCGCGGTCAAGGTCTTCCTTGGCTTCGGCCCAGTCTTCCAGCATCAGATGGGCGCTTGCCCGATCCACGAGCAGATCAGGGATGCCGGGTTTCAGTTTCAGCGCATTGGTGAAGGTCACGATGGCTGCCTCCGGCGCGCCAGCCTGAAGCCAGGCGTTGCCGGACTGGGTGAGATATTCGGCGCGCTGCTCGACCGACCCGCCATCGACCGAATTGGCGAGCTGTTCCAAGCGCGCCGCACCTTCATCCGGACGGCCGAGCGCGATCAGCGCCATGGCCGTACACTGGCGCGCGCCGGGCCGGTTGCCCTGATAGACCCAGGCAAGCCCATCCTCATAGGCTTCCTCGGCATCCACTTCGATCTTGGCGACGCAGGCTTCGAGCCGGTCGGCTTCGCGCGCCTCAATAGTGGCGCTTGAGGACTGCGTCATCGCCAGTGTCGCGATGGCCAGGGCAAGGATGGACATGGATCAAGCGCTCCGGAAACTGTAACACGGGTCTTAGACCCGACAGGAGCGACCAGCGCAAATGACAGATACGACATCTCTGCTTTTTGTTTTTGGGCTTGGTTATAGTGCCCTGCACTTGGCCAGACGCCTGAAAGCCAAGGGAATACAGGTCTCTGGCACTGTGCGGAGCGAAGACAAGGCGGCGACCCTGCGGGCCGAGGGCATTGCCGCGCAGGTCTGGTCCGGGCAGGGGCTGCCGGATATTCCAGACGGCGCCCATTGGCTGGTGACCTTGCCGCCGGATGAGGGCGGATGCCCGGCGGCGCGGGTAGCGACCTATTCTGAACCGGGCGCCGCGAGCATGACCTATCTGTCTACTACTGGGGTCTATGGTGATCTGGGCGGTGGTTGGGCGATGGAGTGGAGCCCGGTTAATCCGGGGTCCGACCGGGCCAAGGCGCGTGTGCTGGCAGAGCGGCAGTGGATGGACGCGACCGATGGCGCGGCGCGGATTGTGCGCCTGCCGGGCATTTACGGGCCCGGTCGCTCGCCCTTTCAGAAGCTGAGAGATGGGAGGGCACATCGGGCGGTCAAACCGGGGCAGGTCTTCTCCCGTGTGCATGTAGACGACATTGCCAGCGGATTGGAGGCGTTGGTCCAGCGACCGCACTTGCATGGAATTTTCCATTTGTGTGATGATCAGCCCGCGCCACCGCAGGACGTGACGGCGTTTGCGGCGACCCTCCTCGGCATTGCGCCGCCGCCGGAAGTCCCGTTCGACGAGGCAGACCTCAGCCCGATGGCCCGCAGCTTCTATGCCGAATGCAAGCGGGTCTCCAATGCGCGCGCGAAAGCAGCGCTTGGATGGCGGCCGGTGTACGCGACATATCGTGAAGGGTTGCCTGCAGTATTGACTGCAGAGGCTGGAACGGATTGAAAAATTTTTTGGTCTTTCCCTCCACTTTCGCGGGATTGTGGTAAACTCCCTTTCAGGGTGTGGCCGTGACGAATGTTCGTCAGCTTCTGGCCATAAGAGGGACAAAAAATGAATTCACGACATTTGCTGCTCGCGGCAAGCCTGATAGCGTTATCGGGCTGCGCGTATACTGACAAGTTTGGAAGCGCGGAGGAGCCGGTAGCGGCTGAAACCGCATCTGCGGCTGACGCCGAGATGACCTTGGCCGAGATCACAGAGAAAGCTGGCGCGCCATTGTTCGACGGCATGGGGGATTTTCATCGCCCCATCACCACGTCGAATCCGTATGCGCAGAAATATTTCGATCAGGGCATGGTGCTGGCATTTGGCTTCAACCACGCCGAAAGCATCCGCTCTTTCCGGGCGGCTCAGACGCTCGACCCGACCTGCGCCATGTGCTTCTGGGGCGAGGCGATGGCCACCGGCCCCAACATCAATGTGACCAGCAAGGGCAAGGCCGTGATGTCGGACGCAGACCGGCAGTCGGCTTTCGCGGCAATTGTCAGGGCTCAGGAATTGTCAGGTGGTGCGACGGAGCAGGAGAAGGCGCTGATCGTGGCCATGGCTGCGCGCTACAATGGCGATCCGTCCACGTCGCGTGAGCCGCTGGATGTCGCCTATGCAGAAGCGATGGGCGACTATGTGGCCTCAAATCCGGAGGATGATGATGCCGCGGCAATGTATGCCGAAGCCTGGATGAACACGATGCCGTGGGATTACTGGTCGGCGGATGGCGCGCCGAAGCCGGACACGGTGAAGGTGATTGAATCTCTGGAAGGCATTATTGAGCGGTCGCCGGAGCATCCGCTTGCCCTGCATCTTTATATTCATGCGGTGGAAGCCTCGGAAAACCCGGGGCGGGCCGAGGATGAGGCCGACCGCCTCGCCAATCTTGTCCCCGGATCGGGCCACCTCGTGCACATGCCGGCGCATATATACTGGCGCGTTGGACGCTACGATGATGCGGCCAAGGCAAACATCACGGCGGCTTCCGTGGATGAAGATTATATTGCCCAATGCAATGCGCAGGGTTTCTATCCGGCGCTCTATTATCCTCACAATATCCATTTCCTCTGGGCGGCTGCCAGCATGTCGGGCCAGCAGGACATGGCCATTGAGGCCGGGCAGAAAGTGGCCGACAATGTGCATATGGAGCAGATCGAGCAATTCCCGACGGTGGAATTCTTCAAGACGATCCCGCTCCTGTCTCTGGTACAGTTCGGTCAGTGGGGGGATATCCTCGCCGCAGAGCAGCCGCCGGAGTCGCTCGATTACTCCAATGCCATCTGGCATTATGCGCGCGGCGTAGCTGCAGCCCGCACCGGCGCTACGGACATGGCCATTCAGGAACGCGGCGGGCTTGCCGCGCTGAAGGACAGTGTCCAGATCAATTTCCTAGATACGGCGGACTATCCGGCCAGCGTGTTGCTCGGCATTGCCGATGCGCTCCTGCAGGGGGAAATCGCCATGGCAGAGGGAAACCCGGAGCAGGCGATCCCGCATTTTGCGGCGGCCGTCACCGCGCAGGATTCGTTGCCCTATATGGAACCGCCCTTCTGGTATTACCCGACCCGGCAGTCGCTTGGAGAGGCCTACATTGCCGCGGGCAAGTTCGCCGAGGCCGAAAGCGTGTATCGCAAAGACCTTGAAGAGTATCCGAGAAATGGGTGGTCCATGTCGGGTCTCGTCAAGGCGTTGGAAAGCCAGGGCAAGACCGAAGCAGCCGAAGAGGTCGAGAAGACATTCGCGATTGTCTGGCGCCATTCCGATATCGAACTGGACGGCTCCCGGCTCTAGCCTCATGCACGAAAAAGCCCCCTCCAGGAGGAGGGGGCAGTTGCAGGGGATATTTTCTTCTCTTGACTATGCCGTTACGGAATCGCGCTGGCGCTCGTGTTTGCCTTCGCAAATCTCTTCAACGATCTTGGCGTTGAAGTCGCCAAGGTCATCCGGGGAGCGGGAAGTCACGAGGCCGCCATCGACGACGACGGACTGGTCCTTCACAATGCCGCCGGCATTTTTCAGGTCCTGCTGGATCGCCGGGAAGCCGGTGACTTCGCGGCCATTCACGAGATTGGCCGAGATAAGAACCTGTGGGCCGTGGCAGATTGAAAAGACCGGTTTCTTCTGGGCGAAGAAGTCCGAGACAAAAGACTTCGCCTTGTCATTGGTGCGCAGCGCATCCGGGCTGAACAGGCCGCCGGGAATGAGCAGCGCGTCGAAATCCTCTGCCTTCGCCTCGTCGAGGGACAGATCGACCTGATACTTGTCGCCATGTTCGCGGTGCTGATTGGCGTGGATGAAACCCTTCTCTGTCGAAACGATCATTGTTTCGCCTCCAGCTGCCTCGATAGCTTCCTTCGGGCTGGTGAGTTCGATTTCCTCGAATCCGTCTGCAGCGAGAATGGCCATTTTCCGACCTTGGGCGCGTTGATTTGACATATAACATGTCTCCTTGATCTTGTGTGGTCACCGCGCTGCGACCTTTGGTGGGGGAGCGCGGGCGGACGGAACATCCCGTCCTGCACAAGATCAATGACTGGCCGGGGCCATCGTTCCGATTAACTCGCGGAAAGGTCAGGGACGCGTTGCAGTGGCGATTTCGGCGCAGGTCGTCTTCAGTCGCGCGATGTCCTGTTCGCGGGACAGGCGATGATCGCCATCCTTGATCAGGGTAAAGACGAGATCCTCGCTCGTGATCGTGTCGACGAGTCGTTCCGCATGCTTCCACGGCACGTCGGCGTCCTGCATGCCCTGCAGGATGCGGACGGGGATGTCGAGCTCGATGGGCGCGTCAAGGATCTGCCAGGTTCGGCCATCCTCGATCAGGGCGCCGGTGATGGTGTAGGGCTCATCATAGTCCGAGGGCCGCTGTGTGAAGCCCTGTTCCATGATCTCTGACTGCGCTTCGGCGGAGAATTCCGGCCACATCAGCTTTTCGGTAAAGTCCGGCGCGGGAGCGATCAGGACAAGACCCGCCACGCGGGCAGGGCGGGCGAGGGCGGCGAGCAGGGCCATCCAGCCGCCCATGCTGGACCCGACCAGCACGATTGGCCCGGCGCTGTGTGCGTCGATGGCGGCGAGCGCGTCCGCCCGCCAAGCCGAGATCGTGCCGTCCTCGAAGGCGCCATCGGACAGGCCATGCCCAGAATAGTCAAAGGCGAGGAAGCCATGCCCGGCCTCGTTGGCCCAGGCTTCGAGTTCAGTCACTTTGGTGCCGCTCATGTCGGATTTGAATCCCGACAGCCAGACAAACGTGAGGGGCGAATGGGTCGGGGCCGAGGCGCGATAAGCGAGGCGGCGACCCTCGGGAGAGGTGAAATAGGTCGTTGTCATTCCTCTCCCGTTCCGTCATCTGTCTCGCCTGTCAAGCGAGTGGAGGGATTACGACTTGCCCGATTTTCCGGATTTGACTGGCAAGACCATTCTCCAGGTGGCCCCTGAATTGTCGGCTGGTGGGGTGGAGCGTACCGTGCTCGAAGTCACCGAAGCCATCATACAGGCTGGCGGAAGGGCTCTGCTGGCCAGCAGGGGCGGTCGCCAGGAAGCTGCCTTCGAGGCCCTGGGCGGTGAGTTGTTCCGGATGGACGCCAAATCCAAGAATCCGATCACGCTGAAACGGAATGAAGGCAAACTGAAACGCTTGATCGCGCGCGAAGGGGTAGACTTGGTCCATGCCCGGTCGCGCGCGCCTGCTTGGAGCGCCTATTGGGCCGCCAAAGCGATGGATGTGCCGTTTGTGACCACCTATCACGGGGCCTATTCGGGCAAGACCAAACTCAAAAAGCGCTACAATTCGGTCATGGCGCAGGGCGACATCGTGATCGCCAACTCCAACTGGATCGCCGAGCATGTGAAAACGGAGCATGGTGTGCCATTCGAACGCGTGGTGACCATTCCGCGGGGTGTCGATCTGGAGGCATTTGATCCGACCAATGTGCCGGTCACGCGTGTGAAAGCCATTCGGGAGGCGCTCGGACTTGCGGATGATCCGCGGAAGATATTGCTATTGCCGGGACGCCTGACCGAATGGAAAGGGCAACTCGTTGCCATTGAGGCGCTGGCCATGTTGGTGTCGGATGAGCGCGATAAGCTGGTGCTCGTGCTGGCGGGCGACGCGCAGGGGCGCAATACATATGTTACGCGGCTGGAGCACGCAGTGGTGGCACACGGGCTGGACCGGGGCGTGATCATGTCTGAACATATTACCGATATGCCGGCGGCCTATCTGGCAAGCGATATCGTACTGGCGCCATCGGTGCGACCCGAAGCGTTCGGGCGTGTGGCCGCCGAAGCCTCGGCCATGGCGCGTCCGGTGATCGTGGCTGACCATGGCGGCGGGCGGGAAACCGTGATCGAAGGCGAGACGGGCGCACGGGTGGAGCCGGGCAATGCGCAGGCGCTTGCAGGCGCTATTCGGGCCCTGTTGTCGGTCGGTCCACTGGCGCGCGATGGCATGGGCCGGGCGGGACAGGCACATGTTCGACAGCATTTCTCAAAGCAGGGGCTTCAGGCGGCGACACTGGGAGTCTATAAGACCTTGCTGGAGTAGGGGAAATCGAGGCTCGCATGGCAAAACCGGTCAAACCGGCAAGTCCCGTCAATCCGGGCGCAAAGGCCCTCAATGTGCTGGTAATCAAGCTCAGCGCACTGGGCGACTTTGTGCTGGCATTGGGCGCGATGAAAGCGGTGCGCGAGATGCACCCGAAGGCGCGTATCACGCTGCTGACCACGCCGTTCTTCAAGGAATTTGCCGAGCTTTGCCCTTATGTGGACGCGGTGGAGACCGACGGGCGGCCGGATAGCATGAAGGCCACGGCCGCGCTGATTACCCGTATCCGCAAAGCCAAATACGATATCATCTATGATTTCCAGACCAGCGGACGCACGAAGAATTATTTCACCGCGCTGAGCAAGACCGGCAAAGCGCCGCTCTGGTCGGGCCATCATGAGAAGGCGGCGTTCTTCCATGACAATGGCGAGCGCGCCACCATGCATTCGATTGACCGACTGGCAGAACAGCTCGAAGTGGCTGGGGTGGCACCGGGCGGCCGCTGGCTGGGCAATTCAGCCCCAAAGCCAGACCTTTCCTGGGTACGGCCAAAACTGCGCGACGCACCGCGATTGCAGCCAGCCTATTTCAGCCTTGAAGAGCCTTACATGCTGTTGATCCCGGGCGCTTCGGCCCACCGGGAGGCCAAGCGATGGCCCGTTGAAAACTATGCGGAATTGGCAAAACGGGTGGCCGATGCAGGCATTACGCCGGTTATTATTGGTGGCAAGGATGAGGGGCCGCTGGCGCATGACATCGTGCGTAAGGAGCCGCGCACCAAGAGCCTGACCACGCGCACCGATCTGTTCCAGATCGTGACGCTGGCGGAAAAGGCCTTGTTTGTGGTCGGGAATGACACCGGCCCGATGCATATGGCGGCGATTGCCGGCGCGCCGGGCGTTGCCCTGTTCGCGCTGACCGAAAGCAATCCTGACCATGCGGCCCCGCGCGGCGACACGACCATCATCATCAATTCAGCGCCGACGCTGGCCGAGTTGAGTGTCGACGATGTCTGGCAATCGGTTCGGGCTTTGGGTGTGCTGCCATCTTGACGGGATCGCGGAAGTATAGAATGCCCGTCCGCCTTGAAGATGCCTGCATTTACAGGCATATTGAAGCTTACCGAAATAGCGACAAAGGAGATTCGCCATAGCTCGCAGACCAGACACCGGTGGACCACAGAAATCCGCTGGCCCACGTATCAATGACGACATTCGCGCCGCCAAGGTTCTCTTGATTGATGAGAATGGTGAAAAGCAGGGCGTGATGCCCATTATGGCTGCCATGGACGCCGCCCGCGAAGCAGGCATGGACCTGGTGGAGGTTTCACCAAACCAGGAAGTCCCCGTCGTCAAGATTCTAGACTATGGCAAGCTCCGCTTCGAAGAACGCAAGAAGAAGGCGGCTGCGAAGAAGAAGCAGAAGTCTTCCGAACTCAAAGAAATCAAGATGCGCCCCAATATCGACACCCATGACTATGGTGTGAAGACGAAGGCGATGACGCGCTTTTTCGAGGGTGGCGACAAGGTGAAAGTGACCCTGCGCTTTCGTGGTCGCGAAATGGCTCACCAGCATCTCGGCATGGAATTGCTGAAACGCGTCCGTGACGATTTCGATGAAATGGCAAAGGTTGAACTCGAGCCGAAGCTCGAAGGCCGTCAGATGACGATGGTGCTCGCACCGCGCTAAAGCCAGTGCCGCTGACTCCAGCACAATAAGCCGGACGGGCCCTGCGCCCTCCGGTTTTTTTGTGTGTGGCGTGCGGAGAGACAAGACCGCAAGGAAGGGGCATTCAGGAGCAGAGCAGGTCGCGACCCTGTCTCTTCCGCCTGCCGGGACTCGTCAGGTCCCCATCCCGGAGAGTTTGCGCCCCGGGATGACCTTCACAGAATATTGCCTGTGGGTCCCTGTCGAGTTCACGGCGCCAGTTCTGCAGCAGCGACCGTCAAAAGGCGGGGGAAAGCTTGGTCAGCATCCCCGCCGCCAAGCACTTACTGACCTGCCTCGATGAAGGCGCGTACATCGTCAGACAGTTTCTTTCCGTCGCTTTCGGCCAGGTACATCATGTGGCCGGAATCGTAATAATCGAACTGGACCCGGTCGAGCACCACACCGTTCTTGTGCAGGGACATTTCCGCGCCGAAGAAGGGAGTTGCCAGATCGTACCATCCCGAGGCGAGCAGTACGCGCAGATCGGGATTTTCGCGCATGCCTTTGCCGAGCCATGGCGTGACATTCACATAAGATGGCCAGCCGCGCTGGTTTACATCCCAGTTCCACTGCGAGCCGGGCTCTCCCGTCAGCACCTTGTACGGTCGGGTGAAGTCCACGTTCAGCTCGCGGGTCAGATAGTCATTGATCGCGGCGACATAGGCGACATCCATGCCATAGCCGGACGGGTCGTTTTCCGGCGTGTCGGCCGTACCTTCGCTGTCGACGCCTCGATACCGGCTATCAAAACGGCCTACCGTGTAACCTTCGCGGCGCAGGAGTTCCTTGCGGAAGCGGGTTGGATCAACGCGGAGATTGGCGAGGCGAATCCATTCCGGCGACAGGCCGATGAAGTCACTCATTTCCTGCGCGATACGGATCTCGTCGGCGTCACTCAGCGTTGAGCCACGGATCAGGGCAGGGGCCAGCGTATCGGTGGTATAGGTGCGGGCGTCATTGATGAAGGCATCGAAATCATTGTTCCACTTTGCCTTGTTGGCTTTGCCATGATGCCAGGCGGTGGCGGCCTCGGTCGGGAAGAAAGCGAGGTGAGCCGTGTCATTGCCAGGCGCAAAGCGCGCAGTCTGGAAATCGAGGATGGCCGAGATCAGGATCACGCCATTGAGACCGATGCCGTTCCAGCCGCCTTGCAGCTTTTCGGTCAGCGCGGCGGCGCGGGTCGTACCATAGCTTTCGCCAGCCAGGTATTTCGGGCTGTTCCAGCGGCCATTCTCGGTCAGCCAGATGCGGATGAATTCGGCGATGCTCTCGGCGTCTTCATTGACGCCATAGAATTCCTTGCCTTCGGTCTCGCCGAGCGGGCGTGAATAGCCGGTGCCGACCGGATCAATGAAGACGAGGTCGGTTACATCGAGCAGGGAGTTCTGGTTGTCGCGAATCGTATAGGGCGGCGCACCGACATCAGACGCATCTGATGGGGTGATCACCTGTTTCGGACCAAACGCGCCCATATGTAGCCAGAGCGAAGCTGATCCCGGCCCGCCATTGAAGACGAAGGTGACAGGACGTTGGGCGGCGCTGGTCGTGTTGGTGTCGATATAGGACACTGAGAAAACTGAGGCGGTCGGCTCATCCTTGTCGTCGCGCAGATAGGTCTCGCTCGCGACGGTCTTGTACTTCACCGTCTTGCTGCCGAGGCGGAGCGTATGATTGGAGGCGAAGACCCGCGCCTCCGGCACCTCAGGCGCATCTTTCGGCTCGTTCCCGGCGTCTTCAGCTATACTTGGCATGACAAAGATCGCCATGCAGGCGGCGAGGAGTAGCGTGCGCATGAAAACAGCCCCTGAAACTTTATAACAATTTGCGACTTTATTCAGGCGGGGGCGCAAGAGCAATAGCCGCACGGCCTTGGATCCGTTTGAGTATTCCGCATTTCGGAGTTACGCTTTCAAGCAGGGGAGAGCCTATGGATATCGTCTTGCTTTTAGGTCTGCTTGCTTTGCCTTTCCTTGTCTGGCGGGCTTGGGTAGGCCTCAAAATGCCAAAGCGGCGAGCCGAGCGCGAAGCGCGCCGCCGGGCGGTACGAAATCGCCTGCAGTAACAGCATATTGGCCTCTTGATTCTCTGCCCCTGATCCGTCATAAGCCGCCTCTTCCGAGCGGTTTGGGCGAACGGCATGCCCTCCAGCTCATGAACCCTGGGCCGCCTATATGGTGTGAGCTCGACGACAGGAGAGATGAAATGCCGAAGATGAAGACCAAAAAGGCCGCTGCAAAGCGGTTCAAGATCACGGCAACCGGAAAGCTCAAGCACGGCGTCGCTGGTAAGCGTCACCGCCTGATGAGCCACAATTCGAAGTACATTCGTCAGAACCGCGGCACGAAAGTCGCTTCTCACGCTGATGTTGCTCGCGTTGTGAAGAAATTCCTGCCTTACGGCCTCTAGGCCCGTATCCTTCAAGATCTTGATTTAGGAGGCCTAAGATGCCCCGTTCACGTAACAAAGTTCCCGCCCACGCCCGCCACAAGAAGATTCTGAAGCAGGCAAAGGGTTTCCGTAACCGCCGCAAGAATACGTTCCGCATCGCGCACCAGTCCGTCTGGGAAGCCGGTCAGTACGCTTATGTCGGTCGTAAGGTCAAAAAGCGGAAGTTTCGCTCGCTCTGGATCCAGCGCATCAACGCCGCTGTCCGCATCCACGACGACGAGATGAACTATTCCCAGTTCATCAACGGCCTGACCAAAGCCGGTATCGAAGTTGACCGCAAGGTCATGTCCGACATCGCCATCCGCGAGCCGGAAGCATTTGGCGCCCTGGTCAAACAGGCCAAGGCTGCCCTCGCTTAACCTGCCCGCAAGGCACAAGTGACAAAGCCCGGCCCTCAAAGCCGGGCTTTTTCTTTAAGGGCGTTTGCATGCGGGCGCGAAGCGCCTAAAAAGTCCGCTGGAACAGCAAAGGGAAGCGACCCCCGTGTCCGATATCAGTACGATTGAAAAAGAGGCCCTTGCGGCGATTGAAGCGGCAGGCGACCTGGCGTCGCTGGACGATGTACGCGTGGCCGAACTGGGCAAGAAGGGCCGCGTGTCTGGCCTGATGAGTTCGCTGGGCAAGATGAGCCCGGAGGAGCGCAAGGAAAATGGCCCGAAGCTGAATGCGCTGAAAAATCGCGTCGATGCAGCTGTTCGCGCCCGCAAGGAGGCGCTGGAAGCGGCGGCGCTGGAGGCCCAGCTGGCAAGCGAAACGGTTGACCTGTCCCTGCCAGCGGCCCCGGGCCCGAAGGCCGGCGCGTTGCATCCGGTCATGCAAGTTTTCGAAGAAGTCGCCGCCGTCTTCGGCGACATGGGCTTCACCGTGGCCGAGGGCCCGGACATTGAAGACGACTGGCACAATTTTACTGCGCTGAACTTCCCCGAAGGCCATCCGGCACGCGAGACGCACGACACCTTCTTTATGCATGCGCTGGAAGGCGATGCGCCGAAAGTGCTGCGCACGCATACATCTCCCGTGCAGATCCGCACCATGATGAGCCAGAAGCCGCCGATCCGCATTCTCGTGCCGGGCCGAGTCTACCGGAATGACTGGGACGCGACGCATACGCCGATGTTTCACCAGGTCGAAGGCCTTGTCATCGAGAAGAACATTCACATGGGCCACCTCAAAGGTTGCCTGATCGATTTCGTGAAGGCGTTCTTCGAAGTGGATGATGTCGAGGCGCGCTTCCGTCCGCACTTCTTTCCCTTCACCGAGCCGTCGGCAGAAATGGACGTCAAATATACCCGCAAGGGCGAGACGATCGAAATTGGCGCAGGCGACAGCTGGATGGAGATTCTCGGCAGCGGCATGGTGCATCCGAATGTGCTGCGCAATTGCGGGATTGATCCGAACGAATATCAGGGCTTTGCCTTCGGCATGGGCGTCGATCGCCTCGCCATGCTCAAATATGGCATGCCTGACTTACGCCCTTACTTCGAGGCGGATCCGCAATGGACACGCCACTATGGATTTGCGCCTTGGTCGACACCGAGCGTTAGTGGCGGCTTGAGCTAGGGAGCAGGGGGCATGGGTACCGGCAATAAAGTGGAAATGCTGATTGCGATCTGCGCGGTGCTGACCAGTGCAATTGCCGTCTTCATCGCCTGGGATCAGGGCCGCGTGATGCGGGCCCAGCAGCATGGTGCCGTCTATCCGGTCGTTCAGATCGAGGGCTTTGTGTCGTCGACTGCCGAAACGGCGTCCATGGGGCTTCGCGTCTCAAACAGCGGAGTCGGGCCAGCCTTGATCGAGCGGGTTGAGATGTTGAAAGATGGCGAGCCCGTCGAAAGCCTCGAGCCATATGTCGACCAGTTTCCACCCGGCTATCAGCAATCCTGGGCAAGCTTGATTGGCCGGGCCATTGCACCGGGCGATGAGATTATCCCGCTGAGGGTCGACTGGCCCCTTGATGCCGTTTCAATCATGCAACGCGACGCGGCCGCTTTGGCCTGGAGCGAGATGGATGTGGAGATCTGCTATTGCTCAGTCTTCGATAAATGCTGGACCGCGATAGGTCGAGAGATGGGACTGAGCATCGCGCGCGCCGAACGTGTGAAGCGCTGCGAACGTAGCGAAACAGATGTATTCGAGGCCCTCGCGAACTATGCGCACACGCCCGAAACCAATACGACCGCTGAACTGGAATAGACGATGAAATTCACCCTGTCCTGGCTGAACGACCACCTCGCCACCAAGGCGACGCTGGACGATATTCTGGCCCTCATGCTGCAGGCCGGCCTCGAGGTGGAGGAGGTTGTGGACCCGCGCGAGAAGCTGGCGACGTTTACGGTCTGCAAGGTCAAGGCGGCGGAGCCTCATCCGGATGCTGACAAGCTGCGCGTGTGCACGGTGGAAACGGTGGATGGTGAGAAGCAGATTGTCTGTGGTGCGCCAAATGCGCGGGCTGGCATGACCGCGATCTATGCACCGCTGGGCACGTTCATTCCGGGGCTCGACTTCGCGCTCGACAAGAAGCCACGCAAGATCCGCGGCATCGAAAGCTATGGCATGATGTGCTCCACCAAGGAGATCGAAGCGGGAGAGGACCATGACGGCATCGCTGATCTGGATGATTCCATTCCGCTTGGGACACCGGCTGCCGATGCGCTCGGTCTGAATGACCCGGTGATCGACTTCGAAGTGACCCCAAATCGGCCGGACTGGCTGGGCGTGCAGGGCATCGCACGTGACCTGGCCGCGGCCGGGGCAGGGCGCTTCCTGCATGCGGACGTCAAGAAGGTTATTGGCAGCAAGGAATGTCCGGTCGAAATCCGATTGGAGGCACCTGAGGCTTGTCCAGTCTTCGCCGGAGCTGTGATCGTGGGCGTCAAGAACGGTCCGTCGCCAGACTGGATGCAGCAGCGCTTGAAGGCCGTGGGCATCCAGCCGAAATCCTTGCTGGTTGATGTCACGAATTATATCTCGCTTGATCGGGCTCGTCCGTTGCATGCCTATGATGCGTCCAAACTGTCCGGGCCGGTCGTGGCGCGTCTTGGCCGCAAGGGCGAGGTGCTGGAGGCGCTGGACGGCAAGACCTACAAGCTCGGCGAAGAGATGTGTGTCATTGCGGATGATAGCGGCGCGATTGGTCTGGGCGGGGTCATGGGTGGCCAGTCCACGGCGGTTTCTGACGATACTGTGGATGTATTCCTCGAAAGCGCCTGGTTCGATCCGTTGCGGACGGCGCGTACAGGCCGCGCGACCGGCATCCACTCTGATGCGCGCTATCGCTTCGAGCGCGGTGTCGATCCGCATAGCTGCCTCGACGGGCTCAATCTCGCCATTTCCCTGATCGTGGAATATGGCGGCGGCGTTGTTTCCAAACCCAAATTGTCAGGCGAGGCGCCAGTCAATCCGAACAAGGTGACCTTTTATCCGGCTGATGTGGAGCGCCTGACGGGGCTTACCGTGAAGCCAGCCGACATGCGCCGCATGCTGAAAGACCTTGAGTTCAATATCGAGGATGCTGGCGATGCCTGGTATCTGCGCCCGCCGACCTTCCGCTTTGACATGGAACAGTCGGCCGACATCGTGGAAGAAGTTGCGCGCCTGGTCGGGTTTGACCAGCTCCCAACCGCGTCCCTGCCAGCGCCCCAAGGCGGCGTGAAAGCGATTACCACCCCGATGCAGGCCCGCGTGCGCGCGGCCCGCCGGGTGATGGCCTCCCGTGGGTTCCTGGAAACCGTCAGCTGGAGCTTCATGGCGAAAGCTGACGCGGCGCTGTTCGGCAAGATCAATGATGCGCTGACGGTTGCCAATCCGGTGGCAAGCGAACTGGACTATATGCGCCCATCCGTGCTCGGAAATCTGGCCAAGGCTGCCCAGCGCGCTGCCAATCATGGCGAGCGCGGCGTTCGCCTGTTCGAGGCTGGGCCAATTTATCTGGGCGATGGCCCGAAAGACCAGCGTAGCGTCGTGGCAGCGCTCGTGCGGCCGTTCAATGAGCGGCATTGGCAGGGGGCGCCTGAACCATATGATTCCTTCGACGCGAAAGCCGACCTGTTTGCTGTGCTTGATGCGCTCGGCCAGCCGGGTGAGCGCTTTCAGGTGGCGGCACCCGCTCAACCGCACTGGCATCCGGGGCAGGCGGCCAGCCTGAAGCTTGGCCCGAAAGTGACGGTGGCGCATTTCGGCCAGCTGCATCCGGGCGTGCTGAAACAGCTGGGTGTGGACGGGCCGATGTTCGGGTTCGAACTGAACCTCAATGCGCTGCCGCAGATGAAGGCAAAGAACACCAAGACCAAGCCGGTTTTCGAACGCGCCGAGCTGACGCCGATCCGTCGCGACCTAGCTTTCGTCGTTGATCAGTCCGTTCCGGCCGCCGATCTTGTGCGCCATGCACAGGGCGCGGACAAGAAACTGATCTCGAAAGTGGATGTTTTCGATGTGTATGAGGGTACCGGTGTACCGGAAGGGCAGAAATCGGTTGCCTTTGAAATGACGGTCCAGCCACAGGAAAAGATGAAGGATGAAGACATCCAGGCTCTCATGGACAAGGTGGTGGCCTCTGTCGCCAAGGGCACAGGCGGCGTGCTAAGAGGCTAGGCAACAAGAACCGTTCTCTGGGGGACTCGCATGGGGCTGTATCGCTGGTTGCATAATGAGCTGGTGCCCGAAGCCCGCAAGTCCGGTATCTCGGTCACCAACTGGATCATTATCAGCCTTGTGCTGGCGAGTTTCTTGTTCCTGGCGCTTGAAACCGAGCCAACCCTGTTGGCCGTTCCGGAATGGCGGATGGTGTTCGACTGGTTCAATGTCGCGGTCGTCATCATCTTTGCCATTGAATACGTGCTGCGCGTTGCTGTGGCAGGCCTTCGGCCAGAATATGCGGGCTTTGTCGGACGCATCCGGTACATCACGCGCTTTTACTCCATTGCAGACCTGCTGGCCTTCCTGCCGGAACTGCTCGTGATGGTGGTTGGTGGCGGCATTCCCTTGATTGCATTGCGCGTCTTCCGCCTGTTCCGCCTGATCAAGATTGCGCGCTTCGTGCCGGCTTTTGACGTGCTGGGCGCGGCTATGAGGCGGGCGGGAACGCAGCTCCTCACCACGCTCGCCATGGCGCTGGCGCTGGTCTATGTGGCGGCGGTGCTGCTCTATTTCATCGAAGGTGTGGGGCAGGGGCGTCAGGAGTTTGGCTCCATCCCGCGCGCCATCTGGTGGTCCATCGCGACGCTGACCACGGTTGGCTATGGCGACATCTATCCGGTCACCACGCTGGGGCGGATTGCGGCGTCTGTAATTGCGATTGCGGGGATCGGCGTGGTCGCACTGCCGGCAGGCGTGTTCGCCAGTGCCTTTTCGGACGAGCTGCGCGAGCGTCAGTTGCAGAAGCTTCAGGACCGCGTCGAGGCGGCCGAAGCGCAAGCCGGCGCTGCCCCCGAAGAGAGCAGCGCCTGAGCCGTTTAGTCCTGGGCCTTTGAGCCGTTCGCTTCGGACTGGAGCATTGTATACCGCTCGATTCCGATGCGTTCGATCAGGTCGAACTGCGTTTCAAGATAATCCACATGCTCTTCCTCATTGTTGAGGATCTTTCCGAACAGGTCGCGGCTGCCATAGTCGCGGACGCTCTCAGCATATTCCATCGCGTCCTTGAGCAACGGAATGGCGTCGTTTTCCAGTTTCAGGTCGCATTCGAGGATTTCGAAGACTGATTCGCCGATACGCAGCTTTCCGAGGTCCTGGAGATTCGGCAGGCCGCCGAGGAACAGGATGCGCTCGATCAGCCAGTCGGCATGCTCCATCTCTTCGATGGATTCCTTGTATTCATAATCGCCCAGCTTGCTGACGCCCCAATCGTGCAGCATGCGCGAATGCAGGAAATACTGGTTGATCGCGGTCAGCTCGTTCTTGAGACACTTGTTCAGAAATTCGATGACCTTTGGGTCGCCTTTCATGGGGAGCTCCTGCTTTGTGGATTTCGTATGGGCCAGCACCTAGGGTGATTGTGTCATGAGATCAATAAAAAATCCAATAAAAACAATTGCATATGATAGTGCGACACAGTTGCAGCAGCACCTGAGAACGGTTTGAATCGGGTGTGCGTGGCGGTTGACCGCGCAAAGGCCTGCAATTTCAGGGGCTGCTGCCTATTCGGCGGCGATGAGCGCTGGCGCGACCGGACGCTGGTCCATTTCTTCGGAGATGATCTCACCGATGGAGCAGCTGCATTTTCCGCACTGGAACTTGCATCCGTGATGCGCCTGCACGGCTTTGGGGCTGCGCGCCCCGGCGTCGACGGCGGTGCGGACGCTCTTGCAGTTGATACGGTTGCAGACACAGATGATCATGAGAACCATTTGCACGACTATGCGAATGATTGTCAATCCGGTTTTTGCGCTTTGTTGCACATGCGGAATGGCCGCCGGGCCTGATCTCAGGCCTCGGCGGTGTCATCCCATTGGAACACGTCTTCAAGACCGACCTGGAAGACCCGCGCGATGCGGAAGGCGCTTTCGAGGGAGGGGGAGTAGCGGCCCTGTTCGATGGCGATCACGGTTTGCCGCGTCACGCCGATCTCCTTGGCCAGGGCCGCCTGGCTCATCCCGTCATGGGCCTCGCGCAATGCCTTCACGCGGTTCAGGATAGGGGGGCGTTTGGCCATGGCTCACACGCCCCGGCGATAGAACAGGATGGTGAGGGCATATTCGGCCACCTGCGACGCGATCAGGCTCGCCACCGCGATGTGGAACAGCATGTTGCCATCGGCCAGGAAGTAATAGTGCCAGAGGCCCGCAAAGATGCCGAAGCCCAGCACATAGCCGGAGATATTGCCCGCGCGGCGCAGCACCTGCTTGTCGCGCTCATCCTCGGCATCATTGGCCTCTTCCGGGCTGCTGGCCGCGATGATGATGTGGCTGATGATGGCGCCGAAGACCAGCATGCCGGTCGCCACGGCGATCAGCACGATGTTCGGGCCAATGGTCTCGCCCAGCGCCTCTGACCGGCTCCAGACCTGAGAGATGTACCAGAAGCCGGTAAGCGAAAGCAGCACGCCCATGATCCAGGCCGATTTTTCGTGAAAGGACATTCCAATGTCTCCATGTCAAAAATTTCTTACACGACCCATATGGTCAAAGATTTTTTACATGTCAAATATTTTATACAAGAAAGTTCGCGTCGCTTGACCGGAACCCCTGTGGCCTCTAGGTCCGGCGGACCTGTTTTCACTCAAGCATGACTGACATTCCCGATGACCGATCTCTCCACGCTCGCCCATTCCGCAAAGGCCTGGCCGTTCGAGCTTGCCCGCAAGCTGGAACAGCGCGTGGAGCAGCAGATCAAGGCCGGCCAACGCACGGCAGATGACCCGGTCACGTTCGAGACCGGCTATGGCCCGTCGGGCCTGCCGCATATCGGCACGTTCGGCGAAGTCGTGCGCACGACGATGGTGCGCCACGCCTTTGAAGTGCTGACCGGCGGCAAGTACACAACGCGCCTGATCTGTGTGTCCGATGACATGGACGGGATGCGCAAAGTGCCGCCGACCGTGCCGAACCCGGAAAAGCTGGAGCCGTACCTGCAACAGCCGCTGACGGCTGTGCCGGACCCGTTCGGCACCCATGCCTCCTATGGCGCGCACATGAATGCGCGGCTCTGTGCCTTCCTCGACCAGTTCGGGTTCGAGTATGAATTCCTGTCGGCGACGGAATGTTACAAGTCCGGCCGGTTCGACGCCATGCTGCTGGAGGCTGCGCGGAGATATCAGGACATCATGGATGTGATGCTGCCCACGCTGGGCGAAGAACGCCAGGCGACCTACAGCCCGTTCCTGCCAATCCATCCGGACACGGGCGAAGTGCTCTATGTGCCGATGAAGGCCGTGGACGGAGAGAAGGGGACCATCACGTTCGAGGATGCGTCCGGCAAGGAATTCACGCTGCCGGTGACCGGCGGCCATGTAAAGATGCAGTGGAAGCCCGATTTCGGCATGCGCTGGGCCGCGCTCGGCGTGGACTTCGAAATGTTCGGCAAGGACCATCAGGCGAATGCGCCGATCTATTCCAAGATCACCCGCATCCTGGGCGTGCGGCCGCCGGAGCAATATGTCTATGAGATGTTCCTGGACGAGAAGGGCGAGAAAATCTCCAAGACCAAGGGCAATGGCATCTCGGTCGAGGACTGGTTGAAATATGCGCCGGACGAAAGCCTCAGCCTGTTCCAGTTCCAGAAGCCGCGCGTGGCGAAGAAGCTTTATTTCGACGTCATTCCGAAAGCTGTGGACGAATACCTGACCTTCCTTGAGAAGTATCCGGACGAGGAGCCTGCACGCCAATTGGAAAACCCGGTCTGGCACATCCATTCCGGCAATCCGCCAGCCGAGACCACACCGGTCAGTTTTGCGCTGCTGCTGAACCTCGTCGCCGTGGCAAACCCGGAAGACAAGAGCCAGCTCTGGGGCTTCATCTCGCAATATGCGCCAGAGGCCTCACCGGAGAAGAACCGTCTGCTCGACGAGCTCGCCGGCTATGCGATGAGTTATTATCAGGACTTCGTCCTGCCGCAGAAGACGTATCGTGCGCCCACGGCCAAGGAACGCGCAGCAATGGAAGACCTGTCAGCGCGTCTCAAGGCGTTCGATGGCGAGCCGACCTCGGAGAACCTGCAGACGCTAACCTTCTCGGTCGGCAAGGAGCATGAATTCGAGAATCTCCGCGAATGGTTCCAGGCGCTGTATGAAGTGCTGCTCGGCCAGAGCCAGGGCCCACGCTTCGGCAGCTTCGCGGCGCTATACGGCGTCGCCAATACGGCCCGCCTGATGGATGAGGCGCTGGCGCGGGACTAGTCTGCACGTTTCGTAACATGGCTTAAACATTCATCTGCTCTAGTCTGGCCAGAGCCAGAGGAGCCTTTGCCATGCCTGCCATTCGCCTAGTCCTGATCGCCGGCATGCTTGCCACGCTGCCCGCCTGTCTAGCCACCAAGATCGTGACTGTTCCCGTCAGCGTGGCGGGCGACGTGGTCGAGGGCACGGCGAAGGGCGCCTATGCGGTCGGTTCAGGTGTGGTGCACGTGACCGGGGATGCGCTCGACGGCCCTGAGGAAGACGTGAAGCTGAAGGTAAAGGTCAAGAAATTCGGCGGTGGCACCAAGACCTATACGCGCACCGTCGAGTCCGACGATATCGAGAAGACGCTCGAAAAAATCGGCAAGAAGGGCACCATTATCGACGTGCAGGTCGAGGCAGCAGAGTAGGGGCCTACTCCGCCGCCGCGATCAGCGTGGTCTTTGCCTTGGGCAGCTTGCCTTCCGGCCAGCCAGCCCAGAGCTCTGCCTCTTTCGCCTTGGCGACTTCGGCGGCGGCTTCCTTTACGTGGCCGTATCCCCGGATCTCGTCCGGTATTTCGGCGAGCGCGATCGCGAGACCATGGTTCTTCGCCTTCAGTTCCTGCGCAATGCGGGCGAGGCCGGCGAGATAGTCATCGCGTAGCTTGCGCTCCATGCGGCGCTCTTCGGTATAGCCGAACAAGTCGAGCTTCGTGCCGCGCAGGCCCTTGAACTTCGCCATCAGCTTGAAGACCTGGAACATCCACGGGCCGAAATGCTTCTTCTTGGCGTGCCCGTTTACATCCGTCTTTGACAGGATGGGCGGGGCCAGCATCAGGCGGAGTTTGCCGCCCTTGAACTGGCTGGCAATGTATTCGGCGAATTTCCCATCCGTGTAGAGACGGGCGACTTCGTATTCGTCCTTGTAGGCCATGACCTTGTAGGCATAGGTGGCGGCTGCGCGAGTCAGCTTCTCGCCGAGGCCAGCGCCGTGTTCTGCGGCGCGCACCTGAGCGACGATGTTGCGATAGGTCTCCGCATAGTCGGCATCCTGATAGGCAGTGAGACGCGCTGCCCGGTCATCTATCAGCTCGTCCAGCGTCTTCTCTTCGATGTGACCGCGTGGATCATGCTGGGGCAGGAGGCGCTCGGGACTTGCGGCCGCAATCCGACCGATATTGAAGGCGGACATGTTGTCTTCCACCTTGGTGCCGTTCAGGCGGATCGCACGGTACAGCGCGCGCAGGCTGATCGGGACCTGGCCCTTCTGCCAGGCAAAACCGACCATGATCATGTTCGTATAGATCGCATCATGCAGATAACCGACCGCAAGGGCCTCGGCATCGAAGGCAGCGAAGTCGCGGGCCTGCCGTTTCACGCGCGCGGCGAGGAGATCGCTTTCAAACCGTTTTGACCGGTCCCGGATGAATTCACTGGTCGGCGTCACGTCGGAGTTGGCGTAAGCGGCCGTGCGGCCGACATCCATCAGGTTAAGCGCGTCGCCCCCAGCCGCCACGACGAGGTCGCAGGCGATGATGAGGTCAGCGCTGGCAGGCGGAACCTTGCCGGTCGAG
Source organism: Hyphomonas sp. L-53-1-40 (assembly GCF_000682775.1). Lineage (GTDB taxonomy): Bacteria > Pseudomonadota > Alphaproteobacteria > Caulobacterales > Hyphomonadaceae > Hyphomonas. The sequence goes on from NZ_AWFI01000018.1 coordinate 65,630, forward strand.
ATCAGTTCCGGCTCTCGCGCGAACCGGATATGGCTGAGCACCGGGCCACCCTTCTGGGCAAGGCCGGTCATGTCGAGGCTGGAGGCCGCATGGCCGTCCACATGTGCAGCCATCGCCAGTACGGCGGCGACCGTGGTGACGCCTGTCCCGCCAACGCCGGTGAACAATACGTTCCACGGCTCAGAGAGGCTGGGGGTTTCCGGCATTGGCAGGCCAGCATCGTCGAATTCCGGACGCGGCTGGTCTTCCCATGCGGGTTCACCATCCTGGATGGTCACGAAGCTCGGGCAGAAGCCGCGCAGACAGGAGAGATCGGTATTGCAGGTTGACTGGTTGATGCGCCGCTTGCGGCCGAGTTCGGTTTCGACAGGCTCCACTGACAGGCAGTTGGATTTGATTGAGCAGTCACCGCAGCCTTCACAGACTTCGGTGTTGATCACGACGCGCGTACGGTCCGGGGCGCGCAGGCCGCGCTTGGATCGGCGGCGCTTTTCGGTTGCGCAGATCTGATCGTAGATCATAACAGAGACGCCCGGCGTTGCGCGCAGCATCACCTGGACCTCGTCCAGTTCTTCGCGATCAAAGATCTTCACGCGGCGCGGCAGGTCTTTCACATTGGCATAGCGGGTCGGGTCTTCGGTGACGATCACGATCGTCTCGACGCCTTCGGCTTCGACCTGCTGCGCGATCTGGGCAGGGGTCTGGCCAGACTCGACCGTCTGGCCGCCGGTCATGGCGACGGCGTCATTATACAGGATCTTGTAGGTCATGTTCGCGTCGGAAGTCACCGCCGCGCGGATGGCGAGGCTGCCCGAGTGGGAATAGGTGCCGTCGCCAAGATTGACGAAGACGTGGCCTTCGTCAGTGGCCCAGTGCTGACCGACCCAGGCAATACCTTCGCCGCCCATCTGGCTGGTCATGTCGGTTTTGCGGTCCGGCATGAAGTTCGCCATATAGTGACAGCCGATCCCGGCCAGCGCGCGCGAGCCTTCCGGCACAACGGTGGAGGAATTGTGCGGGCAGCCGGAGCAATAATGCGGGGTGCGAATGGTTTCGGAGGCATTGATGCGCGCCGCTTCGCCAGTCCGGCCAATCCGATCAAAATAGGCGTTGGCGCGGCTGGTATCCCAACCTTCAGGAAGGATCTTCATCAGCGCGGTTGCCATTTCCGGAATGGAGATGGACGCGATGTCGGAAAGCAGGGGACGGCCGTCGCGATCGCGCTTGCCTTCTACAGTCGGGCGCTGGCCATCTGGCAGGTCGTAGAGCACCGAGCGCAGCTGGTCCTCGATTAGGGGGCGTTTGTGCTCGATCACGACCACGCGTTCCAGACCTTTGCAGAACGCCCGGATCCCTTCGGGTTCAAGCGGCCACGGCATGGCCACTTTGTACACGGAGAGACCCAGGCGTCCTGCATCCTGCGGTGACAGGCCGAGCGCCGCGAGCGCCTCGAACACGTCGCGGGCAGCCTGGCCCGTCACGACAACACCGACACGGGGTTTCGGCGAAGGCAGGATGACATTATCCAGCTTGTTGGCGCGCACATAGGCCTGTGCAGCCGGCAGCTTCACCTGACGCAGGCGCCGCTCCTTATCGAGCGGGCTGTCGCCACGGCGCATATGAACGCCGTCTTCAGGCAGCTGGAAATCAGGAGAGACAAAACTGAACCGGTCAAGATCGACGCTTACCACAGCGCCGGAATCCATTGTGTCTGCGAGAGCGACCAGTCCGGCCCATGCTCCGGAGAAGCGGCTCATGGCCCAGCCATGGATGCCGTAGTCCAGCACGTCCTGGATGGAGGCGGGGTTCAGTACCGGGATCTCCGCATCGGCCATCGCGAACTCTGATTGCGAGGGCAGGGTGGAGGACTTGCAATTATGGTCGTCGCCGATGATGGCGAGTACGCCGCCATGGTCGGAGGCGCCAGCGGCGTTGGCGTGTTTGAACACATCGCCCGTCCGGTCTACGCCAGGGGCCTTGCCGTACCACACGCCGAACAGGCCATCATATTTCGCGCCGGGGAACAGGCCGAGCTGCTGGCTGCCCCACACAGCGGTGGCGCCGAGGTCTTCATTCAGACCTTCCCAGAATTTGATGTCATGGGAATCCAGCCATTTTTGAGCGGCGCGAAGCTGTTGATCGTAACCGCCCAGCGGCGATCCGCGGTATCCAGAGATGAAGCCGGCTGTGTTGAGGCCCATGCCCAGATCAAGGCGTTTTCGATCAAGTGGCAGGCGAACAAGCGCCTGAATCCCTGTCATGAAGGCTTTTCCCTCGACAAGCTCGTATTTGTCGTCCAGCGTAACTTCGCGGTGTTGCATAGCATGCCTATCTGATGGGTTTAGGCAGATTATTGGTCAAATCGCGTGAAATTGCTTGCCTATCTTGCGCAAATTTTGCTATTCCGGGGTAAAATTTACCGGATAAACTGAGAGAGCGAGCAAAATTGGCCCAAGAATTAGATGCTGTAGATGCGCGAATACTGGACATCATCCAGCATGATGCCGGCTTGTCAGTCGCCGAAATTGCCGACCGGGTCGGCTTGTCCTCATCGCCTTGTTGGCGGCGCATCAAGCGCATGGAAGAGGCCGGCTTCATTACAGGCCGGGTGACCCTGCTGGACAATAACTCACTCGGGCTGAATTTCGAAGTCATGGCGAGCGTCAAACTGGCGCTTCCGAGCCGGGAAAATCTCGATGCTTTCGAACAGATGGTTCAGGCTTGGCCGGAAGTCATCGAATGCATGACGGTCACAGGTGCGGTCGACTACATGATCCACATCATCACGACCGACATGCACGCTTATGACAATTTCCTGCGGGACAATCTGCTAGGCTCAGCCCTCGTGTCGGATGTGCAATCACGTATCGTGATCCGGGTCGCAAAGCGTACGACTGCCCTGCCGCTTGATCTGGTTGAAGATATCAAGAAGCCTGCCTCTGCTTGACCGATGACGCTAGCGCCTGGACTATGGATGCCATGATCCGCGCCGCGATATCCCTCTCACTTCTTGCCGTACTGGTGCTGCCATCATCGGCCGCACCGCTATCGCCAGAGGAGTTACAACAGAAGGTCGAAACGGTTCGGGAAGATGCCGGGCTGGTGGCTCTTGGGGCTGTCATCGCAGACGCAGATGGGGACATTGTTGGTCTCGCGGTCGATGGAGAACGCGTGAAGGGCAGCCGGGATGCTGTCGAGCAGGGCGACGCCTGGCATATCGGCTCCAACACGAAGATGCTGACAGCGCTGCTTTATGGTCGGCTCGTGGAGCAGGGTGAAGCGAGCTGGGGTGCGACCCTGCCAGAGTTGTTGCCAGATCTTGCCGACGAGATGGATCCGGCCTGGGGCGATGTGACGATTGAGCATCTGCTTTCTCACACGAGCGGACTTGCTGCCAATCCTGGTATGATGTGGTTCCTGACCAGCCGCGGCTCCAATGATCCTGTCGACACTCAGCGCACTGTCCTGGCGCGAGATTTTTTGTCAAAGCCGCCTGCCGGCGAAACGGGAACATTTGTCTATTCCAATCTTGGTTACATGATTGCGGGGGCGGCACTGGACCGGATAGCCTTGTGGCTGGGGCATGAGAGTTACGAGGCATTGTTCCTGTCCACGCTTGTACCCCAGAATGAAGGTTGGGGGTTCGGACCACCGCCGACGGGGATTGAAGGCCACGCCAAAGGCCTGTTTGGGAGGGTGAAAGGCCAGGGCACAGGCAGCGGAGCTGATAACCCGGCCGCGCTGGCACCCGCTGGCACGTTACATGTGCCATTGGCCGCGCATGCGCGCTTTGTCAGCGGCTTTCTGGACGCAGATGAGACTGAGCGGAAACTGCTTACGCCATATCCAACCGCAGGATCCGACTATGCGTTGGGGTGGGGCGTTTCAGGGCCGGTGCCACATGGACGCCTCTTCGCCCATAATGGATCGAACACGATGTGGTTGTCGTCGGTTTACCTACTACCAGACGCGGGGCTCGTCGTGATTGTGAATACGAACAGTTTCAGTGATGAGGGCGTTGCGGCGGTCAATAAGCTCGCTCAGGAATTGGCAGACGCATTTGCCGAATAGTCCTACGGCATGTCCACATAGGTGACGTGTCCATCAGACTCATTCAGTATGCGGGGTTCGCCACCCGGCCAGACTTGCAGTCGGGTCTGCATGCGCGGAGATGCGCGGTCTCCTCCAAACAGGGACTCCGGTTCAAAGCAAAGCCAGGCGAGGGGGGCAGTCTCGGTGGCAGCTGCGCCAGCTTCTTCGATCAGTCGCTTCATGCGTGCAATATCTTCCTTTGACGGATAAACAAGGAAGACTGAGTGATAAATGACAGTCAGGCCTTCTGACGGGCGTTTGGTCAATTTCTGGGCGAGCCAGTCAACCGCATCCGCCTGTTCCACGCGAACGCCCATATGTCGGGCCAATTCTGCCGCTGCATCCAGACGGGCCAGTCGTCCGGCTTGGTCTGGCCAGGTGTAGGACTTCAGCCTCAGGAAGGCGGCCTCATTTGTCAGATCAATCGGGTTCAGGTCGCAGGCGGCGCGTGAAGCGATGACTGGAGCGGCGTCGAGATGTGCGGGCTCGGGCCCTTTCCAGATTGTGGAGATCGTGACGTCGCTCGCGCCCGGGCGTTGCCAGGTTCCGCCATCATATGTGAACCGATCCCAATTCTGGTTAAGGCCCGCGCTGGCGCCGAGCTCAAGCAGGTGCATGGGCATACGGTAGGTCGCGGCAAGTTCGAGAAAACCTGGCAGGAGCGCAATCGACCGGCGGGTCTCATTGGTCTGCGGGGCGCTCATGATGAAGCTGCGGACGTCGGGGATGTGAGCCGCAAGCCAGGGCTGGGCCTCGGCCCAGACAGCCTCCATCTTCCACTCCGCCACATAGCCGGGATAGGTCGCGGCAAGAGCAGGGGCTGCGCCGGTCAGGACGGCATGGTGCAGGACACCGGCCAGTCTGAGGCCAAGGGCATCCTTGCGGGGATTGCCGGTCCAGTCGCTACAGATGTCTGCGACCGGGCCACCGGCCGTGAAATCATCCGCAAACTGCCGGAGCAGGGCGGCTGTGAAGGGAGAGCCAAGATCCTCGCACCATCCCGCCTGTTCGGCGAAATGGTCGAGGATCCGGGTTTCATCCAGCATGCCGGACCCCTAGTAGCGTTCGAGCGCCATCGCGATGCCTTCGCCGCCACCAATACAGAGACTGGCCATGCCCTTCTTGAGACCGCGGTCTTCCATGGCCGCGAGCAGGGTAACGATCAGACGGGCGCCGGAAGCGCCGATTGGGTGACCCATGGCGCAGGCGCCACCATTCACGTTCAGCTTGTCGTGCGAGATGCCCATTTCCTTCATGGCGATCATTGGAACGACCGCGAAGGCTTCGTTGACTTCCCAAAGCTCGACATCGTCGACGCTCCAGCCAGCCTTTTCCAAGGCTTTCTTCATGGCAGGCACTGGCGCGGTCGTGAAGTATTCAGGCTCGTGCGCGTGGCTGGACGAAGACACGATCTTGGCCAGCGGATTGAGACCGCGCTTCTTGGCTTCAGATTCGCGCATCAGGACGAGCGCAGCTGCGCCATCTGAAATAGCTGAGGCATTGGCTGCGGTAACGGTGCCGTCCTTGGAGAAGGCGGGGCGCAGCGACGGGATTTTTTCCGGCATCGCAGTGCGAGGCAGTTCATCAGTGTCGACGACCGTTTCGCCCTTGCGGGTCTTGATGGTGACCGGGGCAATCTCGCGCTTGAACTTGCCTTCTTTCGTTGCGTTCTGTGCGCGCGACAGCGTTTCCAGCGCGTAGGCATCCTGTTGCTCGCGTGTGAACTGGTACTCACCCGCGATCATGTCGGCGAATTCGCCCATAGGGCCGCCCTTGTAGGCGTCGGACAAGCCGTCGAGCGCCATATGGTCCTGAGCGTTCATGGTGCCGTATTTATGGCCCTTGCGGACGTTCAGCAGGTGCGGTGCGTTGGTCATGGATTCCATGCCGCCAGCGATCACGATATTGGCGTCGCCTGCCAGAATGGCGTTGCGGCCCATGACGGCAGCTTGCATGCCGGAGCCGCACATCTTGTTGATCGTTGTGGCTTCAAGGCCCTTGTCCTGACCGGATTTGAAACCTGCCTGACGGGCAGGAGCTTGGCCCTGTCCAGCGGGAAGGCAGTTGCCCATGATGATTTCATTCGCCTCGCCGGGGGCCAGCTTTGCTTCGCTGACAGCTTTCTCGATGGCAATGGCGCCCAGCTCGCTGGCAGTCAGGCTGGCAAGGTCGCCGAGCAGGCCACCCATGGGCGTGCGGCCCATACCGACGATGACGACGGGATCTTGTTCAGACATGGAGTTTCCTTCCGCTATGGATTTTTTTTGCAGGTGCGAACACAAAGCGCGTCCGGGCCTCACTCGTCAAGAGTTCACGAAACGGGATCGGCGGCGAATTCTTCATCGAGCGGGGCGCGCAATCGAGAAGTTGTCGCCGTTCTATTGTAATGCCAGTGCATTTTCGGCTTCAATGAAAGCCACAAGAACAATCTGGTGAAAATGTCGCTGGGGATGGGTACCTTAAATGGCAAGTTCGACTTATGCCTTGGCGCGCAGAATGCTTCCATCTCGGGTGTTCTATGCTGGCCGGCAATTGTCCCGGCGTCTCCGCAGGTTCCGTCTCCACGAACGTTATACTGCGAAATTTCCGAGCCGACGCGATCTGAAAGTATTCTCGATATCACCAGAGGCAGAGCTGCATGTGTTCTGGAAAGTCCTGCCCATTGGGCGCGGGCCCGCGTTTTCGCTTTTCATCCATGAAGACGAAGCCCTCCGCTTCGATTGTTTCGGCGAGGATGAGGGCCATTATCACGCGCATTTCGAGCGGGGCTGGAGCGCGGCCCAAACTCGAATGTATTTCTTTGAAGCAAGCGAAAGCGAACAGATAGACCGAGTTGAATTCGAGCTCTTGAACAATCTCGACTACTATCTCCAACGACACCCGTGGGCACGTATTCGCGCAGTGCGCCTGGATAGAGGGCAGCTTGAAACAGCGTGTACTGCAGCCGGTGAGCAGGCGCGGGCCTTTCTGCAAACCATTCCCGAACTTGCCGTACCGGCAGGATCACTCCGGTCGTGACGTGGCGCGCCTGATAGGCGTCATCCGCCGAGGGCCGCCTCGATATCTGCCACGAGTTCCGGATCCGATGGGGTAGTGGCAGAGGGGTAGGCCTTGAGCGGTGTGCCGTCGCCATCGACGAGAATTTTATGGAAATTCCATTTCGGTTGCGCGGCCTCGCCAAGCATGTCCACGGCATTCAAATAGAATGGGTGCTCATCAGCGCCCGTCACAGCGTATTTCTTTGTTAGCGGGAATGTCACGCCGAAATTCAGCTGGCAGAACGTCTGGACCTCTTCCTCGGTCCCGGGTTCCTGCCCGCCGAAATCATTTGAAGGGATGCCGAGAATGACGAGCCCTTCCGCTCGCTTCGCTTCATACAGTGCCTGAAGGCCCTCATACTGTTTGGTGTAGCCGCATTTGGAGGCTGTATTCACGACGAGGATCGCCTTTGCATCAAGTGCTTCAAGGTCGACTGGCTTTCCATCAATGCTCGTAAATTGCGTTGCCGTCATTGAAGGGGTTTCCGAATTGCTAGGGGATTGTGCCTGGCTTCCTGTCGAGACTGCCAGGACCAGGCAAACGACGGCGAGGGCTGGGACAAGGAATTGGCGCATGGGGGCAGGTTCCTGTGCATCTGACGTCAGATGATAGGGCAAACCACGCAGCTGTCACGTCTTCCTATCGAACAGGCCGTGGATCGATTGCATCCAGCCGGATGGCCGCCTCAATGATTTGATCCAGTTGGGCGTCGACCTGATTGACTGAATGGACTTTTACATGGCGCAGAGCCTTGCCGGTGCCTTCGATCCGGCTCGGAAAGGATGGCGCAAGTTCGGCGCCATAGAAGATCTGGAGATTGCAGCGGTCCTTGAGAGCCGCAATCGAGAATATCCGCTCAGTCCCACTCCAACACGGAAAGCCCCAAGCGAGCTTGCAGGTCAGGCCGGGGCCTGCCTGCTCAATGCGCGCACGAAGGCTTTCCGCAATCTCGTATTGGGCCGGATCGAGTTCCGAAAACCAGGTTTCCGTCGTCTTGGCCACGAATGGGCTCTACTTCTTCTTCGTGCGCTTGGCTTTGTCGTCTGCCTTGGGCGGCATCACTTCAAACGTCATCTGGAGGTTTACGCGATACTTCTCGATCTTGCCGTTCTTGATTGTGGTGTACATCTCGTTGACGTAGGCCGATGCGAGACCTTTGACGGTGGCGTCAAAGCGTGTGACCGCTGTCTGAATCGCATCCTCGAAGGATTTGGTCGATTCCGACATGATCTGTTCTGATTTCATGATGGCCATGGTGCGTCCCTTTCGCGTTGAAAGGGCCATTCAAGACCTTTTAGGCTCAAAAGCCAAATGAACATTGGGAAGGGACGGGTGCGACCCTAGATGGTCGTGAGTTGAAAACCCGCTTCAGAACCTTTTTGCCAGACAACGCGTGCGGGGCCCTGCAGGCCCACTCCCTTGGCATGAAGGGTCACGAATTCAGGCATGCCCTCATTGGTCGGAAACCGGAGGCGAACGCCTGTGTCAGAATAGTCCAGAACGATACCGCGACGCTTGTAGCCGGATTCGTAAACGACATTTGCTTCCCGATAGACCGATGCACGGACGGGACGTGGCCGTTCTTTTACGGGCGTCACCATCTGTTCTACGCGCGCAGAGGCGGGAGCCTCGGAATCGGAACTTGATGTCTTGAACAGGCGGTTTAGCAATTTCATTTTGGGCGGAATCCTTATCCGAAGATTTTCTTGCAACCGCCATGCCAAATCAGGCTGCTCGGTCAGAATATACCCAAACTTCTTCAAGACAAGTAAAGAAGCAGCACTCTAAAGCGCTGCTTCTGTAGTGTATGCTACGGTTTATAACCGTTTACCAAATCCGGATGCGCTGCTCAGGCGGCAGGTACATCTCATCATCTTCCGTTACGTCAAAGGCTTCGTACCATTCTGCCATGTTCTGAACGACGCCGTTCACCCGGTAAACGGGTGGGGAATGTGGGTCTGTCAGCAGCTGGCGACGGGTTGCCTCTTCGCGGTACTTGGACCGCCAGACCTGGGCCCAGGCCAGGAAGAAGCGCTGATCACCGCTCAGTCCGTCCAGCACAGGCGCTTCCTCATCCGGGCTGATCGTGCCGTTGCCATCTGTGTCGAGGCTGAGCTTGTAGGCCTTGTACGCCATCGAAAGACCGCCGAGATCGCCGATATTCTCGCCGAGTGTCAGCGCGCCATTCACACAGGTTTCCCCGTCATCCAGCGGACAGAAAGCATTGTATTGCTCCACCAACGCGCCCGTCTTGGCCTTGAAATTGGTTTCGTCTTCAGCGGTCCACCAGTTCCGGAGCGTGCCATCGCCGTCGGATTTGGCGCCCTGATCATCGAAGCCGTGACCCATTTCGTGGCCAATAACGCCGCCGATGGCGCCATAATTGACGGCTGGATCTGCCGTCAGATTGAAGAAAGGCGGCTGCAGGATGGCGGCGGGAAACACGATTTCGTTCCGGTTGGGTGAATAATAGGCGTTCACCGTCTGGGGCAGCATGAACCATTCGGTCTTGTCGATTGGCTGGCCGAGTTGGGAGATCATGTCCTTCCAGGCCCAATCATTCACAGCCATGGAATTTGCGAAGGCGTCAGGGCCCACATTCAGGTCCGCATAGGTCTCGAAGTTTTCCGGATACCCGATTTTGGGGGTGAATTTGGCGAGCTTGTCATGCGCTTCGGTCTTCGTGTCGCCGCCCATCCAGTCGATTTCATCGAGATTGCTGGCCATGGCCGTTCGTAAATTCTCTACAAGATCGTCCATGGCCGCCTTGTTCTCGCTTGGGAAGAAGCGCTCGGCATAGACTTTGCCGACAGCTTCTCCAACGGAGCCTTCGACGGTTGAGACTGCGCGCTTCCAGCGCTCGCGCTGTTCTTCGGCACCACCCAATGTCTTGCCATAAAATTCGAAGGACGCCTCGTCCAGGCGGCGAGGCAGGACATCGGCGTGATCGATCAGGAAGTGGGCCGCTAGATAAGCCTTCCAGTCATCAAGGGAGGCGGTTTGCATGATCTCGAACAGGCCGCCGATGCCGCCGCCCGAGACTTTTTCGATTTGTTCCGGGGTGAGCCCGTTTTCTGCGATCTCTTCAGCTGTCGGAGTGACTTGGCGCACGACAAAGGATTCTTCACCGTTCAGGCCGAGGTCCATAAGCATGGTCGCCACCGGGAAGTCTCCGGCGAGCTGCTCCAGCTCTGCGCGGCTCATCTTGTTGTAGGTGAGGTTGCGATTCCGGCCTGCTGCGCGGTCCCAATGGGCGCGAGCGATGCGGGTTTCCAGCGCGATCACGCGGTCTGCAGCCGCCTCGGCATCCTCATAGCCTGCCTCTGTCAGCAGGGTGGTCAGCATGCCCTTGTAGGCAGCGCGGATTTCAAGGTTTTTCTCTGTATCATCGAGATAATAGTCACGGTCGCCAATGCCGAGCCCGGCCTGGGTCACATAGAAGATGTACTGGTCGGTCTGCTTGGAATCGACATCGACCCAGCCCGCGATAGGGGAGGCATAGCCTGTTGCCGCAAACAGCTTGGCGAGGTCTTCCCGGCTGTCGATGTTCTTGATCTTGCTGAGATAGGGCGTGGCGGGAGCGAGGCCGGCGGTATCGATGCCTGCTGTGTCCATATAGGCGTTGTAGACAGAGGCGACCTTGCCTTCGAGTGTGGCTGGATCAGGTTCGGCTTCGGCAAGCTCCTGAATGATATTGAGTACGCGCTGCTCTGACTTTTCAGCCAGCAGAGTGAAGGCGCCATAACGTGTGCGATCACTCGGGATAACGAAACTGTCGAGCCATTTACCATTGGCATAAGCATAAAAATTGTCGCCGGGAGCGACGGAGTCGTCGCGCAATGTAAGGTCAACACCCCAGTCGCCCCAATAGTCAGCAGCAGACAGCTCCAAGCCTTCTGCGGTGACATATTTGCCTGCTTCGTTCGGCGTGTTCGAGGATGTTGATGTTACTGTCGCAGCCTCTGCTGACTGACCAGTGTCTTCCGTGGATGCCGGCGAACAGGCGGTGAGAAGGGCAATGGTCGCTGCCCCGAGCATGAGGTGTTTCATTTAAGGTCTCTCCAGTAATATGGATAAAGGCCCGACGCCTGATCTGGGCGGGCCTTTACCGTGTTGCGTACATTTTATTCGGCGGGAGCCATTGGACCAAGTCCGCCATCTTTGCTCGTGCCAATCAATTCATCCTCGTCGATTGTCACTTCTCCGCTATAGGTCTCACCGATCTGGCGGAAAGGCTTGCCGCCCCAGGTCCAGCGGAAGATCCGGCCAATCTCGACACCGACTGCATAAAGGGCAGGGACCATCAACAATGAGACAAAAAGCGCGAATGCAACAGCTGCGCCCAATGACACAACCATCGGTTTGAGGAATTGTGCCTGAACGGATTTTTCTGCAATCAGTGGCAGGATGCCGACAAAGGTGGTGACGGAAGTCAACAGGATGGGCCGGAAGCGGGATACGCCCCCATCGACCAGCGCCTGAACGGCACCTGCGCCTTCATCCCGCCGTCGATTCACATAATCGATCAGGACGAGATTGTCGTTGATCACGACCCCTGCGGCTGCAGCAATGCCGAAGAACGAGAACATGGCCATCGGTGTATCAAATATCCAGAGCCCGAAGACTGCTCCGCAATAAGCAAAGGGCAGGGCCATCATCAGCAGCAGTGGCTGAGCGTAGGACCGGAAAGCCACTGCCAACAAGATGTACATCGCGCCGATGGCAATCAGGATCAATCGACCAACTTCTTCCATGAACTTCTGTTCTTCTTCGATGCCGCCCGCCACGCCGCGCTCGACATCCGGGAAGGTCTTCTCGAAGTCTGGCCAGAAATTTTCGTCCATTGAGGCCATGATCTGGTTTCGCCCACCGTCGCCCAGCACTTCAGAATACACTGAGACTGACCGGGTGCGATTGCGACGAACGATGCGGTTGATCCCTGGTGCGTAATCGAAGTTTGCGACCTGGGTAACCGGAATTTCGCGACCATCGGAAGTGCGAACACGAAGAGAATTCAGGCTGTCCAGATTTTCCCGGGCCGATTCCGGCAAGCGGACCATGACGCGGACATCCTCGCCATCTCTCGGCAGGCGTTGGGCTTCTTCGCCATAATATGCCTGCCGGACCTGGTCGGTGACGCTGGCCAGCGTGATGCCGAGCGTTTCCGCGCCCGGTTTCAGCGAGATACGAATCTCTTCAGCGGCTGAGGAGAGGTTGTCTCCAATATCGTAGGCGTTGGCATAAGTTGCCAGGTGCTCTTTAACTGCGGCAGCCGCTTCACGCAGACGGTCCAGGTCTTGATGGTTGAGGGCAAAGCGCACGCCGCTCTGTTCATCATTGAAGGTGAAATCGAAATTGATTTCTTCAGCATCCTGAATATCACCGACATTCAGGCGTAATTGTTCGGCTATATCCTTGGACCGCAATCCGACAGGCCGGTCTTCGGGTGGCAAGACCCCAATCCAGGCATTGACGCGCGTCCCGGACGCAACGACAGCGGCATCCTTGATCAGGCCACCCTCTATGTTCGGATATTGTTTGATCGATTCCGCCATCGTAACGTCGATACCGGCTTGCAGCTGGTCGCGGATCTGTTCGAGGCGGGTGTATGGCGTACCGTCTGGCATATCGATTTCGACCCGAACAAGGTCTGCTTCGATTTCCGGCATGAATTTGAAGGGTACGATGCCCATACCTGTGATCCGTGTCGCCAGGAAAAACAGGCAGAAGAAGAACATGACGGTGGCATAGCGGTAGCGGATCGCCAGTTCGAGGAAGGGTTTGTAGAGGTTGTTGGCAAACCAGAGCAGGCTGTCTGCAATCGAGTGCTGCAGCTTCAGCAATTTGCCAGACGGGCCGTCGAAGGACTGGCGCTTCATATGTGACAGATGGCTCGGCAGGATCAGCATGCACTCGATGATCGAGAAGATCAGGGCCGCGACCACGACGAATGTGATTTGCTGGGTAAACATCCGGGTCGGGCCGCTAATGAATGCCCACGGCAGGAAGGCGATGATCGTGGTCAGAACGCCGAACACGACCGGTTTGAGCACGAGTTGCGTGCCGACAATGGCAGCGTCCAGGCCTTCGCGCCGTCCGCTTTCGATCTCGCGGTGAATATTCTCGCCGACTATGATGGCGTCATCCACGATCACCCCGATCACCAGCAAGACAGCGAACGTGGAAAGGATGTTCCAGGAAACCCCGAAATAGGGGAGGAGCAAAATCCCGCCCGCAAAAGCGGTGATAATTCCGATCGTGACCCATAGGGCCACAGTTGGACGCAGGAACAGCAGCAGGACCAGCATGACGAGAACGGCCCCGGTCAATGCAGATTGCTGGATCAAATCCATACGGGCATTGAAAGCCACGGAATCGTCAAACAGAATGTCGATCTTCACGGCTTCCGGGAGGATGCCGTTGGAAGGGTCATTGGCGCGGTCCACATATGCCTTGATGTCGTCAGTATATTCGACAATGTGCATCGTGTTCGGCTGGGGAACCTGCACGAAGACGGTTGGCTCGTTATTGTATGTGGCCTTGAACTTGTCTGTTGCGAAGCCGTCATCGATCGTGGCGACGTCGGCCACGCGGATAGTGCCCTGTTCGGTCGATTGGCGGATGATGATGTTACCAAATTGATCCGCTGTGTCGGCCAATTGCCGAGCCGTGATGGCAACGTCGCCGGTTGAAGATTCAATTCGGCCGCCTGACGAGTTCAGCGAGGATTGGCGAATAGCGCTGGCCACATCACTGAAGCTCAGCCCGTATCGGCGCAATTGCTCTTCCGATACTTCGATGTTGACTTGTTCGTCGATAACGCCGCCCAGCTGCGCCAGCTCACCCCCGTTAATGTTGGCAATGTCATCACGAACCCGGTCGCCGACGCGCCGCAGCGTGCGCGCGTCCACATTGCCGTGGACGGACAGGCCAATATAGTTGTTGCGCTGTTCCCAACGTGTCACCTGCGGCTGGAACGCCGCTTGGGGCATATTATTGATCTGATCGACGCGAATTTTCACATCATCCAGAAACTTGTCCATGTCGACATCGTCGCGACCCTTGATGTTGACGACACCAAGGCCTTCATTCGCGATCGAGGTGATCCGGTCGAGGCCGTCAATGTCCGCGACAGCCTCTTCAATACGTGTAACGATCTGGTCTTCGACATCCTGTGGCGAAGCGCCATTCCAGGTAACCGCTACCGAGGCACCCGTGATGTTCACCACAGGGAACATCTCCTGTTCCATCTTGGTGTAGCCGAAGACACCGCCCGTGAAGGCGACAATCATCAGAAGGTTCGCGGCAACGGCGTTACGGGCGAACCAGGCGACAATCCCGCTCATTGGGCTGCTCCATCACCTGTGGTCGACGCGATTGCTGCAGGCTCGCCGGTGCTGGATGATTCCTCGGTCCGCTTGGGCTCGTAAACCTTGATGGAACCATCTTCCATCCGTTGCATGACGGTGATGCTCATACCTTCGAAAGGGGCCTGGATCGGGCTGGTAATGGCCAGTTCACCGGGCTCGACGCCCGAGGCAAGATAGGCTCCATCAGGATCGGAGTAGATCAGCTTCACCTGGCGGATCGCCAGCTTGCCTTCGTCCGGCAGGCCGACAAACAGGCGATCATCTCCGCGCAGAGCGCCGCGTGGTGCGATCAGCACGTTTTCGACTGTTTCCCCCTGAATGATGGCGGTAACGAAAAGGCCGGGTGCCATGGGTGCGTCGCCATCGGCGCCAGCGCCGTAAGGATCCTGAAGCTCGGCTATGACATTGATCTGGCGGGTTTGCGAATTCACAGCAGCGGCTGTCCGGACGACCTGTCCCTGCCATTCGCGCTCAACGCCGCCAACCGTGGCGCGGAAGGTCACATCCGGACCTGGCTGCGCCTCGCTGGAACTGAAGGCGAGGGGAAGACCCAGACGTCCCATTTCGGCGTCCTTGAGCGGTAGGGCGACTTCAACAACATCATTGGCAAAGATCTGGCCAAGTGATTGGCCGACAGAGACGACTTGACCAATATCGACATTGCGTTCGCGCACGCGGCCGGCAAAAGGTGCGTAGACGGCCGTTCGGTCAAGCGCCAATTGGGCGTCTTTCAGTTGGGCTCTGGCGGATTCCAGCGCTGCCCGGGCGCCCGCCAGCTGAGGTTCGCGGCGGGCGAGGGGAGAGGCATCGGAAATACCGAGGTCCTCGATGTCCTGCCGCGCCAGATCGGCTTCGGCCTCTTCGAGGGCAAGGGCCTGCTGGGCGCTGGCCACGGTAGACTGGGCGCGTACAACTGCCAGTTCATAGTCAGCCGCCTCGACACGGACGAGCAGCTGACCCTTATTGATGAAGCCGCCATCGATGAAGTCAGGAGACACGTAGGAAATCCGGCCGGAAATTTGCGGAGCCACGATGATCTCGCGCCGCGGTTTTACCTCGCCTTGCGATTCCACGACGAGCGTCAGGTCGCCCTGACGAACGGGTTCTGCAAATACATTCAGGCCGGCGCGGGCTTCCTCGGCCTTTTCAGGTTTGGGTTTGATCGCAGACAGAGCGACCACGCCGCCGATACCAACCACGGCGAGGATCCCGATCGGAATCAAAACTGAAATGAGGCGTCCCATGACTTATTCTCCTGCCGCTATTCTGCGGCGCTTTCTTGCGGGGCTTGAACGGTGGTCGAGGCAGTCTGTACGGGCAGGCCACCCCCAAGGGCTAGATGGTAGGAAATCCGGTTCGAAGCGCGCGATGCACGCGCGGAAACCAACTGGCTCTCAGAAGTGAGACGCCGGGTCTGGGCATCGATCAGATTGAACACGGTGATCGTACCACTTGTGTACTGGCGCTCGGCCAATTCTTCGGCAAGGCGAGCTTCTTCCAAGGCGCGCAATTGCGCATCTTCTTGCAGGGCGAGATACGTGTCGGCTGCGATAGCGTCCTCGACTTCTCCCCACGCCGTCAGAGCGATGCCAGCATAGCTCGCAATCGCTGATTCTGCTTGCGCGACGGCGGCATCACGCTGGGCGTCCAGGCGTCCACCCGTGAACAGCGGCTGGATCAAGCTTGCCACAAGTCGGGCGGCGATCCGCTCTGGATCGACCATGTCGGCAAATTCGGACTCGCTGGTAGAGATAGAGCCGGTGAGGCGCAGAGCGGGCAGCATGGCGAGGCGCGCTTGTTCCGCGCGCAGGCCTGCGGCTACGATACTCGCTTCGGCGCTGGCCACATCCGGGCGACGCGATAGCAGCAGCATTGGATTGCCTTCTACGACCAGCGTTTCCAGCACCGGCAATTCAGCCGTGGCTTCGATTTCGGTTGCCGGATAGCGGCCTAGCAGGATTTCCAGTCGACGTGCAGCCTCACCTGATTGCTGACGGCGTTGCGCAATACTGGCTTCTGCGCCAGCAAGTGCGCTGCGTGCGGTGCGCACATCCAATGCTTGGGCCAGTCCGCGCTGGAATCGGCGCTCTGTCAGAATGCGAACCCGGTCGCGTGCTTCGTAAGTCAGTACCGCCACGCGCTCCTGCGCCAGGGCGGCGTTCAGATTGATCCAGGCGATGGCAGTTTGAGCGGCAACAGACAGCTCGGCGGCGGCAAAGTCGGCTTCGCTTGCGGCTAGGTCTGCTTCTGCTGCGGCGACACCGCGTCCGAGCCGGTTCCAAAGGTCGGCTTCCCAACTCGCATCGAGGCCCAAACCGTAAATGCCGTCCGTCGCGCGATCAAGATCACCGCCGACTTCAAAGGAATTGGATGTGACGCCGGTGCTGATGGTGCCGTCAACATTGACGGAACGTTGTGAACGGGCAGTGCGGATTGAAGCAGCAGCTGCCCGGACAAGTGCGGCGCGTGATTCAAGCGTGGGGCTATTGGCCAAAGCCTCCCGCACCAGACTTTCCATGACCGGATCGCTGAACTGGCTTAGCCAGTCGCCGGTGGTCGCCTGACCAGCAACTCCCGAAGCCGCCCAATCCACCGGAGCATCAGGCGCGATTGCAAAAATTTCCTCGCGATTTCCATCAATGCCGGGAAAATTTGCCTGCGATGTTGCGCAGGCCGCAAGAATTGCCGGGGCTAGTAGTAGAATTGATCGTGTCATGCCGTCGGCAACGCTCCCTTTTCCAGACGTCGGATACGCCCGCTCTAGTCGACTGTCAATGATAAATTATCGTTTTTCAATAATTACATTTAGTTGCACAAATGCCGCTTGTGGTAGTGATACGTCGTGAAGGGCTTGGCAGATGTCTGGTTGCGTATTAGCGGCTTCGAGACCTGAAGTCTTTGAGTAGTTAGTTAACAGGAGCATGAATGAGCGAAGGCATGTCAGCCGACGCAAAACAGTCCGCTCGTAGCGCCCTTTCGCGGCGCGCGAGAGACTTTATCACGCTTGTGTGCTGCTTCGGTTCTATCCTGCTTTTGATGTGGATTACAGGCGCAATTGGCCTGATTGAGGCGATTGCCGCCCTGCTGGTGGCCATGTCCGTCGCCACAGCCATCTTCGTCGGAACCGCCACTATCCTTCCCATCAGTCCGCGGCTCTCGGTTGAACCAGCGCTCGTTCAGCCGAATATTCAGGAATCGGCCATTCTTCTGGATGCTCTTCCGTTGCCAGCTTTCGAGATTGATGACGAGCAACGAATTGTCACGATGAACGAAGAGGCGGAGTTCATTCTGCGGCTCGATGGGCGTGTAAACCCTCGCGCCAGTACTGTCATCCGGTCGCCGGGGCTGCTTTCCGCGATCGAGAATGCGATCCATACTGGCACGGTCGAGCCGATGGCTGTGGAGGTTGAGAGCGGGCCGGACGAGACGTGGCGGGCCCACGTATCACGGCCCGGTCGGGCGCGGCGGACACTCGTCGTTCTGGAAGATCTCACTCCTGTGCGCCGCGCCGCGCGGGCGCGATCGGACTTTCTGGCCAATGCGAGTCATGAATTGCGCACACCGCTGACCGCGTTGTCAGGCTTTATCGAGACGATGCGGGGCCCTGCCAAGGATGACAAGGATTCCTGGGACCGATTTCTGGCCATCATGGCCGGTGAGACCGAGCGCATGTCGCGATTGATCGCGGATTTGCTCTCCCTGTCGCGGATTGAGTCTTCTGAGCATGTATCGCCGCGCGAACGCGAGGAATTTCGGGACATTGTCTCCGATGCCACACATGCTTTCAGTGCTATTGCAGCGGAGAAGGGGGTACGGCTGGTGGTTCAGTCGGATGATGGGCCCATGCCGGTGATCGCCCACCGCGACGAAATGATTCAGGTCGCGGAGAATCTCGTTTCAAACGCCCTGAAATATTCAAAGGAAGGCGGACAGGTAACCCTGAGCTTTGGTATGGCGTCCGGTATGGCCGAAGCACGCTTGAAAGCGGGGCAGACCTGGGCCAGCAGCGAGCGCATGACCTTGTTGCCCGCGTCAAGCCGGCCAGGCACGCAGGAGCGCGCCATCTGGATGCGCGTAGAAGATCAGGGACCGGGGATCGAGCGTGAACACTTGCCGCGTTTGGGCGAACGCTTTTACCGCGCCGATCAGAGCCGGGGGGGCAAGATCACCGGCACAGGGCTCGGCCTGGCCATTGTGAAGCATATCATGGCCCATCATCGCGGCGGATTCTCGGTAGAGACGCGCATTGGCGAGGGGACGGCTTTCGGAGTCTGGTTGCCTGCTGCGCGCGAGGATGGTTTGTCCGACTAGTCGCGTGCGCGGCGCGCCGCATCAAACCAGTCGGTCACCATATTGCCTGGCAAGGCGTGCAGATCATGCAACCAGTTTGGCAGATTCTGCAGGGCGCCTGCAGTGTCTTCCCAGCGACGCAAATTTACGTCAGCGGCAATCTGAAATGCATCGCGCAATTTGTCTTCGGTCATCGGAGTCGCCATGCCTTTGGGCGCCATGACCGACATGCTTTTCTGAGTGGCAATCAGGGTTTCGAGCGTCGCAGCTGTCATGGACAGGCCCGCGCGCCACGGAGTTAGCCAGAGTTCAAGCATTGCAATACCTCACATTCTTACAACAGACATAGGGCTTAATGCTGCGCTGCACAACAAATCCCGTGCCATTGCGTAATTCATGCCCTGTTTCCGCCACAGCGGAATGCGACTAGGATTTGCATAATGCCTGCCGATACGCTCCCGCCGAATTTCGTGCCATCCCCCGCCCGGGGCAGGGTGTTGGTATTCGATTCGGGCATGGGCGGTCTGACCGTTGTGGAAGAAATACGCGCCTTGGGACCGGCGCTTGGCATCCATTACGCTGCAGACTCTGCCTTTTTCCCCTATGGTGAGAAGTCCGATGAAGCCTTGCAGGCGCGTTTGCCGGCCGTTGCCAAGGCGCTGTGCGATAAAGTCAAGCCGGATGTCTTTGTGATTGCCTGCAACACAGCGTCGACTCTGGCTCTGCAGGACGTGCGGGCTGCTCTGGATGTTCCGGTTGTTGGAACAGTACCGGCTATCAAGCCAGCGGCTCAATTGACCCAGACCGGCACTATCGGTTTGCTGGCAACGCCCGGAACGGTCCGGCGTGCCTATACGGCTGAACTCATTTCCAATTTTGCGCGAGATGTCGACGTTGTGATGCATGGCAGTATCGAGCTGGTGAAACTCGCAGAGGCGCATGCGCGCGGCGAGGATCTGCCGATCGAAGCCTTCGAGGCAGCCCAGAAGCCTCTGTTCGACGCTCCGGGTGGGGACCGGATCGATACGGTCGTATTGGCGTGCACGCATTTCCCGCTCGTGCGGGCGCAATTGGTGGCCAGTGCCCCGCGGCCTGTCAGCTATATTGACTCAGGAGCGGCGATCGCGCGCCAGACCATCCGTGTGCTTCCGCCAGAGACTGAAGCGCAGGGAATTGGGGGCCATGCGTGGCTGACCTCGTTGCCTGAAGACGTGCCAGATCTGGCGCTTGTCCTCAGGCGGTACGGGTTTCCTAACGTTCAGCGTGTGCCGGACGCACCTATAGAGATCACTTCTGCGCCGACCGCATTGTAGAGGCTTGGCCAAGGCGCGTCGTGAACGCGGGCGACCAGAGTTTCCCCGAAGCCATTGAAGCGACTGGACATGGCCCGGCCATAGGCTCCCAGATTTCCGAACTCCAGATAGTCACCTTCCGCGAGACCGGCGGGCGGTGGAATCGCAAGTCGGGCCGTACACGGTGTACTCAACCAGGCGGCCGAGCGCGCGCCCGTTGCTTGGCAGCGCCCGCATCGGGAACGACCAGCGCTCGTGAACCGCATCATAGAGGGCACCATAGGAGCCGTCATTGATATAGATCGCGTCATCCTTCACCAGCTCAATTCGGGCGAGCAGGCTTTCCGATTCGGCAACCAGCGCGCGGCCGGGCTCACACCACAACTCAGCGTTTTCAAGAACGAACATGTTCTCGAAGGCCTGCTCCACCATCGCCGCATAGTCTTCCAGCGATGGCGGAGGATTGTCCGCATAGATCGAAGGGAAGCCACCACCGACATCCACGATATCAACCGTGACCGAAGCCGCGATGATGATGCGGGACACATCGGCCATAGCTGTCCACCAGGCGGTGGGCTTCATCGCCTGACTGCCGACATGGAAGGATACACCCAGCTCATCCGCATAGCGGCGGGCTTCGCGCAGGATCTCGGTCGCGTCTTCTGCACTGGCGCCGAATTTACCTGCCAGCGGCAGAGCGGCGCCGTCACAGGATACAGCGATCCGTACGATGATCGTGAGGTCCTTGGCGTAGCCGGTTTCCTCGAGGATCTTGTGCAGCTCCTGCATCGTGTCGGTGACGAAGATTCGTACACCAAACTCATGATAGGCGCGCTGGATGGCGCGGCGGTTTTTCACAGGGTGCAGGAAGGCCATGCGGGCGCCCGGGAATTTGCGATGGATCAGTTCGATCTCTGGCAGCGATGCCGTATCGAAACTGCGTACGCCAGCTTCCCAGAGGGCTTCGAGCACATGCTCGCCGGGGTTTGCCTTTACGGCATAGAATGGCTCGCCAGGAAACTTTTCCTTGAACCATTTTGCGGCTGCAGTGACCCGCTCAGGGCGGAAACACCATACCGGCAGATCGGGCTGCACAT
Source organism: Hyphomonas sp. L-53-1-40 (assembly GCF_000682775.1). Taxonomy (GTDB): domain Bacteria; phylum Pseudomonadota; class Alphaproteobacteria; order Caulobacterales; family Hyphomonadaceae; genus Hyphomonas. Next base: position 86,810 of record NZ_AWFI01000018.1, read on the forward strand.
CGGCAACAATATTATAGGGGGTAGCATAGGAGTGCATGACACCTAACCTCCAAAGGGCTTTTAACCAGCTTTGGGCGTTAGTACAGGGGGCCCCCAGTTTAAGGGTTGGCCCAGATGTCCGCCACATCGATTTCGAGGGGCGATGTAGGGGACTCTTTTCGGGCATGCAAGCAAAAATTTCGGGCAGTCTGATATTTTTGTCACCCACACATCACATTGAACGGGTAGGGACCTTGCTTTATGGGCATCAGGCCGGGTGCCAACGCCCCACAGCCAGATGTCGTTCGCCGGAGCCATGATCGCATGACAGCCAGAATTGGCAGTATTCTTTTCACCCTCGTGCTTGTGTTCTCGGCTGGGTGCGGTCGGACTGACCTGTCTGATCTGGACACGGGGGACACCATCCCGCCGCCGCCTGTCAGTGCAGATGGCACGCACAAAATTCGCATTGTCGGTTCCTCCACGGTCGCGCCGTTTGCAACAACCGTTGCGGAACGTTTCGGAGCGACCACGCGCTATCCGACGCCCATAGTGGAAACCACAGGGACGGGCGGGGGCTTCAAGACATTCTGTCAGAAAATCGGACCGGATCGTCCGTCGATCTCGGACGCCTCACGCATCATCACTGAAAGCGAACAGGCGCTGTGTGCCGAGAATGGCATAACCGAAATAACGGCCTTGTCGGTCGGGTTCGATGGGATCGTACTGGCCAATGCTCGTCAGGCTCCGACGCTCGACCTGACGAAGGAGGGAGTGTTCCTCGCGCTTGCGGCTCACATTCCGGATGGGCAGGGCGGTTTCCGGCCCAATCCCTACAAGAACTGGTCCGAAATCAGCCCTGACTTGCCTGACGAGCCAATCATGGTGCTCGGCCCGCCGCCTACATCTGGTACGCGGGACGCCTTCACTGAGCTCGGCATGGAACAGGGCGCGCTCGCCTTGCCGGAATTGGTGGCGTTGAAGCAGGCTGACCCGGCAGCCTTCCGGCTGCGCACGCATACGATCCGTACCGATGGTGCTTGGATTGACCTTGGTGAAAACGATACGGCGATCATCCAGTCGCTGATCAAGACACCTACTGCTGTGGGCGTGTTGGGTTATTCTTTTCTTGAGCAGAATGGTGATCGCGTGAAGGCGGCACATCTGGATGGCGTACCGGTGACCTTCGAGGCCATTGCGTCCGGCGAGTATGGCTTATCGCGCAGCATGTACATCTATGTGAAGAACCAGAATATCCCGCTCGTACCGGGCCTGACCGAATTTGTTCAGGAATTCGTATCAGACCGCGCAATGGGACCGGATGGCTATCTGCTCGAAAAGGGCCTGATCCCGTTGCCGGATGATTTGCGCATTGCCGAGCAAGAGGTGGCCCGACAGCTCGCGACAAGGGTTGTCCGCGATTAGCTATAGGCTGGGCAAGGTCGGCTTCTTCCGGCGGCGCAGCCTGATCTTTTGCCAGAAGCGCTTGCGGGCAGGGGCTGGCAGCGGCTGCAAATTCTCGATGAAGGCTTCGGCGCAGGCGCGCCAGCTGTATGTCTCGGCATAAGCGCGGCACGTGTCGCGGCTGAGCGATAGGCAGGCGACAGCACCTTCGGCAAGATTGCCGCCAGCAGGTGTAATCGTCCCGGCATCGGAACCCGGGATAACATCGCGCGGACCGGTCGCATCATAAGCCGCAACTGGTGTACCAGACGCCATCGCTTCCAGCACGACAAGTCCGAATGTGTCTGTCATGCTCGGAAAGACAAAGACATCTGCGCCAGCATAGCAGGTCGCGAGTTCTTCATTGAACTTTGCGCCCAAGAAGACGACGTCTTTATAGCGTTTCTGCAATTCCTCGCGCTGCGGGCCATCGCCAATGATCACTTTCGTGCCCGGCACGTCCAGCTCGGCGAAGGCTTCGATGTTCTTCTCCACGGCGACGCGGCCAACATTCAGGAAAATCGGGCGCGGCAGGCCTTCAAAAGGGTCGCCCGGCTGACCTTCCTCGATGCGGCGCTCCGGGTTGAACAAGTTTGTGTCCACGCCCCGGGTCCATGCGACGAGATTGATAAAGCGCTGGGCCTCCAACTCCTTCACCATGGAGGGGGTCGGCACCATGACCTTGCCGGAATACTTGTGAAACCAGCGCACGAAGGAGTATCCAGCCCGGGCCGGGACCGGCAGTCGCGCCGATACATATTCCGGAAATCGCGTGTGATAGGCGGTCGAAAAGGGGTGTTTGACCATGAGGCACATGGCGCGGCCGGCCATGCCGAGTGTGCCTTCGGTCGCGATATGGATGGCATCCGGTTCGAATTCGTGGAACCGGTCCTCGATCCGGCGCCGGGCGAACAGGGCCAGTTTGATCTCCGGATAGGTTGGCAGTGGCATTGTCCGGAAACCCTGGCCGGGATGAACGATCTCCCAGACATGGCCCATAGCCTCGGTTTCTTCGATCACGCGCTTCATTGTGCGCACGACGCCATTAACCTGAGGATCCCAGGCGTCCGTAACGAGCATGATGCGCATGTGCGCTCCTTCAACAGCCTCAGCCAGTCCCGCGCCAATGTGGCCGTGTTGGTGCACTGCGTAAAGAGGCCGGGATGCGTTGAACTTCTCTCGCATCGGGTCATGTGAAAAGATATAGATAATTCGGAATTGGTGCAGATCGGGGCAGGACTAACCCGTTTTCACCACATTCAGGCTGATAATTGCTCCTACGCCTACAGGCTCACACTTACCGGACCAGTACCCATATGGCTGACACGCTCGCGCTTGAAAAAATTGACTGGCATGCACTCGACCAGATTAAGTTTGCGGATGAGGAGGCCTTGCTGGAGGATCTGCTCAAACAGACTCCTCTATCCGATGATTTGCGCCAGGCAACCATGCGTCGAGCGCTGGAACTGGTCGAGACCGCCCGTGCGCGTGGCCGCGATAAGGGCATGATGGAAAGCTTCCTTGAGGAGTTTGGCCTGTCGAATGCCGAAGGTCTGGCCTTGATGTGTCTGGCCGAGGCGCTGCTGAGGGTGCCCGACGCCGAAACGCGTGATGAGTTGATTGCAGAGAAAATCCGCTCCGGCGACTGGAGCGCGCATCAGGGGCAGTCTGAATCCTGGCTGGTAAATGCCTCCACCTGGGGGTTGATGCTGACCGGGCAAGTAATTGGTGTGCCCGCAAGTCTGAAGAAAGGACCTGCGAAGTTTATTCAGGGCCTGATCCGCGAAAGCGGTGAACCGGTCATCCGCGCTGCCATGATGCAGGCCATGCGTATCATGGGTGAGCAGTTTGTTCTCGGACGGACCGTCAAGGACGCTCAAAAACGCGGACGCAGAATGGTCAAAGCAGGGGATGCAGCGCATTTCAGCTTCGACATGCTCGGGGAAGGTGCCCGCACTGCCGAGGATGCCGCGCGCTACCTGAAAGCTTACCAGCACGCGATTGACGGTGTTGCCGCCGAAAAGGATAAATCCACCGCGCCGGAACAAGGTAATGGCGTGTCGGTGAAAATGTCAGCGCTTCACCCGCGCTACGAAGCGGTAAACCGGGCGCGTATTATGGATGAAATGTATCCGTCCGTACTGGAGCTATGTGAACGCGCAGCGAAAGCCAATATCAATCTCTGTCTTGATGCGGAGGAAGCTGACCGGCTGGTGCTCAGCTTGCAGATTCTTGATCGGCTTGCGCGGGAACCTTCGCTCAGGAACTGGAACGGGCTGGGGCTGGCTGTTCAAGCTTACCAGAAGCGCGCAGGTGACGTGATCGAGCGGCTGAAAGATCTCGCCGAGCAGACAGGACATCGTTTCATGGTGCGGCTCGTCAAGGGCGCATACTGGGACAGCGAAATCAAGCATGCCCACGTCGAGGGCTATCCGAACTTCCCGGTCTTCACCACAAAGGCCGGGACGGACTTCAACTATCTGGCCTGCGCGCGCAAGATGCTGGAAGCGAAGGATGCCATCTACCCGCAATTTGCTACGCACAATGCGCACTCGGTCGCCGCAATCGAGATGCTTGCGGAAGAAATCGGAAACTCGTCATTCGAGTTCCAGCGCTTGCATGGTATGGGAGAGGCGCTCTATGGGGCTGCCGGTCTAGGCCGCCGCGTACGGGTCTATGCACCTGTCGGTGCGCACAAAGACTTGCTTCCATATCTGGTGCGACGCCTGCTGGAGAATGGCGCGAATACAAGCTTTGTACACTCCTTCCTTGATCCGGACGTGCCACCTGAACAAGTTGTGGCGGACCCCATTGTCAAGGTTGAAGTCGGCCCCCGACGGCACCCGCGCATCCCGACGCCGCCACGCTTGTATGGCGCTGAACGCCGCAACTCCAGCGGTCTCGATCTCAGCCAGCGCAGCGTGCGCGATGAGATGGCTGCCGCGATCAAGAGCTTCCGGGATAGCCCTGCTATTGCGGCTGGACCTATCGTGTCTGGCAAAGCGGTCGCAGGTGGTGGAGAGATGATCCGTGTGCCGTTTGATACCGAAACTGTCCTTGGAAGCTGCCGGGACGCGCAGGATGACGATATCGACAAGGCTCTGACGGCGGCGACCCGGTTCCAGCCCGGCTGGGATGAACTCGGAGGCGCGGAGCGGGCCAAACATCTGCGTGCCATGGGCGACGCCCTGGAAGAAAATGCCGAACGGCTGATCGCGCTGATGGCCCGCGAAGCCGGCAAGACGTTGGCGGATGGTATCGCGGAGGTCCGTGAAGCGGTCGATTTCTGTCGCTACTACGCCATGCAGGCAGAAGCGGAATTCACGACACTGCAGAAATTACCCGGGCCGACTGGCGAAACCAATCACATCTCCCTGCACGGCCGCGGTGTATTTTGTTGCATCAGTCCATGGAACTTCCCGCTGGCTATTTTCACGGGTCAAATCTCTGCCGCCTTGGCTGCGGGCAACACGGTGGTGGCCAAGCCGGCAGAGCAGACGCCCCTGATCGCGTTCGAGGCGGTGAAATTATTCCAGAAGGTCGGATTGCCGGGTGACGCCTTGCATCTGTTGCCGGGCGGGGGAGAATCTGTTGGCGCCAAGCTGATCGGCGATCTTCGCGTATCCGGCGTGTGCTTCACGGGTGGCACGATGACGGCCCGGATCATCAACAAGACACTGGCGGACCGCGACGGCCCCATCACACCGCTGATCGCCGAAACAGGCGGTTTGAATAGTATGTTCGTCGATACAACGGCGCTTAGAGAGCAAGTCATTGACGATGTTATCGACTCTGCCTTTGGCTCAGCGGGCCAGCGTTGTTCCGCGCTTCGGATCGTGTTCCTGCCGAACGAAACCGCAGACCATCTGATCGGAGGCTTGATCGGTGCGATGGACGAGCTCAAGATCGGTGACCCCGGCCAGCCAGACACCGATATGGGCCCCGTGATCGATGCAGAGTCCCGCGCCTCTCTTCAGGCCTATGTCCAGATGATGAAGGAAGAGGCGAAGGTGTTGCACCAGTTGTCGCCCGGGCGGATCGGCGAAACGGGCTATGGGTTTGGTCCGGCGCTGATCGAGCTGAGTTCCATCGACCAGATAACGGAGGAGAAGTTCGGCCCGATCCTTCACGTATTACGCTACGATCCGGATGACATTGCAGAAGTTGGCGCAATGATGAGAGGCAAGGGCTACGGCCTGACACTGGGTGTTCATTCGCGGCTCGAAAGCTTTCAGCGAGAGGTGCGTGACGCCTATCCTGTCGGCAATACGTATGTGAACCGGTCAATGACGGGGGCTGTTGTGGGTGTACAGCCCTTTGGGGGAGACGGCTTGTCTGGTACCGGCCCGAAGGCCGGTGGTCCGCACTACTTGCATCGTTTTGCGACTGAGCGCACCCTGACGGTGAACATTACGGCACAGGGCGGGGACGCTGAGTTGCTCAGCCTATAATGGAGTTTTGCATGAAGAGACTTGCCTTGGTTGCGTTGGCGGGGGCGCTATTGCTGACGGTTGGCTGCCAGAAACAGGTTCGGGATTTGTCGGACGTGAGTGAAACGTCAGGTGAGGTTGACGAGGCAGGTGGAGAAGACACCTCGATTGATGTTGCGACTATTGCTTCGGTAGACGAACTTCCCCGCGAAATCATCGTCGATGATGAGTTTCTCAAGGCTGAGGTCACAATTGATGAGGCCGTGTTCTCCGAGGCGCCGGCCATTGGCATGGATCTGGTAGAGAATGCTCAAATCCGGATCGAGGCAATGTCGGAAGATGCCCAAGCCTACAAAGCGGCTGATCCGGAATACTTCCGAGCCTATGGTCTGCGGATCAATTGGGGCATCGTGGCGGAGAGTGGAAATGTGGTGAGTCTTGAAGGCTTCCATTATACATTTACTGGCGGTGCACATGGAAATTACTTCACCGCTGGACGAATCTACAACGGGGCGACTGGCGAACCGATGCGGCTCAGTAGTTTTCTGCGTGAACCGCAGGCTGCCATAAAGACGCACATGAATGAGGTGTGGACAGAAATAGCCAGGCAGAAAGTCAAGAAAAGTGGAAATGTATCTGACTTTGAGCGTTTCAAAAGTGAGGCGATGGAGCTGGTCAGCGCTGACATGGTTCTGGCGGGGGATGTGAACTTCGTGCCATCGACTTTGCCGGGTAGGTTCGGTGGGTATACGGTCCATTTTGCCCCCTATGACATTGGCTCATATGCGGAAGGAGCCTATCATGTCACAATTCCTCAATCAGTGTTCCGTGAGTCCGTGAAGCAGCAATATGTATCTTTGTTCGATGGAGAACCTGCCGCCGTTGAACGATTGGGCGAATAGCGCGATATTATTCGACCGTATCGTGATCAATCTCGAAAAGTCTCAGACGTGCCCCGGCTTTTGGTGAGACTTCTACAAGACCCGGCCAGTCGTGGCTGGAACTCAGGGTCGCAAAGAGAAGCGCCGTGCTCGGATCAGCGCTCGTCTCAGGCAGGGTGCAAATCGCCACATAGCTATAAGGTGCAAGCGCTTGCTTGCGCAGCTCCGGGTTTGTCGACGCAAAGGTTTGGAAGACGCGTTCGATGCCTGGGGAGGCTCTGTGAAACGGCATCGCGGCAATCTTGTGTGCGGAGCCTGTGTCGGAGATATATTCCGCCAGCGTGAGAGACAGGCCGAGCGGTGCCATGATCCTAGAGGCCGGTAACGTCTCCAGGCTGGAGAGATCGGCATCCCGGCATGCATCGCCCTCCATGTAATCGATCAAGGTGAGCGTCCGGCCTGTTGGTTTGACGAGCAGGGCGAAGCTGGCCAGCAGGAGCACGGGCGGCAACAAGACCGCGATGGCTCTTCGTGCGCCCCCATCCTCCCTTACCCTCTCGATGAACAGGGGGACGAAGAGGGGCAGGAGCACGGCGGGAAATTTGAAGTTTCGCATTTGCCAGGCTGTGAGCAGTGTGCCCAGCGTAGCTATCAGCAGTAGGATCAGAACGGGAGACCGGTAAGTCTTGGGGTTCATCCATGCGCCGAGTGTGAGCGCCAGTAGAGCCATGAAGATGAGCACGAGTAGGTTCTCGCCACGTGCGAAGGCACCTGCAGGTCCCTTTTCCTGGATGACATTCGAGATCCAGTAAGTATGGGCAGTCTCATTGATCATGGTGTAGGGGCCCGCATGGCATTCGGGAAACGCCGTCCACAGAACGCCCAGAACAACAAGCGCACCTGCCACGAGCACTCCTAGTCGCGCGGTCGGGCTGTGCAGGCCAAGACGTTTCCAGATGATAGGCGCGCCCGCAGCTACGACTCCAGCCGCTATCAAGGCGCTGGCCCAAGGGGCTGAGAGGGCATCGCACTGCGTCTGGAAAAGTGTCCCGCCGGTCAGGAGCAGCCCGGCGGGCAGGGTGAATGCCAACAATGACCATCCAGTGAGGCTCAACCTCGCTACCATGGTCGAATTTGGTGCGAGGGCCGCGTGGATAGCTACTCCTGCAAGGGCGAGAGCAATGTAGGGTGCGCACTCGAGGCCGACAGCGATGGAGAGGACGCTTGCGACGCCGACGAGAATGCCTGCAAACCGATGTTTCGACACGATCCCGAGGCAGAGCGCGAGCAGCAGGACGATCTGGACATTGTGATGGTCGACCCGGTTTGGCATGAACTCGATTACGGCAAACAGGGAGGCGACCGCCGCAGCGCCAATCTGCGGCAGGCTTGGCTGCTCCCCAAGGATCTCCCGGATCAGCCGCACGGCCAGCCACGCATATGCGATGAGCCAGAGCAGTGGAACGACAAAACGAGCTATCTCGAACGCCGCATCCTGTCCAAGAGCGGGCTGGAATAGCCAAGTGACCAGCACATAGGGTAGATCAACCAGACGCGACCAAGGTGAGACGTACGGCTCCGGCATGGCCAGAAAGGGCCACGTCAAATCATGCCACTCACCATCGCGCAGCAGGTCGGCGATTTGCAGCCGCCGGGCGATGTCGTCAATATCCTGAACCGTGCTGCCATTAACGGCGTCGCCAGCCAGCAGACCGATGGCAATGAGCAGAAAAGTCCCTATCGGCAGCAGTGACGAGAGCCGAGAGCGTAGCGATGTATTTTCAGGTTGCACCGCGTGCTGACTCCCCATCGTCCAGGAGTGCACACTAGGCTGAAAACATGAAGAAAAGCCCAAACAGGCGCTGAGGGCCGGTGTCAGTCGTTGCAGGCCTGATAGGAAAAGTCTCGCCGGTTGGACCCGTCTTCCAGCGCAATATGCGCTTTCAGAGTGTCGCCCTCGCGTTGGTAGTGAATTAGCTGCGGATAGTCGTGTGCACTGTTGATGAAAGTAACCGACTGGTCCCCCTGCAGGCTTTCCACGAATTTCGACGGGCCAACGCCCGCCGGATAGACATTGAGCACGTAGAGCGGGCCGGGTTTGATGCGCATCTGCTCAAAAAAGCTCACGCCGCCATCACCCAGTGTCACCGCATAGCCGAAAAGGTAGCCCGCTTCCGGCATTGACCAGACTTCCTTTGATGTTCCGCTTTCGCTGATCCAACAGCCTGTAATCCACGCCAAAGGGTGCGCGGGCGGTTCTGGTTCGACTGATGCGCACCCTGCCAGCGCAAGGAGTCCAAGCAAACTTCGTTTCATGTGATCACCTGCATCCAGTCAGGGCTCTAGTCCCCTGATACCATGAAATGCGCCATCAGAGTCGTAACGGGCTTGGCGCGTTCGTCCTGCCACGCCTCTGCGCGGACCGAACACATGCGCCGCCCCATCTTGGTAATTTCTGCGCGGGCGTAGAGGTCTTTGGCGTGGCCCTGGCGGAGATAGTCGATCGTCAGATTGATAGGTCGCGGCGGTCGTTCAAGATGCTCGGTTACAAGGAAGACCTGTGCTTGGGAAGTCAGCTCCAGAAAGGCGGCGATGGCGCCGCCGTGAATGGCCTTGATCATGAAATTGCCGATCAGCTTTTCCTGATACGGCATGATCATCGTCATCTCGTCGCCCATGACTTCGCATCTCAAGCCCATTTCCTGAGCGAGGGGGGTGCGAGCAATGAAGGCGCGGACTTCATCGGCGCGCGTCTGTTTAGTAGTATCAATGTCATTCACCACTACATCGTCCTCATGCTGTCAACCGAGCGCGGTTTGTTGATGGCAAATGCACCTGCGGCGGTGGCAATCACCTTGTCGCGGCTCTCATGATAGGCCCAGGCGCGGGTGAAGCAGATGTTTCGCGTCACGTGATAGCATTCGGCTTCGCCAATGATGTCGCGTCCCTTGTCGGCCGGGCGCATATAGTCGAGACGCAAGTCCAGCGTCGCCACGAAACGCGGCTTGGGCAGGGCAGAGCTGGCGGCTGTACCACACAAATTGTCAAGGAATGCGGTCAGGACGCCGCCATGAATGACGCCGGTGTCCGGATCACCCACCAGGCGTTCTTTCCAGGGCTGCAGGCCCCAGACATGGCCCTTCTCAATGCGGGTAAAACGGAACGCCATGCGGCGGCCCCACGGGATACCCCCACTGATCATGTCTATGTTTTCGTTCATGACCTCCCACGGTGCGGGAGATGACGCGGCGTCATCACTCATAATGGTCCTCATTCGTTTGACGAGTCGTTCTGCCCGGATAACATCATTGGCGATAGAGCAAAACAAAGAGCTCATGTGGAGGAAGATGAGATGGCATTTGACGGCGCGACGAAGCCCAAGGTTTGTATCATTGGGGCAGGGTGCTCCGGCTTCACGATGGCCAAGCGTCTTAAGGATTATGACATCCCGTATGATTGTTTCGAGATGTCGGACAATATCGGCGGCAATTGGTATTATAAAAACCCGAACGGCGCCTCGTCTTGCTACCAGTCTCTCCATATAGATACGTCCAAGTGGCGCTTAGCCTTTGAGGATTATCCGGTTCCTGAGGATTGGCCGGATTTCCCCCACCATGCTCAACTGCTTCAATATTTCCACGACTATGTCGATCATTTTGGCCTGCGTGATACCATCACGTTCAACACGGCGGTGACCGATGTCGCAGACCTGCCGGGCAATCGATGGAAAGTGACACTATCAACCGGCGAAAGCCGCGAATATGACGCCGTTATCGTGGCGAACGGACATCACTGGGATCCGCGCATGCCGGAATATCCGGGGTCGTTTGATGGCTATCAGGTACATTCGCACAATTATACGGATCCGTTCGAGCCATATGACTTTCGGGACAAGCGCGCCATGGTTGTAGGCGGCGGGAATTCGGCCATGGACATTTCGTCGGAGCTTTCCCAGCGTCCCCTGACCGAACGCCTGTTTATATCCATGCGTCGAGGCGTCTGGGTCTTGCCGAAATACATGGATGGACAGCCGGCCGACAAGGCCGTGTTGCCGGGATGGTTGCCATCGGGGATTGGGCGTGCGTTGGCGCGTAAGAAGATCAAGAAGACTATCGGCATGATGGAGGATTATGGCCTGCCAAAGCCAGACCATGAGCCCCTCGATGGACACCCCTCCGTATCCGGTGAATTCCTGACGCGCGTTGGCTGTGGGGACATATGCCCCAAGCCGGGTATCGAACGTCTTGATGGGGATGGCGTGGTCTTCACGGATGGGACAAGGGAAAAGATCGACGCGATTGTCTGGGCGACCGGCTACAATGTGACGTTCCCTTTCCTGAAACAGGACGATCTGACTCCAAAGGAAAACGTGTTCCCGCTTTACAAGCGTATGGTGAAACCGGGACGTGAAACCATCTTTTTCCTCGGCCTGGCGCAGCCTTTGCCCACGCTCGTGAACTTCGCCGAGCAACAATCCAAACTGGTCGGCGCTGCGCTGAATGGCGATTATGCGTTTCCTGAAATCCAGGAGATGGAGCGGATTACAAAAGAAGATGAACAGCAACATCTTGGTCATTTCTATGACAGTCCGCGTCATCGGATGCAGGTCGATTTCAATCTTTATTGCAAAGACCTGAAGAAAGAGATTGAACAGGGGGCGAAGCGCGCGCGCGTGGTTGCCTGATGTTAACCGGTCGTGGGGTATAAACAGGACCCATGACCCGATTGCCTTTCTTGTCTGCCGCCTTGTTGCTGGCTGCTTGTGCGTCGCCAGCGCCGGTGAAGATACACTATCCGCCGGCAGAAACCCCTGATGCGTCTGTCGGTGCGGCGCCCGTGGGCGCTGTGGCAGAGCAGGGACCCTTCGCTCCGAACGCCTATTTGCGAGCTTGTTACGGGATCCGGGTCTCCAATTCGCCGATCGTGGACAAGGATGGCTGGGTCGTGAACTACAAGCCGATTGTGGTGGTGAACGGCATACCGCTTGCCGCCGCGCCGGCAAATGATGTCTGTCTCACGTCAGGCTTTGGCCAGCGCTTTGGCAGGCGACACGATGGTATCGACCTGCAGTCGCGCCCGGCGGGGACGATTTACGCCAGTGCACCGGGCAAAATCATCGAGTCCCGTGTCTCGACAGGGTATGGCAACATGGTGCTGATCGATCACGGCAAGGGAGTGTACACGCGCTACGCTCACCTCGCCTATATCCAGCCGGGCGTTACCAAGGGCGCAACAATTGGTTTCGGCCAGCCCGTTGGCTTCATGGGGGCCAGCGGCAATGCGACCGCCATTCATATCCACTTTGAAATCCTGACAGGTGACTACAGGAACCCGCGCGGTTCCAAGGGCCTCATGCCGCGTGACCCTTTTTCATTTCCCCCTTATGAGTATGCGCAAGCCTATTAGGGACTGGGAGGACGATATGAGGGGGTTTTGGATCGCGGGCATAGTATCGACGGTCATGCTCGCGGCATGTGCGACAGGGCCTATGCCAGACGCCGAGCCGGTTTCGACCAGCGTACCAATCAGTGAGGAAAGCGCTTTCGCGGCGGATTTCGGTATGCTGGCAGATCTGGTGGGTACGCGCTGGTACGGTGAACCAAGCCAGGCAGACGCAGAGCACGGCCAGCCGGCTGATTACTCCGAATGGAACTGGGACCTGGGCGGGTCGGTTCTGGTCAATCGACACGTGCTGGCGGATGGCTCTTATGGCGGTTTGACATATGTCCAGAAGAACCAGAATTCGGGGACGCTCGACTATGTCTACATTACCAGTGCCGGCTTCAGGACATCGGGCAGCTTCACACTCAATGAAGATAACAGCTGGACCGCGTATGAAGAGGTGACTGGCCTGAGCGATATCATTGGCGTGCGCTCGACCGGTCACATGACTGAAGATGGCGCGCTGGTGTCGGAATCAGAGTTCGAGACTCGTGATGGCTGGGTACCCGGTCACACCTTTCGCTACGAGCCAACCAGTAAGCCCATGCCGAAACTGGTACCCAGTCTGGAGATCGAGTGAAGTCTTTCCTTGATCCTGACCTGATTGCGCGAACCTATCGCGACCCCATTGCGGTGGCCGTTCTTCTGGTGGACTTGTTGCCGATCGTTGCGGTGCTCGTTTTTGGTTGGGGCGCAACGCCGCTTGTGGCGCTCTACTGGCTGGAAAACCTTGTCATTGGCATGTTCACCGTGTTGCGTATGGTTGCAACGCTCGCCGGGAACATTGTGAACCTATTTACCGTGCTCTTCATCGTGCCATTCTTTACACTCCATTATGGCATGTTCTGTTTTGGTCACGGCGTTTTCATCCAGGCACTCGCGACGAACGGGTCGACCGTTGGCGGCTCCGGTATGCCGGGATTGGTGAATTGGGCGTTGAGTTCGGGGGAGGGGATGATCTGGTTTGTTGCTGCGATCATTGCGATCAATCTGGTGATCTACTTCACAGACTTTCTCATGAAAGGCGAGTTCCGGGAAACCCAGCCGATCGTTGAAATGTTCGCACCCTATGGCCGGATTGTGACCCTGCACGTTGCCATCATCCTTGGGGCCGTATTCGCGATTGCGACGAGCGAGCCGCTCCTGGGCGTTGTCTTCTTGATCTTTCTGCGCGTCGTGTTCGGCGTGATCGTGTCGGCCATGCGCCAACGCAAGTTGGATGGAACAAGCCAAGCGCCTGCGAAAGAATTCCCGTCAACAGCGTAAAAAGTTGACGGGTGATGACGCCTTGGTCATGATGCGGGGTTCCCCAAGGAAATGCCTGTATGAGTTCCATCGTCAAGACACTGTCCGGGTCAACCGGCAAGCGTGCCAAATCAAAGGCCGCGAACCGAAGAGCAATCCTGGAGGCTGGCCGCAGGGTGTTTGCGCGGATTGGCTTTGAGGCGACGACGGTAAGAGATATCATTCGGGAAACCGAACTCGCAGCGGGAACATTCTACAACTACTTCAAGTCCAAGGAGGAAGTGTTCGAAGCGATTGCCGAAGATTCCACGCATCGCTTCCGTTCGCGCCTGCAGGATGTTCGCGCCTATGCCACGGACTTCGAAACCTATGTCCACGATGCCTATCGGGCCTATTTCGGTTTCATCGCGACCGAGAATGAAGAACCGATCCGCAATGGTGCACCGCATCTGGCACTGATCGGTGTGCGAGTAGATACGCCGGAAATGCTGGCCGTGGCCGAGGAAATACGCGCAGACCTGGAACATGTCCTGTCTGGCGATGAAGGCCCCAAGATCGACACAGCCTATCTGACGGCGGCGGCCATCGGGATTGCCCGTGAAATGGGGGAGCATATGTTGCTCCGCAGGCCGGTAGACGTTGATGGTGCCACCGAATTTGCTACCAACCTGTTACTGGCCGGCGTGCGCGAGATTGCCGCGAAGTAAGGATAAACGCCCCTTGGCGTTGATGCGCTTGCAGGGCTAAGCTTTCCGCCAACAAGAGAGGATGGGAGGCGACCATGAGCCTGCAGCAACTGATCACGAAATTCATCTTCAAGCTGCCGGACGGTTTGTTGGTACGCATGGCGGGCGGCAAGCCGGTTGAAGCGCGGGGACGCGTCCTGGAGCCCCAGTTGCAACTGGTTGCCTGGAACGGCCGCAACGCGCCGCCGATGTCTTCCCTGGAACCGGACCTCGTGCAGGCGGCTGTGAAAGAGCAACTTGCCATGCTGGAAGCTCCGCTAGAGCCGGGCGTTACCACAGAAGACTTCACCATCCCCGGTCCGGACCGCAATAATATCCCTGTCCGCCTCTACACGCCGACCGGACAGGATTCCTCCGTACCGCTATTGGTCTATTACCATATGGGTGGCGGCGTGGTCGGTGACCTCGAGACCTGCAACGCCTGGTGCTCAATCCTCGCTTCCATCACCAAGGGCCCGGTCTTGTCGGTCGATTATCGGCTGGCTCCGCAGAACAAGTTCCCGGCTGGTATCGATGACTGTATTGCCGCGTATGAATGGGGCGTACGCAACGCTGGCAAGTATGGTGCGCCCGAGGGTATGGCGGCCGTGGGCGGGGATAGTATGGGCGGTAATTTTTCCGCCATTATCTCACAGGAGATGCAGCGCGAGCACAAGCCGCTGCCGGTCTATCAACTGCTGATCTACCCAGCTGTGGACATGGTAGAGGAATTTCCTTCACGGACGGAATTTGGGGAGACCTTTTCGCTTAGCACGGACACGATGAACTGGTTCATGGAACAGTACCTGCCGGCTGACTTCAACATGGCCGATCCGTTGCTGTCGCCGGGGCAGACCGCTGAGCTGGACAGTTTACCACCTGCCATCGTCATTACAGCCGGACATGACCCGTTATGTGATGAGGGAGATGACTATGCCAAGCGCCTGGACAAGGCTGGCGTGAAAACCATCCACAAGCGGTATGACACGCTTCCCCACGCCTTCACGGCCTTCACGGGCTTCTCGCCTGGGTCTCGCAAGGCGTGTCTCGAGATCGCCAATATGGTGAAAGACCTCGTTTCAAAACTATGAGAGCGCTGGTCTGTGATACGTTAACGGACGACTTTTCGGGATTGTCGGTACGCGACATTCCGGTGCCCGATCTGGGGAAGGGGGAGGTGCTGCTGCGCGTCGAGGCCGCCAGCGTGAATTTCCCCGATCTTCTGATGAGCCAGGGCACGTACCAGATGAAGCCCGAATTACCCTTTACCCAGGGCATGGAATGCGCGGGAACCGTTGCTGCGATAGGCGTGGGTGTTGTTGGGTTTGCTCCCGGCGACCGTGTTGTTGGTGGGAACAAGACCGGGGCTTTTGCCGAATATGCGGCTCTGCCCGCGTCCGGCCTCACCCGCATTCCAGAGAACATGGGCTTTGCCGAGGCAGCTGCCTATCCGGCCGCTTACCTGACGGCTTATGTGGCGCTGGTGCGGCGCGCCAATCTCCAGCCCGGTGAAACATTGCTCGTGCATGGTGCAAGTGGCGGTGTGGGCATGGCGGCCGTCGATGTCGGCAAGCTATTGGGGGCGACAGTGATCGCCACGTCTGCATCAGACTCAAAACTGGATGTCGTCATTGCCCACGGCGCGGACTATGCCATCAACGTGACGCAAGGCTTCCGCGACAAGGTAAAGACGCTAACAGGCGGGCGTGGAGCCGATGTCATTTTCGACCCGGTTGGCGGCGATGTGTTTGACGAAGGCGTTCGCTGCATCGCATTTGACGGACGCTTGCTCGTGGTCGGGTTCACGTCGGGGCGCATCCCGGAAGTCAAAGCGAACATGCCCTTGATAAAGGGCTTTTCTGTCGTCGGTGTGCGCGCCGGAGAATATGGTCGTCGTTTTCCGGAGCGCGGCAAGGAGAATATGGAAGCAATCTGGAAATGGGCAGCAGAGGGTAAGACCCGGCCGCGTATCCATGCTGAGCTTCCATTGGAAAACTGGCGAGAAGCCTACCGCTTGCTCACTGATCGTGAGGTTGTGGGCAAAGTGGTCATCAAGCCCTGAATAGAAAATAGAAGAGGAAACGAAGATATGTCGACACTCCCTGAAAAAGGCCTGCAACTACGCTCGCTAATCAAGCCAGAAGGCGAACTTGAACTGTCCCTGGTTGAGGTAGACCTTCCTACGCCGGGGCCGGGCGATGTGATCATCAAGGTCGAGGCAACGCCGATCAATCCGTCCGATCTCGGCTTGCTGATTGGTGCAGGAGACATTCGCACGGCCGTGCAGACTGGCACGGCGGATCGTCCGGTCATCACGGCAAAAGTGCCCGAGGCTGGCCTGCGCGCGATGCAGGCCCGCATTGGTCAGTCACTGGGTGTCGGAAATGAAGGTGCCGGTACGGTTGTCGCCGCAGGCGAGTCCGAAGCGGCACAAGCCTTGCTCGGCAAGCGCGTTACGGGCCTTGGTGGTGAATTCTATTCCGAATACCGTATGCTGAATGTCGGTCAGGTTATGGAGTTGCCGGAAGGTGCCACGGCAGAGCAGGGTGCGTCCTGCTATGTGAATCCGCTTACGGCACTGTCTTTCGTCGAGACCATGCGCGAAATGGGTCATGAGTCCCTCGTGCATACGGCCGCTGCATCCAACCTCGGCCAGATGTTGAACAAGATCTGTATCAAGGATGGCGTGCCGCTGGTGAACATCGTCCGCAAGGAAGAGCAGGCCGAAATCCTGCGTGGTATCGGCGCCAAACATATCGTCAATTCTACGTCGCCAACCTTTATGGAAGACCTGATCGCGGCGCTGATGGAAACAGGTGCAACGCTCGGCTTTGATGCGATTGGCGGCGGACCGCTTGCCGGACAATTGCTCATTGCGATGGAGGCGGCCGCCAGCCGCAAGATGAAAGAATACTCGCGTTATGGCTCCGGCCAGCAAACGCAGGTCTTTATCTATGGCCGGCTCGACATGTCACCGACCCAAGTGCCTCCGGGCGTAGGGTTTGCGTGGAACCTTAGCGGATATCTGCTGACGCCATTCCTGCAAAAGGCCGGCAAGGAAGTCCGCGCCCGCATGTACAAGCGTGTGATGGATGAGCTGACGACCACGTTCGCCAGCCATTACACCAAGCGCATCTCGCTCGCTGAGGCGCTTAACCTTGAAACGCTGAAAGCCTATGACGCCAAGGCGACTGGCGAGAAATACCTGATCACGCCGAACTGATAATATCCCAATGGTTGTATAACTCATCCCCCTTTGGTAGTTTGTAATAGTATTACCAAAGGGGGGTAGCATGGGTCAAAGAGTCTGGGTAACTGTTGCGGTCGCACTGACAGTAGGATTTGGAACGGGTTTATATGCCGGGCCATACTTTGTCTCGTCATCTGAGACTGACGGCAATTCATTCGATCTGTCCTCCTTGCCTGACGAACTCCGGCAGAAGCATCGCGATCCAGACTATTTGCTATCCGAGATCAAGAATTACGAGCTCATGAAGGAAGCTTTGGCTCGTCTGGAGGCTGAGCAGTCGAGTCAGGAAAGTCTTGTTCTACCAGAAGGGATGACATCGGTTCCACTTGGGCAGCTCTACCTGCCCGACGACGAGGTTCATTGGCCGGAAGACGTCAGCGGAGACGTGGGCGCAGCACTGGACGCTGCCAAAAATGGGTGGGTCATCCTGAACTATTGGGCGAGTTGGTGCGCGCCCTGTGTACATGAGTTACCGGAAATGGGAGAGGCAGCGCCCTTGTATGCTGAGAGGGGCGTCACTCTGATTGCTGTGAATACTGACCCGACTCTGACAGATTCAAGGGAATCTATCCGCGCCCTCTTTAGTGACCGCAATGTCTATAATCTTGAGCCGCTGATTGCAGAGGGTGAGGGTCTGGAGTCACTTCTGGCTGCGAGCGGCCAATCGAAATCGAAGCTTGGTCTGCCTACAAATATTGTGTTCGCGCCGGGCGGAATTCCCTACGCCATGTTTCAGGGCGGAGATACGAAAGCAACCGAAGTCTGGACAGCACCGGAAACTTTGGAATTCTTGGAGATTATAGTCAGGGCAGACTAGCCGATCCTGTCATGCGTGATGCGTATGGCATGATCGGCATCTTTCAGGACGACAATGTCGGCTGTTTGCTTCAGCGGTGCGATATGGTCGCGCAAATTGGGCAGATTGATGCGGTCCCAGACGGATTTTGCAAAGTCGAGAAGCTCCGGTTCCGTCATGTGAAGAAAGTTTGCATAAAAAGAACTCGGGTCAGTCTCTGCCGCGCGCCAGAGGCGATGGAAGCGTTCCGTATACCAAGTCAGCAAGTCGTCTTCTGATGCATCAAGGTACACAAGGTAGTCCGGCTCCCGCGCAGGACGCGGAGGCGGCGACAATGGCTGGAAGCCAAGGCCTTCGAGGATCAGTATATCGGGCTGTGCAATGGTTCGCGTCATGCCCGGGTCGACGTCGTAGGTGACATGGCTATAGCCGGGAAAGTCGGCTGTGCCGGTTGAGAGGGCGGCGATTGCGTCACCCAATGCCTCGGCATTGTAAGTTTCTGGAAAGCCCTTGCGGAGTGTCAGGCCGCGTTTTTCCAGGATTGTGTTCGGATAGAGAAACCCGTCCGTCGACACGGTTTCCACCGTATGTGCCCTGGCCAGGACTGCAGCAACCTGGTTGGCCAGAGTCGTCTTGCCCGAGGCAACCGAGCCAGTCAGGCCAATGACGACGCCCTCATGGCGACCCGAAACTCCGGACAGGCGTTCCCCCAATGCGGTAATGCCGAGGGCATGTTCTTTAGATTGGGTCGTCATGAGGCGTGAGGCTCCGGGCGGCGATTGCGTGCCCGAAGCCTAGTGGTGCTTGCGCGACTGTCCAGCCTGAAAGGCGTCAAACGGTGCGCTTGGCCTTGTCTTGTGCATTGGTGGCTTCAATCGCGTCTCGGGCGGCTTGCCATTCGGCGTCGCCCCATGCGGTCAGCTGAGCGAAGTTTCCGCCGGATGCATTGTACATCGCTCCGTCGATCGCGATGGTTTGTCCATTCACATACTCCGCGCCAGACGCCATCAGGAACACGGCCAAATTCACCAGTTCATGCATCTCGCCGACGCGGCCCATCGGATTGGCGGCGCCGGAATCCATGCGCTTGGCGCCTTCGGCATCCGGAGCCAGCCGCTTCGACATACCTTCTGTTGGGAAGGGGCCCGGCGCAATGGCGTTGAAGCGGAGGCCGTAGCGCCCCCATTCCACGGCGAGGCTCTGCGTCATCGTGTTGACGGCTGCCTTTGACATGGCCGACGGCACCACGAACGGACCGCCATTCCAGACCCAAGTCGTCAGGATCGAACAGACACTGCCCTTTTGACCCTCTTTGATCCAGCGTCTGCCGATGTCATGAGTCATGTAGAAGGTGCCGCGGAACACGATATTGGAAATCGCATCGAAGCCCCGGATTGAGAGATCTTCGGTCCGGCTGATGAAATTGCCAGCGGCATTGTTGATGAGGCCGGTCAGCGCGCCGTGCTTGGCCCAGATATGATCATTCATGTCGGTGATGGCTTCCGCCACGCGGATGTCGCAGGCATGCGGCACGACCTTGCCGCCATGCTTGTCCATCAGCTCACCTGCGGTGTCTTCGCAGACCTGTCCACGCCGTCCGCAGATATGCACTTCTGCGCCAAGCTTCAGGAAGCCTTCGGCCATTTCCTTGCCGAGTCCCGTGCCGCCGCCTGTTACCAGAATGCGTTCCCCGGCCATCAGGCCGTCGCGAAACATAAGTTTTGTCATGTCCATTGAATTCCTCCCGGTTTGTTTTTCTGATATGAGTATAAGTCGGTTGAGCGGGGAGGCACCCATGAATCGTGCATTGGCTATCGTTGCCGTCGCGGCATTTGCTGCGGGTACAGCCCAGGCGGGGCCGCTCGACGTTTTCGGCACCTTTGTGACGCAGGAAGAAAATTCCCACATCCGGATTTCCGATTGCGGGGACGGAACGCCTTGTGGCGTCATCGTCTGGATCGATCCGGCAAGCGTGTCTGGCGACGCGACCCCTGAAACGGCTACCGACGCCAAGGGCGCAAAAATCCTTGGCCTGACTATGCTTGAAGGGTTCAAGCAAAAAGCCAAGGGCTGGACAGGCGGCACGATATACAATCCGAAGGAAGGCAAGACCTACGGGTCCAAGATCAAATTGCTGGCCGATGGTGTGCTGGAAGTGAAGGGCTGCATCGGCCCGATCTGCCAGACGCAGCATTGGGCGCCGGTTGAATCTACTTCCGGAATGGCAGACTGACGAGTCGCCACAGGACCCAAATAGGGATCACCACCGCTGCACCCGCCAGGGCTGGTTTCCAGAAATTGCGCACCGCCCAGCCAAGCGCGGCCATGGTCGTGCTCGCAACATTTGCGATGGCCGCGCCCATGTCGACATCCGGATTGGAAGGATTGAACTGGGACGCCAGCACAAAGAAGCCGACCAGAATGCAAAGACCGAGCAGCTTCAGCGATCCCCATACCGAGATGCCGAATAATCTCGCGAGCAAGGAGCGCGGGGGCGCTTTGGTCGGCGCGCGGGGCGGCAGAGGCTCCGGCACCGGCTCAACTTTCACTTCCGGTAGTTCTGAGTTGGGATCTGTCGACATTGTGTATGGTGGGCCTGTCAGTCGTTGGCCGCCTGCTTCTGGATTTCAACCTGGTGCGGATAGGGTATCGAGATGCCTTCCCGGTCAAAGGCTTCCTTCACTGCCTTCATGAGGTGGAATTTGACGTCCCACACATCGGCTGCTTTCACCCAGCTGCGTGTGGCGATGTCAACCGAACTGTCTCCAAGATTGACGACCTTCACGAAAGGTTCCGGATCCCGGAAGATACGGTCATCTGCTTCAATCACCTGTTTGATGACGGCGATGGCCTTGTCCATGTCGTCATCATAGTCGATGCCAAAGGTCACATCGGCGCGGCGGGTGTCGTATCCGGAATAGTTCTCGATGACGCCATCAATGGCCTGACTGTTTGGCACGAGGACTTTCACATTGTCGACTGTGGCCAGCACGGTCTGGAACAGATTGATGTCTTTGACGGTGCCGGCAATGCCAGCGGCCTCGATATAGTCGCCGAGCTTGTAGGGGCGAAACAACATGATCATGACGCCCGACGCAATATTGCCGAGGGCGCCCTGCATGGACAGGCCAATGGCAAGGGTCAGCGCGCCGAGTACGGCGACGAAGCTGGTGGCCTGTACCCCGAAGACCTGCAGCACGGCAATCAGCACAGCAGCCGTGATGGCCCACCGGACAAGAGAGGCAAAGAAATTGCCGAGCGTATCGTCAATGCCTTCGCGCTTCAGCGCTGCGCTACGAACGAGGCCCGCCAACCAGCCGGCGATGCGCAGACCGATAATCAGGACCAGCAAAGCGCCAAGTACTTTCACGCCGAATGAAATGATGAAGGGGCTGTATTCGCTCCAGAGCGCGGCTGCAGTCAGCTCTTCAGGCATGGAGGTCTCCTTTTTATTGTCAGGGCAGTCTAGTCTTCAGTCTCTGTAATGTCTGATTGTGACGCGTGTTCCGGTCTCGACTCAGCAGGTGGCCGGTAAGCCATGTTGACCTGATGCGGGAAGGGGATGGTGATCCCTTCGCGATCAAAGGCTTCCTTGACGGCCTTTGTGATGTCGGCGCGGACCTGAACGAACTCGGGCGTCGCCACAAAAGCGCGCAGGCGCAGCCGCACGCTCCAGTCGGCAAGCGTATGCACGCCGACCCAGGTTTCATCCTTGGCCAGAATACGCGGATGCCCATTCGTCGTGTCCAGCAGGGTTTTGAGCGCATGATCCATATTGTCGTCATAGGAAATGTCAAAGTAGAGATCGAAGCGACGACGTGTCTGGCGTGTGTGATTGACCAGCGGATCGCCCCAAACCTTGTCATTGGTGACCGAGACGATCTTGTTGTCGATTTGCTTGAACGTCGTTCGGAAGGGCGTGATGTCTGTGATTTCGCCGTCCATGCCCGCCAGGGTGACGAAGTCACCAATTCGGAACGGCCTGAAAATGGCCAACATGACTCCGGCCGCAACCGCCTTCAGCGTGTCCTGAAGCGCGAGGCCAATGGCCAACGCTGCGCCGCCCAGCAGCGCCGCCAGCGATGCCGTCGGGAAGCCGAGTTGGGTCAGCGCCAATACGATCGCAACTGCGAAGATCAGATATTTCAGGAGCGAAGCGGAGAAGGCAAACAGCGTATCATCGGCCCCGTGACGCATATGAGCCTGATTGCCCATTTTCCGCATTGATCGGGCAACCCAGTTCGCGAAGGTCACCGCAATGATCAGGATCGCGACCGCAGCGAAGGCGCCTGGTCCGCGCTTGTCTATGATCGCTTCCCAATCATAGCCCGCGAGCCCAAGAGGCAGGGGAGACATGAAAATCAACGCGAAAACGCGAGAGACTGAACTGGCAATATCCCAACTCGATCCCTCGAATGATTTGTCCTTCGCGGTCACACGCTTCCCAAAGGCGGTAACGATGCGTTTGACCATGCCCGAAAGAAACCAGATCAGGATACAGGCCAGGACAACCGAGCCCCACTTCTCCATGAACGGCCAAGAACTTGCCAGCCAGACAGGCCAGTCTGTGGTATCGATATCGGGCAGGGCGATTGTGGTGAAATCCATAAAGTGGCCGGGCTTGTTGCTTCTATGGGCAAAAGAGCGTCAGTTTGCGCCGCTTGTCCAGTTTGCTCAGGCGGGTATGACTGATCCGTCGGCACCCCGAAAGAGGCGCAAGCAGAGAATGAGGGTAAGCACCCCTGCGCTGATAATGGCGAGCCAGTTCATCTCCGTCACATACCAATTGTTCAGGACGATCCCGATCATGCCCCAGCCCAGAGCAATGAAGTACCACCAACTGCGGCTGATATAGCGGGCGAACATCCACGCCGGAAGGCTGGCGGTCACCAGCGTGATCCAGAGCATTTGCCACGGAAAATCGGTCGCCCCGAGGCTCGAAAAGCTGCGCAGGGTCAGCGGAACCGAGATCGCGATGGCGACGGTAATCCAGCCAGACAGCATGGCGGCGGTAAGATCTGCGAGAGCTTTCTTGGGGCTCCAGCCAGTTTCACGCAAACGGTCCATGCGAAATGCTGCCGTCCATGCGGCAATGGCGATTGGAAAAAGGAGCAGGAAATCCAGGGGTTGAGACGCGATCAACTGCGCACTGATCATCCAGACGATGTTGAACACACCAGCCCAGGCAAGGGGTGCCGCGATTCGCTCCATCCAGGGCTCGTGGGCACGCCAGTAGGAAATGCCGAACAGAAAATAGGCGAGGAAAATCACGCTCCAGATTGAAAAGAACGCCGGCAAGGGCTGTTCCGGAAGCGTCATGTCACGAGTGGCGTTTCCAATCGGTGTGCCAATGCCCAGTGCAGGCGCGAGCGCGCCGGACAGGGGCTGAAGCACGCCGAGAAGAATCACGATCAGGGGCAAATATGTTTTCATGTTTTCCATATGAGCTGAATTTCAAATGGGGCAAATCCGCGGCGTGTGAAAAAAGTGGGATGCAGGCTGGCGTTTTCACGTTATACGCCCCGATCTCTGCGGAGACTCACAAGAGGAATTTGCTTATGGCAAGGACACCTGCGGCCAAGAAGGCCCCTGCAAAACCGGCCGCCAAGAAGGCGACCACCACGGCCAAGACGGCCGCCAAGAAGCCTGCTGCTGCCAAGACGGCTGCTGCGAAGAAGCCAGTTGCCCGAAAGGCAGCTGCGCCGAAAGCCGCCCCAAAGGCGACGGCTGCAAAGACACCAACCACGGTGACGATGCGCCAGCTGTCGGCTGAAATGGCTGAGGCTCATGGTCTGACCAAGAAGCAGTCGGAAGAAATCTTCTCCGACCTGGCTGATCGGATCACCAAGCGCCTGAAGAAAGGCGAACGTTTCCGTCTGAACGGTCTCGGCACGCTGGAAGTGCGCAAGCGTCCGGCCCGCATGGGCCGCAACCCGGCAACGGGTGAATCCATCAAGATCAAGGCGTCGAAGAAAGTTGCTTTCCGCGTCTCCAAGGAACTGAAAGAGTCCGTTTAAGGACTTCCGGTTTCAAAATGTTTCGAAAGGGCCGGATGCATGTCATCCGGCCTTTTTTCATTCTTGCAGCATTGCCTCTAGAGTCTCCAAACGGTCCGCCTCGTTCGCGGGCTTGTCCCAGCGGATGCGGTTGATACGCGGAAAGCGCATGGCGATGCCGGATTTGTGACGGGCCGAGCGCTGCAGGCCTTCAAAGGCAACTTCCAGCACAAGTGATGGCGTCACGGAGCGCACAGGTCCGAAACGCTCGACCGTGTTGTCACGGACGAATTTGTCGAGCTGTTTCAGCTCCTCGTCGGTAAAGCCGAAATAGGCCTTGCCAACGGGCGTCAGCCGATCCTCGCCGTCTTCATCGCGCCAGACGGCGAAGGTGAAATCGGAATAGAAACTGGAGCGGCGGCCGTGGCCGCGTTGCGCATACAGCAAGACCGCATCGACGAGCCAGGGGTCTCGCTTCCATTTATACCAATGCCCCTTGACGCGGCCGGGCACATAGGGGCTGTCCCAGCGTTTCAGCATCAGGCCTTCGATCTCCGGGGCAGGGGGCTCCATGCGGTGCGCGTCCAGCGCCGTCAGGTCGGTGACGGGCACGAGCGGGGACAGGTCAAAACGCGGGCTCGCCGTTTTCGCGATGAAGTCTTCCAGCCGCTCCCGGCGCTCGCGAAAGCTCAGCGGGCGGATATCCTCGCTTCCGGCCTGCAATAGGTCATAAGCGCGGATGAAGGCGGGATGGGTGTCCATCTGCTTTTTCGAGACGGTCTTGCGGTTCAGCCTCTGTTGCAGCGCGTTGAACGGCGCAACGCTTTGGCCATCCTCCCCGCGCACGAGCAATTCGCCATCCAGCGTGCCTTCAAAACTCATCGC
The DNA here is from genome assembly GCF_000682775.1 of Hyphomonas sp. L-53-1-40. GTDB lineage: Bacteria > Pseudomonadota > Alphaproteobacteria > Caulobacterales > Hyphomonadaceae > Hyphomonas. The sequence continues at coordinate 111,882 of NZ_AWFI01000018.1, forward strand.
GGCCAGCACGTCCGGGAAAGTGTGGGAGATGTCGTCCCCCGTCCGCGTATAGATGCGCCGCACGCCGCCTTCGCTGCTGGCCTGCACACGGATGCCGTCATATTTCCATTCGGCGGCAAAGGCGTCGGCTGTGATCAGGGCCGGGTCCACCGCATCGGGATTATCGCGCTCGGCTTTCGGTACCAGCGGGTGGGCCAGCATGACCGGCCGGAAAGGGGCCTTGATGTCCGGCTCGGGGCGGCCGGTCTTGCCTTCGAGCCAGGCGAACAGGCTCTCATAGGGCGGGGCGAGGCCGTGCCAGATCTCTTCGATCTCGGTCACGTCCACGCCGCCAAAATCCGCGAGCGCCAGTTTGGCAAGCCGCGCGGAGACGCCGATGCGCAGGCCGCCCGTGATCAGTTTGAGCAGCGCCCAGCGGCCGGTCGGGTCCAGCCCGTCGAGCCAGTTGGCGACCAGTCTCTGCGCCTCGGGCCGTGTCACGCCGTCCAGCGCTTCGACAATCTCGGCCAGCGGCGGTGGGCGGTTCGCGCGCCGCTCGCCCGGCCAGACGAGGCTGACGGTTTCGGCCATGTCGCCGACATAGTCATAGGACAGGCGGAACAGTTCGGGGTCCATCCGGTCGGTGACCAGTTCGCGGATCGCGGCGGGCTTGATGCTCTTCAGGTCGAGATCGCCGGTCAGCGCGCCGAGGGCATAGCCGCGGTCGGGGTCTGGGGCGCTGCGAAAATAGGATACGATCAGGCGTAGCTTGCCGTTACGCGAAGGCGTTAGGACTAGTCGGTCAAGAAGCTCTGCGAAGGCCTGCATGCGCCTAAGATAGAGCCGCCGCGCCAAGAATCCATCTAGGGGAGTCCTCCATGAGCCTGAAACTGCACCACCTCAACGCCTCGCGCTCGCAGCGCATTGTCTGGCTGCTGCTCGAACTCGGCGTGCCGCACGAGATTGTCCACCATAGCCGCGACCCGGAAACCCGGCTGGCCCCGGCGGCGCTGCTCGCCATTCACCCGATGGGCAAGTCGCCCCTGCTGGAAGATGGCGATACGGTGATCGCAGAGACCGGCGCGATTGCCGAATACCTGCTGGCGAAACACGACCCGGACCATGCCCTTCACCCGCGCGCGGACTCGGCTGATTTCCCGCGCTACCTGGAATGGGTCCATGCCGCTGAGGGGGCGATCTTCCTGCCGGGCCTGTTTCGCTTCTACCTGATGAATGCGGGCCTGCTGGACACGCCGCTGGCCGCCTCCATGGAGGCCGAACAGGCCAAGGCGATGAAGACGATCGAGGGGCACCTGGCCAAACATGCCTATTTCGCGGGCGAGGCCTTCACGGCCGCCGATTGCCTGATGGCGTTCCAGGTCCAGTCCGCCGCGGCCATGGGCGCGCTGGAGGCATTGCCCGCGACCAGGGCCTGGCTGGAAAAAGTGCAGGCGCGCCCGGCCTACAAGGCGATGCTGGACGTGGGGGTCTAGGGACCCACGGCCGACATGTCCGCCGCTCCGGTGGAGGCTGGGGGTTCTTGCCGTTAGACCGCGGAGCCCCGCGCCTGTGCTTCGACTTCGCTCAGCATGAGCGCGTCAGGATTTCCGCACAAAGCCAACTCATCCTGAGCGAAGTCGAAGGATGATGGGGGCGGGGGCAGCAGTCAAAGCCGGACTGGCCTGCGCCATCCGGGTATCTCGTGTTCCAGCTCCATCTGGCGAAGCCGTCGGCGCGGCAGGCGCCGTGGCGCTCCGCCTGATGATTTGGAATGGCTACGGAATGGAGCGTTACCGCCCGCCGCGCCGGACAGGAATTTCAGCGAGCACCCTCATGGGGGCCCATGGTCCCGGGTCTTCGTTACCGGCGCCGCGCGAACGGATCCATCGTGCTTTCCCACGCATGGCTCATCCGGGAGCATAATGCTCCGTGCGACCGGACGAGGCGGTTTCCCAACTTGCCTTCGCAAGCTCACCCTGGCCTGACCTGCCTAGGCGCGCATCGGACCGTATCTCCGACCCGCACCATCCTGACCCTGCCCCCCACAACCAGAACGGTACCTGATCCGGCTCCTGTGAGAGCAGATGCTTAGTATGGGGCGGGGAGTTCTCAGACGGATTGAGAGCGCAAATCCCCAACTCCGAAGATATCTGCGAAAGCAGGTATCCATCTTCCGCTATCGCCTGAAGCGCTTGAGGATACAGCCAGAGATGGGCCCCTGCCTTCGCAGGGGCCTGCGGGAGGAGAGGGCAGACCTTTATCCTCCCGAACGGTTGTCACCCCCCGATGGCCAAAGGCCATCCGGGGGCCCATCTCTGAACGGTGCGGCAGAGGACAAAGGGACGGTGGAAAATCAATCCCATGAACCGCGCAGGACGCCTTGGCAGCTCTGTTCCGCGGTATTATGGAGCAAACTCACCATATGTGGTGATTTTAATCACCCTATGTGTCGTTTTTTGATTCCGCATCCATGGCGTTGAGGACCAACTGCGCTAATTCGTGGTCGGCCTCATTCCACTCTTCATAGGGAATTTCCCACGGGTCCGGTTTGGGCTTCGGAGGTTTGGGTTTTTCTGTCATCCGAACAGAAGATACAGGATCAGAGGCGAAAAGAGAAACCCTGCAATCCCGGCCCTTATCAACAGGGCGGGTTGGGCGGGGTGTAGTTTGGGTCGCGGTCCCAGCCGGACATTAGTCATGATATGCGGCACGAGCCGGATCGAAAGTCGATGGTGGCTGGATATTGCCCCATGCTTCAGCTGCGGTCTCACCACAGGCAACTACATCAGCGAGCTTAGTTTTATAACTCTTCGGGGCGTGCCAAATTTTCTTATGGCGCACATAGTAATGCATGCAGTCTGCAGGGAATGGATTCCTTCCTGAAGAGAAATTATCGGCAACGGTCTTGAGAACGAGTAGCGCGACTGAATTTCCGGCGCGGTCACGTCGATCAATCGTGTCAGGCTTGGATCCAAGCCCCTCACCCTTTTGGGTATTTAGAAACAGGCCCCCCACCCGTTTTTCGCCAGTTTTGCTTTCACTATGAATAAGGCAGTCAAGATCGATCCGTACGCTTACCCCACCAACATTTAATGGCTCTTGTTGAGAGTTGATGGGCAATAAGAGTTTCCCATCCTGATTGCCATCGTCCCAATCATGAATGAAGCGGTGCATGTTTTCAGCGTTCGCATCATCATTCTCGTGCTGCTCATCAGAGCGTGAATCGTCCGTTAACCTTTTCTTGTAATCGTCCAGGTGGGCATCTAGAATGCCCTTGTTCGGAAAGGCGCTTGTCAGGTACTGACGCATTGCTCCCCTAGCATCTGAGGCAGACGCACGATGACCACGGCGATTGTATTTCGCTCCCCTAAGGATTCCGGGTCTGCTCTTGTCGAGCGCGGCGTGGTACTTTCCGAATGTTACCGCATCCAGGCGGGGTGTTTCGTAAACATCCCAGATAATATCGGGCTCAGCCATGACTGATACTTTCTTTCGAATCGCTTTGGCGGAGAACCACTATATGTGCATTTCCCCACTAAATGAAGACGTGCTAGACGAGGCGATGGTAGATGGCCTTGGTGATGATTTTGGATATTTTGTCTACGAGACAATCGGCCCGCGTAGCAAAGCGTGCATAGAGGTTCTGGCCAAGTGTCCAACTTACGAAGCGGCGGTTCGCCTTCTTGAATTTCTAGTCCCGCCCCTACACCGTCCGATAGCCGCCTAGTCTAGGTTTGCAACTGGAGCGTTCCGGCTCCTATTACGTCCATGCACATAAGGAAAAATGCCGGAGTTTTCCGAGATGGGCCCCTGCCTTCGCAGGCATGCGCCGGAGAAGCGAAATAACCTCTCAACTCACCCCATCTCTTCCTCATAGCCCACAAGCCGGAGCGGTTTCGCGCGGCGGCCTTCGAGTTCGGCCCAGCGGACGAGGGCGTCTTCGCGGCCATAGGTGATCCAGAGTTCCTGCGGGTCGACTTCGCGGACCGTGTCGGTCAGCTCGTCCCAGTCGGCATGGTCTGAGATGACCAGCGGCAGTTCGACGCCGCGCTGCTTGGCGCGCTGTTTGACGCTCATCCAGCCGGACGCAAAGCCGATGACCGGATCGGGGAAGCGCTGGGCCCATTTGCCTTCAAAGGCGCCGGGCGGGGCGACAATGATCTCGCCCCGGAACACTTCGCGCGCCGATTTTGACATGTCGTCCAGCGTGGCCGGGCGCAGCTCGCCAAGGCTGACGCCCGCGGCCTCATAGACCTTGCAGAGCTTTTCCAGACTGCCATGAATATAGATCGGCCGGTCATGGCCCGCCATGCGCAGGTGCTTGATGACGCGCTGGGCCTTGCCGAGCGAATAGGCGCCGATGCAATGGGTGCGGTCCGGATTGTCGGCAACCGATCGCATCAGACGGTCAATCTCGTGTTCCGTGGGCGGATGGCGGAAGACGGGCAGGCCGAAGGTCGCCTCGGAAATGAAGACATGCGTGTTCTCGACCGGTTCGAACTGGGGGCAGGTCGGATCCCACCGGCGTTTGTAATCGCCGGTAAAGACCATGCGCAGGCCCTTGTGCTCGACCACGACCTGCGAGGAGCCGAGAATGTGGCCCGCCGGGGAGAGCCAGATGGTCACGCCATTGATCTCGGTCGCTTCGCCATATTCGACTGCTTGTGTCTGTTTGGCGAAGCTGTCGCCATAGCGCGCGGCCATGATGGACAGCGTGTGGGGATGGGCGAGCACTTTGCCATGGCCGCCGCGCGCATGATCGGAATGGCCATGACTGATGACGGCCCGGTCCACCGCGCCGCGCACAGGGTCCAGATAGAAATCGCCCGGCGGGCAATAGAGGCCCTTGGGGGTGGGGTGGAGCAGGAGGTCTGGCCGCAGCATGCCTGTAATGTAGGCGGTGTGGCCGAACGGGGAAGGGGCTGGGTGTGGCCTCTTCCGAAATGCCGGCAGCTGGGGTAGGCGACGGGGTCGTAATTCAGACGTCCGGGAGTCCCTCATGCAAATCGGCATCGATTTCGGAACATCGAACACATCGATTGGATATTCCGGGCCACAGGGCGTGCGCCTGATCGAGTTGGAGCCGGATGCGACGTCGATCCCGACAGCGGTGTTTTATGGGCTGGCCTCCGGAGAGTATGCCATCGGGGCCGAAGCCGTGGCGGCCTATGAGACGGGCGAGGAAGGCCGGCTGATGCGGTCGATCAAGTCCGTGCTCGGCTCGTCCCTGATTGATGAGACGACCGATGTTGGCCGCCGTCGCTTGCCGTTCCGGGACGTGATCGCGCATTTCCTGCGCCGGGTGATCGCCCGGGCGGAAGCCGAGACGGGCGCGCGGGTGGAGTCAGTCGTGCAGGGGCGACCGGTCTCGTTCAATGACCGGGACGCCGACCTTGACCGACGCGCGCAGGCGATCCTGGAATCCTGTCTGCGTGATGCTGGCGTGGCGCATGTGGAGTTCCTTGATGAGCCTGTGGCGGCGGCACGTTCGGTGAGCTTTCCGAGCGGTCGGGAAAAGCTGGTCTTCGTCGTGGATATCGGCGGCGGTACATCGGATTTCTCGGTCGTGCGCATCGCGCCGGACAATGACGGTTTTGATGTGTTGGGCAGTACCGGCCTTTATGTGGGCGGCAATGATTTCGACCAGAAGCTGAGCTTTTTCGAGCTGTCGCGGCTGCTCGGGCATGGCGAGACGCTGGAGCTGAACGGCTTGCCGGTGCCGTCTGCGCCGTATTCGATCCTGTCGGACTGGAAAAGCCTGAACAAGCTCTATGCCCGGGACGTGCAGAAGCGGATCGGCTGGATGGTGCAGAACAGCCCGAACAGCCGGGCGATCCGGGCCTTCGACCATCTTGTGCGCCACCATGAAGGCCACGCCTATGCGAAGCGGACCGAACAGATCAAGATTGACCTGAGCGACACCGACCAACAGGCTTTCGTCTATGACACTCCCGATTTGCGGCTGGAGCGCGTGGTAGAGCGTCAGGCGTTCGAGGGCCTGATTGACGAAGCCGTGTCACAGATGGATGCGGTGGCAGTGGATTGCCTGGACAAGGCGGGTGTGTCGCCGGACCAGATCACCGACATTGTCATGGTGGGCGGGTCGACCTTCATTCCGCTGGTGCAGGCCCGGTTGGCGGGGCGGTTTGGCAATGCTGTAGTCTCTGAGAGTGACCGCTTCGGCGCCGTCGCCAAGGGCCTGGCGGTGCATGGAATGGCCCAAGGGCGGGGCTGATCTACGGAACTGTTCAAGACATGCGTGAAACGTTTGTGCGGTTTAGGCATTCGAAATGGGGCTGTGGGCGTTATTAACTGTCCCGCCATACTTGCGACACGGTTCTCAGCGCATAAAGTCAGGCCGACCCAGAGGAGAATCACGCATGCGCGCAATCCGGAAATGTCTCGTATCCTTGTCTGCGCTGGCTGTGATGGCCACGCCTGCGCTGGCTGAAGAGGGCGGATCGACACAGGCGCTGGATGATGCGCTGGCGGCTGGCTACAAGGCCGGGTTCATCTGCTCGTCCACCTTCAATGCGGGACAGACGCTGGAGGAAATCCGCCAGAACGAGTTGTCGGGCATTTATCCCGACTATCAGCGCAGCTTCGACAAGCTGCCGGATGCGATGATCGACCCTGTGCGCAAGCTGGTCTCGGTGACCTATTCCAACACGATGCCACCGCGCATGGCGGCCTGGCGTCCCGGTTTCGGCTGTACCCAGCTGCCAGTCGGCGCAGAGGAGGGCGCGCTCAACTTCCTGCCGCGCTTTGCCGCCTGGCCGGACTTCACCGGCGAAGACCGGGGCAGCGCCATAGGCTCCAATGTGAAGGTACAGTTGCGCATCGAAGAAGCCGAACGCCTCGAAGCGCCGGTCTCGTTTGCCTTTGACGAGCGCAGCTATGGTAATGGCACGCGCACCAGCGCCGTGGTTGTCGTGAAGGACGGACAGGTCGTGGCCGAGCGCTATGCTCGCGGCATTGATCATGAGACGCCGCAGCGGACCTGGTCGGTGGCGAAATCGATCAGCGCGACGATCCTCGGTGCGGCGCGCCGGAACGGGCATATCGATCTGGATTACCCGGCCGTGATCGCCGACTGGAACAATGGCGCTGATCCGCGCCGCGAGATCACGTTGCGTGACCTGTTGCAGATGGCGAGCGGTCTGGACAGTGGTGAAACCGGTTCGCGTACCGACCGTATCTATTTTGGCGGCGGACGCGTGGTCGATCAGGCAGGTTCCAAAATACTGGAAGTGAAGCCGGGTACCCGGTTCAAATACTCCAACAATGACACGCTGATTGCGATGCGTTCCTTCCGTGAGTCGCTGGGCGCGGATGATTCCTATCACCGCTTCCCGTATGAAAAGCTGCTGCACAAGATCGGCGCCGTGCATACGACGCTGGAAGTCGACTGGAATGGTGACTTCATTTCGTCGAGCCAGGTTTGGTCCACCGCACGGGACCTTGCCCGGATCGGCCAACTCTACCTGCAGGATGGTGTGTGGGGAAATGAACGCTTGTTGCCAGAAGGCTGGGCGCAATTTGTTTCGACCCCCGGACCAGCACAGCCGACCAGTGGACCCGGCTATGGTGCGCAATTCTGGCTGATGAATGATGCCGAGGGTATTCCGGCGGGCACCTATTACATGGCGGGCAATCGCGGCCAGTATGTCGTGATCGTGCCAAGCATGAACGCGGTCATTGTACGACGCGGCTTCGATGTGATCGGCGGAGCGCGGTTCGATATCAACAGCTTCACGCGCGACGTATTGCTGGGCCTTCAGGCCGCGCAGGATGTCCATGACGCCGAAGCGGCAGAGCGGGCACAGATCGAAGCCGAGATCGAGGCCACGATCGAGGCGCGACGCGCGCGCAGTGACCGGGCCAAGGATGCCATCCGGGCAGAAATCCTCGAGAAGTACGGCCGCGAGGAATAAGCCTGTCTGGTGCCGGTGCTGGCGCGTACCGTGAAAGCGTGAGGACATTCCTGACTCTTGCGATAGTTTGACCTCCATTCATGGCTGACAGCGCACTTACCCCTTTTGTCCTGCCCGAGCCCTTCGAGGCCTGGTTTGCGGGGCGTGGGTGGCAGGCGCGGCCACACCAGCTGGCGCTGGCCGAGGAGTCGCTGAAGGGTGAAAGCGCGCTACTGATCGCGCCGACCGGTGGCGGCAAGACGCTGGCGGGTTTTCTTGGCAGCCTGATTGAATTGCGCGAACGCAGGCGCTCGGCAAATTCCGACCGGCCTGCGCTGCACACGCTTTACATCTCGCCGCTCAAGGCGCTGGCGACGGATGTACAGCGCAACCTGATGGGCCCGGTCGAGGAGATGGGGCTCGATATCAGGATCGAGAGCCGGACCGGGGATACGCCCTCCCATGTCCGACAAAGGCAGAGACGCACACCGCCGGACATTCTGCTGACGACGCCGGAACAGTTGGCGCTTTTTCTCGCCTCGGATCATGCACGGGAATTTTTCGCAGACCTCAGATGCGTGATTGTAGACGAGGTGCACGCGATGGCGGCCTCGAAGCGCGGAGACCTGCTGGCACTGGGCCTTGCGACGCTGGCGAGTTGGGCTCCATCGTGTCGCTTCATTGGCTTGTCGGCGACTGTGCGTGAACCCGAAGCCCTTGCGTCATGGCTCGCGCCGGACGCGCGTGTGCTGATGGCAGAGGGCGGTGTCTCCGCTGATGTGGACATCCTGATCTCGAAGAACCGTATTCCGTGGTCAGGCCATTCCGGACGCTTCGCTGTGCCGGACGTATATGAGGCTATCAAACGGGCGACGATGACCCTGGTCTTCGTGAACACGCGCAGCCAGGCTGAACTCATGTTTCAGGAGCTGTGGCACGCCAATGAGGACGGCCTCCCGATTGCGTTGCATCATGGCTCCCTGGCGCGCGAACAGCGGACAAAGGTCGAGGCGGCAATGGCGGCGGGCGCCCTGAAGGCGGTGGTCTGTACGTCCACGCTCGATCTCGGCATCGACTGGGGCGAGGTGGACCTCGTGATCCAGATGGGCGCGCCCAAAGGGGCCGCGCGCCTGATCCAGCGCATCGGCCGGGCCAATCATCGGATGGATGAAGCCAGCCGGGCCGTCCTTGTGCCAACGAACCGGTTCGAAGTGCTGGAGTGCCGTGCGGCAGAGGCAGCGGTCGAGGCCGGCGAGATTGACGGGGAAGGGGTCCGCGAGGGCTCGCTGGACGTTCTGGCGCAGCATGTCATGGGCCGGGCGTGTGGCGACGGGTTCCGTCTGGAGGAACTCTATGATGATATTGTCCGCGCCGCACCCTATGCTTGGCTCGACTGGGAAACCTATGAGCGGATCGTCGATTTCGTGGCGAGCGGAGGTTATGCGCTGAAGACCTATGACCGGTTCCACCGCATTGTGCGTCGCCCGGACGGGGTGTGGGTGGCGCGCACGGCCCGAGACGCGCAGGCCCACCGGATGAATGTCGGCGCAATTGTGGAATCGCACATGCTGGCCGTGCGGCTGGCGCAATTCATCGGCAAGGAAAAGCCGGGCGAAAAGCGCAGCGTGCGGGCGGGGCTAAAGCTGGGCGAGATGGAGGAATATTTTCTCTCCACCCTGACGCCGGGCGACACATTTCTTTTCGCAGGCGAAGTGCTGCGACTTGTCGGCGTGGAGGGCATGGACGCTTTGGTCGTGCGCGCAGTGGGCGACCGTCCGGCGATCCCCTCCTATAATGGCGGCAAGTTTCCGCTGACGACCTTCCTCGCCGATCGCGTGCGAAAGATGATCCATGACCCCGCGCAATGGGACGGATTGCCCGATCCGGTGCGCGAATGGTTCGAGATCCAGAAGCAGAAATCCACCATTCCGCCAGCGGACCATTTGCTGGTCGAGACCTTCCCACGCGCCGACCGGCATTACCTTGTCTGCTATCCGTTCGAGGGGCGATTGGCACACCAGACGCTGGGCATGTTGCTGACGCGGCGACTGGAGCGGATGGGCGCAAAACCCACCGGTTTCGTCGCCAGTGAGTATGCAATGGCGGTGTGGGGCATGGAGGACATCTCCGAAGTGGACATGGACGCACTGTTCCATCCGGAAATGATGGGCGACGATCTTGAAAGCTGGCTGGACGAGAGCGCGCTGATGAAGCGAACCTTCGGTCATTGCGCCCAGATTTCCGGTCTGATCCACCGTAACCTTCCCGGCAAGGAAAAGAACTCACGGCAGGTGAGTTTCTCGTCCGACCTGATCTATGACGTGCTACGCAGTCACGAGCCGGACCATATTCTGCTGCAGGCGGCCCGGCAGGATGCGGCGACGGGCCTGCTGGATGTGCGCCGCCTGTCAGATGCGCTGGTACGGATCCGTGGCAAGATCGACCATCAGGCGCTCACCAAGATCAGCCCCTTCGCCGTGCCCGTCATGCTGGAGATCGGCAAGGAACCTGTTTCAGGCGCATCCGTGCAGGACGCAATCCTCGGCGAGGCGGAAGCCGAACTGGTCAGGGACGCGATGGGCTGACAGATTACGGCAATCGTCATTTGACCCCCGGGCCATTGCGGGCCAGATTCCCGAGTGATGACTGCCGCTGCCGTGAAACCCTCTGAAACCCACCTGCACCTTGCCGGGGAGCTGCTGACGCCGCTGCCGGAGGGGGCGTTGTGGTGGGCGGCCGAGCGGGTGTTGGTCGTGTCAGACCTGCATTTCGAGAAGGGCAGTGCCTTTGCGGCGCGGGGCCAGCTGTTGCCGCCCTATGATACGGCTGCGACGCTGTCGCTGGTCGAGCGGCTTTGCGCAATGCTCAAGCCGAAGACGGTGATCTCGCTCGGCGACAGTTTCCATGATCGGGCGGCCGAGCTGCGCCTGCCGGAAGAGTATGCCCGGCGCATTCAGGCGCTGACATCGGCGCATGACTGGGTCTGGGTGGAGGGGAACCACGATCCGGACCCGCCAGAGCATCTGGGGGGCCGCGCCAGCAAGGTGCTTAGCATCGGGCCGCTGGTGTTCCGACACGAGCCGACGGGGGAGGTGGGCGAGGTGTCCGGGCATTTGCATCCGGCGGCCAAGATCATCGGGCGGGGGCGTTCGGTACGGCGGCGGTGTTTCGCCAGCGATGGCGCGCGGCTGGTGATGCCGGCCATGGGTGCCTTTACGGGCGGACTGAACGTGCTGGATGAAGCGTTCGCATCGATCTTCCCGGAAGGGGCCATGGCCTTCGCATTGGGGCAGGAGCGGGTGTTCATGGTGGCCGCCAAAAGCCTTGTGGCCGATATGCCACGCGGCGCGCGCTGGAAATTCTGAGCGGCTAATATCGTTTGTGCATTGCACAAAAGCGTGCCATATGCCGCTGTAGCAGGGCGAATAGCTGCTGCTCTCGCATTGATCGTTGCCTTTTCCGGGTTCGCGTCGAGTGCGCCAACAACCGGGATGCCGATCGAAAGCAGGCTTCCTAAAATTTAGAGCCTAACAGGGCGCGCGGACTTTTGAGTCCGCTGGGCGCCCGCACATGAAAGTATTGATTTGACACAGTTTACCGAACTCGGCCTCGCCGAGCCCGTCCTCAAGGCGATTGCTGCTGAGGGCTATACCAAGCCGACTCCGATTCAGGAGCAGGCGATCCCGACACTGCTGGAAGGCCGCGACCTTGTGGGCATTGCCCAGACCGGCACTGGCAAGACCGCAGCTTTCGTGCTGCCGCTGCTCAGCCGTATGGCCTCCAATCCTGGCCGCCCTGTCTCCAAGGCGGCTCGCATCCTGATTCTGGCGCCGACGCGTGAGCTGGCCGCCCAGATTGCCGAAAGCGTGCGCGTTTATGGTAGCCAGATGAAGCTGACCACGGCGATTGTCGTGGGCGGCGTGAAGCCCGGCGGACAAGTCCGTGCGCTGGCACGCGGCGTGGATGTATTGGTGGCAACACCGGGACGCCTGCTTGACCATATGGAAACCGGCGCCGTGAATCTGAGCGGTACCGAAGCGGTCGTGCTGGATGAAGCCGATCAGATGATGGATATGGGCTTCCTGCCTGCGATCCGTAAAGTGATGAAGGCCATTCCGACGCGCCGCCAGACGCTGCTCTTCTCGGCGACTATGCCGAAGGAAATCCGCTCGCTTGCGAATGATTTCCTGCGCGATCCGGCCGAAGTGACCGTCGCCACCGTTTCCAAGCCTGCCGAAAAGATCGACCAAGCGGTCTATATGGTGAAAGGCACGGCCAAGCCGCGCCTGCTGGCCGAAATCCTGTCCGAGGACGACATGGACCGCGCCATCGTGTTCACCCGCACCAAGCATGGCGCTGACAAGGTGGTCCGCTACCTCGCCAATGAAGGCCTGTATGCCGAGGCGATCCACGGCAACAAGAGCCAGAACCAGCGCATTCGTGCATTGGACAATTTCAAGAAGGGCAAGGCCCCGATCCTGGTTGCGACCGACATTGCCGCGCGCGGCATTGACGTCGATGGCGTCAGCCATGTTGTGAACATGGACATGCCGAACCTGCCGGAATCCTATGTTCATCGCATCGGCCGGACAGCTCGCGCCGGGAAAAGCGGCATTGCACTGTCCTTCGTAGGCAATGATGAGCGCGGATATCTGCGTGACATCGAAAAACTGATTGGTCGCAAGATCGACCGGATCGATCTGGACGAAGACATGGCGCTCGACCTGTCCTTGCCGGAAGAGCCGGGTCCGCACACCAAGCAGAGCCGCGGCGGGGGTGGCAGAAGCCAGGGCGGCGGACGTCGTCAGGGCGGCCAATCGCAGAACCGTAACCGCTCCGGCGGTGGTGGTGGCAAAGGTGGGTACAAGGGCGGCAAGCCCGGTGGATCACGGGATGGCGGCGATAGAAGCGCCGCGCGTTCCGAATCCGGCGGGGGTGGCTCCCGTCAGGGTGGCAACGGTCAGAAGCGCCGGGGCAAACCGAACAAGTCCTGGTCGCCCGTCAGCTAGGGCCAGCCTGCACTCTTTACCCAATGTCAGCCTTGTTTCCGCGCCGTCCTTCCGCCAAGGATAGGCCGGAAACAAGGAGGATATGCCATGAAGACTGCCATCACAGAAATGTTCGGAATCGAGCATCCGATCATCCAGGGCGGTATGCACTATGTCGGGTTTGCCGAAATGGCTGCCGCCGTCTCGAATGCTGGCGGTCTCGGCATCATTACGGCCCTGACACAGAAAACCCCTGCAGACCTCGCGAACGAGATCGCGCGCTGTCGTGACATGACTGACAAGCCGATCGGCGTGAACCTTACGTTTCTGCCGGTCGTCAACGCACCGGACTATCCAGGCTATGTGAAAGCCATCATCGAAGGCGGTGTGAAAGTTGTTGAGACCGCCGGGAACAATCCTGTGCAGGTCCTGCCGATCCTGAAAGAGCACGGCATCAAGGTGATCCACAAATGTACCGCCGTACGCCACGCGCTGAAGGCGCAATCCATTGGCTGTGATGCGGTCTCCGTCGATGGTTTCGAGTGCGGCGGACACCCTGGCGAAGACGATATCCCGAACATGATCCTGTTGCCGCGTGCGGCGGATGAACTGGAAATTCCATTCGTTTCCTCAGGTGGTCAGGCGGATGGACGCAGCCTCGTGGCATCTCTCGCCATGGGCGCGTCGGGTATGAACATGGGCACACGCTTCATCGCGACGAAGGAAGCCCCCGTGCACCAGAATGTGAAGGATGCCATCGTTGCCGCGTCCGAACTCGATACCCGCCTTGTCATGCGTCCGCTGCGCAATACCGAGCGCGTGCTGACCAATGTTGCGGTTGAGCGCCTGTTGGAAAAAGAGCGCAAGCTGGGCGCAGACCTCAAATTCGAAGACATTATCGAAGAGGTTGCAGGCGTCTATCCGCGCATCATGAAAGAAGGCGAAATGGATGCGGGTGCCTGGTCCTGCGGCATGGTTGCCGGTCTGATTCACGACATTCCGACCTGTAAGGAACTGATCGACCGAATCATGAAAGAAGCTGAAGATATCATCACAAACCGTCTGGCAGGCATGCTGTCGGGCAAGGTTCCGGCCTGATCCATTCTGAAAGAACTTTCTCATGATCCGTATCCCCCTTTTCGCCAGTGCCTGTCTCGCTCTCGCCGCCTGCGGTATGGGCGTCTCAAGCGACAATAACGCAGCATCTGTTTGCAATACCATGCTGGCGGGGGATCCGGAGATTGTGGAAGATCTCGCCGAGGACGGCGATACGATCGAAGTCTATTGCGGCTGCTACCAGACCCTGCTGGCCGATAAGTCCGAAGACGATCAGGCCGACATTTTGAAAGTCAGCCAGGTCGTGGCGGACATTCGCGAAGATGAGAGCCTGGGCCTGGAAGATGCCGCCGGTCGCCTGATGAGTGATTTCATTGAGGATGGCAGCAGTCCGACCTATGGCGTCACTCGGAGTGGCTTCGAAATGACAGGCACCTATATCGATCAGGTTCGCCGTGAGCTGAGCAAGGACGACGGCGCCTGTACGGCGTCCTGATCATCAGGACAGCGCAGCCTTGATCGCGGCAGCGATTTCAGCTTCTGACATTGATTTTGTCACGGTGCTGATCACATTTCCAGAAGACCGGTCAATCAGATAGAGTTGGCCGGTCTTTATTTTCTCCGGGAAGATTTCGCGCATCGTGCCAGCGATGCCAAGGGTCTCTGCGTCGGCGAAATAGGCGGCGTCATCCTTGGGTGAATAGTCGAGGGCGAAGAATTCAGCGCCGTCAAACGGGTTTGAGGCACGCACGGTTTCGACCTTGGGATCGAGCACCTTGCAGCTGCCACACCAGCTGGCATAGCTCAGGACTGCCAGAACTTTCGTGTCTTCAGCAGGCGCGATGATTTCCTTGACATCAGCAAGACTGCCGGGCGTAGCCACGGATGGGCCACATGCGGCAAGCGCAGCGATCGAGATGGCAGCAAGGCTGAAGCGCATGAAATTCTCCTGACGTCTGGACAAGCAGACCTAGCATGAGCGCAGACCTTGTGGGGTCACACTTGCGTTATTCAACGCGAATGCTGGCGGCACCTGACTCTACCCGACCGATGATGGCCGCATCGGCATGGCCGTGGCGGCGGAAGGTTTCCAATACCGCGTGCGCCGCCTCGGGCGAACAGGAAACGAGCAGCCCGCCGCTGGTCTGCGGGTCGCAGAGCAGGTCGGTCTCCATCGCGGACATCTGACCCGTGACCATATGAGATACCGAATCCCAGTTGCGGCCGGACGCGCCGGTCTTGATGCCTGACTGTGCGTGGCGACGGGCGCCTTTAAAGACGGGGACCTTGCTTTTCTCGATGACGATCTGAAGGCCGGCACCGCGCGCCATTTCGCTGGCATGGCCGAGCAGTCCAAAGCCGGTCACGTCGGTTGCGGCATGCACATCGCCAAGTTCGGAGAGTTCCGTACCTGGCGAATTGAGCCGTGTCGTCGAGGCGACCATTTCGTCATACTCGGCAGGGGAGAGGAGTTCCTGTTTCAGCGCGGCGGAATAGATGCCAATGCCGAGTGGTTTGCCAAGGATCAGGACATCGCCCGCCTGTGCGTTGGAGTTCAACAGCAATTTGTCGGGATGGCCCATGCCGAGGGCTACGAGGCCGTAGATTGGCTCGGCGGAGTCAATCGAATGCCCGCCCGCGATGGGCGCGCCGGCGGCCTCGGCCACGCTGCGCCCGCCCGCAAGAATGGCGCGGATCGTCTCATTGGCAATCTTGCCGATGGGCATGCCGACAATGGCGAGACAAAAGATGGGTTTCGCCCCCATCGCGAAGATATCCGACAGGGCATTGGTTGCGGCGATGCGCCCGAAAGTGTGCGGGTCATCCACAATGGGCGTGAAGAAGTCAGTCGTGGCGACGAGCGTGGTGGTTTCGTTGATGAGGTAGACGGCCGCATCATCGCTCTTGCCCGCGTCCACAATCAAGTCCGAGTGGCCAAGTGACAGGGGCATCTCACTGAGAATATCCGCCAGCACATTTGGCGCGAGCTTGCAGCCGCAGCCGCCCCCATGGGCGAGGGATGTCAGGCGGGGTTCGGTGTCTCTGTCGGGCATGGCGGGCTCCTCTTGGGCTGCAGGCTTACCGCGCCGAGCACTGGCGGGGCAAACAAAACCTGCTAATCGAAGAGGCATGCCTTATCTCGAAACCGTCACGGATATCAGCCTCGAAAACCTGTCGCGCTATGATGCGATCATTGACGTGCGCTCTCCGGCCGAGTTCGAGGATGACCACATGCCGGGCGCCATCAGTCTGCCGGTGCTGTCGAATGAAGAACGCGCGCGCGTTGGCACGATCTACAAGCAGGAGAGTCCGTTCCGCGCCAACCGGGTCGGGGGTGCAATTGTGGCGCGCAATATTGCGCATCACCTTGAGACCGCATTGGCTGACAAGCCGAAAAGCTGGCGACCGCTGGTCTATTGCTGGCGGGGCGGGATGCGCTCGAACTCCATGGCGACGATCCTGTCCTCGGTTGGCTGGCCGAGCGGCGTGGTGAAGGGCGGCTACAAGACGTGGCGGCGGGAAGTCGTGACCGGGTTGGAGCATGAGGACAGCCTGCTGCCGGTGCGCCTGATTGATGGCCAGACCGGCACGGGCAAGACGGCGCTGTTGCAGGCCATCGCGAAGGCAGGCGGGCAGGTGATTGACCTGGAAGGTCTCGCCCATCATCGCGGTTCGGCGTTTGGTGATCTTGGTGATGCGCCACAGCCAGCGCAGCGCTTGTTCGAAAGCGGCATCTGGGAGCAGTTGCGTCAGTTCGATCTGAGCCGTCCGGTCTTTGTCGAGGCGGAGTCCGCGCGGGTCGGCAGGTGCCGCGTGCCCCGGCGCCTGTGGCACTCCATGCTGGCGGCGCCGCGCATCGAGATGACGGTTCCTTCAGACGTGCGGGCAGATTTCCTGCTCTCTGCCTATGAAGACATCATCCGGGACAAGGACCGGCTGATGGAAGCGCTCGCCAAGCTGAAGGGCCTGCAGTCGAAAGAGACGCTGGCCGAGTGGCAGGCATTGGCGGAGGCGGGAGACTATCGCGCGCTGGCGCGGCAGCTGATGGACCGACATTACGATCCGCTCTATGCGCGCAGCCGCAAGCGGCGCGAAGATGCGCCGGTAGATATGGTCAGGTTGGAGAGTCTGGATGAAGCGGCGCTGAAGCGAGCCGCAGAGAGACTGGTGGTCCGCGCCTAGCGTCCGCGCGCCTCTTCCGTGCCGCGCCGGGCCAGTTCGTCGGCCTTTTCATTGCCGGGGTCACCCGCATGTCCCTTCACCCATTTCCAGGTGATGTCATGGCGCTGGCAGGCTTCGTCCATCGCCATCCAGAGATCCTGATTCTTGACCGGTTTTTTCGCGGCGGTCTTCCAGCCATTGCGTTTCCAGCCATGGATCCATTTGGTCAGGCCGTCTTTCACATAAGTGGAATCGACGTGCAGGGTGATCTTGGACGGGCCCTTCAGCGCGTTCAGTGCCTCGATCACGGCCAGCATTTCCATGCGGTTATTTGTGGTGGCTTTATCGCCGCCCCACAGTTCCTTGCGGTTGTCGCCTGCCACGAGCAGGGCACCCCAGCCGCCGGGGCCGGGATTGCCGCTGCAGGCACCATCTGTCCAGATTTCGATCTTGTCAGTCATGGCTTTCAGGTGCGGGGCTTTGGCGGGTCCGTCAAGCATCAGAAGACGCTGATGTCTGCCTCATGCATTTGTTGCGCAGGCTTGACGATGGCAAGAAAGAGCAGGCCGCAGACGAGGCCGGCCAGCGCGCCGATACAGGCACCGGTGAGGGCTGCGCCAAGGCCGGTCAACAGCGACGCTGTCACGCCGAATCCCCCTGTCGTGCCACCGACGAGCAGGGCGCCCCAGATGCTGGCCCAGCGCAGATAGGGTGCACGGGCCGCAATCCCCTGATGCGGAAACCTGCCGATGGACAGACCCATGGCCAGCCACGCGGCTGGCACGGTGACGAAGAACAGAATGAAGTTGAACAGGGACATCATCGCGGCCATCTGGATTCCGAACAGGAAGCCGCTATTTGGGCGATCGAACATGGTGGGCAACATGCCAATCCCTTCGAGCACGCCAAAGACAAAGGTCAGGAAAAGTCCGATCAGCGTAACGCCAAGGCACGCCGCCAGGGAGGACAAGAGCAGGCCGAGTTTTACACGGCGGATCTTTCGGTCCTTGCTGAGGGCTCGATAGTCGACCGAAAGGTCAGACGGACCGGTGCCAACCACCCCACCATTTGGCCCGAACTCCGTCATGCACCATAGCCTTCCGCACTCGTCACCTTGCGATGAAAGGCGAGGCGGCCGGCATATTCGAGGGGATTCTTGGGCTTTACGAGGGCGCCCTCGGGCGTCGATGTCCAGTCCACCATCCGCGTCAGGAAGAAACGCAACGCTGCGCCGCGTGCCAGCAGGGGGAGGGCGTCGCGCTCCGTCGGTTCCAGCGGGCGTATGCTCTCATAGCCTGCGATCAGGTTTGCACCCTTGGAATAATTGTAGTCGATGGCGCCGCGCCCCGGATTGTCATCAAAAGCCCACGCATTCAGGCAGATGGCGAGGTCATAGGCGAGCGCATCTGTGCAGGCGAAATAGAAATCGATGATGCCGGAAAAGTCTTCGCCCAGGAAAAACGCATTGTCCGGAAAGAGATCGGCATGGATGGTGCCGCGCGGCAGGGTCAGGCTTTGTGGCTTGGCCTTGGCGATATCAGCGAGGGCTTCGTCGATCAGGCCGGACAAGCCGGGTTGCAGTTTTTCGGCCTCATCTGACTGGCCGGCCCAGAGGCGCGGCCATGCCGATGGACCAAGACTGTTGGGACGGGTGATCTCAAAATCAGAAAGCGTGACATGCATCCGCGCGAGACCTTCCCCCAGACCACGACACTGGGCGGGAGTCGGCTTTTTCGGCGAGAGTCCATCAAGGAAAGACACGATCACGGCGGGCCGTCCTTCAAGCGTGCGGAGCGCTTTGCCGTCTTTCGCGAGGATGGGCTCCGGGCAGGGGAAGCCCTTGCCCGCCAGATGCTGTTTCAGGCCAATGAAATAGGGCAGGTCATCCGCATTCACCCGTTTTTCA
The DNA here is from genome assembly GCF_000682775.1 of Hyphomonas sp. L-53-1-40. Taxonomy (GTDB): domain Bacteria; phylum Pseudomonadota; class Alphaproteobacteria; order Caulobacterales; family Hyphomonadaceae; genus Hyphomonas. The sequence continues at coordinate 130,886 of NZ_AWFI01000018.1, forward strand.
AACAGGGTGAGAATGAACCGGCCCGTCGTGGTTTCGAGATAGTAGTTCGAATTCTCGACGCCCTCGGCAATACCCTTGAAAGACAGGGCATTGCCGAGATCGTATTCTTCGAGAAACGCAGCAAGCGCCTCGTCGGAAACCTGAGTGTAAACAGCCATGAAGACCGATTAGGCCGTCTTGGCTACCATGTCACGCTGCAGCGTCTTCCCAGCCAGCAGATAGTGGATTGCTGCCCAGCCATAGATCGATGCGAAGATAATAATCGACCACTGCAAGCCGCGTGCGTCGGCGCTGGTACAGGCGGCAACCTGGTCGGCGCTGAGGCTTGCAGCTTCCTTGCAGAGGTCCAGTGTCAGACCAAGATCGGCGCCTGACAGCATCATCGTCTTCAGCACTGTGGACAACAGACCGATCAGGGTGGGGCCAAGGCCGAGCCCGATCAGGTTGACGGCAAAGAGCGTGATGGCCACGGCGGTCGCCCGCGTGCGCGCATCCACGACGCCGGCTGAGACGGCATACATTGGCCCAAGATAGAAATAGTGCAGCATGGCGGCGGCCATGAGCGGTGGCAGCATCAGCGCGACCGACGGGCTGAGATAGCCGAGCCAGTAGAGCGGAACCGACAGGCCCATGCCGAGAGCAGGCATCCAGGACAGGGCCGTCGGGTAGCGTTTCGCGAGGCGATCAGCGAGGAAGCCAGACAGGAACACACCAATGGCAGCCATCAGGCCCAGCACCAGAGAGAAGATGAGTGCGGCTTGTGTGAGGGTCAGTTCATGCGTGCGCAGCAGGAAGGAGGTGGAGAAGGCCGCGATCCCGTATCCTGCAAATGAGGCGAGCGCTGCGCCAAAGACGACATGCACATAGGTCGGCTTCTTGCTAAGCTTCTTCAGTGCGGCGCCGAAGGATTCCCGTTCCGGCTTCGCAGCATTCGGTGGATCGGTGTAGCCGCGCGGCGGCTCCTTGACCGTGAGGCCGATGATCAGCGCGAACACCAGGCCGGGCAGGCCGACCGCAATGAACGCAATGCGCCAGCCTTCGAGGCTCTTCCAGTCGATCATGTCTGCGACCCACGTCCAGCCCCAGCCTTCCAGCAGGGCGTGGACATTCTCGCCCGTAACATAATCATTGATCGGGCCTGCGGCGAGACCGGCGCACATGCCACCAAGCGGCACGCCAAGCGCGTAGATTGAGGCGGCGGTCGCCCGACTACCGGGCTTGAAATAGTCGGCGATGACCGATTGCGCCGGCGGCGTACAACCGGCCTCACCCACTCCGACCAGAAGGCGGAAGGCGAACATGGTCGCGAAACTGACGGCAAACCCGCAAAGGACGGTCATCAGGCTCCACATCGTCAATGAGGCCACGATAATCATCATGCGGCTCGTCTTCTCCGAAAAACGGGCAATCGGAATGCCGAGCGTGGTGTAGAACGTAGCGAAGGCCAGACCCCCGAGCAGACCCATCTGCCAGTCTTCCAGACCAAGGCTGTTGCGGATCGGATCGGTCAGGATGCCGAAGATGGACCGATCAATGAAATTGAAGATGTAAACGACGAGCAGGGAGGACAGGACATATGCCCGGTATCCCTTGGTGCGATAGCCAGTTTCAAAGCCGGGTTTTTCGTCGAGCGCAGCGGTCGTGTCTGTCATTCTACTTGTGTCTTTCCGTCGCTGTGTTTCAGGAATTCATGTCGGCGGCTGGGGAATCGGGATTGTACCGATCCCTCATGAATGAACGCGAAGCCATGAAGTAGCAAAATGCAGCGACGATGAAGAACAAGACCGTCGCGGCCATGGAGTGGCGCAGGCCATTGGCATAGGCGCGACAAAGCTCAGGGCCTTCCGCGCCGAGGGCAGCCGGGTCCGTGCCGCAGAGGCGCGGATTGAAAGCGTCCGCAAAGGCTGACAGGCCGGCTTTGCCAATTTCCTGTCCCATGAAGAAATCGCTCATCGCCCCGACAAAGAGCGGGCCAATGCCATTGCCGATCAGGCTGACAATCAGCAGCAGCACGGCAATGGTGGTGGCGCGCGACTGTGGGCTGACAATGGCCGTGCCGACCATGTATTGGCTGGAAAGATAGGCGTAGTGCATCGTGCCCGCGATGATCCACAGACCAAAGGCGATCTCGATGGTCGGGGCGAAGAAGGCACCAACATAGGCGGGCACGGCAATCAGCAGGCCAACGCCCGGGAGCCATGCCGAGATCGTGGAGAAGCGGCCTGCGAGCTTTTCCGAGATGTACCCGCCGAGGAATGTGCCGAGAGCGGCAACTGCAGCCAGCGGCGCGCCATAGAGTACGGCAGCGTCGCGCACATCAATACCATGAACGCGCTGGAGGAAAGGCGCCTGGAAGCTGATCAGGCCATAGCCGACAAAGGCCACCAGAGCGGCGCCCAGCGATAGCCACCAGAATGTCGGCTTGGCAGAAAATTCACGGAAGGCATCAAAGAAAGGCGCCTTGCCATTGCCCTTTGCCGAGGGCGGATCGGAGTAGCCGCGGGGAGGTTCCTTGATGGTGAACATCAGGATGATCGCGATCAGCACGCCCGGCGCGCCGACAACCACAAACGCGATACGCCAGCCTTCCACGGCCGACCAGTCGAGATTACCAAACAAACCCCCAAGACCGAGCGAACCGATCCAGTTGCCGAAATCAGCCCCCTTGATGCCGGCAATCGTGCCGCCGAAGAGTTGCGCAAGCACGCCGCCAAGCGTGACGCCCATGGAATAGATGCCGAGCGCGCCCGCGCGGCTTTTCGGGGGATAATAGTCAGTGATCAATGAGTTGGCGGGCGGCGTACAGCCTGCTTCGCCGACGGCAACGCCGACGCGAAAGACGAGTAGCCAGATGAAGCCTGAAGCGACCCCGCAAAGCGCTGTCATGACGGACCAGACGATGATGCAGAGCGCAATAATCAACACGCGATTGGCGCGGTCGGCCCACATCGCGATCGGAATGCCCATTGCAGCGTAGAACAATGCGAAGGGCGGCCCGGACAGGAGGCCCCATTGCGTGTCATTCAGCTGAAATGTGTTGATGATCGGCTGGGCAACGACCGAAATGAGCGTTCGGTCGATGAAGTTCAGCGTGTAGACCAGCATCAGGGCGATCAGCACATAGGTGCGATACCCTTTTGAACCGAAGCCTGTGATGTGTCCGCCCGCGGCCGCTTGGCCAGCTGTCGTGTCGGTCATCCGCCGAAAATCCTCCCGAAAATACCGGGCGCGTCTTGGCGGCGCCTCTCTACATGTCTCCCTACGGTAATGACATGTGCGGGGGGCGCAAGGCCTTACTCTGCGACAGCGTGCGAGCAAGGTCTTGCGGAGGTCAATTTGCCACTACTGGCTCAGCGCCAACTGTACTTCCGACGCCGCAACGGCGAGGGCTGCAGCATCAGTGTCCATTGGGTCAGGGCGGAGCGCAGTCGGGTAGGCTTCAGCTAACAGGCCAAGCGCCGCGCGAATGGATTCTGCTGCATCGGAATTTTCGGCCGTGATGTCGCTTTCCGCTTGCGTAAAGGCGCGCTCGGCGGCCTGATAGAAGCCGTAGCCGTCCAGATACGTCTCGTAGAAATCAGAATCGAGCGACAGGCGATACATGTCGGATGCGCGATCGATCTGGTCGGAGGCGACATGGGCGCTGACCATGGCATCGGACATGTCGGTGGCGGGGGCGCTCTCGGCGGCTTTGTCGAGCGCGGCAAGGATCGCGTCCGTGCGGGCGTTGATCTGTTCCTGGCTTTCCCCTGCAAAGACCGCTGCAGACGTGTCTGTAAACAGGTCGGTAAAGTCGGCGACGCCTTGAGCTGCAAAGACCGGCTCCATGTCGAACAGGACTTCGGAGACCGGATGCGCGTACATTTCAGCCGCGGCGGTCGTTTCGCCTTTGGCGTAGGCGTCGCGCGCGGCCAGGACGTGGGCTGCTGCAATGGCCAGCGCGGCCTTGTAGACGACCGGGTCGGTATAGGCGGCGTCAATGGTCACACCGCCTTCGCCTTCACCGCCTTCAGTGGCCAGTGTGTTGGCTTCTGCGGTTGGATCCACTTCTGCAGGTGTTTCAGGCTGCGCGATCTCTGTGCCTGCCTCGTCGGCAGGGGCGGCAGGCTCACTGCAACCTGCAAGCGCGCCAGTCATCAGGACGGTGCCCAGACCAAGACTGGTCCACTGCTTCAGTTTGGTGTCAAAGGCCATGATATACTTCCTCTTTGCGTCGATCTGCTATAGCGCTGAATGACGCAAATGCAAATTATTCGCAAGTAGGCGCAACATGCTTTTGACCCTTTCCAACGTACTCGATGAGGCCGACCTGAGTGATGTCCGCGATCTGGTCGCAACGCTCGGCTGGCGCGACGGCGCAGAAACGGCAGGTGGCATGGCCCGGGCGGTCAAGCGCAACCAGCAAGCGGATCTGACATCCCGTACCGGCGCGCAGGTTCGCCAGCTCCTCAAGGCCAAGGTGGAGCGACACCCTGTTCTGCGTGCGGCGGCCCAGCCACGCCAGTTCTCGAAACTGATTGTCAGCCGGACCGAGGAGGGCGGCGGATACGGTCATCATGTCGACAATCCATTCATGGGAGCAGGGGAGTCGCGCTTGCGCACGGACTTTTCTTTCACGCTCTTCCTGTCCGATCCGGGCGACTATGAGGGGGGCGAGCTGGAGATCGATCTGGCGGGGATGACCCAGTCCATCAAATTGGACGCGGGAGACATGGTGCTCTATCCATCGACCAGTCTGCACCGGGTTGCGCCGGTGACTTCCGGCAAGCGGCTCGTCTGTGTTGGCTGGATTGAGAGCAGCGTGCCAGATGCGGCGGTACGGGAGATTATCTTTGATCTTGAGAATCTGCGATCCAGCCTGTCGGGCAGGCTGGATCTTCAGTCTCCGGAAATGCTGGTTCTGTCGAAGAGCATTTCCAACCTGGTGCGCCGGTTCGGCCAGAGCTAAGTCATGGCAGCAAGGGTGTCGGGCAAGCCAGTTGCAGCTAGCAGGAAGCAGATGGCGGCAATAATCGCCCCGAAAGTGCGAACATGGTTCCACCCTGTCCAGACGGTACCGAACTTCTTCCAATAGATCGCGGCATCCGGCGAAGAAGGCGTAAGGCCGTCGAGATGTTTATTCATCGGAACGTTACCGAACATGGTGACCCCGAGCACGGTCGTCACGTAGATCGCGGTTCCGATCAGTATCAGGATCTTTGGTGACCCTTCCAGGCTTTGCCAGGCATAAAGGGAGGCGGCGAGCATGATAGGTGCCAATGCCAACGTGATCGCCAGAAATGCCGAGCGAAACACTGTCCGGTTGATCTGTTGCATGGAGTCGATGCCGCCAGCTGGCGCGGCGCGGATGAGGCCGGCCATTACGAAATCGGAGAAGGCTTGAAACACACCGCCGACGAGGGCGGCAGAAAGTCCGATGGTGAGGCAGGCATAGACAAAGAGATGGGTCGTCATGAGTTTGATTCCTTGGATGTGGCATGCCCGCCGAAGAGGATCAGTCAGCTACGGACATGCGGGGTGAGTGAGGCGGGCGTCACGCAGCGGCGCTCCAGAGCCCGGAGGCGGCGACTTCGTTGGCGAAGTCGGAAAAGTCCTTTGGCGGTCGGCCCAGGGCCCGTTCCACACCGTCACAGAGTTGGGCATTGCGGCCATCAAGTATGGTGGAGAACAGGTAGTCGAGCAGCCAGATCATGTCTTCCGGAGCGCCAGCCTGGCGAAACCCTTGAAGAAATTCATTAGCAGGCACACGGACGAAACTGATCTTGCGGTCGGTTGCGCGTGACAATTCGCTGGCCAGTTCGTCAAACGTCATCAGTCGGGGACCGGTCACTTCGTAGACTTCGCCAATATGTCCGGTCTCGGTGAGAGCAGCGACGGCCACGTCGGCGATATCCTCGGCATCCACAAACGGTTCCGGCACATGTCCAGCCGGCAGTGTGATGTCACCAGACAGGACCAGCGGCAGGAAATCGCCTTCGGAGAAATTCTGATTGAACCAGCTGGCGCGCACAATGGTCCAGTCGAGACCGCTTTCCTGCACGATGCGCTCGCAGGCCTGGGCGTCTGGCTCTCCGCGTCCAGACAGCAGGACGAGATGCTGCACGCCCTGCGCTTTTGCGCGTTCGACAAGGTGCCGGATCGCTTGCTTGGCGGCGGGCACGGCGAGGTCAGGCGTGTAGCTGATATATACCGCGCTCATGCCAGCCAGCACGGCGTTCCAGCCGGACGGCTCATCCCAATCGAAGGCGGGCGAGCCGGACCTTGATCCGACCCGGGTATCAATACCCCGCTCGCGCAAACGGGTGACAATCCGACGACCGGTCTTTCCGGTGCCACCCAATACGAGCACAGGCCCGCGATGCGTTGTCTGGCTATGAAGGTGCTGTGTCATGTTCAATCTCCTTTGCTTGACACGATGTAAAGTTGACATGGCGTCAAGTGCCTATAGATTGACATCATGTCAAGTGAGAATCTCGAAACCCGCGAAAAAATCATGCGCGCTACATGGAAATTGCTGGAGGAATCTGGCGGGTCCGGCGTGCGCATGAGCGATATCGCCAAGGCCGCGGGCATCAGCCGCCAGGCCGTCTATCTTCATTTCCCGACACGCGCGGACCTGCTGACCGGGACGGCGCGCTATATGGACGAAGTCCGAAACATAGACGAACGTCTTGCGGCGAGCCGTAAGGCCAAAGGAACGGACCGTCTGGATTTGTGGGTGGAGGCGTGGGGGAACTATATTCCGGAAATTCACGGAGTGGGGCGCGCCTTGATCGCCATGCGAGACTCCGACGACGCCGCTGCGGCTGCCTGGAATGACCGAATGCAAGCTGTACGGCATGGATGTGAAGCCGCTGTGATGGCGCTCAAGTCCGCAGACCGGCTGATGCCCGACTATTCGGTCGAGCAGGCAACGGATTTGCTCTGGGCGCTGTTGTCAGTCGAAGTGTGGGAAAAGCTGCGGTTCGAATGCGGATGGTCGCAGGCCGCCTATATTACGGCTGTTCAGAAAATGGCGCGCGACAGTCTGGTGTCCTGATCAGATCAGTCCGGCTGATTTCAGGCTGGTGACGCCGCCCGTGCCGGCAATCAGATGATCGTGCACGGTGATGTCGAATGGATCGAGCGCATCAATGATCTCGCGGGTAATGTCGATGTCTGCGCGCGACGGTGTGGGGTCACCTGACGGATGATTGTGCACCAGAATGAGCGCTGATGCATGCAGCTCCAGCGCGCGGCGGGCGACCTCACGCGTATAGACGGGCGCATGGTCGACCGTGCCATGTCCCATGATTTCGTCGGCGATCAACTGGTTTTTCCGATCCAGGAACAGGATGCGGAACTGTTCGCGCTTTTCATGCTGCAGTTCGGTGCGAACATAATCGATGAGCGCCGACCAGGAGGAAATGGCGGGCTTCTTCTGGATCGTCTCTCTGGACGCCCGGGCGTTGAGCTCGGCAATGGCCTTGAGATACGCCGCGACTGTCTCGCCGACACCGTTGACCTTGATGAGGTCGGATGTCGGGGCAGCGAGGATCGCTGACAGACTGCCGAAGCGGGCTTCCAGCGCTTTTGCGATGGGTTTGACATCCCGACGCGGGATGAAGGCCATGAGCAAGACTTCCAGCACTTCGTAATTGCTTAACGCGGTCGCGCCACGCGTCAGCAGTTTGCCTCGCAAGCGGTCTCGGTGACCTTTCCAGTGGGGTTCTTCGGGGGGGGTGCTCATTATGGTTGAAAAACCATGAAACGACGTTTCGATAAAGTGACTTAGATCACGTCGCCTCAGATTGAACTTGAGAATTGCATGGTCGCAGATAGACTTCCCCTAGGGACAATCCGTGGGAGAGTGAAACATGTTGGACAAAATCACGCTTTGCGGCGCTGGCTTGCTGGCGCTGTCTGCCTGTATGATCCAGCCGGCGGGCCATGACCATCATGGTGTCCTGGCAGATCATGTCCATGCGCATCCCGACAAATTGGTCGTGGCAGGGGCCGGGGAGGCCATCGAGAACCCGTTCCATCCTGTCCGACTGTTGCTGTCATCCGAAGAATCGTCGGGCGATGTGACAGTATACGAATTTGAACTGCCTCCGCGCAGCCCAGGATCACCGCCACATAACCATACGCGCGAGGATGAGTATTTCTACGTCGTGTCCGGTGCGCTCAGTGTCATGTCGGGCGACCAGATCCTGTCGCTCTATCCGGGCGACTTTGCTGCATTGAACCGGGGCAACACGCACATGTTCTGGAATGCCAGCGATGAAACCACGAGGCTGATCATGACCACCACGGGTGGGTCATTTGAAGGCTTCATGAATGATGCGGGCCCGCGCATTGCGGAGGCTAAGCCGGATTCAGCCGAAGCAGCAGGCGCCGTAATTGGCCAGCTTGCAGCCGAATACGGGATCACGATTGCGATGGAGGAGATGCCTCCGGAAGCCGCGCCATTTTACATGCCGCCGCCTCCTGAAGAATAGCGCTTACTAGAGCTGGACCTTGTGAGGCTGGTGCCAGCCTTTCGGGGATGTGCTGAAGATTTCAACACCATCCTCGGTCACGCCGACAGAATGTTCGTACTGCGCCGACAGCTGGCGGTCGCGAGTCACGGCCGTCCAGCCATCTGGCAGGATCGCAGCGTCCTTGCGGCCCAGGTTCAGCATCGGCTCGACCGTGAAGAACATGCCGGGCTTCAGTTCCGGGCCGGTATTGTAATCCGATGAGTGGACGACGTTTGGCTCGTCATGGAACAGGCGTCCCAGGCCGTGGCCGCAGAAGTCCTCTACGACCGACATGCGATTCAGCCGGGCAATTTCGGAGATCGCGCCGCCAATGTCGCCAAAGCGCTTGCCGGGGCGGATCTGCGCGATGCCGGCCATGAGCGCATCATAGGTCACATCCATCAGGCGCTCGGCCTTCCGCTTCACATTGCCGACGCCATACATGCGCGAATGGTCGCCATGCCAGCCATCAATGATCAGGGTGACGTCGATATTGGCAATATCGCCTTCCTTCAGCGGCTTGGCGCTGGGGATACCGTGACAGATGACATGGTTGAGTGAAATGCAACTGGCATGGCGGTAGCCGCGATAGCCGATCGTCGCGGAGGTTGCGCCATGATCCATGACGAATTCCCGCACCAGATTGTCGAGATGTTCGGTGGTCACGCCGGGCTTCACTTCCGGCACCAGCATATCGAGGCATTCAGCCACGAGACGTCCCGCCTTGCGCATACCTGCGAAGCCTTCGGCATCGTGAATGCGAATTTCGCCCGTGCGCATCGGCAGCAGGAGGGAAGTGTCAGTCATCAATCGGAGCCTTTCAGGGGCGGAAATACCTGTATCTGCACCCTAGATAGCAATTTGCCCGGCTAAGTTCCACCTTCAGGCCTGCCAAACAGTATCAGACTCAGGCCCCATCCGTCTTGTCGCGCTTTTCAGCTGCCGCTTCGGCAGACTTTGCAGCGCGTTTCAGTTCTTCGCGCCGCTCGTCATCAAACCGTTCGGGCTCCTGGTAAATCTCGCGCGTGCCTTCCTCGCTGACCGCTTCCGCGGTGCGGGATTTCAGTCGGCCCCGGCTGACCCCCCAGATCAGGGCGATCAGCAAGAGCAGCGCGCCTACGCCATATAAGAGTTCCGGTGCCATGGGTCTTGATCCTCTGAAAGGGTTACTGGAGCTGGGTGCCAAGCGTGATGTCGATGGCGCCGAGGGCGACCGACATCGGGCAGCCGTTCTTGGCCTTGTCGGCGATGGCGTCAAAATCATCCTGTTCGATGCCTTCAACCACGGCCGTAAGCGTCAAGGCGCTGCGCGTGATTTCGAATCCGCCACCATCTTTCGGCTCGACCGACACGATGCATTTCGTATCCAGATCGGTGGCAGGTGTTCCGTTCTCGGCCAGCAGGTGGGAGAGCTGCATGGTGAAACAGCCCGCATGTGCGGCGGCGAGCAATTCTTCCGGATTAGTACCCGACGTGCCGCTCTCATCTTCAAATCGCGCCTTGAAGGAGTAGGCGTGATCGGACAGCGCGCCGCTCTGCGTCGTGAGCGAGCCCGTGCCGTCCGCGAGGTTTCCGGACCAATGGGCGGTGGCATGACGTTTCATGGCGTGTCCTTTCAATCAATTGGGTATTGAAAAATGCAATGCGCGCAGCCTCAATACGTTCCCGCTTGTCTCTCCTAAATGCATTGGTCATGGTCTGGTCCTGCGGGAAGAAAAGGAATGCGCGCAATGCTCAAATTGGAAGCCTGTCGTCGGTGTCTCACCGGGTTTGCCTTCGCCTTGATGGCGCTGTCTCTCACGGCGCTGCCCGCAACGGCGGAACAGAATGAGGTAGCAGACTGGCCGCCTCTCGCTCCTGCCGGGTCCGCCAAGGCGTTCAGCTCGGATGGACTGCATGCGCTCGACGAACGCCTGCAGAAGTTCGTCTCGGACGGGCATGTCGTGGGCCTTCAGGCCCTGCTCGTCAAAGATGGTGAGGTTGCTCATTATGGTCAGTACGGTGTGAGGGATGTTGAAACATCGACACCCGTGCAACCGGGCACGCTGTACCGGATCTATTCCATGACCAAGCCGATCACGGGCGTTGCCCTGATGCAGCTCCATGAAGATGGCAAGTTTGACCTCGACGATCCGATCACAAAATACATCCCTGAATTTGAAGCGCTGAAAGTGCTGGCGGGCGAGCATGAAGACGGAACACCGATCTTGAAAGACCCATCGCGCCCCGCGACCATGCGGGAACTGATGAGTCACTCGGCCGGTTTCGCTTACGGCCTTGGTGGAGATGATTATGCCAATGCCCAGTTTCGGGAGCAGAATGTCCTCAAATCGCCTGATCCGCAGACCCTCATCGACAAGGTCGCAGGCATCCCCTTGCTGCATGAGCCAGGGCAAGTCTGGTACTACTCGGTCTCGGTCGACATCCAGGGCTATCTTGTCGAAAAATTCTCGGGATTGTCTCTTGGCGAATACCTCAAGCAAAATGTTCTCACGCCGCTGGGCATGGATGATACCGGATTTTATGTTCCCGAAGCGGAGTATGACCGGCTATCCGACGTCGTGTATTATGCCTCCGAGCGGGATCGGTTCGAGCCATTCTACACCGAGACTGTGCAGTTCAGGCAGTCCACCATCGCCTTCGAATCGGGGGGCGGCGGGCTCGTGTCCACGATCGACGACTATGCCCGGTTCTGCCAGATGATGCTCAATGGTGGCATGCTGGACGGCCATCGTATTCTGCAGGAGGACACGGTGGCCCTGATGCGGACAAACCAGTTGCCGCCAAATGCAGGCGTGGAATTTGATGGCACGCAGCGAAGTGTCTTCACGCCGAAGCGTCGCGATTTCGGCATTGACTTTGCCATCATCTCTGATCCGGTCGCCATGGACAGCCCAGCCGGTACCGGCACTTATTATTGGGGCGGGGCTGCTGGGACATGGTTCTGGATCGATCCGGAGAATGATCTATTCTTTATCGGCATGATCCAGCGCTTCGGCGCACGACCCGGGAAGCCGGCGGGTTTTCGTGAGGAATCGATGCGGCTCGTCTATGAGGCGCTTGAAGAATAAGCCAGTCTGGGCAAAGTGTCTTTATGACAAAAGAATCTCCCACGGCAGCCGTCCTCCTGATCGGGGACGAGCTGCTCTCCGGTCGGACGCGCGACATCAATCTGCAACAGATCGCTTCCTATCTTGCGCCGCTCGGCATTCCCGTCCGGGAGACCCGGATCGTGCCCGACGTGGAAGACGAGATTGTCGAGGCCGTGAATTCGCTGCGCGCAAAATACACCTATGTCTTCACAACGGGCGGCATTGGTCCGACACATGATGACATCACGGCTGATGCCATCGCCAAGGCGTTCGGGGTGGAGATTTCAGAACATCCCGAAGTCACTGCGATGCTGGCCCAACGCTATGAGGCAATGGGCACAGACTACACGCCAGCCCGTCGGCGCATGGCGCGTATTCCGCATGGTGCCCAGATCGTGGCCAATCCCGTGTCCGGGGCGCCGGGCTTCCAGACCGGGAATGTCTTTACCCTGGCGGGTGTTCCGTCGGTTGCGCGCGGCATGCTGGAAGATATCGGGCCAAGGCTGGAGACGGGAGCGGTCATCCACAAGGTCACGATACGGGGCAGGGGCTTGCGCGAAGGTGACATTGCCGAACCGCTGGGCGTGCTGGCCAAGGAGATGCCGGACGTCGCGCTCGGTTCCTATCCCTGGTTTCGGGGCATTGGTGACAATGGTGTCCACCTTGTTGCCAGCACGATACAGGAAAGCCTTATCCCCATGATTACTGACAAGCTGGAAGCGATCATCTCTGCGACGGGCGTCCAGCCGGAGCGGGTCGAGGACGCAAACGCATGAGTTTTCTGGCGCGGACCCCAGCGATCCTTATCAGCTTCGTTTCGATGCTGGTGATTGGAGCAGGGTTCGGTCTGTGTCGGCCGATGGTGGGCGGCGCATTCCTCGACATCACCTCCGACCCGGAGATGAGCCGAACGATCATTGCCACGATGAGTGACGCCCAACGTGCCGCCCATGCCTGGGTGACGGTGTTGCTGGATACGGCGTATCCCCTGGCTTATGGGGGCTTCCTCGGCGGACTGGCCCTGCGCTTCTTTGGCAGCATGGGAAAGTACGCAGCGCTACCAGCGTTCGGAGTCGTGATCGCCGACCTGACTGAGAACATGGTTCAGGTGCTGGCCTTGGCGGGATGGGTCGACGCGCTTGATGCCAAGGCGTGGCTGACGCCCCTCAAATTTGGCCTGTTCTTCCTTGCGGCCGGAATCGCCGTGATTGCTCTCGTGATCGGCATTGTGAATCTGGTTCGCAAGCGCCGGGCCTGATCCCTTCCAAAACCGCCCTAACGTCAAGCATGGTCCTCCCCGCTTGTCCTCGCTAAGAGAGGCAAACAGGAAAATTGGAGGATCCCATGGCGGAAGACATCGTAAAGGTCGAATTGGACGGACCGGTTGCGCTCGTAACACTGAACCGGCCCGACGCGCTGAATGCGCTGAACCGAGCCCTGCGCGCCGAGATCGTCAGCGTCTTCAACGAGCTGAAAGAGAACAAGGAGGTCCGCGCGGTCGTGCTGACTGGTGCCGGGCGGGCCTTCACCGCCGGGATCGACCTGAAGGAGGCCGGCCAGACCGGTTTCGCCCTGGGCGCTGACGAAGATTCCAAGTCCATAGATATGGCGCGCGCACTGGCCGATTATCCCTGGCCAATCATCGGTGCGATCAACGGCTTTGCAATCACTGGCGGGTTCGAACTGGCGCTGATGTGCGACGTGCTGCTGGCCTCTGAACATGCCAAGTTTGCCGATACACATGCCCGCGTCGGCATCGTGCCGGGTTGGGGCCTGTCACAGAAGCTGTCGCGCATGATTGGTATCAGCCGAGCCAAGGAGCTGTCTTTCTCCGGTAACTTCCTCGATGCCCACACCGCGGAACGTTGGGGACTTGTGAACCGTGTTTACGAATCCGACGAACTCGTGCCGGCTGCCATGAAGCTGGCGCACGAAATGTGCGGTTCCCAGCCGGACCTGCTCAAGCAATACAAGGCGCTGATCGATGATGGCTATGGCATGAATTTCGCCGCCGCCATGAAGGAAGAAGTCAAACGCTCCATTGCTCATGCCGAATCTGTGACGGCAGACGCTGTGGAAGAGGCTCGCAAACAGGTCACCGCGCGTGGCCGGGACCAGCAGGAGTAGAGCGCCATGAGAGACGTAGTCATTTGCGAACCCGTCCGCACCGCCGTTGGCGGCTTTGGCGGCGCCTTCAAGACCGTGCATGCGCATGAGATGGCGTCGCATGTTATCCGTGAGCTGATGGCGAAAACCAAGCTACCTGCCGAGGCGGTGGAAGACTGTATCTTCGCGCAATGCTATCCGACCATGGAGGCCCCGGCCTTTGGGCGCATGGTGGCACTGAATGCCGGGCTGACCACATCCACCGGTGGCTACCAGATCGACCGGCGCTGTGGCTCCGGCCTGCAGGCGGTGATCAATGCCGTGATGCAGGTCGCAACCGGCGCAAATGACGTTGTCATCGCGGGCGGGGCAGAGAGCATGTCGAATGCGCCCTTCTTCTCCATCGATATGCGGTGGAACATCAAGGGCGATGGCCTGATGCTGCATGACGGTCTGTCACGCGGTCGCTATACAGCCGGCGGCAAGAACCATCCCGTGCCGGGTGGCATGATCGAGACGGCCGAAAATTTGCGCCGTGATTATCAGATCACGCGCGACGCTCAGGATCAGTTCGCTTACAATTCGCACATGAAAGCGGCTGCGGCCCAGAAGTCCGGCAAGTTCTCTGAGGAGATCATTCCGTACACCGTGAAAGGTCGCAAGGCCGATACGGTCGTGGACCAGGATGAGCACATTCGTCCGGATTCCTCTCTGGAGAAGCTGTCCACGCTGCGCGCGATCCGGGGCAAGGTGGACGATCAGTCGACGGTGACCGCTGGCAATGCGTCCGGCCAGAATGATGGCGCGGCAGCCTGCATCGTCTGTACGCGCGAGGCGGCAGAGAAATATGGCCTCAAGCCGCTTGGGCGATTGGTTTCATGGTCGGTTGCAGGCGTTGGGCCTGAAGTCATGGGAATTGGGCCGGTGCCGTCCAGCCAGAAGGCCCTCAAGACGGCAGGTCTTGAACTGAAGGACATCGACGTCATTGAACTGAATGAAGCTTTCGCAGCGCAGGTGCTCGCCTGCACCAAGGCGCTTGAGTTTTCGGAGGATGACATGGAGCGGCTGAACGTGAACGGTTCGGGCATATCGCTTGGTCATCCGGTCGGCGCGACCGGCGTGCGGATCCTGACCACGATGCTGCGGGAAATGGAGCGCCGCGAGGCGCGCTATGGCTTGGAGACCATGTGCATCGGGGGCGGGCAGGGGCTCGCAGCCGTGTTCGAGCGGGTCAGCTAGAACACATCTTCAGCCGGTGGCCGTGTGTTCAGCGCAACGGCCACCGCGATAATGAAGAAGACGACGCCGAGCAGGTAACACAGGGTGCTGGCAATATGGACCATTCCCATTGTCTGAGCCGTACTGCTGACGTCATGCGTTCCGAGGATGACCTGCTGCCGTAGAACTTGTCCGTTGATTTGCGCGGCGTGACCGAAGAGCGCTGCACCGAGGTGAAGCGCGCCAAATACGCTGGCCGCCGTTGAAGGCCGAACCCGCAGGATGAGCATATGCACGAGACCAAACGCCACCGCAGACAATCCTGACAGGACGCCTTGCGGCAAGGTGGATGCCAGCATAGCGGTTCTGGCGAACCTGCTCATGTCTGGCGCGATAAACGCAGGGATGGCTGTGGCCGTCACTATCATCAGGGCAGCCGAGATGAACCAGAGTGTCGGGAGGCTGTTTTTCAACGCGCAGGTCGTCCTTCTTTCTGCTGGTTTCAATGATCAAATCTAGCATCCCCCGTAAAATACCGTTATGTCCAGCATCGGTCATGCGGGCGTGGCGAAATTGGTATACGCAAGGGACTTAAAATCCCTCGGCCGCAAGGCCTTGCCGGTTCGAGCCCGGCCGCCCGCACCATGCCATCATATGTGGCCTATCCCAGTGATCGAGACAGAACGCGAAGGTCGCGCCCTTGGTACACAGCTTGCATGTTTCTCGCCCAAGAGGAGAAATGACATGTACCCAGCCATTCTGTCCTGCCGCCGCCCGAAACTACAGGTCCTGCGCCTGTCGGGGGCCTGCCTGCCGACGCCTGCAGCACCGGTTTCATTCCCAAAACGCATAGAGCCTATTTCGGCTTTCGGGGAACAAAAGGACAATCTCGATCATATGTAGGGGGCAACACGCAGAGAATTCACAAGGACAAGCCCTCATGTTTCGCGCCCTTATTGCCTCCACTGCCCTCGGCCTGATGGCCCTGCCTGCCTTCGCTGGCCCGGAAGCGGAGGCCGTGATTGAAGGCGCCGCAAAGCATATTTCCGACCCTCAGAAGGGCCGCGAAACGCTGCGCCAGTCCATGGACCTGGACACAGTCGCCAATTTCACCCTCGGGAAATATGCCCGCCGCGTCACGGATCAGGAACGCAGCAGGTTCGCAGATGCCTTCGAAACCTATCTACTGAGCAGCTTCGAAGACCAGCGTGAAAAATTCCGCGATGCAGAGATCACGGTTACCGGATCAAAGGATCGCACGCCGACAGATTCTATCGTGGTAACGCGCGTCGTTCGTCCCGGCGAAGCGCCACAGACGGTGCGCTGGCGCGTTATCGAAAAGAATGGCGACTGGCGTGTGGTGGATGTCGAAGTGCTTGGCCTGTGGCTCGCCATCGAACAGCGTGCCCAGATCGCTGCTATCATGGACCGTCCGCGCGCCACGATTGATGATGCGATCGACGCCCTTAATTCCTGATCTGGAATCTGATCAGGCGGCTTCGTCGACCACAGCTTCTTCCTCTTCAGCCTTGTCCTGACGGTCTGACGCGTCGCCGATCGTGAACAGGTCGGCCTCGCGGCTGAGCCAATCTGCCAGTTCTTTGTCGGGCACGCCCAGAACTCTCAGCATATCCGCGACCATTTCGATCCCCTTGGGCTCTCCAGCCACGAGGTGCGCGCGTATGTTCAGTTCGAGATATCGGTCGAGATCATGGATGGTTTCGACAGCCACGAGTCGGACCAGGTCCGGGAAGCGGCGATTGATGCTGGGCGTGACTTCCTTGGACACTTCATAACGCGCTTTTCCAAGCACGACGGCGCGCGCATTGCTGCCCCCCACAGCTTCGATCAGCTTCATGTTGGCGGCATCTCCGAACGAGACATTGTATCCATCTGCGACCGCAGACAGAAAGCGATCGGGATCTCCGTCAGTCGCGATATAGGGGATGTCAAAGTCGATCAGAGCGTCGACGGCCAGTCGCCCGGCAGCAGACATGCCAATGACGATGACAGGCCGCTCGCCAGCGGGTTCGCCTGATGTTTCCATTGTGACCTGCTTGCGCCGCGCCAATTCGCGCGAGAGCTTGCCTCCGAGCATGGCCCAACTCGGTGCCAGCGCCAGGGACAGCGCAATGGCGGCGATCAGGCTGCCCATGAGGGCAGGGGGCATATTGGCAGTGATTGAGGCCAATGAGAGGATGACGAGTGTGAATTCCGATCCCTGTGCCAACAATGTGGCGAGCTGGGTAGCGCCGGGCACACTCCAGCCATTCATGCGGGCGGCGATATAGCCGAGCGCGGTCTTGACCGTCAGGATGCCAAACGCGCCGATCACGACGAGCGGCAGGTTTCTCAGCAGGCCCGGCAAGTCAATCGACAGGCCGACACTGATGAAAAAGAAGGACAGGAGCAGCCCGCGAAACGGTCCCATTTCCGTTTGCACCTGGTGACGAAACGGCGTGCCGGACACGGCCAGACCTGCCAGGAATGCGCCCAGGGTTAGCGAAAGCCCAATCATGGCAGTCGCGCAGGCAGCCGCCAGCACAAGCAACAGGGTGAAAGCCGTGAAGGCTTCATCATTGCGGGTGGCTGCCAGCGTCCGGAAAACCGGGTTCAGCAGGTAGCGTGAAAACAGCATGGCTGCGCCGAAGGCGATCAGGGCCTGCACAAAGGCCAGCAACAATCCAGCCGCCAGCGGGACTGCACCGCCATTCAGGAGATATTCTGACAGGAGGCCCGCAAGGCCGGCGGCGGTCTCTCCTTCCCCAAGCGACGTGGCGAAGATCATCAGGAAGATGGCGACAATATCCTGAAAGATCAGGACATGTGTGGCCGTGCGCCCGATCGGACACGAGTTCTGCTCGCGCTCTGTCAGGATCCGCGCAACGACCGCTGTAGACGAAAGGCCAAGACTGAGGCCTACCGCGATCGCAATCGGCCAGGATATGCCCAGCATATAGAGCGCGCCTGCACTGATCAGGCCTGTCAGCAATAGATGGACAGGGGCAAGGCCGAGCAGGTCACCACGGCTTTCTTTCAGTTCGCGGAGCGAGACATGCATGCCGATATCGAAGAGCAGGAAGACCACGCCGAGCTCGGCCAGCAAATGCGTGCCGCCACTCTCATGGATCAGGTTCAGCATGCCCGGACCGATCAGAATCCCCGCGAGGAGGTAGCCAACAATGGGGCTGAGATTGAGCGCCCGCGAGACCAGGGCGGCTGCCGCGCCGAACCCCAACAGGGTGATTGCGGGAACGAGCGCGCCCACGGCGTCGGCAGGGCTCATTTCAGCGGCCATGGGGGAGCTCTTTCTTCTGGGTGGAGTCGAACTCCCAACTTAAGGAGGATTGCGCAAAAATAAAGGCCGCCAGCTCTCGAGGGAACCGGCGGCCTTCACCAGACTGCACGCGAAGGAGGGCAATGTCTCGCGCACAGTTTGTGAAGAATATCCGAGCGCTAGAGGCTCTTTGCGAGAGTCAGGACAATGCGCTCGTCGGCGATGTCCGTACCGTCGATGTCGGTATCCCAGTAACGCAGGTCCACATCGATGCCGATTGGCAGCGAGTAGGTGCCACCAAGCGACCAGTTGGTGTAGTCGCCGCCACCATCGAAGGAGTAGTTGCCGACGGATACGTCAGCTGCGAAAGCGTCGGTGAAGGCATACCCCGCAGAGCCTTCAACATAGACACTCTCATTGTCTGGATCCCAGTAGACGGCGCCGCCTACTTCAACTCCGCCTTCGAAAGCATAACCCAGAGCGGCCTGCAGTTCGACGAAGTCGAGGTCTTCATCATCCGAGTCCGGATAGGAATAATAGATGACGCCGAGATCCCAGGAGACGCCGTTCGAGAATTCGCTGGCGACGCCGGCGTAGAGGTCGAGCTCTACATTAGAGTCAGAGCCGTCTTCGAAGTCGATATTCGATGCCCATGTACCCGCATAGAATATACCGTTCGCATAGTCGAAGCCGCCGGAGATGGCCATGTCCTCATTGGACTGGGAGACGCCACGCCAGACATAGTCTGTGCTGAGAGCGACGTTACCGGACCATTCTCCCTCGGCAGCTGCCGTGCCAGCCACTGCCAGCATTGCTGCAAGTGCTACCCCTGCGCGGAAAAGCTGTTGTTTCATGTTTTAGTACCCCGTTGTTGAATCGCGCTGTTGCCAGCGCCAAAACCACGATGACGCGGCTTTATCCGGGATCAGAAACAAAAATATGGAGGTTGCTGGACGGCAACCCGAACGCCAGAATTTTGTGCACGCAGGTGCGACAATGCCTTAGGCTTGTGCGCTCTGGTTTTGGTCACCGTGCGGTCAACGGCGCGTAACCAAGGTGCGTGCCAGCGTCGACCAAAAGCGTCTCTCCAGTCACGTGTCGAGAGGCATCCGTCAGGAAGAAAAGGGCCGAATCTGCAATATCGTCGGGCCCGCTGGCCACGTTGAGCGGGGTGGCGGCCGCAACAGAGGCTTCCATGCGCTGATACTGCTCTTCATCCATCTTGTCCTTGAACCAGCGCGTGCCGATAAAGCCCGGACAAATCGCATTCACGCGAATCTCCGGGGCCAGTGCGCGGGCCAGCGACAGGGTCATCGTGTTGAGCGCGCCCTTGGTCGCTGCATAGGCTACCGATGAGCCGATACCCGTAACACCCGCGATGGAGGATGTATTCAGCACAGCAGCGGCGCGACCGGTTTGACGGTGACTTTCTATAAGCAGGGATTTGCAGGCCTGCATCATCAGGAAGGGACCGGCGACATTGACCGCGTAGAGGTCCAGGAAATCTTCGCGGGTGAGGGCGTCCAGATCGGAATGGTCACGTGCATGCTTGGTCGTGCCGGCATTGTTGACGAGGATGTCCAGCCGCCCGACCTGGGCAGCAGCTTCTGCGAGCTTACGGCAGCCCTCATCCGTCGATACGTCAGCCTGAACAAGGCGCGATTGCGAACCGAGCGCCTGGCAGTCCGCTGCGGTCGCTTCGCCCTCCGCGACGGATCTTGCGCAATTGATGATCACGTCAGCGCCGCGCTCGGCAAGTTTCAAGGCAATTGATCGTCCCAACCCTGTGGCTGAACCGGTTACGATCGCTTTGCGCCCGGCGAGGTCTTTTGGCTGTGTCATCGCGTTTTCTCCCGTAATTTCCATATGTGTCTGGGCTGGAATGTACGGGGCGTTGAACAATGGTGGCAACAGGTTTCACCGAATTGGTCAAGAAAGCTGAAACCCGTCATTGGTACCCGTTTGTGCCTATACCGGAGACAGCAGCTCATGGTCAGGTCGGCCAGCATCATTCAGCGTATTCAGGCCGTCTCGCAGCGTTCACGCGAGGATGCACGACAAGTTGCGCAGGAAATGTGCTCGCGCGGGCCGCAATCTGACGCCGAGGCTCAGGCTCTGTTCGATTTCAATGCGCGAATGAAGGGAGCGGACCCTGATTGGGACAACCGGTTTGTCCGTGTGATGGCGCATTATGTGCTTGCACGCGATGCCGCCAATGGGGCGTTGACGCCAGCTAATCTTGATTGGTTGCAGGAGCGGGTCGCGATTGGGGGCAGGTTGGTTGATCGCAATCTGGCAAGCCTCTTCATGCGGCTGCTCCGCAAAGCTGATGGGACGCCGGATGGGTTCGGTCTGATCGTACTATCCCATCTATGCGACCAGATGATCCGGGATGATCACGCTAATGCCAAATTCGTGGGGAAAGTTACGGAAACGCTTCTGCTCATGGGCGCTGAGAATGCGCCCTGGATTGACCGGGCTGAGGCAGCGATCCTCTTTCACACACAGGAGAGTATAGAGGGAAGCGAGAACGATCCGTCGTGGAATTTCCTGTTTGCACGGGCCATCGGGAACCATTTGGTCTCCCGCGCGCATCCTAACCCCCACACGGAACGCCACGCTCTCAACCGCAAGCATTGGCTTGACCCGAACGATCCCAATCCCGGCAAGTTTGTCGGGTGTCTTGCGCTGGGATTCGACAAGGGGAGCTGGTTTGAGAAAATGGGTAGGGAAGCGGAAAGCGCGAGTTTGGCACGCCGAACTGCCAGCCTCGCTGCGAAATCCAGGCCTGCCCAGCCGCTGCCCCGTAGCGGCTGGTGGCGCAAGAGTCCGCCACCGAACCCGGTTACCACGGCGAGCAAGACCCTGGTTGACTTCCTCAACCGTGAAGCGCCAGGTTTGCTGGCCGGATTGGTCGTCGCGGCACGATAAAACGGAGGATTTCGCCATGCTCTTGCTCAATCTGATTGTGGCGGGAGCGCTGGTGGCGATCACGTTTGCCATCCACTTCGCGGGACTGGTGGCCCTGTCTGCGGTGATCCGCAAGCGCGACGTGCCGCACGTGAACCTGTCGACCGTGGTCGGGCAGGGGCTCGCCATCTTCTTTGTCCTGCTCAGCCTGTTTGCCATCCATTCGATCGAGATCTGGATGTTCACGCTGACCTATCTGGCGCTGGGTACGTTTCCGGATGTCGAAACAGCCGTCTATTTTTCTACCTCGACCTTTTCCACAGTGGGATATGGCGATGTGCTGATCGACAAGGACTGGCGCATGCTGGCGGCAGCAGAATCCGTCATTGGTTTCCTGCTGCTCGGCTGGTCGACGGCATTCCTTGTCTCGATTTCTGCTCGGGTGCGCAACTTCGAGGCGCGCATCGAGCAGTTGGATGACAAGGACTAGGCCGGTTCCACGTCCTGCTTCATGAAGAAGCGCGCCCCGGCTACGGCCACGCCCACCAGAACCAGTCCGCCAATCACCAGCGTTTCCGGTTTCGCGCCGAGATATTCGAAATATTGCGTGTAGCCATGGATCGTCAGGAACACGATTGAGGTTATCGACAGGAAGCTGTTCCGGCGTGCCGTAAAGATCATGGCGACGATCGCGCCAATCCAGCCCAAGGTGAAGACATGGTCGGGGATGGCAATGGCAGCTTCACGCCATTCCGACCGGTCCGACCAGCGCTGCGGCGCAAACCAGTGTTCGCCAATCCGGTCACCCCAGAGCGAACCCACCCAAAAGGCAAAATTTACCATGAACATGGCCGTGCGTGCTGCGACGGTGACCAGATTGTTCCATGCGTCTGACAGGGTATTGCGGGCACGATAGAGACCCAGGGCGAGCAGGCCGAAGACAAGGATCGTGATGGTCGGTTCTTCGACGAACAGGGCGTAGCTGGCATGCCAGTAGCCTGTGCCAGAACCAAGAATGGCACCGAGGGACAAGACTGCAAACGCTGCCAGAAGTGCCGAACGGAACCACAGCGCTGCCGCGGTCATGACCAGTGCGATCAGTACGGTGGGCACCGTGCCATCATCCACTTCCCGGAATTCCCATCCGATCCATCCTGCCACGCCAAGTGTACCCATAAGCGTTAGCGCCATGCCGAGGGTTTTCAGGGAATTTCCACGTGCGCTGCGGCGCAGGAATTCCGCGCCGCCCAACGCGACAAGTGCCAGAACGAGACCGGTTATGGCGTTCGGCACAAGTGCGATCGTGCCGCCGGCGACCGAGATGGCTCCGAAAATCAGCAGAATGTTTATCAGCACACCATTCCTGCGATCAGGCAGGGCGAAACCCTGCAAGCGCGCGGCTTCGGAGGAGTCGATCTGGCCATTGGCCAGCAGGGCATCGAGGTCGAGTATGATCCGGGACATGAGAACTATCTCCATAAATAGTGAGCGCTTACTAACATATCTGCGGCATCGTGGCAACCGACTTCCCCTATGGGAATTGTGGACATCGGCTTTCGGGCGGCTTAGTGCAGTCGCTGAAAGACTTTACATTGGATCGAGGCAGCATGTTCAAAAAGATTCTGATCGCCAACCGGGGGGAAATTGCAGTTCGGGTCATCAAGACCTGTCGACGGCTGGGCGTACAGACAGTGGTGGTCTATTCAGACGCCGATGCGGATTCCATGGCCGTCGAGATGGCCGACGAGACTGTCTATATTGGCGCGTCACCTGCGTCAGAATCTTATCTGGTTGCCGACAAGATCATTGATGCGGTTCGCCAGACCGGTGCAGAGGCGATCCATCCTGGCTTCGGTTTCCTGTCCGAAAACCCTGTGTTCGCCAAACGGCTCGAGGAAGAGGGGATCGGCTGGATCGGCCCGAACGCCTACGCCATTGAAGCGATGGGCGACAAGATCAGCTCCAAGAAGCTGGCTGCCGAGGCCGGCGTGTCGACCGTGCCAGGCCATATGGGTCTGATCGAAGACACCAAGGAAGCGGTGAAGATTTCCAAAGAAATCGGTTATCCGGTCATGATCAAGGCGTCCGCGGGCGGGGGCGGCAAGGGCATCCGGGTTGCGGCCAATGACAAGGAAGTCGAAGAGGGCTTCCCGGCCGTGAAGGCCGAAGCGAAAGCGTCCTTTGGGGACGACCGTGTCTTTATCGAGAAGTTCATTCTTGAGCCGCGCCATATCGAGATCCAGGTGCTTGGCGACAAGCATGGCAATTGTATCTACCTCGTTGAGCGCGAATGCTCGATCCAGCGCCGCAATCAGAAAGTCATCGAGGAAGCGCCATCGCCGCTGCTCGACCCGGAAACCCGCAAGAAGATGGGCGAACAAGCCGTGGCCCTGGCCAAGGCCGTGAACTATGACAGCGCCGGCACCGTGGAATTCGTGGCGTCTGGCGCCGACAAGGGCTTCTACTTCCTTGAAATGAACACGCGTCTCCAAGTGGAGCATCCGGTGACCGAAATGATCACCGGTGTTGATCTGGTCGAACAGATGCTGCGGGTCGCCTATGGCGAGACGCTGAAGCTCAAACAGTCCGATATCAAGATCAATGGCTGGGCCGTGGAAAGCCGCGTCTATGCCGAAGACCCGTATCGCAACTTCCTGCCATCGATTGGTCGCCTGAAGCGTTTCCACGCGCCATCAGAAGGCGCGCTGGCTGGCGGTGAGGTGCGTATGGATTCCGGCGTCCGCGAGGGCGACGAAATCTCCATGTATTATGACCCGATGATCGCCAAGCTGATCACGCACGGCAAGGATCGCGACACCGCGCTCGACGTGCATGGAGAGGCGCTGGATCGGTTCCATATTGAAGGCATTCAGGACAACATGCCCTTCATCGCGGCCGTCATCGACGAAGAGCGGTTCCGCTCTGGCAATATCACGACCGCTTATATCAAGGACGAATTCCCGGACGGCTTTGACGGCGTTGAGCCGACCGAAGCGCAGGAAATCCAGCTGATCTGTTCTGCGGCCTATGTGCACGGCTTCTTCTCGCGCCGCGCCGCCGATACGAGCGGTCGCATGTCTCCGACGCCGGATGCGCGCCGCGACTGGATTGTCATTCTGGGCGACAAGCATCACCCCGTCACATTGGACCTGGGTGAGGATGGCGAAGCCGAGATCACCATCAATGGGGGCAAGACGCACACGCTGGTCACCGGTTGGTATCCGGGCCAGCATCTGGTCGAAGGCCTGCTGGATGGGCAGCCCTTTGCCGTGAAGTTCGCTGACCGGACCGAAGGCTATCTGTTCCGTCATCGCGGCGTTGCCCTGCGCGCGCTGGTCTGCACGCCGAATGTGGCCGATTTGCACGCCCGCTTGCCAGAAAAGGAAAAGCCGGACACGTCCAAGCTGATCATTTCCCCCATGCCGGGCCTTGTCGTTTCGATGGATGTCGAACTTGGACAGGAAGTGCAGGAAGGCGAAGCGGTCTGCGTGGTCGAGGCGATGAAGATGCAGAACATCATCCGCGCCGAAGCCAATGGCACCGTGAAGGCAATCAACGTTGCCGCAGGGGACAGCGTTGCCGCAGACGAGATCATGGTTGAGTTT
The DNA here is from genome assembly GCF_000682775.1 of Hyphomonas sp. L-53-1-40. GTDB lineage: Bacteria > Pseudomonadota > Alphaproteobacteria > Caulobacterales > Hyphomonadaceae > Hyphomonas. The sequence goes on from NZ_AWFI01000018.1 coordinate 155,595, forward strand.
GGCTAAGGTCGACTCGCGCCTGAACCATTAACCCTGCTCTAACCAAATCGACGCCGAATCCCGCCTTGTGGGGTAGGGGGAGATTAACGAGTCATCCCTTGACCTTGCCGCTGATGCACCGAAAGTGCACCGGCCTTTCATGGTGAAAGCAATTCAAAAGGGGGCCGAGATGGTCAGTTTTCCAGATGCAGTAAAAATGTTCTTTTCCCGCTATGTGGATTTTCAGGGCCGGTCACGCCGCTCGGAATACTGGTGGGTCGTACTCTTCAACCTGATCGTTTTCGGGGTCCTGGCAGCCCTCGCATTCGGTCTCGGCGGTAACTTCGAAACCGGTGAAATGAATCCAATCGGCATGATCTTCTTCGCGCTGATGGGTTTGTATGGCCTTGCCGTGATCATTCCGAGCATCGCACTCTTCATCCGCCGCCTTCACGATATCAACCAGACTGGCTGGATTTATCTTGGCCTCGTGATTGCCGGATTTATTCCATTCATCAATTTCCTGGCATCGATTGCCCAGATCGTAATTGCTTGTATTCCCGGAACCGTGGGCCCGAACAAGTATGGCCCAGACCCCAAAAATCCGATGGCTGGTACCGCAGACACCTTCGTCTAGGCGCTGGCGCGGCAATCGAAATCCAGAGGAGCCGGGCAGTCGTCCGGCTCTTTTTTGTTGCAAGAGTTTATCGTTTATTGATAAGGACGCGTAGTGTTCGACATGGCCCTGCCGTGTGAGGACCCGGATCGAGGAGACTGAAACCCTATGGACATGAGATATGTCCTCTTGTCGTCAAAAGGCCGTATCGGGTCGCGCACATTCCTGCGCGGTCTGACAGTGATCACGGCCGCCTTCATGATCGTGCAAGTGGCGAACACGTTCATCTCGCCCATGTTCGGTATTCTCGTTTATCCGATGGTCTATGTGTATGTCTGCCTGTTCTCCAAGCGACTGCACGATGCAGGCCATTCCGGCTGGTTCTATCTTCTGTTCCTGGCTGGCTACGGGATCGTGGGCAGCATAGTGAGCGCTCTGTTGATGCCTATCCTGTCACCGGTCGCGTTCGAGATGTATGCCCAGTTCGGGAGCGATCTGTCCGGCGCGATGGATGCGTTGACTGAGAACATTCAGGAATTCGAGCGGCTGACCGCCCTGACCTCGCTAGCCAGCTTTCTGCTGACGACCGCATTGCTCGGCTTCATCGCCGCGCGCCTGCCCACCGATCTGGAAACGAACCGGTATGGCCCGCCGACATCCGGCACCCCAATGTCCAACACCTATTCCTGACCACTCCAGAGGACCCTGCCGGCATGACCCATCACACAATGACCCCCATCGATGCGCATCGCCCCTGGATCAGGGATGAGCGGGACAACCCGGCCCGGATGGACTGGTTTCAAACCCTGTTCAACCCGATGGGCATGACCGGAAAGCTGCATTTCAGCCGGGCGTGGACCTTCATGTTCATGGGGCGGGTGCTGCTGTTCATCGTGCCGGTCTTTGTGGCCTTCATTGCCGGTCTTGCGGGCGCCGACATGTCAGGCGCGTGGCAGCCGGTCAAATCGGTCGGCATTCCGCTGCCGGCGCTGTTGTTGCCGTTCTTCTTCTTCACGATCGTCACGGAGTTCACATCATGGGTGGCGCATGTGCGCCGCTTTGCGGAAGCGAACCGCTCGACGCTGAAGGCCGCCATTGTGCTTATCCCACTCTTCCTTGGATTGCTCGGATTTGCCGGAGGTGTGGTGTCAGGATCTGCGCAGTATCAGGCTCAGCAGGCAAAAGCCGCACAGGCAGAGACTTTGGCCGCAGAAGGCGGGGAGGCGGCCGAGACACCTGCTGCGGAACCGCAGGAAGCGCGTGGCCCGCGCCGTCCGGACGGACCGCCACCTACAGAGATGCAGGTGGCAATGGGCGCCGGCATGGGCCTTGCCATGCCGCTCTGGGCCCTCTCATCCTTTTTCATCATGCTGTGGACCTTGCTGCATGTTGCGCGCCTGCCGAATGGTGGCGCTGGCCCGTTTCGTACAGGCAGTGATCTGACCCAGGAAGAACAGCGCCTGAAAGCTTATGAAACAGCCTAGGCAGGTTCTCTGATCGGATCGGGAGCGCGTACGAGCCGACTTTCGAATACGGTCTCGAAAGCGTCTTTCAGCGCCAGGTCGACATCATCCATTGCAGCAGGGATTCCGAGATCGACCAGGCTGGTCACGCCATAGCGCGGGTCTGCGATCCCGCAGGGTGTGATGCCAGAGAAATGTTCGAGGTCTGGTTCCACGTTCAATGAAACACCGTGGAAGCTGACCCATTTCTTGAGGCGTACACCGATGGCGGCAATCTTGTCTTCACGCATTGCCCCGCCCGCTTTCGTACGGTCTACCCATACGCCGACGCGGCCATCGCGCGGGCCCGCATCGACATTGAAAGCGGCAAGCGCCTTGATGATCCAGGTCTCCAGATTTTGCACGAAGGTGCGCACGTCCCGCCCCCGCTGGGCAACATCCAGCATCACATAGGCAACCCGCTGGCCGGGGCCGTGATACGTATACTGGCCACCGCGCCCAGCATCAAAGACAGGGAAACGAGCCGGGTCACGCAGGTCGTCCGGCTTGGCAGAGGTGCCTGACGTGTAAAGCGGTGGATGCTCCAGAAACCAGACCAGTTCCGGCGCGCCGCCCTCCCGGATCGCGCGGGCGCGCGTCTCCATGAATCGGACCGCATCCTCATAAGGAACCGGGCGGTCTGAAACGGCCCATTCTGTGTCGGGGAATTTCTGCATCACTCGGGGCATATAGGCGACATTCAGGGCTTCACAAAGTGCTGGTGTCGCCTTATACGGCCCGTCTGCCTCAATAAAGACCAGTGCGGTCATGGCGGAATTGGTAGACGCGCAGCGTTGAGGTCGCTGTGGGGCAACCCGTGGAGGTTCGAGTCCTCTTGACCGCACCATTTTCAATCGTTCCAGCCGCGCTGGCAGCATTGAAAATGGCTGTCTGAATTTCACACGGCTTTTATGCGTTGGGTCGGCCTCAGGGCTGTCCAGTTCTCGCATTGTCTTGCGCATCAGCCGTCAGCGTGTGGGGCGTTACCTTGAATCGCTTCAACATGTCCTGCGCCGGAACAAAGTCCGGTGCCAGTTGGACTGTCTTGCGCAAATCGACATAGGCAGCTTCGACATTGTTGCGCAGCAATTCAGCCGTGGCGCGATTGTAGAGCGCCTTGTGCCGCAATTCATCTGACACTTGATCCATGTCTGCGAGTGCCTGGATGGCCTCGTCATAGCGCTCCAGTCGTATCAGCACTGCGCTGAGGCTGATGGTGATATCGGCCGAGGCGCCAGGCATGGCATGGGCTTCGGACAACAGGCGTGCGGCCCCTTCAAGGTCGCCCCGCCTGATGCGGACTGTGCCTGCATTTGCGTGGGCAGCAGCGCGCCCGCTCAGCGTCAGGTCTGACTGTTTCGCGCCCGCATCGCACAGCCGCTGGAGGCGCAACGTGGCTTCAGAGTAGTGCCCGAGTTCGGTGACGCATAACTCGGCCGGGCTCGGGCTGGATCTGTAGACGTCCGGGCTGGCGCCGGCATGGGGGGTGGAAATGATGAAAAGGGCGGAGAGTATAAAGGCTGGGAGGGCAGGTTTCATGTTGAAACTCCAATAGTGTAAATACACGATATGGAATGCGTGCATCCGGAAAAGGCCGCCCGACAGGATATGCCGGGCGGAGGAGTGTCACTGGATCACGGGAAACTGACTTTGTAGAGAGACACCAGCGACATAAGTAATGTATATGCACTATACTGGGGAATCAATGAAGCGCCTTGGAATAGGTGTGTTAGATTTACTGATCTGTTTGAAGTTTCAGGAAGAGTGTGTATCTACACGCTATGGACCAAACGATCATTCATGAAGATGTGACGCAGCGCTGTACGGCGGGTCGCCTGCTACGTGCGGCGCGGCGCATTACACGCGAGTATGACGACGCCTTGCGCCCGGTTGACCTGACTATTGCCCAGTTCGGGCTTTTGAATGCGGTAGGCCGGTTTGAACCCGACTCCATTTCGGAGCTGGCAGATTTGCTTGCCTTGGATCGCACCACCCTGTCCCGCAATCTGAAGCCATTGGAGAAGGCCGGTCTGATCTTTCGGGGAGAGGAGGGAGATGGCCGACGCCGTCGCCTGTTGCTCACGACGCTTGGGGTGCGCCGTCTGGAAGAGGCGTACCCGCTCTGGCAGGAGGTCCAGAACCGGATTGAAGGCCGCTTGCGCGAGGATGGCTTGTCCCAGCTCACGGCGGGCCTGAAGCGCCTGCGCTGATACAGGTCAATTCCCCAGTTCCTTAGTCTGTTGTGAGCACGCTGTGAGATTCCTGCGAATCCCGGCTAGCTCAACGTATTCGGTTCTTGCCGACGCCACGTAACCCCGGCAAAGAGGCGCCATGACAGAAACGTCCGTTCAGCCTGCCCAGACCGCTGAGACGCCCAACGTCGATCCCGATCTGCTGGAAGATATCATCGATGCCGTCGATGAGAAGGATATGCGCTGGCTGGCGCGGACGCTGCAGCGCATGCATCCGGCTGATGCCGCCGATGCGCTGGAGGCTTTGTCCTTTGATACCTTCTCTGAAGCGGTAGAACTGCTTGGCGGCGAGCTGCCAGCGGACATCCTGATCGAACTGCGCGATTCCTATCGCGAAGAGGCGGTCGAAGTGCTGCCGGACGCGGCGGTGGCAAGCGCGCTCGACGAACTCGATTCCGATGATGCGACGACCATTCTCGAAGACCTCGAAGATGACCGCCGTGAGCGTATCCTGGACGACCTTGCCCCGGTGGACCGAGCCCAGCTGGAGCGGGGCCTCTCTTATGAGGAAGACACTGCCGGCCGTCTCATGCAGACGGAGTTCGTGGCCGCGCCGGAATACTGGACGGTCGGCCATGCGATCGACCATGCGCGGGAGCTCGGCGAGGAATTGCCGGAAGTCTTCTACGAGCTCTACGTGATCGATCCGGGCCATCGCCTGCTGGGGATCGTCTCGCTGGCGACGCTGCTGCGCACGCCGCGAGATGTTCAATTGTCTGACATCATGGAAGACGCATTGTCCTCTCTGAAGCCGGAGATGGACCAGGAAGAAGTGGCCTTCCAATTCCGCAAATACTCTTTGGCTGCTGCGCCCGTGACAGATGAAGGCGACCGCCTTGTCGGCATGATCACGGTCGATGACATGGTCGATGTCATGCAGGAAGAGAACGCCGAAGACCTGCTCTCCCTGCTCAACGTGACCTCGGCGGACGGTGCCGACACAGTCTGGGATACGGTGAAGGCGCGCGCGCCGTGGCTGGGCGTGAATCTGTTCACGGCGTTCATCGCCTCCGCCATTATTTCCCTGTTCGAGGCGGCCATCGCGCAAGTCGTGGCCTTGGCGGTACTGATGCCGGTCGTGGCGGCGCTCGGGGGCAATGCGGGCAGCCAGGGGCTTGCCGTTGCCGTGCGCGCCATTGCCGAACGGCAATTGGACGGCGCTGCAGCTCGCCGCGCCATCTTCCGCGAAGTGCTCAGCGGTTGTGTAAACGGAGTCATCTTTGCCATCGGGGTCGGGTTGATCTCGCTGGTCTGGTTCCGTGACGTCCAGTTGGCGCTCGTGATCGGCGTGGCAATGTTGGCGACCTTCATCTGGGCGGGCCTGTCGGGCATTCTCGTTCCCCTCGGCCTCAAGCGCCTTGGCGCTGACCCTGCGGTGGCATCGTCGGTCTTCGTGCTAACGCTGACCGATGTGATGGCCTTCTTCAGTTTCCTCGGCCTGGCGTCGCTTGTGCTCCTGTAAATTGGGCACTTCTTGGCCAATTCTCGCCTCTCGGGTGAATGGGCGCGAGATTTGCAGCGCTTGCCCGTAGTAAAAAGTCAAACTGTCCCAAAACGGGAGCCATGCTTTTGGCCCGTCAAATGCGCACGTCCGACAAGGGAGTCGAACTCATCAAGAGTTTCGAGGGCTTTCGTGCGCGCGCAAGTCGCCTGCCGGATGGCAAATGGCTGGTCGGTTACGGGCATACAGAGACCGCACGCGCTGGCCTGACCGTTAGCGCCTTCGATGCGGAACTGATCCTGCGCTTTCATGACCTGAAGCGGGTCGAGAACCATCTGGCGCAACAGGTGTTCACGCCGCTGAGCCAGAACGAATTCGATGCGCTCGTCTCATTCGCCTTCAATATCGGTTTGAAGGCCTTCGATTCCTCTGACGTACTCGCGCACCTCAATTCCGGCGACCGTATCCTTGCCGCTGAAGCCATGAGTAGCTGGCGCCGGGGTCGGGTGGATGGTCAGATCCGCGTGATTGATGGACTTGTGCGCCGCCGCGCCGTGGAAGTGGCAACCTTCCTGGATACGCCCAAACGTCGTGTTTCGATCCCGAGTGCGCTTGTCCGCCCCGAACGCGACGGCCTTGCCGGGTTGAGCGGGAATCGGGACACTTCCATCGTGTTGGAGCCGCGGCCTGAACAGAACCGCGCTCGCGCCACAGCAGAGCGCGAGAGCCCGCCAGAGGCCGCCGCCCGCGCAGTGGCCCAGCGCCTGACGCGCATTCTCGGGGAAAATGGTTCCCGCGCATCCGGCGAGCCTGATCCGCAGCCGACGGGTGATTCCACCGTTGATGAGATTACGCGCGCCGTTTCCGCGCTGGCAGGCCCCGAAGGCAATGGCGAGCCGGCCCAGCCGCCAGCCTCCATGTCGGAACGCCGCCGGGCCTATCGTCCGCCAAACCTGTCCGACCCGGAGGGGGAGGGGCTCACCCTCGACAATCTCTCTGTGCCGCCGACGAACCAGAAACTGATCGATGACCTGGCCACGGTCGAGGTGGATACATCGCGCTTGATGACACCCGCGCAGGCCGAAATGGCAGACTTTGCTCCGGCGCACGGTTGGCGCTGGTTGCCCTTTGCCTTGCTGGCAGGACTCGGCACGATTGGCCTTTATGACGGACTGCGCCGCATCTTTACTCAATCGAGCGCACGCATGGGCGAGGCTGCGAGCCAGGCCTATACCGGCCCCCTGATGGCGCTGGGTGGTGGCTTCCTCCTATTCGTCTCGGTCTACTATCTGTACCGCATGCTGGCGCAGGAAGATTAGGCTGACAGCCGGGGGAAGTCTTGCTAAGTCAACGGCATGATCGCGAACACATATCCCACTTTGAACTTCGATCTCGGTGAAACTGCGGACATGATCCGCGAGACCGTGGCAAGTTTCGCCCAGAACGAAATCGCCCCTCGCGCTGCAGAGATTGACCGCACGGATACGTTTCCGCGCGACCTGTTGCCGAAAATGGGCGAACTTGGCCTCCTCGGCATCACGGTCGAGGAAGAGTGGGGCGGCACCGGGCTTGGCTATCTCGAACATGTGGTCGCGATGGAAGAAATTTCACGCGCTTCGGCTTCAGTCGGCCTGTCCTACGGCGCCCATTCCAATCTTTGCGTCAACCAGCTGCGCCGCTGGGGGAATGACGACCAGAAATCCCGCTACCTTCCCAAGCTCGTCTCTGGCGAACATCTTGGTGCCCTCGCCATGAGCGAGAGTGGCGCTGGCTCTGATGTCGTGTCCATGAAGCTGAAGGCCGAGAAGAAGGGCGACCGCTATGTGCTGAACGGCACCAAGATGTGGATCACCAATGCGCCGGACGCTGATACGCTGGTCGTCTACGCCAAGACCGAGCCACAGGCGGGTTCGCGCGGCATCACGGCCTTCCTGATCGAGCGCGACTTCAAGGGCTTCTCGGTCGCGCAGAAACTCGACAAGCTGGGCATGCGCGGATCGGAGACGGGCGAACTTGTCTTTGAGGACTGCGAAGTGCCAGAAGAGAACGTCATGGGCCCGCTGAATGGCGGCGTTGGCGTTCTGATGAGTGGGCTCGATTATGAGCGCGCCGTCCTGTCAGCCGGCCCGACCGGCATCATGCAGGCCTGCATGGATGTCGTGATCCCCTACATCCACGACCGGAAACAATTCGGCCAGTCCATCGGCGAGTTCCAGCTGATCCAGGGCAAGGTCGCGGACATGTATGTCCAGATGAATGCGGCCAAGGCCTATGTCTATGCCGTCGCCAAATCCTGCGACCGGGGCGAGACCACCCGCAAGGATGCCGCTGGCGCCATTCTGTATGCGGCCGAAACCGCGACCAAGCTCGCGCTCGACGCGATCCAGATCCTTGGCGGCAATGGCTATATCAACGAATACCCGACCGGCCGCCTGCTGCGCGATGCCAAGCTCTACGAGATCGGGGCAGGGACGTCGGAAATCCGCCGCTGGCTAATCGGTCGGGAACTTTTCGGCGAAACGGCTTGAATATGGACATCCGTTTGGCAGAACCTGAAGATGCCGGATGGATTACAGATATCTACGCACCGATTGTTGAAGAAACGGTCATTTCATTTGAACTGACCCCGCCATCGGTGAGTGAAATGGCGGAGCGTATACAGACCACTCTTGAGACATTTCCTTGGCTCGCGGCAGAAGAAAATGGTCAGCCATTGGGCTATGCCCATGCGTCATCGCACAGAGCACGCGCGGCTTATCAATGGTCATGCGATGTCAGCGTATACGTTGCGCCGGTCGCACGGCGTCGGAATGTTGGCCAGCGCCTGTACATCGAATTGCTGGAGGTTTTGAAACGTCAAGGGTTTCACAATGCCTTTGCTGGAATTGCCCTGCCGAATGTCCCCAGCGTTGCCCTGCATGAGCGTCTAGGGTTCGAGCATCTCGGAACGTATCGCAATGTTGGCTACAAGCTAGACGCTTGGCATGATGTTGGTTGGTGGCAAAAACGCTTGTCCAATGTTTCTGGCGGCCTCAGCGTACCGTCGAAGCCTGTTTCTGACTGATCGCGCGGAACGGCTTGGTAAAAGCTCTAGGCCGGACAGCACTTTTCCTTGATTTTCGTGCCTTCGAAAGCCTGCATCGTGGCGACATAGCCAGCCTGGACGGTTTCGTCATAGGCCTTCCAGTCGCGCAGCTGGACATCAGCCAGTTGGGGCAGGACCAGCACGTCGGCCATGTCGTGCCCGAACTTCGTGTCTGCGCGGATCGTCGCTGTTCGCATCAAAAGACCCGCAATCGGCGGCGGGCTGGAAAAGCCATTGTTGAACACCCAGCGGAAGAAGCTCGGCGGTTTAGAAAATTCCTCCAGATCCATGTTTTCCGGCTGGCGCGTGACATCAGAGCCCACGACAAAACCGCGATGCATATCCCGCATGATGTCGGCCGGAAAATTGTTCAGAACTGCGCCATCGACCAGCAAATCCTTGCCGTCCACGACCGGAGGCAAGATACCCGGCAGCGAGATGGTCGCCCGCAGCGCATTGCGCAGCAGGCCTTCGCGATGGATACGCGTGGCGCCGCTGGTGAGATTGGTCGAGGTACAGAAAAAGGGAATGTCGAGATCACCGATCTCCGCGTCGCCGAAATGCTCTTTCAGTCGGGCTGCGACGCGCGCGCCCTTCACCATGCCGACGACGGGCAAATGATAGTCCCCGAGCGGATTGCTGTCGACAAACGCCTTGCGGATGCGTCGCTCGATTTCGGCATCGCCCCATCCCATTGCGACACAGGCCGCGATGACCGAGCCCATCGAGGCGCCGCCCACAAAATCGATCGGCAGACCAAGCTCTCGCATCGCCTTGACGACGCCGATATGAGAATAGGCGCGCGCCCCTCCGCCTGACAGGATCAGGCCGACAGAGACACCAGCCATGATGCGGGCGAGCCGGTCGCAATCCTGACCCTCTACCCGGCTCCAGTGAAAGACGCGGGTAGCCCCGGACGCTGCGATCCATTCGGCTGGCTTGGCGCCCCGGCGCTCGTCGCTGTGATGTAGCAACAGGACGTCCACGAGTTTCAGCGTTCGGGCAGGGGACTGGTCATCCGGCATCAATGGATTGGAGGGGCGCGCATCAGCGCGGCCCACGACCCAGATCCGGTCGGCCTGGCGCATGGACAGGCGATACCAGGAATTGTCGCCAATGGCGGAGATCAGGATCACCACATCATGTGTGCGCTCCAACTCGTCGAAATAGGCAGCCGGGCGTTCATCACCCATCTGCTCGTCAACAATGACGGCTTTTCGCCCAAGGCGCTCCAACGCCTGTTTCAGCGACCGGGCCCGCAGCTTCAGATCGATGGTCGGTGAGGTGGCGACGAGCGTGAACACTTTCGGCGCAGCGCTGGCTACGCGATCACCGGATTTTCCCAGTCGGCGCAAAATCACCCGGATCATGGATTCGAGCAGTTCCGGCTCGGCTTTCACCATCCGGTCCCAGCCCTTGCGCGAGACGCCGATCAGTTCCGTGTCGCGCAGCGCGTAAACCGAACTCGTATGGGGTGCATCGTTCGGCACGCCATCGCCGGTCAGGTCGACCCCGCCGAGGAAGAGTGACATCTCGCCGGCCGGCTCGCCTGAGCGGATATGGCCGACAAATTCGGACTTTCCATGCACGCCGTCACGGAAGATGCCCAACGTCCCGGAGAGGACGAAATAGAGCGTGTCAGCGGGTTCCCCGGCAAGATAGAGCGGCTTGCCGGCGGCGACCGAAAACCAGATGGCTTCCTTGCCTGCCGCCTTCATGGCGCGGGCCGGAACATCCTTCAGGAATTCAATGGCCCGCAAGCGGGGAGTGATATCAATGCCCATGTTGAAGAACATGCCCATTTCGATTCCCTTTTCAAAGCCTTTCGCTCATCCCCTGTGTTTCAAATTCGCATGACGCCCGCGTGACAGGTGGGCCGGGCGCCGCTAAGCAGGCACAAAATTCCAGTGGGAGGCGTTATGCCGGTTCTGAAATCCAGTCTTGATGTGTCCGGTAGCAAATTTGCCGCCAACAAAGCCGCCATGGAGACGCTTCTTGCCGAATTGCAAGAAAAAACCGCTAATGCCGCCATCGGAGGCCCGGAAGCGTCTCGCAAACGCCATGTAGAGCGCGGAAAATTGCTGCCGCGTGAACGAGTCGAACGCCTGCTGGACCCGGGCTCTGCCTTTCTCGAAATCGGTGCGCTGGCCGCCAATGGCATGTATGATAACGAAGCCCCCGGCGCAGGCCTGATCACGGGGGTCGGCCGGGTTGAGGGGCGCGAATGCCTGATCGTCTGCAATGATGCGACGGTAAAGGGCGGCGCCTATTTCCCGATGACGGTGAAGAAGCATCTGCGCGCGCAGGAAGTGGCCCTCGAAAATCACCTGCCATGTATCTATCTGGTCGATAGCGGCGGCGCGAACCTGCCGCATCAGTCAGAAGTCTTCCCGGACCGGGAACATTTTGGCCGCATCTTCTATAACCAGGCCCAGATGAGCGCGAAAGGCATTCCCCAGATCGCCGCCGTCATGGGCAGTTGTACCGCAGGCGGCGCTTATGTGCCGGCCATGTCGGACGAGACCATCATTGTGCGCAAACAGGGCACGATCTTCCTCGGCGGTCCACCTTTGGTGAAGGCCGCCACGGGAGAAGTGATCTCAGCCGAAGACCTTGGCGGCGCAGATGTCCATGCGCGCCAGTCCGGCGTGGCAGACCACTATGCGGCCCATGATTCTCACGCGCTCGCCATTGTCCGCTCCATTGTCCGCACGCTGGCCACGCCAAAGCCCCAGCCCTTCGATCTGACAGAGCCTGCAGAGCCACTTTACGACCCTGCGGAGATGCATGGTCTGGTGCCTCAGGATGTCCGCGAGCCCTATGACGCCCGCGAAGTCATCGCGCGTCTCGTTGACGGATCGGAATTTCATGAGTTCAAGAAGCTCTATGGCGAGACGCTCGTCTGCGGGTTTGCGCGCCTCTATGGCATGCCGGTCGCGATCCTCGCCAATAATGGTATCTTGTTCTCTGAAAGCGCGCAGAAGGCCGCGCATTTCATCGAACTGGCCGACCAGCGCCGCATTCCCCTGGTCTTCCTGCAGAATATTACCGGCTTCATGGTGGGCTCGAAATATGAGGCCGGCGGCATCGCCAAGGATGGCGCCAAGATGGTGACCGCCGTGGCCACCGCCAGCGTGCCGAAATTCACCGTGGTAACCGGCGGCAGCTTCGGCGCCGGCAATTATGGCATGTGCGGCCGGGCCTACAGCCCCCGCTTCCTGTTCATGTGGCCAAACTCCCGCATCTCCGTCATGGGCGGCGAACAGGCCGCCAGCGTGCTCGCCACCGTTAAGCGCGACGGCATTGAACGCAAGGGCGGGGAATGGTCTGCCGAGGACGAGGATAGCTTCAAGCAGCCTATCCGCGACCTCTATGAGGCCGAAGGCTCGCCCTATTTCTCAACGGCGCGCCTCTGGGATGACGGCATCATCGACCCAGCCGATACGCGCCGCGTGCTGGGCCTTGCCCTTTCCGCCAGCCTCAATGCTCCGTTCCCGGATAGAGGGTTCGGCGTCTTCCGGATGTAGGGGTTCTACGTATAAAATCTGTTGCCTGCCAATGGTAGAAGCCCCCTGTCACATGGCAGGAGGCTGACCCCCATGACTCGCTCCATCTGTATCATTGACGGACATCCTGATCCTGACCCCAATCATTTGATACATGCGCTGTGCGACGCCTATGCCGAGGGTGCCGAGGTGACCGATCACGTCGTATCTCGCATCCGGATTGCGGATCTCGACATGCCATTCCTCAATTCTGAGAAAGAGTTCGCAATGCCGCCGCCAGAGCCGGTGCTGAGTGAACGCCAGAAGATCGCCAACGCAGACCACCTCGTCATCGCGTTCCCGCTCTGGATGGGTGGTATGCCAGCCAAACTAAAGGCCTTCTTCGAACAGGCTGCACGCGCCGGATTCTTCCTGAAAACAGGTGAGTCCGATCATGAATGGCCTGAGCGCATGATGAAGGGAAAGTCGGCCCGCATTATCGTGACGATGGGTATGCCCGATCTGGTCTATAGATTCGGCATGGATGCAGGCGCATTGAAAGCATTGGAGCGCGGCGTACTCGGCCTCTCCGGTTTCAAACCGATGCATCACACGATTATCGGCGGCGTTGGCGCGTTGACGCCATCAAAAGTCGAATCCTGGTTCGAGTTCATGAAGGAGATCGGCGGGCAGGCCGTCTGATCCGGGTTCATTACATCTTCGTCGTGAACGTCTTTTCACGCATCATTACCACTTGTTTCGAGTATGTTCAGTCCTGTCGCGGTCCCCTGCGACGTATAGAGTAAGAAGGAGTTCGAACATGGTCAGACGTAGCAGCTTTCTGGTAACGGCGGCGATGATGACGGCCCTGATGGGCCATGCGGGCGAGATGCCCGACTTCTCGTTGCTGGATCTGGATGATGATGGCCTGATCAGCGAGGACGAATATGTGAGCTACTCCGACAGCGCGGGCACAGCCAGCGAGTCGGAGGCGAAAGCGAAGTTCACGAAATTCGACCTCAATTCGAATGGAACTGTGTCCGAGGAAGAACTGGCAGATGCCCTTGCTGCCTGGCGGGGACGGTCCGATCAAGGCGCCGTAACGGCGGCTGGCCTGCCGCTGAAGGGGTCCGCCGGTCCAGCGGGCCCCTTTCCATTTGGAACGAATACGATAAACAGCGCCGATGGCGACAGCGCACCGACTGGCAGCAAACAGGTTTGATCTCATCCGGCTGGCGCTCGCTTCGGCCGTGTTTGCCTATCATGCAATCGTTCTGTCCGCGCTTGCGCCGATGAGCGGGTTGGAGCGCGCCTGGGGCCAAATTGCCGAGATCGCCATTCAAGGCTTCTTCATTGTATCCGGCGCACTGGTGGCCGGCTCGCTCATGCGGTCGCAAAACCTTGCTGACTATGCTGGCAAGCGGGTCCGTCGACTTTACCCGGCTTATGCTGTCGTCATTCTGATCCCGGCGCTCATCAGCCTGCTGATGGGCGGCAGTATTGGTGGAGTCGCAGAATATGTGGGTGCCAATCTCGTCTTCCTGAACTTCCTGTCGCCGGATTTGCCGGGCCTGTTCGAAGGCAACCGCTTCACAGAGGTCAATGGTGCGTTGTGGACGTTGAAGATCGAGGTTCTGTTCTATCTCATCCTGCCGATCATCGGCGGACTGCTGCGGACGATGCGCCGCGCGCAGTGGAGCGCCCTGGTGGGCCTTTATGTGTTGGGGGAGGGGTGGCGTCATCTGGTGCCTGTTTTTCTGGAGGGGGAATCCGCGCTTATCGCGGCGCGCCAGCTGCCGGGTCAGTTGGCCTTTTTCGCCAGTGGCGTTGCCTTGTGGCAGGTATGGGATCGGGCCCAGGCAAAGCCGCTCTGGTTCGGCGTGGTGGGGCTCGCATTGACCTTGCTCTCCTTCGCCCATCCCTGGCTGGAGCCGCTCCGCGCGGCCGGACTGACGGGCCTGATTGCCTGCCTGGCTTTCCTGCCAGGCCCTGCGCTGAACGCGGCGCGCTTCGGCGATATCAGCTACGGCGTCTACATCACTCATTTTCCGATCCTGCAGGGCCTTGTCATGGTCGGCGCTTTTGCAGCATTCGGCCATGCGGTCGGCTTTGCCCTGTCGGCGCCTCTCGTCATCGTGGCCAGCTATGCGCTGTGGCATCTTGTCGAGCGGCGCTCCTTGCGCCCATCCAGCCACTACCGCAAAGTAGCCTCCAACCCTGAACAGGACTGATCCCCATGCGCGATTCCGACTATGATCTCATCACGCTCGAAGCGACGCAGGAAGGCTTGGCGGTTGTCACGCTGAACCGGCCGGACGTGCACAATGCGTTCAATGCCGAGCTGATCGCCGAACTGACCGATGCGTTCCACACCATTGCCGACCAGCGTACCATTCGCATGATGATCCTGCGCGGCGCGGGCAAGAGTTTTTCGGCGGGCGCAGACCTCAACTGGATGAAGCTGGCGGCGATGCATACGCGCGAAGACAATGAGCGCGACGCGATGAACCTCGCCGAAATGCTGCGCACGCTCTACGACATGCCCCAGATGACGCTTGCCCTGGTGCAGGGCGCCGCCATGGGTGGCGGGGCCGGCCTCGTGGCCGCCTGTGACGTCGCTGTGGCGATGAAGGGCACGAAGTTCCGCTTCTCTGAAGTGCGCCTCGGCCTGACCCCGGCCACGATCAGCCCCTATGTGATCGAAGCCATCGGCGCGCGCTGGGCGAAGGCTTTGTTCACCACTGCCGAAACGTTTGATGCCGAATATGCTGAGAAGCTGGGCCTCGTTCAGTATGTCGTGGAAAATCAGGCCGAGATGACGGCCATGGAAGAACACCTCGCCGATCTTGTCTTCGCCGCTGCGCCCGGTGCTGTGGCCGAGAGCAAGGCACTGGTTCGCGATGTCTCCGGCGTATTCATCGACAAGGATCTCAGCCAAGAGACATCAAAGCGCATCGCAGCGCGTCGGGTCTCCGATGAGGGCAAGGAAGGCATTGAAGCCTTCCTCGACAAGCGCCCGCCTAGTTGGGGTCGGTAACCAGTACGCTGTCTTTGGAGTCCACCGGCAAGCCGAAGTCGGCCAGCAGATTAAGTGTCGCGCTGATCGGGTTTATCCCCGTGAGCGCTTCGATCTGGTGCTGGAAGAAATATGCCACGATGCCAAACAGGATGATGTAGATCACGAACTGCATCAGCGACTTCAGCAGGAAAGCACCCGCGCTGCCCGCGACGAAGCCGATGGCGCCGAGGATCAGCGCGCCGGCCACGGGGCTGAGATTGCTGACGTCTGCCGCCTGCGTGTAACCAATATAGCCGCCAACGCCGGCGCCGATGACTCCCGCGACACTGCTGATCCGGATTCCTGAAGCATAGGCCATAAGACACTCCCGTGGTTTCTTGGCATTAACCCTTACGACAGCTGGCAGGGGTGTCAAAGGCGGAATTTGGACTGGCAAAGGCCCTTGCCTCGCCCGGTGCGTGCCCCGATTGCGCCGTGTTTCCTGCAGATAGAGGAGGGCATGGAGATACCGGTCCCCGCCCAGACCCGCGCGCAACAACGCCTGCATGCCGCGCGCGCCGCGCTGCATGCGCGCTGCGTGAACGGCCCGGTCAGCCAGACCGTGTTCGAATTTGTGGCCTTCGGCATCAAGCAGGGCTGGGCGTGCCTGTTTGGCGGCCTGATGCTGGGGCTCTTGCTGCTGACCTTTGTCTGGTATCCGGAAGGCGCGCCGCTCTCGCGCTATGATTTCCTCGTGCTTGGCGCAGTCACCATTCAGGTCATGATGCTCTGGACGGGCCTGGAAACATGGGAAGAGGCGAAAATCATCCTCGTCTTCCATATTGTCGGCACGGTCATGGAACTGTTCAAGACCTATCATGGCAGCTGGATCTATCCCGAGGAGAGCTTCCTGCGCATTGGCGGTGTGCCGTTGTTTACGGGCTTCATGTATGCGGCGGTGGGTTCTTATCTGGCGCGGGTCTGGCGGATCTTCGATTTCCGGTTTGACCGTTTCCCGCCGCTCTGGATTCAAGGCATTCTGGCAGCCGCGATCTACGTGAATTTCTTCGCGCATCACTGGCTGCCGGATGTCCGGATCGCCCTGTTTGTGGGCACGGCGATGGTTTACGGGCCATGCCTTGTCTGGTTCCGCGCTGATGAAGCGCACAGGCCGATGCCGCTCGTAATCGGGTTCCTGCTCGTGGCAGTTTTCATCTGGTTTGCTGAGAATCTTGGAACATTCGCCCGCGCTTGGGCCTATCCCGGGCAAGAGCATGGCTGGCAGATGGTCTCTTTATCGAAACTCGGTTCGTGGTATCTGCTGATGATAATCAGTTTTGTTCTGGTGGCTTTGGTCCACCGGGCGCCGGGAGGGCCACGCATTGAAGATCCAGAAGCTGCTCGTCGCAAACAGGGGCGAGATCGCCTGTCGCATCTTTGAGACCTGCCATGGGCTCGGCATTGCGACAGTCGCCGTCTATTCCGATGCCGATGCGCGCGCGAAACATGTCCGCGAGGCCGATGAAGCAATCCATATCGGCCCGTCGCCTGCGCCGGAAAGCTATCTCAAGGTCGAGGCCATCTTGGCCGCTGCCAAGGCGACCGGCGCGGATGCCATCCATCCTGGCTATGGCTTCCTGTCCGAGAATGCCGATTTCGCCGAAGCCGTCGAGAAAGCGGGCCTCATCTGGGTTGGTCCTTCGGCCAAGGCGATCCGGTCCATGGGCCCGAAGGACGAAGCCAAGCGCATTGCCGAAGAGGCCGGCGTGCCTGTGCTGCCCGGCTATCGCGGCGAAGGGCAGGAGCTGGAAACGCTTGCCAGGGCGGCGAAAGGTGTCGGCTTTCCGCTGCTGATCAAGGCGGTTGCCGGGGGCGGCGGGCGCGGCATTCGCCTCGTCTCCAAGGCGGGCGAGCTGAAGGCCGAGCTGGAAAGCGCGGTGCGTGAGGCCGAAAGTTCCTTTGGCGATGGCCGGGTCATGCTGGAAAAACTGGTCGAGCAGCCACGCCATATTGAAGTGCAGGTCTTTGGCGATGCGCATGGCAATGTCGTCCATCTCTATGAACGCGATTGCTCGCTGCAGCGTCGCCGCCAGAAAGTCATTGAGGAGGCGCCTGCGCCCGGCATGCCGGACGATGTGCGCGCGGCCATGACGGACGCGGCGGTGAAGCTGGCAAAAGCGGTGGGCTATCAGGGCGCGGGAACGGTGGAATTCATCGTCGACGGGTCAAAGCCGCTGGGCGTCGACACGTTCTGGTTCCTCGAAATGAATACCCGTCTCCAGGTCGAGCATCCGGTGACAGAGATGATCACTGGGCAGGATCTTGTCGCCTGGCAATTGCTGGTCGCTTCCGGCGAGGAAATCCCGATGGCGCAGGATGAGATCCCGCTGATGGGACACGCCATCGAGGCGCGCATCTGCGCCGAAGATCCGGCCGATGGCTTCCGCCCCGGCGCGGGGCTGATCCTGGAGTTCGGCCTGTTGCAGCCCATTGATGGGGAAACGATCCGCTGGGATGCCGGTTTCGAGACCGGGGATCGCGTACCATCCAACTATGATTCCATGATCGCGAAACTGATCGTGTGCGGAGAAGACCGCGACGCGGCGGTTGACCTGCTGACCGAGACGCTGTCGCACACCCAACTCTCGGGCGTGCCGGCCAATACCGGCTTCCTGCGCCGCTGCGCCCTGTCGGACGCGTTCCGCGATGGCACGCATCATGTGAACTGGATTGCGGAGCAGGGGGATGCGCTGACCCAGCCTCCCGCCGCGCATCAGCATGCATCTGTTCTCGCCGTCAGCGACATCGAGCTGGATGACAGCGCTGCCGTCACACCATGGGGAATCCGGGATGGGTTCCGGGCGAATGGCGCGCCTGTGCGAAAGGCGGCCGTCGCTGTGGGCGCCGATGCAGACTGGTTTGACCCGTCCGAGCATGACGTCGATCCGGACGCGTCGCTGCCCTTCGTGACAGATATTTCGCCGCGCCGCTATGCGGTGACGACCGGCGGCGACAATGTTCTTGTGGAAGTGCCGGACTATGACGCCGATGTCGAAGCGGTGCTGGGCGGCGACTCAGTCAGCGCGCCGATGCCGGGCAAACTGCTCGCCGTGCATGTGAAGCCGGGCGATACGGTCACCAAGGGTGATCCGGTTGCGGTGATGGAAGCCATGAAGATGGAGCACACCCTGCCGGCGCCGCGCGATGGCGTGGTGGAGTCCGTGGAGGCTGCCGCCGGGGACCAGGTCGCCGAGGGCGATGTGCTGGTTCATCTGGAGGGGGAGTAACCCCCACCCTTCACATGCAGGTGTGGCCCTTCAGGCTCCGGACAGGTGAGGCCGGAGCAATCTCGCGCGCCGAGAGTGGGTGTGGAGACGCGCGAAAACAAGGAAACATGTAAAGGGTAGGGGCCGCTGCGTGACTAGGCCGCGACAGCGTAACCGGGATGGATCCGTGCAGGCATCTGCGCTTCGGGGCGATAGCGGCGGGGGACGATCGGCGGCGCGCTGATCTCGCCAAGCGGGTTGGCGGCGTAGGCCGTCGGCTCGGTTCTCAGGATCAGTTCGCCATATTCATTCTTGGCGACAGAGACGGGCGCGGCAGAGCCGTCGCGCTCTGCGGCCCAGAATTCAACGCCTGTTGAGGCCAGCGCAATCGCCTGTTCCAGCTCCATCCGGAAACCATCGCCATAGACGACATCCTTGGACTCAATTGGATCGTACTCACATCCCTTGATCACCAAACCCGACATGCTGAAACCCCTCGTGAAACTGTGTGCTGAACCTGTTCTTCGCTTGATCTGCGATGAGAGAACATAACCAGAATATTCACCTTTTGGAAAGGAAAAAGTTCTGACTTTGTTCCGAAAAGTTTGAAATCTGAAAAGATTCAGGAGTCTACGAGGAGGGTGCTAGCCCTGTAGCCGTTTGAGCGCCCGCTCGCGCCCGATCAGCGGCAGCAGCGCGCCCATGTCGGGGCCGTGTTCCTGTCCGGTCAGCGCCTTGCGGAGCGTCATGAACAGGCCCCGGCCCTTGCGACCGGTCTCGGCTTTCACGGCATTTGCCCACTTGCTCCAGGTCTCGCCGGTCAGCTCACCCGCGGGCAGCAGCGTGGCGGCGGTCGCCACGAAATCCTTGTCTTCAGCGTCTACCAGAGGCGTGATCTCGCCAAACACGGTCTCGACCCAACTGGCCACATCCGGCAGCAGGGAGCAATTCTCGCGCACCACAGTCCAGAAGGCTTCGTCGGCGGCGCGGGGGTCCACATCGGCGAGGGCAGGCCGTGCAGGATGGCCGCGTTCAGCGACAAGAGTTCGGTCTCGTCGAAGCGCGCCGGGGCGCGGCCGATCTTGCCGAAATCGAATTCCGCGACCAGCTGGTCCAGCGTTTCGCGCGCCTCCACATTGTCGGATGTGCCGATCTTGGCGAGCAGGCTGGAGACCGCCATCGGCTCATAGCCCTGTGCGCGCAATTCGCCCATCGACAGCGAGCCGAGGCGTTTGGACAGGCCCTGACCGTCCGCGCCGATCAGCAGCGGCGTGTGCGCCATGTCCGGCGCTGTGCCGCCCAGCGCCTTGAAGATCTCGATCTGCGCGCCGGAATTGGTGACATGGTCTTCCCCGCGCACGACATGGGTGATCTTCGCCTCGATATCATCGACGACCGAGGGGAGGGTGTAGAGATAGGAGCCGTCCTCGCGGATCAGGATCGGGTCGGACAGGCTGGACGTGTCGATGCTCTGGTCTCCGCGCACAAGGTCGGTCCACTCGACGCGCCCGCCGGAGAGTTTGAAACGCCAGTGCGGCGTGCGGCCTTCGGCTTCGAGTTTCGCCTTGTCTTCATCGCTCAGCTCCAGCGCCGCGCGGTCATAGACGGGCGGGCGGCCGCGCGACAGCGCGATCTTGCGCTTGCGGTCGAGTTCGTCGGCTGTCTCGTAGCAGGGATAGAGCAGGCCCATTTCGCGCAGCTTGTCGGCCGCCGCGTCATATTCGGCAAAGCGTTTGGACTGGCTGAAACTGTCGTCCCAGACGAGGCCGAGCCAGGTCAGGTCGGTGCGGATTCCGTCTTCATATTCCTGTGTCGAGCGCTCGGTATCGGTGTCATCGATGCGCAGGATGAACTTGCCCTGCTGGCCCTTGGCGAACAGCCAGTTGATCAGCGCCGTGCGCACGTTACCTACGTGCAGGCGGCCGGTGGGCGAGGGAGCGAAGCGAACAATCGGTGCAGTCATGGAAAAAACCTGTTTTGAAGCGTGCTTTCGACATCAAATCACGCAAAAAGCCAAGGGCCGATGCCATATTCTTGCTATTGTTCGTGCTAATGTGCGACGGGCATGTGAGTCGCCGTCGAGGAGAGGTAGATGAGACTGGGCTGTATTCTGATCGCCGCGGGCCTGTTGGCGGCCTGCGGGCAGGAGCGTGCGGAGGCTCCGGCAGAGACGCCGGCGCCCGCGACGACCGAGGTGAGCTCAGACCTCGACAGCGCGCTGGAGGCAGAGCCTGCCGCGCCGCCCGTCGATGATATCAATTATCAGGCCCTGTCGGGATATGATGAGAGCTGGTATGTCAGCGCGGGCTGGCCCGGCGAATATCCGGCCGGTTTTGCGGTGCTGGATGCCGGCACCAGCGTGCCCGCCTGGACGGTGCCGAATGGCGCCAATGAAGCCGACACGAGCTGCGCCCTGCCGCAATACGCCAATTACCAGCTTTGGAATTATGACCGCGCCGACGCCGATGACCTGCGCTTCTTCGTGGCGACCAAGACATTCCCGGTCACGCTGAGCCAGGATGCCAGCATCGAATACATTTCCGATGGTGGTATCCACACGCTCGACCTGAAGGCTGGCGACCAGCTGACTTATCTCCGCTATCTGGGGGAGGGGTTCACCGTCGTGGCTTATGAGGGCGCCGAATACGACATCAACGAAGCCGAGCTGCGTGATATCAGCGATATCGGCTCCATGCCGACGGTTGAGGACCAGTGGGTGCGCGTCACCTGCGCGGACGGCACGCAGCCCTGGCTGCTCTACGCGTCTGTCATAGACCATCCCGGCATCGTGCCATCGCCCATGCTGGCCTATGGCGAAGCGAGCGATATTGCCCCGGAAGATGCCGAGCAGATCCGCATGGATGCCGAGGCCAACCGTCTTGCCTATGAAGGGGTTGAGCCCGGCTCGCTCGAATAGGCGCCAAACGCCCGATCAATCGTCCCGGAAGCGGTTGGTGATCGGATAGCGCCGGTCGCGGCCGAAATTCTTGCCGCCGACCTTCACGCCCGGCGGGGCCTGACGGCGCTTGTATTCGGCAATGTAGAGCAAATGCTCGATCCGCTTCACCACGGCCCGGTCATGCCCGCGCGCCAGGATCGCCTCGATCGGCTCTTCCTCGTCCACCAGCCCGCGCAATATATCATCCAGCACATCATAAGGCGGCAGCGAGTCATCATCGCGCTGGTCTTCGCGCAGCTCCGCAGAGGGCGGCTTGGTGATGATCCGCTCCGGGATCACTTCGCCCGCCGGGCCCAGCGCGCCGCGCGGCACCATTGTGTTGCGCCACTTGGCCAGTTCGAACACTTCGGTCTTGTAGAAATCCTTCAGCGCATTGTAGCCGCCACACATGTCGCCATAGAGCGTCGCATAGCCGACCGCCATTTCGCTCTTGTTGCCCGTCGTCACCACCATATGGCCGAACTTGTTCGACAGCGCCATCAGCGTCACCGCCCTCAGGCGCGACTGGATGTTCTCTTCGGTCGTGTCCGGTTTGGTGCCGGCAAACTGGTCGGCCAGCATCTCGCCCATCGCGCCCACGCCGGGGGCGATATTGATGCTGTCATATTTCACGCCCAGCGCCTCGGCGCAGGCTTTCGCGTCTTCCAGACTGTCCGAGGACGTATATTTCGACGGCATCATCACGCACCAGACCCGGTCCGGCCCCAGCGCGTCCACCGCCATCGCCGCCGTCAGCGCCGAGTCGATCCCGCCCGACATGCCCAGCACGACGCCGGGGAATCTGTTCTTGTTGACATAATCGCCCAGCGCCAACACCGCCGCGCGGTATTCGGCATGCCAGTCTTCGGTCAGCTCCGCCTGCGCGTCGCTCTCGAAACAATGCGTGGCCGGATCATAGGCCACCATCGCCATGCCGGTAACGAAATCGCCCAGCAGCTGGTGCTCGGTCCCGTCATGATCGACCGCGTAGGAGCTGCCGTCAAAGACCAGTTCGTCCTGCCCGCCTACCTGGTTCACGAACAGGTACGGCACGCCCGTCTTGCGCCAGGCGGAAAAGGTCGTGTGCCGCTCCACCTGAACCGTCCGCCGCCAGGGCGAGCCATTCGGCACGATCAGCATGTCGGCGCCCGCATCATGCAGCTCGCTCGGCACGCGCGGATACCAGATATCCTCACAGATCGCGACGCCGATCTTTACGCCATGAAACTCGAACACCGGGGGCGGGCCCTCGCCGGCATCGAAGATGCGCTTTTCGTCGAACACGCCATAATTGGGCAGTTCGCGCTTGTCATAGCGGCCCTTGATGGCCCCGCCCGACAGCCAGACGGCCGAATTGTGGCGCTTGCCATCTACCATCCACGGCGCGCCGATGATGATGTCCGGCGCATCGGCGGTCTCGGCGGCCAGCGTGTTCACCGCCTTCATGGAATCTTCCACTGCAGCGGGCTTCAGCACCAAATCCTCGGCCGGATAGCCCAGGATGAAGAGTTCCGACAGGACGACGAGGTCCGCGCCCTGCGCCTTGCCCTCGGCCAGCGCGCCCCGCGCCAGCTCCAGATTCCCCCGAATATCCCCCACCACCGGGTTCAACTGCGCGACCAAGATTCTCAGCTTTTTGCTCATAAGGAGCATTTAGGCGATGGGGAGATGATTGTCATGAGATTGTTTCAAGCAAGTGGTGCCTATCCATTCGGTGCGGTACGTTAAGTGGAATGTTGTTTCTATAAATCGGAGAGATAGGCACGTGCAATTCCCACAAGTCTTAACCGCAAGAGTCCATTTGACGGGATCAGATGCGATCCGAAATATCACTTTGAATGGTCCGATAACTACGTTTATCGGCCCAAATGGCTCTGGAAAAACTCAACTATTAAGAGCACTACGCGACCCTTTGCGTAATCTCATTGAAAATGCGCAGTCGGATAGTCCTCTCAACAAACGAGTTCGGTTTTTGTCGGCAGGTCGTATGGGTATGCTGGAGCAGTATCGCTCAAATTATGACGGCCACAGGCAGCAACCACGCTACGACCACGCGGTTTACGGTACGCGTCAGGATTCTACGCGCCGGTTAAACTACGAAACACTGCTGGGTGACTTTCATACTCTATCTTTGAAACCAGACGTTTTGGTAAAAGTTCGCGAAAGACTTCGAAAGCTCTTTGGGCGCGATATTCGATTGAAATGGGATGCGGGTAATTTGAAGGCCGACTTCGTATCCATAGAGCAGAAAATATCTTACGGCTCAGCACGCGAGGCGTCGGGCCTTATGCATCTGGCAGGTTTGCTGGCAGCACTGTATGATGACGATGTTGGTGCGTTGATAATAGATGAACCTGAAGTGTCTCTTCACCCTCAACTCCAAGCATTTTTGATGCGTGAAATTCGATCTGTCGCCGGCATACCGACTAATGAGAACAACAAAAAGCTCATACTATTGAGCACACACTCCACAGAATTCATCGGCATACAAAGAGTGTCAGATATTCCCCATTTCATCTTTTGCGAGAGTATTCATCAAGATTTGGTGCAGGTGGAAAAAGAGGCTGAAGTTTTGCAAAGTAAAAAGATTGCGGAATTAGTCAGTCGAATTGGTCAAGAGCATCGACTTGCATTGTTTTCTAAATCGCCATTGCTGGTGGAGGGACCATCTGATGCAATCATATCCGGCTTTTTATGTAATAAGTTCGATATTCATATTGAGGCCGGTGGTTCACAAATCCTACCTGTGATCGGGAAAGGAGAGTTCCCAACGGTCGTAAAATTTCTGCGGTTGTTAGGGAAGTCGCCAGTGATCTTAGCTGATGCTGATGCATTTGTTGACTCGCTTGATGTTCTTAGCCTGTTTCTCAATAGTCAGACTGCTGATGAGGTGGCTGCCGGATTAGGGGCAGGTTCAGCGAGAGAACTAATTAAAAAAATTCGGGAGGATTTTTTGTCGCACGCCGACAATCACTTCGGGTTGATTGAAGAGCTGGCGAAATCCACACTTTATTGGAAGCAGGGGGAAGCGGAATCGGACCCTGATCCGCAGAAAGTGCATCGACGGGCTGCATTCTCCGCGATGTTCTCACACAATCCCGATGAGCTCCCTGAAGTGTGGCGAAAGATGAGAACTCGTTTGGAGACGGCGCTTAATATACTCGAAGGTGAAGGCTGCTTTATATTGAGACGTGGGGCGATCGAGAGCTACTATTCTGAATCTTCGGGCACTGGGACAACTGGAAAGCCGTACGCTGCTTCAGAAGAAGTTCTGAGGATGGAAGGTGCATCAGACAACGAAATTGCTGAGAAGTACGACGATCTAATTCGAGCACTTAAATATTCTGCCCAGACAGCTGCCCTGAATGAGAGCTCTTTGATTCGAGACCAAGTATTAGCAATTGTTGGCCCCATAGTCGCACGGCTTAGGCAGAGTGAACACATCGATTTGAATGAGTTCTCACAAACGATGTTAGGAGACGCGGCAACGATCTACTCACTATCCGTCAATGACGGCGTTTTAGTCGTCAGCCTTACTTCGCGAATTTTGGAACTTTCTGCCTTTCCGCTGAAGTTTGACATCGAGAAGGATCCGGTGGACGAAATCGGCAAGCAAATAGAAATGTAGTGAGTTACCTCTGGCGCATTCTTTTCGATTTGCAATCCCAATCCGTCTGATACCCGCCACCCCCATACTTCCCGGATGGACGCGCAAACGGACATTCTGAAACGGGGGCTGGAACATACCGGGCGGGCGGTGCTGGATGCCTCCGCGCTGGCGAACCTCCATCTCGGGCCGAAAGTGATCGGGCGGGGGGTGGCGCAGCGGATTTCCGGGCGGCTCAAAATGCTGGAAACCATTGTCCGCCGCCTGATCCTGGTGCTCGCGCTCAATCTGACGCTCGCCCCGGCGGCCCCGCGCGCCGCGCCCGCCGAGCCGAAGCCGGAACCGAACCTGCCCGACGGCGTCGAACTCGCCATCTTTCCGCGCCTTTATCCAAGACGTTTGAAATTGCTGCCCGCACGCCAGACGATTGAGGGCGGTTTTCCGGACATTTCCCGGACCCTTTCCGGACCCGTATCCCCGCACAGGCTGATGGCCCGCATCGCGGCGCTCCGGCGCGTCATCGCAGACCCGGACGGCCACGCCCTGCGCCTCGCGCGCAGTCTCAAACGCCTGCAGAAGCATGGCGAACCGCGCCCGGCGGTTGGCGCGGCGACCTCCGCCTTCCGCCTCTCGCCAGAGCTGGGCGCGATTGCGACGCTATTGCCCGCGCAGATCCGCGCCGGGCTGGACTCCTGGGAAAGCTCCGGCTGACGCCCGCTGCACAACACAAAAAAAATGCCGGAGCGCGTGGGGCGCGTCTCCGGCCAAAGGTTCTGGAGGAAATGGAGGGAAGGGGCCCTAGGCCATGGCCTGTTCGTCGATCACGAAAGGGCCGAGATCTTCATAGAAGCGGAACTGGTTGCGGCCACAGCGCTTGGCTTCGTACAGCGCCATGTCTGCGGCGTGCAGCAGCGGGCCTTCGCCCATACAGTCATACGGCGCGGCGGCAATGCCGATGGACGTGCTGATGCGAACGCGGTGGCCGGTCGACAGGCCATAAGGCTCGCTCAGCTTGCGCTTGAGCCGCAGGGCCAGGCCCTCAACGGCAAGGCGCGATGGCGATGTGCTGCAGACGATGAAGAACTCGTCCCCACCTGTGCGCACGGTCAGGTCGCTGTCGCGAACAATGGCTTTCATCCGGGCCGCCACGACTTTGAGCACTTCGTCGCCCGCGCCATGACCATATGTGTCGTTGACCGCCTTGAAGCCATCCAGGTCCAGCGCCAGGATAAAGAGCGGCGCGATGTTTGAGGATTCTGCGAGCAGGACCGGCAGGCGCTCTTCGAGGGCGCGTTTGTTCGCGAGATGAGTCAGGGGGTCCGAATAGGCCAATTTACGGACCTCCTCTTGCTTCTCGACCTGCGCGCTAATGTCGTTGGAGGTGCCGATATAGCCGGTGATCCGACCCTTGTCGTCAAAGCACGGCGCGCCGGCCATATCCATGTGATAGGTCTGGCCATCAATGTCCGTGAAAATCCCGCGCACACGGGCGTAACTCGCGGCCGACTTGACCGCATTGGTCATGATCTCGGAGTTCTCTTCGTCGAACTGGATAATGTCGAGATAGTTGCAACCAACCAGGGAATTGCGGCCGCCCTTCAGTTTTTCGAGGAAGGTGCCCTCGGCATAGATCAGCTTGCCCTGCAGATCGGTTTCCCAGAACAGGTCTGAGGCCACGGCGGAGAAATTGGACAGGCGCTTCAGCGTTGCCTTGGCCTCGCTATGTTGCTGATCCAGCTTCTTGAAGGCGCGGATCATGATCTTGTGGGCGGGCCAGAAGACCAGGAACACTTCAGCGACAATCGTCAGGACAAGTGCCAGGACCGTATAGGTCTGGATCGTACCCAGCCACTTGGCGCGCTTGTTGGCCTGCGCTTCGAAAGCGTCGGCTGCCTCTCCGAGCCGATTGGCCAGAGGGCCGGTGGCTTCATATTCAATCGCCTCAAGCGCCGCGGACGTATTCCGGCGGTCGACCAGAACCCAGTTCACATTGTTGATCAGCTCAAGAACCTTGGCGTGAATGGAGTTGTCGCCTTCGGAATAGATTGCCTGAAGTGCGGCATCATCATCGCCAAAGCGGATGAGTTCGTAGTGAGACGTCTCGAACAATACGATGCTGGCGCGCAAATTCTCGCGCAGTTCCGGCGATCCGTCTTCGGCGTAATCATGGGCCGCATGAGACATTTGCTGCAACAGCATGCGCTGGCTGCCGCTCATATTGATCGCAGTCGCATCATGCGCACCTTGGCGGAGGGCAGTCAGGGAAACGATGTGGCTGGCCAGGATCAGCGCCAGGATAATGCTCAGCGCGAGGATGTACCGATTCAGGTGCGACTCAAGAATTTCGCGCCCGGATTGGCGCTTCTTGTCGCGTTTGAATATGGTGGGTCCAGAAAACATGATGGGCGAACCATACCCAAACAGGGTTAGAATCGTCTTTCGGAATAAAGGAAATTTCTTACCGGCGTTTCAAACCTTGTTTACCTAGATATCAAGCTCTTCAACGAAGGCAGCGTTCTCCTGAATGAACCGGAAGCGCAATTCCGCCTTCTTGCCCATCAACGTATTGATCAGCTCCTCGGCCGGAACCTCAACATCGTCAATCGCCTCCAGAGTGACCCGCGCAAGCGTCCGCGTTGCTGGGTTCATCGTGGTTTCCTTCAGCTGTGAAGGGTTCATCTCGCCCAAGCCCTTGAAGCGGGTCATGTCTACTTTCTGGTTCGGTTTGAAGTGCTCTTTCATCTTCTCGGCCCGGTCGGCATCGTCCATCGCATAGACGATCGTACCCTTGTTGGAGAGCTTGTAGAGCGGGGGCAGGGCCAGGAACAAGCGTCCACTTTCGATCAGGCCCGGTGTCATTCGATAGAAGAAAGTGATCAGCAGGCTGGCAATGTGGGCGCCGTCAACATCGGCATCCGTCATGATGATGATGCGGTCATAACGCAGATCATCCATGTCGAACTTCTTGCCCAGCGCCGTGCCGAGCGCGAGCGAGAGATCATTGATCTCCTGATTGTTCATCATCTTGTCGAGCGAAGCGCTCTCGACATTCAGGATCTTGCCGCGCAGGGGCAGGATGGCCTGGGTCTTGCGGTCTCGCGCCTGCTTGGCAGAGCCACCAGCCGAGTCGCCCTCGACGAGGAAGAGTTCGGTGCCGTCCGGTCCCTTGTTGGAGCAATCCGCCAGCTTGCCGGGCAGGCGAAGCTTCTTGGTGGCCGATTTACGGCTGATATCCTTGGCTTTACGGCGGCGCTGGCGTTCTTCGGCGCGCTCAACCGCCCAGCTGAGCAGTTTGTCGGCTTCTTTCGGGCTACCCGCCAACCAATGATCGAACCGGTCGCGCACGGAGTTTTCCACGAGACGGAACGCGGCCGTCGTCGACAGCTTGTCCTTGGTCTGACCGACAAATTCCGGACCCTTGATGAAAACAGACAAGAGCAAGCCGGAGTGGCCCATGATATCTTCGGCGGTGATTTCGGAGGCTTTCTTGTTTCCGGTCAGTTCGCCAAAATTGCGCAGCCCTTTTGTGATGGCTGAGCGGAAACCCGCTTCGTGCGTGCCGCCATCCGGGGTCGGAATAGTGTTACAATAAGAGCGCGAGAATCCGTCCGCCTCGCCAAAGCCGGCGCGCGTCCAGGCAATGGCCCACTCGACCTTGCCTTCGCCACCCTGATCAACCAGACCGGTAAAGGCTGCGTCAGTGATGGTCGCCTTGTCCTTGAAGACTTCATCCAGCTGGTCTGCCAATCCGTTGGGATAGGAAAGCGTGGCTTCGGCAGGGACCTTGGAATCTTCTGGCAGCAGGGAAGGATCACAGCTCCAACGGACTTCAACGCCTCGATAGAGATAGGCTTTCGACCGCGCCATCTGGAACAGGCGGGCCGGGCGGAAACGCATCTTTTCGCCGAAGATCTGGAAGTCCGGCTTGAACTTCACCACGGTCCCCCGGCGATTTGGCGCCGTGCCGACCTTTTTCAGCTTGTCCTGCGGAATGCCGCGCGAAAAGGTCTGGCGGTACAAGATTTTGTCGCGTGCGACTTCAACTTCGACCAGTTCCGACAGCGCATTAACGACCGATATGCCGACGCCGTGCAGGCCGCCGGCGGTCTCGTAGGCCTTGTCGGAGAATTTGCCGCCCGCATGCAGCGTGGTCATGATGACTTCCAGCGCGGACTTTTTCGGGAACTTCGGGTGTGGATCAACCGGAATACCGCGGCCATTGTCGCTCACCGCCAGGAAGCCATCGGCGTCGAGCTTGATCTCGATCCGGCTGGCATGCCCGGCCACGGCTTCATCCATGGAGTTGTCCAGCACCTCGGCAAAGAGGTGATGATAGGCGCGCTCATCCGTGCCGCCAATATACATGCCGGGGCGTTTGCGGACAGGTTCAAGGCCTTCGAGGACCTCGATATCCTTGGCGGAATAGCCGGTACTTTCTGTACTCATTTGGTCAAACAGCTTTGCTTGCTTGGCGGCTGCCATATGATGTCTCCGATAAGGGCGGGCGACTCAGTGTCGATATGGGAGAACATAAGATGACAGCCTCGATTAATACGGCGTTAACCCTGGAGAGCGGGCTTACATTCCCCAATCGGCTTGTGAAGGCGGCAATGACAGAGGGACTCGCTGATCCTCGCAACCGGGTAACTGAAAGCCATCTGACATTGTATCGCCGCTGGGCGGAAGGCGGCATAGGCGGGATGATCACAGGAAATGTCCAGATTGACCGCAATCATCTCGAGCGTGCGGGAAATGTGGTCATAGACGGCAAGCCGTCAAATGAAGAGATGGATATGTTCTCGCGCTGGGCCGACGTTGGCAAATCTCATGGCGCCACAATGATCATGCAGGTCAGCCATGCCGGACGCCAAACGCCAAAACTGATCAATCCGAGCCCCGCTGCGCCAAGTCCGGTCGCGCTGGGCTTGCCGGGCGGCCAGTTCGGTCAGCCCCGCGCGATGACTTTGGACGAGATCAAAGCCGTGATCGAAGGCTTCGGCCGGGCCGCCAGCGTTGCAAAGCAGGCGGGCTTTGACGGTGTTCAGGTTCATGGCGCGCACGGCTATTTACTTTCTTCATTCTTGTCGCCGCTGGCGAACCAGCGCCAGGATGACTATGGCGGGCCGCTGGAAAACCGCGCGCGCCTGCTCGCCGAATGCGTCAGGGAATCGCGCGTTGCGGCTGGGCCGGGGTTTTCAGTTTCGGTGAAGCTCAATTCCGCAGACTTCCAGAAAGGCGGGTTCAGTTTTGAAGACTGTCTCGGCGTGATCGACATTCTGAACGAGCTTGGCGTCGACTTTGTCGAGATATCCGGGGGCAATTATGAACAGCCCCGCATGATGGACAGCGAAGGCCTGGAGCCGGTTTTTGAGCAGAATGTCCGTGAATCCACGCGCGAACGGGAGGCCTACTTCCTGAAATATGCCAAAGCAGTACAGGCGCGCAGCCAGTTGCCACTCATGGTGACGGGTGGATTTCGCACGACCGACGCCATGAATTCGGCGCTTGCGGAAGGGGAGGCCGACCTGATCGGTCTCGGCCGACCGCTCTGTGTCGAGCCCGACACGCCGAGACGGCTCTTGTCCGGAGAGATCGTCGTCGCCGCGCAATGGGAGAAAACGTTGCGCCTCGGGCCGGGATGGCTGGGGCCGAATTCTCCCATCAAACTGGTGAAGGCGCTGAACGGGTTTGGAGTCATCGGCTGGTATTATGAACAGTTGCGCAGGCTTGGCGCCGGCGAGGCCCCCGATACGGGATTGGGCGTACTTTCTGCTTTCTTGGCTAACCAGAAAAATGAAAGCCGCACCGAGAAGGCCAGAAAAGCCGCAATGCCCTGATAGGAGACGGTTTCCACATGGGAGGGAATTTCCTGAGCATTCGGTGGCTTGAACCGGCCTGCCTTGCCCTCCACATCTGGTGAAACGCCCGACTCCTGCCATCATCGGCAGGTAGGGTTTCCTGAGTTGCCGCTCAGTCGGGGCTCAATTTGAAGAAGGAGGCATTGTAGATGCCAAGTATAAAGAACCTTCCGGTGTTGCCGCTTCGGGACATCGTTGTGTTTCCAGACATGGTCGCGCCCCTGTTTGTTGGGCGGGACAAGTCTGTGCGGGCCCTCGAAATGATCGAAGAGGCCGATAATGAAATCATGCTGGTCGCCCAGCGCGACGCGGCCATAGACGACCCGGGCTCAGATGATGTCCACGAGGTCGGCACGATTGCCACTATTCTGCAGCTGCTCAAGCTGCCTGACGGTACGGTGAAAGTGCTGGTCGAAGGCAAGACGCGTGCGCGTCTGAACCAGCTGCACGACCGCGGCGAATATTTTGAAGCTGAAGTCGAAGCCTATGACGAGGCCCAAGGCACCGATGATGACGTGCAGGCACTCATGCGTGCGGTGCAGGAGCAGTTTGAAAATTACGTCAAGCTGAACCGCAAGATCCCGCCGGAATCCGTCACCACGATTGCTGCGCTGACCGAGCCTGGTCGTCTGGCCGATGCGGTGGCGTCAAACCTGTCTGTCAAACTCTCCGAAAAGCAGGAATTGCTCGAACTTCCCGATGCGAAAGATCGCCTCGAGAAGGTCTTCGCCCTCATGGAAGGCGAAATGGGCATGTTGCAGATGGAGCGGAAGATCAAGAACCGCGTCAAGCGGCAGATGGAGAAGACCCAGCGCGAATATTATCTGAACGAGCAGATGAAGGCGATCCAGCGCGAGCTGGGCGAGCAGGGCGGCGATGGCGCTGAGCGCGATGAGCTGGCCGACCTTGAGCAGAAGATTGCGGACGCCCCGCTGTCTGAAGAGGCACGCCTGAAGGCCGAAGCCGAGATCAAGAAGCTGCGTCAGATGTCGCCAATGTCTGCGGAATCGACTGTCGTGCGGAATTATCTCGACTGGCTGCTGGCCCTGCCTTGGGGCACGCGCAAGGAAATCGAGACCAATCTCGCCAAGGCCGAGAAGCAACTTGATGACGACCATTATGGTCTCGACAAGGTAAAAGAGCGGATCCTGGAATATCTCGCCGTGCAGAAACGCACCGGCAAGATGAAAGGACCGATCCTCTGCCTCGTGGGCCCTCCGGGCGTCGGCAAGACTTCGCTTGGCCGCTCCATCGCTGAAGCCACGGGACGCGACTTTGTGCGCGTGTCGCTGGGCGGCGTGCGGGACGAAAGCGAAATTCGTGGCCACCGCCGGACCTATATCGGCTCCATGCCGGGCCGGGTGATCCAGTCGCTGAAGAAGACCAAGACGGGCAATCCGCTCTTCCTGCTGGATGAGATCGACAAGATGGGCATGGACCATCGTGGCGATCCGGCATCTGCCTTGCTGGAAGTGCTGGACCCTGAGCAGAACTCGACGTTCAACGATCACTATCTGGAAGTCGATTACGATCTTTCTGACGTGATGTTCGTGACGACGGCGAACTCGCTCAACATGCCCCAGCCGCTTCTCGACCGGATGGAGATCATCCGCATCGCCGGCTATACCGAGGACGAGAAGGTGGAAATCACCAAACGTCACCTCATCCCGCAGGTCCGTGAAGATCACGGCCTGAAGGAAGGGGAGTGGATTGTGGCAGATGAGGCCATTCGCGACCTTGTTCGGTACTACACCCGCGAAGCCGGTGTGCGGAGCCTGAAGCGCGAAATTGCACGGCTGGCCCGCAAGACGGTCCGCATCCTGTCTGACAAGGAGGGCGAAACCCTGACGGTGACGTCGGAGAACCTTCCCGAATTCGCAGGCGTGCGGAAATTCCGCTACGGTCTCGCCGACGAGACCGATCAGCTCGGCGCGGTGACTGGCCTTGCCTGGACCGAGACCGGCGGTGACCTGCTCACCATCGAGGCGGTCAAGATGCCCGGTCGCGGCAACATGAAGGTCACGGGCAACCTCCGCGACGTCATGAAAGAGTCGATCCAGGCGGCCAGCTCGCTGGTCCGGTCCCGGTCTGTCATGCTCGGCATCAAGCCGACTGTGTTCAACACGACCGACATCCACGTGCACGTGCCCGATGGCGCGACGCCAAAGGATGGCCCGTCCGCGGGTGTTGCCATGACAACGGCGATTGTCTCGCTGCTGACCGGCAACCCGGTGGACCGGGAAGTGGCCATGACGGGCGAGATCAGCCTGCGGGGACGCGTCCTGCCGATTGGTGGCCTGAAAGAGAAACTGCTCGCAGCTCTGCGCGGCGGCATCAAGACGGTGCTGATCCCGGAAGAGAACGAGAAGGATCTCGAAGACATTCCGGAGAATGTGAAGACCGGCCTGAAGATTGTGCCCGTTTCGGACATCAATGAAGTGCTGGCCATCGCGCTGACGCGGCCCTTGTCGCCGATCGAGTGGTCAGAAGCAGATGAAGCCGCATTGCAGGCCTCATTGTCCGGTCAGCCGGGTAATCAGGCGACCGATCCGGCCCGTCCTCACTAGGCTGAATTGAGACTTATGACAGGCGGCCGTTCAAACACTGAACGGCCGTCTTGCTTTTTCTCTCAACCCCGTGCATTTGAGCGGGATTGGGGCGGTTAGCTCAGTTGGTAGAGCATCTCGTTTACACCGAGAGGGTCAGCGGTTCGAGCCCGTTACCGCCCACCATAAAAACAAGGCACTAGCCTGTGGAAAAAAGAACATCAGAGAACAGTTTACAGCATAGTTTACAGGTTCTGTTCTTGTTCCGTCCTTAAAACGTGGCGCTCGTTCGCCCAGAACGGTCGCGCCGAACGTGTGTGTGCGCCTGATTTTTTATGCATGTCTTGGGTGTCCAGTCGAACAGATCGGTGAGGACTTTATCAGCGAAGCGATCCCGGCTTAGCCGATGCTGGATTACTTCGCGTCTTGCCGTCCACCACCGTCGGACACCCGCATGAACAGGGCGAGAAGCGGTTCGTTGATATAGTAATTGTTCCGGCCGGCCTGATGCTTGGTTACGAAACCCGCTTCGGCAAGTTGATCGAGATACTTGGTGGCGGTCGGTCGGCTGACATGCAGATCGTGCATCACGTAATCGATGCGCGTGTAAGGGTGGCGGAAGAGGTTGTTCAAAAGGTCCTGACTGTAGATCTTGCCGAGCTCTGCTCGCATCCGTTTCTTGTAGTCCGCCATCTGGGCGCGCAAGCCTTCGATCAGCTGTAGGGTCGTCTGAGATGTCTCTGCCACCGCTTCCAGAATGTAGAGTACCCAATCTTCCCAAGCGCCGTCATCTCGCACGGCCTGCAGCAATCGATAATAGTCGTTTTTCGTACCTGTGATGTGACGGCTGAGATAGAGAATGGGAATGTCGAGCAGGCCCGTGCGCGTCAGATAAAGTACATTGAGGATACGCCCGATGCGGCCATTGCCGTCCGGGAACGGGTGGATGCTCTCAAATTGATGGTGAATGATCGCCATTTTGATGAGCGGGTCCAGATCGCAGGCGTCATCATCATTGATGAAGACTTCGAGCCCAGCCATAAGGGTTTCAATCTCACGCGGGCCCTGTGGTGGCACATAGACGGTTTCGCCCGTGCGATCGTTCTTCAGCTCTGTTCCGGCCTGCGTTCGGAAGCCATCGTCTCGCCCCTTCAACAAACGAAACATGTCGATGATGATGCGGTTAGTGATCAATCCCTGCGTCTTGCGTAGCTGGTCAAATCCAAGCCTCAGGGCGTCACGATAGAGTGCGACCTCTTTTGCTGCGGCTGAGCCAGGCCCTTCGGGAAACAAGTCTGCCTGGAACAGTTCGTCCTGAGTGGTGACGATGTTTTCAATTTCAGAACTTGCCTTGGCCTCCTGCAAGGCCAGCGTGTCGATCAAGATACCCTGATTGGGGATGGCTTTGGCTGCGCCCTTCAATTCCGCCAGTGCCCTGTTGGCGCGCGCAAGTGCCTTCAGCACCGGTACCGTCTCTATCTCGACGGGTGGCGGAAGATCGGGCAATTTGTACGAGGAATCTGGTGATTTCGACATGATATGTCAAAGAAACGCAATTTTCTTTACATGTCCAGCTAACGTGTAAAGAAAATCACCAAATTGGTGTAAATCAACACCAAGCGATCTCTGACCTATGCAGGCGGCATCCTTTACGAGACTTGGCTCCTAGATCGAAGTCGTCATCGCTTCAATGACAGCTGCATCTGACACGTAAATCCGCTTCATTTTCGCGAGTGTACCCGGCGTCCAGCCGAACAAATCGGTCAGAACCTGATCTGATATCAGAGTCGGGTAGAGGTGCTGAAGAATAATCATATTCGTCGCGCATGTCTTGCGCATGTCGTGGATGGTTGGCCCATCGTTTTCCGGGCCAAGTCCCATACGGCTGCGATGGCGATCAAAGCTCGTGCCGAACCCTTCTGCCGTCCAAGGCTTGCCCTTACTGGAGAAAAGAATCGTGAGGGGGGCCGTCGCGAGTTTGGCGCGCGCCGCATCGATTTCATCAAGCAACGACCGAAGCGGAGGCGTGATGGGGATAAGTGCAGTGTTGCGACCACGACTCTTGCCCGTGGGAATGATCAGATGCTGCTTCGTGATCGCCGAAAGTGGCAAGCGGGTAAGGTCTTCACGGCGAAGTCCGGTGTGAAGAGCCAGTTTGAACGCCCAGGCCAAATGCGCCGACGCGGTCTTGAGAAACTTTGCCTGCTCTTCCAGAGACCAAATACGCGCTTCCGTCGGCCGTTCATAAAGCGGTTCGATGCCATGCGCTCGGTTCCAGTCCAGCCGCCCGTCCTTTTTGCACCAAGTCAGGAAGGCCGACAGAGCCAGGACGGCCTCATCAGCAGCGCTCGGAGAGTGACCCCAAACACGATCGCGGTGGGAGGTGATAAACTTGATAATGCGTCTGCTATCGAAAACCGAAAGGGGTGCGTTCGCGGCTTGCTGGCCCGCCTTCAGGGGCATTTCCAACCACTTGTCGAGATATTTGATCCTTGCCGTTTGCCCTTTTGGCTTCATCTTTCTGAATGCGGGAGACTTCTTCCGATAAAGCATGACCGCCATGGCGAGCGAATCTGCGACTGGCGCTCTTTCATCCTCCATCACCTCTGAATAGGCTTGGATGAATTCTGGAGGCAGTCGCTTGCCAGGCCCATCCAACCTGGATCCTTCAATCGTCCAGAATTTTGGACCGCCGCGAAACGCGTAATAGTAGTATCGTGTCTGGCCCGTCGCGAGCTTCTTCGCAATTACATGAAGACCTTTGATGGACATGGTCAGCTCCCTAGCCATTTCGCCTCCGAATCAGTTTCGAGTCTGAGAGAGGCCTTGTCCAGAAGGGTAATTTCGCCGTCAGGCATGAGCCGGACGCCGCATACGTCAAATCCTGTATCTTTCGCTGCAGCGATCAGCGTTTTGAGACGGCGCTTGATTTCACAGGTTTTTAGATGCGGAGGTATCTGCGTTCGGGCCATTGCTCGACATCACCGGTAGGTTTGAGTCTTCATGGCCTTACGAAAGCCAGGATCGCTCGAAAGGAAAGCTTCAAGCATCAGAGGAACCAGCATAGCCACCGATGCCTCAGCTCCGTAGGTTGCAGCATGGATTCGAGAATACGCTTCGAGATCCGCCGCCAGCGGTGTCCGGTCCGGAAGCGGCCCGATCTTCAAACTGACTTTACTCATGGCTGCTTGCCTCCTTGATAGGGTTTCAGAACAATGTCCTTGTTGACCAGCACGCCGAGGCGCCAGCCTGGCCGAATCGTGATCGAGGGCTGGACGTCGAGGTTACGTCGCACAATTTCCTGACCGGCCTCATTGGCCCCGGTCTGCGCCGAGCGGCGGAGCGCCCGGGCAATATCGCCCTCGTCATCGCTCGCAAGTTCGGAGCCGACGCCGAGCAGGGTCGAGAGCGCGACGCCCTGGAGCAATTTCCAGGAATGATAGTCGACCTTGTCCTCGAGCCCGGCGTAGCCGCGCGCATCGACGCCGGCGAGATTGTCGATGCGGATGGATGACCCGTCCGGCATAACGATCCGGCTCCAGACGAGCAGGGCGCGCGACTGGCCGAACGCGATGACGCTGTCATAGCGGCCGATGAGTCTCGCGCCCTGCGGCACGAGGACGATCTCGCCCGTGACGGTGTCATAGACCGGGCTTGTCACCTGCGCGATGACCTGGCCGGGCAGGTCGGAGTTCACGCCCGTGAGCAGGGTAGCCGGAATTAATGTTCCCGCCATCAACTGGTAGGGCGAGACCGGTGTCTCGAGCCGGTGCGGATTGTAGATCGATGGATCTATCTCGGTGCCCAGAAAATCAAGCTTGCGCACCTGACGGTTCGGGTCTTCACTTAAGGATGACCCGAACGCGCTGCCGTCAGATGGCGCAAATGCCGACAAGTCCGGAAAGCTCACCGAAGCCGGCGCCGCAGATGCAACATTCCCGTGGGCACTCCTCGACCCGGCACTCGTCCCTACCTGGAAAAACACCCCGCTCCCCCGGGCCGCATCGGAGAGCGCCGCTTCCCGCGCGCGCAGCTCGGCCTCCAGCGCGGCTAATTGCTCACGCATGGGATCACTTTCAGGCGCATCCTCCGCCGGCAATACCATCCGTCCATCACGCTGGGCCTTCAGGATCGGCGTGCCGAGGTCTCCCGGAAGCGGTGGCCCGAGGATGTCGTCTTCCGGCGCAATCTCGCCATAAGATTTCGGAAGCGCAGCGAGCCCATCCGCTGTCGGATTATGCCCAGTTTTGTAGAGTTCCCGCGCCGGACCGTCCGCGCCGCCCTTCGGGCCTTGCAGGGCAAAGGCGAGCGAGCCGAGCACAATTGCGCTGCTGGTTCCGAGCAGGATCATCAGTGCCCTTTTGGAGAACCGCTTCACCGGCCTCGGGCGCCCGCGGATTTCGAGCGGCTGTGCTGGTGGGGAAGCAGTCTCTGTCATGGCTTCGCGCTGCCAAGATCATTGCGCGCAATCTTCACGACATCCTGGCGCTTTTCTCCGAGGCGCAGCTCGGCGCGGGCGAACAGGCGGTCGACGACATAATAGTCGCCGGACATACGGTAGTTGACGAGTTGGGACTTGCCGTCCCGACCAATGACGAACAGGGCCGGGGCCTCACCCTGGTCGAGCCGGGCGGGGAACTGGATATAGACCTTGCGGCCATCATCGAACACGCGATCCGGCCGCCAGTGCGGAAAGTCACCGTCGAGGTCGTAGCGAAACTTCAACCGTTCCAGTTGCAACCCGGCAGGAGATGCAGAGGCGGGTGCCGCGCCGGACCGCGCGACCCGCGTCACCAATTGCTGGTCGGCATAGCGCCATGAGACGGCCGCCATATAGGTCTCTGCGAATGCCCTGAGTTCAAGATGGTAGGCCCGCAGGCTCGTCGTGATGATGAGGTTTGTCTTGAGGCCCGCCTGTGTCGGCTTGATCAGGATATGTGCCTGCGCGTCCGTGCCGGCACCGGAGACCGTATCCCCGAGGACCCAGCGCACCGTGTCGCCCGCAGAGACCGAGACCAGTTCCTCCCCGGGCTGGAGGACAATGTCGGTCACCTGTTCCGGCGCGCAATAGACCTGGTAGAGCGCGCCGACCGTGTAGGGGTAGACCTGGATCGCGTTCATGTAATTGTCGAGGGAGGGTTCGATGGCCGCCTTGCCGTTTGCCGTCTCTATGGCCTGGTAGGGTTTGAGGGATGGAGATTCTGTTTCGCTGGGTGCGGGCTTCATCTGGCCCGGCATCATGGTCGGTGTGTAGGTGCGGTAGATAACCGGTGTTGGCTCCATGTCCGCTTCAGCTGTGCCGGTCTCTTCCGCATCAGGAGCGAGATAGAGGTCTTCGACATAGTCTGGTTCATCGAGGGTGATGTCGGGACCGACAGCGGCCGGAAAGCTCTCGCACGCCGCAAGGGCCGTCGAGGCGAGGAAGATCAGGGCAAGGCGTTTCATGGGATTTAGCTCCTATTGATGGTCTTTCGACCAGTTGAGGCCGTGGACGTAGAGGCCGAGGGGATTGGCCCTGAGGGCCTCTTCGGTGCGGGGCGGGTCAATGACGATCGAGAACACGCCGGTATGGTTGGACTGGCCGGTCTCGGTCCCGTTCCGGTAAGCGGTCTCGCGCCAGCGTACGGTGAAACTGTCGTCGGAAGCGCGCACTACGCTCGTCACGTCGACCGACACCGAACGTCGCCCGAGGTCGGCAAATGGATCATTGTCGCGGGCATAGTCGTTGAGGGTCGCAGCGGCCCGGTCGGTTGCATAGGCATAGGCTTTCAGCCAGTTCTGCCGGACGACAACCGGATCGATGGAAATGGACCGTGTGTTCTTCACGAACTCTGCCAGGTGGAAGGCGATCTGCGCATCGGTCGGCTCATAGCGCCCGTCGGCCGGGCCGACAGCGCGCACGGCACCTTCGCCGGTCAGCTCGACCACATAGGGCGTGACGAAGGACTGGGTGGAGCGCCAGACGAGGCCGCCCGCAAGCACGAACGAGAGGCCAAGGCTGCCGAGCGCGGCAATACGCCAGTTGGCCGCCTGTACGCGCGCCGAGCCAATCCGGTCATCCCAGGCCTGCGCCGCGCGCTGGTAGGGTGTCACCGGTTCCGGTGTCTCGCCATAGCGGGTGGAATTTCGCTTCCAGAGCTTCATGTCAGTCCTCGTCATTCTTCAGTTGTATGGATGTGCCGCCGCCCGGCCGGTCGCCGTCGCCATCATGCCGGCATCGCGGGTCGACTGGTCGCGGCGTATGCGCCGTGCCCAGTCCGGGGAAGAATTATGCCCATTGGCAGGACCCGCATTGGGCGCGCCCGTGCCGCCCGTTGCCGCAAAGGCGGCGCGTGCTCCTGCCTGATGACGCTCACTTGGGGTTCCAAATGCCCGCCGGGCAAAACCTTTCGCGCCCGAAGCCGCCGCGCGAACGCCCGCGCCCGCGACACCGCTCATGCCCGCCATCGTGGCGCCGGCGCCGGACTTTCCGGAAGCGGCGGCGTTCATCTGGTAGGCCGTGCGTGCGCCGCCTGCCATGGAGGCTGCTGCGCCGACCGCGCTGCGCGTGCCGCCCGCCGCCGCCCCGATGCCCGCCTTGGCGAGGCTGCCACCT
>NZ_AWFI01000019.1 GCF_000682775.1 Hyphomonas sp. L-53-1-40
GGCGGCCTCGTCACACCAGCGATCATCGCCGGTGACGTTACAAAGCGCGGTGTATAATTGCGCGCGCAGCTCGGCCCGCCGGGCCTCCAGCGCGCGGCGATCCTGCGGGGTCACATCCTCGATGCTGGTCTCGGCCTCGGCCAGCACCTGCGTGATTTCCTCGAACGCTTTTGCCAGATGCGCGAAAACCGGATCAATGGATGCCAGTTCGAAGATTTCCGGCACGGCGGTCGGGGGAATGAGCCATGTGAGTGTCCCCCAGTTATGCTCAAAATACAAACGATTGCATTTTGTATAGCATCTCTGGGTTGAAATGTCTTCCCTTATTTCAGATATTTGTGCAGGGCGCTCTGCGCGCCCTACAAATCGCCTTCGGACTTGCCCGATTGCTTCCACAACCAGGCTGTCAGGCCCGCGCCGATCAGCAACAGGCTGGCAAACCCGACCAAGGCGGCAATCGCCAATGCATCTACACTCAGATTACCCATGCCCGGTCCTCCTGACGGCTTTTCAGGCCGGGGCGTTCAGGATGGCGCTGATCTCGTCTTTCAGGGCCATCCGGTGCTTGCGCAGCTGCGTCTGGAAGACATCGCTGGCGGGCTCGACATTTGTCTCGATACGGTGAATCTGGCGGTTCACTGCGTGATATTCGTCGGCCAGCCGGGCGAAATGACCGTCCGCTTCCTTCAGTGCATGAATGCGGTCTGTCGCGTCCGGGAATTCCTCGGCGAGTTCGTGCGGTGTGTGGGACATATTGGGTCGCTCCCTGATAAGATGTGTCTGGCACTATCAGGACACGGCGCGCGGCCACGCGGAATCGGGGAAACTACGTATCCTTGCGGGCAGGGGGCTATTTCTCGCCGAACAGGCCGGATTGCTGACCGCCCGGATTCGGCAGGCCGAGGCGTTCATAGGCCAGCGGCGCTGCGACCCGGCCGCGCGGCGTGCGCGCGACATAGCCCTTCTGCATCAGGTAAGGCTCGATCACGTCCTCCACCGCGTCCCGCGCCTCCGACAGGGCCGCCGCCAGCGTTTCCACGCCGACCGGCCCCCCGGCATAGGTTTTTACCAGTGCATGGAGGTAGCGCCGATCCAGCGCATCAAGGCCATCGGAGTCGATTTCCAGTCGTTTCAGCGCGCTTCTGGCGGAATCCTGAGTGATCGTGCCGCCATCTGCCTCGGCAAAGTCGCGCACTCGGCGCAACAGGCGCAGCGCGATGCGCGGCGTGCCCCGCGCGCGGCTGGCGATCTCGATTGCGCCATCTTCCGTGATCGGCGCAGTCAGCTTGCGGGCCGCCGCCATGACGATCCGGGCCAGCTCTTCCGGCTCATAGAATTCAAGGCGCAGCGGTATGCCGAACCGGTCGCGCAGCGGCGTGGCGAGCAGGCCGGCCCGGGTCGTCGCGCCGACCAGGGTAAAGGGGGAAAGATCCAGCCGCACAGACCGCGCCGAGGGCCCTTCGCCAATAACGATATCGAGGGCGTAATCCTCCATCGCCGGATAGAGGATTTCCTCCACGACCGGAGGCAGGCGGTGAATCTCGTCAATGAAGAGGACGTCATTGGGTTCGAGATTGGTCAGGATCGCCGCGAGGTCACCGGCCTTGGCAATGACCGGGCCAGAGGTCGCGCGGAAGCCGACGCCCATTTCGCGGGCGAGAATTTGCGCCAGCGTCGTCTTGCCAAGCCCCGGCGGGCCGAACAGCAGGACATGGTCCAGCGCCTCTTCGCGCTTGCGGGCTGCCTCGACATAGACTTTGAGATTGGATTTGGCCTTGCGCTGGCCGACATAATCATCAAACGCTTGCGGGCGCAGCGCGCGGTCCAGCGCGTCGCCGCCCTGGGCATTGGGATCAGAGAGTTCGCCCTCGCGGCTCATCGTGCCAACTCCTTGAGCGCCGCCTTGATCAGAGTACTGACATCGTCATCGCCGGCATCTTTCGCAGCGCTGGCCACGGCGCGGGCGGCATCCGATTGGGCATAGCCGAGGTTTGCAAGCGCCGAGATTGCCTCGCTTCGCACGCCGGTCGGGGCGGCGACGGGCGCACTGGCAAGGCTAGCGACCTGGGCGGTTTCGAACTTGCCAAACCGGCCCATCGGCGGCGGCTTGCCTCGGCCAGTTTCTTGCCAACGCCTTTTGCGCGTGTCAGGACCGAAGCATCGCCGAGCGCAATCGCGTCCATCAGTTCTGCCGGTGTGATTGCGTCAAGGATGGCCATTGCGGCCTTGCCGGCCACACCATGCACATCCTGAAGACGAACGAACCAGGCGCGTTCCTCGTCAGAGCCGAACGCGTAGAGTATGATCGCCGCTTCGTTGACCTTGGTCTCGACATGCAGGACGCTGGTCTCGCCGACATGCACCCTGGACAAGAGCCGCGTGCCGGCCATGCAAACATAGCCGACGCCATTGACGTCAATCAGGATGTTGTCCGTGCCGAGCGCGGCAACGGTTCCGGTCAGCCTGCCAATGATCATGCGGCGCCTCGTTTCAATTCCAGCGGCAAATGGTGCGCGGTACAGATTGCGCAGGCGAGCGCATCAGCCGAGTCCGATTTCATGTCTCCGGCGCGGGGCAGGAGGCGTTTAACCATGAAGGCCACTTGGTCCTTGTCCGCTGTGCCTGTCCCGACAATGGCCAGCTTGATCTTGCGTGGGGCGAATTCGGCGACAGGAATACCGGCCATGGAGAGCGCCGCCATGGCCGCGCCGCGCGCCTGGCCGAGTTTCAGCGCCGAGCGGGGATTGGCATTGACCAGCGTTTCTTCAACGCCTGAGGCATGTGGTCCGTAATGCCGGGCCAGTTCTCCGACCGCCTCGAAGATGCCGCCGAGCCGTTCCGACATGGCGAGACTGGTGTCTACCGAGATCACGCCATGCGCAATATGAACCAGCCGGGCGCCGGTCTGCTCGATGACACCCCAGCCAGTATGGCGGAGGCCGGGGTCGATGCCGAGAATGCGAATCGTGGCTGTCATGCCGCCCATCCTATCAGCGGGATGGGTTAATGACACCTTGCATTTTCTCTATTTGTTCACATCGACTGCAGCGAGACCCTATTCGGTTTCCCGTGGCACCAGTACCGAGTCGATGATGTGTACAATCCCATTGCCGCCCTCAACATCGGTTTCGAGAATGCTGGCCTGGTTAATCATCAGTTTGCCGCCGCCCATGTCGCGGACCGAAAGGTCGAGGCCGTTCAGGCTTGCTGTTGGCACGCCTTCATCGGCGGGGGGCACGTTGGAGGCGCGCACGGATCCTTCGACGATATGGTATTCCAGCACGCGGACGAGCTTGTCGGCATTGTCTGGTTTCAGATAGTCTTCCAACTGGCCAGTGGGCAGGGCATCGAACGCGTCATTGGTCGGCGCGAAGATGGTGTATGGGCCACCGGTAGCGAGGGTTTCGTCAAGGCTTGCGGCTTCAATGGCACCATAGAGTGTCGACAGGCGCGGATCAGCGGCGATCGTGTCCAGCACGTTCGGTCCGGAGGTGACCAACTGGTCGCGATCCATTGTGTCAGCATAGATTTCATCTTCGCCCGCATCCGGGGAAGGGGTAATGTCGACATCATCCGCATAGGGCTGCACGGGATCTTGCGGTGGTGTGCGCGTGTCCGAAGTCTCGCCGGAACAGGCAGCCAAGAATAGTGCGGCCGCAACGGAAATGAGTAAGTGGCGTTTCATGAGCGGGGATCCTTTCCTCCGGCAGGCAATGATCAGGTAACGTGCGCCTTCGTTTTTGGTTCAGCGCCAAAGAGCAAAATTTATCTCTCAATGGGCGCTATCTGTGGTGGGACGAGGGCGACCCATTGTCCAATTC
This sequence comes from Hyphomonas sp. L-53-1-40, assembly GCF_000682775.1. Lineage (GTDB taxonomy): Bacteria > Pseudomonadota > Alphaproteobacteria > Caulobacterales > Hyphomonadaceae > Hyphomonas. The sequence continues at coordinate 3,822 of NZ_AWFI01000019.1, forward strand.
ACGACGCCGCGTACGGAGGGGTTCGGCGCGCACCAGATTTCGCCGGTGGCGGTGATTACGGTCACCCAGATGAGGTTGTGCTCCTGGCCATAGTCGATAACGCCAATGGCGAAGCCATCGCCCCGGTCCGTGACGGTCAATGGGATAGGCGGATTGAGCTGGGTGAACATGTCCTGTGGCTTTCTTTGGAAGAGAGCCGGTAGAACGCCGGATATTGAAGAAGGTTGCGCCGGTATCTACCTGCGACACGAAATTTACGTTGGCTGTGCCATTTGCGGTGTATCGCTTTTCGCGATTATTCCGTTTCGGAACAATGTCTGCAGGTGGGCGATGATCTCCGCTTGGGGCGGTACATCGGTGCCATGTGCGGCGGTGATGATGTCAGGGATGGAAAACCCCGCCGGTTCAGAAGACAGGCGACGAAGGATGGGCGCAAAGTTTGAGGGGAAGTCCAGCAGACCATTGTCGCAGGGCAGGTTCACCCGGCCGCCGGATACGACGAAGCGCAACGGCGGCATCACAACCCGAAATCGATCCGTTGCCGACGCGGCTGGCAGGGGCAATACTGGATCGGGTTGCCATCCGGTATAGGGCCCTTGCGTCAGTGAAGTCAGCCAGGGAGCGCTCATCGCTTTCGGCTCAGCCAGTGTTTCGCCCACCAGGGTTTGAAACTCGGCAAGGCGACTGCGCATATAGTCTGACACAGGGTCCGGAAGAGCCCCGTGAGCGTCGTCCAATGTGACGGGAGGTCCTCCGCGCCAGCTGTCCTGAGAGGCCGCGAACTCCTGGAGCAGGGGGACCAATTGCTCGAACAGGTTTCGGGGAGCGAAATAGAGGTTTAGCGCGAGCGAATATCCGATGCCGCGCGCCGCATGCCACGCCCCCGCTGGCAGGCACAGAAGGTCGCCGGGGTTCAGCTCGACTTCCTGAAACGCCATATTGTCCGGCAGGGTCCCGACATCAATGTCGGCGGGCTCGGCGCGGCCGTCGAAATAGGTCGCATTGTTATCGGGCCAGCGTTTGGCGGCCTCGGTGGAATATATCCAGCGTTTCTTTCCCGCGATCTGAAGCGTCGTGGCCACGCGCCGGTCATAGTGCATGGGCAATCCGGCGCCGTCGGGTGAGGCGTAACAATTGACCCCGACTGTGCCGGTAAAGCTGAGGCGCGCGCGGATCGCCTGGGCCCAGCGGGCCAGGAAGGGATCAGCCATGTGAATATTGGTAATACAGATCGTGGCGCCTGATTTCAGCAGATCGCTGGCCTCACCCAGTTGCGCTGAAAACATGGGCTTGCGGCTGCCAGTTTTTTCCCCGCCCGCGAATGAAGCTGTCAGGTTGAAGCGGGGATCTTCGATATGCTGCCCTCGTGCGAGAGCGAGCCTCAGTCTCTCCATACTGAAAATATGGTCAAACTTCCCGGCATGTCCTTTCACGTGCAAGGACTCGCGCGCGAAATAGCGATCCACAAAGTCTTCGCACGATACCGGGCTTAACAATTCTGCCAGTTCGTGACCGGTCAGGGCGGCGGGCGCATCTGGGCTGGCCGGCCTGGCTGGATCGCGCAGCGAGCTGAAATCTGTCATTCGGTCGGACCTCCCCGGTCTCGGGCGCTTTTTGCATTGCCCTGAGACCTAGGCAGATAATCCCAATCCGGCGATGGGACAAGCATTGCGGGGAAGAGTTTGCGTGACAGACGCCGACAAAAAAATGGCAGACCGCTTCCGCGGTCTGCCATGGGATCAGCATTGCTCGCCCGGATAACCGGGCGGGGAGTGCATTCACGCCGAGGCGATTATTGTTCCGGAGTTTCTTCCGGTTCTTCAACGTCCACGGTTGGAACTTCGACTTCTTCTTCGACCATCACAACTTCAGGCACGAGCACCGTTTCGGTTTCTGTGCCGACATTCACTTCGCCCGTATCGACATCATATTCGGGGATCTTGCCAGCTTCGGCGTCAATGGCGACATCCACATCCGGCAGCTTGCCGGGCTCTGTCTGGTCGACATCGATCAGTGTGGAGCCGAGCCATACTACCCCAACGAGGGCGACAACAGCGACGGCGATTCCGATAACTTTTCCTGTACTCATGTTCTGGGTCTTCCTTCTTGTGCTTTGTTGCGCAGTTCAGCGCGCTTGCAAACATAACGGGGCTGTAATCGAATGGTTCCGGCCAGCACACGCTCCAGCACGGGCGGCCGGAGCGGCGGGGCCGTCCGGGTGTCTGGGCTGAATTACGGAGAAAGCCGGCTCAGGGCGGGGCGCGGGCCGGGCGGAACTGGCTGATCGGCGCATGGCCGAACTGGTCCCGAACTGGTCCATAAAGTGTCCATAAGATGTACAGACTGGTCCGGACAAATGCGGACGGTACATCGAGGCCGCAGGGCAGGTCGCTTGCCAGCGATGGGCTCTGCCAGCGCGGCACACGCGGCGGGGTATAGGTGTAGGCATTGTCCGGCGTCGGCGCATCGCCGATATAGCGGATGACCACATTGCCGTATTTGTCGACCGTGACGAAGACGCGCCGCCCGGTGCGTTTGCGCCAGGCCGTGAGCCGCACAAGGTTCCACCACAGCCACGGCCAGCAGAAGGCCCAGACATGGGCAAAGAAGGGGCGATAGGCCGGGTCCATGTGGGGAAGTGTGGCATGGTGGGGCAGCCTGTCGGATATCTTGCCTGCGTCGTCCTGCCCGATGGCGAAGTCATCCGGGGACCCATCTCCTGAATTCGCCACCGCAGCGCGCGGCGCTTTGTGCAGCGCCTGCGCGCCTCACGGCACAGGTCGCGCCCGCCGCGGCATTCAGAGTTGGACCCCCAGACCGCTATCGCGGCCGGGGGTGACGCATGAGGAGAGCGCGGAATGTATCCAGTAGACTCGCAATCGCCAGGGCCGATGCGTCGCTAGGAATGCGCCTCTAATAATGAGGCGGCGGCCGGTCTACGGGGGCAGCGTCGCCGGGTGACCGCTCGCTGTCGGCGACGCGCTCGGCGAGGCGCGCGACCTGTCGCTCCAGCCGCTCGATCAGCTTCCATTGCGCCGTGATGGTCGCGTTCAAATCCTCAATCGTCTGGTCCTGATGGACCACACGCATTTCAAGCTCGTCGAGGCGGGCGGAGTTCGGTGAAGGGCTGTCTGTCATGAGCGAGGGCATAGCGGCGGGGGTGGGGGGGCAATGCTCTGCATCACATTGCTAAAGTCATTTCGGCTTCGCGATGGCCTCCAATAGCTTTCGACCCTTTGCGATTTGATCGTTTCCTCCAAGGTCTTCGTAAAGTTGAAGAACCAACTCCATGGATTTTATCAGCGCACCGTCCGTCACCTTCGCGACATCGAGGTCTGTGAGAAACTTTTTTCGGCTTTTCGTGCCCCTTTGGGATTCGACGTAGTGATGAAGTACGTAGAATCGCACATTATTGATCGTGCGCCGCGAATTCTCCCCGGTCACTTTGAGTCTAAGAATGTTTTCAACCTTCTTAGAGAGCACGGCACAATTAAAATAGATTTCGGGCGGAAGAGCCGACGAAAAAATGTCGTTATAGGTATCATCGCTATTTATCAGATTCGAGGGCCTTGCACGGGCGTCGTTGGGCTTCCCAAGAAGTGCTGACATCACAGCCTGAGCCAAGTAGACTATGCTGACAATATTCTTGCTCGGCTTGCCTTCATTTTTCCACTTATTCTTCTTCCGATCATAGTACCATTTGCGGGATGAAAAGTAGTCTTCGATGTCTCGGTGAATAAGATCGGAACTTCGTAAAGACGCGGCGGGCAAAGAGTTTTGACTATTCGTCGCGCGAATAATCCTGTCTCGCGCGTCATCTTCATCCTCGTCGATAATCCTTACCAAGACATCCCGATCATCGTTGGACATTTCCTCATCGGACATTCCCGAAAAATGATTGAAAAGTTCCGTCGATGTTTGAAGTCCGTTGACGATTTGCGGATCCGTAATTTTTATCTTGTCGCTTTCCTGTGTGGCCTTGGGAGTAAGTATCGTCACGCCATTGTTCAGGTGCCAAAAATCAGGAGTGTGAACACCTCTCAACGTCTCTCGGATTGCTTTGTTTACGGCGGTATTACCTTGATGGTCTCTTACGTTTGATTCGAAGATTTCCCGAGTTAGTTCATCAGACGACGAAATGAATTGGTACATATCTCGAATCTTGGCGAGACAGACATAGCTGCCATCGGTCGCTAGGTGCTTCGAAAACTTTAAAACTCGGACTTGAGACGGAACTTTGTGGAACAATGAGTTTAGATCGGCAGCGGTTACAAAGTGAAATTCGAATCCCGCATTATCATACAGATCAGTCACGACTTTCTGTAGGGCAGGAACCTTCTTCTGCGTGTTGTTTTGAACTTCCGTTCCTTTGCTAACGTACCAAAATCGGAATTCCACTTGAATATGTTTCGTAAGATTTTTTTCGAACACTTCATGAAAGATCTCGGCTTTCGCAAGCACGTCCGTCGAGTAACGTTCAAAATCCGTAGACGGTCCATTTCCGATGTCAAACAACTCGGGAAAGTTGGCGATGAAGTTGTCTATGCAGGCCTCCTTAAAGCCCTTGGCAGTTTTGGATTGAATCAAATCGATTTCCAAAGTCGGCGACTTCGAGGATGAATCAAATGTGCTATCTTCGCCTACATTTTTGTTGTCGAGCGAGAGATATATACTGTCGAATCCTCCGTCATGCTCTCCATCTGTTATCCCGGCCTCCAATTCGTCAAAGTCCAATCCGCTGTCCTTCATGATCTGTTCTGCCACGAACATTTCAAAGTACGCGCCCGGATCTAAATCTTCTGGAAATCGGTTGCGATTCTCCGCTAGTATTGCTTCCAGAATCTTCTGTTCAGGTTTCAAAGGCCGTTTAGTCGTCATCCTAAGTTTCCCCCTCTGTTTACGTGCAATTTCCAGCCCATTGCCTCATATTCGCGGCTGTTCGCCTCTGTGGCCCGTTCTTTGATTTCGAGACGGTTGTTCTCTGACATGCTGGTGGATGTTATTGCTAGCCAATTTTCTCCCAGCCCAACATTTTCTTCCTGTAGGTGAGATCAAGTGGCACCTCCTTCATGTCGCTATAGTCGTGCGCGACCATTGTGAGGCGATAAAGTTTGATCGAGGCTACGCGCCTCAACAGCGTCAACGAACTGTGCGTTTTCTCACCGGGATCTATATCATCGACAGCGATCATTTCTGACGATGTTGTTCCGTCCATGAACAGGACTTTCGCATCAACCGATGCACCGTAGATCGGTTTAGAGCCTGTGTTCTGAAAAAGCAGGTCCCAAGAGTTAGGCCGATGCTGTTTCTTAAACTTTACAATGTCGACTGCAATCACTTCGTATCCCCCACCGTTGGAATCTCCGGTAGAAACTAAGGGGCTGACGAGGCGCTGTCAGCCCCCAAATTCTTTGGATGGCTATTGGTGTTGCTCGATATAGAGCTTCCGGCCCAGAGCTTCGTACTCCGCACTTTTCTCTTCCATTCCCTTCCGCGCTTCCGCCGCCTGCTTCTCCAAGTCGGTCCGTTCATTCTCGCTCATGCCTGCCGCATACTCTCGCACTTCGGCGGTGATTTTCATGCTGCAGAATTTGGGGCCGCACATGGAGCAGAAATGGGCGACCTTGTGGGCCTCTTTGGGCAGGGTCTGGTCGTGGAAGTCGCGGGCGGTTTCGGGGTCGAGCGCGAGGTTGAACTGGTCTTCCCAGCGGAAATCGAAGCGCGCGCGGGAGACTGCATCATCGCGCACCTGCGCGGCGGGGTGGCCCTTGGCGAGGTCGGCCGCATGGGCGGCGAGCTTGTAGGTGACGACGCCGACTTTCACATCGTCCCGGTCCGGAAGGCCGAGATGCTCCTTGGGCGTCACATAGCAGAGCATGGCCGTGCCATACCAGCCGATCATGGCTGCGCCGATGCCGGACGTGATATGGTCATAACCGGGCGCGATGTCGGTGGTGAGCGGCCCCAGCGTATAGAAGGGGGCCTCGCCGCATTCGCGCAGCTGTTTCTCCATGTTCACCTTGATCTTGTGCATGGGCACATGGCCCGGCCCTTCGATCATGACCTGGCAGCCCTTGTCCCAGGCCACTTTCGTCAGTTCCCCGAGGGTTTCGAGCTCTGCGAACTGGGCCGCATCATTGGCGTCGGCAATCGCGCCGGGGCGCAGGCCGTCGCCGAGGGAGAAGCTGACATCATAGGCGCGCATGATGTCGCAGATTTCCTCGAAATGCGTGTAGAGGAAGCTTTCGGTGTGGTGGGCGAGCATCCATTTCGCCATGATCGAGCCACCGCGCGATACGATGCCGGTGACGCGATCCGCGGTGAGGTGGATGTAGGCGAGGCGGACGCCAGCATGGATGGTGAAATAGTCGACGCCCTGTTCGCACTGTTCGATCAGCGTGTCGCGATAGACTTCCCAGGTGAGATCCTCGGCGACGCCATCGACCTTTTCCAGCGCCTGGTAGATCGGCACCGTGCCGATCGGAACCGGGCTGTTGCGGATGATCCATTCGCGCGTGTTGTGGATGTTGCGGCCGGTGGACAGGTCCATGACATTGTCGGCGCCCCAGCGGATCGCCCAGACCATCTTGTCGACTTCTTCTTCCACGGAAGACGTGACCGCTGAATTGCCGATATTGGCATTGATCTTCACAAGGAAGTTGCGGCCGATGATCTGTGGCTCCAGCTCGGCATGGTTGATGTTGGACGGGATGATGGCGCGGCCGGCGGCAATTTCCTGGCGGACGAATTCCGGCGTGATGAATTCCGGGATGTGCGCGCCGAAGCTCTCGCCCTGCGCGATCTGTTCCGCAGCGCCGTCGACGGCCTTGGCGCGGCCGATATTCTCGCGGGTGGCGACATAGATCATCTCTTTCGTGATGATGCCGGCCTTGGCGAATTCGTATTGCGTGACCTTGTGGCCCGGCAGGCCGCGCAGCGGCTTGTGCGTGACCGGGAATTCGCGGGCAAGGTATTTGCCTTGTGCGCCGCCATTGTCTTCGGGCTTCACATGGCGGCCGTCATATTCCTCGACGCCGCCGCGCTCCAGCACCCAGGCGCGCCGGTCGCGGGCGAGGCCTTTTTCCACGTCGATGGTGACGGACGGATCGGTATAGGGGCCGGACGTGTCATAGACCGGCACGGCAGGCTCGTTCGCGGAGGGGTGAAGGTCAATCTCGCGATGCGGCACGGCAATGTCCGGCGCGTCAGCGGGGTGAGAATAGACCTTGCGGCTGGCGGGCAGGGCGCCGGTGGTGACTTTGGGGGTCTCGAACTGGCTTTGGTCCGTGGGCTTGTTCATGGCGCATCCTCGCAAGCATTGAGGCCTGCACCATTGGAATAGAGAGGGAATCCGGGCCGCGCGGGCCCACTATGCCATTCCGTCCCTACGCCGGCGCAAACCGGATCAGGTTCAAAGGGTGCTGGAGCGGTGTTCTTTTGAACGGTCAGCGCGGGCGGAAAACGGTTCCCACTTTTCCTCGCTGACTTCAGCTCCATCTCAGCGCTTACCAGACGCGCCCCTCGGATGGCCGGGAGAATAGGCGCGTTGCGGAAGGAAGGAAAGGGGGCAGCTGGCGAGAAAAGATAGGTGTTTGCCTAAGTGTCTTGACAAGGCTCCGCTCCATCGCAATAGATAGGCGTATGGCTAACTATTCTGCTTCCGATTCCGCCACCCTCGACCGTGCCTTCCACGCCCTCGGCGATGCGACCCGGCGCGGCGTGATTGCTCAGCTCAGCCTCGGCGAAGCGAGCATTGCCGAATTGGCCGAGCCCTATGATATGGCCCTGCCGAGCTTCCTGCAGCATGTCCGCGTGCTGGAAAAAGCCGGGCTCGTATCCAGCCGCAAGGAAGGCCGGGTCCGGCACTGCCGACTGGAAGCGGCGCGGCTGGCAGAGTTGAAATCCTGGATCACGCAATATCAGCAGGCCTGGGCGGCGCGCCTCGACCGGCTGGATACTTTCCTGAACGCGACTGACCCCAAGAAGGACACCTGACATGACCCATCAGACCGTACAGCACGGCACCGCCACAATGGAGAAGCGGCTTTCGGCCTCGCTGACCCGCGTCTTTGCGGCCTGGGCCGATCCGGAGCAGCGCAAGGCCTGGAACTCGCCCTCTGCCGAGATCGATATGCGCATCGATGCGGCCGACTTTTCCGTGGGCGGAGAGGATGTGACAACCTGCCTGGCCGGTGGCGAGGCCATCGCCATTGTGCGCGGGCGCTATCATGACATCGTGCCGGACAAGCGCATCGTCTATACCGAGATCATCGCCTCCATGGAGGCAACCGAAGGGGCCTGCCTTGTCTCGGCGGAGTTCCTGCCGGACGGGGAAGGGACGCGCCTGGTCATGACGTTGCAGACCGTGGCGCTGGACGGATCGGCCCTTCTGGAAGAGGCGCAGGCGGGTTGGGGCAGCGCCCTGATACGGCTGGAGGAATTGCTACAGGCAGGCTGAGGCTCATCCGCTTGAGATATTCAGCCGCAATTGGAGCAATCGGGAAAAGCCTGTAAGCAGGCGGGCATGATCAAATTTCCGGAAATCCTGTTATCGGGGGCGGCGGCTCTTGCGCTGGCCCTAATGCCGCTCTCCGCATGCGCGCAGGCTGATCCCGTGATGGCCGAATCGGCGCCGGACCTGACCGGCCTGTCCTATGACAAGCGGCTTACCGATTACGATTATGCGTTCGACGATGTGCGCATGTTCAGCCTGCACAGTCAGGGGCAGGCGCTGGAAATGGCGTATATCTATCGTCCTGGAGAGCCCGGCATGCCGGTTGTCACCCTGATGCATGGCAAGAATTTCAATGCGGATTACTGGAAGACCACGTCCGACCATTTGCAGGGTCTAGGGTTTGGCGTCCTGATTCCTGATCAAATCGGGTTCGGAAAGTCGTCCCGGCCAGAGTCCTATCAGTATTCTTTCGCGGCATTGGCCTCGCACACACATGCCCTCATGGACTCGCTCGGGATAGAGACATCGATTGTTATGGGACACTCGATGGGCGGTATGCTGGCGAGCCGATTCGCGCTCATGTATCCAGATACCGTAGACCGTTTGATCCTGCTGAACCCGATAGGGCTGGAGAACTACCTCGAATATGCTCAGTACAAGGACACAGAATTCTTCTACGCGCAGGAATTGTCCAAGACAGCCGAAAGCATCGCAGCCTATCAAAAGAAAAACTACTATGACGGGGCGTGGAATGCGAATTATGAGGCGCTGACACATCACCTGATTGGACAGGCTCAGGGCCCGGACTCGAAGGCTGTAGCGTGGGTGAATGCGCTGACCTATGACATGATCTTCACCCAGCCCGTCGTAACCGATTTCCCCAATCTTGATGTGCCAACGAGCCTGATCCTGGGCACACGGGACCGCACCGGGCCGGGCCGGGGTTGGATGCGCGAAGATGCGTCTTACGAACTCGGGCGGTATGATCAGTTGGGGAAACGCACGGTTGCCCTGATTCCGCAGGCGGATCTGATCGAGCTCGAGGGCCTCGGGCACTCGCCCCATATCGAGGCCTTCGACCGCTTCGTGATTGCGCTTGATCAAGCGTTGGCCAAAGCTGAGTAAGGCCCAACTGCAAAAACTGTTCTTTGATTAACGCTGCTGGCCGCTTTGTTAACCTTATGGCGACGTCGAATCGCGATGATTGCGCAAACCCCGACCCCGGAGATGTGCTTCATGGCCTTTACTGCAACATTCGGCGGCGCCGAAGAGACCAAGGCAAAACCGAAATACAAGACCTTCAAGGTGGACCTCTGGGCGACCGATCTGAACCCGACCGAAATCGGGATCATGAAACAGACCCAGCATGAGGCCGCGTCTGACCAGTTCACCAAGGACATGGAGATCTTTGGCCAGATCAAGGATGGTCGCGAGCGGACGGGCATTCTCGCCTATCGCAAGGAAATGTGGAAAACCGGGGAAGGCATGAAGCGCCGGCTGGTGCTGAAATTGTTTTCCGAAGGCATGCACTGGCGCGGGACGGCAGAATTGTTGATGGGCCGGTCATTGCAACTGAGCATTGGGGCGAAGGGCACACCGGTGCCGTCCTATTCAGTCAATATCAGCCGCCATGACCAGATTATCCAGTTGGAACGGTCGGCGCAGAAGTGGCCGCTTTTCCCGGAGAAGTTCTCCTTCTTTATCGACACGACGCAAGGCCCGCGCTTCTATCGCCTGCGCCGCAACGTCATAGGCATCGGTGCAGACTATAGTCTGTATGATGATCGGGGTCGCAAGATCGGCAAGCTGGATCACCGGATCATCAATCTGGGCGGATCATGGATCGTTAAAGTGGATGCGGCGGAAAGCTATGCCAAGCTGGAGGCCGTGTTGCAGATGTTCTGTGCCCTGCTGAAATTCAACGGCGCCGCCCGTCGGCATGTCGCGAAAGAGGTTGAGCAGCTGCATCTCGGGCGGGCCGTGCGTCAACTCGACACGCAGGAGCGCAATCTCTACCTGAACCCGCGCCGTCGGCGCTGATTGGTCAGGCTGCAGGCCGCTTCAGTTCGATCCACAATTGCTCCGACTGAGCCAGCAGCTGGCCGTCGCGCGTAAACAGTGCGGTGGCAGCGCCATGCTTGCGGCCGTCATCATAGAGAGACCAGCCAGCCACAATGAGATCGTCGCCGGGGGCGGGGCGTGCATGCACCTGCGCGGTGATGCGGGCCAGCACCATCGGATTGTCCTGAAAGCCAATCGCAAATGCGCCCGGACAGTCGAGCGCGGCCCATAGTATTTCCGGGCGCACCAGGCCGTCTTCGCCGGCAAGGCTTTCATCCGGCGTCCAGACATCTGTCACCCCGTCATAGCCATTCGGCTTGCCGGTGAAGAGGCAGAGGCCATCGTCGGTGCGCTCTGGTCCGCAGACATAGCAGCGGGGAAACGCGTGGGTCTCGACAGGGGGGAAACTGTCCGGGCCTGTCTGTGCTGTCTCGAAGCTTGGCGCAGCGGGGGGAGGGGCAAGCGGTGCGGCAGGTTGCGCGGTCATGACCAACTGGTCTCCATGCCGGACTTCGTATCCGTCATTTGTTGGGACAACCTCCATCGCGATGTCGAGTGGGGGTGGCGCGCGCAGGGAAACTTCTGCCGGACCATCAATCTGGCTTGCGGCGAGACCTGCCGAGATGCCTCCATTGGCCGAGCCCGGGGGGCCGTTGAACATGGCAGGCACGAGGATGGTGAGCGGTGTGGACATGGGCAACTCCTGTCCTGCGCGCATGCCGATAGCGGCGAGTGAGGTCAATGCGACATGCAGGCAGGATGCGCGCTAGTCGAGCAGACCGAGTTCGCGTTGCTTTTTCTTGCTGAGGGCATTGGCGATCAGGCGAAAGGATTCGGCGACATAGTCCTTGAGGTCGTCATCCGACAGGGTTTCGTCCGAGAAACGCTGGATCCATTTCATGCCACGTGAAGCAAGGTAAGGCGCGCCCTGGCAGCCGGGCTGGTCTTTCAGGATATGAAAGCTGATCGGGCGGACCTTGAACGTACAGGCGGCGAGCTGGTCGCCGTCCGGTGTGCCCATGGCGAAGACCTTGCCGCCAATCTTCCAGACATGGGAGCCACCCCATTGGACCACATGCGTTGTCTGGCCGAGGCCTGCACAATAGGAATTGTAATCTTCCAGTGTCACCGCGCGAGCGCCTGCTGCGTGCCGCTGTCCCAGCCTACGAGGATTTCCGCACCGGTATCGATGACCGGACGTTTGATCAGCGTGGGATTCGCCTTCAGCAGGGCTGCGGCGCCTTGGCCCAGCGCGCCTGACTTCTCAGCCTCTGACAAGGTGCGCCATGTGGTCGAACGGCGATTGACGAGTTTTTCCGCGCCGACGGCCTTCAGCCAGGCTGGCAGGAGCCGGTCAAGGTCGGCGTCTTCGCGAATGTCGACAAAAGCGCTCTCCCGGTCCGAGGCATCAAGTTCTTTCAGGGCTTTCTTGCAGGAATCGCAATTCTTCAATCCGTACAGCGTAACCGGGCCAGCCGACATGGGGGTCTCCTCTAAGTGTGGTGCCTCAAAGGGCTAGAACGCACCGATGGCAAACACAACCAGGCCAAGCGCGAGCGCAACAATGCCAAATCCGCGCAAATGATCATCATCCGGCATCATCCAGTGTGCCAATGCCCAGAGTGGTTTGGGCCATGCCACCAGGAGGAGACCTTCGACGAGCGCCCCTGCGATGATCAGGGTTGCGATGCCATCGGTTGCGGTGGAGAAACTGTTCTGGACTGACAAGGTTCCCCCCGCCGCAAAGATCATGACCGCGCCGCACAGAAAGCCGATCGCCGGGCTGTCTTCCAATTCGTCGATCAGACGGGCCATGCGGTCAGGGCTGGCCAACAGGCCGGCACCACACGCCATGAAGTAGAGGCCGAAGACGAGCAGGATTGTATGGGCGAGCATGACGGGCTCCTCTGGATACGCTGATCAGCATATCATGCCGGGCGGGGTTGGTCAGTCCGTATCGGAGGGGCGGACCACGCCGACAATCGGGCCCATATCGAGACCGGTCTCGTTGCGGCCGATCTCGGGCGCGTAGAGCTTTGAGACATATCCATCCAGAAAGAGGGCGTTGGGCGTGTTCAGCTTGTCGCGAAACAAGCTGGCAAAACTGTGGAAGTTCACGGGCACATCACTGATGGCGAAATAGAGCGTTGCGCCATCAGCGGTGACGCCCACGCCATTGCGACGTTTCCGGCTGGGGCCGTCCGCGTTGAATCTCGGATGCAATGCGCCGTCGATCACCAGCATGGGGCCGGACTGTGTCGCAAAGCGCGCGTCCGGTGCCTCGGCCTCAAAGGCGAGGCTTTCTGTGACATGGGGGGTGCCGTCTTGATCCACCCAGAATACCCCGTTGGGAAGCAGGCCGAAATTGCCCGGCCCCTCACGCGTCACGAGCGAGGCGACTTTCTCGCCCTGTTCGACATAAAGCCCGACCGGGCGACGGTCCTGATGATACATGCCGGCGTTCATGGCAAACTCAAGCGTCTGGCCGTGATCGGCGAGATGGGCGGCCAGCCGGTCGAACTGACCGAAGGGCGCACCATCGGGGTGAGTGAGCCAGAGGTTTACCGATGTGGGCGTCTCAAAGGAGCACACCGTATAAGGTTGGCCGAGATGCTTTACCGGGGCGCAGGGCGACGGCGTTTCCGCCTGAGCGCAAGCTTGCATCAGAACCGTGCAGACAAGAATGGCAAACCAGAGACGCATGCCGACAAATTAGCGGCTGGCTGGATCAAGCGCCATGCACAAATTCCACGAGACTGGGGATCGGTATATTTTCGATATATCGAACCTTGAAATTTAGATATATCGAAATTATCTGAGGTTTAGATATATCGAAAGGACTTCAAATGACGTATCGAAATAGAAACATGAAACATCGTCGTGGCGCAGGTTGCGGCACACGAGAAAATGGACCCATGCATGGAGGTCGACGCGGTATGAGACATGGTAGAGCGGATGGTCATCGCGGCGGACGCCGTCGGCCCCTGAATCATGGCGATCTACGCCTGTTGATCCTGGAGCTTGTCTCGGAGGAAGCCCGCCACGGCTATGACTTGATCCGTGAGATCGAGAGCCGGACGGGCGGGGCATATGTCCCCAGTCCCGGCGTGATCTATCCTGCGCTGGAGGCCCTCCTGGACCTCGGCCTGGTCGAGGCGGAAATGGATGGTCAGCGCCGGACGTTTCGCCTGACGAAGGATGGCAGCAAAGAGCGCGAAGATTCAGCCGCGACAATCGAGGCGATCGAGGCCCGTCTCGCCGACCTTCAGGAGAGCGATCGACCCGAAGATCCGCAGGATGTGCGCGGGGCCATGCATCGACTACGCCACGCCGTGCGAGATGCGGCCCGGTCGGCGTCGAATAATGGCGAGACGCGCAAGGCGATCGCGGATATCCTGACGGATGCCCAAGAGCGGATCGCCGGGCTGAAAGGCGCCTAGCCGGTTTGACCGGGTTCACGGCGGAGAAGGGGAGGCGATGCCTCTCCTTTTCTATTCAGCAGCGGCTTCCAGCGCTTCGCGGCGCTTTTCAGCGGCGGACTTCTTGACGCTCTCGGAGCGCAATTGTCCGCAGGCGGCGAGAATGTCGCGTCCGCGCGGTGTGCGGATCGGGGACGCATAGCCCGCCTGGTTCAGCACTTCGGCGAATTCCTCGATTGTGTCCCAGTCGGAGCATTCATAAGGGCTGCCCGGCCAGGGGTTGAACGGTATGAGGTTGATCTTTGCCGGCACGCCTCTCAGAAGGCGGACGAGGTCGCGCGCTTCAGCAAGGCTGTCATTGACGCCCTTCAGCATGACATATTCAAACGTCACCCGGCGGGAATTGCCCAGGCCGGGATAGGCGCGGATCGCCTCGAACAGTTCCTTCAGATTGTACTTGCGATTGATGGGAACAATCTCATTACGCAGATCATCATTCGTCGCGTGCAGTGAGATGGCGAGCATGGCATTTGTGCGTTCGCCAAGCTCGACGATCTTCGGCGCGACACCCGCCGTGGAAACGGTGATGCGGCGCCGGCCAATTGCTATGCCATCGCCGTCACTGATCGTGTCGATCGCTTCGGCGACATTGTCCAGATTGTAGAGCGGTTCGCCCATGCCCATGAAAACAATATTCGTCAGGCGTCGGTCTTCTTCGTCACTCGGCCAGCCATCCAGCGCGTCCCGCGCGATCAATACCTGCGAGACGATTTCCTGTGCGGTCAAGTTGCGGACGAGCTTTTGTGTGCCGGTATGGCAGAAGGTGCAGTTCAGAGTGCAGCCGACCTGGCTGGACACGCAGAGTGCACCCGCCTTGCCGACATCGGGAATATAGACGCTCTCGCCTTCGATGCCGGGGCCGAAGCGGGCCAGCCATTTCTGCGTGCCATCGCGAGAGACCTGGTGATCTGCAATCTCGGGCCGGGTGAGGATGAATTTCTCGCCCAGCTCCGCGCGCAGGTCCTTGGCGACATCGGTCATGCCGTCAAATTCCTGAACACCGAAATGGTGCATCCAGCGGCGCAACTGTTTTGCGCGCATGCCAGCTTTCTTCGGCTCCAGACCAAGCGCTTCCATCTCTGTTTTCAGAGCAGGAAGGGACAGGCCCGCCAATGAGCGGGGGGCAGGGAATGCAGCGTCGCCGCGCCGGGTGAGGTCAAGTTCGATTTTCATGATGCGGCGCCTATAACACGCTGAAGCGGTTGAAGGAATTGCTGGCTGCAGGCCTCACATTACGGGGAGTTAATGAGGATAGCCATTGTTTTGTCATCGATGGAACGGAAAGACTGACCCACGCGTTAATAAGCGTGCCCAATTCCGGGCTGTCCTTTCCAAAGGAGCTGATGACATGAAACGCCTTTCCTATGCGCTGCTTGCGCTTCCCCTGATTGCCCTTCCAGCCTGTGAAACCGGGCCGAGCCAACGGGTTCTGACCGGCGCTGGCGTCGGGGCCATTCTTGGCGCTGGTGCAGGTACGCTTGCAGGTGGCGACGATGGCCGCAACGCTGCAATTGGCGCAGCCGTGGGCGCAATTGCTGGCGCCGCAGCCGGTGACTATATGGACAAACAGGAGCGCCGCCTGCGCGAGCAAACCGCTGGCACGGGCATTGGTGTTGAGCGCCAGGGCGATCAGATCGCGTTGACCATGCCGTCCAACATCACTTTCTCCGTGAACAGTGCCACGATCCAGCCGAACTTCTATAGCGCGCTGAACGATGTCAGCCTGACGCTGGTCGACTATCCATCGACCGCCGTGGATATCATTGGTCATGCCAGCTCTGACGGCCCGGACGACTACAATATGGACCTGTCCCGTCGCCGTGCAGAATCGGTCCGTTCCTACCTCGTGAACCAGGGTGTCACGCCTGTTCGCCTTGCGGCTGTTGGTATGGGTGAGACCCAGCCAATCGCGGACAATGCGACTGCTGAGGGCCGCGCCGCCAACCGCCGCGTAGAAATCATCCTGACGCCGATCACGCAGGAAAGCTACTAAGCTGAAATTGCAGACCTCATCGCTTCGATGGGGTCTGCATACCGTTTTTCCATGGCGGCGAGCAATTGAGCGTTTGCCGTGGAAGGATGGCCCGAATTGGCAGGCGGTGCAGGATCATATTCCACTGCCAGCTGAATTCCTTCGGCCACGTTCTGGCCCGAAATTTCCATGACAATCTGAAGCGCGAAATCGATGCCGGCGGTAACGCCCCCACCGGTATAGGTGGTGCCGTCCCGAACGCAGCGCGCTTCGGTGGGCACAGCGCCGACCAGCGGCAACAGATGGTGATAGGCCCAATGGGTGGTCGCCTTTTTGCCGTTTAGCAGGCCTGCTGCACCGAGTATGAAAGCGCCCGTGCAGACGGACGTCACATGGGTTGCTGCCGCGCCGGCCTTGCGAACGAAATCCATCGTTTCCCCGTCAGCGAGCGCATCGACCACGCCAAATCCGCCCGGCACGAGGATCATGTCGAGATCAGGCGCATCTGCGAATGTGCCGGTCGGCTGGAGGCCAAGGCCGCAATCGCTCGGCACAGGATCAGGGGATTTTGCGAGAATATGGGTTTCCCCGCCGGGCATACGGTGGAGTATCTGGAGAGGGCCGGTGAAATCGAGTTGAGTCACATTCGGGAAAAGGACAAAGCCGATATTCATGATGCACTCCGATTCCAGCCCCAGATTGCCGGTGCGGTATTGATAGCAGTCGCCACACGTCGTAGCGAGTCCGGCGGCATGATGCCGGTCGATATTTGCACGACTTTCCTGATGGCAGCACCTATACAAGCGTACAACACCGAGCGCGAAGAGGATCGGAACATGCAGGACTCCGTTCCGACCCATAATCCGCGAGGCCGTTTCGGTCAGTCAGCGCCTTATCGGGGCCTCTTCTCCGAAGGCATTCGCGGGCTCTCTTGGATGTTTCTGAAAGCGACGGGCTGGCATGTCGCCACAGACTGGCCGGATGTCTCCAAATCCGTGATCATCGCCGCGCCTCACACCTCCAATTATGACGGGCTGGTCATGCTCGCCATTGCGGGCTGGTACCGACAAAAGCTCAGTTGGATGGGCAAGGCTTCGCTCGTGCGGGGGCCGTTTGGGGGCTTGCTTAGGCGAGCGGGCTGCGTGCCGGTTGAGCGGTCAAAGTCCAAGGATGTTGTGTCGCTGATGAAGGAGGCGTTCGACGCGGCGGATACGCTCCACCTCGCGATCGCGCCTGAAGGGACGCGCAATGCCAATCCGGTCTGGAAAACTGGGTTCTGGCATATCGCCCAATCCGCCAATGTGCCCTTGTTCAGCGCCGTGCTTGATTTTGGAACCAGGGAAATGCGGCTGGAGGGACCGATCATGCCTGGCGGCGATATTGCGACCGATATGGACGTGATCATTTCGCATTATCGCGATGCGAAAGGTCGCCATCCTGAGCGTTTCCATCTACCGGATCTGGCGTCTTAGCGGCAGATTGCCGAGGCCTTGTCGATGGCCGCTGCCGAGCCGCTCAGCGAGAAATGATAGGCCACTTGCGTGTTGCGCTGGGAGACGGCCTCAATCCGGAGTTCTGCCCCCTTGCGAAGGGCTGAAACAATCCGGGAATCGTCGGAATCATCTGCGAACGCTTCACGCCCGACACCAAACATGGCCCAGGACGACCGTCCCACGCTGGCCTTCGGCGCCAGGTCTTCCCGCAAGTCAAAGCCGACTTTCAAGCTCGGTTGGTTGCGCGCGCGACCGGATTTCCAATTGGTGACATAGAACCACACATCGCCATGATCGGCCGCGCGTGGGGCCTTGTCGGTGGCCTGTGTGGCCGCGTAGCAGATGGTTTCTCCATTGGCCGTGTCGGTAAAGACCGACCAATCCTTGTATCGGCCGATCGCCGAAGGGCTGGCAGAGGCCATGGGCACGGCAAGCGCAGCCACAAGGGTCAGCACGGTCAGAGTTTTCCGGCTCAATCTCAGTGTTTGCATATTCTATACATTCCCATTTGCGCGGAGCATTCCCAGCATCATAAAGACAACAGGGTTAAGGCTAAACTACGGCATGTCAGCTGCCTCTGCAGATCACGCCAGCTTGTTCGTTCAGGCGGTTGCGTTCCATGTGAGCCGCCACGATAGTGTCTGGAACATGTAAACTGAGAGTTCTTGTGTGAACGACACTGTAACAACGACGATTTCCCCGGATGTGCGACAGCGTCATGCAGACTGCATGGCCCTGATTGCCTCCGACAAGTGTCGGGCCTCTTTTTCGGAATTATTCGACTTCTACGCCCCGCGGGTGAAGAGTTACATGTTGCGGTTGGGCGCAAGCGCGCTGGAGGCCGAAGATCTGGCGCAAGACGTCATGGTGACTGTCTGGCGCAAGGCGGGCATGTACGACCGCAAGCAGGCGTCGGTCTCGACCTGGATTTTCCGCGTCGCACGCAATCGGCGCATCGACAAATTCCGCCGGGCCAGTCGGCCCGACCTCGATGCGGATGAACCCATGCTTCGGCCACCGGATATAGAGCAGCCGGATGCGGCGCTGGATCGGGTTCAGATCGAGGAGACAGTTCGGGCCGAGTTGGTGAAGCTGCCCCCCGAACAGCTCGAATTGCTGCAGGCTGCCTTTTATGAAGGCTTGTCGCATTCCGAAATCGCCACAAAATTCAACTTGCCCCTGGGAACGGTGAAGTCACGAATCCGGCTGGCTTTCGGCCGCCTGCGTGGCCAATTGGAACCGGAGGGCGGAGATGCCGACACGTAGTGAATGGAACATGACATGATGCAGCAGCCAGCTACTTCATCCTATAGCGAGCTCTATTCGGCCTATGCGGCGGGTCAGCTTGATCCGGCATTTGCGTTGCTACTCGAGACCCAGAGCATGTTGCGGCGTGATGTGCGTGGCGCGCTTGCCGCAAGTGAAGCGGTGTCCGGCTTCATGCTGGAAACAGCAGAGCCCGTTCAGATGTCAGCCGGAGCAGGGGTTCGCGCACTTGAGCTGATTGATGCGCTCGAAAGCGAGGATAGCGCGGCCGCTGCGGATTTACCGGCAGACGCCGAGTTGGCGCGTTTGCCCATGCCCTTGCGAGACACGGCGCTGGAGGCATTTGATGCTGCCGGGTGGCAGGCGAACGCGCCGGGCATCCGACGGATGAAACTTGATGTCGGCAGTGAACTCGAGATCGAGCTTTACCGTATACAGCCCAATGCCAAAGTGCCCCGGCATTCGCATGGCGGTACGGAGTTCACGCTCGTGGTGGCAGGCGGATTTTCGGATGAGACCGGCAGTTACGGTCCCGGCGACCTGGCGGTCAAGGGGCCGGACGACACGCACCAACCCGTCGGTGATCCGGGCGAAGTTTGTTTCGCCCTTGCAGTGCGGGATGCGGGACTACAGTTCACGGGGATCATGGGTGTGATCCAGCGTGTGCTTGGGCGCTGACTATTTGCGGTCGCGACCGGGAACATATGTTCCGCTGAGGCCATCCCCGCCAGTGCCGCCAGGCATGATCGGGCGCGGAGCATAGCCGCCCATTGATAGATGGCGATCATACATGACGAGCGCGCCGGCAAGGCTGACATTGATGCAGAATTTCGTCGGGATTTTCACGACATGGTCGCAGCGCGCGAGGATGTCGGGTGACAAGTCGCCTTTTTCGGGGCCCAGCATATAGGCCGCCTGCGGAGGATGCCGGAAGGTGGGCAGCATTACCGCATCATCCGTCAGCTCGATGCCGACCATCTGGCACCCTCGGGGCAACTGCATTTCGTCAACATTGTCCCATTGATAGTAGGGCACTTGTCCGGCTGTTTTAGACGTGTCGGCCTGATAGGCAGCCCGCAGACGATGTTCGGCATTGATGGAAAACACAAAGCTTGCCCCGAAGGCATTCGCTGTACGCATCAGCGCGCCAAGGTTCATGGGTTTCGAGATGCGTTCAGAGCCGATCGCAAAATAACCGCGCATATCAGAAAGCCTCCAGCCCAAACCTGAGGATCACGAGCAGGCCGATAATCACAGGCAGTGTGTAAACCGAAACGCGCCGCGCAAGGCGCAAGTGCCCGAGTTGGCTCGGATAGGTTTGGTTGAGATGAGTTGCGATTTCCGTGTGCGAGACGCGCCGGCCGGCATCAGCGACGCCTTCGCGGTACTCGATGTCTGAGGGGAGTCCGCCAAATTTTTCCGTCAGGGCGCGGCGCAACGCTACCGAAATCATCCAGCGCATCTGCAGGGCGAGCATCAGGGCGAACACGGCCAAACCCAACACTATGAAAAGAAGAATATTCATCAGCCGAACGTGCCCACTTCAAATCGTCCATTTGAATCCGCCATGGCGCGTTTCAGGCCAGACGAATTCCAGAGCGCCGATATGTCTCCCTCGGCGGACACGGCGATCATGCCGCCTTGCCCTCCCAGCATGCGCACATCATCCAATGCCCCTTGGACGGCAGCTTCCAGTCCGGCTCCAGCATAGCGGATGCGCGCCGAGACGTCTGCGGCTGCGGCTGCGCGAATGAAATATTCACCCAGTCCGGTGCACGACACGGCGCAACGTTCATCTGCCCATGTGCCCGCGCCGGGCAGGGGAGTGTCGCCCAGCCGGCCGGGCGTTTTGCCGCGAATTCCGGCCGTAGAGGTCGCAGCTGACAGGTCACCATAGATATCGAGCGCAACTGCCCCCACGGTTCCGGTCGGGTTGATCATGTCCTGTGTCGTCAATTCATCGACGGGGTCATAGTAAGCGTCCGGATCGTCGATCACGGCCAATCCCGAATTGGCCAACAGCTTTCGGGCGCCGTCTGCAATCAGCAAAACATTGGGGGTCTGTTCCATGACCGCGCGCGCGCACGAGACCGGATTGCGGTATCCCTGCAGAGCGCCGACAGCTCCTGCTGTGCGGTTGCGACCGTCCATGATTGCGGCGTCCAGCTCATACGCGCCGTCGAGGTTTGGTGCAGCGCCCTTTCCGGCAAGATACAGGCCGGACTCTTCAAGTCCCTGAACCATCACTTCGACGACGTCCAGAGCTGCCTCGCCGTCCCGCAAGCGTTCGGCGCCATTCTGCAGCAGGGTCGCCAAATGGGCTTCCTGCAGGGAATAGTCTTTCCCCGGGATCGGCCCGGCGCCACCATGCAGGGCCAGGGCCCATTTCTTTGCCATTTGACTGCTACCTCTCCGCTACGTCAGGCTTGGACTTTTATCGGGCACACCGCTACCGTCTGACAGCAGAAACAACAAGATGGGAAGGAAGTCGCAGCCATGAAAGCAGTGCTCTCCAAAGAAGTAGGCGGACCGGACAGTCTGGTCATCGAAGATGCCCCGATGCCGGAATGCGGCAAAGGTCAGGTGCTGATAGAAGTGAAGGCGTGTGGGGTGAATTTCCCAGACTCGCTGATCATCCAGGACATGTACCAGTTCAAGCCACCGCGCCCATTCTCACCTGGCGGCGAAATCGCCGGTTTCGTCAAGGAAGTGGGCGAAGGCGTTTCCCATGTGAAAGTGGGTGACCGCGTTCTGGCCTCGATCGGGAATGGCGGCATGGCGGAATATGCCGTCGCCGCCCAGCATGCTGTGATGCCGATCCCGGAAGGCATGCCGTTTGAAGAAGCGGCCGCGTTCCTGATGACGTACGGCACCAGCTATTATGCTCTCAAGGACCGGGCTGACCCGAAGCCGGGTGAAAAACTGCTCGTTCTGGGTGCGGCTGGGGGGGGGCAAGGCGATGGGCCTTGAAGTGATCGCGGCCTGCTCGACACAGGAAAAGGTGGATTTCTGCCTCTCAAAAGGCGCCGATAAAGGCCTCGTCTATGCGCGTGAGCTTGATCGGGACGCTCAGAAAGCGTTCTCCAACGACATCAAGGAGGTGTCCGGCGGCGGTGTGGACATTATTTATGATGGTGTCGGCGGCAATTATGCTGAACCCTCCGTGCGGGCCATGAACTGGGAAGGGCGTTTTCTCGTGATCGGCTTTCCTGCCGGTATCCCGAAGCTGCCGCTCAACCTGACCCTGCTGAAAAGTTGCGACATTCGCGGCGTGTTCTGGGGCGCAGCAGTGGCGCGTGACCCGAAGGCCCACCAGCAGAATGTCGCCGAGTTGTTCAAGCTGTATGGTGAAGGCAAGATACGCCCGCACATCTCCAATACGTATCCGCTGGAAAAGTCAGCTGATGCCATTCAGGAGCTGATGGACCGAAAAGCGCAAGGCAAAGTGGTCGTGGTCGTCTAGTCCCAAAACGGTACAACTGTCGGGACACTGCTATAAATAGGGGAGTTTTCACTGCAATTGCTGTAATGCAATCGTATGGAAATTGAATCTGTTCAGAAGCTTCGAGCTGCAGGAAGAGACAAGCGATGCGACTTTCGTCGGCGCACTCTTCGGCGTGCACGGGTTATCGTCAACAACTCGAACAGCTCTTTCGACGCCGTCATTCGCGACCTATCCATGTCGGGCGCGCGGGTGAAATTACCCAGCTTGTGGGCCGTGCCGGACGCGTTCGAGCTTCAGATCCTGACATCGCTCGGCGCGGTCGAGATGATTGTGCCCTGCGAGAAGAGATGGCAGGTCGGCGACACGCTGGGTGCCCGCTTTGTGTCTGTCGAGAATCGTTAAGCGAGGATCCCGTCCGGCATAAAGAGGTATACAACGCTTGCGTTCCGAGCGCTCAATGGCAGTCCGCAGTGAACCAAACCGGCCGGGGCGCATATATGTCGTATGGCAGATAACCCTGAGAATCACACCCAAGATACCAAACAGGAAAATCGATCAGGCCGCCGCATGCGGACGCTCCGGCGCGGCCGAATTGTCACCAATCGGCGGTCTAGCTCGTTCGATGTGACGGTGCGCGACTTGTCGGGCACCGGCGCCAAGCTGAAACTGCTGGAAGTCTGGGCTGTTCCAACCGAATTCGAGCTTCAAGTGCTGACCCCGTCTGGAGACGTCGAACTGGCCGCCCACTGTAGGAAGATGTGGCAAACCGGCGTGCTGGTGGGAGCGAAGTTCGTGCGCCCGCCACGCCCTTAGTTTCTCGGGACCCGAGACGAAAAAACCCCCGCGGGTTTGTTTTTATTTCAGGCTTTGGACCCGATCAGGCTGACTTCTGGTCGCCGTCGACTTCCTCGAAGTCGGCATCCACGACATCGTCGCCGTCCGCGGCCGCATCAGCCGCGGCATCTGCCGTAGCCGCCTCATCCTGCTGGCTGGCATAGATCGCTTCGCCGAGCTTCATTGCGGCTGTCATCAGAGCCTGATGTTTGGCCTGAATGTCGGCGATGTTGTCGCCCTCACGGGCTTCTTTCAACTCGTCGGACGCCGTCTTGATCTCGGCTTTCACCTCGTCAGACACCTTGTCGCCATGCTCCTCGACCTGCTTTTCGGTCTGGTGCACCAGCGCTTCGGCCTGGTTCTTGGCTTCGACGAGTTCGCGGCGTGCCTTGTCCTCGCCCGCATTGGCTTCGGCGTCGGCCATCATGTTCTTGATGTCCTCGTCCGTCAGGCCCCCGTCCGCCTGGATGGTGATCTGCTGCTCTTTGCCTGTGGCCTTGTCCTTGGCGGACACGGACACGATGCCGTTGGCGTCGATGTCAAAGGTCACTTCGATCTGAGGCAAGCCGCGCGGTGCCGGCGGGATACCTTCGAGATTGAACTGGCCGAGCATCTTGTTGTCGACGGCCATTTCGCGCTCGCCCTGGAAGACCTTGATCGTCACGGCAGGCTGATTGTCATCAGCCGTCGAGAACACCTGGGACTTCTTGGTCGGGATCGTCGTGTTGCGGTCGATCAGGCGTGTGAACACGCCGCCCAGTGTTTCAATACCGAGCGAGAGTGGTGTCACGTCAAGCAGGACCACGTCTTTCACGTCGCCTTGCAGAACGCCGCCCTGGATCGCTGCACCGATGGCAACAACTTCATCCGGGTTCACGCCCTTGTGCGGCTCGCGGCCGAAGAATTTCTTCACGGCTTCCTGAACCGCCGGCATGCGGGTCATGCCGCCCACGAGAACGACTTCGTCGATGTCGGAAGGAGACTTGCCAGCATCTGCGAGCGCTTTCTTGCACGGTTCGATGGTGCGCTTGACGAGGTCTTCGACAAGGCTTTCGAACTTGGCGCGCGTCAGCTTGATATTGAGGTGCTTGGGGCCGGTCGCATCGGCTGTGATGAAGGGAAGGTTCACTTCATACTGGCTGGCAGAGGAAAGCTCTTTCTTGGCTTTCTCAGCTTCTTCCTTCAGTCGCTGAAGGGCAAGCTTGTCGGCTTTCAGGTCAATGCCCTGATCCTTCTTGAACTCTTCTGCAAGGAAGTCGACGATCCGGAGGTCGAAGTCTTCACCGCCGAGGAACGTGTCACCATTGGTGGACAGCACTTCAAAAACGCCATCGCCGATCTCGAGCAGGGAGACGTCGAACGTACCACCGCCAAGGTCATATACGGCGATCGTCTTGGACTGTTCGTCCTTGTCGAGGCCGTAGGCGAGGGCCGCAGCGGTTGGCTCGTTGATGATCCGCAGGACTTCAAGACCCGCGATCTTGCCGGCGTCTTTGGTTGCCTGGCGTTGCGCGTCATTGAAGTAGGCAGGAACAGTGATGACCGCTTGGGTCACTTCGCTGCCGAGATAGGCTTCAGCCGTTTCCTTCATTTTCGTCAGGATGAAAGCGGACACTTCCTGTGGTGCGTAATCCTTGTCACGACCTTTGACCCACGCGTCGCCTGCCGGGCCTTTGACGATTTCGAACGGAGAAATCTCCTTGTCCTTCTGCGCGGTCGGGTCGTCGAACTGGCGACCGATCAGACGCTTGATGGCGTAGAAGGTGAAATCCGGGTTGGTGACAGCCTGGCGCCGGGCCGGCATGCCGATCAGGCGTTCGCCGCCTTCAGTGAAGGCCACAACGGACGGGGTTGTGCGCTGGCCTTCTGCGTTTTCAATGACCTTTGCCTGTCCGCCTTCCATGACGGCGACGCAGGAGTTGGTGGTTCCAAGGTCAATACCAATGATTTTGCTCATGTTGCATCTCTCTTTTTATCAAGCCGCCACGGGCCGTGTTCTGTTGCGGTCTGCTCAGCAGCCCCGGACAGCCAGTGGCTCTTTCCAAGGGTTCAAATGAGGCGGCGGAAACGGTTTTGATCCGTGCGCCGGTTCGTCTTGCGATATGGGAAGGGTTTAGCGCGTCTCAAGGGGGGAACAATACGTAGCTGTACAGGATTTCGGTGCATTGCTGCTATAGGTCGGCCCTATAGCAACCCCAACAGCAATTTATTTGATAATGGTTCGCAGTCTCACTATGTCAGTTGGTGTGAAAGGAAATATCATGCCGCGCCAACTCATCAAGACACTCACATACAGCCTGATGCACTTTACGGTCGCTATTGCCGTGGCGTTTGCCCTGACGCGTAACTGGCATGCGGCGCTGGCCATCGGAATGATTGAACCGGCCGTGCAGACCCTCGCCTACACGTTTCATGAGCGCCTGTGGGAGCGCCTGCCCGGCCGTGGGCGCACCGCGCCCGAGCCGCTGGGCTGAATTATCCCGGAACTTCTGGACGTTTGGGTATCCTGCCGGGCATAGTGCCAAAAAAGCAGAAGCCGGGGAGGCTCAGATGATCCGCACCTTCGTTCCAATCTTTTCCATCTGTCTATTGGCGGCCTGCACGTCAGAGCCCGTCAACAAGGCGCTCTCTGTGGCGAGCATTGAGCAGGCCTGGATTGCGGAAGGCTTTGAAAGTCCAGAAGGTGTCGCTGCTGCGCCGGATGGCGGATACTTCATTTCGAACGTGGTCGGAGAGGGGACTGACAGGGATGGGAATGGCTACATTTCTCATCTTGCAGCCGACGGCAGTATCACGACGCGCTACTGGACAGCGAAACTGGACGCGCCCAAGGGCATGGCCGTGCTGGACGGGACTCTACATGCCGCCGACATTGATAGCGTGGTGATGTTCAACGTCGAAGACGGCGAGCGACTGGACTCGGTCCGCATTGAGGGCGCCAAATTTCTCAATGATGCGACCGACTGGAACGGCGCGATCTATGTGTCGGATTCCGGCGATGCGGCGATCTACCGGATATCAGACGGTACAGCTGAGCTTTGGCTGCAGGATGAGCGGCTGGCGGGCGTGAATGGCCTGTTGGGCGATGGCGACCGGATGCTGGTCTCTACCATGACAACCGGCAGCTTGTTCAGCGTGACCGCAGAGGGCGAATTGACCGAGATTGCCGCCGGCATGGAAAATGCCGACGGGATCGGGCTCGTGCCGGGCGGCGGCTATCTCGTCTCGTCCTGGCCCGGCCAGATCCACTATGTCGGCGAGGATGGCGCGGTCGCCACCCTGTTTGATGAACCGGTCTCTCAGAATGACCTGACGGTGATCGGCGATACGGTCATCGTGCCGAACTGGCGGCAGAACACCGTTACGACGTGGAAGGTGGGGCGTTGATCAGTTCGCCGCGCCTGCGCTGACCGCGACCATGGCGGCGCGCAAGGTGCGCTCGCCGATCTTCCAGCCGGGCTGGAAGCAGGAGGCGATGGTGCCGTTTGGCTGGTCAGACGGAATGTTTGCAACGGCCTGATGCAGGTTCGGATCGAATGTGTCGCCGGGCAGGGCGGCAATCACCGTAACGCCATGACGGGCGAGGGCTGTGTGCAGCTCCTTCTCCGTCATCTCGATGCCTTCGAACAGGTTCCGGCCAGCTTCTGACAGGGCGGCGCGATCTTCATCAGTCAGGGCGGCGAGGGCGCGGGAGAGGTTATCCGAAACGCTGAGCAGGTCGCCGGCAAATTTCTCGATGGCGTAGACGCGCGCGTCGGACACCTGACGCTCAGCGCGCTTGCGCGTATTGTCGAGGTCGGCCAGCGTTCGCAGCAATTGCTCGCGCAGCTCTTCTTTCTCGATCTCAAGTTGCTGCACAGGATCCACGTCCGCTTGCGCTTCGGGTGCGTCTTCCTGCTTGGGCGCAGACTTCAGGATATCGTCCGCAGCCGCTTTGAGGTCAGCCTTGGAAGTATTGGAATCAATTTCAGCGGTTTCGCCGGGTTTGGTTTCGTCGCTCATCCTTGCGTATCCTTTTTGCGGCGTGTGGAGAGGAGTTCCCCGACCACTTTCGCCGTATAATCGACCATAGGTATGACGCGGGCATAGTTCAGCCGGGTGGGGCCGATCACGCCCAGTGCGCCAATAACCTGTTTTCCGCCTCCCATATAGGGAGCCACAATCACACTTGAACCCGATAGCGGGAAAAGCTGGTTCTCCGCACCAATGAACAGCCGCACACCGTCCGCTTCTCGGGTTGTGTCGAGGATATCGAGCAAGCTTTGCTGGCGTTCAAGCTCGTTGAACAGCTGGCGTACCCGGTCGAGATCTTCTGCGGCCTGTGCGTCTTCGAGCAGATTGGCACGGCCTCTCACGATCAGGGAGCGTCCCCGTCCGGGAGCATCACCGCTCCATTGCGCCAGTCCCTGTTCCACCAGCGAGGATGCGGCCTGATCCAGCGCGGCGCGATGCGAGCGCAATTCCTGACGGATATCGCTGGCGACTTCCGTCAGGGTGCGACCGCGCACGCGCGTTGAGAGATAATTACCCGCCTCGATCAGCGTCGTTGCCGGCAGCCCTTCGGGCACTTCAACGATACGGTTCTCGACATCGCCATCCTCTGTGACGATGACGCAGAGCGCTTCGCGTCCGCCGAGCGGTACGAATTCGGCATGCCTGACCACGGCGTCGCGGGTTGGGGACGTGACCAGGCCTGCACCGCCGGTCAGGCCGGACAGGATATTCGACGCTTCGCCCATGACCGCTTCGATATTGGTGCCTGCCGACTTGAGGCGGTCATCAATCTCCATACGGTCGTCGCGGCTGGGCTCTCCGATTTCTAGGAAGCCATCGACGAATAGGCGCAGGCCGGTATGGGTTGGCGCGCGTCCGGCAGAGATGTGGGGCGATTCCAGCAGGCCGAGTTCAGTCAGATCCGCCATCACATTGCGGATGGAGGCAGGGGACAGGGCAATCCCGCTTTTCGACAAGGTACGCGACCCAACGGGGTCGCCGGTCGAGAGATAGCCTTCGACAATTTCCCGGAAAATGTCGCGTGAACGCTGGTCAAGGCGCTGCAACAGGGATTGCGTGTCGAGTGGCTGGATCATCCCTTATTGATTAGGCGCGTGCCGCGCTGCGTTCAACAGGTTTCATCCCGCCTGCTGAGCACCAATCAGGAAAGGCCTTCGATTTGACCCAGGGGGTTGAGGTGCATGTTTTCCGCAGCAGGCTGGCGGGGGAGGCCTGGCATGGTAACAATGTCACCACAGATTCCCACGACGAACCCCGCACCCGCAGACAGGCGCACGTCACGAAGCTTGAGAACATGGTCTTCGGGCGCGCCAATCAGTTTGGCATCGCTTGAAAAGCTGTAGGGCGTCTTCGCCATACAGACCGGGAAATGGCCGAAGCCTGCCTTTTCCCAACGTTCCAGCTGGTTGCGTACCGAAGGGGTCGTCTCGACATGGCTGGCACGATAGATGCGCCGGGCTACGGTTTCGATCTTGTCAAAAAGAGGCATTTCCGGCGGATAGAGCGGTTCGAAATCTGCCGGTGTGTTTCGCGCAAGATTGGCAACTGTGTGCGCAAGGTGTTCGGCGCCATGCCCCCCTTCGGCCCAGTGCGTACAGACGGAGACGGGTACGTCCTGTTGGGCGCAATAGGCTTCAATTGCGGCGATTTCACCGGATGTGTCTGAGGTAAACCGGTTGATTGCCACAACGACTGGGACGTTGAACTGTTTCATGTTCTCGATATGGCGGCCAAGATTGGCAAGGCCTTTTTCGAGCGAGTCATAACTGACGGTGCCGGCGTCTTCCTTGGCGATGCCGCCATGCATCTTCAGCGCGCGAACGGTCGCGACGAGCACCGCAGCGCTGGGCGCGAGGCCAGCCTGGCGGCATTTGATATTGAAGAACTTCTCCGCGCCGAGATCTGCTCCGAAGCCAGCTTCTGTTACGACGAAATCTGCCATCTTGAGTGCGGCTTGCGTGGCGATCACAGAGCTGCAGCCATGCGCAATATTGGCAAACGGGCCGCCATGAATGAGTGCTGGGTTGCCCTCCAGGGTCTGGACCAGATTGGGCAGCATGGCGTCCTTCAGAAGGACCATCATGGCGCCGACCGCATTCATGTCTTTCGCCGTGACAGGCACGCGCCCCCGGCGATAGCCGATCACCATGCGCTCCAGCCGGGCCTGCAAGTCGTGGGCATCCTTTGCCAGGCAGAGGATTGCCATGATTTCGGATGCGACAGTGATGTCGAAGCCGGTTTCCATCGGTGTGCCATTCGGACTGCCGCCGAGGCCCGTTACGACACTGCGCAGATTGCGGTCATTCATGTCCATGACGCGCCGCCATGTAATCCGTGTGGGATCGATGCCGCTCTCGCCGCCCCAATGAACATGATTGTCGATCATGGCCGCCAGCAAATTGTGGGCGGAGGTGATGGCATGAAAGTCGCCCGTGAAGTGGAGGTTGATGTCCTCCATCGGCACCACTTGTGCCTGGCCGCCGCCTGTCGCGCCGCCCTTCATCCCGAAACAGGGGCCGAGCGAAGGCTCGCGGAGGCAGAGCAGTGTCCGTTCGCCGATCCGGTTCATCGCATCTGTCAGGCCGACACTTGTTGTGGTCTTGCCTTCGCCAGCAGGTGTCGGGTTGATAGCGGTGACCAGGATCAGCTTTCCATTCGGCTTTGACCTTAAAGCCGTTAGATGATCGGTCGCGATCTTCGCCTTGTCGTGGCCATAGGGGATAATATTTTCTGGGGCGATCTCGAGCGCTTCGGCCAATTCGTGAATAGGGCGCTTCTTGGCGCTTCTGGCGATCTCGATATCTGTCGGCATGATTCCCCCGGCGGTTATGAACCTCTCTCCCGGTGTAGACAGGCGCGTCAAAACCCGCAATCAGGCAGGGCAGCAATGAGGAATTCAAAATGAGCACGCTTATTCGTCCATCCGGACGCGCTTTTGACCAGCTTCGCGACGTGACGCTGGAGACCAATGTCACGCGCTATGCTGAAGGCTCATGCCTCGCCAAGTTCGGCAACACGCATGTCCTGTGCACCGCCAGTTGGGAAAAGAACGTCCCGCCTTGGATGAAAGGGCAGGGCAAGGGCTGGGTCACCGCTGAGTATGGCATGTTGCCGCGCGCAACACATACACGCGGTCGGCGGGCCGGTCGCACGCAGGAAATTCAGCGCCTGATTGGTCGCTCCCTGCGTTCAGTGTGTGACTTGAAGGCGCTGGGCGAGAACCAGATCACCATAGATTGTGACGTGCTGCAGGCCGATGGCGGCACGCGCACGGCTTCGATCACCGGCGGATTTGTTGCCTTGGCCATGGCCTGTCGCTACCTGCGCGCCGAAGGCGTGATTTCTGCGGATCCAATCACAAAGCAGGCGGCCGCCATTTCTGTGGGCATCTACCAGGACCACCCGGTTCTGGATGTCGACTATCCGGAAGATTCACGCGGTGAAGCCGACATGAATGTCGTGATGAGTTCCGATGGTGGTTTTATCGAGGTGCAAGGCACCGGCGAAGAGCGCCCAATGACCCGTCCTGAGCTCGATGAAATGCTGAGACTCGCGGAAAAAGGCTGTATGGAACTGTTCGACGCGCAGAAGGCCGCGCTGGGCTAAATGCCGGGGCCGTTGCCCAGTTCGAACATGCCGAGTTGAAAGCTGCGGGCTATGCGATTGGCGCGTTCCATGAAGTAGTCCACCGTTTCCGGATTGTCCGACAGGTCTTCCAGCGTCAATCTGAACAGGGCGAGCCAGATATTGAAATGGGCGGGCGTGATGCCCGTCAATTTCATATGGGCCGGGAAAGGCTTGCCGGAATAGCGACCCGTGTTCATGGACACCGACGACCAGAAATCCTTCAACTTGGCGAGGTGGGATGGCCACTGGTCTCTGATCTCTTGCTCGAAAACCGGGCCCAGAAGGGGGTGGGCGCGGACGCGGGCATAGAAACGCTCGACAAGATCGGAAATGAACGCCTCGTCGATGCCGAGGCGCGTGGCGTTTTCCTGAATCTCGCGGCGACGATCATCAGCAGATCGGACTCTCATTGTCATGCAACCGCACATGGGCGCCGAACTGTCCGGCGTCCATACGTAATTGCCGAAAACATGTGTCGGTGGACTAATTGCCGGAAGCCGGCTTCCCATTTTGCCAGGTCACATCACGCCCAAACAGCGGCACGGTCGACAGGCTCATCTTGGCAGAGCCGTCGACGATCTTGCGGCTGTAGGAGACGTACATCAGGCTGTCGGAATCGGCATCGTAAATCCGGCGGACGGCAAGTTGCTTGAAGACCAGGCTCTGGTTCTGGTCGAACACTTCCTCGCCGGACTTGTCCAGATCAATCCGACCGATGCGGATGGGGCCCGACTGAAGGCATGATATCGAGGAATTGGACGGGTTTTCAAACCAGTTGCCCTTGCCAAGCCTGTCCCAGACGCCACGATCGAAATAAGAGAGATGGCAGACAATGCCCTGAATATCGGGGTCCTGTAACTGCTTGATCTTGATCTCGTTGCCGAGCCAGTCATTCTTGAATTCGCCGACTTCCTTGTCGCCGCCACAAGCAGTAAGGGGCAGGATCAGGGCGAGCATCGCGTAGGCAATCTTGTGGGTCATGCTGTAGCTACGCCGAAAGGCCTTCGGCGTTCCTTGTCTGAGTCAGTAAGGATTTCGCTTGCTGGATAGCATGTCGCCCAGCGCGCGGACAGTCGCCGCCCCAATCTGCATTGGCGTCGGCTTGCGGCGATGCGCATGACGGACAAGATGGCCGCAATTGGAGCCGAACAGATCATAGTCACGGCCAAGCTGGCGGCGGGCGCGGCCTTCCACGAGGTGGCCATCCAGCGAACTGTAGCGACGATGCAGGCGAATCTCACGACCGGT
Source organism: Hyphomonas sp. L-53-1-40 (assembly GCF_000682775.1). Lineage (GTDB taxonomy): Bacteria > Pseudomonadota > Alphaproteobacteria > Caulobacterales > Hyphomonadaceae > Hyphomonas. Next base: position 35,716 of record NZ_AWFI01000019.1, read on the forward strand.
CGAAAACTGATCAGGACTTTGTTCGACGACACCATCATGCAGACGGGAATTGCTGATGATCGTACCGCGGGAGGTCACCACGCCATAATGCGACAGGACCACTCCAAACCGGACCGAAACAACATCACCCGGTTCGAACGGCAGGAGGTGTAGACGCAGCACTTATTCGGCTGCGACTTGTTCATGGTCGGCAGAATCTTCGTCGTCGAAGACAAGCAAATCACCTGGCTGGCAATCCAGTTCCCGGCACAAGGCTTCCAGTGTGGAGAACCGCACTGCTTTGGCCTTGCCGGTTTTCAGGATCGAAAGATTGGCCAGCGTTACGCCAACGCGTTCTGATAGCTCCGTCAGAGACATGCGGCGATCTAGAAGCACTCGGTCGAGGGTTACGCGTATGGACATATCCTGTGCTCCTAAATCGTCATTTTTTCTTCGTCGCGAAGGCGGGTGCCCTCACGGAAGACTTGGGACAGGATGAAGAGCGCCGCAACCGATGCCCATGCGATAAGGTCGAAAGACAATTGTATTTTTGCCCCTTCGGCTGTCAGTCCGATCACCAATGCGATCGCATACCGCATCAGTTGTGTCACCGCGATGGCGATGGCGATTCGCGTGAGCCGACCAGCATTATCCGGTACGAACGGGTCACCTGCAGACAGGGTTGCGAGGATCTTGCGCAATTCAAGACAGACAAAGACGACCGCAGCGACCACCACAACAGCGCCGAGCAGGCCTGCGCTGAGTTCGTGCACGCTGATATCATGGTCGTCGATCTTGATGCCGGCAATATTGATTGGATTGCCTGACAACATGGAAATCAATTCTATCCCGGCTGCGAGGATAACAATTGCGCCGATGAGGGCAGTCATCCACATGACAATCGTCACCAGCACGGTCATGATGGCGGCCATGGAATTTCCCGCGTTTGTACTCATGCGTATCTTTTCACCTTCCGGCGTTGTTGACATGGAGCCGTCCGACTTTATCGCTAAAGGCGCAAGGCTTACCGAATAACGATATATACTTTAATGACAAAAGCAAGAATAGGGCCAATACAGAATGGGTGAAATTAGCATGATTCGAAGGCTCTCGCCCGGACGGCTGGTCGCGGCGACCCATAATAAGGGCAAAGTATCCGAGCTGACGGATCTGTTCGCGCCTCTGGGCTTTGAGGTCGTCTCGGCGATTGAGCTCGACTTGCCCGAACCGGAAGAAACCGAAGCGACGTTTGCCGGCAATGCAATCCTCAAGGCGCGGGCGGCGGCCGAGGCTACGGGTGCTCCGGCACTGTCCGACGATTCTGGCCTGTCTGTTACAGCTTTGGGCGGCGCGCCGGGCATTTATTCAGCCCGTTGGGCCGGCGAGCCGCGCGACTTTGGCAGGGCGATGGAGAAGGTTCAGCGCGAAATGGACGATATTGGTGCCACCGACCGTTCGGCGAAATTTGTCTGCGCGCTGGCCATTGTCTGGCCAGACGGTCATGCGGAGGTGTTTGAGGGCGAAGTCCATGGGGAGCTGACCTGGCCGCCACGCGGGGACAAGGGCTTCGGATACGATCCTGTTTTTGTCGCAGAAGGGGAATCGATCACGTTTGGCGAAATGGAGCCCGCTTTGAAACACGCGATGAGCCACCGCGCACGGGCGGTCGAGAAGCTCAAAGCGGCGCTGCTATCGTGACGAGGGAATCCGCTCAGTTCGGTCCACAATATGGATTTGGTGTCTACATCCACTGGCCGTACTGTGCGAAGATCTGCCCATACTGCGACTTCAATGTGTACGCAGCCAAGGGCCGCGACCCGGAACCCTTGTTGAAGGCAATCCGGAAAGATATCGCGATCCATCGTCCGCGCATGCCAGAGCATGGGGCGGCGGACAGTCTTTATCTTGGGGGAGGGACGCCGTCCTTGCTGGCCCCCGACGCCATTGCCGGGCTGGTCACTGCTGCCGGTGACAGTTTCGGCCTGAAACATGATGCTGAAATTACAATTGAAGCCAATCCGAATGACATCATGCGCATGGACCTTGAGGGGCTGAAGGCGGCAGGTATCAACCGGCTTTCCATCGGCATACAATCTCTTCGGGATCATGCATTGGCTTTTTTGGGCCGTGATCATGATAGCGATGTCGCGCGCGCAGCCTTGAAGCGGGCCATGAAGATATTCCCGAATGTCTCAATCGACCTGATCTATGCCCGACCCGGCCAGTCAGAGGATGAGTGGCAGGCGGAGCTTGCAGATGTTCTGGAGTATGGTGCACCCCATATATCCCTGTACGAACTGACGATCGAGGAGCGTACGGCCTTCGGGAAGGCGGCGGCTCGCGGCCAGATGACTCCGATGGGCGATGATGACCAGGCCGATTTGTATGAGTTGACGCAAGATGTGCTTTCTGCAGCCGGTTTGCCTGCGTACGAGATCTCCAATCATGCCATGTCGGAAAAATACCAGTCTCGTCACAACAACATCTACTGGAATGGCGGTGACTGGATGGGTGTGGGTCCTGGTGCGCATGGTCGGCTCAGCGTAGGTGGCAACCGCTATGCCTCAGAGGCTGAGCGTCAGCCGGCTGCCTATATCGCAAATGTGCAAGCTCTTGCGTCGGGCTGGTCCGAAGCGTCCAAGCTGTATCCGCTCGACAATGCGAGAGAGTTGTTGGCCATGGGATTGCGACCATCATCCGGGATAGACCGGACAAGGATCGAAAGCGTTTCAGACCGGACGCTCTCGCAGGCCAAGATCGACGTGTTCGTCGAAGAAGGCTGGATGGTGCAAGATGGACCACGGCTCGCCCTTACCGCGCGTGGACGGCTTCTCGCAGATGCCCTGACTGCTGAGCTGTCTCCCTGATCACGGCGCAGGTGGGAAACGTCCCATGTGTTCCTCCCAATGGCGGCGGCAAAGCGACAGGTAGGTCGCCTTGGCGATGCTGACCTGTTCGCCTTCGGTAAGCGCTTTTCCATCCGGACCAAGTCGCACAACCATCGTGGCCTTCCGGCCGCACTCGCAGATTGTGCGGATCTCGCGCAGCGAGTCGGCAATCGCCAGCAGCGCGGCGGACCCCTCGAACAGTTCTCCCTGGAAATCGGTTCGCAGGCCATAAGCCAGCACAGGTACATTCAGGTGGTCCGCCACACGCGCGAGCTGCCAAGCTTGCGCCTTGGTCAGGAATTGCGCCTCATCGACGAATATCGCGCTCATTTTGTGGCCGGCCATCGCATTGCCGATCAGCGCATACAAATCCGTGTCCGCCGTATAGAGAATCGCATCCGCGCCGATGCCAATCCGGGACGATATGTGCCCCTCCTCATCATCCTTGTAGAGCGCGGATGTGAGGAGAAGAACCTCCATACCGCGTTCGCGATAGTTATAGGCCGCCTGCAACAGGATCGTGGACTTGCCCGCATTCATTGCGGCATAGGAAAAATAGAGCTTGGCCATGGAGCCTAATCCAGACGCTTCGCAGCGCCTTCCCGGCGCGGATCGGCGCCGCCTTCCAGGCCATCCTCCCTCACAATAATGACATGAAGGCCGGAGTTTTCGCCTTCACGTTCTTCCACATCATATCCCATTTCACGCAGGGCTTCGGCGGCTTCCATGCCGCCTGGAACATCGATTTCCACACCTACCGTATCGCCGCGCGCGATAATGTTTGGCAGTTCGATAGCTTCCTGAGCTGACTTGCCCCACTCAAGAACCCCAACAAGCGTTTTCGAGACATAGGCGACGATGGAATTGCCGCCGGGTGATCCGGTGACCATGAACAGGTCACCATCCGGATCGAAGACGATTGTTGGAGACATCGAACTGCGAGGCCGTTTCAATGGGCCGGGTGCGTTCGCGACGGGCTTGGTACCTTTTGTCGGTTCGCGGGAGAAATCTGTCAGCTCATTATTCAACATGAAGCCGTGAACCATAAGGGAGGAGCCGAAAGCTGCTTCGACCGTTGCGGTCATCGACACGGCGTTGCCATCTGCATCCACGATCGAAATGTGCGTGGTGCCGGGCGCGTGCTCGGTGACGTCTTCTCCCCAGAGCGGGCGGATTGGGTCTCGTCCAAGTGCAATGCCGGGATCACCCGGGAAGGTGGTTGCATCCGGTGCGAAGGCTTCCTTTGCGCGGACACGCAGATAGGCCGGATTGATCAGGTCTTTTGAGGGCACCGGGACGAAATCGGCATCGGCGACATAATGGTCGCGGTCCGCATAGGCGAGGCGCTGGGCGTCGACGAAGGCTTTCAGATAGCCTTCTTCGGTCATGCTCATCTCGTCGGTTGGCTCCAGCAGATCATAGAGTCCCATGATCATGCTCTGGGTCACGCCCCCGGAAGAGGGGGGTGGTGCCGAGCAGATGCGATAGTGATCTGCCCGATCACCGCAAAGGGCTGGCCTGACTTTGACGGAATAGGTCGAAAGATCTTCGAGGCTCATATCGCCCGGAACAGCATCCCCGTTGACCGCGTCCACGATGGCTTGTGCAATGTCGCCTTCGTAGAAAGCGGCTGGTCCGGAATCCGCGATGGCAGACAATGTCGCGGCATAGTCCGGATTGGTACGGATGAATCCCACGGGCAGCGGCTCTCCACCCGGATAGAAGTACTCGGATGAGGCAGGCAGATCGTCGAGCCGTACTGCGCCGCGCAGGCGCGGATTGGCCAGCAGGCCGGCAAGGCGTGGTGAGACTTCGAACCCATCTTCAGCCAGTTTGATGGCTGGTTGGAACAAGGCGTCCCATTCGAGTTTGCCAGCCGCTTCGTGAGAAGTCTTGTAGAGCGCAATCTGGCCGGGCACGCCAACGGCCTTGCCGGACTGCCAGGCTTCAAGGAACCCAAGCGGCTTGCCATCCTTCATGAAATGGTCCGGTGTCGTGGATGCGGGGGCAACTTCGCGTCCATCAAAAACGGTTATCTCGTCCTTGGCGCGATCATAGTAGACCATGAAGGCACCACCGCCGATGCCGGAGCTTTGAGGTTCGACCAATCCAAGCACTGAGTGCACGGCGATGGCCGCATCAATCGCCGATCCGCCCTGACGCAACATTTCGAGACCCGCCTCGACCGCGCGAGGGTCCGCTGCGGCGACCATGGCGCCTTTCGTCCAGGCGTTCGTGGCTGGGGCTTCAGCCGCAGTGACACCTTCTTCTACGGACTGGGCGGCAGCCTCAGCAGCGCGGCTCGCTTCTTCGGTCGCGTTGAACGGTCTATCGTCGCCCGGCGCACAGGCGGAGAGTCCAATACAGGCGAGGAGAATCGGCAAACGGCTCATAAAGTGCCCCTTCAGCTTGGCGTGTGTTGCAGCAGACCTTATGAAACATGCCTCACAAGGGAAAGACAGGGCCGCAGCTTATGGCAAAACCAGGCGCAAGAAATACCATTACGGACGTGCCCGGCATAAAGGTTGGGCAGGCTGAGGATGCCAGTGTCCGTTCAGGTGTCAGCGTGATCGTGCCGGATGCACCTGCGATCGCGGCGGTGGCAGTGTCCGGCGGAGGGCCCGGCACGCGAGAAACCGACCTTCTATCGGCGGGCATGCTGGTCGATGGCATCGACGCGGTCTGTCTCTCCGGCGGCAGCGCATTCGGTCTCGCAGCGGCAGACGGCGTGGCGTCAGGACTGAAGCAGGAGGGGCGCGGTTTCGCGCTCGTGCCGTTAACGAGCGTGCCGCGAACGCCGATTGTGCCAGCGGCGATCCTCTATGATCTTTCCAATGGTGGCGACAAGGACTGGGGCGAAGTTTCTCCTTATGCGGCCCTCGGCCTGGCGGCGTATCGTTCGCGTGGCACAGAGCTGGTGCTTGGTCAGGCCGGGGCGGCCTATGGTGCGCGGGCGGGAGCGTTTGCAGGCGGGACCGGTTCTGCCAGTATCGTGACGCATGACGGTATAACCGTTGGCGCGCTGGCCGGGGTAAACTGTTTCGGATCAGTCTTCATGCCCGGCACAGAAGCGTTCTGGTCGTGGCCCTTTGAGATTGATGGGGAATTCGGGGGCCAGCGTCCACCCGGAGATTATGTCGCCGATGCAGAGGATTGGGGCGCTGCGAAGTCCAACCCGGCGCTCGGCCAGAACACGACCATCGCTTGCATCGCCACGGATGTGATTCTGACAGCGAGTGAAGCGAAGCGGGTGGCGCAGATGGCGCTGTCCGGCTTCTCTCGAGCCATCCGGCCAGTCTTTGCGCCGTTTGATGGAGATGCCTTGTTCGTAATGTCGTCAGGCCAGATTGCCTCGCAGGAGAAGCGTGCCATACTCATTGCGAGGATCGGAGAATTGGCCGCCTCCACACTCGCCCGGGCCATTGCACGGGGGGTGTACGAAGCCAATCGCTGATGAGGGACAGGCGTATGCAGCGCGGGTGGAAGATCGGAATTGGAGCAGGATTGCTGGCGCTGGCCACGGCCTGTGTTGTGGGTGGTCAGGAAGCAGATCCTGCGGATTGGCCCGGCATGGCGTCGCTGCAGGCCCTGCAAGGACGGTCCGTGTTCCACGAATGCGGCGCAACCATGATCTCTCCGGAATGGGCGATAACGGCGGGACATTGTGTTGAAGGAATTCGCGTCGAGAGCAACGGGCGTGCAGTCCAGTATTTTCCAGATGCAACCGGTCGCACGATGGAGCGGTTTGGGCCAGTCGGGCTGGCGATAGGTCGCGGCTCGTTGATGGATGTGCCATCAAGCGCACTGTTTCCGGTCTCCAGGATCGTTGTTCATCCGGACTATGATTCCGGCAATCCCGAGCGAGGACATGATCTGGCCTTGTTGCGTATCGAAGGCCGCTGGGAAGGTGAAGTAGCGTCGCTTGATGGATTGACGGCGACAGCCATTGATATGACGGGGTCCTATGCCGACACGCTCGTGGCAGGATATGGCAAGGTTGGCGAAACCGCTCGCAGCGAAGCTGGAACCAGTCGGACGGGTCGCCATGTCACCGCGCCGAGCCTGATTTTGCAGGAGGGCTATGTGCCCTTGGTCGATGCGCAGACATGCCAGAAGCAAACCGCCGCACGCATTTCCGAGTATGGGTTGCAGGACGAACTGACTGGTGTGGCGGTAGATCCCCAGACGCAGATCTGCGCGGGCGCAGGAGGCGTGGATTCGTGTCAGGGCGATAGCGGCGGACCACTCATGCTGCGCAGTTATGAGCATGGCCCGGTCCAGATAGGCGTGGTGAGCTGGGGACTGGGATGTGCCCGGCCGGACAGTCCGGGAATCTATATGCGGGTCAGCGCATATTCGGGTTGGATCAGCGCTGTAACGGGGATTGCACCTGCCGGTGATGCCGCCACTGCAGAGGAATGACAGTTGCGTGGCAAACAGGCTTGCATCCCCCGATTCCTCACTGTATGTGTCCGCCTTCCAAACGGCAGGCACCCGTAGCTCAGCTGGATAGAGCACCAGACTACGAATCTGGGGGTCGGGCGTTCGAATCGCTCCGGGTGTGCCATTTTCCTTCCTTGAACATTTGAACCGAGCCCCTTTCGGTTTTTCCGGGGGGATTGGGTTGACCCTGTTCGCGCGCGTGTTGAACACTGTTGCGACAAGCAACTAAGTGTGGGGACTCTTATGCGTTCGTTTTGTGTCGCGGCTGGAATGGCCGTGCTCGCCACTGCCTTGCCGACGGCGAGTGCGCAGGACATTCCAATGGCCGGATGGACGGTCAAGGTTTCCCCCAACAGTATCTATCTGACACGACCGGACCTGCCGGGAATCAATGTTGGCATCGTCAGCGATGTGCGGCCAAACCTGACGCATGAGGAAAAGTTTGAATATGTGAAGGGTTTTTTCGCCGGGCGGGCCGATTGCCCATCCTTGGCGAATGCCGAGACAAAAACCTCGTTCGCAGGCTTCTCCGCGCGCAGCGGGGGACCGGTCGCCAGATGCACCCTTCTCTCGATGGGGCATTGGGAAGCGGGGGGATTGCAAAGCGCGCTGATTCTTGATGAGGCCGTCAAGGAGGACAAGATACTGGGTGGCGTGCCGTCCGGGCCATCGACGATGAGTATTTCCGTGCTGTCCAATAAAATCATGCAGGAGGTCATAGAGTACCTGATGGGCCGCGCTCAGGTTTCCGAAGCCGGCATGACGGGCGACCAGGTGCGGGCCGCCATGAGCGCTCAGGGGCTGGGAAAGCGTGTATCGCCGGATCGCAAGCCGGTTGGCATGGTGCGCATGATCGACAGCGGCGGCTTCGACGCGGTCAGCTTTGCGGGCAAGGACGAAACCCAGACTTTGGTGCTCTTCCCGAAGCGATCGCAGGACTTTGCTGCAAGCGCGATCACCTGCACCAACTGGGATGCGGCGCTATTTGACCCTTATGAGGTCGAGTCACCGTGGAAGGTCATGCTCGGATGCGAGCGGTATTTCTGGCGCGGATCTGCGGATGATTTGGACATGAAGAGTCTTTCAAGAAGCTCGGACTGGACGGGCGCTTCCTTCGAGCGGGGGCGTTTCACTTACCGAAAGGCCGAAACCTATCGGAAGTTTGCAAAAGGGGAGTTGTTGGACCTGCGGATCGGTATTGGCCGGGCGCGCTTCGATGAGGTTTTAACCGGGAACCTTCCCCTGTCCGAGCTTCAGCCGCGGGACATCCTTTTCCTGCCGGATGGACGGTTTATGGCCGGGCATGTGCGCGCGTCATCTCTTCCCGGTGGCGGCACAGAAGGGCCCGTTGCGGGGCAATACTATTTCGATGGCCATGTCGTGACCCTGCTGCTGGACACAGGCGAGGTGGTTTACGGCCATGCTGGCTGGTTTCCGGGTGAAGGGGCAACGGGGCAGGACCACAGGGCCGTCGTGAATATCAATGGCTGGGTGTATACAAGTTATTGCCGAGACATCTGGAAGAACTGTTGAGTGCAGGGCGGGCTGTTAGAACCCCGCCGCGTCGCTCTGGTTCATGCTGCGATATTCGTCCCGCATGCCAATATAGAGACTGAGACAACAGGTCAGCAGGATCAGCGTAAACGGCAGGGCCGCCGTGATTGTGCCCGCCTGCAGTGACTGCAGCGCATCCGTGCCGCCGCCATAGAGCAGGGCCGATGCTGTCAGGCCGATCAAGCAGGCCCAGAACACGCGTTGGCGCCGGGGAGAATCTGTCTTGCCGCCGCTGGTGATCGTGTCGACGACCAGTGCGCCGGAGTCTGCCGAGGTCACGATGAAGACGACCAGCAGCAGGATGGCTGCGGCTGACGTGATAGCCGAGAAGGGCAGGTCTGCCAGCATCTGGAACAGGACGAGAGACGCGCTGCCCATGCCCTCGCCGAGTTCGCCTTCGCCGGTCTTGAATTGGGCGATCGCAGTTTTGCCGAACGCGGTAAACCAGATGATGCCAATTGTGACGGGTGCAAACAGAACGACCGCAAAATATTCGCGCACTGTCCGCCCCTTCGAAATGCGGGCGATGAACATGCCGACAAAGGGCGACCAGGAAATCCACCAGGCCCAATAGAATATGGTCCAGTCATGAAACCAGGCGATGTCCGGCCGCCGTATCCAGTTGGTGAGGGCGGGCGTGTCGGTGATATAGGCGAGCAAATTCTGGCCCATACCGGTAAAGATCAGGATGGTTGGTCCGGCAATGATCACGAAGACGAGCAGGGCAAAGGCGATGCCCATATTGATATTGCTGAGCAGTTTGACGCCGCCATCAAGACCGCGAAGAACGGACAGGACTGCAAGCCCTGTCATCACGACAATAAGCAGGATCTGGATGCCGACATTGGGCTCAAAGCCGAGCAAGTAGGCTAGCCCACTGGTCGCCTGCGTTGCGCCGATGCCGATGGTCGTTGCGAGGCCGAACACAGTCGAGACAACCGCAAACAGGTCGATGATATGCCCCGGCCAGCCCCAGACCCGCTCACCGAGCAAAGGATAGAAAGCCGAACGGATGCTGAGAGGCAGGCCCTTATTGTGCGCAAAGAATCCGAGTGCGAGCCCGACAATCGCATAGATCGCCCAGGGCGCGAGCCCCCAATGGAAGATCGTGGCGCTATACGCGAGCCGTTCCGCTTCTGCTGAAAGCGGTTCGGCATTCAGCGGCATGCCATACCAGTCAGTATAATAAGCAAGCGGTTCGGCTGCGCCGTAGAACATGAATCCGACACCCACGCCGGCCGCGAACAGCATCGCCACCCAGGACATGATACTGAAGTCCGGTGTCGCGGTCGGTCCGCCCAACCGGATTTTTCCTAGTGGACTGATGGTGAGCGCGATGCAGAAGCCGAATACGAGCACGGCGGTGAGTGCGAAGAGCCAGTCAGCGCTTTGCAGCGTCCAGGTTCGGGCCGCTGTCAGATACTCCGCCGAAACTGTCGGAAAGAGCAGCGTGAGGCCGGAAAAGACGATGATCAGTCCGGCGCTCAGGAAGAAAACAGGATTGTGAATATTCAGCCCGGCGACCTCGATATTGTCCTGCCCGATCTCGTAATCGGTTTCGTAGACAAAAAGGGCTTCTTCGTCCTCGGGAATCAGGTCTGACGGCGTGTCGGGGGCTTGTGTGTCCATGCCGGGCTTGTGCCGCAAATACGTCGATTATCAAAGCATTGTTCTGAGGAAACTGTCCGCGCCATCGTGAAGAGTGAGGGTTTGATGCAACAGTTTGCATAAGATTCCCGTAGTTACCCGACGAATAGCTGGGCGAAACCTTTCTATCATCGAAATAAAAATGTACTTCGGAACCATCGAGCAGCCATGTGTACCGAGCCGCGCCGCTTATTCTGGCGCGCCATGGCTGGAGACGACCCAAAGGGAACACACATGAATAGACTCAAGTACGGGGCCTCGCTGATTGCGATGGCTGGACTGGTCGCGCCGATTGCATTGGCGCAGGACGCTCCAGCGGAACCATCGAGCGCGAAACGGCTTCAAACAGTGACCATCACGGCGACCAAGCGCTCTGAAAGCGCGCAGGACGTGCCCGTCGCAGTCACGGCGCTCGGCGAGCAACAGCTCAGAGAGCTCGGCGTCAAGAATTTCTCGGACTATCTTGTCCAGCTGCCTGGCGTTACGGCAGGTGGTTCCGGCCCCGGCCAGAATACCATCTATATTCGTGGTCTCGCATCCACTACGCCAAACCTGACGGTTGCCGGCGTCGCTGGTCTCGCACCCAATGTCAGCTTTTATCTCGACGAGCAGCCGCTGGCCCAACCGGGCCGGAATTTGGACGTATATGCGGCGGATATAGAGCGCGTGGAGGTCTTGTCCGGACCGCAGGGCACGCTGTTCGGGTCAAGCTCGCAGGCTGGTACGGTCCGCATGATTACCAACAAGCCGTCCTTCAGCGGCTTTGACGCCGGCTTCAATGCGTCCACCTCGTTCACTGATGGCGGTGAGATGAGCAACAGTGTCGAGGCCATGATCAACGTGCCCGTCAATGACAAGTTGGCGCTGCGCGGGGTCATCTATAATGACACTCAAGGCGGATATATTGACAATGTCGGTGGCACTCTGTCCGTGCGTGACTCCGCCCGGTTTCGCTCCGAAGGCACTGTGCGCGCCAATGGCGTGCCGGTCAGCGCTCAGCGCGAGGGCTTCCAGGCAGGCGCTGATTTGTCTGGCGTCAATTTTGTTGACGCGAACAACAGCAATATTGTCGAGAATGACATCAATGATGTGACGTATCAGGGCTTCCGGCTGAGCGGCATGTACCAGATCAATGAAGACTGGGACCTGCTGATCACGCATGCTCAACAGCAGATTGAATCGGATGGCGTGTTTGCCGCCGATCCAGATCTCGATGATTACGACATCGTTCGCTTCACGCCGGAAAATATTGAGGACAAGTTCCACAATACGTCCTGGACACTCGACGGCCGTATCGGCGCGCTTGAAGCGCTGTACACCGGTGCGTACACGGATCGCACAACCGATCAGACGGTTGACTATTCCGACTACCTGTTTGTTGGCCAGTACCTGCCATACTATATCTGTGACTACTCGGTCACCTATCCGGCGGGTGCGCCGACGGGCAATTGCTACGCGCCGAACCTGTTCGTGAACTCACACAGTGAGACGAAAGTGCAGACGCATGAGCTGCGCTTCAATACGCCGAGCGAGAATCGCTGGCGCGCCACCTTCGGCGCCTTCTACAGCGATCTGGAGCTGGCTGAGCGTAATGACTTCGTCTATCCGGGCTCAACGCAGGTGGCCTATACGGATGGATCGATCGGCTTTGCCCCGAACTATCCGCTGACGCAAACGGACGTAACAGGCGAAATCGGCAGTGCGTCCCCTGGCTACTACAGCGTTGCCGGCCCGTTCCCGGAAGGCGTTATCTTCCGAAACGATATTCTGCGCACCGATCAGCAGATGGGCCTCTTCGGCGAGACCACCTTCGACATCTCTGACCAGTTCGCCATCACGGCTGGCGCACGATACTATGACGTCGAAGTCGACCTTGAAGGAAGTGCCAACTCGTCGTTCTTCAACCTGTTCGCAGATACTGACCAGCAAGTGTTCGGTACGAACATTTCGGCCATTTATGGTCCGAATGGACCGGCTGGCGCGCCGGACAAGGCTTCGACCGATGGCATGATCTACAAGCTGACCGGGGAATGGACGCCTACCGAAGATGTCATGTTCTACGCGACATATTCTGAAGGGTTCCGCGCTGGCTTGCTCAACCGTCCGGGCGGCGCGTCTGGCCCCGGTGGCTATACCGTGCCGTACGCAGTCGATACCGATGAAGTGAAGAATTACGAACTGGGTTGGAAAACCGAGCTGTTCGATAATTCCCTGCGCTTCAACGGCTCGGCCTTCTTCGTCGATATTGAAGGCCTGCAGACAACGATCTTCGATCCGTCGATCGTGAACCTGTTCTTCTCCGACAATGCCGCGAATGCTGAAATCCAGGGGCTTGAGGGTGACTTCACTTGGGCGCCAGCCTCAGTAGACGGCCTGACGATTGCGGGTGCGTTCTCGCTGCTCGACACCGAGATCACCGAAGTGCTCGTGCCGACAGATGATGTTGTGGAAGGCTCTGACCTTGCCTTTGCGCCAGCCTATCAGGGCAATCTGCGTGTCCGGTATGAGTGGGACCTCGAGCAGGAGGTGGCTGGTCAGCGCCTTACAGCGCACGTCATGCCACAGATCGTGTTCTCGGATGACTCCGTCAGCGATGTCATCGAAATCAATAAGATGGATCTTGATGGCTATGTTACGCTCGGCGCGACATTGGGTGTCACGGCTGACAATTGGGGCGCTGAACTGTTCGCGTCGAATTTGACGAACGAGTATGCTGAACTCAGCGGCAGCTTCGTCTACGACCGCGAGCGCATCACGCCGATGCGTCCCCGCACGATCGGTATTCGCGTCTCCTACGACTACTAGGACATACGTCTACTTGATACTGAAGCAGCGCCCTGACAGGTTCAGGGCGCTGCTTTTATTTGACGGGAGCTTCAGCCACCACGATGACCGCTATCGCTGATTCGGACCTCGCCCTGCGGGACGCGCAAAAAGCCATACAGTCTGGCGATTTTGCGGCCGCCCGACAGATCACCGATGCGCTTCTTGCTGGTGAGCCGACTCATAAGGATGCGCTCTACATGGCGGCAGTCTGCGCGCGCTATGACGGACGCAGCGCGGACGCGCTCGCGCATCTGGACGCGTTGAAGTCGGTCTCACCGGATTTCGGCCGCGCTTATCAGGAAGAGGGGCATCTCAAGCGCAAGCTGGGAGATTTGTCCGGAGCGATTGGCGCCTATGAGCGCGCGACTCGCTACAATCCTGCTCTGGTCGCCAGCTGGTCGGCGCTTGCCGATCTGCACCTTCAGGCAGGACATGCCAACGCGGCGACCAATGCGCGCGCGCAGGCAGATCGCGTGCGTGCGCTTCCGCGTGAGCTGCAGGCGGTGACGAATCATATTCATGAAGGTCGCGTCTTCCGGGCAGAGGAAATCGCCAGAGCCTTTCTCCAGAAGCACCCGACCCATGTCGAAGGGATGCGCTTGCTGGCGGATATTGGTTCGCGCCTTGGTGTTCAGGAAGATGCGGAATTCCTCCTGGAAAGTGCCGTCGAACTCGATACGGACAATGTGCAGTTGCGACTCGACTACATCCAGGCGCTACGCAAACGGCAGAAGTTCGCAGACGCGCTGGAGCAGGCCAGAGTTTTGATGGCGCGCGATCCGGACAATCCGTTATTCCAATCGCATTTCGCAATCGAGAGTATGCAGGCGGGTGATTATGAAACCGCGCTGGACCATTTTGAACGGGTGTTGCAGAAAATTCCCGGTGATCCTGCGACGCTTGTCTCGCGGGGACATGCGCTCAAAACTTATGGTCGAACGGAAGAGGCGATCAGTTCGTACAAGGCGGCAACCAATGTGGCGCCGGGGCAGGGGGATGCCTGGTACGGTCTCGCAAATCTCAAGACCTACACATTTGGCGACGAGGAACTCGCCCGCATGCAAACCCAGTTTGCTGCGCTTGATATTGACCATATGTCTCGCATTCATATCGCATTCGCGCTTGGCAAGGCCCATGAGGATCGTGGCGATCATGACGCTGCATTCCTCGCCTACGCGCAGGGCAATGCGCTCAAGCATCAGACGGTGCGCTACACGACCGAACAAATGCATGCTGAATTTGATGCGCAAAAAGCAATCTGCACGGCCGGTCTGTTCGAAGCCCAGGGCGGAAAGGGGTGCTCCGCGCCTGACCCGATCTTCATTCTCGGCCTGCCGCGCGCGGGCTCTACTTTGATCGAGCAGATTCTCGCCTCGCACCCCGACGTGGACGGAACGCTTGAGCTTCCCAATATCCTGTCACTTGCTCATCGCCTGCGGGGGCGCAAGCAGCTGACAGACCGTGAGCGCTACCCGCGTATACTGCACGAACTTCCGGCCGATGAGCTGTCTGCGCTCGGCGAGGAGTATATTGAGACGACACGCATCCATCGTCAGGGAGCGGCTTTCTTCACTGACAAGATGCCGAACAATTTCCGACATATCGGCCTGATTCATCTGATCCTGCCCAATGCCAAGATCATCGATGCGCGGCGCGACCCAATGGATTGTTGCTGGTCGGGCTTCAAGCAACTCTTCGCGGAAGGTCAGGAGTTCACCTACAGCCTGGGTGATATCGGAAACTACTATCGCGGCTACGTTGATTTGATGGCGCATTGGGACAGCGTGCTTCCGGAAGGGCGAATCCTGCGCGTTCAGCACGAGGATGTTCTGGAAGACCTGGAAGGGCAGGTGCGGCGAATTCTCGACTATTGCGGCTTGCCCTTCGATCAGGCCTGTGTGGATTTTCACAAGACTGACCGGGCCGTGCGCACGGCCAGCTCCGAGCAGGTTCGTCGTCCGATCAATAAAAGCGGGGTTGAGCAGTGGCGCCCTTATGAGGCACACCTTGATCCACTGAAAGCCGCGCTGGGACCCGACCTCGCGCCCCAATAGGAGTCGCCAGGTGAGCACACGGTCCGATGATGCCTTGATCGCGCTGCGTAAAATACAGCGCATGACAGAACTGGCGTCCAAGCGGCTGGCTCAGACGGCGGGCCTGACTCCGTCGCAAATGACGGTCTTGCGCATGCTCAATGAACAGGGCGAGATCTCCGCAGGCCGGGTGGCAGAGGCAACACAGCTGAAGCATGCCACCATCACCAGCCTTGTCGACAAGCTGGAGGCACGCGGCTTGATCGCGCGTCGGGCGCGTTTGGCTGAACCTGCTGCCTGCGGGTAAAGAGGCTCTGTCGGTTGCGCCCGACCCGCTGCACGAAACATTCGCTGCCGGATTCGACAAACTCCCTGACTGGCAACAATCCATGCTGGTAGCTGCTCTTGAGCGCGCGGCTGGCCTGCTTGATGCCGAAGAGCTCGACGCTGCGCCCTTTTTGGACGTCGGAGAACTGGGATAAGCGTCACACGCAAGTTTGCGATTGCAAATCATTTTCACCAATGCTAGGTCGCGCTCTTACCCGCATCGGGCAGATGACGTGAATGAGGGCACCCTATGATTGCGACGAATCGGATCGTACTTTCCATTTCCGTACTGGCAGGCGTATTGCTTGCTGCGTGTACGACGCTGCCGGCGCGGTCTGATATTTCCAATGTGATATCGCATCCTGCGGCGACCGATTTGAGGGATCCTCTGTTCCAGGCAGATCGTGAAGCTATCCTGGCGATGGCGGGAAACTACAAGGTGAAGTTCGACTTCAACGAAACCGTCGCCTTCGACGATGACTATTTTCTGAAGCCTCGCAAAGTGTCTGGTGGGGATGAAGTGGTCCTCGTTGTCGAGGATCGCGGAAACTTCATCAGCCTACAGCATATTCTGGTCGTAGGCGGCGAGCACAAGATGGCGATCAAGCACTGGCGTCAGGACTGGCAGTATGAGCCTGAGCGTGTGCTGATATTCATTGGCGGAAATGCCTGGGAGTGGCGTGACGTTCCAGCATCCGAGCGAGGCGGTACTTGGTCTCAGACGGTCTACCAAGTCGATGATGCGCCGCGATACGGGGCTGTTGCGACATGGTCGCATGAGAATGGGATTGCCACATGGCAGCCGCCACATGAATGGCGCCCGCTACCGCGGCGCGACATGACCACGCGCGATGATTACCATGCCATCCATGCGATGAACCGACACGTCGTTACAGATTGGGGTTGGGTGCATGAGCAGGACAATGGAAAGCTCGTTCTGAGCGGTAGTCAGCCACACATGCTGGCGCGTGAAACCGGCCTGAACACATATCGCCGAGATAGCGACTTCGAGACCGAGATTGCAACGGATTACTGGAGCGGCACCGCAGACTTCTGGGCTGGCGTTCGCGGAGAATGGGACAGGATTGCCAATCAGAACGAGGCATTTGCCGTCACGATCAAGGGCGAGACCGAAGCGCTCTATATGCCTCTGCTGACCCTCGCCGGTGAAGTGGCGGATGGCAGCAAGGGGAACGAAGAGGCGGTGCTGGAGGCCAGACAGCTGATCGAAAATTTCACAACCAGCGACATTGGCGCATTGGCTGACCGGCTGCGTCCTGCGGACATGGATACAGCCGAAACAGACTGAGTTCGTCTATGGTTTGAATGCCGCGATCAGATCTTTTTCTGATTGACTCGTTCGGACAGTTTGGCGGGGCTTTCCTTGCGTTCTGAATAGCGGTCAACAAGATGGTCTGCACGGTCCCGGGTCAGGAGCGTGAACTTCACGAGTTCTTCCATCACATCGACAATTCGGTCGTAATATGGCGAGGGGGTCATGCGGCCGCGTTCGTCGAATTCCAGGAATGCTTTGGCGACAGACGATTGGTTTGGAATGGTGATGAGCCGCATCCAGCGTCCCAGAATGCGTAGCTGATTGACGGCGTTGAAACTCTGCGACCCGCCACAGACCTGCATGACGGCCAGTGTCTTTCCCTGGGTAGGGCGGACGCCGCCGAGAGAGAGGGGAATCCAGTCGATCTGGGTTTTCATGACTCCCGACATTGCACCGTGCCGCTCCGGTGAACACCAGACCATTCCTTCCGACCATACGACGAGGTCTCGCAATTCCTGTACTTTTGGGTGGGAGTCCTCCGCCCCATCGGCGAGCGGGAGACCATCGGGATCGAACATGCGCGTCTCGCAGCCGAGCTTTTCCAGAATGCGAGCGGCTTCCTCATTTGCCAGGCGGGAATAGCTCCGCTCCCGTAAAGAACCATGCAGAAGCAGGATACGTGGCTTGTGTGTGCTGAGCGCAGGAGTCAGGAGGGCGTCTGGGTCGGTCTCGCGAAAACTGTCTTCGTGAAGGGCAGGAAGGTCATTCGTGGAGGTCATCTGTGTGTTGGTCTTTCTCGGGCAGATCAGTTGATTGCTCCACTCATGCAAACCTGTTCGCGTTCAGAATTGAGGCTTTGCGTGAGAGCTCTCTCAAGTTTCCGGGAACGCATTGCGGGTGCGATTGGCGAAGGCTACCAGCGACAGCATGACCGGCACCTCGACCAGCACGCCGACAACTGTGGCGAGCGCCGCTCCGGAATTCAGCCCGAACAGGCTGATCGCCACCGCGACGGCCAGTTCGAAGAAGTTGGACGTGCCGATCATGGCGCAGGGCGCGGCGACCTTGTGTGGCACTTTCCATGCCCAGGCGGCCGCGTAGGCGAGTGCAAAAATACCATAGGACTGAATGAGAATTGGTACGGCAATGAGCGCAATGACCATCGGTTTCGCCAGGATCGTTTCGCTCTGGAATCCGAACAAGAGTGTAACGGTGGCTAGGAGGCCGATCACCGACAGGGGTTTGATACGGCGCGTGAAGGCGGTCACCAATTCCTCACCCCCGCGCTTCTTAAGGGCATTGCGAGCCAGAATCCCCGCCATCAGGGGAACGACCACATAGAGCGCAACCGACAGGAGCAGCGTCTCCCACGGCACGGCGATATCCGTGACTCCCAGCAAGAAAGCGACAATCGGTGCGAAGGCAAACACCATGACCGCATCATTCACACTGACCTGAACCAGTGTGTAATTCGGGTCGCCACGTGTCAGATGTGACCAGACAAATACCATCGCCGTGCAGGGGGCAGCGCCCAAAAGGATGAGGCCGGCAATATAGCCTTCCGCGTCTCCGGGGGGGATGAACGGCGCGAAGACATGGCGGAAAAAAAGAACGCCGAGGGCCGCCATCGTGAAGGGCTTGATAAGCCAGTTCACAACCAGTGTGATGATCAGCCCCTTCGGTTTCTCACCGACGCGGCGCATGGCGGAAAAATCCACGCCGATCATCATGGGCCAGACCATGGCCCAGATGAGCAGGGCGACAGCGAAATTCACATTTGCATATCCGAAACGGGCAAGTGCTTCGAACGCGCCAGGCACGATCTGCCCCAGGCCAATCCCAATCGCAATGGCGAGTGATACCCAGATAGAGAGGTATCTTTCGAATAGTCCCATGAGTATGCCCCCGCGTCTTGCCCTGTCGGCGTTCCGGTATGGGCAAGTTAGTACGGCATACGACATTGTTCAATAATTCATCGAATATCTTTTTCTTGCTCCGCAGGAGTGCATTTGTGCGGGGGCTTCACGTCAAACGCTGTTTTGAGGCGGCGCATTTTCCGGGACTGAAAACGGGGAATGGCGCACCGGAGAGGGTGAAAGTGGGCACTGCTATGTGCTTGTAATAGTCAGAAAGGTTGACTTTAAAGAAGATGGCGCCTGCTTCTGACTAAGACTAACTATCCGACAACCGCTTAATCCACCTTGGATAACCAAAATAATCTGATGCTTAGGGCCTGCAATTGATGCACGGATTTCTGACAGACCCCGACGAATATCTTTATCACTACACGCGAGCAGAAGTTGCGGCTGATCATATTTTGCCAGATAAGACGCTTCGTTTTTCTCCTCTTTCAAACCTGAATGATCCGCGTGATGCGGGCACTCGGCTGTTCAGTATCAGAAGTGGAGCGATCACACCCGAATACGATCACGCCGATGTGCATGCACGATTAAATTCTGAAATTGTCCGTCCCTGCGTCATCGCAAGCTTCACTATCGATTCCCCGGCTGCGGTCATGCGGCGGCGGCCAGACGGTAGTGAGCCCAATCCAATTTTGGCGCTCCATGAACGTGGATTCGCGCGTCCCCGTATGTGGGCTCAGTACGCCGAAAATCATACAGGCGTTTGCATAGTGCTTCGGCGCAACGCCTTGGAAGATGCGGTAATGGCGTTGGCGAGAGCAACTGCGGCTATCGTCGTAAAAGGGCCAGTGACTTACCAAAACGCCGGTCTTCCGTCCCTTGGTCCCACAGATCCTTTCGCTATCTCGAAAGACAATTTCAATCGACAGGGATTCAGCCAAGCGGCGGACCGTCATTTCGACACGCATTGGCGCGGTTTATTCTTCGAGAAGAATGCTGATTGGGAGAGTGAACGTGAGTACCGAATACTAGTACGAAACGAAGTCGAGCACGATGCCGCGCTATTTGTCTCAATAGAAGCGGCTTTGGTGGGGGTGGTCTACGGCGAAAAGATAGCGCGGGGACATTTGGCCACTATTGCGCGTAATCTTCTCGACACAGATATTCAACTGGCAGAAGCGCGTTGGCAAAACGGAATTCCACAAATCACTCCAGATAATCCGAGAGCACTCTTGCAGAGAATGAATGTCCTCGACAATGGAGGCTAAGGACGAACTGATTTGTTCTACTAATTTCCGGCATCTTCCCCTTGTCGATGCAATCGATCTTGTTCATATTTTGTTCTATACGCTTGAAGCGTTGCTGGCATTGCATCGAAGGAACATAAAGATGATGACACATACCGTCAGTTGCCCGCGTTGCGGATTTGAAGTTGTACTATCAACTAAGGGAAGAACAGTGACTGCGGTTGACTTCATGCTGCAGAACGCCGTGTGCATCTATCCCGATCTAATGACGGAAATTGCTTGTCCACATTTGCAAGAGGAAATGGCCCGTCCTAAGCGCGGAAGCAATCTGGCGCGAAGACCAGCTTAGTTACTCGCCACATTGGGGAATGACGTACCGGTGAAGGTGAAGATGGGAACGCCTATCTCAATGTCGTTGAATGATTTACGCGCTGACATATCAGAATCTAGGTACATTGACGAAAACAAGAACGTCGCTCCAGCAATTGGAACCTCAAATGGAAGCTGGTGAAATCGTCACGCGGCTGCTGGCCGGTAGGGTTATTTCACCCTTGCAGGCACAGCCGCCCTCGTCGCCAGGATTTTATGCTTGGTGGTGCCGCAGCGATAGACTTAAAGATGCCGATCTGCAGATTCCGCTAGAGGAAAGGCCTCCTGTGCAGTCCGGCTGGTCACTACTTTACGTCGGCATCTCGCCTAACAACCCAAACAGCCGACGAAACATCGCGGTCCGTCTGGCTAAGGATCATACTGGGGGGAGTATTGGCAGTTCCACTTTCCGGCAGAGTGTTGCAGCTCTATTGATGGAGCGTTTGACGCTTCAGCCCCTTAAGGGGGGTGATCGATCCCGGCTTGTTTCGGAAGAACCGCTATCACGATGGATTGAAGCATCCTGCGGAGTGACGTTCGCTTTGGCGGAACGACCTTGGAAGACGGAAGCAGATGTCATCAGATTCCTCAACCCTCCACTCAACATCAGCAAAGGAACTCATCCATTTCGGCAGGACGTGAGAGATCGCCGAACAATGCTAAGACAGGCTTGCGGAGTTGCATGATAATTTAGGCCCTCGCACAAACGCTGCTTCCGTGTAGCCAATCGCGTCAGGTGAATTTCTAGGGGGGGTGATCGCCTACTACGCGAAGTGGCGCGCCCATTGGGAATCGAAACGCGTGGAAGCATGGAAAGTACGCATCTCGGGCTAAAGGTATTCGAGCGCTTATTCCCGTCGCATCGCTATAGGAGTTGCTTATTGTAGTCGCCATGCAGCCCTAAGAGGGTTTATCCATTTTTAAGTCTGTATACGGTAGAATGTTTCGTATTTGAATAATTGATAAGATGCTTGGCAGCCAAGTTTGAGAAGACGCGGGTGAATTAGTCGGGAGCGGCTATCCCAAAAGCAGAATTGAGCTTGAGTGCACTTTTGAACGCCTCGAGTTTGACTTTATCGGTTGCAGCAAATGTTGGTTGGATCTGTATGGTCTTTCCGACAAACGGCTTGAGTGTTGTATCCCATCCTCCGAGCAAATTCTTTTCCGCTAGGACGGAAACTGCGTCTGGGTTAGTCTGAACGACTAAATCAGCATCGATTATCATAACTCTACTATCGAAAAGCGCGTGATGGTTCTTGCACAGAGCTAATCCGTTCCAATCATCATCCGATCCTTTGGGATGGTGGACAGGAATGATGTGAGCCGCGTCCAATATGGATAGCTGAACTCCACAAATCGCGCATTTATTCCCGTAGAGCGCCAACACATTCTTTCGAAATTTTGGGTGACGATGGAGTCGGGTTCCTTGTATTTCTACACGCTTTCGCTCGACATCTTCCAGCGTGATGACTTCGCCCGGCTTTGGTGTGAGCACCTGTTCCAATTCCGGTGATTTCAACAGAATGAACTTAGCTCGATCCTCGCCAACGACTCCGGCAGTATCAGCTTCGATGGATGTACGTATGAATTTATCGAGGTTATTTGGGTGGATGGCTGCTCTGACTTCGACCGCACCACCATGTAGTTTTCGAGTGTCAATTTCCCATCCAGATATGGTTGCGGCTTCAATCATACTGCCTTTGAACTGCAGGTTTTTACTATAGGCGCAATCTTGATGGTACTGAACCTCCCAGAATGTGAATATGCCAAATAGCGGACTAAATCCGCACACAAACGTTGGAATATTTGCCAAATCGAAATGTTGCGGGCTCCCGCCACCACATCCTGGAATAATGATCTGGATCTTGTACTCATCCGGAGGCCGGCCGGTGGCTGAAGCGTCCGGTGTTGTGGTCCAGAGATACAGCCGGACCTTAGGGCCATCACCTAGCGTAAATTCAACGGGTTTGGGCGCGGTTTCACTAGGCTCAAACATCGCGGAGGGAAGCGCTGATTTGAGCGTAGCGAGAAGGCGTTCTGATGTCATAGCAACCATTGCGTTAGTCGCAGTGATTCTCTTGGGTGCGTCAATTTTCTTTCTTAGCGCGATTTCTTATCAGCGCAGAAGGTGGATGTTACTTGGCCACTCCCATTTCGACTTGTATGGCGTTCCACAGATCTTTCACCTCCGCATAACTGTATGCCACTGCGGGATTGGATGATGCTACCCGACGCATCACTTCCGCGTAGATGCCCTGGAGCCCTTTGTTTGCGATTTCCGGCTGGTCCGCGATTTCTTTGACGGCCGCTTCCAAGTCGAAACTCCTTGCTTTCAATGCCTTCCTTTTGGCATTTTTAGTCTTGGCTTTGCGCAAATTGAAAATGACATCAAAATGCGCGACGTCCTCCATGCCGGAGCGTCCCTTGTATCCCTTATGGCTTTGTTGGGCCCGATCGAGCGAAGAGGCTTCGTGAAATTGGAACCCGGCTTCTTCTGCGGCTTGGTGAATGGCCTCCCAGACATTTGGATCCGTGTTGTTGAAGACAACGGTTGCCCAACCGCCAGGCTTCAAGACCCGAAACGCCTCCTGCATTGAGGCCAACATCAACGACTTGTAGTCCGCGATTGATTTGCCGCCTCGATCAACGCCAAGTGACTTATTGACGACAGCTTCCAAAGCTGGATCCGTTAAGTTGCCCAGCCATGACTCCCAAATAAAATTGCAATCAGAGTAGAAGATGTTCGATCCGAATGGCGGATCCGTGAACACATAGTCGATCGAATTGTCTTCAATTCCGTTCAGAGATGAAGCACTCCCGGTTATTATAGTCGGGGCTTCAATTTCTTCTGGCTTAAACGCGCGATAGTAACGTTGAAGTTGACCAATCTTGTTCCGCATTACATCGAGTACGTTTGCTTCTGAAGACAATTGAGGCACATACAATGTGCCGGTTAGTGGTCTTTGACCACCACGAGCGTTGAAGCGACGCATTTTGGTGCCGTGCCAGGCAGTGTTCGTAAATGCGAACGCAAGTACCCGCTTCAAGCGGTCGTCAGTCTCCTTTAGAATGGCACGCCATATAATGGCGAGAGCTTTGAGGTTGCGGGGCGTGTAGAAGTCTTTCAGGTCGTTAATGCCACGCAGGTGGAGCGCGCATCGTATGTGCATCTCTCGATCAGAGGCTAAGCTGGTAGTAGGGTACCAAGCGTCTATTTCATCAAAGTGTGTGGAAGTTGCTTGGGCAATGTCGAATGCAGTCGGGGCACGCTGCTGCAGGGGGCCGCTCGGACTAGCATAGCAAACCCATGAAGGCTCTGACCCCAGATCTACCAACGCGGACCTTTTGATCTCAACAGCGCAATCTGGACAATTCAACGTGGTGCCTATTTTTCCGGTTTTCTTGTCAATTGCATCCCACAAAAGAAATTGACGTTCGCAATGTGGGCACTGATGTTTGCTGCTCCACATCATCCAACGAAGCACCGCTGGCTTTCCATCATCCGATTCCGTGGCGTAGAGGCTGTCCAAATCCTCCTTTACCTCTGCCTCCAGTCGATTGAACGCTGCTTTCAATGCAGTTGGGTCACACGGGCGAGTATGGTTCCAGGCCAAATGTGCTGCAGCAGGAGACAGGTCATTCAAGATTGCTCGTCTTCCCGCCAGTGCACACGCGACACCCGTCATTCCTGAACCGGAAAACAAATCAAGCACTACGTCTCCGGGCTTCGAATAGTGCTCAAGAAATGGAGTTATCGCTTCGGGGGGCACCTTAGTGTGATAGCTATGGGCAGTGTAATAGGTGCTATTCTTCTTCCCTTTTGTGGAAAGTGGCCCTATTGATTTAGATGGTGCGGTCGGGTTCGAAGTTTTGGGATAGGCTTCAGGACAGCCCAAGTACCCTGCTAAAAAGTCGGAGTCACTTTCACCTTCTTGCGCAGCAAGATACGTCCATTTGCCATTCTCTCTTTTGGCTCCAAGTTTAATCAGCGCACTCTCGATACTCGGCATTGTTATGCCGATTACGGACAAATCCCTTTCCAAGAGATTGCGAATTACTCGGGAATAAACCTCGTCCAGCGGTAGGCCCTCAGGGTGGGTGGGGGCCTCAAAAGCGGACCGAGTCAGATCCTCTATATCGCCATCCTTTAAAGCAGCGGGCAGTGCAACTTGAGTCAGCTTGCTCTTCTTTTCTAGACACATAACCAGATCAAGGGTGGTAACCCGTTCTTTTCCGCTGACGCCCTTGACTCCTTTGATGGATGGCTGGCCCTTGTTCAGAATGTGCGCACTTTGAATATTATACCCGGCCGCTTGCACCGACTCGCGAAGAACTTCCCAGACCTTGTCGTTCGAGTTTGAGAACGCCAACACAGCCATACCGCTAGGCTTCAAAACTCTAGCAGTTTGTTCAAAAGAACGCTGCATAAGTTCGCCATAATCTGCCAGTGACTTGCCGCCTGAGCTTGTGCTTCTGTGCTTGTTTACGACCATCTCGGCCGATTGATCGGTGAGTTGGCCCAGCCAAGCCTCCCAAAGCAGAGAAGCATCTGCATAGAATATGTTCGACCCAAAAGGCGGGTCCATGAAAACCATGTCTACCGTGCCATCCGCCACGCAACCAATATCGTCTGCCGACCTTTGAAACACGTCAGCATATACGCCACCTGGTTGAAATGACTTGTAGTACCGCAGAGCGTCGGCGGCTTTGCGTTTAAATAGGCTCCATACGTTCCATTCATATCGAAGGGACGAAATGTACAGCGTTCCAGTCATCACATTTGTAGGGCGTTTCGCGTTCCACTGGTACCGCTTCGATGCTCGATTTACGCAAGCTGTAAATGCAAACATCAACGCTTCTCGGGCGCGCTCACTTTCGATCGATAGAATCGTATGTCGGAGAGCAGCAAGTGCATGTAGGTTCCGAGAAGTGAAGAAAGCAGTTACGCTGTTGACCCCCATTTTTTGGTGGCCCGCTCGCCACATTTCCCTTTCGCTAGTAAATTTAACGTCCGGTACCCAATAGGGAATAGGTGTCTGATTTGATGCGGAAATTAGATCCAGTTCGGCTTTGGTGGTTTCATGAGATTGAATATTTCTCCCTGAGGCCGACGTATGAGTCACAACGGGCTTTTCACCAATCCAATTCAGAGAAGATTTTTCATGCTTGGACGAACATCGTGGGCATTCGATCTCTCGTCCGATTCGATTTTTTTCTCGCTGTACAACGTCCCAGAACAAGATCTCTCGCTTGCACGAAGGGCACAAGAACACATCACTCCACGTCGTATACTCGATAGTTCTTGTGTCTCCAGGTACTCGATAGAGCCACTCCATTGTGGGTCCAATGCGTTCCGCCACGAGTTGAAGGTTGCGCTCCAGGTCTTCCGGCGGGCAAGGAGTGGTATAATTTTTTGAAATGTGCACAGCAGCTGGAGACAAATCTGAAAGAAGCGCGTTCCTCCCAACCGAAAGCGCAGCAACACCTGTCATACCCGAGCCGCAAAAAGGGTCGTAAACAAGCTCCCCCTTGTGAGTGAATGCTTCGATAAAAGGAGTGATTGCTTCAGGCGGGACCTTTGTGTGGTAACTGTGAGCTCTGTAGGCAGAAGAGGTTTTTGCAACAGTAATTTTTTCGGGTAGGCTTCGTGCTTTCTTGGGTCGGTCACGCGTCGGCAAGTACACCTTAGCAGGCGCCTGCGGGAGGCAGACTATTTGGTCTTCGGCGGTTCGGCGCACCATCGCGATGGCAGACGCGGTATTGTTTTCAATGTAATGTTCGACATCAGTCGGCAGTCTCCTTGTCTCCAAACAAAGTAGGTCTGTGGGCATCATCAAAATCTGCGACAGGCCATCAATTTGTTCGTGTGTTGGCTGCCTCTTGCCGCTTTCGATCAAGCTCACGAGCGATTTTGTGACGCCAAGTTTCGTGGCTAAATCCGATTGACTCAGGCCCAGATTTTCTCGGCGACTTTGAATTGAAAGAAAACTATTGAACGTCAATTTGAGTTCCGATCCGAATCGATTTTTTCTTGATTTGTTCTTTTGGATAGGGTGTTTACAAGAAACGTCAACGGGGAAAGTCATGTTTCGCTCGAGACCTTGGTCAATAAGCATATCGAACGGCGGAACCGCCTGAGCGTTGAGATTTCTCAAGGTTCAGCCACCTGGCTGAGCGAATGTTGATCGGTCCTATTTGGGCGGGCTCGAACGCGTTGCGAAGGTGCTGGATGTGCCTCTTCGCGATCTTTTCGCGGAGTACGATCCAGAGGTGGGCGAGATTGAGGGATTGCCGCCGGACGGAAGCCCAGCGAAACCTGATTACAGCTAGGGCCGCTTGCCCGCTTCAAGGTGAGCAGAACCACAACTTCCTTGAATCGCACCCCGAAATAAATAGAATACGAATTCTTATTTTATATTAATGAGGTCGAGATGGTGCCTCCGTTCAAGAAATCGAATGGCCGAGGCCGAAAGCGCATTGTTGCCAGTCTGGCTGAGTCAAAGACACTTGCCCTCTACCGGGAAGGGCGTGCGCTTCTGTCTCGGAATGACTTGGACCAGGTGTCGATCTCCCAGGTGTCGAAGGCTGCGGGAATATCCGTTGGAGCCTTCTACGTCCGGTTCAGGGATAAGGACGCATTCTTAGATTTTGTGATCGCAAACACGTTTGCAGAGGCCAGATCTGTTTTCCAAGAACAAGCTGACGTTCTCTATGCACCCAATTTGTCAGATGTGCTTATCCGGCATTTCTCTGATCCTGAGTTTAATGGTATAGTTCGCACAGCCGTCAAACTCGGCTTTTTGGCAGAACGGCACCGCACGCCGTTTGATGAATACCGGGCATATGTCTCTCAGCATCTCGCGGGGTTGTTGCTAGAAGATGCGAAAAAGGGAGAGCGTCGGCAAAGGATTGCCGCTATCGATTCAGCATTGGCAGTTCTTACGTACGCTGCGTTGTTCCCAGATTCGGAAATTGATTTTGGAGAAATCGAAATTCAGCAAGTCATCATAGATTTGTTGTCGGGAAAGTCAGGCAACGTAACACCGCTTCCGGTAAAAAGGAGTTCCACAACTAAACCCAAGAACAAACCCTCCAAATCTCCGCGCGATCCGGAAAGTCTTCGCAAACCAAATTCCGATAAGGTGAAGTCAAAGGGATCGAGTAACGGATTAAAGAAAATCTGATCCCGCAAAGTTTGTTGGGATCGGTTATGTCTAACGATGTTTCAGACAATATAGCGCCACTCGATCCAGAAACCGTTCTGCCAGATGCCGTTCTGGATGACATTGCAGAGCAATTAGGTCTTCAACCGTTTTCAGATAACGTTCGTAAGGATCTGAGAAGTACGGTTCGGCGTTATTCCTTCTACCAGCGTATTTTCGGTTCTCACGAAGCAAACCGAAAAGCGGCTACCGCTGATTACAAGTCTTTCAAGGAAACTGTTTCGGAATTTTGTGCGTTCCTGGAACAACAGGACCAGGACAACCTTGCTTCGGATCTCCACTTTGCAGCCCTTCACAGGAATGCGCCTCTACCGGAGACGAACTTTCCTGAGATTGCGGATTTTGAGAAAACAAACGGAACGCCGTATCTCTTAGAGCTCAAGCGGCTTTTATCTTTGTTAGAGTACGCAACAGATTTAGGACTCGAAAAATCCGCTGTTCCCAGAGGCCGTAAACCCAATCATACCTTAGAGAGTTTAGTGCGGCGGTTAGCTTATGTGTGGGAAGAGCTATTAGATCAGAAGTTCACTATCGATTATCACAAGGGAAGCGGACTAACGCCTGCCTTTGAGTTTGTTCGATTAGTCTTAGAGAGAATAATTCCTGACATTGGTGAAACAGAAATTGTCACGGCCATGCGGACGATTGTTTCCAAACTAAATCAGAAAGCCCCCAATCCCTCACAGGAATAGCCCGCTCTTTCCTACCTTGTTTCCGCCAGCGCCTTTTGCGGCGCTCGCCCCCTCATTCTGCTCTCATGAACTGGCCCGGCAGACCGCCGGTCCGGATCAAGAGTGCAGAGTTGAAAGCCACGAAATCTCCCCGCAAAGCCGATGCCCGGAAGCAGATTGCTTCCGGCTCTCGCGGCGTGGAGATAGAGGTTTTCCCTGATATTCCCATCACTGAAGCGGAACTTCAGATTGTCGAGACCTATCTGTCCGCTATGATCCGGGACTTGCTGGACGAGGCAGAAGCCTCTGAGGAACTGATGGAGGGGTAGTCCATGACGCGGGCGGCAATCTATGTGCGGGTTTCAACAGGGAAACAGGCCGCCGGTGAACTCTCCATCCCCGATCAGGTTCGCCAATGTGAGGCTTATGCCGAGCAGAACGGCTACGAGGTCGTCAAAGTCTATACCGATGCCGGGGTAAGTGCCCGCACTGACAAGCGGCCTCAGTTTCAGGAAATGATTTCTCGTGCCGTTGCGCCGGATCACCCCTTCGATGCCATCCTTGTTCATAGTCAGTCCCGCCTGTTCCGAAATACGAAAGACCTGTTGGTCTATCGCTCGCTTCTGGATGAACGGCACGTCCGGTTCGTTTCGATCACGCAGGATCTGGGCGAAGGTGAAACGGCAGACATTCTGACGACAATGGTTGGCGCGCTGGATGAGTACCAGAGCAAGGAAACCGCCAAGCACGTCGCTCGGTCCATGATCGAGAATGCCAAGCAAGGATTCTGGAATGGAGCCGCTGCGCCATTAGGGTTCCGCACCTATGCCGCCGAAACGCGCGGCGCGCGGATCAAAAAGAAGATCGAGATCGACCCCGAAGAGGCTGAGACTGTCCGGTTGATCTTCAAACTCTACGTCATGGGCGATGGCACGTCCGGTCCGATGGGGGTGAAGCGGATTACGACTTACCTGAATGTGCAAGGCTTCGTAAATCGTCAGGGCAAGCCGTTCCGGGTTCAGTTCATCGACAAGATTCTGAGAAACACGGCATACATTGGCGAGCACTACTTCAACCGGACGGACTCGCGCCGGAAGACACCACGCCCTCGCGAAGAATGGGTTCTCTTCCCGATGCCGCGCATTGTGGAGGATGTCCTGTTCTATGAGGCGCAGGAAAAGCTGGATCGCCAGCATCCGATGAAGACCGCTCCAAGGCTGGTTTCGAGCGACGTGCTTCTGACCGCTTTGGCAGTTTGTGAAGAATGCGGAGCACCTATGCGCAAGCTCTCCGGCAAGAGCGGGCAGTATCACTATTACCGTTGTTCTCGGAAAGCCGATGCCGGGCAAGCAGCCTGCAAGGGCGTGTCGATCCCGATGCAGGAACTGGATGATATTGTTATCGATGCGCTGGAAGGCTCAATCCTTGAACCGAAGCGCCTTCGCAAGATGACGGAAATGCTGCTTGCCCGTGCTCAGGAGCGGGGACGCTCTGCAAAAGAGCGGCGCAAAAAGCTGGATGGCGAGAAGCGGAAAGCTGAGGCCCAGGTCACGAACCTCTACACGATGGTTGGCACTGGCGAGTTGTCGATGGATGGCACCTTGTCGGCACACATCCGCGAACAACAGGATAAAGTTGAGCGTCTGAAACGGCAGATTGCGCTGCTGGATCGGGATCGGAGTGCGCCTGTCGATAAGCTTGGCGACAAGGTTGTTGAGAAGTTCGGGAATGCTGTGTCGCAGGCTCTCAGAAATCCGGACAATCGCCAGTTTGCCAAAGCCTATGTCCGCACACTCGTCAGCAAGATCGAGGTTGGCGAAAAACAGATCAGAATCAGCGGATCAAAGGATGCCATCGCCCATCAGGCTATGTCTTTTTCTGCCAGCGGGGAATTAGTGCCTGCTTTTGCACAGGAATGGCGCACCCAAGAGGATTCGAACCTCTGACCTCTGCCTTCGGAGGGCAGCGCTCTATCCAGCTGAGCTATGGGTGCAAACCGAAGCTGGTGAATACGGCAACCAGCGAGTGAGTGCAACGTCGGAGTGCGGTTTGCGCAGCGCTGGGTGCTTGCGCCTTGATCACTTTGGGCTAGGTCTGGAACGGACACAGATTCAGGAGCCAGACATGCGGACTTTCACCATTGCGATGACCGTCACAGCCATGGCGCTGTTGCTGGGCCTTTCGGCCTGCGGGGCAAGGGAAGAGTCCAGCCCGGCGGTGCCTCAGGAAAAGCCCGCAGACCGGGCGGCGCAGCTGGAAGCGCAGAAGGCTGCTTATGAGGCCGCGTTGAGCGAAGCGGAAGCTTCCCGAGGGGCAGGGGAGCCAGCCTTGTGGACGCTGCAGGACGAAGACACGACGCTTTACATATTTGGTACGGTGCACTTGCTCCGCCCGGAGTTGGAATGGCGCAGCGATGAGATGGACGCTGCGCTCGCGGAGGCTGATACGGTCGTCTTTGAGGCAGATGTCACAAGCCAAGCTGCGGCGTCCGAAATGATGAAGTTCATCTCCACTCAGGGCATGCTGCAAAATGGTCAGCAATTGTCGAGTTTGCTCAGTGAACTGGAGCGAGCAGAGCTTCAAAAGGCGCTTGACCATGTCGGACTGCCCCTCGGCGCGATTGAGCCGATGCGGCCGTGGTGGGCGGCGGTGAATCTCTCTGTTCTGCAGATCAAGAAGGAAGGCTTCGACCCGAATGCCGGCGTAGAAACCGTTCTGGGCGCAGAAGCTCGCGCGGCAGGCAAGTCATTCGCCTATCTGGAGACAATAGACGAGCAGTTGGGCCGTCTCGCCAATATGCCCACAGATGTGCAGGTCGATTTCCTTGTGAGCTCTG
Source organism: Hyphomonas sp. L-53-1-40 (assembly GCF_000682775.1). Classification (GTDB taxonomy): domain Bacteria; phylum Pseudomonadota; class Alphaproteobacteria; order Caulobacterales; family Hyphomonadaceae; genus Hyphomonas. Next base: position 66,897 of record NZ_AWFI01000019.1, read on the forward strand.
CCGAGTCCATCGAGGAGGGGGGAGATGTGCTCGATACGCTGGTGTCCGAGTGGGTTGATGGCGATGTGCACGGGATTGGCCTGCTTATGTCCAATCCGGACATGATGGGGTCAGACGATGTCTATGATGCGCTGTTGAAGTCTCGTAACGAGATCTGGGTTGGCAAGATCGAAGCCATGCTGGAAGAGCCCGGTACGCGCTTGATCGCTGTCGGAGCCGGTCATCTGGCTGGTGAAGACAGCGTTATCGAAATGTTGGAAGCCAAAGGCTATGAGGTCGAGGGCCCGTAGGCGCTCATGTATCGGCAGACCGGCGGAGCGCCAACAGCGCTTGCTCGAGGATTTCCTCGCTGGCACAGCAGACGATCTGACCGCCGAGCTTTGGTTCATTGCCGCGCCAGTCAGTCGCGAGGCCACCTGCGCCCCGCACAACCGGGATCAGCGCGGCCACATCCCATGCTTTCAGGCCACTTTCCGCTACAAGGTCGATCGTGCCGGCGGCCAGCCGGGCATAAGCGTAGGCGTCCAGGCCGTAGCGGCTGATCCGAGCTGTAGCTCTCAGATGAGTCCACGCGCCCTGTTCGGCGGGGTTCAGGATAAAGGGATCTGTCGTCGAGATGACCGCTTCGCGGAGGTCTCGGCAGTCGGAGACCTGGATTGGCGTTTGTGTCCCAGTTCGCTGAACCGCTGCACCGCCCGGCCAGCCGAGATAGCGCTCGTCCAGAACAGGCTGGTCAATGATGCCGATGACGGGCGTGCCCGTTTCATCGCACAACGCAATTAATGTGGTCCAACTCGGCAGGCCAGCTACGAAAGCGCGCGTGCCATCTATCGGATCCAGTAACCAGGTGAAGCCGTTCTTCGAAGGTTTAGCGGGGAATTCCTCGCCAGTAACGCCGTGATCGGGCCGTTCCGCTTCGATCAGGGCGCGCATCGCCGCTTCGGCGCCCGTGTCGGCGGCCGTCACGGGGTCAAAATCGGCGTGGGGTATTGTGATCTTGTTGTCGACGGCATCCAGTGCACGAAAATGCGGCCGGATCGCTGACCAGGCCGCATCTGCGAGACGACCTGCAAAGGTCAGCTCATCTTCTAGGGAGTAGGAATTTGTCATGCGGGCATGGGATTGCCCCGCCCCGGGCTGGGCGTCAAGCGACGCCCGTGCTGCTGGTGTCGCCTTCCAGCGCCTTGGCCAGTTCCAGGAGGCGTTTGCGGGGGCGCTCGCCGAGGCGATAGTAGGCGCGAACCAGTTCCAACGTCTCTTTTTGCGAAAGAATATCGCCTTCCATGCGTTCGGCGTCATTCGCGGCATCCGGTGCGTCTGCTGCGGGAATGCCGTCGAAGAAGTATTGCACTGAGACGTTCATGGCTTTCGCCAGTTCATAGAGTCGAGATGCCGTGATGCGGTTGGCACCGCATTCATACTTCTGGATCTGCTGGAAACGCACGCCTACCTGACTCGCAAGGTCCTGTTGGGTCATGCCCAGCAGGCGGCGGCGGCGGCGAAGGCGTTTGCCTACGTGCAGGTCGGTTTCATCAGCCATGTTCAGCTCCTTGCGGATGGGACCGCTCTCAGTCCCAAAACGGGATGTTCGGGCTGGTCTCTCGCAAATGGCGTGCCGGTGGTCACATTTGCCTAAAATTTGGGCTGCATTTCCAAATTGCAGGAATTTGCCAAATCATCGGTTGCGTTTTGTGCGCCGCAACATAAATCTGGTCTTGCACTCCGGTGCAGACGCCTCTGGCGTTTCCTCCCTTTGACCTTGGCCGCGCTCTCGTAGCGCGGCCTTTTTTTGGAAGTAACGCAGACCTGTTGCAATTGCAGGGTATTCCGACGATCAGCGTCGACCGATCTGGGTCGCGACGTCGAGGATTTCGACGACAATAGCGGACAAGACTTGCTGCATTTGCGCAAAGCCGACACTGGTCTCGACCGCTTGTTCATCCATGTACAGTCCGCGATTGATCTCGATCTGTACCGCATGGAAGTCTCGCTTGGGGCGGCCATATCGACGTGTCGTATACCCTCCTGCATAGGGCGCATTCCGCACAACGCTGAACCCGTTCGCTCGGAATGCGCGCTCAATTCGCCCCGTCAGACGTGGGTCACAGCTGGAGCCGAACCGGTCCCCCAACACAATATCTGCCAGATTGCGACGCCCAGGCTGGACGCTGGGCATTGAGTGGCAGTCAATAAGGAAGGCCCGGCCGTGCCGCTCCTTCAGACTGCCCAGCTCGGTCGCCAGGCACTGGTGATAGATGTCGTGAATGCCGGACAGGCGCGCTTCTCCTTCTGATCGGGTAAGGCGGCGCGCATAAATCGCCTCTCCCCTGGCTGCGACACGCGGCAAGCAGCCGAGCCCGGCTTCCACACGCGCTGTCGGCATGCCGCAGGGGCGAGGGACTCCATCACTGAACATGTTCGGGTCGAGTTCCCGTGGGTCGCGATTGAGATCAGCGACTGTGCGAGCATATTTCGCCGCCACGAGTATGCCACCCTGCTCAGGCACGGCACTGAACAACTCGTCCACGAACGCATCTTCCGTCCGGCGTACGGTGTCCACCGGTACGCAGAGCGCCTCACGCATCTCACGTGGATAGAGACTGCCCGAATGCGGCGAGGCAAAAATGACTGGCGCCAACATTTTTTCCGGGGTTACCAGCCGGTACGGCGTTTCATAACGAGGCGTGGCCGCAGGGCTGTCCTGCGAACCGGCCGTTCGCTGAAAATGTTCAGGTCTGTCAAGAAATTGGGGGGCGTCTGTCATTCAGCACATCGTTTCTTTGTTTGCCTGAAGGTCAAGCCTTTTCACGAGAATCCAGCCGGTGCCCGCAGTAATTTCCGACTTTAAGTCCGCAGATATTCACGCCTGATTTACCGAACTGCGTCTTTATGCTTAGGGTTCTACCGAGAAGAGGGTATTCCGCGTGACCAAGATTTTGCTGGCCGAAGATGACGATTCCATGCGCTTGTTCCTGGCTGCCGCTCTGCGTCGCGCCGGACACGAGATCCAGGATTACGCTGACGGCGAAAGCGCGTTGTCCGCGTTGGAGCGCGAAGTGTTCGATCTGCTGCTGACCGATATTGTCATGCCCGGCCTTGATGGAATCGAACTGGCACGCCGGGGCGCCGAACTCGACCCGGCCATGAAAATCGTCTTCATTACGGGGTTCGCCGCCGTGGCGCTCTCCTCCGGGGCTCCGACACCTGCAGGCGCGAAAGTCCTGTCCAAACCCTTCCATCTCCGCGAAATCGTGGATGAGGTCGACAAGGTGATGGCGGCCTGATGGGGCGGGGCTCCGACATCGAGCCTCCCAAGCTGCTGAAATCCCTATCCCATGACGCTGGCCGGCACTTCTTTGATGCGCCGGCTGCGATGAGTATGGATGAATGCATGCTGCGCCTGAATTTTCTGGATGGCGCGAACATAGTGTCTCTTACGCCCTCGGAGCTTGGACATTGGTTGTCTTTCGAGTTTGAGGGACATGCCTTTTCCGCAAATGATCCGTTTGGCGAAGTCTGGTTTTTTGCCGAAGATCCTGCGACACCGGAGCCAATACTGCAGAAAATTGCGCTCTGCGTCGTTACACCGCCAAACCCGGCTTGACGGCGCGCGCTGAATTATCCATTACCCCTGCTTCCGAATGGATCGGGCGGTTAGCTCAGTGGTAGAGCACTACGTTGACATCGTAGGGGTCACAAGTTCGAACCTTGTACCGCCCACCATCGCTACTAAGCTGTTTTCTCAGGGTTATCCCTAGAAGCAGCCCCGCGACCCAAGCCCTCAAAAGTCAGTCTGTCACACTGGTGTCACACTCGACGAGGGTTTTCCTATGGCGACAATACGTAAACGTGCCAATCGCTGGCAGGTTCAGGTGAGGCGAAAGAACGCCCCAAACATATCCAGAAGCTTCGTGAAGAAGGCTGACGCCGATACCTGGGCGAGATCAATGGAGGTGGAAGCTGATCGCCGAACCCTCAAGCATGACCCCCGCCTTCTCGATGAACTCACATTGGGGGATCTCGTCACCCGCTATCGCGACACGGTCTGTCAGGCAAAGAAGGGAGCTGAAGTTGAAACCTTCCTGCTGAACGCCTTTCTAGGACAATCCCTGAACCACAAATCCCTATCATCAATCTCAGTGTCGGACTTTGCAGCTTACCGAGACGAGCGCTTGAAGACGATCAGCGCATCCGGGTTCAATCGTGAGCTTGCGCCCCTCCAGCACATGTTTTCGATTGCGCGATCCGAGTGGGGTATCCCTATTCTGGAGAACCCTGTCGCCCTGCTTCGCAAACCGCAGAACAATCCTCCACGCGAGAGAAGGTTTAGGTCTGGCGAGTACGCCGCGCTGCTTGAGGCAGCAGACCAAACGAAGAACAAATATCTCAAGCCATCTATCATCATTGCCGTTGAGACTTCGATGCGACGTGGAGAGATATTGAACGTGAGACAAAGGGATTTTGGCGAGGCGCTGAGGACGCTCAGGATTCCGGTCACCAAGACGGGCAGGGCAAGGTCCATATCCCTCTCAGAAGGCGCTGTAGGGGCCTTTGGGAGTCTTCTGGAGGCATTCTCGGTAGAGCACGGCGCCCCGATCATCCCGATCACTCCAAATGCGTTCCGATTGTCGTGGGAGCGAACCGTAAGACGAGCGAAATTGGATGATCTCCACTTTCACGACTTAAGACATGAAGCCATCTCGCGCCTATTTGAGAAAGGTCTGTCGATGCCTGCAGTCGCAGCAATCTCGGGGCACAGGGACTATCGTATGCTAGCCCGATACAGTCATGTGAGTTCTGGCTGATGTGACATGTCTTTTCGTTGAAGCAATTGGATCAAGGGTTCGTTCGCGATCACATACTCCTTAGACAGCTTCCTTATGAGCGCGTGGTAGGAATCGAAGGTGCTCTTGTAGGCCTGCCAAAACCCATCTTTCCGACGTTGTGCCGATGCCCAGACCGCACCGAAGTTACGAAGATTACTTTCGTAGGATTCGAACATTTGGTTCAGTTCTATGGGAAGGGAGTCGCGGTCGTTGAGCATGTTCCTCAGAGTCACAACTCTTTCAAAGTATAGACCGATCATCCAGACTTCTCGGTAACCGGTTTCCGACCATTCCTTCGTAGCTCTTCGATACATCTCGCGCTGTATGTTGGTCAGCTCTTCGAGCACGCGCTTCTTTTCTCGTTTGCCGATCTCTCTGCGAGAGAAGACCATGCCGATCATCAAGAAGATGACGGCCAGCGCAAACTCCCAGATATAGGGCCCAAAGGTCGCGAGGCGGGCCATCCATTCTGCTTGTGTCATGTTCGTTTCCCCAACCAACTCAATAAGCGCCCATCTTGAGAGCGCATCGATTGACCGTACAGGAATCAGTCATGACATCAACGAGAAGGTGATTTTCCTTGACAAATTCGACCTTTTGTGATACAATATAATTTCAGATTGGGATTGCGTCTCAGGCAAAATTGGCCTCTCCGCATTGCTCTAGTCGATTCAAAAAAATGAATTTTTCAAATATTGGGCGTCGTCTTCGTCGTGTCTTTTGATACGTCGATATAGACCCCCTATCACCTCCAAAAATAGGACCCCGGACAACGGGGCCAGAAAGTAGATTTGTCCATGCAAAATGGAAAGAGAACGAGAGAAGATTTTACGAACAAGATATATGTAGACCTCAACTTAGTGACTTCAGACCCACTGGTTGAGTTGATCGCCTCAAAGCTAATCGAAATCGCATTGTCTACCGCTCGGCCACGCACAAGATCCGCCACAAAAGAGCAGACAAAAAAAGCGATCCGATCCCTACTAGCAAACCTGTTTCGAACCCGATGGACTGGCGACGCATTGATTGCCATCTCATTGATGAAGAAAAATTACTCACCTGCGAAAAGGTTCGGCATTGGCTACGAAGCCATTACACGGGCGATCCATTTGTTGGTGACACCCCAGGTGGTGAATGGTCATGAACTGGAACCACTAGTGACCAAATACAAGGGCTTTCGAAGTCCTGACGGTTACATGGACAATACGAAGCTCAAGCTCAGAGATGAATCTGTGATCGAATGGATTCGCTTGTTGAAGGTTGGAACTAAATACGATTCCATCGACCCTGCTTCTATCCTTCTTGTTCCTACAAGTTCTTCTGCCTACTCAAAGGAAGTTGAAGGTTTAAAAGATAAAAGAATTACGCCTATAACTAGTACGCTAAACTCAGTGTTCAGATCGAACATTCAGTCTGCTCCTATCTGCCTGCTTGATGATCACAGACAACAGGTCGAGTTTGATCGCTCCGACGAAACAGACCGGATGTCAAAGTTGGTGTCTACCTACAATCGCCATTTGGACCAGCATAGGGTCGGGCTGTTCATAAGTGATGCTGAAATCGCCTCAGTCCTTAGAACGACACAGGAAAAGCTCGCGGAACGAAAGCGCGCCGGAGACTACACGCACACGATGTCCCAGATTATGGGATGGCAGGCGAACAAGCTGCATCGCGTATTCAATCGAAGTAGCTTCGAGTGCGGTGGGCGGCACTATGGCGGTTTCTGGCAAAATCTTCCAAAGCTCTATCGGCCGTTCTTGACGATTAATGGACACCCGACCGTGGAGCTAGACTTTCACGCCCTGCACCCGACGATGATCTATCATCAACACGGTCTGACTTTGGACGGCGATCCATATGAAGTTGAAGGACTGCCAAGCGAGTATCGCACATCTGCAAAAAAAGCTCTGATGGCATTGGTCAATGCAAAGCCAGGCGCCCGTCATCTGGAATCATTAGATCATCTATCACTGCCAGCAGAATGGACACCAGTGCGACTCATAAGGGCTCTTGAGAAGAAGCATGAAGCCATAGCCGACAGTTTTCGCAGTGATGCGGGAGTGAAACTTCAAAGACTTGATTCTGATATTGCGGAAATCATTATGCGAACAATGCGGGATCAACATAGAGCGCTGGCTTTGCCCGTGCATGACAGCTTCATCGTGACAGAGGATCAGGGGGCGAATCTCAATTCTAGCATGTTTGACGCGTATAAGACCGTGATAGGGTGTGAGGACATTAAGGTCGACTGCAAGGCTACACTCTTTGACTATTGGCAAGATCTTTTGGAGTTGAGTGCCGAGGCCAAACTAATTAGGTCGATTGAAGCGAACGTGGATATCGGTTGGTCCGCCAAGGCGAGAGAGAAAATATTTAAGTCGCATAGCATTTCATCAAATTATACTTGGTATCTGCGTCACCTTTCGGGCTGCATTGAGCAGCCAGGTCGTCGTGCTATGAGTTCGTAAACATAGAAAATTTGGCCGCCAAATAAGATTGAGAGCCGTATTGTTGGTTCAAGTCACGAATCCTAGGGGAATTTTGAACTGGCGAACGATAATTGGAGCGCAGATAGATGTACATCAACAAAGAAACCTTGGATGATTTGCTGCGGGCCGTTCTTACTGAGCTTCTTGCAAATGGCAGCCCGATAGATCCAACTCGGGCGCCTGCCGTGGAATTGGCAGGTGTCCTGCTTGAGATAGGGAATCCTCGGGCGCGTCTGAGCAGAACTGAAACTAAAGGGAAGGCGATTAGCTGTGTGGGCGAATTGCTTTGGTACTTGTCAGGTTCCGATAGTGCTGAGCACATTCGATACTACATACCGCTGTATGCTGAAGAATCAGAGGATGGAGAAACGATATACGGCGCGTATGGTCCTAGGTTGCTCAATTGGCATGGTCAGAACCAACTACAGAACGTCATAAATTTGTTGAAGGTGACGCCGAACACAAGACGAGCTGTAATTCAGATCTTCGATGCTCTAGACATTGGGGAGCGCTCGACTCGGCGAAAGGAGATTCCTTGCACTTGCATGCTCCAGTTCTTGTTAAGAGACAATCAGCTTCAACTGATCGTCAACATGCGTTCGAACGACGCTCACCTTGGTCTAGCGCACGACGTGTTCGCTTTCACAATGCTCCAAGAAATAGTCGCACGATCTCTAGGTGTTGAAATTGGAACCTACAAGCACTTCGTGGGAAGCCTTCATTTGTATAATCGAGATCGCGCGAAGGCAGAAAAATTCCTATCAGAAGGGTTCCAGCCTACCAATATTCCAATGCCCGAAATGCCGAGCGGTGATCCATGGGACTCTATAGAAAAAATGTTGCGCGTTGAGCAATCGTTGCGGTCAAATGAAAAGTGCAATCTGAGCGATTTCGATCTTCCTCTTTACTGGCAAGATTTGGCTAGATTGTTGGCGATCTTCGCAGCTAGTAGGGCCGCTGACGCTGGCGAAGCACAGAAGAACGCACTGGAAATAGGGGATCCGGCATATAAAATTTATATTGAATCGAGAGTCAAATAGCAGCGTAAGTTGAATCGAAATCTGGTAGAGCGGGCCAAAGCGCCAACTGCCCTGAATGAAAGTGATTTGATGATTCGACCGAAACAAATTGCGCATGCAGCCGCGCTGAACTCGGCCCTACAGAAATATTCCGCGCAGATATTCCCGCTGCCTGGGGTCGATGATCCTGTACGGCGAAACGTCTTGGTCGCGCAGATATTGGAAAGCATTCGACGAATCGAATACGTCAAAGCTATCGCTTCCCGACCGATAGATCCTGATCGAGCGGACCCAAAGAGTGATTTATTCGACCCGCTGAAAGCAGCGCTTCTGTGCATGCGCGCGGGAGACCGAGACGAAGCGTTTTGGTTGATCTTTTTAGCAACGCATTTTAGCAAGCATGCTGTCGATGGTTGGGGGTTGATGAGAGCAGTATACGGACGGCTGGGTACGAACCCTTATTGGAGTTGGGCCGAGATTTGCAGTGACTTGAGCGGCTTTAGACTGTGGCTTCGCGCCAACCAAACGGGGCTTTCGCACCTTCGGTTTGGCAATCACAGAAAGTATGAAAGCAAGAGAGAGAACAGTCCGAAAGGTTTGGCTGCCGTTGTGGAAAGCTACGTGGCATGGGTCGGCCCGCCCGGAACACACGATCAACGCTTTACCGGCATCATAGGCCATACCAATGACCCCACAGTCGCTTTTGAACAACTCTATCAGTCGGTATCGTCTATTACTCGTTGGGGGCGACTGGGGGCTTTTGATCACCTTACTATGATCGGAAAGCTAGGCCTGCTGCACATCGAACCGGGCAGGACCTTTCTTAAAGGCGCCACCGGACCTAGGGCAGGCACAGCACTTTTGCTCAACGGCGATGCTGCGGCTAAACTAGATGTCAAGCACGCGGAAGCGGAGCTTATAAAATTAGGAACCAAGCTATCAGTAGGCCAACAAGTGCTCGAAGATTCACTCTGCAATTGGCAGAAGAGCCCATCAGTATTCGTGGCGTTTCGCTAGAAGGCCAAGGCCAGTTGATCCCAATTGAACCTTCGTTTGAGTGAATTCAGCTGATTGGGACGTAAACATCCAGCATGCTGAAGTTGGCCCACTACAATTCCTGGAGAAATTCCAATCTTTAGTGCAAATCGCACAATGGATCTGAAATTGGAGGGGAGCGATTCCATTTCTGGGACATATTGGGTCGGAACCAGTACGTTCCTAGAGAAATCATTTGCTTCTTGCTCTTCCTGACCAGTCACCTCGCTTCCATCTTCAATGAAAAGAGCGCGCTTGTCGTGCAGTATTAGATGTGCGGCTTCGTGGAAGAACGTGAACCAAAAGTGATCGTCTGACAGATATCGGAAGCTCAATACGATCATAGCCTTGTCGGCGTTGATAAACTGAGTAGCGCCACTAGCGCGGCAGCCCTTTGGGGCGCGAACAAACACTACAGCGACCCCGCACTCCGCACAAAGTTTGATTAGCTTTGGCAGGAAGGCCGCAGGGTCTTTCATTTTAGCAAATGCCCGCATCGCCGTGAGGTTAGAGACAAATTTGTCCTTGTCCCAAGATCCGCAACGTACGAGCGTAGCAGCTCTCTCAGCCTGCCTTAGCCATACCAATGTACTATTAGGCTCACTGGAATAGGTAGGAGATTGCCGGAAGGCTACGGCCTTTTCTTTGGCTTCATATTTCGCAGACCAATCGTCGATCCCAGATATGTCGAAGAATTGTAGAATAGAGCTAAGATCATTTGATGCGGTTGGTAGCCAACCATGTTTTTTCATCTCTTTAATTGGAAGATTTGAAAGGAACGCATCCGCTTGTTGCTCCTTAATTTGGTTCGCGCAGCGCTGAAGATCTGAATCGAAATCCTTTTGTCGCTGGAGCCAAAACGCCGGTGATGAACCAATATGTTTTGAAAGAGTGGAAGCAATATCAGCGTCAATTTTAAGCTGGCCTTGAAGCAGATCCCTAGTGCGTTTTTGATTCCAGCTTGCGAGGTCCGAGAAGTCGTTAATGTCTAATTCTCGACGTTGCAGAACAGCGTTTATGGTGATGCCCGGATGAGAAAACCAATCGGGAGCGAATGTCGAAGGGTCAGACAGCATCATTAGTGATTTCCATGATTCGAATTCTCTTCACCTGCGACCAATCGACTCCGGCGACATCCTTGTCTCGACTGTGATTGCTCGAAAATACGATACTACCAGTGGGCTGCAACATAATGCGAATCACTGCGGGCGAGCCGTTTGTCGCTTGGGCTTGCTCGCCAAAGAAGAGATCGTCAACGGTTATAGCTGCCCTCATGTCAGCCAATCGAGCTTTGAAGTCGGTTATAACAAGAGGCCCCAATGCAGCTTCGGCGGCGCTTGAGTGTTCACATATATTTCGCAGCTCCTCCGTTTCCCACGCCAATTCCAATTCAAAAACTCCAATGTCGTCCAAAATGGTCGAGGCTACGAACACCATGCAAACGTTAGATATGAGCGTTTTGAACCCCATTGAGTTGAGTTCAGCAACTAAATTCGCCCGGTTCATTTTGCTTGTTGTCTAAATGGAGAGAGGAGGTTCGCGCAATTTCTGCGAGAAATTTTGATCGTCTAGTATGCATATACTAAGGGCCCCCCGTCCCCCTGCCTCCCCCCCTTGCAGTCTTCGATTTCTGTCACACTGGTGTCACACCAAAATGATGATTCCCCGAGGAATGACGGGCGGTTGCGTGTCTGGCCGCATTGCCTTAGGCTGCGCTAGCAGACTGATTTAAAAGGCAAAAGGTCGACAAAAGCGAAGCGGACTCAGTGGTAGAGCACTACGTTGACATCGTAGGGGTCACAAGTTCGAACCTTGTACCGCCCACCATTCCGAAGTCTTCCGAAACCTCCTGAAACCTGCCGCGTTGTTTTAAAAAATGACGGGATGTTTCCATGATTGATCCAGATTTGCCGGACGCCGATATGTTTGTCGTCTATTACACCGGCGGGAAAATGCTGCAGGCCTCCAATATTTCTCTGATGACTAGGAAGCTGGATGAACGTCTGTTTCTTGTTGCGACGCCGGAGACGCAGTCCAGACTCTACCACCACGTCAAACGCCTGGCCCAGCCGGACGCCCTGTTCGTCGGTCGCTTGGACTCCCTGCCCAAATTCAAAGGGATGGAAGAAGGCACCACGAAATGGGTCCGCCGTATGATGGACGTATAAAAAAGGAAGGCGAACTGGCCGCCTTCCTTCATGTTCGTTTCAATTCCGGGGCAGGGGCCTTGTCCTAGCCGTCAAGGTCAACCATCGGTTCGCGATCCCAATGGCGGAGCTTGCCGAGTGTCTTCACGAAACCGGGCACATCTCCGGTCTTGCTGATCGCGACGCAGCCCTCATCCTTCGCATCCCAGACGCTGACCTTCTCCATGAGAGGTTGGGCCGTTTCGACATAGCCGATGAATTTGCAATGCGCGAACGCGTCGGCCACGAAATCCCGGCTAGGGGCGTCGTTCTTGACCATGTCCGCCCCCTCTTCGGAGATCAGCAGGGCGACGGCATCGAAGAGGACCGATGGACCGCCATCGATTTTCTCGTCAGCATCCATGTGCGACCCGTCACTGAGTGTGATGCCGCCCACTTTCGGGCTGATCAGCATCGTCATGCCGCCAGCGGAGGTCACTTCCTCTTTCAGCGCGTTCAGGAGGTCTGCATCCGCGCCGTCCGTAGCAAAGATACCCAGTTTTCGGCCTGCGAAACTGTCTGGAGCGTTCTTCAGGATGCTCAGGGGATCGGAAGCAGGCAAGTCCGTGATGGGAGGGCTGGCCGGATCAGCCGCTGGTGGCATGTCAGACACGCCGAGCCCATCCGCCACTTTCTTCGCCAAGTCCTCATCGATGTTCAGCAAGTGAGACAGCATGCGAAGACGGATTTCCAACTTCTGAACCTTGCTGAGCTCGAAGGTCAGGGCATCTGCCATGTGTTTTTGCTCGACCTTGGTCTGGCTCACATAGAATTGGCGGGCCTGGCTGTAATGATCGGCGAAGGATTCCGGGCGCAGGCGCGTCTTTTCTCCGCCAACCAGCTCGGCATAAGATCGATACCCCTTGGCGGGATCTTCGCGCGGTCCGCCTTCTTCCGGTCCCCAGCTGTTCGGTTCGTAGTTGGCGCGGCCTTTGGGATTCTCCATCGCCATATGGCCATCCTGCTGGAAATGGCGCATCGGGCATTGCGGACGGTTGATCGGGATATGTGTAAAGTTCGGGCCACCAAGGCGTTTCAACTGGGTGTCGAGATAGGAGAAGTTACGGCCCTGAAGCAGCGGGTCCGCAGTGAAGTCGACACCGGGCACGATATTCTGTGTGCAGAAGGCGACTTGTTCAGTCTCAGCGAAGAAATTGTCGACGACGCGGTTCAGGACCATGCGTCCGACAATGCGGACGGGCACTTGTTCTTCCGGAATGATCTTGGTCGCATCCAGTACGTCGAACTCAAAATTCTCGGCAAATTCCTCGTCGAACAATTGCACGCCGAGTTCCCATTCCGGATAGTCGCCCATCTGGATGGCATCCCACATGTCGCGGCGGTGGAAGTCCGGGTCGGCTCCATTGATCTTCAGGGCTTCGTTCCAAGCTACCGACTGCAGGCCGTGCTTTGGTTTCCAGTGGAACTTCACAAAGGTTGCTTTGCCTTCGGCATTCACAAACCGGAATGTGTGGACGCCGAAGCCTTCCATGAACCGCAGGGAACGGGGAATGGTCCGGTCGGACATGATCCACATGACCATGTTCATGGATTCCGGTGACAGGGAGATGAAATCCCAGAAGTTGTCATGTGCTGTCTGGGCCTGCGGAAAGCCGCGATCCGGAGCAGGTTTGGCCGCATGAATCAGGTCTGGAAACTTGATGGCGTCCTGAATGAAGAAGACAGGAATGTTGTTGCCCACAATATCCCAGTTGCCTTCTTTCGTGTAGAACTTCACGGCAAAACCCCGCACATCGCGCGCAAGATCGGGCGAGCCCTTATTGCCAGCCACAGTAGAGAAGCGGGCGAAGACATTGGTCTTCTCACCTTTTCTCTGGAAAATGTTTGCCGTGGTGACGTCCTCAAGCGTATCCAGTGTCTCGAAATAGCCATGCGCACCGTAGCCGCGGGCATGCACGACGCGTTCAGGAATGCGCTCATGGTCGAAGTGGAAAATCTTTTCACGGAAGATGAAGTCTTCGGTCAGCATCGGTCCGCGCGCGCCCGCTTTCAGATGGTTCTGGTCGTCGGCAATGGGCACGCCTTGCTGGGTGGTGATGGTCTCGTAGCCATCCTCAGTAGTCTGATGAGGTGCGCCGCCCTCGTCGAGGGAAAGGTCTGGTTTGTCGGACATGAGAGAAATCCATCTGCTGGTTGGAGGGTGTTCTAATCAACTGCGCGACGGGCTCATTGGTTCCTCGCATATGCGGCTTTCATCCCCCTTCGAGGGAATCCAATGAACGGGGGCGGCTCCAGAAAACAGAACCGCCCCTCAAAATTTCTGCTATGCCTGTATTCAGCTCAAGCTGTCCGCAAAGGCTTCGCCAGAGCGGGCGCTCGAATAGGCTTCTTCCAGAAGGGCGCGGGACTGGCCGTGGACTTCGGACTTTTCAAGGCGATCCTTGATCGAGTCGGCCAGGTGTTCTTCGCCGTCATCAATCGCCTCAAGGGCAGCTTTTCTGTCGTCCTGAAACATGGACGAGAACTCGGTCAAGGCGCGATGAAGCGACCCAAGCGCACCACCCTCAGTTTGGGGTTCGCCGCCGAGAGTACGGACCTGCTGCTGGAAGCGGCTGATCAGTGCTGCGCGATCACTGGCGCGCTTCTGGAACTGGGTGCGAAACGCAAAACTCTCATCTGAGAGTTCAGCGCATTTCTCATAGCCTTTGCGGCTGTCGATCAGCACTTTGGTGACGTCGTTGAGGGCGTCAATTTCGGTTTTGTTGATTGTGTCGGTCATTTGGAAACTCCTCATTGTCTGTCCTGACCAACAGGGAGACAAGGCATGAGTTCCAGACAGAAAACCTTAAATGACGGACATGATCAAAGGCGCTTAGCCCTCGAACGGGTCTTTCATCAGGATTACGTCTTCGCGCTCCGGCGACGTGGAGACCAGCGCGCACGGTTTGCCGACCAGTTCTTCGAGGCGGCGAACATACTTGACCGCCTCGGCTGGCAGGTCTGCCCAGGAGCGTGCGCCAGCGGTCGAGCCTTTCCAGCCCTGAAGCGTCTCATAGACGGGCTCTACAGCGGCCTGGTCGGTCAGGCCGGCAGGGTAGTGGTCAATCGTCTCGCCATTCAGCCTGTAGGCGACGCAGACCTTGATCTCGTCAAAGCCGTCCAGCACGTCGAGCTTGGTCAGGGCGAGGCCGGTAACGCCGGAGGTCGCGCAGGCCTGACGTACCATGACGCTGTCGAACCAGCCGCAGCGGCGGGCGCGGCCTGTGTTCACGCCGACTTCGCGGCCGACGGTGCCGAGGCGTTCGCCGATCTCATTGTCCTGTTCGGTGGGGAAGGGGCCGGAACCGACGCGCGTGGTGTACGCTTTTGCGAGGCCCAGCACATAGGAGATGGCGCCGGGGCCAACGCCTGAGCCAGCAGAGGCGTTTCCTGCCACTACATTGGACGAGGTGACGAAGGGATACGTGCCGTGGTCGACGTCCAGCATCACGCCTTGCGCGCCTTCGAACAGGATGCGACTGCCGGCGCGGACCTGTTCGTCGAGCAGTTTCCAGACGGGTTTGGCATAGGCCAGGATCTGGTCGGCGATCTTCAGGAGTTCGGCCTTGAGTTCTTCGCCATCCGGTTCCGGCAAACCAACGCCGATGCGTAGCGGCTTGTGGTGGGCCAGCAGGCGCTCGATCTTCATGTCGAGGGCGGCGGGGTCTGCGAGGTCAGCCACGCGGATGGCGCGGCGGCCGACGCGGTCTTCATAGGCCGGGCCGATGCCGCGTTTCGTGGTGCCGATCTGGCCAGCGCCGAGCGCGCCTTCGCGGGCGGCGTCGATGTCCTTGTGCCACGGGAGAATGAGCGAGGCATTGTCGGCGAGCACGAGCGTCTCAGGCGTGACTTCGACGCCCTGGGCCTGAATGCCCTTTATCTCTTCCAGCATGTGCCAGGGATCCACCACGACGCCATTGCCGATCACCGAGAGCTTGCCGCCGCGCACGAGGCCGGAGGGCAGCAGCGCAAGCTTGAACACCTTGCCGTCAATGACCAGCGTGTGGCCGGCATTGTGCCCGCCCTGAAAGCGGACGACCACATCGGCGCGGCTGGACAGCCAGTCGACGATCTTGCCCTTGCCTTCGTCGCCCCATTGGGCCCCGACAACCACTACTCCGGCCATGATTCCTGCTCCTGCAAAGTCCGCGGCGACATGGGCAGGATTTGGGCACCAATTGCAAGAGGGGGGAATGAAATCCCTTTGTCGCAGGCGGGCGCGGATGCGCCCCTATCCGGACACGCGGCCTGCGCTCCGGCAATCCATCTGCATGTGGAGGGGCCTCAGCCGGACTCCTCCCATGTCGCCTCAAGCGAGGCAGTGAGGAGCCCCGGCAGGGCCGTGGAAAGCGCCCCGAGCTCCGCAGATAGCCGGAACGCGCTGTGCGCATGTCCCGCCATGGGCCTTGGTTCGCCCCTGGCCTTGAGGCGCTGGATGAACCGGGCAAGGCGCTTGGCGGCGCTGTCCGGGGATTTCAGGACGCGATGGAGCGCCCGGATGCGCGCGAGCAGTCTTGTGGTCGGGACCTGTCCGGCTGGTCCACAAGTGGTCCCGAAAGTGTCCATAACTGGTCCAGAGGGAAATGGGCCACCCGCACGGGGCAGCAGCGCGAAACAGGGGTCTGCCGCACCTGGGAAGGTGAGCAGCTGGGCGCCCTCCGGCAGATCGGGGGTCGGTGCGCGCTTGCGCGGCGGCGCGAACACGATGTGCAGGCTGAGCGCCATAAGGGTGAGCAGCCGCCGGACGATCTGTTCAATTTGTTTCAAGCGGCCATTTGCCTTGCCCCGGCGCGTGCGCGGCATCTTTTCAGGCCGCAGATGCAGATTGTCGCGCGCGACCAGATCGGTCAGCGCGCGCTCCGCAACTTCCAGCCCCATGCTGAGGAAAGACCGGTCAACACTCATGGGCCCGAGTGTGGGGGCGGAACCTGTCAGACAAATTCGGGGCGGCTTATCCTCGCGGGCGGGGACGATGGGAGAGGAGGCATCCGCCACAGGCAGATGCCCCATTGCACCCGGACTTTTAAAGCCGGAAAATTCCGAGCCCGTCATAAATCTCGGATTTGGTCTGTTCCGTCAGGTTTCGCGCTGTCTCGGTACCATCCCGAACGATGTCGCGGATATAGTCCGGATCTTGTTCAAGCTGGGCGCGACGGTCTCGTACCGGCTCCAGAAAGTCCTGCAAGATCCCATCAAGGCGCTTTTTCAACGTCACGTCTCCAAGGCCGCCGCGGCGATAGTGAGCCTTCAGCGCTTCCACTTCCTCGGCATCATCGTGGAAGGCATCCAGATAGGTGAAAACCACATTTCCCTCGACTTGTCCGGGATCCTGCACACTGAGGTGATTTGGGTCTGTGTACATCGCATTTACAGCCGCCGAGATTTCAGCCGGGCTTGCCGACAGTTTGATGGCGTTGCCGGCGGACTTGCTCATCTTGGAAGCCCCATCGACGCCCGGCAACCGTCCTGCCTTCGGGACAATCGCCTCGATTTCCTCGAGCAGAGGGCGGCCGGCAACCGCATTCACTCTGCGAATGATTTCGTTGGTTTGCTCGATCATCGGGATCTGGTCTTCGCCCACTGGCACAAGGGTCGCCCTGAACGCCGTGATGTCAGCCGCCTGAGCGGCGGGATAGCACAGGAACCCGGCCGGGATGCTCTTTTCAAGGCCACGCGCACGGACTTCTTCCTTGACGGTGGGGTTTCGCTGCAATCGCCCGACCGAAACGAAATTGAGATAGAGCAGTGAGAGCTCGGCGAGTGCGGGCAAATGCGACTGAACGCAGATTGTCGTCTTCTGAGGATCAATACCGACGGCGAGATAGTCCATCACCACGTCCAGAACGCTCTCCCGGACCTTGCCGATATTCCCGATATTGTCGGTCAGGGCCTGGGTGTCGGCGAGCAGCACGAATTGCCTGTGGGTCTCCTGGTATTTCAATCGGTTCCTGAGGGATCCGGCATAATGCCCCAGATGGAGCGGGCCGGTTGTGCGATCGCCGGTGAGGATGATGGGGTGTGACACTGTATTCTCCTGAATGTGTGGGGGCACCGCAGGAGAGGAAACAAAAAAAGGCCGCTCATGCGGCGACCCATTTTGGAATATGAAAGCTGGGCCACCCGATTATCGGATGTGCCACCAAGCGAAATTTGAGGTGCTTCGTTTGCTCATGAGCGCTGCCTATAGCGCGCACAGGGGCGCGTCAACTTTTCAGGCTGCCGATCCAGATGCTCCCGCGCGATCACATCGAGCAGCGCGCGCTCGGCAGTTTCGAGGCCCAGGGTGAGGAAAGACCGGTCAACACTCATGGGCATAAGTGTGGGGTCGGAACCTGTCAGACGAATTCGGGGCGGCGTATCCTCGCGGGCGGGGGCGATGGGAGGGGGGGGACTCCTGGCGAATTCCATGTGGTGGAGGCTTTGTTCGTATCTACTGCTTTGGTCGCAAAAGCGGACGTTGGCTCCAGCAACAGTGATGTCGTTGGCTCAAGAATCTGATAGAGGAATGCCCACTTGGAATAGGAGTCGCCGACAGTGACCGACGAAACCGATTTGAATCCACAAAAACGCGTGCAGGTATTCTTGCAAGAGGAGAGTGAGCGGTTCATGAAGTCTCTTCTCGAGGCATCAACTAAGCCGTCGTCTGGGATTATCTATCACTATTCGGGTCAAGAGGCTCTGCTCGGGATTCTAAAATCCGCCCGCATATTCGCGTCCGATCTTCGCTTTATGAATGACCACACTGAAAGGCGGTTTGCAGATCGGTTTATTGAGCAAATGATTCAGGAAAATGAGGAGCTCGGTCCATTTCTTTTGCCGCTGACGGACCAATCACCCGTACAGATCGAGATACCGGAGTACGCGGCGTGTTTTTCTCGGGACGGTGACAGTCTGGCCCAATGGCGAATGTATGCGGGGTTCAATGGGTATGCCATTGGTTGGAAACACTCTGCAATTGCGGCAACGGCAATGTCTTCCCCGACAATGACCCGCTTTTGTCCTTGCTGCTATGATCCCGAGGTCCAGCGGAAATCACTCGCCGACAGCATTGGAAGGATAAAGGATTTCGTCGAAGCGGAAGGTCTCACTCTCGAGACGGCGAGCTATCTCTATTCCAATATAGTGTGGTGTGCTCGCTCCTTCTACAAACACCCATCTTTTGCGTACGAGCGCGAGATGCGGCTCATAACGTTCGAACACAGAAATCAGGATCAAGAAGGCACGGATTATCAGTTCTCGGTGCGACCAGGTCGTAACAATCTAATCCCCTACGTCCGAATTCCAGTTCCAACGCCGGCAGAGATCATTATCGGTCCTTCTGCCCATCCCGAGCGCTCTAAACAAGCATTGGATGAGTTGATCATCAGAATCGGCTTCCAGAACTTGCCGACAAAAATCTCTTCCGCACCTTTCGTGGAGTTTTAGACGAAAGTCGTGTTTGTTATGTTCGCAATCGGGATGAGCCGGTTCCCCGACCATTGGTTGCCCTAAGCCCCAACTCCCCATCAAGCCCCTTACACCAGCTCGTAATCCTCCAGCTTCACCTCGGCGACGGCGTCGGCATAGGCGCGGGTGTGGCCGCCCCAGTTCTGGGTGATCTTGCCGGAGCCGGTCTTGTACCAGCTGTTGCAGGCCGGATCGGCCCAGACCGTCTTGCCGAGCTGTGCCTGAAGATCCTTGTTGAAGGCCGCCTGGGCCGCTTCGGTCGGAACGAGGGCGGCGGCGCCTTTTTCTTCCAGCGCTTGCAGGGCCAGAATCGTGTATTCGACCTGGCGTTCCAGCATGAAGGTGATGGAGTTGTGGCCGAGATTGGTGTTCGGGCCGTAGAGGACAAAGAGGTTCGGGAACCCGTTCACGGTGATGCCGAGATAGGCTTCCGGGCCGTCGTCCCACTGATCTGCGATCGTCACGCCATTGCGGCCGACCACGTCGACAGACCAGCGCCAGCCCGTCGTTTCGAACCCTGTGGCAAAGGCGATCACGTCATACTCATGCACTTTGCCGTCTACCGTCTTGATGCCCTCCGGCACGATCTCCGCGATGTGCTCGGTGACAAGGTCGACATTCGGTTCCATCAGCGTGGTGAGATAGTCGTCTGAAATCAAGATGCGGCGGCAGCCGACCGGATAGTCCGGCGTCAGCTTCTTGCGCATCTCTTCATCAGGGACCTGCTCCTGAAGGTGATCAGTGGCCAGCCGCGTGAAATGGGCCCGGCCTTCAGGTGTCCACTGGAAAGCCTGCCAGAAGAAATAGTCAGCATTCTCATAGATCAGCTTGCGGTTCATTTCCGCGAACTCCATCGCCTTTTCCGGAAGGGTGAACATCAGCGCCATTTCTTCCGGGGCAATGAAGCGGTCATTGCGCGGGATCACCCAATTGGGCGAGCGCTGGAACACGCCGACCTTGGCGCAGGTCTTGGCAACTTCCGGAATGATCTGCACCGCGCTGGCGGCAGAGCCGACAATGGCGATCCGCTTGCCCTCAAGATCGACCGAATGGTCCCACGCGGCTGAATGCATGACCGGGCCGTTGAAGCTGTCCTTGCCGGGAATATCCGGCCAGAAGGGACGGTTGAGCTGACCCAGCGCGCCGATCACAGCATCCGCCTCTAGCGTGTCGCCCTTTGCGGTCGTGACGGTCCATGTCTTTGTGCCTTCGTCCCAGACGGCTTTCTCTGCGGCCTCGTTCAGGCGGAGGTTTGGGCGCAGCTGGAAACGATCGGTGATCTCCTCGGCATAGGCCTGAATTTCGGGCTGCTGCGGGTAGACGCGCGTCCAGTTCATCGACTGCGCAAAGGAGAGCTGGTAGGCGGCGACGGGCACGTCGCAAGCACATCCCGGATACGTGTTCTGCGCCCAAGTGCCGCCGACCCGATCTGCCTGTTCCAGAATCGTGAAGTCGTAGCCGGCTTCCTGCAGCTTGATGGCGGCGGTCAGTCCGCCCAGGCCAGCGCCGATGATGACGATATGTTTGTCCGGCATACGTGTATCCTCCCATTATTTTTATGGGAGAAGAGTGTCACGATGCCTGCGTTTCGCAAGGGGTTCCGCAGCGCGAGCCTTAGCCGTCGAATTTGTAGGAGATGCGCACGCCGATATTGTCCAGGCCCTGATTGCGGCCATTGCCGAGAATCTGGCCGTGGCTGAGATGTTCATAGAGCAGTTCTGCGCCCCAAACCTCGTTGATCTTGTAGTGCAGACCAAACGTGGTGCGGAACAGGTCGCGTGACCCGAGCAGGACATGGTCTTCGGTGAACGCATCACCTTCCGGGCTACCTTGCGGGAAGGGGCTGTTCAGTTCGCCATCATGCAGCACATAGCCCACGCTCGGTTCAAAGGACCATTTGTCCGAGAAGGGGAAGGACCAATGCAATCCCACGCCGCCAAAGCTTGTATTGCTGTTGGTGCTCAGGCTGCCCATCACATAGGGCTTGGGACTCCAGATCAGGTCCAGAAACTCCGGAGATGTGAAAAGGAGCTCAGCGCTGATGTTCTGGCCGGGCTCCTTGTTCGCATTGTTGCAGTCGGTGACGCAGATATTTTCCTGCATGACGCCCAGCCGGGCTTCGCTCAGAATATCAGCCTGCGCGGATCCGGCGAAGACGGTTGTGGCGGAAAACAGCAAAATGGCGGCGCGGTTCATACATTACCCCGAATTAACGTTAATACACAAAGATGGAAGTCAATGCGGCACCGTCAAGCGCGTTCCGTCAGCTTTTTCCTCGCGCCCAGCGTTGGGTGGCATTTGCGACACGTTCACCGAACAATTCCGCCGTCTTCAGATCAGCCGCATCGGGCCCATCTTCGGCGGATAGATCGGTGAGGGCCTGTGTGGCGAGTCCATTGGAATGCCCAGCGCGGTTGAGCGCTTCCGAGAAATCGTGGCCCGAAGCATTGAATCCGGACTTCATGCCGAAATTCACCCAGATCATGCCTTGTTGCGCGGCGAGGGTGGCGAACTGGGCGAGCGTGCCGGACTTGTCGCCGGACAGAGAGCCGGAATTGGTGAAACCTGCGGCGATCTTGTCTTTCCAGGCATCGGTGAACCAGGCCTTGGAAGAGGCATCCATGAACTGTTTCATCGGCGCTGAGGCGGAGCCCATATAAGTCGGCGCGCCAAAGATGATGGCGTCGGCCGCAGCCAGCTCGTCCCAAGGGCCAGCCTCAGGGGAGGCAAGGTCTTCGGCCTTGTAGAGCGTGACCTCGGTGTCGGTGGTTGCGGCGCCCTTGCGCACGTGTTCGGCAACCTTGGCCGTGTGGCCATAGCCGGAGTGATATACGATCGCGATCTTGGTCATGAGGATGTCCTTTCGTGTTGAAAGGAGCAAATAGGACGGGCGATCCCTCGGATCAGCCCGCCCCATTCGAATAGGATTTATGCAAGTCCGGTATGAAAGCCGGCCTGAATTGCTAGAAGGTCAGCACTTTCGCATAACGCACCTGGGGCAGGCCCTCGAGCGTCTCCATCATGTCTGCGGGTGGCACCGCATCAATGCCAATCAGGGCAATCGCCTCTTCACCGGCCGCCGTGCGGCCGAGATGGAAGGTGGCGATGTTGATGCCGGCCTCGCCGAGCAACTGGCCGAGCGCGCCGATGAAGCCCGGCTTGTCGAGATTGTTGACGTAGAGCGTGACCGGCGAGAAATCGCCTTCCAGCGCCATGCCCTTCACTTCGACAATGCGGGGCTGACCGGCGATGATCGTGCCGGCCAGCGTGCGCCAGCCGCCCTCGGGGGCGTTCTTCGTCGCCTTGGTTTTCACCTTGACGCGGATCAGGCTGTCATAGACCGGGCTGTCCTCGGTTTTGGTCTCGGTCAGCTTGACGCCGCTGTCGGCAAGGATGGCTGGCGCAGACACCATGTTCACATCACCGCGCGAGGCGCGCAGCATGCCAGCCAGCAGGGCCGCCGTCAGCGGCTTGCGGTTGAGGTCAGCGACTTCGCCTTCATATTCGATGACGACTTCATCATAGCCGAAATCCGAAATCTGGCCTGCAAAGCTGCCGAGCTTTTCCGCCAGCGCCGCGAAAGGCTTGATGCGGGGAGCTTCCTCGGCCGTGATCGACGGCATGTTGAGAGCGTTGGTCACTGCGCCGGAGAGCAGATAGTCCGACATCTGTTCGGCGACCTGCAGGGCGACGTTCTCCTGTGCCTCGGCCGTTGCCGCGCCAAGGTGCGGCGTAGCGATGAAGTTCTTCGTGCTGAACAGAACATTGTCTTTGGCGGGCTCTACTGCGAACACGTCAAAGGCAGCGGCCTGGATATGCCCGCTTTCGAGCAGGTCTTTCACGGCTTCCTCGTCGACAAGGCCGCCGCGTGCACAGTTGACCAGGATCAGGCCCTTCTTTGTCTTCTCCAGCGCTTCGCGGGAGAGAACATTCTTGGTCTGCTCCGTCAGCGGAACGTGCAGTGTGATGACGTCTGCGCGGGTGAGGAGGTCTTCGAGTTCAACCTTTTCTACCCCCAGTTCCACAGCGCGTTCGTCGGTCAGGAACGGATCATAGGCAGCGACCTTCATTTTCAGGCCGATGGCGCGCTCGGCAACACGGCTGCCGATATTGCCACAGCCGATCAGGCCGAGCGTCTTGTAGGAAACTTCGGTGCCCATATAGCCGGATTTCGGCCATTTGCCTTCTTGCGTCTCGGCATTCGCCGCAGGGATCTGGCGGGCGGCGGCGAACATCATGGCGATGGCGTGCTCGGCCGTCGTGATGGCGTTGCCGAAGGGCGTGTTCATCACGACCACGCCCTTGGCGGTGGCGGCCTTGATGTCGATATTGTCGACGCCGATACCGGCCCGGCCGATGACTTTCAAGTTCTTGGCGGCGGCGATGACGTCCGCATTCGGCTTACAGGCCGAGCGGACGACGAGGCCGTCATATTCCGGAATCTCCGCGATCAGTTCTTCCGTGTTCAGACCGGTCTTTGTGATGGTTTCGATGCCACGCGCGTGGAAGATTTCCACGGCGGCGGGAGAGAGTTTGTCTCCGATGAGGACTTTGGGCATTGGTCTAATTTTCTCTTTTCAGTATCTTCAGGAGTCCTGACATGAGTTCGTCAGGCATAAATTCGGGAATGTCTGCAGCAAGAGCTGCTCTTGCGACGTCTTCAATTTGGCTTCGAAAATTCAGAGCTTCAGGTTCTTCCGCGCAACCGACAACGTTCTTCAAAAGATCGCCGGGATACATATCGCCTTCCAGCCAAGGGTCCGACATCAATCGTCCAAGGGCCACGGGAAGCAGATGTTTCAGATGAATCCGCTGACCGACCAGCAAGCGAACACCTTCGTTAGTGAGCATGGATACATCAGTTTTGACGTACTTCGCACACTTTCGAACAAGCGGGGTCGCATCCGACTCGGGATCGGGCCAGCGTGAGCCAGAAAGCTCTTCGAGCGTTGCCATTGGGTAATCCTCAGAGTGTTGCAGCTTCCTGGGCGAAGGCCCAGTCAAGCCAGGGCGTCAGCTTGGCGACGTCGGATGGCTCAACCGAGCCGCCACACCAGATGCGCAGTCCCGGAGGGGCCTTGGCGTATCCAGCCGCGTCAAAGCAGGCATTCTCGGCTTCGAGCCGTTTCATCATCGTCTTTACGAAGGCGCGCTGGGCGTCCTCATCCAGGTTGGCCACGCGGGGATCGACTATCTTGAAGGTTACGCCCGTATTGGAGCGGACATCCGCATCCGGACAAAGGAAGTCGACCCAGTCTGTCTTGGCGACCCAGTCCGTGAGATGCGCAAGGCTCTCGTCGGAGCGGGCCTTCATGCCCTTCCAGCCGCCGAGGCTTTCGCACCAGTCGAGCGCCTGCAGATAGTCTTCCACGCACAGCATGCTTGGCGTGTTGATCGTGGCGCCTGCGAAGAGGTCCTCGTTCAGCTTGCCGCCTTTGGTCATGCGGAACAGCTTCGGCAGGGCGCGATCCGGCGTATAGGTTTCGAGACGGCGGACGGCGTTCGGTGACAGAATCAGCATGCCGTGGGCCGCTTCCCCGCCAAGGCATTTCTGCCAGGAATAGGTCACGACATCGAGCTTGGCCCATTCAATGTCCTGCGCGAAGGCGGCAGAGGTCGCGTCGCAGATCACGACACGGTCCGGGTTCGGCTTGATCCAGTCTGCATTCGGCACGCGCACACCAGAGGTCGTGCCGTTCCAGGTGAAAATGATGTCCGCATCATCGCGCGCCTTGGAGAAATCCGGCAGCTCGCCATAGTCGGCGCCGTATGTCTCACACTCAGGCAGCTTCAATTGCTTGGTGGCATCGGTGACCCAGTCCTGGCCGAAGCTTTCCCAGGCGAACACGTCCACGGGCTTTGCGCCCAGCATGGACCACATGCACATCTCGACGGCACCGGTATCGGACGCAGGCACAATGGCCACGCGATAATCGTCCGGAATACCGAGAATGGCTTTCGACCGGTCAATCGCGGCTTTCAGCTTCTTCTTCGCATCACCGGAACGGTGCGAGCGGCCAAGAGCGGCGGTTTCAAGTTTTTCGAGGGAAAATCCGGGACGCTTTGCAGTCGGACCGGAAGAAAAGTGCGGGCATGCTGGCAGCACGCCGGGTTTGGCGACATTCGTCATCTGTTTTTACTCCTATCCTCACAGATAGGCTGGGCACCGTTGGGGGCGCCTGGCCCGCCGCGTCTGTCTCACATTTCCATGGGACGCGCAAATGACATTATTGCGTCTGGTGTAGCGGGGTGCTTCACTTCGGCTCATGACCCTCACCATTCACCGCCTGTCGGGCACTCTGGGTGCCGAAATCCATGGAGCAAACCTGCTCGCTGGGCTGTCCAATGCCGATTTCGATGAGATCCATCAGGCTTTCCTGGATCACAAGGTGATTGTTCTGCGCGGCCAGCACGGTTTGTCGCCAGACCAGCAGAAGGATTTTGCCCGCCGCTTCGGCACGCTGAACATTCACCCCTATGTGAAGGGGATGGATGACCATCCGGAACTCATGGAGATCATCAAGGAGCCGGACGAGAAAACCAATTTCGGTGGCGGCTGGCATTCCGACATGAGCTTCCTTGAGGAGCCAGCGCTCGGCTCGGTCCTGCACGCCATCGACGTGCCGCCCTATGGTGGGGACACATTATTCGCTGACCAGCAGGCCGCCTATGATCGGCTGTCCGATGGGCTGAAGGCCACGCTGCAAGGTATGACCGCCATCCATACGGCCAGCAAGGAATACGGCGCGGATGGCTATTCCGCTGCCGTGCGCCAGTCGATGGACGCCAAAGCCGCGCCCGATGCGCCGGAATACGAACACCCCGTTATCCGCACGCATCCGGAAACGGGACGCAAGGGCCTGTTCATCAACCCGGCTTTCACGCTGCGCTTTGCCGGCTGGAGCCGGAAGGAAAGCCGGCCGCTGCTCAACTATCTGTTCGACCTGTCACGGGAAGAGCGCAATACGTGCCGCGTGCGCTGGCAGGAGGGCGACGTGACCATGTGGGACAATCGCTGTGTCTGGCATTATGCGCTGAATGATTATCACGGCCATCGCCGTCATATGCGCCGGGCGACGATCAATGGTGACAAGCCGCGCTAGGCGAGGTTGCTGAGCACGCCCCAGGCGATCAGGGCCTGACCGCCATAATAGAGAAACCAGAGCGCGATAGAGGGCAGGGCGGGTTTCGGCGCGTCCGCTGGCCTGACAAATAATTGAAACGACAGGATCACATCTGACGCGATGAACATGAGCGCGCCCAGCAGGACAAGAAGATAAGCGGGCTCGAGCCTCAGGGCGGCAGCGCCCATCATCAGGATGATGCCGCCATATCCGATCACCGGCAGGCGCATGTCCTTTGTGACCCACGGCGCCAGCCAGCGAATGAAAACAACCCCGCAGGCGATCAGGCCAATCTGTGCTGCGAGGATCAACAGGGTCCGGTCGGCCTGGGGCAGCGCCCAGAACAGGGCGATATAGGCGACATGCGCGGCAAAGAACGCGCCCATGCCAGGCAGAAGGAATTTGTCATTTTCGTCGGCCTCAAGGAAGAAATCACCAAGAGAACTGAGGGCCAGCCCGGCCACCAGCAGGACTGGGCCGCCCAGCAAATATGCCCACAGCGCCAGCAGGGCGGTGGAGCCGGTTTTCACGATCAGCTTGAGCAGGTTGTGCGGTCGCCAGCAGAAGGCCGTGCCGTACAGGACGCCGAGGACCATCGATGTGAGCAGGACGCCAGTTGGAAGTGTCACCGGATCAGTCTGCGCGCTTGACCGGTTCCGGCAGGCGAAGCAGGCGTCGCGCCATGCCGCGATGCACGTCTTTCACATGCATGCCGACAATACCCAGTGCCGTGGCCAGCACGGTTGCGTCATCTGTAAAACCGAGCCCGGCCAGGAAATCCGGCAGCAAGTCGATCGGCATCACGAAATAGGCGGCTGCGGCAAACAGAACGCCTTTTGCCTTCAACGGTGTATTCGGATCGCGCGCGGCGAAATAAGCTGCCGCAAGGTCATCCGCGAACGGTATCTTTCCCGCAACGCGCAGCAGCTTGGGCACGAGCCCTCTCGTGTCGCGTTCAAGGCGCTCGACCGATTGCGGTGTGAACCGTCCATCGGCGTCCTCGACCATGTTGATAATTTCCGCTGCGTCAGACATTGCGAACTCCTGTCAGCACTATAGACCAGCAGTGTATCAACAAAAACAAGGGAGGGCAGCAGCCCATGGAACTGAACTCGAATATCTCTGCCGTTATTACAGGTGGCGCATCCGGCCTTGGTGCTGCAACCGCCCGTAAGCTGGCATCGCAGGGCGTGAAAGTCGCTCTTTTCGATCTGAATGAGGAGAAGGGCGAAGCTCTCGCCAAGGAACTCGGCGGCGTTTTCTGCAAGGTGAACGTGACTGACGAAGAGTCTGTGGATGCCGGTTTTGCAAAATCCCGCGCTGCTATTGGCCAGGAACGCATCCTCGTCAATTGCGCCGGTACGGGCAATGCCATCAAGACGGCCAGCCGTAATCGGGAAACAGGTGAGATCACCCATTTCCCGCTCGACAAGTTCAACATGATTATCCAGATCAACCTTGTCGGCACCTTCCGCTGCATTGCAAAGTCTGCGGCCGGTATGATGACGCTGGATCCGATCGACGGTGAGCGCGGCGCAATCGTGAACACGGCGTCTGTTGCTGCTGAAGACGGTCAGATGGGCCAGGCATCCTACTCCGCCTCCAAGGGCGGTGTTGTTGGCATGACCCTGCCAATCGCGCGCGACCTTGCTCGCGAACTGATCCGCGTCAACACGATCCTGCCGGGTATCTTCAACACCCCGCTGATGCAGGGCGCACCTGACAATGTGAAACAGGCGCTTGCCGCTTCGGTGCCAAACCCTGCTCGTCTCGGTAACCCGGACGAATATGCGTCACTCGCATGTGAGATGCTCAGCAATGGCTACTTCAATGGCGAAGACGTTCGCCTCGACGGTGCCATTCGCATGGCTCCGCGCTGATCGGCTCACGCCGTCTCAGCACGCTTCAAAGGCCCGCTCCCGGTTCTCGGGGGCGGGCCTCTTTAATGGAAGCGGGCTACGAGGACGGAAAGGGAGCCCGGCTCCCGGTCGTCCCCTTTACTGTCCCTTGCGTTGTTTTACGCCTTCCTCGTCAGCAATCGCGCGATCTTCGTCATTGAAGATGATTTCTGCTTCCTCGCCTTTGCCATAGGCGCGGGATTTCTTGGCCAGTGCCGACATGGAGTCTCGCATTGAGCCTTGGCCTACCGCCATTGTTTTCGCGGCGGAAACACCAACGGCTTCGGCATCGTCAAAGCGGGCAAATTCTGCGCCGAGGAAGACGACTTCCCAACCTTTTGCCTCGGCCCTGTCGAGCGCGGCCTTGGCACCATCGCGGGTAAGCTCACGAGATGAGTTCTCCAGACCGTCCGTCATGATCACGATCACAGCCTTTTCCGGATCGTCAGCCTCGGCCAGCGACACCATCCGGCCAATCGCGTCAAACAGGGGTGTCATCCCCCGCGGATTGGCTTCCTCATTGGTAACATCCGTCCAGTCTTCGGCACCGACTTTCTCGCGCAAGACATCAAACTGCATGCTCTCCTGAAAATCGAAGATGGCGAGCGTCACATCGGTTTTAATGTCGCTACCCTCGATTTCTCCTTCATCGGCCTCGCCGACGCTCGCGGCATAGGCATTCACGGATGTGAGGGCTTCATCCCAGATGCTGCTCATCGAGCCGGTGCGGTCGAGCAGGATGTAGGAATGCACCGCCCCCGGATCATCGTCCGGCTCCGGTGCGGGTATCTTGGCGGAGGCTGGCCCCATCAGGGCGATGGCGGCTGCGCCGGCGGCGAGTGTTGTGATGAGCTTTTTCATGCGTGCGTCCCTGTCCAGAAATCTACATCGGGCCACCCGGCCTGATGCATGTTAATCTCCGGGCGAAATCGGGCACACATGTGGCATTAACGCGTTGTTAGAAAGGAAATCGGGTGCGAACGACTGTCCGCACCCGGTGAATATGAGCAGCTGTTCATATTGGCTGCTATAGGCGTAAGATTTCCGAGCTGGAAATTTAGGCGAACTGGGGCGCGATTTTCAGATTCCGCACCCACCCGATCTTTTCCATGGCCAGAAGGATCGTGCCATTATAGTCGACAATCCGATTCCAGACGCCGCGACGCGGACGGTGCAGCGCGCTGATGGGCTGGTCGTGGTGATGGTCGTGGAAGGCTTCGCCGCCTGTCAACAGCGCCATCATATGGTCAGCCCAGATTGGGGTTTTCAGATGGCCCAGCACGTTGATGCCATAGACCGTGGCGTGGAACTGAATGGCGCGGCCAATCACAACCGATGCATGGATCAGCGCAGTTAGCAGCAATGAGCCACCAGCGGCCCAGACGATCAGATAGATCGCGGCCGGGATCACAAGATGAACGACGAGGCTGATCTCATTATAGAAGCGGTCCATCCACACTACAGCTGGCTGGTTCTTCAACCACATTGCCAGAGGGCGCTGAGTGTCGCGATGGTCACGCCAAAGGATCCAGCCGACCCAGGCCCAGCGCTTGGACTCGAACGGATTGTGCGGATCACCGGGCTTGTCTGAAAAGCGATGGTGCTGGGAGTGATAGTTCACCCAGTCCTTCACATTGCCCTGCATGGCAATCACGAGATTGATCATGGTCACGATCTGGCCGGGCATGGCCAGTTCGCCTGCGCGATGTTGAAGGATGCGGTGAAGCGGCCCGATGCCGGCATTGCAAACGAAGATCGATGCGCCGATCACGGCGATGGCCAGCGGAACGTACCACCAATGGAAGGTCAATTGGCTCAGGGCAACGCCAAGCACGATCATGGTGATGAACAGCGCCAGGCCGAGTGCCGGATAGCCGAAGGCTGAAAAGAAGCTCGCATAATTGAAATTCTTCCACGTCTTGGGAATGGCGAGCGAACGCGGCAGCGTCATTGAGTGTCCTCCTGAGAGCCTCACATCCTGTGGGCCTTGATTTTCCTGAGTGTCCAGCGGACTGAATTAATACAGACTTAAGGCCTCAAAGCTGTTGTCGTAAAGATGGAACCGCATGGTTGACGGGCTTGTGACCGAAACGTGCGGTGCAGGGGTGACGAACTGGCTCCTAACCCGCTAGAACACGTCAGGAACATATGCCGGGCTGGTATGGGAGGCGCTGCATGGCAGACGATCGTCGCCAATTTGATCTGCAACGCCTTCGGGACCTGGGACTGGATCTGGATTCCAGTCAGGATGAGGCTGAACTCAAAAGTACGTGCCCCCTGACCCGGGACTGTATTGAGGCTGGCGACAACAGCCTCACACTGAACCAGCTGACGGAGAAATTCCATTGCGCCAATTGTGGACAATCGGGTTCGTTCCGGGAGCTTGTTCGCGCGCTTGAAAGCGGCGAGCTGACCCAGGAAGCCCGAGCGCCCGCCATCATGGATGCTGAATTCTCAGAAGCGCCGATCCGGGCAACCCACGCGGTCGTTCGCGCCGAGCCGAGAGTGATGCAATTGGGGGAGGGGCAGCGGGTCCGGTCCGACGCCGAATTACGACTGGAGCGCAAACAAGCCCGCAAGGCGGCGCGTCAGGGTCGTCACACAGGCGAGAAGATCATCATCACATTGCTGGCCCTTGTCTTTCTCGGGGCAGGCCTGGCGGCAGCGGGCCTCTCCGGTTTCGCGAACTATCAAGCCTTTTCCAGATCCGTTGCAGACCCGCTTCAGTCGGGCGTCTGGGGATGGACCGGCGTGATCGCGGCGATCATTTCATTCGGTGGCTTCACTTTCTTCTATTGGCATTCGGCCAACCACCGAATGAAAGAGGGTGTGCGTGCCTTGCTGTTTGCCCTTGCTGGAGGGGGCACTTCTATCGTTGGCACGCAAATGTACATCGCCGCCAACAATCAGGCCGCCGAGGCAGAGCTTGTCCGGGCTGGTTCAAACCGGGACGTACTCACCACCCAAATCGCTGACTGGCGGCGCCAGTTGGAAGGCATCCCTCCAGAAACCCGATCAGTCGATGGATTGGAGGCCTATATAGAAGAGGTCGAGCGGGTTGGGCGGACGCACCAGAAGCCGTACCGAGATGCACAGAATGAACTCGGACTGGCGCGCCGGCGCGATGACCTGCTGGCTCGAATTGAGACCGCAAATGCGGAACTGCTGGGCACGGGCTCGGGAGACATTCTCGTTGAAGCGCAGACCCGCACATCGATTCCGGGCTGGTTCTTCGCGCTCATGCTTGAACTTTTTTCCAGTCAGGGCACGTCGATCGGTCTGGTCGCGCTTTTGATCCTGTATGGCAGGTCGCAAGTAAACGCCGAACCTGAAAGCGTTAACCAAGACATTTCCTGAAAAATGAACTCTTCTGCGTGTCACGCATAGAACTATTGAAGCAACGACATGGTGCTTCTCCATCTGAACTAAACCGGCACAGAATGTGCCGGTTTTTTTCTGTCTTGCGGAGCATTTACTACGTTTCTGGCCTGCGACTTGCGAAAGCTGGTCGTACCGGCGCTCTTCATTCTCTTGCAGGAAGTTCAGAGCAAAGGTGCAGTTGTTACGTAGCGTGATCTGGTGATTGAGAGCGAATTCTCTGTTTACCATGATACGCGTCCACGGGTTAGAGTAAGTCCATGAATCTGTTCTTCAGGTTTCTTCGCATTTTCCTTCCGGCTTTCTTCACGAAAAAGCGGACCGGACTGATGGATGTTCATACAGTCCGCTCCTCCGTCTGGATAGGTGACCAGGACCCGTTGGGTCACATGACCAATTCGCGCTATTCCTCGTTCACCGATCTCGGCACGATGAACTATATGGGCCGTACCGGTGCGCTGATGACGTATCGCAAGCGCGGCTGGAGTCCGATCATCCAGCACGAGTCCATCACCTTCTATCGGATGATGAAATTCCCGCAGAAATTCGAACTGACGACGCAACTGGTTGGGTGGGCTGACTGCTATATTTGTTTCCGTCATCAGTTTCACAGCAAGGGCAAGCTGATTGCGGAGAGCCGCATGGTGGCGCGGCTGGTGGGGCGAGGTCGGAAAAAGGTGGACACGCAAATGGCGCTCGAAGCAATGGGGCTCAACCTCGAAAGCCCGCAGCTGAGCCAGCGCTATCTTGACGCGATCGCAGACTTGCAGGCGAAAGACGCTGCGCGGAACGCGGAAAGAAGCACCTAGCGATCAAACGAAAAGGCGTTTGGGAGCAGATCTGCCATCTTCCACTCTTTCAGGGCGGTCCCGTCCGCTGCTACCGCGTAGACGATGCAGTCCGGACCACACAATTCGGCAATACGCTGGCGGCAGCCACCGCATGGCGAAAGGTCTCCGTCCCCGCCTATTACCAGCACGTGCGAGCAAGTCTTTCCGCCCGAAACCACCATGGCACCCAGGGCGACCGCTTCAGCGCACGTTCCTAATGGATAGGCCGCATTCTCGACATTGCAGCCCGCGAAAATCCTGCCCTGTTCATCCAAGACGGCGGCGCCAACCTTGAATTTGGAATAGGGAGCGTGGGCCTGTTCACGCGCGGCGCTCGCGGCAGCTTGAAGTCGGTCAATCAGGGAAGGGGACGGGTCGGTCACGCAGGTATCCTCTGGCCAAGTGCGGGCTTCCTGCTTAGGCATTGTCGCCTGTCTTGTCACTTGATTGCCGAATCCTGCGAAGCGCCATGTCCCGTATTCCCCTGATAATTGATTGTGATCCCGGTGTGGATGACGCCGTCATGTTGATGATGGCGCTGGCCAGTTCAGATCTGGACATACGTGCCATCACGACCGTTGCCGGCAACGTGCCGCTTCATCTGACCAGCCGGAATGCGCGCATGATGTGCGACTTGATGGACCGCAGGGAGGTCCCCGTATATGCCGGGTGCCCGCGTCCGATGGTGCGCACGCCGGTCACTGCGGAGGATTTCCATGGTGAAAGCGGGATTGCCGGGCTTGAACCGTTTGCGCCGGAAACGCCGCTGGCCGAAGCGCATGCCGTCAACGCGCTGATCGACATGCTTCGCGCCGCCGGGCCGAAGGGCCTGTCGATCGTGATGACAGGGCCGATGACCAATCTCGCGACAGCGCTGATCATGGCGCCGGATATTGCGGAGAGTATTGACCAACTGGTCCTTATGGGCGGCGCTGACAGCGAGGGCGGCAATATCACGCCCTTTGCCGAGTTCAATGTCTTTGCAGACCCCCATGCGGCGGCTGTTGTTCTGGGGAGCGAGACGTCAGCCACAATTCTCTCTCTGGATGTGACGCATCAGGTCCGGGCGCTCGACTCCCATCTGGCTCCCTTCCGCACACTGGAGGGCGACCGGCCGCGCATCATGGTCCAGCTACTGGAAGCGGCGAACGCCCTGGAACAGAAATGGAAGGGCAAGCGCACGCCGATGCATGATCCCTCCACAATCGCATTCCTGCTTGCGCCGCATTTGTTCGAGGGCCGAAGGGCTGACGTGACGGTTGAAACAGAATCGGGCGCGCGTTTCGGACAGACCCGGCCGTCCAAACTGGAAACGGGTCGCCATACCTGGATCACCAAGGCGGATGCCGCGGGCTTCTTTTTGTTGGTGAAGGATTTGCTGGAGACATCATGATCACGATTGTTGGATCTATCAATCTCGATATCGTCGCGACGGGCGCGAGTTTGCCTCGGCCGGGGGAAACGGTGACGGGCGCCACGCTTGCCCGCCATCCCGGCGGCAAAGGCGCGAACCAGGCTTTGGCGGCGCGCCGTCTGGGCGCGGATGTCCGTCTGGTGGGGGCTGTCGGCGCGGACGATATGGCAGAGGAAGCATTGAAGCTGTTGCAGGCCGGCAGCGTGGACCTGTCTGGAGTCCAACACGTGAATGGGGAAACAACGGGCGTCGCGCTGATCGCGGTGTCTGCCGATGGCGAGAACCAGATAGTGGTCTGCCCCGGCGCGAATGCCGTGTTGCGCCCTGCTGATGTCGAATTCGTCGAGATTGAACACATGATGGGGGTTCTGGAAGTCAGCGCAGACACGTTGCTTGCAGCAGCGCGCAAGGCCACCGGATTCGTAAGCTTGAACCTTGCTCCGGCCATGGTCGTGCCCGACGCATTGCTAGCTGAAGCGGACCTGATCAGCGTGAACGAGACCGAAGCGGCCTTTTATGGCGGGGCGTTACACCAGTTGGATGCGTATGTTGCGATCTCGCTTGGCGGTGACGGGGCAACGCTCTGGAAAGATGGCAAGCAGATCGCTCAGGCGTTACCCCCGAAAGTGAACGTGGTCGACACGGTCGGAGCCGGGGACACGTTCACCGCGGCGCTGACCGTGGCCCTGATCGAGGGCCAGTCTCCTCAGAAGGCGCTGGAGTTCGCGGTGGCTGCGGGCGCTGTTGCATGTACGAAGCCCGGCGCGCAGCCGAGTTTGCCGAAGCGTGTCGATCTCGATCCATATCTCTGATTGGCGGGCGCAGGCGTCTTCATGCAATTGACGCATGGCCGCGCTAGGGCTTTCTGGAATTAGGTTTTGATGGTTGGAGGTTTCCCCATGTTTCGATTGATTGCCGGCGCGCTCGCGGTGACGGCGCTCGCCCTTCCGGCCTCAGCCTGGGGCAAGACCGGCCACCGCATCGTGGGGGAGGTCGCGACGACCTATCTTAGCGAACCCGCTGCAACAGCTATCGAAGACATTCTCGGACCCGAAGGTCTTGCCGAGGCTGCCGACTGGCCAGACTATATGCGTTCCAATCCAGACTCCTTCTGGCGCTCGGAAGCCAATCCCTGGCATTATGTCACGATCCCTGAAGGGCAGACCTATGAGGAGGTGACACCTCCTGCGAACGGAGACGCCATCACGGCGCTTGCAAATTTTCGGGCCACCGTGCTCGATCCTGCCGCGTCTCTTGAGGAGCGCCAGCTGGCACTTCGGTTCATTGTGCACCTTGTCGGGGACCTCCAGCAGCCGCTCCATGCCGGCAACGGCACCGATCGGGGCGGGAACTGGGTCGATGTCGTCTTCTTCGAGGAAATGTCGAATTTGCACGAGGTCTGGGACGAGAAGCTCATTCAGTATGAAGAGCTCTCCTATACCGAATGGGCCAATTGGCTGGTTCAGAAAATCACGCCGACTGACCTGGGCGAGTGGGGCGCGGCCACGCCCGGACAATGGGCCGATGAGAGCGCCGCCATTCGCGACACGATCTATCCGGAATCGGAAATCCTGTCCTACGACTACGCCTATATGGCGCGGCCAATCCTGAACCAGCAGATGAGCAAGGGCGGTGTGCGCCTTGCGGCCTATCTGAACGCGATGTTCGAGCCGGTCCCGGAGACTGAATAGGGGTCAGGCGCTCGCGCGATTGATGCGGCGGCGCTGGACACTGGACGGGATGTTGAGGCTTTCGCGATACTTCGCGACGGTGCGGCGGGCGATATCCACGCCATAGCCTGTCAGGATTTCGACGATCTGGTCGTCCGACAGCACATCATCAGGCTTCTCGTTCTCAATGAGATTCTTGATCCTATGGCGGACTGCCTCGGCTGAATGTGCTTCGCCGCCACCTGTTGCAGGGATTGAGGCGGAGAAGAAGTATTTCAGTTCAAACAGCCCGCGCGGGGTCGACATGTACTTGTTCGTTGTCACGCGACTGACCGTGGATTCGTGCATCTCGATCGCGTCTGCGACCTGCTTCAGATTCAACGGCCGCAAGTGTGCGACGCCATGCGCGAAGAAGGCGTCCTGCTGGCGGACGATTTCACTGGCGACTTTCAGGATGGTGCGGGCGCGCTGGTCGAGCGACTTGATCAGCCATGTGGCCGATGCGGCGCATTCGGAGATGAATTCCTTTTCCTTGTCGCGCATCGGCAAGGCTGTGACTTCAGCATAATAGGCCTTGTCCATCAGGACACGCGGAAGGTTTTCTGAATTCAGCTCGACGGCAAACATGCCGTTGGGCATTTCGCGTACATAAACGTCCGGTGTCACCGCGACCGATGCATCGCCGGCAAAGCTCGAACCCGGCTTCGGTGACAGCTGGCGCAACTCGGTCATCATGTCGAGCAGGTCTTCCTTGTCGACACCGCAGATATCCGCGAGGCCTTTCAGGTCATGCTTGGCAACGAGTTGAAGATTTTTGACCATGGCTTCCATGGCAGGGTCATATCGGCCACGCTCTTGCAGTTGCAAGCCCAGACATTCCGGTATCGAGCGCGCCATCACGCCTGTTGGATCAAAGCCCTGGCATACACCCAATACGGCCTCCACATTCGCGATGTCAGCGCCGAGCGCGGTGGCGACTTCCTCCAGATCGGCACGCAGATATCCCGTGTCGTCGGTTTCGTCGATCAGGCGGGCCGCGATCAGTCGGTCGGCGGCTGAAAGGCCAGCCAGGTTCAGCTGCGTATGCAAATGTTCGTGAAGGGATATTTCGGAGCTTATATTGGCGGTATAGTCGAAGTCTTCCCCAGATCCGCCGCCGCTGCTGGCGGTGGACCAATCGGTTGTGGCCGATGGCCCGGAATTTCCGGCTGGCATCGCCGCATCCGAACCTGTGCCCGGTTCATAGACGTCTTCACCCGGTGCATCGAGTTGCTCGCGCGCCGCGCCGAGGCCAGATGTGTCATCCAGCGAAAGTTGTTCGCGATTTTCCGTTCTCGGGGCGTCGCTTTCCGCGCCACCTTCTTCTTCGGCCTTGTTGAGCAGGGGATTGCGTTCAATCTCCGCTTCGACGAATTCCGACAGTTCGTGGTTTGACAGTTGCAACAGCTTGATCGCCTGCTGAAGCTGCGGCGTCATTACCAGGGATTGGCCCTGGCGCATGTCGAGTGACTGTTTCATTCCCAAAGCCCGCGCCTTTTTCCTAAGCGGCGAACTGCTCACCCAGATAGACCCTGCGTACATCCTCATTGGTGAGCACGTCTTGCGGCGTACCATCAAACAGGACTTCACCTTCATACATCACATAGGCCTTGTCGACGATCTGCAAGGTTTCGCGCACTTGGTGGTCCGTGATCAGAACACCAAGGCCGCGCTGCTTGAGATAGCGGACAAGATCGGAAATGTCGGAAATGGCGAGCGGGTCGATACCGGTGAACGGTTCATCCAGTAGCATGAAGCTTGGACGCGATGCGAGCGCACGGGCAATTTCCACCCGGCGGCGTTCGCCCCCGGATAGCGACGTGGCTGCCTGGCCACGAAGATGTTCCACATGCAATTCGCTGAGCAGGCTATCGACCTGTGCCATACGCTTTGCCCGGTCTTTTTCGACCAGTTCCGCGACGGCCATCACATTTTCTTCCACGGTCATGCCCCGAAAGATCGAGGCTTCCTGTGGAAGATAGCCCACGCCAAGGCGCGCGCGCTGGTACATGGGTAAACGGGTCACGTCTTCGCCATCGATGGAAATCGATCCGGAATCCGCGCCGATCAGGCCCATGATCATGTAAAAGCAGGTCGTCTTGCCGGCCCCATTGGGTCCAAGCAGGCCGACAATTTCCCCACGTTGAAGGCTCAGAGACACATCCCGCACGACCTGTCGCTTACCAAAAGACTTGGCAATGCTGTTTACGACAAGGCCTTCGGCCGAATCCGTCATCTTTTCTGAATTCCCTCAATCTACTGGGATATTGCCACCCGGAAACAGGCTTAACCTTACATACTTAAGATCGGCTTCACGTGCGCGCCAAAATTTTTTCAGTTTCCTGACTGATTGTCCGGATCAATCACCATTCGGGTGCGTCCGTCACCCCCGTCCAGCGTTGTCCGGCGATTGCCGATCTCGACCCGTAATACGGCGCCTTCGGCCACGTCGCGCTCGCGCAACAGGGCCACATTCCCGGTCATGGTGATGATATCGCTGGCCGCATCATATACGCCGCGATCGCCCTTGGCCTTCATATCTGCCGTGATGTAGAAGACATTGCCCTCGGCGATCATTGTCTTGACCTGGCCGAAACCGCCGCCGACGCTGGTGGATTGCGTCGTGCCAGCCGGCTTTTCCGCAAAGATCATGGTCACCGTATCCGCGCGCAAGCGGGCATCGCCCTGCTGGATATCGACATTGCCGATCAGCAGCACCTTGCGCTCGCGCTCCAGACTCTCGGTACGTTCCGAATTGATGTAGATCGGGCCGCCTTCAGAAGAGATCTGCGCGGCGGCCGGCATTGCGAAGGCTGCCAGAGCGGTCAGCGAAACAAGAATTCTATTGAGAGCCATCTGTCTCACCTTCAATCGTTTCATTTGTGTCTTCCGGGGCAGGGTAGAGCACCGTTTTGACATTGCCTTTGCAGATGACGCGGTTGCCATCTTCCAGAACTTCATACGAGTCACAGCTGATATCGCCAAGAGGCCCTCTGCCTTGTAATGGCGAAAGACCTTCGACGCGCCCCTCATCGACGAACACGCGCGCGCCAGATGTCATGAAGGTGAATCCATTGGCATCCGCGATGCGGACATCCTCATACAGTTCCAGAATTCCGGCATCACGGTCATACATCCCCGATGGTGCGCGGATTTCGCTTCCAGTCTGGTCCAACAGAACAGGATTGACGAGATCGACCAGTGTACCGGTGGTTTGGCGCCGTCGCGCCGCATCTGCCGTGATGTTGAAGCTCTGCCCGACCGAATCCCGGCCTGAAAAACGCGGATTGAGCATGGTGACGGTTTCACCCTGTGCCACCTGGACAGGTGTCGCATCCTTCGCGATAGCGCTGCGCACAATATATCCAAGAAACAAGCCAATCGAGATGGCCGCGCAAGCCGAAAAGGCGAGGCGTAACAGGCGCACGCCTTGAGACCGCTTGCGGGCCTGGTCCAGCGTCAATTGGCGCCGCGGAGCCCATAATGATGCCGGATCGTGATGCTTGACGGCGTCCATGGATACGCGGTTGCCTGTTTTCTTAACTACAGTAATCGTTTAGCGGCCCATGCTCCGAAACAAAAGCGGCGAAGGCATGACGACTATGTCAGCTATGCGCAAAAATGTCGGTTTCTGCCCACCCGGACAAGTCGAGCGTCGCGCGAATTGGCAGGAATGCAAAACAGGCCTCGGCCAGTTCCAGCCGGCCTTCGCGCTTCAGCATGGCTTCCAGCCCGTCCTTGATCTTGTGCAGGTAAAGCACGTCAGAGGCGGCATACTGGAGTTGCGCGTCGGTCAGTTCGGCTGAGCCCCAGTCTGAGCTTTGCTGGGCCTTGGACATGTCAGCGCCTGCGATTTCGCGTGCGACGTCCTTCAGGCCATGGCGATCCGTATAGGTACGCGCCAGCTTCGAGGCGATCTTGGTGCACCAGATCGGCGCGCAATCGATGCCCATCCAGCGTTTCATCATCGATACGTCAAACCGCGCGAAATGGAACAGTTTGAGCACTTTCGGGTCGGTCAGGATTCTTTTGAGGTTCGGGCAGTTATAGTCCCGGTCCAGCTGTACCAGGTGGGCCGTGCCATCCCCGGACGAAAGTTGGACGAGCGTGAGATTGTCGCGCAACAGGTTCAGGCCCATTGCCTCGGTATCCACCGCCACAACAGGGCCAAAGTCGATACCAGCGGGCAGGTCGCCCTTGTGAAGAGTAATGCCGTTCATGCCGAGGCTCTAGCACTTCAGGCGTTAAGGGCAAGTATCTCCGCGCTCCGGAAACAATCGGCTCACACTTAGCTGCCGGTTTTCTTCAGCGCGACGAGGGCTGCGTCCAAGGCGGAGAGAAAGCGCGACCTATCCGACTTGGAGAAGGGGGCAGGTCCGCGGGCGATGCCGTCGCCGAGGCCTGCACGAAGATCGGAATGAATTGCGCGCACGGCCACGGCATTGCCAATTGAGGCATCCGTGAAGGGCTTTCCATTCGGGGAAATGACGGCTGCGCCCGCCTTCAGGGCGCGGTCGGCCAGCAGGATGTCCGCTGTGATGACGACCGACTCTGGCGTGGACGCTTCCGCAATCCAATCATCGGCCGCATCGAAGCCGTCTGACACGATTTTGCGGCTGACCAATCTGTGCTCGGGGATGCGGATGTAGGAATTGGCAACGATCACCACAGCCGTGTCATGGCGTAGTGCAACCTTGTATATCTCGTCCTTGACGGGGCACGCATCTGCATCGACGAGAATTTGTAGCGGGGGCGGCTGGGTGTCAGACATGCGAGACTACAGCTTGTGCACCAGACGGGGCAGGAAACGTCCTGGAATGGAGCCAGACTCGGCTTCTCCGGCGGGCTCTGCGCCCATGTGGACATAGAAGGGCGCCGCATCCGGATCGGCCTCGATCACCATCTCCTTTGCCCCCGAATCCTGTGCATAGCGGCACGCCCAGACATACAGCATCTTTCCGGTGCCTTCGCCGAGCCGGACCGGCTCGACAAATAGTTTGTCCAGATAGCTCGATCCGGTTTCATCAAAAGATAGTTGAGCTACCCCTGCCACACCGCGCAAATCCTCCGCCACAATGATGACGTCTGATTCCAGGTCGTCTTCAGTCAGCGTGAGTTCGCCCTGGAATGCGTCTAGCATGGCGTCGTCATAGTCCCACACCGCCTTTGATCGCAGGCACAGGTCCGACAAGTATGGCAATTCGTTCAGGCGTGGCGGTCTCAAGATCATTGGCAAGTCCTCCCGCCCGCAGGCACTGACGCAAGGCAAGGGCTTGCAGGCCTCGCCATTCCCCCCTCTTTTATCGGCAAAATGGAGGAAGTCACATGGCAACAGCACCAGTCCAAACCCGCATCACCGAAATGCTGGGAATCGAGAAACCCGTCATTCAGGCTGCGATGGGTTGGATCGCCCGCGCGCCACTCTCCTCGGCCTTCTCGAATGCTGGTGGCATGGGCATCATCGAGACGTCCTCCGGCGAACTGGATGCGATCCGCGAGGAAATCCTCAAGATGCATGACCTGACGGACAAACCGTTTGGTGTGAATGTTGCCCAGGCTTTCGTGCGTGACCCGAACATTGTCGACTTCATCATCGATCAGGGCATCAAGTTCGTCACGACATCTGCGGGCGACCCGATGAAGTACACGTCGATGCTGAAGGAGGCAGGCCTCACCGTGTTCCATGTCGTCCCATCGCTTCAGGGCGCGCTAAGGGCGATTGAAGCTGGCGTGGACGGCTTGATTGTCGAAGGCGGGGAAGGGGGCGGCTTCAAGAACCCGAAAGATGTTGCATCGATGGTTCTCATCCCGCTGGTTTGCGAACATGTGAATGTTCCCGTGGTCGCAGCAGGGGGCATAACCGACGGACGCAGTATGGCCGCTGCCTTTGCGCTTGGCGCGGAAGGTGTTCTGATGGGGACGCGTATCCTGTCTTCGGAAGAGAGCCCGGTGCACCAGAACTGGAAAGACGCGATCTTTGCTGCGGATGCGACCGACACCGTATTCCTGAACCGATCAGGTCCGGGGCCCGCACTGCGCGCCTTGAGTACGGAGCGTACAGAACGCATCCTGAAGGAAGGCGTAGAGAATATTTTCGGAGAATTTGCCGGGACACAGAAAGTCTATTTCGACGGAGACCTCGAAGCGGGAATTGCCCTTACGGGACAGGTCGCAGGGCGGATTCACGCGGTCAAGCCCGTCGCTCAAATCCTCGAAGAAACCCTGGCCGAGTATCATGAAGTCGTAGCTCGCCTGCCGAAATAGGCCGCGACCGGTCTGGTTTTTGCCGTGATTTATCGCTAAACGGCATTAACTGACCTGAGAGGACCCCATGACCAGAAAATCATTGCTCGCGGGCAGCGTTGCTGCGCTCGCCCTTGCCGTGTCCGCCTGTGGCGAGAAAGCGGAAACCCCGGAAACGCCCGCTGCAACCGAGGCGACCGCCAGCGAGACCGGGCTGCCGGAGATTGTCGTCAGTGATGAGGAACTCGCAGGTAATCCATTCCGTCAGGAGTGGACGGCCGACTATGGCGTACCGCCCTTCGCCGAAATCGATGATGGGCATTACATGCCAGCGACGAAGAAGGCGATTCTGGAGTTGCGTGCGGACATTGATGCCATCGTCGACAATCCGGACGCGCCGACATTCGAGAACACAATCGTCGCGATTGATGTTGCCGGTGGGTCGCTGAACAAGGTTTTGAATGTTTTTGGCAACATCACGAATACAGATACCAATGACACGCTGAGCGAGCTGGAGGCTGAAATTTGGCCCATGCTGACTCGCGAGATGAACGCGATCAATTTCAATCAGGACCTCTTCGAGCGTGTTAAGACCGTCTACAGCCAGCGTGATCGGCTGGGGCTGGATGAACAGGATGCGCGCCTGCTGGAATTGGTCCATCGCGAATTCGTCCGCAATGGCGCGGACCTTTCGCCGGAAGTCAAAACTGAGGTCGCCGCGATCAATGAGGAATTGTCGGGCCTGACCACCAAGTTCGGTCGCAATTTGCTCCTGTCGACCAAGGCTTTCAAGATCGAGGTCACTGACGAGGCAGAGCTTGTCGGCCTTTCAGACGATTTCAAAAGCGCCCTGAAAGTCGACGGCGAAGACAAGTGGGTCCTGACCGTTGACCGCTCTGTCTACGAAACCTTCATGACGCAGAGCGAGAACCGCGATCTGCGCGCGAAGATGTTCGATGGCTATCGCCTGCGTGCGTCCGAGGGCGAGTTCGATAATGGCCCGCTCGCGATCAAGATTGCCCAGCTGCGTGCCAAGCGTGCCGAATTGATGGGATACAAGTCCCACGCACACTACCAGTTGGAAACACGCATGGCCAAGACGCCGCAAGGCGCAGAGGAGTTCCTGCTCCGCGTCTGGGAACCGGGCCTCGAGCGCGCCAAGGAAGAACGCGCAGCCATGCAAGACATGGTTGGCGACGAATTCCAGATTGCCGGACATGACTGGTGGCACTATTCCGAAAAGGTCCGCCAGGATCTCTACGCCTTCGATGACAATGCGTTGAAACCATATTTCGAACTCGGCGCCGTGCGGGATGGGGCGTTCGATGTTGCCTCCAAACTGCTCGGCATCACGATCGAGCCGGTCGAGGTTGACGGCTGGAATCCGGTTGTGACCGCGTATGACGTCAAGGATGCGGAGACCGGTGACCATCTCGGCCTGTTCATGGTCGATATGTATGCCCGCGATTCCAAGCGTGGTGGAGCGTGGATGAGCTCGTTCCGCGACACGTCCAACGTCAATGGCAACAATATTCGCCCGATCATCACCAACAATCTCAATCTGATCACTCCGGCCGAGGGTGAGCCGACCCTCATGCGGTTTGACGAAGTTGAGACGCTGTTCCACGAATTCGGCCACGGCCTGCATGGCTTGCTGACGCAGATCCGGTATTCCACATTCTCCGGTGTTGATGGTCCTCGCGACTATACCGAATTTCCCGCCCAGATCCTTGAGCATTGGGCTGGCGCCCCCGAAGTGCTTTCGACTTATGCAAATCACTACGAAACCGGCGAGCCCATTCCGCTCGAACTGATCGACAAGATGAACGCTGCTGCGACCTTCAATCAGGGTTTCAAGACGACTGAGTTCATCGCTGCGTCGCTGCTGGACTTGCGTTGGCACATGCTGACTTCGGAGGAAGCCGCCGAAATCACCGATGCCCGGGCATTTGAGCAGCAAGTGCTGGAGGAATACGGCCTGATCCCGGAGATCGAACCGCGCTATCGCAGCCAGTATTTCAGCCACATCTTCGCGGGTGGGTATTCGGCAGGCTATTACGCCTATCTCTGGTCCGAGATTCTGGATGCCGATGGCTTCACCGCGTTCCGCGATACAGGCGACATCTATGATCCCGAACTGGCGGCACGGCTGAAGAAATGGGTCTATGAATCTGGCGGTCTGCGCGAAGCAGACGAGCTGTATCGGAATTTCCGTGGCTCCGACCCAACCATCGAGCCGCTGTTGAAGCTGCGCGGTTTCTCTGAGCAGCAGCCAAGCGAGGGCTGATCGGCGCGCGGTCGACATCCAAACAAAAAGCCCGCCGGAAATATTCGGCGGGCTTTTTCATGTCAGTAAAGTCAGGCGTGTCTCAGGCAGATTGTTCGACAGCTTCGCGGCAGACAATCGCTTTGACTTCATCTTCCGTATTCGCTTCGCGCAAGGCGTCACGTACGGCGCTCTGGCGGAATGTGCGGCTTACCTGTGCCAAGGCCCGCAAATGGTCAGCGCCCGAAGATTTCGGAGCCAGCAGCATGAAAATCAGGTCGCAAGGGCGATCATCAATCGCTTCAAAATCGACGCCGTGGACCAGTCTCAGGTAGCCACCAACAGGCGCGTCGATGCCTTCAAGGCGGGCGTGCGGGATGGCAACGCCTTCGCCGACACCGGTCGATCCGAGGCGCTCGCGCTCCATCACGGCATCCTCAATCTCACGCAGGCCAATGCCTGTCGCCTCGGCAAGTGCCTCTGCGAGCGCGTGAATTGCCTGTTTGCGGCTTTTCGCTTCCAAAGATGGTATGATTACCCCGCCCGCGAGCAGGGATGTCAAATCAGTGGCCATGAAGTTACTTTCCGTGTTCCGGACTAGTTCCTCGGGACGTTCGCTGGATCCACCCATCCAATATGACCGTCTGGTCGGCGGTAGACCATATTAAGCCCGTCATGGCCAGCATTTCTGAACATTAGGGCCGGCACTTCCTGCAGTTCGAGCTGCATAACAGCCTCTGAGACGCTCATTGTCCGAATTGAGTGCGATGTTTCCGCGACAGTCAGCGGTGTGTCATCCGGCTCTTCGTAATGCTCTTCCTCGGCGGCATCGTGACCATTCACCTGGAATACGGCTTCCGGAGCCAGCTCGTTCGGCATTGGAGCCGATGTACCGGCATGATGGTCCTTCAGTCGGCGC
This sequence comes from Hyphomonas sp. L-53-1-40, assembly GCF_000682775.1. GTDB lineage: Bacteria > Pseudomonadota > Alphaproteobacteria > Caulobacterales > Hyphomonadaceae > Hyphomonas. The sequence goes on from NZ_AWFI01000019.1 coordinate 111,679, forward strand.
TTGTAGCGACGCACCCGCTTTTCCATCTTGTCGAGGCTGTTTTCCAGCGCAGCATAAGGGTCTTCCGCCTTGCCGGTCGATTGGAGGATAATGCCAGAGGGCAGGTGCACGTTGCAGTCAACTTCGACGAAGGGGCCCTGTTGGGACACGAAAACGCGGGCGTCGCCGGTTCGGTTGAAATACTTACTGACTGCCGCCTCCAGTCCGTCTTCGATGCGGCTCCGCAGAGCCTCTCCGAGATCCATATGCTTGCCAGTAATCTGTATCTGCACGGGCGGTCTCCTTTGTTTTTTCAGGATTCAAGTATGGCGCAGAATTGCCAATGAGGCGAATCGAATTCCTCACTTTCCTGACTTGGGAAGGGGAAGAACCGCCCTCAAGAGCCGAGCGATACATTGCGTGTGGAATATGTATTCTGGCGTCACTGCAGTAGGATGCACCTGCAATGACTTGCATGCCCGTTGGCATCAAAAATTACATGGTTTCAATGTCGTATGATGAGTTCAGTTAGGGTAACCTGATTTACATCTTCGCGTAGTTACTTGAATTAATATCTCTCCATCAAGGATGAACTCAAGGCATGTCGACCGGTGAGCCCGAGGAACCGAATAAGCCGGCAGTCATGCTGGTTGAAAGTGATGCCATGTTCCGGGCCACGTTCGAGCACGCCAGCGTGGGGATCGCGCATGTGGGCCCTCAGGGACAATGGCTGAACGTCAACCAGCGCGTCTCCGAAATTGTGGGCTATCCGCGCGACGAATTGCTCAAGATCACGTTTCAGGACATCACTCACCCGGATGATCTGAATCTGGATGTCGGTCTCCTCAACGAGGTGCTTGAGGGCAGGCGCGAGACCTATCGGATCGAAAAACGCTATTACCACAAGTCTGGCCGGATTGTCTGGGTCTTGCTTTCGGTCAGTTGCTTGCGCAATCCGGATGGCACGGTCGCCTACTTCATTTCGATCCTTCAGGACATCACCGAAAAGAAGCGCATCAGCCAGGCGCTGGCAGACAGCGAAACCCGGTTCCGCGTCGTGCAGGAAACCAATCCGGACGGATTCATGATCCTGCGAAGCCTGCGCGCCGTTTCCGGTGAGATCGAGGATTTCGTCTGGGAGTTCGTCAATCCCGCAGCAGAACAGCTGACGGCGCGCTCGGCGAATGTCCTGATCGGCAAGCGGCTATCGAAAGTCATGCCCGAGGCCTTTGCAAGAGGTCTGTTCAACGTCTTTTGCAACACGGTAGAGACCGGAACGCCTTGGCGGCGAGAGCTTTACTATCCAGACAATGGCGTTCCGCGCTGGTTCCGCTTCACGGTCGCTCGGGTCGGGGACGGCTTCGCTGTGTCATTTCAGGATGTCACCGCGCGCAAGCAGGCCGAACTCCAGTTGCATGCAAGCCAGCAACGCCAGCGCACCATTCTCGATGGCATTGTTTCGATGATTGGTCTTACCACACCCAGTGGGATCCTGCTGGAAATCAACGAAGCGTCCCTTCGACTTACCGGAGCAGCGAGCCAGGACCTTGTCGGGAAGCCTATCTGGCAGCATCCGGCATGGTCTCACACGCGCGCGATGCAGGATCGCCTGATCTCGGCCTTTGCCAAGGCAGAAGCGGGACAACGCATGCGGTTCGATGCTGAAATTCGGGATTCTCAAGGCTCGCTGATCCCGGTCGACGTACAATTGGCACCCATCTTCGACGAATCCGACCAGGTGACAGACATTGTCATGTCCGCAGTGGATATCTCGGAACGCAAGCGGGCCGAAGCACATCGCGAAATGTTGCTCAGTGAACTGAATCACCGGGTCAAGAATTCGCTGGCGACCGTTCAGGCCATCGCCGCCCACACGCTGCGGGAGGCGACAGACTTTGAAGGCTTTCGCCAATCATTCACCGGGCGCCTGCGCGCCATCGCGGCCAGCCATGACCTGCTTGTATCCACGACGCAGGACTCATCGGATATTTCTCGGCTCATCCGGGATCAGGTTCTCGGCTATGCGCCCGCTGATGGCACGCGGCTGGAAATGACGGGGCCGCCGCTTGTCTTAGGGCCGCAAGGGTCACACGCTTTCGGATTGATCCTGCACGAACTGGCCACGAACGCGTCCAAATATGGTGCGTTTTCGAACGATAGCGGACGGCTCAGCATCCGCTGGTTCATAGAAGAGGCTGGCGATGATCCAGACGTGGTCATCGACTGGATCGAAATGGGCGGTCCGCCGGTGGTGCCTCCCAGCCGGAAAGGCTTCGGTAGTGTGCTTATCGAGCAGAGCCTGTCACACTCTCTTGGCGGGAAATCGAACTTAACCTTTGACCCGAAAGGATTAAAAGCTCAATTTCGCTTTCCAGCTAGAAGGTAGGGGGACTATGCTGAAGATATTGCTTTTGGAAGACGACTTCCTGATTGCTTTCGATATGAAGGCGCAACTGGAAGATGCTGGCATGGAAGTGGTGGGGCCGGTCGCGAACAATGAGGACGCCAAAGCGCTCATTGAGCCGGGATCCATCCAGGCGGCTGTGCTCGATATGGATCTCGGAGGGGTCGCCTCTTTTCCGACGGCGCATCGACTGAAGGAATTCGGAATTCCGTTCGTGTTTGTTACCGGCAATAATGAGGCAGATTTGCAAGATGGGCTTGCCGATAGTCCAATCCATACAAAGCCAGTACATTTTCCGCGCCTGATCGAACAGTTGAAGGGTTTCGCAAACCCTGACTGAAGCGTGGTCTACATGGCCCTCACGGGGCCTTTGATGGGGGTGCCAGCCTCAGGATCGGCCGGCTTACCGGCATTGCGCCCATAGTCATGCTTCTTCAGCAGGCCCCGGAATTGATGATAGGAGAGTCCTAGCAGGTCTGCGGCGCGGCCCTGATGGCCTTGTGACAGGCTGAGCGCTTCATCAATCAATTGCATCTCGAAGGCAGCGACCTGCGCGCTGAAATCGGCGGCGATCTCTGGATTGTCGCGAATGCGTACCGGGTCGGCCCGAAGCGTCTCGGAGTGACCGGTCTTGCCGGCCCCGATCGGGCGCCAGGGAGAATCGAATGGGTCGAGTACGGCCGGATCGAACAAGACCGGTTCGTCCGGTGCCATCAGCATGGCGCGATGTGCGAGCCTTTGCGCGAAATTGCGCAGTTCACGTACATTGCCGGGCCAGTCATGAGCTTCGATAGCGGCGATGGTCGAGGGGGCAAAACCGGGGAAATCCTGCGCCATTTCGATCGCCATACGCCGAGCGAAATGGTCGGCCAGCAGGCTGGCATCACCAGGTCGGGCCCTGAGCGGAGGTAGGGTAATGACATCAAAAGCAAGCCGGTCCAGAAGGTCGGCGCGGAATTCGCCTGCCTCCACCATGCCCGGCAGGTCGGCGTTTGTGGCGGCCACGATGCGAACATCCGTTGAGAGTACTTTTGATCCGCCCACCCGCTGAAATTCGCCATACTCGACAACACGCAGCAATTTTTCCTGAACCTGTGCGCTGGCGGTCGCTATTTCGTCGAGGAAGATCGTACCGCCATCAGCCAGTTCAAACCGGCCCCGCCGCATTTCAGTCGCGCCGGTAAAGGCCCCGCGCTCATGCCCGAACAGCTCAGAATCCAGCAGGGTCTCCGACAGTGCGGCGCAATTGACCTTTATGAATGGACCATCCCAGCGCTTCGACAGGAAATGAAGGCGTTCGCCGATCAGCTCTTTGCCTGTGCCTCGCTCCCCGATGACAAGAATGGAGCGATCCAGCGGGGCGACACGGGATACATGCTCCTGCGCGCTCAGCCAGGCGGGCGCCTGCCCCAATAATTGCGTACTTTGATCAACCATTTAGTCAAAATAGCAAAAATTAGAGGCAAAACATATAAAAAAATTGGCTAAATACACCAAATTATAAAAATCAAATAGTCCGAAATACCTAAAAATACCAAATAAAACAAAGATCTATAAAATTAATTTTGAACTGGCACGGTCCTTGAAATGACAGAAGGGCTCGGAGCGACAGGGCGTTGCTCACAAACACAAGAAGGACAAACTGAAAATGGAAGATCGCTACAACACTTCGGAAGCCCGCTCGGATGCTGGCCGTTTCGGTCGGTGGCTCGCGACGCGCCCGGCGGAAAGCTGGATGTTCTTCGTCGTCGGCATCTTCTTCGGCGGTCTGTTCTTCTAATCCTCCCCCCACTCACGAAAGGACACCAAAATGGGCTTGTTCTCCCGACTCGGTGACATCATCAATTCCAACATCAACGCGATGCTCGACAGCGCCGAAAATCCTGAAAAGATTGCCCGGCTCATCATCCAGGAAATGGAAGATACGCTGGTTGAGGTTCGCACCGCCGCGGCCCGCGCCATGGCAGACAAAAAGGAAATGGAACGCGAAATCGTCCATTTCACGCAGACCCGCGACGAGTGGGCTGCAAAGGCTGAATTGGCCATCGACAAGGGTCGTGAAGACCTTGCTCGTGGCGCTCTGACAGCCAAGCAAAAAGCTGATGGCGAAATCGAACGCCGCAAGCTGGCAATGGACGCGGCTGAAGAAGCCTTTGAGAAGCGTCAGGACGATCTGGCCAAGCTTCAAGCCAAGCTCGATGAAGCGAAGGCAAAGCATCGGGCACTGATGATGCGTCGTGAAGCTGCTGAACAGCGCATTCGCATCCGCAGCCAGGTCTATGACGGCAAAGTGGATGACGCGCTGGCTCGTTACGGCAATATCGAGCGCAAGGTCGATGAAATGGAAGCCTATGCTGACACGATCAAGGGCCGTGAACCGACCCTCGAAGCCGAATTCGCCGCGCTGGAGCGTGACGAGAGCGTCGAGAAGGAACTCGAAGCCCTGAAAGCGAAGCGCGCCAAGTCATCGGCGAAGTCTTCCAGCAAGAAATCGGAGGACTAATCGATGTTGTTTTCACTCGCTTGCCTCACCGGCTTCATGACGCTGGTTTGCGCTCCGGGCCTTATCGCCCAGGCGCGCGCCAACCGGCAGCAATCTGCTGACGAGGCCGCCTGATGGATGAGTTTATTCCAATCATAGCGATCGTCTCGCTGTTCATCGTCCTCCCGGGCATGATCTTCCACTACATCACCCTGTGGCGGAAGCAGAAAACCCTGATGCCCGACGATGAGCGCATGATGGAGGATCTCTGGCGCTCGGCCAAGGCGATGGAACGCCGGATCGAGACGCTCGAATCTCTCCTTGAGCAGAGCGAAGCGGACAGCCCCCGCAGGCCGCCTCGTTCTTCCCGCCCCACTTTTGACGACTAAGGACCCAGACATATGTCCCGCCAATCCCGTGCCTACCGTGATACAGCCCCAGAAGGCGACCAGTACGGCTCCCCGAATCCGAAGCGCTACTACCGCTCGCGCCATGACAAGGTCATTGCCGGTGTCTGTGGCGGCCTTGCCGAACGCTTTGGTTGGGAACCCATCCTGGTGCGCCTGCTGGCCGTGCTCGCCTTTTTCTTTGTCGCCGGGCCGATCGCCCTGATCGCCTATATCGTTGTCTGGATGATCACACCGCGGACACCTTTGGGCGGTCGTACCATATCACCGGAAGAAGATGTCTTCTGGCGCAATGTGAACGATCGCCCCAGAGCCACTTTCGGGAACCTGAAATACACTTTCATGGATCTCGATGAACGCCTCAGGGATATCGAACGCAAGGTCACGTCTGACGAGTGGCGCCTGCGCAAGGAATTCCGCGACCTGGAGCGTGGCAACTAGACCGCGCCCATTCACCCTAACCATCCGACAAGAAGGACCGGAAAAATGCGTAAGGGGACGCTACTGACGAATAACTGGCTGCTCGGAGGGATTTCCATCCTCATCCTGATGATGGTACTCTTTCTCTCTAGCCTCCAAGGACAGACAGCACTGGAGTTCGGCGGGCTTCAGATGACGTTTGCGCCGCACGAAGAGGGGGGCGTTCGCCTCAGCATCGCCCGCTCTTTCGGCGATTCAGACTTCACCGCGCTTTAAGGCACGAACAATCAGGCGCATGGGGCTGACCGCCTCAAGCGCCGCCACTTCGGCGGGGGACGGCCCGCCAAGGCACATGGCCGCCAGCACCCGGCCGGCCCAGGGGCCCCAGGTAAAGCCGCGCGCGCCAAAACCGTTCACCATGAATATGCCCGGCAACACGGGGGCGTCCGCATCGACAGGGCGCCCTTTTCGCATGCCGGAAAATGTCTCCAGCGCTGCAGGATAATCGGGCACGGCGCCGACCAGGGGCAATCGATCAGCGGTGGTCGCACGAATGGCAGCGCGAGACTGAACGGGCAGCGACGTTGCGCTTCGTTGCCACCATGGAGACAATTGTCGCAATGCGTCGGCATTGGTGGCGCGGGCAGCGGCGGACGTTGCAGCCGGTACACCATCTTCGATTTTTTCAAACGTAGCGCCCCAGAGCCTCTGATCTTCCAATGCCAGTGCGTAGTGCCCGCTCGCCATTGCCTCTGCTTGAACGGGTGTGGCGTCCGCGACGCTCTCGACCTGACCCAATCGGCCTTCCAGCCCGACCCAGCCAAGTTGCCGGTTCGTCTCCATGGCGGTGGCGAGGACGATGATGTCGAACACCTCGGCATTCACCAAGCGATTCTGAAGCGAAACCTCGACCGCTCCGGTCCGAACCTGAACATTGTCAAGCAATCCGGAAATGATCCGCGCAGGCTCAAGGATCAGTGCGCGCTTGTGGAGCAGGCCGCCGCCCGAAATGGCTTCAAGGTCTTCCAAAGGCAGAGGCGGGTCCGCGAGCAATTTCGCGAACCGGGTCTGCTCGGCCTTGTCCTTTGGCATTTGGCGTACGGTGGTTTCGTGTGCGCCTTCCATGCCTGAATAGGCGCGGCGGGCGGCAAGATAAGCGTCGATCAGCAAGCGGGCTTGCGCCGTGTCGCCCGCATCGAGCCGAGGCATCACAAGGGCCAGCGGATTGCCACTTGCGCCGCTTGCGGGACCGGTGGGGTCAAACACAGTCACATCTGCGCCGCGCTGCGCCAATGTGTAAGCCGCGCTCGCCCCGGCGATCCCTGCGCCCAGAATGGCGACCTTTTGGCTCGGGCCACTATGCGCGCGCAGGCAGTAGATGTCCGGCTTGGCGGGAGAGGCAAGTGCCAACCTTGCTTCCAGTCGCTGCCGCTTGCGTCCGTGTCCCGGTGCTTTGGCGACATCGAAGCCGACCTCTGTCAGTCCGCGCCGAACTGCGCCTGCCACGGTGAACGTGCCGATGCTTGCGCCGGGCTTGGAGCGCTCTGCAATCAGTCCGTAAAGATCAGCTGACCACATGGCTTCATTCTTTGCCGGGCTGAATCCGTCGAGAAACCAGGCATCGGCCATGAACTGGCTCTGTGGCAGCGTGTCATGAATATCGCCGAGATGAAGCGTGAGAGTCACGCCGATATCAGGCCAGACAAGGTGGTGAACACAGCGCACAGGCCCTGGCCAATCGGCGAGCAGTCGCGCTGCCAAGCATGCCAGTTCCGGCCACGCGCCCAACGCGCGCGCCGCATCAGCCTCAGTCAGGGGATAGCCTTCGAAGCTGACAAAATGGAGCCATGCATCCGGGGCTGGCCGGTGCGCTTGCCACAGTTCGCACAAGGCGAGGAAGTTCAATCCTGTGCCAAATCCGGTTTCGGCTACCGTGAATTCGGTCTTGCCGGCCCAGGCTTCCGGAAGGCCGCAGCCCTGCAGGAAAACCGCGCGGGTTTCGGCCAGTCCATCCCCCGCCGTGAAGTACACGTCCCCCGCCTCGCGGGCGACGGGCGTGCCGTCGTCCTTCCAGTCAATCATGGGATGCGTGAGCAAGCGGGCCATGCGAGACGGGTTAGCCGGGCAGTACCGTTTTGAACAGTCCTCTGCGGCTGCATGCTTTCTGACACCGAATTAATCGGATCGCTCTTGTCCGTCGCGCGTTGATTGAATGACCGCGATCATGCGGCCGACACAAACAAACTGAAGGAGACCCAAATGGACAAGGAACATCTCAAGGGCGGTGCCAAGGAAGCTGAAGGCGAAGTCAAGGAAACTGTCGGTGAAATGACAGACAACAAGAAGATGCAAGCCGAAGGCAAAATGGACAAGGCCGAAGGCGAAGCCCGCAAGACAGCGGGTGACGTAAAGGACGCCGTCAACAAATAGGCGACCCCCTGAACCACTGTGAAAGCCGCTCCACCCGGGGCGGCTTTTCCTTGCGTGCTGCTTGATGGCGCGCCACATAGAGCCTCTCAGCAGAAGGCATGCAATCATGAGTGAGTTTGAGATCAAGCGCGAAGACGGAGAGACCGGCGGGCGCTATGTCACCTTGGTCAACGGCCACGAGGCCGAGATGACCTATTCGAAGGCGGGTACGGAGCGGATCATCATCGACCATACCGGCGTTCCGAAAGCGCTCGGCGGCATGGGTGTCGGCGTAGCCCTGGTCAAACGCGCGGTTGAGGATGCGCGCCGGGACGGAATCAAGATCATTCCGCTGTGCCCTTTCGCGAAGGCGCAAATTCAAAAACATGCAGAATGGCAGGATGTACTGGCATGACCACGATACCCATCACCCATGATGAAAATCATATGCGTTACAGCTATTTCGAGAACGGGCTGGAAGCGTATCTGACCTATGAGCGTCCGCGTACCGGGCTACGCCATATCACGCACACGATCGTGCCGGGAGAACTGGGTGGACGCGGCCTTGGCAAAAATCTGGTGACGCGTGTGATGAATGACATCATTGCTGCGGGTGAGACGGTCTCTTCGTCTTGCTGGTTTGCAACGGCACTTATTGAAAAGACGCCGGAATGGGCTGCCCTGAGGGGATGACCAAGCCTTTCTGGAAAACCACACCACTGGCTCAGATGTCATCGCAGGAATGGGAATCCCTCTGCGACGGCTGTGGCAAATGCTGCCTGCTCAAACTGGAAGACGAAGACACCGGTGAGATCGCTTACACGCGACTCCATTGCCGCCTGTTTGACGGGGATAGCTGTCAGTGTGCCGATTACAAAAATCGCAAGAAGATCGTCGAAGACTGCGTGATTCTTACTCCGAAGAAGGTCGAGGAAATCCGCTGGATGCCAAAGACCTGCGCCTATCGCCTGATCCATGAGGGCAAGGAGCTGCCGGACTGGCACTATCTCGTATGTGGTGACCGCAGCCGCATCCACGAAGAGGGGCATTCGATCCGGGGACGCACCGTTTCCGAGGACACGGTCTTCGATGAGGACACAGAAGACTGGGTCGTCGACTGGGAAGGCAATGAACCCTAGACGCCGACCACTTCACTATTGGTCGCCTCGGTCTTCAGCCATTTGATGAAGTTGCGCACATCTGGCGTCAGGTGACGGCCTTTCGGGTAGACGATCCAGTACCCGAAATCGATCAGGTGGGAGCCATCCGCGAAGGGCGCGACCAGCCGACCAGAGGCGAGATCCGCTGCTGCAATCGCGCGTTTGGCAAGCGCCACGCCGCGCCCGGCGGCAGCTGAAACGTGGGCCGCGTGAGCCATCAACATCTTTCACATTCCGCGCACGCAGCCAGCTGGCCCAGTCGGGGCAGGACGGGTCATTCTCGTTGCTCTCATCATGGATCAGTGTGTGATGCCGCAAATCCGAAGGCTTACGGATCGCGTCGGTTCCTTCCAGCAGGGCAGGGGAACAGACCGGCAAGACAGTCTCGTCCATCAGCTTTTCAGATTTCAGGCCGTCATAATTGCCCCGGCCATAGCGGATTGCGAAATCGGCATCGGCCGTGGTGAAATCGGTCAGGCCCATATCGGCCGAGATCCAGGCCTCGGTCTCCTCATGTTCCCGGTGGAAGCCATCAAGGCGGGGCGCCAGCCATTTCGCGGCGAAGGACGGCGCAGATGACACCATGACCCGGCCTTTGCGCGCTGGAGCCTGCATGATCCGCCCGGCTTCAGAAATTCTCTCGAATGCATCGCGCACCAGCGGCAGGCTGGCCTGGGCGGCATCTGTCAGCAAAACTGAACGGCCTGTGCGCTTGAACAGGGGCGTGCCAGCATATTCTTCCAGCTGCCTTATCTGTTGTGAAATCGCGCCGGGCGTGACATTCAGCTCTTCGGCAGCCTGTGTAAAAGACAGCCGCCGCGCGGCGGCCTCAAAAGCTCTCAGCGCGTTCAATGGGGGAAGTCGGTCGGATGAGTCTGACATGGATAGTTTCTCTAAAGGATCGCTGTAGGGGTTCATGCTTGCGTCCGCCGCGTCAAGAGCCATTTTGACACCTGACTGATCAGCTTGCCTAAAAAGAGGTCCGCCCGCATGCGCCAATTCCCGGCTTTCTTCAACATGGATGACGCGCGCGTCGTCGTGTTCGGCGGTGGTGAGGAAGCGCGCCGCAAGGTGCGCCTGCTCGCCAAAACACCGGCGCATATCACTGTAATCATCGGAAAAGACATCGATTCCGGCTTCGCTCAGGAGTTTGCTGGGCGCATCACGATTGCGCCGCAGGACCAGGCTGGCGCCGCGCTCGATGTTGCCCGTTTTGCAATTGTGGCCTGCCGAATTGATGAAAACACAGATCGCGCGATCACTTGGGCGCGCCAATATGGCGTGCCTTTGAATGTCGTCGATCGGCCAGATCTCTGCGATTTTACGGTTCCATCCATCATGGACCGCGGCGAGATTGTTGCTGCCGTGGCCTCGGGCGGCTCTGCGCCTGTACTTGCCAAATCGGTGCGAGCCAAACTTGAAGCGCTTACACCCGCACGCATCGGCGATCTGGCGGAACTGGCCGGACGCATGCGAGAAGAGGTGAAGTCCAAATTGCCGGATTCTGGCGCGCGTCGGAAGTTCTGGGAGAGCGTGCTCAATGGCAAGGCTGCCGAACTTGCCTATGCGGGCGAGTTGGAAGCTGCTGAACAGGCGATGCGCGACGCACTGTCCGGCGGCCGGACGCAAGGCGTGGTTCATCTGGTTGGCGCGGGTCCGGGTGATCCGGAGCTGCTGACCCTGAAGGCGCTGCGCCTGCTGCAGGAAGCCGACATTGTCTATTATGACCGTCTGGTCAGCAACGATATCCTGACGCTCATTCGCCGGGATGCCGACCGCGTGTCTGTCGGCAAGAGCAAGGGCGACCATTCCGTCCCGCAGGATGAAATTCACGAAATGCTGATCCGCTCGGCCCGCGATGGCAAGCGCGTTGTACGCCTGAAGGGCGGCGACCCGTTTATCTTCGGGCGTGGCGGTGAAGAGATGGAAGCGGTGCTGGCCGCAGGCGTCGAAGCCTTCGTGGTGCCGGGTATTTCGTCGGCGCTGGGATGCGCGGCGCAGGCAGGTGTACCGCTGACCCATCGCGATCACGCCCAGAGCCTGACCTTCGTCACCGGCCATGCCAAGGCGGGCGGCGTGCCCGATCTCGATTGGGAGTCTCTGGCCAAGCCGAACCAGACCGTCACCGTCTTCATGGGCGTCGGCACAGCGGCCGCCATTACTGACAAGTTGATCGAAGCCGGGCGCGCGCCAGACACGCCGGTCGCAGTGATCGAGAACGGCACGCGGCCGAACGAAATTCAGGTTTTCGGTATTCTTGCTGAACTGCCTGACCTGATCACAGACAATGGTATCGAGGGTCCAGCATTGCTCATCATCGGCAAAGTGGCGGGCCTGCCTTTCGCGAGTGGCGCAATCGGCCTTTCAGGCTGCGTCAGCCAGGAGACTTTCGTATGACATCCGTTCGCCCGAAACTTAAGCCGGATACGCCAAAGGCCGTCACCGCATGGGAAACCGCGACCGGCCAGAATGTCTGGATGGCCGCCGACGGCAGCTGGACCCAGGACGTTTCAAAAGTTGCCGCCTTTACCGGCGATGAGGCCGAAGCACGCCTTGCAGATGCCCAGACGCAGGAGGGCATCGTTACCGATCCCTACTTCATGGAAGTTACCGAGACCGGGGAGATCACGGGCCGCGAGACCCTGCGCGAAACGATCCGCGCAAAAGGTCCGACCGTTTCCTATGGAGAGGGCGTGTAATGCCCCATCGCGAGATCCAGCGTCTCACACTTTACGGTGACTCCATTTCCGGCAATTGCATGAAACCGAAATGGACCGCTGACCTGCTCGGCATCCCATATGATTGGGTAGAGGTCGATATCCTTCAGGGCGGCACCCAGACCGAAGACTTCCTGTCGCTGAACCCGGCGGGTCAGGTGCCGCTGGCGCGCTGGCCGGATGGCCGTGCGTTGCCACAGTCCAACGCTATCATGTTGTATCTCGCCGAAGAGGCAGGCAGTGACCTGGTCCCTTCTGACACGTTCCGGCGTGCCCAGATGATGAGCTGGCTGTTCTGGGAACAATATTCTCACGAGACCGCCATCGCTGTCCGGCGTTTCCAGAAGCACTATCTCAATACGCCGGACGACCAGATCGATCCGCAGCTGATGGCCAAGGGCCGCCGCGCACTGGGTGTGATGGAGCTGCAGCTGACCTATACGGACTGGATCGTCGGTGATGCGATGACGCTCGCCGACATCGCGCTGGTTGCCTACACACGGGTCGCCCATGAGGGCGGCTTTGACCTGTCTGACTTTCCCTCCGTGGAGAGATGGGTCAGCCGCACCGAGGCGGCCCTCAATATACCGCACGCAAAAGAGGCTGCGTAATGTACAGATATGATGAGTTCGACGCCCGGATCGTCTCCGAGCGGGTTTCCCAATTCCGGGGACAAGTGAAACGCCGTATGGCGGGCACCTTGCTGGAAGACGAGTTCAAGCCGCTGCGCCTGCAGAACGGCGTGTATCTCCAACTGCACGCCTATATGCTGCGTGTGGCTATTCCATATGGTCAGCTCAGCGGCCGCCAGTTGCGCCAATTGGCCATCGTCGCGCGTGACTATGACCGGAATTACGGCCATTTCACTACACGCCAGAACATCCAGTTCAACTGGGTCGCGTTGAAAGACATCCCGGATGTGCTGGCCAAGCTTGCCGAGGTCGAGATGCATGCCATCCAGACCTCCGGAAACTGTATCCGCAACGTGACATCCGATCATTATGCCGGTGCGACGAAAGACGAACTGATGGATCCGCGGCCCTGGTGCGAGATCATCCGCCAGTGGAGCACGTTCCACCCGGAGTTCGCCTTCCTGCCGCGCAAGTTCAAGATCGCCGTCACTGCGGCCGAGCATGATCGCGCGGCAATCCGCGTGCACGATATTGGCCTGCACATTCGCAAGCGCGGGGACGTGGTCGGGTTCGAGGTGCATGTCGGTGGCGGGCAGGGGCGTACACCGCACCTTGCTACACTGGTCAACGAGTTCGTGCCGGAAGCCCAACTGCTGGACTATCTCGAAGCCATCATGCGCGTCTACAATCGCTTCGGGCGCCGGGACAACAAGTACAAGGCTCGTATCAAGATCCTCGTCAGCGAACTGGGCGAAGCCGAGTTCCGTCGCCTCGTGGAAGAGGAATATGCCGCCCAACGCGAGAACGAAAAGATCGACCTGCCACAGGCCGAAATTGATCGTATCCATGCCTATTTTGCGCCGCCGGAACTGGCCGCGAAGCCGGACAAATCTTCGGCGTTTGAAGCGCTGAAGGCCGAAGACACCGAGTTTGCGCGTTGGGCACGGATCAACCTCCATCCGCACAAGACCCCTGGCTATACGTCCATTACGGTCAGCCTGAAGCCGATTGGCGGTCTCGCCGGAGACGCCACCGACGCTCAGATGATGACCGTCGCGCATCTGGCCGAGACCTATGCCTATGACGATATCCGCGTCAGCCACGCCCAGAATCTGGTCCTGCCACATGTTGCGCTGGATGATCTGCCGGATGTTTATCGCGAGTTGAAGGCTGCCGGGTTGCATACCGCGAACGAAAGCCTGATCACCGACATGATTGTGTGTCCCGGTCTCGATTACTGCAACCTTGCCAATGCCCGTTCCATTCCGGTCGGGCAGGCGGTGCAGGAAGTGTTCGCCGATCCTGACTATCAGGAAGACATCGGCAGGCTGCACATCAATATTTCAGGCTGTATCAATGCCTGTGGTCACCACCATGTCGGCCATATCGGCATCCTTGGCGTCGACAAGAAGGGTGAGGAATTCTATCAAATCACCTTTGGTGGCCGCGCCGATGAGAAGGCCGCGATCGGCGATATTGCCGGCCCCGGCCTGAAGGCTGACGACGTGCCCGGCGCTCTCAAACGCGTCGTGGACACCTATCGCGAGCTGCGCGCCGACAAGGGCGAATTGTTCATCGAGACGCTGGCCCGCCTTGGCCATGATCCCTTCAAGGAGGCGCTTTATGCCGCTGGTTAAGAACGGCACGGAGATCGACAATATCTGGGCCTTTGTCCCGGATGAAGGTGACCTGTCTCCTGGTGGATGTATTACAGTTTCGCTCGGACGGTTCCGCAGTGAGCGAGACATTCTTCTGGCCCGCAACACCGATATCGGCGTACGGCTGGAACCGGGTGATGACCCGCACGAACTGGAGGAATATCTCGACCGTTTGCAACTGATCGAGATCAGTTTCCCTAAATATACCGATGGTCGTGGATACTCCCAAGCCCAGCTTTTGCGCCGTCGCTTCGGCTATACCGGAGAGCTTCGCGCCGTGGGCCACGTCCTGCGGGATCAGATATTCTATATGAACCGTTCAGGCTTTGACGCTTACGAGACCGCCCGTGCTGACCTACATGAAGTGGTGAACGCACTGGAAGAGTATTCCGACGTCTACCAGCCCGCAGCGGGTGATCGGACGCCGGTGTATCGCAAGAGACACGAAAGCTGATCCTTATGCCTTATGGCGACAGTCTTACCCGCAAGTCCGAAGCTGCGGACGTCCGCCTTGCTCGCCTGAATGGTGAGTTGCGCGACGCCTCCGCTCAGACGGTGCTGCGCGTCGCCATGGTTCGCGAATGGGCCAACAGCCTGACCTATGTGTCCAGTTTCGGCGCGGAAAGCGTCGCGATGCTGGCCCTGATTGCTGACGTGAAGCCGGACCTGCCCATCGTTTTTCTCGAAACCGGCATGCATTTCCCGCAGACGCTGGACTACAAGGACGAGCTGATCGAAAAGCTCGGCCTGACCGGTGTGCGCGAAATTCCGCCGAGTGAGACCGAGCGCAAAGTGCTCGATCCGAAGAACAATCTCTGGAAAACCGATCCGGACGCCTGTTGCGCACTGCGTAAAGTACGCCCGCTGGAGCCGGCTCTGGAAGGCTTTGATGCCTGGATCACCGGTCGCAAACGCTTTCATGGTGGTGCCCGGATGAGCTTGCCGGTGTTTGAGTTCGCCAATGGCCGCTACAAGGTGAACCCGCTGGCCAACTGGACACCGGACGATGTGGAACTGCTGATCAAGCAACGCAATCTGCCGCGCCATCCGCTGGTTGCTCAGGGCTATCCGTCCATCGGCTGCTGGCCGTGCACAAAGCCGTCCGACAATCCGGACGATCCCCGCGCGGGTCGCTGGGCCGGACAGGAGAAGTCCGAATGCGGCCTCCACATCGACAAGACGGAACGCCCGCGCGTCTTCTAGGCCTTCGCCCCGAATATGTGAGCCATGGCGATCGCTCCGGCGGTCGCCACGTTCACACTGTCAAAGCCTTCCGTCATTGGGATTCGCACGGGCGTACAAGCCGCGATCAACTCGTCCGGCAGCCCCGGTCCTTCGGCACCGAGCAGGATGGCGAGTCGGTCCGGCACAACCATTTCGGTGATCGGCGGGGCTTCTGCACGCGGCGTCATCGCCCAGACCTCATAGTCCGCCGCCTTGGCCGCGTTCACCATGTCCAGGCCCGTCCCGCCATGGGCATAGGGCAGCCATAGGCTGCGCGGATGGCCTTGCGATAGAGGGGGTCACAGCATTGAACATCCATCAGCACCGCATCTGCGCCAAAGGCAGCGGCATTGCGAAAGCACGCGCCGACATTGTCGTGATTGGACAGGTCTGACATCAGGAGCAGGGTAGAGGGACTGGCCTCTATGGCGGCGAGAAACGCGGCCGGTTCGGCGATGTCGCCTTTCAGCCCACAGGCAAGCACGCCGCGATGCATCGGAAACCCTGCGACCGCATCCATCACCGACTGGGGCGCGACATAGACCGGCACGTTCTCCGGTACGAGGGCCATCAATTCGGCCAGCGGTGCGACCCGGTTCTCTGCAAGGAACACACTTTCCAGCGTAAAACGTCCCCGACGCAGCGCTGTCTCCAGCGCTACTTTGCCTTCGACGATGAAGCGCGCGCCATGACCTGAAGTCAGGTCCTTCTCGCGAATGGATGTGTAAGCCTCCAGCCTCGCATCTGTCGCGCTATCAACTTCTATCGCAAATCCCATTTCAATTTCTCTATGCTGAGGCGCAAGACGTTGTCCAATTGGCGGGGCGTCCATGACGTGGAACGAATCCGGCTCGGCCGACTACGAGCATACTTCACCCATACGGACAAATCGACGTCCGGCACAGACGATCCAGGCCGAACATTCTCCTACAGGGGATCCCCCCGCACTTCAGCTCAAAAAATTCTCCCAATAGGAGAAAAATTCTACTGTTTGGTATTGTTATCGCAATCATAAATAGATAGAGGGAGATTGCGAAGGATTTGCAGGCGGGCCGGGGGGACGCATGAATATCATGATGAAAACCATTGTGGTGCTTTGGCACCATAGGCTCATCCTTGTATTGTTGCTGGTCGCGTTTTGCGTGGTCGCGATCTCTGTAGGAAACCGCATGCACCGCAAGGCGATGTTGGAATACGTTACGGACAAACAGTTTCAGTTAAATTTGGAAATGACCCGCTATAGCGGGGCAGAGGCTCCACCAATTCTCCTCAGCTCGCTGAGCGAAGATGATATAGGACTTGTCCATAGACTGCGGGAATCGCACGAGCGGGTACATTTGGGGTTTCCCGAGTGTCGCCGCGCTCCAGCCAGATCAATTGTTGGCCCTCAGCCTGATCCCTTGATCTGTGAAGTCCAGATTCCTCCAAGAAAGCCGTCAGACATAATTTGTGAGTCTGAAATCGGTTCTCATCCCTATGTGGCTGCGGGCAGGTTCATTCGCGGAGCCTATTCGGCATGTCTGATGACACTTTGGTCAAGAGAGCAGGGAGAATGGTCGCTGAATTCTGCCGCGGTAGGTCCAATGAAAGACGACCCGGTATTAAGCGGGTCGTCTGAGTTGGATGAAGGTGCGTATTCGAGCCTGACCGGTCGCTAAGCCGGGTTGGGGGCCATGTTCGGCAGGCCCTGATCCTTGGCCATACGTTTCATGGCTTTCTGGAGCTTTTCGAACGCGCGCACTTCGATCTGGCGAATACGCTCACGCGAAACACTGTAAACCTCGGACAGTTCTTCAAGTGTTTTCGGCTCTTCCGACAGGCGGCGCTCGGTCAGGATGTGGCGTTCACGCTCGTTGAGGTCTTCCATGGCAGCGGTCAGCAATTCCATCCGCGCATTGAATTCCTGCTTGTCGGCAAACTCCTCAGCCTGGCCCTGATCGTCGTCGGCCAGCCAGTCCTGCCACTCCATGTCGCCATCAGTACCCATCGGCACGTTCAGCGACGCGTCAGAGCCGGACATGCGCCCGTTCATCGAATACACTTCAGCTTCTGTCACGTTCAGCTTTTCGGCGATCAATTGGGCCTGTTCCGGGCGAAGGTCGCCTTCGTCCAGAGCCTTCATTTCGCCTTTCAGGCGGCGAAGGTTGAAGAACAGCTTCTTCTGCGCGGCCGTGGTGCCGAGTTTCACGAGGCTCCAGCTGCGCAGGATGTATTCCTGAATGGCGGCACGAATCCACCACATGGCATAGGTAGCAAGCCGGAAACCCTTGTCCGGGTCGAATTTCTTCACGGCCTGCATAAGACCGACATTGCCCTCGGAGATCACTTCGGCCATCGGCAGGCCATAGCCGCGATAGCCCATTGCGATCTTCGCAACGAGACGCAGATGGGATGTCACCATCTTCTCGGCAGACTGGGTATCTTCCTGCTCGCGCCACTGACGGGCGAGCATGAATTCCTCATTCTTCTCGAGCATGGGAAACTTACGAATTTCGGTGAGATAACGGCTCAGACCCTGCTCCGGGCTGAGTGCCACACTCGCACTGGCGGTTTTGTTCGCCATATCTAATCTCCTCCTTTGCAGACCAACCCCGCGTTGCGGCGATCGTTCCGGCAATCAGATCTTCTTCCTGACGTTTAGCCCCGCATAGCGGCGGCGTCGCCCCGTACAAACCGCATGAATGTCATCGCGGTTTAACATAAATAAGTATTCGCCCCCTGCTTTTGAAGGGGTTCCAAGCGTCTGAATTTGCGCTTCGGAGGCAGTATATCTCGTGGCGGCAAAGTGATCCAGAAGGCTGCCACACCTTGCTGTCAGAAGTTGCGGAACCGGTTTGAAGGTTGCGCGGTTGATTGCCCATACATGACAGGAAACAACCAAATGGGCAGCACCACTCTCACCCGCACGGACGCCTTCCGGCAATTCGTGCAATCAGATTCCTTTCCCTGTATTGGGGCAAAATCGGCAATGGTTCGCGATCAGCTGGTCATTGCGGAATTCGGCGACATCGATTCCGCTGCAGGTGACATCAATCTCAGGCGCGCACTGGAAGAGTTTATCGAGGAGCTCGATTTCAGCTCCCCTGTGGTTCAGTCCTTCGTCGCCATCTTCACGGGGCCGACCGAGCTGTCAGAGACTGAATTCGAGCGTGCGCTCTGGAACCGGCTTCAATCCTTGCACAATCTCGATGTGGTCGAGGGCAGGGGGTGGGCCGAGAGCGCGGAGCGTGATCCGGAATCGGCACATTTCTCGATGGGCTTGCTGGGCGAGGCCTTCTTCGTCATCGGCCTGCACCCGAACGCATCCCGACCAGCCCGTCGTTTCGAGTTTCCTGCGCTCGTCTTCAATTCGCATGAGCAATTTGAACGCCTGCGCCAGGATGGCCGGTTCGAGAAAATGAAGCAGATCATTCGAGAGCGCGACAAGGCGCTCGCCGGTTCGGTTAATCCGATGCTGGCAGATTTCGGCCGGGGGTCTGAAGCCGCGCAGTATTCAGGCCGCGAAGTCGGGCCTGAGTGGAAATGTCCGTTCACCCCGCAGGAGCCTGCGAAATGAGTCACCGTATCCCCCCGAAATCCGGCACGGCTTTCATCCTGCGCAAGGGCGAACGCCTGACCGTGACAGATCCCGAAGGCGAACAAGTCAGCGACATGGTCGCCTACAATCTGGACGACCGGAAGGAAGTGATTTCATCCGGGCGCTCCCTCGATTATGCCGGGCGCATGTTCCTGACCAGGGGAGACATGCTCTACTCCAATCGCAGCCGTGACATGTTGAAAATTGTCGAGGATGAGGTCGGCCGTCATGATTTCACGCTGACGCCCTGCTCGAAGGATACGTTCCGCAAGCTGTACAATGAGGCTGATCCCGAAGGTGGTTGTCAGGAAAACCTCGAAGCAGCCCTGGCCGAATACGGCATAGGCCCCGATGATATTCCGATCGCGTTCAACATCTTCATGCACGTCGCGACAGATCCTCAGACGGGCGAGATCAAGGTTTTGCCACCCCTGAGTAAAGCGGGGCAGTCGATTACGTTCGAAGCCTGCATGGACCTTCTGATCGGCATGACCAGCTGCTCCGCAGGAGAGTCCAATAATTTTCGCTACAAGCCGATAGATTATGAGATCGTGAAGGCAGTCGCCTGATGGATATTTCAGCAATCTATTATGACGGATGGAAAGACCTTGTCCGTATCGCGCTTGCCGCCCCAGTCTTATATTTCACCATCATCGCTTTCATCCGGCTCGCTGGAAAGCGGTCCACGTCTCAGATGAACAATTTTGACTGGGTGGTGACCGTGGCGCTGGGCTCAATCGCTGGAGCGGGCATCACCTCGAATTCCGTCACGGCTGTCGAAGCCCTGTTCGCCATTGCAGTCCTCCTGTTTATTCAATGGGGGCTGACATTCGTTCTGGCGCGCAGCGACTCTGTGGAATGGCTTGTGAAATCCAGTCCACGACTTCTGGTGTATCGGGGGCAGTACCTTATGCAGAATATTCGCGATGAGCGTCTGACCAAGTCCGAAGTGCTCGCCGCGTTGCGTGAGAATGGCCTGACACGCGTTGCCGAAGCTGAGTTGGTCGTGCTCGAAACGGATGCTTCTTTCAGCGTGATTGCGCGTGACAATGCGGATGTATCGCCCGAACATCTTGCCCAATCTGTCGTCGGAGTTCCAGGCCACTCCTGAAGTGTGCGTCACAATAAATTCATGAAAGTCAAAGTCTTGTACGCTGTTGTGGCTATTACTGGTTACAAAGTTTTCAGACTGTGATGATAGCGAGAACCCATAAGGCCTTTTGGGTGGGGCAGATGGGTTTATTATGAGATTTCGCTCCACGTCATGGATGCATTTTGAGCCGCTCTCTCTCGGAGACAGCTTTGATGCGGTATCCGCGTTTTTCGTCAAGAACCCTGAAGCGACACTCTGCCCGGTTGTCGATTTTAACGGCAAGCCGACAGGGTTTGTGTCCCTTCAGGCTTTCCAGCGCCTGATCTCAAATCCGTTCGGCTATGCCCTGAATCAGAAAAAGGGTGTGTCCGGCATAATGGATCGAAACGTGCTGGTGATGGAGCTATCGGAGGATGCCGCGACCGTATTCGGCAGTATCCGGGACAAATCAGACCTGCTCACCAACGGTCTGATCCTTGCGCATGAAGACGGCATCTATGCCGGATGTCTCAACGCGCTTGGTGTGTTCCATGCCCTTACCGAAATTCATGCCAGTATGCTGACTGAACTCAAGGCCGAGATCGAGGAGCGTGAGCGCGCCGAGCGCAAGATCCGCCAGCTTGCCGACACAGACCCATTGACCCGAATCCTGAATCGCCGCGCCTTTGTGCGGGAAATGGAGGCTCTGGTGGCACAGGGCCAGCCCTTCATGTGCGCCTTGATCGACCTGGACAGGTTCAAGCCCCTGAATGATCGCTATGGTCATGCGATAGGGGACCATGTCCTGAAGGTTCTCGCCACGCGCCTGTCGGAGATGGACGGCTGTCAGCATGCTTGTCGCCTTGGTGGAGATGAGTTTGCGTTTATCATTCCATCGGTTGGCGATAACGCACTGGCATTGGCTGCGCTTGTCCAAAGTGCTCTGGTTTCTCCGATAGAAACCGATCTCGGGCTCGTCACGGTCGGCGCCTCCATCGGGGTCGCTGCGTTTCCGGATGACGCGGCTGACAAGGCCAATCTGATGTACGCAGCCGACAAGGCCATGATCCGGATAAAGTCGGAGGGCGGAGGGATTGCGGTATTCGATCGCCGTGAAGACATGGCGGACATGGACGCCGAAGAGTTCGACAAGACCATTATCGGGGCGGTCAAGGACAATTGCTTCCAGCCCGCAGTTCAGCCGATTCTAGATTTGCGCAGTCACTCAATTGCCGGTTATGAAGTGCTTGCGCGCTGGCCGCATAGCGGCCTCAGCCGGCAGCCCTCGCCCAAGCAATTCATGCCGGCAGTGGAGCGCCTTGGCCTGATCGACAGTTTCTTCTGGTCCATGCTGAACCAGGCTTTGCGCTGGTTGCCCGGGGGTACCAGCTTCCTGTCATTCAACGTCTCTCCCTCTCAATTGACGTCTCTGGAATTTGCTGACCATTTCCTGAACGCGCTCCGTCGCCATGGCATAGCGCCTGAACGGATCGAACTCGAAATCACAGAAAACGTCCTGTTCCGGAATATCGATACGAGCAAACAGGTGCTTGGCAAGATTGTTGGGGCAGGGGTCTCGCTCGCTCTGGATGACTTTGGCACCGGCTATTCCTCGCTCTCCCTGTTGGAAGAATTGCCCTTCAATAAGGTCAAGCTCGATAAGAGCCTGCTTGGCAAGAAGAGTGATTCCGGTGTCCTGCCGAAAGTGCTGACCGGCAGTCTGAAGATGTGCTGCGAGATGAATTTGATCAGTTGTGCAGAAGGTGTGGAAACCAGCTGGCAGCTCGAACAGCTGGCCGCGCACAATTGTGATCTCATACAGGGCTACCTCATTGGTCGGGCCGTGCTTTGCAAGGAGATGACCGCGTCCGATATCAATGTGCGGGCGGGCTGAAGCAGCCTTCTTCAGGGCATAATCGCGTCCTTGTCCCGCAAGGAACTCGTTGCGCCTGTCGCCAGTATGGGTGCCCGCGAGAACGTATCCGTCGCCTCTACGCGCCGGACATATACTTGCGCGGATGGACAGCCTGTTTGCGCCCCCACCGGTATTGAA
The DNA here is from genome assembly GCF_000682775.1 of Hyphomonas sp. L-53-1-40. Taxonomy (GTDB): domain Bacteria; phylum Pseudomonadota; class Alphaproteobacteria; order Caulobacterales; family Hyphomonadaceae; genus Hyphomonas. The sequence goes on from NZ_AWFI01000019.1 coordinate 133,873, forward strand.
GCCGCATCTTCAGCCATTCCGTTTCTGGATATGGCTGCAGCTCATCCTTCTGCGCCTGTATGTGCGCCGAACGAGAGGTCGCGGCACGCCGTTCCTCACCATGTGCGATGCGCAAGGGAATGTCTGGATCGCGGCAATCGGGGATATGCCAACAGTCGCGCGGCCTGACCCTTTGGCGTTCACCCTCTCAAAGGCCTGTCAGGTCGCGATGGGCAGCGCATCCGAACCCGCGCCTGCGCATGATGCGGGCGACCATCGCGTCGGAACAACGCTATTTCCGATGATTCGCCCGCATGATGCCGAGTTGCGCCTGCCTCCCCCCGATACCTGACCCAGCCGCCTGTGAAATTCCTGATCTTGTCCACCGAGCGCCTTCACGGGCGTTGCAGGCGCAGGTCGCTCCGGCGGGCTGGTACACGATTTGCCTGTCACAGGACGAACGGCATTGTCGCTGCTGGTCCTGAATCTGGTCTGGCGGCTCCGAAATCCCGGGTGCCATACCGAAAAGGACACGCGCATGCGTCTTCCTCATCTGACATCACTCCAGGGCGGGCGCGCCATCGCTGCGCTCATGGTGGTCTTCTATCACCTCAATATCTTCATCTTGCCAAAGCGGCTTTATGCGGAAACGGGCGAAGCGCTGCATCCTGTAGCGAATATGGGCTATTCGGGTGTTGAATTCTTCTTCGCCCTGTCGGGATTCCTGATGCTCTACATCCATCGTCGGGATTTTGGTGCCCCTCAAAAGGCCTATAGCTACGCGATCAAACGGGTCTCGCGCATCTATCCGGCCTATTGGCTGGTTCTCATCCCGATGGTCCTGGCCGGTGCCCTGATCCCAGCCGTCGGACTTGGCTATATGCCGGGTCTTGGGCGATTGCTGCCGAACCTCTTCCTTGTGCCAATGGAAGACACTCCGATTCTTCAGGTTTCATGGACCCTGCAACATGAAATGTTGTTTTACGCCATATTCGGCCTCGCTATCCTGCATCGCTGGATCGGTCTCGGCATCCTCAGCATGTGGTTTACCGCCTGCGCGCTCACCGTATTTGGCCAGGACGTACTGTTCCCGGCGGACTTCCTGTTCTCACCCTATAATTTGATCTTCCTGTTTGGCGGTCTGGCGGCGGTGTCCTTCCAGCATCTGGGACGGAATGCAGCGCGCGGCCTGTTGGTCGGCGGTTTGCTGGTCTTCCTGATGACGGGGCTCAACGATATCTATCGCCCCGTCGAGATCGGGTTTGGTGTGCGCACGGTCCTGTTCGGTGCCTCTGCCAGCGCGATCATTGCCGCGCTCGCCGCAATGGAAACCGCTGGCCGCCTGAGCATTCCGCGCAGCCTTCGTTTGGTCGGCGACGCGTCCTACATGCTCTATCTCGTACACATGCCAATGATGACCGCCGGTGTGCCGGTTGCGAAATTCCTGCACCTGCCGGAACTTTTGCCGCCCTGGATCATGGCGCTGCTATTCGTGATCGGGTGCACAATTGCATCCGTTGTCGCGCACCTATGCTTGGAACGCCCTCTGGTTCGCTACATCTCGCGTAAGTTCGGCGCGCCGAAAAACCTGTCTGGCCAACTCAGCCTTGCAGACGCCTTGCGTCAGGCGGCGTCTAGTCGGCTTCCAGTTCAACACGGGCCTCGGACAAATAATCCGTAGACCGCATTTCATGCAGGCGGCTGGCCGTGCGTTCGAACTCGAAACTGCCATCGCCTTCGGGATAAAGGCTCTCCGGTTCGGCGGCTGCGCTTGCCACCAGCTTGATCTTCGCTTCATAGAGCGCGTCGATCAGTGCCACGAAGCGCGCCGCCTCGTTGCGGTTTTCTGGTCCCAGCGTCGGAATGCCTGACAGGATCACCGTGTTGAAATTTGCGGCGATGGCCAGATAGTCCCGCGAGCCGAGTGGACGGGCGCACAATTCCTCAAAGGTAAAGCGTGCCACACCGGCCGCTTCCCGCTGCACTTCCAGCTTCCGTCCCTTGACGGTCAGGACGCAATGCTGTGGCTCTGCGCCAAGGGTCAGCCGGTCCCATGCGCGGTCCAGGGCGGCTTCGGACTCCGCATTCAGCGGCGCATACCAGACTGGCGCTTCGATGAGGCGGTCGAGGCGGTAATCCCGTTCCGAGGCCAGTTCCAGAATTTCGCAATGCGCCTTCAGATGCTCTATGAAGGGTAGGAAGAGGGGGCGATTGATCCCATCCTTGTAGAGATCATTGGGGTGACGATTGGAGGTTGCCACCACTGTTACCGCCATGTCGAACAGCGCTTCGAACAAGCGCGCCAGCACCATGGCATCGGCAATCTGGGTGACTTGGAATTCATCAAAGCAGAGGAGGCTCGCCTGCGAGGCGATCTGTTTCGCCACTGGCGCGATCGGGTCGTCGCCCGCTCCCTTCACGCGCCATTCGGATCGCTTGCGCTCGTCCTGGGAGAGCTTGCGCCAGGCATCCAGCCGGTCATGCACTTCTGCCATGAATTCATGAAAGTGCACCCGGCGCCGCGCTTCAACGGGTGCGCTTTCGAAGAACAGATCCATCAGCATGGATTTGCCCCGCCCAACACCGCCCCACATGTAGAGGCCCGTCACCGTCTCGGCCTTGGAAAACCAGCCGCCAGTCTTCCGATTGGCAAGCCGGTGTTCCAGATCGTTCAGCGCCGCAGCGGCGGTTGCCTGAACCGGGTCCGGCGTCAACTGGCCGCTCTCGATGCGGGCTTTGTATTTCTCAAGGACGGTGGTCATCCGGGTCAGCCCAGCCGTTCGGCGATCTGGGCCAGCAGTCCGCTCCAGGCCCCCGGCACCAGCAGGAAGGTCAACGCCGCACCCGCCAAGGCGCCACCAAGATGGGCGCCATGTGCGATCATCGTGTTAGGACGTTGCGACAGGAAGAAGCTGACCGAGATAAACAGAACTGCCGCAACAATCGCCCACATCGGCAAGATGAAAAGCAGGTACAATACCGCAAACGGCGCCAGCACACTGAACGCCAGCACGATACCGGACGTCGCGCCCGACGCGCCTACGGCGCGGTAATCAGGTTGGTCGCGTTTGTCGACATATTCCCACGCATTTCCGGCAAACAGCGATCCAAAATAGATGATCAGGAACGTTGATGCGCCAAGTTCGCGTTCCAGCACTCCGCCAAATTGCCACAGGACGAACATGTTGATGAGCAAATGTGTGCCGTTCACATGGAGAAAGGCCGATGTCACGAAGCGCCACCATTGGCGGCCCTCCCGGATCGGCGCGATCCAGAAATTGTTGTCCTCGAAGAAAGCGCGGTTTGACAGGCCAATCAGACTGACGAGGACATTGGCCGCGATCAGGCTGATCGTCACGGGATATTCCATCATCGGGGGTGCCGCCTTTTTTCCTGTGTCGCCCAGCAAAAAGCCGCCCGGACGTATCCTAGGCGGCTTAGCAAGGGGAAGGGGCGCTTCGCAAGCGCCCGCATGGATTAGGCCGCGCGGACGGCCGTGGTTTCAGCGGCTGGCATCAGGTCCATCAGGAAGTCTTCAAACGCATCGGGGCGCTGGATGAAGCGATTGAATGGCAGAGTGGCCTTGAAAATAGCTTGCGGATGAATGTTCGCGCCGCAGCGCAGGGCAGACTCAACAGCCTGGTCGCGCACATCCATGGAAGAGACAACCGCAATCCGGTATTTGCCCATATTGGCAACCCGCGCGATGGTCATGTCCGGATCAAAAGAGTCTGGCAGGCCGAGGTCGAGCACGACGAGATCAAATCTTTCGAGGCGCAACCGGGCTTCCGCCATCATCAGGGTCGGCGCCATGACCAGGTCAACCTGCACGCGGGAGCGCGCAGCCTTGTCCGCGGCAATCGCCAGCATGTCTCTGACTGGCTCGTGATCTTCAACCCAAAGAACTTTCATCTACACTATTCCCGATTTATTTGCCCGCGAAGGAAAGCCTTAAGCCAACCCCCCTGTGGCGTTCACAATGGCACGTGGCTCTTACGTCTTGGTAAAGCGAAACTTTCCGAAGTGTTTATATTTCAACACAATGCAGCGTTCCGGTGGCCTGCGCGAACGGCCATTCCCCTGTAGTTCCCGCTTTGAGGGATTCGCCCCAACCCCTATGTATATAAAGGGAGAACGGAGTGGCCCACGCACCATGAGCGACGAGAGCCTGATCGCAAAATCCTCTACTTTGAGAGGATCGGCATTTCTTGATGCAGAAAAAAATAATGACCAGCATATCGTCGATACGCTGATTGAGGAACGCTGCCCGAAACTGCGCGAGAGCTGGTCGTGGCCGCTTGTCCGTCCGGTTCTCTACAAGACGCTTGGGTATCGGCGGGCGCGGGAAATGGCCGACACGATCATGCAGCTGAATGGGCGGGACTCGTTCGATCATCTTTCACGCCAACTGAACTTCTCTCTGAAGGTCGACGGTCTCGAGAGACTACCAAGTGCTGGGCGGGTTATCATTGCGGCCAACCATCCAACCGGTTTGGCAGATGGTGTGGCGGTCTGGGATCTGCTCAAGCAGGTTCGGCAGGATATCGTATTCTTTGCCAATGCCGATGCCATTCGCGTCAATCCGAACTTTCAGGATGTCATCATCCCGGTCGAATGGGTGGCCGAGAAGCGCACCCCGGCCAAGACGCGCGAAACCCTGAAGCGGGCAGGGCAGGCCTTTGCCGAGGAAAAATGCGTTGTCATCTTCCCGTCGGGGCGGCTTGCAAAGAAGGAAGACGGGCGGCTGGTCGAGAAGGACTGGTTCTCTACCGTGGTCGGCCTCGCGCGGAAACAGAAGACACCCGTCCTGCCGCTCAATCTCGATGCGTGGAATTCGAGGCTCTTTTACTTTCTCAGCGAGCTGAACCCGGAATTGCGTGACATCACCCTGTTTCACGAGCTGCTGAACAAGCGCGGCGCGCAAGTGCGTATGACGTTCGGCCAGATGATTCATCCAGACCAGCTGGCAGGCGACGCCACCGAACTCACGGAGAAACTGAAGCACCACGTCGCTTATGATCTGGGCCGTGACAGCAAGGCCTTGTTCAAACCCTGACGTGGGGCTGGGCAGTGCCAGCAACGCCAGTTAAGGGGAAGCTATGCCGGGCCGTTTTTTCAGACAAGACATTTCATGGGATGACTACCGCGAGGCAACCGGCTTGGTGCCCCCGCCGGGCATCGACCCGCCAGAGCCGGCCTACAATAATGCGCCAAGCCAATTCGTGCCGATCATCCGCATGGCCCCCGAAGGCGAATATGTGCCGCGCGGTACTGTCCAGTTGGCCCCAGCCTATTGGGGGTTGATCCCCAGCTGGTGGAACAAGCCCCTCAGCGAGAAGAACTTCTCCACCTTTACGGCAAGGTGCGAGGACCTCGAATTCTCGAACACATTTCGCGGGCCATTCCGTCACCATCGCTGCCTGGTCCCGGTCAGCGGATACTATGTGTGGAATGGTCCGCAGGGCCATCGCAAGGCTTACGCTGTTGGCTTGAGGGACCGGCCTTGGTTCTGCCTGGCCGGACTGTGGAATCGGGCGATGATCGACGGCTCCGAGATCGACACTTTCACCATACTATCTACCCGGCCGAATCGAATGATCTCGGACATCTCCAGCCGGATGCCGGTCATTCTGAAGGCGTCCGATCATCTTCGCTGGTTGGACGCGGATAACCGCAAGATGTCTGACCTTTATGCACCTTACCCAGCTGCGGAGATGCAGGCGTGGCCAGTCGGTTCGGCGGTCGGAAATGTCCGCAACCAGGGGGCCGACCTGATCGTGAAGGCCTAGTTCTTCTTCCAGGCTACCTGATAGAGGTCCAGCCGGCGGTCCTTGAGGTTCTGCACTGCGCCGGATTGGCGAGCTGTCAGCAGGTCTGAAATGGACAAGTCCGCGAGTGCGATCGTTTCCGTATTCGGGGCAGTATCCGCCGCCACGCCATCGCGCGAGAAGGGGAAGTCGGATGGCGTCAGGATACAGCTCTCCGCATAGTGAATGTCCATATTCTCGACATTCGGCAAATTGCCCACAACCCCGGACATGGTGACATAGCACTGGTTCTCGACCGCACGGGCCTGACAGCAATATCGCACCCGCAAATAGCCCCGCCGCTCGTCGGTACAGAAGGGCACGAACAGCATCAGCGCGCCTTGATCGACAAGGTGGCGCGCGATTTCCGGGAACTCGCTATCATAGCAGATCATCACGCCAATCGGGCCGCAATCGGTCTGGATCACTGAATTGCCGCGTCCGCCCTGAATGTTCCACCAATGGCGTTCAGATGGGGTCGGGTGCAACTTCTGCTGCGTGTGGACGGAGCCATCTCGCAGGAAGACGTGGCAGACATTGAGAATCTCGCCATTCGCCATCTGGCTCGGATGCGTTCCGCCGATGATGTTGATGTTGTAGGAAACTGCCAGCTTTTCCATGAACTCAACAAAGCGCGGCGTATAGTCAGATATCTGAGAGATCGCATCGACAGGGCCGAGCGGGCGTTCAGACAGCGACAGCAATTGCAGCGTCAGCATTTCCGGGAAGACTACGAAGTCGGATTGATAGTCTGACGCAATATCGACCCAGTATTCGACCTGTCCTTCAAACTCGTCGATGGAAGTGATCCGGCGCATCTGGAACTGGACCGTGGCGATCCGCACCCGTTCGGGCAGGGACGTGTCGCCAAAGCTCGTATTGGTCTGGATCTTCTCCTGCGCCAGTGGGTTCTCCCAGAACATGTGCGTGGCATGTCCCATGGAGTCGATATCTTCCGGCAGGTAATGGCGCAGTACGCCGAGCGGCTCATACCCCTGATTCAGTTGGAACGTGATAACCGGATCGCGGAGCTTGGATTCGCGGACCGCCTTCACATAGTCTTCCGGGTTGGGATATTGTTTGGCGCGGCGAGCATAGCCAGGCATCCGACCGGCAAATACGATACCTTTCAGCTCCAGCCACTGGCATAGTTCGCGCCGTGCCTTGTAGAAACGCTGGCCAATGCGCAAGCGACGGAACGCCGGGTCGACCGCGACATCCATGCCGTAGAGCACATCCCCTTCGGGGTCGTGACGGGCGGCATACCCGCCGCCGGTAATCTGCATCCATGTGTGCGGACCAAAGGCATGTTCGGACGCGATCATGAAGGTGGCGCAATGGCCAACAATCTGGCCTTCATATTCAGCGATGAACTGCCCATCCGGAAACCGGTTGATTTGCGCCATGAGGTGGTCGCGGGAATACTCTTCGCCCTCGCCATAAACGCGCGCCGAGAGGCCCTGAAGGCCGGGAATATCGTCCGGCGTTGCGTTGCGGATGATCAGTTTTGCTTTGCTATTGCTCATGGCGAAGAAATGTCTCTGGAGGGATAAGGTTCAATGGGGCAGGCGCAGGCTGGCCCGCAGGCCGCCGAGAGGGCTGTCGCTGAGGCGAAGGTCTCCGCCATGCGCGCGCGCCGTATCCCGGGCGAGGGTGAGTCCGAGCCCTGTGCCCGGTGTATTCTGGGTGCGGGCCTCATCCAGCCGCATGAAAGGGCGGAAAGCATCCTCGCGCAGCTCCGGGTTAATGCCCGGTCCATTGTCATCGACGTGTATATCGGCCGCATGCGGACCGTTCACAAGAGTGATTTGTGTGTCCGTCGCGAATTTTGTCGCATTGGAGATCAAATTTGTCATAGCGCGCTTGAGTGCCAGCCGACGGCCATTGACCTGAACATGATCAGGCCCGGTTACCATAATGTGCGGGCCAAAGCCCGCGGCGGCGTCGCGCAAGAGTTCGGCAAGGTCAAAATCGCTCGGCTCATCGCCTTCTTCGCCGCGCGCAAAGGTGAGATATTCGTCCAGCATCATGGACATGTCATCAAGATCGGCCCGCGCGGCTTTGATGTCATCGGTCTCGTCCATCATGGCCAGCGCCAGCTTTAGTCGGGTGAGGGGCGTGCGCAGATCATGGCTGACCCCGGCTAGCATGGCGGTGCGCTGTTCCGCAAAGGCGGTCAGCCGGTTCTTCATGTCGATTACCGCCCGGGCCGCCTCGCGCACTTCGTTGGCGCCAGACGGGCGGAAGTCCGGCACATCCCGGCCACGGCCGAACGCTCGCGCGGCCTTTGACAAGCTCAGGATCGAGCGCACCTGCTGGTTCAGGAAGCCGATGGCCAGGGCAACCATGAACAGGGAGAACAGGATCACCCAGACAATAAAGATGTGGGTATTGGCGGCGAGCACACGTTTACGCTCGACAATGATTTCAACTGTGCGGGGCCCCGACGCGAAGCGGAGGTGCAGCATTGAGTCCTGGGGGTTCAACGCCGTCTCCACCGGTACGCCAAGCCGGGTCTCCAACTCCTTGTCCAGCGTGCCGCTATAGGAGAAGACTTCAGCATAGCTTCGGCGATCGAGGCTGGCGAAATCGCTGTCGCAAGTGAAGGTCAGGTCTAGGCGCTCATCTATGGTCTTGCGGTCCAGCACGGACTCCTCGCGGCGGTCGCAATAAGCCTGGACGAGGCTCGCATCGCGCGCGATGGATTGGGCGAGCTTGCGGTTCACCTCCGCAATATGGCTGTCGTAATAATACCACGACATGAGCGACAGGATCAGAACGACCGGCGCGATTACCATCAACATGCTGCGAGCATAAAGCCCGCGCGGTGTGATATCTCTCAGGCGCAGCATCGGCTCAGTCCGGCATGAGGCGATATCCGACGCCTCGCACGGTCTGGATATGGATCGGCTCTTTCGGATTGGGTTCGATCTTGCGGCGCAGGCGCGTCACCTGCACATCGACAGAGCGCTCCATCCCGGCTGAAGTCAGGGAGGCCAGCTCCTCACGGCTCACCGGCTCGCCCGGATTTGAGGCCAATACCGTCAGCAATTGCAATTCGGCCTCGGTGAGACGGATGCGCGTATCGCCCTCTTTCAACTCGCCGCGTTCTGCATTGAATACCATGCCGGACATTTCGACTTCTTCGGGCGGCTCTGCCTTGTGCGATCGGCGCAGGATGGCGGCGCAGCGCAAGGATAGCTCCTCCGGCTCGAACGGCTTGGCGAGATAGTCGTCTGCGCCATGCTTCAGCCCTTCGATCCGGTTGGACGCTTCACCTTTGGCGGTCAGCAGCATGACGGGCGTTTCCCGATTGCGCCCCTCCCGCATGGATTTCAGCAGCGACAGACCATCTTCACCCGGCATCATTATGTCCAGAATGGCGAGATCAAACTCCATTGATGACATCATCTTGCGCGCGCCGTCCGCTCCGGACGCCGAGGTTACGCGATACCCTTCACGTGTGAGATATCGCTTCAGCAGGTCGCGAATGCGGTCATCGTCATCGACGACGAGAATATGAGCGGTGTCCTGGTTCATTTGACGAGCGCATCCATCACTTTGCGCGCCCCTTCAACCGCATCCGGGCCAGCGGCGCGATAGGCCAGGCGCAGCCGCTCGCGCAATACGATCGTGATCTGGGTGGTCAGCGTGGTGCCCGCATCCGACAGGTTCAGCGTGCGCCGACGCTTGTCACTTGCCTGTTCACGCTCGCGCTCGATCAGGCCGCGCTTGTCCAGTTCGCCAATGATGCGGGCGAAAGTTGGTACTGTCATGCTCAACGCATCGCGCAGCTCGCCCACGGTTTGACCGGGTGAGTAGCGGACAGCCATGAGTATTTGCAGTTCTGGCTTGCTCAGCCCTGCCTTGTGCCGCGCCTCTTCTGCGGCTCTCATCAGTTCGGCGCTTCCTGCCAGCAGGAGTCCGACACCTCTATCAAGCTCCTGATCCATAAGGAAAAGGCGCGGATCGAAAGGTCTATTCAGGTTGACGTCAGGGGCCATGTTCTGAAATGAACGCGAAAATGCTATAAGTGCAAGCGAGGAGCGCTGAACTATTATGTCTGCTTATGACGACCGTGACGGTTATATCTGGATGGATGGGGAATTCGTGCCGTGGCGGGACAGCAAAGTCCACGTCCTGACGCATGCGCTTCACTATGCGTCCTCCGTCTTTGAAGGTGAGCGGGCATATAGCGGCAAGATCTTCCGTTCGCTGGACCATTCCAAGCGCCTGCACAATTCAGCGGAGATCATGGGGTTCAAAATCCCGTTTTCTGTTGATCAGGTCGAACAGGCCAAGACCGAGGCACTGGCGAAATCGGGTCTCGAGAGCGCCTACGTGCGCGCACTGGCTTGGCGCGGGTCTGAGATGATGGGCGTTTCAGCCCAGAACAACACGATCCATCTCGCGGTCGCGGTCTGGCATTGGGGCGACTATTTCGCCGACAAGATGAAGGGCATCCGTTTGACACACGCCAAGTGGCGCCGTCCGGCCCCGGACACCGCGCCCTGCCATGCCAAGGCCGCTGGCCTCTACATGATCTGCACCCTGTCCAAGCATGCTGCCGAGCGCGACGGCTACGCCGACGCCCTGATGCTCGACTATCGCGGTCAGGTGGCTGAGGCGACCGGCGCGAACATCTTCTTTGTGCGCGACGGCGCGTTGCATACACCGACCCCGGATTGCTTCCTCAATGGCCTGACCCGCCAGACGGCGATCAAGCTGGCCAGGGAGCGCGGCATCGAAGTGATCGAACGGGCGATCTTCCCGGATGAGCTGTCGACCTTCTCGGAATGCTTCATCACAGGCAGCGCAGCTGAAATCACGCCTGTCGCCGAGATTGGCGAGCATGTCTACAAGCCGGGCCATATCTCCGAAACGCTAGTCAATGACTATACCGCACTGGTCAACGGCCGGCTGGAGTTGGCGCTATAGGCGGCACGGCGCAAGCTGTACGAAAAGTAACTGAGGCCGTTAAGGGCTGGCTGCTAGGGCTTTGGCCCATGGGTGGAGCCTGGAAAGAGTTCGCGCGCGAGCGCCTTCCCTTCGTGGCGGGATCATTGGGCCTCAATGGCCTGATCCTGTTTCTCTTTGCCATCGCCTTCGGACATAAGCTTCCCCCGCCTCCTGAGCCCGTGGTTTTGGAGGTGGACATCGTCGAGCTTCCACCGATACTCCCGCCAGAGCCAGAGCCAGAGCCAGAGCCAGAGCCAGAGCCAGAGCCAGAGCCAGAGCCAGAGCCAGAGCCAGAGCCAGAGCCAGAGCCAGAGCCAGAGCCAGAGCCAGAGCCAGAGCCAGAGCCAGAGCCAGAGCCAGAGCCAGAGCCAGAGCCAGAGCCAGAGCCAGAGGCGGAATTGCCGCCGGAGCCGCTGCCGGACATCGAGCCCGAACCTCTCCCCGAACCGGATCCGGAACCGTTGCCCCAGCCGGATCCTGAGCCGATCCCGGAATCGGAATTGGTCATGGAAGAGGCTCTGCCTCCGCCCGAAGCGCCGGTGGACCTCGTCATCGACGACCCCATTCCTGAGCCGGAGCCCTTGCCGCTTGCCGTAGAGGAGGAGGTGCTGCCGGATCCTCAGCCGGGCCTGCCGGTCGAAGTCATTCCCGAAGAACCGGCCATGGAAGATCCGGAGGATGTGCCAGAAGAGCTTCCGGACACGCTGGAAGCTCCCCTTGAAGACACCGAGCCGGACCTTGAGACCGAAGTCCTGCCTGAGGAATTGCCCGAACCGACCCCCGATGAATCGGTTGAGGATCTGCCGGAAAGTATGCCTGATGAAGAGCCTGACGAGATTCCGGAAGACCTCGTCGAGGAGATTGAGCCTGAAATAGAGCCGGTTGAGGAAACGCTGCCACCTGTACCTGACCCGGTGGTCGAGCCTGACCCCGAAATGGAGCCTGCCGCGGAAGCGCCGCTCGAACTGGAGCCTCAGCCCGAACAAGTGCCTGAGGTGGACCTGCCCGATGTCACGGAGCCAGAACCCGACCCGGACGAAGCGATCATCCTGCCGGAACCGTCTGACGCGCCGCTGCAAACCCTTGCGCCACCCGTGCAACAGCCTGCCACCACAGCGCAGCCCTTTGCCAGGCCCCAACCTTTTGGACGCCCGCCCCCCGTGCGCGTGCCGGGCATCGAGTTTTCCCTGCCGCCAGCTACGGCCGGGGGAGGGGGCGGCGCGCTTGGCGCGCTACTCTGCCACAAGCTCACCGAAGAACAGCGACTCAAGGCCAATTGCGATCTCGATGCCACCAAACAAGCCTATAAGGACGCCGCCAATGCCGGCCTCGACCGGGACGAGCAGAACCGGCTCGACGGCACCTATGACGGCCAGCTGCGCTCAACCCTGCCGGATGATTCCGCGTTTGAGAACTTCCTGAAACGCAATGACGGCATTTCGAAAACCACATTGGACGGGATCGACAACACGATCTTCATGGACCGCAAGCCGGAGTCCGAGCGCCAGCACGATCAGCTGATGCGCGGCGACACGATGGAGTGGGAAGACGAGGTCTTTGAGGCCCATCAGAACGAAGACTAGCGCCCGCAGCCCTATCTGCTTGACTCGAATATGCGACTCCGCCAACGGCTCAGAGTATGAACAAGGTTACTGTCTCCGTCTGCCCGCTGCCCCATTTCGAGGGGCTAGACCTGCCAGCTTATGAAACCATCGGTTCAGCCGGCATGGATGTCCGCGCGGCTGTTTCGCAGGAAGACCCAATTCTGCTGCAGGCGGGTGAGCGGGCGATGATCCCGACCGGCCTGTCAGTGGCCATTCCGCAAGGCTATGAAATTCAGGTGCGCCCGCGCTCCGGCCTCGCAGCCAAGCATGGCCTGACCTGTTTGAACACGCCCGGCACGATCGACAGCGATTATCGCGGTGAGATCAAGGTGATCCTGATCAATCTCGGACAGGATGCCTTTACCATCCAGCGCGGCGAACGCATTGCCCAACTGGTTCTTGCGCCGGTCACTCAACTGGCATGGATAGAAGTGGACGCGCTGGACGAGACGGACCGCGGCGCCGGCGGATTTGGCTCAACCGGAAGATAATCCGGGTTTCTTCTTGAACATGTGTTCACCCCTCCTTACATATTGAATATCGATAAGTTCAGGAGAGCGGTGCATTCGCCGAATTGCGGATCCATCTAACAGACGGGGAGCTCCAAACGACTGACTTTCGTACCAACGTCTTGTCAGAAAAGGAGCCTCTCATTGTCTTTCCTAGTCTTTCTTGTCTTTGTTCTGGTGATCGTCTCACTCGCGCGGTCCGGGAAGTCCCGCCCGCCTGAAGCGTCACCAGATGCCGATCAGATCGCCAATCTGGCCGAGCGTGTGCGCACGCTGGAAGCCATCATTCTCGACCGGGATCGTCGTTTGCGTCGCGAGATCGACGGCCTCCGCTAAGACCTGGCCAAGTTCCAGTCCGCGATAGGTGGCAAATTTTCTTGTAAGATTTGCCTGAATTGTATATATCGAAAAACGATACAAAGGGGAGTTACCGAATGGACCCGATCGTCATGGTCGTCCTCATTGTGCTGATCTCAGTCGGCGCGGGTGTGGTGAACAATTATCTGAAGCTGAAAGCTAACGCCAAATCCGACAAGGGCGCGGACGAAGACATTCAGCGTGTCCTCGGTGAGGTCGACCGCTTGAAGGAACGTGTACGTGTTCTGGAAAAGATCGTGACCGATCAGGAGCGTCAGCTGTCCGACGAAATTCGCAAGCTGGCCTAGTTGCCGCCGCCACCGGGGATGCGCATACGCCGTCTTTGTGCAGCCACTTGTGACAGCGTCTTGCGTTCGCTTGCTGCGCCCATGTCGCGCCTGAGCAGGCAGCGACGCTGACGGCGTTCAATGATGGCATTCATGACGTGTCTTTCTCTTGTTGCGGAGTATAAGAGATGATCAGAATGCGGCGTCATTGTGTGTGAAAGGTTAATGCCTCGGAATGGCCTAAATCAGGGCGCCATCGGCCTTAGCGAAGCGTGCGAGCAGATAGGCATCTGTATCTTCGATCGTGTCGAGCTTGCCGAAAGCGAAAGCCTCCCGGTCCAGCACGAGGTCTCGCGGACGCAGCTCGCGACTGATCGACAAGCCATCCAGAGATCGCGCACGCGAAAAGGCGACATAGGCTTGTCCGTGGGCGAACATACCGGAATCGAAATCGATGAAGACCTTGTCGAGCGTCAGGCCCTGTGCCTTGTGGATGGTCACGGCATAGGCAAGGCGCAGCGGCATCTGTTTGAATGTGCCGACCACTTCGCGCTTCACTTTTTTGGTTTCGGGGTCCAATTCGTAGCGGTATTTTTCCCAGGCCGTCGGTTCGATTTCGTAGACATGATCGTCGATCTCGACAATTACACGGGTTCCGGAAAACCCGGCGACTGTGGCCAAAGTCCCATTCACCCAGCGCCCTTCGGGGTCATTCTTGATCAGCATCACCCGCGCGCCTTCCTTTAGTTCGAGGTCGGCTTCGGTCGGATAGGCCTTCTCATCGAACTGGCCCTGCACGTCAGCCTCAAATGTTTGCGACCGTGTATTCAAGCCTTCGAGCCGGGCCTGGTTGATACGGTAGGCATTGGCATTGTTGGGTGTCAGGACAACATGGGTTTCAGAGGCTTCGACAGCAGATCTCGTGCTGACCAGTCCGCGCAACACGGCCTCGTCATTTGGCGTGACCCGTCCGGTGCGCAGCGCGCCCAACAAGGCGAGGAAGCGAGGTTCGGCCTGCCGAAACACATGTTTGAGGGCCAGCAGGGAAAATTCGGCATCCTTGAAGGCGGGCGCGTTGAAGAAATAGCTGCCGCCATAACGGTCGCGTAGGATTGGTGCTTCCTGACCTGACACAACGGGTGGCAACTGATGCAGGTCGCCTGACAGGATCATGCGCACGCCGCCAAAGGGCCGTTTGGAGGCGCGGTTTAGCTTCAGGCTTTTGTCGATGGCATCCAGCATGTCAGACCTGACCATCGAGATTTCATCGATGATCATCGTGTCGATGGCCTTGACCAGCCGTGTCGAGCGCAGCCGCTTGATGTCCGTGGGCTCGATCAGGCGTGGTGGGAATTTGAAGAAGGAATGGATCGTCTGCCCGCCGGCATTCATGGCCGCCACACCCGTGGGAGCCAGCACGATGGCCTTCTCGCCCGCGCCTGCCAGGAACTTGCGCAACATCGTGGTCTTGCCAGTGCCTGCGCGGCCAGTGAGGAACAGATTGCCCTGTGCGCCGGTGCCGGTGGCGACCCAGTTTGCGGGCGTGGCATAGATGGTGTCGGGGGTGGTTTCGGTGGTCACGTGTCTGGCTTAACGGCGTTTTGCGCGGAAGGCGAGGGTGGCCCTGCCGGGAGTGGAAAAGCCCCCGAAGAAACACTTCGGGGGCTTCCAGTCAGCCATAAGAATGCGTGCCGGGTTTAGCCGGCAATACGGCGGACATAATCATAGGCGCCTTTGCGGCTGTCCCGTTTGCGTGCGGGCTGGAACGCCACTTTCGCATGTTCGGAACAGTATGGACCGCAATCAGATTTGCGTCCGCAGAAAGCGAATTTCGGATCGGCTGGATCCCCAATCGGCCATTTGCACATGGAGTCGCGCAGCGTGAGGATCGATGCGGGTTCCCCGTCAGCCTGTTGCAGCGGCGGCAGCGGCGCCATCACTTCGGTGCGCTCCACCGGGCGCGGAGCAGCGGTCTCCGGAGTTGCCGGTGTTGCCACCTTGACGCTGCCATCAGGCAACACGCGCGGCTTCGGACGGGCCAGCCGTGGGGGGCGCTTTACCGGGCGGGATGGTGTCGCGCGACCCGACAGGCCCAGGCGATGGACTTTGCCGATAACAGCATTGCGAGTGACCCCGCCCAGCTGTTTGGCAATCTGGGAAGCCGAATGGCCTTCCGCCCAGAGTTTCTTCAGCACGCTTACCCGTTCTTCGGTCCAGGACATGGTTGATGTCTCCCAGCTCGGTTCAAGATCGTTAACACTTACGATCCATCAGCCCCTATATATTGAGATGACTTGATACACGTCATCCGCTCAGCACCTAGATATCGTATCAGCAGCGAAACGAAACACAACATGCAGCGCAGGCTTTCCACAGGCTTTCTACATATTGTGGTTAACTGCATCAGCCTGTGGACAAAAACGAGGCAGCCAAATTTCCGAAGTTTTTCCGCGTCTTGCCCCTCGCAGACTCAGGTAAAGACGCCTAGATACTGCGCATGACCGATACAGCTGTTGACCAGACCTCCGCCCATCGCCTTGTCCGCCAGTATGGCAAAATGAACGGGTTGGGACTCTGGACCCTGTTCAAGCGCGAGATCGGCCGCTTCCTGAAAGTGTGGATGCAAACCGTGTTTGCGCCGGTCGTTACGACACTTCTTTTCATGACGGTTTTCAAGCTGGCCTTCGGCGAGCGCGGTCGGTTGACGGGTGATTTCGAGGGGCTGAGTTATATCGAGTTTCTCGCACCTGGCCTGATCGTCATGGCGGTCCTGCAGAACGCGTTTCAGAATACCAGTTCCAGCCTCGTGCAGGCGAAGTTCAATTCCACCTATGTCGACTTCCTGATGCCACCGCTTTCCCCCATGGAGCTGACGATTGGCTTTATCGGCGGATCGGTTGTGCGCGGTCTGCTCGTCGCCTTTATTTCCGCCATCGGCATCCAGCTCAGCGGCCTTGCTGATCTCAGCGTGGCCCATGTCTGGCCAATTCTGTGGTTCAGCATCACATCTGCGATCGCGCTCGGCGCGCTTGGTGCTATCGGCGGGATCTGGGCCGATAAATTCGACCATTTGTCCGCAGTCACCAATTTCGTGATCGTGCCGCTCACATTCCTGTCAGGCACATTTTATGACATCAAGGTCATGTCGGAGCCCTTCTATACGATGGCCCTGCTGGACCCGTTCTTCTACATGATTGACGGGTTTCGGTATGGTTTCCTGGGTGTTGCAAACAGCTCCGTGATTGTCGGGGTCTGGGTAACGGGATTGCTGTCTGTTGCAGGCATATTCGCTGTCTGGCTCATGTTTCGGTCGGGCTACAAGCTGAAAGCCTAAGACTCCCCTCAGGCGGGAGCAGCATTGACGCTCCAGTTCCGTCCCCCTTGAATGCCGGAAATCCCGGCAGGGGAAAGAACTGGAGAAAATCATGGGTAGTGGGAAATTCCTCGCAGGTGCGATTGCTGCAACGGCACTTCTGGCTGGGTGCCAGATGATGCCGGCTGAACAGACAGTCGGCGAATATTGCGCCAATCCGGACAAGGCCGACGAGGCTGTTTGCAAACTGAAAATGGAAATCGACGGCAACAGCACCGCGCTGGCCGATACTGATATGCGTCTGTCACAGGCTCGGAACATGGCGGATAGCGCCACGGAGGCGGCTGCGCGAGCCCAGGCAAGCGCAGATGCGGCGAGAGCGCGCGCGGACGCGGCGATGGCGCTGGCCGAAGAGGCTAATAGCAAGGAAGTCCAGTGCGAAACCCGCACCATACAGAATTCCGACACGGGTTCCTGCCGGCCCGGCTATGCGCTGACCAGCTGCACGCAAACCCGCTACACCTATCGGGCAGGGGGCATGTCTATCCTGCGAGAGATCAATGACGAGCAGTGCCGCTTCAACAGCCGCGTGCTGGAAATGCAGGTTCGCTGCTGCGCAGTGTCCGGGTCGGCGCCGCAGCCGGAAGACACGCTGATCGAGAATGAGGTCCCACCGCAGCCGCCTCAGCCGGAAGCTCCGAAAGAGCCGGTGCCGGTCAGCCCGTAACGCAGACTGTCAGATTGAACTTCAGAGCCGCCGGAACCGTGTTTCGGCGGCTTCTTTCTTGCGCTCCATTGCTCAGTTGCTGTCCTGAACGAAGTAGAAGTCGCCACCCGTTGTACCATCGGTGTAGATGGGGCGCTGTTTCTGTCCGGTGCGTGCAGCGACGGCATCCTGGACACGCTTGAACACGACATTGGCCGGATCATCGAGTGTGCTGATGAGGGCGGAGAGTTCTTCAGAATAGACTCCGTCATCAGCGGCTGTCTTGCCGGGTTCCGTTGCAAAGGCCTGGAACACGCCGGACGCCCAGCCGACCGGGCTGTAGGCTCGCATGAGGCCACGGCTCTGATCATCCATTACCGTTCGGCAGGCGTCAAAGACGATGAACGAAGTCGGTGCGACTGTGGTCGAGACACGGTTGAAGATCTGTTCAAAACTGACGCCAAAGTCGCGAATGTCGTCCGGTGACGCGCCGGGAATATCGGTCGGCAAGATGAAGTTCGTACCGTCGACGTTCACGCCATGACCCGAATAATAGAAGAAGGTGACCGGATAGGCTCCTGCATCCTTGCGTGCCTTGGCCATGCGGCCGAGCAGACTCAACGCGCGAACCGTCTGGCGTTGGCCGAGATCTTCGCATTGCAGGACCGAGAAGCCGACGCCAGTCAGTGCCGCGGTGATCCGGTCGCCATCGTCATGGGTCACAGTCAGGCGACTGACAGGGGGCGTATAGGCCAGATTGCTGAGCACCATTGCCTGACGGTCCGCATTCGGGCCGGCGACCCATGTGCAGCCTGCGATCTCGGTGTCGGGCAACAGGCCGGTCGCCGCGTTGGCAATATCGGCGGGGCTGGAAAGCGTTGACGGGTTTGATGCGTTGGTGGGCGCCAACAGTGTATTTGCGCCGCTGAGGGTGGAGGCCATGTCAGCTTCAGGCGCAGGGGAGCGACTTGCGACCGAGGTTGCTTCAGCAACCAGCCCCGGATCGACCAGCAATTCTTCAATCGATGTGACCTTGATTGAGAGTGGTATGGTTTTCACGGCGCGGGCAAACCGTTCGCCATTCACGTCGACAGTTTCCGACACGGTGAAGGTCAGATTGGGCGTTCCAGCCTGGCGTGGCGTGACCTGCCACTGCCAGAGCGTTGGCGACCCAGGCAAGACAGGCTGCTCAGAAGGTGTGGTGGCGACGAAGTCGTAACCCTCGCCGGAAGCCGAGGCCGTCATCACCTGGCTTGCGCGGACGGTGTCAAAGCGGAGCGACATGGCACTTTCTGAGCTGCCTGGCGCAAGGCCCGTGCCCAGAATGCCACGTAGCGATTCATCCACTTCGGCTTCACTCGTGTTGCGCTGAAGAGGCTGGATGGCAACTTCGAGGAAATAGGGCTGGCCGAGCACCATCTGTTCCGGCGCATGGTGGGCGATGCGGCCACTGTCGAAATCGTTCGCCGCTTCGGCTGCGAGTTCTGAATATCGATAGTCCCATTCCGGGCACGGCCGTATGAGTTGGGCGTCGTCCAGCGTCACGGTCTCGCTCCAGAAACAAAGCGGCTTTTCGACGATGCCGACTTCATAACCGTCTCCTGCAAGATCAATGGCGAGCGCATCCAGCGTGGTAACGAGGTCGCCATCGATGCGATGGGTGGCCTGCGTAAACGTCTCGGCATTCATATCCGTACAGGTAACGAGCAAGGTCCGGGGTGCGGAAATCTCCGCTTGGCAGGTTTCGGAATAGCCCGGACCCGCCGCGGTGGCTTCAAGATCCGAGAAATCTCCTTCCTCAAGGGCTGCGAGCAACTCAAGTATGGGGGGATCATCTGCGTAAAGCTCTCGCATATCGTCGATTTCATCAGCCGGTGCCGAGGCTTCATTTTCGTAGGCGTCTTCTTCGTCGGAATAGCCCCACTCGGATCCGGCATCTCCATATTCGCCATATCCTGTTGACCAGTCGGGCTCGTCTTCGACCATCGCCGGTGGCGGAGGTGGCGGAGGTGGCGGA
>NZ_AWFI01000020.1 GCF_000682775.1 Hyphomonas sp. L-53-1-40
GCCAAAGGCCATCCGGGGGCCCATCTCCGGACGGCGCGGCAGGGAACAAAGAGGAAGGTGAAGAATGATCCCCCGAACCGCGCAGGACTCGCTTGGTGGCTCTGTTCCGTGATGGGCCCCCAGACGCTGCGCGTCGGGGGGGTCTCTCTGCGACGAACCGTATCCTCGGCGCATGCCGGGGTCTCCTGCTGTCAGGACACGGAGCCAGCCGCGCGAGACTCCGGCATGCGCCGGAGAAGTGGGGAGAGGAGACTGGCCTCCCACTCCACAAAAAAAGGCCGGCGCTGAGGCCGGCCTTTTCGAGTTTGTTCTGCGAGGGCGTGCCTAGCTGAAATTCTTGAAGATGTCGTCTGCGGACACGTTGCCGCCATTGTCCTCGGCGGGCTTTTCTTCGGCTTCGTAGGCGCTCGCCTCGTCCTGTGCCGGCGCAAGGCCCGGGCCTTCAAACTTCTCGGCTTTCTCGGCTTCGAGTTTGCGGCGCTTGTCAGCCGATTTTGCGATCACTTCATCAAGTTCGATCTGTGTACAGAGGCCGAGCGTCACCGGATCGACCGGACGGATGTTCGGTGAGTTCCAGTGGGATTTGTCACGCACATTGTTGATGGTCGACTTGGTTGTGCCAATCAGCTTTGAAATTTGAGCGTCAGAGACTTCCGGGTGGTTGCGAATGAACCATGCCACGGCGTCGGGCTTGTCCTGACGGCGGATGACCGGTGTATAGCGGCTGCCCTTGCGCTTTGGCTGTGGGATATGAGCGATCTTGGAGGCAGCCTTCTTCAGCTTGTACCCGTCATCGCCTTCGCCCTTGCGGATTTCTTCGCGCGACAGCATGCCGCCCGCAATCGGGTCAACGCCGCGCATGTTCTCGGCCACGTCGCCATCGGCGATGCCTTTGACTTCCAGATAGTGGAGGCCGCAAAAATCTGCGATTTGCGTAAAGGTGAGGCTGGTATTGTCGAGCAGCCAGACGGCGGTCGCCTTGGGCATCAGAATATCTGACATGGGGAACTCCCTGAATGAAATGGCCGCCGAAAATGCAGCCGCCCGACACATCGTGCCGGGCGGTCGGGTTTCAGACGTGCCTTAAACCTTGCTGGCCTTATAATGCCATGTCTGGGAAATTGAAAGCCGTGCGCTTCACCAGACCAGCACAATCTTGCCGGAATGGCCGCCCTTGGCCATCAGGGCCTGAGCGGCTTCGGCTTCGGCCACCGGGAACGCCTGTTCCAGCATTGGCCGGATTTTGCCGGAGACGACATGGGGCCAGAAATCCTGCTCGACCGCATCGCGGATGCGGCGCTTCTCCTCGACCGGCCGGGCTCGCAGGGTCGTGGCGGCAAGGGTCAGGCGTTTCATCAGGACGGGCGCGAAATTCACCTCTGCCGTGAAGCCGTTCATATAGGCGATATTGATGATCCGGCCGTCCGGGCGGGAAACCGAGATATTCTTCTGGATGTAATCCCCGCCCACCATGTCGAGCGTGACGTCAACACCGCCATCTTCCTTGACGACTTTCTCGAAATCTTCGGTTTTGTAATTGATCGCGCGATCTGCGCCGAGCTCTCTGGAGAGCGCGCATTTGTCATCTGATCCGGCGGTTGCATAGATTTTTGATGCGCCGGCGATCTTGGTCATTTGCAGCGCCATGACGCCGATCCCGCTGGTTCCGCCATGACACAGGAATGCTTCACCCTTCTGGAAGTGAACCCGGTCGAATACGTTCGCCCATACCGTCATCAGCGCTTCCGGGAAGCAGGCAGCATTTACCATGTCCATGCCGTCTGGAATGGGGAAAAGCGAGCCTTCGTCGACCGCCGCAAACTCGGCATAGCCGCCTCCGGCGAGAAGGCCTGCAACCCGGTCGCCAGTCTTGAATCGGCTGGTGCCATCTGACGTTTCCACAACAGTGCCGGAAATTTCCAGACCCATGATGGGGGAGGCGCCGGGGGGCGGCGGATAGGCGCCGCGGCGCTGAACCAAATCTGCCCGATTGAGACCCGAAGCGGCCACTTTGACCAGCACTTCACTCGGCTTCAGGTTCGGTTTCTCAAAATCGCCGAGCTTGAGCGGCGCGCCCTCTTCAACCAGGACGGCTTTCATCATTTCTGTTGCCATGTCGCTTGTGTTTTCCCTTCTGACTCCAGAGTCGCATCTAGGCAGCGTTTCTGCTTTGATAAGGGCTGTAACACGAATTGAAGGGTGACCCCCATGGCCGCATCTGATGAAGAGCCAATTCTGGTCAACACACCACAGACGCTGGAGCAGATGTCGGTGCAGGAATTGCATGAACGCATAGAAGTGCTCCAGGCAGGCATCGCAGCCTGCGAGGCGGAGATCGAGAAGAAGAAGTCGCAGAAATCTGCGGCGGATGCCCTGTTCGGGGGCGGCAATTAAGCGGGTGGAAAGGCTGGATTGATAAAGTCCAAATTTCCACCCCGGCGCATAGAGGTATCATTCATGGCGACAGACACGTCACCAGACGATCAGCTCGACACTCAGGACGGGTTTACCGGCGGCAAGCTGTTTGACACGGTTTTTGCGCGCGGCATGGCACTTGTTGAAGAGACGGCCTCCTATCTGGACGGTCCGGGGCGCGAGGCTGCGACGACCCTGCCTCGCGAAGCTGGGCTGACCTATTCGGCCTGGAGCATGGAACTGACGACGCGCCTTATGCAGGCGGCGAGTTGGCTGGTGATGCAGAAAGCTGTGCGCGATGGCGAAATGCGTCGCGACGAGGCCGCGGCCCGCAAGTACCGAATCCGCCGCGAGGAGCCGGCGCTGGACGCGGCGGCGCAGCAAGGTCTGGGCTTGCCTACGCGGTTCCTGGATCTGGTTGCGCGGTCGGAAGCCCTGTTCGAGCAGATTTGCAGACTGGATGACGCGCTCTATGGCCAGTCCCGCAAGCCGATGGCCGCCAATCCGGTGATCGATCAGATCAGCCAATTGCAGCGCGCTGCCGAAACTGGCGCGTTTGACCCGTTGATGGTGTGGCACCGCGCCAAATAAGGCGCACCTTTTCCAATCAGGCTTCTTCGACCCTGTCGGTGGCGGATCCGAGCAGCTGGCCGCCCCGGCTGAGTTCAGCGCCCTTTAGGCGGAACCGCATCGGTCGACGATAGAGCGCCTTGAGCGGGGTCCGACGCACGAGCCGGTGAAACGCCAATGACAGGGCGATCGCGATCAGGCCAATCGCCAGGCTGGTAAGCCCGGGCTCTGGCAGGAGACCACTCCGGGCCAGCAGGGTTTGCGCGGCCGTCATGGGCAGGAAATAGGTCAGATAGATCACGAACTGCGCGCGCCCGATATATTGCATGGCGGCGCCATGCCGCGTGTTGGCCAGGCGTGTCGCCAGGGCGATCAGAGCGAACGCGCCAGCAAAGCCAAGTACAAGGCTGATGATGGGCAATGTGGCCGTACCCTGCGCGACCAGGACCGTGTTGATGGCGGCCCAGATGATCAATGCGGCCGGTACATCCGAGAAGCCCTCGGACAAGCGGACGGCAAACCGGCGGAACAATTCTGCCCCGTGACAGCCTGCGAAGAAGAACACGAAATACTGGGCGAAAGCATCTATCACCAGCCAACCCGTCTGGATCATGCCGGCCGCATGGGCCGTCTGGAGCAGGGCGGCCACGAGCAGGATTCTCGTCGGTGCGCTACGACGTGTGAGCCATGTGGCGAGGTGAAACAGGGCCAGCATGGGCAGGATCCAAAGCCCCGATGTGGGCTGGGCCAGACCGCTCAGCAATGCACTCGCAATGGCAAGCGGGCTTGAAGCGACGTGCGGCGTATAGAGAATGACCGTCTGGATGATCAGCCAAACGACATAGAAGTAGATGAATCGGAGCACTTTCCGATCGAAAAACGTCGATTTCGATCCGAATAGCGTGCGGGGAAGGAACAAGCCGGACACGATGAACAGCGTCGGCAGGATGATGGGGGCTGCCCAGGCGGCGGCAAAGTGCATCCAGCTGGGCTGGCCCGTCATTGCGACGTATCCATATACAGACTGCGCCAGTACGAACCCGATAATGCAGAGACCCTTGGCGTAATCGACCCAATTTATGCGTGTAGCAGACATGGAATGCCCCCGAAAACTTCAGGAGCAACTCTGCAAATTTCACGCCATGCGCGAAATCAGCTGACGGCGTACACTTTAAGGAAGTTTGCGGACTGGGCACTACAAAAGCCCTCCCGCACGGGCGCGCGCATGATCAAAATACGGTGCCAAAGGGGCCCCAGCATTTCTTCAATTGCCTCATCAAGATCGAAATCACGTCGAATCACGCGTTTTCCGGCCAATTCGGCGAGGAGCATGCGCATCGGCATACGAATGTCGCGGTTCATCCATGCGCGCCACAGTTCGCCAGCATCCTTGTCGTCAGCGGCTGCCGTCAAGGCGACTCGCAGAACGGCGTGCCCGGCTCCGGTGCGTGCGGCGGCCTCCAGCGGCACGATGAGTGTGGTGATCCGCTCTTGTGGATCGCGCCCACCATCCGGGCTGTCTGGAATCAGGGCCAGTGCGGCGTCGACACACATCGCGCCGATTGAGGGCCACCATTTGTAGATGGTCTGTTTGGATGCGCTGGCACGTTTGGCGACGCCATCTACGCTGAAGCCGCGCCAGCCATTCTCCGCCATCTCTATGCGTGTTGCGTCCAGAATGGCGGCCTTGGACGCTTCACTGCGCGTCGGCCCCTTCCGGGAAGACTTGCTGGTCTCCGAGGGCGTGGGCATGAACAACTCCAGTTTCTTGAATGCTGCGCTGCACTAAGTACAGCTTTTGTCAGCCAAGCATAAGGGTGAAGTAGTAAACAAACTCCCGTTTCCGCTTGCCGCCACTGCAATATGCACTAGTCAGTCCTACAGAGAAACAGGAGTTGTTGGCATGAATACGGTCGAGGATCTGCTGCAGGGGTATCGCAGCTTCCGAAAAGGAATCTATTCAAAACAGGCTGCATTGTATCGGGAGCTGGGCGAAGGCCAGAATCCCCGCATCATGCTGATTGCTTGCGCGGATAGCCGGGCCGAGCCTTCGGACATTTTCAATGCCGCGCCGGGCCAATTGTTCGTCGTCCGTAACGTTGCCAATCTCGTGCCGCCCTATCAGCCGGATGACGGCCTGCACGGCGTGAGCGCCGCCCTCGAATATGCGGTCAACGTGTTGAAGATAGAGCATATCGTGGTGATGGGACATGGCGGATGCGGCGGTGTCGCGGCCTCTTTGGCCGGGGAAGGCACACCGGAAATCGGCGAGTTCGTGACGCCTTGGGTACGCTTGCTGGAAGCGGCCCGCGCGCGCGTTGTGGAAAGCGGATCGGTCAATCCGCAATTTGCCCTCGAATTGGAAGGTGTCGAAACGTCTCTTGGAAACCTGATGTCGTTTCCATTCGTGAAGCGGGCGGTCGAGGCGGGCGAGTTGGAACTGCATGGCGCCTGGTTTGCGATCAAGCATGGCGAACTGCACTGGCGGAACCCGAAAACCAGCCGGTTTGAGGTGATCGAGCCCTGATTCGCCCCGGAGTGGCGGTCAGTTTCCACTGGTCATAAGCGCCGCGAACAGGGCCGATACCAGCATGGCGGACGCGGCCAGGCGATTGAACCATTTCGTGAAGACGGGCGACTGGAACCGGCGGTTCATGGCGTCTGCAAGCCAGGCATAGAAGGCGAGGCCGAACATTTCGGTGATGGTCACGGTCAGCATGATCAGCAAGGCTTGCTGGACGACCGGCTTGTCCGGATCGAAATAGCTTGGCAGCAACAGTCCGAAGAAGACGAGCGCATTCGGGTTGAGCAATTGCAGGCCAACGCCGCGACCAAACAAATTGGACTTCGCAGGCGCCTGATCTGCGCGGGCGCGAGGCCGGTGCGGGTCTGCGGTGGCCATAGTCCAGGCCAGCCAGGCAATGAAGCAGATGCCGGCAATCTTCAGGCCCGTCAGCACGAGCGGGGCCTGCGCCGCAAAGGTGGCGATGCCGGTTGCGGCGAGGGAAATCCAGACAAGGTTGGCGGCGGATACGCCTGCGGCAGGGACCAGCGCGGTCGGCGCGCCATAGCGCAAGGATGCGCTCATCACCATCATGACGGCCGGGCCGGGGGTCAGGCCGCCAGCGAAGAACAGCGCCATCAGCGCGAGCCAGACTGACAGGTCCATTCAGCGCGCCTCCAGCGCGGAAAGGGGAATTCGGGTCAGTTCGACGTCTTCCTTGTTTGCGGTGTAGGCAATGAAGAGGAAGTCGCCTGCGACCCAGCTTTTCGGATAATGATAGCCCGGCCGCTTGTAGAGGCCCTCGGTGCGCAGGGGCTGCAGGTCATCGGCGCCGCGCAGGAGAAAGGCGCGGTCGAACACGTGGCCATCTTCTGACAGCGACAGGACGAGGGGAATGCGCAGTTTGTCGCCTTTTGGCGCGTGAACGAGAAAGGCGGTGCCACCGGGTAAATTGCCCGCGCTTTGCTTCGTGCGTGCGTCAGGCATGGAAGTCAGCTGCGGATGGCTCCAGCTTGCTCCGCGGTCGCAGCTTTCCGATGCAAGCTGGCGAAAGCTCGACGCCTGATCGCGGAAGACCATGACAAGACAGTCGCCGCGTTGAAACAGGCTGGGTTCCAGCTCCCGGCTCATGGGCGGGTCAGAGGGAAGGTTCTCGAACGCGCCAGCCTGCCATCCCGTCAATCCGAGCGGGTTGTCGGTGTAGAAGGGGCGCGCCCGGATACCGGGTCGCACATGGAAGGCGGTGTGAAGGCGGCCGTCATACAGGTGCGGATCCTGCTCGATCACGCCATTCACCGGCATTCCGTCTGCGCCGAGCACGGGGCGGGGCTCGGACCAGGTTTCGCCGTCATGGCTGAGGCGATAGGCGGTGTAGTCCGGCCAGACATTGATGAAGGCTATGAGCGTTTCGCCATCGGTCCACCAGCCGCCGCTGGAGCGGATCTCCTCGCCATCAGACGGTGTGGTCAGGGGACGCGGCGCGCTCCATTGATCGCCATTGTCGTCGCTGACTGAATAGGCAACCCATGTGTCCGGGGCGTCTTCATCGCGGGCCGAGCTTTGCCATTGTACGAAGACGCGGCCCTTGAAGGCGATGGGCACGGCGCCATTGCTGAACTGGTCCGTGCCGGGGCCGGGCCGAAATACGGTGATGGTCTTCGCGCCGGGCAGGGGCGAGAGGCCGAGATCGGGCGCTGAGGCGTCATACAGATCGGCCGCCGGTGCATGCAGCGCCGACGGCCGGTCTTGCAATTGGGTGCAAGCAAAAAGCGGCAGGATCAGGCAAAGTGCGAACAGGCGTTCAAACATTTGCATCCCGCCGCTGCGATCAGGCGCCTTCTGCCTGGCCGCGCTTGACGGCGGCTTCGATCAGTTCGCGGGCTTTCTCGATGCCGTACCAGCCTTCGATCCGGGTCCACTTGCCTTTTTCGAGATCCTTGTAGTGCTCGAAGAAGTGGGCGGTCTTGTCGATCAGGGTCTGCGGCAGGTCGTGATAGGTCGCGATCTTGTCGTAGTATGACGTCAGCTTGTTGTGCGGCACGGCGAGGATCTTCTCGTCCGGGCCCTTGTCGTCGGTCATCATTAGAACGCCGACGGGACGGGCGCGCACGACCGAGCCCGGCACCAGTGGACGATTGCCGACAACCATCACGTCGATCGGGTCGCCGTCGAGGCTGAGTGTGTGCGGCACGAAGCCGTAATTACAGGGATAGCGCATCTCGGTGTAGAGATAGCGGTCCACGAACATCGCGCCGGAATCCTTGTCGATCTCGTATTTGATCGGGTCGCCGCCAAGCGGGACCTCGATGAGCACATTGATGTCGTCTGGCGGATTGTCGCCGGTTTTGATTTTGGAAAGGTCCATAAGACGGCTCGCATCTGGCTGGAAGGTTGAAACACGGTGTGGGGTGGCGATGACGCCTGAAACAGATTGCGTCAAGAGTGGCAGTGACGCGGGAGGGTTAATGCAGCTTTTGTGCCCGAATGCTTCCCACTCGCCCAAATGGGGTTACTCTGCCGTCTGGGAGGTACACCAAATGCATTCAACTCTTATTCTTTGTAGCGCGGCGCTGGTCATTCTGACCCTGTTGCTGGGCTTTTGGGTTTCGATCACGCGGGGGCGCACCAAGACCATCGCCTATGGCGCAGCGACAGATCCGACGGGGCCGATGATGAAAGCCGAGCGGGCGCATGGAAATGCCGCTGAATATACTGCGCTTCTGATCGGGCTTTTTGTCATCACCGGCTTTGCCTATGCGGGGCGCGACCTTGGAATCGCCGTGACGAGCCTTGTGGTGGCGATCACCCTGTCCCGTTTTCTGCATGCGCTCGGCTGCCTGATCTGTGCAACGCTGGAAAAGCCGCATCCGCTTAAAGCCTTGGGTGCGCTCGTCACCTATGTTGGCGGACTGGCGCTGGCGATCATGGTGATTGGAAAAGTGCTGTAGGCGCCCGTCAAACGCGCTTCAGGGCGTAATTGAAACTGATCGAGAGTCGCGGTTCCTCGCCCATATTGGCGGGGACTTCATGGCGCAGCCAGCTTTCCCACAGGATGGCGTGGCCGACTTCGGGCTCAAGATAGACAAAGCGGCGGCGGTCTTCTGGCGCGTCATCGCGCAATTGCGGCGCGGCCATCATGCGCGACAGGCGCGGGTCTTCCAG
This sequence comes from Hyphomonas sp. L-53-1-40, assembly GCF_000682775.1. GTDB lineage: Bacteria > Pseudomonadota > Alphaproteobacteria > Caulobacterales > Hyphomonadaceae > Hyphomonas. The sequence continues at coordinate 8,651 of NZ_AWFI01000020.1, forward strand.
TTTCAGCCGAGACGCGCCGTCTGGCGTGGAGACGTAATAGGTTCCTGAAATCACGCTGCCGGGGTGGATATGATTGGAGTGGCCAAAGCCGGGCTCCAGAATATTCACCCAGATCGCGTCGAGTTCCAGGGTGAAGCCCTCCATGTCCCAGTCGAGTTCCGTCGCAAAGTCAGCCGCGACGGCATCGAGCAAGGCTTTCAGCTCCGCAAATTCCGGGAACCGGTCCGGCAAGTCGTCGAGAGATGCGTAGGATGTGTACCCGCCATAGCCTTCGGTCTCGCACCACGCATTCCCCGCGGCGTCATCCTCGGCCAGCACCCAGCAGACATGTTCGAGCCGTGTCGCCAGATCGCTATCGCCAACGGGCTGGGTCCGCACCAAAGTGGGGAAGAGGGTCTTTGTGGTCATGGGCCGCTCTTTAGGCGGAGCAAGGCGCAAAAGAAAGAGCCCGCCACCTTCTGCAAGGTCGCGGGCTCATCTTCAGAACTTGGCCGGGCCTATTCGGCAGGCTTGACGAATTTCAGCGTCATGCGGTCACTTTCGCCGATTTCGGCATAGGCGGCAGCGTCAAAACCGTCCGGAGTGTTGCCTTCCCGGTCCTGCGTGGCGTTGACCGGGGGCAGCGTCCAGACCCCAAACGGGTGATCCGCAGTATCGGCCGGATTGGCATTGATTTCGCTGGCTTCGACAAACTCGAACCCGGCCGCTTCGGCGAGGGATTTGACATAATCCTCATGGACGTAACCCGAAGAGGCCGTCGGGTCCTGTGTGGCCGTTGAAGGCAGGCGATGTTCGACCACGCCCAACACGCCGCCGGGCTTCAGAGCGGTATAGGCGTCCGTGAAAAATTTCTCGGTGTATCCGCCGCTCATCCAATTGTGGAGGTTGCGGAAGGTCAGCACGACGTCGGCTGTTCCCACCTCGGTCAGCGGGCCACTCTCGGACGAAAAGGCGCTGTATTCGATGGTGCCGAATTTCGGGTCGTCATAATTCGCCTGGAATTCTGCAAGGCGCTCGGCGATGCGGGCGCGACGGTCTTCATCACCAATATTCGGGTCGAAATAGGCTGCGACCAGTGTGCCACCGCCACTGGCAAGATAGGGCGCGATGACATTTGTGTACCAGCCGCCGCACCACTTTGTCATCCGCTTCCACCCCGAAGAATTCGAGCGTTTCTTTCGGGTGACGCCAGGCGTCGCGCGCCTTTTCGGCATCCGTGCGGTGTTCGCCAGCGATCGCGGCGTCCAGCGGCGAGGCTTCGGTCGAGGCTGTCTCGACCGGCGGGGTTTCGGGGGCGGGTGTCTCTGATGCGGGTGTCTCTGGCTGGCCGCAAGCTGCCAGAACCAGTGCAGACAGGGCGATCATCGGGGTCAATTGCTTCACAGGGTGTCTCCTCAACAGGCCTCTTGAACCTCTCCTTACGCTACCCACATAGATCATGTCACGGTGCCGTAAATCGGGCTGTGACCAGTATCTGTCCCAACGCCGAATTCGGGTTGGTTCTTTTCAGGTGCTGAACATCCATCCGGGCGCTCCCCGAACGGGTTGCCCGCAGTTGCTTGATTTAAGAGGACTGAACACATGAGCAATATCGACCTTACCCCCCTTTACCGTACCGTTGTCGGCTTTGACCGGCTTGCGGGCATGATTGATCAGGCGTCTCGCCTCGACGGGTCACAAGGCTATCCCCCATACAATATCGAACGCGTTGACGAAAACGCCTTCGCCATCGAGATCGCGGTCGCGGGATTTACCGAAGATGACCTCGAGATCGAGACGAAAGAAGGCTTGCTGACTGTGGCCGGCAAGCGCGGCGAGAATGAAGACGGCGAGGGCCGCAACTATCTGCATCGCGGCATTGCCCAGCGCAGCTTCATCCGGCGGTATCAGCTGGCTGACCATGTCATCGTGACCGGCGCGAACCTGCAGCACGGCGTGCTGCGGATCGACCTTATTCGCGAGCTTCCTGAAGAGAAGAAACCTCGCAAGATCGAGATTGGCGCCCCGGCAAAGTCGGAGCCGAAACTGATTGGCAAGAAATCGGCCAGCAACGCGGCCTAAACGCCGAGTTCTGATCAGATAAGAGAACGGCGCGTCCAGAGATGGGCGCGCCGTTTTTCTATTTGCGAATTGTCTCTGGCGGCTAGCCGAAGAATTTCGAGCAACCGGCTTCCGACAGGAAGCCTTTGAGAGCGTCGTCGCTGAGCGAAGCGCCGACCGCCTTGCGGACGGAATCATAGGCGCGGGCAGCATAGGTTTGCGTGGTCTGTTCAAAGCTGCCGCCCTCAATGGATGCGGAAACGTTCTTGTCACCGCGTTCGGCGGCTTTTGAATTGGCCTTGGCCCAGGGCAGATAGGTTTTCGAGACTTCCTCGGCAAACAGCGGCGTCAGCGTGGGCGCAAGCACTTCCAGCGACGCGAAAGGCGCGCCCGGTTTGGGATCTTCCATATTCTCGATCCAGGCAACCACAAAGGGAGCGTGCTTCTTCAGCCACTCGGCCGGGGTCTTGTCCATCATCATCTGCTGGAATTGCGCGGCAAGGGCAAAATCGGCCGCAGACGGACGACCGCCGAAGATATAGAGTTGATCGGTCAAATGCGCGTTGAGAAGTGTTGCAAAGCGTTCGAACGAGGCTTTCAGCATGTCTGCATTTGCGCTGTCGGCGCCAACCAGATTCAGACGGTCGGCCATGCGTTCGGCAATTTGCTTCTGGGCCTTCTTGTAGGCGCGGGGGCGCTTGCCGCCATAGAGCTGGACCAGCACACGCAGGGCAGCGTCTTCGCGGTCGGGCTTCTGGCTCCAGCGCTCAAGGAACATGATCTTGTTCAGCCATTCATCCGCATAGTCTTCGAGGATCAGCGCAAGGGTCGATGTGGCGACGTCGTCAGGAACGGCTGTAGGCTCCGGATGGTCTTCCTCAAGGGCTGAAATGATCGCCGTGGAATCCTGATTTGCCGATCGCGAAGGGGAGACCAGCAGCGGCACGGAGGCCACGCGCGCCAATGCCTGGAATTCTTCCTCATTCTCGCGTGAGCGGGATACCCAGTCGAAATCAATATTCTTGTAGCGCAGGAACGACCGCACTTTCTGGGAATAGGGCGAGGTATCTGCGCCGAAGAGGCGATAATCGGACATGGGCATGCGGCTTTCATTGTGTTTGGCCCTGTCTGTAGGCATTTCAGCGCGCACTGCCAAGGAGCGTTTGCCGCAGCTGATGATAATGGGTATGCGCTCGGTCAGAACTTGTTGGACACTGAAAGGAGCGGCAGATGCGGATCATGCACGTGATGGCGGGCGCCCGAGAAGGCGGCGCAGAGAACATCATGCTGGAATCCGTGCTGGCACTGGCGGAAGCCGGTCTGACCCAGCATGTGGTCACGCGGCCGGATAACCAGTTCCGCGTCCAGAAATTCCGCGAGGCCGGCATCGGCGTCGATGTCGCCGCCTTCAACAATACATGGCCGTTTCCGACACGCCGCGTGATTGGCGATGCCATCAAGGTCTTCAAACCGGATGTTATCGAGTACTGGATGGGCCGCGCCGGGCAATACGCCCCGAAGGAATACCGCAATCGTTCGATTGGTTGGTATGGCGGCTATTACAAACTTGCGCGTTTTGTGAACTGTGAGTGGCATGTTGGCCTGACCATCGACCTGCTGCGTCACATCCGCGAACAGGGCGTCCCGGATGATCGCTCTGCCATCGTTCACACTTATGCCGATTTTGAAGGCACTGATCCTGCTAGCCGCGCAGCGCTGGATACGCCCGAGGATGCGCCCGTCGCCCTGGCGTTGGCCCGCCTGCATGAGAAGAAGGGCCTCGACACGCTGCTGGATGCCACGGCAAAGGTGCCTGGTCTTTATGTCTGGATCGCCGGCGACGGCCCCATCGAGGCCGAGCTGAAGGCGCAGTGTACCAAACTTGGGCTGGATGATCGGGTTCGCTTCCTAGGCTGGCGCAATGATCGCGGCGCGCTGCTCGCGGCCTGCGATGTGGTGGCCTTCCCGTCCCGCTACGAGCCGTTCGGCACGGTGACCGTCGACGCATGGGCAGCGTCCCGTCCGCTGGTTGCGGCAGATGCGGTTGGCCCGGCAGCCTATGTGAAGAATGAAGTGAACGGGCTGTTGATTCCGAAAAATGATGTCGATGCGCTCGCCACGGCGCTCAGCCGGGTGATCTCGGACAAGGCGCTCGCGGCAAAGCTGGTCGAAGGTGGCCGAGCCTCATATGAGCAGCAGTTCAACAAGGCCGCGTTCCAGCGCGATTCCGTGGCGCTGTATGAAAAGATCATCGCGCATGCCGGGCCATTCACTGGCTAGAGCAGGCTTGCGAAGAATTTTCGGTAAAGTCGGCGGCTCTCGCGCTGGCCAAGCCCGATCCGGACTTCAATTCCAGCGTCCCTGAGGGCGCGGATGCCCCCATTGGCGACGGGGTGGGGGTCGTCTATGGCGCAGACGACGCGGGCGATGCCAGCCTCCAGCAATTTCACGGAGCAGGATTTTCCGCCCTGGGATCGCTCGCGGCAGGGCTCCAGTGTGACATAGGCGGTACCACCTCGCGCGGCGTCTCCGGCTTCATCCAATGCAACCTCCTCGGCATGAGGACGCCCGCCCAGGCCGGTTACCCCGGCGCCAACGACATGCCCGTCAGCATCCAGGATGACACATCCGACCGACGGGTTTATCCCGGTGAGGCCTTGGTTGAGCCGAGCCAGGCTGTGGGCCCGTCCCATCATGCGCCGGTCGCGCCGTCGGGACGGGCGAAAGCTCATGGCAGTTCAGGAAGCGGCTTGCTGCGATCAGCATCCAAATAACGAACGGAGACTGGCTTGAGCGTGTCATCCAGATCAATGTAGAGCGGATTACCGGTTGGAATCTCGATCCCGGTAATGGACTCATCCGGCACCTGGAACAGATGTTTCACCAGGGCGCGCAGGGAGTTACCATGTGCTGCAATGACGACGTCCGTTCCGGATTTGAGCACGGGTGTGATCGCTTCTTCCCAATAGGGCAGCACACGTTCCAGTGTCAGCTTCAGACTTTCGGTGTTCGGGATATCGATGCCCTTGTAGCGGGGGTCGCCTGCCAGATCGAACTCGCTGCCAGATTCCATCGGCGGTGGGGGAATGTCGTAGGAACGGCGCCAGATATGAACCTGATCTTCGCCATGTTTGGCGGCAGTCTCTGCCTTGTTGAGACCAGTCAGTCCACCATAGTGGCGCTCATTCAGGCGCCAATGCTTGGTCACCGGCATCCATACGCGGTCCATCTCCGTCAGGGCGATCCAGAGCGTACGGATGGCACGGGTCTGAACGCTGGTGAACGCGGCGCGGAAATCGGCGTCGCAGGTTTTCAGCATTTCACCGGACTTTTTGGCTTCGGCTTCGCCCTTCTCGGTCAGGTCGGCATCCCACCAGCCGGTGAACCGGTTTTGCAGGTTCCATTCGGATTGGCCGTGGCGGACAAGCGCTAATCTGGGCATGAAAAATTCCTTTTTGGTCTGTTGCGGGCCCTTTTCAGCGTAAAAGGGTCCGGGTTCAAGCTTCCATCGCCCGGATTAGCTCTGAAAATGCGAGCGCGACATGGTAGCCGGTGGACGCTGGCATGTTGGTTGAGACGATGTGGTCATCGCCATCATACTGGTCGACCCACCCACCCTCCGGGGTCAGGTATTCATCCATGAGGATGTCGAAGCTCTGGCAGGCCGCGGCAGCGATGGCGTCGTCATCAGTCAGATTCAGCATTGCCAGATGCGCTTTGAGCGCTTCGGTCTGCGACCAGGTGCGTCGCCCCGCATTGTGGGGTGCGCCGTCGCGGGTGACTTCCAGAATGGCGCGCCCGTCTGGATCCAGCGTGCTGGTGGCGAAGCTGTACAAGCGACCGGCAATGGGCGGAATTGGCTGGTCGGTTGCGCGGGCGTGCTGGCTCAATAGCCAGATCCACTCGAACTGGTGACCCGGCTCGACAATGCGCGCGGCATCGCCTGCGCCTTCTGCCCAGTCCGGGGCAAAAAATTCTCCCAGCAGGCCGCCTGGGCCTGCGGTGAATTTTGCCTGAAACAGGGAGATGAGTTCGCTGGCGCGGGTGAGATGGTCCCCTTCAGGGTCGGCCCGGTGCAGGGCCATGCACGCTTCCAGCAAATGCATATGCGGATTTTGGCTGCGCTGGGATGGCGGCGGCAAGCTTTCGGCATAGCCGCCATTGATCCGGTCTTTCATCCGCCCGTCCAGCGCATCCAGCAGCGCCCTTGCCGAAGCGATCGCGCCGCTTCCGTCGTCCAGAGCTTCACTGGCCACGGCGAGCGCGTAGAGCGTGAAGGCGAGATCATACGTGTCGGGCGTATCGTCGACATATTCGTGGCTATCTGCGTTGAGCGTGCGACCCACAAGGCCATCTTCCCGCCGAGCCGTACCGCTGAGGGTGCGCACACCTTGGTGAACCAGATCCTGTGATATGTCCGGTTTCCAGCCGAGCAGGGCGGCCTGTGCGAAGACATAGGTTTGCCGGGCTTGCACGCGAATGCGTGTGATCTCGTCCTGGATCGGCGCGTGATCGAGAGACAGTGTTTCTCGAAACAGGCCAGACTCGCCGACTCCGCGCTCACTCCAAAGAGGGAAGCACGCTTCAAAAAGCCAGTGGCGAGCTTCCTTGGCTCGCCGCTTCAATGCCGCTTTCGACATGGAACTCGCCCCCGTTAATTGCATGCATGGCAGCGTCTACGGCTCGCCAAACCGCGTGGCTTCCTGCTAACAGGAGTGCCAGTCCTTGGCTAGCGGGTGCCACCGCCGAACTGTGAAAGAGCTCATCGTTCATGAAAGACCGGATCTTCTTCCCTCTGGCCCTCCTGCTGGTGGTCGGCATGGTTGTACTGGCCATCTGGCCCGCTATCGGTCGCTTGCCGGATGGCCCCATAACGGGCGATGGTACCAATTATGATCGTGTCACGGTCAGCGGGCAATTTCTGAACAAGATTCTTGCCGGCGGCGACGCCACGACCGAACTCGTGCGCAATCGGGGCGGTGACTATTTGCTCTATATCGGAGCCCAGGCCGGCTTGCTGGGGCCGGAGCCCGAGGACGGCCCGCATTTCCGCCTCGCCAGCGATCTTGAAGTACAGTTCTCGGGGCATCGCGTTCGCTGCACCGTCCGCATGCGTCCTGCAGATCAGCGCGGCGCCATGCAGGCCAAGGTGAACTATTCCGTGGGGCGGGAAGGCGATTCCGGTTGGCAGGTTTTCGACCTCGTCTCGGATTTTGAGGATTTCAGTTTCGAATATGTCGTTCCCGAACATGTTGGCGACCAGGGTTTTGACTATTTTGCCATACGCCCGGTGGTGCCTGAAAAGTCACGAGCCCTTCTGGTCGAAAGTGTCACCTTCGAGCGCATTGAATAAGCCGTTCGCATGACAGAGTGCCGCGCTTGGCAGGGAAAGCTGGGCCCCTAAATCTGGGGAAGCCCGACTTTTTTCTGAGACGGGCAGCCGGATGCCCGACACGACTTTTTCTACGTAAGAGATACCATGCGCAAATTTTTCGCTCCGCTCAGCCTTTTGGCGCTCGTGGCCTGTGGAACACAAACACTATTGGAGACTTCCTTGGCAGACACACTTTCTCCGTCCCGTGCATCCGAGGCACCCGAAGAGGACCCCTATCTCTGGCTGGAAGAAGTTGAAGGTGAGGCAGCGCTTGACTGGGTGCGCAATCAGAATGACCGCTCGCTGAAAGTGCTGAAGGCAGATCCTGATTATGCGGGATATGAAGCGGCCGCGATGGAGGCGCTGACCTCGGCAGAGCGTATTCCCTACGGATCAATTCGTGACGGGATGGTCTACAATTTCTGGCAGGACGAAACGCATGTGCGCGGTCTGTGGCGTCGGACAACGCTGGAAAGCTATGCCAGTGACACGCCGAAGTGGGAAACCATTCTCGATTTCGACAAGCTTGCGGAAGAAGAAGGCAAGAACTGGGTCTACAAGGGCGCAGACTGTTTCCGGCCCAAGGGCAGCGATATTGGCTACAAATGCATGATCTCCCTGTCGAATGGCGGCAAGGACGCGATTGTCCGCCGCGAATTCGATCTTGCGACCAAGCAATTCGTTGATGACGGCTTCGTCACGCCAGAGGCCAAGCAGGGCGGTGCCTGGGCCAGCCCTGACACTTTGTTGATCGCAACCGATTGGGGCGAGGAAACACTGACCGCGTCCGGCTATCCTTTCATTGTGAAACGCTGGGACCGCGGTACGCCACTGGACGCCGCCGAAGAGGTGATCCGCGGCGAGGTGGATGATGTCGGCGTCTGGCCAATGACGCTGGAGCTTGAGGATGGGCGCATTCTGCAGGGCGCGGCTCAGGCCGACACTTTCTTCACGACGCGCTATTGGTGGTTCCCCGATGGAGAGGGCGAGCCGGTACAGTGGCCCATCCCGCCAAAGTCCTCACCAGAAGGAATCCATGAAGGCCGATTGCTTGTTTCGTTGAAGCAGGATTGGACTCCGGCGGGTCAGGAGACGACGTTCAAATCTGGTGATCTCGTCGCCTTCGATGTGGAGACCTTCATGGAGACCCGCGCATTGCCGCCGGTTTCACTTGTGTTTCACCCGAGCGAAACGCAGGCCTTGAAAGGCGTGTCCACTGCAAAGGGCGCCCTGCTTCTGGGGGTAAGTGATACGGCGGTTGGCAAGGTCATGCGCGCCGCCGCGAGCGATGCCGGCTGGATGCTGGAACCCATTTCCCTTCCCGGCACGGGCCAGGCCAGCGTCGCATTTGCCAGCGATGAAGAGGATACGGTCTTCATCAACTATGAGGATTTCCTGACGCCAGATTCGCTGCTCTCCTACAGTGCCTCGACGGGGGACGTAAAAACCCTCAAGAGTCTGCCGCCGAAATTTGATGCAACAGGCCTGAGTGTCACGCAGCATTTTGCGACGTCGAAGGACGGCACGCGCGTGCCTTATTTCCTCGTAAGCAAAGCAGATCTGCCGCTCGACGGTTCCACGCCGACGCTTCTATACGGGTATGGCGGGTTCCAGGTCTCGCTGAATCCGTCCTACAGCGCTGTCACAGGTCGTCTGTGGCTGGAACAAGGGGGTGCTTATGTGTTGGCGAACATCCGCGGCGGGGGCGAGTTCGGCCCCGAATGGCATCAGGCGGGCCTGAAGCAGAATCGCCAGCGCATCTATGATGACTTCATTTCGGTCGGTGAGGATCTGATTGCACGAGGCGTTACATCACCGGAGCATCTCGGCATCATGGGTGGCTCAAATGGTGGCCTGCTCATGGGCGTCATGCTGAACCAGCGGCCAGACCTCTGGAACGCGGTCGTCGTGCAAGTGCCGCTGCTCGACATGATGCGCTACCACTTATTGCTGGCAGGTGCCTCGTGGGTAGACGAATACGGATCGCCAGAAGTGCCGGACGAACGTGCCTTTCTCGAGACGATTTCGCCCTACCAGAACTTTGATGCCACGAAGGACTATCCGGTGCCCTTCTTCGTTACCTCGACCAAGGATGACCGCGTCCATCCCGGTCACGCGCGCAAGATGGCCGCGAAGTTCGAGGCGGCGGGCCTGCCATTCTACTATTATGAGAACATTGATGGCGGGCATTCGGCAGCGGCGAACCAGAAGGAGCGCGCCAAGCGGTCTGCTCTGGAATTCACCTACCTGACCAAGCGGCTAGGCCGGACAAATTGACAAGAAGGTTCCAAATAGGAACTTTTAACGGGTCTGAAAATAGAACTGGAACTCCTGACTTCGGTTTTTCTTGCCTCGATCAGTCTCCGGCCTAATGATCTAAATCATGAACCTTGCGGAGCCGCCCCCGGAAAATGACGTTGTTCGTCTGGATACGCTCACGGCGGACCATAAAGAGGTCGTGCTGGCGACTCCGGTGGCTGAATCCATGTGGCAGTGGATGCCCGTAATGCCCACTGGCACCAGCCTCGAAGCGTATATGGACCATAGTCTGGACATGAAAGGGACGGACGCCTTCCATCCTTTCTATGTGGTCGATAAGGCGACAGGTGAGTTCGCGGGTCTTGCCGCATTCGAGCGGGTGTCGCGCACGCATCGCCGGCTCGAAATCGGCTTTGTCTGGCATCCAGAGAAGTATCGCGGCACAGCCATTGTGCCCGCAACCCAACTGGCGCTTCTGACTCGCGCCCATGAGGCGCGTTTCCGGCGAATTTCGTATTTCGTACCGGAACAGAATGAGCGCGCCATTCGTGCCTTCAGCAAAATGGGCGCCCAGCGCGAGGGCTTGATCCGGAACTATATGCGTACGGCCGGGGGCACATGGGCCAATATGGTTGTCCTCAGCCTGGTCGGGGACGAGATCAAGGCGGCGATTGCCGTGTTGCGAGACCGGGTGCGCGCGCTTCAGCTCGCTTGACGCCGCGGCTCCCGCATGCTTTAGGCGCGCCAACATCTGCGCAAATTTGAAAAGCGCGCTTTGACTGATCCATGAGGTCAGCGAGGCCCCCCGCCCGGCGAAGTGTCGCTCAGCGGGGCTCTTCTGCTTTGTGCAATGGGTTTGATCGCCTATGTCAGACACATCTGGCAAACGGCAAAGGAGCGACAAAGATGTTCGACACGCTGAGCGAACGCCTTGGAGGAATTTTCGACGGCCTGACCGGTCGCGGTGCACTGTCCGAAAAGGACGTGAACGCGGCCCTGCGCGAGATTCGGGTCGCCTTGCTTGAGGCGGACGTCGCCCTGCCTGTCGTGAAGGAATTCATCGACAGCGTGCGCGCCCGCGCAGTGGGTGAGGAAGTCATTCGTTCGGTCAAACCCGGTCAGCAAGTCATCAAGATTGTCTATGACGGTCTTGTGGAAATGCTTGGCGGTGAAGAGGCCGATACCAGCCTGCGCATCGACAGCCCGCCGGCCATTATCATGATGGCCGGTCTGCAAGGCTCAGGTAAAACGACGACGACCGGAAAACTTGCCAAGCGTTTGTCGGAGAAAGACCGCAAGCGCGTCCTGCTGGCCTCGCTCGATACGCGTCGTCCGGCCGCGATGGAACAGCTCGCCATCCTTGCCGATCAGTGCAACGAAAATGTCAGCGCCCTGCCGATCATTCAGGGCCAGTTGCCGGCTGATATTGCCCGTCGCGCCCTGAACGCCGCGAAGATCAGCGGCTATGACGTCCTCATCCTCGATACGGCCGGTCGCACGACGATCGACGAGCAGATGATGAATGAAGTGGCGGAGATCGCGCAGATCGCGAACCCGTCTGAAACGCTGCTCGTGGCTGATGCCCTGACGGGCCAGGACGCCGTCGAAACCGCCAGCCGCTTCCACGCTCGCCTGCCGCTGACCGGCCTTGTCCTGACACGGATGGATGGCGATGGCCGCGGCGGCGCGGCGCTTTCCATGCGCGCCGTTACGAGTCTGCCGATCAAGTTCATGGGCGTCGGCGAAAAGCTCGACGGCCTTGATGCCTTCGATGCCAAGCGGGTGGCTGGCCGGATTCTCGGACAGGGCGACATTGTCTCGCTGGTCGAAAAGGCCGCCGAGCAGATGGACGCCGAAAAGGCCGAGCGCATGGCGGAGAAACTCCGCAAGGGCGAATTCGACCTTGAAGACATGGCCGACCAGTTCCGTCAGATGCAGCGCATGGGCGGTCTTGGCGGCCTGATGGGCATGTTGCCCGGCGCGCGCAAGGCAAAGGCCGCGATGGATTCGGCCAATCTCGACGACAATGTGCTGAAGCGCCAGGAAGCGATCATCCTGTCGATGACGCGCAAGGAACGCCGCAAACCGGCCATCCTGAATGCGTCTCGCCGCAAGCGGATTGCCGCTGGCGCTGGCGTGACCGTGCAAGAGGTCAACAAGGTGCTGAAGATGCACCAGCAGATGGCCGGCATGATGAAGAAGATGCGCCAGAAGGGCGGCATGAAGAACATGATGAACATGGCCCAGGCCGCAGGCATCTCGCCGGGCGACCTTGCCAAGATGGGCGGCGGCGCAGGCGGCCTGCCCGGTCTTGGTGGCGGCGGACTGCCACCGGGCATGGGCGGCCTTCCCGGCCTCGGCGGAGGGAAAAAGAAATGACCAATGAGCAAAGCGATGCCTTCGCCCTGCTGCAACTGACCAAGTTGCGATCCAGCATCGACAATCTGGATGCGATCATCATCCACACCCTGGCTGAGCGCTTCAAGGCGACGCAGGAAGTCGGCAAGCTGAAAGCGGTGCATAATATGCCGCCTGCGGACAAGGACCGCGAGGCCAGACAGATCGAACGCCTGCGCCAGCTGGCACAGGAAAGCGGGCTCGATCCCGCCTTCGCCGAGAAACTACTGAATTTCATCGTGGCGGAAGTCATCCGCCATCATGAGCACATTCGCGGTCTTGAGACCGACGACTGAGTTACCACCCCGAGACGCCAGACTTACAGGAGATACACATATGGCCCTCAAGATTCGACTCGCCCGTGGCGGGTCCAAGAAACGCCCTTTCTATTCCGTGGTCATCGCGGATGCCCGCGCACCACGCGACGGTCGTTTCGTCGAGAAAATCGGTTCCTACGATCCACGCCTCCCGAAAGATTCGGAATTCCGCGTCCAGATCGACGCCGAGAAAGCGTCCGAATGGCTCCGCAAGGGTGCCCAGCCGACCGAACGCGTGGCACGCTTCCTGTCCAAGATCGAACTGGACGGCAAGCCGCTCGTAGAATGGGCGCATGGCAACAACCCGAACAAGGGCGAGCCAGGCAAGAAAGCTCAGGAACGCGCTGAAGAGAAAGCCGAAAAGGCAAAAGCGGCGGCTGAAGCTGCTGCGGCTCCAGCTGAAGAAGAAGCTCCGGCCGCTGAAGAAGCGCCCGCTGAGGAAGCTACTTCGGAATAAGACTGGCTTGCCAGTCTCGGGATATGGCCGGTGCCCTTCGGGGTGCCGGCCTTTTTCGTGAACGCAAGGCCTGAGGCTGAATGCCGGGCAACAGGGAACCAAATCGCCGTTCAGGTCGCTTTCTCTAGAAAGAGCGCGACACGAGAGGAGATCCCAGATGTCCAAGGCCGAACTTTTCAGAATTCTGCCCATTGCAGCGCTTGGAATTGCGGCGCTCGCCCTTCCTGCCAGCGCAGACCGGGGTCGCTACTACGATACGTCATATCGTGGCGGCGGGAATGGCGCGGTGCTTCACGCCGATTCCGGGTTTTCCGGCGAAGGCCTTCGCATTCAGGGCGCCGAGCCGGACCTCGCCCGCCTGCACTTCAATGACCGGGCCTCGTCTATTACCATTCGCGCTGGTGCATGGGAGCTGTGTACGGACGCGAATTTCAGAGGCCGGTGCGAAATCGTCGATGCGAGCACAGGTCGATTGAACGCATATCGCCTCAATGACAATGTTTCCTCCCTTCGTCCCGTCGCCTATCGCGACCGGCCGGGGAAAGGCCGTCGCGGAGGAGGGTATGGTGACCTTGTTCTGTTCCAGGATTCTGCCCAGCGCGGGCAGGCCATCGAAATCAGCCACGATGTGCCGGATCTCGGTCAGTATCGTTTCAATGACCGCGCAAGCTCCTTCCTCGTGACGGGCGGCAGTTGGCTGGTCTGCGAGCATGCGAACTATCGGGGGCGGTGCGAAGTATTGCAGGGCGGCGCGGGCGATCTGAAGCCAATCCGCATGAATGACAATATTTCCTCCATCCGAGCCTATGACGGCTGGCGCTGATACGGCGCTTGCCCGCTTGCGCTTCGCCAATCGGCCGCTAGAGAAGCGGCATGAACGGCAAATCGAATACTGAGAAACTTATTGTTGTGGGCGTCATCAAGGGCGCCCACGGCGTACGCGGTGATGTGCGAGTGAAAAGCTTCACTGCCGACCCGGATGATGTGTTCACCTATGGTGCGCTGACTGATGAAGCCGGGAGGCCCGTGCTGACGCCGCAATCGGCCCGGCCCGGCAAGGACCATTTCATCGTTCGCCCCAAGGAACAGAAGCAAAAAGAAGAATGGGACGCGATGCGTGGCACGCTATTGCATGTCCCGCGCGCGAAACTTCCGGAAACAGATGACGACGAGTTCTACATCGAGGACCTTGTCGGTCTTCAGGTGTTCGCGGGCGGGAATGAGCCTGCGGGCACCGTGAAAGCCGTGCAGAATTTCGGCGCAGATGATTTGCTCGAAATCCGTTTGGCGGACCGGGGCGATACGGTTCTCGTGCCCTTCACGCTGGCCGATGTGCCGACCGTGGACCTTGCCACATCCCGCATCATCATTCCGGATCTCGCCGAATGGACGGCGCCCGGGGATGAGGCTGAACCCACTGATTGACCCATGTTGCCGCTTGTTCAGACGCCACCTGTCATAAAGGGTAGGTTAAGAATGAGGTAACTGCCCATGTTTGCCAGATTAATCCGCTTCGGCGCTGCTCTTGCCCTTCCGCTAACTGTAGTGGGCGCTGCAGCCGCGCAGTATGAAGGCAATGAACAACCGGCGGGCCTGATGTTGTTCAGCGGCGAGGATTTTCGCGGGGAAGTGCGGGAAGTCTTCGATTCCGTCTATTCCCTGAACGACTATTATTTCAATGATCGCGCGCAATCCGTTGCGGTCCTGTCCGGCGCCTGGGAGCTGTGCGAGCATAGCGATTTCACCGGCCGCTGTGTCTTCATCCGTGGCGATGTCCAGGACCTCGACTGGTACGGCCTTGATCGAGAGCTAACGTCGGTGCGCCCGATTTACGAGTATACCGAAGCCGAGCACGGGTTGATGTTTACCCGCGATCAGTCGGGCTATATCCGCTACGCTGACAATGCCCGTTACGGGTACGACAATTACTCACACGGCTATAGCTCCAGCACGAGTGTCAGCGTCTACCATTATGGCTATTCGCCGAGCTATCGATCCCACGGTTATTACAGTCCGCGTCTCGGCCACGGCCCCTATGGCTTCGGCTGGACGCGTCATGGCGCGAATCCGCACTATGGGCGTCATTACCGCAAGCAACAGCGCCCGCTGAAAGGGCATTATGGCGCGCGCAATGGCGCGGTGACGCTCTACACGGATTCCTATGAACGCGGTGCCTCGCTTGGCCTCAACAAGGGCGTTTCCGACCTCAGTCGCTATCGCTTCAATGACAATATATCGTCGCTGCAAATCCGTTCCGGGAAATGGGAAGTTTGCGAGCATGCGAACTATAAAGGGCGCTGTCAGATCGTCGATGCCTCGACGGACCGGCTGAATGGTATTCGTCTGAACGACAACATCTCGTCCATTCGGCCGGTGGGTGACAGCCCGCGCGGCGGCCGGGGAGATGGTCAACGCGGAGATCGCGGTGGCCGAAATGATGGGGGTCACGCAGACCGCGGTCGCCGGGATGATGGCCGGAATGGCAATCGTGGCGGCGGACGAAATGGAAATGTGCAGACAGTTGCGCCGACAGCGGCAAACCCGCTTGCCGGCGGGCCGAAGGCGCGGGACGTGACTCAGCAACGTCGCCCACACGCTCTGCCAGGTCGCCCGCAACGCGCCAATATTGGCTCTGAAGACCGTCCGCGTCCTAATGTGCGGACCATTCAGCCCAACCGTTCGACCACCCAGAGACCGCAGACGCGCCAGGTGCAACCGGCGGCAACACAGCGCAACCGCGTGCAAACCGAGCGCAGGCCCACAGCCACACCGCGGCCCAGGCAAAAAGTGGACATGAATACTTCGCGGCCCAAGGCCCTGAGGAACACTCAAACGCAACGCCGTGAGGCTCAGCAGCGCCCTCAAACCCAGACGCGCCAGCAAAAGACGGTCCGTCCCCAACAGCAGACCAGACAGCAGGTGAGGCAACCGGCGCGCCCGCAAGTCCGTCCTGCCCCACAAGCGCGCAAACAGGCACAGCCGCAACGGCAAGCTCGGCCACAGGCTCAGCGCCAGCCGGCTCGGGCAAAGCCCCAACAACGGGCCACGCCTCGTCCGCAACAGCAACGGTCAAACAATATGCCGAAAGCCTTGCGCAATCGGGGTGGTGAAGTTCACAAGGACTAGCGGTGCTGCGGCTCAGTTCGCGCGCGGATCATGCCATTCGCGCGCGATGCCGTAGCCACCCCGGCGGATCAGCCAGAACATGCCGATCAGGTCGAAGATGCCCGCGCCAAGCCTACCGAGGAATCCGTATTTCGACTCTCCAGCCAGACGCTTGCGATCATTCACGCGCTCCTCGCGCACATCCCAGCCTGCGCGCTTGATCAGGGCGGGCAAGAAGCGGTGCATCGAGGCAAAGAAGGGCAGATCGCGAAAAGCTTCGGTCCGGATCAGTTTCCATCCGCATCCGGTATCCGTTGCATCGTCCTGAAGCACGAAGCGGCGTACCCCATTGGCGACGCGGGACTGCACCCATTTGAATCCGGAATCATTCCGGCTGTTGCGCTTGCCTGCAATGATGCCGAGGCTGGGGGATGCGCCCGGCAAAATGATCTCTTTCCAGAGACGGGCCGTATCAGCGGGATCGTTCTGCCCGTCCCCATCAAGCAATTGTACCCACTGGCCGCGCACGGATTTGAGCCCCGTGAATAGCGCGGCGGATTTTCCCTTGCGCGCGACATGGTTGAACACGACCACGGTCTCGGGATGTTTCGCCTTTGCTTCGGCGAGTTCCTGCTCTGTCGCATCGGACGAGCAATCATTGACGCAGACAATCTCAAAACTGATGCCGGCCAGCTGCTCATGGACCTCGTCGATCACGGGGTGCACATTTCCTGCTTCGTTGAAGAACGGGATCAGGACGGAGAGGGCTGGGCTTTGGGGCATAGGTTTGGAGTAGAGGTTGGCGCGGGGGCGGTCCAGTGTCATTTACCTGCTGAAGCTGCGCGCTGGCGCAGCGCGGTTTCGGCCTGGATATCGCCGGCCATGGCGCGGTCCTTCAATTCGGCGGCGCTCATGGATTTGTAGACCTCCGGCAGTTCTCGCTTCGGGGCCGTGTGTGGCTTACGGCCGATAAAGGCTGCGACTGTCGCGATGATACCCATGTCACAATTCTCCCGGCTGCCTCGTCTAAAGGGCCTTATGCCAATTGTCATCGCTTCGCGATAGATGGACAAGGCGAGCTAGCAGGGGAGTGCAGCATGGATATCTATCATATCTGGTTTGATCTGAAGCCTGGAACAGATGAGCGGGCCTTTGCCAAAGCATTGCCTGCCTTTCTGGATCACATGAAATCCGATGGCCGCATCGAGTCCTGGCGCATGATGCGCTGCAAGCTGGGCCTGCGGCCGGACGATGTGCGCGAGTTCCACATCATGATCGAGACGCGCGACCTCGCCCAGCTCGACACCGCTTTTCGCGCTGCGGCCGCGCGGTCCGGTGAGACCGATACGCTGCACTTCAGCGCGAATGCCATGGTCACCAACATCAAGTTCGGCCTGTTCCGCGACTGGCCGGACTGGGATGGGGCCGCCTAGGGCGCTTCCATCTTGTCGAGCCACCATTGATTGTACTGCCAGATGGCCTTCTCAAGTGGAGAGAGGCGGCCTTGCCGTGTCATCGGCGCGTTGAGGCCCTGCCAGACAAGATCATTCGCGCCGATATCCTCGTGATGGATCGCCGAGACCATCAGGGCCATGCCTTCCGCAATCTCGTCAAAGCCTTCCATCTCGCTGAAAGCGGCTGGAACGCAAATATGGATCTTCAGGTGCAGCTTGCCAGCACCTTGCGGAAAGACCTGGTACCAGGTGACGACACTGCCCTGAATGCCCAGCAGGAAGTGCGGAAAGATGGCGGTCGCGAACAGGTCGCGCGCCTGCCAGTCTTCAAGACCTTCGAGTGGCGGCAGGCCGGGCGGCAGTTCCTCATGGGCCGCCGGCATGTGCAGGATGGACCACGGGCCATCATTGTCCGGCACGTGGGAGTCGCGGGCATGATAGGCGGGCTCAAACGTCTCGGAATGCGTGGCGATGTGGTGGTAAGCTTCCATGAAATTCTCCACCAGCACTTTCCAGTTCCAGTCGCTGTCGAATTCCAGCGTGTGAACGACCTTCACGTCGGCGAGGCGGAATTTCTCGAAATACTTGCGGAACGTCTCGACCGGCGGGGCGAAGGGCGCTGCGTCGGGGTCGAAATTGGCGAGGACAAAGCCCTCCCAGATTTCCATGCGGAGCTGGGGCAGCCGGCAATTGGATTCAGCAAACTGTTCTGCACCATCCATCAGGGGCGCCCGGACAAGCTGGCCCGACGTGTCATAGCTCCAGGCGTGGTAGGGGCATGTGAATAGCTTGCGATTGCCGTTTCCGTCTGCCAGCAGGGCTGCGCGGTGCAGGCATGTGCGCGACATGACACGGACTTCGCCATCATGTCCGTGAACCACCATGACCGGTTGGCCGAACAGGTCCAGCGAAACGAAATCGCCCGGCGTGGCTATCTGGTCGATGCGTGCCAGCGGCAGCCAGCTCTTGCGCAGGATCTGGTCGGTTTCGCGCGCGTACAGATCCTCGTCGAGATAGGCGGCTGGGGGCAGGGTATAGGCTTGTTCCAGAGGCTTGCGGACACGGCCAATTTCTTCGGGTGTGAGACCCGGCAGTGCTTTTGTCATTTTATTCCTCCCAGAAAAAAATGACACATGCGTCAACTTTTGTCGACCGCTGTCGTTTGGCGTTCTTCTCTTGGGGGGCAGGAAGACGGCCAGCCATTTGGGTAACGGCCTGGCGAGACGTGACGGAGCGCACGCGGTAGGCTAAAGGCTCGGCGCATGTTCAAGGCAAGTTTCATCACCCTGTTTCCCGAAGCGTTTCCCGGCCCACTCGGCGTCTCCATCCTGGAGCGCGCGCGTCGCGAAGGCATCTGGGACTATGAAACCGTCCAGCTGCGCGATTTCGGCCTCGGAAAGCATCAGAATGTCGACGCCCCGCCGGCGGGGGGCGGCGCAGGCATGGTGTTGCGACCGGATGTGACGGCTGCGGCGCTGGACAGTATCGACACAGACGGCAAGCCGCTGATCTATCTGTCGCCGCGCGGAGAGCCGTTTTCACAGAAACTGGCGCGGGACCTGGCAGGCGGCCCGGGCATGGTGATGATGTGTGGCCGGTTCGAGGGGCTGGACGAGCGGGTGATCCGCGCGCGCGGCCTGCGCGAGGTTTCCATCGGGGATTTTGTGCTGGCTGGGGGTGAGGTCGCAGCCATGGCGATGACCGAGGCGGTTGTGCGTTTGTTGCCCGGAGTTGCGGGGAACCAGGCCTCCCTTGAAGAGGAATCTTTCGAGACCGGATTGCTGGAACACGACCAGTATACGCTGCCCCGGGAGTGGGAAGGCCACCCGACTCCGGAGGTTCTGCTGTCGGGGGATCATAAACGCATACAAGAATGGCGGTTTAACAGCGCAAAGTCGTTGACAATTGACCGCCGCCCCGATTTATACGCCGCTTACTCAGATACCAACGAATTACAACCGCCGGAGACAGGCGATGAACATGATTGAACAGCTCGAAGCGGAAGAGTTTTCCCGCGTTGTCGGCGACAAGAACATCCCGGATTTTTCACCGGGTGACACGCTGGCCGTGAACGTCCGCATCACGGAAGGCGACCGTGAGCGCGTCCAGCGCTTTGAAGGCGTCTGTATTGCCCGCGCAGGCGGTGGCATCAATGAGAGCTTCACGGTTCGCAAGATTTCCTTTGGTGAAGGCGTCGAGCGCGTTTTCCCGCTGGCTTCCCCGATGATCGAGAGCATCGAAGTGAAGCGCAAGGGTCGCGTGCGCCGTGCGAAACTCTACTATCTGCGCGATCGTCGCGGTAAGTCTGCCCGTATCGCTGAGCGTACCACCGGCCACGGCATCGAAACGGTCGAAATTGCCGTGTCGAAAACCGAGCGCCGCCGCCAGAAAGATGCAGAGAAAGCCGCCCGCAAGGAAGCTGCTGCCAAGGCTCGCGAAGAGGCTGCCAAGGCGAAAGCCGCTGAAGAGGCTGCAGCTGCTGCTGCCTCCGCTGACGAAGGCGCTGCTGAAGAATAGACGTCCCGACACTTTAGTCAGGAATTGAAGAAACGCCCCGCCTCTTGGTTGGGGCGTTTTCACTTTTGGGGCTGGTATTTCTGTGGCACGTTCGGACGCATGAAACGCCTCTGTCTCACACTCTTCGCCGTTTCATTGCTTGCTGCCTGCGAACCCGCCGACGACACGCTGCGCCTCACAATGCCGGCTTGCCGCCCGCCTGACATAGCGCAGGGTATTCTCTTCATCGGTGATACCCGCTTTGCACCCTATCAGGTTCAGGCTTCGGCCGTGACGGATTCGGCGGGTCGACCGGCGCTTTCCATCCGTATGGACGAGTCCGGCGCATCCAAGCTGGAAGCCCTCACGGTGGCCAATATGGGTGAAGTCCTCCCCTTGCGGGTGGACGAGGAAACCATCATGTCTCCCAGAGTGCTGGAACGGATCACAGGCGGTGAAATACTCGTTTCCGGCGATTTCGAGATGGACGAGCTGAAGGCGCTGGCCGTGCGCCTGTCTCCGCCCTGTGATCAAGAGTCGCCAATCGCCAATTGACCCCTTTCCAGCCGGGCGCGCGCCGCTATGGTGCGCCGCGATATGACAGGAAGAGGCCCCATGGCTGGCAAGACACTTTACGACAAGATCTGGGACGCACATGTGGTGCACACCGATGAGGGCGGTGAAAGCCTGCTTTATATCGATCTCCACCTGATTCACGAAGTGACGACGCCCCAGGCTTTTGCCGGACTGAAAGCGGCCGGACGCGGCGTGCGCCGCCGGGACCTGACCCTGGCCGTCGCTGACCACAACACGCCGACCGAGAACCAGGCCGCCGGCCTTGCTGGCGTGACAGACCCCGATGCGCGCAACCAGCTGGAAACGCTGACCCGCAATGTGGCCGAGCACGATATCGAGTACTTCCCGATGGGCGACATCCGCAATGGCATCGTCCATGTCGTGGGGCCGGAGCAGGGGCGCACCCAGCCCGGCATGACGATTGTCTGCGGTGATAGCCACACGTCCACGCATGGCGCGTTCGGCGCGCTGGCGCATGGTATCGGCACATCGGAAGTTGAGCATGTGCTCGCCACGCAGACCTTGCGTGCGCAGAAATCCAAGAATATGGCAATCGAAGTATCTGGCAGCTTGAAAGAAGGCGTGACCGCCAAGGATCTCGCCCTTCACATAATTTCCGTCATCGGTACGGCCGGTGGCACGGGATACGTCATGGAGTATCGCGGTGACGCAGTTCGGAGCCTCTCCATGGAAGGGCGCATGACGCTGTGCAATCTCGCCATTGAGGGCGGTGCCCGTGCGGGTCTGGTGGCTCCAGACGAGACGACGTTCGAATACATCAAGGGCCGCCCGGCCGCGCCCAAGGGTGGCGCATGGGATGTCGCGAAATCTTTTTGGACGACGCTCTATTCCGATGAGGATGCCGTATTTGATGAAGTCGTCCACATCAAGGGCGAAGCGGTCGAGCCGACATTGACCTGGGGTACGAGCCCGGAACAGGCGATTCCGTTGTCGGGTATTATTCCGAAGCCGGAAGATTTCAGTGATCCAATCAAGGCAGGTGCGTGTGAGCGCGCACTGGCCTATATGGGCCTTGAAGGTGGTACACCGATTAAGGGCACACCGGTGCAGCGCGTCTTCATCGGCTCGTGCACGAACAGCCGGATCGAAGATCTTCGCGCCGCCGCTGAAGTCGCCAAGGGCCACACGGTCGCTGAAGGCGTTCGCGCCATGGTCGTGCCAGGCTCCGGCCTTGTGCGTGCGCAAGCGGAATCAGAAGGGCTAGACCAAGTGTTTCTGGAGGCCGGGTTTGAATGGCGCGAGCCGGGCTGTTCCATGTGTCTCGGCATGAATCCCGACACGCTGGCGCCGGGCGAGCGGTGCGCGTCCACCTCCAACCGGAACTTCGAAGGCCGTCAGGGCCGCGACGGCCGCACCCATCTGATGAGCCCTACCCTCGCAGCGCGCGCTGCGATCCAGGGCGTGATCGGCTAAATCGATCCTTCAGTTGCGTCTGGAGCAGGGAGGGCAGATAGTCCGGCCAACCTTGCCCTGCAACAAATGGAGTGGACCCATGAGCAATACTGTCAGCCTGCCCGGAAACGTTTCGCTGGATGGCCCGCGCGGTCGTACCTACGCGTCTATCCTCGAAACGGTCGGATCGACGCCGCTGGTTGCTGCGCCGAAGTTCGCCGAGGCCGAAGGCATCAAGGCGAACCTGCTGTTCAAATGCGAATTCTTCAATCCACTCGCCAGCGTGAAAGACCGGATCGGCCTGAACATGGTGTTGCAGCTGGAAGCCGATGGCAAGCTGAAGCCCGGCGGCGTTTTGGTTGAGCCGACCTCAGGCAATACCGGCATCGGCCTGGCCTTTGCGGCGGCCATGCCGGAATCCATGTCGATCGAGCGTCGCAAGATGCTGGCTTATCTGGGCGCAGAACTGGTCCTGACGCCAAAAGAGAAGGGCATGGGCGGTGCTATCGCGAAGGCGAAGGAAATCCTGGAGGCGACGCCCGGCGCGGTGATGCCAAGCCAGTTCGACAATCCCGCCAATCCGGCCATCCATGAGCTGACCACAGCAGAAGAAATCTGGGCGGACACAGACGGTGCGGTCGACGCTGTCCTGTCTGGCATAGGCACTGGTGGGACCTTTACGGGTACAGGCCGCGTATTGAAGGCCCGCAAGCCGGGCCTGAAAATGATGGCGATCGAACCGGAGGGCAGCCCGGTCCTCTCCGGGGGTGAGCCCGGTCCGCACATGATCCAGGGCATCGGCGCAGGCTTTATCCCCGGCAACGCGGACACGGGCCTGATTGATGAAGTCGTGAAAGTGTCGAATGAGGAATCTTTTGCCACGGCCCGCAAACTCGCGCGGCTCGAAGGCATACCCGGCGGTATCTCCTCCGGCGCGGCAGCGGCTGCGGCGGCCAAGGTTGGCGCGCGTGACGACATGGCCGACAAGACCCTCGTCGTCATCCTGCCGAGCTTCGCCGAACGGTATGTATCGACAGCCCTGTTTGAGGGTCTCTAAATCAGTATGATTACGGGTCTCGACCATTTCGTTCTGGTCTGTCCGGAGATCAACTCCGCGACGGCCGTCTATGAGCAACTGCTCGGGCGGCCGGCAGATTGGCACGCCTCAGCCGACGGCGCCGCAACAGCAATTTTCCAATTGGAGAATACCAGTCTTGAACTGATGGCCCCGGACGGGAAGGGAGCGGTGGCCGACCGTTTGCGGGAAATCATCTCCGACGAAGGCCCCGGCCTGAAAAGCCTTGCCTTTGGAACGGGAGATATTTCCGCCGCGCATCACAAGCTGACCCGTCGTGGCCTGATGCCGGGCGAGATCAGTGATGGAAGCAGCACAAACGCAATCAACGGCGAAACCCGGAAATGGACGCGCTTCCGGTGCGCGGACGTGCAAACTGCTGGCGTGAAGACTTTCATCATCTCGCCGGAACAAGCCTTGCCCGTGGCGGACGCGCCGTCTGGCTGTGTCACATCGCTGGATCATATTGTCATCAACACACGTAACCCTGATCGGGCATTGGGGCTTTATGGGGCACGGCTGGGGTTGGATCTGGCGCTCGACCGGACGCGGGAAGAGTGGATGACGCGCTTTTTGTTCTTCCGCACGGGCGGGCTGACCTTTGAGGTCATCAACCGCCTCGGGGAGGACCATGACCCTGGCGCGCCGGACAGTATCTGGGGCCTGACATGGACCGTCGATGATCTTTCGGCGGCACATGCACGCCTCACGGAGGCTGGTTTCAATGTTTCCGAGCAACGGACAGGTCGCAAACCGGGGTCTACCGTTTTCACTATAAGGGACGGCACATTGGGCGTGCCGACCCTGTTCATCGCGCATTCTTCAAGGTAGAACACGCCTCATGAAAGCCTTTACCCAACTCACCGGAACCGCTGCGCCGCTGCTCGAAAAGGGCAAGCCGATGTCGAATGTCGACACCGACATGATCATTCCCAAGCAATTCCTGAAGACGACCGAACGCACCGGTCTGTCGACAGGACTGTTTCATGATCTGAAAACGCTCTCGGATGGCTCTCCCAGACCCGATTTCGTGTTGAATCGGCCTGAATACGCGACGGCGAGTATCCTGATTGCAGGCGAAAACTTCGGCTGTGGCTCGTCGCGTGAGCATGCGCCCTGGGCTCTGTTGGATCAGGGTATTACTTGTGTGATCGCGCCGAGCTTCGCCGATATCTTCCACAACAACTGCTACAAGAATGGCATCTTGCCAGTTCGCCTGCCAGTCGACGTCTGCCAGAAGCTGGCCGATCAGGCGGGGGGGGCGAACCATGTCTTCACTGTGGATCTTGAGGCCCAGATCGTCACCGGACCAGATGGCGAAGTGTATGCATTTGAGGTGGACGCGGGCCGTAAGGCAAACCTCATGGAAGGCCTAGACGAGATTGGCAGTTCAATGACTGCCGCAAGCGAGATCGACACGTTCGAAGCGCGTCGACGCGTCTCCATGCCATGGCTCGAGAAGGCCAGCTGACCCGGAAAGCGAAGAGGATGGTTATGAAGAAATTGAGCCTGACAATTCTGGGCGGATTGGTGCTGGCGTCTGTCGCGGCCTGTCATACGGATCCATTCGGCACGCAGCCTGAAGTCAATGTCACCCTGCCAGAGGCTCAGTCCTCGCCGTCCGACGAAGCGGGCGCCTCAACCGAAGAAAAGCGTGACCCCGAGACCTGAGAGTCGCACGAGCGGGTTTCGTTCTAGTTTGGTGGAGACGTAGAAGGCGTTGCGCCCGCTGGTTACAACCGTTAGTGGTGGACGCGGTTCTGAATTGCACACTTTGGGAGATAAAGATGAAATTTGCGGGTTCTGTGCTTGCAGCTGGATTGATGGTTTCTCTCGCGGGCTGCGCGAGTTCAACCGGGTCTGAGGAAATGACATTGGCGGAAGGCGCCGAAAGAGAGTGCCGCTCCATCAAGGAGTTCGGCTCGATGCTACCAAAACGGGTTTGCAACAACAAGGCAACCTGGGCCGACATAGATGAGCGGAACGAAGAACAGGCCAAGGAATTCAAGGACAAGATTGATAGCCGCTACACACCCATACCACGCGAACCCGGCATGTAGGCCCTTCCACTCTCGGGTGGCTCAACTTTCCCAGGTCGACCTGGCCCGGCCGCCGACCACACGCGACAGTATTGCTCGGTTGTGTTGTGGTGGCTACTAGGTGCCACAAAACAAACTTGTCTGAACATGAGTGGAGCGCGGAAGTGAGACAGACCTTACTGTTATTGCCAGGAGACGGGATTGGCCCAGAAGTTGTGGCCGAAGTTCGGCGCTTGGTGGACGTTCTGGTTCCAGATCTCCTGTTGGAAGAGGGGCTTGTTGGCGGAGCATCCTTTGATGCCCACGGGACGCCGTTGAACGAGGATACGCTGGAGCAGGCCCGTCGATCGGATGCGGTTCTGCTCGGCGCGGTTGGTGGGCCGAAATGGGCGGGTACGGCGCGCGACAAGCGCCCGGAAGCTGGCCTGCTGGCTTTGCGCAAAGGCCTCGATGTTTTTGCGAACTTGCGGCCCGCTTTCTGTTTCCCGGCATTGGTCAGCGCCTCCAGCCTGAAGCCTGAAGTGGTCGAAGGCCTGGACATCATGATCGTCCGAGAGCTGACAGGGGGTGTCTATTTCGGCACGCCGCGCGGCATTGATGAGAAAGGCGGACTGCGCCGGGGGTATGACACGTCGATCTACACGCACCCGGAAGTCGAACGTGTTACGCGTGTTGCTTTCGAAATCGCGCGTGGCAGGGATGGCCGTGTCTGTTCGGTGGAAAAATCGAACGTCATGGAGACCGGCCTGTTCTGGCGTCAGGAAGTCACATTGGCGCATGCCGAGTTCGGCGCTGGCGTCGAACTCAGCCACATGTATGCGGACGCTTGTGCAATGGAGCTCGTCCGAGCGCCGAAACAGTTCGATGTGATTCTTGCCGGTAATCTGTTCGGGGATATTCTCTCTGACGAAGCCGCCATGCTGACCGGGTCCATCGGAATGCTGCCCTCAGCGTCCCTTGGGGCGGATGGTACGCCGGGCCTCTATGAGCCGGTGCACGGTTCGGCGCCGGACATTGCGGGACAGGGTATCGCAAATCCGTGTGCAGCCATTCTGTCGCTCGAAATGGCCCTCCGCTGGTCTCTGGGGCGTGAAAAAATCGCCGACAGGCTGTTCGCAGCAGTGGGCAAGGCTTTGGAAGATGGCGCCCGTACGCGAGATCTTGGGGGAGAGCTCAAGACTCACCAGATGACGGATGCAATTATCGCAGCGCTCTAGGCCGTGCGCGTCTTCCGTGTCCCGACCGCTGGTGGCGGCTGCGGAGGGCCCGCAAAGCACTGCGCTTGTGCCATCCAGGATTGAGCAGTCTTTCCGGATACGGAAAGACTTGTGTCCGCCACGTTGCGTACCTGCGTTACGACTTGGCAGAATTCTTCTGCGCGGCCTGCAATACGCTCATCATCTTGTTCTTCGCCATACGTCCAGATTTCGCCGGACGGCGCGGTAAGGGACAGGAAGGGCATTGGCCCTGGAGCCGGGAGTTTCCGGTTGGCAAAAGTCCACCCATAGGTGTTCACGCCCAGCACCACGATATTGCGGATACGGTCGCTATTCTCACGGACGACGCCTAGCTGGTCATAGACTTCCTGACCATGCGCCCAGGTTTCCATAAGTCGCGCCGTGATCGAAGACCGCGCGCTCATGCTTGGGCCCACCCATTGCAGGCGCTGCGATGGATCGGTTAGAGCGAAGACATCTGCAGTGCGGTCTGCCATGGCCAGCCAGTCCTCCCGCAAGGCGCGGCCTGACAGGCCCTCGAAATACGCATCTTCATGATCTGTAAGTACGCCTTCGCGCAGCGCGTCTGTCAGGCCGGATACAAGGGCTCGAAATGCAGCCTCGTCTTTTACCGACAGGAGGGCTGCAGTGTTCCAGAAATGCAGGTGGCGGAGAACCATGTCGATGGTCCAGCCCTTGAATGCGGTTCCCTGCAGATAGTCCGTATCGGACAGGGGTGCGATCAACTCGGACAGGGCCAGCGATTCATCCAGGAAGTCTGCGGCTTGTTGCATGAAGATCAGCTGTAATCCGCTATGCGGCAGAGCAGGTTGCCGCGAAACTCGAAAAAGCTCGCGCCGCGTACTTTTACCGTCTCGCCGGACTTGATGCCATTGGGCAGGTCTACGGCGGCCTTGCCTTCAAATTCGATCTCGGCCGCAGCTTTGCCGCCTCCACTCACAATGTTGACCAGCCGCTGGCGGCGATACGAGAAGGCATTGCCGGACAATTCCGCGACCTGCCGCATCATGTCCCGGCCATCTAGACGCATGGACTGCCCCGTATTGGAGATGTTTTCGAACACCACGTCTTCCGTCACGCAATCGAGCATTCCGTCGATATCACGGGCATTGTAACAGGCAAGGTAGCGGTTGATTACGTCATCAAGCACGAGGGCGGCTCCCAGTTCCGGGTTCAATCCGGTCTGCCTCAGCAGCGAGACGTTGGCAACAGGCTTTAAATGGCGTCGAAGATGCGTCATAAGCCCGGTTCAATATCAGGAGTAGAAATATCATGGCCACTCGGATCGCAGTCGTCGGCGCAACAGGTAATGTCGGACGCGAACTGCTGAACATTCTGGAAGAACGCATGTTCCCAGCCGACGAAGTCTTTGCCGTTGCTTCCCGCCGGTCGCTCGGCAAGGAAGTGTCCTATGGCGACCGCACGCTGAAATGCCACGATATTGAACAATTCGACTTCACACAGGTTGACCTCGTCCTGATGTCAGCCGGTGGCTCCACTGCCAAGGAATGGGCACCGAAAATTGCCAAAGCGGGCGCGATCACGATCGACAACTCGTCCGCATGGCGGATGGATCCGGATGTGCCGCTCGTCGTGCCAGAGTGTAACGGCGAAGCCGTGATGGGTTACGAAAAGAAGATGATCATCGCAAATCCGAACTGCTCGACTGCGCAGCTCGTTGTGGCGCTGAAGCCGCTGCATGATGCCGTCGGCATCACCCGCGTTGTCTGCTCGACTTACCAGTCCGTATCCGGCGCCGGCAAGGAGGCGATGGACGAGCTCTGGAACCAGACACGCGGCGTGTTCGTCAATGACGAGCCGACCCCGGAAGTCTTCCAGAAGGAAATTGCCTTCAACGTCATCCCTCAGATCGACGTCTTCATGGAAGATGGCTTCACCAAGGAAGAGTGGAAGATGCGCGTCGAGACCAAGAAGATCCTCGACGAGTCCATCGAACTGGTTGCGACCTGTGTGCGTGTGCCGGTCTTTGTCGGCCATTCCGAAGCCGTAAACGTCGAATTGGCCGGCCCCTTGAGCGCCAAGAAAGCCAAGGAAATCCTGCGCGAGAGCCCGGGCATCATGCTGGTCGACGATCCGGAAGAAGAGCTCTACATCACGCCGAAGGAATGCGTCGGCGAATGGGCAACCTATATCTCCCGCGTCCGCAAGGACCCGACGGTCGAAAATGGCATCGCCTTCTGGTGTGTCTCCGACAATCTGCGCAAAGGCGCCGCCCTCAACGCAATCCAGATTGCCGAAGAACTCCTCAATCGCGGCGTCCTGAAGCCAGAAAAAAAGCCCGTTTCGACAAACTGAAATGCTTCGCAGCAATAATTGGGTGGCGTTGCCTCATGGCTCAGTGCTACGCGCTGGGCCATGAACACTGAAACTCGCCTCGGATTCTTTGCTGGCCTGGGGGCCTTTTTTATCTGGGGGAGCCTGCCGCTCTACATCCGGCTGATGCAGCACATCAGTGCGGCGGATCTGCTGGCACATCGCGTGGTCTGGTCGATACCGACTGCGCTGATCTTCATTGCGATTGCCGCGAACTGGCGGGATGTCCGGAACGCTCTGAAATGGGACAAGTTGAAGTGGCTCGCCCTGTCGGGCGCTCTGATAGGGGCGAATTGGGGCTGCTATATCTGGGCAATCAATGCGGACAGGACGATGGAAGCCTCGCTGGGCTATTACATCAATCCGCTGGTAAACGTCCTGTTCGGGATGATCTTCTTTTCGGAGCGCTTGCGCGCTGCGCAGTGGCTGGCGGTCGGCATCGCCACGATTGGCGTTGGCATCATGACCTTCGCCTACGGACAGGTGCCGTGGGTCGCCTTGTTCCTGTGCATGACTTTCGCCTCGTATTCCTTAATCCGGAAGCAGGTAGCGGTCGACAGCCGTGCGGGTTTCCTAATGGAGGTCCTGCTGCTGGCACCTCTGGCGCTGGCATGGCTGGTCTGGATATCCCAACAAGCAGGTTCGCGCGTGTTCGGGGGTGGTGGATGGGATGTGGCGCTGCTTGTGGCAGCCGGGCCGATCACCTCCATTCCTTTAATCTTGTTTGCCTTGTCAGCACGTCGCCTGAAGCTCTCGACCATTGGCATGATGCAATATATCGGGCCGACCCTGCAGTTCCTGATCGCGGTTCTGGTGTTCCGCGAACCGTTCGGCTGGACCCATGCGACCGCGTTCGGCTTCATCTGGACTGCGCTGGCCATCTTCACAGCCGACAGTGTGATGGGCGAAGCCAAGGCGCGACGTCTCGCGCGATCGGCAAGAGTGGTCTGATAAAAAAATGCTCCGGCGTGGTAAACGACCGGAGCATAAGGATGTTTTGCATGATCGGAGTTGCCTCCGATTTCACCTTCGCAAGGCGTGTGCCAGTCAGGGGACTGAGCGTCCGGTCGAAACGGCGATCCACACAGCGATTCCAAGCAGCATGATGGCAAAGGTGCCGCGCAGGAGGGGAGCGGTCCGATAAGCTTCCAATTTTTGGCCAAAACGGGACCCGGCCAGTACAATACTCGTATGGATTGTCGTCGCGACCACCAAATGGATGATGCCCAGTGCAACAATCTGCAACCAGATTGGTCCCGCAGTGTCACTCGCGAACTGCCCAACGACAACGAGATAGAACACAAGCGCTTTGGGGTTCAACAAATTCGCAACCAGACCCCGCCAGAAGCCCGCCGCCTTGTTTCGATTGAGTGGTGAGACCGATCCGGTATCCCGCCAAGCCTCAACGGCGAGGTAGACCATGAATGCGACGCCTGCCCACCGGAGCGTGTCGTAAAGCATCGGCATTCCTGCGAGCAGAGCCGACAGGCCCGTGGCCGCAGCCACCAATTGGGCCGCCAGCCCCAATGTTATGCCTGCGACAGCGCGCATTCCCGCTGTGCGGCCCTGCTGCGCCGACAGCGCGGCGAGCCATCCCATATTGGGGCCGGGCGTCAATTCCACTGCCGCCATGGCAATCAGGAACGCGGCCCAGTCAATATGGCTCAGCATGGATCAGAGGCAGTCATAGACCGCTTCAACCAGTCGTACGGCACGCGGGTCACCCACGAGAATATTGGATTGCTTGTTCATGACATAGGCGCAAGTCAAACCATTGCGCTGATCGGCGATTGCCATAGAGCCCCCCCAGCCACAATGGCCGAGCGTGGTCGGTTCGGGTCCGAACATGCCGTGGGTGTTGAGCATGATGCCAGCGCCGAAGCTGGTGATCATGGGCAGAACAAGATCCGGTCCATGCGTTCGCGCCGTGCTGAGTGCTTCGAAAGTGACGTCGCTCATGACACCATCGCCATCGGTCGTGTAAGTCTCATAGAGTTGCGCGACCGCCAGCGCTGTTCCGTGGCCGTTTGCCGATGGGATTTCGATCTCGCGCCAAATGGCTCCACCGCGATTTGGGGCTGCCCATTTGCTGACAAATGCTGCGCGTCGCGGCGGGGTAATCTCTCCAAGTTCAGCCAGTTCGCGCGGGCGCTGGATGTCGGCACAGCGATCATGTTCACTGGCGGGTGTGCCGATCATGAAGTCGACTTTGGGGAACAGGGAATTCAGCGTGGTACCGAGCGACTCGCCGCTGATACGCCGGGCAATCTCACCGACGAGATAACCCCAGCTCAGGGGATGGTAGCCATGCGCGCTGCCGGGCGGCCACATCGGAGCCAATTCTGCCAAGGCAGCGGCGCAGGCAGGCGGGTCGAGCCAGAGCTCAGGGTCAATCTCTTCTGGAAAGCCGGGCAGGCCGGCTTGGTGACTCGCAACTTCGGCAATTGTGACCGCGTCTTTTCCATTGGCTGCAAATTCGGGCCATACATCGGCCACGGGCGTCTCAAAGCCGCCCGGCAGGCGCTCCACCAGATGGGCCAGGACGATGGCTGCGATACCTTTGGTGGTCGAATAGACCGGGACGAGGGTGGTGTCTGACCATGGGTGTTCCTTCTTCCGGTCAGCCCAGCCGCCGACCAGGTTCACGACGACCTTGCCGTCCTTGATGACGGCGAATCCGGCGCCGAGCTCCTCGCCATTCTCGAAGTTTTTTTCGAAGACGCGGCGAACAGATTCGAATCCGCTGTCGGCATGTCCGGCCATTGGCCAGCTGTCAGATGTTGTATCAGTCATCGGTGTTGGCTCGCATAAACCGAACTGGCCGACAAGCGTTACGGCTGAACCAAGGCCCGCACATCGGCGGCAACACGGCTGGTGAGGTCGCTGTCGACGGAGGCTGTAAAATCCTCGAGCGCCTGCTGCCATTCGAAGATCTGCCTGAGGCCGAACTGATCCTCTCCCCTAAAGGAGACGTGGAATCTCACGCATATCCCACTCGGAGAAGGACCCTTTTTCGCGTAGGCGGTTCCGGGGTTGAAGCCCTCATTCATCTGATTGGCAAGTTCCAGCGTTTCCAGTCGCGAATAACCAGGCAGGTCCCGGCAGGCCGTAAAGCGGGCCGTCTGGCAGGTGCCGTCGATCTGGGAGCACTCCCGAAGCACGGCCTCGAACCCCTGTTTGTCCATCGCTGCGGACATTGTGGGGTGCGTGTCGATATACCCGATTTTGACGGACTGGAATTCGCGTATGAGGAATTGGTTGCGAAACTCGATCAGCGTAATGGGTTTCGCAAAGGCAGGCTCGCAAAACAGGAAGATTTGAGCCAGTAAGAGCAGGCGAAACATCATTGATCCATCTCGGTGCAGTGCGGGACGAGTATTCGGCTCGCAATCACGCATCAAATGGACAGTTCAGGTCAAGGAGTTGTCACATATGTCCCACGTCCACCGTCCCCGCCGATCCTGCCTCTACATGCCCGGCGCCAATGAGCGCGCCTTGGAAAAGGCGAAAACGCTACCCGCGGACACGGTCATCATGGACCTGGAAGATGCCGTGGCGCCGGAAGCCAAGGAGACCGCGCGTGATACGATCCGCGCGGCCGTGACCGCAGGGGGTTATGGCCACCGTGAAATCGTGGTCCGGATGAACGGGCTGGATACCGAATGGGGCCAAGCCGACCTCAAGATGGCGGTTGAAGCGGGCGCACATGCGCTGCTTGCACCCAAAGTGATTGATGGCAGCGACATTGATCGTCTCGACGACGCGATGAGCCGCGCCGGCGCCCCGGCCGAGATGGGGCTTTGGGTGATGATCGAGATGCCCAAGGCGATCCTGAACATCCAGGACATTGCCGAAGCCGTTGGCCGCACCCGTATGACGACGTTCGTGATGGGAACGAACGATCTCGCCAAGGAATACCGCGCGCGGATGACGCCGGACCGGCTGGCTTTCCAGACGGCTCTGGGCATTAGCATGGCTGCGGCCCGCGCCTACAACATCGTCGCGATTGATGGCGTCTACAATGACATCAAGAACGAGCAGGGCCTGATCGACGAGTGTGAACAGGGGCGTGACCTCGGCTTCGACGGCAAGACGCTGATCCATCCCTCACAGCTCGACACGGCCAACCGCGTCTTCGCGCCGAGCCCGCATGATGTGGAACATGCACAGGCCGTGATCGAAGCGTTCGCAGACCCTCAGAATGCCGGCAAGGGCGTGTTGAAGGTAAACGGCAAGATGACCGAATTGCTCCATCTCGACGAAGCCCGCCGGACGGTCGCCATGGATGAAGCCATCCGGGCTTTTGAGAGCTGATCCTCAATGCTCTCGGGCATTCATATGGTAAACCAACACATTCAGGAATACGCATGACCTACACTCTCCTTCACCATTCCGGCTGCAGCACGTCGCGCAAGGGGCTCGCCTTGTTGCAGGAGAACGGCGTCGAGCCGGAGGTCCGGAAATACATGAATGCTTCCGAGCAACTCAGCCTGGATGAGCTGAAGGACATCGCCAAAAAGATGGGTGCCAGTTCGCCGCGCGAGTTCTTGCGTGACAAGAATGCTGCCGAATTCGGCATCGATGCGACTTCGACAGATGACGAGATCTTCCAGGCGATGGCCGCCAATCCAAAGATCATCCAGCGCCCCATCGGCATTGTCGGCAAGCAGGCCGTGCTGGGCCGTCCGATCGAGAAACTGCTCGAGCTGAAATAGTATTACACGGCTGATATTGCGGGGAGATCGATGAAATTTCATCGATCTCTCACGCGAAGATTCAATATCTGCATGGCAAGGTTGTGGACATGATCGTGTTCATGACTCTTGCGGCGGTGTTGATCGCCTTTTCTGCATTTTGCACTCTTGGGGTGCCGTACATGTTGGCGGGACCACGCATGCTCGATGAGTTCTCCGAGAACCGTGAGCAGCAAATGATGGCTGGCCTGTTGGGGGCCGCGATCATCGCACTTTTCCTGCTGCCCTTCGTCTCACCCGCCTTGATTTCCTCGCCCAGTGACGGTCAGGTGCTGGCTGATCTGTATATGGGGCAAATCCAGGCCTGACGCCGGGAAGTCTTGCCCCTTTTTTTCATCTGAGGGGCGCATGACCAGCACATCGAAATCCAATCCCGGCCATTTCTTCGAAGATTTTTTCGTGGGCATGCCCCTCGCGCATGCGACGCCGCAGACGCTGACTGAAGGCGACATCGCCCTCTATCGCGCGCTGACCGGCGGCCGGTTTGTCCAGTATTCCTCATCTGAATTCGCCAAAGCCGCCGGCTATCCCGGCCTCACGATTGATCCGCTACACGCTTTCCATGTCGTGTTCGGCAAGTCCGTGCCGGATGTTTCGTTGAATGCGGTGGCAAACCTTGGCTATGCCGATGGTCGCTTCTCTCAACCCGTCCTGCCAGGCGATACGCTGAACACGGTTTCGGAAGTGATCGGCGTCAAAGAAAACTCCAATGGCAAGACCGGCGTCGTCTGGGTGCGCACGCGCGGCACCAATCAGCGCGGCGAAGAAGTCATGTCCTTTGTGCGCTGGGTCATGGTCAACAAGCGGGATGCCAACTCACCCGCGCCAGACGTGGTGATCCCCGACCTGCCGAAGAGTGTGCCCGGGGCCGAATTGTCCGGATTTGCTTCCATGGAGGCTTGGGACACATCCCTCGCCGGCAGCGAATACATGTTCGAAGACTATGCGGTTGGCGAGAAGATCAATCATGTCGACGGCATGACCGTGGAAGAGGCGGAGCACCAGATTGCGACACGCCTCTACCAGAACACCGCCAAGGTTCATTTCGATGCGCATGGCCAGAAATCCAGCCGGTTCGGCAAGCGCCTGATCTATGGCGGTGTGGTAATTTCCATCGCCCGGTCGCTGTCGTTCAACGGCCTCGCCAATGCGGGGCATGTGCTGGCGATCAATGCCGGCAGCCATGTCAGTCCGCTATTTGCCGGTGACACGATCTATGCGTGGAGCGAAGTGCTTGAGAAAGCTGAGCTGTCCGACAAGGTTGGCGCATTGCGCTTGCGCCTCGTGGCAGTGAAGGACCAGGACCCGGGCGTGTTCGCCTATAAGGGCGAGGACGGGAAGTATGCCGATGGTGTTCTGCTCGACTTCGACTATTGGGCCGCCATTCCATGCAAGCGGTAAGGCGCTTCTGTTTCGGCGCGCGCTCCCTATGTGATGCGGCATGAGCGGGTATGGGCCTTTCGATGATTTCACGCTGTTCGCCATCGCAATTGCGGTGGTGCTGTCGGCAATTGTCAGCCTGATCGGCACGTCCGCTCGCAAGCGGAATGTCGCGCTTGGCGAGGCGACCGTGGCCGATCTTGCGGAGATGACCGGTATCCGGGATCCCAAGAAGCTACAGGAAGCCTTTGGCCCGCCCGACATGGGCCGCGTCTGGCGCACGGTCACACTCTTTGATGTGCGGCGCTTCCGGCAACCTCAGGGATGGCTGATGTCGAGCGATATTGTCGACTATGCGTGTCTGGGCATTGTGGCGCTCGCCATCTTCGTGTCGCATCCCTTTGTCGGGGCGGGGCTGGTGGCAGCGCTGGTCATCCAGGTCGCTGGATGGATTGTGTCCTTCGGGCTGCCCAAATAGACGCGCGAAATATCTGACGAAGTTCCGCTTTTCGGGACGGGGGAAACCCTTTAAGGGCAGGCGAATGAAAGTCTGGAAGATGAATGGTGCTGGCAACGCGTTTGCCATATTCGACGCCCGCTCGACTGCGTTCGTGCCGAGCACCGTCCAGGTGCGCCAGATTGCCGAAGACCTAAAAGCCGATCAGATCATTGCGCTGGAGCGTGATGTCGCGCGCGACGTATTCATGCGCATCTGGAACGCCGATGGCAGCGAAGTCTTTGCCTGTGGCAACGCCTCCCGTTGTGTAGGCAAACTGTTACTGGCTGAAACCGGCAAGGATCGGGTGTCCATCCAGACCGAAGCGGATGTTCTGAAAGCATTTGCCGCAGAGGATGGCCAGATAACCGTCGACATGGGTTCGCCCCTGATGGGGTGGGAAGACATTCCGCTTTCCGAGAAAATGGACGTTCGCGGCGTTGATGTGAAAGTCGGACCGATCGACAATCCCTGGCTCTCCCGTCCGGCAGTGGTCTCGATGGGCAATCCGCACGCCGTGTTTTTCGTGAAGAATATCGACGATTACGACATTCCGGCCATCGGGCCGCTTGTTGAATGGCATCCGACCTTTCCTGAGGGGGTGAATGTCGGGTTCGCGCAGGTCATTGACCGGCAGAACATTCGCCTTCGCGTCTGGGAGCGGGGGGCCGGCCTGACCAAGGCGTGTGGCACCGGCGCGTGCGCGGCATTGGTTTGCGCGGCACGGGCAAAGCTCACCGACCGCCGCGCCAACCTCATTCTCGATGGTGGCACGCTCATCATCGACTGGCAGGAATCCGATGACCGGGTCTACATGACCGGGCCCGTGGAGCTGGAATTCGAGACCGAGATCTGAGGTCATCAAGTCTGACGCCAGACCATCCGCACATCAGGCATTTTCTCTTCGTTCCGGCGACCATCTGTGAATTCGACTTCCTGGAACCGGAACCGCGCATAAAACCTGCGTGCGGTAGTATTGCCTTGGAACGTCCAGAGTTGCAGGCTGCTGGAAGCGGCTTGGACCCGGCGAGCAATTCCGAACCGATACCGTCTCTCCACGCATCCGGAGCCACATAAAGATGGTTTAGCCAACCATGCGTGTATGCAGCGAACCCGGCTAATTGGTCCATATTATCAGCAACGATGACGGTTTGATCTGGCAATACCTGATTGCGGAAGAATTCGAGTTCTTCATCCGGGAAATGGATAACAGGCAACCAGGGCATGGCAGCTTCACGTGAGGCCCTGTGAAGCCTTGCGATTGCCCGCGCATCTGAAACGGACGCTACCCTGAACAGCAATGAAGGTTCTCCTCACAATCCAACAAAATTGTAGTCCACTTTTTGCGCTTGCTCGACCCTCTAACTGGTGGAACACCTTGATTCCCGTTCTGTTAGGCGCGATGTCCGCTGCAACACATCGCGATGACTGAGACCAAATCCCCTTCCAGCCCGCAGCTGATCACGCTCGGATGCCGCCTGAACACCTATGAATCCGAGGTGATGCGCGGGCATGCGACCGATGCTGGCCTGAATGATGCCGTGATCATCAATACATGTGCGGTCACGTCCGAGGCCGTCCGCAGCGCGCGCCAGACCATTCGGCGGGCAGCAAAGGACAATCCGGATGCACCGATCCTCGTGACGGGGTGTGCGGCGCAGATCGATCCGGACATGTTCGCAAAGATGCCGGAAGTCACGCGCGTCATCGGCAATCATGAAAAGATGCAGGCGGAAACCTGGCGGCCAGCCGAATTGCTGGGCGGACACGAAAAGGTCCGCGTGAATGACATCATGTCAGTGCGGGAAACCGCTGCACACCTGATTGATGGCATGGAAGGTCGCGCCCGCGCTTATGTCCAGGTCCAAAATGGATGTGACCATCGCTGCACGTTCTGCATTATTCCTTATGGCCGTGGGAATTCCCGGTCTGTCCCGGCAGGGGAGGTGGTCAATCAGGTTCGACGCCTCGTCGAGACCGGCCATTATGAAGTTGTGCTGACTGGCGTGGATTTGACCAGTTGGGGTGCTGATTTGCCCGGCGCGCCGGAACTCGGCAATCTTATCCAACGCATCTTGAAACTGGTGCCGGAGCTGAAGCAGTTACGCATTTCCTCCATCGACGCCATCGAGATAGATGATGCCTTGATGGAGACCATGGCGGAACCTCGACTTGCGCCTTTCATGCATCTGTCCCTTCAGCACGGAGACGATTTGATCCTGAAGCGAATGAAACGGCGGCATCTGCGCGCCGATGCTATCGCGCTGACAGACCGTCTCCGCGCTGTCCGACCTGACATTGCTTTTGGCGCGGACATCATTGCCGGTTTCCCGACTGAGACCGAAGCCCATTTTGAGAATTCGGCCCGGCTTGTGGAAGAGTGCGGCTTGTCTTTCCTGCACGTCTTTCCATATTCGCCCCGTCCCGGCACCCCGGCTGCGCGCATGCCGCAACTCGACAAGGCAATGGTGAAAGACCGCGCCGCGCGTCTGAGAGACGTCGGGGCGACCGCGTTGGAGCAGCATCTCAGAAAATATGACGGCCAGACCGTTGAGGCGCTGGTCGAGCGCGGGAACTCTGCACGTCTGCCGGACTTCACCCCTGTGCAGTTCGAGAGTGATCCGGGCGAAGCTGGACGCCCGGTACGCGCACGTATAGTCCGGCAGGATGGAAAACAGCTGATCGGAGCGCTGACCGCATGATCCTTTGGTTCGGAAAAAAGAAAAAAGAAGAAGAGCTGAAAGCGGCCGGCGCGGCGATGGAGTCGCCCGAGCTTTCTGCCGAAGAAATTGCTGCGCAAGAGGCAGAGGCCGCGCGCAAGGTTGCCGAACAGGAAGAGATCGAACGCAAGGTCGCTGAAGCCAACAAGGCGTGGGAAGAACGTCAGGCGCGGGAAGCTGAGGAAGCGGCCGCAGAAGCAAAGCGGCTGGATGAGGAAGTCCGTAGAGCTGATGAGGATCGTGCCGCCGCTCAGGCGCGTGCCGATGATGCGGAGGCCGCGCGTCTTGCGGAAGAAGCCGAACGTGTCCGCAAGGCCAAGGAAGAACGCGAAGCTGCCCAAGCCAAGGCCGCCGCTGAACTCAAACTGCTCGAAGATCGGCGCGAAGCCGAACGTATGCGCGCTGAGCGCGAAGCTGCTGCGCGGGCGGCCATGGAAGCGGAAGCCAACGATCCGGGGTTCGTGGCCAAGCTCGGATCTGGCCTGTCCCGGTCTTCGGCGCGATTGACCTCTGGCCTCGCGGTCTTCGGCCGGCGGAAACTTGATGATGAGACGCTTGAAGAACTCGAAGACCTTCTGATCACATCGGACCTGGGCGCAAAGGTTGCCATGCGCGTGACGGGTAATCTTGCCAAGGAGCGCTTTGACAAGGAAATCAGTGAAGACGAAATACGTCATGCGCTCGCGAATGAAATCACGGATGTTCTCAAGCCGCGCGAAAAGATCGTGGACTTCTCAGACGGTCCGCGTCCGCGCATTGTCCTGTTCGTCGGGGTCAACGGCTCCGGTAAAACGACCACAATCGGCAAGATCGCATCCAAGCTGACCGAACAGGGGGCAAAGGCGCTACTCGTTGCAGGCGACACGTTCCGGGCAGCGGCGATCGAGCAATTGACCGTCTGGGGCGACCGGGCCGGAATTCCGGTCATGTCCAAACCGACCGGCGCGGATGCGGCCGGACTTGTATACGAGGCGATGGAAAAGGCGAAGGCTGACGATCTTGACCTTGTGCTGGTCGACACCGCCGGGCGCCTGCAAAACAAGGCCGAGCTCATGGCCGAGCTGGAAAAAGTTGTCCGTGTTGTGCGCAAGCTCGACCCGAGCGCGCCCCATGATGTCATTCTCGTGCTGGATGCGACGGTGGGCCAGAATGCATTGTCACAGGTCGAGGCGTTCAAGAATACGGCGGGTGTGACCGGTCTTGTCATGACAAAGCTGGACGGAACAGCCAAGGGAGGTGTGCTCGTGGCCATTGCCGAAGCCTACGATTTGCCAATTCACTTCATCGGTATTGGTGAGAAGGCAGAGGACCTTCGTCCGTTCAGTGCGGAGGCCTTCTCAAAGGCATTGGTGGGTGTTCAGGACTGATCACCGGGTTCGCGCGGACATGGCTCCGGCTCATCATCGAAGATGTCCTCGATGCGGCGTTCGAAAAGACGGGCGATTGCAAAGGCCAGGGGTAGGGATGGATCGTACTTGCCTGTTTCGATGGCGTTGACGGATTGTCTGGATACATCCAGCCGGTCTGCCAGCACCGCCTGACTCCACCCCTTCTCGGCTCTGAGTGCGCGAATACTATTTTTCATCGCAGCTCAGACTGTCCGACCGATACAATGTTTCAGGCTTGCCAAGCCGAATGCAAAAAAGAACAAGGCGCCGAACCAGAAGACATCAATCGCTCCCACCACGTTGAAGATCTGCAAAAAGCCGATCAGGAATGCGATGCTGGCAGTCACCATGCCACCATCTCTCAGCGCCAGCAGCTGGTTCATTCGGGTATACTCGTCTGTTTCATCAGTCTGACGGCGAATAGCATACAAAGTTCCGACCACGGGCAAGGTCGCGGCCAGGGCGCCTGCCACATTCAACCAGGCGGGTGCTACCTCATCATCAATGAACAGTTTCGCGCCGATTATCACCGCCACATAGACAGCCATAAGCGGCCAAAAGAGATATTTGTATCGCCTGTTTGCTGCGCGGAAACCACGTGTGCTGGACATTGTCAGAGCTCCTGTGTGTGTCAAGTTACCATGACAATATGACAAGCGAGCTTTACAGTGTCAAGTAGCCTTTACAACAGCGCTATTCTGCTGCAATGGCCGATATCGCCGTTTGCTGTGGACCCCGTACCAGACGACCGGGCCGCGCGCCGGTTGGGTCGCCATCCCGATGGGTGATCCGGCCCTTCAGGATCGTGGCCGTATAGCCAGACGCCCTTTGCATCAGGCGACGCCCGCCAGCGGGCAAATCGTGGATCACCTCTGGCAGGTGCAGCGTCAACTTCGCCAGATCAATCACATTCAGGTCCGCCCGGTAGCCAGGCGCGATCAGGCCGCGATCATGCAAGCCGATCCATTCGGCTGTTGAACGAGCCTGGCGCCGTACGATATGCTCAATGGGAATACGCGGTCCGCGCGTACGGTCGCGGACCCAATGGGTCAGCATTGTCGTTGTGAATGACCCATCGCAGATCATGCCAACATGCGCTCCGCCGTCAGACAGACCCGGCAGTGTGGCCGGGCTGAGCATCATGTCATATGAGGGGTCGAGCGAGCCTGTCGCGTAGTTCAGAAATGGCAGGTAGAGCATGCCGCGCCCATCGCGTTCCAACATGAGGTCGAGCGCGGCCTCTTCGGGTGATACACTTCTCCGGGCAGCGATAGCCTCCAGCGTATGGTCCTGGGTCGGCTCGTAATTGACGGGTGCATTGAGCTGGAAAATCTTGCCGAAGCTGCGCAACATCACCTTCAAGAAGGGATTGTTCGTGTCGGGCGCGTCTGCGAGCAGGTGCTTTCGGAAATCTGTTGTACGCAGCAAATCGATCCGTTCCTCGAACGGCAGATGTGCGATTTCACGATAGACAGGGTAGGCGCTGAAGGGATTCAGCGTCAGCTCGAACCCCAGCAAGACGCCGACCGGTCGCGGCGCAACCTGAGCCCGCATTGGAAGACCGTCCTCGACGGCCTGTTCAATAGCCGTCAGCAATTGTCGCCAGCCATTCGGGGCGACATCGGCCTGGGCCAGAGACACCGACAAGGGCCGACCAGTTGCTTCAACAATCCGGCGAAGCATGGCTGCCTCTTTTTCCGGATCATCAAAATCCGACACGAATTGCAGCACGCCGCGCCCGGCGTCTGCCACGCCTTGCGCGATGCCTGTGAGTTCGGCTTCGCTTGCCGTGAGGGTGGGCGTAGGCTGACCGTCGCTGGTACGGTGGTTCAGTGTGCGGGAGGTCGAAAAACCGATCGCGCCTGCGCGGATAGCCTCGGTTGCCAAAGCCCGCATCTGGCGGATGTCGTCCTCAGTGGCCGGCTCCCGATTGGCGCCGCGTTCGCCCATCACATAGACCCGCAGGGCCGCATGAGGCAGCTGCGCACAGATGTCAGCGTCGAATTGTCCATTCGACAGGCTGTCGAGATAGTCGGGAAAGCTCTCCCAGTTCCAAGGCAGGCCTTCGGCCAAGACGGGGAAGGGGATGTCCTCAACGCCTTCCATCAGACGAATGAGTCGATCATGATCTTCTGGCTTGCACGGGGCGAATCCGACGCCGCAATTTCCCATCACCACTGTCGTGACTCCATGCAGGGAGGATGGGCTG
This sequence comes from Hyphomonas sp. L-53-1-40, assembly GCF_000682775.1. Classification (GTDB taxonomy): domain Bacteria; phylum Pseudomonadota; class Alphaproteobacteria; order Caulobacterales; family Hyphomonadaceae; genus Hyphomonas. The sequence continues at coordinate 50,172 of NZ_AWFI01000020.1, forward strand.
ATTGATCCGGTCCAGGTTGCCTGACCATCATAATGTGTGTGGACATCGACAAAGCCGGGCGTCACGATTTTTCCGCGCGCGTCGATTTCCTCGATGCCGCGGCCAGTTACTTTGCCAACTTCCGTAATCATTCCATTTGAAACGGCTACGTCACCGTCGAAGCTCTCGCCGCCCGTTCCGTCGATTATGGTCCCCCCGCGCAACACCAGTTCGTGCGTCATGATACATTCCCTCTCGCGTTTCTTGTTTGGCGCGAGTCAGGCCTTCAACGAGCCAAGAGTCAAATCCTTCCCACGCGTCAGCAAGTCGTGCATAGGTCGCCGCAATGTCGATGACGCTTCTGCCTGTGGTTCTGTGCCTTTTGTCTGCAGTAACGGTTGCCGCCACCAACATGTTCGTGAAGCGGGGCGGCGACGTCCTGACAGCGCGCATGGCGGTCGCGATCGTCATGGGGCTAAGCGTCCTGCCCTTTGCGCCCTTTGTTCCCACCCCGCCGAGAGAGACCTGGCCGCTCATTTGCGTTTCGGTCGTGGTTCACTGGATTTACCAGTTCTGTCTCGTACGAGCGCTACACAGGGGCGACTTGTCTCTGGTCTTCCCCGTGATGCGAGGCCTGGCGCCGCTCGCGACCGCCTGCTTTGCTGTCTTTGCGTTGCACGAGCATCTGACGGCACTCCAGATGGCCGGGCTGGCCGTGGCCAGCTTTGCCATCATTCTGTTCGCCTTGCCGACGGGAACGACAGCCTCAACGCGGCGGCTTGATCGGCACGCCCTGATCTGGGCCGTGCTCACTGCGCTGGGCGTTGGTCTTTATGCTGTGGCGGACACGCGCGCCGCTCGCGCTATGCCTAATCCGATGACTTTTGTGGTTTGGCTATTCCTGCTGGACTGGATCGGCGTAACCGTCGTCGCTTGCATGCAGCGCAGGGGACGTATACGCGCTGCCATTGCGAAACAATGGAAGGGAGGGCTCGCAGGTGGGATTTTGGGCACGTTCTCATATGCGCTCGCCATCTATGCCTACACACTGACAGATGCCGCCATTGTAACCGCCTTGCGGGAAACATCTGTCGTGTTCGCTGCGGCCCTTGGGGCTATATTTCTGAAGGAGGGATTCGGGTACAGACGAATATGTGCCGCAGCTTTGCTGGCCGCCGGGCTCCTCTCCATGCAAGTCGGGGCATAGCCTGTTTCAGATCGCTGCATCTGCGTTCGTGATTTATTAGGTCGACTATTGTCTGAGGGGGGCTACAGCTTGTGACCAATCCAGCAGCAGCCGAGACGCGTAGAGAAGTGATGACAGAGAAACAGAACACGGAAGGCTCAGTTGAGCTAAGCGATGCGACGGCCAAAGCTGGCAGCATCTGGACCGAACTCGGCCCGACGCTGGCGTTTATCGGTATCTACAACGTCATGTTGAGATTCCCGGAAGGCGAAGGGCTGTTCACCAAGGATACCGCCCTTTATTGGGCGACCGGCGTTCTCATCGTCTTCACCGCTTTTGTGATTGTCCAGAAATTGATCCGCGGCGAAAGAATTCCGCCATTCCTGATTGTATCATCCGCCTTGATTGGGGCGTTTGGTACAGCAGGAATCCTGCTTCAGTCGAAGCTGTTCCTGTTTATCAAGCCGACGATCATCAATCTGCTTTATGCAGGCGTGATCTTTGGCGGACTCGCTGTGGGACGGAATATCTGGAAAATGTTGTTTCACACCGTATTTGATCTGCCAGATCACGCCTGGAAAACCCTGGCCATTCGCTGGGGGCTCTATTTTGTTGCTATGGCAGCGTGGAACGAATTTCTCTGGCGTAACTTTTCCGAGGCGACGTGGGCGAACTGGAAGCTCGGCAACATCGTGATCGGTGTGGTATTTGCGCTGGCGAATACGCCGTATACGCTGAAGCATATGCGAAAGCCCGAGGACGCAGATACCTAGCGGGTCAATTGCTCGGTGCCGGGCGGATTTGAGAACGGCACGAATGCCGCGCGGTTTCGAACGCTGGAAAAATGGGTCAAGGCCCAGACGACGGTCGGAAAGGCAAGATTCGCCCACGGCAGGTCTTTCCAGTCAAACAGGGCGACTTCCTCACTCTCGGGCCCAGGCGAAATCTCCGACACCAACTCTGCTCTGAACATGACATGGACTTGCGCAATGCGGGGAACGGAGTAGACGGCAAGAACTTGACCCAGGCTGATATCGGCATTTGCCTCTTCCCGAGCCTCTCGTTTAGCGGCGTCTTCAACGGTCTCCCCAACCTCCATGAACCCGGCTGGAAGCGTCCAGAATCCCTTACGCGGATCAATCGCGCGCCTGCAAAGCAGGATTTTGTCACCTTTTGTCGCAACTGAAGCTGCAATAATTTTCGGATTTATGTAGTCTACGAACTGGCAATGTGAGCAAACACGGCGTATTCGGTCGTCGCCAGCAGGTATTTTCAGTTTGAAATCTTGAGAAAAGAAACCATTTGATAATTCCTCCGTCATCGAACCTTAAGCCTCTTGCTTGTATTGGGGTGAATGTTGATCCGCACACGGGTCGTATACTTAACAGACCAATAACCGGATTATCCATCGCGCCCAACGCCTAAATAAACACAGAAAGACTACCATCATGACCTACAATCTTAAAACCTCGCCGAGCCATCTGCTCCATCGTGCCCAGCAAATTGCCGCCAATGAATCGGCTTCTGCGCTTGCCGCAGCAGGTATCACCCTGCGCCAGTTCTCTGTCCTTGCCGCTCTCTCAGGCAATGATGGCGTCAGCCAGTCCGACCTCGTCAACGCAACCGGCATCGACCGTTCGACGCTGGCCGACATGGTCGCTCGTATGGAAAAGGCTGGCCTCATCAAGCGCGTCGCTTCCAAAACGGACAAGCGCGCCAAGGTCGTTTCGCTGATGGCGAAAGGCAAGAAAGCTTACGAGAAAGCTCTTCCAGCTGTTGAGAAGGCTGATGCGGCCATCTTCGAAGCCCTGCCGAAAACCAAGCAAGCCACGCTGGTATCCGGTCTGAAGGATATGGTTGCCGAGGCTGACAAGGCTGAAGCTGCTGTTGCGCCAAAGCCTGCTGCTCCCGCGCCGTCCGCAAAAGCTGCTCCGAAGCCGGCAGTGAAGAAAGCACCAGCTAAGAAGCCTGCTGCAAAGAAGGCTCCGGCTAAAAAGCCCGCCGCCAAGAAAGCTCCAGCTGCAAAAGCCGCTCCAAAGCCTGCGGTGAAAAAAGCGCCAGCCAAGAAAGCTGCGCCTAAAGCGAAAGCGAAAGCAGCACCGAAAGCGAAGCCAGCCACGACAACCAAGGCCGTCAAAAAGGCCCCGGTGAAGAAAGCTCGCAAAGCGACGAAAAAGTAAGGTTCCGGAAACGGATCTAATTCGGCGGGGCGCTTTTCAGCGCCTCGCCTATTTTTTTGACCGAATCTCCGTCCAGCGGACCCTGGACATGGTCAATGACCTCACCGTCAGCTGAGATAACGAAGGTTTCCGGCACACCGGTCAGGCCGAAATCGAGTCCTCCCTGACCGTCCGGATCAAGTGCAATCCGCGTGTAGGGATTGCCAAGCCGGTCCAGGAAGGCGAGGCCGTCGTCCAGTTTGTCCTTGTAGAGCACGCCGAATACTTGGTCTGGATATGCTGCGGACAGTTCGGAAATGTATTTGTGCTCGGCTTCACAGGGCGCGCACCAACTCGCGAACAGGTTTACGGCAATAGCGCCGCCGGTCGGCGAGGGGGCGAAGCTGAGGGGTTCCGAATCGAGGGTTGGGAATGTCGTGTCGGGCGCGCTGCGCAAATTGCGCTTGAAGTCGCCTTTTTCGGGATTAATCAATTGTCCGGCCGCAATCACACCGAAAGCGACGAGCGCCCCGACCGGAACAATTGCGAGCCAGCGCTTCATCCGCGTTTGTGATCCCGAACGCGCGCTTCGATACGGATCAATTCAGTCTTGGCCGCGCGGGCCTTCAGCCAGACACTCGCCATCGCGCCGCCGATGAGGACGAGCCCAACGGAATAGCTCGCCCAGATGAATGCGGCATTGGAATCAAAATCTGGCAGCATGGGATCAGTCTCCTGTCATCAGGCGAGCCCGAGACTGGGCAGCGCGTCTGGTCCATATTTCGGCCCGCATCAGCGTCATGACAAGGGCGGCAAACAGTAGCGAATGGCCAACTGAGCTGATCAGCAGCGGCCAGAGATAGACGGCGGCCATTTTCGGGCCTTCCGTCGTGATGACGCTGGCGTCCTGATGAAGAGATGTGAAGAGGTCCACAGAAAACTTGATCAGTGGCACGTTCAGTGCGCCCACCATGGCAAGGATCGCGCCAGCGCGCGCGGCCTTTTGGCGCGTATCCATGGCAGCGCGCAGGGCGATGTAGCCGAGGAAAAGGAAAAACATGAAAAGGACAGACATCATCCGGGCGTCGTCCCATTGCCACCATGTGCCCCAAGTCGGCTTTCCCCAGATCGCGCCCGTGGCAAGGCAAAGTGCTGTCCATGTCGCGCCGAGCGGGGCGATCGCCTTGGCGGCAATGTCGGCAACCTCGTGGCGCCAGATAAACCAGACGAAACTCATTACGGCCATGCCCAGATAGCTGGCCATTGCAAGCCATGCGGCCGGGACATGAATGAACATGACCCGCATGATGTCGCCGCCTTGATAGTCATCCTTCGGGACCATCCAGAGGCCTTGCCAGAGCCCCCATGCAATCAACAGTGCTGCGGCCGCATAGAACAGGGGCGCGAGCCAGCTGGACAGCATCAGGAAACGGTGCGGATTAGCGAACCAGGAAAACATCGCGTTTGGAATACCCTTCCCTCAGTCTGCCGCCAAGCGCAGGGCTGCACCCATGGCGAATGGTGCGACAGCCAGCGCAAACAGCGTAGAGGCGGCGAGAAATAATGGGGCGGCGGCGCTGCTTGGGCCGTCTCCCATGGCGAGGGCGCCAAATATGGCGGTTGGAACATAGAGGGGCAGGGCGATGAGGCTGATCAGCAGTCCGCCTCGGCGTACGGTCGCGGCGAGCGCGGCGCTCACGCCGCCCCAGAAATAGAAGGCCAACCCACCAAACGCATAGTACAGCATGTTCTCAAGCAATGCGCCGCCAATCTGGGCCTGGAACATCAGGAGCAGGAAGGGGGACAGCAGAGCGAGGGGCAGGCCGGCGGTCAGCCAGTGCGCAAGTGTCTTTGCTGCGGCAATGGACGCGGCGGGTGCACCGGTCTGCAGCCAGAGATCCAGCGACCCGTCTTCGGCGTCCGCCTGAAAGATGCGTTCGAGCGTCACGAGGCTGGAAAGCGCCAGCGAGACCCACAGAATACCGGGGCCAATGGTGCGCAGGGTTTCCGGATCGGTTCCGACACCCAGTGGCACGAGAACTGCGGCGCCTGCGAAGAAGCCCACCGGCAGCAGCGCGCCCGCGCCGCCCGCCCAGGCTTCGCCCAGCGCTTGCCGGAAGGCGGAGAGGATGGGTGCGGGGGTCAAATATCCACCTGCATATCAATTTCAAACTCAGCGTCGCCGTGAATGGCTGCAATAATCCCGCCACCCTGTTCGCGATGGGCGGCGATCATGTCGAGCAAAAGTGTCTTTCCGTGACCATCGAGTGCGGTTAGCGGCTCGTCCAGCAGCCAGACCGGGCGGTTTTCCAGATGCAGACGCGCAAGGGCAGTCCGCTGGCGCTGTCCGGCAGACAGATGCTTGGCGGGCACATCTGACGGACGCGAAAGCTCCATTTTGTCCAGGAGAGGCTCGATGGCTGTTGTGGATTGTCCCCATGCGCGTGCCCAGAGGGTCAAATGCCCCCGCGGCGTTTCATGCGGTTTCAGCCCGTCGCGGTGGGCAATCCAATGGTGTGGCGCGGCGCGAACGACGGACCCTGTCTCGGGCTGCGTCAAACCCGCCAGGATTCGCAGCAGGGTCGTCTTTCCAGCGCCATTTTGCCCGCGCAGGAGAATTGCTTCACCGGGCCCGAGAGTCAGCGACACGCCCCGGAACAGGAGGCGTTCGCCGCGGATCATGCCGATATCGGCTGCGGAAAGGAGGGCGCTGGCGCTCATATGTCCCGTTTAGACCCTTTGTCCCAATTGCCTCAATGCACTAGGGCCTATATGAGACAGACCAGCGCGGCGGCTCATCGCCGCAGATCGATAATTTCAGACGCGAGGTTCCCTCCCCATGCCGTCCCTCGACAGCTTCAAGTCAAAACGCACACTCACCGTCGGTAGCAAGACCTACACGTATTTCTCGCTGTCCGCAGCCGCAGAAAACGGTCTTGGCGACGTTTCCCGCCTGCCTGCGTCCCTCAAGGTCCTGCTTGAGAACATGTTGCGCCATGAGGACGGCAAGACCGTCACCAAGGACGACATTCTCGCATTCAAATCCTGGCTTGAGAACAAGGGCGGTGTCAGCCACGAGATCGCCTACCGTCCGGCTCGCGTGCTGATGCAGGACTTCACCGGGGTCCCGGCTGTGGTTGACCTTGCAGCCATGCGCGATGCCGCGCAGAAGCTCGGCGCGTCAGCAGACGCGATCAACCCGCAAGTCCCGGTCGACCTTGTCATCGACCACTCGGTCATGGTCGACAGCTTTGGCGGAGAGAACAGCTTCGAAAAGAACGTCGAAATCGAATACCAGCGCAACCAGGAACGGTATGAGTTCCTGCGTTGGGGCTCCACGGCGTTCAAGAATTTCCGCGTTGTGCCACCGGGCACCGGCATCTGCCACCAGGTGAACCTCGAATATCTAGGTCAGACGGTCTGGACGAAGGATGAAGACGGCGAAACCGTTGCCTATCCTGACACCTGCGTCGGCACCGACTCGCACACGACCATGATCAACGGCCTCGCCGTGCTCGGTTGGGGCGTTGGCGGCATTGAAGCCGAAGCAGCCATGCTGGGTCAGCCGGTCTCCATGCTGATCCCGGAAGTCATCGGCTTCCGTCTTGACGGCAAGATGGCAGAAGGCGCGACCGCGACCGACCTCGTGCTGACAGTTGTGCAAATGCTGCGCGCCAAGGGCGTCGTCGGCAAATTCGTCGAATTCTACGGCCCGGGCCTGTCGAACCTGACCCTCGAAGACCAGGCGACGATCTCCAACATGGCGCCGGAATATGGTGCGACCTGTGGCTTCTTCCCGGTTGATGAAGACACCGTCAAATACCTCACCAATACCGGCCGTGACGCCGAGCGTGTTGCCCTCGTCGAGGCCTATGCCAAGGCACAGGGCTACTGGCGTCCGGAACAGGCTGAGCCGATCTTCACTGATACGCTGGAACTTGACCTTGGCGCAGTCGTGCCGTCGATCTCCGGACCAAAGCGTCCGCAAGACCGCGTCCTGCTGTCCGAAGGCGACACCGCCTTTGCCGAAGCCATGGCGAAGGAATTCAGCAAGGCAGCCGATGCCGCTGAACCAATCGTGGTCGAAGGCAAGGACTACACCGTCACGCATGGCGACGTGTTCATCGCGGCGATTACATCTTGTACGAATACGTCCAACCCGTCCGTTCTCATTGCTGCTGGCCTTGTGGCCAAGAAAGCGCGCGAATTGGGCCTGAACCGCAAGCCCTGGGTGAAGACATCCCTTGCGCCGGGCTCGCAGGTTGTCACGGACTATCTCGACAAGGCAGGCCTGTCCGACGAACTCGACGCGCTCGGCTTCAACCTGGTCGGATATGGTTGCACGACCTGTATCGGTAACTCTGGTCCACTTGAAGCCCCGCTCGCGAAAGCGATCGCCGATGACGATCTCGTGTCCTGTTCGGTGCTTTCAGGTAACCGGAACTTTGAAGGCCGGATCGGCCCGGATATCAAGGCCAACTATCTCGCCTCTCCACCGCTGGTCGTCGCCTATGCCATCGCAGGCTCGCTGCGTGTGAACCTGACCACGGATCCGCTGGGCAAGGACAAGAACGGCAATGACGTCTTCCTGAAAGACATCTGGCCAACCTCGCATGAGATTGCCGAGATCATGTCGAAAGCCGTGACGCCGCAGATGTTTGCCGAGCGCTATTCCGACGTCTTCAAGGGCGACGAGCACTGGCAGGGCATCGAAGTGTCCGGTGGCCAGACCTATAGCTGGCCCCCAGCCTCCACCTATGTTCAGAACCCGCCTTACTTTGAAGGCATGGGTCTGGATATCGACGCGCCGGCGGACGTCGAGAATGCGCGCGTCCTGGCACTGTTTGGTGATTCCATCACGACCGATCACATCTCTCCGGCCGGATCGATCAAGGCATCCAGCCCGGCTGGTGTGTACTTGCAGGAACACCAGGTATCTCCGCTGGACTTCAACTCCTACGGCTCGCGCCGCGGCAACCATGAAGTCATGATGCGCGGTACATTCGCTAACATCCGTATCAAGAACCAGATGGTCCCTGGGGTCGAAGGTGGCGTGACAGTTCACTACCCGGATGGTGAGCAGATGCCGATCTATGATGCGGCCATGAAGTATGAAGCCGAAGGCACGCCGCTGGTTGTGTTTGCTGGCGACCTCTACGGCAACGGGTCGTCCCGTGACTGGGCGGCCAAGGGTACGGTCCTACTGGGCGTTCGCGCCGTCATCGCGGGCAGTTTTGAGCGCATCCACCGGTCAAACCTGATCGGCATGGGTGTTCTGCCACTCGAATTTGCTGATGGGGAGAGTGCCGCATCGCTTGGCCTGACGGGCAAAGAGCAGGTGACCATCAAGGGAATCGATTCAATCAAGCCGCGCCAGACGCTCGCTGTGGAGATCACACGCGAAGACGGTACGAGCTTCACCGCCAATACGACGGTCCGCATCGATACCGAGAACGAACTCGACTATTACCGCAATGGCGGCATCCTGCACTATGTGCTGCGGAACCTCGCCCGCGCAGCAGCCTGAGCGGTTCGCGATTTCTGATCAGAGAGCCCCTGCAGCGTGCTGTGGGGGCTTTTTTGCAGCCCTCACATCCCTGTGACTGTCACGGGAGCGGAGTTGGCTCTATAAACTGGGACTGAAATGATACGAATTGTGCTTTCCCTCCTGCTTGCCATGGAACTCATGGTGGCACCCGCCTTTGCCGAAGGTCCGGTATTGGTGGAGCTGTTTGCGTCCCAGAATTGCCGCGCCTGCCCAAAAGCCCACAAAACGTTGAAGGCGGTGAATGCCGAGCGCGATGACCTGCTCGTGCTGACCTGGTCCGTCGACTATTGGGACTATCTTGGCGACAAGGACCCGATGGCGATGACGGAGTCCAAGGATCGACAGCGGGGCTATACTGATCGCTTCCGATTGCGCGGCCCTTATACGCCGCAAACGGTGTATAATGGACAGGAGCAATGTGCAGGCAACAAGCGCCACTATGTCGAGCGTGCGCTTGCAAAGATCCAAGACAAGCCGGATTTCGATGTCCAGCTTGTACGTACCGGCGACAAGATTCGTCTGTCAGGGCATGTGCCGGATCTGGCTGATATCTGGCTTGTGGATTACCTGTCCGGTGAGGCCAACACGACAGATATGCTCCATCCGGTAACGCGGGTATCAGCACTTGGGCCGTGGTTGGGAAATCCAGTCGAACTCAACGTTCCGCATTGCGAATCTGGTTGTGCGATCATTGTCCAGGAAGCTGGTTTCGGCCCTGTTCTCGAAACAATGGTGATCGCGCCCTGATCAGGGCTGGGCAGGTTGCCCAGTTTCGATAGCCATGACCGGGGCTCTCACAATCGAGGACACGCGCGGCGTGAATTCGTTCCAGTCATACTCTGCCAGCTGATAGGCCCAGCCTTCGGCCTTGTCATTGATCGTGCTGCCGCGATGGGCGCCTTCGCCTGCCTCAATGGCCCGCAGGGTCACGAAATATCCATCAGGCTCTCTGAAAGCGCGCAGCTCGACTTCCAGTCCGTCATGGGTTTCGGTGATATGGCGCGCGACGGTGCGCGTCTGCAGTTCGCTGGCTGGCTTCACCCCAATGGGTGCGAACCGCGTCAGGGCGAGGGCGGGTGTAGAGGCCGCGAGACGGCTGACCAATCTGAAATCCTGAAAAGGCGGACCAGGGACAAAGCTGCGATCGCTCGATCCGACCGAGCGCTGCAAATACAGACTCTCGCCCATGGAATCGAAGAGCCTTACGGCCGAGATGGCGTCTGAATTGATGTCCAGAATATCGAAATCGAGCCAAGCGTCATGACTATAAAGCGGCGGCAGGTCACCGTTGACCTGAAAGGCCTGTTCCTCGCTTGGCAGGCGACCATAGACGCGGCTGTCCTTACGCCCCGTAATCAGAGCGGCCGTGATCTTGCCATCCTCATCCAGAATTTCGACCAACGCACCCGTGCCGCCGTCTCGCGGGTCACCAAGACCGATGCGATTCAGCTTGTCGGGGTCGCGGGTGCGGCCTTCGCCCCAGCTCAGGCCTTCAAGGCCCGTTGCAAGTTCTGCCAGCCGGTCAGGGCGGATTGGATAACCGTCCGGGCCTCCCATTTTCCAGCCATCCTGCGTGTTGGCCAGCGTGTAGGCTTCATCAGACAAGGTCACACGAATTTCACTGGCATCGGCGCGAATGGCGGCAAAATCGGGGATCACCCGCTGGCCGTCGCGTTCAGACGATCGCACAGATGGGCCGTGAAAGCTATAGGCAGTGAATGTCACTGCGGTCAGGCCAATCGCAATGCCTCCCATAATCTGGAGGCGACGAATACGCTGTTTCGATCTCACATCGCTCATGCTGTCGCCTTCCGCTTCTGGCGATACCAGACGAATAGTCCGATCAAACAGACCAGAAATGGGCCGCCCCAGATATTGATGGCTTTGAGCGTGCCTTCGAGACGGTCGATGTCGCGCCGGTAGTTGCGCTCGATTTCCCGCAATTGGGCGCGCAACTCGACGATCTTCTGGCGGAGGTCCAAAAGTTCCGTGCGTTCGGCTTCCGTCAGATCGGTTTCCAGGTCGCCGGAGAAAAATCCATCTGTCGCACCGATGGCCTGCAACTCTTCCAATCGCGCCTGCGCCGTCTGGAGATTATCCTGCAGAGCTGATTGCTGACGGAAATAGATCGCCTCGGCATTTTCCCGCATACGGTCTATTCGCTCCATGCGGCGCAGGCTGGGCGCACGCGACCGGAGGCGTGAGAGTTCTCCACTCCCAGCCAGTGCGTCCAACGCATTCAGGACCAGCGCGCCATTGTCGGCAACTACGATCTGTTCGTTGGGAATTATGTAGAAGTCATCTGCAATGAAATCGACATCAGCGACGAGGACGATTTGTGCATCGGTTTCACTTTGCGAAATGTGGGGCAGGGCCGCGGCGGCTTCAGCGCGAGCGATCTCTGCCAGCATTGGATCGGACGGTTCATCGAAAGCCGGCGCACCTTGCGGGAAGGCCGTGCTCAGCCTGCCGGACAGTCTTGCGGCTAGGACGAGCGGGGCTGGCTCAGTTTGATACTGACGCAGCACCTGCTGGGGCGCCATGTCGGTGATGGCGTCCGATGCATCAATGAAGGAAGGGCTTGGCCCTGTGGAGAGCAAGGGCGTCATCTCAAGCGTCGCGGCCAAGTCTTCAGTAGAGAAAGCTCCCGGTGCGCCGAAATTGACTGCTCGGCTGAGGTCTGCGGTAATCAGGTCATCCTGATTCATGTCTCCGGCTGGTATGCCGAGAAACAGCGGATGCGCCAGTTCCTCTATGCGTCCGCCACCGGTATCGACCGGAACGGGCAGGGCGCTGGCGGCGTCAGCGACTGCGGCGGTCGACAGTTCCACACCCCAGGCATTTCCCCAAGCCATGAGGGAGGAGGACGTGGCCGCGTCACTCATGTTGAACGGACCCGTGCTTGCGACCGTCTTGGCGGCGGGGTCCACGAGAAACACGGCGCGACCTGTTCGCAGGATAAACTGATCGATCAGCCATTCCTGGCGCGGGGAGAGGAGTGGCGGCTGAGCGATGAGCAAGACATCCAGGTCTTCCGGCAATGACTGAAAGGTCTCCGCGATTGGTTCGACATCGAACGATTTGTGTATGTCGCGCAGGAGCGTGTACCCGCCTTCTCCTCCGGGTGCGGTCATGCCGGGCAGGGAAGACAGGATCCCGACTCTGGGCGGGTCTGGATCGTCCAGCCTCGCAACCATACGGGTCAGGTCATATTCAAGTGTCACCTCCCGTTCCGGTGCGAGGAAGGGAATGACCCGCTGGTCGTCAATTGAGTTGCGACCGATGATGCCGAAATAGAGCGGATCACTGCCGTTTGTATCGATCGCAGTGATGCCCGCGGCGAGCGCCTGGTCTTCGGCTGGGGAGAAGGGAAGAGGGTCAATCTCTGTCACGCGGACTTTACCACCTGACTGACTCTCATAGACTTGCAGCAATTCGCGTACACGCGCGGCATAGGCGCGGATGGCCGGGAAATCCTGCCCGGCGCTACGTGTGTAGACAAAAGTCAGATCGACTGGTTCTGCCACGGTCTTCAATGTCGACTTTGTCGCGTCCGAGAGTGTGTAGAGATTGTTCTCGGTAAAATCGATGCGCGCGCCAGTGAAGACCTTCTGTACAAGAAGGTTTGCCGCAACGAAAATGATTGCCGTGAGCGCTGTTGCGATGATGAGGTAGTGTTTCGCCTTCATGTCAGCCGAGCCTCTGACGAGATGCCCACAGGCCGTTGAGGATGGTCCACAGCGTCATGAAGCCGACGAAGAATAGCACAGCGCGCAATTCCAGCACGCCGCGCTGTGCAGCCTCAAAATGCGACAGGAATGAGAACTGGGCCACCAGGTCGGCAAGGCCCGCGCCGAACAGGCTCTTCACACCGGACAAGACGAGGGGCCATCCAGCGGCTGTGAACACGAAGGCCACGACAACACTCATAACAAAGGCGGTGACCTGACTGCGGGTGAGGGCGGAGATAGCGGCCCCAATGGAGAGGTAGGAGCCAGCCATCAGAAGGCTGACAAAATAGGTCAGCGCGATGGCAGCATTGTCCGGATTGCCGAGATAATTGACGGTGATCCACATCGGTAGCGTCAGGACCAGCCCGACAGCCGCGACGGTCCATGCGGCGCAGAGCTTTCCCAGCACCAGGCCCGGCATGCCGAGGGGCAGGGAAAGCAGCAGCTCGTCGGTTCCGGCACTGGTTTCATCTGCCCAGAGGCGCATGGCGAGCGCTGGCAGGAAGATCATGTAGATCCAGGGATGCCAGACGAAGAAGGGGGACAGGTCTGCAGTGCCTGTATCAAAGAAGCGGGCGGCCTCCCATGTGAACATGCCGATCGAAAGCAGGAAAACCGCGAGAAAAACATAGGCCATTGGCGTTGCGAAGTATGCGCCAAGCTCACGCCGGAAGGTCGGCAGGAAACTGTCGAATTGTTGACGGAACCGGTTCATGCGGATTCGGCCTCTGCCTGGTCGGTTAGCCGCGTAAAGGCGCTTTCAAGCGTGCCATCTGCAGATTGCTTCAACAGGCCTTCGGGCGTCTCATCGGCAACAATACGGCCGCGATCCACAACAATGGCGCGTGTGCACATGGCCGGAACTTCGGTCAGCGTGTGCGTGGAGATGACAATTGCCTTGCGCGGCGCCATACGCGCGATCAGGGCGCGCACAGCTCGCTTCTGGTTTGGGTCGAGGCCATCGGTGGGCTCGTCCAGAAGCAAGACAGGTGGATCATGCAGGATGGCGCCGGCCAGGCCGACACGGCGGCGATAGCCCTTGGAGAGCGATCCGATCCTTTGTCCGCAAACGGTGGAAATGCGAGAGTCCGCAATGGCGCGTTCGATTGCCGATTTACGTTCGGACCGGGGGAGGGACCGAGCAGCCGCCATGAAGGCGAGGAATTCCGGTGGGGTCATGTCGTCATACAGCGGCGCGCCTTCGGGCAGGTAGCCCAAAGCGGCCTGTGCCTCGCGACGGGCTGAAACGATTGACTTGCCGTCAATCGTCGCATCGCCGGAGTCCGGCTCCAACACACCCGCAATCATACGCATCGTGGTCGATTTGCCCGCCCCGTTCGGGCCGAGAAAACCGAGCACGGTTCCCTTTTCTACGGTGAAGGACAGGCCCTGCACGGCCCGCTTTTCACCAAAGGATTTTTCCAGCTTCTGAATGTCCAGCATTCTTCGCGACAGGTCCTTTCCCGGGAGCCTCGTGATACCGTTCTTATGCGAGTCTGGCCAGTGGCCTAAAGTAGGAGCGACCCGCACTATGCGGAGAAGCGGCGTACCTCGTCCAGCACGGCCTGCGCGGCGGCCGCCACGATCTTTCCGCCATCGGCGACATTCGATTGTGTGGGGTCCGATCCGATACGGCCATCCGGAAAGTCGCGACGATATTGAACAGCGTCGCCAATCTTGCCGTTCGGGGCGATTTTCGGCGTCATTTCCACATCGGTGCGAGCATGATCGGGGTAGCCGTAATATGTCACCGACACTTCCGATGCGGTGGCGTGGCTGCCATGACCAACCGGATAGAGCTGGTTGCACAAGGACATGATGGATTTGAAGTCCCACCAGTCACGGCGTTTCAGGGTCAGGCCGTGACGATTATCCTCGCCCCGCGGGTCAAAGCTGCGCCGGGCGTGAATTTCAGAGAAGGCCGCTTCAATCGTTGCGATGTTTCCCCCATGGCCGTTCAGCCAGTAGATGCGCTCAAAGCCGTGACGCATCAGGCTTTCGGTCCAGTCCGCCATGGCAGCAATCATGGTCGAGGGACGCAAAGTGATTGTTCCAGGAAAGCCGAGATGGTGCTGGGCACAGCCGACGCTAAAGGTTGGACCGACGAGCATGTCCTCCGGCGCAAGCTTTTCAGCTTCGCGGGCAATGATTTCGGGGCACAGCGCATCCGTGCCGATGAAACCATTCGGCCCATGCTGTTCCATGGATCCAATCGGGATGACGATTGTCTTGGACGTCTTCAGCCAGGTTTCGATATCAGTCCAGGTCGAAACGGGAAGCAGCATGCATTCAGTCCTTTCTGGGGGCAATCCGGCGCGTGATGTGTCCCATCTTGCGGCCGGGTCGGGCGTCTCTCTTTCCGTACAGGGTCAGAGTCTCATCGGCGCTCAGCTTCGTCGGGTCAACCAAGCCTTCATTACCGATCAGATTTCGCATCTCTGCGTCATGGAGGCGGCGGGTATCGCCGAGGGGCCAGCCGCAGATGGCGCGGATATGCTGTTCGAACTGGCCTGTCTGGCAGGCTTCCGGTGTCCAATGACCAGAATTGTGAACCCTTGGGGCGAACTCGTTGGCCAGAAGCGTCCCGTCTGAAAGTACAAAGAATTCAAGGGCGAGGACGCCGACATGGTCGAGGGCGTCGACCAGTTTCATGGCCTTTTCGCGAGCTTCGGTTTCAACGGCTTTGCTGAGACCGGATGGCGCGACCGACCGGGCCAGAATGCCGTCTTCATGCATGTTGCGTGGGGGTGCCCAACTCAGCGTTTGACCGGCGCTGGAACGGGCGACAATGACTGAAATTTCACACTCGAAGGGGATGGCTGCTTCCAGCACTGCTGGGGCCTCTCCAATGGCGGACCATGCCGCTTGGGCCTCGTCAGCCGCACGGACCCAAGTCTGTCCCTTGCCGTCATATCCATCGCGGCGGGTCTTCAGGACGCCCGTGCCTCCGACACGCTCCAGGGCAGGAGGAATATCACCTGCCGACCTGATGACTTCGTATGGGGCCGTAGGAATGCCGATTCGGTTCAGGAATGCCTTTTCATCAGCGCGATCCTGCGAAATGGCCAGAGATTTCGGGCCAGGATGCAGCGGGACTCCGCATGACGCAATCAGGTCTGTTGCCTCGACCGGGATGTTCTCGAACTCGAGTGTGACGACGTCGCAGGATTTTGCGAATTCACGCATTGCATCGGCGTCGAGATAATCGGCATTCCAAGTCTTGCGCGCACCGCGCGACGCCGGGGAGTCCGTTTCCGGGCAAAAAATGTGGACATCAAAGCCAAGCTGGTTCGCGGCACTGGCCAGCATCCGGCCGAGCTGGCCGCCACCCAGTATCCCGATGGTGCGACCGGGCGCGATCATCGTCATGCCTCTGGAGACTCGCCTATCTTGTCCGTCTGGGCCTGGCGGAACGCATCCAGCTTGTCTGCGACGACAGAATCCTGAAGGGCGATGATCGACGCAGCCAGCAGTCCGGCATTCGTCGCGCCAGCCTCACCGATGGCCAGCGTGCCGACGGGCACACCTTTCGGCATCTGAACAATGGAGAGCAGGCTATCCATGCCGGACAAGGCCCGTGACTGAACTGGCACACCAAGGACGGGAAGGGGCGTCATCGACGCGGCCATGCCGGGCAAGTGGGCAGCGCCGCCAGCGCCAGCGATAATGACCTTCATGCCGCGTCCACGCGCGGATTTCGCATACTCAACCAACCGCTCAGGTGTGCGGTGGGCGGAGACGATGCGGGTTTCATGCGTGACACCCAATTCCTCGAGGATTTCGGCGGTCAGACGCATCACAGGCCAGTCAGACTGGCTACCCATGATAATGCCGACCTGTGGGGAATCTGTGTCCGTCATGGGAAGCCTCGCCGCTGGAAAGCGCGCAACATAAGTAAGCGGGTTGCGGCGTCAACTACTAGCGTGTTGGCGCACGCGGCAGGAATGACTGTATCTCGGTGTAATATTTGCTTAACCTTCCGACATGGCGGATGACTTCTACACTCCCAAGGCGACGGAGCGATTGGCCCTACTGGATGTACTGGGCGTGGACCTATCAGCATTGGATTTCAGGGCCCGTGCCGCCATTGAGGCCCTCTGTGATGAAGTGTTGGTATTGCGCGAAGACGCAGATGAGTTGCGCTGCGCGCTTGATGAGGCGGTTTCACTCGCCGACAATGACGCACTGTGTCCCGTCTTCAACCGGCGGGCCTTCGAACGGGAGATCCGGCGTGAAATCGCCCTTGCGGCGCGGTTTCGAACACCGCTTTCAGTGATCTATATCGATCTCGATCACTTCAAACAGGTCAATGATGTGTTCGGGCATGCGGCGGGCGATGAAGTCTTGATCAGGATTGCCGAGTTGCTGCTGCTCCATACGCGCGATACCGACATTGTCGGCCGACTTGGTGGCGACGAGTTTGGCATAGTGCTGGCGCAGGCCAATGCGGCGGACAGTCGTCTGAAGGCAGAACAGCTCACGCAGGAAGTTGACCAGCTGGTGGTTCGCAATCATGCGGATATGACGCATCCTGGTGTGCGGATTGGCGCGTCCTGCGGGGTTGTGGAGTGGCAGGTCGGCCAGAACGCTGAAAGCCTGCTGGCACTGGCCGACCAGGACATGTTCGCCCAGAAAGCGCGCAGGAAAACCAGCCTGCAGGCAGATAAATAATAATTCATGCCGCCGGGCCCGATTCCGGGGGCCGCCCCCCGTGACGCCCCCAACCTCTTGTGATTTACTGTGGCCGTTAAGACACAACAACTTAACAGCAAGAAGGAGACTGCCATGTCGCTTAAGGGCCGGATCAATGAGCTCGCCAACAAGCACCGCAAACTCGATGAGATTATCCACGAGGAACAGAAACGACCGTCGGCAGATGCCCTTCGATTAAAACGCCTTAAGCGCGAAAAACTGCAGATCAAGCAACAGCTTCACGTATTGGAAGCGAGCTAGGGCCTTGAAACCTCGCCTTCATCTTTATGCCCTAGCCTGAGTTTCAGCAGGCATAAGGAAAACGCATGCGCGAGATTTTCGATCAGCAAAGAGCGATGACGCTTGGAGCCGTCAAACAGGCTACGGGCGTCCTCGCCATACTGTTTCTGATAGCCGCAGCATTCGCTGTACTATCAGGATTGGGACATATCTTCAGCGGTCATGTCTTTCATGGAATCGGGCGTATCGTCGCCAGCTTGGCTGCGCTGGGCTTTCTGTACATGGTCCTACGTTTATTGGCTGAAATTCTGGCAGCGCTACACCGATTGAATGACCGTCTGTCCGTGGTCGGAGATGACATCCGGACAAGGCGTAGCCAACCTGCCGCTCATCCAACAACAGATACCAGGGCCTAGGGGCTATGGCGCAACCCGTTACGGTTATCCTGGGTCTCGGCCGCGAGGTCGGAGATGCTGTCGCACGTCGGTTCAGCAAGTTTGGTCATCATGTCGTTGCGGCGGACCCGTCCGATGATCGGATAGCCGCCTCACGCAAGGCCGTGCCAGACGAAGTATTGCTCCATCATGGTGAGTTGCATACGCGGCTCGGCCTGCGCAACGCGCTAACCGTGGCGGTCGAGGCGTTTGGCCGTGTCGACAATCTGATCGTCATTCCAGATATTGAAGCTGCAGATTCATTGGAAGATTTCGCGCAGGAGAAATTCGACAAGGCGGTGGCCAAGGCAACGCGCGGCGCTGCCTTGGCATTGAAGGTCTTTTCCGAACGAATTTCTGAGCAGGAAGACCTGCCTGAGTCCGGCGTTGAACGCATCCGCCAGAAGGGGGCCGTCACGTTCGTCCTGTCCTATTCGGCCATGGCGACCATGCCAGGACGGTTTACGGAGACGATTACCCAATCTGCTGTGCTGGGTGTCATCAAGGCCGGCGCTGTGGAGCTGGCGGAACATCAGATACGCGTCAACGGCATTATCGCCATCCGTCCTCGTGAAGAGCGTATTGAAAGCTGGACAACCCGGCGCACCCCGCTGGGGCGCGCCGCGATTGCTGATGAAATTGCAGATGCTGCCCGGTATCTGTCTTCCCCAGAGGCCGCCATTGTTACCGGCGAGCTGCTGAAGTTGGACGGTGGCCGCTCCAACCTCGCCGGTATCCTCGACTAGGCGACGCTTACGAGATCGCTCAGTGTACCATTTTCCTGGCTTGTTTCGTACACAGCCACCGTTTCAACCGCATAGTCGCGGCTCAGGATGTTCGACACGGTGCGATACTCTGCGCGCGCCGTGTCTTTCGACAGGGTGACGATTGTGTAACCACGATTAAACGGATCGTGCCAATTCACTTCCGGGTTCGCGTCGGCGAATTGCTCGCCCAGGTCGGGGATCCCCTTTATGTAGGCGCCTGTGCCCGGTGAAGTAATCGAGGTGCACCCGAACTCGACGCCGCGTTTGTCGCCCTCGGCGTCATAGAGTGTGTTCGCCCAAGCCGTGTGTGTGTCTCCGGCCAGCGTAACCAGTTTCGCATCTGCCGCAGCGGCGCCTGCGTAAAGCCGTTCGCGAGCGGCTGGGAACCCGGACCATGCATCAAGGTTGAATGGCAGGCCCAACGCCGAAAAGCCAACCATGGTCTGGACAAAGCCGTTGTCTTGCGCGGCGAGTTGTTCAGGCGTCAGAGTTTCCTGGAAATTCGGCAGTTTTGTCCGGGCCATCACGACTTGGTTGGCGAGAACCTGCCAGGCCTTGCCGCGCTCGACCGAGCTTTTGAGCTCGCCGGACAGCCAAGCTTCCTGCTCTGATCCAAGCATGGTGCGGGCCGGATCGTTGATTGTCTCCAGGGTCTCGGCGACGCGTTGCATCATGACGTCCTGGTCGGTAACGCCGGTGAGCGCATCAAACCAGCTGACATCGGGTGAGCGCCCCGTCAGGCGGCTTTCCAGGGCATGGATGGTGGCGACATCTCCAAAGGTGAAACTCCGCCAGACGGCGGATGTGATTTCGCCCGCAGCGGGCTCACGCAATGGAATCCACTCGAAGTAGGCTTGAATGGCAGCCTGTTTGCGATCCGACCAATCGCCTTCGCCTTCCTCGGGATTATGGTTTTGGGCGCCCGTCCGATAGGAATTGTTTGTGCTTTCATGATCATCCCATGTGCAAATCCATGGTGCGAGCGCATGTGCAGCCTGCAGGGCAGGGTCGCTCCTGTATTGCGCGTGGCGCATGCGGTAATCGGCGAGCGTGACCATTTCCGTAATCGGATCATGAACGCGGCCAATTTCGGTCGCGACTTCAGCCCCGTAGCCATCCACGCCATATTCGTACAGATAGTCACCAAGATGAAGGATGACGTCTAGGTCTTCTTCCTTCGACAACGCTTCATAGGCGTTGAAATATCCAAACTGCCAGTTTGAGCAGGAAACTACGCCCATGCGCACGGGGGCGTCCCCATGAAGCGCCGTTGTTTTCAGGCGACCTTCCGGCGAGTCGACATTGCCCGCTTCGGTCGCAACGCTGAAAGCGTAGGTATAGGCCTTGCCCGGCTTGAGCCCGGCAACGTCGACCTTCACGCAATAATCTCGCGATGCACTTGCCATAGCTGTGCCGGTGATAGGTGGGGCGGAAGGATTTTCGGGATCGGTAACGCTGTAGGAGACAGGGATGGGGCCAGTGCCGGTCTTGGGGGTGGCGCGGGTCCAGATAATGACCCGATCACTGAGTGGGTCACCGGATGCGACTCCATGGAGGAACTCAACCTCGCCGGCATATGGCGCCGGCTTTGGCGCAACATTGGTAGCCGTGGTTGCGCAGGCGGCAACACTCAGGGTTCCGGTAGCAGCAGCGCCCAGCAGGCCGCGTCGAGTGATCTTGGTCATGGTTCTCTCCCGTGTTCCGAACCTCCCCTAGTCCGGTCTGTTGACAATAGCATGACGATCAGACGGAAGTTCGTCTATAAGCGCCACAATGGACACCCTGAAAATTACTGCTACTGCGGACGATACCGGCACCCGGCTTGATACTTTTCTCGCCTCAAAGGCTGAGCAATTGTCGCGCTCGCGCGTGAAAGCGTTGATTCTTGAAGGCGCGGTTACGCTCGACGGGGAGGCCGTGCTGGACCCGAAGCGCAGTGCCGTCGCCGGTGCCAGCTATCTGATAAAGCTGCCGGAGCCTGTTCCTGCAACACCAGACCCGGAAGACATCCCGCTCGACGTCCTGTTTGAGGACGAGCACCTGATCCTCATCAACAAGCCATCCGGTATGGCAGTCCACCCGGCACCCGGCAGCTGGGACGGCACGTTGGTCAACGCGCTGCTCCATCATTGCCGGGGACAACTCTCGGGAATTGGCGGGGTAGAGCGGCCGGGCATTGTTCACCGGATCGATAAGTTGACGACCGGCGTTCTGGTCGCGGCCAAGACCGAGGCGGCGCATCTCGGCCTGTCTGAACTGTTCCAGAAACACGATATTGAACGCAAATACCTTGCGGTGACGCGGGGCGCGCCGCGGCCATTGTCTGGTACGGTGGATACGCCGATCGCCCGGTCCACTGCAGACCGGAAGAAGATGGCGGTGGTGCGCAATCCCGAAAGCGGTGTTGGCCGCAACGCCGTCACGCACTACCGGGCGCTCGAAACGTTCGGGACCAGGGACAAGGGCACTCGGCTGCCTGCAGCGGCGCTGATGGAATGCAAGCTCGAAACTGGCCGGACCCACCAGATACGGGTGCACATGGCGCATATCGGTGCACCGCTGATTGGTGACCCGGTTTATGGACGTCACAAAGGGATTACAGTCCATGGGCAAAGCGATGCGCACATCGCGGGGACCAATGCGGCGCGCGCCTTTCCGCGTCAGGCCTTGCACGCCGCTGTGCTCGGCTTTGTGCATCCCATAACGAAAGAGGCGCTTCGGTTTGAAGCGCCTCTTCCAAAAGACATGTCTGAGCTGATCGATGCGCTGCGAAGCCTGCCCATCGAAAAGTAACGAGTTTAGCCGCCGTCAGAATTCAGCGCGGCTTCTGATGTTACAACCGGCTCAAAATAGAGTTTCGAGGCTTGAAGGGTGACTTTGCCGATCTTGTCTGTATCGGCCTGGATTTTCACCGGAACGGTCGCACCATTTGGCAGGGGTGCGAGCCACATGCGTAGCGGGCCGTCGATGCCAGACAGATTGTCATTGTCAGACTTGTCCTTCTTGTAGCCAGCGACCTTTTCCATCGTGATGTGACACTCGATGGCTTGGCCAGACCAAGCCTTCACATCAATCTGTTTCGTGCCGGCATTTTCAAGGTGCAGATAGGTCAACTGGCGACCATCAAACAGGCGGATCGGGCCGCCACAAGGGTCAGCGCCCGGCGCGCGGGGCTCGAGCGCGAATGTGATGAGCGCGGTGATCGGGTCATTGGTCTTGAGCACTTGCTCAACTGTGGCGGGTGGCTCGCCCAAATTCCCAAAGACCGGATTGGCGGTCATGGAGAAATCATCA
Organism: Hyphomonas sp. L-53-1-40; assembly: GCF_000682775.1. Taxonomy (GTDB): domain Bacteria; phylum Pseudomonadota; class Alphaproteobacteria; order Caulobacterales; family Hyphomonadaceae; genus Hyphomonas. The sequence continues at coordinate 72,202 of NZ_AWFI01000020.1, forward strand.
TCCGTGATTGTGAGATTGACCCGGCGGTTCTTTTTGCCGTCCCGGTTTTGCGAAACGTAATTGTATGTCTTCAGCTCATTGCCGCGTGTGTAGCCAGATGCCTGCAAGTGCATGTCGTAATTCACGAACCAGTCGGCAATGCCCGTCACCTTGACGCGTGATTTGATATTATACGTATCGGGACGCATTTCGACGTCGAAATGCGCGCGGCCGGTGGCAGGAATGAACAGGAGATAGGCTTTTGCCTCCAATTCATAGACCATGCGTGTGGTCTCACCGGCCTTCACATTGGCGAGGACAGCGGGGGCCGCAGAGCTGGGTGCCGTATCGGCGGCAGAAATGCCCGCGAGGGCGAGTCCTGCAGCGGTAGCAAGAAGTAAGGCGCGTTTCATCTGAACCAGAATCCTTTCCGGAGCACTAGGTTACAACGTCCCCTATACCCCGTCTTGTCCAACACGACCTGAACAGTCATGCCCTGATCATGCCTCATTCGGATGGAGTTTGCATTCAACAAGTATGACAGCGGATGACACCTACAACCGGAAAACTGCCGAAATGCCTGATCCTCAGAGTTGACACGGGGGCCATCTGCCCTGTAACGACGCGCCTTCGAGATCCCTATAGACCTATTCGGAGCGAGGCCATGTCCCGCGAATGTGAACTTACCGGCACCAAGCCGATGACTGGCCACAATGTGAGCCACTCGCAAATGAAAACCAAGCGGATTTTCCGCCCTAACCTCGTACAGGTTACGCTGCATTCCGATGCACTGGGCCAGAATTTCCGCATGCGCATCGCGGCGAAAGCCCTGCGCACTGTCGACAAGCTCGGCGGTCTGGATGCATTCCTGGCGAAGGCAAAGGAAGATGCCCTGTCTTCCAAGGCCCTGAAGATCAAGCGCGACATCGAAAAGAAAGCTGTCGCCTAAGGTCTGGCCCTTTTGGGCAGATGAGATTTGAGAGCGCGCGCAGCACAGGCTGGCGGTCGCCCGTGCGTGCCACACATGGTCCCGTATTGGAGGGAACATGATCATGCGGATACTCGGTTTTGCACTGGCGTTGGGCATTCTGGCGGCGTGCCACCCGGGCGGGGCTCCGCCGTCTGAAACGGATGAGGCGCAAGCGCTTACCGTGTTCACCGGGGGCACGATCTATACCGGGGTTGCTGACCAGCCCACCGCTGACGCTGTCGTGGTGGGCCCGGATGGCCACATCGTTGCGGTCGTTCCGCCGGCCTCGGCCGACTGGAGCGAAGACGAGGTCACGATTGTTGACCTCGGAGGCGCAGTCATGTTTCCGGGATTCACGGATGCCCATGCGCACCTGATGGGGATTGGCCAGCGGGAACTGACCCTTAATCTTGAAGGCACAGCATCGGTAGATGAGCTCGTCACCCGCACAGAAGCGGAGATCCAGGGCAAGGCTCCCGGGGAAATCCTGTTCGGGCGCGGCTGGATTGAAACGGGCTGGCCGGAAGGGCGCATGCCCTCCGCCGCAGACCTTGATGCGGTCAGTCCCGATAATCCCGTGATCTATACACGCGCCGACGGTCATGCCCTCGTGGCCAATACGGCCGGGCTGAAGGCGGCCGGCATTTACGATTTGACCGAAGACCCTTCGGGCGGCCGGGTAGAGCGGGATGACAGCGGCAAAGCGACGGGCATTGTGATCGACAATGCGATGGGGCCTGTGTTCCAGCTGCTCGCCGCCCCAACGGAAGAAGATGTCGAGACAGCCTTGGAGGTCGGCGCGAAGACCTATGCCAGCCGGGGCTGGACCGGGGTTCACAATATGAGCGTCAGCGCACCCCAGGCGCCCATCATGGCGCGCCTCGACGGGGAAGGGCGCCTGCCGCTACGCATTTACAATGCCTTCGACGTCGAAGCGTTCGATATAGCGGAGTCCCGCCAATTCGAGACTGACAAGGTCACCAATCGTGCCGTGAAGCTCTACATGGACGGCGCGCTCGGCAGCCGGGGCGCGCTACTCATTGCGCCCTATTCAGATCAGCCGGACACAAATGGTCTCCCACTGCTCGATACGAAGTCGCTCTACGACCTGATGATGAAAGCCGAGGGCACAGGCGTCCAGTTGGCTATTCATGCCATCGGGGACCTCGCCAACCGGCATATTCTCGAAACCTTCGAGGCGCTCGGGTATGGCGACGAGCTGCGCTGGCGGATTGAGCATGCGCAGATCTTCGCGCCGGAGGATGTCGCGCGCGTCGGAGAGCTGGGCTTGATCGCCTCCATGCAGCCATCTCATGCGATTGGCGACCTGAAATTCGCGCCGTCCCGCCTGGGCATGGACCGGCTGGCGGGGGCTTATGCCTGGCAGGACATGCTGGCTGGCGGCGCGGTCGTCGCGGGGGGATCGGATGCACCGGTTGAAGTCGGCTCACCCCTGATCGAGTTTTATGCGGCGGTGGCCCGGCAGGACCTCGACGGCAATGCGGGGGAGGGATGGCATCCTGAACAGGCCCTCTCGCGAGACGAGGCGTTGGCCCTGTTCACGTCCGCGGCCGCCTTCGCAGCTTTCCAGGAGGATGACCTCGGCACAATTGAAATCGGCAAGATCGCGGATTTCTCCGTATTCGACCGGGATTTGATGACGATCCCTGCCGCCGAAATCCTTGAGGCACAGGCCCAGATGACCATCATTGGGGGCGAAATCGTGTGGCAAGCTGCTGAATGAGTTGCCGCGCGGCGGACCAAACCCACATTTGACCCTATGTCACGCTTGGCGGAAGCGTCAGGTGTGATAGGTCCATCAATGCAATAGATGACGAGACGCAAGCCATGACTGTGATGAGTGATACCGATGTGCTGGACGGCATGGAGCCGACTGTAGAAATCAATGTCCGCGAGGTTTTCGGCCTCGACACGGACATGGTCGTACATGGGTTCAAGACACGCACAGAATATGTGCCAGCGATTGACGAGGCCTATCGCTTCGACCCTCAGACGACGATGGCGATCCTGGCGGGGTTCCAGCACAATCGCCGCGTCATGGTGCAAGGCTATCACGGCACAGGGAAATCGACGCATATCGAGCAAGTTGCCGCGCGCTTGAACTGGCCGATGATCCGGGTCAATCTCGACAGCCATGTCAGCCGGATCGACATGGTCGGCAAGGATGCCATTGTCCTGAAGGATGGCGCGCAGATCACCGAATTCCGCGAAGGCATCCTGCCATGGGCGCTGCAGCGCCCGGTTGCGATCACGTTCGACGAGTATGATGCCGGCCGGCCGGACGTGATGTTCGTGATCCAGCGCGTGCTGGAGGCCAGCGGCAAGCTGACCCTGCTCGACCAGAACCGCGTCATCGAGCCAAATCCGTATTTCCGCCTGTTCGCCACGACCAATACGGTTGGTTTGGGCGACACGACGGGCCTCTATCACGGCACGCAACAGCTGAACCAGGGCCAGATGGACCGGTGGAGCATCGTAACCACGCTGAACTATCTGGAACATGATGCTGAAGTGGAAATCGTGAAGTCCAAGGCGACCGGCGTGGATGATGACACGCTCGCCAAGATGGTGACGCTGGCCGACCTGACCCGGAACGCGTTCATGAGCGGCGACCTCTCTACGGTGATGAGCCCGCGGACCGTGATCACCTGGGCTGAAAACTTCGCCATCTTTGGTGATCTTGGCCATGCGTTCCGGATGACGTTCCTGAACAAGTGCGACGAGCTGGAGCGGCCTCTGGTGGCGGAAATGTACCAGCGCTGCTTCGCTGAGGAACTGCCTGAAAGCGCCCTCATGGTGAGGGTCGCCTGAGCCGGAGCCCCGCGCTAAGTCACAGCCATGTCCAAAGACACCTCTCCTCAGGAATTGTTCAAGCAGGCGCTGGCCACCACCACGAAAGCGATGAGTGCAGACCGTGATGTCGAGGTCGGCTTTGGCAATGATGTGGGCGGGGACGGTGAGACAATCACCCTGCGCACGCCGCCGCTACAGCTGGAACCTCATACCGCTGCGCGCATTCGCGGCGAGGCAGACGCCATTGCCCTGCGTCGTGCGCACCACAATGCTGAGGCACATTTCGCGCATCGTCCCGGCGGGGATTTGCCTCGCAAGGTCTATGACGCGGCTGAACAGGCGCGCATCGAAAGCCTTGGCGCCAATGCCATGCGCGGCACGGCCGACAATCTCGACGCTGTCCTGGACTATCGCTGCCAGTCCGGCGAATTCGCGATGGGCGCGGAAGACGCAGAGGCGGTGCTCGCGCCCGCGCTCGAATTTCTGCTGCGCGAGAAGCTGACCGGACGAGCCTTGCCCGACAGCGCGAAACGCGTGGCCGACGTCTGGCGAGAACGGGTCGAAGCCGAAACCGGGGGCGCAATTGACCGTCTGATCGCGCAATTGCACGATCAGCCTGGCTTTGCGCGCACGGTACGCGACATGATCCGGGACCTGACTGCCTCCGATGCGCCGGGTGAAGACGTGGAAACGCAGGAACAGGACGATTCGGAACAATCCGAAGAGAATGAGCAACCCTCTGAAGGCGATCAGGACATGGAGTCCGACGAGCAGATGGGTTCTTCCGCCGAGCAGATGGATGCGGGCGACACCGAGGAAATGGAGGGCGAGGAGTCCAATGTCAGCGTCGACATGGATGTCGACGCCGAGGCCGATGATACGCCCGACGATGAGGAAGACGGCACCAAGCCGCTGCGTCCGAACTTCAAGGATGGCGATGATCGCAACCGGTTCAACTATAATGTCTTCACGCGCGAGAATGATGAAGTGGCCAATGCGCCAGACCTCTGTGACGCCGAGGAACTGACGCGGTTGCGCGCCTACCTTGATCACCAGTTGCAGGGGCTGCAGGGCGCGGTCTCGAAACTTGCGAACAAGCTGCAGCGCCGTTTGATGGCGCAGCAAAATCGCTCCTGGAGTTTTGACCTCGAAGAAGGTGTGCTGGATACGGCCCGCCTGACACGCGTGATCACCGATCCGACCGCGCCGTTGTCTTTCAAGCAGGAAGATGATTCCGAGTTCCGAGATACGATTGTAACGCTATTGCTTGATAATTCCGGATCCATGCGCGGGCGACCAATTATGGTCGCGGCGCTGTGTGCGGACATTCTGGCCCGCACACTGGAGCGTTGTGGCGTGAAAACGGAGATCCTCGGCTTTACGACAAAGGCGTGGAAGGGTGGCCTTTCGCGGGAGGACTGGGTCAAGGCCGGTAAGCCCGCCGGACCGGGGCGGCTGAATGACATTCGCCATATCGTTTACAAACAGGCTGACGCCCCATGGCGCCGGGCGCGCCGGAACCTCGGCCTGATGATGCGCGAGGGTCTGCTGAAGGAAAACATCGACGGCGAGGCCTTGCTATGGGCGCACGATCGGATGCTCGGGCGACCAGAACAGCGCAAGATCCTGATGGTGATTTCTGACGGCGCGCCGGTGGATGATTCCACGCTGAACGTTAATGTTGGCAACTATCTTGAACGGCATTTGCGGCAGGTGATCGAAGAGATCGAAACCAAGAGCCCTGTGGAACTAATCGCCATCGGCATCGGCCATGATGTGACGCGCTACTACAAGCGCGCCGTTACCATCGTGGACGCCGAGCAGCTCGGTGGTGCGATGACGGAACAATTGGCCAGCTTGTTCGACGAGAACGCGCCGGAGCCCAAGGCGATGGCCATTCCGCCTCTGACGAACAAGACTGTGCGCGGCGGCAGCGCCGTCTCAGGCGCCACCAGCGGCGCGCCAAGTTATGGCAAGAAAGTCGATCTCGGTCGTGCTGTGAAGGCGACGACACTTACTGAAGTGAAGGGCCCCAAGAAGTAGGGTCAATTGGGAAATTTGCCCGCCTTGCTGAGTGACGACGCAATCGGGTGGCCCAGCACTTTTTCCAGCCAATGCGATGTCTCGATCAGCTTGCTGAGGTCCAGTCCTGTTTCGAAGCCACCGCGCTCAAGCATATAGACCACATCTTCGGTGGCCACATTACCTGTTGCCGCTGGTGCAAACGGACAGCCGCCGATGCCGCCACAGCTGGCATCGATGACATCGACGCCCGAATCCACGGCTGCCGCGACATTGGCCAGTGCTGCGCCACGTGTGTCGTGGAAGTGCATACGCAAATAGACATCCGGTGCTTCCATGCGCACACGCTCTATCCGTTTGCGGACATCCCACGGGTCCGCCACGCCAATCGTGTCGCCGAGCGCCAGTTCGCTGACGCCAGCGCGCTGGGCCTGCGCGGCGAGATTACCGACCAGCTTGTTGTCGACTTCGCCGTCGAACGGATCACCGAAGGCAACCGATATCGTGGCGGACAGAGGGATGCCGGCTTCGAGTGCGAGCGGGGCAATTTGCAGCAAGGCGTCCGCGCTGTCCTGCGGGGTCATGCCCTGATTGCGCATGCCGAAGGTTTCCGAGGCTACGAGCACAAAATTGATCTCGTCGGCCCCGGCATCAATGGCGCGGCGCACGCCTTTTTCGTTGAGGGCCAGCGCAATGTGGCGCGTCGGTTTTGATCGGTCGACCCCTGCAAAGACCGCAGCAGAATCCGCCATCTTCGGCACGGCCTTGGGGCTGACAAAGCTGCCGGATTCCATGCGCCGAACGCCAGCCTCTTCGAGGCGGGCGATGAATTCCAGCTTCTGTTCGGTCGTCAGGTCGGCGGGATCATTCTGCAGCCCGTCGCGCGGGCCGACTTCTACAATGTCGATACGTCTTGTCATAATGCCTATGTAGTGTGCATTGAGGACGAATGACAGACTCAAAACGCCCCCTGGATGGCCTGCGCGTCATCGAACTTGGCCAGCTGATTGCTGGTCCTTTCTGCGGACAATTGCTCGGTGACTTTGGTGCCGAAGTGATCAAGGTCGAGGCGCCGGGCCTACCGGATCCGGCCCGCGGCTGGGGCGCGGTCAAGAAGGAAGACATCGGTCTGTTCTGGCCAATCATTGGTCGCAACAAGAAATCCGTAACGCTGAACCTCCGCGTCGAGGAGGGGCAGGCGATTCTGCGCGAGTTGGTGAAAACTGCCGATGTTCTGGTCGAGAATTTCCGGCCGGGCACATTGGAACGTTGGGGGCTTGGGCCAGATGTACTGCACGAACTCAATCCGCGTCTCGTAATCACGCGTGTCTCAGGATACGGCCAGACGGGACCGGAAAGCCACAAAGCGGGCTATGCCAGCGTGGGCGAGGCCAAGGGCGGGTTGCGCTACCTGATCGGCGAACCGGACCGGTTGCCGGCGCGGGCCGGAGTTTCGCTCGGCGACACGATGACGGGCACATTCGCTGCGCTCGGCACGATGATGGCACTGTTTGCCCGCGAGAAATCGGGGAAGGGGCAGGTGGTCGATGCGGCAATCTACGAAACCGTCATGGCCTTCATGGAAAGCCTGATCCCCGAATACGCCCTGATGGGGCATACGCGCGAGCGCAGCGGGCCGATCCTGCCGCGCATTGCACCGTCGGGCGTCTATCCCTGTTCCGATGGCATGGTCATCATCGGCGCCAATCAGGACTCCCTGTTTCGGCGCCTCTCGGCCATGTGCGGAACGAAATGGTCAGATGATGCACGCTATGCAACGCACGATGCACGCGGTGAGAACCAGTTGGAACTGGATGAAATGATTTCGAACTGGACGAAACAGCGCAAAATGGCCGACGTGCTGGCGACTTGCGAAGAGAATGGCATTCCCTGCGGGCCGGTGAACCGCGCCAAGGAGATGCTTGAGGATGCGCACATTGCCGCGCGAGATGCGATCATCCGCGTGGCTCATCCTGTGCTTGGAGACGTGCCGATGCAGGGCGTCTTTCCGAAACTGTCGGATACGCCCGGCGGCGTGGAGGGCACGTCCCCCAGCCTGAGCGAACATACGGAAGACGTTCTAGCGCAGCTTGGTTACAGCGCGGACCAGCAGGCGGCGCTGCGCGTGCAGGGCGTCATCTAGCGCGAATCTTCACTGGCTCACCGGCGTCATTTCGATTAAGCCGCCCTCATGACCGATTATCCCGATCCCCTTTCAGGCAGTGCACAGGACGAGACGCTTGAGTTGCGCCCGAAATTCAATGCGGACGGCCTGGTTGCCGCCATCGCGCAGGATGCTGAAAGCGGCGAAGTGTTGATGCTCGCCTGGATGAATGCTGATGCGCTTGCGGCGACGGTTGAGACCGGGCGGGCAACCTACTGGTCTCGCTCGCGCGGCGCGCTGTGGGTCAAGGGTGAGACTTCCGGCCATGTCCAGGAAGTCATCGAGATCCGAATTGATTGCGATCAGGATGCTGTCCTCCTGAAGGTCAACCAGACAGGAGGTGCGTGCCATACAGGGCGACCCAGCTGTTTCTACAGGATTTTGTCTCAAGATGGACGCAGTCTGTCTGTTGCCAACAACTGATACTTGAGATTGAATTTGCTGGAAGACAGAAGGGGGCCTCTGGCATGCGTCTTATCACTATAACTGCGGCAGTATCGGTATTGGTGCTCGCGAGCGCATGCGGGTCAGAATCGCCTGTATCAACCGAGACAACACCAGAATCGTCACCTGAAGCACAGCAGGAAGCGGCGCTGGAAGTCGATGTGCTGGATTGCGGAACGATTGAGGTGTCTGATCTCGACGCATTTTCGTCTGCGGGCGACTATGCCGGTGAGACTGATACGTTCACCGATTCCTGTTTTCTCGTGAGGCATCCCGACGGCAATTTGCTCTGGGATCTTGGCTTGCCAGGAGTGCTGGCGATTGCGGGCCCGCAAACGCAGCAGATCTTCACCGTTTCGCTCGAGCAGACAATTACCGAACAATTGGCAGACAGGGGGATGTCCCCGGGCGATATCGACTACGTGTCCATCTCGCACAGCCACTTCGATCATATCGGCCAGGCCGATCAGGTCGCGGGTTCGACTTGGCTGGTGAGCCAGAAAGAACTCGACGCCATGTTTGGGGAAGGGACCGAAATTGCCCAGGAGCAGCAGGCGCTGTTTTCATTGTTTGCCCCCATGGAGCAGAAAGTCTTCGAAGGCGAACTTGATGTCTTTGGTGATGGGAGCGTTGTGATCTTTGAAACGCCCGGACACACGCCGGGCCATACATCCTTGCAATTGATGATGCCGGAAACGGGTCCGGTCCTGCTGACCGGAGACCTCTACCATCGTGCTGAAAGCCGCGAGCTGAAGCGCGTTCCCCGGTTCAACTCCGACGAGGCCATGACCGTGTCGTCAATGGAGGCATTTGAGGCGCGTGCGGATGCCCTGGGCGCAAAGGTCATCATCCAGCATGAACCTGCGGACATTGACCCCCTCGAAGGTAAAATTCGGTGAGATTTCGTTTGAAGTCGTTTCCAATCGTTGCGGCCATCGTCATGGTCGCGTCGTGCTCAACTGCGACCAATTCCTATTCGGCGCTGGACCAGCCCAATTCGGGGTGGTCGCTGGTTTTCCGGGATGAATTCAATGGACACGGAAAGCCTGATCCTGAAAAATGGATATCACAGGAGTATAACCGCAAGAAAAATCCCGACGGCCCGGATGGCTGGTGGCTCAAGGACAATGTCAGTCTGACAGGATGGGGCCAGCTCGAAATCAGCGCGACGCAAATCCCGAACCGCAATCCTGAAGAGGACGACGACCCCTATGACTACGCATCCGGCATGGTGTCGACCGAAGGCAAGTTCGAAACGACGTTCGGCAGGTATGAGGCCCGCATAAAGTTACCACAGGATCCGGGCTGGTGGCTCGCTTTCTGGCTGTTTGCGGACGAAGTCCACCGAGTGGATGGGTCAGGTGAGGACGGTACCGAGATCGACATCGTTGAAGCCTTTGGCTGGACTGACAAGATCAGCTATGCGCTTCATTGGGATGGGTACGGAAAACGCCACAAGACCAAGAGCAAGCGCGAGTTTCATCCGGGGATTCGGAGTGGGTGGCACGTCTTCGCGCTCGAATGGACTGAGACGGAGTATACATGGTTCGTGGACGGTGAGCAGGTTTGGCAAAGCGCTGCGGGCGGCGTGTCGAAAGTGCCCTTATGGGTGAAGCTGTCCGGTGAGATAAGCACACAGTCCACAGTGGCCCACAAATGGTGGTCCAACGTACCGGATAACAAACGCTTGCCTGACCGCTTTCTGGTCGACTGGGTCCGAGTGTATGAACGGGAGACGCCATAGGGTGCGAGGCACCCTATGGCGTATTCTAGTTTCCGCTTTCGATCAGGCGACGGGCAATAACCATCGCTTGAACCTCGCCAGCCCCTTCGAAAATATTGAGGATGCGTGCGTCTTGCAGGATGCGGCTGATTGGGTATTCCAACGCAAATCCGTTTCCGCCATGGATTTGGAGAGCATTGTCAGCTGCAGCCCAGGCGATACGTGCCGCGAGAAGTTTCGCCATGCCGGCTTCTAGGTCGCAGCGCTTTCCGCCATCCTTCTGGCGCGCCGAGAAATAGGTCAGCTGACGTACACCCACCAGTTCCGCGGCCATCATAACCAGCTTGTTTGAAACGCGCGGGAAGTCGAAGATCTGTTTGCCAAACTGGTTGCGATCTAGCGCATACTGAAGACCGGTTTCAAACGCATTTTGCGCAACTCCAATGGCGCGAGCGGCAGTCTGGATGCGAGCGCTTTCAAAGGTCGCCATCAGGTGCTTGAAGCCTTGACCTTCAACGCCGCCGAGCAGGTTTTCGGATTTTACCTTGAAATCATCGAAGCCGATTTCGTATTCCTTCATCCCGCGATAGCCGAGGACTTCGATCTCGCCGCCGGTCATGCCGTCAGCAGGGAAGGGGGCGTCGTCTGTTCCGCGCGGCTTCTCCGCAAGCAGCATGGAGAGACCAGAGAAATTGTTTGTGGCGGGATCAGTCCGAGCCAGCAGTGTCATCAGATCGGCTCGCACGGGATGCGTGATCCATGTCTTGTTGCCTGTGACACTGTAATGAGAGCCGTCGTCGGACTTCACGGCGCGTGTCCGCAGCGAGCCAAGGTCAGAGCCGGTATTAGGTTCAGTGAAGACGGCCGTTGGCAGGATTTCTCCGCTGGCTATTTGCGGCAACCAATGGGTCTTCTGGTCGTCCGTTCCGCCAATCAGGATCAGCTCCGCCGCGATCTCTGACCGGGTGCCGAGAGAGCCGGTGCCGATGTATCCCCGAGACAGTTCCTCTGAGACTACACACATGGCAATCTTGCCCATGCCAAACCCGCCAAACTCCTCAGGGATGGTCAGGCCAAACACACCAAGCTCGGCCATTTCATTGACGACCTCCATCGGAATGTACTCATTCTTCAAGTGCCACTCATGGGCATGGGGTTTGATCTTGTCGGACGCGTATTTGGAAAATTGTTCGCGAACCATCGACATGGTTTCGTCCAGACCGGTTTCTTCAACCGTGTTCCGGCTTAGGGCGTCAGGTAGGCATTCAGCCGCAGCAGCCATCACAGCAGGGGTTTTTCCATCAATAATCAGCTGCTGGACGACCGGCGTCGCGAACAGGGCATCAGCTTCCGCAACGATGCCCAATTCGTGAGGGCGGATCACTTCGCCCTGATTCATGGGTACTCCACCAATCAGTTGAGCGCAGTATTCGCTAAAGAGAATTTGCGTCAGGAGCGCTTCGGTCGTGCTGAATTTGCCCTCTTGCTCCAGACGCGCGGCCCATTCGGCTGTCTGGCGTAGCGTTTCAGCATATGTGCCCAGCCAAGACAGGCCGTGGGCCATATGTTGCTGGCGTTCGAGTGCAGCCCGGTCAGGACGGCCATCCGCCTTGGTCAGCGCTTCGCGGCATTTGCCGCGTGCGACGTCTACATAGGCGTCGACGGCTGCGCTCGCATCCTTGATGACGGCAACAAGGTTTGGAATTATCGCAGAATTCAGGGCCGGACCCTCAACAGCACCATCCATTCGAATTTCCTCCACTGGACTTTATTTTTGTTGAGTATAGGGCGCAGGTGGCGGCAAGTCATATATATTTTGTGCGCTGCAACAAAACGTCTCGGTTCGATGTCATGAAAAAAATGAAGGATCACACCGGGTATCCTTGCGTTAACCGAAACTTCGGTTCCGGCTTTCTAAATGGCCCTTTCTACCGCCACTTCCTAATGGAGCCGCCTCACATATGAACCCTTATGAACGTTTCCGCATTGTGTCGGGCTTCCTGGCGTCCAGCGTGGTGCTCGCGAGTGTCGTGGCATTCGGCCCGGTTGTGCGCCCGACCATTGTTGACGCCGCCGGTTCCAGCCAAGTCGCACAGTGGGCCGGACTGATAGGCTCGGGTATGGTGCTGCTCGTGATCTGGTCTGTTCTGTCGGGTGTCCTCCTTCCGGGTATTCTAAAGATGGGGGTGTTACGTCGATGGGTCCTTGGCCGTGCTTTCGTGGAAGGCAGTTGGATTCAGGCTGAACGCGGTGGCCCAAATGGCCCACGCCTGGCCATCGTTTCAATGAAGCCTGTATACCACGGCATCCTCGTGACCTCCTCCAGCCTGACTCGTATGGGCGAGATCGAGAGCGGTCTGCATGCAGAATTCCACCAAATCAGCTGGCCTAGGCTGGACTTCAAGTTCCGCGAAACCTTGCCATCCGATTCGGGCCGACAAGCCGAGGGTTTTGGTGAGATTCAGTTTGATCTGACCGGAGGCGCCCCGCGCCGGTATGCCGGCTGCTTGCAAATGGCGGGTGTGGACAAGCGCATCAAGACAGAAGGTATCAAGCTGACATCCTGGAAAGAGCGCCGACAGCTGCGCTCCCTTGAGGGCCGTCGGGACGTACTGTCCAAATATTGGTCGGCCTTTTTCGAGGGGCCAATTGTGACAATTGCCCGCGATAGCGACAGGTCCGATTCCGGAGAGGCCAAGCGATCCGGCAAAGTCGAAATCCTGCGTCAGCGTGGCGCGAAGGATTGGCGGAAATCGGACACCACGCCGACGGCTGATCGCATTCGCGATGAGTTTTCAGCTTCTTCCGACTAGTCCTGCCGACGGTATTTGCGGCTCTGGCCTCTGATCATGGCCCGGCCAAGCGGCTCGGGAATTATGCGGGTTAATGTAGCCAGGCCTTTATTGATGAGACCAGGAACCACGACCGGCTGGCCGCGATTGACGGCATCTATGCCAGCTTTGACCACGGGGGCCGCCTCCATCCACATGCGCTTGCTCATCTTGTTCATTTGCTCGCGGGTGCCTGTGACATCGTGGAACTCGCTATAGGTGAAGCCCGGGCAGAGGGCCGTACAATGGATGTCTGCGCCTTCAAACGCGTCACACTCAGAGTTCAGGCTCTCGGAGAATTTGATCATGCCAGCCTTTACACTGGCATATAGCGTGTGCCCGGTGCTGCCTGCGGCATAGCCCGCCAAGGATGCCACATTGATGATCCGGCCATAGCCGCGATCCGCCATACCCGGCAGCACTTTGTGCGCAAGCTCGATCGGCGCGGTGTAAAGCACGCGAATGAACTCTGCCTGTGACTTCCAACTCGTATTGAAGAAGGTGCCCGGCAGGCCGTAACCGGCATTGTTGATCAGAGCATCGACGTGGCGGCCCTGTTCGGACAGGGCCGAGATGATCTTGTCGGCGGAATTTGCGCGGGCGAGATCTTGCACGATGCAAATTGCGTGAACGCCATATGTCTCTTCCAGCGCTGCGGCCAGGTTCGTCAGGCGATCTTCACGGCGCGCGGTGAGCGCAACGTCCCAGCCCAATGCGGCATACTGGCGGGCAAACTCAGCCCCAATGCCCGCTGAGGCGCCTGTAATAAGGCAAAGTCGCCGGTCCATGGCCATCTCCGTCCGAATTGCTGATGTCGACGAGACTACCGAGGCAGGCCTACCATGCAAGGCACACTAGACACGCCGCACAAGAAAGCCTGCGCGCGGGAAATGGACATGTACAGTTTCTGCTTCCGGTGATGTGCGTTGCAGGATGACGCGCTGGGAGTCCGCGTGAACCAATTCGCCCTGGACCCAGACTTGTCCATAATCGTCGGGCGCGACCGCTACGTTCTCTCCTGGTGCGAACTGTTGCGATTCGTTGCGCGTGGTCGCAGCGACGAGGCGTGGCGCTGCATTCTTGCCGATTTCGAGGGCTTGCGCGGAGGAGATCGTTTCAGGAGTCTGGCCTTCAAACTCTTTCAGGCGTTCAAACCACGCTTTTGTGAGATCGGCGGTTTCGAAACATTTCTCAACGAACTCCGGCAAATTCTGGTGCATGAACCAGACATTCATGTAGGCGTGAATGTCCACAAGCCCCGGTTTCATACCGACGAGATAGATGCCGGACCCAGCGCCCTTGCCGCCCTGCAGGCGCTCTTCCAGCAGCATGAGTCGGGCCCGCCATTGGTCGCGCATCATGGGGGCAACAGCTTTCATTGCATTGGTATCGAAGGGACGACCCGACAAGGCTTCGCGGTCCTTCCGGAACGCATCCGGTACGCTGTCGCCTCGCTCACCAAAGATGACCGCGACCGAGCTTTGGAACCAGCGCCCATCGGTCCAGCCGGCGACCATTTGGGCGAGGCCCTCATGACCGGGCAATTTGAGTGCCGGCATGGGGAAGCGGGCTTCGAGTTCACGCAGGATGATGGCGGTATCGCAAAAAATGTCAGCGCCGATCTGAAGGACGGGTGTCCGGCGATAGCCCCCCGTCAGCGGCATCAGGTCTGGCCGAGGCATGATGACTGGAATTTCGACCCGGCTATAGGCGAGATTCTTCAGGCGCAGCGCGAGGCGGATTTTCTCTGCATAGGGTGACGTGGGATATTCATGCAGGATAATACTGCGCGCATCTGCCATTCTATTTCTCCCAGCCGTCTTTTTATTGGTCCCTATTCTTGCCGGGCTTTTCAGGCGCTGGAAAGCCTCAATTGGTCTGACAAGCCGCAAGAAACGGGTGGCGACAGGCTCCGCGGCGCGGCATTATTCTTACATGATCAATCTAGCTTCGCCCCTTGATGAACGCGCTGTCGCCTATGAGCGCATGGCCAATGCCCTGTCTTATCTGGGGGACACCTGGCAGGAGTGGCCGGACCTTTCGACTGCGGCAAGGGCCGTGGGCCTGTCGCCGAGTCATTTTCAGCGAGAATTTACCCGCTGGGCAGGGATCAGCCCAAAACAGTACCAGTCAGCACTGGCCCATTCTGCGACAGGTGATCTGTTGAGAGAGGGGGCAAGTGTTCTGGACGCGACCCTGGAGGCAGGCTTGTCCGGGCCGGGACGCTTGCATGATTTGTTCGTCGCGCATGAAGGCCTCTCTCCCGGTGAAGCCAAGGCAGGTGGCAAGGGGGCGGATCTGGTGCTTGGCCGGGCACCGACTCCATTCGGGGAAGGGGCTTGGCTCATGTCATCGCGCGGCTTGGTGGCGCTAGGCTTTGTTGACGAGAACGCCCCGGAACGCACCGGTTTTGAACACCAGGGACGCAATGAAGAGCAGGCCTTTGCCGATCTTGCGGCGCGGTATCCGGATGCCAGCATTCGCCGGGATGACCACGAGGCCGAGACTCTGGCGCGCCGGGTGTTTGAATCCGGTGAGCCGCTCCCGGTTGCGCTTTATGGTACGCCGTTTCGCCGCCAGATCTGGCGGGCCTTGCTGGAAATTCCTGTCGGTTCGGTGTCGACTTATGGGGCCTTGGCGAAGGCCAGCGGCAATCCGAAGGCGGCCCGCGCTGTCGGTGCTGCAGTTGGCGCAAATCCGATTAGCTGGTTCATTCCCTGTCACCGTGCCCTTGCAGCGGACGGCCGGCTCCATAATTATCATTGGGGTGTGGCGCGCAAGCGTGCCATGCTGACCCTTGAACGCGCCTGCGCAGCCTGAACCAGGCGGTGGGCAGTCGGCCCCCGCCGCCCAAGCTGGATTCCGCACCGCCCATGATACTTTTCCTGATCATACTCGCTGGTCTTGTCGCCTGGGGGGCTCACCTTGCCTGGCGCTGGAAGCAGACGCGGGACTTCGCGCCGGAAGTTCTGGCGGTGCGCAAGGCAGCCGGAGAAGTGCCGGAAGATGTCAGCGATGCCGAGTTCACGGATCTCTATCTGCGCAGTGAGGGTCCGCGCGCCGCGACCTATTTCTTCGTCTGCGCTGCGATCGTTTTTGTTCTGCTGGCGCCTTTCGTGGCGGGCTTCAATCAGGTCTGGCGAATGATCTGGCGGCTGAGCGGCCAGTCACCTGTTTTCGAAACAGGAACACTGATTCATACATTTTCGGTTTTCATCGCCTTCATGCTGGCATCGATCGGCCTGCTGGCCATCGCTATGCGGCGGTACTACGCGCTGATGCCGCCTAGTTTCAAACATGTCATTCGGGACCTTAATGGAGGCCAGTCATGAGCATTCAGTATCTGCACACAATGGTGCGCGTCAGTGACATTGACGCGTCGCTGAAATTTTTCTGCGATGGCCTGGGCCTGAAAGAGGTCAGCCGGATGGACAGCGAAGCGGGGCGGTTCACGCTCGTTTTTCTGGCCACGCCGGAAGATGTCGAGCGTATGGGCGGCATGCCGGATGGCGTCAGCCCGACCCAGACCGACATTCCGATGGTGGAGCTCACCTATAATTGGGACCCCGAAGAATATGCAGGTGGCCGCAATTTCGGCCATCTGGCGTATATGGTCGACGACATTTACGGCGCGGTGGAGCGGCTGCAGGGAATTGGCGTGACCATCAACCGGCCGCCGCGCGATGGGCGTATGGCATTTATTCGTTCGCCAGACGGCATCTCGGTCGAATTGCTGCAAAAGGGTGAGCCGCTGTCACCGAAAGAGCCGTGGGCGAGCGCAGAGAATATCGGCGCCTGGTAGGCCCCGTCCCGAAGCGCTGGTCCATAAACCAGCCCATAAACTGTCCATAAAGTGCCCGCATATATGGGCTTTGTGTCCAAATACACCCGGACAGAAAAAGCCCCGCCTGGTCTAAACCGGGCGGGGCTTTTCATTTCGGTGGGGTCAGCGCCTATTCCTTTTCAGGATGGCGCTCCTCCTCTCGGTAGTCATGCACAGGATGACCCTTGTCCGGATCGCCATTCGATTTGTGCATGGCGGCGACGACGCCTGACAGGGCAAGGATGGCGATCAGGTTCGGGAACGCCATTGAGGCATTTGCGATGTCCCCCAGCAGCCAGAGCCAGTCAGCCGCGGCAACCGAGCCGAGGAATACGACCACGACCCAGATATAGCGGAACGGGTGTGTCGCCCATTCGCCGATCAGATACGTCACGGCCTGTTCGCCATAGTAGGACCAGCCAATGATGGTGGTGAAGGCGAAGAAGAACAGTGCAACTGGCACGATCCACGGGCCCACCACCGGAATGGCGGCGGCATAGGCGCGCGTGGTGACGGCAGCCGAGTTCGCATCTGTTTCCCAGGCGTGGTCCACATCCATCAGAACTTCCGGATTACCGGACGAGTCGAGCGCTTGCTGAGTGACTTCGACCTGACCAGATGCCTGGCAGGCCAGTAGGTAGGACTGGGCTGTCGGTCCCACAGTAGCGATCTTCGCTTTGCGGCCATCTTCATAAGCAGAAGGGAACAGGTCCGCCACACCGTATTTGGCGCCGTCAGCCGCGTCCGGATTCGCCGGCATTTCAATGCCTGCATCAAAACAGGCATTGGCC
Source organism: Hyphomonas sp. L-53-1-40 (assembly GCF_000682775.1). Taxonomy (GTDB): domain Bacteria; phylum Pseudomonadota; class Alphaproteobacteria; order Caulobacterales; family Hyphomonadaceae; genus Hyphomonas. Next base: position 89,763 of record NZ_AWFI01000020.1, read on the forward strand.
GCCATCAGGGCAGGGCTTTTCTTGAAGTCTCCCTGAACTGTCAGGATGACCAGCGCAGTCATGGTGCAGATGATGATCGTGTCGATGAACACGCCGATCATGGCGATTTCGCCCTGCATGACCGGGTTTTTGGTCTGGGCAGCAGCATGGGCAATCGGGGCGGAACCCTGACCGGCTTCGTTCGAGAACAGGCCCCGGGCGATACCGTAACGAACCGCCTGCATGACGCCGTAACCAGCCGCGCCGCCGGCAGCTTCTTTCCAGCCAAACGCTGTGCCGATGATCTGCATGAAGGCACCCGGCACCTTGTCCGCATTGATCACGAGCACAATGAAGGCGACCAGCACATAGAGGCCAGCCATGACCGGCACGACCTTGCCGGCGAATGAGCCAATGGATTTGATGCCGCCGATAATGACCGCGAAGACCAGGACAGACAGGATAATGCCCACGCTCCAGTTCGGAATGCTGACGCCCATATGGGAGCCGGTTTCCAGCGCAGCTTCGGTGATGGAATTGGCCTGGATCATCGAGCCGGTTGCCATGGCGGAGAACAGCGTGCCGAGACAGAAAATGACGGCGAGCCACCCCCAGCCTTTGCCCAGGCCGTTCTTGATATAATACATCGGACCGCCATTGATGCGGCCATATTCGTCGGTCTCACGATACTTGATGGCAAGCGAGCTTTCCGAGAAGGCCAGCGCCATGCCGAACAGGGCAACCACCCACATCCAGAAAATCGCGCCGGGACCGCCCAATGTGATGGCCGTGGCCACACCGGCGAGGTTCCCCGTGCCGACCTGACCGGACAGGGCTGTGGAGAGCGCCTGCCAGGGTGTGATGGCGCCGTCTTCGCCTTGTGCCTTGCGGCCTCGCCAGACTTCGACCACCGCCGGCACGAACCGGCGCACCGGGCGCGCGCCCAAGCGAACCATCATGAACAGGCCGGTGCCCAGGAGGACAACGGCAAGCGGGCCGATCTGGCCCGGAATGACGACGGCATCTCCCCAAGTTCCTCCCCAGATAAATCCTGAGACGTTCTCGATAAGCTTAATGATATCCATGGGCCTCCCCGGCTCCTTTGATTGCGTGGGCGCACCCTAGCTAGCTTTCCGGCGCTGTGAAGCTTTTGTCGCAGGTTCGGCACGCCTTTGCCGCGGCTGCAGGCGAGGCGCACAAGGTTCTGGCAGCGACAGTCATTTTCAGGCATAAGCCCGCGCATGACCACACCAGAGGCGAAACCGAACACCAAGGGTCTCTTCATCAAGACCTATGGGTGCCAGATGAATGTCTATGACTCCGAGCGCATGCGGGACGTATTGCGTCCGCTCGGCTATGCGCCGGTTGATACGCCGGAAGCGGCAGACCTCGTTGTGCTGAACACGTGCCATATTCGTGAAAAGGCCACCGAAAAAGTCTATTCCGAACTCGGCCAGTTGAAGCGCATGAAGCGCAAGACCGGTCGCAACATGACAATCGCCGTGGCTGGCTGTGTTGCGCAGGCCGAAGGCGAAGAGATCATGCGCCGCCAGCCGCTGGTCGACCTCGTGCTGGGACCGCAGGCCTATCACAAGCTGCCGGAGATGATTGCCCGCGCCAGCCGCGCTGTGGGTGACCGGCTGGAAACCGAATTCGACACGCTCGAAAAGTTCGACGCGCTGCCCAAAGTCCGTGAGGCGGATGGCCCGACCGCCTTCCTCTCGGTGCAGGAAGGTTGCGACAAGTTCTGCACTTTCTGTGTCGTGCCCTATACGCGTGGCGCTGAGCTTTCCCGCTCTGTGGACGACATCGTGATGGAGGCGCGCAATCTGGCCGCGCAGGGCGTGCGGGAGATCACTTTGCTGGGCCAGAATGTGAACGCATTCCATGGTGCTGCGCCGGCCGTTGAAGGGGGAGACGACTGGACGCTGGGCCAGCTTTGTCGCCACATTGCGAAGATCGGCGGCATTGAACGTATCCGCTATACGACGAGCCATCCGCGCGACATGGAAGACGATCTGATCGCGGCACATGGCGACACGCCACAGATGCAACCCTTCCTGCATTTGCCCGTTCAGTCGGGGTCTGACCGTATCCTGAAGGCCATGAACCGTAGCCACACGGCAGACGCGTATAGGGAGATCATTCGCAAAGTGCGCGCGGCCCAGCCAGATATCGCCATAGCTTCAGATTTCATTGTCGGCTTTCCGGGAGAGAGCGACGAGGACTTCGAAGCGACCATGCAACTCGTGCGCGATGTGAATTATGCGGTGGCCTATTCATTCAAATATTCGCAGCGACCAGGCACGCCGGCGGCAGAGATGTTCGGTCAGGTGCCGGAAGACGTGAAGGATGTGCGCCTGCAAGCCTTGCAGAAACTGCTCCGTGACCAGCAGACCGAGTTCAACGAGTCCAAGATCGGCCAGACCGTGCCCGTGCTTGTCACAGGGCGTGGACGCCTTGAAGGGCAGGCGCATGGGCGGTCTCCGTGGATGCAATCCGTTCACTTCCAGGGACCGGAAGAACTGACGGGTCAGATTGTCGATGTGAAAGTGAATGGCGCAACGATGAGTTCGCTCACCGGCGATCTTGTGCGCCAACATGAGGTGGCGCTTTGAGCGTGAAACGTCGTCCGTCCGCTTCGCCTGAAGCTCCTGTCAGCCGTATCTTCGAAGTCCGCAATGCGGAATGGCTGCGGGACATCTGTGGCCCGCATCACCGCCACCTCCAGCTTTTGGAGACACGCCTGGCCGATTATGGCCTGAAGGCCGAAAGTCAGGGCGGGGGCATCCTGCTTGTCGGCAAGGCCGAGGGCGTGTCGATTGCCGAGGCGGTGCTTGCAGAACTCGAGCGTCGATTGCGCACGGGCGCGGAAATTTCCGATATGGATGTCGATGGCGCTGTGGAAGCCGCGCAGACGCCGTCGCAGACCTTTGGAACCTTCCGCTCGCTGAAGAAGCCGATCACCCCACAAACGCGCGGCCAGTCCCGCTATATCGACCTGTTGGCCAATCCTGACAATGCGATGATCTTCGGGGTCGGTCCGGCCGGAACGGGCAAGACCTTTCTCGCGGTCGCGGCGGGGGTGTCCGAACTTCTTTCCGGCACGCGCCAGCGCCTGATCGTGACACGGCCCGCTGTCGAGGCTGGTGAGAAGCTCGGCTTCCTGCCGGGGACGCTGGAAGAAAAAGTTGATCCCTACATGCTGCCGATCTGGGACTCGCTGCGCGAGTTGATGGGACAGGAACAGATGGAGCGCCGCATGGCGCGCGGCGAGATTGAAGTTGCGCCGCTCGCCTTCATGCGTGGACGTACGCTGAAGAATGCCTTCGTCATCGTGGATGAAGCGCAGAACACAACCGTGCCGCAGATGAAGATGGTGCTGACGCGGCTGGGCCGTGACAGCCGCATGGTGATTACGGGCGATCCGGGCCAGGTGGATTTGCCGGGCAGCCAGCCATCGGGCCTCAAGCACGCCTTGCAAATCCTGTCGGATGTCGAAGGTGTCAATGTCCACACGCTTACCGCGGCGGATGTTGTCCGTCACGGGCTGGTCAGCCGCATCATTGATGCCTACGCCGCCCACGGAGAGGGTTGATCGCCGCGCGCATGATCGAACTTGATCTTATCATCGAAGAGGATCGCTGGTCGGCAATTCCTGATCTGGAAGCTGTGTGCCAGACGGCGTTCAAGGCTGGCGCGACTGTTGAGCCAGCGAAGGGTGTCGTGTCCCTGCTATTGGCTGATAATGACGCGCTACAGGCGCTGAACCTGCAGTTTCGGGCCAAGGACAAGCCGACGGATGTGCTCTCATTCCCGGCCGATCCGATGGACCGGCCCCTGCTGGGCGATATTGCGGTGGCCTTTGGCGTCGCCGAGGCTGATGCCAGAGCGCAAGGCAAGTCGCTTGCCGATCACCTGACCCATCTTCTAATTCATGGTTATCTCCACTTGTTGGGGCACGACCATGAAATCACCCATGATGCCGAGACGATGGAGGGCCTCGAAATAAAGGCGCTTGCATCGCTGGGCATTGATAATCCATATTTGATGAACTGAATCACCTGAGGCCATGAGCGACCCTGACCCTTCTGACGCGCCGCCAAGCGGCCGATTACGTAGCTTTTTCGGTTTCCGCCGGAAGCCAGCTCCTGTGGAACCGGTGTCCGCCGCCACCAATGGGGAAACGCCCCCGCACAATCCGCACGAGATGCGCCTGCGCCTTGCCGAATTCCAGGATTTGCGTGTGGAAGACGTCATGGTCCCGCGCGCCGAGATCAAGGCCGTAGAGGTCGGGATCGAGTTTCCGGAGCTTCTGAAATATTTCGCCGAGGTCACGCATTCACGACTGCCGGTGTTCAGGGAGTCGCTCGATGATCCGATCGGCTTTGTGCACATGAAGGATGTGGTTAGCGAACTGGCAAAGGGGGGAGAGCCAGCCAAGCGGCCGCTCGAACGGCTGCATCGTGAAGTGCTCTATGTGCCGCCATCCATGAAGTTGACCGATTTGCTTGTGAAAATGCAGTCGACCCGTATTCATCTGGCGTTGGTCGTGGACGAGTATGGCGGTACGGATGGGTTGGTCAGCCTGGAAGACCTTGTCGAAGAAATCGTCGGTGACATCGAAGACGAACACGATGATGAAGAAGCCATGTTCGTGCGCCGAAGCCAGAGAATCTGGGAGGCGGACGCCCGCACGGAGATTGACGATTTTGCAGACGAAACGGGCATTGACCTCGCACTTGAGGACAACGACACGGATTTCGACACGCTTGGCGGGGTTGCCTTCGCGCTGGCCGGAAAAGTCCCTGTGCGCGGAGAAGTGCTGGAGCACCCGACCGGTGTCGAGATCGAAATCATGGAAGCCGACGCCCGGCGCATTCGCCGCGTTCGCCTTCGCACCCCGGAAATGCCTGCCCCTGCACATCAGGAGTAAGTCATGACTCATCCGGTGCGAAGCCACGGGTTCACAGCGCTTGGGCCCCTGCATGAAGCCTTTGCCCGCCTGACCGGCTGGCCGGCAGTGATCACCAGCTTGTTGCTGGGCGCTTTTTCGGCGGTTGCTTTTGCGCCGTTTCATTTCAGCGTGGTCCTGGTGATTTCATTCACCGGTCTGATCTGGATGCTGGATGGGGCCCGCAGTCACCGTAAGTGGGGCAAGGCGATCTTCCTGCGCAGTTGGGCTTTTGGTGCCGGATTTTTCCTGATCAGCATGCATTGGACGGCGGCGCCCTTCTTGGTTGAGCCGGAAAAGCACGCCATTTTCCTGTGGATGCCGCTGATCCTGTTGCCAGGTGGGATGGCGATCATCTGGGGCGTCTTCGGCGCGATGGCGGGCGCGTTCTGGTCTTCTTCACCCTCACGCATTTTCATTTTCGCGCTGTTCTTTGCACTCGCCGAGTTCGTGCGCGGTCATCTGTTCGGCGGGTTCCCATGGAACTTGCCCGGTACGACCTGGATTCCGGGCGGCGCCTTGTCCCAGACGGCGTCGATTGGAGGGGTCTACTGGCTGACGCTGTTGACGGTCTTCATCATGTCGGCGCCGGCCGCGCTTGTGGACACGCGAGAGTCCCGCCAATTGGCGGTGCGTATGGCGCCGTCCTTTGCCGCCGCGATCCTGATTGCGCTTGGTTGGACCTGGGGCGCCCAACGCATCGCCCAGCCATCGGCCCAGTCAGATCAGTTTGTGGTGCTGATGGATTCCGGTGTGCCACAGAGTGAGAAATGGGAGATCGGCCCCGATCCGATCCTGATCGAATACTTGCGCATGTTGTCGACGCAGGAAGGGGAGGCAGGGGACATTGTCCTCTGGCCGGAAGGGGCGTTGCCGACGACCTTGTTACAGGATGCGAACGCCCTCGACGCTGTGGGCGCGTATCTTGGCCCCCGCAAGCTGATCGCTGGCACAACCCGGTACGAGATCACCGGCAAGGACATGCGCGATTATTATAACAGCCTGACCGTGATCGATGAGAATGCGATCCGCTCTGGCCCTGTGGCGCTGTACGACAAACATCGCCTGGTGCCTTTTGGAGAGCTGCCGGCCACGCGCATCATTCCGTTCGGGCAGGCCATGTCCGGCATCTTGCCGGGCGCAATACAGCGCATGGCCAGTGACGGGTTCCGGCCCGGCCTTGGCCCGGCAGTCATCTATGCCGATGACATTCCGCCTTTCGTCGCGATGATCTGCTATGAGGGGCTCTATCCATCGATCCCGCGAAACGCCAATTTGGGGGCGCGGGCGGACTGGCTGGTCCTGATTTCGAACGATGCCTGGTTTGGGGGTGGCATGGGCCCGGCCCAGCACTATGCGCAAAACCGGTATCGATCGATCGAGACAGGCTTGCCCATGGCACGTGTTGCAAGCCGGGGGGCGTCAGCCATTGTCGATGGTTTGGGCAGGGAAGTGCTGCGTGCGGCGCCGGTCGCAGACGCCCCGAGTGGGTGGAATACCAGCTTTGGCCGTGGACGACTTCCATTGCCCGAGCCTGTTACCCTGTTCCAGACCCGGATTGGCCTAATCCTGTTCTGGCTGTCCCTGTTCCTGTTCGTCGGACTGGCCTTCCTTACGTGGCGAAGATAGAAAAAGTACAAGCGACATACAGAAACAGGGGGGGACATGGCCGACAACAAGCTACCCAGCGGTATTGATCGCGTCGTCGGCCAGCGTATCCGGTGGCGGCGCAAGGAGCTGAAGCTGACCCAGGAAAAGCTGGGAGAGCTGCTCGGCCTGACCTTTCAACAAGTCCAGAAATACGAAAAGGGGGTGAACCGGGTTTCTGCGGGGCGTCTGTTTGAGATGTCCACCGCCATGGGTGTCCCCATCACCTACTTCTTCGACGGCGCAGAGACCTTTCTTGATCATGATGCCGGGTATGTCGCCGAAGACGGTGACGCAATCCATGCGCCTGTGATGACGTCGGAAATCCTGGACCTGATTGCCGCCTTCCAGAAGATCGAAGACCAGTCGCTGCGCAAATCCCTGCTTGGAACCATTCAGGCCGCTGCAACCGCGTTTGACGGAAAGCAGCAGGACGAGGATTGATCCCCTTCGATCACTGAGGCATCAGACGCCGCGATGACCGACGATACCCCTTCCTTGAAATCACGCCCATTGCGCACGTTTGGCCGAACGGGTGGGCGGGCGCTATCCGCACGCCAGCAGGACCTGATCGACAATCTCCTGCCTGAGCTGGAAGTCCCGTCGGCGGAGCCGGGCGCCTTGAATCCGTCAGGCATGTTCGGGGGTGATCGTGACATCTGGCTGGAGATCGGCTTCGGGGGCGGGGAGCATCTTGTTGGTCAGGCCGGATTGCACCCGGAAGTTGGGTTCATCGGTTGTGAGCCCTTCGTGGAGGGCATGGCCAAGGCGCTGACGGGTATCAAGGATCATGACCTCGGCAATGTTCGGCTCGTCATGGACGATGCGCGGCCGGTTATGGCGGCGCTGAAGGATCAGAGCATTGCGCGCGCCTTTATCCTTTTCCCGGATCCGTGGCCGAAAAAGCGGCAGCAAAAGCGCCGCCTGATCCAGCCGGAATTTCTGGATGAACTGTATCGTATCTGTCGTCCCGGCGCGCAGATCCGTTTCGCGACTGACGTCAAGAGCTATGCTGACGAAGCGCTTGCCCGGTTTCTGGAACATGGAGGATTCGACTGGGGGGTGAACTGTGCCGATGATTGGCGGCGTCCGCCAGAAGATCACCTCACAACGCGCTATGAGCGCAAGAAATTGGGCGATTGCGCCCCGGTTTGGCTGGACTTCGTTCGCAGCTGACACAAGACATTCACTTGACCGATTGTCGCACCCATGCGTTTATATTGCCATCGAATTCGGTCGGTCTGAAACTTCAAGACCCCGTCAGACCGGCGGCCATGACTTTCTTCCTACCCGTTTCGATAAGTGGACCTGGTTCAAATCCGAGCCGGGACGCTTCTATCTAACGTAAAGGACTACAAGTAATGGCAACTGGCAAAGTGAAATGGTTCAACGACCAGAAGGGCTTTGGCTTCATCAAACCTGATGAGGGCGGCGCGGACGTTTTTGTACACATTTCGGCCGTTGAGCGCTCCGGCCTGCGTACGCTGGCTGAAGACCAGGCAGTATCTTACGAACTCTTCAAGGACGAACGCCGTGGCAAGACCTCGGCTGTGGACCTGAAGGTTCTGTAAGCACGAATTACCCTTTCTGGGTTCAAGGCGGCGGTTCCGGCAACGGGACCGCCGTTTTTCTATGCTTACCGCACCCCATCTCTCGACACGCCGCACTGCAGGGAGTATATGCACTCCCAAGTCGAAACATATCGGCGGCGGTTCCGGCAACCCGGAATAGTCCCTTTCTCCGATGATTGCCCTGACCGAACAGGAACGCCAGATTCTCGCGCTCGTCACGCCCGTGGCAGAGTCGCTTGGCATGGAAATCGTTCGCCTGCGCGTGCAGGGCGGGCGGCGCCCACAGCTGCAGATCATGGCAGAGCGCGCCGGCGGCGCCCCAACCAATGTCGAGGATTGCGCCAGCTTGTCGCGCGCAATCGCGCCCTTGATGGATGAGGCTGACCCGATCAGCGAGGCCTACACGCTGGAAGTGTCCACGCCTGGCATCGACCGTCCCCTGACGCGGGAAGGGGATTTCGGTCGCTGGATTGGCCATGCGGCAAAGATTGAACTGTCCCGGCCGATTGATGGCCGTCGGCGGTTTTCCGGTGTGATCCGGGGCGAGGACGAGGATGGCGCGCATATCGAGCTGGACGATGAGACTGAACTCGTTGCCCATGTCCATGAGATGAGCCGCGCCAGCCTGATCCTGACCGACGAATTGATTGATGCAGCGCGCGCGGCTGGCACCCTGCCGCCGCAGCCAGACGAAGACGACCTTGGCGATCTGGAGATCGACGAGACGGACGAAGACACCGATACAAACGAAGAGACGGGAGACGTCACATGAACACCATCGGCGTTTCAGCCAACAGGCTGGAAATCCTGCAGATCGCGAAAGCGGTCGCCGAAGAGAAGGCAATCGATCAGTCGATTGTCATCGAGGCCATGCAGGAAGCAATCGAGAAGGCCGCTAAAGCGAAATACGGCCAGGAGCACGACATTCGTGCGAAGATCGATTCTGTGACAGGCGAGCAGACGCTGTGGCGCATCCAGACCGTTGTGGCGGACGAGGAGTTCGAGGACGAGTCGAAGGAACTGCGCCTGTCCGAGGCCAAGAAGATTGATGAGAACCTGGTGGCAGGTGACGAGCTGAAGGAAGAGCTTCCGCCTTTCGATTTCGGCCGTGTTGCTGCCCAGACGGCCAAACAGGTCATCATGCAGAAGGTTCGCGATGCCGAGCGCGAGCGCCAGTACAATGAGTACAAGGACCGTGTCGGCGAAGTCATCTCCGGTGTCGTCAAGCGCGTCGAATATGGCCATGTCATCGTGGACCTCGGCCGCGCTGAAGGCATTATCCGTCGCAATGACGGTATCCCGCGCGAGAACTTCCAGACCAATGATCGTGTCCGCGCCTATCTCTACAAGGTGAGCCGCGAGACCAAGGGTCCGCAAATCTTCCTGTCGCGCTCTGCACCAGACTTCATGGTCAAGCTGTTCGCTCAGGAAGTGCCGGAAGTTTATGAAGGCGTGATTGAGATCAAGGCCTGTTCGCGCGATGCGGGCAGCCGCGCCAAGATCGGCGTGATCTCCAATGATTCCTCTATCGACCCGGTCGGTGCGTGTGTGGGTATGCGCGGTGCGCGTGTCCAGGCGGTGGTCGGCGAATTGTCGGGTGAGAAGATCGACATCATTCCTTGGAATTATGACGACGCGACCTTCATCGTGAACGCGCTGCAGCCGGCCGAAGTGTCGAAAGTGGTGCTGGACGAAGAAGAGCGCCGCGTCGAAGTCGTGGTGGCTGACGATCAGTTCCCGCTGGCCATTGGCCGTCGTGGACAGAATGTGCGTCTCGCCTCCCAGCTGACCGGCTGGCAGATCGACCTCGTGACCGAGAGCGCCGATTCCGAGCGTTACCAGCGCGAGTTCCAGGAGCGTACCGACCTCTTCATGAAGGCGCTTGATGCCGACGAGACGTTGGCCCAGCTGCTGGCATCTGAAGGCTTCGAGACGGTCGAAGAGATTGCCTATGTTGCGCCGGAAGACTTTATCACGATCGAAGGCTTTGACGCCGACGTGGCAGAAGAGCTTCAGGAGCGCGCCCGGGAATTCCTTGAGCGTCTTGCCGCTGAGAATGATGCTAAGCGCAAGGAACTCGGTGTTGAGGACCCCGTGATGGAATTGGAAGGCATGACGCCTTCCTTCGCGGTCCGTCTCGGCGAAGAGGGTGTGCAGACACTGGACGATGTGGCGGGCCTTGTGCCGGACGACATCACCGGTTGGCGTGAGCCCGGCCCTGACGGCAAGCCGGTCTGGGTCGAAGGTGTTCTGAAGAAGGGCGAGATGCGCAAGGATGACGCGCAGATGTTCATCATGCGCGCACGGGTTGCCGCAGGATGGATCGAGCCGGACGCCATCGAGCAGATGCTGGCCGAGAAAGCCGAAGAGGAAGCCCCTGAACTTACCGAGGAAGAGCGTGCGCTCCTGGCACTCGGTGAACTGGGTAACAACCCCTCACCAGATGCGGTGGACGAAGCTCTTGAAGAGCTCGAGTTTGATCTCGATGCCCTGGCAGCGGAGGGCGGTGATGACGAAGAGGCCGCACCGCAAGAGTGAAGCGCGGGTAACCGCTACTGAAGGTCGTGTTGCGGACGGGGAGAGCCCCGTCCGGCAATGCGCCGTAACCCGGGAAAAGCTTCCGCAGGATGCGATGGTGCGATTTGCGCTGTCGCCAGACAATGTTGTGACCCCGGATATTTCAGGCAAGTTGCCTGGCCGTGGCGTCTGGGTCCATTCGGACCGTGAGACGTTGGAAACGGCCGTGAAGAAGGGCGCCTTTGCGCGCGGCTTCAAGCAACAGGTCATTGTCCCGGAAGGACTTTCTGGCACCGTAGAGACCTTGCTGCTGCAGAGGCTGACCGGCCTGCTGGGCATGGGGAAGAAGGCAGGGGATATCGTGCTTGGCTTCGACCAGGTGCGAGATGCGTTGCAGAAGAAGCGGCCTGGCTTGCTTCTGGAAGCCGCTGATGGTGCAGAAGATGGCCGTTCAAAGGTGTATTTCCTCGCCAAAGCATTATATAGCAACGTGAAAATGGCCGGTGCGCTCAGTTCGGAGGAATTGGGCGTGGCTTTTGGACGTGAGCGTGTGATACACGGTCTCGTCCGCAAGGGTCCAATTGCGAAGGCGACAGAGCTTGCTTATCAGCGGCTAGCCGGATTTCGAGCAAGGCCCGAACTGGACTGGTTCCCGGATCAGGATCGGTAGCGGAAAACAAGGCCGAGGCGCATGGGCGCGGATCGGTAAGAAACGTGGTATGAAGAACGTATGAGCGATACGAAAGACACTGGTGGTAATACGGGCGGACGCAAGCCGCTCACTGTTGCACGGAAATCATCCGGCACGGTGAAGCAGAGCTTCAGTCACGGCCGCTCCAAGCAGGTGGTTGTTGAAACCAAGAAGCGCCGGTCTGTAGGACCGAGCGGTTCGGCTGCTGCGCCAGGTGGTGATGCTTCGAAAGCGGCTTCAGACTCCCTCGAAGCCCGCCTCGTCGCGACCGCCAAGAAACTTGGTATCACGGTCAACGAGCTGAAAGCCCGCCAGAAAGCGCTGTATGAGCGCAAACAGGAAGAGGCCAGCCGCGCCAAGGAAGAGCAGACCCAGAAGGCCGCTCAGGATCGCTTGCGCTCGGAGCAGGAAAAGAAGCTCCAGGAAGTCAAGGAACGCGAAGAGGCTGAAGCTCGCCGCAAGGCTGAGGAAGAAGCCCGCAAGGTCGAGGAAGCCGCCGCGAAAGAACGTGCGGATCGCGCGCCCAAGGCTCGCGGGAAGACGGATGCAGCCGCGCCAGCGGCGACCCCACCCGTTGATGACAGCCCCGCACGTGCCAAGCGCGGCAAGTCCGGTCGTGATGACCGTGATCGTGCCAGCCGCGACTCACAGAACCGCAGTTCACGCGGTGGCGGTGGTGGTGGCGAACGTCGCCGTGGCAAGTTAACGATTTCTTCTGCGCTCGGTGATGACGCTGATCGCCAGCGCTCGCTCGCCTCGCTGCGCCGCGCCCGAGAGCGCGAACGTGAGCGCCGTACAGGCGGCAATGACCAGCGCGAAAAGATGTCCGTTGAGGTCACTCTGCCAGAGACCATCACGCTGCAGGATCTTGCCCAGCGCATGAACGAACGTGTCGGAGACGTCGTGAAGTTCATGATCCAGCAGGGCGAAATGCTCCGCGGAAACGATATTATCGATGCCGATACGGCTGAACTGATCGCCGAGGAATTCGGCCACACCGTGAAGCGCGTGTCTGAAGCCGACGTCGAGATCGGCCTTGAAGGCGGCGAGGATGATGCAAAAGACCTCAAGCCGCGCGCGCCGATCGTGACGATCATGGGCCATGTTGATCACGGCAAGACGTCGCTTCTGGATGCCTTGCGCAAGACAGATGTTGTGGCAGGCGAAGCTGGCGGCATTACGCAGCATATCGGTGCCTATCAGGTGAAGCTGAAATCCGGTGACAAGATCACCTTCCTGGATACGCCAGGCCACGCAGCCTTCACGGCGATGCGTGCCCGCGGCGCGACCGCAACTGACATCGCAATCCTTGTGGTCGCAGCCGATGACTCGGTGATGCCGCAGACGATTGAATCCATCAACCATGCCAAGGCTGCAGGCGTTCCGATCATCGTCGCCGTCAACAAGAGCGACCTTCCGGATGCGAATGCCGACAAGGTGCTGACCGATTTGCTTCAGCATGATGTGCAGGTTGAAAGCATGGGTGGTTCGACCCAGGCCGTGAAAGTATCTGCGCTGACTGGCGCCGGACTGGACGAGCTGACGGACGCCATCACGCTTCAGGCTGAGCTTCTGGAATTGAAGGCCAACCCGGCCCGTCCTGCAGACGGTACCGTGATCGAAAGCCAACTCGACAAGGGTCGCGGCCCGGTCGCGACGGTTCTGGTCAAGCGCGGCACGCTCAAGCGCGGCGATATTGTTGTTGCCGGCGCTCAGTGGGGCAAGGTTCGTGCGCTCGTCGACGAGCGTGGCCAGCAATTGAAAGATGCTGGTCCGTCCCTGCCTGTCGAGGTGCTTGGCCTTGATGGTGCGCCAGACCCGGGTGATCAGTTCGTTGTGGTCGATACCGAAGCGCGTGCTCGTGAAGTCACCGAGTACCGTGTTCGCCAGAAGCGTCAGGTTTCCGGCAAAGCTGGTGCAGCCGCACGGGCATCGCTCGATCAGCTGCTCAGCAAGTTGAAGGACGGGTCTGTCGAGACGTCGGAACTGCCAGTGGTCGTCAAGGGTGACGTTCAGGGCTCCGTTGAGGCGATCAGCCAGTCTCTGGACAAGATATCAACCGACGAAGTTCGTGCACGGGTTATTCACGGTGCGGTCGGCGGTATTTCCGAAAGCGATGTCCTGCTCGCCCAGTCCTCCGAAGCTCCGATTTTTGCGTTCAATGTGCGTGCAAACAAGCAGGCGCGTGACCTCGCAGAGAAAGAAGGCGTCGAGATCCGCTATTATTCGGTGATCTACGACCTGATCGACGATGTGAAATCCACGCTGTCGGGCATGCTGGCCCCAGAGAAGCGCGAGACCTTCATCGGCTATGCCGAAATTCTGGAAGTCTTCAACATCACCAAAGTCGGCAAGGTTGCCGGTTGCCGTGTGTCCGAAGGCAAGGTTCTTCGCGGTTGTGGTGTTCGCCTGCTGCGGGATGATGTTGTCATCCATGAAGGCAAGCTGAAAACGCTGAAGCGCTTCAAGGATGAAGTCATCGAGGTCAGCTCTGGCATGGAGTGCGGTATGGCGTTCGAGCGCTATGACGACATGCGTGTCGGCGACAAGATCGAGTGCTTCCAGGTTGAGGAAATCGCAAGGTCGCTTGAATAAGCCGGGAACAGATGACTGCGCCTGATCAAATCTCCGGCCTTCTGGGTGAAAAAGACCAGAAGCGCCTGATCCGTCTTTCCAGGCGAGGCGCAGTCGGGCCGACCGCAATATACTATGCGGGTGTGACGGCGCCGATCATATCGGCCAGCATGTCGGTCATGATGCGCAATGCGACTGAGATGGCCGGCCTCAGCCCTTATTGGCAATGGTTCCTATCGGCGCTTGTCGCCGCGTTTGCTGGGATTTCATGGTATCTCATTTTCATTCGCTGGTCATACCGGTCTCCGGTTGATGTGTTTGGAGCCTCGCCTCTGGAAACCGAAATCAGTGTGATGGACGAATATCTGAAAGTCCGACGAGGCGGTATCGAAACCCGAGTAGACTGGGCCAGCGTTGCGGCCGTCAAATCCGGTCGCGGGTTCACATCGGTACAAATACAAGGCGCAGATGCGCTGATCATTCCCGACGAATGGTTCAACAAGGACAAGCAGGCGCGCCGCAATTTCGTGGAGCGCCTCAAACAGAAAGCAGGTGTCTGATGGCACGCAAATCATCCTCTCCGGGGCTTCCGAGCCAGCGCCAGTTGCGCGCGGGCGAACTTGTGCGTCATGCGATCTCGGACATTCTTGCCCGAGAAGATTTTCGCGACCCGGACCTTATCGGCGTCATTGTGACAGTCGGCGAAGTGCGCTGTTCCCCCGACCTGCGCCATGCAAACATCTTTGTGTCACCCTTGGGCAATGACAGCGAAGAGGGGCGTACCAAACTTGCGGAAGCCCTGAACCGCGCGGCGAGTTTCCTGAGAGGAAAACTTGGCCGGGAAATTGAGCTGAAATTCACGCCGCAGCTCCATTTCATTGCCGACAAATCCTATGATGAGGCGACCGCGATTGACCGCTTGCTGGCAGATCCTCGCGTGAGACGCGATCTGGACCAGGAATAGCATCTGGTCAGCTGTCTCTGGACAGGTTGTAAGTTGACTCGCCTGCACCAGATTGCGAGCGTTGATTGATCGCAATCAGGGGCCCGCACGGATGGATCGCCAGACGCTCGACATGGAAGGGGCTCGCCGGGGAGAGATTTCTGCGGCGTCGCTTCAGATGGGCGAAGACACGATCGCCATCCAATGCATAGCCACCATGTCTGTGGAGTCCAAGGAGTTTGCGCCTTGGGAGACGCCCGCGAACAAGCGAACCCAGAGCCTTTATGCGTCCTTCTTCGTAATCAATCTGTTCTTCGGTCTGATGGCGCTCGCCTGGGGCGGCCTGTTTCCGGGGAACGGCTCCAGCATGGTCGCGCTGTTGGTGGGCGGCGTGCTGACGTTGCTGGGGTTTATCCTTGGCATTCGCGCGGCGTTGATCGCGCGTCGCATGAAGACGCGCCAGCCTTATTACCGGCTCGTGATCGGCGCATCGGATGGGCGGCAGATCCCGCTGGTGGATAATAATCGTGACGTGTTGATGCGTATTCGGGACGTTGTCCGTCACAAGATGGATTCCGGTGAGCGTGCCATCCGCGGCGAGTTTGATCTCGATCTGGATCTTGTAAACCTCAACTTGCCGACCGAGCCGCAAAAGACGATTGCGTCGCCAAGAGAGCCAGTCGTTCCGGCTGGACCCTCCGAGACCGAAACCGAGGTCCTGTTCGATCAGGATCCCGAGATCGTCCGCGACGCGTCCTGACCTCGATTGTCGCAGGGCTGGCCGCACTGGCTTGACGCACATGAGCGGGCTGCGTATGGCCGCGCCTTAATCCTTTTCCGACACACCGCCGCCCGCGTTCGAACCGCGTGCTGGCGCAACCAGAGAGTTCTGAAACTTGGCCCGTCAAAGAAAGCGCAAAGGCGACCCGATCAACGGGTGGCTCAACCTGTTCAAACCTGTCGATATCACATCAACCCAGGCCGTCGCGATCCTGAAGCGGAAGTACAATGCTCAAAAGGTCGGTCATGGCGGAACACTGGACCCGCTGGCCGACGGTATCCTGCCAATTGCTTTCGGCGAGGCGACCAAGACGGTGCAGTGGGCGATGGATGCCCAGAAGGAATATGTCTTTACCATTCGCTGGGGCATCTCGACGGAAAGTCAGGATGCCGAAGGCGAAGTGACCGCAACCTCCGAAGCGCGGCCAACGCGTGAGCAAGTTGAAGAGCTTCTGAAAGGCTATCTGGGGACCATTGAGCAGGTGCCGCCGAAATTCTCTGCGATCAAAGTCGATGGCCAGCGCGCTTATGACCTCGCACGGGAAGGGGAGGAGTTCGAACTTACCTCGCGCGAAGTCGACGTGTTCACGGCCAGTGTGATTGGTATGCCGGACGCAGACCATACCGTGATCCATGTCACGTCGGGCAAGGGATTCTATGTCCGCGCCATGGCACGGGACCTGGCATTTGATCTCGAATGCGAAGGCCATATCAGTCAGTTGCGGCGCACACGTGTCGGCCAGTTCGGCGCCCCTGCGGCGATCCCGCTGGCAATGATTGAGGAAGCTGAGGATATGGAAACCCTGATGGGGTTTCTTCAGCCGATCCATGCCATGCTCGAGAATGTGCCAAGTGTGGACATCACACGCGAGGAAGCAGGAAACATCCGCCACGGACGGACGATTGTTCTACTGCCGCACATAATTGAGCGATGGAAGGAAGAAACGTCTGACGATCCAGACGACCGGGCAGCGATCGCCGTTTGCGACGGAAAAGCTGTGGCCTTGGGGGATGTCCGCGCCGGGCGTTTCGAGCCAAGTCGCGTATTTACGTCATAATTTCAGGCGTTTTACGAGTTTTCCAAGAACTGTGTCAGGTCTCTCTCAGCGCGGAGACGGGGCCCATTCCTGCGGGAATTCGTGAGATTCGTCCCATGCAGATGTACATCCATTAATGTGGCTATTTGATTCATTAATTTTTTCGCGCCTAGCGAGATTCTGCTGGAAAGTTGCACGGAATCTGCAAGATGCGTAGTCCCGTCAATGACGGCGGGAAACAAGGGAGTACTCTTATGAATCTCAAGAAAGATATGCTCCTCGGCTTCAGCAACCTTCGTGACGCGAAAAACGACACGATGGTCGGCTGCAAGGGAGGTCGCAACAAACGCCGGCGCGGCGGAAGAAAATTCTTCAAGTTTTGGTAGTATACCAGCGCTAGCGAACGTGCACCCAAACAGCGTATGCCGGGAGATTCGTTGAAAATGCCGTTCCGCTTCATTCCGAACTCCAGCGACGCCATCACGACCAATCAGGCCATGCATGATGGCCTGTATGACAGCCTTCGATATCTGGCAGGCGAACTGAGCGACAAAGCGCCGACACTGCCCGCTGCATTTGAAGCCTGGCGCGAGAAAATCGGACCAGCTCAGCGCGTATCATCAGCGGTATTCGGAACCTACTACGACGCTGTGGAAGCTCTCCAAGCCGGTGACACCGACACAGGTGTGGCGCTTATTCAGCGCATTCTAACGGAACATCCCGTGGCGCGGAGCACGAAGATCACTGTTTTGGGACGTGACTATACAGACGCTGACAGTCGCCGAATTCAAACTTTCATGGGTGCTCCCGAAACGGGCGCTGCAGGCGTAACTCAGCCAGACCCGTCGCAAGCCGACCGCTTCTCCGCGAAGCTGGAAGAGGCAATTGGCTGGATAGAGCACAACCTGCCCGAGTTGCACGATGAGATGAATGCACTGCTGGGGGAGTTGATCCTGGTGGGGCCGGCGGAAGGCTCGCTCGAGTTTGAAGGCGGCACCTGTTTCCGCCTCTGGGGTGCCATTGCCCTGAATGCAGAGCGTAAGGCGTCTGTGGCCGATCTGATTGTCACACTGGCACACGAGGAAGGCCATGCGGCCCTGTTCGGTGCCTGCAAGAATGAAATGCTTGTGGAAAATCCGGATTCAGAATTGTTCTGGTCGCCCATCCGCCGAACCGAACGCCCGCTGGAAGGTATTTTTCACGCATCGTTTGTATCTGCAAGGATGATTTGGGTGTTGAAGCACATGCTGGCTGGCGATGAATTCGGTTGGTTCGAGCGCCGCCGACTCAGGAAAATCCTGAAGGAAGCCGAAGCCATCCAGCGGGACTCTGCAGACATTGTCCGGCGCGAGGGACGTTTGACCGAGACGGGCAAGAGCGTGCTGCAGGCGATGACTGATTTCATGGATGGGTCAGGCAAGTTGCCGATTTCCGTCTGACATGACGGCCTCCTTCATCATACGCCGGGCCATGCGCAACCTTGTATGGATGTTCGCGCATTCCTGGGGCTCGGCGATCTTCGGCCTTGTCAGCTTCGCGATCATGGCGCGCATTCTGGGACCGGAGCCGTATGGCATCATGGCGCTCGCCAGTCTGATATTTGGCCTGGTGGGCATCTTTGTCGGCCCGCCTTTGACCGAAAGCCTGCAGCAACGAGAAGACCTCAGTGATGCACACCTGGATACGACCTTCTGGTTGAATTCAGGTCTGACGGTTCTGTTTTCCCTCATCATCGCCTTGCTGGCAAAACCTCTCGCCAACCTGATCGGCGCTCCCGCCGTAGCGGATGTCCTGCCTGCGCTCAGCCTGCTCATGGTATTGGGTAGCGTTGAGGGGGTGCCGGGAGCACTGCTCCAGCGGCGTCTGGAAAATGATAAAGTGGTTCTGATCGAGACGGTTTCGGAAGTGGTCTCAACCGGCGCGGCACTTGTGTTGGCAATTCTCGGCTTCGGCGTTTGGGCGCTTGTCCTCAGCATGGCGGTTGGCACGGTGATCTCGGCAGCGGGCATCATCTATGCCGCGAAGTGGCGACCCGGATTTGCCGTGAGCCGGAACGCTTTTCGCGAACTGTTTGCGTTCAATCGCGATACCGTACTGACCTATCTGCTCGGCTATGTTGATGATGCCATTCCGCGCTTCCTGCTCAGCATGATCGGCGGCGAACGCGCGGTCGGCCTGTTGGCGATGGCAGGCAATGTATCCGGCATGCTGACGGAATTGTTGATGGGACCATTCAATGAGATCGCGATGAACGTCGTTGCGCGTCTGCAGTCCAGTCGCAAGACGGTGCATGATCTGCTGGACCGTGTATTCGCCATGACGACAGCAGCCATCTATCCGGCGACCCTGGGCCTTGCAATGGTGGCACCTTTGCTTGTGCCGCTTGTCGTGGGGGATGAATGGGTGGCGGCGGTGTTGCCGATACAGATTTTTCTTGTTCTGGGGATCCGGGACGCCACAGGCAATTTCAATATTGCGATCCTGAGGGGTGTAGGCGACAGCAAGTCTCCTCTGTTGATCCTTTCGATCGGTATCGTCCTTCTGGGCGCGATGGCACCTTTCCTGATGCCATATGGTGTTGTCGGTATTGCGGCGCTGATCGCCCTGCGGACTTTTCTCACATGGCCGCTCTCGGCCTTGCTGGTACAGCGAGCCGCAGGCTACTCGGCGCTGCACCAGCTGATCGTTGGCTGGCAGGCACTGCTCAGCGCGCTCGGCATGGCCGGTGCAGTATGGATGGTTCAGAAATTCCTGCTGGCCGGATGGCCCGATGCCGTTGTCATTGCCGTGATGGTTGTGACCGGTATTGTGGCCTATGGTGCGCTCATGTTTTTGATTGGAGCGCGGCAAGTCAGGGAAATCCGGGAGGGGATGACCTGGTTCCGAAACCATCATGACAGCGTTGAAGACGCGATCTGAAATCTGACAGACGGGGACGAATAATTGATCTGCTTTATCACATCCGGATCGCACAAATACGCTGTGCGCGAGCTGCGCGACGTTCCCGGCATGCCGAAGATCGATCTGATGTCGTACAACCAATTGCTTCGCAAGAAGTCCTTGCCTCGCGCCACCTACGTCTTCACCGATTTTGACCGCATTGATTTCTGGACGCGCGAACTGGCCGCCAAAGCCTATCGCTGCCTCACGGCCAACAATGCAAGGGCGCTGAATGATCCGGCCAGCGCGCGCAACCGGTTGCCAATGCTCAAGAAACTCCAAGGCGAAGGCCTGAACAGCTTTTCGGTATGGGACGCGGAGGTGGATGGCTTGCCGGATCGGTATCCGGTATTCCTGCGCACACGCGCGGCCCATCGCGGTACGCAGACCGAATTGCTGACGACACCGGAAGAGGCTAGGTCTGCGCTCGACGAACTCGTCAGATCGGGGCTTTGCCTGTCAGATCTGATGTTTGTGGAATATTGCGCCGAGCCTATTGAGGATGGCTTGTTCCGCAAGCTTGCCGCGTATTGCGTGGGCGATGAAGTCATAACCGGAATGTCCGTCCACGATGAAAACTGGCACGCCAAGTATGGCAAGGAAGGTGTGGCGAGTGAGGCGCACTATCTCGACGAGATGCAGGCGGTGAAGGAAAACCGCCATGCTGCGGGGATTGCCGGGCATTTCAAGGCAGCAGGAATTTCCTTCGGACGGGCGGATTTCACACTGGTGAAAGGAAAGGTCGAGGTCTACGAAATCAATACGAACCCGAACAATTCCCTGATCCTGGACCACCCATTCCCCTTGCGGGTTGAGACAGACGCCTTGTTCCATCAGCGTCTGGCCGAGGCGATGCGAGCCATTGATACGGAAACAGGTGGTGATCCCATCTTGATGGACCATCCAGACCTGGTCTCCCAGCGCAAGCGCGATGGCTATTTGACAAGGCCGCGCTGGACTCCTTGATCACAGTATTGCGGCGGCGTGTGCACTGGCCCAGGCCCATTGGAAATTGTACCCGCCGAGCCAGCCGGTAACGTCCACGCATTCGCCAATGAAATGCAGGCCCGGAACATGGCGGCTTTCCATCGTCTTCTGGTCCAGGCCGTCAGTGGCGATGCCGCCCACGGTGACTTCGGCGGTGCGATAGCCTTCCGTGCCCATTGGGGTCACGCGCCAATCCTTGAGGAAGGCTGCGAATTCGTCGATGGCGACGTGGGAGAGGTCGGCCAGCCGGGCATCTTGTGCGATCGGGCCGAGATCTGCGATCAGGCCGGCGAGGCGGGCAGGGAAGTGGGCTTCCAATGCCTTGGCGAGCGTCTGTTTCGGCGCAGCCTGCTTGGCGGCGCGCAGGGCATCGCCCAGATCTGCCTTCGTCAGAAGGCTGAGCGACAGGGGGTCGCCCTGATGCCAGTAGGAGGAGGTCTGCAGAGCCGCCGGGCCGGAGAGGCCGCGATGGGTGAAGAGCAGGTCTTCATCAAAGCGCGCGCCGGGCACGCTGGCGATGACAGGTGTGGCCACCCCGGAGATCGAGGCGAATTTTTCGCCCAGCTCACCCGAGAAGGTGAAGGGGACAAGGCCGGGCCGCGTTTCCACGATGTCATGCCCGAACTGACGGGCGATGTCATAGGCCAGGCCGGTCGCGCCCATTTTGGGAATGGAAAGCCCGCCTGTGGCCACGATGAGCCGCTCTGCGCTGGCTGCGCCGCTGCTGGTCTCGACCGTGAACCGTCCATCCGAATGGGTCACGCCGGAAACTTCTGTGGAGAGGCGGATCTCCGCGTCGCCCTTGTCGCATTCGTCGAGCAGCATCTGGATGATGGCGCCGGATTTCTGGTCACAGAACAGCTGGCCCTTGTGCTTTTCGGTATAGGTCAGGCCGTGGGCGGCCATGAGGGAAATGAAATCCCAGGCCATGTAGCGGGCCAGCGCCGATTTCGCGAAATGCGGGTTCTGGCTGAGAAAGCGGTCGGCGCGCGTTTCGAGATTGGTGAAATTGCAGCGTCCGCCGCCGGAGATGCGTACCTTGTCGGCGGGGCGTTTTGCATGGTCGATCACCAATACGCGCCGTCCGCGTTGACCGGCAAGGCCCGCATGGAACAGGCCTGCCGCGCCCGCGCCCAGGACAATCGTGTCGAAAGGGGTCGTCTCGCTCATGCGCGCGCTTTAGCGGGTTTGCAGCGTGTGGGCTAGGCGAGGGGGCAGCGCCCGAAGCCGGAATGGCCTTCGCCATCCGGGTATCTCGTAGCCGGCCCC
>NZ_AWFI01000021.1 GCF_000682775.1 Hyphomonas sp. L-53-1-40
CTCCCGCCCAGCCCATCCTGACCCTGCAACCCACAACCAGAACGGTACCTGATCCGGCTCTTGTGAGAGCAGAGGCTTAGTATGGGGCAGGGAGTTCTTAGACGGATAGGGAGCGCAAATTCCCAGCTCCGAAGATACCTGCGAAGGCAGGTATCCATCTCCTGCTGCTCCCTCATGCACATGGGGAGGCGTTCCGAGATGGACCCCTGCCTGGGGAAATCGTGTCAATGACACGATTTCTTGTCCTCGGCAGCTGCGCAGGGGTCATCTCAGGGAGGAGAGGGGCGTGTCTCAGACCGGCCTTGCATAATAGGCGACGGCATAATCCGGCGTGTAGCGTTTCTCGCCGACGCGGACGAAGCCGAGCCGAGTGTGGAATCTGTGCGAGCCCGGATTGTCCGGGTCTGTGTTCACTTCCGCGCCGAGCCATTGACGGCCGCTGGCGATATCGAAGGCGGCTTCATACAGGCGCTGGCCAAGGCCCTGTCCGCGCGCGACCCCTGATATCGCGATGCGGTCGACATAGAGCAGGTCGCATGCTTGCTCCGCCTGCCACGCCTCGAACCAGCGGAGATTGGCGCTCTCATAGGCCAGCGTGCCAGGCTCGATCAGCGTGATGAAGCCCAGCGGCGCGCCGCCCTCATCTGTCGCGACAAGACAGGTGGACAGATCAATCCAGCGCTTCAGGCCCTCAGCCGAGTTCTCATGCCCCACACCGGGCGTCGAGGCTTGGTTGATGGCGTAGAGGGCAGGGAGGTCAGTGGGGGTGTAGGGACGGATGGGCATGGTGGGGATGTGGGGCATTGGCCGAGGATTGGCAACAGGCTGTGCCGCAAACACGGAACTCATGCTGAGCGGGGCCTGCCCCGGTGAAGGCCGGGGTCGAAGGATGGCGTGGCTAGGAACCGCAACCTCCGCAAGCCCACGCCCAATCCTTCGACTTCGCTCAGGATGAGCGCTAAGGTGAAGCGATGCAGTTCTGGGTCTATCTTCTGCAATGTGCTGATGGGAAATACTATGTCGGCTCCCATCGCGGCGACGATGTTGAGGCGCGCGTGTGGGAACACAATGAAGGTGTTAATCCCAAAGCATTCACGTTCTCGCGTCGTCCGGTGAAACTGCTCTGGTGCGGGGCGTTTGCCGATCCCGCAGAGATGGTGAGTTTCGAACGGCAGATGAAAGGCTGGACGCGCGCCAAGAAGGAGGCCTTTGTGCGCGGGGATTGGGAGAAGCTGAAGGAATTGTCGAAATCGCGGACCGCTCCGCCTGTTCGGGAAAGGGGCCGGTTCTACAAACTGACGCATCCGGGCGGGCCGAAGAACGAAGGCTCATCCTGAGCTAATCGCTGAACTCAATCCGCCCCCTGACCAGACTCATCCTGAGCGAAGTCGAAGGATGATTTGGCTTGGGTTGCGACTTCATCAAGCCCGCGCTCGTGCTTCGACTTCGCTCAGCATGAGCGCTTTAACGGTGACGGTTAGTTTACGCGGTTCGGGGACGGATGAGCATGGGTCTGGTGCGGGGAATAGGCCGAGGATAGGTAACAGGTTGCGCTGCAAACACCGGATTAATCCTGCGCAAAGTCGAAGGATGACCTGCAGAGTTCTTGAAATGTCTGGATCTCAACGTAAAGTAGGCATGTTGTGCAGGCTGGATATAATAAATGATACGATCAACACTGACTCTGATGTTATGCGCTGCATCAATGTTGGCAGCCCTCCCTGAGAAGGCTGTGGCCGAGAATTGGATACCACTCGGTTCGGATTCTAATGGGTCCAAATATTCGATAGATGTAGATTCGATTTCTAGTAAAAGTGACAGGATTGAATTTTGGAGCATGGTTGATGCTTCATCGGACGCAACAGTAAAATATCGCGAACGTAAAACATTACTTAGAATAGACTGTAAGGCTAAACGCCTCGGAACGATTTATAGCGTGACGTACTATCCGAACGGTACGAACGATTCGTATGGCCCTTTCGACTACGCTTCTCTTAGCCCAATCGTTCCTGGAACAATTGGGCAATGGATGCACGAGTTTATTTGCAGCTAGCTCAGCTGCGCGCCACAATAAATGGCCTAATCAATTCTTCCCGAACTTCCGGTCCCGCCCGGCCAGAAGTCTCAGCCGCAGCGCGTTCAGCTTGATGAAGCCTTCGGCGTCTTTCTGGTCGTAGGCGCCGTGGTCGTCTTCGAAGGTGACGATGTCTTCCCGGTACAGAGAATAGGGGCTGGAGCGGCCGGTGAGGTAGGCCTGGCCCTTGTAGAGTTTTAGCGTGACTTCGCCGGTCACCCAGCGCTGGGAATGGTCGATGGCGGCTTGCAGCATTTCGCGCTCCGGGCTCCACCAGAAGCCATTATAGATCAGCTCCGCATAGCGCGGCATCAGCTCGTCTTTCAGATGGGCGGCGCCCTTGTCGAGCGTGGCCTGTTCGATGCCGCGATGCGCGGTCAGCAGGATGGTGCCGCCGGGCGTCTCATAGATGCCGCGGGACTTCATGCCGACGAAACGGTTTTCGAGCAGGTCGAGCCGGCCAATGCCGTGCTTCTTGCCATAGGCGTTCAGCGCGGTGAGCAGCGTGGCGGGCGACATTTCCTCGCCATTGATGGCGATGGCGTCGCCGCGCTCAAAGCCGATCGTGATGGTCTCTGGCTCGTCCGGGGCGTCTTCCGGGCTGATCGTCCGCATATGGACGAATTCCGGAGCGGGCTCGGCCGGGTCTTCGAGGACTTTGCCTTCAGAGGAGGAGTGCAGCAGGTTCGCATCGACGGAGAAGGGGGCCTCGCCGCGCTTGTCCTTGGTGATCTCGATGCCGTGCTGTTCGGCAAAGGCGAGCAGGTCTGTGCGGGACTTGAAATCCCAGTCGCGCCACGGGGCGATGACCTTGATGTCCGGGTTCAGGCCGTAATAGCCAAGCTCGAAGCGGACCTGGTCATTGCCCTTGCCGGTCGCGCCATGACAGACGGCGTCGGCGCCGACCATGTCGGCAATCTCGATCTGGCGCTTGGAGATCAGCGGTCGGGCAATCGAGGTGCCGAGCAAATAGACGCCTTCATAGACGGCATTGGCGCGGAACATGGGGAAGACGAAGTCGCGGACGAATTCCTCGCGCACGTCTTCAATGAAGATGTTCTCCGGCTTCACCCCGGCGGCGAGCGCCTTGGCACGGGCCGGCTCCAGCTCCTCGCCCTGTCCGAGGTCTGCGGTGAATGTGACGACTTCGGCGCCGAATTCCGTCTGCAGCCATTTCAGGATGATGGACGTGTCGAGGCCGCCGGAATAGGCGAGCACGACTTTTTTCGGAGCGGAAACGGACATGAATTTGTACCTTTTTCGGGGACCTGCTGATTGCGGGGATGCAATAGGAGGGAAAGCCCGTGCTGACAAGCGTTGCGCGGGGACCGGGCGTTCACGAGAGTCTCACAAGACTCTTTGGCGGAAGGGATAGTTTGATCCCGGTTAACGCGATATAGTCGGGCCGTTAAGGTTAAGGTAGGCAGCGGGGGGTTAGATAGGGTCATGCTTGAGACGCACATGACAGATCGGCGCGAGCCCGTTTCCGTACTTCCCGAAGCCCTTCGCCGTGCCGTCCTGGACTGCACGGATACGCGCGCCGATGCGCCGCGCCAGAGTGTGGCGGAGGCCTCGTTCCGCGACCGGCTGGAAGCGCGCCGCGCGGTGCGGACCCAGTCCACGCTGGCCATCACATCCGGCATTCATTATCCGACACTGGACGCAGGCCGTACTCGCCCCGCGCCGATGCGGGCGGCCAAGCCGAAGCGGCCTGTGAATGCGGTCACCGAACCGCAGGTGCGTGTCACGCCGATATTGATGCGGGCCGTGTCGTCCATGGGCGGCGCATTGCCTGCGATCACGCTGTCGAATGGTCTGACCCTTGGCGGCGGAGACGGCGATGATGCGTCCGGCATGGGCGCGCGCATGGCCAAGCTGTCGCAGATCATGTTTGCGGGTCTTGCCGTGCTCGGCTTTGCGGGCCTGTCTTTCATGGCGGCTGACAATGCGCTGAATGGCGCTGACGGGGCCGATGGCGACGAGGATGCTGCCGCCGCCGCTGAAACACATGCCGCCCTGAAAGCGGCAACAAGCCAGCGGATCACGTCCAGCCAGGCGTCTGCACTCGCAATGGCGAGCGCCTCCGCGCCCGCCGATGGCACGGCCCAGCCCTGGTTCGACTACAAAGCCATCGCCTCTGACATTGCCGCACGCAATGAAGTGCATAGTGAAGCCCAGCGCGTTGCCGCCGTGGCCGCCTCTGCTGAAGCAGAACGCCGCGCGGCTGCGGCCATTGCCGAGGCAGAAGCGCAGCAACTTGCCGAACAGCAGCGCCTTGCGCGTCTTGCCGAAGCGACACGGCTTGCAGATGCCACTGCCGAGAAGCGCCGCCTTGCCGAGGAAGAAGCCGCACGGGTGGCGCGCATGGAAGCGATCCGTCAAGCCAAACTGGACGCAGAGCAAGCTGCAGCTGCGCGCGCCGAGGCGACGCGCCTTGCCGAACTGGAAGCGCGCCGCATCGCGCATGCGGAGACCGAAGCCTTGAGGCTCGCCAATATCGAAGCTGACCGTCTTGCCGAGGCGCGCCGGGTGGCCGCTGCGGAAGTGCAGGCGCTGCGCGCCCCGGTCCAGTATGTGTCGATGGCGAATGCGGTCAGCTTGCCGGTGGCGCCAACGCCGCAGGTCAAGCCGCTGGTCCGCACACCCAAGGCCCAGCCCGTAACGACCTGGGCAGCGTATAACGGCCCGATGCCAACCACGGCTTCACTGAAGCCGTCAAAGCCACTTGTCCTGGTTGCGCAGACACCCGTCGAACGTGCTGCGCCGCCCGCCCTCAAGCCCAATGGCGCGCATGTTCGCGCGTTTGACCGCCCGCAGCCGGTTCAACAAGCCTCTCAAAAAGTCGAAGCCTTCATGGCCGAACGGGTGCAGCGCACCGCTGATGCGCCCGTATCCGCCGCGGCCCTCGAAACCTTGCAGGCTGAATTCCTGTCTATCGTGAACTCGGCGCAGGATGGCGCGGTTTCCATGATTGCATTGCCACAAGGCGGCCAGATCGAGATCACGGTCGAGCAGACGACCATGCGCGAAGCGAGCCGGCCTGTCCTGAAGACAGTGAATTATTCGGTCAGCGAATACAATGCTGTGCAGCGTTCGGTGACGGCGCAGGTGGATCGCAGTGTTGCCCTGACGTGCCGGGATATTTCCTATGTCATTCCGGGCAAGGAGCGCGGGCGGTTCGCGGCATGTGAGTCGGGCAAGGGCGAGTGGCTGATCTCGCGGGCGAGTGAAGAGTCCAAATCAAGCATCTAGGCGTTTGGCCATGTCCTTGTGATGGCGCTTGGCGCGCTTGATCAGGTGTTTCTCGACCACGCGGAAATTCTTGCGGTGTGACCGGAAGAAGAAGTCGAATACGTCGCCCGCCAGTGGGACAGAGCCGAGGACCACGTCGACGACCAGATTCCAGATAATGTGTATGTGCGCCGTGATGGGCAGTTTCAGCCGGGCCGCGGTGCCAAGGGCATAAAGGCCAGCGGCGCCAGTGACGGCATCGCCTGCGACGGGGATAATGCCGAGCAGGGAATCGAGACCAAACGGCACGCCGGCAATCCTGAAGCGCGTATCCATTAAGTCCGAGAACCGGTCGAAGCCGGCGATCTCGTCGGCGACAGTGCGCCCATTGGGCAGGTGCAGCGATTCTGCTTCTTCCTGGCTGATCCGTGATGGCATGTCATTTGTCCCCTTATTCCAGTGTCACAGTGACCCAATATTGCGCCGCGCGTCAAAGCCTGTTGAATGGCGCGTATGGATGATACGCATGTCTACAAATTGCTGACCGACGACCAATGGCGTGCTGCCGAGGCCTCCGGGGTGACCAATGTGCCGCTGGACCGTGACGATGGTTATGTGCATCTGTCCACGGCGGCGCAGGTCGGCGAAACGGCGGACAAGTATTTCAAGGGTCTCAAGGACGTGCGGCTGGTCCGCTTTCCCGTGGACCGTTTGCCGCCACTCAAATGGGAAACGAGCCGGGGTGGGCAATTGTTCCCGCACCTCTATGGGCGGTTGCAGATTGCCAAGGCCGATGCGGTTTGGCGGCTTGCGCGTGCAGAGAATGGCGCCCCGCTCATGCCAGAGGATTTGAATGATGAGCCTGACTGATCTTGGCGTTGCCGTAATCAAGCTGTTGCCGCCGGAAGCGGCGCACACAACAACGATCCGTCTTCTGAAGGAGCGCCTGGGCGTGCCGGTCAATCCGCCGGCAACCCATCCGACGCTCGCAGTTAAGCTGCCGAAATCAGGACTCGTCCTGTCCGGGCCGGTGGGTCTTGCCGCGGGATTCGACAAGAATTGCGACGTGCCAACCGCCATGTCGAAATTTGGCTTCGGCTTTGTAGAGTGCGGGACCGTCACGCCGAAGCCCCAAGCGGGAAATCCGAAGCCGCGCCTGTTTCGCCTCAGCGCTGACAAGGCCGTCATCAACCGGATGGGGTTCAACAATGAAGGTCTCGACAATTTCGTCGCGAACCTCAAAGTATATTCCGGTGCCGTGCCACTCGGCGCGAATGTCGGGGCGAACAAGGTGAGTGATGACCGCATCGCGGATTATGTGCACGGCATCGAGTCCGTTGCGCCCCATGCGGACTATATCACGGTCAATATTTCCTCGCCCAACACACCGGGCCTGCGCGGCTTGCAGGACAAGGCATCGCTCGAAGCTTTGCTGATGGCGTGCGGCGCGGCTGAGCGCGCCGGCAAGCCGGTCTTCCTGAAAGTGGCGCCGGATCTCGACCCGGAAGCCATTACAGATATCTGCGGCGTTGTGCGCGGACCGGGCGCATGGCTGTCCGGCCTGATCATTTCCAACACGACGATTGCGCGACCGGACAGCCTGAAGAGTGCTGACAAGGGTGAGGCGGGGGGGCTATCTGGCGCGCCCCTCATGAATCCCTCCACGGACGTGCTGGCAAGTTTCGCGCGTGAACTGAAGGGTGAGTTTGATCTGATCGGGGCAGGCGGCATTGCCAGCGGGGCCGATGCCTATCGCAAGATTCGGGCAGGGGCCCATGCGGTCCAGCTTTATTCTGCGATGATTTATGAAGGGCCCGGTCTGGCCGAACAGATCAATCGCGAACTTGTCCGCCTGTTGCAGGCGGACGGTTTCACGACGTTGGCTGATGCGGTCGGGAAAGATCTCTGAACAGGCGCGGCACATAGGCGCCGAGGGCGGCCGCACGAAACACATACATTGTCAGAAAAGCTGCCCAGACACCGGTATTGCCCCAGGCCGGACGCAGCAGCATGTCGGCGCCGAGATAGAGCACAGCTGAGATGACTCCCGCATTCCGCAGGGCGCGGCCTTGGGTCGTGCCAAGGAAGAGCCCGTCCAGCTGCCACGCAGCGATGCCGAGCAGGGGGACAGCGGCGCACCACGGAAGATAGGCCAGCGTTGCGGCGCGCGCCTCCGGATCACGAATGAAGGTTTCGATCACCCAGCCGCCGCCGAAAAGATAAAGCAGCGAGATCGCTGCGCCGGAGACAAGGGCGAACTCTGTTGTCAGGCGCATGGCCCGGGCAAGCCGTTTGCCGTCGCGCGCCCCATAGGCTTCACCAGCTTCTTTCTCCGCCACGAAGGCAAATCCGTCCAATACAAAGGCGGCGACGGTAATGAACTGGAGCAGGACTTCATTGCCGGCCGTCACCGCAGTGGAGATCAGCGTGCCGGAGCGGACAAACCAGGCAAAGCAGAAGACCAGCGCCAATGTGCGGATCATGATATCGCGATTGGCCGCAAACAGCGCGGTGAGCTTGTCCCGGTCCAGCAGGCGGGCATGGCCGCGGAAGGCAGGCGCGACAAGGATAAGGCCGAAGATCAGCGCGACCCATTCCGCGATGGCTGTGCCCGCACCAATCCCTGTCGGGCCCCAGTCGAGGCCCGCGACGAACCATGCATCGAGCCCGGCATTGGTGCCGTTCATCACGATCTGGAAGGCGAGCATCTGGCCGGTCTTGCCCGTACCAAGCATCCAGCCAGTGACGGCGAGGCCCATCAGATAAGCGGGCGCGCCCCAGATGCGTGCATTGAAATAGCCCTTGGCAAGGGACTCGACGGTCTGAGTCCCTTCGAAGGCCGCGAACGTGCCTATCTTCAGAAGAGGAGAGAGCAGGAAAAGCGCCACTCCGATCGCGCCACCCAGCATGAGTGCGCGCAGGAGGATGGCGCGGGATTCTGCCGTGTCGTGTTGACCATTGGCCTGCGCGGTCAGGCCTGTGGTCGACATACGCAGGAAGCCGAAGCCCCAATAGATGAAACTGTAGGCCACAGCCGCGATGGCGACAGCCGCAAGATCTGCCTTGTCCCCGAACCGGCCCATGATGGCCGTATCAACAACGCCCGTCGTGGCGGTCGCGGCTTGCGCCAGAATGATCGGCACGGCGAGGGAAATGACTTTTCCGCGGGTCAGCATGCCCGCCCGCTTAGCGTGATTGCCGGGTCGGGGCGAGGCCTATTCCGGGTGCAGCGCTGTATAGAGTTCACGCGTCTCAGGCAGCGCTATCAGGAGATAGAGCGGGAACGCGGCAGTGATTAGGATCAATACAACAGGCACGAAGCGTGCGGCTTCGGGCAGGCGCAGCTCGTCCTGAATGGCCGACACGCATGTCAGCATCAGGCTTGCGAGGGCCAGCCCGGCAAGCGTGTCGCTCGGCCAGTGCGCACCAAGATAGATTCGAGAGACGGCGATCATGATGGCGAGCACACCAAAGGCCAAAGCGAGGAGCCGGCCGGGAAGCTTGCGGAATACAGCAAGTGCGAGCAGGGCCAATGCGCCATAGATAAGTGCTGAATTGGTGGCATGCCCGCTCGGGAAGCTGAAGGATTCAACGCCGCCATAGAGATCGACTGTGGGTCGGGGACGGGCGATCGTCATCTTCAGAAATTTCACGATGAGCGGCATCAGTGTGAAGGCCGTGCCAAAGAGCAGGGCCTCACGCCACGCCTTTGCAGCCAGCAGGGCCACGACAGTCGTGAAAGCCACGAAGACAAGAAAGCGGGTGTTCCCGAGCGCCGTGACGGCGAGCATCAGCAGGTTCAGTGTTTCGGTGCGAAGGGCGGGCACTGCGTCCGTGATGGCACGATCAAACGCATCAAGCGGCCAGAGGCCGGCCTCGCCCAAAGCGAGACCGGCGAATACAAGCAGGCTGAGACTGGCGCACAGCCATTGCGTTCGGGATAATTGCATGAGGTCTGAATGCCTCACACATCATTCGGTTCCAAGCCCTAGCGGCGGTTCATCACCATCTGGAATATATCGTCCACGGCATTGCCGTCGCCATCTGCATCGAGAAGGCCGCCGAGCATACCCATCGCGCCGGTCTGGGCCTGAGCCGTGGATTGTCCTCCCAGAAGGCCGCCCAGCAATCCGCCGATACCGCCTTGCGCAGGTTGAGGCTGCTGGCCGTTCAACATGCCGGCAAATGCGCCCGCCATGTCAGGCTTCTTGGTCTGCTTGGAAAGCGAGGCCATTGCCATGGACGCAACCATGGGCAGGACGGATTTCAGGACCTGTTCGCTGAGGCCGGTTTTCTGGGCAGCCTGCGCGGCGACCGCTCGGCTGGTGTCCTTAGACCCGAGCAAATGGCCGAGAATAGCATTGCCATCGGCGATGGCGTTCGGTTGAGCCAGAGATTCCGGCTGGTCGAGATATTGCTCATGCTGGCCATTCTGCAGCGCGCCGAGCAGGGATTGGAGCCCGCCGGGCTGTTGGACATTACGCTGAAGACCACCTGCGATGGCTGGTAACAGGGCCCTGATGGCCGCTTGCGCCATGTCCGGCTGCAGGCCAGTCTGCTGCCCTACCTGTTGTACGGCAGCGCCATTATTCGTTTGTGTCAGCATGTCAAAAAGGTTGATCCCAGCCATTCCCGTCTCCGTTCAGATTAACTTGGATCATGCGTAACAATCGATTGTTGAACGCAAGATGACTGGACCGGTGGGAATGTCAGCTGGGTTGAAAAGCGCAGTCTATACCGGGTCGCGGGCGCGGAAGATTTCTTCGTCCAGTTCGCCCTCCCATTTCGCCACCGCCGTCGCAACGGTGAGATCGCCCGTCACATTGGTGACGGTGCGCATCATGTCGAGGATGCGGTCGAACGGGAACAGGACGGCGATGACGACCACAATCTGTTCCGGCGTGGCCCCGATCACGCTGAGCGTAGTGGCGGCAAGGAACAGGCTGACTGAGGGAATGCCGGCTGTGCCGATCGAGACGAGCGTCGCCATCAGGATGATGGTGAGATACATGCCCGCCGTCATTGGGGTGCCCATGGCCTGGGCCGCGAACAGGGCAATCACGCCCTGATAGAGTGCGGTGCCGTCCATGTTGATCGTCGCGCCGAGCGGCAGGACGGAAGAGGCGACCGGCTTGCCAATGCCCAGGTTTTCCCGCGCACAGGAAATCGTCATGGGCAGTGTGGCATTCGAGGAAGATGTCGAGAAGGCGACGGCCTGCGCGTCGACCGCGCCGCGGAAGAAGGGGATCAGGGGCAGGCGCAAGCCGCCCCGAATGATCAGGCCGTAGGTGATGGCGATATGCAGGATGCAGGCGAGATAATGGGTGAGCGTCAGCTTGCCGAGGAAGACGAGGATATCGAGCCCGCGTTCTCCTAGTACCCAGGCCATCAATGCGAAGACGCCAATCGGTGCCGTCTCCATGACGATCAGGGTCAGCTTCATGACCGCCTCGGCAGCGCTGTTGATGACATTTGCGAGCGGCTTGCCGGCCTCGCCGGTCATCAGGATACCAATGCCGAGCATAATCGCGAAGAAGATGATCTGGAGCACGTCGCCATTGGCCAGCGATTCAACCGGATTGGTCGGGATAATGGACAGTAGTGTGTTCATGAGCTGCTCACCGACACTGCCCGGCTGCGGGTTCGCATCGAGCCGGGCTTTTGCCTCGGCGATGTCCGCGGCTGAGGCAATCGACAGATCGAAACCGGCACCGGGCTGGATCAGCGTGCCCATGAGCAGGCCGAAGCTGACGGCGATGACCGTGGTGCCCATATACATGAGCAGGGCGCGGCCGCCGAGGCTGCCGAGCTTTTTGGGATCGCCCATGGCCAGCACGCCGGACAGCAGCGTGGTGAAGATCAGCGGCACAACCAGCATTTTGATGAGGTTGATGAAGGCATCGCCGATGGGCTTGGCCCAGGCGGAGACATTGGCACTGGCCGCTTCCGGGCCGAGGCCATAGCGAAGGCCAAGGCCGACGATTGCGCCCAGAACCAGTCCTGCGATCACCCGTTTCCAGAGATCAATGCCAAACCACCATTTCATAAGCTGCTCCTGCCCCGTCTGTAGCGCCCGACGGTAGGGCGCGCTGCAGGGGAAGGCAATCGCACGGTGCGCATTCCTGCAGCTTGCCAGCCGGATGATGAAAAGCCTATCAGGCAGGATGCAGCCTTCCCTGCTCTCCTTGCCGATTGATGATGTGCTGGCCGAAATATGCGCGGGCCTGCGCGACCATGCGCGGCTTGTGCTCGCGGCGCCGCCCGGCGCAGGCAAGACGACGCGCGTACCCTTGGCGCTGGCGGGCCTGCTCGGCGAAGCTCCCATCATTGACCGCAAGATCATTATGCTGGAGCCACGGCGCATTGCGGCGCGCATGGCGGCGCAGCAAATGGCGAATTCTCTTGGAGAGAAGCTCGGCCAGTCGGTCGGCCTGACGACAAGGGTGGACCGGAAAGTGTCTGCGGCGACGCGGGTGGAGGTGATTACGGATGGCCTGTTCACGCGGCGCATCCTTTCCGACCCGGAATTGGCAGGCGTCGGCGCGGTGATCTTTGACGAATTCCACGAGCGTAGGCTGAATTCGGATTTGGGACTGACGCTGGCGATGGAAGCCCAGGGCGCTTTGCGCGACGATCTGAGAATCCTGATCATGTCGGCCACGCTCGATACGGAAAAGGTATCCAGCGTGCTCGGGGCTCCAGTCGTGGAGAGTCAGGGGCGGCAATATCCCGTGGAGTCGAAATATCTCGGCCGGTCGCAGGATCGGATCGAAGAACGTATGGCAGCTGCTGTGCGCAAGGCGCTGCGCGAAGAGGAGGGCTCGATCCTCGCCTTCCTGCCCGGCGCGCGGGAAATCCAGCGAACGGCCGAACAGCTAGAGACCGTGCCTGACAATGTGCGCGTGGCCCCTCTGTTCGGCGCATTGAGCCCGGCAGAGCAGGATGCGGCCGTGTCATCGGCGCCGGAAGGAATGCGCAAGATTGTGCTGGCGACGGATATTGCGGAGAGCGCGCTGACGATTGAGGGCGTGCGGATCGTGATCGATTCCGGCCTTTCGCGGGTGGCGGAAGATGCGGTTGGCGGTCTCGGGACGCGCCTGTCGACGGTAAAGGCCTCGCGCGCCTCCGTTGACCAGCGGCGCGGCCGGGCGGGCCGCCTGTCACCGGGCGTCTGTTATCGGTTATGGGATGAGGCGGCGACACGGGGCCTGATGGCCGCGCCGGTGCCGGAAATTCTGAAAAGTGATCTCTCCGGGCTCGTTCTTACGCTCGCAGAATGGGGCGAGCGCGATGCCGCGCGCCTGACCTGGATGGATGCACCGCCGGCTGGACGATTGAGGGCTGCGCAGGATCTGCTCTCGACGCTGGGCGCCATTGATGAAACGGGCGCGTTGACGGCGCTTGGCTCTGAAATGGCCCGTCTGCCCTTACCGCCCCGGCTGGGCGCCCTGGTGGCGAGCGCGCCGAACGCCGAAGCGCGCGCGCTGGCCGCGGAGATTGCAGCCCTTGCCGGGGAACGGGGCATGGGCGGGAACTCGCCGGATCTGCGCGACCGGCTGGCCGGGTTCCGCCGCGATGGCTCGCCACGCGCCCGCAGCCTGAAGGCGCAGGCGAAAAGCTGGGGGAAGGGGGCTGCGCCGGGCGGGGATATGGCGAAACTGCTGGCGCGCGCCTGGCCGGACCAGATTGCCCGCAAGCGCCCCGGCAGTGCGGGCAGCTACCTCATGGCGTCTGGACGCGCAGCCATGCTGCCGGAGACCGACGCGCTGGCGAAGCAGGACTGGCTGGTGATTGCAGACCTTGGCGGCGCGGCCAAAGAGGCGCGGATTTCGCTGGCCGTGCCGATTTCCGAGGCGGAAGCGCTGGAAATTGGCGGCATCGTCTCCGAAGACCGGGCCAGTTTCGACTCGAAGACCGGAAAATTTGCCGCGCGGCGGGTGAAGGCGCTCGGCGCGATCGTCCTGTCGGAAAGTCCGCTGCCAAAGCCGAGCCCGACTGTCGCCGCGCGCGCGATGCTGGAAGCGATCGCGGAAGAGGGCTTCGAAGCCATCGGCGCAGGCGATGTGGTGCACGAGACTCTGGCCCGGATTGCGATGCTTGAAATGGCCGGGTGCCTGGATGAAACGGGTTGGAATATAGAAAAACTGGTTGAAACGGCGAAAGACTGGTTGTTCCCCCTGTTGAAACGAAAAGGTGCGCACGTGCCTGCGCGGCCTGCGGTGCGGGAGGCCCTGATCGCCACGCTCGACTGGCAGGTGCAGGAGGCGCTGCGCAAGGAGGCACCGCTCAGCCTGTCGTTGCCCTCCGGCCAAACGGCGCGGGTCGATTATCTCGATGATCGCGCGCCGCTCATATCTGCGCGGGCGCAGGCTTTTTATGGGTTGGGTGACCACCCGAAACTGGCTTCGGGGCGGGTGCCGGTAACCGTGGAAATGCTATCGCCGGGCATGAAGCCTGTCGCCACGACACAGGATCTCGGCCGGTTCTGGGGGGCGGGCTATCTGGACATGGCCAAGGACATGCGTGGACGCTATCCGAAGCATGACTGGCCGGCCGATCCCGCCTCCGCAAAGGCCCATGAAGGGCGCACAAAGAAAAGATTGTAAGGAACCGGGCGGGGGAGGTGGCGTTTCTGTTTGCATAGTCACTTATGGAGACGACGATGAAAATCGCCAGCCTGACAATGATTTCTGCCGCAATGGCAGCCCTGGCGGCCCAAGCAGAATTGCCCGCTCCGCCGCAGGAGCCGGTCACGTATGAAACGGCCCCCGCTGCCTGCGCTGTCGAGGAATTCACGATCTATTTCGAGCGGGGTGTTACCCAGCTTGGCGATCAGGCTGAAGCGGTTCTGGATGCTGTGGCTGCGGATTCAGCTCAGTGTGAATACTTCCGGATTGAAGTCGCCGGCCATGCAGATGCGACCGGTCCGGAAGACGTCAATCAGCGTGTTTCCGAGGACCGTGCCAAAGCTGTCATGGCTGCTCTGGAAGCCCGCCGGATTTCTGCTGAGCAGATTGGTGTCATGCCGAAAGGCGAGGCCAGCGCCTATGCGGCCAATGGCCTGGTCGAGCCGTTGAACCGGAAAGCGACGGTGCGCCTCGTTCCGGTCTCGGCAAGCTCGCGGGATTCCTAGAAGTTCCTAATGAGGGCGGCTCTCGGATGAGTCGCCCCATTCCATGCCCATATTCTTCTTCATCCAGTCTGCAAATGTTGCAGGCTTTTCGAGTGTCTTGGGGTCGAGTGTTCCGTAAGCGACGAGCGGACCATCGCGACCCTCAAGCCGGACGCCTTTGACGCGCTGTGTGCCTTCGGTCCAGTCGGCATGAGTGGAGGGATCGAGCAACAGCATGACCTGCTGGCCGCCTTTGCCCTCTTCATCCCGGCCAAAGACCAGGCCGTATACTTTCTCCCGACCGAACAGCCCATGGCTGGATGCCTGGCGTTTGCCGTCCAGCAGGACTTCATCCCAGAGCAGGTTCCGTCGCCATTGAAGGACGTGCATCTGCTCATCTTTCACGATCTTGATATCAACATGGTGCAGGGACAGGCGAACGATCTCGGCGTGCATGGCTAATCTCCAAATTATCGAAAAACGATAATGTCAATTGTGCGCAGCGTCAAGGCGTCTCGAATGGGCAGGGGGATTGGTAGGTTACTGCCGCGTCGGTGCCCGGATGGCGGAAGATCAACTCGGTCGCGTGCAAGTGCAGCCGGGAGGTCATGTACAAGGCATCATCATGGGCATAGAGGTCATCACCCAGGATTGGATGCCCCAGCGCGGCAAGATGGACGCGGAGCTGGTGAGTTCGACCGGTGAGGGGTGTCAGCTGAACCCGTGCAGCTTGTGCGTGGCGCGTCAGGACCTGAAATCTGGTCTGGCTCGGCTTTCCTGTTTCATGGTCCACTTTCTGGCGAGGCCGGTTGGGCCAGTCATTCATAAGCGGCAAGTCAATCAGGCCGGCATCCTCGACGGGCGGCTGCCAAACATCGGCGAGGTAGGTCTTGTGCACACGACCTTGTTCAAATTCAGCGGACAATGCGCGCTGCACATGCTTGGATCTGGCAAACAGCAACAAGCCACTCGTCGACATGTCCAGGCGGTGGACGGTCAGCGCGTCGGGATAGGTTTGCTGGATACGTGTGCGCGCGCAGTCGGCCTTGTCCGGACCACGCCCTGGAACAGAGAGCAGTTCGGCCGGTTTGTCCGCGACGATCAGCCAGTCATCGACATGAAGGATCGTCGGCATTTCGGCCGGGGGTGTGTAGGGGGATGTCAAACCAATCCTGCTCCGTTGGAACCAGACCCCCACACATACGTTTGCAGGGGGACGCCTTCGCTCTGGGGGCTGACTGATAAAGGAGTTATGGAAATGAAAAAGCCACTTATTGCAATTCTGTTCGGTCTTGGCGCATTCGGTCTCGCAGCCTGCGACACCAATGAAGGCCCTGCTGAAGAACTCGGTGAAGAAATTGACGACGCTGCAGACGAACTCGAAGACGAAACCAACTAATCCGGTTTCTCTCGATAAAGAAAAGCCAGCCTTTCGGGGCTGGCTTTTTTTTGGCTGTTTCGGGTGGGCGTTTCTAGCTGGAGCGCGCCGATGCGGCTGTTAACTCGGCTTTCTGGCGATTGATGTTCTTGGCTTCCGCAAAACTCTTCGCATCCAGATCCATCACGTCGACGATTTCGCGCGTGGTCGGGTTGAAGAGCGCGATACGGTGGCCGAACCGTACGGTCTGGAGGTTCGGCTTTTTCAGGGAACTCTCGAGAATAATTGGAAACTCAGCACTCGTCGCAGGGACTTTTACAGGCAGTATCATACCGGGCACGATGGAATCTTCCAGCGGCGACGCGCTGAGACAGATGCCACGTTTCTCAATGCCAATCTCGCAGTCGCGCCCCTGAAGGGAGAAGTCGCGATCATAGATGGCAAAGTCGGCTTTCTGAAAATGATCCACCGGCGTCACGTCAGGCCGGGGCAGGCTCGGCTGCAGTACTACAGCCATAAAGTAGAAACAATGGTTTCGGGGGTCATGGTGTCCATCCAGCTATCTGGTGGACCAATGCATTCAACCCGGCTTGGTTCCCGCAAATGTGTCGGGACGTGTCATTCCTGCGGCGGAAGTGTGAGGCGGAAGACTGAGCCTGTGGGGCCGGTTTCAGCCAAGATCAACTCGCCGCCCATGGCTCGGGCCAGCTCTCTCGCGATGACAAGCCCAAGTCCGCTGCCCGTTTGCCGGGTCGTGCCGGCAAAGGGGGTGAACAGGTTCGCCGCGGCCTTCTCCGGCATGCCGGGACCCGTGTCGGAAAAGACTATTTCATTCGTCTCTAGGCTGACGAAGATGCGGGAAGGGTTAGACCCGGCCGCTGACATGGCTTCGGCGGCATTGCGGATCAGGTTCGCGGCAATGCGGTGCAGGTGGTCAGGATCGGCCATCACATGTTCCAGCATATGAACATTGTTGACGAACTCGACCGATGGCCAGGCGGCGAGCGCTTCGTCAGCGGCCTCATCAAGCGCCTGTTGCAGTTCAACCCGTTCCAGTTCGGCCGGTTGGGGCGTTGCCTTGCCATAGTCCAGTGTTTCGGTTGCCAGCGTGATTGCACGGGTGAGCGCGCGCTCAAGGCGGGGCGCAGCCTTCTGTACACGTACGTCTTCTGATCGGGCCAGGGAGTCAGAGACCAGCTGAGCAGACGCAAGTGAGTTGCGGAGATCATGGTTGATCTTGGCGACTGCGGTACCAAGTTCGGCCAAGTGAGAGCGTTGCCGGAAGCTTTCAGCCACGGCGCTCTCCATGTCGGCCAGCGCATTCTGGGCCCTGCCGATTTCGTCGCGCCGTTTGGTGTGAGGCAAGCGACGGGTCCATGAGCCGGGATCCATCCTGAATTGTTCGACGCTCAGCGTAACCCGCTGCATGGGACGCACGACCAGGAGGTGGAGCAAGACATAGATGATCGTGGCGGCGGCAAGTGCGATCAGCAGGGAAAGAGCGGCAATGCGGCGTGCATAGGCCAACAGCGCGGATTTCATCGGCGCGTGCGGCATCAGAACTTCGATGACCCGGTCTTCGTTCACGCCCTGCGCGGTGACGACCAGCACACGGTCATCCGGTGCGAAGAACGCGCCAAACGTATTGGCGACACGGTTCGTGGATGTTGCCTCTCGCAGGTCGAGCATATGCATGTCGCCATCCAGAGGCATTTGGGCAGGCAATAGCTGGAAACGCATGTCGTCTTCCATTTCGGTGACGGCCCAGACTTCGGCATATTTGAGGAGCTCTGCCGACAATTCTTCGGAAACTGATCGGTCCGGCGCGGCTTCGAGCGCGAGGGATGCGATCCGGGCGGCTTCAACGCGTTCGGTCAGCCAGCTCGTGCGGAACCCAGATGCGCTTGGCACAAAGATGAAGGCTTCGACCACCAGAATGGCGAGTATGGTCAGGCCAAACAATCGAAATGAGAGGCTGTCGAACCAGCGCGCCCCGGCGCGGGTTTTCGTCAGAGCCGGCAGGGGCAGGTCGGCGGTGTCGTTCACACCGCCTGAACTAGCCTAGGGGATACGTTGGAGCAAGCCGACGAGTCGCTTTGCGCTCTTTCCGAACACAACATCGGCATAGTGCGCATTGGCGGCGCGTTTCACCCCTTCTGCCCGAGTGGGGTAAGGAGAGATGAAATTGGTCAGTTCCTTCACGCCAAGTCCATTGGACATGGCCACAGAAGCCAATTGCAGCAGGTCTCCGGCATCCTTGCCGACGATTGACGCGCCGAGCAGTTTGCCCTTGCGCACAATCAGCTTCACTTCGCCTTCGGTGTCAGCTTCCGCAATGGCGCGGTCGCTCTCCTCGAATTTGAAGCTTGGCGTCGTGATGTCGTCTCCATGCCTTTCGCGCGCTTCGGATTCTGTCAGACCCAGTTGTGCGACCTCGGGCGAAGTATAGGTGACGGCGGGCACTGGCAGGCTGTCTGCTTTTGTCCGCTGCTTGAAGAAGGCGCGGCGAGCAAAAACCGAAGCGTGCCAGCCAGCAATATGCGTGAATTGTTCGCGGCCGGCGGCATCGCCCAGCGCCCATACCCGGCTGTTTGAGGCTGATCGCAAATTGTCGCCGACAATAACGCCCTTTCGGTCGTAATCGACGTCGCCCTTTTCGAGATCCATGCCGTCGAACACAGTCTGGCGACCGACGGCGACGAGGAGGTGCGACCCTTCTACAGTCCAGGCCTCGCCGTTCTTTGGCTCTGTGTGGACGCGGATTGTCTGTCCGTCCTGTTCAACTCTCGTGGCCTTGTAGCCTTCCAGAAGGGTGACGCCTTCGGCGCGTAGCGCTTCGATAGCGATCTCGGCGTGGGCGCGGTCGGACCGACCGAGTGCCTTGCCCATCTCTATCACCGTGACCTTGGCACCAAGCCGGACAAAGGCCTGCGCCATTTCCATCCCGATTGGACCGCCGCCGAGGATGACAAGGTGTTCGGGAAAGTCCGGCAGGTCGAAAATGGTTTCATTGGTCAGGTAGGGTGTGTTGGCGAGTCCTTCGATTGGCGGAATGAAGGCACGAGACCCGGTGGCGATGATGATGCGCCGGGCCTTTACCCGAGTGGTCGGGGAGATGATGGTGTCTGGGCTGGCGAATTTTGCATGTTCGCGGATTACCGTGCAGCCAAGGCCTTCAAACCGCTCCTGACTATCGACCGGCGCAATGGTTGCGATGGACGTGCGCACGTGCAGCTTCACCTTCTCCCAATCGATTCTTGGCGGTGTGGTCTCGATACCGAACTTGCCAGCCTCGCGCACATGCGCGGCGGCTTTGGCTGCGCTGAGCAGGGCTTTCGAGGGGACACAGCCAGAATTCAGGCAATCACCCCCCATCTCACCTTTTTCATACAGAACAACCGACAGCCCGAACTGGGCTGCACCAGCCGCGGCCGACAGGCCAGCTGACCCAGCGCCGATGACGACGAGATCGGCTTTCATCTCGCGCATCGGGGCAGCGCCCGGCGAATGCGGCGCAGGGGAGGTTGCGATCTTGTTTGGATCCGCCGATCCGGGGAGCGGTGCACGGGCATTTTGGTCGGCATTGTCGGGCATCAGGCAGCCTCTTCAATCTGGTTGGCCTTCTTGGGAAAGAACTTCTTCCACGCGACAGGCAATAGGGACACAACGCCGAGGGCGATCGCAGCGGGAAGCAGGTTCTGGAATACGGAGGCAAGATCCGGGTCTTCGCCTTTGGCGAAGGTCGCGCCGAGCCCTGCGCCGACCCATGTATAGGCGATCACACCCGGTATGATGCCGAGCGCCGTCGTGATGGCATAATCACGATACTTGGCGCCGAGGATGGCAGGCAGGATATTGGCGACAGGGAACGGCATGGCCGGAATGAAGCGCATGGCAAACATATAGGCCATGGGGCTGTTCTGGAATTCGGTCCGGACCTTGTCGGCATAGCCGCTCGCAATCTTGCGCATGAAGCCGCCCAGCGAAGTCTTTGCTGCCAGGAAGAGCAGGCTGGCGCCGAGGGTCGCGCCGACCACGGTGGCAAGCGTGCCGCCGGCAAGGCCGAACAGGAAGCCGCCACTGATCGTGATCCAAAGTGCGCCGGGCAGCATGAAGACCGTGCTGGCTGCGTAGACACCCACATAGGCGGCAACGGCCAGGATCAGGTTGTCTTCAACGAACGCGCGTAGCGAGGCCTGCTGCTGGCGCAGTGTCTCAAGCGAAAGATAGTCGAACAGCCCAAAGAACCACGCGGCGATCAGACCACCCGCAATCAGATAGAGGGGCCACAGGCGCAACCAGAGCGGGCGCGAAGCGTGTTGGGTTTCTTCGGTCATTTGGCAGGATCCGTCCGGGTATCATTGAGCGACCAGTCATAGGTGTAGCCGCGGATTTTGGGCGTAGCGCGGATATTCTCGGCGAGCGCAGGTTCGGCATATTGAAGCAGGTGTTTGATAACGCCATCTTTCGATCCGCCGAAATCAGGCTCAAACCATTTGTAGATAGAAGACACGGTGAGACCACGGGTTCCGACCGTCACGCCACGGGGATGATTGATGTAAGCACGTGCAGCGGCGTCGAGGTCTGCATCGAGTGTATTTGCCGTCCAGGCGTGAGTGAGCAGGTTCGGGCAGCCATAAGAGGCGCAATTGATGGCGTAGTGAACGCGCGGGTCCCCGAAGCGGGCGCGCAAGATATCGTGCTCGATGGCGTCTAGCGAGACTTCCCGGCCGCCCGCCATTACGGTCACTTCCTTCCATGGCCCCCCGAACAGGAAACCGTCGCGGATCGAATCCAGCGGGTACTTCTCCGCGATGTAGCGAACCGTCACAGCATTGTAGAGATTGGCCCATGCAGCGAAAGTGACATCGTCCGTGCCTGTCAGGTCACGCGCCTCAAAGCTGGCAATATAAGTGTCGAGCGTCGCGCGGTCGGCGGGACTGGCAGAAAGCGCGGCATAGTCCACGCGGTTCGCGCCGTCCGTGCTTTCATGGACATAGGTTTCAAGAAGCTGGGTCCACGCATTATTTCCCTGCGCCGCACCGGGCAGGGCGAGGCAGCTGGCCAGAACCAGGCTGACTAGCGGGCGAACAGGAAAAGAGAGATCAGGCATAAGCATCGGGTCTGAAGTATGGGGCGAAAGATGCCCCCGCATAGCCTGATGCCTGGAAAAGATCGCGTCACGACTGCGTGCGCCGGGCTAACGCCCTCGTGAGGGAGATGTCAGCGACTGCCTGCGCTGGCGTGCGCGTCCAGCTCCATCCAGTCCCGGAAGGGTAGGTTGTAGACCATATCCATGACCTCGAACCCTATCCCATTGGGGCGGCGAGAGCTCGAGTTCCAGAGGATAACGACTCCGGTGTCGCGGTCCGGATCGAACAGGATGTAAGATCGGTAGCCTTCTACCGCGCCGCGATGGCCAACCACCCGGTCGCCCGCCTCTCCGTATTTGTAGACGCGCCAGCCAAGCGCGTAGCGGGCATCCCGGACTGTGCCCCGATAGCGTCGGGACATGCCCGATTGTTCGCGCCGCGTGTAAATGCGCGGGGTCTGGAGCAGTTCGAGGGCGGAATCACTGAGGATATCCGGCAGCAATCCCATATGCGCCCGGGCATAGAGCGCAAGATCGCGGATTGAACCGTTCACGCCGCCGGCCGCAGGGACGTTGTAATAATCGTCATTCACGATCTTCTTGCGCGGTGGGCCGGCC
Organism: Hyphomonas sp. L-53-1-40; assembly: GCF_000682775.1. Taxonomy (GTDB): domain Bacteria; phylum Pseudomonadota; class Alphaproteobacteria; order Caulobacterales; family Hyphomonadaceae; genus Hyphomonas. The sequence continues at coordinate 21,506 of NZ_AWFI01000021.1, forward strand.
GCGCGGCTGTTCTTTGAATGCGGACGGGCCCAGGACCGGGAGTTTTCAAGCCCGGCGCGACCGATGCTGGCCGTTACCATGCCGATGGGTTTGAATATTGAGGTCTCTACGGCATCAGCATAGCGCGACTGGGTCACGTCCTCGATCACTTCGGCAATGCTGTCATAGGCAACATTCTGATAGGTGTGACAGTCGCCAATCGGACAGATGGGCTTCAGCGATTTCAGGCTGTTGCGAATCTCGGCTGGGTCCCAACCATCTTCCAGCCGCGTATCATAAGCATTTGGCAGGATACCCAGTCGGTGCGAAAGGACATCTTCGAGCGTCGCCCTGGTTTCACCGCCATTGGGAAGGCGCAGTGTGGTTGCGTATTTCGACACCGGGTCGGTGATGTTGAGGCGTGCTTCGGTCGCAAGGATCGCGATTTCGGTCGCGGCCACGCCTTTGGACAAGGATGCCCAACGAAACACCGTCTCGTCTGTAACGGGCTCTCCGCCCGACTGGGTGATGCCATACCCTTTGGCAAAGGCGACCTCGCCCCGGTCGATCACGGCAACGGAGAGGCCGACAATGTCTTCATCTGCGGCGAGCCGCGTCAGCCGGGCATCCAGACGGTCATAGTCTATGAACTGTGCGTGCGCTGTCATGGGAAGCGCGATCATGGCCAACAGGCACGGGATGGCAAAGCGTGGAAACCGCATTGGACCTCTTCGAACTCTTTTGCCCAGCCTCAGCGTGCAGAGTTCACAAGACTCTCTGGCCATGTAAAGAGTCTTGGGCGCGGAGAGACAGATTTATTCGGTTCTGGCTGTCGGTTCGGCTTGACTTCGAACCTCTGCTGCCTGTATTGGCCCCTCTTTCCGAGATTCTTAGCTTTCAGAGCAGACCCATGAAACGCACTTTCCAGCCAAGCAACCTTCGCCGCAGCCGCACCCATGGTTTCCGCGAGCGCATGTCGACTAAAAACGGCCGCAAGGTGCTGGCACGTCGCCGCGCCAAGGGCCGCAAGTCACTGTCCGCTTAAGGCGGCAGGCCACGGACCGTCTCACGCAGGCGGCAACAGGCCATGACCAGCAAAACAGATAAAACCGAATTTGAGGTCGCCCGTCTTCGCGTGCGACCTCAATTTCTTTATGTGCGTCACGGAAAAACCGAGCGGCGCAAAGCGCTTTTGGTGCAGGCGCGACGCCGTAAGGGGGCCAGTCCGGGCGCGCATGCCGGCGCTGGATTTACCGCCACCAAGAAGATCGGGAATGCGGTCATTCGCAACCGGGCGAAACGGCGCATGCGCGAAGCGGCGCGTGTTCTCTTGCCGCAGCATGGAAAACCGGGGTGGGATTATGTCTTCATTGCACGTATGGACACCGCTGACATTGCGTGGCCGCGTTTGCTTGACGATATGGAAAGCGCGCTGTTAAGCCTCGCCGCTGATTAACCCCTGCCGCCGATTCCGGCGTGCTCAAAAGATTTGCCGGGATCCCGCCAGATGGAAAAACCTGACCAGCGCAATTTTCTGATCGCCATGGTCGCGATGATCGCGTTCGTTTTTGCCTACCAGGCCTTCATCATGAAGCCCGCCCAGGAAGAATTCGAAGCCAATCAGGCCGTGCGCGAGGCCGAGCAGCAAACCGGCCCGACAGTGGCCTCTGATGCGCCGGCGATTGCTGAAATCAAGCCGGTCGAGGAAGCGCTGCAGGATGATGCCCGCGTGCCGTTTGATGCCGCCTCTGTGGATGGGTCGATCCGCCTTGCCGGCTCACGCATCGACGATCTTAGCCTGAAAAAGCACTACCTCACTGTCTACAAGGAACAGGAAGTTCGCCTGTTTCGTCCGGAAAACACCGAGTTTGGATATTTCGCCACCTGGTATTGGGCGGATGGATCGAAATTGGTCGCGGGACGCAATTCGCCCTGGAGCCAAGTCGGGGAAGGGCAGCTGACGCCCGGCAATCCGTTGATGCTGCGGCTCGAGACAGAAGGCCTTGTCATCGACCGTGTGATCTCTGTTGATGAGGACTATCTCTTCACCTTCACGGATACGGTCACCAATAATTCCGGCGAAGCGCGCCAGCTTCGCGCGATTGGCTCGATCGAGCGGCATGGGGATTACAAGGAATTCCTTGAGACAACCGATCCGGGCTCCTCGGCCAAGAACGGCCTTGCACATATGGGTCTGATGGGCGTCGTGAACGGCGAACTGCGCCTGAAGAAATACAAGCCCTTGTTCCAGTTGAAGGACATCAAGGGCGAGACCAGTGAAGGCACGTTCCCATCTGACCAGGGCGGTTGGTGGGGCCTGTCGGACATGTATTGGCTGGGCGCGCTCGTGCCCCAACAGGACCAGTTCTTTGCGGGCCTTGTTGACAAGCGCAAGCTGTCACGTGGCCAGCCGCTGGAAGTGCGCACGGAATCCGCGCCACTGACGATTGCGCCCGGCGAAAGCCAGACCATGGCCAACAGCCTTTATGCCGGTGCGAAACGGTTTGAAGTGCTGCAACAGTATCAGAACGAACTGGGTATTCCCCGCATGGTGGATGCCATCGACTGGGGCTGGGCTTTCTTCCTGACCAAACCCTTCTTCTATGCGCTGGAATGGCTGTCCGGCATTGTGGGCTCGTTTGGCTGGGCGATTCTGGCCTTCACGGTTCTGATCAAGCTCCCGCTCGTGCCGCTCTACAATCAGAGCTACAAATCCATGGCGAAGATGAAGAAGCTGCAGGAACCGATGCAGGAGATCCGCGAGCGCTTCAAAGCCGATCCGCAGCGCCAGCAGCAGGAAGTCATGAAGCTGTACAAACAGGAAGGCGCGAACCCAGTCGGCGGCTGTTTGCCGATCCTGTTCACGATCCCGATCTTCTATGCGCTCTACAAGACGCTCTATGTCACGATTGAGATGCGCCATGCCTCGTTCGGCTTCCTGAAGGATTTGTCGGCACCCGATCCAACGGCCATCGGCAACCTGTTTGGTCTTATCCCGTGGTGGTCAGCCGCAGACATCAAGGCGATTCCGATCATCGGCATCATCATCGGTATTGGTATCCTGCCAATTCTCTATGGCGTTACCATGGCGGCCATCCAGACGCTCAGCCCGCCACCCCCAGACCCGACACAGCGCCGGATCATTCAGGCCATGCCACTGGTCTTCATGTTCGTGTTCGGCGGATTTGCAGCAGGTCTTGTGATGTACTGGGTATGGTCAAACCTGCTCTCCTTCGCGCAGCAATATTTCATCATGCGGCGGAACGGTGTCGACACCGAGATTGGCAAATTTGTCAGCCGACTTGTGCGCGGCAAGAAGAAAGCGGCGGACTAGTCTGATGGAAACCGGAGACGCCTTCAGTGAAGACGCGCTCGAAGCGGGCCGCGTCCTGTTCGCCGGGTCGGTCGTGTTTGTCAAAGGCGTGGTGGACCTGAAAGGCCTGCCCACAGCGGATCGTCCGGAGGTCTGCTTTGCGGGCCGGTCCAATGTCGGCAAGTCATCCCTCATCAATGCGCTGACCAATCGCGCGAAACTGGCGCGGTCTTCGGCTGAGCCGGGCCGCACGCGCGAGATCAATTATTTTGACCTCGGCGAAGGCCGCATGTTCCTCGTCGATCTGCCGGGCTTTGGCTATGCCAAGGTCAGCCGGACACAGGCCGAGGGCTGGATGCGGCTGACACGCTCCTATCTTCGGGGCCGTCCATCATTGCGCCGGGTGTTCCTGTTGGTCGATTCTCGCCGGGGCCTGATGGACACTGACGAGGAGGTAATGACCATGCTCGACAAGTCGGCGGTCACCTATCAGATCGTCCTGACCAAGGTCGACAAGATGCAGAAGTCCGAAGTCGAAAAGCTCGTTGAAGAGATCGCCGGCAAGCTGAAGAAACGCGGCGCGGCGCATCCAATTGTTCGCCAGACTTCGTCTGAGAAGGGGTGGGGCATCCCCGAACTTCGCGCCGAAATCGCCGGACTGGAATAGTGCCACGAATTGAGATTACATGTGCGCCGGAGAATAATCTGGAGCCGTGCATTCATGCCAATCGAGATCAAAGTTGATGACGTGACCAGCCCTGCAATGCTGGCCCTTCTCCAGACGCACGCGAATTTGATGTTGGCATTATCCCCTCCGGGCAGTTGCCACTTCCTGCCTGCGGAAGGATTGCGGGCACCGGACGTGACAGTCTGGTCAATGTGGGACGAGGAAGTTCTCGTTGGGTGCGGGGCACTGAAGGAGTTGCCAGGCGGTGTGGGCGAAGTGAAATCCATGCATACGCGTTCGGACCTGCGCGGGCAGGGGCATGGCCGCCGCATGCTGGAACACATCATGGCCGAAGCAGAGCAGCGCAACTATTCGGCGCTGTATCTGGAAACCGGGTCCATGGTCGGATTCCTGCCAGCACGGCGCATCTATGAGGCGTATGGCTTTGTCTATTGTTCGCCATTTGGTGACTACACGTTGGATCCGAACAGCGTGTACATGCATCGGGCCCTATAGAATTCGAGTTTGTCACGGCGGCGATCCGCGCTAAAGGGGCCCGCATGACAGACCAGATCTCCGCTGCGCAATTCACCGCCCAGACGCTCTCAGAAGCGCTGCCCTATATCCAGCGCTATGCTGGCAAGACAATTGTCGTGAAATATGGTGGCCACGCCATGGTGGACGAGCGCCTGTCGGCAATCTTTGCGCGCGACGTGGTTTTGCTGAAAACACTGGGAATTCATCCCGTCATCGTGCATGGCGGCGGGCCTCAGATTGGCAAATTGCTGGACCGGCTGGGCATCGTGTCCGAATTCAAGGGCGGCCTGCGGGTAACCGACGAAGCGACGATGGAAGTGGTCGAGATGGTCCTGTCGGGGCCTATCAACAAATCCATTGTGCGGGCGATCAATCAGGCGGGCGGCAAGGCCGTTGGCCTGTCCGGGTCGGACGGCAATCTGATCCAGGCCGAGAAAGCCAAGAAAACCGAACGCGATCCGGACAGCCATATCGAACAGGTTCTGGACCTAGGATTTGTGGGTGAGCCGACTGCAGTGGATACAAGCGTGATTGATGCGCTCCTGAAATCCGACTCCCAGTTGATCCCGGTGGTTGCTCCGGTCGGAGTTGGCAAGGATGGCCATCGTTACAATGTGAATGCAGACACATCTGCCGGCGCGCTGGCCTCGGCACTGGGCGCCAGCCGCCTGTTCCTGCTGACAGATGTCGCTGGCGTGCTCGACAAGCAGAAGAATCTGATGCGCGAGCTTGCCGTGGATGCCATTCCTGACCTGATCTCGGACGGCACAGCTGCAGGTGGCATGATACCGAAGCTTGAAACTGCCGCCCAATCCGTAAAACATGGGGTCGGGGCGGCAGTGATCCTCGATGGGCGTGCCCCGCACGCCCTGCTCATGGAGCTATTTACCGAACATGGCGCAGGTACGCTCATTTCTTAAAGGTCTTGCTTTTGTTGCAGCAGCGGCGGGTTTGCCCGCACTCGCGCAGGCACAGGGGACAGGCGATGGCTGGAAGCTGTGTAATGAGACCAGCTTTATCATCGAAACGGCGGTCGGCCGCCCTGTAGGCGGCTCCGTCAATGTGGATGGCTGGACCAAATTGCAGCCAGGCTCCTGTCAGGTCGCCGTGCGTGCGCCGCTCGATCCGAAAATCCACTATGTCTATGGGCGCACATCGACTGCCCATCGGGGTGGCCTGAGAGAGTGGGGCGGCGAGCGCGAACTGTGCGTGGACCCGACCGGTGGTTTCTCGTTGGAAAGCCCGCCCAATTGCAATGCAATGGGTCTGGAAGCGCGAGGTTTCCGGGCGGTCGACATTTCCAGCCGCTCCCGCTGGACGACAACTTTCACCGAAATCGAAAATTATGACCGCGCGACCGCGCAGGCAGCCGGGATTCAGCGCCTACTGGAAGAGGCGGGCGTATTGTCAGGCGCGATTGATGGCCGGATCGGATACAAGACCCGCACCGCGATCGGAAAATTTCTGGAAGAGAACAATCTGCCTGACTCGACGTCGGATTCAGACCTCATCGACTTCCTGGAGCAGGTGGCGAAGGAGAATGGCCGCAATGTCGGGTTTACCCTGTGCAACCGCACCGACAAACGGATCTGGAGCGCCATCGGACGCCGCGGCACCGAGGGCTGGGAGAGCCGAGGCTGGTGGATGCTGGAGGCGGGAGGTTGCGCGCGGGTAATCGACAAGGCCCTGCGCGGCACCGAGCACTATGTCTTTGGTGAGATGGAAGATGGTACCCGCATCCGAACGCTGGCAAAGGCCTCGGACCCGTTCTGTGTGGGCCGGGCAAAGTTTGCGATCGTTGGCCGGGACGACTGCGAGGCGTCCGCCTACCGCACCGCGCTGTTCGCCGCCGCGCCGGAGCCAGTTGACCAGCGTCTCGTGTTTGAGTTCTTCGAGCGGGACTTCGCCAAGGCCGGTAGTCAATGACCTCTCCCAAGGCGGGTGTGCACCTGGCACCGTTCGGCAATTTCGGCCATGTTACGGATTGGGTGTTCGACCTCGACAATACGCTCTATCCAGCGGAGTGCGACCTGTTCGCCGAGATCGACACGCGCATGACGGATTTCGTCTCGCGCCTGTTGGAATTGCCGCCGCTGGAGGCGCGCAAGGTGCAGAAGCATTATTATACGACCTATGGTACGACGCTGTCCGGCCTGATGAAGGTGCACAAGATCGATCCTGCCGATTTTCTGCATCATGTGCATGACATAGACTTGTCGCCACTGCCGGACTTGCCGGTATTGCGCCAGGCAATCAGCGCGCTGCCGGGCCGGAAATTCGTTTACACGAATGGCTCGCGTCGCCATGCCGAGCGGGTTGTTGGCAAGATGGGCCTGGAAGACCTGTTCCATGGGAGCTTCGGTATCGAGGATGCTGAATACACTCCCAAGCCGAACCAGAGCTCCTATGACCGGTTCTGTGCCCTTCATGATGTGGCCCCGCGCAAGGCAATCTTTTTCGAGGATCTCGCGCGCAATCTCCTTCCCGCCAAGGATATGGGCTTCACGACGGTTCTGGTACACTCCGAAAAGGATTGGAGCCACGAGCCGATTGAGGCGCGACCCGCCAATCTGGACGATCTGTTGGGGGATGACGGGCCCGACCACATAGACTATGTGACGGGCGACCTTGCTGCCTTCCTTGAGGCGGCGATTGAAACACTAGAATAAGACCTGCCCCCGGAGAGACAGATGACACAAGCCCTGGCCAATGCGATTGAACAGGCGTGGGAAAGCCGCGACACCCTGAACACAGAGACACGGGGTGAGGTGCGCGAAGCCGTCGAGGCGGCCATTGACCTGCTCGACTCCGGTGAGGCCCGCGTGGCCAGCCCGAATGGCGACGGCAACTGGACTGTCCATCAATGGCTGAAGAAGGCTGTCCTGCTGTCCTTCCGCTTGAATGCCAATGGCATGATTTCTGGCGTGCCCGGCGGTGGCAATTGGTGGGACAAGGTCCCATCGAAGTTCCAGGGCTGGGGCTCATCCGAATTCGAGGCGGCCGGATTCCGTGCAGTTCCGCCCGCCGCTGTACGGCGTGGCGCCTATATCGCGAAGAATGCAGTCCTGATGCCGTCCTATGTGAACATCGGCGCCTATGTTGGCGAAGGCACAATGATCGACACGTGGGCGTCCGTCGGCTCGTGCGCGCAGGTCGGCAAAAATTGCCATATCTCGGCCGGCACCGGCATTGGCGGCGTCCTTGAACCGCTGCAGGCGAACCCGACCATCATTGAAGACAATTGTTTCATTGGCGCGCGGTCCGAAGTGGTCGAAGGGGTGGTCGTCGGAGAAGGGTCCGTCATCGCCATGGGTGTCTTCATCACCCAGTCCACCAAGATCGTGGATCGCCACAGCGGCGAGATCACCTATGGCAGGGTGCCGCCTTATTCCGTCGTCGTGCCGGGCACGCTGCCCGACAAGAATGGCGGCCCGCATCGTCAAGACCGTCGATGCGCAGACCCGCTCAAAGACCGGTGTCAACGAGCTGCTGCGGGACTGATCCAATGCAAAGGGCCTGTCCCGTGCTGCCGTGGCGGCACGGTTTGACAGGACGTTCAATGCGCTCCCATCCTGCCTGAAATCAGGAAAAGGGGAGGGCTGAATGGCCAAGTCACTGAAACAGCACAAGCCGGTCGGTGAGGACTATCTGGCGACTGTTAGTCCGAAGCTGCGGGTCACGCATGCATTCCCGTTTCCGGCGTCCGCCGTCTGGGCCGCCTTGCTGGACGCAGAGGCATGGACGGAATGGCTGCCGATCACGAAGGTGGTTTGGACGAGCCCGGAACCTTTTGGGGCCGGGACAACTCGCACCGTCGAAATCGGCGACCAGATAGTCGAGGAAACCTTCTTCGCTTGGGAAGAGGGCAAGCGAATGGCTTTCCGGTTTGAAAGGTCGACGCTGCCGGTCTCGGCCGCGGTTGAGGACTATGTCGTGGTTGAAACGCCGGAAGGCTGCGAGCTGCGCTGGGCGGGCAAGGCCAGCGCGCCGCTAATCCTGGGTGGCATTGTCTCCAAACAGCTCGCGAAGGGGCTGCGAGACGGTATGCCGAAGCTCGAAGCCCTGATCCGGGACAATCCGGCGCGGTTCGGCCTCTAGCCTGTTTCCTTCTTGAGAATCAGCCAGCGATAGATGCCGATGAAGTTGATCACGGTGAGGACAATATTCTGATAGAGCAATGGCGGCTCGTTCTCAGCCATGCCAATAGCAACCCATGCCGTCGACGAAATAGAGAAGATCACAAAAGCCGTGCCAGTTATCTTCCGACCAAGGTCGGCCGATATCATCACGGCGGCGCAGATGCCTGTGCCCATGGCAATCCATTCGAGTGCTTCCAGCATGCTCATGTCTCCGGTCGGTTCAATCCGTCTGGAGAATGAATGGTGAAAACCGCTTGAGGTTCCTTGACCGGGCTCTATTGGTCGAAAACGACCACTTGTCGGGCAACGGTGCCTTTATTGTCTTTCAGGTTCTGCAGCGCACCCGTGATACCGTCGAGTCCGATCCGATCGGAGACAAGATCATCCAGGTGCAACTTGCCTTGCCGGTAGAGTTCGATCAGGCGCGGGAAGTCCACCCTGAACCGGTTCGACCCCATGATAGCACCTTGGAGGCGTTTCTCTGTGGCCAGCAATTCAATGCCGGGGATCTCGATATTCACGCCGGGTGAAATCATGCCGATCACGGTTGCCACGCCGCGTGGCCGCAGCATGTGGTAGGCCTGTTCAGCCGTCTGTTTCAGGCCGACGCATTCGAAGGAGTAGTGGACGCCGCCCTTGGTGAGCTCCTTGACGGCCTCGATCGCATTGACCTTGCCCGGATTAACTGTGTCGGTCGCGCCGAAACGAACAGCCATCTGGAGTTTCTCGTCTGACAAGTCGACCGCGATGATGCGGCTTGCGCCCGCAATCGCGGCACCATTGATCGCGGCCAGTCCGACGCCGCCACAGCCGAGGACGGCAACAGTCGAGCCTGGCTCAACCTTTGCCGAATGGAAGACCGAACCAACACCGGTGATGACGCCGCACCCGATCAGGCAGGCCTTGTCCATTGGCATATCCTTGTCGACTGCGCACAGCGCGTTCTCATGGACGAGAATCTGTTCGGCGAATGAGGAAAGGTTCAGGAACTGGCCCACTTTCTCGCCTTTGATGGCCAGGCGAGGCGCTTCGGTGGGCTGGCGCTGGAACTGGTCCTTGTTCACTGTGTGGCAGACGGACATGTGGCCCGTGAGGCAGTACTCACAGGTGCCGCAGAAGGGCGACAGGATCGAGATCACATGATCACCCGGCTTGACCGCCGAGACCATGGAGCCGACCTCTTCGACAATGCCAGCGCTTTCATGCCCAAGGATGACCGGCAGTTCGGCGGGGAAGTTCCCGTCCCAGAAATGCACGTCCGAATGGCAGACGCCGACCGCCTTCAGCCGGACCAGCACTTCGCGCGGTCCGGGCTTGGAAATCGTGACATCTTCGATGGATAGCGGCGCATTGGGCGCGCGCATGACAGCAGCCTTCATGGGTCTTCCTCCTGTGGCCGGTCTCCGCGCTCTTGGTGGCGCAGATGACCGAGTATGGGAGGAAGTGTCCCTCAGAATGCGCCGCCTGAACAGGCCCTACGCTGGGGCAGGGGGCTATTCGGCGGGCGCAGCCACAAGACCGGAAGCGCGACCCATGACGTGGAAGATCTCATTCTGCTCCATCACGCCGGAGACGAGTTCCGATCCGGGTCCGGTCGCGAAGATGGCCACATCATCGCCCCCATGCGTTTCCGACGGCATGAAGACAAGCGAGGGTTGCTGGAAGTTCTTTTCGGTCGTGTCGATTTCGGAAAGGTCTTCGCGGGTGCAATCGGGTTCGCCGTCGACCAAATGACACGCGGTCATGCCGCTGGCATATGAAAGCGTCGTATAGGGTTTGCCGTCCTGTGCCTTCATCGGGGCGTTATCCAGCCCGCTGACGACCTTGCCGAGGATCGGGTTTCCGCGCTTGGGATAGCCGGAAATCGTCATCGTGTGTGAATGGTCCGCGGTCACGATGATCAGCGTCTCGTCCGCATCGGTCATTTCCAGCGCTGCGGCGAGGGCCTGGTCCAATTCATCGGTTTCCGACAGGGCCCGGGCGGCACTGACGCCATGATGGCCATGGTCAATTCGGCCGCCTTCGACCAGTAGTACAAAACCGTCCTCATCCTGGGACAGGCGCGTGATAGCCGCCCTGGTCAGATCGACCAGGGACGGCTCGCCAGCTGGGTCTTCGTCCCGGTCTAGCGCGAATTTCATGTGCGAGCCTTCAAACAGGCCGAGTACTTTTGCATTCGAGGCGAAGTCGATGGCCTCGAAACCAGCCTTGTCGGTGACATAGACATGGTCGGCGGACTTTGCGGTCCATTCGGCGGTCAGGTCGCGACCATCCGTGCGGCTTCCGGTGCGATTGGCGTCCTCGGCATCTGACTGTTCGGTCGTTGTGAAGGGCGCGCGGCCTCCGGCCATTGCCACTTCAAATCCGTCGCCTTCCGACCACTCGATGAATTGGCGGGCAATATCCTTGCAGTCGCCTGCGTCTCCGCCTTTCAGATCGCTGTCAGCTTCCCAGTCGCGGCTGGGGGTCTTGGCGAAGGTGGACGCCGGGGTTGCATGGGTCAGGCGGGCGGTGGAAACGAGACCCGTGGCAAGGCCTGACCGCTCGGCCAGTTCGAAAATTGACTCTGTCGTGCGCCCTTCGACGCTGGCGCAATTGCCGAAGCCGGCTTCCTTGAGGATGCCGAGCGTCCTTGAATTGACCTTGGCACCGGTCACCATCGCAGTTGCGGTCGAGGCGGAGTCGGAAACCTGGTAGTCGTGACTGTAAGTCTTGGACAGGGCCATGTTCGGCAGCGTGTCCATGGCCAGCGTGTAGGACTCACCGTCGAGTCCACGCTGTTGGCCAGCATAGATGCGGGCGGCGGTGATGGTCGGAATGCTCATGCCATCGCCAACGAAGAGGATGATGTTCTTCGTCGATTTTACGCCGCGCTCCTGAATGCGTGTTTCTACGGCTTCAGCGGCAGATTGATAATAGGAATCACTTGCCTGGATGGGTGTCGTGCCTTCGCGTAGCGGCGCCGATGAAGCTTCGCTTTGTGCCACGGCGGTATCAGACGGCGCTGAACAGCCAGCAACAGCAAGGGCGGTGAGTGAAGCAAGGGATAGAGCGGTACGGCGCATGAATAGTCTCCGGAATATCAGGGTCTGGGGCGGGCATAGACTGAGTTCGTGACACTATTGCTGCACTCAGTCGATTGGATCCACCTTGTGGCCGCGCTGGGCCAGCCAGACCGCGACAAGAATGAGCATACCACCGCCTGCCTGCAGGGTTGTTAGGGGTTCCTGAAAGAGATGCCACGAAATGGCAGCAGCCATGACAGGCTGGATCAGGATGATGACGCCAGCGATGGAGGTTGGCGTGCTGCCAAGCCCGGTGATGATCAGACCCTGACCCACGACGTGGATCACGATCCCGAGGAACAGGGGCACGGCGAAACCCGACAATTTCTCCGGCAGGAAGTTTTCACCAAAAGCCATGACCATGATGGCTCCGACAATCACTTCCACAAGTGTCAGCCAGAACAGGGTCTCCAGACCATTCAGTGTTCGTCGGGCGAGCTTCGAGCAAAGGAAATATCCCGAGACGCTGATCGCCGCGATAATCGCAATCCGATCCCCGACAAAACTGGCCCCCCCTTCGGCCGTACCGCCGAGTGACAGGGCCGATGCGCCGCCAATCGCCAGGATTACGGCGAAGAACCACATCGGCGCGGGGCGCTCCTTCAGAAACAGCCACGCCAGAAAGCCAACGCAGACGTTTCCGAGATTCACGATGAAGGTGGCATTGGACACGCTGGTCAGGGTGAGGGACCAGTGCCAGAAGCCAATGTCCACAGCAAAACAGATCCCGGCCAGAATGACATATATGTTCGGCTTGCGCGGGGCACGCCGCTCGACCAGCAGGACGAGCGCGGTCAGCACGGGTAGGGCAAATGTGTAGCGCCAGAACGCAATGGCCTGCGGGCCGAGGTCGTCGAGACCCAAGCGCAAGCCAATCGGCGCAAATCCGATGGCAACCGCGCCGCCAACCAGCATAAGCACGCCGAGCCATTCCCGGCGTGCCGGCGCTGTCATTTCTGTTGATGTCATTAAAAGAGGCCCGTCATGGCGCGAATGTCTTCAGGCGTCTTGCCGTCTTCACGCCATGCGCGCAATCCCCGGTCCCCTGCGCGCTTGGACAATTTCTTGCCATCTGCCCCCAAAACGAGCGGATGAAACGTATAAAGAGGCTGTGGCCAGTCCATCAGCGCCTGCAGCAGCACATGTACCGATGTCATCTCCCGGATGTCCTCGCCGCGTATGACATGCGTGATCCCCTGCAAGGCATCGTCGTGGCAGCAGGCGAGGTGATAGCTTGTTGGCGTATCCTTGCGCGCCAGCACCACGTCGCCAAAGGGTGCGGGGTCAGCTTTCACCCTGTGCTGGCCGCACTTTGAGAAGACTGTATAGCTCAACGCATCATATTCAGGACCGAGTTGGGCGCGGGCAGCCGAGAGGGATAGCCGCCACGCATAGGCGTGTCCCCGGTCCAGCAGTTCCCGCTCCTTGTCCGCAGGGAGCGACTTGCCAGTGAAGCCGGCCGTATCGGGACTGGCCCCGGCAGGCAGCGCGGCGGCGATCTCTCGACGGGTCTTGAAGCATCGATAAACCAGCCCGCGCGCCTTCAGGGAGTTGAGCGCGGACTCATATTCAGCGAAGTGGTCGGACTGGCGTCGCACGGGGCCATCCCAGTCCAGTCCGAGCCATTCAAGATCGGCGAGAATGGAGGTTTCGTACTCTGGACGGCATCGAGTCTGGTCAATGTCTTCAATCCGCAACAGCACCTTTCCATTATGGGCGCGGGCAGTGTCCCAGACATGGAAAGCTGAGAGCGCGTGCCCGAGATGCAAATGCCCGGTGGGGGACGGTGCGAACCGCGTGACAAATTCCCCGGCACCCATGCGACCCCCTGAATCAGCTTGTCTCTCAGGCAATCTAACCATCCCCCGCACAGGCTGAACAGCGTTTAGCTGTTGCAAGCACAGGGCAGGAACCGTATCGCACAGACATACAGGAGGTCATCTCGAATGCCTGTGGATACTTGGTTCACAACAGCCGAGCGCTGGTTCGAAACGAATGTGGTGGATGCGACAGAGCTCGCCACGTTTGGATTCGTGATGCTGTGTGTCCTGCTCGTTGCACTGGTCGTCCTGATGTTCAGCCTGCTGGGTTCGCTGTTGAAGACTTTGCGCAATGCGTCCGGGGCCCGGGCTGCGCGCAATGACAAGTCGCCCGGATACCGCGTGCTTGTCGCCCGCCCGGCTGGCAAAGGCGCGGGTCGCGCATGGAAATGGCTGCTCTCGGCGCTCAATTCCCACCTCTCCGAATTTAATTTCGGTGCGCCCCTGAAAGTGTTCCGCACGGGCACTATTCACGGCGGCATCGAAACGCGCACGGTCCAGCGTGCCCGTCGGCGACTGGAAGTGGCAGATGCGGACATGCTGGTCTGGGCAGACAGGACCGGTCGGCGCGAAGATGGCTTTGTCATTCACGGCCTAAGCCGCGGTGGTGGCCTGACAGCCACGGAAGCGAAGCTGTTCACGCTGCCAATGCCCGGAAAGATGATCGACCTTGAGGGGCAGATGCCACGCGTGGCCGCTTACTTCCTTGCGCGGGAATTGCAGCCTGCGCTGGCCAATCCGCAATCCTTCCGGCCCGAAAAGATAAAGATCCTGTCTAATGCGCTGGCTGAAATCCTTGAGGACTCGCCTACGCTTCCGGTCGCTCTGCGCAGCCGTATCGAAGCCGATTTTTGCGCGTCTCTGGTGCACGTTGCCGAACAGTCTGGAGATATGGATGCGCTCGACCACGTGATCACGCTTCGGAGAATCCATCTCCAGGATATCAAGAGTGATGGCGACACATCGCAGGCCGTTCAGGCGCACATGGATCTCGGCCGGGCCCTGCTGGCGCGCGCGACAAACCAGTTCGATCGCAAGACCGTCGAGGAGGCGATCAGTCATCTCACCAAAGTGATTGAGGCCTTGCAGGCGGACCCGACCATAAAGCGCGCCCAAGCCGCTTCTGACGCCATGTACAAGGCGCAGAACCTGCTTGAGACACGCAAGAGGTTTGCCGTGAATTTCGGCGGCTAGCGCTAAGTTTCGCGGTCAGGTCGACGCACCCAAGCCGATTGGGCAGGACACGCCCGTGCCTCCAATCCCGCAATACCCGTTCGGGTTTTTCGCAAGGTATTGCTGATGGTATTCCTCGGCGAGATAAACCTTGTCCAATGGCGCAAGCTCCGTTGTGATCTGGCTGGCATGGCCGCTCTGGGCAAGCGACTTCTCATATACTGCGATCATCTCACGCGCCGTTTCGGCTTGTGCCTCGGATGTCGTATAAATTGCCGAGCGGTATTGCGTGCCGATGTCATTTCCCTGACGCATGCCCTGGGTCGGGTCATGACTTTCGAGGAACAGTTTCACGAGTGCGGCGAAGGTCACTTCGGCAGGGTTGAAAACCACTTCAACGATTTCCGTGTGCCCGGTCCCGCCTGAGCAGACTTCTTCATAGGTCGGGTTCGGGGTCGATCCGCCAGCATAACCAACACGGGTCAGCCACACGCCAGCCTGTTGCCAGAATATGCGCTCAGCGCCCCAGAAGCAGCCGAGGGCGAACACGGCCGTTTCATATCCCGCCGGAACAGGGGCCTGCAGGTCGCGGTCGAATACATAATGCGTGGTGGCGGTCGGGATCGGATTGGGGCGGCCGGGCAGGGCGCTCTCGGCATCCGGGATGGTCAGTTTTTTCTTCGAGAACAACATGAGGGGTCTCCCTTTATGTGTCTCATATGGGTTTGTCTGCCGGGAACGGCAATCACAGTCTTGCGATCTTGCAGGCCTTCGGTTATTGGCTCCCCTCTGCTGAGTACGGTGAGGTGGCCGAGTGGTCGAAGGCGCACGCCTGGAAAGTGTGTAGGCTAGCAATAGTCTCCAGGGTTCGAATCCCTGTCTCACCGCCAGCAAACTTCTGCATCACAAGACTTTTTTCACGGCAAGGCGTTGCCGTGAAGCTGTGAATGGTGCTGCAGCCCGCGCACGTGGCGCGAGCCGCAAAACAGGATATATTTCTTGGATTAGTTCGGCTTTGCGGGCGCAGGATCTTTCCGGGTGTCCGGTTGAGTGTGAGGTGCGTCGCCCTGTTTTTTCGATTGCGGTTGTTGTTTTTGAGTTGGCGGCGCAGCAGCGTTCTTTGACGCAACAGGCTGGGCCTTCGGCGTGGCTGGCGCGGCGACCTTGGCCGCGTGTTTCGGGCTTGGGGAAGTTGGCTTGGAGTCCTGAAGCAATGGCGTATAGATCCATTGTTCAGGCTTGTTCGGTGCAGAAATGCGTGCCCAGTCGCCCTGTACCAGATAAATGCTCACTTCGGCGCCAAGGTTCAGGACCGTCAGGACTGAGTTGTGCGTGCCCGGCCCACCGCGCACATTCACAGCGCTAGCCTTTACATAGCGGATGCCATGATGGTCGGCAGCGCTTTGCGGATTTTCGCGCGGGGCCTGGGCAGAAGCGATCGGCCCGAATGCGGCTGCGCTGGATACGAGGCCGATAGCGAGGAGGGTTTTCAACTTTCTATTCAGCATGGGATGAGTCCTGATCCTGAGAATGCGTGGTTCACCATGACTAGGCGATCCCTATGCCGAGGGTTTGTCAGCTCCCCGGGAAATGGTGTCGGTGTGCAACATCGGTGTCCGCGAATTGGCGCCTCTGTGGCGACACCAAGGCGCGTGTTGACGATCTGGCAATGTCTGACTGGAAACTCTGCAAATGCTTTATGGATTTTGAGCGAATGTTAACTAATTGTCGCAATTCTTGACGCTGAACCTCTAACCGTCCCTGCCAAGGATTAACGCCATGCTGATACGCGCAGCTGCCACTCTTGCCGGAACCCTCCTCATCGGACTTCCGGCGCTCGCCCAGGAACTCATCGTCGAGCAACAGGTCGAACGTGTGATCGTCATCGAAGACGAAGAAGGCGGATTGGAAATGGAGCTGCTGCCTGCTGAGGAAGTGAAGCCGGGCGAGCAGTTGTTTTATTCCGTGACATATTCAAATCCAGGCGAAGCCCCGGCAAGGGACGCTGTTCTGACCTTGCCTGTGCCCGCAGATGTGAGCCTGCTCGAAGATTCAGCCATGGCCGAATATGATCAGGCCTCTGTTGATTTCTCCATGGACGGCGGGGCGACATACGTGCCGCGTGAAAAACTGATCGCGGAATCCAGTCTCGATGAGATCCAGCCGGTGAGTGTGTCCATGCCGGAAGAGATCACGCATATGCGCTGGACCTTCAATCGAGAGATTGGTCCGAAAGATTCAGGCAAGATTTTCTTTGCGGCGGTCCTCAAGGAAAATACGCGTCCCGTCAGCCCTTGAATTGACGGACACAAGGCCGTTAGCGTAACGCGTGCGGCATGACACTCTTAAAAATCTGCGGCCTGACCGATCCCGACCTCGTGCGCTATACCGCGCAAGCGGGGGCAGACTGGATTGGGTTCGTGTTTGCCGAGGCCAGCCCGCGGCACGTAACGGAAGCAGCGGCGGCCAACCTTTTGATGCAGGTAGGGTCCGCCACGCCGGTGGCCTTGCTGGTTGACCCGGACGACGCGCAGATCGACCGGATCGTGGCGCTGGGGTTTCCGATATTGCAATTGCACGGTTCGGAATCCCCTGAGCGCGTCGCCGAAATCAAGGCACGGACGCGTCTGGAGATCTGGAAAGCCGTGGGAATTGCCGATTCAGACGATCTGAAGCGGGCTGAGGCCTACACGGCAGCCGATCGGCTTCTGGTGGACGCGAAACCGCCTAAGGGCGCTGACCGGACAGGCGGGCACGGATTGGCATTTGACTGGAATTTACTGAAAGGCTGGCAGAGACCGGCACCCTGGATTCTTGCTGGGGGTCTGACACCGGACAATGTCTCCGATGCCGTGCGTCTGACCGGTGCGTCAGCAGTGGATGTCTCTTCAGGCGTAGAGCGTGTTCGCGGCCTGAAGGACCGGGCACTGGTAAAGACATTTATCGACGCCTCAAAAAATTCATAACAAACTGATTGTTCCGTTTTTGTTCTGTGCTAATATGGCTCCTATTGGCAATGGGAGGACGTGTCATGTTTCCAGAAGAACTGACGAGTGTCGCTGGCAAGTTGGCGGAATGCTGCAATTCTGGCCGCGAGGCCGAAGCGCTGGACACACTGTACGCACAAGATTGTGTGTCGGTCGAAGCGCTTGCAATGGGCGATGCGGGCCGCGAAGCTCAGGGGCTCGACGCCATCAAGGGCAAGCACGACTGGTGGTATGGCGCGCACGATGTGCACAAGGTTAGTGCCGAGGGGCCGTTCCTGTTTGGGGATGACCAATTTTCTCTCGTCTTCGACATGGATGTCACCAACAAGGAGTCCGGCGAGCGGATGCAAGCCAGGGAAGTTGGCGTGTACACGGTCAAGGACGGGAAGATCGTTCGAGAGGAATTTTTCTATTCCCCCATGGGCTGACGCGTCACGGGGCCGGGCGCATCGTCGCGCTTTCCTTGGCACGTCCTTCGGTCTAGATACGGGCCGGTAGTGCAAGGAAAGCAGAACGATGGATTTGCGGAACACATGGGACCAATGGCCAGATGCGAATGGCCGCTTTGGCGACTTTGGTGGGCGCTATGTCGCCGAGACATTGATGCCATTGATCCTCGAACTTGAGGCCGAATACCGCAAGGCCAAGGAAGATCCAGCTTTCAAGGCGGAAATGGACGATTTGTGGGCCCATTATGTCGGGCGTCCATCGCCGCTTTATTTTGCGGAACGGCTGACCGAGCATTTCGATGGCGCGAAAATCTATTTCAAGCGCGATGAGCTAAACCATACCGGCGCGCACAAGATCAATAATTGCCTCGGCCAGGTCCTGCTCGCCAGGCGTATGGGCAAGACCCGTATCATTGCTGAAACGGGCGCCGGCCAGCATGGCGTTGCCACCGCGACAATCTGCGCGCGCTTCGGACTGGATTGCGTTGTCTTCATGGGCGAGACGGATGTCGAGCGCCAGAAGCCGAACGTTTTCCGCATGAAACTGCTCGGCGCAGAGATCGTGCCGGTCTCTTCCGGCACAGGAACCCTGAAAGACGCAATGAATGAAGCGCTGCGTGACTGGGTCACCAATGTTGACGATACGTTTTATTGCATTGGTACGGCAGCCGGGCCTCATCCGTATCCAGAGCTTGTTCGAGATTTCCAGAGCATTATCGGCAAAGAGGCACGCGCCCAGATTCTTGAGCGGGAAGGGCGTCTGCCCGACGCGGTCATGGCTTGTATCGGCGGTGGTTCGAACGCGATTGGCCTGTTTCACCCTTTCCTTGAAGATGAGGGCGTTCGCCTGATCGGTGTCGAGGCTGCGGGGCACGGTATCGAGACGGGCGAGCACGCTGCCGCGCTGAATGGCGGCAAGCCAGGCATCTTGCATGGGAACAAGACCTATCTCCTTCAAACCGATGACGGCCAGATCATCGATGCGCATTCGATCTCGGCGGGACTGGACTATCCGGGCATCGGGCCAGAACACGCTTTCCTGAGAGATTCCGGTCGCGCTGAATACTTGTCGTGCACGGACAAGGAGGCGCTTGCAGCTTTCCAACTCTGCACGCGGCTTGAAGGCATTATTCCGGCGCTCGAGCCCTCCCACGCCATTGCGCGCGTAGGGGAGGTCGCTCAGGCACTCGGCAAGGATGGGCTGATGATCCTGAACATGTGTGGTCGCGGCGACAAGGACGTTTTCTCGGTCGCCAAGGCCCTCGGCGTCGATATGTAGGGAAGAGGCCGATGATCTCGCATGTGACCTTGGGCACGAATGATCTGGAAAATGCAGCTGCCTTTTACGAGCCGATCATGCAGGCGCTTGGGAATCCGCGTGTACCATTCGAGCGGTCTGATCCGTTTATCATGTGGCGGCGTCCGGGCGATGACCGCCCGCTGGTCGCTTTGGTACGGCCGTTCAATGACCAGCGACACGAGCCGGGCAATGGCCAGATGCTCGCCCTGCTCGCACCCGACCGGCCCAGCGTAGATGAGGCGCACGCAATTGCCATCTCTCGCGGCGCTCAGGATGAGGGTACCCCGTGCCTGCGCCCGCAATATCACGCGAATTATTACGGGGCATATTTCCGAGATCTCGATGGAAACAAGATTTGCATCGTTTGCCACGATCCCGATGGACGAGGCGGCTAGAAAATGTTCCCCTGCGTCTTCACTTTTCTTTTGTCGAGAGAGCAAATTGACTGATCTCCTTCTCATTCGCATTACCTGTCCGTCTCGCCGTGTGGCCGAGGAAATTGGCGACGCGGCCATCGAGCACCGTCTCGCTGCCTGCGCCAATCTCGAAGGGCCGGTCTCGTCCACCTATCGCTGGAAGAGTGTGGTGGAGCAGGCCTTCGAATTCGTATTATGGCTGAAAGCGCCAAAAGCGAATTGGGATCGGATCGAAGCCCTCGTCCTGACGCACCATCCCTATGACGTACCCGCTATGGTCGCATTGCCTTGCATTCAGGCGAATGCGCCTTATGAGGCATGGGTTCACGAGAATACGGACACCTGATGCCAACTTCCCGCATTACAGACACCTTCGCCCGCGCAAGCGGCGAATCCCGCGCCGTTCTGGTTTCCTACCTTATGGCCGGCGACCCCGACCTTGAGACGAGCTATGCCGCCATGTGCGCGCTGCGCGACAATGGCGCCGATATCATTGAGCTTGGCGCGCCCTTTACCGACCCGATGGCCGATGGGGCATCCATTCAGAAGGCGGGCTTGCGCGCGCTCGCCAATAAAACAACGCTCGCTGACACGCTGGCGCTGGCGGCACGGTTTCGCGCCGAGGACCAGACAACGCCTGTCATTATCATGGGATATGCCAATCCTGTGTTCTGCATGAGATATGCTGAGTTCGCCAAGGCGGCTCATGCAGCCGGTGTCGACGGAACGATCCTGGTAGATTTGCCGCCGGAAGAAGATGGCGAACTGCGCGAGGCCTATGCGCAATACGATCTTTCCGTCATTCGGCTTGCGACCCCCACCACTCATGAAAACCGGATGAAAAAGGTTGCCGAAGGCGCCAGCGGATTCCTCTATTTTGTCGCTGTGACAGGCGTTACAGGCGCTGGCAGCGCGGATCCGCAGGCGATTGCCGGGAACATTGAAATGGCCAAACGTGTTTCAGGATTGCCGGTCTGTGTGGGTTTTGGCGTCAAAACTGGCGCTCAAGCTGCAGAAATGGCTAAAATTGCCGATGGGGTTGTCGTAGGCTCCGCTTTCGTGGAGCATGCAGAAAAGGCCCACGAATCGGGGGATTTTGCCAGTGCACCGCGGGGAATGGGCGCGTTGGCGAAGGAGTTGAGCTCGGCGATCAGAACGATCACCAAGCCTTAAGTGTTGATTGCCGCCGAGGAGGTTCTGGCATGAACTGGATTACCAAGGTCACCCCGCCGGGCCTGAAGACCATGCTCGCGAAGAAGGACACGCCCGACGATTTGTGGGTGAAATGTCCTCTGTCCGGCGAACTGGTCTACAAGACCGATCTGGAAGAAAACTGGCATGTCACACCAGCTGGCGCGCATCTGCGGATCAGCCCGCGCACCCGCCTGCGCCTCCTGTTCGATGATGAGCGCTGGGAGCCTTTAGCCCTGCCATCGGTTCCGCATGACCCCCTGAAATTCAAGGATGACAAGCCTTATCCGTCGCGCCTGAAGGCTGCGAAGGCCAAGATTGCGGCCCGCGACAAGAAAGAGTCCGAAAATGGCGGCGCGCCGATCATCCAGGAAGACTGTATGGTGGCGGCCTATGGAAAGATCGGCGGTGTCCCCACAGTTGTGCTGGTTCAGGATTTCGCCTTCATGGGTGGGTCGCTGGGCATGGCGGCAGGAGAAGGCTTTGTAGCGGCTGCGCAAATGGCGCTGGCCCGCAAGGCGGGCTTTGTTGTCTGCACAGCATCCGGTGGTGCCCGCATGCAGGAAGGCACGCTGAGCCTGATGCAGATGCCGCGCACGACGCTCGCGATCAATGAACTGGCTGAAGCCAAACTACCTTATATCGTGCTACTGACTGATCCGACGTCGGGCGGTGTGTCGGCGTCTTATGCGATGCTTGGCGACATCCATATTGCCGAACCTGGCGCAATGATCGCTTTTTCCGGCCCGCGTGTGATTGAACAGACTATTCGCGAAAGCCTGCCGAAAGGGTTCCAGCGATCCGAATTCCTGCGCGAAAAGGGCCAGGTGGACATTGTCTGTGACCGGCGCAAACTGAAGGACACGATCTCCAATGTCCTGTCGATGCTAATGCCAAATGTGCGGCGCGCTGAAGATCGCCTGCCGGTTTCTCTGACACCACCCAAAACGCATGCCGCCAAGACCCCAAACAAGAGTAAGGGCAGCTCTGCTTGATCGGTGACAGTTCGGCCCTGGCCGAGGCGCTGGGGCGGTTCGAAGGGCTATATCCAGACACGATTGAACTATCGCTCGGGCGCGTCTTGAATGCGCTTGAGATGCTTGGACGGCCGCAAGACGGGCTTCCGCCCGTGATTCATGTGGCCGGAACCAACGGCAAAGGGTCCACCTGCGCCTTCATGCGGGCCATGATGGAAGCAGCGGGCCTTAGCGTTCATGTCTTTACCAGTCCGCACCTCGTGCGTTTCAACGAGCGTATCCGGCTCGCCGGTGAGATCGTGGATGATGCGCGCCTGATCGACTGGCTGGAGCGAACCCATGACGCGATCAAGGGGCAGGAGATCACACAATTCGAGGCGACCACGGCCACGGCCCTGCTCGCCTTCTCGGAAGTGCCCGCCGATGTACTGATCCTCGAAGTCGGACTTGGTGGCAGCTATGATGCGACCAATGTGATCGAGCAGCCCGCGCTGAGCGTCATTACGCCGATCGATTTTGATCACAAGGCCTTTCTCGGCTCGGATATTCGCAAGATTGCGGGTGAGAAAGCGGGGATCATCAAGTCCGGCCGCCCGGCGCTGACCGCGATCCAGCGCAAGATCTGTGACGATGTCATCGCAAAACGGGCCGAAGATGTTGGCGCGCCGCTCTATCGCCTGAAAGCGCACTTCATTGATGCAATGCCGGAAGACCTTGGCCTGTTGGGCGAACACCAGCGGGCCAATGCGGCTCTGGCCGCCATGGCCGTGCAGCTGTTCGGGAATTCCACAATCATCGACCAGAATGCGATCTTCGAAGGCGCCCGCAACGTGGTGTGGCCTGCGCGTATGCAGCGCCTGAAAGACGGGCCGCTTACGGCGCTCGCTCCCGATCAGGAAATCTGGCTGGATGGCGGACACAATCCGCATGCGGCCCGCGCCATTGCGAGACAGCTGAACAACATGCCCGGGCGTACCGCACTGGTCGCAGCCATGCTCGCCTCCAAGGATGCGACCGGCTATTTCATGCCGTTCCGGCAGGTGCGACCTGAGGTCTTCACCTTGCCGAACGCGCCGGGTCATCAGGGCGCCGAACCTCAAGCCTTGGCGGAAGCGGCCACCAATGCGGGGCTGAAAGCCGCCGCGTGCGACAGCCTCGAAGCTGCGCTCAAGGCTGCGGCGGCAACCGGCGTTGAGCGTATCCTGATTTGCGGATCTCTGTATCTGGCAGGGGAGGTGCTCGCGCGGAATGGCGAGCCGCCAGTGTAGCGCTATTCAGCGGCGAGTTTCATCCCGTCGCCTTCATCATTCAGCGTTTCAGCGACCTTGTGCGCCAGTCGGCGCGCCACTTCGGTCTTGCCCATGCGTGGCCAGCGTTCGGATCCGTCCCGGGTGATCAAGGCAATCTCGTTTTCCGAGCCGCCCATCACATCCCCGGAGACATCATTGGCGACGATCCAGTCACAATTCTTGCGGGCGAGCTTCGCTTCAGCGTGCTCCTCGACATCATGGGTCTCTGCGGCGAAGCCGATCACCAGGGCGGGTCGGTGCTTGCGCTTGTTGGCCAGCGTCTTGAGGATGTCCGGGTTTTCGGTCAGTTCCATGGAGGGATGTTCGCTGCCCGCGCCCTTGATCTTCAGCTTCTTGGTTGCGGCCCGTGCCGGGCGCCAGTCAGCAACTGCGGCCACAGAAACGAACACGTCAGCAGGCAGAGCGTCCTCGCAGGCCTTCAACATCTGGCGGGCTGTCTCGACCGGTACGAAATTCACTCCCCGTGGTGCGGGCAGGGCGACCGGACCGGAGACTAAAGTGACCTGCGCACCAAGACACGCGAGCGCTTCGGCAATCGCATAGCCTTGCTTGCCGGAAGAGTGGTTGGACAAGAACCGAACAGGATCCAGCGGTTCGCGTGTCGGGCCTGCTGTGACAAGCGCGTGGGTTCCCGCGAGTGCGCCGGTGGCGTCTCCTGCCAGCATGCGTTCGATTTCTTCGGCGATGACCGGAAGTTCCGGAAGGCGGCCAGGACCGAATTCACCGCAGGCCATCGCGCCTTCGTCCGGCTCCATCACCGTCACGCCATCCGCGCGGAGCGTTTCGACATTCCGCATGGTTGCCGGATGCTGCCACATGCGCACATTCATGGCGGGTACCATCAGGACAGGCTTGTTGGTCGCGAGCAGCGTTGTGGAGGCGAGGTCATTGGCAAGACCGCCCGCAGCCTTGGCCATCAGATCTGCTGTGGCCGGGCACACGACCACGAGATCAGCCGAGCGGGACAGCTCAATATGGCCCATTTCCGCTTCGTCACTGAGGTTGAACAGCTCGGTATAGACCTTGTCGCCGGACAGTGCGGAGACCGAGAGAGGGGTGACGAATTCCTGGCCGCCTTTCGTCACGATGCAACGGCAGGCAATGTCGCGGCGCCGCAACTCCCGGATCAGTTCCAGGCTTTTATAGGCGGCAATGCCACCGGAAATGATCAAAAGGATGCGTTTCTGCGTCATGGGGAAGCTCTATTCGTTAAGCCTGTCTTATCGCAAATTTCTTGCCGTTACCCCATGAAATCCCTGTGAACTTGGCGGCTCGGTTAAGGTTTTGGCGGGTTTCAGCAGGGAAATGACCGAAACGCGCTATTTCGCTGCCCAGATGCCCAGCGCAACCAGGGCCGCGATGAAGCCAAACCAGCCCCACCAGGGCGCAAACCG
The DNA here is from genome assembly GCF_000682775.1 of Hyphomonas sp. L-53-1-40. GTDB lineage: Bacteria > Pseudomonadota > Alphaproteobacteria > Caulobacterales > Hyphomonadaceae > Hyphomonas. Next base: position 46,223 of record NZ_AWFI01000021.1, read on the forward strand.
GCGTGGAAGCGGCGGGGGCGAAACCGGTTCGAGTAGTGAGGCCTCAAATTTGTCCATGACTTCTGGCAGACGCTTCAACCGGTTGGTGATCTCTTTCACATTGCCGGCGACAAGCTTTGCGGCGCCCTCTGGGCCGAAGCTGCGCCGGATCCACGTGCCGACCACGGGTTCGGACGCAAACCATATATTGTGCGACGGGTCGATCGCGCGGGCGACGCCTTCCACTTGGACCATGGTCTTCTGGAGCAGGACAAGTTCCGGACGCAGGGACATTCCGAATGTGTGCGTATAGTCGAACAATTGAAGCAGGACGCGACCCATCGAGACTTCTTCGGCCGGTTTGCCATGTACGGGTTCGCCGATGGAACGGAGAGCTTGTGCGAACTCCCCGATGGACTGGTTGGCCGGTACATAACCGGCCTCGAAATGGACTTCGGCAACACGGCGGTAATCGCGCTTCAGGAAGCCCCAAAGGATTTCGGCGAGGAAGCGGCGCTCGACCAGGCCGATCCGGCCAATGATTCCGAAATCCACCAGGGCCACCTTGCCTTCCGGCGTGATGATGAGATTGCCTTCATGCATGTCCGCATGGAACACGCCGTATTCGATCGCATGGGTCAGGAAGCCCTGCGTGATGTCGTTCGCCAATTTCTTGCGGTCGATGCCGGGACGGTCCAGCGCTTTTGGATCGGTGAGAGAAACTCCGTCGATCCAGTCGATGGTAAGAACCCGGCGACCGGTGCGGTCCCAATCGACGGAGGGAATGACGAAATGGCCGGATTTCTGGCTGATTTCGTGCATTTCGTCTGCGCCGCCTGCTTCGAGGCGCAGGTCGGTTTCCCGCATCATGGCATTCGCAATGGTTTCAGTGAAAGCCACAGGTTTCAGACGCTGGCTCTCGGCTGAGATGCCTTCGATGGTGCGCGCAGCGCGTTTCATGGCAGAAAGCTCCACCATCAATTTGTGCTCAATGCCCGGCCGCAGGATTTTCACGGCGCGTTCGCCTTCTGGCAGGGACATCTTGTGGACCTGCGCGATGGACGCGGCCGCAACCGGGTCTGACAATTCGGCAAACAGGCGTGCGGCGTCAGCCTCACCAAACTCTTCCGCGAGGGCGGCGCGCGCCGCTTTCATCGAAAAGGGCGGCAGCTTGTCCTTCAGACGGCCCAGATCCTGGGTGACTTCAGCGCCGAACACATCCGGGCGCGTGGCCAGGAACTGCCCCAGCTTGATATAAGCCGGTCCCAGCTTTTCCAATGCGCGGGCAAGCCGCTGGCCAGGCCGTCCGCGCGCCCCACCACCAAGGACGCGTAGCACCCGCCCGGCGATGCGGGCAGGCAGAGGCAGGCGTGTCTGGTAAGCGCCCGGCAGGATCACATCATGACGTGCCAACGCAATGCCAGCGCGCATCAAGCGGCGATAATCTCCAATCAGTCCCATGCCATGCTCCGCGTGCCAACGGGAACCGGCGGGGTCCGAGGGCGTTTGATGTGGGAAGATATAATTGTTGAGGAGGCTGTCATGGCCACTAAAAAAGCATCAAAAAACAAAGGAACTCTATACTTTGTGACGAGTGGACTGCTTGTGGCTGCAATGATTGCGGCAGCGATCTACTATGCGGAGCCAAGTCAAACACCTGACCAGCTGTTGCTGGACCCGGCATTGAGATCTGGTTTGGCAGCGGATTCAAGCCCGGGCTAACTTGCATCAGACCGCCCAACCGAAGTGCAGGGCGGCGATGCCCCCTGAATAATTTGTGACGCTGACACGAGAAAAGCCTGAAGCTTCAATTTCTTTGCGAAAGGCGTCCTGTGTCGGGAATTTCCTTATTGATTCAACAAGATACTGATAACTGTCGGCATCTCCCGCGACCAGGCTGCCGAGGCGCGGGATCACATTGAAACTGTATGTGTCGTATGCGGCCTGCAGGGCAGGGACCGTCATATGGCTGAACTCCAGAACGGCCAATCTGCCGCCCGGTTTCAACACGCGGCGGAACTCCCGTAATCCTTCCAGACGATCCGCAAAATTGCGAATTCCGAACGACACGGTGACGGCGTCAAATGCTCGGTCGGGATAGGGCAAATTCTGGCCGTCGGCACAAACCCAGTCTAGCCGACCTTCCCATTTCGCATTGTCCGCGCGGGCTTTGCCTGCGTCCAGCATGGCATCATTGATGTCGGACACGATTGCGGTGGCGGGCGTGTCGATACCCCTGCGCTTGCCCGCCTTGTCAGCCAAGGTGAGGAAGGCGCGTGCCAATTCGCCGGTGCCGCCAGCAACATCCAGATGGCGCTCGCCGGGCTGCGGGTTCACCTGATTCATCGCATCATGCTTCCAGAGGCGGTGGACGCCTGCGGACATGAGATCGTTCATCAGGTCGTAGCGGGACGCGACAGAGCGGAAGACGCCTTTCACGCGGGCGACCTTCTCCGTCTCGGTGACCTCTTCGAAGCCGAACGACACCTTGCGTTCCGTATCTCTATCTGCAGACATGCGCGCCACCATAGTTGCCTCGATCACCCTAGGCTATATGCCATAGCCATGCCTGAATTACCCGAAGTCGAGACAGTTCGCCGCGGACTTGCGCCGGTCATGGAGGGCCAGCGCATTGAGCGTTTGGTTCACAACCGGGCTGATCTACGGTTTCCCTTTCCTGACAAGTTCGCCGAGCGCCTTACCGGAGCGCGGATCACCCATCTTGGACGGAAAGCCAAATTCCTGACGCTTGCCTTGTCGACCGATGAAGTCCTGGTGATGCATCTTGGCATGACCGGCCGCTTTACCGTTGCCGGCGAGAAGCTCGGTGAATTTCATCATGAGACGGGGACTAACCCGCGCCACGATCATGTCGTCTTCAATCTCGGGAATGGAGCGTCGGTCACGTATAATGACCCGCGTCGATTTGGTTTCATGGAACTCTGGCCCGCGCAGCAGTTTCAGGCGTATCCAAGGTTAATGGCGATGGGGCCTGAACCGCTGTCCAATGGGTTTTCCGAAGCGTATCTGAATACAGTTCTGCGGGGGCGCAAGACGCCGATCAAATCGGCGCTGCTCGACCAGTCGGTGATTGCCGGGCTCGGTAATATCTATGTGTGCGAAGCGTTGTGGCGTGCGGGTGTATCCCCGCGCCGGCGTGCAGCAACCGTGCCCGGGCAGCGAGCCGCACGCCTCGTACCGGCAATCAATGACGTTATAGCCGAAGCTATAGCAGCAGGCGGTTCATCCATCTCAGACTTTGCTAGCGCGAGTGGCGAGCTTGGCTATTTCCAGCACACTTTCGCCGTCTATGACCGGGAAGGCGGACCTTGTCAGAACTGCACCAAGTCGATCCAGCGCATCGTCCAATCAGGCCGGTCGAGTTTCTTCTGTAGTGCTTGCCAGCGCTAGCGGTGAGATGGCCCCAGTGCGGTTAGAACCTGAATAGCTGCTTCCAGATCATCTGCCCGTTCAAGGGAGTCGACGAGTTTTTTCGCCTCCCGCTTCAGCAAACCTATTCTGGCGCGCTCCAGGTCTCGAACCTGGGGTGCTGCAGGAAATGGCTCGTAGAAATAATTGATCGGCTTGCTGAGGGCGATGGCTACGTCCCTCAACCTGCCAGCCGACAGGCGACTGCGGCCGGCCTCATACTTCTGAACCTGCTGAAAAGTCAGGCCAAGCTTTTCGGACAACGCCTCTTGCGTCATTCCCACTTCACGACGCGCCTGTCGGACTTGCCGACCGATAAAGCGGTCTGCATCTGTGGGTTTTCTTACGTCCTGGGGAGATGGGGCATGCGGCATCCTGGGTCCCTGAGGCCGGGTGTCTGACGCAATGCGCCGCGCACCCATTGAAATCAGGGGCTGACAATATTCAATCCTGAGTGGTTTTCAAGCCCAAAGAATGCCCGCACGCAACTTGCGATTGTGTGTCGAGTTTTGCTTTATCTGTCGAGGCGGCCAGAGCCAACATCCTCATGCAGGATGATCAATTGGTCCGACGACTATTTCGGATCAAGCCGAATGACGTCGTCTTCTGACGATGCCGGCTCTGCAGTATCGTCAGGAAGGGACAGGCCAAGCGACGGAGCATCCTCGAACTGGCCTCCGCCAAAACCGCCGGACCCGATCAGCAGACCATCATCTTCGTCCGACTGTCCAATCCGCAAATTCAGCGTACCGCTGCCAGTGTCCTGAGCCGCGGATGAACTTGGCAGGTTCAAATTGAGGGAGCCTGTATATTCGTCCTCGACCTGAGCGGTCTCGGTAGCGACGACAGCTGCGTCTTCACTGCTGGAATTTTCAGAACAGGCCGTCCCTGCCAGACAGAAAGACACGATGGCGATAGACGTTGTCAGTTTCATGATCATGTCCCCATTCTTGCCGGGAGCTTCAGCGGCTCGCAAGCTTGTCTTGCACAACGTCCCAGAAATCGGCTGCGATATCAATGCCGCTGAGTTTCTTGATGGCCTGAACACCGGTAGGAGAGGTGACATTCACCTCGGTAAGACGCCCGCCAATCACGTCGATGCCGGTCAGAACGAGTCCGCGACGTTTCAATTCCGGCCCGATGGCTTCGCAAATCCGCATATCCGCGTCGCTCATATCTGTCTCCTCGGCCGTACCGCCGACAACGAGGTTCGATCGGACCTGACCTTCCTTGGGGCGTCGGTTGAGCGCGCCGGCGGCTTTGCCATCGATCAAGATGATGCGCTTGTCGCCTTCACTGACGGCCGGCAGAAATGCCTGAACCATGACCGGTTCACGCGAGCGACTGAAGAAGAGCTCAGTCAACGAGTCGAAATTGGAATCGTCCTGCTTGAGGCGAAACACGCCTGCGCCGCCATGCCCATAGAGCGGCTTGATGATGATGTCCTTGTGCTCTGCGCGAAAGGCTTCGATGACCGACAAGTCGCGCGACACAAGGGTTGGCGGCATCAGGTCTGGATACATTAGTGGGAAAATCTTTTCCGGACTGGATCGAACGCCAGCCGGGTCGTTCACGACGAGGGTTTCATCTGCGATTTCCTCAAGCAGGTGGCAGGCCGTGATATAGCTCATGTCAAAGGGTGGGTCCTGACGCATCAGGATGACATCAACGTCTTTTGCAAGATCCAGCCGGACGGGCGCTTCAAATACGCCAGGCGCGTCTTTCACACGCTGGACGCGCGCGGGTCGAACCATGGCCGTTACGCGGCCTTGCTCGATGCTCATGTCATCGGGACCGTAAACGAAAAGCTCCATGCCGCGCGCTTGTGCGACTTCGGCCAGGGCAAAAGTGGTGTCTCCGTCGATATTGACGGATTCGAGCGGATCCATCTGGATCGCAACGCGAAGGCTCATGAGGCGGCTCCCTTCATGGGCCGCCGCCCGCGCGACCTGACCCGGCTAGTAATTGGCGCCGATCAGTTCCCCGTCGGCCTGATAGTCATATGAGGCATCGGGTGCTGTTTGATAAGGGGGCGTGCCCTGCGTCGTCGGCGCGGCTTGTTGGGTGCGGGTATTGTCACGAATGCGGACATAGGAAACCACCTGTTTCACGCCGCCCACCACACTGGCCTCCTCGGCTGCGCGCTTCAACTCCTCGGCCGACCGCGCGATGCCCATAAGGTAGACAACGCCATTGTAGGTTTCGATGTTGAAGTTGAGGCTCTTGACCGTGCTGGACCCAACCAGGCGTGCGCGGACCCGACCCGTGATGACTTCATCCGAGACATTTGCGAGGAAACCGCCCGGAGGCTGGATACGAATTTCGTTGGCGACATCGCGCGTGAGGTGAGAGGTCCAGGCGATACCTTCGGCTTTCACACGCTCTTCGGGAGTGTTTACGCGGCCGGAGAGCAGAACGAGTCCCCCGGTGACCTCCACATCGACCTCCCCAAACTTGTTTGCGCTTTCAGACAGTAGCTTACTCTTGATCTCATTCGAGGCGGTGGCATCGTCCACAGCTTCCCCGAGCGATTTCTCTTGGGCGGCAGCAACGCCAACGGCCCCGGCGGTGCCAAGTGCTGCGACAGCGCAGCCCCCGAGCGGCAAAGCAAACAAAACGGCGGCAGCAGCAAATTGCATGCGCATGAAACTCTACTCCATCAGCAACAAGAATGACGTCGGAATATGCCCTGAACATGCGGCGAAAATCTGGCAAACTGCGCATAAGGTGCAATTTGGTGCGAATTCAGACTCGATATGACGGCGACAGACCTTTAATGGCTGGTTGTTCGGCCCCGTAGATGCTATTATGTGAAGAGGACGTAACAAGAAGGAACCGGACCCCTGACCCCCAGCGCCCCGCGGCTCCAGCCCGCCCAGCAGGCCACGCTCGAAGAAATCCGTAATGTGGCCGAAGCCCTCGCCAAGGCCCTTGAGGATGACAAGGCTGAAGACATTCTCTTCATTGACCTTGATGGAAGATCTTCGCTCGCAGATTTCATGATCATCGCATCCGGTCGTTCAGGCCGGCATGTTGCGGCTCTCGCAGACCATCTTGCACAAGACGTAAAGAAACTGACCGGTCGCCCGGCCAGTGTCGAAGGTATGCCGAATGCAGATTGGGTGCTGATCGATACCGGGGATGTCATCGTCCACCTGTTCCGCCCGGAAGTCCGGGAATTCTATAATCTCGAAAAGATCTGGGCATCTGACAATGCCCATCGTGCGCCAGCCAATTAGCGGGCGACCATGCGGATCATTTTTCTGGTCGTCGGGCGGCTAAAGGCCGGGCCGGAACGCGAACTTGTCGACGAATACATCAAACGTGCAGGGCCGATCGCACGATCCCTCGGCTTTCGCGGCATTGAAGAGATCGAAGTGCCCAGCGGCGGCGGACTGGACGCTGAAGCGGACCGGATTCTCGCCAAACTACCGTCGGGTGCCAAATGTATCCGACTGGACGAGTTCGGACGGGCACAAAGATCTCGCGAAATTTCTGAAAATCTCGCCAAATGGCGCGATCGGGGCGTGCCTGACCTGGTTTTCCTGATTGGGGGAGCCGAGGGCTATGGCGACGCGGTGAAGTCAGCTGTTCCGGATACTCTGGCTTTTGGACCACAGACCTGGCCACATCGTTTCGTCAGGGTGATGGTGACAGAGCAGGTGTACCGCGCTGTATCGATCCTCGCCGGGACGCCCTATCACAAGGACTAAGGCTCAACCTGCGTAGAGTGACGGCTGTGGCATCAGGACCATCGCAAATGTTACGGCCGCGATTATCCCCAAAACGGCAACAGACAATAGTCGTGTGATGGATATGGGATGGCTCACGGGATCGTCCTTTCTGGTCTCTTGGGCTCCAGATGGTGCCCCGATACATTGATGAACACTCTTGTAACGGAATAGGTTCCATGCGCGGCACGCATGAGGCGATTTCGGGGCAGAGCCTTACACTTTGTTGATCCTTGCAATTTCCCGGCCTAGAGCAGTAGTCGACCGAACTAGCGCGGTGGGAGGCGGTTATCATGTCGGGATTGAGAGACTTCTTGAAAGTCTATTGGCCTCTGGTCGTCGTCGCGTTTGCGGGGGTGCTCCTGGCTCTGGTGCTGATGGACCCAGCGCCACCGAAAACGATCCGGTTTGCTGCTGGCAGCCCGGGCGGCGCCTATCATGCCTTCGCAGAACGCTATCAGCGTCTTCTCGCGGAAGAGGGGGTGGAGGTCGTGCTGGTGGAAACACAGGGCTCAATCGACAATCTCCGCCTGCTGGATGATTCCGAGGTGGATGTCGGCCTTGTGCAGGGCGGACTTTCGACTGTGTCCGATGAGGAAGAGTTACGCTCAATTGGAGGCCTGTTTCCGGAGCCTTTCTGGGTGTTTGTCCGGAATGATGTTCCCGCTGACACGTTGGGCGATCTTCACAGTGTTCGAATGGCTGTTGGCGGTGACGGGTCGGGCACGCGCATGCTCGCCTTGGAGCTTGAGGCCGATTATGGCGGCGAATGGGATGAAATGTCTCGGTTGCCGCTTTCGGGTAATGCAGCAGCGGACGCCCTCCTGGCCGGAAATGTGGACGCGGTCGCTTTCTCTGCCTCGGTGGAGGCATCCTATGTCGACCGATTGCTGAACAGCCCGGATGTTGTCCGCCTGCTTCCGTTTGACCGCGCTCCGGCACTGGCGCGCCGGCATGAGGCGCTGTCAGATATTGTCCTTCTCAGAGGCGTTGTGGATATCGGCAAGAATCTGCCGGCAACAGACATCCCCCTGGTTGCACCTGTCGCACAACTGGTCGTCCGCAAAGATTTGCACCCGGCTATCGAAGCGCTTCTCATAGATGCTGCAACGGCGATTCATTCCCAAGGTACGCTGCTGGCCCCGGCGGGGGAGTATCCTGATCCGGATCTGATCGATCTGCCCATCAGCGAACAGGCACGTCGATACTACAAGGACGGCCCGTCATTCCTGCGCCGTTACTTTTCGTTCGACGTCGCGAATTTTCTGGACAGGGCCTGGGTGCTTGCAATCCCGTTGCTGACCTTGCTCTTCCCGTTGGTCCGGGTCGCACCTCCCATCTATCGCTGGCGTGTGCGCCGGAAAATCTATGTCTGGTATGAAGACTTGCGTGCGCTCGAAGAGCGTGGACGTTCGACCGACAACAAGACGGAACGTGACAAGGTGCAGGAGGAACTCGAAACCCTACAGGCAGAAATCGGTGCCGTTGAAGTGCCGCTTTCCTATACGGACGATCTTTACCGGCTTCGCAGTCATGTCGAGTTCGTCAAGCAACTGGTGCGTGAGCGAAATCCGGTGAAGGTTGCCGGCTGACATGACTTCATTGCGAAAGATAGCCATTGCCGGTGCCGGCATTGGGGGACTGGCCGCGGCAGCTCTGCTTGCCCGAGCGGGCCACGACGTCACCGTCTATGACCAGTTCGATGCGCCAGGGCCTGTTGGGTCAGGCCTGATCCTGCAAGAAACGGGTCTGGCGATTTTGGGCGAGCTGGGCATGCGTGAGCGGGCCGAAACACTGGGCGCGCCCATCCAGCGGCTGTACGGTCAGGCGGTCGATTCCGGACGCACCGTTCTGGATGTCCGATATGATGCCATTCGGCCCAGCCTTCGGGGTATATCCATCCAACGTCCCGTCCTGTTTGACCTAGTGTATCAAGCAGCCAGAGAAGCGGGTGTGGATATTGTCCCGTCCACTCGGATCATCTCGGCTCAGGCCGTCGGAGGGTACCTGACCACAGGGGATGGAACGACGTTGGGACCGTTTGATCTTGTGGTTGATGCACTTGGTGTGCGTTCCCCGCTCTCATCTCGTCCGCGCAGTCAGCTCGAATATGGCGCGCTCTGGGCAACCCTTACGTGGCAGGAGGGATATGGGTTTGAGCGGAACACCTTGGCACAACGCTACCGGCAGGCCCGTCAGATGGCGGGGGTTATGCCATCAGGCCGCTCAGAAGAAGAGGGCGTGGACACGCTCACCTATTTCTGGTCCATCCGAACGGATCAGTATCAGGCTTGGAAGCAGGCTCCCCTGTCAGATTGGAAAGCAGAGGCGGTCGCGCTCTGGCCGGAAACGGCTTCCTTGGTGGACCAGTTGCAGAGCCATGCTCAGCTGACCTATGCGGAATATGACCATCGCACGCACGCGCCTGCCGTAAACCAGCGGCTGGTGCATATCGGCGACAGTTGGCATGCGGCCAGCCCCCAACTGGGCCAAGGGGCCAACATGGCCTTGCTTGATGCCTATGCGCTGTCGCGGGCATTGTGCGTCCATGACGATCTGGACAGGCAATTGCGCCACTACACCTCAATGCGTTCAGGGCACGTCAGAATGTTTCAGACAATGAGCTGGCTTTTCACGCCGGTCTACCAGTCCGATTCCACGATGCTTGCATGGTTGCGCGATTGGCTGGCGGCCCCGATCAGCAAGATACCGCCCGCACCGAAAGTGCTTGCCGCCATGGTGTCGGGCGGAATGGGCAAGCCGCTCAACAGGCTTGGGCTCAAGGCTGGCGATGTATCAGTCACTGCCGAGTGATTTGAGGCGGTACAGCACGTCAAGCGCCTCACGCGGAGTCAGGGAATCCGGGTCAATCTGTTGCAGTAACAGGTCGGATTCTGACGGCGCAATTACCTGATCCGCGGTGTCCTCGTCTGTGATTGGCGCAAGAGATGCCGCAGCAAAGAGGGGCAGGTTTTCGGGCGCGTCAGGTTGAGCCTCAAGCTGCTTCAGGATTTGCGCCGCCCGTTTGACCGCCTTCTTTGGAAGGCCTGCAAGCTTGGCCACTTGTACGCCGTAAGACTTGTCAGCCGGCCCGGCCTGAACTTCATGCAGGAAGACAAGGTCATCCTTCCACTCCTTGGCGCGGAGCGAAGCATTGGCGGCGCCGGGTAAGTCCTCAACCAGTTTGGTCAGCTCATGATAGTGAGTGGCAAACAAGGCCCGGGCCTTGTTGACCGAATGAAGGTGTTCAACCGCCGCCCAAGCGATGGCAAGACCGTCCCATGTTGATGTGCCCCGGCCGACTTCGTCCATGATGACGAAACTGCGCTCCGTAGCCTGATTGAGAATGGCGGCGGTCTCAACCATTTCCACCATGAAAGTGGATCGTCCGCGCGCCAGATCGTCTGACGCGCCGACGCGCGAAAAGATCCGATCGACCAAGCCCAATGTCAGGGATCGTGCAGGCACGAAGAGCCCTGCTTGCGCCAAAATAACGGCCAGGGCGCCTTGTCTTAGATAGGTGGACTTCCCGGCCATGTTCGGACCAGTCACCAGCAGGAGGCGCGTTCCGAAATCGCCCTCGGCACTTAGTCCCAGGTCGTTGGCAGTAAATCCCTTGCCATCTTTCTTGAGGGCGGCTTCGACCACAGGGTGGCGCAGCCCCGTGGCGTGAAACGTGGTATCGTCTGTCAGTACGGGTCTGATCGCGTCGACTTCGAACGCCCATTCTGCTGAGGCTGCCCCGACATCGAGGTCCGCAATGGCGCCGGCAGTGCGGGAAAGAGGCGTGTTCAGCGCATCAATTCGCTCGCAAAATCCTTCGAAGACGGACATTTCACGCGCTTTTGCTTCGTCCTCTGCGCGGGAAATCCTGCCCGCGAGCTCAGAAAGTTCCTGCGTAGAGAAGCGCACATTGCTGGCCAGAGTCTGGCGATGGATGAAGGTTTCGGACAGAGGCGGTTTCATCAACGGGTCGCCATAGCGGGCCGGGACATCGACGAAATAACCAAGCACATTGTTGAACTTGATCTTCAACGCAGCAATGCCGGTTTCGTCAGCGTAGCGAGCCTGCAGCGCTGCGATGATCTGGCGGCTATCATCGCGCAGGCCACGGGCTTCATCGAGCGCCTTGTCCCAGCCGGGTGCAACGAACCCGCCATCGCGGGCGAGCGTGGGAGGGTTTTCCGAAAGGGCTGTCTCCAAATCCCGCGCGAGTGTGGCGAGGTCTTCGTCCTTGCCCAGGTCGAGTGCGGCAACAGCCTCATCGATTTTGTGCGGCAGGCCCGCAGAGCTGGCTGTCAGTTGGCTTGCCGCTTCATGTGCGGCAGTCAGTGCGCGCCCGATCGCGGCCAGGTCGCGCGGCCCACCCCGACCGAGGCGCAATCGTGTCCGCGCACGTTCCAGATCCGGCGCAGCCTTCAAGCTGGCGCGCACAGACTCCACTGCGTCGCGATCATCCGCAAACCAGGCCACGGCGTCATACCGCGCTTCAATCTCCACCCGGTCGACACAGGGACGCGAAAGACGCGAGGCCAGAAGCCGCGCGCCCGGTGCGGTGACGGTCCGGTCGATTGTGCCCAGCAGGGATCCGTCGCGGTCGCCGCGCATGGATCGGTCGATCTCCAGGCTCGTGCGGGTTGCTGGATCAATCGCTAGATGGCCCTCTGCGCGTGCTCGAATGGGTGGGTCCAATCGGATGTCGCTGCCTGCTTGGGTGAGCTTCACGTAATCCAGCAATAGGCCGATTGCTGCGAGTTCTGCACGGCCGAAGTCGCCGAGCGCTTCAAGCGCAGCGATTCCGAATGTTTCTTTGAGAAGGGCTTCGCCTGATTTGTGCGTCGCGCTGCGGGCGGGCCGGAAGGTCACTGGTGCGGTGGAGAGCGCAGTCGCATTTGCGATGGCAGGTTTGTCGATATCGCCCTCGGACACCAACAGTTCAGACAATGGATAAGCCATCAGGCTGTCAGCAAGCGTGTTCGCTGCGAGCGCGGAGACATCAAATCGTCCGGTGGAGACGTCGCAGACGGCGATGGCCGCTTCGGTTCCGCCGCCTCCTATGGCTATCGCGGCCAGTGCCTGATCCTGATTTGCGGGCAGCAGGGCGTCTTCGGTCAGCGTTCCGGGCGTAACAATGCGGACAATGTCCCGGTTTACTATGGATTTCGATCCGCGTTTCTTGGCCTCTGCGGGGCTCTCTGTCTGCTCGCAAACGGCAATCCGGCATCCGGCCTTGATCAGGCGCGCCAGATAACCCTCGGCGGCATGATAGGGCACGCCTGCCATGGGGATGGGTTTGCCTTCGTACTCGCCTCGTGACGTCAGCGTTATGCCGAGCACTTTCGAGGCCTGAACCGCGTCGTCGAAGAACAGCTCGTAAAAGTCGCCCATCCGGAAGAAGAGCATGGCATCTTCGTGCTGTGCCTTGATGGACAGGTATTGCGCCATGAACGGGCTGGGCGCAGGGGTGGGCTTCGAGGGAGCAGAAGTGTCGGCCATGGGCCGGGACGCTATCGTCAGTGCCGGAGATTCGCAAAGCCTCACACCAGCTTGCGCGCGACAAAGTGATCATATCGCACTGAATGGCCCGTTTTACGGTTGGCATGGCTTTCGCACCGGCCTAGTTTGCCGCCTCAATTGAAACTTTTTGCAAAAACGGATTTGCCGCGCGATGACAACTAAACGGCCGAGCTTCACAGACCAGGAAGCCCTCGATTTTCACTCGCAGCCACACGCCGGCAAAATCTCCATGGCGCCGACCAAGCCTATGGGTACGCAGCGTGACCTGTCATTGGCCTATAGTCCGGGCGTTGCGGTACCCGTGCTTGCCATCGCGGAAGACGAGGACCGGGCTTACGATTATACCGCCAAGGGCAATCTGGTCGCGGTCATTTCCAACGGTACTGCCATCCTCGGCCTCGGCAATCTTGGGCCAATGGCGTCCAAGCCGGTGATGGAAGGCAAGTCCGTCCTGTTCAAGCGGTTTGCCGATATCGACAGTTTCGACGTCGAGGTCAGCACGACAGATGTCGAAGAATTCATCATGACGGTCCGGAACATCGGTTCCACGTGGGGCGGCATCAATTTGGAAGACATCTCTTCTCCGGATTGTTTCATCATCGAGAGCCGTCTGCGCGAAGACCTCGATATTCCGGTGTTTCATGACGACCAGCACGGCACGGCGATCATCGCGGCGGCTGGTCTTATCAATGCCTGCCACATTACTGGTCGGGAACTGAAAGATCTGAAAGTCGCCGTTTCCGGGGCAGGGGCCGCCGGTCTCTCTTGTGCAGGACTGATTCGTCATCTCGGCGTGAAGCCTGAGAATATCCTGATGTGTGACTCCAGCGGTGTGGTTTATGAGGGCCGCACCGAGAAGATGGACCAGTTCAAGTCCGCCTTTGCCGTCAAAACCACCAAGCGTACGCTTGCAGAAGCAATTGAAGGCGCTGACGTGCTGTTGGGCCTGTCCGCGAAAGGCGCTGTTTCGAAAGAGATGGTCAAGTCGATGGCCAAGGATCCGATCATCTTCGCTATGGCCAATCCCGATCCTGAAATCACGCCGGAAGACATCAAGTCGGTTCGTGATGACGCGATCATTGCCACCGGCCGGTCGGATTATCCCAATCAGGTCAATAATGTTCTAGGTTTCCCGTACATCTTCCGCGGCGCGCTGGACGTGCGTGCGCGGGGCATCAATGAAGAGATGAAGGTTGCAGCTGCTCGGGCAATCGCTGAGCTGGCGCGCGAAGACGTGCCGGATGAAGTGGCGGCTGCATATCATGGCGCACGCCCAAGCTTCGGGCGTGAATACATTATTCCAACCCCGTTTGATCCGCGCCTGATCAGCTTCATTCCACCTTTCGTGGCGCAGGCGGCCATGGATACCGGCGTGGCTCGCAAACCGATTGATGACATGGAAGCCTACCGGCATTCGCTGGCCCGCCGCGCGGATCCGTCTGCCTCCTTTATTCAGGGGGTTCAGGCCCGCTGTAAGGAGTTGCAGCGCCGCATCGTGTTTGCTGAGGGCGAAGAGCCCGCCGTTGTTCGCGCCGCGTTCAGCTTCAAGAACCAGGGGCTTGGTCATCCGATCCTGATTGGTCGCGAGGCTCAGGTCGAGCGCGCCATGGAACAAATGGGCATCCAGCCCGGTACGCTTGAGATTCTCAATGCGCGTCTATCTGACAACAATCCGGTCTACACGGACATGCTGTATGCTCGCCTTCAGCGCGACGGTTATTTGAAACGAGATGCCCAGCGTCTCGTGAACCAGGACCGCAATGTCTTCGGCTGTTGCATGCTGAAGAATGGCGATGCTGATGGCATGGTCACGGGTGTGACCCGTAACTATGACGTTGCCTTGAACGACTCGCTACTCGTGCTCGATCCGATACCGGGGCAGGCCATAATTGGCATGTCGATGGTGATTAACCGGGGGCGGACGGTCTTCATCGCAGACACTAGCGTCACCGAGCTGCCGCAGGGCGAGGACCTTGCCAATATCGCCATAGAGGCCGCCCGAGGCGTCCGCTCACTTGGCTTCTCGCCGCGCGTGGCATTCCTGTCCTATTCGACCTTCGGCAACCCGATGGGCGAGCGCGGCGAAAAGGTGCGCGATGCCGTCGCCATCCTGGATGGCATGAAGGATATCGACTTCGAATATGAAGGTGACATGAGCGCGGATGTTGCGTTGAACACCAGCCACAAGCTGCTCTACCCATTCTCGCGCCTGACTGGACCGGCAAATGTGTTGGTCATGCCAGCCATTCACGCCGCATCTATCTCGACCAAGCTTCTGGAATCGATGAGCCGCGCCACGGTGATTGGGCCAATGCTGCTGGGTCTAGAAAAGCCGGTACAGATTGCCTCGCTCGGCGCAACGGTCGGTGACATTGTGAACCTCGCAACGATTGCGGCCTTTGATGTGGATCACGTGCACGGCGGCTAACGTCATCGTCACGAAATTCCCCAGCGTCAGGACTCGCAGGCGGCGAGTGGCTCACCTATAGTCATATCAAGCATATGGACCACAGGGAGGCCCGAACGGCATGAAGGAATACAAGCAGTTCTATATCGACGGTGCATGGGTTGATCCCGTTGAGCCGCGCACGTTGGAAATCGAGAACCCGGCCACTGAAGAAAACTTCGCGGTCATTTCGATTGGTTCCAAGGCCGATGTCGATAAGGCCGTTGCCGCAGCTCGGAAGGCCTTCCCGGCATTTTCGCAGACCAGCGTGGAATACCGCGCCGAGCTGCTCGAAAAGATCGCTGCAGGCATTCAGGCGCGTATGCCGGAAATGGCAGAAGCGATCTCTAACGAGATGGGCGCGCCGATGTGGCTTGCCAATGCGGCGCAAGTGCCTGCCGGTATGGGGCATTTTGCGACCACCGCAGCCATTCTGCGTGACTATCAGTTCGAGGAGCTGAAGGGTACGACGCTGCTTCGCAAGGAGCCAATCGGCGTTTGCGGATTCATCACGCCTTGGAACTGGCCGCTGAACCAGATCGCCTGCAAGGTTGCTCCGGCAATTGCTGCAGGGTGCACCATGGTGCTCAAGCCGTCCGAAATCGCGCCGCTCGACGCGATGATCCTGACGGAGATCATGCACGAGGCCGGTGTGCCGAAGGGCGTATTCAACCTCGTCAATGGAGATGGTCCGGGTGTCGGTTCGGCGCTGTCCTCACACCCTGACGTCGACATGATGAGCTTCACCGGCTCCACACGCGCAGGTGTGCTTGTGGCTCAGGCGGCTGCGCCGACCGTAAAGCGCGTCGCACAGGAACTCGGCGGCAAGAGCCCGAATATTATCCTGCCATCCGCAGACCTCGAGAAGGCTGTCGGTGGCGGCGTTATGCAGATGATGACGAATACGGGTCAGTCCTGTAACGCGCCATCGCGCATGTTTGTCCAGAAGGACCAGCAGGACCAGGCGATTGCCATCGCGAAGGCAGCGGCTGAATCGGTGAAAGTGATGATGCCAGGTGAAGCCTCACCGGGCGCTATCGGTCCGATTTCAAATGGCAACCAGTACCAGAAGGTTCAGGATCTGATCGAGACTGGCATCAAGGAAGGCGCGACTTTGGTTGCAGGTGGTCCGGGGCGTCCGGAAGGCTTCAACAAGGGCTATTTCGCGCGTCCAACCGTGTTTGCGAATGTCACCAATGACATGACCATTGCGCGTGAGGAAATCTTCGGGCCAGTGCTCGTCATGATCCCATATGAGGATGTGGATGATGCTGTCGAAATGGCCAATGACACAGTCTATGGCCTGGCAGGCTATGTGCAGGGCGCTGAAGATGAAGCCCGCAAAGTGGCCAACCGCATCCGTGCCGGTCAGATTCAGGTCAATGGTGCGCGGCCAGACTTCACTGCACCATTCGGTGGCTACGGCCAATCCGGCAACGGCCGGGAATGGGGCGAGCATGGCTTTGAGGAGTTTCTCGAAGTCAAGGCAGTCATGGGCTACAAGGCCGCCTAGTCTGTTTCACGGCTGAAAATATTATGGGGCGGCCTTCGGGTCGCCCTTTTTGTTTGCCTGATTGACATCGATCAGGCGGCTCTCTGAATTGTGAAGCCAATTCAACTAGTGTTCAGCTAACTTCCCCCATACATTACAGGAAACATCGCTTTGGAGGGTGATATTCCATGCCCAAATTCAAGCTTACAGGTGCAATCGCTGCCTTGGCCGTGCTCGGCGCCTGCGCGACCGCAACGCCATATCAGGCCGCTCTGGATGGCGATCGCGGCTATTCGGAAATGAAGATCGAGGACAATCGGTTCCAGGTCGAGTTTTCCGGAAACTCCCTGACAGATCGAAAGACCGTAGAGACCTATTTGCTCTACCGGGCTGCGGAGCTGACCCGACTGAACGGGTATGACCACTTCCGGGTCGTACGCCGCGACACAGATTCTGAAAGCCGGCTTGTGCCGGTTGGCGGAGGCTCGCCTTATTACGACCATTTCCACCTGAATTACAGATACTTCGGCCCTTATGCGGCCTATTATCATGACCCATTCCGTCGGTCTCGCTATTCTGCGTTTGGACCTTATGACGCTTATTGGGGCGGCCCACGGGAATACCGTGAGCGGACGAGCTATGTCGCGTCTGCAGAAATCCTGATGGGTAAGGGCGAAAAGCCCGCCGATGCCGCCTATTTTGATGCAGAGCAAGTTGTCTTCAACCTCAGCCCAAACATCATGAGACCGGAGCTGAAATAGTCCTCGACCCGCGAATTCGCATTGCAGCCCCGCCATTTGGCGGGGCTTTTTTCTGGTCTGGACACTGGCCATTCCTTTGAAGGAGGCCCAGATAGGGCCCTTGAGAATCTCAAGAAAGCCTGTCGAACCCATGCCGGACTCCGAAATGCCCGCTCCTGAGCCGCGCACCTTGCAAGGTGCCCATGGTCGACCTGTGCCGGGGCGCACGGAGATGGTCGTCATGGTTGCGGCGCTGATGGCGCTTAACGCGCTCGCTATCGACATCATGCTGCCTGCACTGGGTGAGATCGCGGATTCGATCGGTCTGACAGGCGCCTCCCCGGAGGACGCCAATCGTCAGCAGATGATCGTGTTTTCCTATGTATTGGGCTTCGGCGCACCCCAACTCGTTTGGGGGCCGATTTCCGACCGGTTCGGTCGGCGCGTCCCCCTGTTCGTCGGATTGGTTGGTTATTCGCTAACCGCGCTACTCTGTATCGCGCTAAAGGATTTTCATGCGCTGCTAGCTGCGCGCTTCCTGCAGGGCGTGTTCGCGTCAGGTGCCCGGCTTGTGGCTGTTTCGGTTGTCCGTGATCTCTATGCAGGCCGGCGTATGGCGGGTTTCATGTCATTGGTCATGACAATTTTCATGGTTGTACCCATGATCGCGCCTGCCCTAGGGCAGCTGATCCTATTCGTTGCCCCCTGGCAGTGGATATTCGGCGTCCTTGCCTTGTTCGGTGGACTTTTGCTCGCATGGACATGGTTGCGCTTGCCAGAAACCCTGGCGCCCGAGGCGCGCAATCCTCTAAATGTTTCGTCTGCCGCCAGCAGCTATATGGCAGTCATACGTAGTCGTATCACGTTCGGCTACATGTGCGCCTCCGGTGTCATATTCGGCGCATTGTTCTCCTTTATCGGATCTTCAGAGCAGATATTTCGGGATGTCTTCGGCCAGGAAGAGACATTCGCGTTCTGGTTTGCAGGCGTGGCGGGTGCGCTCGCATGCGCAAACCTGTTCAACTCCCGCATGGTTGAGAGAATCGGCATGCGGCGGATCAGTCATGCCGCAATGGTGTTCTTCATCATCATGTCGACTTCGCTGGCGCTGGTGACGCATTTCTTCGGCGAGAGCCTGTTATGGTTCTTCCCGATGTTCGCGATGACGTTTGCCTGTTTTGGCCTGATGGGTGCAAACTTCTCGGCACTCGCGATGGAGCCGTTGGGCAAGATTGCGGGCACGGCTTCTGCAGCCTACGGCTTCGCGACGACAACAGTTTCAAGCATTCTCGGAATTCTGATCGGCAGCTACTATAACGGCACGACGGTGCCGCTTGTTCTCGGGTTTGCGTGTCTAGGTGTGGGCTCGCTCGTGATCGTGTTGATCACCGAGAAAGGCAAATTGTTCAGCTCTCGCTGAGCTTGGCTTGCCGGCGCTTTCGGGCGGCCGGTTCGCGAATGCGAGACAGCGGCCGAACCTGGCTTTCCAGATGTTCGATAATCAGGCCAGCGATGTCTTTGCCGCTGGCCGATTCGATGCCCTCGAGACCCGGCGATGAGTTCACCTCCAGTACTTTGGGGCCTTTTTCTGTTTGCAGCAGGTCGACCCCTGCGACGCGCAAGCCGAGCACTTTAGCCGCCTCACGGGCCGTGTCGCGTTCGGTGCGGGACAGCCTGATGGTTGAGGCTGTTCCGCCGCGATGGAGGTTTGAGCGGAACTCGCCCTTCTGGGCCTGGCGCTTCATTGCGCCGACCACTTTGTTGCCGACGACGAACGCCCGAACATCGGTGCCTGCAGCTTCTTCGACGAATTCCTGTACCAGAAAGTTTGCTTCCAGACCCCGGAAGGCATCAATCAGGCTTTCCGCAGCCTTGCGGGTCTCGGCGAGCACGACGCCCTTGCCTTGCGTGGATGAGAGCAATTTCACCACCACAGGCGCGCCTCCCGCCAGCGAGATCAGATCCTTGGTGTCTTTCGGACTGTGCGCAAAGGCCGTGACCGGCATGTCGATCTTGGCGCGGGCAAGCAGTTGGTGCGCCATCAGCTTGTCGCGCGAATGGCCGATCGCACTGGCACTGTTCAAGCAGAATGCGCCGGTATTGGTGAACTGTCGCAGCACGGCCAAGCCGTAATCTGTAATCCCTGCCCCGATGCGCGGAATCACCGCGTCATAGCGGGGCAGTGCCTTGCCATCATAGTGGACTTGCGGATGCGTTGTGCCAATTTGCATGTAACAGCGTGCGGTATCGATGGCCTCGATCACGTGGCCTCGCTCCTGTGCCGCTTCGATGAGGCGCAGACTTGAATAATTCCGCGGCTCGCGCGTGAGCAACGCAATGCGCAATGGACGTTTGACGGGCTTCTTTTTTGGCAGGCCCGCATAGGCTGCAAAGTCGAGTTTCGGCTGAAGGAAAGACGCGTTTGCGTTGACGATCATGTCCGGCTGAATCGCGCCGCGGCCGAACAGCATGCGGTAGGTCATGCTCTCGCGATTGGTCAGCGTCAGCTGGATCGGCCAGCGGCGTCCGCCCATCTCGACATCGGTCTGGATCACATAACGCAGCTCGGTGTCCCCATTGGAGCTGGTCACGTCGCGGCGGTCTACAACCGGCGCGGAACATGTGATTTCCAAGCCCGGATCACTCGGGTCCGGTTGGATCAGGAATCTCACCTGTGGTGCATCGGCAGGCCCGAATGGCTCAATGACGCTGGCGTGCAGCGCAGACGTGCGCGCGCCGGTATCCACCTTCGCCTTGATCGCGGGCAAGCCGAGATCGGGCAGAGTCAGCCACTCTTCCCAGCCTAGTTGGAACGGGTCTGATTGCGACATTATGAAAGCCTTCCTGCCAGTTCGCGCCCGATAAAGGTGAACCGACAGGTATTCAATCTCTTATCCGCAGAACGCAGCGGATCAGCCCTCGACCAGCCAGGCTTTCTCTACGATTCCGACCACATCGCCCATGATTTCGGTGATCTTGAAATCCTTGGGCGTATAGACGCGGGCAATGCCCATCTGGCGCAGGGCACGGGCATCTTCCGGCGGAATGATGCCGCCGATGACGACCGGCACGTCTCCGAGGCCGACCGCGCGCAGCTCGGCAATTGTTTCGCGTACCAGATCAAGGTGGCTGCCAGAGAGAATGGACAGCCCAACGACATGTGCATTCGCTTCTTTGGCCTGCGCAGCAATCTCCGACGGCGTGAACCGGATGCCCTCATAGACGACATTCATGCCGACTTCCCGGCCCCGTGCCGCAATCTGTTCGGCGCCGTTGGAATGGCCGTCGAGGCCCGGCTTGCCGAGCACATAGGTCAGCTGGCGCCCGAGCGCTTCGGAAACACGCTCGACGTCCTTGCGGACATCGGCCGCATCTTCCTCGCCATCGGTCTTGATAACCATGGCGACGCCCGTGGGTGCTCGGAATTCGCCAAACACGTCCCGCATTGCCGTGCCCCATTCACCTGTCGTGACGCCGGCCTTCGCGCAGGCAATCGAGGGCTCCATGATATTGGTCCCGTCCTGTGCGGCTTGCTTCAGCGCTGCGAGCGCATTTTCAACGGCGCTTGCATCTCGCTTGCTGCGCCATTCTTTCAGGTCGCGAACCTGGGCGGATTCCTCTGCCGGGTCGACCGTTTGGATCGATCCGTCGCCGCCTGCGAGTGGGCTCTCCGCCGTCTCGACATAGCGGTTGACGCCAACCACGGTCAGATCACCGCTCTCAATCGCCTTGATGCGATCAATATGTGCGCCGACGAGGCTCTCCTTCATATGGTTGATGGACTGGATTGCGCCGCCCCGCGCATCTAGGTCAGCCAGCGTATCCCGGGCCAGCGCCTTCAGCTCTTCTGTTTTGGATTCGATGACATGGCTGCCGTCGAAGATGTCTTCGTATTCCAGGAGGTCTGTTTCATAGGCGAGGATCTGCTGCAGACGCAGCGACCATTGCTGGTCCCACGGGCGTGGCAGGCCCAGCGCCTCATTCCAGGCCGGCAGCTGCAGGGCCCGACAGCGAGCCTTCTTCGACAGGGTGACGGCCATTGCCTCGATCAGGATGCGATAGACATTGTTTTCAGGCTGCGGCTCGGTCAGGCCAAGCGAGTTCACCTGCACGCCATAGCGGAATAGCAGCGCCTTCGGACTGGTCACGCCATAGCGTTCGCGGCCAATCTCTTCCCAGAGTTCCACAAAGGCACGCATCTTACAAAGTTCCGTAACGAAACGAACTCCTGCGTTCACAAAGAATGAAATCCGACCGAAGACCGTTTCAAAGTCTGATTCCGGAACTTGTCCGCCCGCTTTTACAGTATCCAGTACCGAAATTGCGGTTGCCAGGGCATAAGCCAGCTCCTGTTCCGGCGTCGCGCCCGCTTCCTGCAAATGGTAGGAGCAGACATTCATCGGATTCCATTTCGGCACCTCGGTGTAGCACCAGCTGACCATATCCGAGATCAGACGCAGGCTCGGTTCCGGCGGGAATACATAGGTGCCGCGCGAGAGATATTCCTTCACGATGTCATTCTGAGTGGTGCCGCGCAGTTTCTTGCGATCATCGGCTCGCTCATCCGCCAGCGCCACATACAACGCCAGCATCCAGGCCGCCGGCGCATTGATCGTCATCGACGTGTTCATCTCTTCCAGCGGCAACTGGTCGAACAGGAGGCGCATATCGCCGAGATGCTTGACCGGCACGCCCACTTTGCCAACTTCGCCCTTGGAGAGGATGTGGTCTGCGTCATACGCGGTCTGGGTTGGCAGGTCGAAGGCAATCGACAAGCCTGTCTGACCCTTGGCGAGGTTGCCGCGATAGAGTTCGTTGGATTTTGTCGCCGTTGAATGTCCGGCATAGGTCCGGAAAATCCACGGGCGGTCCGGTGCGTGCTGGTATGCTTTGTCCATGTCTGCCACGGAATTCTCCCCTTGTTATGTTGCGGCGCAGCATGCCGTGTGCGACGTCGCAAAGCAAGCGTCACTGCTTGCGTCAGGATGTCTGAACAACCAGATGTAGGCGAGAGGAGATTGCCGTGAACCCACCGACCAATGTGATCCAGACTGCCCTGCTTTTGCGGATTGTCGCTATCCTGGCCTTTCCGGTCGGTGTGGTGATTGCAGCGCTGATGGAGCGTAGTGTGCTCATGGTCGCCTTGCTCGCAGCGGGCATGTTGGCGGTCAGCTGGGTCGAGCGGTTTCGACTGCACCGGTTGTCCGGGAATGAGGGGTACCCCGCCATCACGGGATTGTTGCCCGGCTTTGCTGTGCGAGCAGGCTTTCTGGCCGGACTGTTCATTGTCAGTCTTGGCGTGCTCGCTCTGTTCCGTGAGACCATTTTGGCGCGGGGGCTCGGTCTGACTGATCTTGGTCTTTTTTCTGCCGTGGCTGGCGTTGCTCTGCTGGCCAATGCCATCAGCGCGCGCATGGCGACCCGGGAAGTGTCGAGTGTCATGGCCCAGATGAACGCCAATATCACGCCGCCGGGCGGGGCGTCTCAGGCTGGCGAAGGGCCGGGTGAAATCATCGAAGGCGAAGTGATCGACCGCGACTGAAACTGGCAGGGTCTTGTTACCGCAAACATTCATGAGCACCATGCGATTCCAGGCGGTTTCGTGAGGGCTGCAAATCGGCTATACGGCGCGGGCTCTAAAGGAATTTCCCCTCAATGTCTGACATGATTGGCCTGATGGCCGCAGCTCTGACGACCCTGTCTTTCCTGCCTCAGGCCCTGATGGTCATTCGCACCGGAAGGACTGATGGGATATCGCTGATCATGTATGCGATGTTCACTACCGGCGTCGCAGGTTGGCTGGTCTATGGCATTCTGCTGGGATCGCTCCCCATGATCGTGGCCAATAGCGTCACGCTGCTGTTGGCCAGTATGATCCTGGCCCTCAAAGTGCGTCACTCGCTTCAGGCCAAAGCCCAAGCCGCGACCTTTTCCACATCAGCGCCAATCGCCTCATAATAGAGGCGCTGTACTTGCCGCGTAACAGGGCCCGGCTTGCCGGTGCCGACCGGTCGATCCTCCAGCTGTATGACAGGCGCAATCATAGCCCCCGCTGAGGTCGTGAAAATCTCCTTGGCAGCGTATGCCTCATCCGGTGTGAAGGCGCGCTCCTCGATATCCAGTCCCTGATTGCGAAGCCGGGCAATGACATGGGCGCGCGTAATTCCGGGCAGTATATCGCTGGACAGATTGCGCGTGATGATCCGGCCCTCCTCGGTCACGATCCAAGTATTGGCGGAGGCCGCTTCGGTGACGTGGCCGTCCTCGACCATGAACGCGGTTTCGGCGCCGGCTTCGCGCGCAGCGCGGTAGGCGAGGGCCTGCGACAGGAGTTGAGTTGTCTTGATATCGCGCCGACGCCAGCGAATGTCGTTCAGGAAGATGGCGCGAATGCCCTGCTCGGCTTTCTCACTGATCAGGGGGCGATGATCCGCATACAGGAAAATTGTGGGTGTGAAGGTCTCCGGCCCAGCAAAATCCCGGGAGTCGTAGGCGCCTGCTGAAACTTCGAGATAGATCAGTCCCTCTGAAAGGCCGTTGCGGGCGATCAACTGGCTGTGAATGTCCTCCCACGCGGCCGCGTCATGTGGGATAGGGATCGAAATTGCTTCCAGCGTGTTGCCGAGGCGCGACACATGACCTTCGAAATCGATCAGTTTTCCGCCGTAAACAGCGGTCACTTCATAGGCTGCGTGGGAAAACAGGAATCCCCGGTCCAGCGGGGAGATTAGGGCGTCTTTCCGCTGGGTGAAGACTCCGTTCAGATAAACCGTGTCGCCAATAGACATGATTGCAACGCCCCTTTTTCGAAATTTGTGCAGCGCAACAAAATTCTTGCAAGCTCATCACTCAGCGGCCAAGGTGGCGGGAACCGGATGGTTTGTGAAGCCACGAATAATTGTGCGCCAAGCCTTTTCGGAAACGCAATCAAGGAGGAGGGCCCCCCTGCCATGGCAAGGGAAACCAAAGATATTTACGAACTCGGCGAGATCCCGCCGGAGTTCCACGTTCCGAAAATGATGCACGCTTGGGCGATCCGCCGCGACCGTCACGGGCGTCCGTCAACGGCGATGCAGTTGGAACAGGTTCCGGTTCCGGAAATCGATTCCGACGAAGTGCTGGTCCTCGTGATGGCAGCTGGCGTGAACTACAATGGCATCTGGGCCGCACTTGGCGAGCCGATGTCCGTATTCGACGTTCACAAGCAGGATTTCCACGTTGCAGGGTCCGACGCGTCCGGGATCGTATGGGCTGTCGGTCGCAAAGTGACACGCGTGAAGCCGGGTGACGAAGTGGTCATCCACTGCAACCAAGATGATGGCGACGACGAGGAATGTAATGGCGGCGACCCGATGTTCTCGCCCAGTCAGCGTATCTGGGGCTACGAAACTCCAGACGGCTCCTTCGCCCAATTCTGCCGCGTGCAGGCGCGCCAATGCATGCCGCGCCCCAAGCATCTGACCTGGGAAGAGAGCGCCTGCTACACACTGACGCTTGCCACAGCCTACCGCATGCTGTTCGGCCACCGCCCGCACATCGTGAAGCCGGCAGACAATGTCCTTGTCTGGGGCGCCTCGGGCGGCCTTGGCAGCTTCGGTGTCCAGCTTTGTGCTGTCACGGGGGCGAACGCGATTGGGGTCGTCGGAAGCGATGACAAGAAAGAGCATGTGCTCAGTCTTGGCGCCAAGGGCGTGCTCAACCGCAAGGACTTCAATTGCTGGGGGCAGCTGCCAACGGTGAATGGTCCGGAATTCAATGACTATATGAAAGAGAGCCGAAAGTTCGGCAAGGCGATCTGGGAACTCACTGACAAGAAGGATGTCGACATCGTGTTCGAACATCCGGGTGAGTCGACTTTCCCTGTGTCTGTGTTCGTTGTGAAGCGTGGCGGCATGGTCGTCATCTGCGCCGGTACGACCGGCTTCAACCTGACCATGGATGCGCGCTTCCTCTGGATGCGGCAGAAGCGGGTACAGGGCAGCCATTTCGCAAACCTGAAACAGGCAAGCGCCGCGAACCAATTGGTGATTAACCGGCGCATTGATCCGGGCATGTCTGAAGTCTTCCCGTGGGAAGACATTCCGGCCGCGCACGACAAGATGCTGGACAACAAGCATCTGCCTGGAAACATGGCTGTTCTGGTGACCTCACCAAAGCCGGGTCTCCGAACGGTTGAAGATGTTCTGGCGGTAAACGGCCAAGCCTAGTAACAGGCCGTATGGCCAGACCGGATGCTGATTCGTTTGCCCGTGAATGGGTAGCAGCCTGGAATGATCACGACCTCGACGCTGTGCTGTCGCACTATGCCGACGGGGTCGTGTTCCATTCGCCGCGCATTGCGCTGGTGATGGGGACGGATGAGGATTTCCTGACTGGAAAAGCGGGGCTGCGCAAATACTGGCAGGCCGCAATGGCCAGCGCGAGTGATCTGTATTTTGAACTGGAAGACGTGTTGACCGGATCAGACGCGATCACGTTGCTTTACACCAACCATCGCGGCCAGAACGCGGCTGAAACTTTTATTTTCGATGAGGATGGCGAAATCTGTATCGCTGTCGCGACCTACGGCTAAAGCTCGTCCATGCCGCCCGGATTGCGCCGACGGCGGACCAACCACATGACGCCCCGCAAATCGGACAGGGCATCGGCCAGTCGACCAAAGTTCGTATAGTTCGATGTTCCGCTACGACGTTCGCGATGATTCACGTCGCGATATTCCACATCGAAGCCTTCGGCCTGCATCAGGGCAGGGACGTAGCGATGGATATGATCGAAATAGGGCAACCTCAGGAAGGCTTCCCGATAGATCGCCTTCACGCCACAGCCAGCATCGTCGCAATCATCCCGCAGCAGGCGTTTGCGGATCTTGTTGGCAAAACTGCTGCCAAACCGCTTCCAGGCAGTGTCTTTACGCTTGGTGCGGCGGCCCATAACCATTTTCAGCGATTCCGGCGCATCTGCCCGCGTCAGCTGGCGGTACAGGTCTGGCAGATCGGCTGGATCGTTCTGTCCATCGCCATCCAGCGTGCCAATCACCGGCGCGCGCGCCGCCATTATTCCGGAACGGATGGCCCGGCTCTGCCCGGCATTGTTGCGGTGCCCGATCACGCGCAACATCGGAAAGCGCTCCTTCAGTTCGATCAGGCGTGCCCGCGTGTCATCGGTCGACGCGTCATCGACGAACACCATTTCGAATGCGCGCCCATCGAGCGCGCGGTGAATCTCGGTGATCAGGGATTCGACATTGCCGGATTCATTGTGAACCGGAACAACGATGGAGAATTCAAGCGACTGGGCCACGGCTGGCACCTTTCAGGCAGGGGCTCGCGAGCGCGCGAGGCAGGTTTCGCACGCTCATACAAAGCGATTTGACGCAAGGCGAGCCCTGCGGCGCATTTGTCACGCTAGGAATCTCAGCGCAAAACCCTGAAGACGCGCGGACATGAACAAGGTAAATGGCAATCATGACTTTGCTTGATCGACTTTCCACCGGCTGGAAACCCTGGTTCGTCCTGTTCATCCTCACATTCGGCGCTGCTGCGCCCGGCGTGTTCAATTTGCCTGCCCTCGACAGGGATGAGAGCCGGTTTGCGCAGGCCTCGAAGGAAATGCTGGAGGAGCAGGATTATATCCGCATCCAGTATCAGGATGAGCTCCGCAACAAGAAGCCGGCAGGCATTCACTGGCTGCAGGCCGCCTCGACGGCAGTGTTTACGGGGCCCGAGGCAAAGCAGATCTGGACCTATCGCGTGCCGAGCTGGTTGGGGGCCGCCTTCGGAACGCTTGCCTGTTTCTGGGCCGGACTGGTCCTGGTTGGGCGAAGGGCCAGCTTTGTCGGCTCAGCCCTGTTCGGCGCGACGCTCCTTCTGACATCGGAAGCGCACATCTCGAAAACAGACGGAATGCTCGTTTTCCTGACAACGCTCAGCATAGGTGCGCTTGCGCGCCTTTATATGCGCCGTGACCAGTCGAAAAAGATGGCGCTGCTCTTCTGGTTTTGCATGGGCACCAGCTTCCTGATCAAGGGGCCAGTGACGCCGATGGTGGCCGCCTATGCCGGGATCGGGGCATGGGTTTGGGCCAAGGCGACAGATGGTAAGGGAGGCGACTGGTGGCGCGTTTTGCTCTGGTGGCCGGGGCCAGCGATTTTCGTGGCAATGGTGCTGCCCTGGTTTCTCTGGATTCAGGCTGCGACTGATGGGCAATACATCAAGGGCGCGGTCGGCAAGGATCTGAAAGACAAGTTCACCGGCGCCTCTGAGGGGCATGGTGGTTGGCCATTCTACCATCTTACCCATATTCCGGCCTGGTTCTTCCCGGCGACCCTGTTCATCATTCCCGGCTTTGTGGCGGCGTGGAAGACGTTGAAGCCCATCAAGCCGCAAGGCGCGGCATGGCTGAAGCACGTTTTGTTGGTGGGCGCGGCATTGTTCGCGGTCTTGTTGATCTTGAGTTATCTGCTGCCCTTCCTGCCGCGCCCGGCAGGAACGGGACTGGCAGCACAAGCGCTGAACACAATTGCCACCCTCAAGCCGCTGCCAGCATGGCCAGCAGTCTTGCTCGCCTATTTCTGGTGGGTGTCGGGGCGCGACACATGGATGGCGAAGCATCCGGTCGGAGAAGCGATCATACCTGACGAGACGCGCGCGGTCCGCATGCTCGTGGCCTGGGCGGTCCTGACCTATGCTTTCTTCGAGCTGATGCCGACCCTGCTCAGTCACTACATCCTTCCGGCCTATCCTGCCTTCGGACTGCTCGCAGGCTATGCAGCGGCTAAAATGATGGAAGGGGAATTGTGGCCCGTCACGCGATGGGCGTCCCTGATCCTGTTCGCGTTGGGGGCGATCCTTTTGCTTGCCGCGTCATTTCCGGGTGTGACGACCTATTTCATGGCGGAGACGGCTGGCGATTTCTCGACGGCGTTTCCTGAAGACGTGCTCGCCTCATGGGCGGACTATCGGGCGTTCCCACTTTGGTTCTGGTGGATCGGCTTTGGCCTTTGTGGAGTTGCCATCATCGAGTTCAGTCGGCGCCATGAGTGCAATGCTGCCATGTTCGCCATCTATGCGGCCGTTGCCATCGGCTGGCATATCCGCATCTTCATGCTGCCGAGCCAGGTCTGGGTGCAGCCGACCGAAACGGCGCGGCTGGCGCTGGAGGATGTCTGCGGTGTGCCGGGCGAGGTGTGTGACTGGCAGCCGCCGGAACGCATCCTGGCGCTTGGCTATGCCGAG
Organism: Hyphomonas sp. L-53-1-40; assembly: GCF_000682775.1. Taxonomy (GTDB): domain Bacteria; phylum Pseudomonadota; class Alphaproteobacteria; order Caulobacterales; family Hyphomonadaceae; genus Hyphomonas. Next base: position 74,791 of record NZ_AWFI01000021.1, read on the forward strand.
CCCTCCTATGTGCTGACTCTCGGCACGCAGAATCTCCACCCGCCGGAAACCCCGCTCGACCTGCCTAAAGACCCGTCCGCTTATCCGGTCGTCTATCTCGTCAATTTCGAGGATCGCAAGGCCGAGCCGCCGATCGAAGACGAGATCCGCCATTTGCGCGTTCAGGCCGACCAGATGCGCCTCTGTGTCACCGAGACCGAGCCTTACTATGCGTTGAATTATTCGAACGGGGACCCGGTCAATTTCCGGGCCCTCCGCTTCGATTATGGCGACTGCCCAGGTTGATTTCTAGAACTCGTAGCCGATCCGCACGCCATAGGTGCGCGGGTCGGAACGGAATGTGTCATACCCGATAAAGCCATAGCCTGAGACGGCATAGTCTTCATCGGTCAAGTTCCGTCCCCATACGGTCAAGCTGACACCGGTATCCGTAAACACGAAGTTCGCCTCTGCCTGCAGGGTCGTGAAGCCGTCCTGCATGCGGCTGTCCAGGCCCTCTGGGTCGAGATAGTAATCACCGCGATACTTGGCGTGTGCGGCGAGGCTGGCCTCGATCGTTTCCGTAACCGCGAACTCGTAGCGTCCGCCGAGGGTGGCGGAGACATCTGGTGCGAAGGGGAGGAGGTTGCCGTCAAATGTGTCGGCATTTCCGCCAATGTCGGACGACTGATCAATCTCGGTTTCCAGAAGCGTCAAGCCACCATCCAGCGAAAATTGCTCCGTAGCCTGCCATGCCAAATCGACTTCCACCCCGTAGGATGTCGCTTCATCAAGATTGGACAGCGAGTTGGACGTAATGCTTGAACCGTCGGGCAAGGCGAAGTTCACGAAGATGCGCGCCTGCGGGTCTTGATAATCCTGAAGAAATGCAGCGATGCTGTAAGTGAACGTATCGTCTGGTCGGCTCTTGTAGCCGACCTCATAGGCTGTGACGGTCTCTATATCGAACAAGCCCGCATCAGCGAAATGAGTGGCGTTATTCTGGACTTCGCCATTGAAGCCGCCCGATTTGTAGCTGTTGGAAACCGAGACATAAGCGTTGCCTTGGCCGAGTTCGTAGGCGAGGGCCGCGTTGCCCGAAAGCCGCGTCTCTTCGATCTCGTTCGCGCCTGCCGCCAGGCCGAGACCCCCGACATTGTTGAAGCCAATCGTGCCATCCTCAAAGATGTGACGGCCGCTTCCCTGACCCTCAATCCGCTCATGCGTTACCCGCGCGCCGAGTGTAGCGGTCAACCGATCAGAGAGGTCGAATTCATTATAGGTGAAGGCGGCCAGCGCCGAGCGGTCCTGCCTGATATCTGTGATCAGAGTCATCGCCCGTGCATCTGAGGCCGGGGTTGGCCCTGCCCGGCTGGCGGCGCCGACATAAGGACAGGTGCCGAGCAGCGTGTCGGCATCCAGGTCGCCGCACCAGATCGTATAGGTCTGGCTGAAATCTTCCAGCGATCCCGAAACACCGATCATGGTGCTGGCGCCGTCCCAGTCTGTCTGCAGGCGGAATTCCTGCGAGTACTGCCGGAAGTCGCGGATATAGGCGAGGTTGGCGTTGAAGTTCGGATTGTCGAACAGGGCGACGGCCCCGTCAAAGTCAAACCCGTAATCCTGATTGTACCCTTCGAAGGCCGTAAGAGATGTCAGCGTCCACCGCCCGACAGCGCGCTCATATTCGGCCGAGACGCCATAGAATTCATTGTCGGAATCCTGAACGCCGTCACGGCCCACCGCGATCTCATGGTCGTTAAGGTCAAGTGTATCATTGCGCGGTGCGGCATTGACGCCATTGTCTTCTTCATAGTGCGTGCGCACGAGCAGGGACCCACCAAACGCCTTGTCCCAATTGAGACCGAGGCGCAAACCGAATTCATCCCGCACACCGCCCGCATCTTCCGGGCCGGCAATATTGTCGAGTGCGGCGTCGCGCGACAGGTACCGCCCGGCGAGGCGATAGCTGAAGCCATTATCGTAGTGCTCCCCATAGGCGCCGTCCAGGTCAGCGCGATTCAGGTTGCCATAGCCCGCCCGTACATACCGGCGCTGGTCCTCGCCTGGTTTCGCGGAGATGAAATTGATCGCGCCCCCGGACGCGTTGCGGCCATACAGCGTGCCTTGCGGGCCTTTCAGAACTTCCACACGGGCAAGATCATACAGCATCAGGCCCGTTTGGACGTTGGTCGCCAGATAGACGCCATCGGAATAGACCGCAGCGGCGGTGGGCGTCAGGGCCTGATGGTCAACCGCGCCGATGCCGCGAATCTGGAAGGCGACCTGCGTACCGTTTGCGACAGCGGCCTCAACCCCGGTCAGCAGGTCAGTCATGTCCTCGGCACTGACGTAAGCATCCGCCAGCGACAGATCCCTGGTATCAATCACGCTGACGGACATCGGAATGTCTGTCAGAGGCGTGGCGCTCGGGGTGGCGGTGGTGACGATCGTGTCCAGCCGGTTCACCGGGTCATCGGACTGGGCCGTGGCTGGGAGGGCAAAAGCGAGGAGGGCGAGCGGGGCGACTGAGCACTGAAATTTTTTCATGAGCGGCGATTACCAGCCGTTCAGAATGCGACGCAACTGCATTTAGCTGATGTCGAGGCTGCGTCAGCCAAAGCGACGTATTCTGGCAACACTGTTACAGGATACAGGTTTAGCGCGGGGCGCGTTTTGCAAGAATGCGTTGCAGCGTCCGACGGTGCATATTCAGGCGGCGTGCGGTTTCTGAGACATTGTGATTGCACAGCTCATAGACGCGCTGAATATGCTCCCAGCGAACCCGGTCAGCCGACATCGGATTTTCCGGCGGAGCTGGCTTCTCGTCAGGTGAAGCAGCGAGCGCGCGAATGATGTCTTCTACATCGGCAGGCTTCGACAAATAGTCCACAGCGCCAGCTTTGACAGCGGCGACGGCTGTCGCAATGGCGCCATACCCGGTCAGGATAACAGCGCGGGCGTCAGGACGGTGTTTGTGCAGTACTTCCACCACATCCAGCCCGCTGCCATCTTCCAGGCGCAGGTCCAGAACGGCAAAGGCCGGTGGGTTTAGGCGGGCAATATCCTTGCCTTCGGAAACGGTCGAAACGGCAGAGACCACGAAACCGCGCTGGGCGAGCGCGCGGGCCATGCGTTGCACAAACGGACCATCATCGTCCATTACGAGACATGAGCGATCCTCAACATCCTTGAGGCTCTCGTGCAAATTCACAGTGATGGGCCGTTCCATTGGCTTTTCCTTGATGTAACAACCGTCATATAGGTCTGAACCGGTCATTAATCCAAGTCAGGCGCCTGCAAAATGCCAAGGGGCCATAGAGTCTGGACGACCGCGCCCTTTTTCGGCGGGGTCCTGTTTCGGGTCGCGATGCGGCCGCCGGTACGCTCAATAAGCGTTTTTGCGATGAAGAATCCAAGCCCCATGTCACCCCCGCCCAGATGCGCCTCGCCGCGTTGCGAGACATAGGGCTCGCCCAGTTTCGGCAGCACTTCGGCGGCAAAGCCGGGGCCGTCATCGCTGATTGTGACCATGATCTGGTCTGCAGTCCAAGTCGCCACGACGTTCACGCGCGTATCGGCGAAACTCACCGCATTTTCGATGAAGGCACCCAGCGCGTGCAAAACTTCCGGGCTGCGTTTCAGGGTCGGCGCACGCGGTGTGCCATCTTCAGCAGGTTCCGCCCGGACGGTCAGATCCACGCCCAACCCCTTGAATGGCGCAGCGGCCTCGGCCACCAGCGCATCCAGCGGGATTCGCGCATGCACGATGTCGGTTGCTTCGCGCGCTTCACGGATCGTAGCGAGGATCGCGCGGCACCGGTCGGCCTGTTCGGCAATCAAGATAATGTCCTCGGCGCGCGGATCCTCGGGGTCGAGATCCGCCTGCAATTCCTTCGCGACGAGATGGATCGTGGCAAGCGGGGTTCCCAACTCATGTGTGGTCATTGCAGACATTGCACCGAGCGCGGACAGGCGTTGCTCCCGCGCCATGACGACCCCCGCTGCATCGAGCGCGCGCACGAGCCGGGCCTCATCCTGACTGACCCGCGCCGCCGACAAGGCAAAGAAGACCACACCGACAGCAAGGGCTGCGAACTGGCCAAGCTGGAACAGAGGCGGCAGCGCAATCGAAGAGTTCGCCACACCCCAGGGCAGGGGCATGTGAATAAGCGGCATCAGGGCCGCCAATACCAAGGCAAGCAAAGCGATAAGGGAGGCCCTGAACGAGCTGAGACTGAGCGCAGCAACAGTCACGGGGGCAACCAGAAGCAACAGGAACGGGTTTGACAGTCCACCCGTCGCTGCGATCAGCGCAGCCAATTGTACCGTATCGAATGCCAATTGCAGGGTCGCCTCCCACCCGCGCGTCAGGCGCTGGCTCTGGAAGGCAAAAGACAGGAACACGTTCAGCCAGGCCGATGCCGCAATGATCGACAGGCAAAGCGCCAGCGGCATGTCGAAGCCGAGCCCGAAGGCCACGAACAATACCGCTGCCGTTTGCCCGGCCACGGCCAGCCAGCGCAGCGTGATGAAAGTGCGCAGGCGCGTGCGCCCGAGGGCGGATTGCGCCGAGCCCAACCCTTCTGGGGGAAGGGTGAAGATCGCATCGTCGAGATCTATGTGTCCGTCGCGGGCCAAATCATCCATTAGCGCCTTATGCGGCAGCGTGACGCTTGCGCCAAGCGCCGCTTGCGGCGCATATCCCCCCTATGATGCTTAGATCGATTGCAACGTCATCCGCCCTGCTCGCCACCGCCGTATTGGCCGCCTGCTCTCCCGCCAGCGCGCCGGAGAAAGACTCCGCCGGAGCGGTAAAGTCCGGAGGTGCGCAGGCCAGTTGCCTCAGCCGTGCCTATCCGGAGATTGGCGGGCCGATCTCACTCGTCTCCGATTCCGGGGCGCGCGTGACGGAAGCCGATTTCAAAGGTCGTCCGACGCTGATCTATTTCGGGTTCACCTATTGCCCGGACGTCTGCCCGATGACGCTCGTCAATGTGGAGCGCGCCTATGAGCAGCTGCCCGAAAGTGTTGAGCCGCCGCAGACATTGCTCATTTCGGTGGATCCGGAACGGGACACGCCCGAAGTTCTGGCTAGCTATGTGAAGGCGCCACGCTTTCCGAAAAACCTCATCGGCCTGACGGGCACGCCAGAGGAAATTCGCGCGGCCGCGGATGAGTTCCTGTCGGACTTTTCTCGCGTAGAGCAATCTGAAAGCCAGTCCGAATACACAATGGACCATACGTCGCTGCTCTATCTGATGGATGAGAACTGGCAGTTGAAGACCTTCTTCACGCATGAAGACACGGCTGAAACCATCTCGGCCTGTCTCGGAGAGATCCTGCAGGATTAGGATGAACGGCCCGACTTTCCAGCCGGGCCCTGAACCTCTTAGATGAACAGGTTTGCCGCGAAGAAGGCGAAGAACCCGCCGACAAGAAACGCGACAACGCTGACCCACCACACGACCCAACTGAGCTGGCGCGCGCGCGTACACGCCCGTGCCTTCACCGGGTCAATTGGACAGGGCAGCGACCTTGCATGCCATTGCCAGGCCCCCGCCAGCGCGATCATCAACGCTGCGATGCCGAACACGAGACCCTTGTTCTTGCCGAGCCAGGTGATCTGCGGCACGGCCTCGATCAGGCCTGCCATCACCGCGCCTGCGCCGATGCTGACCAGCAGGGCGGGGAGGGCGCAGCAGATCAGTGTCCCGGTTGAAGTGAACAGCGACAGGAAGGCAGGCAGGGTGCTGGGGGATTTTACCTCCTCGATCATGCGTCACCACCCCGGTCGATCCTGACGAGCGAATAGCCGGATTTGCGGATCAGCTTTTCGATCGTTTGATCATCCATCGTCGCGCCAGCTTTCAGGCCAAGGACGATCTCACCATTGTCGAGGTCGACATTGACGCTTTCGACGGCGTCCTGCTTTTTGAACACTTTGCGGACGGCCTGTGCGCAAAAATCGCAGACCAGGCCGTTCACCTTGGCGGTAACGATCTGGGCAGAAGCAGGCATATCCGTATCGGTGTCGGTATCGACCGGAACGTTGGCATGGGCTGAATGGTCCATCTTGGAATGATCCATCGTTTCATCCGCCAGTGCCGGAACGGCGAGTAGGCAAAAACCGATGAACGCGAAAGCGGGTTTGATCAGTTTCATGAGTAATATCCTTTGAAAGTCAGAACCGGATGATCCAGTTCGCGAGCAGCTCTTCGGTTTCCAGCGTGTAGCCAAGCTCGACCATCTGGACGCCCTTGAAGAACCGGACGAGGGGGGTTGCGGTAACGGGCTCATTGCTTTCGGGGTGGTTATCCACCTGCAGCATCAACCATGTGTGAAGGTCGCCATAGTCGCCGATATACGGGGCAACGCCGACGCGGCCGCTATGGCGCACGCTCTTGTTGCCGGCATAGTCGGTGGCTTTTGCCTCATAGGAGGTGAACCAGCGGCGGGTCTCCCAGTCCGCGGCGAAAGCGGCAAAACCGGACAGTTCAGGAGACTCACTCCCGAACGGATCGGCCTGACCCACACCCAATTTGAAATAGGTGTTCGCCTGGCTTGAAGGGCCGTTCCAGCGTTTCAGCAGCCGGTTGTATTGCAAGCCGGTGAACTGGACATCTTCGGCCCAATTGCGTTCCGCATAGAACCCGATCGAGTCCGATGCGGTGGGTGAATAGTGTGCATGCAGCGAGGAGAAATCCCCGTTATTCGTCTGCATGATCGTCCAGCCGCCTGGATAGGAGACGGGACGGGCCTCGGCCATGGGAGCGAATGCCGCCCATGTGAGACAGGCCGCGAAAGGCGCGGCGCGCGAAAGGAAGGACAAGGCCTTCTCCTTTTTTCCGGATTGATCCTGAGATTATGAGAGGATCATCAGGTCCGGGGAGGAGGCGGCTCCGGAACGGATGCGACCGAGATCGGCGATGCATCAAGCGGGATATTGAACAGTGGCGGATAAGGACTGCGCGCGTCGTCAGGTGCAGCCGCTGTCGGCAGGGCAGCGACGATCGCCGGACAGCAACAAGCCGTATCGTGCGATGGCCCGTTCTGATCTTCTGGCTGGGAGTGGTCCATGGACCCCATCCCCATGTCGCAATCCCCATTCATGGCGGGCATCAGATGCGTCATCTGGCGCGCATCCGATGCAGGACAGCTGTCCTGCGCGGCGCTTGCCGTACCGGATGCGATCAGCAACAGGCTGAGGCAAAGAAGGGCGATCCTCTGAAACATCGTCGTTTTCTATCTCGCACGATTGCCGCGCCGTCAAATGACCTTTCAGTGAGCTATTGTGCGACCCAACCGCCGTCCATGGAGAGGTCGGCGCCATTGATCTGGTCAGCATCCGTCGAGCAGAGGAAGGCAACAAAGCCACCAATCTGCTCGGCAGTCACGAATTCCTTGGTCGGTTGGGCGGCGAGCAGCACGTTTTTCACAACCTCATCACGCGTCATGCCGCGCGCCTTTGCCGTATCGTCGATCTGGCCGTCGACCAGCGGCGTGTGGACATAGCCGGGACAGACCAGATTGCACCGTACGCCGTGTTCCGCACCCTCTAGCGCTGTCACCTTGGTCAGACCGGAAAGCCCATGCTTGGCCGCGACATAGGCTGACTTGAACGGCGAGGCGACCTTGGCGTGGGCGCTGCCGGTATTGATGATACGGCCCCAGCCTTTTTCCTTCATGGGTCCAATCGCCATCCGGGTCGTGTGAAAGGCAGCTGACAAGTTCAGCGCCATGATCAGATCCCATTTGGCCACTGGGAATTCTTCGAGGGGTGACACAAATTGCGTGCCGGCATTGTTGACCAGAATATCGGTACCGCCGAACTCGGCTGTCACATAGGCCATCATCTCTTCAATCGCGTCTGGATTGGTCAGGTCAGCGCCTGAATAGCCGATCTGTACGCCGTGTTCCTTTTCCATTTCAGCCTGCAGGGCCTTGATTTCATCGGCGTCGCCGAATCCGTTCAGCACGACATTGCAGCCCTCCTGCGCGAGACGGTCTGCGATGGCTTTCCCGATCCCGCTGGTGGAGCCGGTAACGAGGGCAGTTTTCCCCTTGATCATGAATATGTCTCCTTGAGGCTGTGGCGTGCTATGGGTAGGAATAGATTTGGCCCTGATAGAGCCGATTGATATTAGAGGAAATAGTGAGCGTTTATGGGCGGTGAAACTCTTGCCTTTGTCGAGGCATTCCCACGCTTTCTGTTGTGGACAGCAGCGGCTGGCGCGATGCTTGCCATCGCCAGCACCATATACGTGCTGCTAACCCCGTGGAAGGAGCTGGCGCTCGTAAAGGAAGGCAATTCGGCCGCAGGATTTGCATTGGCCGGGGCCATTGTTGGTCTTGCGATCCCCATTGCCTCCTGTCTGGCTTCCAGTGTCACCCTGATAGACTTGGCCATCTGGGGGGTCGTCTCACTCCTGATCCAGCTCCTCGTCTACCGTCTCGTCGATGTCTTGCTCACCGATATTCCCAAACGGATCGAAAAGGAGGAGGCTGGCGCAGCCGTCGTCCTAGTATCGGCAAAGCTGGCATCAGCCCTGATTATTGCAGCGGGTCTCTGGGACCCGGTCCTGCAGAGGTTCTAACGGAGGTACTCAGGCAGTGATGCGTTCGTTTGACTGGGTGATCTATGCATTGGTTCTGGGCGTCGTCGTCTGGACCATGTTTTCGCAGGATCCAAAAGCTGACGCACCTGAGCCGCCGCCAACCGTCCTGGAATCCGAAGGTCCGACCCTGCCGCCGCCGTCGCCATTGGACGAACAGGTGCTTGTCCAGGTCAGCGAGCCCAAGGACGGGATCGGCACTGCTTTCGCCGTGAACAAGAATGGTCAGTGGATCACGGCCAGGCATGTCGTGGATGGTTGCAACTCTGTCGGCCTGCTGGTGGCGCCAGGGCAATATGTGCCGGTCGACAGCATCGTCGTTGATCCGGATCATGACCTTGCCCTTCTTTCAACAGGTCGCAGCCCCAACTCGGTAAAACTTGATCTCGTATCTCCGCTTCGCATCGGCACGCATGGTTATCATGTTGGCTACCCTCAGGGACGTCCGGGAGAGGTGGCCACGAAACTCATGTCCCGCTCGAAACTCATCACGCGCGGGCGCCGGGAAGGCGCTGAACCTATTCTCGCCTGGGCCGAGATCGGCCGGACCCGTGGATTGAACGGTTCGTTGGGGGGAATTTCTGGCGGACCGGTCTTTGATGCGGGGGGAACTGTGCGCGGCGTGATCGTGGCCGAGAGCCCGCGGCGCGGGCGTATCTATACGGCTGCGCCGACATCTATAGATGCCTTCCTGACCAGCCTGAGCGTGGAGCGCGAGGATGGCCCGACGGAGATTTTTGCCGAGGAGACTTACGGCCCGATGTCAGACAATGCCCGCCGCCGTCTTCAGGTCGTGAAAGTGGCCTGCCGGGTCACCCCATGACCAGCTTTGCCTCTCGCCTCATCGTTGGTGCGCGCCAGTTGGGCCCACTCTGCGTGGGTATCGACCCGCATCCTGGCCGTATCCCGGACCTGTTCGGCGGGGACACGCCCGAGGGGGTGGCCGCTTGGGGCGAAGCAGTCGTGGCGGCGGGTCAAGCCGCAAGTCGGCCTGTTTGAGCGGCACGGGCCTGACGGAATGCGCGCATTGCAACGCGTCTGCGAAGCTTCAAGAGAGGCGGGGCTTCTTGTTCTCGCGGATGCCAAGCGCGGCGACATTGGGACAACAGCCAGGGGCTATGCAGCCGCATACTTGTCAGAAGCGGCGCCGTTCCCCTCCGATGCCGTGACGGTGAACCCTTATATGGGCCTCGATACGTTGGATCCCTTCCTCGAAGAGGCCGAGGCAAACGGCAAGGGGGTCGTCGTGCTCGCGCGCACGTCCAATCCCGGCTCAGCCGATTTTCAGGCGAGAGACCTTGAGGGCGCCCCACTCTATGCGCGCGTCGTTGAGGCGCTCGCCCCGGCGATCCAGCGCCTGAAGGGGGCGGCGGGCGAATGGTCCAGCCTGATGCTGGTGGCGGGCGCGACGGGCCCGGAGCGCCGGACGCGCTGTTTCTGGTGCCGGGCTATGGCGCGCAGGGCGGCGGGGCCGAAGATGCGCTTGCGGGATTCAAGGCGGTTTCAAATCGCCTCGAAGGCGGCGTCGTGAATGCATCGCGTTCCGTCACATTCCCGGCTGGATCAGACACCGTAGAAAGCCAAGCCGACTGGCACGCGCTCATTGTGGCCGCCATTGAAGCTGCTCAGACCGATCTCTCCATGCATGCCGGACGCGTGCCTGTAGCGTCGGGCTGACCTTAAGACAGGCCTCGACAATCGGCCTGCCTCATCTACTCTTTCCTGTGAGCGCGGCGTAAGACCGTTTTGAGGAAACAGACAGGGGAGTGAAACGGCCATGGCGAACTGGCAGTCCACCTTGATTGCGGGAGCATCCTTCGCAATCCTTGCCGCCTGCGGGCAGGCAAAAACAGCAGACACTGAGACACTTTCGGAACCGGAAGCCTTTGCGGCGGTCGACACGAACCGGATAAGTACCGCGAGCGCAGCTGACGAATGGCTGACATATGGTGGGACTTATGACGAGCAGCGCCATTCGAGCCTGATAGATGTGAACAAGGAAACCGTCGCAGACCTGGGCGTCGCGTGGACTTATGACCTTGCCACCAATCGCGGCGTGGAATCGACGCCGATTGTCGTGGACGGCGTGATGTACGTCACCTCTGCCTGGTCGCTGGTCTATGCGCTTGATGCCAAGACGGGTGAGGAATTGTGGGTTTACGATCCGGATGTGGACCGCGCCGTCGGCGTGAAAGCCTGCTGCGATGTCGTAAACCGTGGCGTGGCTGTTTATGACGGCAAGGTCTTCGTGGGCGTGATTGATGGGCGGCTCGAAGCGCTTGATGCCGAAACGGGCGAAGTTGTCTGGAGCAAGGTCACTGTTGATCAGTCCAAGCCCTATACGATCACCGGTGCGCCGCGTGTCGTGAATGGCAAAGTGTTGATTGGCAATGGCGGCGCCGAGCTCGGTGTGCGCGGTTATCTTTCGGCTTATGATGCCAATACCGGAGACAAGGTCTGGCGGTTCTACACTGTTCCGAACCCGGAGAAACAGCCAGACGGCGAAATCTCGGACGCAGCCTTTGAAGACATCGGCAATGTCACCTGGGGCGATGAAGGCGCCTGGGTCACCGATGGTGGCGGCGGAACTGTCTGGGACTCCATCGTCTATGATGAGGTCAACGACCAGATCATCTTCGGGGTCGGCAATGGTTCGCCGTGGAACCGGGAATTCCGCGATCCGTCTGGTGGCGACAATCTCTTCCTGTCCTCCATCGTTGCGGTGGATGCCGAAACCGGTGCGTACAAGTGGCATTTCCAGACCACACCCGGCGACAATTGGGACTATACAGCCACGCAGACCATCATTCTGGCAGACTTGCCTGTTGGCGAAGACGGCGAGGCGCGCCGTGTCGCGATGCAGGCTCCGAAGAATGGCTTCTTCTACGTACTGGACGCGGAATCCGGCGAGTTCATCTCCGGCGATGCGTTCGTGCCGATGAACTGGGCAGAGGGCCTCGACGAAAACGGTCGTCCGATTGAAATCGCCGATGCACGGTATGGCGCGGTCCCTTACGAGCAGCTGCCAGGCCCCCTCGGTGCACACAACTGGCATCCGATGGCCTTCAATCCGGATTTGAACCTCGCCTATATTCCGGCGCAGGAAATTCCGCAGGCCTATGCTCGCGATCCGCGCTTCGAGACCCAGCCTGTCGGCTGGAATACGGGCGCAGACTTCTCTGCTGGCGTCCCGCCGATCGCGCCGCCGGAAGTTGCCAAATTCCTGCGCTCAACCCTCAAGGGACGCTTGATCGCATGGGATCCGATTGCCCGCGAAGCGCGCTGGTCGGTGGAACATGGCAATGCCTGGAATGGCGGCGTGCTGTCCACGGCAGGCGGTCTAGTTTTCCAGGGCAAGCTGAATGGCGATTTCGTCGCCTATGATGCCGAAACGGGCGACAAGCTCTGGAATCATGAACTCAAATCCGGCGGCGCGTCCGGCCCTAGCACCTACATGATCGACGGAGAGCAATACGTCACGATTACGACTGGTTGGGGCAGTGCCTTTGGTCTCTCTGCAGGCTTCGCCTATGACGAGACCGTGCCCTCTACAGTCGGCAAGGTCGTCACCTTCAAGCTGGGCGGCACGGGCGAAATCGCCGACCCGGATTTCCCGATGATCGACAAGACCCCGAAAGCCGACTCGTTCGGGGACGAAACCATGATCGCCGAGGGATCGGTTCACTATGCCCGTAACTGTACCGTCTGCCACGGTCCGCTGGCCGTCAGCTCGGGCGTTCTGCCGGACCTGCGCTGGTCGGCGATCAGTGGCAACGAAATGGCGTGGAAAGGTGTGGTGATCGACGGAAACCTCGCCGCCAATGGCATGGTCTCGTTCGCAGATCATCTGACGCCGGATCAGGTGGAATCGATCCGCGCCTATGTGCTGGCGCAGGCCCATGCCGCTGTCCCGGCTGGCTCCGGGGGCGAATGATCGAATTGTGAGTAGCGCGGCCTGCCGGGCCGCGCTACATACGCCGGATGCATATAGTCATCCTCATTCTGGGTATCCTGACAACGATCGGCATCTGGTCGTGGCGTATCCAGATGGCCCGCCGCGGCGCGCAAGTGGCGATGGATGCCGCACGCACGCTCACAAATGCGCCCCGCCGCTTTGCCTTCAAATACAAGGCAGGCCGCAATGGTATCAGCCTGATCGAAGACCCACGCGAAGCTGCTGCCGTCATGATGATGGAGGTCGCCCGTGGCCGGGAAGGGCCTCTGACCGAACGACAGGCGCGCATCATAGATGATGAGATGATGCAGAATTTCAGCTTCACCCGAGCCGAGGCTGATGAATTGTCCGCCCATGCGGCTTGGGTCACCAATTCCACGCCGGACCCCCAGAGCGCCATGCGGAAGTTGAGCCAATTGGTCGTCAGTTCACCGCAGCTCGGCCCAAAGGAGATTGTCGATCTCGACGCGATACTGGTGGCGGTGTCCGAGGCTGAAGGTGTGCCGACGCGCGAACAACTGGCTCTCCTGCAAGTGTTCAGGGACAAGGCAGGCCTGAAGACCTGAGTCTCCAACCGCTCAAGAACTGTTGCGCCTTTCGCCCTGGCACAATAGGGATTTTGGCCATGTCAGAGTCACTTCCCAGCGAATACCGCGCCAAGGTTCTCAATGAGTCCTGGACGAATTTTTCCGTCCTGCGTCATGGTCGGTTTGATGGCCTGCTCGTTACCTCCAAGAATTCCGGTACGCACTGGCTGAAATACATGCTGGCAGTGGCGCTGGCGGAAACCCATGGCATTCCTCATCCGCAATACTTTTCGGAGAACGCGGTGCGCCCCTATATCGGCTGGCCGAAGGACGATGTGACCTTTCCGGAACTGCCGCGTCTGGCGTTCAGTCACACGATCCCCCACCATCTGGCCGAATGGGGCTGGGCCCGCAGCCTCGCCAGCCTGCCGCCTTATGTGCTGGCTGTGCGACACCCGATGGCGATCCTGGCCAGTCACCACGCCAAATGGGAATACGACATCAAGGTTGACTGGTTGACCTATCTGAAGGGCGATCCGGGCGGATCGAAGTATCGCTGCGATCTCTACTGGCTCGCGCGCTTCTGGAACCGGTGGGGTCATATTCGTGCGCGTCATGGCGACTCGATCCAGCTGATCCAGTATGAGCGGACCCAGAAAGACCCCCGCGCTGCGTTGGAAGCGGTCTCGAAGCATTGGTCGCTCGGACTCAGTGCCGAGGCTATCAATGTAGCGCTCGCCGCTGGCACGAAGGACGCCATGGCGCAGAAGATCGATCCGGATGCGGAGCCTAATGTGCTGCAGAACCGCAAGACACCGCTTACGGAACTCTTCACCGGTGAAGCACTGGATATCTACACAGATCACATCCGGACACTGTTCCGGTATGATCTGGACTATGACCTGCTCAGCCTTCCGGCTTGAGATAGCCGCTTGAGCGCCCATCAGCGGTATATTTGATCCACCACGGTTCCGCTTCCGCCTGTTTCTCCAACTCAAGGAATACCGGGTCTTCGAGGATGGCCGCGGAATATTCGGCCGCCGCGCCAGTCAAGGGTAGGCCATAGGTGCGGAACCGCGTCACAACCGGCGTGTAGAACGCATCCGCTGCGCTCCATTTGCCGAACAGGTATGGGCCGCCATCGCCATACTCAGTGCGCATCTGGTCCCACATGGTCTGGATGCGCAAAATGTCAGCCTCAAGACCTTCGGTCATTTCCGGCGTGGCTTCCCGGCCGCGAATATCCATCGGACAAGCCTTGCGCAGGGCGGGGAAACCCGCATGCATTTCGGAGGTCACCGCGCGGGCAATCGCCCGCTTGGCGGCGTCTTCTGGCCAGACCTCTCCGTGTGGCGCCCAATCGGCGATCCATTCCGTGATCGCAAGGCTTTCCCAGACCGTTACATCATCCCAGATCAACAGCGGCACTTTTGCTGTCGGGCTGATCTCTTTCAGTTTTGCCGATGTGTCGGGAAAATCGAGTGGTACGATCACTTCTTCCACCGGCAGGCCCACGCGCCGCGCGGCAAGCAACGGCCTGATCGACCAGCTGGAATAGTTCAGATTTCCAAGGACTAGCTGTCTCATGCGCGCTTTCCTTGCCCGATCACCCATTTCGTTTCGCGCACGTCAACGCGGTCGAACACTCCGGCCTTGTTATAGGGGTCTTGCTCGGCCAGTGCCTTGGCCGCTGCCAGATCGTCAGCCTCGACCAGGAAGACAGACCCGATCATCGCGCCATCCTCGGACAGCAGCGGCCCCGCCATTCGCAGCCGGTCCCCCAATCCGGCAGCCCATTCCAAATGGGCCGACCGGGTGGCGGCGCGCAGCTCGGCCCCATTGGTTTCATTGTCGAGATTGTGAAAACAGAAAAGGCGCATGAGGAACGACTCCGGATGAGGGCAAGATCTCCTGTTCGTATTGCACACTGCCTGCAACCTGCCCAGAGTCCGAAATAGCGGAACAAATGGGCTGAATGAATCATTGATCCTTCAGTAACAGGGAGTATGGTGGCGCCATGAACGATACAACAGACACCCGCCAACAGATATTGGAAGCCGCGATGGAACGCATCGTTCACTACGGCTATTCCAAGACGACGATGTCGGAGATCGCCAAGGACTGCAACATGTCCGCGGGCAACATCTACCGCTTCTTCGCGTCCAAGCTCGATATTGCCGAAGCCATCGGTCGTAAGTTCAATTCAGAACTCTACCAGACCTATGCCAGCATCTGTCGGAAACCGAACACCGCAGCAGATCGTCTGCGCCAGTTTTTCGAGTTCAGCATGGTGCGTACCTATGAGGCACTGGAAGAGAAGGACAAGCTGGTCGAGCTGGCCGAGACGCTGGCAGATGAGCGCCCTCTGTTCATGAATGAGCAGCTGGCCCAAGAGCGGGTCTACCTGGTCCAGATCCTTGAGAATGGCATTGAGGCCGGTGAGTTTCGTTCGCTCGACCGAAAGGAAGAGACGGCGGAAATGATTCAGGCCTCGATGATGAAATTCCGGTTTCCTCAGATGTTCTCGCACCTGACATTGCCGAAACTGAAGCGTGAACTGGCCGGTGTGATGGACCTGGTTCTGGCGGGATTGTCAGTCGGCGCGGTCGTTCCGGAGCGTCAGATAGATAAATTCTGAATAATTTCGTTTTTGTTCATTGGTAAATGTTCAGATGGTTGCTATATAGCAGTCATCGGCAGCGATGGTCGCTGTCGGTAAACGCTGAAAGACCAAATCAATGACATTGTCCAAGACCGAAGCTCGCCAGTCCCTGGCCGCCTTGCTTGCGGCGCTCCCTATGGCCATCGCCATCCTTGCGGCGACCTATTCGCTTGCTGAATTCGCGGTTTAGAATGCGGCCTGATCAGGCCTTGGCGCCCCGGCGGCCCGTTCCGTAGACGGGCGCTGATTTTGCCGCTGCTTCATCGAGCGGCCAGCGGGGTCT
This sequence comes from Hyphomonas sp. L-53-1-40, assembly GCF_000682775.1. Taxonomy (GTDB): domain Bacteria; phylum Pseudomonadota; class Alphaproteobacteria; order Caulobacterales; family Hyphomonadaceae; genus Hyphomonas. The sequence goes on from NZ_AWFI01000021.1 coordinate 90,812, forward strand.
CGCCCCGGTGCCAAGGTCCCCGGCCTCGCCTTTGACAAGGCCCGCGCCAGGGCGATCATGGCGGCATTATCCGTACAATGTCTCAGCGGTGGCGCAATCAGGCGTGCCCCTGCGGCCTTGGCCACATCATCCAGCGCGGCGCGGATAGCCTTGTTGGCCGCGACACCGCCCGCCACGACGAACCGTTTTGTGCCATCCTCACCCGGATCAAACGCCTCCAGCGCCAGCGCGGCCTTTGTGGCAAGAATGTCGGTGACCGCTATCTGGAAACTCGCGCAGAGATCCCGCATCCGATCATCGTTCATTGTGTCCTCTGCCGCTGCGCGCGCAACAGCCGTCTTCAGCCCTGCAAAGCTCATATCGAGGCCCGGCCTGTTCAGCAGCGGGCGGGGCAGGGCAAAAGCCGCTGGATTGCCACCCTCTGCGAGGCGCTCGACCGCAGGTCCGCCGGGAAAGCCGAGGCCCAGCGTCTTGGCCGTTTTGTCGAAGGCTTCGCCCACCGCATCGTCAATCGTCGAGCCGAGCCGGCGATAGTCTCCGAGGCCGCGCACTTCCAGGAACTGGCAATGCCCCCCCGAAACAAGCAGCAACAAATAGGGGAACGGGCAATCATTGCCGAGCCGCGGGCTGAGGGCGTGCCCTTCCAGATGGTTGACCGCGATGAAGGGCTTTCCGGCCGCCTGCGCGATGGCCTTGCCGGTCATCATGCCAACCAGCACCCCGCCGATCAAGCCGGGACCGGACGTGGCGGCGATCCCGTCTAGCTCTGAATAGGAAATGCCCGCGTCATGCATCGCGGCTTTGACGGTCAGATCAGCCAGTTCCGCATGCGCGCGTGCGGCGATTTCCGGCACCACGCCCAGATAGGGCGCGTGTTCTTTCAATTGCGTCCGGATCACGTCCGAGACCAGTTCTGCCCGTCCGTCAGTCAGGCGCAGCACAGCCGCGGCCGTCTCGTCACAGCTTGTCTCGATGCCCAGAACTGTCAGCGTCTTGCTCATCCGCTGCATGTAAGACCCCAGAACGGATTTGGAAAGCGCAGCCCGCAGGCCCTATAGTCGAAGGAAAAGACCGGGAGGCAGAAGTTTGGCGAAACCGTTTCGATGGAACATCGCGCAGCGCGAGCAATTGGGCGGCCTGATTACAGGCGCGACCGAGACGCGCTCATTGAACGACATGTTCCTTGAATCCCTTCGATCCACGGCTGCCCGCATTCTGGCGCATGCGAACCGGTCAGACCTCGCCTTTATCGGGAGGACGCCAGAAAACCTGTATGATTATCTGTCTGGCTGTTTCGAAGGGCTGCGCGACACGCCGCGGCTTCACCTCATCCAGTACTCGCTGCGCAATGCCAGCGCGGTCGATCAATTGCCGGAGCCGGCATTGCAGGGTCTGTTCGAGTATCTCACCGCCGAAGGTTTCGGCCCCAAGGCGATCGCCACCGGTTCGCGCCCCATTGCCCTGGTCGACTTTGTTGCCTCCGGTCGAACGATGGAGGGCCTGATCCGCCTCATGAAACTGCAAGCCGAGCGGGAAGGACAAGACTGGACCGCCGTTCAGCGCCGCCTACGCATCATCGGGCTGCGCGTGCGCACAAAGAATTCACCCAACACCTGGCGCTGGCAACAGCATCAGGATTGGCTGCACTTCATTCCGGATGCGATCATTCGAAATGTCTCTGCGCCTGCCGCCTTCCTTTATTATCTCGGCAATGATCAGCCCAAAGTGACAGCCAGCTTTCATCCGGGCCGCTGGGCGGAAGAGGAGGACGCGGCGCGCCGACCGAACAGTGACCAGCAGGCTGCGCTGGGCTTTGCGGCGCAGCTCTATGATCTTGGTCGCACGCGGGAGGAACGCCAAAATCTTGCAAAGCGGATTGCGCGACACCGCAAGATGAGCCAGCGCGCCACGCGTCGCCTCGTCCTGCGATTGCGCGGGGGCTGAGCCGACAATAGGATAAGGAATGGCTGTATCTGACGCCATCATACTTTCGCTCGAACGCTTCGGAGAGATTTGCGCTGATCCTGCGCCGCTGATCTATCGGCGCCTCTTCGCGCAGCATCCCGAGTTTGAAGACCTGTTCGCGATGGACACGGATGGTGGCGTGCGCGGTTCCATGCTGACAACCTGCTTTGACTGCATCATCGGTCTTACCGAGGGCAGTCGATTGCCGCGCTTTGAACTGCAGTCTGCCCGCCTGTCGCACCAGGGGTACGGCGTGCCGGAATCCCAACTGGATGACATGTTCACGGCCATCCGTGACACCTGTCGGGAGGCGCTGGCAGGGGAGTGGACGCCCGCCATGGAAACCGCATGGGCTGAGATGCTGGCCGAGATTGCGCGAATGGGGTTCACACCAGCCTGACACTGGCCAGGGCTAACGCCCCTTGAATTCCGCCGGGCGCTTCTCAAGAAACGCCATCATGCCTTCACGCGCGTCTTCCGTTTTCAGCAGCGGCAGCAATTGCAGGAAAACGTGGTGGACATGTTCGGTGAATGGCTCCGACAGGCCCATCCGCATCAGGCGTTTTGAGGCCTGTACGGCCAGTGGCGCGTTCGCGGCGATGTCGGCGGCCAAGGCGCGTGCTTCGTCCATCAGCGTGTCATGCGGCACCACTTTTGCGCACAATTGCTCGGCGAGGCATTCCTCTGCGGTCAGGGTGCGGCCGGTGAAGATCAGTTCGCAGGCCTTCTCCCAGCCGAGCATGCGCGGCAGGAACCAGGTGCCGCCGGATTCCGGCAGGATGCCGCGCTTGGTGAAGGCTGCCGCCATCTTGGCCTTGTCCGACATGATGCGGATGTCACAGCCGAGCGCCGTATCCATGCCATAGCCTGCCGCGCCGCCATTGATGGCGCAGATGGTTGGCGTGTCCATATTGAACAGTACGGTCGGCGGCGTGTTGCGCAGATCCAGCGTAGCACTGGCCACAGCGCCGGATCCGATGCCTTCGCCCTTGGTGGCACTTTCCAGGTTCAAACCCGCGCAGAAGGCCCGGCCCGCCCCGGTCAGGATGACGCAGCGCACATCCGTATCGGCATCTGCCTTCAGCAAGGCCTTGCACAACTCATCCAGCATCGGGCCGGAAATCGTGTTCAACCGCTCCGGCGCGTTCAGGGTGATGGTCGCGACATGGTCTGCGACCTCATAGAGAATTTCAGCAGTCTTGCTTTCTGTGTCCGGCATGGCGCGCTCCCTCTTCTTTTGAGGCGAGCGTAGCGTGGAGGGGCGGGTCGGCCTAGGCTGCCCTCGCGGCAGTTTTCCAGCAGGCTGCCGTGAAGACAATTTCGTCGCCATCAGCAAACTCCATGAAGGTGGCGCGCACCACGTCTATGACTTTCTTCCGGGTCGCCTCATCCACGCCTTGGGCGATGGCATAGCCGACGGGGCCCATCAGCGAGACATACAGGTCCATGGCCGAGAGGGGAAAGCGGCATTCCACGTCCAGTTTCTCACTCACCACGTCCTGCCATCCGGACTCGGACAGGATCCGCTCCACGCGCGCGGCGTCTGCGAAGCCAAACTGGCCACGGGCATTCGGCTCCCGCTCGGGCAGGCCGGGCAGCAGGGGGCGGGCGCCAGCCTCAGCCGCCGTCATGAACGGGTTCTCCGCCGGGTCACGCCAGCTGAACATGAGCAGCTGTGTGCCCGGCTGCGCGGCGCGGTTCAGATTGCGGAAGGCGGCAACCGGATCTTCGAAGAACATCACCCCGAACCGGGACGTGATCATGTCGAATCGTCCGGCCTCGAAAGGATAGGTTTGCGCATCGGCGACCAGGAACTCCGCGTGTGATCCGGACTCGGCGGCGCGCTTGCGAGCATGGGAAATCATGGTCTCCGAAATATCAAGGCCGAGGCAGTCAGCTTCCGGCCCCAGCGCCTTCGCCATGGCGAGCGTTGTCGCACCGGTGCCACAGCCGATATCAAGGACAGAATTTGCGTTGGCCGTCGTCACCGTCTCGACGAGGATGTCCGCGAAGGGTTGGAAGGCCGTATCCAGCAGCGTCTGCGCGCGCACCCAGGCCTTTCCGCCCGCGCCATTCCACATCTCTTCCTGATCCTTGTTTGCCATGCTCATCGTACCGCGCTCCTTGTCATTGCGATCTTGTGGAGGCATCCTGCCACTTCAAGTCGACTTGAGGTCAAGAGCCTATCATGGAAATTTCCGACGTTGCCAAACAATCCGGGATCCCGGCCTCCACCCTGCGCTATTATGAAGAACGCGGCCTGATCCGTTCGATGGGGCGACGCGGCCTCCGGCGCCTGTTTGATGAAGACGTTCTGGAACGGCTCGGCCTGATCTCGCTCGGCCGCGCGGCAGGTTTCACGCTGGACGAGATCGCCGCCATGATGTCGGAAGAGGGGCCCCGCATCGAGCGTGCGGCGCTCATGTCAAAGGCGGACGAACTGGACGAGAAGATCCGTCAGATGACGATCATGCGCGATGGCCTGCGCCACGCCGCCAACTGCCGCGCGCCAAGCCATATGGAATGCCCCAGCTTCCGCCGCATCCTCCGCGCCGCCATGACGGGGAGAATCTCAGCGAAGGGCAATCCGGTTGGGCTGGCAAACCGAAAAGGCTAATCCCCATCCATGCGTAGGGCTGCCACAAACGCTTCCTGCGGAATCTCGACCTTGCCGAACTGGCGCATGCGCTTTTTACCGGCGGCCTGCTTGTCGAGCAGTTTGCGTTTCCGGCTGGCATCGCCGCCATAGCATTTCGCTGTGACGTCTTTCCTCATGGCACTGAGGGTTTCGCGCGCGATCACCTTGCCGCCAATGGCTGCCTGGATCGGAATCTTGAACATCTGGCGGGGGATAAGGTCTTTCAGACGCTCGCACATCTGGCGGCCCCGGCTTTCGGCGCGGTCGCGGTGCACCAGCATGGCGAGCGCATCGACCGGCTCGTCATTGACCAGGATCTGCAGTTTGACGAGATTTTCGGCACGGTGGCCGACAATCTCATAGTCAAAGCTCGCATAGCCGCGGCTGATCGATTTCAGGCGGTCATAGAAATCGAACACGACCTCGTTGAGCGGCAGTTCGTATTTCACCATCGCCCGTCCGCCAACATAGGACAGTTCGGTCTGGATACCGCGCCGATCCTGGCATAGCTTCAGGATGCCGCCAAGATATTCGTCCGGCGTATAGATCGTCGCATTGATCCACGGCTCGCGGATTTCGGCAACGCGCACGACATCGGGCATGTCTGCCGGATTGTGGAGTTCGATTTCCGATCCGTCCGTCATCGTCATTTCATAGACAACGCTCGGCGCGGTCGCGATCAGGTCGAGGTCGAACTCGCGGCTGAGGCGTTCCTGAATGATTTCGAGATGCAGCAGGCCGAGAAAGCCGCAGCGGAAGCCCATGCCGAGCGCGGCGGAGGTTTCCATCTCCCACGTAAAGCTTGCATCATTCAGGCGCAGCTTGCCCATCGCCGCGCGCAAATCGTCAAAGTCGCCCGCATCCATCGGAAACAGGCCGCAGAACACGACCGGCTGGACTTCCTTATAGCCGGGCAGGGCCTTGTCACAGGGTCGCTTGTCTTCCGTGATCGTATCACCCACGGCCGTTTCGCCGACTTCCTTGATCGAAGCCACGAAGTAGCCGACTTCGCCCGGCCCAAGCGCCTCAACGTCGGTGAGTTTTGGATTGAACGTGCCGACCTTGTCAATTTCATAGACGCCGCCGGTGCGCATCATCTTGATCTTCTGCTTCTTCTTCAGCACGCCATCATGAATGCGCACGATGACGACCACGCCGAGATAAGGGTCGTAATAGGCGTCCACCAGCGCAGCCTTCAGCGGCGCGTCGACTTCGCCCGTCTTTGGAGCAGGCAGGCGCTGGACAATGGCTTCCAGCGTTTCTGAAATGCCGAGACCGGTCTTGGCCGAGGTCTCGATGGCGTCAGAGGCATCAAGTCCGATCACGTCCTCGATCTGGGCCTTCACGCGCTCGACGTCAGCAGCTGGCAGGTCGACCTTGTTCAGAACCGGCACGATCTCATGGTTTTGGTCAATGGCCTGATAGACGTTTGCCAGCGTCTGCGCCTCAACGCCCTGCGAGGCATCAACGACCAGTAGCGAGCCTTCACACGCGGCCAGGCAGCGGCTGACTTCATAGGCAAAGTCGACATGGCCCGGCGTGTCCATCAGGTTCAGAACATAGGTCTCGCCGTCCTGCGCCTCATAGGTCAGGCGCACGGTCTGGGCCTTGATGGTGATGCCGCGCTCTTTCTCGATATCCATCGAGTCGAGCACCTGCTCCTTCATTTCGCGTTCGGTCAGGCCGCCGCAATGCTGGATCAGGCGATCCGCCAGCGTCGACTTGCCATGGTCGATATGGGCGATGATGGAAAAATTGCGGATTTTGTCACGTGAGATCATGGCCGGGATATAACCGCGCTTTGGCCTCGCGGGAAGCACTCTATCACTGCTAAAAGCTGGAATAAGCTACTGCTTGTGGCTTAAAACCGTTGCTTGTTTAAAAGCATAAGAATGCGTCGCTCGCGTTGCCAAAATTTCTTGTCTTTTGTTTTATGGCAGTAAGCTCGCTCAAACTGATATGCTAACCAAATAAAGTTTTCGAAGTTTGTTTTTCCATCATCTGGTACGTTGCACTCCTTACCACGATGATGTGCGCCTTTTGCGTTGACCTCATCTTCGATGACTTTTCCCCATTTCGTCATTGTTCCGCGGACAATATCTACCACGGCATCATAGGTATAGCGGAAGTCCAAACGGCCTGATCGAACGCCGATTGCGAGCCGCTCCATGATGTTGAGATACTCCCAAATAATTTCGATACTGCGTCTGTCGAACTTGATGCGATCTGTGATGTCCCTCACAGGCAGCTGCGAGTTTTCTGTCGCAACCATCTTGAGAAAATTCATTTCCAGTAATGAGGGATGGATGGGTTTTTCAAAACCTCTATTTTCAGTCCAATAGCTATTGACTAACGTAGCTTGGCGGCGAATGAGCAAGACATGGGGGTCAAGCAGCATATCTCTCAAAGCACCCTCAGTTTCTGCAATCCGGTGCGCGGTTTGGTTCTGAAAGTTTGTGACGAGCCACCCTAGAGCCGCAACGCTTGCGGATGCCACCAAGCCTATAGAGGACCAAAATCTCCAACTTTCCTCTCTGGGGCCCAGCGAAAGATGCATTTTGAGAACGATAGCAAGAGATATTATGCAAGAAGCTACCAGCACGATGAGTCTTAGAAATCTCATCGAATGTCGTAGCGGCGGCTCCAGCAAACCGTAACGTGCGTACACCTTTGACCTAGAGTAAAATAAATCCTCAACTATCCAAAGCATTGCGCCAGTAGCCAGTAGCCCGTTGATGTGACCTAAGGGCGTTATAGTGGTTTGGAAAAACGATGAGAGATTGGGCTTAAATACCAAATACCACACGCCGCAGACTAGCAATGCTTGCATGACCGATCGAGCGGCAAAAAATCCGACATCGCGAACCCAGCCCCCCATAGGCTGTCTCTACAGGTCTTTTTCAGAAATCATGTGGCGCTCCATTGTCGAACTTATTAAACTACTTAGGCGAGGAGAGAAAGATATAACTGAAGAGTTTCTAATCAATACGCAAAACTTAACCGCGCTTTGGCCTCGCGGGAAGCGTTCTCGTTCAGGCGGGGGCCGGTTCTGGCGCCCTGAGGTGCAGAATGTCGCGGATTTCCATTAAAATCAGGAAACTCCGGAACAAGTCGACGTGCCTTCCATTGATTCTGCGTCACACAAACACGCACTCAGGAAGGATTTTCCCATGAGCATCCAGACGCTCGAAGACCTCTATATTGACCAGCTGCAAGACCTCTACAGCGCCAATCGCCAATCCCTCAAGGTGACTGAGAAGCTCGCTGGAAAGGCCCATAATCCGAAGCTGCAGGATGCGCTCAAGCGCGGCGTCAGCGGCATTGAGGACGGGATCAACGCCGTCGAAGGCCTGATCCGCAAGCACAAGGCCGACCCGCGCGGCGAATTCTGTCAGGGCATGGAAGGCCTCGTCAAAGAAGCGAAAGCCCACGCCATTGATGCCGAGATCGAGGACAAGGATGTCCGCGATGCCTCTATCATCTCGCAATACCAGCGCATGACCCACTACGCCCTTGCCGGCTACGGCACCGTGCTGGCCTTTGCCCGTCGCCTTGGCCTCAAGGACGACGCCGAACAGCTCCAGACCTGTCTCGACAACACCTATTCGGGTGATCGCGAGATGTCACAGCTGGCCGAAGGCGAAGTGAACCGCGAAGCGGCCTGATTCCACCCCCCAAGGCGGGCTGGCTGACTTGTAACTCCGGCTGGCCTCCACGGGGTGGGAGCCCGGTCTGGCGCTGCCAGGCCGGGTTTGCCGTGCGCGCTATCCCGCCGCGCCGGGTACGGTGATATGCGCCGGGGCGCCGGGGCCAAAATCCATGCCAAGGAAGATCCAGCCCATCATCAGCACAACGCCCGTGATCAGCATCCAGACCGAATAGGGAATCATCATTGCGGTCAGGCTGCCAAGGCCGAAATCACTTTGCCAGCGACGCGCGAAGACCAGGATCAGCGGGAAGTAGACCATCAGCGGTGTGATGATGTTCGTCGCGCCATCGCCTACGCGATAGGCCGCTGTGGCGCCTTCCGGGCTGATACCCAACAGCATCAGCATCGGCACCAGCACAGGCGCCAACAATGCCCATTTCGCGCTGGCCGAGCCGACGAAAAGATTCAGCAGCGCCGAGAACAAGACGATCAGGCCCAGCACGATCGGCAGCGGCAATCCGCTATTCTGGATTGCGTCCGCGCCATGCACCGCCGAGATCAGTCCGAGATTGGACCAGCCGAACATCGCCACGAAATGCGCCGCCGCGAAGGCGAGGACGAGGTAATAGCCCAGATCCTTCATCGCCTCGGTCATCATGTTCACGAGATCGCGGTGATTGTTGATCGTATTGGCCGCCGCGCCATAGGCCCAGCCTGCCGCCAGGAACAGGATGAGGAAACCCGCGACCAGCGACCGGAAGAACGGCCCGGCCTTCTGGTACCACGGGTCGCCATCTGTGCCCGGTCCATCTGCCAGCAGCGGCGTACCCGGCCCGAACGTCATGAATGCCCACAGTGCGCAGACACCCAGCACAGCCAGTCCCGCCATGCGCAGGCCCTTTTGCTGCTCGGCGGTGAGCGGCTTGTCCTCATCGCCTGCCTGCACAGCGGCCTCAGGGGAGGGGACCCATTTGCCAAGGCGCGGTTCGATGACCTTGTCAGTCACAAACCAGATGACCGGCAGGTAGATCAGCAGCAGCGCGATGATGAAATACGCATTGCCGGCAATGTTCATCGTCCAGCCCGCATCGATATTGCTCGCGCCATAAGCGGCCTCGGTGATGCCGAACAACAGCGCGTCCAGCTGGCCGGGGGAGATGTTGGCGGAAAACCCGCCCGAGACGCCCGCAAAGGCCGCGGCGATCCCGGCCAGCGGGTGGCGCCCGGCCGAGGCAAACAGGATGCCTGCCAGCGGGATCATCACCACATAGCCCGCATCGGCGGCATGGTTCGACAGCATCGCCACCAGCGCGACCAGCGGCGTCAGCAAGAATTTCGGCGCATTGCGCACCGCCGCCCGGATCGCGCTCGAAAACAGCCCTGAGCGCTCTGCCACGCCCGCGCCCAGCATCACGACCAGCACATAGCCGAGCGGATGGAAGTGCGTGAACGTCTTCGGCATGTCCACCCAGAGGCGCTGTATGTTCTCGGCCGAGAACAGGCTCGCCGACTCAATGACCAGCGGCGTGCCGCCGTCTGTTACCTGCGTCGGGTGCGGCGCGCTGAAACTGGTCCAGGCCGCGATCTGTGAAATCGCCATCAGGGCGATGATCAGATAGAAAAACAGGAAGACCGGATCGGGCAGGCGGTTGCCCGTCTTCTCCACCCATCCCAGGAATCCCTTATTGGTCGCTGCCTCGGCCATGCCCATTTCCCCTGTCAAAACCAGATCAAGCGGGACACCTTATTGCCAATTGCCGCGCTGGCAATATTCCGCCCCATATCCGCCGCAGCCCGCGCACTGGTGACCCCCCGCCAAATGCGCTAATCAGGGGCCATCGTTACAAGACCGGTCCCGCCCATGCCCGATACACAACACGCCGCGCCCAAACAGGGCATTACCGACGAAGGCTACCTCACCGACAGCTGGTATCTGGCCGCGCCGTCCACCGAACTGGTCCCGGGCAAGCAGCACCGCATCATGGTGCTGGGCGAACCCGTCGTCGTCGGCCGCACACCCAAGGGCGAACCCTTTGCCCTGCGCGACATCTGTCCCCACCGCCTCGTGCCGCTCTCGGCCGGCCAGCAGCTGGAGACGGATGGCGAGTGGACGTTGCAATGCCCGTATCATGGCTGGCGCTTTGGCACCGATGGTGGCTGCAAGCTGATGCCGTCCCTCACCGACGACAGCCCCTACGACCCGTCCAGGGTGAAAGTGCGCCGCTATCCGGTGCATGAGGCCAATGGCGCGGTCTATCTTTATGTCGCCCACAATCCCCGTGAGCTTGCGCCCCCTGCCGTGCCGCCGCCGGAATTCGGCCCACTGCCGGACAAGCCCGGCTTTGTCATCCATGACGTGTTCAACACCCATATGGATGATGCCGTGGTCGGCCTTATGGACCCGGCCCATGTGCCCTTCGTGCACAATCAATGGTGGTGGCGTCCGCCCTCGGTGGGCCTGAAGCTGAAGGAAAAGCCCTTCATCCCGACCGAGCGCGGCTGGGCGATTGACCGTCACGCGCCGAGTTCGAACTCGAAACTCTATCGCTGGGTGTTCGGGGATGATGTGGAAACCGAGATCCGGTTCCAGTTGCCCGGCTATCGCTGGGAAATTATCTCCAATGACAAGGCCCGTCTGCTGACGCTCACCTGCCTGACGCCTGAGGCTCCGAAACGTACACGGATCACCCAGTTCACCTGGTGGACCGGCGCGCCGCTGCTCCACCTCGCCGTGCCGATTGCCAAGCCGATGGCCCGCAAGTTCCTCCGCCAGGATGGCGACATGGTGGATCTGCAAAATCAGGGCATGGCCCACCAGAAGGCCATGATGTGGATCGACGACATCGACGTGCAGGCCAAATGGTACCAGCGCCTCAAACGTGAGTGGACGGAGTGCCGGACCGAGGGGCGGGACTTCACGAACCCGATCGAGCCGCGGATGCTGAAGTGGATGAGTTAGGGGCCGTTCCTCTCCTCCTGACGTCACCCCCGACGCGTAGCGTCTGGGGGCCCATCTCCGAACGGTTCCACGAGTGCGTCATGTGCGGTTCGGGCGAGGGATTGGACCCGAACAATACCCGTCCTCTCCCGCGGCATCTTCCGGAGATGGGCCCCCGGATGGCCTGCGGCCATCGGGGGTGACGCTTGAGGAGGGAGTCTCCCCTCTCCTCCCGATGACCCCTGCGCAGGCAGGGGGGTATAGTGATGTCCGGTTTAAATAATCGGCTGGTTCAACGAGTCCAATTGCGGTCATTGGATACTGACTAGGTGACCGGCAGGAACTCGCCAAGAGTCGCCGTTCGGTGCTAACTTGTGAGTGTCCATATTGGAGCGATTTGAAGCTACTCTTGAATTGGCACTTGCACTGCTTTTTGTGGGGATTGGTAGGCGTTGCGAAATGCGATTGGTGTTTGGCCGGTTTCCAGCTTGAAAGCCTTGTAGAATGACGAGCGCGAATTGAAGCCAGCACGCAGAGAAATTGCCAGGACGGTTTCTTGACCTTCAATGATGAGCGGTTTCGCGTATTCGACCCGCATCTGGTTCACATAATCGAAAAAGCTCATCCCGATCGTCTCATTCAGCGTCTGCGAAATGTAGCTCGGAGAAATCGCGACGTGGCGGGCCAGCTTGTGCAACGAGAGCGCGGGGTCGAGGAAAAGTTGTTCGTTTTTCATCGCGGAATCAATTTTTGCGGCAATCCGGAGGGACTGCTCTTCGCCAAGGGCGGAGCGCTGGTATTTCTGGCCGGGGGTGTTGTCCGGGGCCTCTTCCGGGACCTCATTTGAATCATCGCCGAGATACCGCCCTTCGAAGCCTGGCTTCTGCCGCAACCCCCAGACCGCCAAGGTCCAGGTGAGCAGCAGGGCCATAACGGCCCCCGCGCGACGGTCGATCATGACCCGGCCGAAGAGATTTTCGGCAATGATTGCTGCAAACGCCAACAACCACACGCCGCCAAGCACAAGAACGAGCCAACTGAGCCAGTACAGTTCACGGCTCTCATTGCTGGCGAACAAGTTGCGGAGTTCATGACGGTAGGTGCGCAGGCGCCGGATCGCCCGAATACCATACCAGCCTGCTTGTACTGGCCAGAACAGGATGAGAGCGAAGGCGGAGAGAACGATTGTTGCCACAAGTCGACCCGGTGGCAGTTCGCCGGTGAGCAGCATCTGCTCACGGATATCGAGAGGTAGCGCGATCAGTATTCCGGCGACGATCAGACCCAGCGCAGTTGGAAGGAAATGCCAGAGATGGCGCCGCTGCCATTGCCACGGCACGGAAGCTGTCAGCCCCTCAATATACAACCACAGCATCGGACCGAGCAACAAATAGGCCGGGAGGGTCAGGGCGATTGCCTGCGTCCTCAAGGCAGGCGCAAACACCGCGACCGCTGGATCCAAGATCACGACCCCCAGCGCGACGAAGAAAGCACTGAGCGGCATGTAAACCTGACTCTGCCCGGCACGTGCGAGCAGGATCGTCGCGCACAGACCGATCTGTCCGAGCGCGGCAATCATCAGGGCGAAGACATCGAGATTGGGCAATTGTTCTTCTCCGGTTGAGCAATCCCTAGCGAAGTCGGGCCGGCATTCAAATGCTGAAGGTGGCTCTGAGTGTCCGCGCCTGTGGGGACGGACGACAGGCAGCAGGCAAATCCTACAATTGGAGATCATACGGATTACAAAAGAAAGAGACTGAATATGTCCCCCGAACTCCAGAAAGCTGGCGGCTTTTCTGCCATCGCTATGGCCGCCTGTTACCTCATCGGCTTTGCGATGTTTATCTTCGTGCTGGACTCATCGGGCTATTCCGGACCTTCCGGCAGCGTGGCCTTCGCCGCAGATCATGCATTTCAGCTGTTTCTGACCACGCTTGTCAGCTACGTTCTGGCCGGCCTGTTTCTTGTCGTGCTCGTGCTCGCGCTCAATGATCGCCTGAAAGCGCATGCGCCAGGCGTGATGCAAATCGCGACGGCGGTCGGCATCATCTGGGCCGCCATCGTTCTGGTCAGCGGCATGCTCTCCATCCTTGGCGCGGACAGTGTCACGCGCCTTGCTGAAACTGATCCCGAACGCGCCGCGACGGTCTGGCTTGCTGTTGGCATTGTGCAGAATGTTTTGGGCGGGGGAACCGAGTTCGTCGGCGGCGTCTGGATCACGCTGGTCAGCCTAGCCGGACTGCGGCGTCGCGGTTTGCCAAGAGCGTTGAACCTGTTCGGCGTTTTCATCGGGCTTGCCGGAATCGTGACGATCTACCCCGATTTCGAACCCCTCAACGCCGTTTTCGGACTCAGCCAGATCGTCTGGTTTGTTTGGGTGGGTGTCGTGATGCTGGCCCGCAAGTCACGCGAGCTGATGCCCTCAGCGGCCTGAGTCCCCGACATTATCTGGATGAAACAACATGTCTGATCTTCCACTCATTGGGTTGCTGCATCTGTTGATGGGCACTCTGGCCGTCATCTCGGGCGCAGGGGCGTTGGCGGCCGCAAAGGGGCTGCGCCTGCACCGGATAGCCGGAAACCTGTTCTTCGGCGCGATGCTCCTACTGATCGCAAGTGGCCTCTATTTCAGCGTCACGCGATCCATTCTCTTCACTTTTTTCCTGAGCGTGATGGCCTTCCACCTGCTCTCCAGCGGCTGGGTGACAGTCATGCGCCGCGAAGGCAAAACAGGGCGATTTGAGCTTGCCAATTGTCTTTTCATTCTGCTTGCGGGCGCAGCCGCACTCGGATTGGGCCTCACCGAAACAATCCGCGGGGCTCCGTTGCAGGACGATGTTCCCTCCGCCGCTTTCTTCATCCTGGCCGCTCTCGCGGTGCTGTTTGGGGCGCAGGATGTTGCTGTGATCCGGCGCGGCGGCTGCACTGGCAAGCATCGGATTGCGCGCCACCTCTGGCGGATGTGTCTGTCTCTGTTCATCGCAGTGACGATTTTCTTTCTCGGTAACAATGACGTACTGCCGGAAGTCCTGCGGACACCATTCTTCCTCACCGCCCCGATTGTCGCCGTTCCGGCACTGATGGTGTTTTGGCTGGTGCGCGTGACTTTTACCAATTGGTACAGCAAAACATCGCTCCGCGATGCCGTAGGGCGGGTTAGCGAAGCGTAACCCGCCACCCGGTCTTGCGGCATGGCGGGTCGTGACCCGCCCTACGAGCGGATCCAATCCATCTGATAACGTCCGGCCGCATACTGCGGGCCTGTCGTCGCGGGAGCCGGATCAGGTACCGTTCTGGTTGTGGGGGGCAGGGTCAGGATGGTGCGGGTTGGGGCGACGGTCCGATGCGCGCCTAGGCAGGTC